>OZ240664.1:655000-3515178 GCA_965198435.1 uncultured Pseudohongiella sp. | reverse complement strand
ACATAAATCAAAGGAACAGGCCCATTTGTATGTGAAGTGAGCGGTTGGTTCGTTTCAGGATCGATCATCTGCTCCACATTACCGTGGTCTGCTGTGACTAACAGATGCCCATCAACCGATTTCATGGCCTGAACTATTCTGCCAAGGCATTGATCAACGGCTTCTACTGCTTTGACAGACGCATTGAAGTCACCCGTGTGACCAACCATATCGCCATTTGCGTAATTACAGATTATTGCATCGTATTTACTAGATCGAACCGCTTCGACTAGCGCATCGGTGACCTCGAATGCTGACATCTCAGGTTTAAGGTCATAAGTTTTCACTTTTGGTGACGGGATCAACATGCGATCTTCTCCACCGAAAGGTTCTTCTCTACCGCCATTAAAAAAGAAAGTGACATGGGCATATTTCTCAGTTTCTGCAATGCGCAATTGTGTGCATTCCTGACTGGCCAGGTATTCGCCGAGCACATTTTCGAGTTTTTGTGGAGGGTAGGCACAAGGTGCATCAATATCCGCTGCGTATTCTGTGAGCGTTACGAACTCCCCAAGTTTCGGATGTGCGCTGCGATCAAATCCATCGAAATCATCATCCAGAAATGCACGGGTTAACTGGCGAGCACGATCAGCTCGAAAATTCATAAACAACACAATGTCATTGTCCGCAACAGTTACGTCTGATTCTTCTCCCTTCTTTATTACTGTCGCCTGTACAAACTCATCGTCCTCGCCTCTGTCATAAGCAGCTTGCAGTCCAGCGCTGACATCGTTAGCTGTGAATTCTGCTTTGCCTAAGGTCAGTAAATCATATGCGCTCTGCTGTCTATCCCATCTTGAATCTCGGTCCATGGCGTAAAAGCGGCCGCATATTGAGGCGACTCGACCTTTAGCTTGATCGCGTAGAAATTCTTCGGGCCTTAATAAAGAAGGAAGAGCGCTTCGGGGTGGGGTGTCACGGCCATCCAGAAATGCATGAAGGTACACTTGCTCGGCACCGCGCTTAATTGCCAGTTCAAGTGCAGCCATAATTTGATCTTCATGGCTGTGGATACCACCGGGCGACATCAAACCCAAGACATGCACTTTGCCGCCATTTTTGACTGCTGTATCGACTGCTTCACAGAGCACATCGTTATCAAAGAATTGTCCTTCTTCAATATCTTTGTCGATTCGGGTCAGGTTCTGATAGACCACGCGGCCGGCACCTAGATTCATATGGCCAACTTCGGAATTGCCCATTTGGCCAGCCGGAAGACCAACTGATTTGCCAGAGGTGTCTATCAAGGTTGTTGGCTGAGTGGACCACATTTGGTCCCAGACCGGACTATCTGCAGCATGAATAGCGTTGTAATCAGTTTCTTCGCGATGGCCCCAGCCATCCAGGATGAGTAACAGGGCGGTGTTTTTAACGCGCATTGACTTCGATTTTCCTTAGCTGAAGATGTTCTGGACAAAGGGGCAGCGGGTGATTAGGGGTATTATCCTGAAAAGCCTTGTGGAGTGCGAGCGCGGTATTTAGCCTTGCTTCTTAACTGCCTCTGAGACGTGTATACTTGCTGCCTTTTTGAGTTCAGGGCTCTAATTTTTACGGGGGTTACAAGCAGTTTCTAATGGCGCAGTTTGTTGAATTCATAGGCAATCACCTGGTCTTGTCGATTATGTGGATAGTCACCCTGGGCGCTATTATCCTCTACCACCAGCGCACCGGGAGCAGCAGTGTCAGGCCACAACAGGCAGTGATGCTGATTAATCGGAAAAATGCAGTGGTGGTTGATGTGCGAGACAAGAAGGAATTCGAATCCGGGCATATTGTAGATTCGATAAATATCCCCTTGGCGAAGCTTAAGCAGCGCATCACGGAGTTGAAAAAGCATAAGGAAAAACCAGTCGTTGTTGTTTGCAAACTGGGACAACACTCAGGTGAAGCGACAAAAATGCTGATAGAAGCTGGCCATTCAGAAGTGTTCAAGCTTTCAGGTGGCGTAACAGAATGGAAGTCACAATCATTGCCTCTGGTACAGAAGTAATTTACCAATCAGGATAAGACATAGAGGGTTAAATGCCTCGAAAGAAATTAGCTAATTCGACATACAGGAAAAATCATGGCAGAAGAAGAGAACAATGCAGAGCAAGCAACAGCAACTGGGGAAGGTGCTGCATCCACAGGTCCTCAGTTTGCATTGCAGAGAATTTATTTGAAAGACAGTTCTTTCGAATCGCCCCGCAGCCCCAAAGTGTTTCAGAGTCAGTGGCAGCCGAAGATTAACTTCGATATCAAGACTCGTAGTAATAAGGTGCAGGATGATATTTACGAAGTCGTCCTTTCCCTGACAGCTGAAGCCCAACTCCAAGATGAGGTGGCGTTTCTAGTGGAAGTACACCAAGCCGGAATTTTCACTTTGAAAGCTTTTGATGAAGCTCAGCTTGAGCAAATTATTTCAGTTGTTTGCCCCAATATTTTGTTCCCGTATGGGCGTGAAGCCGTTGATGCCCTGGTAGTAAAAGGCAGTTTTCCGGCATTAATGTTATCGCCAATTAACTTTGAGGCACTCTATCAGCAGAAAAAGCAGCAGGAAGCAGAACAGGCTGCCAGCATCGAGGCACCTGTGTCAGACTCCATTCAATAAGGCCCAATAAGAAATAAGAGACCAGCACCTTAACTCCTGCCCGGGATAAGCCCGTCCCGGGGACCTAGTTTCCCCCGTTTCCCCCATTAAATCCCAATTGTCGCCAGGCCTCATAGACCACGATTGCGGCTGCATTAGATAGATTCAAACTGCGGCTTTCTGGCAGCATTGGGAGTCGAAGTACCCGCTTTTGTCCCATTTCTCCCCGAATGGCATCGGGTAAACCCCGAGTTTCAGGGCCAAAAACCAGAAAATCACCGTGCTGGAAGTTTACCTCGGTGTAGTTTTTTCGCCCTTTGGTGCTGAGGCCAAAAATTCGGCTATCCCCGCAGAAACTGCGAAAGCTATCCCAATTAAGATGCTGCTGAATTCCGGTAAACTCGTGGTAATCCAACCCTGCCCGCCTTAGCCGTTTGTCATCCAGGTCGAATCCCAAGGGCTGAATCAGATGCAACTGTGAACCTGTATTTGCAGCCAAACGGATGATATTTCCCGTATTTGGGGGTATTTCTGGCTCAAAAAGTACGATATTGATCAAAATTTAACCAACCTCAGTGTTTTTATCTATATGCTGTTCATCTCCTTGCGGTCCTCAAACTGGTGTGTTCCTCAGGAGATTTTTACCCAGATTTCTTTCCAGCCTCGACCCGCGAAGTTCAGACTTTATTGGCAGTCTCAAAAGCCCGCTTTTATGTCGCCCCTGGTTTATCCCGAAAAGGCATCTTCTTTATTTTAGTATTTAGGCACTTAAACGATATTCCTCAAAGGCTTTTCTTAAGTTTTTCCTGCTCCTGCGCGTAAGACTGAAATTCGGTCCCCATGACAAAGTCAGCTTTCAGGGAAATGTTTGCAACCAGATGTCGTGACTGGTAGGAGATAGAGGATTCATCAATTTATCTGATCTTATTGAAAGTGACCTCAAGCTTTCTTTAGAAGTCCTGCAATTAGCACCCGCTGCGATTGGTGGAACTTTGCGTGGTATGAAATTATAAGAGATTGAGTTGCCGGGACCACAATCGCCTGAACCTCCTCCTGAGGAAAAACCGGGCAGGAGGCAGCATGATGCAGCAGCAGGTAAATCTTTACCTGCCAGAGTTTCACACCCAAAAAGATCCGGTAACGGTGCTATTGATCGGTCAGGCCATTGCAGGCGTAATCAGCTTGTTGCCACCATTAACATGCTGCTATGGCGGCTTCCGATGTGGAGCCGGAACAGCCTGCACGGTTGGTGCCAATGACCAGCTTTGCGAGCACACCTTATTGCCGATTCAAACAATCCAAGGAACCTCTGATTAATGTTTGCGAGGCAGTTAGTGCAAGGCAAAAATCAGCGAAAAAGCGCAGTTTATAGGTCATAAATGCGCATTTTGAGCTGATTTTTAACGCAGCAATAACAACGTAGGTAATTAATTAGAGGTTCCCTAAGCAATCTAAGCAAATAGAGTGCCTATGCCTTCCCCGCTCAGGTTAGGTCCCTGGCTGCGCCTGGAACAACGTTTGAATCGACATGCAGTGGAAAGGGAACAGCTCTCCGTGATCATGGGACCGCTGCACATTATTAGTAATCTCTGTCTTCTCCCTCTGCCGCTGAGTTAAATCCCGCCGCTTACTGCAAGATCGTATCGGATGAATCTGGTGTATTCGCATTTCTCTATGATCTGGAAAAACATAAATCACTTTGCGATCAGCCCGTGGACCATAAAGAAATCAAATCTATGGCTGGCCTCACACTGTTTCCACAACAGTCAGTCAGACAGCAGTCAGATAGTCTTGTGACTGCGCTCGGCTGTGGTTAATCCAGCTCCCAGTTGCAAAAATTTCTGCACCAAATCATCATCTTATCAGCATCGATATTTCCGATTAAAGCTATCGTTATTAACTATTATACCGATTAAGCCTGGCTCTGTATCTTAATCCCTGAGCTAAGGCCTGCCAACAGGCCCTGATAGTTTCTATAACTGAAATCAGTAGATTCGGAGGTAATTGAAATGCTGAAGCGAACCCTTTCCGTGGTATCAGTGGTGGCTGTGAGCATGTCGCCATTGGCATCCTTAACCCTGGTGAGCGCACAAGACGCGCCAGACAATGATTACTGGTGGCCCAATCGCTTGAGCCTTGAGCCATTACGACAGGACGATTCTGTTGTTTCTCCTGTGGACCCTGACTTCAATTATACTGAGGCGTTCGAAAGTCTGGATCTGGAACAAGTCAAAGCTGATTTGATTGAGCTAATGACAACTTCTCAGGACTGGTGGCCTGCGGACTATGGTCACTATGGGCCGTTCTTTATTCGTATGGCCTGGCACAGTGCCGGTACCTACCGCACCCTAGACGGGCGTGGTGGCTCTGATGGAGGTTTGCAGCGTTTTGCTCCGCTAAACAGTTGGCCAGATAACGCCAATCTGGACAAAGCGACTCGATTACTTTGGCCTATCAAGCAAAAGTATGGTGAAGCCATTTCCTGGGCAGACTTAATGATTCTTGCTGGCACCGTAGCAATGGATTCCATGGGTTTTGAAACGCTGGGTTTCGCTGGCGGCCGCGTCGATGCATGGCAGGCAGAAGAAGTGAACTGGGGCCCGGAAGGCGAATGGTTAGCAGCTGATCGGCGCGACAGTAGAGGTAATCTTGATCGCCCGTTTGGTGCAACTCAGATGGGATTGATCTACGTAAATCCCCAAGGACCAGGCGGTAATCCTGATCCGCAGGCAGCCGCAAATGCGATGCGAGAAGCTTTCGGTCGTATGGCGATGAATGATGAAGAAACCGCAGCCTTGATTGCGGGTGGGCACTCATTCGGTAAAGCCCACGGTGCAGCTAGTCCTGCTGACTATGTGGGTGCTGAGCCTGAGGGTAGCAGTATCGAACAGCAGGGCCTTGGTTGGAGCAATAGCTACGGTAGCGGTAATGGAGCTGATACGATTACCAGTGGATTAGAGGGTGCCTGGTCCCACAGTCCTGCTGAATGGACCCATGGGTTTCTGGTAAATCTGTATACTTATGAATGGGTGCAAACTCGCTCTCCAGCCGGGGCTATTCAGTGGGAGCCAGCCCAAGGAGCCGCATCAGCATTGGTTCCAGATGCGCATGATCCGTCACTCAGGCATGCGCCAATGATGTTTACTACCGATCTGGCACTAAAAGTTGACCCAATTTATAGAGAAATTACCAGTCGCTGGCTGGAGAATCCGGATGAGTTCGCCGATGCGTATGCCCGGGCCTGGTTCAAACTGACTCATCGTGATCTTGGTCCTAGCACTCGTTATCTGGGTAACCTGGTGCCTGATCAGGAATTTGTCTGGCAGGATCCAATTCCAGCACCAGATTACGATGTAGTAAACAGCAGAGACATTCGACGGTTGAAGGAAGAAATTCTGGATTCTGGATTATCAATATCAGAATTAGTACGCACCGCCTGGGCTTCTGCCTCAACTTATCGCGACACGGATATGCGCGGCGGTGCAAACGGTGGTCGCGTTCGTCTTATGCCACAACGAAGCTGGGCTGCGAATTCACCAGCAGAACTGGATCGAGTAATCAATACACTTGAGTCAATTCAATCTGAGTTCAATGCAGGATCTTCTCGCAGGCAGATTTCTATTGCGGACCTGATTGTATTGGCTGGTGCTGCTGCAATTGAAAAAGCGGCCAGCGATGCTGGTTACTCTGTAGAAGTTCCTTTTGTTCCAGGGCGCGGTGATGCAAACCAGGAGCAAACCGATGTGAACTCTATTGGCTACCTGGAGCCTGCTGCAGATGGATTCCGCAACTACTTTGCTCCCGGTAATCCACGGTCACCTGCTGAAATGCTGGTTGAAAAGGCGGCACTGCTTGGGCTTACTGCCCCTGAAATGGCTGCATTGGTTGGTGGGATGCGCGCTCTTGATGCCAATGTTGAAGGCAGTTCTCATGGGGTATTCACCGACCGTCCCGGTGTGCTAAGCAACGATTTCTTCGTGAACTTATTAGACATGTCTACAGTCTGGCAGGTGTCAGAAACTGAAGAGGGTGTTTACGAAGGGCGCGACCGTAGCTCCGGTGTTATGCTTTACACTGCTACACCAGCAGATCTGATTTTTGGTTCTAACTCCGAGTTGCGTGCGTTGTCAGAGTTTTATGCGGCGAGTGGAGGAGAAGAGCGATTGGTCAATGACTTTGTTAACGCATGGGCAAAAGTCATGCAAGCAGATCGATTCGATCTAAACTAAGGAGCCTCTGATTAATTACCTGTGTTGTTATTGCTGCGTTAAAAATCCGCTCAAAATGCGCATTTATGACCTGTAAACTGTGCTTTTTCGCTGATTTTTGCCTTGCACTAACTGCCTCGCAAACATTAATCAGGGGCTCCCTAAATTCAACCGACAGCAGGTTGATGTAAAACGAGGCGGTGGCATGTTCAGTGCCACCGTCTTTATTTTGGCAAAGTTTTTCTTCTATTTCAGTTTGTACTTCAGGTATTGGAGATTTTAATGCATATCGGCATGATAGGCGGCATCGGTCCGGCTGCAACCTTGTTCTACTATAAGCAATTAGCAAAGGTTTATTCAGAGCACGACGTAGAGCTTGAGCTAACCATTGTGAACAGCAATGTGAAAAATCTTATTGCGAACCTGGCTGCGGGAAGAGGGCGGGAGCAGGCCACCGAATTCAAACGCCTCGCTGATCGATTAGTATCGGTGGGAGCTGAATGTGTTGTCATAACTTCTATGGGAGGACATTTCTGTTTGCCTGAATTTGCGCCAATATCACCGCTGCCGATTATAGAAGGCCCTTCATCCGTGCGTGACCATCTAATTACCAGAGGCATAAAACGCCCTGGGATATTAGGCACAAGGAAAGTAATGGAGACGCATTTGTATGGTGTGCTGGATGAATTTGAACCGGTCATACCAGAAGGTGCTGGTTTGGATCAGGCGGGCCAGGACTATATCGACATCGCTGTTGCCGGTGACGCTACATCTGAACAAGGCACAAGATTGTTGGATGCTGGAGAGAGGCTAATTGAGCAGCAAGGTGCAGAGGTAATTCTGCTGGGTGGCACAGACCTGAGCATTGTTTATGATGACAGCACCAGCATCCCCTTTATCGACACAGCCCAGGTTCATGTCGATGCCATAGTAGCCGCAGCGAGCATCGCCTAAATGGCACCGAATAGTGAGAATAATCAGACTTCTGCCTCGTTATTCCCAGTGAAATTCTATAATCCTGGCAGCCGCGATGCAGCGTATTATCGGATTGAAAAACACTGAGAAGAACAAGGAGGGCAAGAGGTAATGCAGGAACCTAACCGTCACTGATGGAGACTTAACTCACCGCCAGGAAATTGCTCAGATGTTGAAAATGTCTATTGACCAACAGTGGCAGTATTCCTATTCCACCAAGGTTCATAATCGCTTGTCTACTCATTCATTACACCTGGTCTCACTACACCCGGTATCACTCAAGCGTGCAAGAAGGTACATTCTGCGTTGAGAGCGACAATAGAGATGTAGCAAGTTTGGCAGGTAGGAACGTAGCATGTCTCGTGGTCAAGCGGTGGCTTGTCCATAGTGTTTCAATCTAAGGAACCTCTGATTAATTACCTATGTTGTTATTGCTGTGTTAAAAATCAGCTCAAAATGCTCATTTATGACCTATAAACTGCGCTTTTTCGCTGATTTTTGCCTTGCACTAACTGCTTCGCAAACATTAATCAGAGGCTCCTTAAAGGATTGTTTCCGTTGTTCGTTACAGTGTTAGCGCTGTGGACTCAACAGAGACTACAGCATGAGTGATTAGTCTTGAGGCGTAGTGGATAACACCGTGCCTTCACGACGAGGATCGGCTCCACCTTCAAGACTGTTTTCATGCACCAGAATCACATGCAGGCCCGAGTTCTCTCCCTGGCTCTCTTCTACAACGTAGCCGACTTCGCTAAGGTAGCTGGCCACTTCTGAGCCAGGTTCCATTCCGGTTTCCACACGCACCGATTGTCCCCGTGCAATTATGTTAGGAAAGCTAATTGCATCAGCAACGGAAAGGTTCCAGTCTACAATCCCTAACACTGTCTTAGCGGTATATGCAGGAATTGAGTTGCCACCTGGCGAACCCGTTACCATAAACAGATCATTGTTGCTGTCTAACATAATGGTAGGCGACATGGATGAACGTGGCCGTGCGCCAGGACGCACGGCATTTGCTGCTTCCGGTGCATCGGGATCATATTCGCGAGCGAAGTCTGTGAGTTGATTATTTAATAAGAAACCTGCTGCCCAGCGTGCTGAACCAAAAATAGATTCCACCGTCATAGTCACTGATACTGCATTGCCTTCATCATCTACAATTGAGTAGTGAGTGGTGCCAGCGGGCTCCTGCGTACTGTCCGCTGACCAAACAGCGGCGGTACCGGTACCAAGCACTGCACCTGGATCACCATGGGTTGGTGATTCACCTGGTGGAATTGGATTTGCTGCTCGGGATTGCAAGTATTGTGGATCCAGCAATTGATCCAGCGGCACATCGACTCTGTCCGGGTCGCCAAAGTAATAATCTCTATCGGCATAAGCGAGACGTTGGGCATCTACAAACGCCTGTACTTTCTCCATCTCAGTGGCGTTTTCAGGTACAAGTTCGTCATACAGTCGTGCCACCATAATTTGCATTGCACCGGAGGAGGGTGGGGTCGCACTGCAAATTTGCAGATCGCGCCAATCGCCACATATGGCGTCACGTACTACTGCTTGATAGTTGCCGATGTCTTCAACTGTTAGTGTGCCTGGATTAGGTTCAGCCTGTGCAGCGGCAGCGATCGCTTCAGCGATTTCACCCGAGTAGAAGACCTGTGGTCCTTCTTCGGCGATACGCGTTAGGGCTTGTGCATATTCGGGATTACGAAGAAAGTCGCCGGCTTGCAAAGGTTTGCCATCGGGATAGAAGTATTCGGCGCTGCCCGGAAATTCATCGAGGATTGACATGGGGCTGAGCATTGGCAAAAACTTTGTCATCTTTTCAGTGACTACAAAGCCTTCATTGGCCAGGCGAATCGCGGGCTGAAAAACTTCCGCCCATGGCAATTGTCCATGGGCATCATGAGCAAGTTTATATAAAGCAACCGCACCAGGAACTCCCACTGCATGGCCACTCTCTTTAGCATCGAAATAACCTAAAACCTCTCCGTCGCGCATGAACATATCGATAGTTGCACCAGCAGGTGCAGTTTCGCGACCATCATAGAATTTCACCTGTTGGTCTGAACTTTGGTAGACCACCATGAAACCGCCGCCACCCAGGCCCGAACTTTCTGGCTCCACCAGACCCAATACCGTATGTGCAGCAATTGCGGCATCGACGGCATGCCCGCCTGCGGCGAGTATTTCTGCTGCGGCTTCAGTGGCGTAAGGGTTTGCAACCGCAGCCATAAAACCAAGTGACCATCCGCTATCAGTTTCAACTTCAGTGCTGACAGTAGCTGTCTCCGAAGAGGCCGGTGTTATAGGCACTGTATTGGAAGACTGTGTATCAGGCTCTGAGCAGCCAGCCAGGAAGACTGCAAATAGTGCCCATTGGAGTGCTGAAGAAAGATATTTCATTACAACCCCTACTTAAACCGATTGTGATTACTCGTTAAAACCAAGCATCAAACAGAGTTTGTGAATCAGCGTAAGTTTAACACAGGTAACTAGGAGCGGTGTTGCAACGTTTTAGGGGAATCGCAATGCTATAGGAAATTCGGCTACTGCCCGTGGCAGCCGAAATAAATGAACATACCAGGGAGCCCCTGATTAATGTTTGCGAGGCAGTTAGTGCAAGGCAAAAATCAGCGAAAAAGCCCAGTTTACAGGTCATAAATGCGCATTTTGAGCTGATTTTTAACGCAGCAATAACAACGTAGGTAATTAATCAGAGGTTCCCTAGAAGTTGCCTCAAACGGCGATTTGGAATTCTTCTTCGATAGATTTGAAGCCTGCCTGGACCGATAACAGCTCAATCTGTTTGATGATTTCCCGGATCAGGTCAATGAACTCAAAAGGCAAAATACTTAGTCCGCGTTCCGAGTCGTAAGTGACACCTGATTTGCGCCTCCAGTTCTAGAAGGTCGCCACTGGCCAATAAGAACTGACAGTCTTCAATAATCTGGCTGGCTTCTAGCTGTTGGGTTAGATCGCCAGGTAATTGGATTTAGCGTCGGCTGTGGACAGGTCCATTAGTTAATCATCGAATGTTGTATCTTGGCCGACCAATAAGTTTGCGCTCACTGCCGCTTGATTGCGGAAATTCATTCTCACCGCTTTTCTTAGCTGAGCAAATCGCAAACACTCCGACAATTCAAACTTACATTCACAAACCGAAGAATCCAGAATGGATTCCATGGGCGTGTTTTGAAAATAAGAGACAATTCGCCACTCTGTGCTTTAAAGGTGACAGATTTCGCCTCTTGAGTTGCCACAGTCAGCACCTCGCTGTTGACGATGAAGTTGCCATCGAAAATATTGGCCTTCAGTACATCGACATCCTCAGAACATAAATGGTTGCGTACCATTTGTATGCAACTGAATTGCCAGATCTGAACAAGCGCAGTTGCAAGAACTCGCTGATCTCTCCTGTATCATGGATATTGCGGCTAAACTCTGTGTCCAATGTTATTACTACTCCACCAATGAACAATTTGACATGGCTTTAGAATAGTGCTTTGAGCGATGTATTGAGTTATGCAGGCCACATAAATGATTCGAATTGATGCTGTAAATCGAGGCTTTATGAGAAGCGGGTCGCAGTTCTCAGGCATAGTGAAAAATTGCTTCGGCAATTCATACCCAGCCAATTTTCAGGAATTCCTTTAAGAGTAGAGGACTGTGAGCGATCGACTGGGTGGGAATTCAGATAATCCCTGCGTGGTCAATTCGTCAATTCGCGAAAATGGCGACGGCAAAGTGAGACATAGCGATCATTGCCGCCGATCTCCACCTGAGACCCCTCAGTGACTGCATTTCCATGCTCATCCATGCGCACCACCATTGTGGCTTTAGCGCCACAATGGCAAATAGCTTTTAATTCCTTGAGGCTGTCAGACCATGCCAACAAGTACTTGCTGCCTTCAAATGGTTCGCCACGAAAGTCAGTGCGCAATCCGTAAGCGAGTACAGGAATATTCAGCCTGTCTGCTACCTCTCCAAGCTGAAACACCTGCTCTTTATTTAGAAACTGTGCTTCATCTACCAATATACAATGCAGGGTATTGGCAGCATGTTGCCTGGAAGCTATTTCATATAAGTCGTCTTCGTTTTTAAATGTTGTGGCTTCAGACTCCAGGCCAATGCGCGATATGACTCTGCCCACGCCATATCGATCATCCAGTTCCGGAGCAAGGATGAGAGTGTTCATTCCTCGTTCTTTATAGTTATAACTGGACTGCAAAAGGGAAGTAGACTTCCCGGCATTCATTGATGAGTAGTAGAAGTATAGTTTAGCCATGTCGGCGATTTAACAGGTAAGTCTTCTCAAGAGCAGTTATTAAACAATGCGGTTTGTACTGGCTTGAGTGGTGGAATCGAATCAGTGCATGAAATGGTCTGCAAAGCAGGGCTTTGTTCCAGAATAGTATTACTCACGGGATCAGCTCAACTGCAAGTGCCCGAATATTTGTCTTCCATTATAAGGTACAGGAGCCCAGGTAACCTTTTTCATTAATTTCTGCAGGAATAGTTTTAGTCGGACCCAGCTACGAATAGTTGCCCCAATCAACATGATATGCTGATTATCAGGATCGAGTCTCACAACAATATCACAGTGGCTACAGGCACCGATTGCCATTTGTTCGCGACGGGCCTGAATAGAATGGCAGGCAGGTCGTGAGCCTCTGCAGAGTCCATCGCCCGGCTGAATTTCCTGCTGCCCTGAATTGAATGCTTTGTAAGCTGCTGCGTGAATTAACATGATCGATAGCTTGAATAGTCTGACTAATATAAGTGTGATGCGCAACGGCGCGTTGAAACACTGCTTTATCGCCCAGTCCACTTTCACATATTACTTAGGGAACCCCTGGTTAATTACCTACGTTGTTATTGCTGCGTTAAAAATCAGCTCAAAATGCGCATTTATGCCCTATAAACTGCACTTTTTCGCTGATTTTTGCCTTGCACTAACTGCCTCGCAAACATTAATCAGAGGCTCCTTAGGAAATAAATGCTGCTGGCCAGGGGCTATGCCAACGTGAACCGGCACCTTGGCTTTCCCGGGATTGATTTTGCCTTGCCAGAATCCATGCACTGTTAGGAGTAGAAGACCAATAGGCTGCAATACGAGGAGGGGGTAACTCTGTAAGGCTTCATTAGGCGCGATGAGTGTGCATCGCCATGGTCACCTCTGGTAATCAGGGTTTGTGTCGCTGGTGTGGACAAGATCCAGCACTAAGAATCCGAAACAGGCCCATTCCTGAACCGCAGTACTTATAATGCGAGCTTGAGCTGAATTCAAAGCTTCGCTGCGGCAGCTGTTTTCCAGATAAGTCATTTCTCCGGGCTCACCGTTAACGCGAGTGGAAGGCGAATCTACATTAAGAATATTAAGAATGGAGCTGGGCAATCTTTCCACGAATAGTGGCTGAGAGTGAACAGAGGAAGATAATCCCCGCAGGCTGGCCGGAGTCAGGACAGCAATCAATATCGTTTTCGGAGAATGTTTTCTACTTAGGGTCTGTTCACACTAATTGAGTGATCTCTGTTGTGACTAAGAAAGCGCCAATTGAGGCGCGAGGGGTGTAGTTTGGTTATTCCAAATGAGCGACGAGCAACGACAAGTGGCGCTTTTTTAGCCACAACCCGAAGGGCCAGGCGCATTTTTGCGCCCAGCTTCGTTATCAATCGTTTGTGTATATCTATATACGGCACTCTTTCTGCCTTGCTGGACACAAAAATGCTCGCTAGCAGAGACGACTCAAGTAGTGTGAACAGGCCCTAAGGTCACCACGCAAGTCCTATAGAGGCAATAACCACGCAAGTCTATTTGTCAGCCAAACTGTATTGTTAAAATGACCAAACCCGGGGTTTGATCGCGCATAAGTACAGGAAAATAAAGAGATTGATTTATAATTCAACTCTTGCAACTATCCTCTAGGGAACCTCTGATTAATTACCTACGTTGTTATTGCTGCGTTAAAAATCAGCTCAAAATGCGCCTTTATGACCTATAAACTGCGCTTTTTCGCTGATTTTTGCCTTGCACTAACTGCCTCGCAAACATTAATCAGAGGCTCCCTAGTTAAAAAAGCGGAATTATTAGTGCTGGTTGGTTTAGTGCTTGCAAAACAATAAGTTATTTTAAAAAAATCTAGAGTAAGCCAATTTAATGGCGTATCGGAGAGTGGTGATGAGTACAGGGCAAAAAGCAGGGATCGCACTGGGTGTATTGATAATGTTGGTGCTGTTAGGTTGGGTATTTACCGCACCATATTTGAGCAACCAGGGCCTGGGTCGCACTCCTGGCCTGGTAATAGGTGGTGAGCTAACATCAGCGCCTGGCGATTTCCAGATTCACAATGACTATCAAGGTCCGCTCATGTTCAAGCAGGAAGGCTTTCCTCCATTTGTTATTTATCTGTCCTGGGTTGCAACTGAAGATGGCATCATTACCGCCACTCGTCCGGATGGTGGTTACTGGGCGGCCCGCATCAGGGACGAAGGCAAGAACAAGGGCTGGTTGCGACTGGGTGATAATACCTATGCTATGCAAGCGACAGAAATTATGGGCTCCGAGCGTATTGATATGATGCGTCAGTGGGCTGGAAAGGCAGGCAGGACACTGGATGAAACTCTTTACCCAAGTTCTGAACCACTGCGAGAGTGGGAAGTCTTCTACTGGACACCACAGACTTAAAAGTCTGATTGCCTGATGTAAGAATCAATGAGGAAATAATAATGAAAACGCTTCCTGCACGTCTGCAATACATATTCTCCGCTTTTTTATTGTTGTCAGTTAGCTTCCTGGTGCAGGCAGACGATCATCTGCCAGTTGTCTCACCAGCTGAAGTTGGATTTGACGCAGGTAAACTCGCACAAATCGACACTTTTTTTGAGCAGAAAGTCGCAGATGGCGAAATCGCTGGCATCGTGACACTGGTGGCTCGTCATGGAAAGATTGCCCACTACAGCGCAGTGGGTTATCAAGATGTGCAACGAGACATTCCAATGGAAACCGATACGATTTTTCGCATCTACTCCATGACCAAAGCCATCGCTACTACTGCTTTGATGCAACTTTATGAAGAAGGTGATTTTCAATTAACTGATCCACTTTCAATGTACATCCCTGAGTTCGCCAATTTGCAAGTACTGCGCACTCCAGACTCTGACCTTGATGACACCGTGCCACTCGAACGTCAGCCAACTGTTCAGGATGTGCTTCGACACACTGGGGGATTCTCACACGGGCTTGGCACCAGTGCCTACGATGAGGCGTTCGTCGGTTCTGGAATTTTTAGTACAGAAACTTCACTGGAAGAAATGATGACTCTGCTCTCCGAGTTACCACTGATGAATCAGCCGGGTTCGCAATTCCGTTACAGCGTTGGTCCCGATGTCGCATTACGTCTAGTGGAAGTGTTATCCGGAATGGAGGCAGATGACTATCTTGCACAAAATCTGTTCAACCCGCTTGGAATGTCGGACACAGGCTACTGGGTTGGTCCTGATAAGGCATCACGCCTTGGTCCTGTGCACTGGATGCGAGATGACGAGTTAGTGCCCATCGATAATGAGTATGGTAGTCCTCAAGGGAGTGTGTTGTTAGAGCCCTGGTCCGTTAACAGTTACATCTTTGAGCATGAATTCAAAGGCGGCAGTTACGGATTGCTTTCTACGGCAGAAGACTATTGGCGGTTTGCCCAGGCTATGCTCAATGGTGGCGAGCTTAATGGAGAAAAAATCCTGGGTTCTCGCACGGTTGATTTTATGGTTAGCGATCACTTCACTGAAGAACAACGCTATTCGGAATCAAGCACTTGGGGATTAGGGTTCTCTGTGGTAGAGAAACCAGGCCAGATGGGATTACCACTTAGCGCAGGAACCTTCTTTTGGGGAGGTGCTGCAGCGACAACCTTCTGGATTGATCCAGTGGAAGAAATCGTAGTTGTCGGTATGACGCAACACATGGCAACGCCCGGAACAGGTGCTATTCGGGGGCAACTTGCTGCAATGGTGTATGGGGCTCTGGCTGACTGAATCAAAAGCCAGAACCTGTTTGCTCCCTGAGCGATGAGCAAAACGTCACCGCCATTGGACGGCATTGTTGTGGTGTCAATTGAGCAGGCAATTGCTGCCCCTCTCTGCACACGCCAATTAGCTGATCTGGGTGCGCGTGTCATAAAAATCGAACGACCTGATGGCGGTGATTTTGCTCGCCACTATGATGATCGGGTCAAAGGATTATCCTCTCACTTTGTTTGGGCCAATCGTGGCAAAGAGAGTCTCACGCTTAATCTAAAACATCCTTCCGGTCTGGATATACTCAACCGTTTACTGCAGTCAGCAGATATCTTTGTGCAGAATCTGGCGCCGGGCGCTGCAGCACGTATGAATCTGGATTTCGATTCACTCAAGAAACAGTTTGATCAGCTAATCGTGTGCAATATCTCAGGCTATGGCGAGAGCGGGCCTTACGCGGGTAAAAAAGCCTACGACCTTTTGGTGCAAGCCGAATCTGGTTTTCTGCAAGTAACAGGAAGCGCCAATGAAATGGCAAAGAGCGGCATATCGATTGCGGACATCGCAGCAGGTATGCAGGCCCATACTGCAATACTCGCAGCATTGATTCAGCGTGGAAAGGTCGGTACAGGTAGTTGCATCAGTGTCTCAATGCTGGAAGCTATGGTGGAGTGGATGGGGTTCCCGCTGTACTACGCTTACGATGGCGGGGAGCCGCCCGCCCGCGCCGGTGCCGATCACGCAAGTATCTATCCCTACGGTTTATTCGCTACTGCCGATGACCAGGTCATCATGTTGGGTTTACAAAACGAAAGAGAGTGGGAATCGTTTTGTGAGCAAGTCCTGCAGGATGCAGATCTGGCAACTGACCTTAGATTCGATGCCAACAGTAAGCGCTCTGAAAACAGAGAGGCTCTGAAAAAACTAATTGACGATAAGTTTTCTAAAACTACAACTGCTGATCTTGTAGCAGATTTAAAAAGTAGTCAGATAGCCTATGCACAAGTCAATGATTTGCAAAAGGTATGGGATCATCCACAGCTCAAGGCTTTGGGTTGTTTTGTAGACGTTGAAACGTCGGTGGGGCGCGTTAAGAGTTTTTTGCCGCCTGGTAAAAACTCTTCCTATGATCCTTCAATCAAGGGAATCCCTGACTTAGGGGAGAACACAAGCCCGCTTCTCGAAGCGTTAGGGTTTTCTGAATCAGAAATTCTAATGCTAAGAGAACAGCGGGTTATCTAGCGTGACTGGCGCTGGTCAGTGTCAGTATTGGCGCGTGAAATGATGCAGGGGCGTATGGTTTCAGCCTCGCTATCTTTCAGCACATTGGCGAATGAGATCATGCCGTTATCTTGCAGTGCCCCCTCGCACGACCTCACTCCAGTCATCTTTACTTACCATACGACCCATACGACTGCTGCGACGCAGATCAAGATAGGTATCTGGGCGTAAACTAATGCCGTCGTTGCCATGACAAACGGCACAGGTTCGGTTGTAAGTCGTTTCACCCGCCGCGATGACTTCATTAAAGTGCATGGTTTTGTGGAATATCGAAATCCAGGGAGCCTCTGATTAATGTTTGCGAGGCAGTTAGTGCAAGGCAAAAATCAGCGAAAAAGCGCAGTTTATAGGTCATAAATGCGCATTTTGAGCTGATTTTTAACGCAGCAATAACAACTTAGGTAATTAATCAGAGGGTCCCCAGGTCTGTATCAGTCTCGACAGGAGTGTGTGGCAGCTCTGCAGTGCCATCAATACTGTACACCAACAGACATGAATTGTTGCTGGAAGCAAGTGTTGTGGATGCCGCAGCGCCGGGACCTTCAGATGGAAGGGCTGGTGAGCCAACGAGTAGCGCTAAGTGCTGTTGGCCATCGACTTCAAAGGTAGAAGGTGCTGCCATAACACCGGTTTGGTTAAGAGTAGACCATACACGCTCATCGGTTCGGTCATAATAGGCAACGACTCACCAGAGCGATTACCTTGCAGCACTAAACCTGCCGCTGTGCTCAAAACACCCGCAGGGCCGTTTTCAACAACTCGCGCAACGCATTTGTATCAGTGAACTCGTCCCTTAGAGTCAATTCACCTTATGCCCTGGCAATCAGGTTCGGTTGTCCTGGGGTGGCAAACTTCTGTTTAAACAGACTGCTAACATAACCGAGGCTTGCGTTCTTGTCCTGTTCAATCCTGCATTGCCTTGTATACCATCTGTAACGCGATATCATTTGTGAATGGCGTGTCTGTTGGTCCGCCCCATTTCTGAGTCATGTATACCAGGTAAAAATCGTTTTCTTCATCGACGATAAAAATTGTTCGGCCGATGCCGCGCCAACCAAAATTGTGCGGACCATCAACATCGTCTGTCGTGGGTTGCAAGTGAAAGCCAAGCCCCCAGTCTCCATTCTCGCCATAGAAAAATACTGTCGGGATACGTCATCAGACAATTTTTTCTCGCGCATCAAATCCAGAGTACTGCTATTCAAAATCTGCCTGCCATTCAGTTCACCGCCGTTTAACAGCATCAGTACGAATTTGGCATAGTCTGCGGCACTCGAGTTCAATCCATGACCGCCAGCCAGCATGCCCCTGGGCTCAGTGTTGTCTGTCATAGGCCCGTAAATAGGTTCAGCTATGCGAAACGCTTTTGCAGGAGGTACCCAAAAGCTGGTGTCATCCATCCGCAACGGCTCAAAAATCCGTTCACGCAGCACGTTATCAAGAGATTGATTGGTTGCAACTTCCAGTATAGATCCTAGACCATCTGTTGAGTGTCCGTAGTGCCAGGCGGTCCTTGGCTCGAACAGGACCGGTAAGCTGCCTATACGAGAAGCAAGCTCATTAGCAGTAATCGAGTTGAAGCTATCTATAAATTCGTCATCAACAGCGGCCGGGTCCGGACGGGTTAGTACATGGGGAAAATTGTCTCGATATACTGGGCCCAAAGGCGTATTCATAGCGAAGGGTTGCTGCATGATTCCTGAGCGATGGGTGAGTAAATGCTCAATTGTCAGGGTGTTTTCCGCAGGGCGTACCGCGCCAGCTTCAGAATCAATTACCTGTAGATCATTAAATGTTGGGATGTAGTCACTGACTGGATCATTGAACCTCAGCATACCATCTTCAACCAGGGTCATGGCTGCAACCCTTATGATGGGTTTGGTCATTGAATAGATGCGAAACAGTGAATCTTTGTTAACAGGAGTAAGACCCGCCTTTGTCTGTGTGCCTACTGTCTCCAGTAAACCAATGCCTTTACTATTTCCAACCCAGAGCAGGGCACCCGCAATATGTTCCGCATCTACTGCGCGTTGCATTTCCCGCTTGATGTGATCAATTTCGCCTTGATCTAGGGGCTGTTCACACTAATTGAGTGATCTCTGTTGTGACTAAAAAAGCGCCAATTGAGGCGCGAGGAGCGTAGTTTGGTGATTCCAAATGAGCGACGAGCAACGACAAGTGACGCTTTTTTAGCCGCAACCCCCGAAGGGCCAGGGTATTTTTACGCTCAACTTCGTTATCAATCGTTTTTATATATTGGGGCTGTACCAGATAATGCTGATTAGGTGTTATTATGGTTTGTATGAGGAAGAGCCGATTAAGTAAATACAAGCAAGGTCGATTGGTTGAGCATTTTGTTTCTGGCAGCACAGCGAGAACAGCGGCAAGTCTTGTTGGCGTGAACGTCAAAACCTCGGCCTATTACTTTCATCGCCTTCGGGAGATTATCGCGCATGAGCTGGCCCTTGAGAAAGATATTGCCGTTGATGGAGAGATAGAGGTCGATGAAAGTTACGTTGGTGGCAGGCGTAAAGGACAGCGTGGTCGTGCTGCGGCAGGCAAAGTTCCGGTGTTTGGCCTGTTCAAGCGCGGTGGCAAGGTCTACACCAAGATCATTGCTGATGCCAGCAGCCGGACTTTATATCCTACCATTGAACGCAAGGTAATCCCTGACAGCATTGTCTACAGTGATTGCTGGCGTGGCTATAACGTGCTGGATGTCAGTGAGTTCAAACATTATCGCATCAACCATTCGAAGTTGTTTGCGGACAGGCATAACCCCATCAATGGTATTGAGAACTTTTGGAATCAGGCCAAGCGACACTTACGCAAGTTCAATGGTGTACCGAGGGAACATTTTGGGCTATTTTTGAAGGCATGTGAGTGGCGATTTAACAACAGTGACCCATCGTTCCAATTACGGCAATTGAAGCAATGGGTTAAGCGTCACATGGGATAGTTATCTGGTACAGCCCCAATATCAATACCAATCATCCCCGCCAAAGACATGGCAGTGTACTCATTGAGCGGTACCTTCTTATTTGACTTATTTAATAGATGGCGTTTTGATAATCCAGTCGCCCAGAGCGCCACCCTTGGGCAGATTGTAGCGACCGTCTTTTTACTTCATGGAGAACTTCAATAGGACCCAAGCAGCTCTCCCCCCTCCAATGAGAACGACGTATCTGTGATACAGGGTAACTGCCGCCGTTGTCATAAATCTTCCTGACGTTTTGCAACCGAATCGTGATTGTTCCATACTGACAACCCATTAATGGGCTATTCTGCACTATGAAAAAATACTTTCTAACCAGCCTTACAATGCTTGCCTGCCTTCCAGCCATGCCGTTGGGAGCTGATTCCTCTCCCATCGAACGAGCCCTGGCCAGCGATATTCCTGCCATTAGTCGTGTTGCTGAGGATTTAGATCGCTACCAGGTACAAATCCTTTTCACTGAAGTACATCGCGATGATGATAATGCCGTTACTTTCGAAGAACATCGCTTCCGGGTTGATGACAACCAGTACTTCTATCCGGCAAGCACGGTGAAATTTCCGGTGGCAATGCTGGCACTGGAAAAGCTGGAGGAACTCGGGGGCTTTAGCCGAGACGCACGTTACACAGTGGATGATGATGAAACCGAATACTCTTTTGCCGATGACATTACCCAGATTTTTGTTGTCAGCGACAATGCCGCCTATAACCGCCTGTTTGAGTTTCTGGGTAAGGACGAAATCAATTTAAGATTGCAGCGCAAACAACTGGATGTTCGCATCTCCCATAGACTGTCGATTCCAGATTCTGATCTGCTGCCAACTCAGCGTGTAGAAATCATTGGCGGGTCGGGAAATCGGCAGGCTATAGGGCCGATTGATAATTCACCGATAGAAATACTGCCATTGCAAAATCTAACGCAAGGGGTTGCATTTATGCAGGACGGAGAGCGCATAAGTGCGCCTTTCGATTTTTCTGAAAAGAATTACTTACCCCTCTCTTCCTTGCACGGCATTTTGAAACGCATCATATTTCCGGAGCTGTTTCTCGAAAGAGAACGCTTTCACTTAAGTGTATCTGACAGAGAGTTCGTTTTGCGAAGTATGCGTACACTACCCAGACAAGCAGGCTATTCTGAAGATGAGTATCCGGATGGCAGATTAAAATACCTGGTACAGGGTGACAGCACCGAGCGAGTTTCAGCAAACCTGCAAATCTTCAATAAAATAGGACAGGCTTACGGCTATCTAACGGATACAGCGTATATTATCGATGAAGATAATGATCGTGAGTTTTTGATTTCGGCGACGATTCATGTCAATGCCAATCAAACCTTTAACGATGGTAACTATGAGTATGAGGAAGTGGGCATACCCTTTCTGGCTGAGTTGGGCCGACAGCTAATCAAAAGCGAATAAGCTACCGCCCGGCGGCCTCTCTCCCTAAGCGTAAGGCATTGCTTGCACTTGCTGACAGTCCACCATCGGTGCCAACCGTCACGAAGCGAAATCCCTGGGCGATACGATCTGCTACAGTGCGCGCATTGGCAGTAATGGCACAGGGCACGTCATGTTCCAGACAGACGGCAAGCACCGTTTGAATGGCAGCTTCCACTTCCGGTGCGTCGGGACTCGCATATCCCATAGAAGTACTTAGATCAGAAGGTCCGACAAAAATGGCACCCACGCCGGGCACACTGACTATTTCTTCAATGTTATCTACGCCTTCGGCTGACTCGATAAACATCATCGCCAAAAGCTCGCCTTGTGAATCCAGAGGCCACACATCGGCTTTGTTATGATAGTCCTGAACCCCCCAATACCAGGCGGCATTGGATGGGTTCCGCCCTCTCAATCCAGTGGGTTCAAAGTCATCAGCACCGGTAAATTGGGGATAGCGCATTGCTTTAACTGCCAGCTCAGCTTGCTCCCGAGTTCCTATAGATGGGAAAAACACACCATAAACACCAACATCAAGGACCTGCTTTACCTGAGCGATTGTTTCTTCAGAACCGGCCGCTGCGGGAATACGAACGAATGGCACTACATCAGGTTGCAGATTGCCTTTCTCCTGAATGCCACGCTTGTCAGTCATGCCCAGCAGAAAGACTCGCAGGCGCTCTATATCGAACGGCGCATGCTCCATATCAATAAATAGAAAATCCAGACCTGAAACAGCCATAGAACGTGCGTTAGCTAAGTCGTAATCAAATGACAACACGCCAAAGGCGGGCTGGTTATTTTCAAAGAGATCGATCAGCTTGTTTAGCCGCGCATCATCCTGAGCAGATGCTGCGCTGGTAAACAGATTTAAAAAAAGAGTCAGTAGAACATCAGTTTTAGTTATTGTTTTTATCATTACTTTAGGGAACCTCTGATTAATTACCTACGTTGTTATTGCTGCGTTAAAAATCAGCTCAAAATGCGCATTTATGCCCTATAAACTGCGCTTTTTCGCTGATTTTTGCCTTGCACTAACTGCCTCGCAAACATTAATCAGAGGCTCTCTAACTGTTCTCAGCAAACAGAACTGTTTTTAACTGCCCCTTTTAACCGCCCCGCCAGGGAGGCTCTATCAATAACTCCGGATCAGCATCCGGTTTAGGCACAAACTTTTGCGAACGGCCATACTGATTATCGCCGCCGATCAAATTACCGCTTGGGTCAACTGAGAAGGTATGAACTTCGATATAACCATCTGGTAATTCTCGGGGAACCAGCCAGGTGTACTTAATATTGCCCTCAAAATCGAAATTGATAAAACGCAGTGGGCCCAGGTCAGTAATCCAGAAATCGTTTTCGTTAACGATTATGTCCAAAGGTAATGTGAGTGGCGAACCAATAGAGCGTTCGAATTCGAATACTGCCGGGTCATCAGTCGCACGGAATAAATTCACTTCATTGCCAGAACGATCAAGTACAAAAACACGACCCTCAGGACCAATTGCCAGCGCATGGATAGTGTTGAATTGCCCTGGCCCATCGCCATAGCCACCAAACTCACCGAGATAGTTCATGTCATTATCAAAAACAATAACACGGTGATTATCGAGGCCGTCAGCAACCAGGATGCGCCCGTCCGGCATAAAGGCAACATCTTGTGGCCGACCAAAATGGGTTGCATCATCGGCAGATACACCTTTTTCACCGTAGGTCGCGAGCACTTCACTGCCATCATTAGCGATGACATAGATTTGGTGAAAAGTTTCATTCACTAACCAGATGCGACTTTCCGGATCATAAGGACTAATGCGAATTCGGTGTGGGCCCGGTCCTACGGAACCGGCGCACAAATAATCCAGGTGATCCCAGATTTCAATCACATTGCCATCGCCGTCCATGGTGTAGAGGCAGTTCTGCCAGGTACGGCGATTGGTTTCATACAACACGTTAATGCCCAGTTGGCCAGCAAAACCAGCAAAGTAGTCCGGCACTGGATATGGCAATACCGTCTCTCCCCGTTGCGCAACGATGATTCGATCTTCGGACTCAGCCCATACGCCTGAGTTGCCACCAAACCCGAAGCCTTCTGCCTGGAAAGGTTTGTGCCAACCTGATATGACATCATAAGGGCTCTCTCCTATTGTGCCGCGGGCATTGCCTTGTTGAGCCCAGGCGTTGCAGGTTAGTGTGATGCCAAAGATAAAAGTAAGAAACCGAGCTGCTGTTTCCATAATTAAGTCCTCTGATGTGTTAAGGAACCTCTGATTAATTACCTATGTTTACCTACGTTGTTATTGCTGCGTTAAAAATCCGCTCAAAATGCGCATTTATGACCTATAAACTGCGCTTTTTGGCTGATTTTTGCCTTGCACTAACTGCCTCGCAAACATTAATCAGAGGCTCCTTATTATTATTCTGCATTGGGGGCGGGGATTAAGCGATTCAGTGTCGAGCGCTTCGATCTGCTCACTTCTGTTACCGGGCCCAAACACCTATTCGGCTTATATCGGCTCATAGATGGACCATCAATCATGTCAAATTACAGGTTGCGGGGCTACTGTTTAAGGCGATCAGGTTAAGGCGGTCAGGAGGGCTTTATCTGCCAATTCGGTCTTTTTAGCCTGCCTGGCACGATGCAGCACTGGTTCGGTGTAACCATCAGAGGTTCCTTAGATCGAGAAAGTCCCGTGCCCGTTTTATAACTGCTGCGCCTCGCTCCGGGTCATAGCCGTCGCCACGTTCTGCGCCTGGTTCCCCGGGTATGACATCAGTTCCGTACAATGCATCCTATAAACTCCCCCAGCGAGCGTTTGCAGCATTGAGCGCAAAGCGTGCGTTTTTTAAGGGAACCACAAGCAGGGGACCAGCTTTTTTGGCAATCTCTTCATCTACATTTTCGGTGCGTATTTCACATGGCGTGATGTCAGTCTGCAGATAACCAAGTCCTGCAAAAAGGTTTTGTAGGCATCGGCATCGTGATGCACACCTTGTTCGCGTCGAGATCGATGCCAGTCATCAATCGCCAGTTGAAGATCATCTCGGCGCTGCAGAAGCGCTTCATTGCGAGGAGTGAACTCCGCCACGATGGCGGCAAACCGCGACCAGAATTGTTAAGCAGGGATTTGCAATCGGGGCAACAGGTCCTGCTCAGGGAATTGCTGAAGCTGGCTATCGACGGTGAGATTAGCAGTGTCCTGGGTGCTCATGAATGCAGTTTACTGCGTGAAATTGCGGAACGCACCACTCCTCTTGCTTTTCTCTATCGACTATTGATGGGTTTGTGTATCCGTTATTGATCTGGAAAACTGATGCTGGCTGCCGATTGTTAGCTTGTACAGCACAACACCCGGCAACTAATCTTCGATAGCTATACGTAATTCTGCTGTCACCAGAGCTGTACGATCCAGGTCCCGCTGCGCCCAATCCAGCAATGTATCTTTGCTCTGCTCGACAAGCCCGGAAAATAAAATTTTATCGTTCTGTGTGACTTGAATTGGTGAACCAAAATCCACTTCATTCGGGTTGAGAAGCAAGGTGAATTTGGTCACGCCCCGGGCATCTATGGCGAAACGATTGCCGATACGATCAACCCTTAACAGACTGGGCGTGTCATCCTCAGCAGTTTCATCTATGCGAATCCAGTGATTGCGATTGTATCGATCAACTCGATCCGTTACCCATTGCACTGATTCCGGGAAAGGATCGCGGGGATTGTCTGACTTGAATTGCTCAATCGCCTCTAGTTCGTCCGGCAACCAGTCAGTGTTGTGTCCGCCTTCTTCTATTATCCGCCAGATATGATCTACGTTTTCATCTTCAAGTATTTGAATAAATGAACCGAGTGACGCTGCTGGATACAAACGGTCATTTTCTCCATTGACGATAAACAATGGTTTACTCATCAGGTTTTCAAAATACAAGCGATAGCCGCCACCACTTTGCGGATTACGTAACACACCTGGATGCCCTATATAAGGAAAGAAGGCTGCCCATTCAGTTGGCTGTTTGAAAGCAAAGAAATAGGCCCCAGTGCCACCATCAGAAATCCCTGTCAGTGTTACCCGGTTTTCGTCGATGTTATAAGTCTTTTTCAGATCGCGCAGAATAGCAGGCAAGTTTTCAGCCTGGCGGTCCTGCCACCAAAAGGTTTCCAGCCATGACGATGGTACAACTGTAATGCGATCTTCTTGCCTGACACGATCAAAACTCCGTTGCCAGAAATTATCACCTGGCTCCGGCTTGGGCCGACTAATACCGCCGTGCAAAACAAACTCGACTGAATAGGATTGAGTGGCATCATAGTTTTCTGGTATGAAAACCATGTAGGGGAATTCGGTACCGTCGATAGCTGTGCGTGACAGCACCTGTTCACCAGTCGGCACATCTGCATCATAACGAGGAGCGTTTTTTAGCCAGGAATACAGCTCTGCCACATCCCGACTCGCGTCAATAAGTTCAGATCGAACTCTATCATCCGCGCTCTGCCAAAAACATTTTACCAGATCATCAGCCTCGGCTGCATAAACTCCTGGCGAAATACTTAAACTTGTTGTGGCAGTACTTACCCACATGCCACAGATAAGAAAAGGTGTCAGATAGCTTTTTATAATGGGTTCTCTCAAAAATGATTCCTGCTTAGGGAGCCTCTGATTAATGTTTGTGAGGCAGTTAGTGCAAGGCAAAAATCAGCGAAAAAGCGCAGTTTATAGGGCATAAATGCGCATTTTGAGCGGATTTTTAACGCAGCAATAACAACGTAGGTAATTAATCAGAGGTTCCTTAGATGTTCTTATTGCTGTCAAACCCCAATATCAAGTTGTGACTGTAACCCACACCTAGGCATGACTCGCGGCTGTTTATTATCGTAACATCAGGTCTGGATTCTGGTGGATTTCAACTCTGAGCATAGAATCCTAATTCCCTCATGTCTATGGCATTGCGGAGCATTTCATCGCGTTTTGGTTTAAAGTAACGAATTCTAATACCCGCCATATACGCAGGGTATGGCTGGCATGTAGCGTATAAGATCCACAGCCTGATTTGATCGAATGCGATAAGTCATGATTCT
Organism: uncultured Pseudohongiella sp.; assembly: GCA_965198435.1. Lineage (GTDB taxonomy): Bacteria > Pseudomonadota > Gammaproteobacteria > Pseudomonadales > Pseudohongiellaceae > UBA9145. Next base: position 3,488,588 of record OZ240664.1, on the reverse strand, counting down.
TCAGTGTGTCACAGCGATTCTGCTCCTCTTACGGGCCACCCGCGCCATGCGCCAGTACCGGGCCTGCGTCTCTTTGTTATGGCTAACACTCTGCAGTAGTACATTAGCCCAGAACCAAGGCAGCGAAAACGATCTACCGCTGCTGGACCTTGCAGCGCCTGTCAGACTTAACTTTTCGGGATCCTGGGAGAAAGACTTCGCCCGCAGTGATTCCTGGGAAGACGAGCTGAACCGGGTCATGCGGATGCGCCAGGAACAAGCTGCCTTGCAGCGAGCGGGCATTGGCGGATCAGGGCCGCGAGTTTCGGTGGGAAATCTTAACTTGAGCAATCGCTCAGGCCGTGGAACAAACCTGTTGGAAATGGCCAGACTGGCGGAGTACATTAATCGTCAAAGCACTATAGAGATTTTTCAGGACCGTAATGAGATTCGCATTGAGCGACGCGGTGAGGCACCCCTGATTTGCGGTCTGGACATTGGACCCATGTCGACATTCAGCAGTGCCCATGGCAACGAAATCTGTGGCTGGGACAATCAACAATTGGTTTTCCAGATTACCCTGCCCGACGAGCTGGTAATTACACACCGGTTTACCGTTGCCGCCGATGGCGATCAATTACGCATGGTGACCAGTATCTCCAGCAAGCACGCAACGTCCTTCAATCTTATATCCGCGTTTAATCGTTTTGACGCTGGTCCTGATGAATTGAATTGCGTTTTAACAGTCAGGCGCGGTCGTGTTTGCAGCCAGGTAACCCCTTTGGATCAGGTACGTTAAGGACCATGATGGCACTGTCCTTTAGAAATTTTTCACACAGGGCCGCCCCCGGCTTTCTGATACTTGCGTTTTTGTATGGCTGTGCCGGTAGCGATTTGCCTCCAGAACCAGAACCTGCCTTTCCTGATGTGCCAAATGTCGGTGAAGTAGAACTGCAGCAAAGCACTTCTGCTCCACTTGAGTACCAGCAACTCGACATCGGAATAGTCGCTTTTGAAAATCAATACAATGACAGTGACACAACAAGGTATGGAGACTGGGTTTTTAGCGAAATTCGGGATAACGAAAGGCACTTCCTTCCTTATTTGCTGCGCAACACACTGTTGCAGTCCAACCAGTGGGGAGCAGTGCGGGTGTTGCCTCTGAGTGACCCGTCAGTGGATTTGACTGTCAAAGGCAGAATTCACCAGTCCGATGGCACACGATTAGTATTGGAAGTTGAGGTTAAAGACAGCAGCGGCAAAGTCTGGCTTGATGATGTGTATGTGGATAACAGCATTGCAGATGACTATCCAGATTCCACGCGCTTGAGATCAGCCAGCCAACTTCAGTCTGACGACATCATCGAACCCTTCGAAGACATCTACCAACGAATCAGTAACGATCTCTTAGCTATGCGCAACGCCATGAGCGAGGACGAGCTTACTAACCTCAGACGCGTTTCCAATCTGGTTTATGCCAGCGATCTGGCCCCTGAATCCTTTGCTCATATGCTGGCGACTGATGACAATGGCTTGCTTCAGGCGATCCGCCTTCCGGCGGGAGATGACCCCATGGCTCAGCGGGTTGAGGAAATGCGGCTGCGTCATCATTTGTTCATCGATACCGTGGATGAGTATTACGAGGCACTCTATAACCAGATGGAGGCTTCCTATCTTGTCTGGCGACGCTACTCTTATGATCAGATCGAAGAATTCGATGCCCCGGAGCAACAAACTGTGGATCAAAGTCTGTTCAGTAGTACCAATAATTCTCTGACCCTGATTCAACATTATAACCGCTATCGTTGGAGCAAGATTTATGAACAGGAGTTTCTGGAACTGGCTGATAGCTTCAGCCAGGAACTGGCACCAGCGATTCTGGAACTCAATAAGAACATCCATGGTCTGAGTGGAACCATGAAGGAGCAGTACATACAGTGGCGCCGAATTCTACAGCAACTCTTCACACTGGAAATTGGTGACGTTTAGTCCACTCTCGCTGCACGCCACAAGTAATGTGGTCATTCACAAATTTATTTGGATTCTCGTACAAATAAGTTAGTCTCAACTCAGCAATAACCATATGCCTGTACGACAACAGTAAGATAAAGAATAAGAGAACGAAGGAGGCAGCGCATGACTGAAGAAACAGTCAGCAGTAACTCAAAGTTAAAATGGGTAGTCGGAGGTATTCTGGGAGGGCTCCTGTCCGTTGCTGTTGTGGGTTTTATGATTTTCTCTGCGGTTTGTCCCTGTGAACGCATGCCCGGCGGGTTTCTATTTGGTGAAGCCGCCAATGATCCGGTAACGGATTGGAATTTCGCCAATGAAGTTCCCTTATGCCAGCTACAAATTTACGCTGGCATCCGCCCACATTCCATAAATCTGAATTGCATGTCTACGCCTGCCGGTGAGCTCTTCTTAAGTTGTTCGGTTTGCGATACCAAATACTGGGCTGCACGGGTTGAAGAGGACGAGCCTGGGGTAATGCGCTTAAATGGAGTGACCTATCCGGTTTTCCTCAATAGAGAGCAGGATCCTGCCCGTATGGACCAGGCCTGGATTGCGCGAATCACTAAACTGCAAAGTTTTGGTGGTGGGCCGAATAATCCAACCCCGGACCCCAGTGCCCTGCGGCCGGACCATTGGTGGACCTTCCACGTTCAATCCAGAAGCTAAGGCCGAAAGCTATCGTGTTCGATTAGTGTAAAATCACGTTCCATCTCTAAGGAGCCTCTGATTAATGTTTGCGAGGCAGTTAGTGCAAGGCAAAAATCAGCGAAAAAGCGCAGTTTATAGGTCATAAATGCGCATTTTGAGCTGATTTTTAACGCAGCAATAACAACGTAGATAATTAATCAGAGGTTCCCTAAGTTTAGATTTCACTGGAAATCTCTTTGCTAAGAGGTAATCAAAGGCAAAAAGGAGTATTCAACATGAAGAGGCAACTTTTAATTACCGCTGCTGTAGCAGCTTTATTCAGCGGTCAACTTGCCGCACAACAACCCAACTGGGTAGAACTCGCTGTTCACAACTTCGGTGCGCCCATCAATACAATGTGGGCAGAAGGTGAACTTTCCTTTGCTGAAGATGGCACTATGATTTACTGCAGCGCGCGCCAGGACATGGCGGTTGCCGACGGTGATCCCAAAGACCTCTATATTGCAGGGTTCAATCAGGAAACTGGAACCTGGGATACACCAGTCAACATGGGCATGCCCGTTAACCAACCCCCTGCGACCGATATCGATCCGTTGCGTCTGGGTGATGATCGCGAGCCCTGGATCACAGCCGACGGTAATACTATTTATTTCCGCTCTGATCGATTGGCCACCAGTTCACCAATAAACAATCACGACATCTTTGTTACCCGAAAGGTCAATGGCGAATGGACCACGCCTGAACTTGTTGGCTTTCCTGTCAGCACAACCGAAGGTGATGAACACTGCCCTGCAATCCTGCAAGATGGTGAAACTCTCTGCTTCGCGTCGCGTCGCGCCGGTGGATATGGTGGCTCCGACATTTACTGCGTAAGGCCAGATGGCAATGGCGGATGGGGTGATCTGATGAATCAGGGACCAAACATCAATACCGCTGGAGAAGAATTCCATTTCACTCAGGACGTAGATGGCATGGTGTATTTCACATCTAATCGTCCAGGCGGCTACGGCGGCATGGATATTTACGCTGCACAATCACTTGGACGAAATGAGTGGGGGCCGGCATATAACCTGGGACCACAAGTGAACACGCCTGGCGCAGATATGTGTCCTGCTTTACCACCTGGTGGTGAAACCATCGCCTGGTTCTCTTCACGCCAGGATAATAGTTTTGGTAATGCCGATATCTTCTGGACCAGCAAACTCAACATCGAAGAAGACTAGGGAACCTCTGATTAATTACCTACGTTGTTATTGCTGCGTTAAAAATCAGCTCAAAATGCGCATTTATGCCCTATAAACTGCGTTTTTTCGCTGATTTTTGCCTTGCACTAACTGCCTCGCAAACATTAATCAGAGGCTTCTTAATTTTAAAACTCTGAAAAGCAATTTCATTATGAAGTTGTTGCTGGATGTATGTAATAATAAAAGGGGTCTCAATTCACACAAGACGCTTTTGCAAGAATTGAACGACAAGCAAGCCTTCAGGCAATGAACTCTGCCTTTATTCCAGGATGGCTGCGATCATATATTATTGCCATACCATCGCGAATCTTATACTGATCCTGATGGTACTGGGCGTGTTATTACATGTTGAACGCACTTCGTGAGTGTTTTGCAGGCATAAAAAAGGATGTTCAAATGAACACCCTTTTTCATTAGCGGAAACTTAAGCCAGATTTTCTGCAAACAAGTTGAGCAGGCGACTCCAGGCGCGCTCAGCCTGTGCCTGATGATAAACCTGGGAATCGATCGCACACCAACCATGTAGTGCACCTTCGTAGACCTCGATCTCGGCAGAGATACCGGCTGCATCATAGGCATCACGCAGTGTTACTTTGGCCTGCGGATCATTTTCATCATCGTTGTCTGCCACACAATGAAGCATTGCCGCATTGGTATCGGGGATTAGCAAATGGGGACTATTGGATTCAGCGGTTGCTAATCCACCACCATGAAATGTTGCACCAGCCGTAAAGCGCTCCGGTACTGTCGCAACAGTTCGCATTACCATAGGACCACCCATGCAGTAGCCAGTTGTGCCGATGCCTTTCGAAGTATCAACTTCAGGCTGCTCATCAAGCCACGTCGCAAACGCACGGGCGTCGGTAAAGTGCGTATCTTCATTGAGATTCTGATACATGGGTAACACAATACCGCGCGTTTCTGCATCACCAAAACTCGCACCATAGCTCACAACCGGTGAGCGGGCATCGCGATAGAAAGGATTTGCTGTCAGAACAGCATAGCCTTCACGAGCCAGGCGACGGCCCATCTCACGGAATGCTGGTCTCAGCGCCAAAATATCTGGCCATACCAGTACGGCCGCATGGGCTCCTGTGGACGGGTAGGCAAAGTGGCAATCCGCCATGCCATCAGGGGTTCGAATATCGACGTCTCGCTCAGAGATCGATTGTGCATGGGCAACGGTTGGTAACATCATGCCAAATCCAGCACCTACGGCGAGCTTATTGAAATCGCGGCGGCTCAGATCAGAATTTTTCTGACTTTCTGTAAAAGCGTCTACGTCCTTCTGGGTCTGCAAATTACACATGGGTGTTTCCTCTTATCCAGCTTTTTAATATTTGGTACTTGGTATTCGGTACTTGATACTAGTTGATAACGTAATATGAGGGTATTTGGGCTTGGCCAAAAACTCAATACCATTAGCTGCAAAAGTACATGTTCCGGAGTCATTATGAAGTTACCCACGTTCGCCGTCAGCAATAGTCGGCAGTTAATCAATAAGCAACTGGTCACCTATGCCGCCGCCTTTTGCCAAACATATCACCGAAAACAAAAAAGCGACTGCTGACCCCAGAGATCTGCTGGCTGAAATCAGCAATAGTCGAGCGCCGAGCCTGTTTGTTCTACTGGATTTTCATCACCACCTCGATGATCCTTTTTGTGTGCGCCTCATCAAAGAAATAGCACAGGGCTATCACGGCAAAGAGTATCATTTAGTCAGCGTCAGTCATGAACTCAATATGCCGCAGGAGTTATCTCGCTTTACGGCTCGATTTGAAATGGCGCTGCCAGATCAAGCAACTCTGCGCAAACTAATCATCAGTGAACTCGAGGTATGGAAGCTACGCAATACGAATGAAAAATTGGGAGCTAACCGTAAAGCTATTGATCTGTTGCGAAACAATCTGACCGGCTTGACGGTAACAGAGGTGAAACCCCTGGTACGAAATACCATCTACAATGATGACGATGCTATATCCTATTGCGACTATAGAAGGAGTGCAGCAAGTCAAGTATGAACTGTTAGGGAGCCTCTGATTAATGTTTGCGAGGCAGTTAGTGCAAGGTAAAAATCAGCGAAAAAGCGCAGTTTATAGGCCATAAATGCGCATTTTTAGCTGATTTTTAACGCAGCAATAACAACGTAGGTAATTAATAGGTAATTAATCAGAGGTTCCTTAGGTCATGATGGTGTATTAAGTTTCGAATACGAAACGGCAAGTTTTAAGGAAGTGGGTGGATTTAATTCACTTAAGCCCTGGTTAGAAATTCGTAGGGCAGCTTTTCTAGCCGGTGAAAAAGAAAAGCTATTGGATCAGCCGAAAGGAATACTGCTGGCAGACATTCAGGGCAGTGGTAAAGGCTTTGCCGCCAAGGCTGTAGCTGGTATGTAGCAAGTACCACTGCTACGTCTTGATTTTGGCACTCTCTATAACCTATAACAAGTTCTGTGGTGAAACGGGCATGACAAAAGCAAAAACCGTCACACGGTTCTGGCTATGAATCTGGCAGGCAGGCAAGAAGGAGATTCTGGGCCTCAAGCTGTCCGAGAATGAGGGGGCAGGCTTATGGCGACGAGTCTGCGTCGCCCACCGCCTTCTCCTCACTCTCCCCCGCCTGAGTGGGAAATACAATGCCCTCAATGGCCCTCCATTTGTCGAGTACGGTCAGGTATCTGTTTTTTGCCAGATAGCCCTTGAGCCAGTATGGTCGCCTATTCTCAATTTTAAAAATGGCCGCCAGACGGTCGTACTTTTTTCCTTTGGCACTACTTTCTAGGTCTTCCCATGGCCGAATTGAGATTGTCCAATTTCCGGTAGACAAACGCGCAAGATCAGCGGTTGGTATTTCTAGAGTGCCCGTAACTTCTCCAAACCACTCGGGCATTATATTCCCCTTTTCGGTCGAAGATGCCACGCGGAATCCATCGGCATCCATAAAATAGTACGTAACCTCTGGAAGATACTGATTGTTGGCACTCGTGTTGACTATATCCATGCGCCAACCAACGAGGGATATGGCCTCTTAAATCGTTATTACCTTAAAGCCATTCCTGAGTATGACGAGCGGGTATTTTTCACTGTCTAATGACACATCTCCCGTACCAAACCATTCCCATTCTTTGCGGTATTGGTATTATGCCTTGAGTGTTTCCAGTTCATCTTCAGCTAGACTCTGATCCTGTTTGATTTTTTGGCTTTGTAAGTCGTAGTTCAGCGTGGGGTTGTTGTATACGAGATATGAGGTAATTAAAAACAGTAGCGCGGCCGATAAGAGCAGTATCGACTTGGCAGCGACTAAGATTTGATTGTCCACGACTCCCTCCTAATACGGCAGGTCAATAGGATACTAAAGAGAATCATAAATTGCCCCAAATTTTTTTGCTAGCCATTCAAAAACGGCTCGTTGATCATTTTCCTTTGCTCGGCGAACCTGACTAATTAGCCATGTGTATGTTGGGGGTTCCTGCACAATGTTTTTTGCGCCTTGGTTACACTCACTGCACAGCGCCCTAAGATTATTAAGCATATCTTCGCCTCCATGGCTGCGATCAATGATGTGCCCTATATGGAGCCGTGCCTTACGCCCATCAACCATTTCGTCCCCTGCGCCAACTCCGCACATCTGGCACGTGTAGCCGTTTCTCTCCAGAACCTGAGCACGCAAACGGCCGGAAATAGCCTTATTAAATTTATATTCTGATGTTTCCGGCGGCGCTTCTTCAGGACGATATTCGCCAGGCTGAAGATCGGCACGGTCATTATGGCTGCTGATTTTCCAACCAAAGTCATTACGAAGTTCTCTTAAGCGCCTTCCATACTGGCCCTGGTTTCCGCTTGCCGCATAAATTTGCTCAGTCGTGACTGTCTTGCCAATATTGTTACGCAGGAAATCAGCGATCCCTGCCCTGCCTTTTAGCGTAGGCATTTTGCGACCGATCTGGCTACGGCGGCTGCCAGCGGCGGGGGTAAAGCGTTTCCGATTTGACGGCACTGCTGTGTTTTCCCACCAAAAAAACGCCATTCATCAGGAAACCCCTGAATACGCGCGATCATTTTTGCGGTCAGTCTGGGCATGCCTTCAAAATCAGGTAGTGGAGCATGGTTTGCGACGCCTAGCCCATCAACACCCAGCTCTGCCCATTCCCTTCTTGCGCGAGTCGGTCCAAGATCGGGACCGCCATGTTTTTTTTGATCCGCCTACAATTGTAGGTGCAACCCGGTCGGCCTGCTGAATCCAGGGTGCAGCATTTTTCCAGCCCTGCTCTGACATAAGATCACCAATCGACTGGCCCACTGTTATTGGTTTTTTGCCTATCGCAAACGGCCAGGTTAGTTCTTTTGAAACATCATTCCTCAGTGCAATAAGAAACACACTGTGCCGGTTTTGCGGTGTGGCGTAGTCGGCGGCGTTGAGCATGGCCCAATAAGTCCGGAAATTCGTTTTTTCAAGCGTTTGCGACACCCTGTTTCTAACGCCCTCGAATTTCGCGCTCATCAGCCCTCGAACATTTTCGATAAGAATGGCCCTTGGTTTGATTTGGTCAACAATTTCGAGCATTTTCGGGAAAAGATCGCGCTCATCATCTGCTCCGCGCTGTTGACCTGCTAACGAATAAGTTGGACAAGGGAGTCCGCCAGACAAAAGGTCAACATCCTTCCACAAGGAAAGGTCAAATGTTTTCAAGTCAGCTTCAATCGTATTCCATTCGGGTCTGTTCAATCGCAGGGTTGCACAACAATGTGTATCACTATCGACCAATGCTTCCGGCTTGAAACCCGCCTGCTCCAAGCCAAGAGAAAGCCCCCCGGCACCTGCGCACAATTCAACAGCGCTTAGCATGGCTGTGTCTCTGAATTCAATCCGTTACCTGCGATCAGGCCATTATACCTTAACCGTGCCCCAACCAGACCGGGGACAAAGCCGGACTTGTGATCAATTGTGGCTCTGGGCCTGTTGTAGTGATGGCCTTAAAACCCATCAATGTACCTGCCAAGGTGCTCTGGCGACAGCTTCCGGTAAACGCCGTGTCAATAATAGCCGCGTTTCGTGCCAGTCCAGACGCTTTCTATGCCGTTTGTGTATCATGTCGCGCACATATTTCCCAGAAAAGTGCGTCGCGGCTCCGTGTGGCCGACCCGTGGCGCAATAGATTTTAGCTTCATCTGTATAAACTCGCTTTCTTCGTGCGCTCTGTAGCAAAGCCCTGACGGGGCCCTGCATTTGTCTCGTCCACATTCTTTCAGTCAATGCTTGGCCATGCCAATTTAACCGGTGTGGCCCATTTTAAAATCACGTCAAACCTATTATCGACCAACGGATTAAGGCTGATCAGATGGAATTTTCCAGGGTCGGTGCCTAGCTTCACGTGCCTCACCCAATATTTCTAATTAACGTTCCTCTCGCCTTCTTTCCAATAAGGTTTTCTCAGTTCAGTTTTAAGAATCTTTCCAGCCCCAGAAAGCGGCAGCGGTTCGCTTTGAATCGAAACAGAACGCGGGCACTTAAATCCTGCAATTAATGACCTGCAATGTTCAATGAGAGTGGCCTCATCACACTCCGCACCTTCTTTTGGTACAACAATGGCATGCACAGTTTCACCCCATTTCTCATCCGGGATACCAATCACCGCACACTGGCTTACCGCATTGTGTTGATACAGTGCATTCTCAACCTCCGCTGAATACACATTCTCGCCGCCAGAGATAATCATGTCTTTGACACGATCCACGATGAATAAGAAGCCTTCTTCATCCATGTAACCGCCGTCACCGGTATGTAACCAGCCATCAACAATTGTCTTGGCGGTCTGCTCTTCCATGTTGCGGTAGCCTTTCATGATGTTGGGGCCGCGCATACACACTTCGCCTACCACACCGCAATCCACCACGTTATTGTCATTATCCATAATGACTACCTCGATGCCGGGTATGGCCTGGCCAGCGGATTTCATCTTGCCCGCCATGGGGCCTTCGAAAGTGTGCCGCTCTGGCAGTAAAGTAGTGATGACCGGTGAGGCTTCGGTTTGGCCATATACCTGATAGAACTGAACTTTTGGCAGGACTTTCAATGCCTGTTGAATAACGGCTTCCGGCATTGGGGAAGCGCCGTACCAAACGCTTTCCAGTGAATCCACATTGTAGTCACCAATAGCAGGTTGATGCACCACCATGTTGATCATTGTAGGCACCAAAATCATGCGCTGAATCTTATGATCCTGAATGCCCTGTAATGTAGCCAATGGATCGAAAGCGGGTTGGAAATAGTTTGACCCGCAGAGCGCGGTGGACATAATGCACACGAAGGCATCGGCTATATGAAACATGGGTGCCACGTGCAGGATTCGATCGCCCTGTTGCAGGCCTATAACAGAGATGGCCTGCAAGGCATTCACAATGAGGTTGGTGTGGGTGAGCATCACACCTTTGGAGCGACCGGTGGTGCCACCGGTATAGAACAACCCTGCAATAGCGTCATTGCAGCGACCAGCATCAGGAACGGGATCTGCGCTGACAAGATCGGCGTAAGCCATGTACCCATCGGGGACATCACCATCATCAACGAAAATGAAGTGCTTAACATGTTGCAGATTGCCTTTGATTTGCTCTACCAGAGGAACAAAATCCGTGCCAACAAACAGCACAGAGGCTTCAGAGTCATTTAACCAGTATTCAACTTCTGGTCCGGCGAGTCGCGTATTAACCGGCTGAAAGATTCCACCTGCCCAGGGCACGCCATAGATAAACTCAAAATAACGATCACTGTTCAGTGCCAGAATAGCTGCGCAATCATCTTCACCAAAGCCAAGTTTTTGTAAACCGCCAGCGAAGCGCGCAATCTTATGGGCATACTCCGGCCAGGTTTGCTGGTGACCCCCATCAACAGTAGCGAGAACGTCAGGTTGATTCTGTGCGGCGCGGCGCACCATTTGTGTGGTAGAAAACATGATTGACTCTCCTAGATTATTCTTATTAATTCACCAAACTGAGCTCCTGATCCTGGTCTGGAGCTGGTGTCTCAGATAACTGCCTGTGTCACTCCAGGTGTGCCTGGTGGGTTTGTCCATGGTTGCATCAAGCATACTGAGTTTTTTCTCGAAAGTGATTCTTTTTTAATATTTTTTACCAGGCACAGCAAATTTCTGATCACCTTTACTCAAGACAGATAATGAGGGATTCTGGCGCACTATGAAAGCTACTGATATTTCCGCCGCCATTCAGGCGCAGGCTCATCTTCACCATGCCTATCTATTGGGATTGCAATTGATCGTATCCACTAATCGCTCGCGAGAAGAAGTGGGAGAGTGGATGTTTAAACTGTTTCGTCGGCAGCATCTGGATAAGTTTCTCAGCAGTTTCGACAAGCTTGGGCTCTCGGGCGAACCGGATGCGGTCGCTTGCGCAAAATACCATGTCCTGTCCAATAATATGGGGGGCGTGGGCGTGGAGTACATGTATGAATCAGATAAGAAGGCCTGGGTTCGGTTTCGTTATCCCCGCTGGATGTATCACGGTCCAACCCTGTGTGGCGTTCCAGTAGAAGTGAGCCGTGGTTTTCTCAATGGATGGTATGCCCACAATGGTGTGTCGTTGGGAAACCCAAAGCTGGGCTACGTGTGTGTGTCGGAGGACATGACAGGTGAGTTTGGCTTGTGTGGCTATTTTAAAGAATTTGATTCACCCCTCGCTGACGATGAACGCCTGCAGTTCGCGAAAGGCGAATTACCGCCACCCTTCAAATCTGAAGAACAACCTGCTCCACCTGATGCGCAGTGGGATGAACTTCGATTACTGAAAGCCAATCGCAATTACGCATTGGACTATATCCGTAATGGTCTGGTGGAGCTGAGAAATGTGATCGGCGATGAAGACTGTCGCGTGCTTGCCAGTAAATCAGCACGGCTAATCGGTTTACAGTATTTCGCGGAAACCGCAGCAATGATCGACGCTGAAGATGGTGATCTTAATGCGGCGGCTGACTATCTCATGAACATGTTCGGTGGTATGGGGGATGCAGTATCGGTTATTAGCAACGGGGATGATGAGGTTAAAGTTCATCAGAGTGGATTAAGAGTCATCCGCAGCTTATCTGGAGACGATGCTGCTATTATTTTCGATTGCTGGGCAGAATTATGGCGCGGTGCCATGAGTGCACAACGGCAATTGAAAACCCTTGCTGTGGAAAGAAACAATGGCAATGAAGAAAACGAGAGAACAGCAAGCTGGACTATCGCTCTCAGGCGTTAAGTGCTGGCTTCTTATCGAAGCGTCGCAAGATACCTGGTAAATAAATAAAATCCAATACCAACGCCAACACAACGATCGGCACCAACAGTTTTGCTGATTGTTGAAAGTACAGCGTATTGGCAAAAATCAGAATAGTGGTTCCCAAGGCTAATACCATAGTTGTAATAGTCAAAGCCGGTCCGGCAATTTGCATGGCATGAGCAATTGCGGCGTTCTGATCCTTACCTGACCGGCGACTCTCCAGATAATGGCTCAGGATATGCACGGTATCGTCCACCACCAGCCCGATGCTGATGCTGAACAACATCATGACAAAGGGGTCCAGTTGCCCAACCAAAAGCCCCCAGAATCCAAACACCATGGTGGCCGGTAAAAGATTCGGAATCATACTAAGAACACCGAAATAGGTACTCCCCAAACCAAATACTAAGGTAAGGGTTATCAACAACAAGCTAACGGAATAGCCTTGTAGTAATTCTGTTGTCACTAACTCATCCATGCGTGAGAATACCAGCAGACCACTGCCATGAATGAGTTCGGCTGATGAAAAGAAGTTAGCAAACTCATCAGTGATACATTGGTCCAGATCGATTACTTCCTGGTTGGAAATTTGCGTGGCATTAATCAAGATGGTGATGGCGGAAAAATCTTCATTGATAAAACTGCCAATAGGAAATTCTTTGCTGTTGACCATCTTGAATGCATTGAGATAGTTACCTACGGTTTGCTCGCTAGCAGGCAGGTAGTAATACTCGGGATCTTGATCATTAAGAAACTGATTAATGGTTTTCAGTACTTCTACCAGGCTTGCCTGCGACTCGACAATCGTTTGTGTGTTGAGCCATTCACCAAAGCGTTCCACTTCTTGCAGAAACTCTATGTCGATGACGCCATTTTCTATGCCGGTATCAATGGCATAAGAAAGCGCTGGCCCCCGGTTCATCTTGTCTGCAATCTCGTCATAGAACAAACGTATATCACTGTCATTGGCAATAAAGTCCAGTCGATTGAAATCTGTTTCGTTCAGGGGTAACAGCAAGGCGGTAAATATTGCTAAACCAGTGCAGCTATAGAAAAGAGATTTGTCATGTCGTTCTGTAAATGAAACAAGCCTTTCCAGCCTGCTTTTTAGAAACAGCCCCTCATCGGGTTTTGACTCTGGCGACCAGCGAGTCAGCGATACCATCATTGCTGGCAACATAGTGAAGGTCAGCATATAAGCGAACACAATACCGATGGCGACGATCTGTCCGAAATCCTGGATAGCCGGGGAGGACGTCATGTTTAAGGAAGAAAAGCCAATAGCAGTCGTGATAGCTGCAAGAGTTACCGGTTGAAAATTGTGAGACAGGCTGTGCTTGATGGCATCCAGTTTCGTCTGGCCTGTTTGCAATGCCTGCTTATAAATCGAAATGATGTGCACGCTATTGGCCACCGCGATAATGATGACCACTAAGGGCGCGATCACCGAAATACTGTTAAAGGAAAAACCCAGGTAGTTGACCATGCCAATGGTACAAAGCGCCGTCACAACTTCATGAATCAGGATACAGGCACCCAATGTGACTGAGCGAAAGCAGTAACAAATCACCAGCACACAAATAATGATGACACAAGGCAGCAGGCTGGTGAGGTCAGCCACCATTGAAGATTGTTGCGTTTCTTCCAGTATGAGATCGGAACCGGCAAAGATGCGAACCTCAGGATGTCGGCTGCGAAGCTCATCCTGCAGCGTTTGAATAGCAGCTGCCACTTCCATGCGAGCGCCTTGTTCAAGGTTTCTCGCATTCAGAGTGATATTGGCGAATGTCAGTCTGGCGTCGGTGGACAGCAGGTTGTTGGTAAGCAATCGATCCTGCACTGCCAGCGCTGCCAACTCGGCATACTCGCTTTCGCTGTAGTTTTCGATTGCTTTAGAAAACAGTCGGCGCTGTGTTTCAGGAGAAATCCAGTCAATGATACTTGATAGATAAGTAGCAGAAGGAATAGCCCCGTAATTTTCACGCAGATCATTCAGTGCCTGTAACAGTTTCAAATCAAAAATTGATTTGCCTTCCTGCGCGACGAAGATAAACGATGCATCGGTGGGAATAGGAAATTCCTCATCCATTCTTGCCAATTCATTCAGGTAAGGGTCACTCTCTGTCAGCAAGGCGCTGAACGTGCCATCGAACCGGGTGCCTGAGAGGCCGGTTGCCAGTAGCAGCGATATCAGTGTACTTAGCGCAAACAAGGGCATGCGCTGCGTGACACAAAAGTCAGCGACTCGGGCCGCCGGGCCAGGCATATGGAACTTCATGATTTAACCGTTCACTGAGCAATGCGACGACAATGGTCGAGCCAACTGTTTACACCAGTACTACGGTGTTTTTGACGATGCAGGATGAAATAAAATTTACGCTGCCAGTTACGCTCGGGTGCGGCCAATGGTACCAGTGTTCCCCGTTTGAATGCTTCTGCCAATGTGATATGAGATAAACAGCCGATACCGAGCCCGGCTTCCACTGCGCGTTTAATACCTTCCGTATGTTGTAGCTCTAGCCGCAGCTTAAGATTTGGCAGGATGCCGGTCATCGCACGATCAAATGCCTGGCGAGTTCCAGAACCCTTTTCCCTGACGATCCAGTCGGCTTCGATTAGTTGCTGGTCTGACAATTGCCCGGTACCGGCTAAAGGGTGTGTTGGTGCGCAAAAGGGAGTGAGTTCGTCATCGCGCCAATAGATGACTTCCAGACGGGCATCCTGTAACTCACCTTCAATCAAGCCCAGGTCTAACTCAAAGTTGCGCACTTTCGCCGCAATAGCGGCTGTGTTCTCAACAGTGAGTTGGACGTCGGCATTTGGGTGCTGATTCATAAAATTGGCCATGATCCTCACCGCCAGGTAATTACCGATAGTGAGGGTCGCGCCAATTTTTAACGCGCCAACATCGGCTTGCAGTGTCAGCAATTGCTCAAGATCTTCAGCCTGGGATATCAGAGCCGCTGCTTTCGGCCGCAATGCCAATCCTTGCTCATTCAGTTGCAGCCGCTTGCCATGTCGATCGAAAAGAGGCAGGGAAAAGCGCTGCTCAAGCTCCTTCAAAGCAGTGCTGGCAGCAGATTGCGACATTGCCAAGTCTGCGGCGGCATGGCTGACATTCTCATGGTTGGCGATAGCCAGGAATATCTGCAGCTGTTTGAGGGTGAAGTGCATTGGGGGATTATAAAAAAATATTAAAATAATAGATAAATAATATAAAAATAATCAATTTCACAGATATATGAGCTGCCGCTACTATTCTGCTCCCACCAAAGGAGTAGACCGTGGCCAGTATTTCCACTCAGAACGTAACCGGTATTCATCACTGGAATGAATCGCTGTTCAGCTTCAAAACAACACGTGATCGATCTTTAAAGTTTGAGAATGGACACTTTGTGATGCTTGGTATGGAAGTAGAGGGCAAACCTCTGATGCGTGCCTACAGCATAGCCAGCCCCAATTATGATGAGGAACTGGAATTCCTCAGCGTTAAAGTGCCAGACGGCCCACTTACGTCGAAGTTGTAAAACATTCAAATTGGTGATGAGTTACTGGTGAGCAGCAAACCTACTGGCACACTGGTTGTCGATCATCTCCTGGAAGGTCGAAACCTTTATTTGATTAGCACAGGCACTGGTTTGGCGCCGTTTATCAGCATCATTCAGGACCCTGATGTATACGAGCGTTTCGATTATGTCATCCTTACCCACGGCGTGCGTTATGTTTCCGAGTTGGCTTATCAACAGCTCATTCAGGATCAGCTACCAGACAATGAGTTTTTTGGTGAAGAGGTACAGAGTAAGTTGCTGTACTACCCAACGGTGACCCGAGAAGCTTTCCATAATCAGGGAAGACTCACTGACGCCATGATTTCTGGAAAACTGTTTGCAGATCTTGGCCTGCCACAGGCTGATCCGGCTTACGATCGTTTCATGATTTGCGGAAGCCCGAGCATGTTGAAGGACAGTTGTGAAATTTTAGATGCCTGGGGATTTGAAGAATCGCGTCAGGGTATAAAAGCCCATTACGTCATCGAAAGAGCGGTTGTAGAAAAGTAGCGTTTTTTGCCAGCAGATCAGGCAGTGCCTGATTGTTGGCCCATCGATTCCACAATGCTATTAACTTCAAGTTTCTTGAGAATATTACTGCGGTGAAATTCTACTGTACTGGCGAGATATCCAGATATTCAGCGATGCGTTTGATGGTGAATCCTTTGATAGCCAGCTCATAAACTTCCCACTCTCTCGATGTAAGGGAATGCGATCGACGTTGTTTAGCCTGAGACTGCTCGGCTTCGCCGCGAGGCGCTGCATATTCTGCGGGTGCTTCTTCAATTGCTTCTTGCAGTGATGCCATTAAAAAGTTTTCCAGAAAACCAATGGCACCACCACGAACCGGCGGATACCGTGTCTTTAAATTTACTATCGCCTGAAATTAAAGACGATGGGAAGCAGGACACCGCGGTCCGCTCCTGCACCTCTTATCCAGATAGTCCCGGCAGACGATTGCCGAGGAGAGTACAGAGAGTGCAGCCGTTATCGGTGAATCACTCGATGTCTAGACACTCCTCGCTGCTGGTTATAGAGCTCAGTTTTATAACCTAGGGCCTGTTCACACTACTTGAGTCGTCTCTGCTAGCGAGCATTTTTGTGTCCAGCAAGGCAGAAAGAGCGCCATATATAACTATATATAAACGATTGATAACGAAGCTGGGTGCAAAAATGACCCTAGCCCTTCGGGTTGTGACTAAAAAAGCGCCGATTGAGGCGCGAGGAGCGTAGTTTGGTGATTCCAAAGGAAGCTCAGTCGCCTTTTTTGTATCGGCTTTTGTATCTAAGAGATACCTGATCTAGAAGATCGCTACCAGACAGCCTTTAGAGTTCGGGATGTCGTTCATATCGACAACACCACCAGCCATCACGGTATTAAGTGCGTCCTTCAAATAATGAGAGCTGGCAAAATTACGCTGTGTTTCATAACCAAGCTGATCATTGATAGGACCGCGATATAAAACTTCCTGCGTTTTTGCATTCACGATAAATACTTCTGCGGTACGCTCTACACCTAGCGCTTTCGCCAAAGCCTGTCCTTCATCTTTCATGATTGGGAAATCAATGCCGAACTCGTCTGCTTCTTTAGAAATGCGCGGCAGGTTGTCCTGGATGTTTGAGTTAAACATGGTAAAACCAATGTTCTTGTCCGCAAATTCATCTCGCACCTCGCGATAGTTAGGCAATGCAATGCGTGCGATGGGACAACCCACACCCTGAACATAGAATACGGTGAAATCATATTGCGTATAGTCTTCCAGAGTATGTACATTGCCGTTTTGATCGGTCAACTCGAAATTAGGAATTGAACGCAACCAGTCGTCTGCCAGCATAGAGGCTGAACTCAAAATGATGGTCAATGAAACGAGAGCTTTACTCAACAACTTCATTACTTTACTCCTTACTCTAAAATCGGACCTCGGGCCTGATTTAACGGCGATTTTTGGTATTAACCGAAATCAAATTGTCACTGCCAGGTAACCTCCTACCTGGACAATCTGGACAACCAGACCATTTTTGGTGTCCAGGCGGTTACTGAACAGTGGGAATAATGGTAGCAACTATCCCCTTAGCGGCCCAGTTCACTTCATCTCAAGTCACAGTTTGTTGCATACCTGATCGGAGCCAGAATTTTTCTCATATTCTGTAATTAAATACAATAAGATCAATCATTTATGGTGGTTTTGACATAGCATAGAAATTAGTAACTGATAACCCATGCGACACTGTGCCGCACAGGGTTGAGGCTTGTGAAATGGATTCAAACCAGAGCAGCAGATGCGGCGTAAATTTGAGGCAATTGAGGGCAAAATATGTCAATCGTAAAGTTTCTGGAAAACGCGTATAGTGGCTCACTCTATCTATGGCAGTACTGATCTAAATCTCTTCTATGTCACGCTCCCCCGCAGCTCGTTATTACAGCAAACTGGTGTTCGAGAAACCCATTCTTGTCATCAGCCTCTTACTCCTGGTGGTGGCCTTCTTTGCCTGGTTTGTCCAGTATTTTCGGCTGGACGCATCCGCTGACTCTCTGTTGCTTGAAAACGACCCGGATCTGGAGTTTTCTCGCGAGATCAATGTGCGCTATGGCCTCAGTGATTCGGTAATCGTTGCCTATACTCCTGAGGGGGAATTGTTTGCGCCTGCCGAGCTGGAAAAAATGTGCCGGTTACGGGAGGACTTGTTGGCAATCGATCGCGTGGAGTCGGTGGATAGCATCCTCAATGTGCCGATATTTGGTGACACCCCCCTGACAGGAATTTCCGAGGACTATCTAACTCTCCTGGACGAAGAGACTGATCTGCAGCTTGCTCAAGAGGAAATTCAGGCCAGCCCGGTATTTCAAAATGCTTTACTAAGCCCCGACGGGCAAACCGCTGGAATGCAAATCAGTTTCGCGATCGACCAGACGGCCCGCGATTTAATAAGTCGCCGCACCGCATTGCGCAATCTTGAACTGACAGGAGATATCTCCGCTGGTGAACGAGCCGAGCTAGAGCAAGTGGAGCTGGACTATGCCAAGTACAGTGTTGAGGCCGCCGACAGACAACATCAGATTATTGGCGATATCCGTGCGGTTCTTGATAACTATCGCGATGGTGCGCAGATCTATTTGGGTGGCGCACCCATGATTGCCGATGATCTGGTGACATTTGTGCGGGGTGATCTGAATAATTTCAGTACCGCTGTGGTTCTGCTGATTGTATTTGCATTGGGCATTATTTTTCGCCGTATTCGTTGGATCGCGATGCCGCTGATCTGTTGTGGCGTTGTCGGCACGATCATGGTTGGACTACTCGGCTTGATGGATTGGCGGGTAACTGTTGTCTCGTCCAACTTCATTTCCCTGCTGCTTATTATCACCATTTCTCTGACTGTCCATCTCACTGTACGTTATCGGGAGCTGCGTGCAACGCGACATTACAGTGATCATGACAGGCTCTTGCGTCATGCAGTGCTCAGCATGTTCCGTCCTTGTCTATACACTGCGCTTACCACAGCGGTCGCGTTTGGTTCCTTATTAGTTTCCGGGATTCTGCCGATCATTACCTTTGGCTGGATGATGATGATGGGAGTGGCAACGGCTTTGTTGGTTGCCTTTACTTTGTTCCCATCCATCATGAGTTTGCTGAAAAAAGATGAAACACAGATTTCTTCTGAACTGAAACTCAATCTTACCGGTGCACTTGCCAATCTTACTGACAAACTGCGTATGAACGTCCTGGTGATTTATGGCTTGATACTGGCGTTCAGCGTTGCAGGTCTATCTATGCTGCGCGTGGAAAACAGCTTTATCGATTATTTCCGTGAAAACACTGAAATCTATCAAGGCATGCGCCTGTTTGATGACAAGCTGGGTGGCACTTTGTCCTTTGATGTGGTGGTAGATTTTCCTGATGACAGTGACAGCTTCGATGATGGATTTGACGATGGCTTCGGTGATGATTTTGGTGATAGCGGCGGCGATGATGCCTACTGGTTCACTGCGCCAAAGATGCAGCAGATCAAATCCATTCACGAATATCTGGACGAAGATTCTCAAACCGGTAAAGTGCTTTCCTTTGGCGCGATCGTTCAATTGGCTGAAATACTAAATGGCAATCAGGAAGTAGACGGCTTTCTCTGGGCGATTTTGTATAACAGAATCCCAGAAGCGCTTAAATTAACGGTGCTCACGCCCTTTGTTTCAATCGACGACAATCAATCTCGATTTAATGTGCGTGTTATAGAATCAGCGCCTGATTTAAATCGAAATGAATTATTGCAACGTATCGAAGCGGGCGTCGAAGAAGAGTTCGGGTTTGAAGACGAACAGGTGCGTTTAACCGGAATACTGGTGATGTACAACAATGTGTTGCAGAGCCTGTTTCAATCACAAATTTTGACCATCGGTGTTGTGATGCTCGCCATTATGCTGATGTTCCTGACACTCTTCCGATCACTTTCAATTGCCATACTTTGCATCATTCCGAACGCGATAGCCGCAGCTCTCGTATTGGGCATCATGGGTTGGTTAAACATACCACTGGATATCATGACCATCACCATTGCAGCGATTTCGGTGGGCATTGGTGTTGATAACACTATTCATTATATGCATCGATTCAAAAGGGAGTTCCTGCGATTTGGTAACTATCGTAACACCATGTTCTTTTGTCACAACAGCATTGGTCGCGCTATGTATTTCACATCGATGACTATTGTTGCCGGCTTCTCGATTTTAGCGTTATCCAATTTCATTCCGACTATCGTATTCGGACTACTTACGAGCTTTGCCATGCTTGTAGCATTAACGGGCTCGCTGACGTTACTGCCGCAACTACTGATAACATTCAAACCATTGGGGCCCGAAACTGAACAATCTCGGGCAGGCTGATTGAGTTACTTGAACCTTGCTCGGTGGTGAGTGTGAAAAACACAAATGGTAAATTGCAAGCAAGGTAGTTTCATGTACCCCAGTCTGAAAATTCCTGGCCTGCTTACTGTGCTTTTCAGTTTGTCTGTCTGCTCCGAGCAAGAACCAGAACATCTGACTCTGGTTGAATCTTATCTTCTGGATGAGCAGGCTATAGTCAGGGGCCGACAGATCTATGAAGGCAGTTGCGCAAGTTATTGCCACGGTGCAGAACCTGAACCTGGCGAAGACGTGAATTTATTCGACTGTCGCTGGAACTATGGCAATACTAACGAAGATATTTTTCGCATTGTTACCTCAGGCATACCTGGCACCCGTATGGTAGGCTTTGGCAACAATTTTCCGGAAGGGCAAAACGATCTGTGGAAGCTAATCGCTTTTCTCAGAGATGAACAACAAACTTGTGATTAACATTTTATATTGTATAGAGGATTACTGTAGTGCACAGTTATCAGGACGACGAACGAGAAGATAAGGAAGACAAAAAGGAATCAAAAGGACGCTCAGGATTCATGGATGAGAAGTTATTTAAATCCCGGGCGATCACATTGTTCGGAAATATAAATGACAAACTCGCACGCGGAGTGACAGAAAAACTGTTGGCGCTGGCGGCCGAAAACGACGATCCGATCACTATCTACATCAGCTCTCCTGGAGGCCATGTTGAATCCGGTGACGTTGTGTATGACATGATTAAGTTCATCAAACCAGGGGTGAGAGTCATTGGAACAGGCTGGGTTGCCAGCGCAGCGACGACAATTTTTCTGGCTGCGAAAAAAGAGAATCGCTATTGCCTTCCTAATACCCGATTTTTAGTGCATCAACCGTTAGGTGGCGCACGAGGCGACGCAACTGACATCGCAATTCAGGCGGAACAAATTGTGCGAATGCGTGCACGTATCAATCAGTTGATTGCCGATGAAACCGGCCAGCCTCTTGAAAGAGTTGCTAAAGATACCGATAGGGATTGCTGGATGACTGTTGAAGAAGCCATCGATTATGGCATCGTCAACAAAGTTATTCGTTCAGTGACTGAAATTTCTTAGCAGGTTCATTCTTCGATTTTTCTAAAAATCGCTTCACGGTCTTTAGAAAGCACACATACCACCATGAAGACAGGTGCGCAACTGGCAGCGAATACGCGTGCTAGACTGTTACTAATCAATTCGGCCTGAATGATTCCCGTTGCACCGGCGTAGCTCACTGAAACAGACGCAATGTTGCCATTTATTGAGCCATCCTCATTGGTCCATTCCTGCCCCATGGATTCAATTTGTTCGATTATCATCACGCCATTCTGTACCGTTACTCCAATCTGGAATAAAGTACTTTCAGCAATCCATTTACCATCCCAGGCACTTTCCTGGGCATGGACAGCACAAGCAAACAGGGCACACATACAAAACGGTAGCCACGTGTGACTGCGAAACTTTCTATGCACGCTAAGCAAAACTCAAACCTACTCCGAAAAGTTGTCCATGAAACACGGCGACCACGCCATACAAAACCAGACCAATGATAACAGCGATTGCGTCCCATAAGATTGATCCGGGATGCTCTGGCGCTGGTTGAGAAATCGTCAAACTAATCGCTTTGATTCCGGCCCATAGCATGAAGCCACCAAACAGCAGCATTGAAGCTAAATCACCGTTAGCCCAGAGGTGAGCGATTCCCCAAAGGCAGGTGCCAATCATCATCGGATTACGAAGGTGAGCTCGAAAGTGCGTTTTTGGTACGTTTCCGGCCACGACCAAAATAAACGCTGGAATCATCAGTACATGGCTGACCGAGCGCCACTCGAAACGGGGTTCCCAAACCATGATAAATTCAGATTGTGCCTTACCAATGCCAATCATCACTAAAGCCAGTAATGCGACGACTGAGAACAGACCCATAAACGCAGCCTGAGAGGGCAGGCTGGCTATCACCTTATCCCGCAAGCCCAGCTCACGAAGCGAGTGGATGAAGAAGAATAAGCTTAGCCCGGCAATCAGAAGTGACACAAAGGTTACCTGTTTTCAAGCAATGCCCTGTAGTGTAGCACGGTATGAGTCTGCAACGTGCCACGCCTGACCCTGAGTAACGGTTCAAGATCTGGTGCTGCAACGGCAAGTTACGCGACTCAATCTGTGCATTGAGGAGGCGCAAAGCCATATAGCGCGCATCGAAGCCTGGCAGTGTAACGGATCGATAGACCACGAGTAGAAACCATTGCTGCTACCTGGCCAATCTTCAGGAAACCAGTGTTGAGCGCGATTTCCGCGTGTGGGGTATCGATAGGCTTACCGGATTACGCGCACAGAACCTAATGTCCATTGAAAGTTGATACTGCTGAGATGGTGTTGGATTCATCCCCTGCCCATATCGAAACGATTCGCGCACAGTTGGTTGAGGTTAGAGGCGGGTACTCAAGGAGAGCAAATTGCACAAACACGGGCATCTTTGGCGCAAGCGCAGGCACAGCTTTATAGCCCGGCGTTTGATCGCTCAGGTTTAAGTGTTAACGCACCTGTATCAGGCCAGGTCGATTTTTTACCGTTTGAGATTGGAGAGCGGTCATGGATTGGTGATGTTGCCGCTGCTCTTTTGTCTGGTGACCAGCCTTATGCCCCGGAGCCCCCAACCTGTCAGTTTGCAAATAGTTGATGCGTATGGCCTTGAAACCACACTGGCCGGAACTGTAGGAAGGATTGCTGCAGGTCCGATATTATGAGCATGTGGGATGAATTGATTGCCTTAGCGGTGTTTATGCTGGCCGCTTTTACCCTGGTGATCGCCAGATTCAGTAAGCGCCTGGTCTAGGGCCTGTTTACACTAATTGAGTGATCTCTGTTGTGACTATAAAGCGCCAATTGAGGCGCGAGGAGCGTAGTTTGGTGACTCCAAATGAGCAACGAGCAACGACAAGTGGCGCTTTTTTAGCCACAACCCGAAGGGCCAGGCGCATTTTTGCGCCCAGCTTCGTTATCAATCGTTTATATATTTATATACGGCACTCTTTCTGCCTGGCTGAGCGCAAAAATGCCCTCTAGCAGAGGCCACTCAATTAGTGTAAACAGGCCCTAATTGGACCTTCGAAAGTATTTGTCGAACAGTGTGGCGTCATCAAAATACTGCCTTTCCACAAACCCAGTAGCATGGGTTCCCCATTGGCGCATGGCACCTACGTTGCGTATTCCCGTCGGCCACAGTGTTAAGCGCTCCAGGCGTTCGCTGCCTGTGATGATGCCGACGTCGTCAAAGAAACTACGCACACCATTGGATGATTCGAGTTCGAATAGTGAAAAATAGGATGCCAACTCATAAGAATCGGCTCGCTTTAATGGTGCGTTATTGACTCCAACGATGTAATGCTCATTCGAAGTCACAACTATTCTCAATCCATCACTGTGGACCATATCAGAAATGTTGAAGACATTAGCTGGCTCGGAAGATAAAAAAGGTGTTCTTTTCTCAATTTTTTTGCTCGCTAAAAAATACTTGTGGTAACAACCGCAGCTATGAATACTGTCATACAGCAATACTTCTCCGTTTGTATCGAAAGTAACCCGCCATATAAGGCTGTCCACTTCCCCCGAATAGAGATCGATAAAATTCCGAGGCTCCCTGGAAGGAAACCAAAACACATAATTGAGTTGCAAAAGGTTTTGTCCAAGGAATCTTGTGTAGGAGGGCAGGTAGTAAGCTGTCACCTGATTTGTATCAATTGTGTTTCGTCCATTGTTGATTGTAGGTGTTCCCAGCCTATCTTGAATGCCCAGTGACTCCACCGTAAGACGAGGTGCGAACTGTTCAAACAGTTCCAGCAGCTCTCCAGAAGAAAGCTGTGGAATGTTCAATGGACTGTTTGTATATGCGTTCTCAAGCAAAGCATTGACATCAATATTCTCAGCTTCATCCTGAGATTGATAGGAGTGGCTTGCTGTAAAATTCTCTTCTGCAGCGAACAGTTCCCGTTCTTCTTTGTGCAACACATTGATGCGCCAATTCAGAAATGGCTTCATTAGAGGAAGTAAACCTGTCCATTGTGCGACGGTGCTGTAATGATCACGAACAACTGGGATAGATTTGATCTGTTCAATGAGCGCACGCCGGGTAGTTTCCTGATCTTTCCCATCTACAATGGAGTGACTGCAGCTGCTTATCGCATCTAACTCACCGTCGCTCACATAATTAGACAGTGTGCTATTTTCGCTGCGTCGAATCCGGTCTCCCAAACTTGCCATTGCAGATAGCAATTCCCTGGCCTGTGCATCGTCGGTGACTTCGTGCGCGATTCGATCATAGAAGCGTGTGCTATGGAGAAAAGGCGCTGTTACCATCCAGGGAAAGCCAGCATTTGTGGCTTCTTCGAATGCAACCCGCTGGCGAAAGTCAGCGGCTAAGGCATAACAGGATTGCCATGTGTCGTTATCTGCCGAGGGGATAGAGGAAGGCGTCGAAGACTGGCAGGCAGAGAGGCTAAAAACAGTAAACAGAACAGCAAGCAGAACAAGAACGCGTGAGTGCATTTTTGTTCTGCTTGTCGGCCTCATTCCCACTGCTGCAAACACAGACTGTTAAATAGCTGCTAACGGAGTCGGCTGTCTCAGATTATGTTTTCTGATAGGCAGCTCACGAATCCGCTGTCCGGTCAAAATATAGATCGCGTTAGTGACTGCTGCTGTGATTGGCGGTGTAGCCGGCTCACCAAGGCCACCCAGATTGTCGCCGGATTCAATGATGCGGACATCAATTTCTGGCGTGGTTGCCATTCGCACCATCTCATAGTCAGGGAAGTTACTTTCCACGACACGACCGTTCTCGATTGAGATCTCACCGTACAGCGCTGCCGTTAGGCCATAGATAATGCCACTCTCAACCTGTTGCTCGACAGTGTCAGGATTCACAGCCCAACCACAGTCAATTGCTGCAGTGACTTTATGCACAACAGGTTGGCCATCTTCGCCAATGGAAACTTCGGCAACCTCGGCACATATGCTGTTAAAACTTTCCTGTACAGCCAGTCCCAGAGCATGACCTTCTGACAAGTTGCGTCCGTAACCGGCAGCTTCAGCAGCAACTTTCAATGCTCTGCGGTGGCGGGGATGTTCCTGCAGCATTTCCATACGGAATTGATAGGGATTTTTGCCTGCACGATGTGCAATTTCATCGATAAACGACTCAATGAAGAAAGTCTGCTGTGTGTGGTCTACACTGCGCCACGCGGCCACCGGCACATGGGTCTCACCTTCAACCATGCGAATGGATTTGTGTTTGATAGCGTAGGCTGGATGTGAAGCGCCTGGCACTTGAATGGGACCGGTGAATCGATTATGCCAGGCAATCAAATTGCCGTTGGCATCCAGACCACCTTTAAAGTTTGATGACACTGCCGGGCGATAGTAGTCCTGTTGCAGATCATCTTCACGGCTAAATACAGTCTTCACTGGCACATCGAATTCCATAGCGATTCTGGTTGCATGGTCGATGCAGTTCCAATTGAATGGTAAGCGACGACCGAACCCGCCACCGCAGTAGCTAGGATGATGAGTGACATCTTCCTCGCTTAAACCTGCGATAGATGCAACGCGACCAACCATGGACAATGGGTCCTGAGTGCTGGTCCAAATATCTGCTTTACCTTCCTGAATATGCACCGTGCAATTCATGGGCTCCATTGGAGCGTGGGCCAGGTAAGGCACGCGATAACTCGCTTCGATAATCTGGCTTGCATCCGTCAGTCCCTGATCGGCATCGCCAACTTCCAGATCTTCACTACTATCATCTTCGGCTAATGCTCGATCGAAGCGTGCAGCGATATCAGCGCTTGATACTGAGTCATGTTCTGATGATTCAAATTCAGCACTGACTGATTTGAGTGCTTCTTTTGCTCGCCAATAGTTGTCCGCGACCACCGCAACAGAATCTTCCAGTTCAATAACGCGTTTTACTCCCCGACGTTGCAATGCTTCAGTGGCATCAACGGAAACCAATCTGGTACCGAATACAGGTGCCAATCTGATAGCGGCGTACAACATGTCATCGCTATGAACATCCAGTCCATAAGGCGCAGTGCCGTTCACTTTAGGTGGGATATCGCTGCGGGAAATCGCTTTCCCCATGATGTTGAATTGAGATCGTTCTTTCAGGCGCGGATTTTCAGGTGGCTCCAACAAGGCAGCGTCTGCTGCAAGCTCACCGTAACTGAGGGACCGACCACTGGCATTATGTTGCACATAACTCAGCGATGTTGTGCATTCATCTGCTGATACTTCCCAGCGCTGTGTGGCACATCGAATCAACATTTCCCTGGCGGCAGCACCGGCTACTCGCATGCCATGTTGACCGGTATAGCGTACTGACGAACTGCCGCCTGTTGTTTGCAGGTTGCCAATCTGGGCAATTTTCAGAGAGTTCGCTTCAATAAGAGGCATTAAAAAAGAAGGCACACCGAATTCTCCAGCGAAACCGGGTACCAAATCCCCAGCAGCATATAGATCAGTGGCTGGTGCCTGTTCGATTTGGACTTGTTCCCAATTCGCATCCAGTTCATCGGCTGCCATCATGGATAACGCTGTATGTATGCCTTGACCCATTTCCGAATGCAGCGGATAGATGGTGATGTTATTGCTGGGTGCAATTCGGATGAAGGCGGTTAGATAGTTATTGCCATTCTTGGCTAACTCGTCGTTTGCCATTCGGTGTCCACTGGGGCGAGTGGCTGCGTATCCAATAAGTACACCACCGCCGACGACGGCAGTGCTCAGGATGAAACGGCGTCGAGATATTTTCATGATCGTCTCCCCTTAAGCATTAGCAATCGATCTGATGGCACGGCGAATTCTTGGATAAGAACCGCAACGGCAAACATTGGTGATGCTGGCGTCTATCTCAGCATCACTGGGATCAGGATTGCTGGCAAGTAAGGACGATACCGCCATCACCATGCCGGATTGGCAATAACCGCACTGAGGAACCTGATGGTCGATCCACGCTTGCTGCACCTGTGATGGCGTTACTGCCTTGACCGCCGCATTGGCATCGGCTTCCAATTCCGTTACACCCTCAATAGTGGTGATTTCCTGACCTTCGATTGCTGAAACCGGCAATACACAACTGCGGATCGCACTGCCGTTAACGTGGACTGTGCAGGCTCCACATGAAGCAATGCCACATCCAAACTTGGTACCTGTCATGCCCAGTTCATCTCGAAGTACCCACAACAGTGGCATGTCCGGTTCGACATCTACGTTGTGTTCTACTCCATTGACCTTGATTGTTGTCATTTTTTGCACCCCTCGCAGCACCCAATTGCCCACGTTTTGGAAAATAATCCACCATTGTAACGTCGGGTTTTTCCTATTGCGATCATAGGATTGGAGGCTTTGCCAATACCCCGTACACCCCCCAGCAGGTAAAAATTGATGGTTATCAGATGAAATTCGGTTATACCCCGTTGGAGCAGGTGCATACTGGAGATCCTATGCCCGATGTGTTGCCAGGCCTGGCTGAGGAAACTGGTGCACAGCGTTGGTTTCTCGTGGCATCGAAGGCTCTGGCTGAAGCGACTGACAGTTTCGCAGACTTACAGCATACAATGACTGGTCGGGGAGCCGACTTCAGCGCGAACATAAGATGTCATACACCGCGAGAAGATGTGCTGCAGGTGCTTGAAGAGGTACGGGTCAGTAAAGCAAAGCAAATATGCTGATTGCTTTGGGAGGTGGCAGTGTAATCGATGCCTGTAAAACAATTCAGCCGACCATCGACCAGGATTTCACTAATGCAGAACAGCTATCGGACTATGCACAGCGGGGAGATGGAGGTCGCAGTAGTAAGGTAGTAAGGCAGGTGACCTCAGTTTGTATTCCAGACAGCTAAAAATTCGCCAAATTGCCATCCTGACAACCCTGTCAGGTGCCGAATTCAGCAATGCCAC
The DNA here is from genome assembly GCA_965198435.1 of uncultured Pseudohongiella sp. Taxonomy (GTDB): domain Bacteria; phylum Pseudomonadota; class Gammaproteobacteria; order Pseudomonadales; family Pseudohongiellaceae; genus UBA9145. The sequence goes on along the minus strand of OZ240664.1, from coordinate 3,460,047 downwards.
TGGCGTGCTTGATACCAGGTTACAATTCAAAGAGGGATACCTGGCACTTTCAATATATGCTCAAGCGATAACCTATGATCCTGAGGTATGTTTGCATATGCCTGAATGGTTGCTTCTCTCTACAGCGATTCGTTCTCTGGACCATGCCGTTGAAAGTTTCTGTTCGTTTGACAGCACGCCTTACCACCAAAGCCAGTTCTTGCATGCTATGGGTTTTTTAACCAATCTTTACTGGTCATCAAAGAGAAAACCAAGAATCTGGTCATTTGTTCCATGAGTCATCATGCAGTATGGCTGGCGTATTGTGGGCCTGGCAATTTATCTCACGGTGCCAGTTATGGCATAGGTTACATTTTCGGCAGCTTGTGCGGCGTGCCCCATGGCTATACTTCCTGTGTGATGCTGCTGGCGGTGTTGCAGTGGAATGGAACGTCGGTCATCAACAAGAGCAACAGAAGGCAATTTCTGCCGCGTTTGGTGATGGTAATAAACCTGTTGCAACATTATTGAAACAATTACTTGCCAAACTTCGGCTTCCGCTGACATTACAAGCTGTTGGTGTCACAGAAGATCAATTAGGGGACCTCTGATTAATTACCTACGTTGTTATTGCTGCGTTAAAAATCAGCTCAAAATGCGCATTTATGACCTATAAACTGCGCTTTTTCGCTGATTTTTGCCTTGCACTAACTGCCTCGCAAACATTAATCAGAGGCTCCCTAGATAAATAACAGGCTATCAATCTGATTGGCAAACCCACTTCTGGGTTGCACGGTTCCCAGCTAAGGTCTCCTTAGTCTCCTTACGAAAAATGGTGTGCTTTTTGTTGCCGCTGTTCGGCATGGCTGCACCACTGGTCCTGGAGCAGTGCTCGCACTGCTTTTATTCTTAATTTCCGGTTCTGCAATAGCTTAGAGTCTCCTGTACATCAGGTTCGTTGCTGGTGGTCAGCAATGGCTTCACTTATGCGGGCTTTGTCCTCTGACAACCAAGCGCAAACCTTAAAGTATTTGCTGGCAGAGGAACCGGTTCGTAGTGGCAGACTAACACTTGGTGCGGAAGTGGAGGGCGAGCTGACTATCCTGGGTGAACGCCATGCAGCGGCTTTGGCAGTGCTGAGTTCCTCTCTGAAAAAGGGCTCTTGGGAAATAGGCTTGTTCTATGGTGCGGCTCATGTACCTGGGTCGGCGCGAGTACTGGTGGATGAGATGGGGATTTACCCCCGAATCTGAGCATTGGCTGACGGCGTGGGCGATACCCTGATCTCTAACAACAAGTACCAGCAACCACCATCTGAGTGATATTTCCGCTGGAATGCTCCTATTTGTCTACCTTTAAGGTTGACTGGGCCAACATTAACAGGACAATAGGCGGACCGTTTCGCAATTAGAGGCAACTCCACATAGAAAAGGGGTTGGGGGGTAGAGAAAGAGTCAGCCACCGGCGACTCCAGGCGGTAACTCCAGGCTTTCGTTGTAAAACTAGCGTTAATTAATCTGTTTGATTCAGAAAGGTAGATTTTAGTATGAAAAAATTAATGAGCGGATGGTTGGTTTTATCTCTGGCTGTTTTGGTTGGCTGTGCTGCAGGTGCGGCCCCAGGTGTTGGTGTATGGGATGTTGAGATGAACACTCCCCTAGGTCCATTGCCAGCAACTTTGACTCTTAATGCTGATGGTAGCGGCATTATGGGTTCCGATCAGCTAGGTGAAGCACCAATTGATGGAATTACTTACGACGGCAACGGCATCGCATTTACCGCAGAAGTTGATGCACAAGGACAAACCCTTGTACTGGAATTTTCTGGTTCAGTTGACGGTGATTCTTTGAGCGGAGAATTCGGCAGCGACTTCGGCGCTTTCGCAGTAACTGGTTCACGTCAGTAAGTTTAGAGTGTGTCCCGTCCTAAAATAGGTTGACGGTTATTGTCAGGCCCGCTGTGTTTTGCAGCGGGCTCTTTCATGCACCTCAACAGGGGGGGTTCATCCCCAGGCTCAGAGGCGGCCTTAGCTCATTGTATATCTCCACTGATTCCTTCACGAGGCTTTAACGCTTCAAAGGTTCGGCATCGATGAAACAAAAACTCCTGCTTGAGTATGCCATTGACTCGTTCGGCCAAGACATTCCGATAACAGTAATACCCATCGGTCATGGACGGCGTGATCTTGTGCGCGCTCAAGCTCTGTTGATAGAGCTCAGAGCGGTACTGCACGCCTCGATCTCAGTGGTGGATCAAAGACGTCCGGGTGCCTCGGTATTTAATGGCCTGAACAAAAGTCCCTGTGCTCTCTTGTGCACGCATGCCATGGCTTAGTTCATATCCCATGACCTTTCTCGAACAGGCATCCATCACCCAGGATAAAGAGTGAACACCCTGACCGCTTTTGACATAGGTGATGTCACTGACAAAGGCCTGTTCCGGACAAACGAGGTGTCTCTCCGCATAGCGGTTCGGATGTTGCTTCATCCAATGCTTGCTATGAGTCTATGAGTCGTCTTGATGTAACGGCTAACCGGCTTAATCAGGAGATTGCATTCTCTGAGATAATCAAAGAAGCCATCCCGACCCAATTTGATCCCCTGCGCATCACATTTCGGCTTCAGTAAATAATACCGCTTGCGTGCGCCCAGCCTGGGCAAAGATCGACGCACCTCCAGCACCCTCGAATGAACCGGCTTTAACGCCGTTTGTCTGTGCCAGTGCGCAGACAAACGCGGATACACACGCTGTCTTGAGCAGCCAACCAGCCGACAGCGATAGGACACACTTAATCGTCCTGCGGCTTGGTTCTTGAGCGCTATTTGGATACATACTTTTTTCGAAGATGGCTCCCATACGGCCCATCCAGCAGCGTCTTCATCTCGTCCATCAAATACACCTTATCCCTGGTTTCTTGACGCGCTTGCTCTAAACCCTTGATGGTTTGTTCCGGGGGCTAGGATTTGAACAGGGGGCAATCTCGTTGCGCGGACCCATCCAAGTTACCATGTTTGCGTAACCAAACTAAAACGGTACTTTTGCCCTGGATACCATATCGGTCTTGAGCCTGTTTGTACGTCAAACTCCCCTGTTCAACTTCAGACACCACCGATCATTTAAAGGACCGCGTGTAGTCACGCTGGCTTCGCTTACGCCGAGTAGAATCACTCCTTCCCATAAATCTCACCTCTTCGGGGGCAACTTATTTTCAGGACGGGACAGAGTAATAAAAAAAGGGGCTCACTGATGAGCCCCTTTTCGTCTTTTGAGAGATTGTTCCGTTAGTTGTCTATCGTTGTCTATGACTCACCGTCACCGGTATCCATAAACTCAACATGGACTTCCATCTCAATTTCGTCACCGACACCGAAGCTGGTAAAACGATCTACGCCAAAATCCGATCGGAGAAAGTTCGCACTGCCAGAAAAGCCAACGGTATAGCTGCGGGTTAAGAAGTTACGGCCACCACCATGAAAATCTACTTCGATGTTTACCGGTGCAGTGACGCCATGAAATGTTAACTCTCCAGCATATACAAATGTATTTTCATCGACTGACTCCACAAAGGAAGTCGTGCGGTAAACCGCCTGTGGATAGTTTACAGCATCAAGCCAGTCTTCACCGCGCAGCTCCTCTTCAAATTCTGGCAGATTAACATTAATTGACGACATATCCACGATGACTTCGAGGCTCGCATTCTCAATCTCCTCCGAGTCAAAATCGAGAGTCGCATCAAAAGTTTCGAATCGTCCCAGGAATGTTGAAAATCCCAGGTGATTCAACTTGAATATCAGTGCAGCGTGATCAGTATCGAGCTTATATGCTCCCGCACGCAACTCTGTAATTTCTGTGGTTTGATCGGGTGTTAACAAACGATCACATGCGCCCAACATTGCCAAGGCAGCCATAATCAGAGTTGTGCGCCTGAATCCCGTGCTAAATTTATTCATGATGAATAGACCTTATCTTGAACGTCTTGCTGCTATTGCTGTGTGGCATAAATATCAACGATGACTTTCACTTCATTAGGCACTTCCGCTGTGTTTGCCCAGTAGCCTTGCCCCACACCATACTCCAGTCGAAGAATTTCAACTTCACTGGTAAGGTGGAAACACACCTGACCATCACAGGTCTCGATACTCAAATCAAATGGAAAAGTCATTGGCTGAGTTTGATCGCGAATGGTCAAAGCACCGTCAGACTCGAACGAAGTTACGCCGGTTAAACGGCAGCTTTCAGCCTTAAAGGTCGCTGTCGGCCAGGTGTCAACATCAAATAATTCGTAATCAAGCAAGTAGTCCAGCACCTCAGGTGAATCAACATCGATATCTTCAATGTGTATTGTCACGTCAAACTCACAGCTACCAGGACGCATAGGATCTATGTCAAAAGTGGCTTCCACATTCGAAAAGATTCCCTGGTACGGGTCGGTGCCGTAGGAATACTCGAAAATTACCTGAGACAAACCCGGATCAAGCATCCAGTTAGCTGCATTGGCAGACAAACCAACAACAGTTAGCGCTAATCCAAGCAGGGCTCGATTCAATAATTTACGCATGGTTCTAGTTTGCTCCTATTTAAATTTACGGTAATGCGAAAGCCACCAGCTCCGCTGGTTGACCACCACCACCGACGAACATGGCTATGTATTGCCTGCCATCATGCTCGTAAGTAAAAGGCAAACCAGATTGATTATTGGGTAAATCAATCTCGGTCAGAATTTCTCCTGATTGTTTGTCGACAGCCCTGAAGATCGGGCTAGCACCAGGCCCTCCAGTGCCTTCGCCAACAAACAATAGGGTTTTGGTTACAAATACACCTGCACGGGTTGGAATACCAGTACGACCAACATCCACTCCTTCCAACAAGCGATGGTTGGCGATGCGGTCCGGGGTATCTGCATTGGCAATCATCCACAGGTGATCACCAGAATTCATATCAATAGCTGTGACCCGACCATAGGGAGGTTTAACGATGTCTAAACCCTGCACTCTTGGAACACGTGCACCAAATGCTGCACTCAAAGCCAAATCAGAATTCTCATCATTTTCCAGGGCCATGACCGCAAGTGCTGTGCGTGACGGCACATAAATAATTCCAGTTTCTGGGTCGATTGCCGCCCCTTCCCAATTCGCACCACCTGTAGCCGAAGGTAAAGTAAGCACACCGCGAGTTCCATCAGCAGCATCCGCCAAAGAAGGCGGTGTATAAACACTTTCAGCTAGTCGAAATCCTTCCAAGGATTCCAACGCTAATGCACGTACCTCAGGTGTCCAATCTATTACATCGTCTTCAGAAAAACCTTGACGATCAAACGGAGCTGGTCGGGTTGGGAATGGTTGCGTAGGTGAATACCATTCGCCTGGCACGTCTCCAGCAGGAACTGGCTGCTCTTCAATTGGCCAAATCGGCTCGCCAGTTTCACGGTCGAAGGTGTAGATCCAGTTTTGCTTCGTCACTGACATCAGAATCTTACGGCCGTTAGGCAGGTCAGAAATAATCGGTGCTGCAGGAATATCCCAATCCCAAATATCGTGATGGGTTAACTGATAATGCCACTGCCGCTCACCGGTTTTGATGTCCAGCGCAACGATGGAATCCGAAAACAGATTATCACCCGGGCGATCACCGCCGTAGCGGTCACCAGTCGCTGATTCAACAGGCAGATAGACAAGACCTAATTCAGCATCGCCAGACATCGGCGCCCACACACCCGCGTTGCCAGTAAATTCCACACCACTGTCTAGCCAGGTTTCAAAACCCACATCTCCACGTTCAGGAATAGTTCGAAAAGTCCAAAGATGTTCACCTGTACGTGCGTCAAAGCCACGAATATCACCTTTAACATTCGATTTCGAACGAGGGCGCATACCCACACGGTGAGCTGCACCAACAACGATCACGTCGTTCATCACGAATGGGGCTGCGGATAAACCGATATCCGGATATGGGAATCTTAGGTCATCGGCGTTACGCAAGCCGTCGAATAAATCGACGATACCGTTTTCACCAAAGTTTGGATCTGGCACACCGGTCTCTGCGTCTAATGAAACCAAGTGATAACCAGGAGTAACATCAATCACTCGCTTGTATTCGCCATCGGTCCAGAATGCAACGCCGCGCCCGGCACCTTTTCTTGGCGCTTCATCAAAACGTTCGCCTTCCTGCGGTCTCCACAACCAAAGTACTTGGCCGCTTGTCGCATCAAGTGCAACCACGTTTCGTGTGCTGGCGATATTGGCATAGAGCACACCATCAACTTCAATTGGTGTCGATGGGTTATTAAAATCTGTTGTGGGGCCAAAATTCGCAGTTGAAAACTGCCACGCCACTTCAAGGTCCGCCACATTCTCAGCATTAATCTGATCCAATGGGGAGTATCGCTGGGCAAAAGCGTCACCGTGATATTCAGGCCAGTCGCCTTCATACACGCTTGTACCTGTTTGGGCTGAAACAACTGCAGAACTTAATAAAGCACTGGCGGCGACCAGACTGAATGGAATTAAGCGAGCTTTTCTTATCATCTTTATTTCTCTCGACGAGTTGTCACTTCTAAGGCATTCAAGCTTTGCAGGCTACTGCCTGAGTATTGTCTACAAACTTCGAGAACCAAAACCTGAATTTGCAATAGCAATCATCGCTGACTGGAAGCACCCAATTTACACTGAAATGAGCACTTTAAAGAACAGACAAGCATAAGCAATCTCCCCTGTACATGCAAGCTGGATGCAGCGAAGTGAGTGAATAAAATATATTCATATCAGTCACTTAGAGCGGATGCTATTGCTCCGATTTGTAATTCTTTGTTACTCATCAGAACCCAACTGTGAGGCATTAAGGGAACGCATAGCAAGTCTTCACAGTAATTCAGTTTAGCACTCCTCTTATAGGTGTCCGATTCAGTATAAGCAAACCAAGATTAACTGAGGAGGAGTGGCGCAAAGCCAGTATTTACAAGGGCTTGAGGGAAAGACCCGATACCAGGTGATTGCCTCGTCATTTGCTCGCTCTGTCCCGTCCTAAAATAGGTTGACGGTTATTATCAGGCCCGCTGTGTTTCACAGCGGGCTTTTTCATGCACCTCATTCGGGGTTTTCATCCCCAGGCTCAGAGGCGGCTTTCGTTGATTATAAATCTCTATAGATTCCTGCACGAGGTGTTTTAACGCTTCAAAAGTCTGGCATCGGTTAAACAAAAATTCCTGCTTGAGTATGCCATTGATTCGTTCAGCCAAGGCATTCTGATAACAGTCATACCCATCGGCCATCGACGGCGTTATCTTGTGGTTTCTCAAAATCTGTTGATAGAACTCAGAGCAGTACTGCAACCCTCAATCTCAGTGGTGGATCAAAGACGTCCGGGTGCCTCGGTATTTAATGGCCTGAACAAAAGTCCCTGCGGCCTCTTGTGCACGCATGCCATGGCTCAGTTCATACCCCCATGATCGTTCTCGAACAGGCCTCTGTCACCAAGGATAAGGAGTGAACACCCTGATCGCTTTTCACCTAGGGAGCCTCTGATTAATGTTTGCGAGGCAGTTAGTGCAAGGCAAAAGTCAGCGAAAAAGTGCAGTTTACAGGTCATAAATGCGCATTTTGGGCTGATTTTTAACGCAGCAATAACAACGTAGGTAATTAATCAGAGGTTCCCCAGGTCAGGTCACTGACAAAGGCGTGTTCCGGACGATAAAGCGCCCTATCCACAGACCGGTTCGGGGGCGTCTTCATCCAGTCCTTGCTCGGCGTCGTTTGGGTGTCGCTGCGAGCCGGTTGAATGAAAAGAGGGTGTTTCCTGAGATCACCAAAAAAACTATCTTGCCCACGCTTAATACCCTGAGACTCAAATGTGGCTTTGAGTACGTCATAGCGCTGACGTGTCCCCAACCTGGGCAAAGATCGACGCACCTCCAGCACCCTCGAATGAACCGGCTCTAACGCCGATTGTCTGGGTCGGCGGGAAGACAAACGCTGATACACACGCTGTCTTGAGCAGCCAAACAGCCGACAGCGATAGGACACACTTAAGCGTCCTGTGGCTTGGTTTTTGAGCGCTGTTTGGATACATACTTTTTTCGAAGATGGCTCCCATACGGCTGATCCAGCAGCGTCATTATCTCATCCATCAAATACACCTTATCCCTGGTTTCTTGACGCGCTCGCTCTAAACCCTTGATGGGTTGTTCCGGGGGCTCGGATTTGAACAGGAGGCGATCTCGTTGCGCGGACCCATCCAAGTTACCCTGGTTGCGCAGCCAGACTAAAACGGTGCTTCGACCTTGGATGCTGCCATAACGCTTTTGAGCCCGCTTGCAGCTTAGGCTGCCTTGTTCAACTTCAGACACCAGCGATCAGTTAAAAGCCCGTGTGTCATCCCGTTGGGTCCGCTTGCGTCTCTTAAAACCAACTCCTTCCATAAATCTCACCTCTTCGGGGGCAACTTATTTCCGGACGGGACAATTTCCAAAAAAAAGCCAGCAGTTGCTGGCCTTTTTTGCGTTTAGAAGGAACCTTAACTCGGTTGTTTAACAGTACGCAGATAAGGTTTTATGGTATTCCAACCTTCCGGAAACATTTCCCTGGCATCTTCATCAGATACAGATGGAACAATAATCACGTCTTCACCTTGTTGCCAGTTAACAGGTGTTGCTACTTTGTGTTTAGCGGTCAACTGCATGGAATCCAATACGCGAAGTATTTCATCGAAGTTGCGGCCGGTAGTCATGGGATAAGTCAACATCAGCTTGATAGTTTTGTCAGGCGCAACCACGAACACTGATCTGACAGTTGCATTATTCATCGCCGTGCGGCCTTCTGAACTGCCTGGCTCATCGGCTGGTAACATGTTATAGAGCTTCGCTACCGCCAGATCACTGTCACCGATCATTGGATAGTTAACCGCGTGGCCCTGAGTTTCCTCAATGTCTTTTTCCCATTCCTTATGACTGTCAACGGAGTCGATGCTCAACCCAATTATCTTGCAATTGCGCTTGGCGAACTCTTTTTCTAGCCCCGCCATGTAACCTAGCTCGGTTGTGCATACAGGTGTGAAGTCTTTTGGATGTGAAAACAGTACTCCCCATTGATTGCCCAACCATTCATGGAAGTCGATTTCTCCATGGGTAGTTTGCGCCTTAAAATTTGGCGCCACATCATTAATACGTAGTGACATCTCTGCCTCCTAATTCAAAAACCAAGGAACCTCTGATTAATTACCTATTAATTAACTACGTTGTTATTGCTGCGTTGAAAATCAGCTCAAAATGCGCATTTATGATCTATAAACTGCGCTTCTTCGCTGATTTTTGCCTTGCACTAACTGCCTCGCAAACATTAATCAGAGGCTCCCTAAATTTAAAACAAAAAGATTTGTTATCGGGAATCTGGCGCTATTTAACGCACTCGTAAACAAACGCTGGCGGCATATTGCGTAAGGTAAAGTGTAATTTTACATCACTGAACAATGGCTTCACATCACCATAATTTGCCAAGCTGTACTGGTATTGTAAGAAACGACCGCCTTCACGTAGATTACTTCCCACTACACTCAATATTTCTTGCACAACATCATCATCGATTAACGCAAGCGGCAAACTAGAAACAACATGATCTACATCCACGATATCTAATTCGTCCAGTATCGAACGAATGGATGATGCACAAGCATTGTACACATGGATTCTAGAATCTTCGATTAATTGAAGACGGGCAGCAAACTCATTGTCGAGTTCCAAACATATTAACTGACAGTCTTCATGCATGCGTTGCAATAAAGCCTTGGTAACACAGCCGTTGCCTGGTCCGAGTTCAACAATGCATCGAGCGGTTGAAAAATCGATGGGCTTCAACAGATGCCGAACCAACACTCTGGAACTGGGTGTAATAGTCCCTGTCATCCTGATGTTTTTGATTAGCCTAAGCGAATCACTTAGTTGAAATCTGGCTGTCATTTTCCCTAGAACGTCCTTAACCATTCACCAATTTCTGCCCCAACCAATACGTAGAGCGTAACCAGTGGAATTTCTCCTATCACGACAGCTATCGCCATTTTCTTGAAAGACATTTTTACCATGCCACCAGCGTAACAGATCACATCGGTTGGCACTAATGGGAAAAATGACCACCCCGCTACTATCCAGAATGCATAAGGCCCATGCATTTTTTCCTTTAAAAATCGAATCTTACCCGGATATTTCGCTTCGAGATACTCATCATAGCTCCCGAAGGACGGGAAACTGTATACCAGGAAAGCCCCTGTCACAATACCGGCATAAGAAATAGCCATCACTAAGATGGGCATGTCAGGAAAGGTAATGCCTCCAGCGAGTACAAAGGGGGTGCAAGGAAGCATTAGCAGAGCGCGTGTCAGGGACAGTCCTGTGTAGACGATCAGTGCCAACATGCCAAGCCTGTTGAGGAAATCCGCGATTGAATCTCGACTCAAAACATCTGGAAAAAAGAACAACACACTCGCACAAATAATTACCAGCAACAGCCAGATAGTATTAATGTGTTGGATTAGAAAGGCGCGCACATTTCACTTCCAATATTATTAAGGAACCTCTGATTAATTACCTGCGTTGTTATTACTGCATTAAAAATCAGCTCAAAATGCGCATTTATAACCTATAAACTGCGCTTTTTCGCTGATTTTTGCCTTGCACTCACTGCCTCGCAAACACTAATCAGAAGCTCCTTAAGCATTGGGGATATTGTAGAAGACTACGCTGTCTTATGGGCTAGCTTATGAGCATTCTTCTCCCAGTTCTTACCATCAAAGGCAACGATGTTCATTAACTCAGGAACTTCATCCAGGCAGTTAACATTGACATCGATACCATCGGGATTGGAACGAGGAATATAGAAAGACTTTATTCCACATCTACGACAAAAATAATGTTTAGCAACGCCACTATTAAACGTGTAAGTCGCTAACTCGCTTTTACCTTTTAAGATCGAGAATTGAGAACTCGGAACAATGAGATGAAGGTAGCCAGATTTAGTACAAACCGAACAATTGCATTGCTCTACTTCGAGCGGTTCATTGGAAATTACTTCGAATCGAATTTCCCCACAATGACAACCACCAGAAAAAGTCTTCATTCAGTCAGTTCCTGGTAGATGATGGGGAGCAAGTCGTTTGCTGTCCAACCGGAATCGTCAGTCCAATCTGGATCTAAATCACTGGTTGGATTCTCATTCAACATTTCATCTACAGAGCGGCCATTGTCGATGTAAGTTTGAACACGGTCTTTAAGGGTAAGCAACATGGCATGATACTCTCTCATGCCTTCTCGATTTGTAAATCCGGCGCCGTGGCCGGGAATGACTTTGGTATTTGGTCCAGCCAAATCGATTGCTATCTCGATTGCTTCTATCATTCCCAAGAAGCTTCCACCATTAAAATGATCAACGATTGGATAACGCCTAGTGCGAAACACGTCTCCTAAATGCAATACATCGGAACCTGTAAAGTATACGAAACTATCTCCGCCCGTATGGGCAGGAGGTGCATGAAAGACGCGAACCTCTTCACCATTTAAATGAAAAGTAATTGCATCAGTGTATGTAAGCACAGGAAGTGATTCTGCTGCTGGTTGTGGTCGAAAAATGCCTCCTGCTCTTGGAATGCGAAGTTCCGAGAGCATCTTCAACCGCACATCATCTTGCGCAATGATTGTTACGCCATAATCAGCTAACACGCCGTTACCGCCAATGTGGTCAGGGTGCACATGGGTGTTAACGAGAAACTTCACTTCGGCATCTGAAATACGAGCAACATGGTCTAACAATTCGGCTACAGCAGGCTGAAAATGGGAGTCGATTAACAAGACGCCGTCTTCTCCAGCGAATACACCGACGTTTCCCATAGTGCTTACGGGTTCAAGCATATGTACCTGGCCTTGCACAGCATGAGGGGTGAACATCAGGTTCTGGGCTGAAACAGGAAGTATAAAAAAACAAAGCGAGATCAGATATCCGAGCCTGCAGGAGACCCTCTTAAAATTAACCACAGCCACCTAGCCACCTCCATCACTTCCGTCACTATCGAAAGAGTCAAAGAAACTACCGCCATCATGGCGTGACAAGGAGTTCCAGCCTGTTCTTCCAGTCAACCAAAGTGCCAAACCACACAATAAAAGAAAATCCATGAAAGGAAGAAGCAGCGGTTGAAATCTGCTGCTTGCTTTAATATCTGTTAGTAGAAAGGCACACTCAATATAAGAATCAGTGCAAGAATCAGAAAAGTCAGTGATTTCATTCCGTGCATCATCTCATGATTTACCTGCTGGATTTGCTGCCCCTACTGCTCTTTGAAAGCACTCTATCTGCATGCACTTTAGCACTGGTATGAACAGGTTCCAAGCGACTATTCAAGGGCTCTACAGTTAAGATACACTGCGGATATGTTACAGCATCGATTCATTGATAACGCCAAAAAACACCCTAAGAAGATCGCAATTAAAGACAAAGCGATGGGCCGGGATATCTCGTTTTCACAAGCGCTGATCGTCAGCCTCATTCTTGCGCGGAGATTTAAAAAGTTAGAGCGTGGCCGCATAGGGATAATGTTGCCCACCGGTTCAGGCGGAGCGCTTGCCGTAATAGGCGCGTTGTTCAGTGGTTTAACGCCAGTGATGATCAATTACTCAACTGGAGCAGCCAAGAATTGCAAATATGCACAATCGCAATGTGATTTGCGCACGATCATTACTGCCAAAGCTTTATTGGAGCGAGTCAATTGTGAAGAAGTACCAGGCATGGTGTTTATTGATGACATAATGCCCAATCTGGGAACATTCGAAAAAGCCCTGGCATTTCTAAAATCGAAACTCCCCCGTGGAATGCTAAAGCGAATAGCACGCCATAATGATCTTGATGAACCAGCAGTTATCCTCTTTACCAGCGGTAGTGAGAAAGATCCGAAAATTGTTCAACTAACGCAAGGCAATATATTGTCCAATATTGATTCATTCTCAGACATGATGGACGTGTATGACATGGATCGCTTGCTCGCTGTACTGCCCTATTTCCATGTTTTCGGTGTAACAATCAATCTTTGGACACCCCTGTGCTTAGGAATGACCGCTATAACTTATGCCAATCCTCTGGACTTCAAGATAATTGCAAAAATCATTAAGGAAGAACGACCGCAATTGCTCGTTGGGACACCGCTATTTTTAGAAGGTTATGCAAGACAGTCAGAAGCTGGTGACTTCTCAAGTGTACAGCTTGCAGTGTCTGGCGCAGACAAGTGCCCAGAGTCGCTGCGCCAACTCTATAGAGACAAACATGAGCTCGAAATTTTCGAGGGTTACGGAACAACTGAAACTTCGCCAGTGATCTCCGTAAACCCAAGGGGCAACAACAAACCTGGAAGTATTGGGGTGGCTATACCCGGCACAGAGATTCGTATAGAGAATATAGACAGTGGTGAAGACTGCGCACCCGGTGAAACCGGCAAAATCATGGTAAAAGGCGCTGGCGTGATGTCTGGTTACCTTAATGATATCGAAGAATCACATTTACGCCTCAAATCTGGTTGGTACGATACCGGTGATCTTGGTTATCTCGACGAAGACAAATTTCTTTGGCATAAAGGCAGACTGAAACGATTTGTCAAAATAGGCGGCGAAATGATTTCTTTGGCGATGGTTGAAGAAGCGCTGAATGCGGTGACGCCTGAAGAAGTTGAATGCTGCGCCGTGGAGCTGCCAGACGCTAAACGTGGTTCACGTATCATTGGAGTGACTAATAAAGCAATAGACCAGCAAGAAGTGGTAAAACAGCTCTCTGAGGAACTGCCTAACCTGGCGCTGCCCAGGAAATACGTTGTGGTGGATGAGTTCCCCTACATGGGTAGCGGTAAGACTGATTTTCGCACGCTTACAGATATCGTAAGGCAGCAAGAAAACAGCTCTGCAAGCTAACACCTGGTCCGAACTCTCTAAAAATTAATAATTTCAATACCTTACAAAAAAGATAAAAATCCCTTGGGCTCTATGCATTTCCGTATATACAGTAGCCGAGTCATGATTAAACTATGCCAAGAGGTCTTAGCAAAATTACTGAACTGCTATGTCAGTAGATGAGATTCTGAATGGTTGCGATTAGTCCACCGATGAGCAGATAAGCTGTCGCCAGAAATCCGGGAATAAATCCACGGCCTCGCTTAGCCGGATCATCGACATAAGCCTGGAGATAAATGAGCCGTGATACCACGTAAACCATTCCAACACCGGCAGCAATATCAGGATTGCCGTAATACCCATACAGGGTAATCGCGGGCAAGAACACGACGAGCTGCTCCATAGTGTTTTGTTGTACTCGATAGAATCGTTCGAAGATTGGATCACCGCTGCTAGCTGGCGCAGGACAGTTATATTTTGCGCGCGCTCTGCCCACCAAAATAGTAAACACGGTGTATTCGATCAACGCGATGGCGATGACTATTGCAACATATTCCATAATTTCCCCCTAAACTTAAGGAACCTCTGATTAATTACCTACGTTGTTATTGCTGCGTTAAAAATCAGCTCAAAATGCGCATTTATGATCTATAAACTGCGCTTTTTCGCTGATTTTTGCCTTGCATTAACTGCCCCGCAAACATTAATCAGAGGCTCCTTAATTTTTGTTTCTGCCTATTTTCCAGATTTCCAGGTTGCTGTTAACTGAGATGTACTCTCAAGCTGCGCCTCAGCCTCGCTGGTATGGACAACTTCCATACACTCGAGGTATTGCTGAGTATTCGTTACGGCGATCGTTTCAAACTTGATATCCGGATGCAACTCACGCATGCGGCTGTTTAGCAGCCCGTGTGCGGATATGACTAATGAATCGAGAATGATATTGTTGGTGTCACAGTCTTTCGCAAGTTTTATGAGCCGATCGAACCCCACCAGAAAGTTTTCAGTGTGATTTCTTCTTATCGCGGTTCCATAGTAGAGATCATAAAAATCAACTTCTTCAACTGGGCCCATGCTGAGAAACATGCGAGAGTAAACTTCGGAATCGCCACTGGCAAATTGTTTCCAGACCTCTGCTAAATCGTCAGAGCTATACGTCTCATTACCCACAGGCCCCTGGCTTGAGATAAACAGTAATCCAGAAATAGCCCCCAACTGCCGCCGTGTTGCTTCAGATATTTTGAAAAATGTTTCCTGGCGCGCGTTTAATTCAGTTGCAGCGATAGCTTGTGTCTGTTTCTCGGAGTGTAAATTGTTTCTCCGTAGCTCCTCATTATTTTCTGCCAAAACTGACTGCTGAATGAACAAACCAATTACCAACCAAAGAAATGCCAGGAAAGCGAATGCCCCTTCCAGAAAAGTGCCCATTTCATCGATAGGCAAGTCCATGAATAAGTCCCAACCCACATTGCGAGAAATGTAGATCGACAGAAATACGAACCACAGAAAAGTCAGCACCAGACCAAACTGGATTCGCCAATCTTTGGGTATGTAGGATTTCAGGTTTGAATGATCAGACATAGTTTCCTGGACTTCAGAGCTTGTGAAGCAGTAATTATTATAGAGTAAAGGCTGCATGACGAAGGGTCAAATTCCTCACTTTCCCCTGCTTCAAACCGGACCACCCAATTCGCTTATCGGTTCGAGTATAATCTATCCCCTGACTTATAGCATTGTGAGAAAATAACGGGTTCCGGGCATTGTCAGGACCAATTAGACTGAAGGCGGTAAGAATAATGGCTGCAAAAAAACAATCTGGCTTCAGCTTCGAAGAAGCTCTGGAAGAATTGGAAGAACTCGTTACTTCCATGGAAGAAGGAGATCTCAGCCTGGAAAACTCCCTCAAAGCTTTTGAAAAAGGCATCAAACTCACTCGCGAATGCCAGACAGCGCTAAAACAAGCAGAACAAAAAGTACAAGTACTGTTAGATGAAAGCGGTGAAACCGCAGAGCTGGATTTCGATCAAGAAGACTAATGGCAGATGTCAGCAGTTCACTCTCCAGATCATAATCATAGCCATAACCTGGACACGTTTTGTTCCAGTTGCCAGACACGGGTGAATGAGCTGCTCAAAACCTGTCTAAAACATTCGGGCAGTAATGAAAAGCTGGAAGAAGCGCTGCTTTACGCGTGTTTAAATGGCGGCAAACGCATTCGTCCTATATTGGTGTATGCAACAGCACTTGCGGTTGACTGCGAGTTAGCGATTGCAGATGCACCAGCCTGTGCTATCGAACTAATCCACAGCTACTCTCTTGTGCATGATGATCTACCTGCAATGGATGATGATGATTTGCGCCGAGGTAAACCCAGCGTTCATAAAGCCTATGATGAAGCCACGGCAATTCTTGTCGGAGATGCATTACAAAGCCTGGCCTTTAGCAGGCTTGCCATGAATTCAGAGGTTTTGTCAGACCACATTCGTCTTAATATGATCGATTGCCTTGCATCGGCAATTGGTCCAAAAGGGATGGTTGGCGGTCAGTTCGAAGATTTTAAAAATACTGGCACTGAAACCACTATTGATGCACTGGAAACCTTACATCGCCAAAAAACTGGTGCACTTATTACTGCTTCCGTTGCATTAGGTGCCATGTGCAATCCCGATTTGGAGCAATCCCAATTAAAGGCGCTATTAAATTATGCAGCTTGTATTGGGCTTGCCTTTCAAGTCCAGGACGATGTGCTTGATGTGATAAGTGATACAGCTACTTTAGGCAAACCTCACGGATCAGATCAGCACAACAACAAGAGCACCTATGCCACCCTTTTGGGACTTGAAGGCGCCCAGGGGAAAGCGATCGAGCTAGTAGAAGAAGCCCAACAAGCCATTGCGGAATTCTCTCAAGCAGCAGATTCATTACGAAATCTTGCTTCTTTCATAGTGACTAGATCCCACTAGTCCACACCCAAATTTAGGCAAGATTGATCTACCTCCTCCCCTGCATCAAGTTACGTGCCTTATTTTCATAGCATTCGCGCAGCAAATGGTTGAAAACTGGGCTTCCTCGCGTTGAAATACAGATATGTTAGAAGAAATACCCCTGATCAGGCCACAAACACCACTGCTGGATTCTATAGACAGCCCGGCGGACCTGAAAAAACTGGAAGTCGAGCAGCTTGAAGATTTAGCTCAGGAACTGCGCCTTTTCCTGCTTTATTCAGTAGGCCAGACAGGAGGGCACTTTGGTGCTGGATTAGGGGTAGTAGAACTGACAATTGCTTTGCACTACGTGTTCAATACGCCTGAAGATCGCCTCATCTGGGATGTCGGACACCAGGCTTATCCTCACAAAATCTTAACAGGCCGTCGCGAGCAGATGCTCACCATGCGCCAGGCTGGTGGACTGGCCGCTTTTCCAAACAGAAAAGAAAGCGAGTTTGATACTTTTGGTGTCGGCCATTCCAGCACCTCTATCAGTGCAATTTTAGGAATGATGGTTGCAAGTAAAATGCAGGCACAAGATCATCACAATATTGCTGTGATCGGGGATGGTGCGATGACAGCAGGCATGGCTTTCGAGGCACTGAATCATGCCGGACACATTGACGACAATGTGTTGATCATTCTGAACGACAACAACATGTCGATCTCAAATAATGTTGGCGGTCTATCCAGTTACTTTGCGCGCATGTGGGCAAGCAAACCCTATAACTTCATTCGTACTGGAAGTAAGAAAGTATTATCAAAAATTCCACCTGCCTTGAAAGCTGCACACAGAGCTGAGGAGTATATGAAAGGCATGGTTTCACCAGGCACACTATTCGAAGAGATTGGATTCAATTACATCGGTCTTATTAATGGACATGACACTTCTGGCCTGGTTGAAATACTGAGCAACATTAAAACACTGCGCGGTCCTCAATTGTTGCATATCGTAACCCAAAAAGGGAAAGGATACTCAGAATCTGAAAACGATCCTTTTGGAATGCATGCACTGAGCAAGATCGACCCAGATGCAAACAAAAAAGAATCAAATTCAAACCCCACCTATGCGGAACCCAAGATAGAAAACAACCAGGCCCTCACTTATTCTCAGGTCTTCGGTAAATGGATTTGCGATCTAGCAGAACACGACAAAACTATTGTCGGCATCACTCCGGCTATGGGTGAAGGTTCTGGTATGCGCGAGTTTGCCGAGCGATTCCCTGATCGCTTTCATGATGTCGCAATCGCAGAACAGCACGCGGTTACTTTTGCTGCAGGCATGGCCTGTGAAGGCATTAAACCGGTGGTGGCAATTTACTCTACGTTTTTACAACGCGCCTATGATCAATTAATTCACGACGTTGCTCTGCAAGAGCTCAATGTGATGTTCGCCATCGATCGCGCGGGCCTGGTCGGAGAAGATGGACCAACCCATGCGGGAAGTTTCGATCTCACTTACTTGCGGTGTATTCCTAACATGATCTTGATGGCACCGAGCAATGAAGATGAAACCTATAAGCTATTGTCTACTGGCTTCTTACATAAAGGGCCAGCGGCAGTTCGTTACCCGCGAGGTAAAGGTCCTGGGGTAAGCCTTGCCGATGGTTTCGAGCCGGTAAAGATTGGTAAAGCTTTATTAAGACGAAAAGGTCGCTCTGTTGCGGTTCTTGCCTTTGGCAGCATGGTTGAGGCTGCATTGGCAGCAGGCGAACAACTCGATGCTACAGTCGCCGATATGCGATTCGTCAAACCACTGGATGAAGACCTCATTGGCGATTTAGCAGCGACGCACCAGTTGATAGTGACGGTGGAAGAGAATGTAGTTAGTGGCGGTGCCGGATCAGGCGTCAATGAACTCCTGCTTGGCAGCCACTACAACACGCCGATTCTCAATCTAGGATTACCTGACAAATTTTTGGAGCATGGAAAAGTACCGGAGATGTTGATAAAAGTAAGTCTCGATAGCGACAGCATCGCCAAGCGAATTCGAGAGAAACTGAAAGCCTGTAAGATCCAATCACGGGCAGTCTAGAGTCGTAAATACTCAATTTAGGGAACCTCTGATTAATTACCTACGTTGTTATTGCTGCGTTAAAAATCAGCTCAAAATGCGCATTTATGCCCTATAAACTGCGCTTTTTCGCTGATTTTTGCCTTGCACTAACTGCCTTGCAAACATTAATCAGAGGCTCCTTAGATTACGCGCCGTTTCCACGAAATCACACATCATTTCTGCACCCTGAATCACCCTCGGCGAGCTACGCTGGAGTAAATCCGGGGGAATAAAACGTAATTGCCCGGTTTTTACAGCCGTCAGGCCTTGCCATTTCGCCCATTCACCCAACCATTCTGGCCTTTCTTCGCCCATACCGCTTACGACAATCAAATGCGGATCAAAGGTCAGCACCGATTCCATACTGACCACAGGTGCCAGTGGAATAGCAGAACTAAAAATGTTTTCTCCACCACATAATCGAATAATGTCTGAGATAAAATGCTCGCCATTGAGGGTAGTGAGTGGATCGTTCCAAACCTCGTAGAATACGGGCAATGGTTCTTTCCCTCGATGCTGTTCTCGCAATTCAGCTAGCCGGAGTTCAAAGTCTTGCGCTTGCGATTCTGCAATTGTTTCTGTGCCAGCCATGGTTCCGTATCGACGCAACGAAGAAGCAACGTCTTCTAATTGACGAGGCTCATCTAAATAAACATTCAGCCCAAGGCTACGAATACGAGCGATTAGCTCTTCTCCATTGCCGCTGGCCCATACAATGACCAGATCAGGATTCAGACCAACCAGCGATTCGTAGGAAACTCCCTTGTGAGATCCTATCACGGGAATTGAACGAGCAGCTTCTGGATAATCACTGTAGCTAACCGTTGCAACTATCTTATCGCCAGCTCCTGCAGCATACAAAGTTTCAGTGATATGTGGCGCTAAACTGACAATTCTTTCCGCAGGTTTGTCTAACGATAAAGTATTGCCGAGATCATCTACTACGAATACCTGAGCACTCGTTTGTGAAGCGGCAAAAAAAGATAAAATGAGAACCGCTAATGAACTTTGATAGTTTTCAGGACTTCCTGTTGCTGACATAGTTATTACCTAGTTGCTGGTTATGATCTGATGTTCTGATATGAGCGCAGGCCGATAACTCTCTCGACGAAGTTTTTAAACGGCAATTCCGTCGAAAGCCCAATGCGAATCCCACCCAATTCTTTTTGCTGAGTAAACAGTCTTGTGGGAATGCCGCTACGGGCTAATGCCTGATACTTAGTCTGGTATACAACCACCGGCCCCTCCCTGTGGCAAATAGTGCTGACGAAGAACACCGAAACTCAGTCAGAGGATCATTCATGCTCAAAAGCCAGCGCTGTTGCATTTGCCATAAGCGCTTACGTTGTTGCGACTGCCTGTCACTCTGGGTCTTGCAAGGTTTGTTCACCAACTGCACGCGTATCCAAGAGTGACTATTACTTTTACTTTCTACCATACCGAGAATTTTGCTATCAGCACAGAAAAAACCTAAGGGGCCTCTGATTAATGATTAATGTTTGCGAGGCAGTTAGTGCAAGGCAAAAATCAGCGAAAAAGCGCAGCTTATAGGTCATAAATGCGCATTTTGAGCTGATTTTCAACGCAGTAATAACAACGTAGGTAATTAATCAGAGGTTCCTTAGATTAAAGCTCGCGCTCTGATTGCCAGCAAGATTGATGCAAACAATTGCTTCAGCCAAAGTATGGGACAATCGACTAAGATTATGGCGCGCTGATTGTCGTGACGCCGAATCGCATTCGCCAGGTACAACAGTTCTTCTTCCAATGTCCATCGATCATTATGTTGCTGCTGATGCTTTTCAATGCACAGGGACTGGGACATCTCCGCATTATCAGCAGTAGCTGTTGCAATATAGATCAGATCACGCGATGTGCCCGACGCCTCAGCAGAATGTTGCGCAAATCGTCTCCTGGCCTGAGCACGCTCCACCAAGTATGAGCTGACAGTGTTCTAACATCGCAATCTACTCAACGAATACTCATGTCACAACCAATCGCGAACCGTCTTTGTCGTTAGACAGAACCTGTGCATTTACACTAAAAACATCTCTGAGTACCTGTCCTGAAAGAACAGAATCTACTGAGCCAGTGGCAGCTACTGCTCCGTCATTTAGCGCGACTAGTTTGTCCGCCACTTTGCTCGCAAGATGAAGGTCATGCAGAACTACAAGGATGGCGACGCCTTTCTGGGCGAAGCTCTGAATTATCTCAACGATCATCGCCTGATGGGCCAGGTCCAGAGAGGCACTGGGCTCATCTAGCACAAGGCAACGTGCCAACCCCATATCTTCCCAAATCTGAGCGGCAACCCGTGCCAGTTGCACCCGTTGCTTTTCACCACCTGATAGATTGATGTAAAACCGTTCCGCAAATTGGCTGCAGTCAACCATCTCCAATGCTGCTTGAACGATTTCCCGATTGCGGATTTGTGAAGTGCTGTGGGGAATCCGTCCCATGAAAACCACTTCGCTTACTGTAAACGGAAAGTCCAGATTCGAATGTTGCGGCAGGATTGCCAGAGTTTTTGCTCTGTCCTGTAATGACCATGTGGCCATGTCGCGACCGCCGAGTTCAACACTACCACTATCCAGTGGCAGATCGTTGCACACCGCCCGCAACAAACTGGTTTTGCCAGCACCGTTTGGCCCGATGACAACAGCCGTTTCACCAGCTCTGATCGTAAGATTAATGTCATTCAGAGTCATCGACGAACTCACTGTAGCTGTAAGCCCTTGCAGTGTTAATGTCACATCGTTAGACATCACAAACGCTCCGGATTATTCAATGCCCGACTTCGAACCAGAAGATAAAAGAACACCGGTGCACCAACCAGTGCTGTTAAGATGCCAGCCGGAAGTTCGGCAGGAGCGATGAGTATCCTGGCTGCCATGTCAGCAAACAGCAGTAACAAGGCACCTGCTGATGCAGTGGCTGGTAATAATGCCCGGTGATCAGGACCGATAAAGCCCCGCAGTATATGGGGAACGACAAGACCGACGAAGGCGATGTTCCCTACCACTACTACGCTGACACCAACAGCAAGTGCAACAATCAGAATGAGTTCCTTCTTCACCCATTCCACGTCGACACCCAGATAACGTGCTTCTGATTCGCCGAGTAGAAAAGCGTTTAAAGCCTGTCGATAACGGGGTAAGCGCAAAAGAAGGATACCTGCCACTATACCCATCAGTGTTACTCGTTCCCAACTTGCCCCTTCTAAACTACCCATCTCCCACACAGAGATACGACGTAACATGGCGCTATCAGCAAAGTAGGTGAATAAACTGTTCAACGCACTGGCAACTGTACTGATAGCGATTCCAGACAGCAGCATGGTTACAACCGACGTACCATAGCGATTGGTCGCTAATCGATAAACGAGAAACACTGCGAGCACAGCTCCGATGACAGCCCCTACTCCAACCACTGACAAACCTAAGATATGGCTCCCTTCCACTAATGAAGCACCAAACACAATCATGAAACTGGCACCTGCCGATGCGCCGCTGGAAACACCGATCAATGAAGGGTCAGCAAGTGGGTTGCGAAACAAACCCTGCATCACAGCACCCGATACTGCGAGACTTGCACCAACCAGCAGCGCCATGATTGCCCTTGGCAATCGTATGGAAGTCATAATGATCTGATTTTTTTCAAAGGCGCCCGAATCTGAATCAGTGATCAGTTGCAATGGCGAGATTAAACTTGGCCCTACCGCGAGATAGAGTAAAACTACCGCTGGTAAGGCGAGGGCGAGCGCTGTCGTAACGCTTGATGAACTCAGGCGCTCCATTTCAGCTTCCGCTTTTGTTCTGTGAAGTAGTCTGGAAACAAAGAATGTACGTCGATATTTTCAGCAATTGCATCAGCAAGCCGATTCAGTTGTTGATTCCTCTG
This sequence comes from uncultured Pseudohongiella sp., assembly GCA_965198435.1. Lineage (GTDB taxonomy): Bacteria > Pseudomonadota > Gammaproteobacteria > Pseudomonadales > Pseudohongiellaceae > UBA9145. Next base: position 3,437,219 of record OZ240664.1, on the reverse strand, counting down.
CTTAGCGACGTCGTGGCTGTGATTACTGTCAAGGCCGACCCAATTCAAAAGTTCCCTGGCTGCTGCTGGTGTGTCAAACAACCCATGTAGATAAGTTCCGATGATCTGTCCGTCAGAGCTCCTGGCCCCATCCGTCGTCCCATCTTTAAACTCGACCAGTGGGCAGTTGAGATCGGGGCCTTCAGACTTACCACAATGAATCTCATAACCCTTGATCTCAGTACCGGAGTCAGGTTGCAGAAGAAGCTTGCCCGTTCTTTCAACCAGTTGTTTCCCAGTTTTTAACTCCGTACTAAAGTTGAGCAGTCTCAAACCCTCGCTCTTACCAGGGGCAGATTCTATACCCTGTGGATCTGAAACTTCCTGTCCAAGCATCTGAAATCCTCCACAGATGCCCAGTAGCTTGCCACCATAACGTAAGTGGCGGCGCAAAGATTCGGCCATTCCGGTGGCATTGAGTTTTTCCAGGTCTTCACGGACGTTTTTACTGCCTGGCAGAACCACCAGATCAGCTTCTCCCAATTCATCATTGAGGGTGACGTAGTTAAGATTAACCTTAGGATGTAGTCGAAGTGGATCGAAGTCTGTGTGATTGCTGATTCTCGGAAATACCACTACCACAACATTTAAAAGCGAACCCTCCCCATCAAGCTCATCAACAATCTGTTCTGCATCCAGTGCATCTTCTGCATCAAGAAACAGATGTTGCAGGTATGGCATCACTCCCAATACGGGTTTCTTGATTCGATTTTCCAACCAGGCCAAACCCGGAATCAGTAGCTCTATGTCACCACGAAATTTGTTTATAACAATACCAACGATTCGTGCGCGTTCAGATTCGGACAATAACTCCAATGTTCCAACGATTGCTGCGAATACCCCGCCACGATCAATGTCGGCAACCAGTAACACAGGACAGTCCACAGCTTCAGCAAATCCCATATTGGCAATATCATTTTCACGTAAGTTAATCTCTGCTGGACTACCAGCACCTTCCACTAGCAAGACGTCATGTTGATTTCTTAGGCGGTTGTAAGATTCAAGTACAAATTCCAGAGCACGCGCTTTGTAATCATGATAGTTCTGAGCATCCATGGCTTGAAGGGCTTTACCTTGCACAATCACCTGGGCACGACGATCTGATTCCGGCTTAATTAAAATCGGGTTCATATCGATAGCAGGAAGCAGATTTGCGGCGGCGGCCTGCAGCGCCTGCGCTCTGGCTATTTCACCACCATCTACAGTCACAGCACTGTTGAGTGCCATGTTCTGTGGTTTGAATGGGGCCACGTTGATGTCACTATTAGCCAACAGCCGACATAAGCCAGCCACTATCAGACTTTTCCCAGCATCGGAAGTGGTGCCCTGCACCATGAGAGTCGGCTTCATCATTGCACTCAAATCTAAGGAGCCTCTGATTAATGTTTGCGAGGCAGTTAGTGCAAGGCAAAAATCAGCGAAAAAGCGCAGTTTATAGGGCATAAATGCGCATTTTGAGCTGATTTTTAACGCAGCAATAACAACATAGGTAATTAATCAGAGGTCCCCTAATGAAAATAGAAGAGGGCACGGAGAAGCCAGCGGAAGTGGAACTAACTGACCGATCCAGATTAGCCCTCCGCTAACTGTGTTGTGTCATTCGCCTTTGGCCGGTGTCGGGCTTACATCGATCGATGCTTACCGTTGCGGGGGCAGCCCAGGATTCATCACCTGTGTTCCCGTTTATCTTTCATCGCCATTTGTCAACGAAGCATACAAAGATGAAAGTACCAAGTAGCGTGGTGATTATAGTGAGCGATCAATAGTGGTGTCAAAATAACGATTGGCTGCTATCTTATGAATGAAAGTGACAGACTGGCTTTCACCCTGTGGGCACATGCTTAATTTTTTGTACTTCAGCACAGTATTCATGTGCAGTAAGACTTTTAACCAGGCGGAAAATCTGGGCGTAAATTGCACTTTGGAAAATGGAATAGAGTTATGGCGACATCGGAAGAGCGCAAAGCACGGCATAAGAAAGCCATGCAACGCAAGAAAGAGCACATCGATGGAAAGATTGAGAAAGCGACGATAGACAAAGGCTTAATGATCGTTCTCACCGGAAATGGCAAAGGTAAGAGTTCTTCAGCATTCGGCATGCTGGCCCGTAGCGTCGGCCATGGACTTAACTGCGCAGTTGTGCAATTTATTAAGGGCTTATGGGAAACTGGAGAACATCTGTTTTTTCAAGATCATCCACAAGTCGAATTCCATGTGATGGCAACAGGGTTCACCTGGGAAACCCAGGATCGAGATAAAGATATCAGTGCTGCGGAGGCGACCTGGACAGAAGCGGCAAGACTACTAAACGATGAATCGATCGATGTCATCGTGCTGGATGAAATCACATACATGCTGACTTATGGATATTTAGATAAACCAGCCGTATTGGAGACGCTGGCTAACAGGCCCAGCATGCAGCACGTAATCGTTACCGGGCGTAATGCATCACCGGAATTAATCGAACTCGCAGACACAGTGGCTGAACTGGAAAGCGTAAAACATGCTTTCGAAAGCGGAGTAAAAGTCCAGAAAGGCATTGACTATTAAGGAACCTCTGATTAATTACCTACGTTGTTATTGCTGCGTTAAAAATCAGCTCAAAATGCGCATTTATGACCTATAAACTGCGCTTTTTCGCTGATTTCTGCCTTGCACTAACTGCCTCGCAAACATTAATTAGAGGCTCCTTAAGTCTCAGAACCGCCCGAGTACTCGGCTCCGTTGTGAAAGATCAATACCGGGCTCACCGAATCTTGTTTAATACGGAGGCTGATTCTACTGAAGCAAGCGAATGGAATATGCAGGGGGAAACTGCGATTCAAGGACATGCCCAGAACTGTCGGCAACACGACTCTCAGTACTCCCCCGTGAGTTACTACCAGCAGATGCGCGCCGTCATCGAATTTTGCTATCTCTTTCCAGGCTTCCAGCACTCGATCTCTAAAATCCAGATAAGTTTCACCATTGGGCGGAGCAAGTGCGGAAAGATCATTGCGGAATGCTTTGAACTGGTCAGCGGCAACTTTGCGCCATTCACTGGCTGCCATCCCATCCCAATCCCCATAGTCAATTTCCTGCCATTGGTCTTCGATGTTGAGACTGAGGCCAACTGCTTTCGCAGTTCGCTGAGCGAACTCTCGACAACGAAGCAATGGAGAGCTAATGATGTGTGTCCAGTTTGGCGTTACTGCAGAAGGACGGTGTTGATCATCTAAAGCAGTTGCATGGCGCATCTGCTTCCAGCCAAGCGGTGTCAATTCCGGATTGACCCGGCCACGAACGATATCCCCTCCTTTGGGCTCGCCATGGCGAATAAGATCAATGGTGATGCATTTGATGTTTTGGCTCAAAAGTCAGTTAGCAGTGCTTGCACAATTATTTGATATGGCCAAGCTTATCTACTTTAACGGCAAGATAGGCTTCATTGTGTGGATTGGGTTCGATGTGAATAGGCACGATTTCTGGTACTTTCATACCCATACTCTTCAACGAATCAATTTTTCTCGGATTGTTCGTCATCAATTGCACACTACTGATCGAAAAGTGCGCGAACATCGGTTGGCAAATATCATATTCCCGGCAATCCGGTTCAAAACCAAGCTCTACATTTGCTTCGACTGTATCAGCTCCGGTGTCTTGCAAAGCATATGCTCTAATTTTATTGATCAGTCCAATACCACGGCCCTCTTGACGCAAATACAGAATGATGCCCCGACCCTCCTCTGCAATTCGCTGCATAGCTAGTTGAAGCTGCGAACCACAATCACAGCGCAGACTATAAAGACAATCACCAGTCAAACATTCGGAATGCACCCGACAAAGCGGCGCATCTGCACCCTCAATGTCTCCCATTGTCAGTGCGATATGTTCCTTTCCTTTTGCTGAGTCTTCAAATCCATGAATCTCAAACTGCCCCCATTTTGTTGGCAATTTGGCTGAAGCGACATATTGAACTGACACAAAAACCTCAATTTATTTCAATTAATCAGGGCCGAAATGGCCTGGATACACAGGGCGGTCATTATACCCGCTAAAACGTCATCTAGCATGATGCCAATCCCACCTTTCATTTTGCTGTCGATCCACTTGATTGGCCATGGTTTTAAAATATCGAACAACCGAAACAGCACAAATCCCACCACAATCCATAACAAAGCAGCCGGTGCCATGAACATGGCTATCCAATATCCAACAACCTCGTCCCATACGATCGCACCATGGTCATGCACACCAAGGTCATGGCTGGTCCTTTCGCATATCCAGATTCCCAGTCCAAATGCCAGCACTATCACCATTCCATAGACCAATAGCGGCAAATGACTCAGAGGAATATAGAGGGCTACTGCCATCAATGTGCCTGCCGTGCCAGGCGCTTTCGGGACCAACCCGAATCCCAACCCAAAGGCTAAAAAATGCATTGGGTTTTTTAAATTTAGTTCAGGAGGCATCTCTCGCTCATTCTCACTACATCTCTCTCCAGCTAAGCAAGCTATCGGAAGTGCTCATATGTGCGGTTATCAATTAAAACTTCAGAACCATCATTATCCATAAGATAAATAGAGTCACCTTGAATGATTCCCCCTACTCGACTTACAGGCACATCATGTTCCCGAGCCAATTCCTCAAACTCGGTTTGCTTATCTGGTCTAACAGTCAAACACAGCTCGTAGTCATCACCTCCGAATAAAGCTGCCGCTTTTTGCGACTTCTCTGAGGAGCAACTCCTGGCCACTTCAGAAATAGGTAAAGCGCTAACATCAATTCTGGCCCCCACTTTGCTTGCCCTGATGATATGCTCCAAGTCCCCTACCAATCCGTCTGATATATCGATGCCGCTTGATACTAAGCTGGCGGCAGCACATCCGAATGCTATGCGCGGTATGGGTTCATAATACGCCTTCGAGAAAAAATCCTGGTGCTCCTGGCTGATAGCTTCATCCATGCAAATTAATTCACTTAGATGCGAATCTATATCTAGAGCAGGAAGTGCCAGTGCAGCATCCCCAAGACTTCCGGTGACATAAATCAGATCACCAGCAGCAGCCAGATCACGTTGGATATGAGAGTCCTTATCGGCTAAGCCTTGCATAGTGATAGCAATGGCCAAAGAACCACTTGTGGTATCGCCGCCTATCAAAGGGCAGGAGTACTGATTGGCAAGCGCCAATAAACTTTTGGAAAACTCCGCGAGCCAGGTCTCATTGGCTTCCGGTAATGTTAATCCTAATGTAAAGCAGAGAGGACTAGCGCCCATAGCCGCCATGTCGCTGAGATTAACTGCGAGAGCGCGATGAGCAATAAGATCTGGGCGTGCATCAACTGGAAAATGTCTGCCAACCACTAAAACATCAGTAGCAATACATAACAATTTATCATTAGGCACATCGACTAAAGCACCATCATCTCCGATACCTAAAACGATTTCATTTCTGCTGAATTGCTGCGCCGCCTCAGCGAAGTATCGATGAATGAGTTGGAATTCAGTATTCACACTTTTAAGGAACCTCTGATTAATTACCTATTAATTATCTACGTTGTTATTGCTGCGTTAAAAATCAGCTCAAAATGCGCATTTATGACCTGTAAACTGCGCTTTTTCGCTGATTTTTGCCTTGCACTAACTGCCTCGCAAACATTAATCAGAGGCTCCTTAAGTTGACTTCGATTAGTGATATCCCACTATGATTTGGCAGCAAACTCAGCGGCACGCAGGCTCGGTACCAGTTTATCCAGAACAGCATTGATATACTTATGGCTATCAGTAGCACCGTAGGATTTAGCGAGCTCCACACACTCATTAATCACTACGCGATATGGCACATCGATTCTGCTTGCTAGCTCGTAAGCGCCTAAATAAAGCAATGCCGTTTCAACTGGATCTAATGACCCGATATCGCGGTCCAGGTGCGGCACCAAAGTAGAATTTAGAAACTCCGACCGTTTAGGAATGTCAGGGAAGATCTTGTCAAAATACTGCCAATCTATCTTTCCTGGATTGTCTTCATGGAATTGCAGTGTGATATCAATAGGATCCATCCTGGAGATGATCCACTGATACAGTGCCTGCATGATTAGCTGACGAGCTCTGCGCCGCTGGGCTAATGAAATTTTATTTCCCATGGCGACAGTAGAGAGGGTCCTTATTGATGATGCTTATGCTTATACAGTTATAGATCGAGCTGACGATTCAGACTGACCATTTCCATCGCTGTTAAAACAGCTTCAGCACCTTTATTCCCCGCTTTAGTGCCAGCCCGTTCTATTGCTTGTTCAATAGTATCCACAGTCAGCACACCGAAAGTTACAGGAATGTCGCTGCTTAAGCTAACTTGGCTAAGGCCTTTCACACATTCCCCTGCTACATATTCGAAATGTGGGGTGTCACCTCTGATTACAGTACCCAGTGCAATAATTGCATCGAACTGTTGCTTAGAAGTCATCTTCTTAACTGCAAGAGGTAATTCATAGGCACCTGGCACTTTCACGATAGTGATGTCTTTATCCTGTACCCCATGTTTTTTTAGGGCATCAATAGCGCCATCAAGCAAGCGATCAACAATAAAACTATTGAATCGTGCAACGGCAATACCATAGTTCGCACCAGCGTTCTGATAATTGCCCTCTACAGTTTTGATGCTACTCATTGGTTTTTCCTGAAATCGCTGCACTCTATTTTCCAAACTTAACAAAGTCGACTACTTCCAAGTCAAATCCCGAAATGGCATTGAACCGAGCCGGGTAACTTAGCAGTCGCATTTTTCCAACACCAAGATCTCGTAAAATTTGCGAACCGGTACCTATAGTTAAATCATTGCCAAGACGTGGCGTCTGTGAAGATTCCGTTCCATCAGCCTTTGCCGCAGCAAGATTATGCGCTAAATCGTGACCATAGTCCTCGCCTGATAATAACACAGCAACACCCTTGCCTTCCTGACTGATCTTTTCCAAGGCACTGCTAAAAGACCAGCTGGTGCGTTGTGTATTGAACACTTCACATACATCCCGCAAAGTATTCGGGATATGGACTCTAACTAAAGTAGGTTCGGTTGCGTTAATCTCTCCTTTGATAAAAGCGAGATGCATGCTGCCACTGATTGAATCTATATAAGTGTGAACCAAAAACTCACCGAATGGTGTTTTAAGCGTATTGGTTTCCTGCCGCTGAACAGTATGCTCATTGGCTATTCGATAGTGAATCAAATCCACTATGGTGCCAATTTTTATGCCATGGTTCTTTGCAAACTTCTCCAGATCCTCGCGACGAGCCATTGAACCATCTTCGTTCATTATCTCAACGATTGCTGCGGCAGGTTGATATCCTGCTAAGCGCGCCAAATCACATCCGGCCTCGGTGTGGCCAGCGCGCCGCAGCACTCCCCCAGGTTGCGCCATGATAGGAAAAATATGTCCAGGCTGCACGATGTCTTCAGGTTGCGTATCTCTCGCCACTGCCACTTGAATCGTGCGCGCCCTGTCGGCTGCTGATATACCGGTTGTCACTCCTGTTGCCGCTTCAATCGATGCAGTAAAGTTTGTGTTATAGGGTGTATTGTTTTCATTTACCATCAGGGGCAACTTTAAGTGCCGACAATGTTCTTGCGTCAAAGTTAGACAAATCAGCCCTCGTGCATTTTTCGCCATGAAGTTTATGTCTTCTGCACGTACACACTCCGCCGCAATTATAAGGTCGCCCTCATTCTCACGATCTTCATCATCCATGAGTATCACCATCTTGCCCTGGCGAATATCATCAATGATTTCTTCGATTGTGTTTAATTCCATGGCTATTCGTGTTCCGCGCTTTTAAATCCATGTTGCTCAAGAAAATCCGAATTCAGAGATGTCTGTTCTGATATGGAATTCATTCGTTCCAGATATCTTGCTACCACATCAACTTCTATATTCACTTTCTGACCAATTTTGTATCTACCTATTATGGTTTCTTGCTGAGTGTGAGGAATGACATTAATTGAGAACCGAGAACCCACTGCCTGATTCACAGTTAGACTCGTTCCATCGATACAAACAGATCCTTTCGCTGCGATGTATTTGGCAAGGTCGACAGGCACTTCCAAATCAAGCTTTTGGCTTCCTCCTTCGCTCTGCATAGCCACCAGTTGCCCTACTCCATCGATATGGCCGCTGACGATATGGCCACCAAACCGATCTGTTGCCAACATAGCTTTTTCTAAGTTAACTGCCTCACCCGATTTCAAATCACCTAAAGTTGTGCAGCGCAATGTTTCGCCAGAAACATCAGCGGTAAACCCACACGTATCAAACTCAACAACTGTTAAACAGCAGCCATTGACTGCAATGCTATCCCCAAGCTTTACATCGTCGAGGCTTAATTTCCCAGTGTTGATCTTTAGTCGCCAGTCTGCATCGGTCTGCTGCAATTGTTCTACCGAACCTATTGCTTCAATGATGCCTGTGAACACTATTTGACCCTTACTTCATTATACGGAACTACTTCTATTTCTACTTCTATTTCTATTTCTATTTCGGGGTTAGTACAACCTTAATATCTTCCCCGACCTGATTAATTGCAGAAACCGAAAAGTTTGGCGCATTAGCCAGCGTCTGAATGTTTTCTAATTGCAGGAGTGGTCGCGAGTCACTACCGAGAAGCTTTGGGGCGATATAGATTATCAGTTCGTCCACCAGACCTTCCTCTAAAAAAGCACCGCTAAGGGTAGATCCTGCCTCTACTAATAAATCATTGCAGTCGTAGTTGGAAGCTAAAGATCTTAACACAGTTGGCAGGTGTACTCTTGCTTGATACTCATCGTCTGAATAATCCATCTGCAAAATTTCAACATGGTCAAGGGCATTGAAACCAGGTTCCATTGTTTTTGAGCATGTAAACAGTAGTGTTTGTGCGGTATTACTGAGAATCTTAGCGGAAGTGGGAGTTTTTAGGTTGCTGTCCAGAATCACTCTCATCGGCTGACGCTTCAAGGCTTCCTGGTTGCTTTGTAGCTGGGCTTCGCTCAGCGCTAATTCGTCTGCTCGGACGTCAAGCCTGGGATCATCTGCTAACACTGTGCCAACCCCTGTTAAGACAGCACTGCTAGATACACGTAGTAACTGCACATCAGCACGCGCTGCTGCACCCGTTATCCATTTACTCTCACCATTAGCAAGCGCTGTCCGCCCATCGAGACTCATGGCGAATTTTAGCCTCACAAAAGGTACTCCTGTTTCGTGGCGCCGAACAAAACCAGAATTGATCGCTTTGGCTCTCGCTTCGAAATCTGCAAAATGAAAAACTTCAACCCCGGCTTGTTCTAATTGACTGATTCCATTGCCTGATATCTTTGGATTTGGATCCTGCATTGCGAAAACAACTCTGCTTACCCCGGCATTAATCAATGCTTCTGTGCAAGGGCCAGTCTTGCCTCGGTGACAACAAGGTTCAAGGCTGACAAAGGCTGTTGCACCTCGGGCTTCACCACCAGCGTTTCTTAATGTGATTACTTCGGCATGTGGAAGACCGGCGGCTTGATGCCAACCATCAGCTATTACGCGTTCTTCTTTCACCAGAACGCAACCAACTTTGGGATTTGGCTGTGTCCCAATTACATTACACGCAAGATCAATCGCCCGTTGCATGTAGTCAGGCCAATTAACTTGAGTCTGGTCGAGGTCTGAGTTTGTTAGAGTATTCATGCAATTGGTATAAAAATAGGCAGTACGATATTTTCGAGCAATATTGATGCAAGCACTATTGATGGAGGGTTACGCGCAGGAAGAGGGATAATAGCAGAACCTGCGCCCTAATTGGACTATCCGGGGCAGCTGCTTATACAGGCGTAAAGGGAGGTTTTATATCAGTCAGTTAGAAGTATCTTTTGATAGACGATCAATTTCTTCACGAAATTCATTGAGATCTTTAAACCTTCGGTAGACCGAGGCAAATCGAACAAAAGCAACTTCGTCTATCTCCTGCAACTCTTTCATGACTTGTTCACCAACATCGCGAGACTGGATTTCACGTTCACCAGTTGAACGAAGTGCCGCTTTGATTCGGTTTACTGCCTCTTCTACTTTCTCAATACTGACCGGTCGTTTTTCCAAGGCCTTGTTGAGACCAGCGAGAAGTTTATCTTCGTTGAATGGTTCACGGATTCCATCCTGCTTAATAATCCGAGGCATCACCAACTCGGCAGATTCATAAGTCGTGAATCGCTCTTTACAGATAGTACATTCCCGGCGCCGCCTCACATGATTACCTTCAGAGACAAGACGAGAATCAATCACTTTGGTGTCAGTGGCACCACAAAATGGGCAATGCATAAAACTACTCTAATACTTTTTTATTTTAATTATTATTCAGTGTTGTTGATAAACAGGATACTTTGCACAAAGCGTAAGAACTTTCTGCTGAACCTCATCTATTTTTGCTTCATTACCTAACTCATCAAGTATGTCACACATCCAATTTGTGAGTTCAGCACACTCTGCCTCACCGAGGCCACGTGTAGTAATCGCAGGTGTTCCAATTCTTAACCCGCTGGTCACAAACGGGGAGTTAGGGTCGTTTGGTACTGCATTCTTATTAACAGTGATATTAGCTCCATCCAGAGCAGCATCCGCATCCTTACCAGTAATACCCTGACGTATCAGACTTAATAGAAACAGATGATCATCAGTGCCATCCGATACGACATCATAACCACGATCGATAAACCCCTGTGCCATCACCTTGGCATTCTTCACTACCTGCTGCTGGTAGGATTTAAATTCATCGCTCATTGCCTCTTTAAAGCAAACAGCTTTAGCAGCAATCACATGCATCAATGGACCACCCTGATTTTCGGGAAAAACCGCGAAATTGAGTTTCTTCTCCAGCTCTTCATTGCCACGGGCCAAGATGATGCCGCCACGGGGGCCTCTAAGGGTTTTGTGCGTAGTCGATGTTGTGACATCTGCAATATTCACCGGACTTGGATAAACACCAGCAGCAATAAGGCCCGACACGTGAGCCATATCGACCACAAAATAAGCATCCACGCTGTCCGCTATGTCCCGAAATTTTTGCCAATCAATAACACGGGAATAGGCCGAGAAACCGGCCATGATTATCTGAGGCTTATGCTCCTGCGCCAGCGCATTAACCTGATCGTAATCAATTTCTCCGGCGGTGCTGTTCAGACCATATTGCACAGCTTTGTAAATGCGACCTGAAAAACTGACGCTGGCCCCATGGGTAAGGTGACCACCATCAGCCAGGCTCATACCTAATACGGTATCTCCTGGTTTAGCCAGTGCCATATACACCGCTGCATTCGCCTGAGATCCAGAGTGAGGCTGCACATTGGCATAGTCGGCCTGGAATAATTCCCTGGCTCGGGCAATCGCTACTTCTTCGACGGTATCGACATGTTCACAACCACCATAGTAACGTTTGCGGGGATAACCTTCCGCATATTTATTGGTTAGCACAGAGCCCTGTGCCTCCATCACGAAAGGACTGGTATGGTTTTCCGATGCAATGAGTTCTATGTGCTCTTCCTGACGCGTTTTCTCTGCTTCGATAGCGGCGCTTATCTCAGGGTCAAATTCAGATAGGCTGACATCGGTTTTAAACATCTAACTCACTCTCCGGGGCCGGGCTGGGGTTTTTTGAAAGCGCTATTCTACCTTAAGCATACCCAACCATCATCAATATGTTGAGGTTGGCAACTCAATATACTGTACTTTTTACTGCTGCGGCCTTCCTGCTGGCCATACCTGCTGTGCCATAATAGCGCCCTCTTTTTACTGGCACTGGACTCAGGAACTATGGCCCAATTTGTCTATACTATGAATCGCGTCGGCAAAATCGTTCCGCCGAAACGGGAAATTCTCAAAGATATATCCCTGTCATTTTTCCCAGGCGCAAAAATAGGCGTGTTAGGCACTAATGGTGCCGGTAAGTCGACCTTGCTGCGTATCATGGCTGGTATCGATACTGAAATAGATGGAGAGGCGCGGCCTCAGCCAGGTATCAATATCGGCTACCTGCCGCAGGAACCAGAACTGGATGAAGATTTGGATGTTCGTGGCAATGTTGAGCAGGGTATAAAGTCCCTCATTGACCTGACCAACGAGTTCAATGCAATCAGCGATAAGTTTACGGAGCCCATGAGTGATGACGAGATGAATGCCCTCCTGGAAAAACAGGGCGAACTACAAAATAAAATAGATGCAGTGGATGGTTGGCAGATTGAACGCACATTAGAAATTGCAGCTGATGCCTTGCGTTTGCCACCGTGGGAGGCTGACGTCAGCAAATTGTCCGGTGGTGAACGAAGACGAGTTGCCCTGTGCCGCCTGCTTCTGTCTAAACCTGACATGTTGCTGCTGGACGAACCCACTAATCATCTGGATGCAGAAAGCGTAGCCTGGCTGGAACGATTTCTTCAGGAATACCCAGGCACTGTTGTGGCTATCACCCACGACCGATACTTTCTGGACAATGCAGCCGGTTGGATCCTGGAGCTGGACTGCGGCCATGGCATACCCTATGAAGGCAATTACAGCGCCTGGCTGGAAGCCAAGGAAAAACGTCTTGAAGTAGAAGAAAAGCAGGAAGCAGCACGGGAGCGTACCATTAAATCAGAACTCGAATGGGTTCGGGCTAATCCGAAGGGACGTCAATCTAAAAGCAAAGCGCGAATTGCACGATTCGAAGAACTCAATTCCAGGGAGTTCCAGCAGCGCAATGAAACTCAAGAGCTTTATATCCCACCAGGTGAACGGTTGGGTGACAAGGTTATTGAAGTCAAAAACTTAAGTAAGAGTTTCGATGATAGGATTCTTATAGATGATCTGAGCTTCTCTATTCCTAAAGGCAGCATTGTTGGAATCATCGGTGGCAACGGGGCAGGTAAGACCACTTTCTTGCGCATGCTTGTGGGCAACGAGACACCAGACAGTGGGACGATAGATTTCGGCGAAACTGTGAATCTGGCCTATGTCAACCAAAGTCGCGATGCACTCAATGGCGAAAATACCGTATGGCAGGAAATCTCGGACAAACAGGACATCCTGCTGATAGGGAAATACGAAATCTCTTCTCGCGCTTACGTCAGCCGATTCAACTTTCGCGGTGGTGATCAGCAAAAGCATGTGAAAGATCTTTCAGGTGGAGAGCGCAATCGCTTGCATATGGCCAAATTGCTGAAGAAAGGTGGCAATGTGCTTTTGCTGGATGAACCAACCAACGATCTCGATGTGGAGACATTGCGGGCATTAGAAGAAGCCCTACTGGTTTATCCGGGCTGCGCGATTGTGGTATCGCACGACCGCTGGTTTCTCGATCGTATCTGCACCCACATTTTGGCATTTGAAGGGGACAGCCAGGTTGTCTGGCATGAAGGGAATTATTCGGATTATGAGACCGAATACAAAAAACGCACAGGCGACAATCAACCAATGCGCATCAAATACAAGAAACTGGACAGTTAGAAACAACACATCGAGGGCTCGCATCGGTGTGTCTCGTTTCATGAACCGTTAAAGAAAAGGCTTAGCGAGCCTCTGATTAATGTTTGCGAGGCATTTAGTGCAAGGCAAAATCAGCGAAAAAGCGCAGTTTATAGGTCATAAATGCGCATTTTGAGCTGATTTTTAACGCAGCAATAACAACGTAGGTAATTAATCAGAGGTTTCTTAGCTTTTACGGCCCATCATGCCCTGGAGCGCAGCGGGAATATCTGCGGGGAGGACGACGAATTTAGAGTTGTCAGAGTCTGAGAGCTGTTGCAGAGAACTGATATATTTCTCACCTAACAAGTAAACCACTGGCAATTCTTTTTCACCAATAGCATCAGTCACCAGATTAATTGCTGTTTTGCTCGCCTCAGCCAGAATCACCTGGGCTTCCGCTTCCCGTTTTGAGGCTTCAAGTTCACCTTCAGCCTGTAGAATGGACGCTTGCTTATCACCATCTGCCCGCGTCACAGTAGCTCGTCTTGCACGCTCGGCAGCGGCTTGCTCTTCCATGGCCTGCTGCATGGTGCCAGAAGGATTGATGTCCTGAATCTCTACGGTTTTTAGGGTAATACCCCAGTCAGAGATGTCATCTGAAATGGCTGCTTTCAGTTTAGCTTTGATGTGATCTCGGGATGACAATGCATCATCTAAACTCATTTCACCAATGATCGAACGCAAGGATGTTTGCACCAGTGTTTGAATGGCGATTACGTAATTTTCAACACCATATACTGCTTTTTCTGGAGAAACGATATTGATATAGGCCACCGCATTGGTGACCAATACAGCGTTATCCTTGGTAATTACTTCCTGCGACGGAATATCGAGAACAATATCTTTGGTTGTGATTTTATATGCGATGCTGTCTATATAGGGAATGATAAAGTTTAGTCCAGGATTGAGGGAGCTGTGGTACTTACCGAGTCGTTGTACCACCCACTTGAATCCCTGAGGTACCTGTCTGGCACCTTGTGCCAGGGTGACCAGTAGAAAGAGAATAACGGCAATGGCCAGTATAATTTCTGGTTCCATAGAAAGGCTCCTTTTGCAGCTTGCCTAAAATGTAATGCTCACGCTTTCGTGACTATAAGCGAATTTCCAGAAAGCTCGGTCACGCTGACTCGATCACCCACCTCAAGAGCGTCATTTGAGATTATCATCCATTCGTCTGAACCAAGCACCGGCGCAGGAAATCGAATCATGCCTCTCTTTTCCACATTCGGTGGCGATATAACCTGACCCACTTGTCCCAGCAATGCTTCTTTAGAAAGTCCTGCTTTAGTTTTATCGCGAGAGAGCGGCTTAAGATATTTGAACCAGGCCAGTGCGAAAGCCCCTGAAAGTATTGCCCAGATGAGTATCTGTATTGCAATAGTCATGTCAGGCAACAACAGAAGAATAATCCCTACAACAATTGCAGAGACACCAAACCAAAATATAAAGAATGATCCAATGAAAATCTCAGAGAGAGTGAGGACAATGCCGAGCACTATCCAATGCCAATACAGAAGTGCAGGTTCCATGTTGTCTCCTTGACTAGCTACGACTCATTATTGAACTGTTTCGCTGGCCTAGTAAAGAGATATTAGGGCGAGAATTGAAAATTCAATCTGAAATCAGTAAGTTAGCATTGCCTCATGGGGCATGGATTATCAGGGTTTTCGTAGAGTTTTTGCTGATTCAGATGCTCAGGTTGTCCCGCAAAGCCTGCAGACGTTGTTTTATCTCGGCCCTGGACAAGCGGGTTTCTGTCTTTTCGGGAAGTGGTTTGGGTGCGTCAATTTCCAACTCTTTACCTTGCATCACTTGCCGACAAAGTCTTGTGTAATGATGATCAAACACAGGAAATGCTGTTTGTTCAGGCTGGTTGGCAAGCAAAAACCAACCTGCAGCCTTACCCGCAAAGTACACGGCAGGATGGCTCCACTTGTGGCTCTGTTTTGGACTCGGTGCAGAGCACGCTTCGATGTACGCACTGCGTGGGTCGGGCAATCCAAATAGCTCAGCCCCCTTATCACAAGCTTCGATCATGCTCGCAATTGTTGGCAGGTATGTTTGCGATCGAACAAGGCGTTGTCCAGCTTGCAAAATAACTTCTACGGGATACTGCCTTAGGGACTGTAGCCAAAATTTCTTTGCAATAACCAGATCTTGCTCGGTAGGGAACGCTTTATGGTATTGATTATGATAGGCGAATTGAAACTCCATAAATAACCGCGTAATGGTGTCGGTATGATCGAAGTTATCCGTAGTTTGTTTATCCGTGGAGTAGCCTGCATTGTCAGGCTCGCGCACATCAGTCTGCCCAGCTTCGATCTGCGAGCTGTTCGAGCCTTGCTCTAAGCTTTTCTTCTGGAGATCCAGTAATGGTTTGATCTTCTGCATGTATATTACCTTGAGCCTGGAGATCACTTAACCGCCTTGCCCAGTCCATCTTTATAAACTGTAAAAACACTGTATTCCAGGAAGCCCGTGCCTGCTGACTGTCGCGCCAGTACATTATGAATTCAGGTACCCTGCTTCTGGCATATTCTTCATCAATTTCAGCCAGGTGCAGAATTTCAATACATTCTACACTTGGCTGCCAATCTTCGCTTATTGGTCGCGGCGTATCATCCACACCAAAGGAAGCCGTGAATTTAGCCCACTGACGTCGAATGTGTTCAATGAACCGGGTATTCCAGGTGCCATGTACAACACCCCGTTCACGCCAATAAAGAACGAACTCGGGCACTGCATCTTCGATGAAACTCAGGCTGATACCTGACTTTTCCAATATATCAACCGCATCCTGGCTGGGTAGCCAGTCTGGCGACATCGTACTGGCCAATTCATGAGCGCCACGCCGAGTCTGTTCCTGCCGCCACTCTTTCAGTACGTGCTTGTAGAATGCATTACCCCACGAAAATCTGGCTTGCCCGCGTTCACGCCAATACGCAACGAATTCCGGAATCAGTGTCTGAATAAAATCTTCAGGGATTGAATACTGTTTACACAAACGAATCCAATTTTCATCAGGTTGCCAACCAACAGAGATGAGATTCCTGGCACGCTGATCTTGGGCTAAGCTAGTGATAGAGGATGGGTTTTTGTGTGAAGTATGCGCACTCACTGAGGTTTTCTGCTGTTCGATTTCATTCTTTGTAGAATCATCTACCGCAATCCAAAGACTATCCTGATTTTCGCTTTGCTCGATAGAGACAATGCCAAGATTTTGCAGGCTGTTACACGTTTTTTGAATTCGGTCCTGATTCCAGAAGGGAAGCAGCGTTAACAGCTCGTTTGCTTTGACTTCGACCCAACGTAGCTTTGGATGACTCGTTCTTTCAACGCTTCGGTACTTAAGTAACTCTGTGATAACCTGCAAAAGGATGGCTTCTTCCAGCCCAATGGTAACTGCCAGAGTTGGAGAAAAGACTATTGAATGCTCAGGTAGCAAGGTTCTATCGAGAAAATAGGAAATGAAGAAAACTGATTAGCGCCGGTTCAGGCGCATCAACGAATCCTAGCACACAAAATTCCACCCAAGTTAACCCTGCATTTTGATCTGTGGATATCTCGCAGTAAACTGCTGACAGCACCTCATTATTAACTCATTACCAACTGTGTATCCACAACTTATCCAACAATTCCTGGAATCAGAAGATTTGCCCAGTGGCTACGGCGAAGATGCTGAAAGATGGATCTTGCCATTTGTCGAGAATCTAAAAGCCAGGCTTGCCGAGTACGAAGGCGGGAGGCCATTTCTATTGGGCGTGAATGGCGCCCAAGGCACCGGGAAATCCACCTTCAGTAAACTACTTAGCCTCTTGATGCAGCAGGATCAGACACAGGTTTGTTGCCTCTCCATAGATGATTTCTACCTGAGCAAGCAAGCCCGTTTAGATTTAGCCAAAACCATCCACCCCCTGCTGGCAACACGGGGTGTGCCAGGAACTCATGACATTCCCTTATTGCAGGAATGCCTCTCTCGATTGTTAGATAGTAATGAACAACAAACCATTCCAATCCCAAGATTTGATAAGGCCATGGATGACCGAACCTCTGAGGAAGAATTCCACACTCAGCAACTGCCAGTGGACCTGGTGATATTGGAAGGGTGGTGTGTTGGTGCACGCTTTACAGAATCAGCAACCTTGTTAGAACCGCTCAACCAATTAGAAGCGCAAGAAGATGCAGATAGTAGTTGGCGCATATTCGTAAACAATTGTTTGCGAGAAAATTATGAGCCGCTATTCGCTCAGCTGGATGCTCTGGTTGTTTTGCAGGCACCTTCTTTCGAACAAGTATTTGAATGGCGAGGCTTACAGGAACAAAAACTCAGACAAAACAGCAATAGCGACTCGGGCATAATGAATGAGGCCAAGCTACAACGCTTTATTCAGCATTATGAGCGCATCACGCGACGCTGCCTTGACCAATTACCTGACCGAGCAGATGTTTTGTTTCGGATCGATGAATCCCATCGTTTTACTGCAAGAAAGAGCAGTAAAAGCTTTGCAAACCATTGAATACTTAGGGAACCTCTGATTAATGTTTGCGAGGCAGTTAGTGCAAGGCAAAAATCAGCGAAAAAGCGCAGTTTATAGGTCATAAATGCGCATTTTGAGCTGATTTTTAACGCAGCAATAACAACGTAGGTAATTAATCAGAGGTTCCCTAGATAGTATAGTCACGAGCTTCCAATCCAGAGCGCCATCCACTTGTCATAATCGCGCAATTCCACTCGATGCTTCTTTGGCAGTATCACGGGCGTTATTCCTTGAGAAATCGCCTGTTCAATCCGTGCATTCACATCGTCACCTCTATCCGCCAACAGATACTCGGCTTCTATCCCGTCTATCTATCAGGCAGCCGGCTTCCTGACACTCTGCTCGTGTACCTTCTGTCATAATCGCCCTGACCGGCAGACTAGGCGCATCCACGGCCCAATGCCGTTTTGTGTTGAACCCCCTTTTGTGAGACTCATGCTCTGATGGCCGCCTTTCGCGCCTGCCGCATGCGGATACCCCTTGCAGTGACTGCATCACTCATCAGCCATTCGTCATCCGGCTCATCAATTAAGACGTCCAGCAAGCGCGCCCATACCAGGCTGTGTCAAAACTATTACGCTCAGTGATATATCGTTAAAAACAGGCTCAAAATCCTCATTTACGCTCTGTAAACTCCGGTTTTTCGCCTGTTTTTTCCTCATCTCGCTTTCGCTCATGACGTTTTGACACAGCCTGATACCCCTTATCTCGCCAACGTATGAAGCGGCGATGGGTGTGGCTCCAATGACCATCATCCGGCGGCACATCGCGCCAGGGAGCACCGGTGCGCAGGATCCGAAACACCGCATGAATCAATGGCCGGTTCTCTTTTGCACTACCTCCCCAGCGACCTTTTCGTCCAGGTCAATGGGGTTCAAGCAGGTGCCAGGCATGATCAGATAGATCGTGTCTTCGATGGGCTAAGCTCATAGCGAGATTCCTTCGGGGGATGAGCAAAAGGATCTCATAGTTCCCATCTCGTGACTACACTATCTAGCTTTGCTTTGCAGGAGTCGTCGCCAGGGATTCACGCGATGAAAGCAGTGGCTGAATCCATACTCTTGCGATTAGACCCACCAGCAAAACAGCGGCGAGTTGACGCCAAAGCGGAAAGCTCTCGCCGTGTGCAGCCATGGACAACTGTAAAGGCCAATCAAATATGGCGTACAAGGCATTCATCAGCAAACCACACACAATCGCGGTGCCAATGACACCGATGAGATATGCCACTAAGGACTTGTCACCAAGCTGCTCTCGGATGACACCCATAGTGGCAATATTCGTAGCCGGGCCAGTAAGCATAAATACCAGGGCAGCGCCTGGGGATATACCAGCAAACAACAAGCCTGCAGCGACTGGCGTTGATGCAGTAGCGCAGATGTACATCGGCAACCCTGCTATGACCATGATGATCATAGCCAACAACCCATTCCCCCACTGCAGGAAGAATTCCTGAGGTACGACAGCAGTTATAACAGTAGCGGCTACCAACCCGATCACTAACCATTTCGCGGTGTCAGAGATCATCCGTCCGTAGCCATATTTGACCGCTTCTACGAGACGCTTTGACAGAACTGGGGCTCCTGCCGAAGACTCAGATGCCGCCTTTTTGGAAGCACAGCAACTAGAAACAGCCTGCTGTTCCTTAACCGGTGATTCACTTTTATCAAAACTACTCACTAAGACACCAGCAGCAATAGCACTGATCAGCGCGCCAATTGGGCGCATCATGGCAAATATTGGCCCTAACACTGCGTAGGAAAAGGCAATGGAGTCGACTCCAGTTTCTGGGGTGGCTACTAAAAAAGAAGACGTGGCGCCTTTTGAGGCACCAGCTTTACGAATCGCCAGTGCCGTTGGAATGACACCACAGGAACAGAGAGGCAGTGGGGCACCAATAAAGGCACCTTTAACAATTGAACCGAATCCCGACGCGGATAACTGCTTCTCCACCCAACTGCTTGGTATGATCTGCTTAATCACCCCTGCTAACAAGTACCCGATCAACAACCAGGGAGCACTTTCGATAACGAGGTTCCAAAATATCTGTAGTAATTCCATTAATTCACCCTTTGTGCTTAAGGAACCTCTGATTAATTACCTATTAATTACCTACGTTGTTATTGCTGCGTTAAAAATCAGCTCAAAATGCGCATTTATGACCTATAAACTGCGCTTTTTCGCTGATTTTCGCCTTGCGCTCACTGCCTCGCAAACATTAATCAGAGGCTCCTTAACATATTCGCCATTAGATACATCACCTGCTTCCAGTGCTTCGATTATGGAGCAGTGGGTCGCATTTTCTGGTCCACCACAGCAACTTTCCAATAAGCGCTCCAGGGTTTGCTGCATTATCGAAAGCTCGGCGATCTTAGCATTCACTTCATCCAGTTTGTGTTGAGTGATGTCAGTGACCTCCTGGCAACTGTGGCTGTCCTTATCCACTCGGATGGACAGTAGCTGACCAATATCATCCAGCGAAAAACCGATATTGCGGGCAGTTTTTACGAATTCCGCACGACGAATATCGGCATCACTGTAATAGCGATAGCCTGCTTCACTGCGTTCACTGGCGCTGATTAGCCCATGCTTCTCATAGAAGCGGATCGTATGGGTGGAAAGCCCGGTTTGAGCCGCAAGTTCGCTGATTTTGAGCAATGCTGAATCCTCAGTCAGGGAGTGAGTATCTGGAGACAGAGTATAAACTTAGAGTCAACTCTAAGGTCAAGACCTGAGCTTCAATTAAAAACGTCAGTCCAGAATCCCCCTGATCCAGACCCCAATATCCGAAATCTGCTGTGGGCAAACAGCATGCTCCATGGGGTAACTCCTGTATTCCGGTTCAAATCCCAGATTCTGCAAAGTAGCCACGCTTTTGCGACCCAGGACCTCAGGCACAACCGGGTCATGTGTGCCATGGCAGATCAAGATGGACAAGGTGTTCTGCACTGGCCGAATCTGAATACTATCCGCAGTTGGAAAATAAGTAGATAGCGCCAATATGCCCGCCAGAGTTTTCGGATAAGTGAGTGCAGCTTCAAATGCCACTGCCCCACCTTGTGAAAAGCCAGCGATAATAATGCGTTCCGGGTCCACACCCCGCTCTATCTCTCTATCGGCTAAATCATGTACCCAGCTTGCAGACTGACGTAACTGTTCATCATCAACATGGCGATCAACATCAAGCTGCTTGATGTCATACCAGGCAGGCATTACAAAGCCATTGTTTATCGTCACAGGTATAGGCGGTGCATGGGGAAAAATGAAGCGAATACCGGTGGAATGAGACAAGCCCAACTGCGGGACGATTGGCGCAAAGTCGTTTCCATCTGCTCCCAGTCCATGCAACCATATTACAGAAGCTGTTACCTCCGATTCTTCAGGCCACTGCATTTCAACTGCTGGCAAATACTCCATGCTATTTAAATCCTTCTTGATTCATAATTTTTGTAGCCGTCGGCTTACTGTAACAAATGGGGTTGCTGTTCCACCGTCGGACAACGCATCCTGCAGCGCTGTATTGTATTACAGGATTACAGGCGAATTTCACTTCGTGAAAACGCTCGGTTATTGCCCAAGCCCTGACAAGGATATTCACCGAGCTGTCGCCGAAGCTTCCCATTCCCACTTGAACCGGGCGCTTATCATTTAAGCCTTCTGCGCGCATGACCTTTTAAATGACATCTACTGCCTGGTTCGAATCACTGTCACAGGCAATACCAACAGCCAGCACTAACACTGTATCTGACTAGGGCCTGTTTCGGATTGTAAGTATGCCGTCGTCTTCATTGCTCAAGACTGTATATATAGCATGCGTGACTTCTTTGACTATACATCAAACACCTCGGACTCTAATGGCATCTTTAATGGTATCTCCCACAGCAAATGGATGAGTTAAGATGATACTAGGGCCAGCGCCGCAGTTTGAACACAAATCCTGCATCGCTGAACCAGCACCTAAGCCGAGAGTACCAATTACTGCAATGAAGAGTATTATTGGCACACCTGGTTTGGGAAGAGCTATCACTATAGCCGACGCAATCACCGTAACACGAGTGGAGCTTACAAAAAATTTACTCAGTGTGACATCAACATTGCCCCGCTGTGCAATATTGAAAAAACATTGGAAAGTTTTCTTCCCAGCATTACACCTATAATAAAAATGATGATTGCACCCAGAATCTGGAAGCTATAAGTCATCAGATAGGCCGTAATCAAATTGTAGACCTCTGTTATCTGTTCGAGTTCTTGTTCCATTGTGGTTTTGACCCGCTTTGCTTTGAATTAAGGAACCTCTGATTAATTACCTGCGTTGTTATTGCTGCGTTAAAAATCAGCTCAAAATGCGCATTTATGACCTGTAAACTGCGCTTTTTCGCTGATTTTTGCCTTGCACTAACTGCCTCGTAAACATTAATCAGAGGCTCCTTAAGGCAATATCCTGTTATGTGCGAGTTCTGTCTCGCAGAGGAGCAGCTTATTTGCACCCATAGAGGCCGCTGCATTACCATGAAATCATGCGAATAAAATTTCTAAATTTTTTGGCAATTATCGGCTGCCTGATCAGCTTCAGTACATCTGCACAAGAAGGCAGAGAGACACTGGAGGGGTCCTGGGAAGGCCCGCTTGTGATTGGCCGTGATAACATGACCATGGCATTCACCTTCACGCTGAATGAGGGGAGTTACCAGGCAACCCTTACCAGCGGTGGCCTGGGAATATATGGCATGCCAGCCACCATCATCAATGTAGAGAGCCAGGACCTGCTCATTCGAATTCCGCGCTTGGATATTGAGTTCACGGGCACCATTCGTCGCGACCGAGACAATGATCGAATTATACGGATTGATGGCGATTGGTTTCAGCACAGTGAGATGGTTCCGGTGGTTTTGCTGCCAGTAAATGAACCGAGCTTTTAGGGAACCTCTGGTTAATTACCTACGTTGTTATTGCTATGTTAAAAATCAGCTCAGAATGCGCATTTATGACCTGTTAATCAGAGGCTCCGCAAACAACTTCGAATGGTTGATGCTGCGCTTTTTCGCTGAAACTGCCTGGTTTTTACAGAATATTGCCCTGCTGTAAAAAACAGGTATACCTACCTGGATTTCGATTAGCCCTGTTTAGGCGTTCAGAAAGCACTGTTACAATGCAGGTATGTGCTGAAGTGACTGTTCTATTGCATCGGGGTTAGCTTTGATAATACTGTTAAGTACCGGCCCTGAGTTATCAAATGCATCGATGCGCGCAGGGTATTGTTCCACCAATCTCACCGCAGTAACTTCACCAGTCGCCATTATATTTGGCAATTCAGAAATGCTGGTTTCGTGAACATTGAAACCCGTTTGCGAGAAACATTGCGAGGTAAAGAAAACTAAACCGAGTGGTAGTTTCGTTCTAAGCATGGCTTATTCCGGATTTTTATAGCAAGCATAAAAAAGGGCCAACTTAATCAAATCAGCCCTTGTTCAAAACAGTGGCAGTGTCAAATTAAGGCATGCGGGCTGCGCGAATTTCGATCTCTACCAGCCAACCGTCAACAACGAGATCAGCGATTTCTACGAATGAGCGTACAGGCTTGTTGGGGTTGTCATCTGTGCCAAAAAACTGGGCATATCCTGTATTAAAGCCGGCGAAATCCAATCCGTCTTCGCCTGCTACGGCAAATGCGCGCACCTGGACGATATCGCCCATTGACCAACCCTGTGACTCAAGCGTTTCCTTAAAACGGGAGAAGGTATCAACAGTTTGTTGCTCCATATCACCCCAGGTACCGTCTTCCATGGGGCGGGCGCCAGAACCTGACAGATACATCGTCTCTGCACCAGCAGGAATGGTGATTGATGTATAGAAATAGCGACCTTCGTTGTTACGCATAATCTCCTGCGCATGCACTGCAGCAGTAGTGCTGGCAACAAACGCCAGCAGTATGGCGAAAATTTTTCCTTTACGATTTAACATTATCTCTCCTCAATAAAAATGTATTTCAGAAGAAATACTTAGGGAACCTCTGATTAATGTTTGCGAGGCAGTCAGTGCAAGGCAAAAATCAGCGAAAAAGCGCAGTTTTTAGGTCATAAATGCGCATTTTGAGCTGATTTTTAACGCAGCAATAACAACGTAGGTAATTAATCAGAGGTTCCTTAGTTTTCTTGTGATTTTTATGTGACCAAGTCTGCATCCGGTTGCGTAGCATCTTCACCCAGCAGTTTCGTTGTTACCATTCCAGTTGTAATGGCACCGTTAACATTAAGCGCAGTGCGAGCCATATCAATAAGGGGCTCTATGGAAATCAGCAATGCGGCAACTGTTACTGGAAATCCGAGGGCAGGCAACACTACCAATGCAGCATTAGTCGCCCCTCCTCCAACACCAGCAATACCGAAAGAACCGATGGCAATTATCAATAACAAGCTCATGATAAAACCAATATTGATATCAATACCCATTGTAGGAGCAACCATTACAGCAAGCATCGCCGGGTAAATTCCTGCACATCCGTTTTGTCCAATAGTGGCGCCAAATGATGCGGAAATATTAGCGATCGGAGCTGGCACCTTAAGATCTTCAATCTGTGCACGAATAGCAAGTGGTATCGTGGCGGCAGAACTGCGCGTAACAAACGCAAATGTGAGAACTGGCCAGATCTTTTGATAGAAAGTTTTTACGTTCGCGCCAATTGCCGCAATGAGAATTCCATGAACAACAAACATCAATCCTATCGCTATATAAGATGCGACAACGAATCCGATCAGCGTTGCGATTGCATCCCCATCCGAATTCGCGATAACCCGGGTCATCAATGCCAGCACGCCATAGGGAGTGAGCCCGATAACCAGTTTTACCAGACGCATAATGACTGCTTGAGTTGTATCAACAAACGCTTTGATACGGACCGCGTGAGTTTCGTTCTCTTGACTCACCAGCAGTGCTGCCACACCCAGGATAGTGCCGAACAAAGCGACTGCGATAATCGATGTAGCGCGCGCTTCTGATAAATCGGCAAAAATATTGCGCGGCACGGCACTGACCAACAACTGTGAAATACTGCGGTCTGTCGCCAACCGAGATTCCAAAACCTCTGCCCTGGCAAGTTCTCGCGCACCACTTGCGAGTTCACCTGCATTCAATCCAAATCCACTGGCAAGTGCCACACCGATCAAGGCGGCAATCATCGTGGTCAATATCAGCATGCCAACGACAGTGCCACCAATCTTGCCCAAAGACTTTATCTCTTCAACTTTAAGCACCGAAGCGATCATCGTGATCAGCACTAATGGCGTAATAATCATGCGCAATAAATTGACATAAGAATTTGCGACGACATTTGTCCATTCAAGAGTTTCGCTGGCTACAGCCGATGAATAGCCAAACACTAGCTGCAAGTAAAAACCAAACAGACTTCCTGCAACTAACCCAGCAAGGACTCGCCTGGAAAGGCTCATTTTAAGTTTCGTCAGCTGATACAGGAAACTTAGAAGCGCAGTAAAAAGCACGAGGTTGATTATTGCGTACATAGACATGATTTTCGCTCCTCAGCGTAACCGCCAGAGTGGTCCTGGATTAAATGGCATACTCGATCCTGTCGCAAAGTCAGGAGATGACACTATCAGGGAGCCTCTGATTAATGTTTGCGAGGCAGTGAGTGCAAGGCAAAAATCAGCGAAAAAGCGCAGTTTATAGGTCATAAATGCGCATTTTGAGCTGATTTTCAACGCAGCAATAACAACGTAGTTAATTAATAGGTAATTAATCAGAGGTTCCTTAGTTTTATTCTCTCAGTTGTTCGATGTATGGCTCAGATTAAAAGGGACACATATCTCCGGATTAGCTACAGCAAGTATATCCAGCCCATCGAGGAAGACCAAGTTTGACAGGATTTATTGCGACGAATGCCCGAACTTAGCGGTCTGTGAGCGAATTAATGTGGCTCACGACATCGATAATGTCAGTCTCATCTACCAGGGTATTCACCATTGTGCGCATCTGTTGGCCATAGGTATCGTCTGAGTGGTGGCCCCGGTATCCAGCTATAAAGTTCTTAAGCTGGGTAACCATGTACCAATCGTTTTGCCCTGCCAGAGCGGGCGCACCCAAGGCTTCGTTTCCTTTAGCATCATTACCATGGCAAGCTGCACAGGCCATATAAAGTTGTTCGCCCTGGGTTGCGTCTCCTTCCACCGTTACCTCAGCGGGCACATATTCCCAACTGCCTACCCATTCGACTATGTCTGTAATGCTCTCATCTGTGAGCTTCACAGCCATAGGTTGCATTGCTATGCCTTCGATATCTTTCGGATGGGTGCCACGAATTCCCGCTCGAAAATTTTCCAGCTGACGGATTAAGTACCAATCTTCCATACCTGCCAGGCGTGGTGCCTGCACACCTTCGTTGCCTTTACCATCTGTGCCGTGACAGGTGGTGCAGTAACGATCATTAAATGGCTCCCTTTCATTTTCTGCAGCGAAGGTAGCAGTATTACACAGTAGCAGGAAAAGTAATGCGGGAAAATTTCCTCGATGCAGCTTCATGTCAAATCAGTGCTCCTGAAGATGGGTGATAATTATTCTTGGTGTGGCTCTGTTTTAGGGAACCTCTGATTAATTACCTACGTTGTTATTGCTGCGTTAAAAATCAGCTCAAAATGCGCATTTATGACCTATAAACTGCGCTTTTTCGCTGATTTTTGCCTTGCACTAACTGTCTCGCAAACATTAATCAGAGGCTCCTTAGACTTTAGACGAGTTCGGCTCGCACGCGTTGATCCAGATCTGCCATCGCCCACTGAGCTGACATCACAGCACTCTCCTGCCATGCGGAATGCATGCTCATCTGGTCACCAATCACATAGTGTTTGCCATTAACTGGCTGTTGTAACGTGTAATAAAGCTCTTCTTCCTCGTTAGTCCAGCCACTGCGGAGATTACGAAACCAACGCGCTGAACATCCGAGCATATGATTCATTCGATGCCAGGCGATTGTGATGGGTTTTTCTACCAAATTACGATAATCCGGATGTAGATTTTCCCCATCAGTAAGATGCGCCTCGATACGTTGCTCTTGTGTCATCTTGGTGTGGAACATGCCACCACCATAGTCATACGCACCTAGCACGATGCCTTTTTCCTGGTGAATACCATGTGATGGATACCAGACCTGCCTTGAAGGATTGTTCATCCAGGAAATGCCACCATAAATGTCTTCTTCTTCCCAAAAGCGACGCTTGGCCTGGAATGCCGCTTTGTAAGCTTCACCGCGCCGCACATATTTCATCGCTTTAACATAATCGGCTGGGAAGTTATGGTCGATGCCCACCATGAGATGAGTTGGAATACAGTTAAAACAGTAATCCGCATCCAGTGTGTGGCGCACACCATCCTGATCGTATGTGACCTGTACACCGTCGTTACTCACGTGAACTGATGTAACCATGGCACGGTACTTCACCTGATGCTCTACATGATTAAGGAACCCTTGGATAATTTTGTCCATGCCGCCTTTGGGCTGCATAAGCAATGGGCCTGTTTCCCCTTCGTTAGCACTGAGTAATTCATGGCCCAATCTGGTTTTCAGCAAGTCGCGCCATGCAATCATGTCGTTTTGGACCCCGTGTTTTAAAAATCCACCGGAAGCATAACCAGCTCTGAAGCTGCCGCGATACATATCGTCTTCGTTCAGATCACCGAAAGAGCGAATCATGCTGAGCAAGGTTTCTGCTTCAGCATCTGTAAACGGAGCATTGAGATCTTCCTGATTCATGGCCTTTGCCATTAACTCAGCAAGAAAACCTCGCATGTTAGTAGTGTAATCAATATTACGAATGCGCTTGCCACCGAGCATGCTGTCATCTTGCACATAAGAAGTTTTGTTCTCATTGATGAACACTTCCAGTTCTACACCTAGTTCTTTGCAGTAGGCGAGCAAGTTGCGGTGGGTGCTTGGAATGCGAGCAGCGCCAGCGTTGAAATACATGTGTGGTGCATCATCGAACTCACAGTACTGGCGATTACCAATCTCATCGATTAAATCCCCATGCCGCACTGTGAAGATACGACCACCGCAGCGATGGGAAGCTTCAAGAACAGTGCATTGGTAACCGACCTTGGATAACTCGTAGGCCACAGTGAGACCCGACAAACCACCGCCCAAAATAGCCACTTTGCGAGTATTCGAACCCAGACCTAGTAAATCCAGAGATGCCACTGCTGCAGACCCTGGCAACATGCCTAGCGCCGTACCCGCCTGCAATGCTGCAGCGGTACCACCAGTAGCGCCGAGTAAGTTCAAAAATTCCCGTCTAGAAACCAATTTGATCACGATTCTCCTCTGTCTTTCTAATAATACTCTTCTTATAATTGCCCTGTATGTATTGCTCTTCCGCGCATTTTTCGATGATTGCGGTTCGCTTACAAGGGCACAAGGATAGCACTTTCACGCCCTGAATTTGAGTGACAGATTGTCGCTGAACTCGGGCCCACAAGACACATTATCGCGCATAAATGAAGTCTCTTTTAAGTACTTGAGTAGCTAAACCAGATCAGGGACACATACCATGAGCCCAGGCAATAACTTCCCTAAGAGAATCCAGCAACTACCCATATTCGATGGGCCATTTGAAGCTTATCGGTTAGCCACTGAAAACTGCGAAGTCTTGTTCTCCAGCTACCCTGCCGGAACCAAAATAGAATTCCATACACACGACACGGAAAATGTTGGAATTATTACAAAGGGGGCATTGATTCTCACCATTGGGAACGACGTACAAGAAATAAACACCGGAGAATGGTATCACGTACCAGCAAATACTGAGCACGCCGCTGAGTTTCAGGAAGAAACGGCTGGGATTGAGTTATGGTTTTCAGTTATCGACTGATCTTTTGCACTGAATATGGCTGCAATGCTGGGCGAAATTTCTGTGGCGGTGAACGGCTTCCTTAAAATGCAATTGATTGCCACGCCGGATTGATCAGTGCCTTTCAATAGTGCGCTGTCAGTAGTGCACTGTGACCTGTACATATGATGCAGGGAACATGCTGTCTCAATTCATGCATGGTAAATAGCAGTACCTCTTTCGGCATCTTCACGGACTAAAGGTTTACGCCATACACCAACTTCAGGACCTGGCACCCGATCGAGGGAATGTGTACCTAACACAACGCGCTGACGGAAATCCATGCTTAAGGAACCTCTGATTAATTACCTATTAATTACCTACGTTGTTATTGCTGCGTTAAAAGTCAGCTCAAAATGCGCATTTATGCCCTATAAACTGCGCTTTTTCGCTGATTTTTGCCTTGCACTCACTGCCTCGCAAACATTAATCAGAGGCTTCTTAACATAAATCAACTCTCAAAAACCTTCAAATGCAACGTTTGGTACATCACCGATTGTCAGAAACTCTCTGCGCTGCAAGTAAGCTTCTTTAAAGAACAGATAGGAATCACCTGCGACTGGATTATCAAACACTGGCAGGTCATTTTGAAAGTCTACAATTTTTGTTGCTGCAAGCGCGTTTCGAGCCAGCAATCGTCATCTGTTCCATGTAGCATCACTATCGATTCGACCCTCCAGGTTCTGTGACTCTCGGAATATCTGGAGAGGTTCAGCGCTGCAGAATCTCATATTAATGCCCTCCTGAGGCAGGGCAATCGACTGAATGGATTTTCGTGCACACTTCCAGTATAAAAAGCGAATAAGTGGCACTCCCTCGTCGATCTGAGTCCGAAATCATACCCTTCTGACCATCTTCGACGCGATAGAGGCGTTCACTCGATTGCCCTGCCTCCTGAGGGGGTTGACTGTGCGGGATTATTCGCTGGATACTGAAAGTGGAAACTGAAACACATTATAATCAGTTTTGGGCTAATCCAGATAACTCGATATCGGAGTTATTATAGGTACTATGCGCAGGACTCGCCTGAGTGTATATAAACAAGACCGCCTGATTCACATCCCGTTCAAAACAACATGTATACTAGACTCCTTCTCGCCAGCTCTATTTTCATACCCCTGCTCCTGGTAATTGCCATGCGCTCTGTTGAAGCGGCAGACAACGGCTGGTTAGCTGGCAGATGCGAAAGTGGTACTGGCGTATATCGGTGGACCGATGGCAATCGTTATGAAGGCCAGTGCCAGAACAATTTTTTCCAAGGTCAAGGCATTCTCTATCTAAACAATGGAGATCGATATGAAGGCAGTTTCAGTGGCGACGAAAAAAACGGCAATGGAACTTACTTCTTTTCCAATGGCGATCGATTCGAAGGTCAGTTTCGTAACGGACAACGTAATGGCAGCGGCTCCCTGTATCGAGCCAATGGTGAGCGCTATGTGGGCAACTACCGTGACGATCAAAAGTCCGGCCGTGGCTCGTACTTTTTCCTAAATGGCGATCGTTATGAAGGAAACTGGGTCAATGATCAGTTCAACGGTCAGGGCACTTATTCATTCAGCAATGGCGACAGTTATTCTGGCAATTGGAGTGAAGGCAAACAAAACGGCCAAGGTACCTTCAACTGGGCAAATGGCAATCTCTACGAAGGGGAGTTTCGCGACAATGCCCGCAATGGCATGGGGAAATTTTATTGGGCCAATGATAACCGTTACGAAGGTCAATGGCGCAACGGACAGCAGCATGGCAATGGCACCAAGTATTGGGCCAATGGCGACCGCTACGAAGGTCAATGGCAAAACGACACCATGAATGGCCAGGGTACATTCTACTTCATCAACGGAAATCGCTTCGAAGGTAGCTTCAGGGACGACGAAATAGACGGTCAGGGTGTGTACTTCTTCTATAATGGAGACAGGTACATAGGCCCCTGGCTAAGGGGTGAGCGTGATGGTCCAGGCGTTTACTATGATTCGGCGGGCAATAGTGAACAAATGGAGTTTCAAGGCGGGCGCCGCGTTAGCCGAGGCAGTTAATTTAAACTATCTTCGACTAAAAGGCGTTATGAGCGCCGCAAGGTCGAGGTATAGGAAATTTTTGGGCGAGGGGTTCACTTAAGGAACCTCTGATCACTTACCTATTAATTACCTACGTTGTTATTGCTGCGTTAAAAATCAGCTCAAAATGCGCATTTATGACCTATAAACTACGCTTTTTCGCTGATTTTTGCCTTGCACTCACTGCCTCGAAAACATTAATCAGAGGCTCCTTAAAGCGTAAATAACTCACCTGAAGTTTTTCTATAATAAAGAGATTGCAGGCACAGTAGCCCATTACATATTTAGGAGCGGAGTTTGTAACCTGTCCTGAACATGGCAACCACAACACCGAAGCACACAAGCATGAATGCAGTAATGCTGAATAAGCTTACCAGCACATTCACTTCCGATATCTCGAAAAAACTCCAACGCAAACCACTTACCAGGTAAAGCACTGGATTAAGCAGTGAAATCGATTGCCAAAATGGTGGCAACATGTCGGTTGAATAGAAACTGCCACCCAGGAATACCAGTGGCGTAATAACCAGCATAGGCACTACAGACAATTTTTCAAAATTGTCTGCCCAGATTCCCAATATAAACCCTAATAGACTAAACGAAACTGCTGTAAGCACTACAAAAGCCAACATGATGAACGGATGTGCAATTCTTAAATCGATGAAGAATGAGGCAGTCAGCAGAATAATAGCCCCTAGTAACATAGATTTGGTTGCAGCAGCACCGACATATCCCAATACCACCTCTAGCGTGGAAATTGGCGCTGACAACATTTCGTATACGGTTCCAACGAATTTTGGAAAATAAATAGCGAATGACGCATTAGAAATACTGTGAGTCAACAGGTTAAGCATGATCAGCCCCGGAACGATAAACGCACCATAGCTGACTCCCTCTACCTCTTGAATACGTGAGCCTATCGCAGCGCCAAATACTATGAAATAGAGGGACGTCGTTATGACTGGGGCCACAATGCTTTGCAGCAATGTACGCTTAGTGCGTGCCATCTCAAACTTGTAAATTGCGAATATGCCGTGGATATTCATTCTGCTGACTCAAGATGTTTTATCAACAAGACTGACAAAAATTTCTTCCAAGGAGCTTTGCGAAGTATCGAGGTCGGTAAATCCAATTCCGGCCGCCTTTAGATCATCAAGCAATTCGGTAATACCGCTTTGATTACTCTGATTGTCAAATGTATAAATGAGTCGATTGCCTTCGTTTATCAACTCCAGGCTATGGCTGCTTAGTTGAGCAGGCACTTCATCTAGTGCATTAGATAGCTCGAGCATGAGCTGTTTCTTTCCCAGTTTTTGCATGAGTTGACTTTTTTCTTCGACGAGAATGATCTCACCATTGTTTATCACACCAACTCTGTCTGCGATTTCTTCGGCTTCCTCAATGTAGTGTGTCGTCAGTATTATAGTCACGCCATTCTTGCGAAGATCATTAACGATTTGCCACATGTCCTTACGAAGAGATACATCCACACCGGCAGTTGGTTCGTCCAAAAACAGGATTGATGGTTCATGGGATAGCGCTTTGGCTATCAACACCCTGCGCTTCATCCCACCAGAGAGCGTTAGAATCATATTATCTTTCTTGTCCCATAAAGAAAGATCACGCAGCACTCTCTCGATATGCTTAGCATCAGGTGGTTTGCCAAACAACCCGCGGCTGAAACTCACTGTACTCCATACTGATTCAAACGAATCTGTAGTCAGTTCCTGGGGCACCAGTCCTATCAAAGATCGGGTCTTGCGGAAATCAGCAATGATGTCGTAGCCAGCAACCGTTACGCTGCCTGAAGACGGCCTTACTATGCCGCATATAGTGGAAATTAGTGTGGTTTTGCCCGCTCCATTTGGGCCTAGCAAGGCTAAGATTTCACCTTTGGCAATTTCAAGATTCACATCCTTGAGCGCCTGAAAACCACCAGTGTAAATCTTGTTGAGATTTGAAACAGTAAGAATTGGATCAGCGACAGCACTCATAGCGCGGAGCATTATGCAGTCAGGGCTGCGCAATTACAACGCTACGCTTAATCACCACTCCCAATTACGTGGACGAATAAGAGAATACATGCTTATATGGCGTCAGTCGCCAAAGTCTGACCAATCAACAATTACAGGAATAATGATCGATGTCTGAACTAAGCGAGTCGCAATCCAATTCCGCAGTTAACGGTATGAGCAATTCGTTTTCCCCACAACAAGATATCATCAGGAAAGCGTATCAAAAGCCATCGTATCGCTATCTGGTATTGGGTATTCTCACTGTTGTTTACATCTGCAATTTTGTGGATAGACAAGTTATTAATGTTCTGGCTCAACCTATTATTGCGGACTTGCAGATTTCTGATGGCCAGTTCGGCATACTGTCAGGCTTGGCCTTTGCTTTCATTTATACGACTCTCGGCATCCCGATTGCGCGCTGGGCAGATATTGGCAATCGTCGCAACATAGTCGCTATAGCTGTAGCAGTCTGGAGTGTAATGACGGCACTTTGCGGTGCAGCTCAGAATTTCTTCCAGTTGTTTCTTGCCCGCTTCGGTGTCGGCATTGGTGAGGCAGGTGGCTCACCTCCTTCCCATTCAATTGTTTCAGATATTTTTCCCGCAGAACAAAGAGCAACTGCTTTATCCATTTATTCACTGGGTATTTATGGCGGCATCCTGGTTGGCACGGTAGGCGGTGCCTATCTCGTGCAGTATTTCGATTGGCGCACTGCATTTGTCGTCGTTGCTGTTCCAGGTTTGCTGCTTTCGGTAATCGTGCGCCTGGTTGTGAAGGAACCACCACGTGGGCTAGCTGAGAATCGCCAGGATCGAAAGCCTCCCAGCTTTCTTGGTGTGATGGGGGTTTTATGGCAAAAGAAATCGTTTCGCCACCTTTCCTTCGCTTGTGCGTTGCACGCCTTTGTTACCTATGGCATAGGCAATTTCATGCCACTGTTTTTAGGCCGCGTTCATGGCATGCCCATCCTGGAAGTAGGTTGGTACTACGGTATGATCGCCGGTATTGGCGGCCTTAGTGGTACTTTCTTTGGCGGTTGGGTTACCGATCGAATCAAAAAGAAAACTGGCGACACCACCTGGTATATGTGGATTCCTTTTATCTCTACAGTATTAGCGATCCCCTTTGCGCTTAATACCTTCCTTATCATGCCCAATGGATATTACGCTGTGTATTCCTATCTGTTTACATCATTCTGTGGTGGCTGGTATTTAGCGCCTTGCATCGCCTCAACTCATTTCCTGGTTGGCATTCGCATGCGCGCTCTGGGTTCTGCTGTATTACTGTTCATGCTGAATCTGATCGGACTGGGCTTGGGTCCAATGCTGACTGGATTCACCAGTGATTTACTAACACCTGGATATGGCGACAATGCATTACGTTATGCCATGTCGATTACTGTGTTAGTGAATGTGTGGTGTGCAATTCACTATTGGTTTGCAGCAAAAACGATAAAGCAGGATATTGAACAAGCCCCAGAGTAGGCTTGTTAACTACAGCGCGTCTAACGCTTGAGAAACTTTGTTAACGCCGATGACCTGTAGACCTGCAATTTTCGATTTGGGCACATTGGCCTTGGGAACAATAGCCCGGATGAACCCATGTTTGGCAGCTTCCTGCAACCGCTCCTGACCACCTGGAAC
Source organism: uncultured Pseudohongiella sp. (assembly GCA_965198435.1). GTDB lineage: Bacteria > Pseudomonadota > Gammaproteobacteria > Pseudomonadales > Pseudohongiellaceae > UBA9145. The sequence continues at coordinate 3,402,559 of OZ240664.1, read as the reverse complement.
TGGTCTAATCTCACCTGCCAGGCCAACTTCCCCGAACACTACCGTCTGTTTGTCTACCGGCGAATCTTTGAAGCTCGACACGATCGCCAGGATTAACGCCAGATCCGCGCTGGTTTCAGACACCTTAACGCCTCCAACAACATTAACAAAAACATCCTGATCGGCCATGTACAGACCACCATGGCGATGCAGAACTGCCAACAACATTGCGAGCCTGTTTTGTTCCAGGCCTACTGCAATTCGACGAGGATTGCCCAATGGACTGCTGTCTACCAGGGCCTGGATTTCAACTAGCAATGGACGAGTACCTTCCCACAGCACCATAACCAGGGAGCCGGCGCTGTCCTCTTCGGTTCGAGCCAAAAAGATTGCGGAAGGATTCCTCACCTCTTTCATGCCCTGCTCGGTCATGGCGAAAACACCGAGCTCATTCACGGCACCGAAGCGATTCTTTTGGCCACGCAGGATGCGGTATTTATTATCAGATCCTCCCTCAAGCATCACGAAACAATCGATCATATGCTCAAGCACTTTCGGGCCTGCCAGATTGCCTTCTTTGGTTACATGACCAACGAGAAAAAGTACTGTGTTGGTTTGTTTCGCATATTGAATCAGATAAGCGGCGCACTCTCTAACCTGCGACACACTGCCAGGTGCCGATGGCACATCAGCACTGTGCATGACCTGGATTGAGTCAACTACTAACAGCGCTGGTTTATGTTGCTGCCCAGCCTTAGTGATTTGCTCTACATTGGTTTCAGCCAACATCTTTAAACTATCCCGTGGCAATCCAAGACGTTGGGCGCGCATGCCTACCTGCTGCAGTGATTCTTCACCAGTGACATACAATGCCGATTTCCCAGACTCGGCTAACAAACACATCACCTGTAAGAGCAAAGTACTCTTGCCAGCGCCAGGATTGCCTCCAATTAGAACGACTGAACCCGGAACCAGTCCGCCACCAAGCACGCGATCCAACTCGCCGATCGTGCTGGAGAATCTTGACAACGATTGCACATTGATTTCTGCAAGGGTTTGCACATTAGATTTTTCCCCTGCGTAGCCTTGCTTGCGAAACTCCGCTTTGGTGGAGGGTGAGTTGCCGCCGCCCAGGTTGATTTGGGATAGGGTGTTCCATGCTTTACAAGAAGAACATTGACCCTGCCACTGGCCATGATCAGCACCACATTCAGTGCAAATGAATGCTATTTTTGATTTCACCACTAACTTTCTTTCAAACGCGTTATCGGTTGAGATGACTTGAGTATATAGGCATCTGGCAATTCGAAACCAAAAATCAGTCTAAATACTCATAAGGCACGCGGGAAGTGACTTTGCAGAATAGCTCATAAGAGATGGTACCCGCTGCCTTTGCGACTTCATCGGCACAAAGTTCTGGTCCCCACAGAATCACTTCATCATTTATCTGTACATCTTCGATACCGGTAAGGTCTATGGTGATCATGTCCATTGACACTCTACCAATTAGCCGTGTTGGAATGGTTCCACTCGCTGTTTTCACAACGACTGGCGTGCCATTGCCTGCTGTTCGTGGGTAGCCATCGCCATAACCAATTGAAACTGTGCCCACTTTAGTCTCCTGATCGCAGACGTAAGTGGCTCCATAACCAATGGCGTCACCTGCTTGCAGGGTACGAATTGTGATTAAGCGAGACGACAAACGCATGACCGCCCGCAAGCCGAGATCTTCTCCAGTCTCGTGAACCATAGGTGAACTTCCGTAGAGCATTACCCCGGGGCGGACCACATCCAAGTGAGAATCTGGCCAATGCAAAACACCCGCTGAAGCCGCCATACTACAGTAAACACCCTGGTGGGAAGCCGTGACGAGATCGCTACGCAGAGCAATCAGATCTTGTAATTGCTGCCTAGTTCTTGCGGTGGATTCAGCGTTATCAGGATCATCCGCGCAGGCGAAATGGGACATTAAAATTAAAGACGTGCCCGGAAATGCCTGCAGTTTAAGAAAACTCTCTCGGCTTAGCTCGCAGTCCATGCCAAGCCGATTCATTCCAGTATTGTACTTAACCCAGAACTTACGATGCTCTCCATAGATTTCGTCACTGAACAACTGCTCGATTAACTCTACCTGATAACCACTGTGCACCACCGGTTCTATTCTATTCAGCAAACATTCCTGTAGCTCTTCCACCGTCATGAAACCATTGAGCAACAGGATTGGCTGCTCATCATTGAATTTTCTCAGGCTCAAAGCCTCATCGACAGTTGCCACACCAAACCCCGCGATATTGGTATGACTTTTTTGAAGTGCATGCGCAGCCTGTTTCATCCCATGGCCGTAGGCATTGGATTTAATGATTGGATAAATTTTAGAGATCGGGCACAGCGAACGCACGCGGGTCAGATTCTTGCGTAGTGCGTTTAGATCAATGCTTGCCCAGGCACGGCGGCTTACAATTGCCATACGACCTTCCTTAGCCTGACTTTATTCGAAGCCGTGGGTGTAGCTATCGTCGTATTTCGGTTGAGCGAAATTCTCGAATCGCGTGTATTGCCCAAGAAAGCTCAGGCGAATAGAACCAATAGGACCATTTCTATGCTTGCCGATATTGATTTCAGCAATGCCTTTGTTCGGCGAATCTTCATTGTAAACTTCATCCCGATAGATGAAAAGAATGACATCAGCATCCTGTTCAATGGCACCTGATTCTCGCAGGTCGGACATTACAGGACGCTTGTTGGGTCGCTGTTCCAACCCTCGATTCAATTGGGAGAGTGCAATTACAGGACATTCGAAATCACGCGCCAGCAATTTGAGTGATCGTGAGATCTCTGATATCTCATTTACTCGATTTTCTGAAGTACCCTTTATTCGCATTAACTGCAAATAGTCCACCACGATCATGCCTATAGATCCATGCTCTCGAACAATTCGACGAACTCTGGAGCGCATCTCCATGGGGCTAACGCCGGCGCTATCATCAATATACAAATTGGTGTCTTTTAGTTTACTAACGGCATCATTGAACGGCGTCCATTCATCATCTTTAATATTGCCGGTACGAATTTTCTTCTGATCGATCTTACCAATGGAAGACAGCATTCTGAATATGAGACTCTCTGCGGGCATCTCCAGACTGAAAACCAAAATTGGCTTGTCTTGATTCAGAATGGCATGCTCAACCAGGTTCATGGCAAATGCGGTTTTTCCCATGGATGGTCGCGCCGCAACAATAACCAGATCTGATTTTTGCCAGCCCGATGTCATCTCATCCAGGTCTTTATAACCCGTTGAAAGGCCGGTAAGACTGCCATCAGAACCAGCAAGCTCATCAATGCGATCAACGGCTCTGGTCAGCAGTGGATTTATCTGTACCGGTCCCTGTTCTTGTGGGCGCTCATCAGAAATGTTGAAAACCCGTTGTTCAGCTTCATCAATTATCTCCGCTGATTTTCTACCGCCGGTATTGTATCCAGAATCAGCGATATCATTCGCAACACTGATCAGACTTCTCAATATAGCGCGCTCTCGAATAATGTTGGCATAAGCATGGATGTTTGCCGTGCCTCTGGCATTTCCTGAAAGTTCACTGAGGTAATCGATGCCACCAGCACTTGCCAGCTCACCCAAACTATTCAGCGCATCTATCAGAGCAACCGCGTCATAAGGGCTATTCGTTTCGGCCTGGCGCATCATGGCGCGATAAATAAGCTGGTGCTCTGTTCGGTAGAAGTCTTCAGCCAGAATAATGTCCGCAATGCTGTCCCATTCAGCATTATCGTCCAACATCAGACCACCAAGCACCGCCTGTTCTGCTTCCACAGAATGAGGCGGCACCTTCAAGGTAGTGAGATTAGTTGGGCTGCTGGTCGAAGATTGACCGGGTGATTCAAACGATTCGGACATGAATTCTTAGGGAACCTCTGATTAATTACCTACGTTGTTATTGCTGCGTTAAAAATCAGCTCAAAATGCGCATTTATGACTTATAAACTGCGCTTTTTCGCCAGGGCAATCGACTGAATGGATTTTCGTGCACACTTCCAGCACAAAAATTGAACAAGTGACACTCCCTCGTCGATCTGGGTTCGAAAATTATCAACTTCTGCCCATCTTCGACGCGACAAAGGCGTTCACTCGATTGCCCTGGCTTTTTCGCTGATTTTTGCCTTGCACTAACTGCCTCGCAAACATTAATCAGAGGTTCCTTAGGATTTGAGGGACAAAAAAAGCACCATCTGAGTGTACAGAATGGTGCTTTAATGTAAAGCAGGCCACTTCAGGTAATCGGAGCGGCCGGTTTATACTAAGCGTCAGCCGTTGGTTTCTCGCTGTTGTCAGCTCCGGACGCTTCAGTTTCTTCCGCAGTTTCTTCCCCAGCATCTGCAGTCGCTTCCTCCGACGCAGCTTCTGCCTCATCGATCTCTTCGATGACACTGCCATCCGCTTCAACCGACGCAGCAGATTGTAACCCGATGACAGATACCGAAATCTCAGTTATAACGTCGTAACCCAGATCCAATTGCAGTAGATAGTCGCCAAGCTCGCGAATAACGCCATGTGGCATCATCACTTCACTCTTCTGCACATCGCTACCATTATGGGCATTCAACGCATCAGCAATATCACGTGTGCCCACAGATCCGAACAGCTTGCCTTCGTCACTGGCATTAACTTCGATAGTGAGTTTCGCATCGGTTACCTTCGCGGCACGACCTTGAGCAATCGCCACTTTCTCATTGTGCGCAGCCAGCAAATCGGCTTTGCGTTGCTCGAATTCAGACAGATTCGCTTTGGTAGCTGGAATAGCTTTGCCCTGGGGGAACAAAAAGTTCCGCGCATAACCTGACTTAACCGTCGCGGTGTCGCCAATTTCTCCAAGCTTGCCAATTTTTTCCAGCAGGATAACGTTCATGATTTACCTCTTATCTATTTACTGTACGCCTGCTCGCTCTATTATGCATTTGCACGCTTCATTTGTGCGCTTGCTCTTATCACTGCACATTCGCCCGGCAAGTTAAACGAGCATCTTCGCTCACTATCTTTTAATGCGCTGGCGGCGGCTAACTAAACCTGTCCCCGCAGTCGCGATCTAAAATCGTACCAACTATCAATCAGGGCAATTAACACTAAAAACTGCACTACGACTGGTAGCATCAAAACTATGTAGAAGGTGACTAGCCATATCGTGGATAGATTCCTTCTTTTGACCATTGCATGTACCAAGGCAACGCCTGAGAACATCAATGGCAGAACCAAATACAACACCCAGCTCGAAGGAATTATTGTTCCAAAACTGGAGAACAGCATCAGGGCAACTAATGCAAGCGCCACTTTCTGCCCTATTCTCAGGCTATGGAATTCCTTTTGGAATCCACCTGGATTGTATAGCGCTGCCTGCATCCAGCGCGACAGCATTAATAAAACTATTGAAAGAAACATATAGACCGCACCGATAACGCTGGTCATTACATTTCTTACATCTTCTAACTGCGCATCAGCTTGTGTATTGGTGCGGAGATAACCTTCAACCTGCAGCATCAACACATCTAATACCGCTGGCTGTAACCTGAAATAAATCTCTACACAGATCCCAATAACGATGGCAGCCAGTAGTGTAAATTCCCAGGACTCTGTTTCCCTTAGCAGAAAACCGAGGCCGGTGATGCCCAACAACATGATCAGGGGCACCGGATCTATCGAAGCCCAGGCCAGCAAGGGCAATAAGGCCCAAGCGAAAACTATCAGGCCTTCATTAATTCCTTTGCGCAGGGTTACTAAACCTACAACCACTGGATTCAATAAATTGACCAGCGGGATCAAACCTAGCAACACAGCCGTGATTATGGCCTGTCTGCGTCCGGTCATCACATATTCAGCAAGACCGCGCATTAGAATTCCTTGATCTTAAACCTGATGACTATCAGTGTAAGGAATCAGAGCAAGGTAACGCGCACGCTTAATCGCAGTAGCAAGCTGGCGCTGATAACGTGCTTTAGTACCCGTAATGCGGCTTGGAACAATCTTGCCGGTTTCCGATACATAGGCTTTTAGCGTTTCTAAATCTTTGTAGTCGATTTCTTTGGTGCCTTCTGCGGTGAATTTGCAGAATTTACGTCGACGAAAATAACGTGCCATGATTTTGTCCTCTGGTTAAATTCGATTTCTGCTTATTCAGATTTTTCAGCGTCGTCTTCGGTTGCAGATTCTTCAAGCGCTTCCGGAGCCTCCGCAGGTGTTTCAGCTACTTCTTCTGCTGGCGCCTCTTCTACAGATGACTCAATGTCATCTGTCTTTGCTGCCGCTTCAGCGGCTGCTTCTTCTTCCTTACGCTTCTGCTCAGCTCGCGCCTTGCGTTCTTTGCTTTCACGTTCCTGCTTGAGGATCAGTGACTCTTCAGTGACTGCGTTCTTACGTTTAATGACAAGATTACGTAAAACCGCGTCGTTGTAGCGGAACAGGGTAAATAGTTCTTCCAAAGCCTCACCACCACACTCGATGTTCATCATCACGTAGTGAGCTTTATGGATTTTATTGATTGGATAAGCCAACTGACGACGTCCCCAGTCCTCCATACGGTGAACCTGGCCGCCATTATCAGCCATCAATTGCCTGTAACGTTCTATCATTCCTGGCACCTGTTCAGATTGATCAGGGTGCACGAGAAATACCACTTCGTAGTGTCTCATAGAGACTCCTCTTGGTTTAGGCTTCCCAACTAACGCTGGCGCGCGTGGTGAAGCAAGGAGTTATGTTAGATTCAGCCGAAGCTGAACCAAGAACCGATAAAAGGGGCGGGATTGTAGTGAAAATACCCTTTTCTTGCAAGCGATTTCAGGGGCCTACGCAGGACAATCTAGGGCAATCGACTGAATGGATTTTCGTGCGCACTTCCAGTATAAAAAATGAAAAAGTGGCACTCCCTCGTCGATCTGAGTCCTAAAATCATAACCTTCTGCCCATCTTCGACGCGACAGAGGCGTTCACTCGATTGCCCTCGGGCCCTGCAGGCCATCCCAATCCTGCAAAAACAAACGCCTATCTAAAAGACACTCATTTAAGTTGGGATCGAAACAGAAATTTCCCGTAAATCACATAAGTATCTGTAAAATCATTTATTTTTGCGTTTGCGAACCGCTTCGAACAGGACAACGCCAGTAGCTACCGAGACATTGAGACTGCTCAGTTGTCCTGACATGGGAATCGAGACCAGAAAATCGCATTGTTCCTTTGTCAGGCGCCGCATTCCCGCGCCCTCGGAACCCATCACCAGGGCAATCGGCCCTGTAAAGTCCTGCTCGAAGAGGCTGATTTCAGCTTGATCGTCAGTGCCTACAACCCAGATATTTTGCTCTTTCAGGCTCTGCAGACAGCGAGACAGATTCGTCACTTCTGCCAGGGTAACTGTTTCTGCTGCCCCGCTTGCTACTCGACTCACGGTGGCATTAAGGCTGGCTGCCCGATCTTTCGGAATGATCACAGCATCCACGCCAGCCGCATCAGCCGTACGCAAACAAGCACCAAGATTGCGAGGGTCCGTCACCCTGTCTAAGACAAGCAGTAATGGATCATGATGCAATCCTTCTATATGAGATATCAAAGACTTCTCAGTTAAAAGCGATCTCTGTTGATCAAGAAGAGCAGCTACTCCCTGATGAGTATCTTCTGCTACAGAGTCGAGAAGCTCTTCATTGACCTCTTCCCAATCCAGGCTTTGAGAATCTGCGAGCTTTCGCAGGTCAGTGAGACGTGAGTCGTCCCGGCCGGATTTTATCAGCAAGCGCTGCACAGCGTCACTGCGTCTATTAATGACTTCAGTGACGGCATGAATACCGGTTATCCAATAACTCCCTTGACTCATAGCTTATCTGCGCTGATGCCTGGCTTTCGAATTGCGTTTTTTTGTAGCATTTTTATTACCGCTACTTATCTTTCCTTTACCAGCCTTTCCTTTATCAATCTTTCCCTTACCACCTGCCTTCGCCCTTTTATCAGCACCCTTCTTCTTTGATTTATTATTGGATTCTTTGTCTCTGCTTTTATCTTTACTTCTTCCTAGGGCTTGTTCACACTACTTGAGTCGTCTCTGTTAGCGAGCATTTTTGTGTCCAGCAAGGCAGAAAGAGCGCCGTATATAGATATATACAAGCGATTGATAACGAAGCTGGGCACAAAATGCACCTGGCCCTTCAGGTTGTGGCTAAAAAAGCGCCACTTGTCGTTGCTCGTCGCTCATTTGGAATCACCAAACCACGCTCCTCGCGCTCCTCAATTGGCGTTTTTTTAGCCACAACAGAGGCCACTCAAGTAGTGTGAACAGGCTCTAAATCAGACTTGCTTCGCTTGCCTATTTTATTCTTACCCTTCTTGTTTCTTTCATGTCTTTTCTTCTTTTGCCTGCGGCTTTTGTTTTCGGGCCTTCTATTAGAATTGCTTCTCCTGCCAGATACCTTTTGTACATTATTGCCTGACATTTGTAGGTCAATTTTTTTCTCTTCCAGGTCTACTCCAGCCACCTTTACTTCAACAACGTCACCTAAACGATAAACGTTTCGACTACGCTCACCTTCAAGGCTGTGTCTCACCGGATCAAAGTGATAATAGTCATTGCTAAGTTCCGTAATATGAACGAGGCCCTCAATGTATATCCCATCCAGTTCTACAAACAAACCAAAGCCAGTGACCGCAGTGATTGTGCCACTAAATTCCCCCCCGACATGGCTTTGCATATACTCACACTTCAACCAATCGATGACACTGTAGCTCGCCGCATCTGCTCTGCGCTCTTGAGCAGAACAAGCCTCCCCTATTTTTTCAAGATCGGCTTCTGAGTAGGGATAAATAGAATTCTTCTTGATAGATTTCTGATTCTTGTGTGGCGTTATTTTGCTACTTTTTTTGTTTCGAATTAGATACCGGATAGCGCGATGCACCAGCAGATCGGGGTAGCGTCTTATTGGCGATGTGAAATGGGTATAGGCAGGAAAACCCAAGCCAAAATGGCCTGTATTCTCAGCTTGATACACGGCCTGCATCATGGACTTGATAAGCACAGTTTGCAGCATGTGCTTATCTGGACGATCGACGATCTGGCTCAGGGTTTTTTGATAGTCTGTCGGAGTAGGTTTATCTCCGCCGCTCAAATACAGGCCCATTTCACTCAGGAATTCACGCAAGCCCTTGAGTTTGTCCGGGTCTGGGCCTTCATGCACTCGGTACAGTGCAGGCCATTCGCAGGACTCAAACAATTGGGCAGCAGCCACATTTGCCGCCAACATACATTCTTCAATTAGCCGATGAGCATCATTACGCTCGACAGGAACAATCTCTCGAATTTTTTTGTCAGCCCCGAACACCATTCGGGTTTCAGTAGAATCGAAATCCATTGCTCCACGGCTGCTACGTGCCTGTCGCAGGGCCTGATATACCTCGTAGAGACAATCGAGATTGTCAGTAACATTAGCATAACGTGATCGAAGTTTGCTTCGCAGTTTCGTTTCGATTCCGGACGCTGGTTTGCGAAGCATGTCCGCCGCCTCGTTGTAAGTGAGGCGTGCATGGGAATGAATGACCGATTCCAGAAACTCAAACTGAGTGACTTCACCTTCCGTTGATATTTTAAGTCTGCAAACCATCGTCAAACGGTCGCAATCGGGTTTTAAGGAACATAGCCCATTGGAAAGTTTTTCCGGCAGCATAGGAACAACATGCCCGGGGAAATACACCGAGGTGCCTCGATTGTCTGCTTCTTCATCCAGTGCACTTCCTACTGTGACGTACTGAGAAACATCGGCGATGGCAACTGTAAGAGTCCAACCACCACTGTTGTTTTTTTCAGCATGCACTGCATCATCAAAGTCCTTCGCATCTTCTCCATCGATCGTAACTATGGGCAGATGTCTGAGATCATGGCGATGTAACAGTTCATCAGCATCAATTTCGTCTGGGAGTTTCGCGACTTCTTTTTTAGTTGCGGCGTTCCATGAGTGAGGTATATCAAAACTATGCAGAGCGACATCGATCTCGATACCAGGGGTTGCGGTATCACCTAAGACTTCTACGACCTCTGCTATCGCTTTACGTCTTCGGCTCGGATACTCACGTATCTTCGCCAGTATATACTGTCCATCTTTAGCATTATTAAACTGACTTTTCGGAATCAGTATCTCGTGCTGGATGCGCTTGTTGTCCGCTACCAGGACTCCAAAATCTGGCTCGCTATAGAATCGGCCTACGACCTCGCTGTAGCGGCGCTGCAAAATTTCAACAACTGCGGCTTCCCGTCTCCCTCTTCCATCAAATCCTGTAAAGCGCGCCAGTACTTTGTCGCCGTCAAACAAACGCGACATTTCTCGTAATGGCAGAAACATATCTTCTGCACCAGAATCTGGAATGAAATAGCCAGCGCCATCCTTGTTTCCCTGCACCGTGCCCTTTACCAGATCCATGTGGTTAGTAAGGCCAAACGCACCTTTGCGATTGTTGATGAGTTGACCATCACGCGTCATGGCGTTGAGCCGTCGACGTAGCGCCTCTATTTCTTCTTCTGTATTTAAATTGAAATGAAAAGCCAGTTGCTGAAGGGTGCTGGGCTCACCTATCTGCTCAAGTTCCGAGAGGATGAATTCCCGACTGGCTATCGGACTGCCGTACTTATCCGCTTCGCGGGCTGCAAAGGGATCAGCAGGACTGCGTTTTGCAAATTTTTTAGGTGGGGGACTCAAGACGACAATAAGTATACACCCATTATTGTGACATTGAGCCCTAATTCCTCTTGTAATCGAAACAGAGTGGATTGAGCGCCTTGTGTGTGCTCTGTTATATAATCATTCAGTTACATAACAGAATAGTTACATACTATCTTTTGGCCTGCAGGCATATTCACTTTTGACTGAGATTGAAAAACGACAGAAGTGCAATTAGTTGACACGGTTTCGCTGTCTCGCTAGAGTGGCGCCCCCTTATGCCCAGGTGGCGGAATTGGTAGACGCGCCAGCTTCAGGTGCTGGTGACCGCAAGGTCGTGGAGGTTCAAGTCCTCTTCTGGGCACCATTTTCTTTTCCGGTAACATCCGATACCGTCTTAAAACTCTATAAAAATAGGCTTTATAAAAAACTGCGTCCGAGTCAGTTTTGTAACATTTTGCTGAATCCGAATTTTAATGTGACATCAGGCGTAACACTAAAAATCTGGAATAGACGAGTGTTACAATGCCGAAAACCACAAAGCATCTCACCAATACAGAAGTTAAGCTGGCCAAGCCCAGAGTCAAAGAATACAGCCTTGCTGACGGCAGAGGGCTTTACCTTCACATCAAGCCTAACGGTTCCAAACTGTGGCTGTTCAATTACACCCGACCGACTGCCAAGAAGAGAGCCAACCTTGGTTTGGGAAACTACCCAGACCTTCCATGCTATGGTAAACAGCTCGCTTGGGCGGGCAAAAATGCTCTGGCAGACCACTATGGTGAGGGGCATTACAGTACTCAAGCCTCACACACAGAACGCTGGAATCAGTTTGTCCAGTTTCTCAAAAGTGAGGGCATCAAAGACGCCATGCACATTACCATACACAGGGTTAAAACCTATGCCACGCATTTAAAACAGTTAGGTCCTGTTCACACTACTTGAGTGATCTCTGTTGTGACTAAAAAAGCGCCAATTGAGGCGCGAGGAGCGTGGTTTGGTCATTCCAAATGAGCGAAAGCTTGCGCAGCGAGTGCTTTGGGTACGAGCAACGACAAGTGGCGCTCTTTATGCCTCGCTGGGCACAAAAATGCTCTCTAGTAGAGACTATTCAAGTAGTGTGAACAGGACCTAGTAGACGAGGAAGACATGAAAGTGGCCTATGCACAGAATCTGCTATCTACTGTGAATATCGTCATGGCAGCCATGCGCAAGGACAAAGCCCTCACACTCAAGCCTGCACAGTGGGTGGGTAAGCGTTGCGCAGTACGGACGGCTGTTCCCACGACACTTACACGTTCATGCACAGACAGACCGTTTCAGCGATTGCGTTTACACGGTGAGGAACGCACGTTGCCCAGTTAACCCGAACATTCGGATTACGCTTCAAAGAAGCGTCATTACTGAATGCCCGGCAGGCGTTAAGACAGGCCGAACGGTTGGGACGTATCAATATCACCCAGGGTATCAAAGGGGCAGGGGTGAAGGGGTGGATCGCTGGGTGCCGGTCAACCAACAGCAACTCGATCTATTAAGAGAAGCTGCTGAATTACAAGGAGCCGCAAAAAACCTGATCCCACCCAATCAGTCATATATTCAATGGCGCGATCATGGATATTACCAATGGCGTTGCGTCAACAAAGACACCGACATTAAAGGCTTCCATGATATGCGTACCGCCTATGCCTGCGAACGCTATGCAGAGCTTACCGGGTATCCTGCATCAGTCGTCGCCGAAACCCGCCAGGCAGACAAAGCACTGGATACACAGGCTCGCGTCATTCTATCCCAGGAAATTGGCCACAATAGGCTGGATGTCCTGGCTGCCTGCATCGGTAGCAGCAAGTAAGTGGAGCACAAATAATGCGCCCCCGAGGTAAACACCAAGCCAGGCAATATATGCTGCATTTAATGAAACACCGACTAAAAGGCAGCAGGCGGAAGATCAACGAGCATTACAACCGGACTTTGTATATGTCTGATCTGCTGTGGGCAAAATTTCAAGTCGGGGCTTATCGGTACCGGCTTAAACACCTGAGATGGTATCTTGAAGAAGGCACTAAACCACTATTGCCTGCCACCCGTTACTGGCATTGGTTAACCGTTAAAATCATCTTGGAAGCCCTCGACAAAGAAACCGATTGGACTCCCCAATTGCAAGGCTCTTGGGCAGCTCCGACAGGAAATGGAATCGAGGGTCAAAACCAAATCGGCATGATCTGCTCTTAGGACTCCGCTCTGCCCACAAGGCCGCAAGGCCATCCTGCCCTCGCCGGGGGGCTGATGGACCAGCGAGTTGCCCCGCCCACAACAGGGTACATAAGGCTACCCGGTTCAATGACGACTCGCCGCAAGCGGTCCCTTTCTTCATTGAGCCGGAGTATTCACTTCAATGCTGCGCCAACTCATTGGCAATCATCTCGGCCTGTTTGAGAACAGTCTCCGTTGCGAGCAATTGCATATCAGGTGGATATCCATATGTGCGCAGCAATCGCTTAACAATGACTTTCAGCCTGGCACGCACATTTTCTTTGATCTGCCAGTCAATGCTGGCATTTTCGCGAATTTTTTTCGTCAGCATAACGGCTAACTCTCGCAGGCTTTCCCGCTCCATCAGTTCACGCGCACTGTCGTTGTTGGCAACGGCTGTATAGAACGCATACTCGTAGTCAGATAACCCCAACTGTTCGGCCTCGGCATCCGTGGCAACAATATCCTTGCTGATTTTAATCAGCTCATCGATGAGCTCGGCAGCGGTAAGTACTTTGTTGTGGTATTTCTTGATCGCCGTCTCCAGCATTTCCATTAAGGATTTGCTTTTTACCAGGTTAGTTTTGGCTCGCACTTTCAACTCATCATTGAGTAATTTTTTTAGAACCTCCAAAGCGATGTTCTGGTGCTGATAGCCCTTTAGCTCCGCCAAAAATTCATCGGACAGAATAGAGATATCTGGTTTCTTCAGACCTGCGGCATCAAAAACATCTATCACTTGCTCTGAAACCAGCGCCTGATCAATCACCTGCCGAATGGTGATCTCAATTTCCTCATCCGTTTTACCGCTGCCTGTACTGTCAAACTTCGCAAGCCGTGCCTTCACAGCCTGAAAAAAGGCTATTTCATCTTTAACATCCAGGGCCTGCTCGTGGGGAACGGCAATGGCAAAGGCTTGAGACAGTGCCGTCACTTCATTGACATAACGCTTTTTGCCATCTTCCAGGCCTAAAATATGATCTTCAGCAGCCAGAATCAGCGAAAGCTTCTGGGCGGTATCCGCCTCAAAATAATCTTCATAGGCAAAACCGTGAAACATCGCTGATACCACTTCGATCTTTTCCAACAATAGCGCGACTGCCTGCTCCTGTGCCAGCGTGGGGTCGCCTTTACCACCGGCTTCTGAATAGAAGGACAAGGCTTCTTTGAGGTCAGAAGCAATCCCCAAATAGTCCACCACCAAACCGCCGGGCTTATCCCCATGTACCCGGTTCACTCTCGCAATCGCCTGCATAAGGTTGTGACCTTTCATGGGCTTGTCGATATAAAGGGTATGCATGCCTGGAGCATCAAAACCTGTCAGCCACATATCCCGCACGATAACCAGCTTGAGCTCGTCATCGTCGTCTTTCATTCGCTCAGCCAACAATTTACGCTGCTGTTTGGTGGTGTGATGTTTAGAAAGTTTCGGGCCGTCACTGCTGGAGGCAGTCATCACCACCTTAATGACACCTTTCATTAAGTCGTCCGAATGCCATTCAGGTTTCAACTGGATCATTTCATCGTATAACTCGGCAGCGATACGGCGGGACATGCTGACAATCATGCCTTTCCCGGCAAAAACTTCCTGCCTGGCTTCAAAGTGGCTGACAATATCCTGCGCGATATTTTTGATACGCCGCTCACTGCCAATCAACGCCTCCATCTGCGTCCATTTAGCTTTTGCTTTCTGGGTTTCTGTCAGCTCATCCTGCTCCAGCTCTTCGTCCAGCTCCTTAACCAGATGTTTACCTTCGTCACTTAAACCTACCCTGGCCAGGCGACTTTCGTAAAAAATGCGAACCGTCGCGCCATCTTCTACCGCCCGGGCAATATCATAGATGTCCACGTAATTTCCAAAGACGGCAGGGGTATTTACATCGGTACTTTCGATGGGCGTGCCGGTAAATCCCAGATAGGTAGCGCCAGGTAGTGCATCACGCAGGTACTTGGCAAAACCGTACACCACCTTCTTGCCAACCACTTCACCGTTGTCACCCTTATCATCCAGGGTTTTGGCGCTAAAGCCATATTGGCTTCGGTGCGCCTCATCGGCCAGCACCACAATATTGCGGCGGTCAGACAAGCATTGGTAGATATTGCCTTGCTCAGGCTGGAATTTCTGAATGGTACTGAACACCACCCCGCCTGAAGCCACGTGCAATAGAGACTTTAATTGCTCCCGGCTTTGCGCTTGCTGCGGCTCTTGCCGCAACAACTGTTGACAAGCAGCGAAGGTATCGAAAAGCTGATCATCCAAATCGTTCCGATCAGTGATCACCAAGATGGTGGGGTTATTCAGCGCCAATACAACCTTGCCGGTATAAAACACCATAGAGAGGGATTTGCCGGAACCCTGCGTATGCCAGACCACCCCTGCTTTCTGGTCACCCTTGGGTTGATCAACCACATCTGGCAAACCGTAACTTGCCGGTGATTCGGCAACTTTATACCCTGCTTGCAAGTCTGCCGCTCCCAGGGTAGAGGCTACGGCAGCGTTTACGGCGTAATACTGATGATAGGCCGCAATTTTTTTAACGGTGCTGATGCTGATTTGACCAGTCTCAGAGTCTTCCTTTTTAGTTTTTTCAAACACCACAAAGTGGCGGATTAAATCCAGCAAAGTCGCCTTGTTCAACATGCCGTTAATCAGCGTTTCCAACTGGCTCACCAGATTGGACGCTTCACTTTTGCCATCCGCCGTTTTCCAGGCCATAAAGCGCGAATACCCGGCTGACAGTGATCCTGCTCGGGCTTCCAGTCCATCAGAAATCACCAACAGCCCGTTATAGGTAAAGAGGCCGGGAATGGTTGCTTTATAGGTCTGCAATTGTTGAAAGGCCGATTTAACCGTAGCGTTTTCATCCGTGGCATTTTTCAGCTCTATCACGACCAGCGGCAAGCCATTGACAAAAAGCACCAGATCGGGCCTTTTGTTGACGTGATTTTCAATAACAGTGAATTGATTGGCTACTACAAACTCATTGTTTTCCGGCCGATCAAAATCAACCAGCCAGACACGCTCGCCTCGCTCGCTCCCATCCTGCTGATGGCTAACCGTTATTCCTTCAGTCAGTAAGCGATGGAATGTTTCGTTGTTGGAAAGCAACTCCGGCGACTGAATGCGGGAAACCTGTTTTAACGCTTCCTCAAGAATTGCTTCCGACAAACCAGGGTTAATTCGGCAAACGGCATTGCGCAGTCGCGCCATTAACAATACATCGTCATATCCGTTGCGTTCTGGATTATCTGAATCAGGGGCAATGTCCGGTGCATGGATATACTGATAGCCCTGTCGCTCAAATAATTTGATAGCGAAGTCTTCGATGTCGAGTTCGGTGAGCTTATTCATGCACCAATCCTCACATGAACCTATCGCGATTATTTTCACAATACTGCATGACTTCAGGAATCCACGAATCTTCGTACCACATCCAGATATTGCTCATGATGAACTCACCATAATCTTTAGCATTGATGTCAGAATTCCTTATGTTTGCGTTGGGCCAACGCTCTTTCCAAAAATTTTGATGTGCAGTTTTATTAAATTTCTTATACCCATTTTTCTTTATAAGGTTGATTACTTCAGTTTCCGATAGCTTCTTTTTCGCAACTTTCTTAACGAGTACATTATGAATCTCTTTCCCATCTGGTGATTTGTCATCCAAAAACCTATAGGCAATATCAGCTTGCCCTTCATGATTGACGCTGTCTCTTACATAAATAACTCTATAGCTGTAACGCGGATCATCCTTCGTCTGAATTCCACTCTCAAAATCAGAAATAAATTCAACAACATTCTTAGGGAGATTTGGATTATTTTTTAATTGAGAAACCTGACTTTCCCCAAAACTGAACAACTGCAAAGCAAGAGGTATAGTTTTATCCAGCCCCTTGCTTTTACCAAATAGGTTTTTTATTGTTTCATTGTAATTTATGCAACAAGCTTGAAATTTCGCACTTATAAAATCATCAATACGGCTTGTCATTTGATGCTCTATTTCGTGTCTAATTTCAATAAGGAACATCAAGTTATCTATAACTGGCTTATCTAACGGGCACGCTTTATCGATTAAGCATCTCTCCAACTCCCAATGCTTATGAGCATTGTGCTTGGTAGTCTCGTATTTTTTCCGTTTACCAACTTTTTTGAAATATCGATAGTCGATGCCCTTTTCTCGGTAATACGCATGTAAAAGATAAGTCCAGGCAATATTCATTAACACGATAAAAGACTCCGACTTGAAAGTAACAAGCGGATTATTAAAAACCTGGATCGCAGCCAATGCTGATTCTTGTGACTTTTTCATCAGTTCATTTTTTACAGAAAATACCCTTCGATACCTTTCAGCCATTCTGCGCCACCCTCACCTCGCCACTGATCAGTTTTGGCAGCAACTCATCCCTAAGGTTTTCAAGTATGAGAGCCTGCCCATGATTCTTTTCGATCTTATTCCAAAAGTTCGTCGCAAGGGCTGCAAACTCATTAAGCAACTCCTCCGGCGGCCTCATAAAAGTTAGGCTGGCTATATCTGAAGGCTTAAGCGATGGATATGTGGAGGTAGAGCCCTCAGCAACAGAATGTAAATATTCCGTCATATCTTTACTAGTCAAAAACAAGTACAAGAAATGCGGATCAACACTATGGCAGGATAGGACACAAAAACCGGTAGATACTACAAGGTTATTCGGTGGATTTTTTATAATCCCATAATGTCTCTGATTTGGACGAACTGTAGATATCAAAATATCGTTATGGCAAACCAACCTCTTCGCCCTGCTGGGAGCATTTCCTAAAGCATGCGTTGCATATTGATCTATTTTTCCTTCCGTAAGTGAACCAGTATCAAGATACTTTATTTGTGAGCATCCATACTCTTTCCCTACGCTTGAAAGGTTAACATCTGCAACTGAACCAACCGCCACCTCTTCCCAATCTTCTCCTGCTTCTTCCACAAACCACTGGCGGAATAGGGTTTCGGCCATGGCTTGGAGGGTTTTGTTTTGGCGGTGGAGCAGATCGATTTTGTCATCCAGGCTGGAGAGAACTAAGGCTATGGCTTTTTGTTCTTGAACTTGTGGAAGTTTTATTGGTATTGGATGAACATGATTGCGGTTGAGCGTGGGAACTGCACTACCAACATTGAAGCCTTGAAAGTCAAATGATTTCAGAAAATAGTAAATAAATACTTCATCGTTCCCCTTGAAGTCTTTTACATAAAGAGTTGTATTGTGAGCCCAAAAGTCCTGCTTGTATAAATATGCGTTGCCAAGGTTCCCGCTTCGACCAATCGTAACCCCGATTGCACTTGTAGTCGATTTATTATGCTAGCCAATAATACCGTTTGATCCCGCTACAGGTATTTGACCTTTCATCATTTTTGATTTTGGTAAATCATGGCCTCTTTGAAGAGTGATAGCCTCCCCCAACTTACATTCCCGCCACCCTCTCGCACATTTGTTAACTAACCCAACCCCCTTCCCATCAATATGCGCCTTAAACTTCGGTTTATCGATTGCTTGATAATCCACCACATCGACAAAAAACGGCAGGTCGCTATCCTCAAACGCATCCTTTAATCGACTGATCGTTTTATCGGTTACTTTGCTGCCCTTAATCGCCAGGTCTATATCAGAGGCTTCTTTATAGGTACCCAGTGCTCTTGAGCCGAACAGCACAAGCTGCTCAACCTCCGGCTGGGAGGTAACAATGGCCAGCAGTTCGTTTAGCTGCTTTTCGCTTAAACCGTATTTCATGAATTAACTTCGGCCTGTAGTGTGTTGTGCATTTTTTCCAGCACCGGGTAAAACGCTTCCACCAGAAAATTCACGGTATTGTTTAGCACCTCGGCATGGTAGGTATGGCTGGTCAGGTTGCGTTTTTTTAAGGCTTCCATCCAGACTTCGCCCGCTACAATCGTCTCGTTTTGAAAGGCTTGGCGAATGGTTTCTTTTGGGCTGTTGATATCGAAGCCATTTTCGTTCAAGTAGTCTTTGAGGGTTTTCCAGGCCAGCTCGAAGGTGTACTCAAAGCGTTGCACAAAGCCTTCTTTTTCCAGGTCTGATAAATCCTCTACCCCTCCAATGGCCACTTCTGAAAAATTGCTGTAGGCCTTTTGAAAATGCTCAAAGCGCTGCTGCCAGCGTGGTTCGTTGTTCATAGCTTCACCTTTTTCAGGTTTTCCAGAATGCTTTGATTGAGTTCGGCTTCTTCTTTAAGTTGTGCTTCAAACTCGGCTTTTAACGCAGTCAATCTTTCTGGAAAATTAAAGTCGTCTTCCTCTTCTGCGAGACCAACGTAGCGGCCCGGAGTCAGCACGTAATCAAGCTCTGCCACCCGCTCTATGGATGTAGAAGCGCAGAAGCCCTTAATGTCTTCGTAACTGTCTTCGCCTGTTCGCCAGTTGTGATAAATACCTGCAATCTGCTGAATATCATCGTGAGAGAGTTCACGGGTACGGCGGTTGATGAGGTGCCCCATATTACGCGCGTCTATAAACAGGATTTCATCTTTGCGCGGATGGTCCGTCCCTCCAGATAAGGTGTTTCTGGAACGATTCATAAACCAGAGTGCCGCCGGTATCTGGGTATTGAGGAACAGTTTGGCGGGCAGGTTAACGATGCAGTCAATCAAATTGCCATCGGCCACCAGGCTTTTTCGAATATCCCCTTCGCCGGAGGTTTTGGAGGTCAGCGCGCCCTTGGCCAGTACAATGCCAGCCCTGCCGCCAGGTGAAAGGTGGTAGATAAAATGTTGCAACCAAGCAAAGTTGGCGTTGCCCGGCGGTGGTGTGCCGTATTGCCAGCGGGCATCACCACGAAGCTGCTCGCCACTCCAGTCGCTGTCGTTAAAAGGCGGGTTGGCAATAATATGGTCGGCTTTCAGGTCTTTATGGGTATCGTTGAGAAAGGAGCCTTCGTTGTTCCATTTAACCTGCGAGCTGTCGATGCCCCGAATGGCCAGGTTCATTTTTGCCAGCCGCCAGGTGGTCTGGTTGCTCTCCTGCCCGTAGATGGAAATGTCATTAATGCGACCCTGATGCTCTTCTACAAAGCGCTCCGACTGCACGAACATACCACCGCTGCCGCAGCAAGGGTCAAAGACTCTGCCCTTGTAGGGTTCCAGCATATTGACCAGCAATTCCACAATACTGCGGGGCGTGTAGAACTGGCCACCCTGCTTGCCTTCTGCCAATGCAAACTCGCCGAGGAAGTATTCAAACACATGGCCGAGCACATCAGCACTGCGGGCCCTGGCATCGCCCAGGGCAATATTGCTGACCAGATTAATCAGCCCGCCCAGCGCGGTGGGGTCAAGGTTTTGCCGAGCATAGACCTTGGGTAAAACGCCCTTGAGGGAATTATTTTCTTTTTCGATAGCATCCATGGCGGCATCGACATGGATACCAATATCCGGCTGCGGGGCCAGGGAAACCAGATGAGACCAGCGGGCTTTCTGTGGAACGAAAAACCCGTTCTCGGCTTTGTATTCGTCTTTATCTTCCGGGTCAGCTCCTTCATAGTCACCTTCTCCAGCCTGAAACTTCTGAAAGAGCGCCTCAAAAGCATCAGAAATATATTTCAGGAAAATCAGCCCCAGTACTACGTGTTTGTATTCCGCAGCGTCGATGTTTTTACGCAGCTTGTCAGCAGCTTTCCAGAGTTGCTTTTCTAACGGCTCTTCTTTGGCTTGTTTCTTTTTTGCCATATTTTTAGTCTTCATTAAAGTAATCGGTATCTATTTGTTTTACTTCGTAGCTCTGCCTGGTGCTAACACCCAAGCTATGTTCAATCATCAAGGATGCCAGTTCTGCGCCATCAATCAGAATTATGCGCTTTTCAATCATGCCAACGAACTCACAGGCGTCCGCACTAAACTTTGAAGTTGTGATAAGCACACCTTTTTTTGCGCGCTGCATATCCAGAGCGCCAGCAAATTTCTGTATTTCCGGGCGGCCAATTGTTCCCTCACTATAGCGTTTAGCCTGGAGGTAAATCATATCCAGGCCAAGGGGGTCTTCTTTGATAACGCCGTCGATACCACCGTCCGCAGTATGTTGCGTCGCTTGCCCGGCTTCTTTGCGCGAACCGCCATACCCCATCGCCAACATTAGATCGACCACTAGCTGCTCAAAGAATTCTGGCGAACATGCTTTAATGGTTGATAGCAGCTCATCGATCAAAGCCAGATTTAGTTCTGCATGAGCGTCGTCAAGACGTTCCTGCGGGGTGGACTGGTTTTCTATTTCGTTTTGCTCAGGGGCCGATTCGGATTTCTCAGGTTTGGCCGTGTGAAATTCCCTAAACTCAGGAAATTGCTTGAGGTACTTAACCCGGACTGGCTGCTCAGCCTGAGCCAAGGCATCCAACCCTCGCTGGGTGATTTTAGTGAGCCCTCTGCCTGGAATTTCCAGTAGTCCTGCTTTCGCAAGATAGGTCCTCGCCCAACTGATCCGGTTGTTAATCACCGTTTGATTACCTGAGGCTATCTTTTGCTGTCGCTCTTCATCGGTCATCCCAAAATGATTGATGACTTGCTCCATGACTTGCCTGAAGGCGTGTATCTCACCATCTTCAACAGCCTTAAGCAGTGGCTGCATGGTTGACTGAAAATCGGGGATTGCCATAGTGTGCAGCATCCTTATTTGTAATGTTTGAATTGATTGCTGTCTTGCGTAATAAGCTGAATCAGTTTGGGCTGAATAAACAGCCTTTCTCTACCCGCTTGTTGTGCCACTAAAACCCCAATACTGGCTAACTTTTTAAGGTACTCTGAAGCTGTCTGCCGCTTGGCTATGTTGGTATCTACTAGATTGCTTATGCGGCAATAGGGCTGCTCGAAAAGAACATCAATGAGCGCTCGACTATAAATCTTTGGTAGCTGTTCTCGTACATAACCGGCCGTGTGATCAGCCAACTCACGAATGCCGAGAATTTTCTGTGTTGTCCACCGTGCCGTACTTTCAACGGCTTCAAGCATGTACAACAACCACGACTCCCAAGCTTGCTCTTTAGTCACAGCCAGAAGGCCGCTGTAATACTCGCCTTTGCTGGCAATGATATAGCGGCTTAAATATAGAATGGGCAGAGTAAGCAACTCCTCTTGCACCAAGTACAGGATATTCAGAATTCTGCCGGTGCGACCGTTGCCGTCGGTAAATGGGTGGATGGCCTCAAACTGGCAGTGCATAACTGCCATGCGGACCAACGGGTCTAACTGCGGCTGCTCATGAAGAAAGCTTTGCCAATTGCTTAACAGGTCTCGCAAGACCTTTTCACCTGCTGGCGGGGTGCTGATGATTTCGCCGGTTCTGTCGTTGGCCAGTGCCGTACCGGGCACTTTGCGCACCGTCATTTCAACCCCTTTGATTTGACTACAGATAAACTCGGCCATATGGGTGTTAACAGGACGGTGAGCTAACGCCTGCCAACCCCCGTACAAGGCTCTGCGATAACGAAGCACTTCTTTAGTGGCCGGGTCGGCATGTGCCTCATCACTATCCGCGTACTGAAAGAGTTTATCGGTGGTAGTGACGATATTTTCGATTTCCGAGCTGTCTTTGGCTTCCAATATGGGCAGGGTGTTAATCAACATCGCTTGATTGGGAATAAGCTCAGCCGCTTGCTTAAGCTCAGCAAGGGCTACCCGTGCGGAAATACACTGCTTTAATACTGCCTTGGTTTCCAGCTCAATGCCTGGCGGCAATAAAAGAAGGTCGTTATACGGCTTTTCGGGGTGCCAGCTCATATATTTATAAATTCTAATTTTTTCGACATATTGTCAGCTTATGTCGATAGTTTTTCAGAATATAAACATATTGGGCGATATGCTCTCAATAAATGTAACCATTGAGAAGATTGGCTGCTGATATGTATATTATTTTTAGTTTTCTCTACATATTTTGGTTTTGTGTATAGAAAATTACACTATTCTCGCAGATGTAGATACCGGCTAATTGACTACTGGATTTCCGTCTAATTGCCTGTTTAGGCACTCAAAGTTATCAAAATAGATAAAAATGGTAGCTACAGTAACCAACTGTCCTTAGACAACCTGAAACATACTCCCAGAGGTTAAATAGCCGGATAAAGAAGAGAGCAAACTTGAACTGGCAGACATTAGCATCTTTTGCGGAACATTTTAAGTAACATTATCATTTTTAGATTTTTGCTAAAACACAATAAATACAAATGGTTACAAGTTTTATGGATGTCCTCTCCTGGCACCAGCTCCCTTAACTTAAGAGCACTAAACGCAACGCGTTGACAACTCGGAAGCTTAAAAGCATCTCCTGCTGAATCTGCTTACAGAATTTTTCAAACATCGGCCCTTCAACGCACTCAGCAAGAAATTTGCTTAGACAGAAGTATAGTCAGAGCATAGCCAGCCAGTAGCAATAATTAGCCGGTGAGTACGATTAGTTGCCAGGCATAGCAACAAAACCATGTAAGTCATGGAGCAAGCAAACTTGCATGTGAGGTTCGCTGCACGCTGTAGCAAGCTGCTGCCATTAAGGCAGAGACGCCAAAGCCAAAAATGATGCCATCGGTATGCAATATGCAATGGACATAATCAGCCAACGGATAACCAGCACTGACCGAAATCTATGCCAGGTCTTACGAGTTCTGCGGGAATGTAGACGCCAACAAACATTGCGGCAACAGCCCAAAGTACCGAGCATCGAATCAGTCTGATAACAACATTGTCCTGATAAATTGATTGACAATCTTGATTCATAAATTTTGAAAAATTCGTATCATAAATTGACGAGAACTAAACCTCTGACAATGGCCCACCGGGGATTGTTCACATAGCCATTGATGCCTAATAAGCTCACCACAGCCACCAGTAACCAGGCTACAAGAGAAGAAGCCATTAACATGCCTGTCCTCTGGTGGCGCGTCGAGAACAATTGGAATGCCCTTATAAAGCAGATATATGCTCCAGGTCATAATTGGGATAGGCACAGGCACATTTACCATTACATCTGAGAATAAATGGACAATGCTGACCATGGTGAACGGCTCTCCTGCTATGAGTAATGAGCGCAACATGTTTCCCGATACTGGTGTTCGTTCTATAGGTAGATGCCATCCAGACAGAAACCAATGCAGTAGAGAACAAGCCAAATACCAGAACAAAAAAATAGCCAACCCTCACCAGAAATAGTGATTGCAGATCGAGTATCAAGGGTTTGTCAGCACCTTCGCCAGCCAGATTGGCTGCGCCCGCTACTGCAAAAGTCGGAGAAATCAACAAACAACCAAATAGGGTATCTGAAAAACGTCACTACAGGGCCTGGCTCTGTTTTGGCCAGCTCCTGAAAAGCTGAAGTCCGCTGATAGAGCGACTTGATAAATATGAATAAAACCGGGAACCTGCTTACCTACAATCCACTTCGCAAGATATTTCCTGGAATCAGAAAATACATTCTCAAACATTCGATCTTTGGTTCGCTAAATTGGGAAACACTGACCTGTGCTTGCTCGATTCAGTGAATGATAATTATTAAGGAGCCTCTGATTAATGTTTGCGAGGCAGTTAGTGCAAGGCAAAAATCAGCGAAAAAGCGCAGTTTATAGGTCATAAATGCGCATGTTGAGCTGATTTTTAACGCAGCAATAACAACGTAGGTGATTAATCAGAGGCTCCTTAAGTATATAGAGGCTCATAGTAGCTGACTTGATCTGTCTCAAGGCCCACTGGATAAGTAAAATTTACTGCGATTGACTATTGCTCAACTACAGTAAATTCAAAAGAGCCAGAATATGTGCTGGGATCATCACCCACCACGGTGGTCCATTCAACTGTGTACGTTCCAGCAGTTACAGAATCCATTATTTCGATCATTAAATCATCAGCAGCCATAGTATGCAGTCCCCTCAAAGCATATTCGCCTTCGGGGCCTACTAATCGCAGACTGCTTTGGCTTACATCGGGCAAAGCATCATAGTAAAGGCGGAGAGTTCTAGGCACACGAGATGTGGCTGCACCAATCTCCGGTTCCGCACTCAGCAAAGGCGTGTAGTCTTGACTGCCGACACATGCACTTAGAAGCCAACTGGCACTCAAACCGATTAGAACAATGTTGGATTTCACTGAAATTCATCACTCAACCAAGAGCAGGTATTTTAGCCACTTACAAAAGTAAATTCACCTTAAGGAGCCTCTGATTAAGTCAAAACGACGGGGGGTTTAGAAATGACTAGAAGGGAGGGATATCGACTCTGTCCCTTTGCTGACAAAGCCTTGAGCTTAAGGAACCTCTGATTAATCACCTACGTTGTTATTGCTGCGTTAAAAATCAGCTCAACATGCGCATTTATGACCTATAAACTGCGCTTTTTCGCTGATTTTTGCCTTGCACTAACTGCCTCGCAAACATTAATCAGAGGCCCCTTAAGTCAAAACGACGGGGGGTTAGAAATGACTAGAAGGGAGGGATATCGACTCTGCCCATTGCTGACAAAACCTTGAGCTTAAATTGATACGGAGCGCTTATTCGCGATCTCTTCGCACTTTTGCTGCTGCCAGTTCGCATGCAAAAGCATCCAGCTTAGCTCTGATTTCTTCTTCTTTTAGTTGACGAAGAAACAACTTATCGCCATCCACACCTTCATCAGGCAGTGATTCCTTATTTTGGTTTTCTACGATTACTTCAGCAGGTTTTGCCATCCGTACTCAACTCCGACGTCTCTCAAATGATCAGCAACCCAGGCAATGTGATTTTTTCATACCGAGTGTGCAAGAGGCTCGGTTTGGTTGCTGCAACTATTTCTTGTTTTTTGCCTGGAAAAGTTGCGTAAACACTTTGCGCGTAACTTTTTATTTTTATTGTAAAAACTGTGTCACTGCATACTCTGCAACATATAGTGTTGCCTATTCAATGTCAAACAATATGTAGTATTCAGGTGCATGAAGACAAAACCTTCAACCATGCCCTGTACTCCACCCGTGAAACCAGGGCGATGGAGTGAAAGCCTCTGCTGCGTCTAAGATGGGCAGAAGGTTATACTTTTCGGACTCAGATCGACGAGGGAGTGCCACTTGTTCATTTTTTGTTCTGGAAATGCGCACGAAAATCCATTCAGTCGATTGCTCTGCCCGTGAAACAAGCATTTAGATTTCTGATACTTAGAGACGATTTGCTTTCGTGTGCGCTATTTAAACAAAGGATGTTCATTTAATATTTAGGGGCTGTCCTAGGGCCTGTTCACACTACTTGAGTGACCTCTGCTAGAGGGTATTTTTGCGCTCAGCAAGGCAGAAAGAGTGCCGTATATAACTATATATAAACGATTGATAACGAAGCTGGACGCAAAAATGACCCTAGCCCTTCGGGTTTACGGCTAAAAAAGTGCCACTTGTCGTTGCTCGTCGCTCATTTGGAATAACCAAACTACGCTTCTTGCGCCTCAATTGGCGCTTTTTTAGTCACAACAGAGATCACTCAAGTAGTGTGAACAGGCCTAGATAAGTGAATTTATCTAAGATTATTTGATGAGGAAAAGCCGTCTAGCTTGGCGCAAACAAAAAACGATTAATCGAACTGTTCGTAGCCGGTTCGATAGCACGTACAGCGGCCTCTTTAGTTGGGGTGAATAAGACGACTGCGGGCGATTATTTTCTTTGGCTTAGATGGCTGATTTATGAGCACAGTGACGAAGCGGGTTTCTTTGAAGGTGAAGTCGAAGTTGATGAGCGTTATTTCGGTGGACAGAGGCAAGGTAAGCGGGGTGAGGTGCGGCGGGCAAAGTGCCGTGTTTGGCCCTTTAAAGCGTGGTGGCAAGGTTTACGCAGTGATGATACCGGATGCGAAAGTGGCGACTCTGCTGCCAATTATTCGGGAGAAAGTGAAGCCGGTTAGCCTTTGTATACAGCGATGGTTTTAAGGGCGATAACGCCTTGGATGTGTCGGCATTTAAGCACGAACGAATGAACCCTGGTGAAGGCTTTGTAGAGACGCATAACCACATGAATGGAATCGAATATTTCTGGAGCCAAGCGGCCTTTGCGCAAACTTAACGGGATTGTGAGCGCGCATTTTCACTTGTCTTTGAAGGCGTGTGAGTGGCGATTTAACAACAGCAATCCAAGGTTTAATGAATGCCATAATGCCATTAAATCAATGGGTTAAACAAAAAATGGGCTAGTTATCCAGGACAGCCCCTTAAAGAATGGGCATTAAGCCGGATACATGGATTCGTCGCACGTTGGACGAGATGGGCATGATCGAACCTTTCGAGCCCGGCCAGTGCCGTGCAGTCAATGGAGAAAAATCGTTTCCTATGGCACCTCAAGCTATGGCTATGATGTTCGCTGCTCCGATGAGTTTAAGATCTTCACCAATGTCAGCTCGGCGACCATTGACCCCAAGCATTTTGATCAAAACAGCTTTGTCGACTTCAAAGGCGACTGCTGCATTATTCCGCCGAATTCATTCGCGCTGGCGCGGACGGTCGAATACTTTTGTATTCCACGTTCCGTGCTGACGATTTGCCTGGGCAAATCCACCTATGCCCGCTGCGGCATCATCGTCACGCCGCTTGAGCCCGAATGGCAAGGGCAGGTGACCCTGGAATTCTCCGACACCACCACCTTGTCGGCGAAGATTTACGCCAATGAAGGTGTCGCCCAGATGCTGTTCTTTGAATCGGACGAAGTATGTGAAACTTCCTATGCAGACCGAGGCGGCAAATATCAGGGCCGGACCGGCGTGACACTGCCAAAAACCTGATTATCTGTCGGGGGCAATAGGCGCGGGCTGATTGCCCGTTGCTCTGTGCCACATCCTCTTGTTCATGTGGGAACAGCGCCTTCATGATTAACCAAAAATTAAGGAGCTTCTGACTAATGTTTGCGAGGCAGTCAGTGCAAGGCAAAAATCAGCGAAAAAGTGCAGTTTATAGGTCGTAAATGCGCATTTTGAGCTGATTTTTAACGCAGCAATAACAATGTAGGTAATTAATCAGAGGTTCCTTAATCTGTATCTGTTAGACTTCCGTTTTCGGACAGCACAAGAAGGGCAGGAGCGGCAGATGCGCAGCATTCAATCACTTATTCTGGCATTATTTTTGGCACCTGTATCCCTTGTGCAGGCGCAGGAGGTGAACGACCTTGACAAATTCCAATTATGGAACAACTGTGCAGAAATCCGGCTTGTTGTTGAAGACCTTAAAACCGAGGCTGCGGAGTTTAATCTGAGGCAAGAAGGTATTGAAACCACAGTCAGAAGCCGATTACGCGGGGCGCGGATTTATACAGAAAACTGGTTCTATGACGACGGCAGTTGGATACCCTCTATGTATATCCAGGTTAATACTGTGGGTTTCGCGTTCCATATTGATGCTAGACTGCAAAAACTGGTTTCAGAGCCTGTCAGTGGTCAACTCGGCAGTGCTGCAACCTGGCAAAGAGGATCGACCGGAACACATGGTAATGACGCCAGTTACGTTATATCAGTCGTTTCCCAACTTACTGACATATTTATTGATGAGTATCTGCGGGTGAATGCGGCGGCCTGCAAATAAAAAGCCCAGCCCCTCGCCCCTCCGGCCTGACCGGTTTAAGGCCCGCACAGGGGGCCGAAACATCTGGCGTTTAATCAGGGCCATTGCCTGGGGCATTTTTTAAAAATGCACGGAAATTGACGTCAACCAAGGGAATCGATACAAGGGCAAGGATTATTTTTAACCCATCTATTAACCGAGCTGCTTAAGGCCCAGACCCTAAAAGACATCGAGGCGCTCCCCCTGGAACGTCCAAGCTATGCTCGGTTAGGCGCTTACGTCGATTAAAGCCATTCTTTTATAGCAATTATTTTCTTTTGGGTCTTAGGAAGCAGATTCACTGCTAATCTACTCCTAAGGAACCTCTGATTAATTACCTACGTTGTTATTGCTGCGTTAAAAATCAGCTCAAAATGCGCATTTATGACCTACCTATAAACTGCGCTTTTTCGCTGATTTTTGCCTTGCACTAACTGGCTCGCAAACATTAATCAGAAGCCCCCTAAGATTTAACCCAATCTAGCTAACATGCTTCCCAAGACCCTTTTTTAAAGTTAAAACCTCTACAAGCGTTTTGTAGCCAGGAAACAAATTGGATCGGTGCTTAATAGCTCCTGCGTCAATCCATGTTCTTGCTTTGTCCTGATCCACGCAATGCAAGATGTGATTACTCATCATCATTGCATAAGCACACACATCGATAGAGAAATGACCTGCCACTCTTTGATGCGTTGCACCAGCCATCGCTTACGATAATCAAAGTTTCAACCCGTCACAAAATCATCTCCACATAGATAAGCCCTCCTCACACATCGAGGGATGGAATAATAACAGGGTGTCCCTTCGAGAGAGACTTCCTGAGAATGTGCGCGTGTTACTGGATAACTTTGGTAAAAAGAGAAGTTGTAGGGCCAAGGAATTTTAGTTGGTTTAACTGACTCTGGAAGGAATCAGAGAAAATGTATTTCGTGTCAGTAACACAAGCAGGCAAGTAGTAAAAAGGCAAAGAACATCCAGTACAAATTAAGGAACCTCTGATTAATTACCTGCGTTGTTATTGCTGCGTTAAAAATCAGTTCAAAATGCGCATTTATGCCTATAAGCTGCGCTTTTTCGCTGATTTTTGCCTTGCACTAACTGCCTCGCAAACATTAATCAGAGGTTCCTTAAATGGGTGTTCTCTCTATAGCAGTATGGGTCTATATTAGTGTGCGTCCTGGCGCTTTCTAATCGGCAAAAGGGTGACGTAGAACGATAGTTTCTTCTCGATCAGGTCCGGTAGATATGATGTCTACAGGAACCTCGATAGCATCTTCGATGAAGCGAATATAAGCGCGGGCATTTCCTGGCAACTCGTCCAGATTCCTGGCTCCTATGGTGGATTCGCTCCAGCCAGGAAGCTCTTCATAGATTGGCTCCAGATCCTGAAAGTTCTGGCAATCCATCAAGCTGCCGGAGGTCGTGTTTGCACCCTTATAACCGGTACACACTTTAACTGATTCCAGTCCATCCAGAACATCGAGCTTAGTCAGGCAAATTCCAGAAACGCTATTTATGCGCATAGCCAACTTCACGGCAGCTGCATCAAACCAGCCACAACGACGGTCTCTGCCCGTAGTTGCACCCCTTTCATCGCCAACCGTCGCCAGATGTTTCCCCACATCGTCGAAGAGTTCAGTGGGAAAAGGTCCTGATCCTACCCGCGTGGTGTAGGTCTTCGTGATTCCCAGAACATAATCCAGATATAAGGGCCCATAGCCACTGCCTGTAGCGGTTCCACCCGCTGTGGTATTCGATGATGTAACAAACGGATAAGTACCATGATCAATATCGAGCAATGACCCTTGTGCGCCCTCAAACAATATATTGTCACCGGCTTTTCTATGCTGGTGCAGCATATCAACGGTATCGGTGATCATAGGCTGGACTTCCTGTGACAAAGCCATGCAGCTTTCAAATGTCTCATTGAAATCCACTGTTTCCGCCGAAAAGTACTTTTCTAACCAGAAATTGTGATACGCCAGCAACTCCTCTAACTTACCCTTGAATCTGTCTTCATTCAGGGTTTCTGCCAATCGAATGCCGCGACGGGCAACCTTGTCCTCATATGCTGGTCCAATCCCGCGCCCGGTAGTTCCGAGTTTCTTACTGCCCTGTTGTGATTCCCGAGCCTGATCGATCCGGATGTGGGAAGGCAAAATTAAAGGGCATATACCGCTTATGCTCAAACGTTCTCTTACGGGAACTCCTTGCTTTTCCAGTTCACCAACCTCCTTGAGCAAGGCTTCGAGACTGAGCACCACGCCGTTACCAATAATACAGCGTACGTTTTCCCTGAGCACTCCTGATGGGATGAGATGCAGAACTGTCTTCTCTCCGCCAATTACGAGCGTATGGCCAGCATTGTGCCCACCTTGAAAACGTGCCACAGTATCTGCTTGGTCAGTGAGCAGATCGACGATTTTTCCTTTACCTTCGTCACCCCATTGTGTGCCCAATATCACAACAGATTTAGCCATGCTGATTTAACTTCCCGTAGTCCTTTGTTCTTTACCTGTTTCTGAGACGACCGCCAGACTCAGCTAAGGAACCTCTGATTAATTACCTACGTTGTTATTGCTGCGTTAAAAATCAGCTCAAAATGCGCATTTATGCCCTATAAACTGCGCTTTTTCGCTGATTTTTGCCTTGCACTAACTGCCTCGCAAACATTAATCAGAGGCTCCCTGGCTAATTGCCTCTATTGTCCAATCGCCATCTTTCAACACCAAGCGGGCATCACAATTCATTTCAGCCATTTGCTCGGCACCCATCTCTTCTTCCGATAGCTGCTGAATTACTTTTTTACCCAACGCTCTAAGTTCTGCAATTTTACCTGGCAGACTGGAATCGCCGCCCATCGGAGCGAGTATCGCTGCGATAACAGGAAATTCCCTGTTAGAAAGTCGCGCCAATGTTTTTAAATCACTATCAAAGCCTGATGCTGGACGCGCACGACCAAAGACTTCGCCAATGTCGTCATAGCGTCCACCCTTGGCTACTGCTCTGCCATAGCCCGGTGTGTAGGCAGCGAAAACAATGCCCGTATGATAGGCATAGCCACGCAATTCACACAGATCGAACCCGAGCCTGGTATCTGGATTGCGACTCTTCACCCCGTCAGCGATTGCTATCAGCTCTGCCAGTTCTGAGTTCACGGCATCAGAAGCATTCGCGAAAACAATTTTCGCTTCTTCCAACACCTCTTCATTACCACTCAGCCGAGTCAAATCACACAGTGATTTTCGTAATTGTTTATCTGGCACTGATGCTCCCACAATGGCATCAATCTCGTCATAGGCTTTGCGCTGAACCGCTGCAAATAGTTTTTGTTCAGTTGCCTCGTTCAGACCAGCTTCTCCAAGTAAGGATCTAAAAATCCCAACATGGCCCAAAACAATCTGACACGCTTCAATACCGACCACTCGCATTGTGTCCTGCATAAGACTAATCAGTTCGACATCGCAATTGACGCCAGCATAACCATACAACTCAGCACCAATTCGGATTGGTACTCGCGACGTCATCAGCCCGCGCGGTTTCGTATGCAAAACATTGTCTGCATAACAGAGACGCACAGGTGTTTCTCTATTCAAGCAGTGAGCATCGATACGTGCCGCCTGCGGTGTAATATCTGCTCTAACCCCCATCATGCGACCGCTTAGCTGATCAGTGATTTTAAACGTGTGGATATCCAGATCCTGGGAGGTGCCCACCAGTAAAGCATCAAGAAACTCAATTAATGGCGTTATGACCAGCTCGTAACCCCAAGACTTATATAAGTCCAGGAGTTCTCGACGGAGAGATTCTAATTTTTGCGCCTCAGCAGGCAGTATTTCTTCAACACCATCAGGCAATAGCCAGCGTTTTGCAGAAGTCATGGGTATTCCGCTTTTCTCTGTCTTCAATTGATAATCAGCAGAAGGATTGTTCCTGTGATCATGCTCGCCAAACCAATTAGTCGCATTGTTGAATCGTCTATCTGGTCCAGCATCATCAGCATATTGCGCCAATGTCCAGGATTAATAAATGGCAAAATGCCTTCGATCACCAGCATCAGGCAAAATGCTACAGCTAATTCATGCCACATGTGCTTTCATTTCCAGGGTTATTCTTCGGGATCTATTTCTCGGCGCTTTCCTGCCGCTTGTTAATCCGAAAGAAATAAACCTGAATCGTCACAGGCGATTCAGGTTCTTGAATGAGTAATATAGTTAGGGAGCCTCTGATTAATGTTTACAAGGCAGTTAGTGCAAGGCAAAAATCAGCGAAAAAGCGCAGTTTATAGGTCATAAATGCGCATTTTGAGCTGATTTTTAACGCAGCAATAATAACGTAGGTAATTAATCAGAGGTTCCTTAGATTATATCCGGCCTTTGAAGTGGTTACTGTGAAGGCCAGTCTTTTCATTTTAAGTTACTGTACCGGCACGCCATCTTTAAGGTACTTAAAGTAGTCGCTTTCCGGATCCAGCAACAATACATCTCCTTTCGAGCTGAAAGTTTCCTTATAGGAATTCAAACTACGCATAAAGGCATAAAACTCAGTGTCTTTGCTGTAGGCATCAGCATAAATCGCTGTTGCTTCTGCATCGCCTTCACCGCGAATGCTTTCAGCATCGCGATAAGCTTCTGCTTCAAAGATCACGGCCTGACGATCAGCATCGGCGCGTATTCCGATAGCCAGCTCTTCTCCTCGGGACCTCAGTTCCTGTGCTTCGCGGTTTCGTTCTGTGATCATACGATCGTAAACAGATGATCTAACATCATCGGGCAAATCAATCCGCTTCACTCGCACATCAATAACTTCGATTCCGATATCTGATGCAGTGGTCGTATTCAGATCATCTGTAAGCGCTAGCATTAGCTCGTCGCGCTCCCCGGCAACCACTTCGATCAGTGTGCGTGCACCAATCTGATCACGCAAGCCATCATTAATACGCTCTGACAACAAGCTGCCAGCAGTGCCTACATTACCCCGTGTTGATACGTAGAACTGTCCAACGTCAACGATTCGCCATTTAGCATAGGAATCCACTTCCAGTGCCTTCTGCTCCAAAGTCAAAAAGCGCTCTGCTGGAGAGTCTTCAGTTTGAATGCGTGCATCAAATTTGCGAACGGTATTTACCCAGGGGATTTTTACATGCAAACCAGGTTCGATATCGTCATTTACCAACTCACCGAACTGCAACATAACGGCACGCTCAGTTTCTTTAACAACAAACAGAGAATTGCTCGCCACCAGTAATATTAAAACCACAAGACCTACCGAGATAAAATTCTTCATTGTCCGCCTCCTCTGCCACTGTTGAGTCGCGATCGATCTACCGCCGTTGAAGAAGATGGCGCTGGCAAATAAGGCGCTAACTGATTCGCCAGATCACGCAGTTCCTGACTCGATCCTGATGCCAGGCGAGCGGGGTTGCTGGCATTCTGCTCCAGAATCTTGTCCAGCGGCACATACAACATGTTGCTGCCACCTTCCACGTCAATCATGATTTTGCTGCTAGCTGTCATCACATCTTGCATGGCATCTATGTAGAGGCGCTGGCGGGTCACTTCAGGGGCTTTTTCATACTCGACCAACAATTGGTCAAAGCGTGACGCTTCACCCTCAGCTTTCGCTATCACTTCTTGCTTGTATGCGTTAGCTTGTTCGATTTGACGCTGTGCTTCACCGCGCGCTTCTGGAATACGCTGGTTAGCATATTGCTGCGCCTGGTTTTGCGCACGTTGTTCGTCCTCGCGCGCACGAATCACATCATCAAATGCTGGACGCACTGCGTCGGGGGGCTGAGCATCCACCACATTCACCCGAGCTACTCGAATACCTGTGTTATAAATTTCCATGTAGTCCTGTAATCGCTCTTGAACTGCAGCAGCGACTTGATCGCGGCCGGTAGTCAAAATTTGATCCATGAAATTGCTGCCCACTTCATGGCGAAGTGCTGATTCTGTAGCGTTGTCCAGACTTCGTTCTGGATCAGATACTGCAATTACGTAATCGACAGGATCTTCGATACGGTATTGTACTGTGACAGCAATGTCGATGATGTTTTCATCCGTAGTCAGCATGGCGCGATTTTCGTATGTTTTAGAATTCACCTCTGAAACATTAACTCGACTTACTTCATCGATTAGAGGTGGATTCCAATGCAAGCCAGGTCCTACGGTTTCATCCAGCACTCGACCGAAACGTAACACAACGCCACGCTCAGCTTCATCAACAATGTAAAAGCCGAGAAAGCCCCAAATCACAGCCGCAACAGCCACCATTCCGGCCAGCAGCCCCGCAGACATTCCACCAGGTGCGCCAGCACTGGTCCCACCAGTGCTGCCCCCACCGCCGAACAGGCCATTAAACTTTTTAGTCAGGTTTTTGATGACTTCATCTATATCCGGTGGTCCCTGGTCACCACCACGACGGCCACCACCCCAAGGGTCGTTGTCATTACCGTTATTTCCAGGTTTATTCCAAGCCATTGGTTTCTCCACAGCTTTTTTCAAAGGCAGAAATTTGATTTTAGCCAATTCTCGCTAGTTAACACAGTATTTTGCGGTGCTAACTTTCGCTAATTCGGTGCTTTCTGTCGTGTTGTTTACATCAGCTTCAGCCCAGGTTTCCTGCTTTTCAGTCACTTCGTCTTCATTATCAACCGCGAATCTCTCCTGGGCCTTGAGTCGGTCGAATTCCGATTTTGGGAGTCGCAACTGCAAGTGATAATTGCCGGACTCATCTACATGCTCATCTTCTACAAACCCTTTGCCGTACAACTGGCTGCGTAGTCTCGCCTGATCGGGTCGCAACAAGATGGTTTTATTGACCTGCGTGCCAGCTAATAATTCAGTCATGGCTTGCTGAACCAGTTCCAGACCAGCACCAGTTTTTGCAGACAACCAGACTCGAAAAGGCTTTCCTTCATCGTCGCGCTGAATATGCGGGCGACTATCTGCTAACAAATCTATCTTGTTGAAGATTTGCAGTTGCATCACACTATCAGCATCAATTTCTTGAAGCACTGAATTCACCTCTTCCATTAACTGAGTATGTTCTTCGTTTGCTGCATCCACGACATGCAGTAACAGGTTCGCGGTAGCGGTTTCCTCCAGTGTTGCACGAAAGGCCTCTACTAGCTGGTGCGGTAGATGGCTGATGAAGCCCACAGTGTCCGCCATTATGGCGGCACCAAAGTTAGGCAAACCTACGCGCCTCAGAGTTGAATCCAAAGTCGCAAACAACTGATCAGCGGCATAAGTTTGAGCTTCAGTGATGGCATTAAACAGTGTGGATTTGCCCGCATTGGTGTAGCCCACTAAAGATACTGTTGGGATTTCAGCGCGCTTTCTCGCACGCCTGCCCTGCTCTCGCTGGCCCCGCACTTTGTCGAGACTCTTGTTTATAGACTTAATGCGCTGACGAATCATGCGCTGGTCCAGCTCGAGCTGTGTCTCACCAGCTCCTTTTAATCCAATACCGCCTTTCTGTCGATCAAGATGAGTCCAGCCACGTTTTAGACGTGTGCTCAAGTGTTGCAACTGAGCTAGCTCAACTTGTAACTTGCCTTCATGACTGCGTGCTCGCTGGGCGAAGATATCCAGTATTAATCCAGTGCGATCGAGCACATGACACTTAAGATGTTTCTCCAGGTTGCGCTCCTGGCTAGGAGATAGCGCATGATTGAATAGCACGAGTTCAGCTTTATGAGCGCGCACAGCTTCTGCAATTTCTTCCAACTTGCCTGTACCTACAAAGTAACTGGGTGAGGGTTGTCGGCGCGAACCGGTAATGTAGTCCACTGGCATCGCACCTGCAGAAAGCGCGAGTTCTTCGAATTCAGATGGGTCGTCTGGTTCTGACTCTGAATCAATCGCAATATGAACGAGTACTGAGACTTCGCCGGAATCCGGCCTTTCAAAAAACAATCAATACCTCGAATCAGGAATTTCCTGGTTCGCCGCCTCCATCATCACCCAGGTCGTCGGGTTGACCCTGCATAGGAACTTTCACCATGCGTGCTGGCACGACAGTGGAGATAGCATGCTTATACACCATTTGGCTGACAGCATTTTTGAGCAAAATAACAAACTGGTCAAAAGATTCGATCTGACCTTTAAGCTTAATTCCGCTAACCAGGTAAATTGATACCGGAATGCGCTCTTTCCGCAGCACATTCAGGAAGGGATCTTGTAGCGTATGTCCTTTGGACATTGTTTTTCTCCTTAACTTTCAAATAACTTTTGCTCTCAGCGAAGCGAGAGGCAGCCACATCAAGCAGAACCTGCTGCTGTAATACACTGTGACTGAAAAATTTCCAATAAAGTTCAAGTACTTATCTTGAAAGCCATGCACTATGCCGTGCACCGCGCACATAAGGGTTATATTGAGATAGACTTCACGTAATTCAAGATGTTTTCGATATTACTGGTGGAATCAGCCGGGGAATCGCTAAGAGAGTGTAAGTCTGGCCAGCTACTCAACCAGGTCAATTGCCGCTTCGCAAGCTGTCGGGTGGCAATGATACTCTTTTCAACCATGCCGTCATAGTCCAATTCGCCATCTAAGTATTGCCAGACCTGCCTGTAACCTACTGATTTCATTGAAGGAAGTGTTATGTTCAGGTCTTCTCGACTATGCAATTTCCGCACTTCGTCAACCAGGCCAGCTTCCAGCATTTGATGGAATCTTTGCGCGATTCTCTCATGTAATACGGCACGGTCAACTGGCTGGATTACAAACCACAGCGGCCGAAAAGGCAGCTCTCTGTTCAGGCCGTCGGTGGTCGCTTTTTCTGCTCGATGATGATCAGTGAGAGATTTACCAGTTAGTCGGTAGACTTCTAAAGCACGCTGCAAGCGTTGCGGATCATTTGGATGGATGCGCTCAGCCGCTTCTGAGTCCACTTCCGCAAGCTGTTCATGAACTGCTTCCCAGCCCGATTCCTCAGCAAGCAGTTCAATCTCACGCCTTACTTCTGGATCAGCCGTCGGCATCTCAGCCAATCCGTCTCGTAAGGCTTTGAAGTAAAGCATCGTGCCGCCTACAAGCAGCGGAAGTTTTCCGGCTGCGGAAGAAGATGCGATCTCGGTCAGCGCATCATTGCGAAAATCGGACACCGAGTAAGCCTGGGAGGGATCTCGAATATCAATTAAAGCATGAGGATAGGTTTGGAGTAAGTCTTTGCTGAGCTTTCCCGAACCAATGTCCATTCCCTGGTAAACCTGAGCTGAATCGACGTTAATTAAATGAATGTTATTTAAATCTGTCGAATCGGCCAGCGCCATGGCGAGCGCGGTCTTGCCCGAAGCAGTCGGACCCATGAGACAAATGGCGACAGGCTTTTGTGTGGTACCTTGCAAGATTTACTGGCCGCGAAGAAATAGTTTATCCAGTTCATCTAAACTGCGATAAATGAATGTAGGTCGTCCATGGTTACACTGTCCGCTACGTTCAGTGATTTCCATGTCTCGCAACAATGCGTTCATTTCAGGAATGGTGAGATAACGATTTGCTCTCACCGAACCATGACAAGCCATAGTAGACAATAACCCATCTTGATGTGCCTGAATGCGTTCGCTGCTTCCATACTCAAGCAAGTCGGACAGCACATCTCGCACCAGTTGTTCCACATCAGAATCTTTTAACAGGCTCGGTACCTGTCGAACCACAATCGATTCTTCGGCTACCCGATCCACCACAATGCCTAACTGACTTAGCACATGTTGCTGTTGTTCGGCGCAGTCTGCCTCAGACTGACTCACTGCGATAGAAACAGGCACCAGCAGAGGTTGGGATTTCAGCGCTTCTTTTTGAGCCGCAATTTTCATTCGTTCATAGGTAATGCGTTCATGGGCAGCGTGCATATCCACAATGATGAGACCGTCCTGGTTCTGCGCCAGAATATAGATACCGTGCAGTTGCGCGATAGCAAATCCCAGTGGAGGTATTTCCTCGTCGATTTCATGCAATTGGGATAGCGCGGCAGTCTGCTCGCCTATTTGTTGCGGTGTTGGGCGCAGACTAAATCTGCTACTTCGATCACCTGAGTTGTATAAAGCAGCGGTTTCCCGCAAACTTAAAGAGCTTTGGGAAACAGCAGTATCGAAACCTGCATGACTATAGCCGGTCTGCATCTCCTTTGTTGCTGGCGCAGTCTGGTCGGGTAATTGGTCCTCTGGGCTTACATCTGCCAGTGCTTTGTGCAGCGCACTGAATAAAAAGTCATGCACCAGACGACTATCTCGGAAACGCACCTCATGCTTGGTTGGATGGACATTAACATCCACAGTGGCCGAATCTAATTCCAGATAAATCACGTAAGCCGGATGTCTGCCTTGGTACAACACATCCCGGTATGCCTGCTTGATTGCGTGGGCGACTAACTTGTCTCTAATGATGCGGCCATTCACATAAAAGTACTGCAGGTCTGCCTGGGAACGTGAAAACGTTGGCAGGCTAACCCAACCCCACAATCGTAAGCCTGCTCGCTCTACATCTACATACACAGAGTTCTCAACAAAAGCTGGTCCACAGACCAAACCCACTCGCCGCTGTTTTTCGGCATCGGTTTTCGCAGGCAACATTTTATGAATTACGCGTTGGTTGTGATTAAGACTGATGTCGATATCAAAACGACTCAATGCCAATCGTTTTACCACTTCATCGATGCGACTGAATTCAGTTTTCTCTGTCTTTAAAAATTTTTTGCGCGCTGGTGTATTAAAAAAGAGATCTCTTACTTCTATCGTTGTGCCTGTCGGATGAGCAGTCGGCTCCACCCGTGCCGCCATATCTTGCCCTTCTGCTTGAATTTGCCAGCCATTACTGTCGTTATCCTGCCCAGACTTTGATTGCATTTTCAGTCTGGATACAGAACTGATACTGGCTAGCGCCTCCCCTCTGAACCCTAAACTGGCTATCGCTTCCAGATCCTTCAATTCAGTAATCTTGCTCGTCGCATGGCGACTGAGAGCCAATTCAAGATCGGCTTTTTCCACACCTACGCCATTGTCTCGGACTCGCATGAGTTTGACTCCACCTTGTTCGATTTCTACAGCAAGTTGTGAGGCGCCTGCATCGAGACTGTTCTCCATCAGTTCTTTTATAACCGACGCAGGACGCTCGACCACTTCTCCAGCAGCAATCTGATTTGCAAGTCGCTGATTGAGTAAGGCTATACGGGGCATGGTGATCCTGGAGAAGACATGTAGATGTAACAGTGTAGCATTAGTTGAAACCGGACTTCGTCGAATTATGGCGCTTAAAGGGTAGGGATTTTCAGAACCTGACCAACCAGGATGCGATCTCCATTCAGATCATTAGCTTCTATAATACTCGCTACACTCACCCGATAAAGCTGGGCAATTTCTGAGAGTGTTTCACCACGGCGAATTCTGTGCTCCGATGTCGGCATAGGCTCACCGCCAGGAATGGTGAGCACCTGTCCGATGTGGATGGTATTGGAATTTAACTGGTTAACTGCTTTGAGATCACTTAATGAAACTTCAAATCGCTGCGCGATGACAGAGAGACTGTCCCCTCTTCTTACAGTATATGAACCCGGAACAATGCCATTCTTTTTCTGCCAGGCAACCAAGGTGCCTTCAGGGGGTGCATCGTAGAAATAATTCATCACACCTTGTGCCACAGCAGCCGCCATGAGTTGTTGGAATTCTGAGTCATTCAATTGCCTTGCTTCTTGAGGGTTTGTTAAATAACCAGTCTCAATAAGGATTGAAGGAATATCAGGTGAGTTTAAAACCTGTAGTGATGCCTGTTGCACTTTATCTCTTCTAATTGTTGTTATGCCATCCAGACTTTCGAGAATGCGGGTTCCTGCAAGCAGGCTTTGCTCCATACTCCAGGCCATTTGTAATGAAATCAATGTAAGAGCCACATCATCATCCAGATTTCCCAGGGCTAAATCTCCACCGACTCCGCCCAGCAGGTCAGAACTATTCTCTTTTTCTGCAACCCGTGCTGAGTTTTCCCTGTCCGCTCTATCACCTGATAAAGCATAAACCGTTGCACCACGCGCTCGAGAATTCCGATACCAATCAGCGTGAATTGCGATGAATAAATCTGCTCTATGGCGACGAGCGATTTCAGGCCGCCGCTTAAGCTCAACATAGTAGTCGCCCTCTCTAATCAAAAATGGCTCATAACCGGGCATACTCTTGAGCCGATTGTAGAGCGCCTTGGAAATCGCAAGTGCTACCGTTTTTTCCTTGAGACGTCCGTCATAACCGATCGCGCCAGGATCTTCTCCGCCATGCCCGGCTGAGATTGCTACTACGATATCCCTTTTCTCATTGCTGACCTGCGGGGCTTGCGCTGTGACTGTTCTGCCCGGCATACCAGGAGCTTGCAGATCATAAAGATCGACCACTAATCGATTGCCAAATTCACTATTGGGTGCCAATGTAAAACTTTGAGGGCGCACGGCTGTATCGAGATCCAACACGATTCGCAAATCATCACCATTGCGCACGCCACTTCGAATTCCGGATATCGAACTTTCTGTAAAATCGAGACCATTTAAAGGCTTGGAGGTTGAAGAATCGCTAATGTCGATAACAACGCGATCAGGGTTGTTCAGGGTAAACAAATTGTAATCAGCTAAAGCGCTTAAATCGAAAACCAGGCGCGTATGATCAGGCGCGCGCCACATACGCACATCGTTCAATTCTGCGCCGTAAAGCAACGGGCCGGTCGTGTTCAATAAAACCGAGCCAAATAGTAATTTTCTTAGCGTCTGCGCAAACATCATGGCCAACTTCGAACATCAAGGAAAATCCCGGGCTGCCTATAAATTTCGGCCCGTTTGCCACAATCTTTTGACAATGATTTCCCCTTTCTCTGATAGAGTGTGACACACCAAATTGCGCTCTGTTCCGGTGCCTGCCAGTCGAATCACCAAATCTGGAGCAGGAATGTGTTCCTCACCCCTATCGGCCCACTCAATAATGCATAGATTTCCTTCCTTAAAATAGTCGTCAGTACCCAAAAAGTCCATCTCCTGAGCGCCCGCTAAACGGTAGAGGTCGAAGTGATAGATATGACATCGTTGGAAATCGTAAGGCTCGACCAATGTGTAAGTTGGGCTTTTCACTGCCCCCTCATAACCATATCCACGCATGATGCCGCGAGTAAGAGTTGTCTTGCCGGCACCCAGGTCTCCATGCAAATGAATAATCCCTCCTATGCTGGGTGCGCCTGGTGCAGCAGCGGATATTTCAGTACTTTCAGGGTTGACAAAACTCGCGCGCGCTAAATTCCTGCCAAACTCCAGCGTAGCTGTTTCATCGATTAACTGCTTTTTATACTCACTGCTCATGCACAATCCCCACGTTCCAAAGTCCTTTTACTACCACTTACTATTTGCTGTTAACCAGCCGCCTCACGTGAGGTAACAGATCAGCAGCCGCCATGCCTCGCTGGCCCGCAGCTTCGGAAGCTAGATCACCAGCTTCCCCATGGATACAAACTGCTGCACGCAGCGCACGACCGAGTGAAAGTCCTTGGGCAACGAGTCCTGCAATTAATCCTGCAAGGATGTCTCCCATACCACCGGCAGCCATGCCGGGATTTCCTTCACTGCATAAGAAGGTTCTATCCTTCTCATCACTGCATACAATTAAGCTGCCATGTCCTTTAAGCAAACAATGGCCTCCCCATTTTTCTTGCAAAGACCTAACGGCAGCAAATCGATCCTTTGATATTTCGTCTGTAGTGATTTGCAATAGCCTTGCTGCTTCACCAGGATGGGGCGTAAGTATCCAGTTGTCCCTTTTTGTCATTATTGAGCTGCCTTGGTCTTTCCCGGCAAGTAAATTCAAACCGTCAGCATCAATGATTAGCGGTGTGCCATGCTGAACCTGAGCAGCAAGGCAGCGTTGCATTTGCGTGCGTGACCAGTCACTGGTGCCCAATCCAGGACCAACAACAATTACGGTTGCTTTCGCCAATAAAGCTGCTGGATTCACATTTTCATCTTCAGTCCCTGCGACCATAAGTTCAGGTCGGCGGGAAAGCATTCCAGTTCTATGCTGCGATCGAGTTAAAACACTCACTAAGCCAGCACCAATGCGCATGGCAGCTTCAGCCGCCATGCAAACTGCACCGCCGTAGCCCAGGTCACCACCGACAACCAGTACATGGCCAAAATCTCCTTTGTGTGCTGCCTTGCGCCGTGGCTGTAGTTGCTTTGCAGCATTTAAAATATCGATTCGAGTAACCGCAGGTACTGGTGCACCGCTGGCCGCATACACTTGCTGTGGAACATCAAGACCTGAAAACAAGATTGCACCAACGTAATCTCCCGCTACTCCAGTTAACAGTCCCTGTTTTAAGCCTATAAAAGTGGCAGTGACATCAGCCTGCACTGCGCATGCCATTGGCATGCCAGTGTCGGCATTTAGGCCAGAAGGAATATCGATTGCAAGGACGGGTATATTTAAGCTGTTAATAAATTTAATCGCCTCGGCGTAGCTACCTTCGACATTCCTCGCAAGCCCAGTGCCAAACAGGCCATCAACAATCACTGCTTGCTGTCGCTCAAGTTGCGTGAGCTCAGCAAATTCAGCATAGGTCATACTGTTTACGCCACGGGCTTCCGCCCATTGCCAGGCCAACCCAGCGTCACCGCTTAATTCATCAGGATTATGCAGAGCGATGAGTTGTACATTCAGACCTCGCTCTATAGCCAGTCCAGCTACGATGCAGGCATCGCCGCCATTGTTACCCGCTCCAGCAAATACTAAAACCCGACGAGTCTCCGGCCATTGTGCCAATAACGCCTGAAAGCACACCATGCCTGCGCGCTGCATCAATATAAATCCTTCGATACCTTGCTGCTCAATCGCAATACGATCTAACTGTTGCACCTGGGAACCCAGATATAAATCTCTTGGGAGGGGGCTAAGATAGGATGACTGCGAAATGTCCATGAGCGGTGTTACACAATTAAGGAACTTCTGATTAATTACCTACGTTGTTATTGCTGCGTTAAAAATCAGCTCAAAATGCGCATTTATGACCTATAAACTGCGCTTTTTCGCTGATTTTTGCCTTGCACTAACTGCCTCGCAAACATTAATCAGAGGTTCCTTAATTGAACTTTTTGATTAACCGGTGCACCAATCGTAATGCGCTTTCTAATTCTTCAGCAGGAATGTCTTCGGTATTTTCAATTGCCCAAGGGTCCTGGACTTCGCGCAGCATGTTGTAAACATCTTTACCTTTGTC
Organism: uncultured Pseudohongiella sp.; assembly: GCA_965198435.1. Lineage (GTDB taxonomy): Bacteria > Pseudomonadota > Gammaproteobacteria > Pseudomonadales > Pseudohongiellaceae > UBA9145. Next base: position 3,358,849 of record OZ240664.1, on the reverse strand, counting down.
ACTCAGAGTAACCAGAGCCGAGCGCTTGTGCCTGGGGTTGGCAACATAATCCAGCAAACCATCAGCAACCATGACATCGGTTATGCGCTGGACTGCCTGCCTTGATTGTCCAAGCACTCTCGCGACACCGGGTACGGTTAGCCCTGAATTAGATAAGGCTATAGCACCTAGCACTTTCCAACGGGCATGGGTTAACCCCAGCTTCTCAGTCATGGCATCGCCCTCGGCGATCAGCAGTCCGTTTAACCGAAAAATCGACAACACCAGATCCAGAAACAAAACTCGTTTGGATGAATGCACGCGCTGAACTTACTCACTAAATTTTAATAGCTATGCCAGCATGTTGTCATTAAGCGCACGGGCAGTCAAATGAAAACCCAGGAATTCACAGGAATCCTGCAGCCATCCGGGCATAAATCAAAGTTTGAGCGAGGTGCTGCGTCTTGAAAAGGTAAGTTAGAAGTATTCTCGATACAGGTACCATCATTACCTCACGCCACCTTACGCCTTAGCCCTTAAAAGGACAACATTATGACGAAAACGCTATTTGTGTTGCTGGTAATTACTACTCCCAGACTATCTCTGGTTCACCCGGTAACTGTCCAACTGCAATTGTCTGACACACTCAATGAGTTAAGAGGATTTCTATTTCCCAGACCAAATACAGTAAATGTCAGCGGCAACGCTGAACCCACCGCTTATAAGAATATTGCGCAGGTGTGTCTGTCAGTCACCATGGAAGCGTACAGTTTGAGCGCTGCCATGGCGGACAGTCAAAACCTGTGTAATGATCTTAGGAGCCTCTGATTAATGTTTGCGAGGCAATTAGTGCAAGGCAAAAATCAGCGAAAAAGCGCAGTTTATAGGTCATAAATGCGCATTTTGAGCTGATTTTTAACGCAGCAATAACAACGCAGGGAATTAATCAGAGGTTCCCTTATAAGAATCCCTTCAAGCCGATATCGATGCTGACACCATCAATAACTTCAGATTTGCAGGTTCTCCGCAATATGGTCTGTTTGGACATAACCTTTCTTCATTTGCAGTAGTGGCACGCCTGGATGTAGAAGTATCCAGTGAGTCACATGTGCAGATGCTGGCCAGCGCGGCAGACGATAAACGAAGAAGTCGAGTTTGAGCGAATTGAATTTGAACACAGTGAAGAGGAAGAATTCGAACCGCAGGTTCAGGAACTCGCTTTGTAGGACTTAATGGAACTCAAAGCTTTTTATGAAAGTAATTTGGGCCTGGAGTTTAAAAGTGGTTAATTTCTTCTATGGCGGTATTCGGCAGATAGCACGCGCCATGCCCATGGCGGTAATAGCAGAAGCTGCTATAGCAGATTCCATGAATGACACAGTAAACTTAAGTGCCGTAACGGAACCAGTGCCAGTGTTGCATCTGGTTCTGATGAAGTAGAATATGGAACATCTGTTACTGTGGTATGCAAAATTGTTAGAGATAATCAAAACCATATTACCCTTTAACCTGACCCTTATCACAACTGCAAGCGCGGTAAGATCTTCCGGGGTTGCGTTCCTGGCGTTGCTCATCTCAATGGCAGCGCCAACAGCTCTTGCCCAATCTAATGACTCAGTTCGCTATGCAAAACGCTTATTACGAGTAAGCGGTACAGCAGAACAGTTTGAATCTGCCGCGCAACAACAAACCCGAGCTATCATTCGCACTTATCTCAGCATCGTCAATATGTCGGTCGATGTAAAACTGCCAGATCATGTCACGTCAAGCATAGCGGCTTGCTATGACGCAACCTACGCCTGGGGGAATTTCGAGGATGGCGTTGCAGAAATCGTGTCACAACAATTGACGGATAAGGAAATGTTGCTCCTTATAGACTTCTATAATGATCTGGGTTTGCCATCGTCGGAAATTGATACGTTCAAAACCACTCTTGATAAGATGTCTTCAATCCGAGAGTTTTCTGCCAACTTCATTTTTGATCAGAGCATTGGTTGTGTCGATCAAGATGCAGAGATAATCAACAGGTACTTGACCTCCGTTGGCTCTCCTCTCCCGCCAACCCCCGCGTTCCAGTAGAACTTTATAGAGAAGAATCTTGAGTAAAGTCAACAAATTCGATTCAGCTATAGAACAAGACAAAGAAGAGTGGCGCGAAGCCCTATCCAACATTCTGGATGACTATGGGGTTGATGGCGTCAATGAGATTCTCCAGAGCCTCAACGACTGGTGCATTGAACAACAACTGGATAATCCACAAATCCAGATCAATACACCTTACTTAAACACTATTTCTGTTGCAGATCAGCCTGAGTACCCAGGCGAGTTTGCCGTCGAGCAGCGACTGGAAAACATCCTCCGATGGAATGCGATGGCGATGGTGTTGCAAGGACAGGATGCAGGCATGGGAGTAGGTGGCCACATAGCAACTTATGCGTCGGCAGCCACATTGATGGAAGTAGGCTTTAATCACTTTTTTCGAAACAAATCGCAAGACTACGGTGGCGATTTAGTGATTTTGCAACCCCATACCAGTCCGGGAATCTATGCACGTTCCTGGTTGGAAGATGAACTTTCCGAAGTGGAAATAAAAAACTTTCGCCGGGAACTACAAAGCGGAGGTGGGGTGACTTCATATCCTCACCCTCGATCAATGCCCAACTATTGGCAAGTCCCCAATGCCTCCATGGGCCTTTCTACGCCTACAGCAATTTACCAGGCCCGTTTCGCCAAGTACCTGGAAAACAGAGGGCTAAAACCGAAGCTCGGTGGCAAAGTCTGGTGCTTTATTGGTGATGGCGAAGCGGATGAACCAGAGGTACTGGGCACTATTAATATTGCTTCAAGAGAAAATCTGGACAATCTGATTCTGGTAATCAACTGCAACTTGCAAAGGTTGGATGGCCCGGTAAGAGGCAATGGAAAAATTATTCAGGAACTGGAAGCATCATTCACTGGTGCTGGCTGGGATGTTATTAAAGTCATCTGGGGCAGCGGTTGGGATAAGTTACTCGCTGCCGACCAAAATGGAACGCTGCGAAAACGAATGGAAGACTGTGTTGACGGTGATTACCAACGATATTCAGTGTTGCCCGGAAACGCGCAGCGGGAACATTGGGTTGACGGCAATAGCGAATTAGAACAAATGATGAATTCGCTAAGTGATGATGAAGTCAAAGAAATTAAACGGGGAGGACAAGACGCAAAGAAAATTTTTGCCGCCTACGCAAAAGCAGTAAGCAATAAATCAAAGCCCACTGTGATTCTGGTTAAAACAGTAAAAGGTGATGGCTTGATCGGTGCCGCTGGAAGTAATACTGTACATCAAAAAAAGAATTTCGATGCAGAACAGCGACTGGCCATCGCGAAAAATCTTGGCATTCCATTGTCTGAAGATGAAATTCGCAGCGCGCAATTCTATAAGCCTGCTGCAGATAGTGCTGAGATAGTGTATCTAAAATCTCGACGCAAGGAACTGGGCGGCCCTATACCCAAACGTCAGGCTGATTGCGAGAAACTAAAGCCACCTCCACTCCAAAGCTTTAATACATTGATCGAAGAAAATGGCAACAGGCCGCAGTCAACGACCATGGCTCTGGTGCGTGTCCTTGCTATTTTAATGCGCGATAAATCCTTACAGAAGTACATCGTACCTATAGTCCCAGACGAAGCACGTACTTTTGGCCTGGAGGCTCTGTTCAAGATCGCAGGCATTTTTTCCTTGCAGGGCCAGCATTATACACCGGTCGATGCAGACACCTTGATGGCGTACCGAGAAGCAGAAGATGGGCAGATCCTGCAAGAAGGAATTTGTGAGACAGGCGCACTGGCCTCTTTTCTCGCTGCCGGCACAGCATACTCAATCCATAGCCTGCCGATGATTCCTTTCTATTTCTTTTACTCGATCTTCGGATTTCAACGGGTTGGCGACATGATCTGGACCTGCGGAGATATGTTATGCCGAGGATTTTTGATCGGAGGCACCGCCGGTCGGACTACATTAAATGGAGAAGGCATTCAACACCAGGATGGACATTCACAGATTGTCGCTAACACTTACCCGAATTTGAAAAGCTATGATCCGGCTTTTTCTTATGAACTTGTCGTCATTATAAGAGAAGGCATTCGGCGGATGTATCAGGAACAGGAAAACATTTTCTATTACATCACGGCGTACAACGAAAACTATCTGATGCCAGCCATGCCCGACGATAAAGCAGTGCAAGAAGGAATCGTTAGTGGTGCTTATCATTTCTATGCCACGAAGAACGCAAAAACGTCACAAATACATCTGTTAGGCAGTGGCTCAATCATGCAGCAGGTTTTAGCGGCCAGAGACAAACTGGAAGCGATGGGATTACTGGTTTCAGTATGGAGTATTACCAGCTACAACGAGTTGTACCGTGAAGCAGAGGCCCGTGAGCGCGACAATAGACTTCACCCACAAAAGAAAGCGACTACACCTTATATTTCGCAACTGTTCGAGAAAACGTCTGGCTCCTATGTAGCGGTTACCGACTACATGAAAGCTCTTCCCAGAAGCATCGCGCCCTGGATGCCAGAACCCTATCTGGTATTGGGTACTGATGGTTATGGACTCAGCGAATCAAGAGAGTCTCTGCGGGATTACTTCGAAATCAACCCGGACTATATCTGTCACGCTGCTCTGGTCGGTCTTCAACGCGCCGATGAAATAGATGCAGAACAATTCAAAGAACTCACCGCCAATCTCAAAATCGATCCAAACAAACCCGATCCAGCCTTGCGCTAGATAGTGTGTAGCCACGAGATTCCAATCCAGAGCGCCATACACCGGATGTGAATGGACGCCAGGAAGGAGGAGGTATTTTTGGCCTATCGAGTGGCCATGCCCCGCCACCGTTTAAGGTGCAAAAAGTCATTCTCAACCCGATGCCGCAATGTGTATCGCTCTTTGTCATCATCGCGCAATTCCACTCGATGCTTCTTTGGCAGTATCACGGGCGTTATTCCTTGAGAAATCGCCTGTTCAATCAATGCATTCACATCGTCACCTCTATCCGCCAACAGAGACTCGGCTTCTATCCCGTCTATCAGGCAGCCGGCTTCCTGACACTCTGCTCGTGTCCCTTCTGTCACAATCGCCCTGACCGGCATACCAGGCGCATCCACGGCCAAATGCCGTTTTGTGTTGAGCCCCCTTTTGTGAGGCTCATGCGCTGATGGCCGCCTTTCGCGCCTGCCGCAGGCGGATGCACCTTGCAGGGACTGGCATCCATCATCAGCCATTCGTCATCCGGCTCATCCATTAAGATTTCCAGCAAGCGCTCCGATACCAGGCTGTGTCAAAACTATTACGCTCAGTGATATATCGTTAAAAACAGGCTCAAAATCCTCATTTACGCTCTGTAAACTCCGGTTTTTCGCCTGTTTTTTCCTCATCTCGCTTTCGCTCATGACGTTTTGACACAGCCTGATACCCCCTTATCTCGCCAACGTATGAAGCGGCGATGGGTGTTGCTCCAAGGACCATAATCCGGCGGCAAATCGCGCCAGGGAGCACCGGTGCGCAGGATCCAAAACACCGCATGAATAAATTGCCGGTTATCTTTTGCAAACCCTCCCCAGCTCCCTTTTCGTCCAGGTAAATGGGGTTCAAGTAGGCACCAGGCATGATCAGATATATCCTGTCTTCGATGGGCTAAGCTCATCGCGAGATTCCTCAGGGGGATGAGCAAAAGGTTCTCATAGTTCTCATCTCGTGGCTACACTATCTAGGGTTTCCACACAATTAATGCCTGAGGAATGCAACTGTGATAATAGTCCCGATCGAGAAGCGTTACGAGCGTATTCGTGAACCAGCGAAGTTCTTAAAGCGTTAGCAAGGCCGTGTAGACGAGGCAAAAATTCTGAGAAATGCAGGAGCTTATTAATTTATAAATAACGGCGTTTCGCAGAATTTTTAACGAAGTATGCGCAGCGCAGGTAGCTTCAATGGGTCATGGAGTACATCAGGTAGTTGATACCCAACCGATAAGCGCTGTTGGCATAACGAGTAGGGTAAGCCTGATGATAAGTATGCTCCCACCCATCACCCATATCTGAATTCCAGTTGATGAGGACCATCACTCTTCCCGAATCATCCAGTATGGCATGGTTACTGGCGTAATCGATTCCTTGTTCGCCGTACTCGTCACTTCGAAACAGGGCCGGAATCATTTGCGGACCATCGATATCATAGTAAACGTGAAAGATTTCATGGTCTGGTTGTAACTCAATGATTTCTCGATCAGGAAACACCTGACTGAAGCTGACATAAAAGTTATCCCATTGTCGCTGTCCCCAGAAATCATCGACCAAAAGAAACCCGCCACGCAATAAATACTCCCGCAGATTTTCAATTTCTCCAGGGCTTAGCACCATGCCACCAGCCTGTCCTGCTTCTAACATATATAAGAAAGGATAATCAAAAATCTTTTCATCATCGAACCTCAGGATAATAGGATTGCTCATGACACGAATGTTGGTGAGACGTGAAACCCCACGCAGGAAATTCATATCGGCATCAGGAAAATCTATGGACCAGGTACCGTAACCGAATCTGCCGCCATAGTAAGTGTCAAACTGAACTCGAACGAAATTGAACTCACCGGCATCGTCATAGCCGAGATCATAACCATCACCACCAATACCAGTTATTTGAGGATAAACCTGCGCTTGTACTAAGCTGTTGGTAAAAGCTAAAGCCAGACTTGCAGCTATGTGTGCAGTTATGCGAATTAACGGATGTTTCATTGCTGAGTTACTGATATTCAAGCCATATCTATTCTGTTGGAGGACAAATCAAACTGCAAGAATATTGACTGACGAACACATCCGGAAAAACTCCTCCCTGTATACTGCAGTAATACAGTAGCTATTGGCTTCCCTGCCGCAAAGAGTCACAGTAGTCTTCCGAAGTCAGGGCTGGTGTAAACCAGATATAGTCGTAAGGAATTTGCTCACTAAAACTATCGAGGTAGCTAACAGGGTCATCCTCTCCAGCCCGAACCTCCATAAATGACACACTAACGATTTCATGCCGTTTTAGATCGTTATTTTGCGTCAGCAAATAGTTAGGCACGCCAAGATCTTGTCTTGCGTGATAGTTTCCCGCAATAAGCAATGACAGCTTGTTGCGCTCTGCACCAGGCATTTGCTTCGCCATCGTAAAGTCCCGCGTTTGCTGCACTCTTACCATGGCTGAAAACTGGGATTCAGGAAGCAGCCCACAATGACTTTCATCGATATCCTGGGTCAGGCGATTCATTACAGTCTCACCAAAAACTTCCGCTATTTCCAGCGGAGTAGGCTGACCATAAACTGCTCCCACAGTTTCGTCACTTATATTGCCTGAATAAACAGGGATATCGCTGTCGTAAACTTCTTCAACCAATGGCCCGTAAAATTCCCAGTTCCAACCCTCGGAATCCCAATTCAGGTAATCCTTCAACGCTTCAGACGAATTGAGTTGTTGATTGGACAACGCCTGCAAGGCGTCATCACTCGTACTGTCCAACATCTCAAGTGTAAGACTGGACAGCAGATTGCGGTCGATAAGATCAGATAATAAATCAAGTTGCAGAGCATGATGATCGGGATTGTCGTGCTTCTCTCCAAGAATTAGAAACCTGGAGTTTCCTAGATTTGCCCACAATCTATCTTCACTGACAAACTGCTCGGTTTCGGTGTGCCATAACATACCCACTAGAGGATGGTCCTGGTACAACGGCGACTTCCATTGCGCCACCGACACATTCTGCGCACAGGCAAATAATAGAGGTAGCAAAACAATGGTCAAAACAATGGCGCGACTAATTGGTGCCACCCATCTGCAGCCAGTTGTCATAGATTTCATCACTCCAGAAATTCTGAAAGTAGGCAATCGCTGCAAGCTTTTCTTCCTGATTTAATACTGATTCAAAACCAGGCATCCTGCCGCCCAAAGCTACTCCACCCTCATTGATAACTTGCAACAGCACTGATTGCGGGTGATGCCAGGCATGGGCACTGCCATTAAGTGGCGGTGGTGGAAACGAACCATCTGCAAGTCGCTCTTTCCAATTATCCACAATTCCCTCCGCCGCTACGCCATGACATACGGCGCAATTCTCTGCGAAAACACCCGCTCCGGTGCTTACTTGTCCAGCGGAATACCAGCGTGCGCCTGATACCTGAATCGAGTCGTCCAACTCATTAGACTGAGAGTCCTGCCCACAAGCGGTTAACAATAGAAGCAACACTATCAGCAGACTTTTCTGCATAGCCGTCATGGTTCAACACGATTTTTTGGGGTAGTCGAATTCTTCCAGCCTGGCACTGCCTGCTTCGATATCAGACCAGCTATCTAATGGCAACTGTAAACTCACAAGTCCAGCGGTGGAGATGTTATCAATATCTGCATTCGCCATTAGATTAGCGAAATCGGTGATCGCTGGATTATGTCCAACTAACATTGCTGACTCACAGTCATCATCCAGCAAGCTCGCAGCCTTAAGAAACATTCCTGTACCTGCGAAGTAAAGCTCAGGATTACTGGCTATATCAACCACTGGAAACCCAATGGCTTCAGCGAAAAGCTTGGCCGTAGTTTTAGCACGCATGGCCGGGCTGGTTATGATACAGCCCAATGCCTTGCCAGCTTCGGCAAATCGCTTACCCATGGCGGGTGCATCCCGCAAACCACGTTCGTTCAATGGGCGCTCAAAATCCTTCAGCTCGGGGTTATCCCAACTGGACTTGGCGTGACGTAGCAAATACAAAGTCTTCATAGATTTGATGCCGATTCAGCTCGCATGAAAATCTCTGCAGACCAAAACAATCGGGCACTTCGGCATGTCTGCCTTATACCCCAAATAGAATTCCAACTCCAGAAAAGTTCGACCGCTACCGATACTGTACAGATAGCCGAGGGACACTCGGCATCTCTTTGGGAGAAATCGGCGTTAGCCACAGAGATTCGCTCAGTTTAGCGCCAATATTCAGGAGTAATTCCATGAACAAATATATGTCTTCGGCGATTGGCCTTTCTGCCTTGCTGTTCACTATTAGCAGCCAGGCTCAAGAGGAGAATGGCTTAAGCACGGAAGTTGAATTAGGTGCCATATTTACCAGCGGTAATACTGAAAACGAAAGCGTTAACTTTCGCGGAGAAGTCGATTGGCGGCGTGGCGCCTGGGAGTACGGTTTTCTGCTGGATGGCTTCCGCGCATCCCAGAACGACATTCGAACTGCGCATCGTATGTACTATGTTGCTGAAGCCAATTACGACATTAATGAGCAAAGCTTCATTCTCACCAGGCTTGCCCATGAAGATGACGAGTTCAGTGGTTATGACAGCCAAACCGATATCTCAGTCAACTATGGTCGCAACATGCTCACCAATCGCGAGAACATATCGTTGACACTCAACGCCGGTATCGGTGCTCGTCAAAGCCGCAGCGAGCAGGACGATTTCGATGAGGCAATTGTTCGCCTTGCCGCCGACTACGAATGGGCAATTTCACCTACGGCGACTTTCGGTCAGCTATTAAGTACTGAATCTGGTAATGAAACCAGTATTTTCCGGTCTGAGAGTAGTATCGAAACACAGATACTGGACAATTTATCACTAAGATTTTCCTTTAATGTTAAGCACCAAACTGAAGTGCCTGTTGGCCGCAAGAAGACTGATACTGAAACCGCCATAACTTTTGTTATGAACTTCTAACACTCAGTCGCTGGCGACTAAACCCCGGCAATTGCTAAGGTGCCTTTGAGCTTGAGGTTTTCAACATGACACCGGTCGTTAGACTCTATTGGTTCATCACACTCGTTTTACTGCCGCTCAGCCTGCTGTGGTTACACAACAGCATCGGCGGCATCTACTCATCAGATGTGATAAGCCAGCACCCTGTCCCTCTCATCGCTTTCCTGCTTTGTCTCGCCTGGGTTTTGGAAGGAGGGTACGAGCTGCTGTTTTGTGTCAGCAATCTGCGTCGCAACTATCCAGTGTTGGCGAATATTCGATACCTGCTGGAATTCTTTCGCCCTGAGATTCAGCAATATTTCATTTCCAACAACCAGGAAGAACGGCCTTTTTCCAGAGAGCGGCGGGATATGATTTACCGCCGATCAAAAGGCGTAGATGACACAATTCCTTTCGGCACTGAACAGGACATCCAGGCAGAAGGCTATCGCAGCTTGTTGCATTCCATTAAGGCAACTCATGTGGATGAGGAACATGTACGCGTAAATATTGGCGGCCCCCAATGCAGCAAGCCCTATAGTGCATCTCGTCTGAATGTGTCTGCTATGAGCTTTGGTGCGCTTAGTGGCAATGCCATTCAAGCACTCAACAAAGGCGCGAAAATGGGTGACTTTGCCCATAACACCGGCGAAGGAGGAATGAGCCCGCATCACTTGAAACACGGTGGCGATTTGATCTGGCAAGTCGGCACCGGCTATTTCGGTTGTCGCGATGTGGATGGTCGATTTAATGACGAAGCTTTTGCTGAACGTGCGCAACGTGATGCGGTAAAAATGGTGGAAATCAAAATTTCCCAGGGTGCCAAACCATCCCATGGTGGTGTGTTGCCAGGCGCAAAAGTGTCGCAAGAGATTGCAGACATTCGACTGGTTGAGGTTGGCAAGACCGTCAATAGTCCTCCCACTCATCCGGAATTTTCTACACCAGTTGGATTGCTGGAATTTGTAAAACGGCTTCGAGAAGGCTCTGGCGGCAAACCAACCGGATTTAAAATCTGCATAGGTCGCAAAGCTGAGTTTCTAGCGATTGTTAAAGCCATGTTAGAAACTCAACTCCTTCCAGACTTCATCACCATCGATGGTTCCGAGGGTGGCACCGGTGCAGCTCCAGCGGAGTTCACCAATCGACTTGGCGTACCTTGTTTAGAGGCGACTTATTATGTGAATCAGGTTCTCAAAGGCGCAGGTTTGCGAAATGACATTCGCTTAATCAGTTCAGGCATGACCGCGACCGGGTTCGACTTGTTGGAAAAAATCGCGGCTGGCGCTGACACCGTCAATGCAGCACGTTCGATGATGCTTGCATTGGGCTGCATCCAGGCGCGACACTGCAATACTAATCGTTGCCCAACCGGCGTTGCCACACAGGATCCTTTCCGCGCACGGGCGGTTGATGTAGAGGAAAAATCTATTCGGGTACGCAATTTCCATCATGCTACTGTGGAGGCCTTTCTCGAGCTGTGTGGCGCAATGGGTCTATCGGACCCCGACGACCTCACTCCGGATGATCTGCTGCGTCGCAGTGGAGAGGGAATTAAATCCTTCCCTCAAATTTACGAACCTCTACATGTTAACCAGCTGCTGAGTAACGACATTCCACCCAGCTATCGAGAAGACTGGTTAGCTGCACAGGCAGCCAGTTTCTAGCTGCGCTTGCTTCGAAGTAGCCGGAGTGAGATGTAGCTGGATTGAAGGGAGTCTTCAAGGCATACTGAATTTCTAGTCTGTTGCTAATCTAGGGAACCTCTGATTAACTACCTACGTTGTTATTGCTGCGTTAAAAATCAGATCAAAATGCGCATTTATGCCCTGTAAACTGTGCTTTTTCGCTGATTTTTGCCTTGCACTAACTGCCTCGCAAACATTAATCAGAGGCTCCCTAGGAATTCGGCATGACTCCCAGAATTGCTGTACTGCTACTCGTTTTCTGTTTTTGTTTGAACTGGACATACGCTGATCAATCTGACGAGCGTCTTGATCTTCTATTTCAGCATCTTGCCAGCACTGATGACCCTTATGTCATTCGAGCAACTGAAAATCAGATCTGGCAAATCTGGCTTGAGCATCCTGACGATGATCTTGAGCGCCTGATGGAAATAGGCATACAACGAATGAACTCTCGTCGTTACCCTGAGGCATTGTTGATATTCAGTCAGATAACAGAAAGTTTCCCAAGGTATGCTGAAGGCTGGAACAAGCGTGCGACCCTGTACTACATGTTAGGGAGCTATGAAGAATCAATTACTGATATAAAGAATACCTTGAATCTGGAACCAAGGCATTTTGGTGCCTTGTCGGGACTAGGCATGGCTTATCTACAACAAGACCAGCTAGCAAAAGCCAAGAAAGCATTTGAGGATTTAATCTCTGTACATCCGAATAGCCCTAATGCCAGAGAGAATCTCGAATACGTAACTGAACGGCTTCGAATGGATGTAATCTAATTTTTCTCCGAGCGTAAAGAACCACGTCCTAAGAACATGGTATTGCCTTAAGTCCTTAAGTTCTTCAAAAATTCAGTAATAAGTATGAGACAAAAAAAGACTATGTAAAACGCGACTATGTATATGTTAGTGGTTGTATTAATTTTTTCTTTTTTTCCTCCTTGCATCTTCTTCAGCCATACAGGAATTCTCTTGAAAGCACTCTTAGTCAGTAGCAGGATTTATTGAGCCAATTGATCATATCTCCCTGAAATTTTCAAAACTACCGAATTTTTGGTCAATTGCAGCTAATCCAGCTCTTTGAATTCGCCTCAGTTCACAGTAATCTGGGGCATCATGGAGTTTACACCCCATTGATCCACAGCTGGTATCGAATCAAGAGTGAATTATGGCTAAAAAAGCATTAGAAAAAGTGGCTGCCAATGGCCTGATCAACCGCCGTCATTTACTGGGCATGGGCCTCACTGGTATGGGAATGGCAACTGCCGGACCTGCCCTGAGCGCCGAAGCTGGACTGCAGATTCCAGGCTGGTCCAAAGTGCCCGGCCCTGGACCCAGCACCTATGGAGGTCGTTCGCGACATGCGCAATTACAACGACTGACCGGTGCACCAAACCCAGTCTATCCCGGTGGTGGTACTTCCCGCTCACCATTGCATCAATTGCAGGGAATCATCACCCCAAACAGCCTGCACTTCGAACGTCACCATGCCGGTGTACCGGATATCGATCCAGCGGGCCATCGCCTGGTCATCAATGGCCTGGTGCGACAGCCTTTAGTGTTCGAATACGAAGATCTTTTGAAATACCCAATGGAAAGTCGTGTACATTTCATTGAATGTTCGGGCAATGGTCGCAGCAATACTCAAGGTACTACTACCGGATCAGCTGCGAGCTTGCATGGATTAGTTTCCTGCTCCGAATGGACCGGCATTCCGCTTTCAACTCTTTTGGATGAAGCGGGCGTTTTATCAGAGGCCAGATGGATTGCAGCAGTCGGTGCCGATGCCGCCAGCATGGGCCGCTCCATTCCCCTGGGAAAAGCCCTGGACGATGTGATGGTTGCACTGTTCCAGAATGGTGAGCCGGTGCGACCCGAACAAGGTTATCCCATGCGTTTATTCGTGCCTGGCTGGGAAGGCAATATCAGCGTGAAGTGGCTGACGCAAGTTAAAGTCACGGATAAGCCAGCGCAATTCCGTGATGAAACCAGTAAGTACACCGATCCCCTGCCGAGTCGATTAGCGCGACAGTTTACCTTCCCCATGGAAACCAAATCACTGATTACATCACCGTCCGGTGAGATGACGCTGCAACGGCAAGGGCTATACAAAATTACTGGTATCGCCTGGTCAGGCAGTGGCAGCATTCGTCGCGTAGAAGTGAGTGCCGATGGCGGCAGAACCTATACCGATGCGCTTATTGAAAGCGAGCAGTTCAATAAAGCCCTGGCCCGATTCAGTATTCCATGGGAATGGAATGGCGGCGAAGCGATTCTGCAAAGCCGTGCCACTGACAGTCAGGGTAATGTGCAACTTACTCGTGATGCAGTTGTGGCAGATCGTGGCACGAATGCCTTCTACCACAACCCGGGTATTCAAAGCTGGGCAGTGAATCCAAACGGTGAAGTCACTAGCACAATACTGTAGGGCGATTATGAATAAGCTGAATCTCAAAGGATTTACCTTAGCTTCACTGTACTTGCTCTTTTCGATCGGAAAAGTAACTGCACAGACTGAAATTCCCGAAAGCCCAACTGCCTCAGCATTTTAGGATGACATTTCTCGGTTAGTTAAAACCAGATCCAGAAGAGGCGATACCTGTTGTGGGTCATGGGCTTGTAAGGTCAACGCATCGTTTGTATAGACACTTCTTTCGTTTGCCAGAATATCTCGGCGAATTGATTTACCAACTCCACCAGTTCCCAACTGTTTTCACCGGCAATTTCCTGCCAGCGCGCAGGGGCCTTGCGGATAAGTTAGTGAGCCAGACCATGCAACTGAAAAGATAATTCCAAGCGGGGCGAATTGAAGTAATCGCCCCAAATGACAGTGACTTCTGCCTTAACGCGTGCAGCCTGTTTTTCTTTCTCAGCCACAATCAAGCGAGCTTTGTCTGGGGCAGCCTTGCCTGAGTTAGCTGTGTCACTCAGTTCCGCAATTTGATCCAGAAACCGCGCAACACTGAGAGCAGCAAATTGTGCTGAACAGAAATTATATATTCCACAAGGAATATCATAATGTGCCTGGGTTACTGGTGTATTTTTGTACCCACTTTTCACTTGTTGGCCTAATACACTGGTTCTGATCGGAATTAGCTGAACTTGCGTGTTACCCTGCTTAATATTGTTTGCTTTCTTCGCTGGTAGTTCACCAACGCGATCAATTGTTGCACCAATAGTCGCCAATCATAACCGGCCATCGTGCGACAGTTTCCATGTGCAACCCTATTATGGCCAGGATGACCAAAGGTAATACTCCGTAGTACCAACAGTGTGACAAAAGATAAAAACCGAATGCTTTTACGCATTAAATACGACTCTACTTTTTTCTCAGAACAACCAAAGTTCTGTATTAGTCTAGGGAACCTCTGATTAATTACCTACGTTGTTATTGCTGCGTTAAAAATCAGCTCAAAATGCGCATTTATGACCTATAAACTGCGCTTTTTCGCTGATTTTTGCCTTGCACTAACTGTCTCGCAAACATTAACCAGAGGCTCCCTAAGGGGCTGCATAACTTAATAGTAAGCACGAATGATTACTGTTTATGGGTATAGATAATAATAATTTAGGGTCTTAGGAAGTTAAGCATCTACAAACAGGGATTTGTCGAATTAAGCTGACTGTCTGAAAAACAAGAGCTCAAAATCTTTTATCTGGATGTTGGCCAGGGCGATGCGACCCTCATCGAAGCGGAAGGCGCAATCCTCATTATCGACGGAGGCCCAAATAGTGGTTTCTTTAATGAACTAGTGAAACGGCTGAAAAGTTTGCAGCGAGCCGATGCCGCGCTGGACCTGCCCGCACGCACGACACTTCACATCAATGCCATTATTGTCAGTCATTTTGACCTTGACCATTATCAGGGACTAATCAAAGCCCTGGCCTTTGACAAGTTTACGGTAGGGAAAATCTACCATAACGGGCTGCCTCGTTACGGCGACAACGCCGACAAAGACCTGAACCTCGGCAGTGTCATTCATCATTCAGATGGTACACGTTCTATCAGTACAGATTTTCGAGATATCGATTCGGCGCGGCAACTCGTCAGTTCAGGCTTGCTGCTCACAGATAAAGGTAACGATAATAAGTTTTCCAAATTTTTGCAGGCCGCGATTAAGGCACACGATTCTGGAAGATTGGACTATTTGGAACTTCTTGTCAGACGTAAACCCGATAACTCACATCCTATACTTTCCGATACAGGGCCGGATATGTCCTTTGAAGTGCTGGCTCCGGTAACAACAAAACCATCTGGCGCGATAAGATTGCCAGCATTTCCTGATCCTCACGATGTGACCGACAGTAATCCACAGCCAACACCCTCAGAATCACACACCATTAACGGTAACAGTGTTGTCTTGCGGCTTATTTATGGCAATACGACATTCTTATTTGGCGGTGACCTCAACCAGCCTGCGCAAGCTTATCTCAGCGAGCGCTATCAGGATTCAACTGTCTTTCACTCAGACACTCAGATGTGAATAAAGCCTGCTAACATGGCTCGTCGGATTTTGACTTACCGTATTTATAAGATGTTTTACCCGATGCAACTGTTTTTTCATCGGGGGATAACGGTTCACACGATCACCCGCTCCCAGACGCAATGGGCGCAGCCGCAAAGCATAGTCGTGGTGATTTCCCCCTCGTGTTCTCTACCGAACTGGCACGCGAAACCAGTGAAACCAAGATCAAACTTGAGCATATCAATGCCCGTTCTAACGGTGAAACAATTATCATGGCCCAAAAGAAGGAAAAACCTTCCCTCAAAAAGACCTGGCATTCGTTTCAACTCCCTTTTGCTGGCCCCTTTGCAGACCACCATTAATTCGTACATATTTTAGTTGATATCTATTCGTTCCGATCAGGTTTGTTGTCTGTTCTTGATATGAAATGACTGTTCAGAACAACGCGGTGTCTATCGGAACAAACATGCAACCGTTCAGAACAGTCGTTATAGAACTGGAACAGTGCGGTGTTGAAGTTTTGGTCAGTGTTTATGACTGTCCAGACACCGCAGCGTATGGAGAAGCAATTTCAACAACGGATTGCCAGGGTCTGTTTACACTGATTGATTGGCCTCTGCTAGAGGGCATTTTTGCGCTCAGCGAGGCAGAAAGAGTGCCGTATATAAATATATACAAACGATTGAGAGCCTGCCCCGCGAACATAGTGAGTGTTTTGGGTATAACGAAGCTGGGCGCAAAAATGCGCCTGGCGCTTCGGGTTGTGGCTAAAAAAGCGCCACTTGTCGTTGTTCGTACCCAAAGCACTCGCTGCGCAAGCTTTCGCTCATTTGGAATCACCAAACTATGCTTCCCGCGCCTCAATTGGCGCTTTTTTTAGTCACAACAGAGATCACTGAATTAGTGTAAACAGACCCTGGCGTCACGGGACACCACTCCCACAAACCTGAATAGCGGCATAACCAACCATGCCAATTCCCGGATGGATACGACACGATTTCGTTTTCACGCTTTAGACAGTTTTACCTTTTCTTGTCAGGCATTCCTCCTCTGTTAAGTGGTTAAGTGATAAGTCACTCATTGCGGTTGCATCAGCCAACTTGAAAAGCCCTTTTCGGGCCGGTTTGCTATTGAGAGTGCAATAGCTACACATGGAATCTGTATTATCAGTGGGTCGAGCGATTCGCACCCCGATAATGCTTTCGCCATGTTAGGAATATTTATGGGGATCAGTATTCATGGGGAGCTGCATCCCTCGTCACTGCATTTATTTTGCAGTGACGAGGGATTGTAGACCAAGAATATCAGTCTGGAATTGCACTATTCTATGCGTCACTTTGAATCGCTGTGGCATAGACGGAAATATCTGCCGCGCTCATGCCCAGTTGCCGGGCCGTGTTCTGCCAGCCTTTCAGGGCAGCCGAGACCTCACTTATAATGGCTTCGGCCTGGTCGTCCTTCAGCGCGAAATAAGGTGCTGCTCTACGGGCGATATCGAGATCCGCATCCGGTCCTTCTTCCGAGATCCAGGTGGTGAGTTCACGTGCTCTTTCTTCCAACGGTACGGGATTCAAGTCATAGGCTGGCGACAGTCGCCACTTATCGTCTTTGTCATACAGTAATCCATGATTACGCAAGTGATCATCGAGATTGCCAATCAACACACCAAAGACGATCCGCCGCCAGAGTTCATGCAAATCTGCCGTTGGCTCACTGGAATACATGCGTATGCATTCGGCAATATCGGTATAGGCCGCCTCGTCGCCATCATTGAGGCCCAACAGGCTCATGGCTGACAAAAAGGGGATGCGTTGTTCACCTTGCCGGTCAAAGCGGGTGATCAAGGCCACTGGCCGACCGGCCACATCCTGCAGCCTCGCTGCCGCAACATTTAGGCCTGCCTTAGCGGCAAGTGTCATTGCCAGCACTTCACCGTGCGTGATGCTGCGATCATCATCCGGTTTGGGAAACTTGGCGATGGCCAAGGTGCCATCATTGTCCACCACCGCCGACTTCGGGCGGGCACCCCCGAGGGGCGAGCCTTCATTCAAGAGCAGTTTTAAATCTTCCGCCGTTTCCGTATTGGCCTGAACGGCGTCAGCAGCATTGATAAGAGCCGGAAGCTGGATCAACGGTGGGACAGGGTAGTGCCCAATGTCATGATCGAATGTGTCTTCATTGCCACGCTTATAGCGCAACGCGCCAATTCGGGTTTGATCAGTAATTGCCAATAGATAGTCGATTTCTGACAGGGTGCGATCTTCACCGGCTTTGCGAAACGCTCGTTTGATCAGTTGCTGACCCCAACGATCAGGCGCAGTATCTCTCAGCGCGCCAGGGAGTGCTGATTTGTCCGACGTAGTGTAAATCTGTCCACCATCCAGGGGCAAATTAGCCGGATCAAGGGCAAAAGCATCCGGGTTGGCTAGCCATTCGTCTGCATATTCAAAGACGGAGCTCTGACCACGACGCTTGGCGACATAACGGCACCGACCCACTAAATGCGCCTCACCGGCATGATTGATGTAGATTTCGATGGTATCCGTCATGGTTGTACCCGCTTGCGACTACTTTTACGGCGTGGTTGCACTTTTTTGGGCAGCCGGTCTTCATCAATATCCAGACCCAAGGTATCAGAACCACGATCAGCCACGTTTCCGAGACCTTCAATCAAGCCCAGGATAGAGAGCACTGTCGCATAGATACCCATAGAAACAGAAGGGTCTCCCTTCTCGACCTTATAGAATGTGCCTCGGCTGATGAATGCGCGCTCCGCCATAGAGACTGTCGAGATGCGGCGTTTTTTGCGCGCAACAGCAATATCCTCTCCCAGTTTGATGAGGGCTTGCCGAGCGGCTCTAGGCAGTGTACTGGTTGCTTGAGTTTTCATAATATGCCTTATATTTTGATCTATAAGATAATAATTTGTTCAAAATATAAGACATTATTACCTATAAATTCTATAACGTCCAGAGCCTGATCGATATTCGATCAACTATCGCCAGATCATTCAGCGCTGAAGGCTTAATAACTGTAAAAGCGCTGTTTTGGCGTTTTCACGGGCTTTACCGGGTTCGCTAGACGCTCATTCCCCGATGGGGGACTGCCGCCCTCTCAATCCCTAACGCTGCATCCCTCCGGGCTGCCACATTAAGCAATAGTTCCAAGCTGATTAAAAAGCGCCGCTAGGGGCTTGGCCCACGCACATTGCAAGAGCAAGGCTTCGCGCTTCCTCACCCGTTCAGATTCCCTCGCTTTGCTCAGTCACTTAGCTGCGGCTTCCGGTGAGCCATCTGCAATTTGTTTGCTACCCCCACGCTTCGCCAGCGGTGCAGGAGCGCAGGGCGCAGGCGCTGCGCTCAAAAGGGAAAATACCTTTCCTGGGATAATGAAAGGCAATGTATATCTTATCGCTGGCTAACTCTTACCATGCCTTGATGATCTTATGATTAACAAGGTGACAATACGGATTCTAACGGCCTGATATCCCTAAAATGGGTAAAACTGAGCCAGTGGTGTAACCTAACGGGAGATACACGCGATGCTGTACATGCACGCCGGAAAACCGGCAAATGGGCTGACGGTGTGCACTGCAAAGTGCGCGACGGCAACTTATGGATTAATGTTGTGGAGGGTCGGAAATGGGTAAAGTCAGAGATGAAAAGGTCGCACGTGGAGTAACACTGCGAACCTGTGAGACCGGCGCGAAAGCACTTCGAATCGCCTTCCAGTAGAAAGGCATCACCTGCCGCGAAACCCTCAAAGTCAAACCTAATAAGACGGGCGAAAACTGCGGGAGAAAGAGATTAGGGGCTTTACGTAGTTTGACTCAGTGGGGTCGCACAGAAAACCGGTATCCAGCACCACGCACTGTTTGAATCAGTTTGGCATAGTCAATGGCGGTGTTCTCAATAGAAGACAGCGCTTTGCGCAGTCGACGAATGTGTACGTCAATAGTGCGCTCTTCGAGGTAGACATTGCCACCCCAGACCGAGTCCTGGATGTGGTCACGGCTAAATACCTTTTCCTGGTTCAATAAGAAAAACTTCAACAGGCGGAATTCTGTCGGGCCCATATCCACAGGTTTATCTTCAATCGATATTCGATGGCTGGTCGGATCCAGCTTAAGATCAAACACCTGAAGGATTTTATCTTTCTGCTTACCATTAACCCGACGCAACACCGTCCTAATACGAGCGACTAATTCGCGAGGCGAGAAAGGTTTGGTGATATAGTCATCTACACCTTCGTTAAGACCCTGGACTTTATTATCCTCACTGGTCTTGGCGGTGAGCATGATGATGGGAATGTTGGTGGTGATCTCATCCCGACGCAGACGACGCGCTAATTCTATCCCGCTGCCACCGGGAAGCATCCAGTCCAACAGAACCAGATCAGGTTTCTTATCGATGATGGAGACATGAGCGTCATGGGCATTGGCTGCTGTGAGACTGCTAAATCCAGCCAGGTCCAGAGTGATTCCCACCATGTCCCGAATGGCGGCTTCGTCGTCGACAATTAGAATGGTTGATTCAGTCATTACCAGTGCCCGAGAGGTTCAATTCACTGCTTTAAGGGCAGAATATTTTGGCAATTTTATATTACAGCTATGTGACACTGAAGTGCCTGGAAGGCCCGAATTTCGCTACTTTAGCCGATTCTCCGGCTATCACAATCAGAACGTGTAATCGAGTTGAAAACTGATTTCACGGCCACGGTTGTAAGCTGTTGTCGCCAGATCATCCTGGGCAATGACATTGCGCTCATCCATGATGTTCTTCGCTTTCAAGGTTATGGCCAGTCTGTCATTCAGATTCTGGATGAAAACGAAATTCAACTCACCGAAAGGCTGCTCAATCAAATCAGGTGCGGTTTCAATTCCCACCTCGGCAATGCGTTCGCCATAGTAGTGATACAACAATGTCGCTGTTGTACCCGAGACTGGTTCGTATCCGAGCTGGAAGTTAAATAAGTAGTCCGACTGCCCTTGTAACGGACGAGTGGTTGAAGTCAGGATTCCACGGTCTTCAGGTGCGATAGTGACCTCTGATTCAATATAAGCAATGTTGGTTTGGACATAAAAATCTTCACCAATGCCGTTGAAGAAATCATCACCCAGGAAATCGAGTCGTTTGTATACCTCATACTCAATGCCGTAATTCTCAGCGCCTTCTGCATTGATGTAAGTGCCCTGGCGAGTGTTAGCTCCGGTAATCGATGCTTCGATCGGATTAGTAAAATCTTTGTAGAACACACCCAGGGACATGTAGTCGCTGAATGCGAAATACCATTCCCAACGCAGGTCGACGTTTTTGAGCTCCGCAATTTTCAGATTCGGGTTACCAATCACTTCTCTACCGGTTACCGGATTGGTGAATGCAGCTGGTGACAGCTCACGAAAATCGGGGCGCGATACCGTTTCGCTGTAACCAAATCTGAACTGATGGTCGCCACGAATCATGGTCATGGTGAAGGCTGGCAGTAATTCTGAACTGCTCTGATTAGCGCCGGAGGCAATGTTTGGGCGAAACAGGTCAAAAGTGTCTACAGTTTGCAGAAAATCCTCTTGACGCGCGCCAAGTGTGAAGCGGAATGCATCGTCGAAATTAAATTCAACTTCGCCATAGAATGCTTCCAGCTCATTCTCTGCCACATAGTTGTCCGTTGGGCGCGTAATTTCTCGAATGACAAATCCATTGGGATCGATAAACTCTGGCGTAAGAATATCCTCTAACGGATTTTGCAACCGCTGCTGATCATTGGCCAAGGCACCCGCGAACGCATAACCGAAACGTCGGATTTCTGAGTCACGCTCTTTTTCGAAATACACATAACCGGCTTTGGTAGTAACAGTTGAATCCAGTGGACCGCCATAGAAGGTCATAGACAGGTCGACTCCGAAGTCATTCACTTCATCATCAAGCACACTCCAGTTGCGGAGATTGCCGTCAACCCGTGAAGAAAATTCACCGGCATCGCGGCGATAGATGCGCTCATCTGGCGCATCCCGAGACGCTTTAATATTACTCATGCGCCAGTTAACGGTTAGTTCGTTGAATTCAGGGAAATAGTGATCGCCCTGCAGTTGATTCGAAAACAACTCACGTTCAATCCAGCGAATTTCAGTCAGCTCAACATCAAGTTCTTCTTCCAGAAAACCTGTCTGTCTGCCAACAAGATTATCAGTCTTCCGCAGCATGATAGATGTCAAACGAATATTATGATCGATATTAAAATCAAGACCTGTGGTGAAAATACCACTGACATCCACACTGTTTTCGGTTCCGGTATAGGTTAAGCCTTCACGCTGGAACAAGCCAGCAGTGGCCGGAACATAGTTGTTACGTTCGATTATGTCTGTGTCCCAGGAATTCGAATAATTGACCGAAGCCAAATAATTCAGCTTCATGCCCTTGTCATTTAAATCAAAGTAATTGCCGGTTGAGATGGTTGCACTGAAGTTTGCAGGAACATCTTCAAAGTCAGGTGTGTATTGATTGTTAAAGCTCTCGCCCACCTCTTCCAATTGCTCAGCAGGAATTCCTACCCCCGAAAATGGGCTAAAAATGCGCAACTCCTGATCATCCGCTGTGGCTTGCTGCAACGGCAGAGGTTGTTCACGAAAACCGTCATCTATTCCTAACCAATCGGTATCGCCGCCGCTCAATCGATAGCCGTTGTTAAACGCTACGTCCTGCACCATACCAACGGAAGAAGTGATGTTAAAGAAAGGTTCATCGGTAGATTTCTTGGTGCGCATTTGCAGCACACCACCACCAAACTCACTAGGGAAGCGAGCCGAATAAGTCTTTTGCACCAATACACTGTCCAGTACGGCTGTAGGGAACAAGTCCATTGGCACAACGCGATTGATGGGCTCAGGACTTGGCAGGATCGCACCATTTAGTAATGTCGTGGAATAGCGTTCTCCCAGACCACGCACATAGACAAACTTGCCACCCACCGTGCTCAAGCCAGAAACTCGCTTCAGACTTTCCGCAATATTGGCGTCACCAGTTCGGTGAAACTGTTCGGAGCCCACTACATTGGCCACGGCATCAGTTGCACGCTTTTCATCAGGTACGAATTGACCGATGATAGAGATCTCTTCGATTTGCGGGGGTTGGGCAGCAGCGAGCGAACTCACAGCGGATGCCACACAGAGTGCCAGCAGCTTCTGTCGTTTCATTAGCTTGATAGCTCCTTAGGGGAGGGTGCTTAATTATTAGGTGCCTCAACGGCGATACAGGATATTGCAACTATATGACAATGATATTGCATGTATATGAAAAAAATATTACAAAGGCAAAATCTACCTGGAACCAAGGTATTGATATAATTCATGTTTTTGGGAATTGTCAAATTACCCCCTGTGAACAAAAAAGGGTGCCATAGCACCCTTTCTTATCCAAGCGTCTAAATGACTGCTAAATGACCATTAGTTGAAATCGAACGACCAGCCTTTAGTCCAGTCAGAGGTGTCGTCTTTCACACCACCAATGTGTTCGACCTGATCAAAGAAACTGTCAGCAGGAATGTTTGGTGTTATCGCATTAATAGCTGAACCATTTGCCCAACCTTCTTCACCGCCCAGGTCGACATTGCCAGACGTCGAGTTGGTTTGTGCGTTGTACCACTCAGTGGCAGTGAACGTGCCTTCACCTGTCAGGTCTCCGGCACACTCAGTGGTAATCAGGCTGTTTTCCATGCGCAGAGTGCCATTTAGCGTTGCTGCGCTTGCACCGGACTGACTGAATGTATCGTCACCATTGATGCGAATACAACCTTCTGTTGATCTCAACTGTCCACCGATTACAGAATTAAACATCTGCATACCAGTACCAGCCTTCAGCTCGAATGCGTGGCCATTACTCTTCTGAGTCAGGCTGGTCACACAAGTGAGGTTAGAAATAGTTGGATTAGATCGAGGAGTAGCCGTTGGGTTTGCACCAAGATTATCTGCTTCAATGCAATTGTCACCTGAGTTAGTGTGGGCGATTACGACGTGCTGGAGCTTACCGGTCCAACCGTTAGTCCAATCGAGGGCATCATCGTCCTGGCCCGTTACTAAAATGTGCTTCGCATTTACAGTACCACCATAGAACTCAATACCATCATCCGCACCATTATGGCTATGGATGTAATCGAGAATAGTGCCGCTGCCCACACCTTGAAGAGAGATAGTGTTCAGTTCATCGTCAGCAGTGATTGGGAAACCTGCGTAACGAACCTGCATGTAAGTAATTGCACCACTGCTGTCCTCATCGTTCGGGCTGGCACCACCACCGTATTCACCAGTGGCACCTTCACCTTCAGCAAAACCGCTTGTTGTGTTTTGACTGGCAGAACCATTGATGGTCAAACCACCCCAAAGTCCACGGGCATTCTCAACGTCCAAAGAGCCATCATCTTGACTTGAAGTCATAATGATCGGATTAGCGGCTGAACCGTTAGCAAAGATTTTACCGCCACGGTTGATTACCAGTGCGCTTTGGTTACCTTCGGAGATGATGTTAGTACCTGGATCGATAGTTAGGCTGACTTTGTCACCATCTGGCGTATTTACCGTGTTGTCACCAACAAAAACTGTGCCGCTGAAGAAATAGGCATTGTTTGAAGTCAGGTGAAGATCTGACAAGATGGGGTCGCCAGTTGGGATATTACAGACAGGCAGGCCATTAAATCTTGCTGCAGAGTTTTCACTAGTACCCGCTGGACAACCAGATGGAATCGCATCGATTGACACCGAAGCTGGAACATTTGTGTAAGTAATGGTGTTCAAGTCACCACCCGTATAATAGCCAACAAACGCTCTCAATGTCGCGCCTTGCAGGTTTGCATCGGCACCAATCAGGTCATTAATAATAGTCACTTCTTCAGACGCTGAAAGGATCTTAGTAGCGAAGGGCTGTACGTTATTTTCATCAAATGGCACCCAAATACCACCGGAAAGCAGGTTAAAAGTGCCAACACCTTCAACACTTAATACTGCGGCCAGTGATCCAGAGCTACCTACATCTTCGCTACGAGGATTAATAGTTGCCACGATGTCGAATGCATCTGTGGCAGGTACCGCCGATTGAAAGCTGGCTCCACCGTTAAGTGTGGCACCACCAGTAAAAGTGGCTCCAGTAAGAGCACCGCTGGCTGGAAGAGAGGGTTGATCGGCAGCTTGCGCAGCCATAGAGGCAACGCCCAGCGCCACTCCTGCAGCGATCGCGTTGACTTGAGTTTTTTTGAATTTCATGTCGACTCCTTGGTGTCTTTGTAGTCTAGCCTGGTGAATTCACTAGTCGGGTCATAATAGGAGTGGCATGTTGCAGTTCTGCGACGAAAACATTGCAGTTATGTGACAGTTAAAAACCTCATCTCCTTTTTCATGCGGCCTTAACGGGACTGGGAATGATTGCAGTGTTACGCTGCTGTCCATTTGACAGCCACCTCGATTCACTACACTCTGCGCCCTTATGAATGGCAATGACCCTTACTCTCAGATTAAAGTTGAAGCCCAACCAGTGGGTCTGTTTGAAACGCCGGTAGGTTTTTGCCAACTAAAGAAAGCGGATGCGCTACTGGATGATTTGGAGAAATCTATTCGTAATAACAGAGCTGCCAATGAAGGGTTGAAACGATCCAATATCGGTGGCTGGCACTCCGATACCAATATGATGGCTTGGGGTGGTGAGGGTGCTCGCCGCCTGGCCGAAATGGCGGTGAATGTCGCTAAGCGAATGAGCCACTTCAAAGAATCCAATCAAGATAACTACGAATGGCTGGTGCGCATGTGGGCCAATATCAGCCCGACTGGCGGTCTCAATCATTTGCACTCGCACCCGGGCAACCTCTGGGCGGCTGTGCTTTATTTGGATATGGGAGACGACGCGAGTCATCCGCTGGACTCAGTGGGCGGTCGGTTTTATTTAGAGGATCCACGCTTCCCCATGGCAGCGATGAAGGACACCAGCTTTCGCATGATGGGGGTAAACAGCATCGCGCAGCAGTACGAAACCGAGCTCAACTTACAGCGGGGGAACCTGGTTGTATTCCCAGCCTGGTTGCGTCATGGCGTGCGAGTCTACACCGGCGAAAGAGAACGAATCTCAATCGCCATGAATATAGATGCGGTTCTTAAAACTTAGGGGGTTAGGACTAACCCATAGAAGTGACGCGGTTGAATCGGTACCTCAGAAAAGGATTCAACAGACGAGCTAATCCACGGGTAAAAGTCAGTGGGCTATCCAATACAGCAAAACAGAGGCATCCCTCTTCACTTACGGGCTGGTGGGTATGCCTTTTATCACGCACGATAAAATCTGATTTCTCGTACTTACCCATCTCATCGGAAAAGCTTCCATCGAGAACCAGGGTAACTTCATTGCCCTGATGCTTATGTACAGGAACCTGGCTGCCGGGCTTCATATAGAGAAATTCGCACTGGGTTTTATCATCAAGAGTTACTGAAGCCTGATTAA
Source organism: uncultured Pseudohongiella sp. (assembly GCA_965198435.1). Taxonomy (GTDB): domain Bacteria; phylum Pseudomonadota; class Gammaproteobacteria; order Pseudomonadales; family Pseudohongiellaceae; genus UBA9145. The sequence continues at coordinate 3,332,503 of OZ240664.1, read as the reverse complement.
TGCCACCTGCCAGCTTCTTCCAGGCCAATCCTTGTGAAGCGACCTTGGCCAGCACCCTGGGTAAGCGCACGCTGTGATCGAGCATGTGAATTTCAGAAACAGAATTGCCTTCAACAGCACTTTCTTTACTCTTAGGCTTACTGGTAATTGTCGAAATCATGGCCGACATATCTGATGAAGCGGGAGCATATTTTGCATCATCAGACTTCAACCAATCGACAGCGGCCTGGACCTCATACTGGCTGGTTTTCTTGCGGCATTCCACACACTGCTCAACATGGGCCGCAAGCACAACACTTAACCCCGGGGACAATGTGCCCTCAGCGAATGCCCTCAGTAATTTCTCATCAGGATGAAATTTAGCTTCAGAATTCATCTTGTTTCTCTCACTGCTCTTATTACTAATCTTACTAACTTACTAATCGATTCTCAGCTTGCTACTCGATTCTATTCATTATTTCATCGTTATTGTCTGTGCCCAGCATTTGCCGGAGCTTACCCATGCCAAGTCGCAATCGAGACTTTAACGTACCCAGGGGAATATTGAGTTCTGTTGCTGCCTCTTCATGAGTACGATCATGGATATAAATCTGCTCAACTACAGCACGCTGTGGCGCTGGCAGTTGGTCATAATAGCGTTGAATTTTTTCAACTTCAGCTTCAATACTTCCTTGCTCTTCATGCGCTAACTCACTATCAGCTTCACCTTCTGCTGGCCAAATATCATCAGCGTTCACAGTGGATGGCTGGCGCTTCATCTTACGTAGAATATCGAAACAGCGATTTCTGGTTAGCGTAAAAATCCAGCTTTGGGCTGATCCTCGATCCAGATCATACAGGGGAGCCTTCTGCCAAACCGTCAGCATCGCCTCCTGTACTAAGTCATTAGCGAGTTGTTCGTTGCGTGTGAGCTTTACGCCCATCGCATAGATACGGGTCGCAAATCGGGAAAATAATTGCTCAAATGCCTGGGTATCCTGACTGTTCCCAACGGCAATCAGCAAGAATTCGTCGCTATCTCTGTTCGGAGTCTCTATATCACTTGATACAGCACCCGATACAGTTTTCGACTCAACTGGCGAGTTGTCCCCGGCTATGGACACCATTTTAAAGCTGCTCAATGTAGGAACCATGGTACTCATAACAGTCCGTTACGCCGCGCTGTCTGAGCTGGATCACAACTGGCTACTCATATTCGTGAATTGTTGATCCAAACCCTAGCAGAAGCCGTATCATTGGGAAACCACTAATCACTGGAATAGACCATTGACTCCAACGCCCGAGCTCAAAGCCGCTGACAATCTCACAAGTGCAGATTACCTGGCGCAACGCGTGCGCGAGGCCTACCAGTCTTTGGCTGGTGCGAAAATTACTGATGTGGAATCACTGTACACAGATGACGTGTATTTCGAAGACCCCTCCCATGCAATTCAAGGAAAGACGGCATTAATCCATTACTTCGGCAAGATGTTCAAGAAGCTGGACAGGTGTTCCTTCAAATTTCACTCCACCATAGCCGATGGCAGCAATGTCTGCCTTACCTGGACGATGTTTTTGAACCACCCCAAATTGAGTGGCGGCGACACTATTCGAGTGGAAGGCGCCAGCTATTTAAAAACTCGCAATGGGAAGATCTACTACCACCGCGACTATTTCGATATGGGCGCCATGCTTTACGAGCATCTACCTGTAGTTGGAAAGATCATCCAGAAAAGTAAGCAACGCAGAGCGCCTTGATCCCCTGCCTGGATTTTGAGATAAGATTGCAGTGCCTCATATCGATACTCTATTTCATTTCTTCTGGATTTCTTATAGTAGTTGAGCTGTAAATGAGTACTTACCTCAGCGCGATTTTGTAGTTCTAAATATTCCGCGTTTCTGCATAAGGTATAAGCGAACACCAGGACTCGCCTTATCGAGATTTTGTATAAGCAAAAATCTTGAGTAACGACCCCGCAATGCCTCTTCATCCTGCTGAGTAGAGAGATCCCATGTATTGGCGTAAACATCAGCATACATAGCAGCCACCGGTCATTACTCCATACTGTGCCAATGCGCACCTCATACAGCCAGCCACGGCCCAAGGTCGCACCAAATATTTAGCCACATTGCGGAAACGCATTAGCCAAGGCTATGAGAAAATCTATGCTTAGCTCAATATCAGGAACGCCACTGGTTTGCACAAAGATAGGCCAATTGGTGATTCCACATAAGGCTGCATAATAATCTCTGATATCATTGAGTGTAGTTGCTGTGGCTGGAGAAATGGCAATCATTCCGTCGGGAGCGAGCACCTCCGCTATTGCAGCATACCCTCTGTATCTTCAGTTTGTACCCTCCCCCTACCAATAAATACCAATACCATATCCGTGTCTCTGCGAGCGTCAGCCAATACCTCAAATCCTTTAACACCTTCCTCTTTGCTGAGATAGCGTTGTTCGCTGGAATTTTTGGCCAAACTACGCCTTCGATACCGCATTGGGCACAAAACACCGCTTCCTTCGGGTAGCCTTCATAATCTACTTCGCCTGACCCGACATAGGGAATAGGGAATAGGGAGTAGTTAGAATCATCAGTGCCCCACGCATGGAGTTGTCATGCGCGAAAAACACAGGACTATAAGGAAAGGCTGCGGCGGCTGTGTCGGGTAACTGGTGTCAAGCTCTTGAGTTAGTCGCCATTTTTATTGATCTCTTTTATTGATCTCTATCTTTGTTTTTCGTTGATTTGAGATCAACAGTGCAGATTCCAGCTCAAGCACTCTTGCCTGCTCTTTCAATACATGCGGGTTTTGATGCGACAAATGGCTTTTTGCGAAGGCTTGTGTTGGGTAGAATCGAAAGAAAACCATAAGGAATCTGCTATGCGCTTTCCGACATTAAACCTGAAAGCTGATTCGCGCAAAGTTCCCCGCCTTATTTTGGCTTTCGCCGCAGTTTCACCCCTGATTGCCTGTGATTCATCTTCTGAAAATATAGCAGCAGAGGCAAGCGCCCCTGCAGTGGTGGCCGGAACAGAAAGTGAGAGGACCTGGTCCTCTACCGGCCAGGGCGCGCAGGAGGGCGAATGGCAGGCCTATGGTGCTGACATCGGCAGTACCAAGTACACTGCACTGGATCAAATTGATGCTGGAAATGTCGCCAATCTCGAAATCGTATGGCGCAGACCTGCACTTGATGATTACTACGTCAATTTAAATCCCAATCAACGTTACTCCAGCAATTGGAATGGTGCACCAATCGTTAAAGATGGAATCGCTTATATCACAAATGGAGTCGGTCTGGTTGAGGCATTTGATCCTGGCACAGGGGAGACGATTTGGGCTCAAGAACCAATCGATGGCGCAGAAGGTTTGCCCGGAGCGCCAACACGAGGAGCAGCCTATTGGGGAGATGGAACTGACGAAAGAATATTTGTGCAACGTGGCACCTTTCTATATGCACTCAATGCAGAGACAGGAGAGCTGGTTACCGGATTTGGCGAAAACGGCCGAGTAAATCTGCAACTCATTCCGGCGGAATTTGAACGATTCCGATGGGGAGGAGTGCCCATGGTAGTGCGCGACATTGTTGTGATTGGCCAGGCAATGTCAGATACATTCTCGAATAAAGAAGCGTTCCGCGGAGATGTACATGCCTTTGATGTACGAACTGGTGAACTGAGGTGGACCTACAATACTATCCCTCAGGCAGGGCAGTTCGGCACAGACACCTGGCAGGACAGATCCTGGTCTTATACAGGGCATGCTCCGGTTTGGGCTTTGTTCAGTGCCGATGAAGAGTTGGGAATGGTCTACATGCCCATCTCATCATCAACTAATGATATGTATGGTGGTCATCGATTAGGCGACAATTTGTTTAGCCAAAGTATTGTTGCTGTGGATGCGGAGACAGGCAATAGGGTTTGGCACTATCAAACCGTGCATCACGGACTTTGGGACTACGACCCCCCTGCAGCACCAATCCTTATGGATATCACTGTTGAAGGTCGTGATATTAAAGCGGTTGCACAGCTTACTAAACAGGCTTTCGTATTCGTATTTGATCGGGAAACGGGTGAGCCGGTTTGGGATATTGAGGAACGCCCTGTGCCTCAATCTGATGTCCCAGGCGAAGTCACTGCAGCCACCCAACCTTTTCCAACTAAGCCTGCGCCGTTTGACCGACAAGGCGCCGTGGAAGAAAACCTGATCGATTTCACGCCAGAACTCAGAGCGCAAGCATTGGAGATATTTAATAACTATGTCACTGGGCCTTTGTTTACCCCACCTTCTCTAAGAACCGAAAATGGGACACAAGGCACTATTCAACTGCCAGGGTCGCAGGGCGGAGCAGACATTCAAGGAGCTGCATTCGATCCTGAAACAGGCTACCTGTACATCCCATCAATTACCTCTCCTTTCGTTGCTGACCTACTGCCTGGTGATCCGGAAGTAACCAATCTCGCCTATACCAAAGGGTCACGTCGCTGGATTGCAGGCCCTCAGGACCTGCCTTTGTTTAAGCCTCCATACGGCCGCATAACAGCAATCGATATGAACACCGGGGAATATGTGTGGATGGTGCCCAATGGTTATGGCCCCATCGATAATCCTGCTATTGCGCACTTGGATATAGAAAAGCTTGGCGTACCAGGGCGGCCAACACCTCTGCTCACCAGCACCCTGCTGTTTCTTGGTGAAGGGCTTACTAATCAAAGACCTGGAGGCAGAATTCCACCTGACATGCCTGTTGATATTGCGACCAATAGCGGCGGTCCTCACTTTCGCGCCTACAACAAGGAAACTGGTGATGTGATTTGGGAAACTGTATTAGAGGCGGGCACCACTAATGCTCCAGTCAGCTATATGCACGAAGGGCGCCAGTACATTCTGGTGGCAATCGGTGATAGAACCCATAGCCCCGAGCTGTTAGCGTTTGCTTTGCCTGAAGAACCCTAAGATTTAAGGAGCCTCTGATTAATGTTTGCGAGGCAGTTAGTGCAAGGCAAAAATCAGCGAAAAAGCGCAGTTTATAGGTCATAAATGCGCATTTTGAGCTGATTTTTAACGCAGCAATAACAACGTAGGTAATTAATCAGAGGTTCCTTAATTTTAGGCAAAAGATTGCAGTAAAAAAGGCCGCAATTGCGGCCTTCTTAGGGATCGAGAGAACTGCTACACTCCTTTGGGGTCGATAATTGCCTGATAGAATAATCTACGGGATGTGCCGCGCACATCGGGTAATCCCTGCCCTGCCTGTTGGATCATGCCCACAAAAACCACATCTTCGAGGGGATCTATCCAGAACCATGTACCTGCTGCACCACCCCAATAGTACTCACCAGCAGAATAGCTTTCGGCTTCCACAGGATCAACGATGATGGCGAAATCCAGCCCGAACACTGTGCCATTCCCTTCACCTGACATTGGACCTGACATGCCCTGAGGGGTTTGATCGCGACGCATCAGCTCGACAGTAAGTGGAGACAGGATACGAACTCCATCCAGCTCTCCACCATTCAGTAACATCTGACTAAAGCGCATGTAATCGCTGGCAGTGGACAGTAAACCGCCACCACCTGATTCGAATACCGGGTCGACCGTGAAATCTGCTCCTTCAAACATTTCACTCGGGATTAGCTGGCCCTCAGGTCCGTAAACATACATTTGCGCAAATCGATTCAACTTTTCTTCTGGTACATGAAAGTCTGTATCAACCATTTGCAGCGGATCGAAAATTCGTTCTTCCAGAAATTCTCCGAAAGTTTGGCCAGACAACACTTCTGCCAAGTAGCCTTGTACGTCGACAGAGACACTGTATTCCCAGCGACTGCCAGGCTGATGTTTAAGCGGAATCTGACCCAGTTTGGCAACGAACTCTGCATTGGTGTCCAATGGACTCAGCAACCCTGCCTGCACATAAGCACTGTCAACCTCTGACTGTGCAAAAATGCCATAAGTAAGGCCGCCGGTATGGCTCATGAGTTCGCGAATCGTCATAGGGTGATCGCCAGGCTCTGTAATCATCGTGCCATCATCGTTCATGCCAGCATACACTTGGAGATCTTTCATCTCCGGAATGTATTTTTCCACCGGATCTGAAAGTTTAAACTTCCCTTCCTCATACAAGATCATGAGCGCAACGCCTGTCACTGGCTTGGTCATGGAATAGATACGAAAAATAGAATCCGGAGTCATTGGAGCCTGAGCTTCGATATCTCGATACCCCACTGACTCATAATGCACAACTTTGTTGTCACGAGACGCCATAGTCACGGCACCCGACAATAGTCCATCATCAACGAATCCCTGCATCGCTTGAGTGACTCGATCCAGGCGGACAGAATCCATACCCACCTCTTCCGGTGCCACGCGTTCCAGTGCCTGCGCAGGTTCTGCCGGAGTGGCAATTGTTTGTTGGTTATTGACTGTCGTTGGACTGCAGGCAGTTACTGCAACCAATAGTGTTGCTACCGCAACACTTCTCAGCCAGCTAAATTGATAAAGCAGGGCCATGTTCGTTTTTCTCCACGTGTTTTTAAGAATGCACAGGCTATTGAGAAACAAGCTGAAAGTCCAGTTTATAGCCATGAATCTCTGGGCCTGGAGAGCTGCATATGCAACTTGCTTGAATGCTCTGATTGGCATACAACTATGCTCTGTTCTGTCTGCCAGCAAGAAGCTCTTGTCTTCAGGTATTGCCTATGAGGCCAGTAATTTTTGATATGCATATCGGAGTTGATGATGGCATGGTGCTCCTGTTCCTGCACTGTGCACCTGAAATTGATACCGTGGCTATTACGACACGTATCGCCAAGGCCAACATTAATGACACCACGCGCAATGCATTGGCAGTTGTGGGGCGATTCAATATTTTTTGCATTTGCTCCCGTGTTTCGTGGCGCTGGTTTGATGTTTCCTGGTAATCCGGGGTTCGAACGTACCAGCTCGGTCACGCGGGGTGTTCAGATGGATGGTGCCTGAACGGGTTTTTTTAAGGTCTTCCTGGATTTGCCATTCCTGCGATCAGACATAATCTCTTCGGCAGGATGGCTATCCAATTCAGCTTCGAGGGCGGCTCCCGTTAGCTGATTAACCAAGAAAGTTAACACGCCGTCTTTAGCTGTAATCAATTGGCCAGATTGAATCGCCTTCAAGACTCTGATATAGACAGTTTTATGGCGCTAAGCCACAATGCACCAAAACCACACATTCAGGAGGAACCATGTTCAACCCTAAGCAAATCAAGCTCGCATTTCTCATCACTGCCCTACTGCCAGCTTTAACTTCGGCGCAGTCACTTTCGCCGATTCAACAGGCGGTGGCGGAGGTGATGCAAGGCGATCACCGCACACCGGAAGAACGCGCACGGGATGCTGATAGAAAACCTGTTGAAGCCATCGAATTCATGGGAATTGAAGATGACATGACCATCGTTGAGTTCCTCCCGGCAACACAGGCTTATTACTCAAAAATTCTGGGGCCGGTGATTAACGACAACGGTCATCTAATGGTTGTTGATTCACAATTTGTGTTCGATCGCTGGGGCGACTGGCATGATCGGCCAGAATTTGAGATGACACATCCTGTTGTCATTGAAAATAATTACAACCGATCAGAGGGCCGTTATGAGATCGGCGACATTGAATTCGGGCTCCCTTCCGGCACAGCAGATAAGTTTCTTTATATTCGCGAGTATCACAATTACAACGCTGCAGATAATGCACGCATCAATGCGGCTGTGATGGATGTCTTAAAGCCAGGTGGGGAGTATGTGATTATCGATCATACGCGTCGCCATATGGAAGCTGAGGACAACGTTAATTTTCGTCGTGAAGATCCTGTGTCGGTAATTTATCAAGTGTTGCAGGCTGGTTTTGAGCTGGATCGCATCTCGGACATGTTTGCTCAACCAACTGACAGTCTGTCACAAGAAGTCGGTGAAATTCCTAACATGACCGATCGTTTCTTTTTAGTATTCAAGAAACCTGAATAAGTAAAATGAAAAACAAGGAGCCGAGCTGCTTCAATCTTTTCTTTGTTGAATGGCTCGGCTTCTCCTTGTAATTAAGAGCATCCAATTAAAAATATTCCTTTCACGCGGGCATAATAATGTCAGACAAAAAACTATCGCCCTCTTTATTGCCTTCAATTAATCGAAGAAAGTTTATGGGTGCCAGCGCTGCTCCAGGCACCATGGCTGCATCAGGTATGGGTCCAGCCATCGCGTAATCCTGCGCTAGCCGCCCGTAGTCATTCGCTCCCTAAAGTAACAGTTCCATTTTGAATTACTAAATTAGTTCGAATTTTACGAATCTTCTTCATAGAAAAACTGATTTTTTAATTGCCTGGGATTAGGCACACTGGCGACCGTATTGAGAACAAAATGATGTGTAAACCCACTCTATGTTAAAGCGCTGACGAATTCCCAGGCACCCTCTGCTTTCAATACACCAAATTCATGAGCGATCTCTCCAACCCCTTGAGTTGCTTCATTGCTGAACCTGGAATCCCTTCCAGGTTTTTTTTGCCCGCATGATAATACTTCGAAAAAAAATGATTTATTGTCCAGTTATTACGTATTTTTCGAAGCAAGTAACATTGCTAAAATTTAGGGAAGCTCTGATTAATTACCTACGTTGTTATTGCTGCGTTAAAAATCAGCTCAAAATGCGCATTTATGACCTGTAAACTGCGCTTTTTCGCTGATTTTTGCCTTGCACTAACTGCCTCGCAAACATTAATCAGAGGCTCCTTAGTTATTTGAGCCCTCAACCATTACCAAGACTTTGACTACACTTATACCGCATAGTGGATTGAAGGAAAATGCGACACTTAAACTATAGCCATCTGCAATATTTCTGGGCGGTAGCCCGTGAAGGCAGCATTATCAAGGCATCTGAAGTTCTCCATCTGACCCCTCAAACAATTAGTGGTCAGCTTAAACTATTGGAAGAATCCGTTGGCGAAGAGCTTTTCACAAGAGTTGGCAGAGGCCTGGTTCTCACTGAAGCCGGACATCTGGTATTTCAATATGCTGACGAGATTTTCTCATTAGGTGCCGAGCTCAGCTCTCGCTTGAAGACAGGTAGCGCCGACATGCCGGCAAACCTTCGGGTAGGCATTGTTAACTCGATCCCCAAACTAATCGCCATGCGCATACTGCAACCTTCTCTAACAGAGGATAACGGCATAAAACTTGTCTGTGTCGAAGGCAACTTTGAAGAACTTCTCGGCAAGCTGGCGGTGCATCAACTGGATATGATCATTTCTGATCACGGCATTTCCGCAGGGCTAAACGTCAAAGCCTTCACCCACCAGATTGGCCAAAGCGGCACAACCATATTCGTGAAACGAAGCCAGGCTCGACGCTATGAAAAACAGTTTCCTGCTTCACTCAACGGTTCTCCATTGCTGCTGCCTACGCAAAACAACCCAATGCGAAGGGCACTGGAGGAGTGGATGGAGCAGTTGGAACTGACACCAAATATCATTGCAGAGTTTGATGACAGCGCTTTGATGAAAGCGTTTGGCGAAGAAGGCCTGGGTTTGTTTCCAAGTCCGACAGCAATCGCAAATGAAATTGAACTGATGTACGACGCGAAAGCAATTGGGGGCGTGCCTGAGGTCGTCGAAAACTATTACGCTATCTCTCCGGAACGAAGACTAAAGCATCCTGTGGTGTTGAACATTATTGAATCAGCCCGTGATAATTTATTTGGATAGACTGTTTGGGTAAGCTGACCGTCGGCTTCAGGTATTATACTTGGGTTACTTGGGTTACTTGCTAAACCGCCGATCTCTGACAATTGATCGACGCAGTCTCTGTGCTGCAGATTCTATTGCCACCATGGCGCGTGGATGCTCACTTGCGGCCATGAAGCGTTTCGAGTTGGGGTACACCCCTTCCACTTCACAACGGTAGTTAACTGTGGAATTGAGCCTATTGGTTTTCGGCCTAAGACTCACATGAACCGAGCTTAAACTGCTGAGCGTGGAAGCCAATAATAAGCTGAGTCTGTTTCGAATCACAGACTCGTGTAGATTCTCACCTTTAGTCTCGATAACTATTTTTGCCAATTTTGACCTCCTTAATAACAGGCAGAATCTTATGTGGCAGGGTACAAAGGAACAATCAGGAAAATCGAAACTACCATTCGAAATTTCTGAAGCGTAAGGCTGAGGTATTCCAGCATCATTTCAGTTAGCAAAAATGGCTCGCTACTGGCAGTGCGTAGAATTCGACTTCTAAGGAACCTCTGATTAATTACCTACGTTGTTATTGCTGCGTTAAAAATCAGCTCAAAATGCGCATTTATGACCTATAAACTGCGCATTTTCGCTGATTTTTGCTTTGCACTAACTGCCTCGCAAACATTAATCAGAGGTTCCCTATATTGTCCATGAGCCTGCGCAAGACCATGTCCATAGGCACCCTCAACAGCACGTAACCCGTCGAGAGGCAGTCGCATGTCTGGATCAGTTTCAAGGAATTTAGCCTGTTGCCAGCGCCTCATTTTCAGGCTTTGCAGCATGTTGAGTTTACTGAAATTATGCGCTTCACTGGCTGACAAAACAGCAGTTACAACAAGCAGCAGGAGATAAGACAAGGAATTGAGTATCGACCTGATCGCCACGCCATGATTTATACCAATCTGTTTTTCACAATCTGGGCTATATCGATGAACGCTCACATCAGCCAGACTGGTCATTATTTTTTATTCAAATTTTCCGAGCCAACACTTCGAAAAATACTGATTATCCTCTTTATAAATTCGAGTAATAATGATGATTATCCAGTTGTATTGGAGTGACTGAAATTTACCGAAGTTCGCAATTGTTGCTCCACCAACTGGTTTTTATTGCCTGGGAATTTGATTAATGGATGCCGCCAAAGCTGATTTACAACGCGCACGACGCATACTTAGCGAGCTGATAACCCCCGAAAAAGGCTTTATCCGCGTGGCTGTGATTTATGGTGTGTTGATCAGTCTGCTGACCCTTTCTGTGCCTATCGCTGTGCAGACCTTGATTAATACTGTGGCTAACATCGCTTCGGTGCGAGCGATTATCATTCTGTCTTCTGTACTGCTGATTATGCTGCTGCTATCTGGATTCCTGACAGCGATGCGCACAAGAGTGATGGAACTCTACGAAAGACATATCTACGCTCGACTGGCAGCAAAGATAAGTTTAAACACGATCACCGCGCCCCATTCTGTCTTCGAAGGCAGACGCAATTTTTCGTTGACGCACCGCTACTTTGACATCATGACCTTGCAGAAGAACATTCCATCTCTGGTGGTGGACGGATTTGCATTGGTTCTGCAGCTCGCCGTGGGATTCACACTGGTTTCGTTTTACCATCCCATGCTATTCGCATTTAATCTTGTCGTTCTTCTTTTGATCTATTTGATCTGGATGTTGTTTAGTCGCGGCGCCAAACTAACGGCGTTACGACTCTCGCATGCGAAATACGATACTGCGAAATGGTTAAGCAGCCTTTCAGCGGCGCATGAATTTTTCCAGTCAGGACGACATCTGGATTTCGCTGGCGCGACCAGTGAACAAAAGATCGCCGAGTACGTTAATGCCCATCGCGGCCATTTCCGTTATACATTTTCTCAAGTGATAGGTTTTCTGATTATCTATGCGTTAGCCAGTGCAGCCCTTTTAGGTCTTGGTGGCTGGCTGGTTATTCAGGGTGAACTCTCCATTGGCCAGTTGGTGGCTGCTGAACTGATCATGTTTACCGTGTTCTTTGGTCTTACCCAATTTACCAATTACCTGAAAATGTACTATGAGCTCTATGGTGCTGCGGACAAGCTGGGTCAAATTCTGGAGTTACCCCGCGATGATCTGGAGAAAGAAGCTCTGGTATCACCAGCCAGCGGCAGTTTACAATGTCAGGGTCTTGAGTACTCACAACAAGACAAGGCTGTTTCACTGTCCTTCACCGTGGAAGAAGGTGCCAAAGCATTTGTCACCACCGAAAGAGGGTGGATTCAGCGGGATTTCACCAAGCTGTTGAAACTGCAAAAGTCTCCGGAGCGTGGATGGCTGCGTATCGGTGATCGTGAACTAAGCGAATACGATATTTTTGGTTTACGTCATGATGTGTTCTTTGTTGATCGTTCCCTGATCATTGAGTGCACTATAAAAGAATTCCTGCTTATGGCTGCACCAGATGCCACAGCGGCTATGGCGACCACGGTCCTGGATCAGCTTGAATTGAGCGAATACATTCAAAATTTTCCAGACAAGCTGGATACCCGGCTTTCAACATTAGGCGCACCATTAATGCCTGCCGACTTTTTGCTGCTAAAAGTCACGGCAGCAATCCTGGCCAAACCACAGATCGTCGTTCTTAATCAGGACATCGACAACCTGCCAACCCACTTGCGCGAGAAAGTTATTAAAGTACTTTCTCAGCAAGAGTTCAGTATATTGTATTTTACCAATCAGCCTGAACATGATCAGTTTGATGGCGTATTGCAATTGAACGCTACAACGCCCGGCAATGGTTCTGAAGGAATTACCATTTCCTCCGGCGGTAACTCAGGGGCGGTAGAGGCATGAACACTGTAGAGAATCGTTATCTCAATCACATAAATACACTGGGTGCCATCAGCGTACCGCGCACTGATCGAGTCATTACGTTTTTATTATTGCTGCTTTTGGTGATTAGTGTTGCAATCCTGCGACTTACACCTTGGGTGCAAACAGCTTATGGTGATGGCACTGTCAGCACAGTAAACCCAGGTCAGCGTACCCAGGCTATTTCAGCATTGGTACCTGGGCAGATAGAAACCTGGCATGTAAGAGAAGGCGATCGAGTACGTGCAGGCGATCCTGTTGTCACGCTGCGTGACACAGACCAGGACCTGATTGACCGATTGCAGGCACAAATCAAAGCCATTGAATCGCAGGAAGCGGCCAATGAAACGGCATTGAGTACGGCGGAAAACGACCTGTTACGCCGACAGTCCTTGTTTAAGCAAGGCCTGGCATCTAAAAGAGAGGTGGAACAAGTTCAAATTCGCATTGAAGATTTAAAAGCTACTGCTGCAGCAACCACTGCACAGCTTAATCAAGTACGGGTGAGCCTTGCACGGCAATCGATTCAAACGAAAGTAGCCCCCAGTGATGGCACTATCCTGCGCCTGATGTCGGCTGGAGAATCTACTTATGTGAAGGCTGGCGAAGTTCTGGCTTCTTTTATCCCGGATGGCGTTGAACGATCGGTGGCATTGATTGTAAGTGGACTGGATGCGCCACTGGTGTATCCTGGGCGTACTGTGCGGCTACAGTTCGATGGCTGGCCGATGTTTCAGTTTAGTGGATGGCCGAATGCCGCCTTGGGAACTTTCCCTGGCATCGTCGAATTCATTGAGCCTATTGCGGATACCACTGGCAGATTCCGCGTATGGGTAAAAGAGGACCTCAGCGAAGGCGGTTGGCCTGAAGAACGCTATGTACGACTTGGCAGTCGCGTGCGTGGGTGGGTTTTACTTGAAGAAGTCAGACTCGGTTACGAACTTTGGCGACAACTCAACGGCTTTCCACCAGTAAATAATACATTAGGGAGCCTCTGATTAATGTTTGCGAGGCATAGTGCAAGGTAAAAATCAGCGAAAAAGCGCAGTTTATAGGTCATAAATGCGCATTTTGAGCTGATTTTTAACGCAGCAATAACAACGTAGGTAATTAATCAGAGGTTTCTTAGCTGAAAACTAGAATTGTGCGCATATTTCACACCAGCATATTGTTGGCTGTTTTTGGGATTAGCGCAGCTAATCTGACTGCCCAAACGGAACCAACAAAAGAACTCACCATATCCGAACTGATTGAATCGATTCGTAATCATCACCCTGTTATCTTTTCTGCAAGAGCGACGAGAGAGCAGGCGGATACTGCTATTCAAAGAGCGCAAGGCGCATTTGATTTAGGGATCGAACAATCAACCCTGTCGCGACTCAATGGTTTTTATGACGGCCAGTATTTTGAGCAGGGTATCTCGCAGCCCTTGGAAATTGCCGGAGCAGAAATTGGTGCCAGCTATCGTCGCTCGGAAGGTAACTTTCCTGTCTACGAAGATTTCTTCAATACTCTCAGTGGTGGAGAAGTAACCTTAGATGTTTCATTTTCCTTGCTAAGAGATAGAGAAATCGATGCACGCAGAACAGCCATGGCAGATGCCCCGTTACAACAGAGAGTTGGTGAGCTACAGGAACAGATTATTATCAATCAATTGCTGTTCGATGGATTAAGCACCTACCTGAACTGGTACCGCATGTACCTGGAAACCGAAGCCTTGCGCGATCTGGTGGGATTGGCTGAAACTCGTCGGGAAGGAATCGAATCACGTGTAGCTTCGGGTGATCTCGCTGCTATTACGCTGACAGAATTTGAAACAATTTTGTTAACACGCCAGATCGCCCTGCAAGAAGCTGAGCAACGATTGTTGCAAGCGCAACAACAACTGGTGTTTTTTTGGCGCAATGAAGATGGTCAGAGTTATGATGCAGGTGAGCTTGATGCACCACAACTGCCTCTTGAATGGCCTTTTCAGGATTGGCAATTCGATGCAGAGTGGCAGCGCCGAATCATCGAAAATCATCCGACTGTTGCCGATCTGGATGCGCAGTTACAAATCGCTCGAAACCAGGCTCGGCTTGCCAGGAACCAACTCTTGCCTCAACTGGATGTGGAAATGAAGCTCGGTAATGATTTTGGAAGCGGTAGCGTGATGCTGCAAGGTCCGGAGTCTTATGTGGGTCTCAATTTTTCTGTGCCACTGCAACGTAATCGCGCCAAAGCGGATCGCACAGCGGCACTTGCCAGGATCAATGAGATTGAATACGACAGACAGATTCAATACGACCGCCTTTCTGTGAGTCTGAATGAGAATCTGTTGCAATTGCGCACTTACGATCAACTGCGCGTGCTGCGTCGGCAGCAAGCGGATATCGCCCATGAGCTGGAAGCGCAGGAATTAATTCGATTCCAGGAAGGTGATAGCGATCAGTTTCTACTGAATACCCGGGAAGCCGCTGCCGGTCAGGCAGAGCTGGAAGCTATTCGCGCCGAGGTGTTGTGGCTACGGCAACAACTCATACTATTAGCTCTCGGAATCGACTTGCTGGATTTCTAGGGAGTCTCTGACTAATTACCTCCGTTGTTATTGCTGCGTTAAAAATCAGCTCAAAATGCGCATTTATGACCTATAAACTGCGCTTTTCGCTGATTTTTGCCTTGCACTAACTGCCTCGTAAACATTAATCAGAGGCTCCCTGGATTAACCCACGCACCTTTTTGCGGCGCAATACCCACAGCGCCGAAAGCACCAGAGTCTATATTTACTATATGCCCTAACTGTCTTAACAGCACATTAGCTGTCCAGATCATTCGCAGAATCAAGAGTTGATTCGATATCAGGCACAGCAACTTGTTCCCTGCCGCTGTGCTGCGCAAACTCGGCATTGTCGACTGCGCCATGGTGATTGATCACATAAATAGGTTTGTCGTTTGCGCTGGAAACTAGGAAACTAAATTTGCTGAGTCACCCAGGAGTTAACCATCAAGACGATCCAGTGCCACTTTATTACGACTGATAATGGCATTGTTGATGCCATTGATTGTTTTCCGGTTTCAGTGCTTCAGCCAGAGATATCGAATAGAGGGAGGGCAACCGGCGGCCTGTTGCCAGTCTATAACTCTCAGCCCCACGCCTGGTTTGAGCGCAAATCCGGATTGGTAAAAGCATCAACCAATACGACACTAGTGCAAGAACTAATCGTAAAGCAGGAGAAACCAACGCTTAAGCCGTTATCAGTTTCTTCACCACGGCAGAGTAGCCGTAGCAAATGTCTGCTTCTTCCAGCAACCCTCTTTGTTTCAGCGCCTGATGAAAATTCGCCAGTCTATATTTGGGTATCGCGGGAACCAGGTGATGTTCCAAATGGTAATTGACGCTATTGGGAGCAAAGGTAAACCTCTCCCACCATTTGGCGATCGTGGTTCGCGTATTCATCAGCGGATCAGTGCTACTCAGATCAGGGACTGCAGCATGCTCTGCCAGATTTCTTATGCGGCTGCATACCATATAAGTACTGAAATAGGCAGCAACCCAGAGCAAATAGAGTTGTGGGTAACCAAGGGCTGTTAGTATGGCAAACAGTATCAGATTACTCAGCACAGGCCTGCGCCAGTTCACCATTAGATTTACGGGACTGAACTTCGTCTTACCATTTTCATCTCGATAAAGAATGTCATTGGCAAACAGTGAGCCCTTGGTAATTTTCCAAGTGGTTCTTCCTGTAATATCACGCCATAGTTTACGTCGCAGGGCTGGTTTGGAAATCGGGTAGCGGTCATAGCGATGCAGGTCAGGGTCTTCCCGCGTACCAATTTCACGGTGATGCTTAAGATGGCTGCTCATGTAGTCATCAAGTCGATACAGAACCGGAGCAGCGCCTAACCATTCGCCTACCAGACGATTGAGTTTTTTACTCGCAAACAATGAACTATGCCCACACTCATGCATTAACGAGCCGCAGCCAAGTTGGCGTCCGCCTAAGAGTATTAAGGCAATCAGTATTGTGAGCACATTGGTTTGCCAGGCCACCAGGGCAAAAGCGAAAACAATGACACCCCAATTACCGAGCACTGTTACACACGCAAGAAAGTCGCTGCGTTTGCAATAGTATTGCAGCTCCTCTTTCGAGAAATGATCAGCGACTCTTGTCATAGGTTTTGGTTTTAGATTCGTTGTTCCAGAGTTGAGATGAACGAACGCATCATGTCAGCAGTGCCATCCGGTAAGCCTTTGCTGCGTGAAGCTAATGGACAGATGCCATTGGTGGTTACCAGTCCATCCTGCTCAGTGCCCGTGCCAACAAAAGTTCCACCGCGAAAGCTCGGTCGCTCTTCGACATTAACTGATGACGCATAAGCATACCGCTTGCCTTCCAGCACACCCGCCCTCGCCAGATAGCCGACAGACCCGCGGGATGCGGCGATTGGCTTATTGATATCAGATGCTCGCTTAACTAAAGCCACTACCTCGTCTTCGAAAGGATGACCTGGCGGCGGTGCCATGCAGGGGATCGCCAGCGCACCAAAGTTATCCATAGAAACGTCAGCAATCTTATGATTGACAGCAACCTTAATTGAGCCTGCCTGCAAATCCTTACCATCATTGGTAGCGATGACGACACTGTAGCCTTCCGCTTCCAACATGGATTTCATCAACAAGACTTCTTCTTCAAGCATAAGCTCCAGGTTACGTGAGTCGTCTGGAATGAACATTAATACGGTGTTGTCATCGGCAAACGCTGCTCCAGCAACAGCAAATATGCTTAATGCCAAAAGATTTACAACGAGCTTCTTTAGATTTACTGACATTTTCATTTTCCTCTCCAAAGTCTTTAACTTAGGGCCTGTTCACACTCATTGAGTGGCCTCTGCTAGAAGGCATGTTTGCGCTCAGCAAGGCAGAAAGAGTGCCGTATATAACTATATATAAACGATTGATAACGAAGCTGGGCACAAAAATGCGCCTGGCCCTTCGGGTTGTGGCTAAAAAAGCGCCACTTGTCGTTATTCGTCGCTCACTTGGAATCACCAAACTACTCTCCTCGCGCCTAAATTGGTGCTTTTTTAGTCACAACAGAGATCACTCAATGAGTGTGAACAGGCCCTAGCTTAAGTTATGGCTCCCTTAAAGAAGCGCTTAAAAAAATCCGATAGTGTCTTTTCTTTCAAATTCTTTCAAGTTAGTTAGTTAACTCCCCTGCATCGTAGCAAGAGGGGACGCATACGCCGCAGGTCTCCATCCAGATACAGGGTTGCACTTGATCTTATATCTTGCCCATTTTTACTTTGTATTTCGGACACCCGATATTGTCAGCCGCATCAAATTTTTTGCCCAGAGTTTGAGAGCCTGTACCTGTATTTGTATCAGGCCCCCAGATGGCCAGCAACTTTTGAGTAGTCGGGAGTAGTCGGGGGAGACAAACAAACCGTAGCATCAATTATACTGCTCTACGCTGATTTCTTCAGTGATATTTTTAGTGAACCTCTGATTAATTACCTACGTTGTTATTGCTGCGTTAAAAATCATCTTAAAATGCGCATTTATGACCTATAAACTGTGCTTTTTCGCTGATTTTTGCCTTGCACTAACTGCCTCGCAAACATTAATCAGAGGCTCCCTGGTTTTGATCGTCTTCTTCGACACGCCCATTGCGGAGCACTGTGCTATTATCTTCTCGCGTCATACGTACAAAGCACAGCCCCCGTGAGCCTTCTGCCCGCGACCGGCTGCCAGTCACATTTACTGTCATACCAACCTCTAAAGTATCCGGTGTCCATCCTATCCTTCGCAGGCTGACCGGCGCACCGAGTTCCACTTGCCATTCAACGGTTTCACTTGTTTCTTCCACATCAATAAACAAAAAGGCATGGGGGTTGCGAAACACGAATTGGGTAATAGTGCCCTGCAGAGAGACACGATTCTCTGGATCATAAAAAGGCGCACTGGGGTGATGGGCTGCCAAGGGAATCAAGGTGGATGAAAATAGAAAAATGAGCAATCCTGAAAGTGATCATTTATTCAAAAGAGTGCGCATTTTTCTCTCCTTTATATCTATTTTTTTCGCTGCTCCTGCTGCAGCTTTATTGTCCTGTCAGCCTAATAACTCTATGTGGGGCAGTCAATGTTGATTTGAAACAGCATGTGACATAGATGCACCCCTTTAACGAACTGCTTTATAGAAAATTTTCACCTGCCGAACAGGCGGCAATGCGACTCAGATGGCTATAGGGCAGACCAGTAGCCTTATGCCATAGATTAAACTGGTGCTGCACTTGTTTCAGGTCTCGCTGACTTGAGGGGGTATCGGATATTTCAAGCCCATTCGCTTTCAGGACAGTCACCACATCTCTGGACAGAACGAAGCAATCCTTACCCATGCGACGCAGAAACCACAATGCGCTTTGACCACCTAACCTGGCACCATGTTTCTTCAAATAGGCCATCAAGCCAATCTGATCTGCAATTGGCCATTGTGCAATAAATTTCCCAAATGAGCCGTACTCACGCTGAACTTCTGAAACGAAAAACAGATTTTCTTGTAACGCACCAATTTTCTGCCAATTTCGCACCACACGCCGATCATTGATATAGGCTTCCCACTGTTCCGGCGAAAGCAGACTTAACTTGTCCAGGTCAAAACCAAAAAACGCTTCTTCGAACTCAGGCCATTTGTTCTCAATCACCTTCCAACTAAAGCCTGCCTGATTAATGCATTTTGTCATCATGGACAAATAGCGATCATCACCTATTGAAGCGAGCTTGCGTGGAGAAGCAACTTTCGGCAGTAACTTTTTAAGCGCTGCGGGTCCTCCTTTACGGCTTTCGGCACGTTTTTTAATCTGTTCAAACTTCACAGTCATATTGATTAAGCTTCTTTACCTTGTAGCCCTTGCAACCCTTGCAAACAGGAGAGTGAGATCACTTCGGACCTCACCCGCTGCTATCAATTCCTGTTCTCTCGCAAACATAATTTCACAGAAGTGATTTGCCTTCATCATCCTGGCCTAAGGAGCCTCTGATTAATGTTTGCGAGGCAGTTAGTGCAAGGCAAAAATCAGCGAAAAAGCGCAGTTTATAGGGCATAAATGCGCATTTTGAGCTGATTTTTAACGCAGCAATAACAACGTTGGTAATTAATCAGAGGCTTCCTAAGTTTCCGGCAATATTATCCAAGACAAGATACAGCAGGGTTACGCCGAAGCCTCTGCGATCTACTATTTCAAAGTGCTTTTCCATCTCCGTAATAATGTCCTCGGAACGAATCGCTTCAGTGGGATCGCAGGCATTCATTGCCTCAATAGCAGGACGAACTGTTATTTCTCTAATTCCTTCTTCACGAATAGTATGGCGGTATTTCAGTGGAACCGATTCCGGCATCTCTTGTGCGTAATGCAGTTGTGTATCTGTCCATTGAAATGGATTGGGCCCCACGTATTCATTAACAACGAGCAGACCATCATCAATCAAAGCATGGCTTACCTGAGGCATATAGTATTCAAGGTTTTCTATATGATGCACTGATTGAGAGGCGAATGGCGCCATAGGAGTTTAGTGTGAATTCCAATAAATTCAGGTTCGCAACTTCATACTGCAGCAACTCAGTGACGTTGTACCTTTCTGACTCTTCACGGGCAACGGTTATGGCTTCCTGCGACATCAAACGCATCGAATTGTTTAACCATTTGCAGCTACAGGCCATGGCGTTCAAGCCCTCCTTCCCCACATCCTGGACTAAGGGCCTTATCGGCTGGCTCTGGATAGCAGTCTTTAGCAATTGCTGTTAACCAATCAAGGTCTTTGCCTTGGGAAACAGCAGGATTAATGTATTCTTCCAGGACGATTGGACATTCGGTCCAGGAACTGGGCAGGTGTTGCTGTCACGCCCCTTGTGCTTTTTTACCCCAGTGCTTACTGGCTTTTTCTATTCCTTCGTCAACGCTCGTATCACTCTTGTCCGAATCAGCAATCTCAGATTCAGATGGACGGCAATCACTTTATATACGAGAGAAGTATCGGCGAGGTTTGTTAAAGGGATTCATAAAGTGATCTTGATGTTTTTTCTATTGGAATTTGTGAGTTAGAAAATCTTCGCTCAAGCAACTATCAGCCTGACAGTCTGATAATCTCTTCGATGTTGGAAGCTCAACTGGTTTACCGTGTGGTGTAGTCAAATAAGCATTGCGCCATTCGCTTATGCGAGTCGATATTTCATGAGCGTCCGCATGGTTCTTTTCGATCACTAAACGTTCAAGTGCACACAGCCAATGTTGATAGTAAGTATCCCCTAAATCCAGATCACCAGTTGTTTGTGCGGCACTAATCTCCTGACTCAATGCATCTGCCCATTCCGGCCAGCTAAAAACCTCCTGCTCATGCAGAGCCAGGACCAAGGCAAAGGCATGGGCTTCCCAAGGCTCTTTGAAGACCGGGCCTTCATCATTTTTTGGCTGGAGTTCAAATTTCATTATTGAGTGCAATATTCCAGATACGGTTCCCATAAGTCCACGCGCACTTCTTCAATAGCAGCATCAACTCCCCAAAGGGCAGTGCCTGAAAAAACTACTGAGTAAAGATGTTCTCCATGCCTGTCATTCCTGGCATTCCTGTCAGGAAAGACGTGAGTACCGTAGTGATCTCCGATCACTCCAATCACACCCTGGGTATAGCCTGGAGCACGCGTATGGCCAGTCGATTGAATTTTCTTAACGCGGACCTCATCACCTGCCTTATATCTAGCAGGCGATTGGTCTTCCATAAGCGTCGAGCCGCCACTAAAAAGAATCTTCTTTGCTTCTTCAGGCAAAGGCACTCGAAGATTCTCCAGATCTTCTTGCAGTAATCCTTTTTCTTCCAGCAGGCGTTCCAGACCAGCCATCCAGTTTTCATAGTAGCTATTGCTCAAATAGGAGACTGGGTGCTGTCTCTCCCGTGCATAGCGAACCTCGTCGATATTCCAGCGCCCCAACATTCCCATAGCAAGCGTGAGCGCAAAAGCCCGACGCTCCCATTCGGCATGAAATATGGGTTCCTGGGTTTCCGGTTCCGGATTAATATCCCCCAAGCCCCAGCAACCCCCTAAATCATGCGCCCCTTTCATGCTTGATGTTCCGAAGCAGGTTTAGCTTGCTCAACACCGATCATGGCATTGCGCGTAATTAATTGACGCAATTGTTCTTCACTCCAATCTTCTGTCCCTGCTGGACGCATGGGCAACACCAGATAACGCATTTCTGACGTCGAGTCCCATACCCGTATTTGGGTGTCGTCTGACAGATTGGTTCCAAACTCCTCCAGGACTTTTTTCGGATCCGATACGGCGCGCGCCCGGTAGGGCGCTGATTTGTACCATACCGGTGGCAGGCCAAGTACAGTCCAGGGATAGCAGGAGCACAGGGTGCAGACCACCAGGTTGTGCATCTCAGTTGTGTTTTCCACAACCTTTAAATGCTCGCCCTGTCGACCCGCATAGCCAAGCGATGCCACGGCAGCGGTGGCGTCCTCAAGGAGGGCTTTTTTGAATTCTGGGTCAGTCCACGCTTTTGCGACGACGTGCACTCCATTTCTGGGGCCAACTTGCTGTTCATAGGTTTCGATGATGGTGTCCAGCGTATCCGGATTCACCAGGCCCTTCTCAATCAGAAGGCTCTCCAAGGCCTTCACTTTAAGCGTTAAATCGGAAGGGGGGTCAGTATGGTCATGTGACATTGATGGTGTTTGAATCCTGGTTGCTGAAAATCAAAAGATTGACATAGGGCTGGCACCTGCGCAAGGGAGTGGCAGGCTCATCGATGAGCAAGATAAGCAAGATGAAAAATAAGTCGGAAATCAGGCTGAGTGATTGCTGCGAATCCGGTTCGCGGCTAATTCTCCAAAAATTTTCAGGACCTCTTGCTTGGCCTGACAATCCAGGCAAGTAAATTCGTGCACAGATATGGCGTTCATTTCCAATAATCTTTGCAGTACTGATGGATCGATTTGAACACTGACTCGAAAAGACATATCGGCTCCCAGGGACGAAGATCATTAAGACATGCCATCATTTTAATGATAATGATTATTATTTGCAAAAATTTCAGCCTGACTTTACCGGTCCCTGATAAAGCTCAGCCGGGCGTCCCGGTACTCAGGCATAACGACCGCAGCGACAAAAGATTTCATGGTTTCAAATGGGGTGTCTATCAACAACATATTAGTCACCCAACCGGGCAAAGAAGAGCCAGGATCGATATGGGCCTCGTTGATCACCCTAACCTGTCCATCTGCGAGCGGCTCAAACCGCCATTTCGCGATTGCGTTCTGTAAGCGCAAGCGCCCGGATACCTCTTCTATTTTTCCTGCAACAGCCTGGCTGTTCATTTCCACTGCCAGTGAGTCAGGTTCCTGCGTCCAAACAACATGGGCAACGACGTCTCGGTCTTTCACAGGGAACGGCATGTCATTGTGAGTATAGACATAACTTTCCACATCAGAGATCCGTTCGACCACATAGGATTCGGCGCAGCGGTCTGCCCAATCTGGACAGGCCTCTACATCTTCAATTAATGCAGCAAGAGAAGAGAGTCGAATATTTTCAACTATCGTAGTGGAGCGAACAGCATCATAGGGCGAGCCTTCCACATTGCGTGTAAACACCTGAATCCCCTCCCGATCGCGTTTCTGCTCCCATTCAGCTTCAGCGTGTCCGTTGCTGACTGACAGTCCAGCCACGAACAAGATGTGAATGATTTTTGCGACTGATAACTTCATGGAATCTCAACCCTCAGCTTGAACCTCAGTACTTAAATTTGACCTGGTAGTAGACCCGCGTCAAACGAAATCAGTTCAGATTAAGGTACCAATCAGGCTGGTGGAAGTGAATTTAACTGAATTCCTGTAGACAGTCGATTACGACCCAGCGGTCTGGACATCACCCCCTCCTGAGAGGTAGCTTTCACATTTATACCCACGTTAAATCACGGTACCGGCATCCACTTTCACACCGGGCCATTCAACGTCAACTGCTTCATACTCGTTGCTGCGAAGCTGAATTTTTGATTTAAAGAGGCAGAATAAACCAGAAAAGCCGGGGTTTTACCCGGCCTTTTTTGTCACAGGGCAATCAATGAGCCCTTATCCTTATAAGGAACAACGAAGTGACCGACGCACAGGACAACACCAATCTCCTGCAACAGGCCGTGCTGGCGCTGCAGGGTGGTATCCCGGGACAGGCGCGAGCAATACTCGCACCGCTAATTGAGCAAGGCGTGGAAAACGCCGCAGTATGGGGTGTGCTTGCGCTTGCCTGTCGGGACCAGGATGACATGAAAAAAGCCGTCGAAGCGGCTGACCGCTCTCTCAGTCTGGAACCCCGTAATCCCCGGGCAATGGTGGTCAAAGGTGATGCCTTTTTCAAAGAAGAAGACCGCCGGGCGGCGGCAGCCTTCTATCGCGAGGCACTGAGTTATATTCCTGCCCAGGCGCAACTTGCACCCGACATGGCGGCTGAAATGCAGCGAGCCCAGGAGCGCATGGAAAGCCTTGCGGAAGAATTCGCCAGCCACCTGAACGACAATGTCGGTGACTTCATTGCTAACGCAGAAGGCGACACGACGCGGATGGTCCAGGCTGTCGATATGCTTATGGGAAAGCGGCAGATTTATTACCCCAAGCCCCGGCATATTCACTTTCCGGGCCTGCCATTGCAGGAATTTGCAGATCCCGCCGACTTTGACTGGGTCCCTTCGGTGGAAGCCGCGTTCGGGGATATTCTCGCTGAAGCCCAGACTTTACAGCAAGAGCAGGCAGAATTTGGTGCCTACCTTAAAGGCGATGACAGCCGACCAGCCTACGATGTGCACGGTTTAAAAGATAATCGGGATTGGGGTGCGTTCTACCTTTGGTACAACGGTGAACCAGTTCCCGAGAACCAGGCCCGCTGTCCAAAAACAACCGCTGTCATGGAAGCTTTGCCATTGGTTTTTTCCGGATGTCGCTGCCCTAACGTGCTGTTTTCAAGACTCAAGGCAGGCGCCAGGATCCCGCCGCACAATGGCATGATCAACACCCGCCTTATCTGTCATCTGTCGCTCATCATTCCAGGCGGTTGTGGTTTTCGGGTTGGGAACGATGTCCGCGAATGGGAACCAGGTAAAGTCTGGTTGTTCGACGACACCGTTGAGCACGAGGCCTGGAACAACTCCAATGAGGATCGCATCATATTGATTTTTGAAATGTGGAAGCCCGGGCTCAGTGAAGAAGAAAAAGGCCTCGTGACGCGATTGCTGAAAGCCGTCGACTCCTACTGACTTCTCATCCCTTGATGAAAGCCATTTGCCCTTAATGTAAAAGATCTAAGGAACCTCTGATTAATTACCTACGTTGTTATTGCTGCGTTAAAAATCAGTTCAAAATGTGCATTTATGACCTATAAACTGCGCTTTTTCGCTGATTTTTGCCTTGCACTAACTGCCTTGCAAACACTAATCAGAGGCTCCTTAGCAATGAAAAAGGGAACAGGCCGAAGCCTGTCAGCCTGTCCCTTATTGTGTTTTCATTCCAGATGGAGTGATTGCAACCCGTGTTTCCAGCAAGCCTTAAGGCAAGATCAGCGAATCTGGAGGCGCTTGCCTTTTATCAACAAACAAGCACATGACATCCCTGATTTAGCAAATCCGCATCTGCTGACGCAAACACAATACGGAGTCGAGATACCTCGCGGCATGTCGACTCTGCTTGTTTTATCTTATCCGTTCCAGAATTAATTAGAGGAAACAGCGGCGATATTGCCGGTGCTGGAACTGACTGTTCGCATGGCCCTGGCGACTGCGGCATTGAAACAGTCACGGTTATACCTTGACTGAGCGAATGAGCCTGCCTCGCGAACGTTACGTGGACCACAAACGCGATCTGCGGCTCGGCGAATCTGACGCTCAAGTTCCAAACGACCTTGTTCAGTGGATACCTCTTTAAGATCATAGCTAACCAGCATTTTACCTTCTTCAATAAACTGAATTTCTACATCAGCGCTGGCCAATGAAGGCATTGTGAATGCGGCTGCTACTGCAATCGAAAAAATTTGCTTTCTCATAATACTTCTCCAAGCTATAAAAATTTGGGTTATTCGATAAGGTGCGCACCCTTATTTACTGAGACGACCACTTATTGAAATGGTTACGAATCGACACAATTTCTTTCGAAAAATCCTAACCTCCTGATACAGTCTGGGTTTTCCAGAATCAATCGAGGGAACCTCTGATTAATTACCTACGTTGTTATTGCTGCGTTAAAAATCAGCTCAAAATGCGCATTTATGCCCCATAAACTGCGCTTTTCGCTGATTTTTGCCTTGCACTAACTGCCTCGCAAACATTAATCAGGGGCTCCCGAGAAGAAAACTGGGGTTTGAAAATTGATTTGCAGAGACTGGAGGGAAAGATAGGCAGCGATCTTGCTTTGCTGCAGGTAGTTCTGCAGTTAAGGCAGATGTCGCTTGAGATAGGTCGAGGCAGAATTAAGGCAAAAAAAAGGGCAGACCGAAGTCTACCCTTTTTCTTGCCTACAGGAGGGCAATGCCTCCCAAAATTCTCTTCACCCACAGGCGATTAGAATCTGTAAGAAGCACCTGCGAACCAGAAACGGCTAACATCAAACAGCCCAGGATAGGTGTTGTTGTTACCAGTTCCTGTGCCTACGTTAGTCGACAATGGCGCATCTTTTGCTAAGATGTTGTTTGCACCTAAACGGAACGTGATGTTGTCGTTCAGTACATAGTTCGCAGAAATGTCGAGGTAGTCTCTTGCTTCCAAGTAGTCGTTCAACTGCTCTGGGCGTTGAGCCGCAGCTGCTTCATCCAGACCGAACAGTGTAGTTTCACCGACATGACGCCAGGTGAAATCAACACGCAAGCCATCCAGAGGAGTTGTCCAGTTGGCCAGCAGTCGGTGTTGATACTGAGGGCTGGGAAGCCCACACTGGCCTGCGTAGAAGTCACGACACTCGATGGTGTCAGCACCAGCAAATGGCACTTCAGCGTTTTCATCCAGAATTGTACTGGCGTAATCGATGTTCATTTGACCCCAGTTGTCCAGGCCCCAATCTCCCAGATCCACAGCCCAATTGATGTTGATATCGAAACCGGATGTAGTGAGTGACGCGATGTTAGCGTTCTGCTGGCTGATACCCGCAAGACCACCGCCGGGAGCGTCGTTGCTCAACCAAAGCGTTCCAGCAGTATCACGAGTGATCAAGCTGCAGAACACTTCAGACCCTGCACCACCAGAGATACATCCATCCAGACTCGCTTGAGCGGGAATACTGTCAATTGCATCTGTTACTTCGATGTCGAAGTAGTCAACTGCGATCGATAAGCCGTCTACCCAGTTTGGCGTGTAAACAAGACCAATTGTTGTAGTCTCACCAGTCTCTGCGATCAGGTTTGGATTACCACCAGTAATCAGGTTGTACTGACCAGCAGGGTTGTCCTCGATACCAGCATTGTACTGAGCTGCTGTTGCACCTGTGCGCTGACACGCTTCAAGAGAAGCAGCAGGTGAAACGCCCGCAGCAGAGGCACATGGGTCGAACAAGCCGTTCTCGCCAGTGGAGAGGTCAACCAATCCAGTATTGATACCTACGTAGAGGTCGAAAACATTTGGCGCACGAATCGCCACTGATTCGTTATAGCGAATACGAACTTCATCGTTAATCGCCCAGCTCACACCCGCGAACCACGTGTCAGTGTCGAAAGAGTTGCTGATGCCGTTACCGTTTGTTGTGTAGTCAGAGTAGCGATAGCCAGCCGAGAGGCCAACTTCTTCGGCGAACTCTGCACCCTGGATGACAGGAATTGAAAGCTCTGTGAAGATTTCGTCAACCTCAATCTCACCAGAGATCGGGAGTGTTGCACCCCCGGTACCAGTCAGACCACGACCACCTGGGATTTTGGAGATGTCGTCAGCCAGACGAGACAGCTCGTCTTGACGAGATTCAAAACCAACCAGGCCAGATACACCGTCGTCAGCCCAAGGAAGTCGTACACCAAAATTGGTTAATTCACCCTCGATAGTTCCGCCGAATACCCACTGCTCAGTCTCACCGGTTACGATACCAACGCCTTGAATGAAGGCAGTCTGCTCAGGTGTGACAGCTGTACTGCCATCCGCGTTTCTTTGGAAGATGTTCCAGGGCACACAGCCACCGCTTGTATCACGGCATACTGGATTACCATTGCCGTCGTCAACGATGAACAAAGCCTGCTGTACACGCTCGAAGTTCAGGTCGCGCTGAGAAATACGTGTGCCTTCATTACCAGAGTACTGTGCGAAAACATCAAAAGAGAACTCGTCAGTGATGTCACCACGAAGACCAGCAACCGCACGCCAGGAACTATTCTCGTAAGTGCTGATTCGTGGACCACCCTCTACGTTACGGTGAGAGTTGATGAACTGCACATCAGGTGCTTCCCCATTCGCCAACAATGTATTACAGCTTACAAAATTACCATCTTCATCAAAGTTGCCGGTGAAGTCAGCAAAGCTGAATGCGCCAGTACCGCCAGGGCCACGACCCGCCTGCAGGAGTGGGTTATCGCAGTTGGTTTGGAAAGGTCGGTTAAAAGATGCTGACTCAGCAATCTGAGACGTTGTTACGTTATTCATGTAACTGGTGTCAGCATAGACCTCTAAATCGCCAGTGATTTCATAGTGACCACTTGCGCCGAGGTTCCAGCGCTCAATTGGGCGTTGATAGTGGTTACGTGCACCGAAGTTATAAGTTTCAGCAGCACCACCAGCAAAAGGAGTCAGAGTGCCATCTGCCTGTTGGAATACTGTACTGGTTACGCCGTTACCCAATGTACCGTTGAAACGACGGAAGTTAGAAGAACCTACACAGTTAATAGTGGTAGATCCGCCCAGAGTACAGGCACCTGTATCACGGTCTGCACCAATTAGCTCGTCCTGGTCCTCATAACTACCAAAAAGAGTAATGTTGCCAGCACCGTCCGCTGAGTTGATACCCATTAATAAAGAGAGCATTCCAGATTCACCTGCAGTAACACCACCAGGATCGGTGATGCCATTCCGCGAGAGAACGTCTGCCATGAATGAGTTATCGTTGGGGTTCTCTCTCCAACCGTACTGATAGTCCAGCTCAAAGCCTTCGAAGTTACGCTTGGTGATAAAGTTCACAACACCAGCTACCGCGTCAGAGCCGTATACCGCTGATGCGCCTGAGGTCAGTACATCAACGCGCTCAACCAATCGTGCTGGAACCATGTCCACGTTAACTGCTGATACGAATGGGCTTCCGAAAGGAAGTCGCTTGCCATCGATCAATACCAGGGTTCGCACGGATCCAAGGCCGCGCAGGTTCAGGGTAGAGGTACCTGTAGCACCATTTGCTGTACTCGCTGTCTGGGATACGAACACGCTGGGAAGAATGTTAACAACATCTTCTACACGGGCTATACCGCGGGCAGTGATTTCTTGTGCACCAATTTGAACAAGCGGTGTGGCCGAAGTGACATTGGAAGTTCTCAACCGTGAACCGGTGATGATCACTTCTTCCACTTGCGCTCCATCTTGCGCATGCGCTGGAACTGCAGCGGCAGTCGCAAGAAAAGTGGCTGCGCCAATGGCGCTAACCAAGGGTTTTTGTTTGAACATTAATGTTTCCCCCTAAAATAGAAACAGCCTGAGCGCACTAGAACATCCCCGAGCACACTCACGGTTTTTTGTTTATTAATTGTGCAACCTGTTAGTTTCAAGTCACTTGGGCGCGAATTCTACACGTGTTGTGGAGAAACACATAGCCAAGGTTGTAACAATTTGTAAAAATCTCTGTAATATTTGCCATCATCTTGCGAAAAGATAAAACTTCACCGACCAATCAGTCCAGATTCCTCGAAATAACCGATACTTAGCGCTATTAACTGAGTAAATTAGTCAAGTATTGAAAACCGGAATCGTGGGCCTGGTTTGCCACTTTTTTGCCATAATCCGGATAATTCAGGTAATGGGGGCGTCCGCCGGAACAAATAGCTGATTTTGCCGCTCTAAATTGCCTGAAATGTCAGCCTGGATGGGAGATTTATGTTCGAATACAAGCTGCACCGGTCAATACAGAAGACACTCATTGTTGGACTGACGATAATTTTCTCCGTAGCTGGCTGTACCAATCGTGCGCTCTATGACTCTGTACAGCTCAGTAACATCCGTCGCTGCCAGGAATTGCCTATTCCCCAGCAGACAGGCTGTGAGGCGCAGTATCAAATATCTTTTGATGAATATTCCAGACAGCGGTCAGAGCTACTCGATAAACCCCAGGAGTAGCAGCCGATGAAATTTGCAAGCAACAGAGCCTTCCACGCGAGGGCAATCGAGTGAACGTCTCTGTCGCGTCGAAAATGGGCAGAATTTTATGATTTTCGGACTCAGATCGACGAGGGAGTGCCACTTGTTCACTTTTTGTACTGGAAGTGCGCACGAAAATCTATTCAGTCGATTGCCCTGAGTCACAACCTTCAGTATAGGATTCAAACGCATCAGTATAATGGAACAGTTTTACACCCTGCTCTTTGTCCGCCGATTATGTTTGGTGATAGAAAATTTGGTGATAAAACTACTCATGCCTGACTGTTTGGCGGCTTCAGCAATAGGCTTGTTATCGGCTGCAACCAAGGTTTAAGTATCCTGATTTCAACTTTATTTAGCGTCATGTACTGATGAACTTTGCTCACTTCCAATCTCAGTGCGGACTGCCATTGATCACCACTCGGCCATGCCTTTCCAGCCAGGTGATATACAGTATCAGTGTATTCAGGCGCGCATCGATGATCGCGTGTATGAGGAGACGCAACTATTCGATTGTAAAAAACTCCTGGTGGAGGTTCGCTGACCAGACCGAAACGTCCCCGGTCGAGATGCCAAAGTTCATACGCGGGATTTGATACCTCCAGGCGATTTTGCAGATGATTTGCAGATGAACAGTCCATTCATCATTTTCGTACAGCACGAAGATTTTCGCCTGCATAGTATTTTCTCTCAGCAGGGATTTCGTCACATTGGGCCACCAGTCGCGAGGCGGCGATTCTAGCAGAGTCATTGATATTCGGGGTCTGAAGGGGGTTAATAGAGTTGTATAAATCCTGCATACGCCACTATTATTAAAAACCTGCATATCCGGTACGGAGCAATTTCATGCTTAGATTGATACTAACCCTCGCTGCACTTAGTCTGGTAGCCTGTTCGGACCAGCCAGCGGCACCAGCAACCCGGGGCGGTTCAAGTGTTGAGCCTGTAACTGGCACTGCTATCACCAATGTCACAGTGATTGATGCGGTAGCTGGAGTACGCGAAAACCAGACTGTGGTTTTCGATGGCGATGAGATTATTGCGGTCCAGCCAGCCAGTGCTGATCTTAATGCGGCCAATATTATCGATGGGTCTGGGCAGTATTTGATTCCGGGATTATGGGATTTCCATGTCCATTTGACCTATGACGATCGTCTCACTGAAGTTATGCCGGAGTTATTTTTATCTTATGGTATTACCAGTGTGCGGGACACGGGTGGGCTTATGCATGAAATACTGCCAGTTGTGGAATCGATGCGAGCTGATGGTGCGGTAGCGCCACGTGTCTTTTTTGCTGGCCCTTTACTGGATGGTGAATTCGTCGTTTACAATGGTGTTGGCAGGCCAGAGATTGGTGTTTCCGTGCCAACGCCAGAAGTGGCGCGTCAGCAAGTTACTGAGATGCATGAGCAGGGTGTCAATTTCATTAAGGTGTATGAGATGGTGAAGCCTGAGGTTTTCGATGCACTCGTTGAAATCGCCGGCGAATTGGAATTGCCTGTTGATTCCCATGTTCCTCTTTCTATGCGTGCACGAGACGCAGGTGCAAGAGTCAGCTCTATCGAGCATCTTAGAAACATCGAGATGGACTGCGCAGCAGACGCAGAAGGCTTGCATGTTACCCGTTTGGATTTGTTACGTAACGATGGAAAAATGGCTGGTGCCGATTTGCGGGCTGCGATGCATACACAACAGCGTTTGGCGGCAATCGCAAACTATGATGAAGCTGAGTGTGACATTGTGATAGCAGCATTGCAGGATACGGTGATGGTGCCTACTTTGCGGCTTAACTCATTTACGCTGATGCCGCCCTGGCAACGGGACGATTGGGAAGATGCGCTTTCACGTTTACCGGAAAACGTTGCGCGGGATTGGACAATGCAAACAGAAAGACGTCGTGTATTGCCATTGGGTGATCCGATGTTTGCAAACTGGAGTTTGTTCCTGACCGAGCGCATGCATGATGCTGGTGTTCCTTTTGGGGCGGGCACTGATGTGCCTATCAATCTGTCTGTGCCTGGTTACAGTTTGCATTCCGAGTTAGATATGCTGGTGCGTTCTGGATTGACGCCTTTGGAGGCACTGGAGTCTGCAACTTTGGAGCCAGCTAAGTTCTTTGGTCTTGAAGACACGATGGGATCCATTGCAGAAGGACAGGTTGCTGATATGGTGTTATTGGATGCTGATCCACTGGATGATATCAATAACACTAAAAGTATCTCGCGAGTGATTAGTAAAGGCCAGCCTATCAACTAGGGAACCTCTGATTAATTACCTACGTTGCGTTGTTATTGCTGCATTAAAAATCAGCTCAAAATGCGCATTTATGACCGATAAACTGCGCTTTTTCGCTGCTTTTTGCCTTGTACTAACTGCCTCGCAAACATTAATCAGAGGCTCCTTAGAGTTTGGATTTCAGTCAGTTATGAAATATCTATTACGAGCCTTCATATCAGGCTTCTTAGTTACTGGAAGCATGTTCAGTTTTCAATCTGGCGCGCAAAAGAAGACCGTTGCTGATGGCGTATTGACAGAAGCGCAGGTGGAGTCAGGGAAGGAGCTTATGACAGCATTTGTTCAGCCTGGCCTGCTATCGCATGAGTGAGCATCGCAATGTCTTGCGCGCTTTTCAGGGCAACCCTGTAATGATGCTATGGGATTCCATTGTGGCAGGGGTGCCGGCTGACAGGGCAATCGACTGAATGGATTTTAGTGCGCACTTTCAGCACAAAAAGTGAACAAGTGGCACTCCCTCGTCGATCTGAGTCCGAAAATCATAAACTTCTGCCCATCTTCGACGCGACAGAGGCGTTCAGTCGATTGCCTTGTGCCGGCTGACAATCCTGATTCTTTTGCGGATAGCAAATATACAGACATCATCGCTTATATCCTTCCTGATCAGGGGTTCCTGGTGGACGACTCGCTGCTGTATTCTTATGGTGGAATGGATACTATAAAAATCGTCCCGTCGTAAGACGTTCGAGCTTGATTATTCTTGGATTATTTAAAGACAATAACAACAAATTGGAGAACAGCAATGAAACCACTATCTCCACGCCAATTTACAGCTTCAGCATTTCTTACCAGCATATGTTTCTCAGTTATTTTAAGTGCCGCCGAAGCCCCTGTCAGTGATGGCTCCACTGACAGTATCAATGCGCGTGCCGATTATTTTCGATTAGATAATCCTTATGTTTCTCCACCGGGCGACGCAGTGCATCACTACACAGCCGGCTTTGCCAAGATTCTCTGCTCGGCAGTCTTTGTTACTGGCCTGGATCCGGTTGATGCTGCGGCCAATGTCGGTGGATTTATTTCTCCCTTTGATCAACGACATCATGTAATCGATACGCGGGTAGATCGCGTGCGCCAGGAAATATCCATGGTATT
Source organism: uncultured Pseudohongiella sp. (assembly GCA_965198435.1). GTDB lineage: Bacteria > Pseudomonadota > Gammaproteobacteria > Pseudomonadales > Pseudohongiellaceae > UBA9145. The sequence continues at coordinate 3,299,205 of OZ240664.1, read as the reverse complement.
GCCTGACGGTGTGATCCGCACAGCGCGTCGTTATGCTAATCAAGGTTGCATTGCCCATCCATTAAGGGAGAACTCAATCGAATTTACTCCCTCGGTAGTTGAAACTGAATTGCCAGCGGCTCACGATACGCTGTGGCCCATGGGCGATGTTCTACCCAATGACCCATGGCCCGGTGGCGTTGATGTTGAGTTAGTACAACATGCGTTGGATGTAGGGTTTGGGCCAGAGGAGGCGCGGACTTTAGGTTTGGTGGTGACCTATCAGGGTCGTGTTCTTGGTGAGCGCTACAGCGATGAAGTGGATATTCATACACCGCTGGAAAGCTGGTCTATGACCAAGAGTCTCACCGGCACTCTTATGGGCGTGTTAATTCAACAAGGCGAGTATGAGCTTTGGCAAAATGCGCCAATTCCTGAGTGGCAGGAAACGCCTGGCGATCCTCGTCAGAATATTCGCATCGGCGACATCATGCGTATGTCCAGTGGCATTATGATCAACGCGCCGTCGGATCCTGATTTTGATACCAGTACTTACGCCGATCATTTTTACCTCTATACCGGCGGCGTTAATCAATACCACTATGCCGCCACGCGACCAGCGGAGTATCCGCCGAACACCATCGGTCGTTACCGTAATACCGATCCTGTGCTTACCAGTTACCTGATTCGATTAGCGGTAGAGGGCAGAGGCGAGGACTATCATAGTTTTCCACAGCGTGCTTTGTTCGATAAGCTGGGCATTCGTAACGCCCTGATAGAAACTGATTCCTTTGGTAATTTTCTTGGACAGGGCCTGGCATTTATGTCGGCGCGAGACTGGGCACGGCTGGGCAATCTCTATTTACAGGATGGTATGTGGAATGGTGAGAGATTATTGCCTGAGGGCTATGTCGAATACGCGAGCACTACGGCGCCAGCCTGGATAACCGATGGTCGTCCCGTTTATGGAGGGGCATTTTTCTGGGTGGACAATGCAGCAGGCGATGATGGTTTGCCGCCTTCTTTTTCCATGCGTGGTGCGGGTGGTCAATCCACCACCATTATTCCAAGCTATGATTTGGTGATTACGCGCATTGGAAAGTATACCGGCGCATCGGCTGGGGGCGCAGCGCTCGGTGAGATGATGCCTATGCTTTTGGAAGCTGTACCTGAAACCCGCTAGATACTGGACATCCAAATGCTCTGCAAAGGATGGAGTGCTGGCGAGGCTCCAGTATGCAGAAACATGAGGTCGTGCGGATTATCCAGTTGGTTTGTTTTGATCAGAGCCATCATCGTCGATAGACATTTCCCTGTGTAAACAGCGAGCAGGATGCCTTCCTGTGCGGCTACCTGTTTGATTGCTGCAACACCCGCAGCATTGGGTTTTCCATACCCGTCACCATAAAACTGATCATCAACGATGATGTCTGTGTCGGCGATCAGAGAACCGCTGATGCCAGATTCCTCTTCGACCATATCGATGACTTCGCGAACGCGAGTTTCCAGTGCACCCCCTGGACTGACCACTAAAATGCCAACAACTTTGGTATCGTGGTATCAGTGTTGCCAAAATAACGCAGACCTGACACCGATCCGGCTTGTGCGCCGCAGGAGCCTGATGCTGTGAAGATATGACTGGGCTGAACACCCATGGCATTCCATTGTTCGATGAGTTAGCGAGCTGCATTGACTGTAGAAGTTTAGACCTGATCTGACAGTTGGCGGTCTTTGATAATTGCCAAGCAGAGAGTTACCCGTTTTGATGTGGTTACCACACCCTAAATCAAAACAAAGTGGTCACTCTCATGATCCATACTACGGAAAAAGTTATTAAACACAAAGATGTGGCAGATAATCCTGACGACTCTGACTGATTGCAGGTTTTAGCCATAAATAAAAACCCGATCACTCGTAAGAGTGATCGGGTTTTCTTTTGCTGAATTTCTAAGTTGTAAGCTTAGTGGCCACCTGTTCCAGGCGCTGCTGCTGGCAATGCCATGGCAGTTAAACTGGAACCAGTTTGCAGCATGATATACTGGTGTCCATCATGGACCCAGGTGCTCATGCCATAACGGCTGCGTACTGGTACTTCAACCTCAGCTTCAGTTTCACCAGTTGCCTTGTTTACAGCATAAAGCATTGGTGTACCGTCAGTCTCGGTATCTGAATAGATCAGCATGTTTGGCGTGACAGTCATTGGGACCAACGCGCCAGTACCGGTATTATCAACGTCGAGATTGTTCTCATCGATAACGCGCTGTACACGTGCCGGAGTCTTACCAGTTGGTACCATCCACTCATGCTCACCAGTGTTCATGTTAATAGCTGTGATACGGCTATAAGGTGGCTTGAAGTACGGGATTTGCGCCGGGTGGCGTGGCGCGCCAGCACCAGGACCATTCGCATATTGTGCAAAGGTAGTACCTGTGGGCAGTTCATACTGTAGATCTGCTTCGTCGCCCGGTATTAACTGCACCGGGGTGCAGGCCGAACGTGAAGACACATAGAGCATGCCGGTGGCTGGATCGGCAACCGCAGGTGCGGTGATGTTGGCACCACCGCCACCACCTGGGCAGAACATGGCGGCACGCTTGCCGGATTCGTGTCCACGCTGAATGGGTGGCAGGAAAAGTGGGCCCATCATGTAATCAGCCATTGCAGTAATCGCTTGCTGACGCAGCTCTGGCGTCCAATCCACTAAGTCATTGACCGAGATACCCTGGATATCAAACGGTGCTGGCCTGGTGGGGAAAGGTTGAGTTGGTGAAAGTCTCTCACCAGGCACAGTAGATTGAGGAACAGGACGTTCTTCAATTGGCCAGATGGGTTCACCGGTCAAACGGTTAAAGGCATAAACGAAGCTTTGTTTGGTTACCTGCATAACCGCTGGAATTTCACCTTGGCCTGGAACATCCAGATCCAGCAGGATTGGTGCCATCGGATTGTCATAGTTCCAGATATCGTGATGCACCATCTGGAAGTGCCATGCACGTTCACCGGTCGATGCATCCAATGCAATCAAACTTGTGCCGTAAAGATTGTCACCGGGACGGAAGCCACCGTAGTAATCGATAGTCGCACCATTAGTTGGGACGTAAACCAGGTTGGCATCGTAATCGACTGACAATGGTGCCCAGGACGATACGTCACCCGTCCATTCCCAAGCATCGTTTTCCCAGGTCTCATGGCCATATTCACCTGGACGTGGAATTACGTTGAACTTCCATCTGAAATCACCAGTAGTCTTGTCATACGCAAGAATGTCACCCGGCACGTTTTCAATACGGGATTGGTGATAGCCCTGCTCAGCGGAGTTACCTACGATAACCGTGTCATTCACAACCACAGGTGGAGAAGAAGAAGTGATGTAGCCAATTTCTAAAGGAATACCTTCGTCAGGATCATAGGGGTGTCCGAGATCAGCCAGCAGGTCCACCACACCTGATTCCGGAAAGCCATCAACAGGTACTGGATCGCCGAAGCCTTCCAACGGAGTACCGGTTTCAGCATCCAGGGCAGCCAGGAAGAAGCCAGGTGTCACGATGTAAATCACACCACGGCCATTTACTTCGTCATAGGCAACACCCTTGCCGTAGTCAGCACGCATGGAGTATTCCCAGCGGCCAGTATTGGGCAGGCGATAGCTCCATTTTGTTTCACCGGTCTTTGGGTCGATCGCTACCACATGGCGGCGAGCACCAGCGACCGTGAACAAGGTGCCGTTGATGTAGCTTGGTGTGGCACGTCCACTGGCTGCGCCCATGCTGGCACCATCCCACTCCCAGACAACTTCAAGCTCGTCGAAGTTATCGATGGTTATTTCACTGGCTTCTGAGTAGCGGGTGTTACCTAAGTCGTTACCCAGGCTGAACCACTCAATAGAGTCCTGAGCCAGCAAGCTTCCCGCGCAAGTTACGGCCAACGCAGCAAGTGCGGCGGATGTCATTCCTTGCAGGATTTTTACTCTTATTGTCATTTTGAGCCTCACTGAGAAAAATGAATTCAGTACTGCTGTACCGGTTAGGGGAACTGCTTTTAGGGAACCTCTGATTAATTACCTATGTTGTTATTGCTGCGTTAAAAATCAGCTCAAAATGCGCATTTATGCCCTATAAACTGCGCTTTTTCGCTGATTTTTGCCTTGCATTCACTGCCTCGCAAACATTAATCAGAGGCTCCTTAGAATTAATTCTTATAAATCAGCACATTACTAACGCAAAAGAAATGTACACATGCGTCCAGTACAGCACTGAGGCTAACTGATGGGCCGGGCTTTGTCTATGCTGAAAAGGTGACCAGACTTTACAGGCGATTTACTGAAAATCGCTTATAAATCAGGCATATGAAAGTTGGCTACCTGCAAGTCCTGTTGCAGATTTGTGATCTGTTGATCGCTTAAGGAAAGCAGAGGCGGGCGTACCCTTCGCCATGCAGGCTCATGGCTGAAGATTCCAGTAGCTGCTTTCAATGCCGGGATCATGGGATAGCTTTGGAAAAGCCCACGGATTTGATTGAGGTGTTTCTGTTTTTGTTCGGCGTCAGTGGATTCCCAGTTTTGGTACAAGTCATGAATGGCCGCTGGATTCACATTGGCAGTGGCTGAGATACATCCTGCGCCCCCGGCTTGCATGTTTTGCAGCAGGAAAGATTCTGAGCCGCAAAATACACGAAAATCCTCAATACCCAAATCATGTAATTGCTGTATGTGCGACCAGTCACCTGAACTGTCTTTAATCCCTACTATAATCTCCGGATACTCTGCGCACAGCCGCTCGATGAGGCTCAGACTTATGCCAACCTGAGCAACCGGCGGAATATGGTACAGGTAGATCCGCAGTTGGTTGTTGCTTACCCGCTGAATGACTTCGCTATAAAACGCGAACAGCCCATCGTCGGAAACACCTTTGTAATAGAAAGGGGGTAGCATCAGTACACCACCACAACTTAAAGCAGTGGCGTGGCTGGTAAGCTCGACTGCATCAGTTAAGGCACAGGCCCCGGTGCCAGGCATAAGTCTGGAAGGATCGATCCCGGCTTCAATGAGCTTATCGAGGAGATATTTTTTCTCATTGATATTCAGTGAGTTAGCTTCACTGGTGGTGCCAAACACCGCCAGCCCCGCACCTTGAGAAAGCATCCACTGACAGTGTTTGCTTAGCAGCCGGGCATCAGGTGATAAATCGTTCTTGAATGGCGTGATAACTGGCGCTAACACGCCGGAGAATTTGCTGTTACTCAATTTTCTGTACCTGGCATTACGCGTTTAAAATTACTGCTGCCGCTGCCGCGAGCGATGGCGAAAGGAGAGCTATATGTTAAAGCTTGTAATCGGAAACAAAAACTATTCTTCATGGTCCATGCGCCCCTGGGTGCTATTGACCCACTTCAATATCGCCTTTGAGGAAGTGCGCGTTCCTCTATTCACGGACAACTATCAGCAAGAATTGGCAAAATACTCACCGACCCTGAAAGTGCCAGTGCTGATCGATGGCGATACGACTATCTGGGATTCATTGGCCATTTGTGAATATCTCTCTGACAAGTACCTCGGAGGCGCAGCCTTACCTTCTTCGGCAAAAGAAAGGGCACTGTGTCGGGCTTATTGTGCCGAGATGCACGGCGGGTTTTTTACTATTCGCAATCAAATGCCTATGAATTGCCGAGCCCGTCGCCGCTTTGATTTCAATGTCGAGTTGGAGGGAGAGATCGCCCGTATTATGCGGCTTTGGGAGCAGGCAAGGGAAGACTACGGAAAGGCTGGAGAGTACCTGTTTGGGAATTTTTCTATGGCTGATGCCTTCTATGCCCCGGTGGTGATGCGCTTCCTCACGTATGGCGTTCCCCTGTCATCAGTGGCGGAGGAGTACACCACGACAATAGCGGGAAATGACGCTGTTTCTGGATGGGTTTCGGGTGCTCGGAGTGAAACAGAGGAACTGCTCAATTTTGAATTTGGCGAGCCCATCGAATCGTGATGGCAAAAATGGCTCAAGGCTGCAGATTACTTGGCCAGATTTTTTAAACTTCTTTAATACATTCGGCAATTTTCAAGCTCTTAGGCCGATGTACCTAAGGAGCCTCTGATTAATGTTTGCGAGGCAGTTAGCGCAAGGCAAAAATCAGCGAAAAAGCGCAGTTTATAGGTCATAAATGCGCATTTTGAGCTGATTTTTAACGCAGCAATAACAACGTAGGTAATTAATCAGAGGTCCCCTAACAATATGACTGGTGTTGCTCAGGCATTCCTGCTGAGCAAATGAAAACAACACTTTAGTTATTGTAAGTAGCATCAATGTCCATGTACCTGAAATATTTTTTCCCTGGCCCGCCATCCTGGTTTTGGGGCTGGTTTCCTGCAATCAAATTCCTTTGCATGCACCATCGACGAATGCTGAGTTTGAAGTAGACAACCGGCACATCTGTGAAGAGCAGGCTGCCAAGCCTGCTGATATTCCAGGTATTGTAGAGACTATTTATTTGGGGCTGTCCTGGATAAGTGAATTTATCCAGGATGGTTTGATGAGGAAAGGCCGTTTAGTTTGGCGCAAACAAAAACGATTAATCGAGCTGTTCGTAGCCGGATCGACAGCCCGTACAGCGGCCTCTTTAGTTGGTGTGAACAAGACGACAGCGAGCTAGTATTTTCTTCGTCTTAGATGGCTGATTTATTAACACCGTGATGAGGCCGGTTTCTTTGAGGGTGAAGTTGAACTTGATGAGCGTTATTTCGGCGGACAAAGAAAAGGCAAACGAGGTCGAGGTGCCGCAGGTAAAGTCCCTGTATTTGGCCTTTTAAAGCGTCGTGGCAAGGTTTACGCGGTGATGATACCGAATGCCAAGGCGACCACAGTGCTGCCGATCATTCGTGAGAAAGTGAAGCCGGATAGTATCCTGCACACCGATGGTTTTAAGGGCTATAACGCCTTGGATCTGTCTGGGTTCAGGCACTACCGAATTAACCATAGTGAGCACGTTGTTGAGCAGCCTAATCACATGAATGGAATCGAGAATGTCTGGCACCAGGCCAAGCGCCATTGACGGAAATTCAACGGGATTGTGAGAGATCATTTCCATTTGTCTTTGAAGGAGTGCGAGTGGCGATTTAATAACAACGACCCATTGATCCAATGAAGTCAATTGATTCAATGGGTTAAACAAGAAATAGGCTAGTTATCCAGGACAGCCCCATTTATTTTATCCCCCCCTAGTTATTCCCCCTGGTGATACCTCCTCAAGAAGAAGTGCCTTTGGAGTTGTATTCTGTCGTTGTGCAGGATGTGGATGTGCGAGAATTGTTGTTTGCCATGCCTCGCGATGCTGGCATCAATATTGATGTAGCTGTTTCGGTCAGCGGACTGCTAAGCATCAATGCCATTGATCAGACATTACTTCAAGTTTCTGATCGCACAGGGCAGCAGGTGGGCATCATCTGGCAATTTGAGCTGCCAGACTACTTTATTGTGCAAGCAGATATTCCGGTGTGGCGAAACTATCGAATCGGCTATGAAAATATGCAGCGCAGCGCGCAATCAACAACAGAGAATGCTTTTCTCACCCTGAGCTTCTTTCCATATGCCTCACAGGTCAGGTTGAATGTGGTGGGGGGGGGGTAAGTCATCGAATAATAAAAACTGTCTGGCGGCACGGAGTGTAGTCGTGAGACAACTACTACCGATAGTCGGCCTGACAAATGACAGACTATTCTGAGATTTTTGGCTGAGCAAGCAGGACGCTAAGCATCAGCATGGGCCATATACCAAGGTGAATCATGACATCGGCTGTATTGAATACGTAGTTCCAATAAGGGATGTGTTGAATGTCGATGAAATCGATAACACTACCGTGGATGAGACGATCAAGAATATTACTGGCACCGCCACCTGCTATGAACCCGAAACAGATGTACTCATAACGTTGCAGATGCCTGCCAAACCATAGATAGGCGGTGACGCCGCCGAGGATGGCGAGACTTACTAAACCAAATAACCAACCGGAGCCCTGGGCCAGTCCGAAAACGCCGCCATAGTTTCGGATGTGTGTGAAATGAATAAAGCTATTGATCTCCAGTGTTGTGTTTAGATCAATGCTGCTGTTCACCCAAAAGCCAATGCCTTGCGATAACAGTAATGCTGATACTGCTGTGGCAAAAAACACAATCATGTTCAGGGCTTTGGTATTCACATCTGGCTGCTTTGATTGGTCTTAATGCGTATGTGGACCGAATAAACAAATATAGCGTGCCTAGGATAGCATATCCTTAATGCCACTTTTTCGGGGTCTTGTGTGAACTCAATGCAGCATAATCAAAAAAAGTTACAGCGGATTCGCAGTCGGCGACTGATAACAGCTCACACTTATCTGATGTTGAAGCGGGGCGTTCGCTATCTTCCGCCACTGGTACGTGGTTTATTGGGATTGATCCTGGTGTTACTTGGATTTTTGGGCTTTTTGCCAGTGCTGGGATTCTGGATGATTCCTCTAGGGCTGGCCTTGCTGGCAACCGATATTCCTCCATTTGCGAGATGGATTAAGAAGCAGCTATATACAAGGAGACGTGCCTATCAGAGGGTACATATTGATCAGGATGCAATTCAGGAGCAGGGGCGAACTGATTCAATCGATTGATCAGCGTAGAGACTAATGCTGAAACTGCCTGTCTCATCCAAATGGATAATATTGTGGGCACAGTTGTGCATTAAAGGTGGCTTCCAGAGCTTTTCCATCGGCAGATTTTCAATTGCGGCAAGCACACCTTTAATTAAGGCACCGTGGCTGATTACAGCGACGCGTTGTCCTAAAGAATTGGCTCCGATTTCACGAATTGTAGTCATGGCCCGTTTCTGCATGTTATAGAACGTTTCGGCACCACTTACATTGAACAGGTGAGGCTCTTCCCAAAAGTGACGAAAAGAATCAGGGTCCTCTGACGCAATTTCGTCATAAAGGCGCCCTTCCCATGGTCCGAGAAAAATCTCACGAAAGGAATCGAGAAAGGTCACAGGTTGATCGTGATATGCAAAAGCGTGATCAGCAGTTTCACGCGTTCTTCTGCTACTGCTGCTGAATAGTTTATCAAAGCTGACAGACTTTAGTTTCTCACCAACTGCCCTGGCTTGTTCGATACCTAATTCAGTCAGCTGAGACTCACTCTGGCCTTGTACCCGTCGCTCTTCATTCCAGTTCGTCTGTCCATGGCGAATAAGATGTAATTCCATAGCTACTTTTGTACTCGCGTTCTCTCTACGGCATCTAACCAGCCACCATACTGCTGGTTTCTCCATGCAGCATCTTTGGCCGGTGAAAACGCTTGATCCAACTGCCACTTATCCGCGATTTCGTCTAATGACTGGAACAGTCCATATTGTAATCCGGCCATGTACGCTGCACCCAGTGCGGTTGTCTCGGTGATTACTGGCCGATGCACTTCAACATTAAGTAAGTCGGCCAGTTTCTGCAGTACGTAATTATTTCGCACCATGCCACCATCTACTCGCAGTGTTTGTAGAGAAGCTCCATCAGCCGCAATTGCATCAATAAGGTCTTGTGTTTGGTAACAGACCGACATTAACCCGGCGGTGACAATTTCTTTAATGCCTGTATCCCTTGTCATGCCAAACAAGGCACCGCGAGCTTCAGGGTCCCAATAAGGAGTGCCGAGCCCGATGAATGCTGGCACGAGGTACACGCTTAGATCATCGGCAGTTTGTTCTGCCAGGGCTTGCGATTCGGCCGCATCATCAATCAGTTTGATGCCATCGCGCATCCACTGCATGGTGGCACCTGCCATGAAGATGCTGCCTTCGATGGCATAGCTGGTTTCTCCATTGAGTCGATAGGCCACAGTGCCTAACAATTTGTTTTGAGATTTCAGAATTTGATCACCAGTATTCATAAGCAGGAAACAGCCGGTGCCATAGGTACTCTTGGCCATACCGCTGGCAAAACAGCCTTGCCCAAATGCCGCTGCCTGTTGGTCACCAATCATTCCGGTTATTGGTATAGCAGCGCCTAGAATGTCTGCATCGCTGGTGCCAAAATCTGCTGCACAATCCTTAACTTCTGGCAGAACAATGCGGGGAATATCAAAGAGGGCCAGCAGCTCATCATCCCATTCCTGCTCACGAATATTGAATAACATCGTGCGAGAAGCATTAGTGGCATCTGTGGCATGACGCTTTCCGCCAGTCAGGCGCCACAATAGATAGCAATCGACAGTGCCAAAGGCCAGTTCGCCATTGGCTGCTTTATCCCTGGCACCTGGAACTTCATTCAAAATCCAGCGCAGTTTAGTGGCAGAGAAATAAGGGTCCAGCAAGAGACCTGTTTTTTCCTGAATCTTCTCTACTATCGCTGGCTCTTTTTTTAACTCGTTACAATAGTCGGCCGTGCGGCGGTCTTGCCAGACGATGGCGCGATGAATCGCCTCGCCGGTGGTGCGGTCCCAGACTACCGTGGTCTCTCGTTGATTGGTAATTCCTATACAGGCGATGTCCGATGCCTGTGAACTGGTGGACTTCAGAGCAGCGTGACAACTATTCAGCGTGGTCTGCCATATCTCCTCGACATCGTGCTCCACCCAGCCATTGTCTGGAAAGTGTTGCGTGAATTCTTCTTGTCCTGCAGCGAGTTGATTGCCGACAGAATCAAACACCAGTGCTCTGCTGCTAGTCGTTCCCTGATCAATCGCCAGAATAGTTGACGCCATCGTTACACTCACTCCTCTTTCTTTTTGCTAACCTTTTTATTAACTCTTCCCTGATTAGTCGTAACCGAGAAAGATTGTGCCTGACCTCATACAGGAAGCGTAAGGTGCCCATGTTACACTAGCCCTTGCAGGCAAGCGAAGCAGTAACAAAGTGAACCCAGAAAAATTCGATCACAACCTCCTGATCATAGGAGGAGGCATTAACGGTGCGGGAATTGCAGCGGATGCGGCCGGTAAGGGGCTCAACGTATTGCTTTGCGAAAAGTCTGATTTGGCAGCAGCCACTTCTTCCTGGAGTAGTAAGCTTATCCATGGCGGCCTGCGATACCTCGAGTCCTATGAATTTGGTTTGGTCGCTAAAAGTCTACGTGAGCGAGATGTGCTGACCGAATCGGCCAGGCACATCATTCACCCTTTGGCTTTTCAAATTCCTCAGTTGGAGAACTCACGCTCCGGCCTGCTGGTAAGAATCGGGCTCTTCATTTATGACAATTTAGTCAAACGTGTACATTACAAAGCTTCTCGATCAGTCAGGTATCCTGACGACAGTCCACTTAATGACACGATTAAGCGTGGTTTCGAGTATTGGGATGCTCAGGTAGATGATTCCAGGCTCGTCGTTCTAAATGCGTTACAGGCGCAGGCACATTCGGCGCAGATTTGGACCCGCACCGAATGCACTGCCCTCTCTGCGATAAACATTAACGGTGAAGATGGTTGGCGTGCCACTTTCTATGATCACAATAAAGGCTATGTGGTGCATCGCACATGCAGAGTTGTGGTGAATGCTGCGGGCCCCTGGGTCAGTGATCTTTATGAATCACTGCAGAAGAAACCCGCGCCGCACAAATTACGGTTAGTAAAAGGTAGCCATATTGTCGTGCCCAGACTGCATGACAGCGATAATGCCTTTTTATTGCAACATCGTGATGGCCGTGTGGTTTTCGTCATTCCATATCTCGATGAATTTTCTCTAATTGGCACTACCGAAGAGGAGTTTGTCGGCGATTTGGATGATATCGGCATCTCACAAAATGAGACTGAATATCTGGTAGCTATTACTAATCTCTATTTCAAAAAATCGCTACACAAGGACGATATTGTTACCACCTATTCTGGTGTGCGACCGCTGATTGATGAAGAAGGAAAATCGGCGAGTAAAGTCACTCGCGACTACCGCTTGATACTGGAGAAGGAGCCTGCTCCCATGCTGTCTGTTTACGGCGGCAAGCTGACAACCTATCGGATTTTGGCTGAACAGGTTATGAATCAACTAGGACCTTTCTTCCCGAGCATGCAAAGTGCCTGGACTAAAAAGGTAACGCTGCCTGGTGGAGATTTCGAACTGGCAGAAAATCTGTCTAAAGAGATGGCCAGTCAATATGGCTGGTTAAGCCCGGACCTCATTTCCCGTTGGTTGAACGCTTATGGCACTCTGAGTTTTGATATTCTGCAAAATGTCCGCAGCATGAGAGATATGGGTATTCGATTCGGTGCCAATCTCTATCAAAAAGAAGTGGATTACTTACGTCGTAAAGAATGGGCGCAGACTGCTGAAGATATCCTATGGCGTCGCACTAAATTGGCCTATCAATTTTCTGACAAAGAAACCCAGTCTCTGGCGAATTATCTGCAGCAGGTTAAATGTTAAGGAGCCTCTGATTAATGTTTGCGAGGCAGTTAGTGCAAGGCAAAAATCAGCGAAAAAGCGCAGTTTATAGGTCATAAATGCACATTTTGAGCTGATTTTTAACGCAGCAATAACAACGCAGGTAATTAGTAGGTAATTAATCAGAGGTTCCTTAAGTTGATGTTGACGGACTAGGGCCTGTTCACACTAATTGAGTGGCCTCTGCTGGAGGGCATTTTTGCGCTCAGCAAGGCAGAAAGAGTGCGGTATATAACTATATAAACGATTGATAACGAAGCTGGGGGGCAAAAATGCCCTCCAGCAGAGGCCACTCAATTAGTGTGAACAGGCCCTAGGGTGATTCGTGCCGTCTCGTAACAAACCTACACCTATACCCGCCATAAAAACTGCTATCACCGCATTCAGGTAGTTAAAGAACGCATAAGGGGCATACTCCAGGACCGGAACCCCCAGAGTCGCGGTATAAAAGGCGCCAGCAGTAGTCCAGGGGATTAAACCTGTAGTGAGGGTGGAGCCCTCTTCTACAGAGCGTGAAAGCACTGCTCGATCCAGGCCCTGATCATCATATTTATCCCGAAATAACTGACAATTGAGAATAATGGAAATATAGGCTTCGCCCATTGCGATATTGCCAATAAATCCGGATGCGATAGTGCTGGCGATTAAAGCAGCAACATGCTTGACCCTGGCGATAAGACCTGCCAGTAAACTTCGCAGAAACCCGGCACCATGGAGAATACCTCCCAGCGCCAAAGCCATAATCGCCAGGATAAGTGTCCAGCTCATGCTGAAGATTCCGCCTCGTCCCAGCAAATCATCAAGATTGGCGATGCCCGATTGCCCTGGCGTATTTGACCATAACGCATTCAGTACCACACCTGTACTGCTACCCTGATAAAACAATGCTATCAGGACTGCGGTCACAATACTTGCAGACATGGCAACCTCTGCGGCTACCCGACGCATGCTTAAAGTTGCCAAAACTGCAATTGGCAACAGGGTAACCAGAGGAAACAGGCCATAGATTGAAGCTAATGCAGTTTTAATTGAAGCAATTTCAGTGTCAACTATTTGATCGCTGCCTGTGCTTAGTCCGATTACAATGAAGATCACCAGCGTGACCAGGAAACTTGGAAAGGTGGTGAATAACATGCTGTAGATATGATGATACAGGTTGGTTTCTGCACTCATCGCCGCAAGATTGGTCGTATCGGAAATGGGTGACATCTTATCGCCAAAAGTGGCTCCACAAACCACCATGCCAGCTACTATTGGCAATGGAACTGCCATGGCTTCACCGATACCGATAAAAACAACACCCAATGTGCCAACAGTGCCCCAGGAGGTGCCGGTAGCCACTGACATCAACGCACAAAGAACCATTCCCAGCCCTAAAAACAGCGCAGGGGTAAGCCAATCCAGACCGAAATAAATGAGGGTTGCGATAGTACCGGCATGCATAAAGCTGGCGATTACCATGCCAATCAGGATGAATATATATATGGCAGGTAATGCCCGACTGATCGCTTTACTCATCAAATGACGAATATCGGTGAAGCTGTAACCGATAAGATAGGTATTGCCTCCAACCCAAAGGAGGCATAAAAACATCAGGCTATGAAGATCGATTTCCAGGCCGAAGAGGCCGACAGCAATAACAGCGATTACAACACTAAAACAAAGGGCGGAATGCGCCAAAGAGGGGTGAGGTTTTGAGTTTTCCGATTCCATATACAAGAGCTTAACAGAATGTGCTCGCGGAATTACTTAAGGGGCCTCTGATTAATTACCTACGTTGTTATTGCTGCGTTAAAAATCATCTCAAAATGCGCATTTATGTCCTATAAACTGCGCTTTTTCGCTGATTTTTGCCTTGCACTAACTGCCTCGCAAACATTAATCAGAGGCTCCTTAAACTTGTCTGCCAACGCTTTGCAACGTGCTGCCCACTGCTTTTTAATTTTATCTTTATCAGCACTTAACTGCGCTGGCAACATCACACTCATTTTTAATTTGGTTTTGTCTGCTTCTGGGACAAAATAAACCGAGATCTGGCATTTGGCTTCGGGGTGGGTGCTTTCTGTCCAGCTGAAAGAAAGCTTTGAAGGAATTTTTAGTTCTGTATATTCGCCGCTGTGATTAACTTCTTCTCCGCGACGATGAATTAAATAGTTGAATTCGCCCTCTTTGCGCACAGTATTTTCAAGTTTCAGTATTTTTTCTGCTTGCACTTTTGGTCCAAACATCCACTCACCCACAAACACTGGAATCAACCAATGGTCACATACTTGCTGTTGTTTGCCGTTAATAGTTCTGGTCAGGGAGAAGCTGGTAGGTGAAGCTTCCTGTTCGCTTTCACTAAACATGGATAGTTGGTCACTGCTCATGCTCAGTCCACGGGGTAGGGATTAACAGGCATCAGATGAGCAGCAAGCCCAGGTCGGCGACTGGACTCTTTCTGGCCATAATGGCTGGATAGATAACTTAGAATAGTCCCTTCAACTTCAGGGGAAAGTTCCTGCAGCCCCTGGGTGTCCTGCATCCAGATTATTCGGCTCTTCCACACTGATTCACTGCCAGAGTTGGACGTGATTAACTGGGCAGAATGGCATTCTATACAGGTAGATTGTACTGCCTCCCAGCCATCAGCCATGATGAGACCTGTGGCGCTGTCAGTTTCTTGTGCGCTTGCCATGACACCCATGCTTAAAAGCAACGAAAATACACCTGTATAAAAAATCCTCATCGTTTAAACCGCCTGTACTGCCACTCGGTGGCAGGCGTTATTGAGATAGCCTCTGGGATTCCAGCCCGGCACTACCATGGGTTGTGATTGTCCTCGGTCATCCATCGCCCGCGCCCATATCTCGTAGTAACCTGGTTCAGGGAACTGTACCCATGATGAGAAAGACTGCCAGGACAGGCGATTAGCTGCAGAGTCCAGCGAAGTGGGGAGCCAGGTTGTGCCAAAGTCGATAGAAATCAGCACTGCACTGATCTGATTGTCGCCCGCCCAGGCGTGACCACGAATAGGCAGTCTTTGGCGAAAATCCTGACTTATTCCCGACTGTGGAAAAGTTATCAGAGATTTAACCGGCATCGATTCGATGATGCGCATATCTTCCGCAGGGACTCGACTACCCGGTGCAACCGGCACACTGGGGACCGAGTAGGAGGGCGCTGACATCTTCTCTCCATCGTGAACCCGATCCCGCACAACGATTCGATTCAGCCATTTGCCAGAAACCGATCCTGGCCAGCCTGCACACACCATACGCAATGGAGCACCATTTTGCATAGGGATGTCCTCACCATTCATTGCCCAGGCAATAAGCGATTCTCTTTCCATGGCTTTGGTGATTGGTACGCCACGGGAAATAGGGTCTAAATCAGGATTGCCGCTGGTGTGGGTATCGGCACCGTAGTAACCTACATACACAGCATCTTCGGCCACGCCGCAGTAATTCAACACATCCCGTAGTCTTACACCGGTAAACATCGGACAGCCAATGGCACCGGTTGTCCATTGATTGCCACTGGCAGCGGGGACAAACTCACTGCGTCCATTGCCACCGCATTCCAGTTGTAGCTGCAAACTCACTTCCTCAAAACGTCCACGTAAATCTGCGATTGTTAATGTTGTGGGGCGTTGACAGGACTCGCCACCGATCTCAAGCGTCCAGCTTTCCGGATCTATGTTTTCAGGTGGAATGCCATTGTTACGAATGAACATATAATGGTTAGGCGTAATGTCATCATCTAATAGATGTGCGGGTGTTTCCGCATTTACCGGACGATCATTCAATACCACCAGGCCTTCTTTGCCTGGTATCACATCCGGGCTGTTGTCTGCTGCGAATGCCGCAGGAATCAGCCCCGCCGGCATATCAGCGGCGAATGGAATTTGCATGCCCAGCGCTGCACCCAGGGTCATCATACTGCTCTTGGTGAGAAATCCTCTACGTGTGACTGGATTTGCCTGGCGGCCCCACAGCAGTTTATCTGCCTTGACAGGATCTTGCTGATATAGCTGTTGGATGCTTATATTAGAGTGGGGGGCAGTTTTATTCTTGTTGGGCATGAGGCCGTAGTCCGTTATGTTAAATATTCACATGGCTGCCTGCATTGAGATATCTGGCGGGCTGCTGCTGGGCTGTAGCGAGATTATCAAATTCGCTCATTTGGGTCCAAAGGCAGGGCTGAATAGATGATTGATCAGGATTAGTCCGGTTTAAGGCACAGCGGAAAGCGGTCGGTATTGCGTGCCAGGTGCGGCTCGAAAATGCTGCGGCTATGATCATCAGGAGGGTTACGCAGGATGTCACTGGACTGCACAATAAAGCCAGCTTCTCCAGCAAGTTGAACTGCAGCCCCAATTTACATGCGATGCAGGTGCGCGTTGTCATTACTCGCTACACCTGCATGATCGATGATGCCAATGGCACCTACTGGTTTGAGGGAGATCTTCAGCCGTGTCAGCAGGTTTAAAGCTGCGGGCAGGGGGTGAGCTGTTTGGGCAGTTGTAGGTATCATGAAGGGTTTGCGCAGCAAGATCGCATCCAGTGATTCATCTGCAATTAGCAGCTCGGTAACTCGTCCAACCAATGTGTGCACATTGTTTAAATTGCCTTGCCCAATCCTGTTTGCAAGAGCTTCACCTTGAGTATATTCCTGTCGGGTTTCTTTAAAGCGCAATCCGCGCTCCGTATTTTGTGCATACACTAATCCATCGGGGTCGGCGGCTTTAGGGAGCTTCTGATTAATGTTTGCGAGGCAGTTAGTGCAAGGCAAAAATCAGCGAAAAAGCGCAGTTTATAGGTCATAAATGCGCATTTTGAGCTGATTTTTAACGCAGCAATAACAACGTAGGTAATTAATCAGAGATTCCTTAGAAAGAATAAAGGTGCAGTAATCGCCGACTGCGTAAACATCCAACACTGACATGCCAGCTTCAATACCAGCGAACGCGAGCACATAGACGGGTTTGCGAGACTCATCTCTGGCAAAATCGATCACATCTCGGTCCAGGCCAGGATCGCTTTTAATAATGCAGTGCGATCTATTGCCATTGCTGACAGGCAATGGAGGCCTGTCGTGGTTAGGGCCTGTTCACACTACTTGAGTCGTCTCTGCTAGCGAGCATTTTTGTGTCCAGCAAGGCAGAAAGAGTGCCGTATATAAATATACACAAACGATTGATAACGAAGCTGGGCGCAAAAATGCGCCTGGCCCTTCGGGTTGCGGCTAAAAAAGCGCCACTTGTCGCTGCTCGTCGCTCATTTAGAATCACCAAACCACGCTCCTCGCGCCTCAATTTGCGCTTTTTTAGTCACAACAGAGATCACTCAAGTAGTGTGAACAGGCCCTAGTAACCCTATTCGAACGGGGTAGCAAAGGACCGAAAGGCTATTTTTTATTCTGACTAACCTGGAATACCAACACCTCGTACCATCAACCATGCCAGAACCGGGATGATGAGAACGAACGCAATCTCAAGTCGTAAACAGAGCAGAACGCTTGTTGGAACCGTCAGTTCCTGTACTTCGGACAGGCGATGTTTGATGAAGAACAGCGCTGGCCTGATTGTCATGATCATCAACGCACCGACCAGGGCCAGTTTGGTGTGGAATATGGGATTTATGGTATAAAAATCCGATGGTTTACCTACCCCTAACCATAATATGAACCCTACTGCTAACAGTAATAACATGCTCATCACACAGGCAGCGTCCACGCGTGCCAAATTGCGTGCATCTTCGCCGCTGATAATGGGCTTTGTGGCGGCATTTTCAATAATGATGCCACCTATAAGCACCAGGACAGCAAGCAAATGCACGTAGCGAAGAAAGATGTAGGCCATGGCCCATCATACTGGCTGATTCTGGCAGTCACAATTTATCGCCGCTTCCTGTTATGCTTGGTCGCTGCTGTAGATTGACCAGTGGCTATATTAAGCAAGAGGAGAGTTCTGTTTTGCGCATCAGGGATTGCAACAATACGGCGGATTTTCGAAAACTCGCGCAAAAACGATTGCCGGCGCCGCTTTTCCATTACATCGACGGAGGATCCGATGACGAGGTAACCTTGCGGCGCAGCACCGAGTCATTCAATTCTGTGCGGCTGATTCCGGACGCGCTAGCCGATTTAAGCGCCATGGATTTGAGCACCACTATTCTGGGCCAGGATATTGATTGGCCTGTATTTTGCTCCCCCACCGCCATGACTCGCCTGTTTCACCACCATGGTGAAATCGCTGTTGCCCAGGCTGCCCATAAGCATAAAACCATGTATAGCCTTTCCTCGCTTTCGACCACAAGTATCGAAGAAGTAGGTGCGGCCACGTCGGGCCCCAAATGCTTTCAGCTTTATATACATAAAGACAGGGGAATGAGTTGGGATTTCATCGATCGTTGCAAAGAAGCGGATTACTCAGCGATTTGTTTAACGGTCGATACCCTGGTTGCTGGTAATCGTGAGAAAGATCTCTACACAGGAATGACTATCCCGCCCAGGTTCACCTTAAAAAGCCTGTTCAGCTTCGCGACTCATCCGAGTTGGAGTTTTAATTACCTGCTGAGGCGCAAATTCGAATTAGCGAATGTGGCGGGGCGTATTTCTGAAGGCAGTGGAAAATTAACCTCTGTTGTGGGTTATATGAACAGTCAGTTCGATCGCTCAATAACCTGGAAGGATGCGGAAGAGGCAATAAAACGTTGGGGCAAACCGTTCGCCATAAAAGGCGTTATGTCTGTTGAAGACGCCCGCCGCGCTGCAGATATCGGCGCCAGCGCCGTAATGATCTCAAATCATGGCGGTCGGCAACTGGATGGATCTACTGCGCCTTTTGATCAACTAGGCCCTATCGTAGATGCGGTTGGCGATCAGCTTGAAGTGATTTTAGATGGCGGCGTGCGTCGTGGCACTCACGTGCTTAAAGCCATCGCGATGGGGGCCAGGGCTTGCATGATAGGGCGTGGATATCTCTATGCGGTGGCAGCTGGCGGTTATGCCGGTGTCGATCGTGCTCTTACTCGGCTGCGGGACGAAATCGAAAGAGATATGGTGTTAATGGGCTGCGCCTCTTTAAGTGAACTCGATAGAAGCAAACTACATACTGACTAAATTCAAGGGGCTGTCCTGGATAAGTGAATTTATCCAGGATGGTTTGATGAGGAAAGGCCGTTTAGTTTGGCGCAAACAAAAACGATTAATCGAACTGTTCGTAGCCGGATCGGCAGCCCGTACAGATGTCTCTTTAGTTGGTGTGAACAAGACGACAGCGAGCCAGTATTTTCTTCGCCTTGGACAGCTGATGTATGAACACCGTGATGAGGCCGGTTTCTTTGAGGGTGAAGTTGAACTTGATGAGCGTTATTTCGGCGGACAAAGAAAAGGCAAACGAGGTCGAGGCGCAGCAGGTAAAATCCCTGTATTTGGCCTTTTAAAGCGTCGTGGCAAGGTTTACGCGGTGATGATACCGAATGCCAAGGCGACCACAGTGCTGCCGATCATTGGGGAGAAAGTGACGCCGGATAGCATCCTGTACACCGATGGTTTTAAGGGCTATAACGCCTTGGATCTGTCTGGGTTCAGGCACGACCGAATGAACCATAGTGAGCACTGTGTTGAGCAGCCTAATCACATGAATGGAATCGAGAATGTCTGGCACCAGGCCAAGCGCCATTGACGGAAATTCAACGGGATTGCGAGAGATCATTTCCACTTGTATTTGAAGGAGTGCGAGTGGCGATTTAATAACAGCGACCCATTTATCCAATTAAGTCAATTGATTCAATGGGTTAAACAAGAAATAGGCTAGTTATCTAGGACAGCCCCAATCCAGATGCACATCGTGATCCTCGGCCCGTTTTACGCCAATTGAAGAGATTCTGTATTAATTGGGTGTTTTTGCTTCTGCCGCGACAGCGACAGGAGCATTTTTACTCTGAAAAAGCAAAGGCAAAAAAAGCCCACCGAAGTGGGCTTTTTTAGTTCGCGTCTTGATGATGTTCTTACATGCGGTAAGTCGCACCCAGGAACAGCATGCGGCCACGTGGGCTTGCTGGGAATGCGTGGTCAGTCAGGAATGGATTTTCCTGAGTGATGTTGTTGATACCGCCGTAGATCGTGAATTGATCATTCAGCAGGTAAGTTGCATTCAGATCATGAATCCAGGTTTCATCCATGATGACGGAGTCGCCATACAATGAAACGGCTGTATCAATCTCCAGAAAACTCACTAGCATTTCACCCAGGTACTGGGTCTGCCAGCCAACACTCAGGTTACCCCAGTTCCAACCCAGGAAGATGTTGCCGGCTTCCTCAGGACGGTTAACCTCACCTAACTCTACGTCTACATCGTTCAGGTCAAGCGGATTAGTGAAGTTGTTGAGTGATTCAACCTTAGTGCCAGTAACCTGCACTTCAAAGTTATGCGCGCCAACATCGAAAGTATAGTTCGCTGAGATATCGTAACCATCGGTTTCCAACTTGGCGAAGTTGATGTCAGTTGAACGGAGGAAGTTGAATCCACCGAACTGCGCTGATCCAGAGTTTGTGTTACGTGATAGCAAATTACAGAATGAAGCATTCAAGCTACCGCCTTGGTAACAGCCATTCACGATATCCTGCGAAGAAACTGCCTGGATCGCATCTTCGATCTCGATGTCCCAGTAATCGGCAGTCAGAGTAAAACCTTCCAGGAAGCCTGGCTGGAACACAAAACCAATAGTGGTTGTATCCGCAGTTTCTTCAATCAGGCTACGGTTTCCGCCTTGAATTCCGCCGAAAGAAGCGGTAAGTGGATCAGCAAAAGCATAGTTACCGTCGTCATCTAAAGGATCCAAGCCAAAGCTGTTGAAATCAGCGATACAGTTGGCTTGAGTATTTGCTGCCAATGTTGGGTTGTCAGCAGAAAGTGCATCCAACTGTGCTGCATCACATGGATCGATTGGACGGAAGTTAGTCCCTGTTTCCGGGCCAAACAGCTCAGTCACATTAGGAGCACGAACTGCCTGAGAAACACCACCTCGGAAGGCGATGTCATCAACCGGAGCCCACACCAGATTCACCTTCCAGCTTTCCGCGCCACCGATAGTTGAGTAGTCGGAGTAACGACCAGCTAGATCAAGAGTCAGTTCCTGAGCCAAAGGAGCATCAGCCAGAAGTGGAATTGAAAGTTCCACGAAAGCGTCTGCCGCGTCGAATTCACCTTGTTCATTTCGTACCGATAACTGCGGGCGGAATGTTAATGAATCGTTGCCGGAAACATCGCTTAACATAGCGCCTGCACCGAAAGGTGAGCCTGCAGGTAACACGCCACGCTGCCAGGCGTCAAACTGCGCATCAGATTTCTCTTCACGCCATTCAACGCCGGCTGCGAACGCTATCGCGCCACCAGGCAGTTCGAACAACTCGCTGAAATCACCGGCAAATGAAGCAGCCAGCACGGTCTGTTCGATCTTGATGTTATCCAGCTCTGTAACTGTTACCCAGTCAATCGCCTGCTGAGAAGCCCCAGGTACACCACCCCAGATGTTGAGTGGCACACAGGTACCATCGCCCGGTGTAAATGAGAAATAGCCTGCATCATAAGCAGGAATCTCAAATGGCGTATTCATAGCCGGTGCAGAAGGATCAACCTGTGCACGACAGGCTGGCTGGCCGGTGGCTGGGTCAGTTACTGCGTCAATTGCTGCGAAGAAGCGGTCGTTGATTACACTGCCCGGTTGGGTGATTTCCTGTTCGAATCGACCATAGTTGGCGCTGAACTCATATGTCCAGCCATTGTCGAACTCACCTTCAACACCGGTTACGAAGCGATAAGTATCTCGCTCAGTTTCTCCCCTTGATGGGAATACAGATGGGTCAACAGTGATTGATACACCGCCAGTAGCCACTGCGATTGGCTGAATGAACTCAGGCAGGAAAGGATTGTCGGGTGCTCCTGACAACAAGTCCCAGAATGAAGAAGGGCGTCGGTCAGAAGAAACTTCCTGATTTACCCATTTAAATTCTGCGAACGCCTGCGCCTGATCGTTCAGCTCATACCTGCCCAGGAAATTTAGAGAGATTTTTTCTTCCGGTAGAAGAATTTCAGTCATCTCGTCACCTGAAGTACTGAAGCCGTCGCCACCAAAGCCCTGAGTACCGCTTGCCACCAGCCCATCTCGAATTGGTCGAATATTGCCGTTGCGGTCTATGTTCCAGCATCCGCCGATAGCGCCAGTTGCACCCGTTCCATCCAGGGCTGAGTTCCAACCTGTGAATGAATCCAGGCAGTCGTTAACACCATTGCCATCGATATCAACAGGTGTGTTCCCCTCGAATCCTGAAAAGGTGAAAGCGTTACCTGGTGCAATGTAGCCGTATGCAGAAGTAAATGGGAACGTGCGGTAGGGTAGCAGTGCCCGTTGGGGTGCACTTGCTGCTCGATTAATCAGCGCAACTTCTTCACTGGTTAATGTTGGATCTGTGCCGAAAGCAGAATTAAAGTCGGCAATGAAATCTTCCTGGGTAGCTGGAATTGGCAAGCCAAAGTTGATTCGACCAGTCTGATTAAAATCATAATACTGTGCGAAGTTAGGTGTGCCTGCACCGATGTCCCCCTGCTGAAAGCGAAGATCGGGGTTAACCCAGTCGCGGGCAGAACCGATAATTGCACCATTGACACGATCACCAACCAGAAGACCTTCGTCATCGCGCAGGTCCAAAGCCATGGTCAGGTTACCGCGGCCGTCATCAAAGTTAAAACCGTAAACAGCAGACAGTGAAGCTTGTTCAGCGTCACCGTATTCAGACATACGGAAATTTGCATCAACTTCCAGACCTTCGAAATCATCGCGAAGAATGAAGTTAACAACACCAGTTACCGCATCAGCACCATAGATCGCAGATGCACCACCAGTAAGCACTTCAACACGCTCAACTAAAGCCTGAGGAATAGAGCCGATATCTACTGCGGAAGTACCAGACAAGCCGCCAACATGACGACGTCCGTCTACCAGCACCAGAGTACGTTCAGCACCAAGGCTGCGTAGATTAAGAATGTTTGTCCCGTCTTCAAAACCTCCTGCATCAATGGACTGTTCGCTGGTCACTGATTGCAACAAAGCAGGCACATCGTTTACTACATCAGAGAGTGAGAATTCACCCGATGAGCGGATGTCATCTGCTGTGACTGATTGAATTGGCAATGCACCAGTCAGGTTACTGTCACGGGCAATTCGTGAGCCCGTTACGATAACCTCCTCAATTTCCTGTGCCAGAGCATTCTGGGCAAAAGGAATAATAGTGGCTGCAAGCAATGTAGCAGCCCCGCCGCGCACAGTGCGACGAAATGGTTTCGTTTTCATAGATGTCCTCGATAGCTCGAAAATGTGAATTGCGTTTGATCTTATTGGTTGATCATTGGCGCTAATTATAAGTGTCGATATGTGGGTTGCAACATTAGTACCAGAAATAAAGGCCACTATTTTTCGTTGTAAAACAACGAATTTTGTTCGGATTCTCACCTTATTGCTGAAGAAAATTCGAAAAAGAGCTTCTCTGCATTATTTCTTGCATGTTTCTGTCTTGTAAAAATTGATTATCAATTTGACACAAATGCTGGTAAGCAAGAAGATTCGCGGGCTGTAGCCGACAGCAGCAGCTCAGTCCTGAGAGAAAAGAGATAATGGTGAAATCCAGGATTTTTGTAAGAATTTATGCCCTTTCACTCAGTTGTTTGTGCCTGCTATGGCGTAAAATGGGGCATTAGAAGCGATCGTTCCCCAAAATGAGGCAATTGCTGCAGGCAAGGCAGGGGATGACGCGGCTGATACAGGCCGCTATTTGTTGGTGAGTGGTGCCCGGGCCGCTCGAATTTCACCCGATGTTTCCAGGATTGACTGGCGTTACAGTGTCGCCGGTCAGCCACAGCTCTGGGTTCTACCAGTCAGAGGCGGCCAAATGAAGCAGTTGACCCCTGGCAATGGCGTGATGTTTTTCCGCTGGTCTCCAGACAGCCAATATCTGCTGTACGGCGCAGACAATGACGGCAACGAACAGGAGAGTTATGCCCTGATTGGTGCTGATGCTATGGACGAGCATATCGTATTGCTTCCTGTCGCTGGTGATTTCCGCAGCGTTGGTGATTTCTTTGCTGATGAACGGTAGGTCTACTTTGCTTCAACAGGGCGCAATGGTCTGAATTTCGATATCTATCGAGCAGATTTACCTTCCGATGAGAGCACCATATTCTATGAAGCAGCTCTGGAAATGTCGCCCATTGTCCCTCCCCTGACAGTCGTTATCTGATTATCGACGAAACAGTTGGTGAGGACGGAGATAATCTATATTTATTAGACACGGAAACTCTTGTGTTACAGGTGATATTTGAACTGGAAATGCGCGCCAATCACAGTAATGCCATAGTAATGGCGCATTCGCCTGGTCGCCCGACACCAATAGTTTCTATATTTGCCACAAACCTTGACTGTAAGTTCACAGCGCTTATGCGCGATGACTTAGTCGCAGGCAGCTTGCAACTTTCAATTAGTCAAACAAAGTGACTATCACATCGGTGATATCAGCCTATGTGGGGTCAATGACAATTATCTTACCTGGATGGTAAATACAGATAGCTGCGAATCGGTGCACTACAAAGAAGTGAATAGCGGACCAGTTCAAACCGCCGCTGGCTTGCCGAAATGTGGTCAAAGCTTAAGGGGCCTCTGATTAATGTTTGCGAGGCAGTGAGTGCAAGGCAAAAAATCAGCGAAAAAGCGCAGTTTATAGTCCATAAATGCGCATTTTGAGCTGATTTTTAACGCAGCAATAACAACGTAGGTAATTAATCAGAGGTTCCTTAAGTTGCGCAGGCGACAGTGACCTTATAGCAGTGCGCACTACTGGTCAGTGTACCCCAGGGGATGTGCATCTATGGTTTCGCCGATCAACAACTACAGCTCTTCTTCGAATTCAACTTCGCTGGTTTGGATCCTGAGCGCTTGGTACGACCTGAAAGCATGCCATATCGGCACAGGATAGTGTCATGGCAAGGCTTGCTGTACTTACAAGATCCTGCCAGATCCTGCCAGATGCTGACTCATATCACGGTGATGGTCTGCCGCCAGCTATCTTTGAAGTACACGGCGGGCCTGCTGGTCAATCTCGTTCTACTTTCGATTCCATCGTGCAATATCATGTGGACCGGGGTGTGGCTGTGTTTGAGCCGAATGTAAGAGGATCGGCGGGATTTGGGCGCGCCTGTACTCCATGGAATGATCGCACTCGCCGCCTGGACAGTATGCGCGATCTGGTGGATATGCTGAGCTTTTTCCGCAGTGCTGATCGTGTCGACATGGGTTGTGCGGCAGTTAGCGGCGGTTCCTGCGGTGGTTATAGGGTGAACACGGTGCTAGGGCTGCTTATCCTGATTCTTTTAAGGCTGGTGTTTTTCGCTATGGCGTCGGTGACTGGGTGACTGCATTAGAAGTGGCTTCACCTGCGCTTAGGGCGTCGGATCGTATTGAATATGGTGATATCAACTTGCCAGAATGACGCAGTTTTTATGAAGTGAATTCGCCCATAGTGCAGGCAGACAAAATCAAGGTACCGGTGCTTTATTCCCATGGGGCGATAGATCCTCGAATCGATATTGCTGAATTCGAAACCATGGCCAGCGCACTCAGGGATATATGGCTATATGCCTATATGGAATAGATGATGCGCCGTTTATTCCCATACCTGATGAAAATGAAGGGCATGGATAACGTAAGCTTTCGAACCGGCTATTCCACTACCGTCGACAGGCAGAATTTATTGAGGGGGTGTTAGCGTCTAAAGGGGGTTAACTGTTTTCAGTCTCGTTGGTTTCGGTAAGTGCTTCTGACGAATCTCTCAGTGTAGAGAGATCTACACCGCGATAAGGAATATTTTCTTTCATTACAACATAGGAATTGATAGTGACTTGATAGCGATTGTCGCCTACCAGTTGGTCGTTAATCTCTACATAGCGATTCATGTCAGGACAAAGTATTCGTAACAGGAAATCTGATTCGCCGCTCACAGTAAAACATTCAACCACTTCAGGAATGGCTTTGATAAGGGATTCAAACGCATTGAATTCCTCCTGAGTATGGTTGCGTAAGGACACGGTGGCAATACACATGATATGTCTGGCGATACTGCCCAGGTTTAAACTGGCGTGGTAGGACTGAATTACGCCTTCTTGCTCTAATCGACGCATTCGTTGCAGGCAGGAACTGGGTGACAGGCTGACCTGTTCAGCCAGTTTTTGATTAGTAATTCGACCGTCTCTTTGCAGGATTTCCAGAATCTTCAGATCGATCTTGTCGAGTTTCGAGCTTTTCATAGCAGTCCAGTCGCTAACGCTGATTGGGGAACTGTGCATCGGGAGTTACCCCGGACACCGAATTTTATTCGGTTTAGCGCTCAATTGAAAACAGCTTATATTTCTATTGCGAGAAGATACATAACTCCTTTCGCGGGGTTCTTGGTACGCTATAGCCTAAAGATAATTCGATGGAGACAGCAGTGACTGATACAGCCAGCAATCCGAATTCTTCCGCTTCAGACAACAGTCGCGATGCCCTTTGGCCCAGCTACAGTCCACCAAAAGACATCGTGTTCACTCACGGGGTGGGCAGCGAACTATTCACCGCAGATGGTGAAGCCTATCTGGATTTTTTAAGTGGCATCGCTGTGACGGCATTTGGTCACGCCCATCCCCATTTGGTTCAGGCATTACATTCACAATCGGAAAAACTTTGGCACTTGTCTAATGTGTTTCGAATTCCAGAGGGCGAGCGTCTGGCTTCACGTTTAGCAGAAGTGACCTTTGCAGATCGCGTGTTCTTTGCCAATTCAGGCACGGAAGCGATTGAAGCAGGTGTAAAGGCGGTACGTGCTTATCAAGCGGCAGTCGGAAAGCCGGAGCGATCTCGATTGATTGGCTTCAGTGAAAGTTTTCATGGCCGCACAATTGCAGCAGTCGCTGCTTCGGGGAATCCATCTTACGTGCAAAATTTTGCCCCTACTGATCACGGATTCGATCATGTGCCCTTTGGCGACATGCAGGCGCTGGAGGCCACTGTAAACAAAAATACAGCGGGCATCATTATAGAAACCGTGCAAGGGGAAGGAGGCATTCGTCCCGTCCCGGTGGAAATGATGCAGCAATTACGAGCGTTATGTGATGAACATGGTTTGTTATTAATGCTCGATGAAGTTCAATGCGGTGTGGGTCGTACCGGCAAGCTATTTGCTTATGAACACTATGGCATAACACCTGATGTGCTGGCGTCTGCCAAAGGCCTTGGAGGCGGTTTCCCGGTCGGTGCATGTCTTGTTACTGAAGAAGTTGGCCAACACATGGTGGTTGGCACTCACGGCAGTACTTTTGGTGGCAACCCGTTAGCGATGGCTGTTGGCAATGCTGTGCTGGATCTGGTTCTGGAGCCAGGTTTGTTGGATTCTGTTACTCGCCAGGCTGAAACATTGAAAGCTGGACTCGAATCTCTGGTTGAAAAATATCTCACCGTGATTTCAAAAGTTACCGGACTTGGTTTGATGATTGGTGTGAAATGTGAAAAATCCAACGTTGAACTCATGGGACTCTTAAGGCAAAACAAGTTATTAGTGGGAAGAGCTGGCGACAACATGATTCGCCTGTTGCCGCCTCTGAATGTTTCCGATGACCACGTTGCCCAGGCCTTGGCGACTATTGAATCCGGAATCCAACAACTGCTGTGAGACCGCGATGAGCTTAACTGAATCAAAGCAATGGATTGATTTCCGCCAGGGTGATTTGGTGGAGGCATTGAACGGACTTTCCTTAATTAACTCAGGGACGCACATCCGTGGTGGCCTGGTTCAGATGGAGGCGGCATGCAGCAAATTGTTCACGCCAGTTTCAGATTCTGTTGAAGTCATTGCATCACAAACAGCAAAGCACGCGGATCTGCAAGGGCACGTATACACCCAACAATATCGCAACATTCTAAGTTTCAAGAAACGGTCGGATGCGCCTGTTCAAGCGTTGCTGGCAGGTCATCAGGATACTGTATTTCCGAAAGATCATAGTTTCCAGTCACCTGTGCAGACTGAGGCCAATATCATTAATGGGCCAGGAGTCGCCGCGATATGAAAGGTGGAATCTTGATCATGCTGGCCGCTTTGCAGGTTTTCGACTCTTTGGGGCTCGATCAATTGGCTTGGCAGGTCATGCTCAATGCAGATAAAGAAACTGGATTTCATGGGTCCAGAGATGCTTTGCAGCGCGCGGCGCATACTGCCCATGCTGGAATGGTTTACTGGCCGGCACCTGCCGACAGTACACTTTCAAGAGTGCGCAGAGGATCGGGCAATTTCACTCTGATCGCCCGCAGTCGTTCCGCTCACGCCGGTCGAGAATTTGAACAAGGCATTAACGCAATTGCAGGTTTAAGTGATGCCATGATGCAGCCCGCCAGCCTCAGTGACTTATCACGGGGTCTCACTGTAAATGTGGCCCGCATCAATGGTGGCGTTGCGCCAAATGTAGTTCCCGATACTGCGGCATGTCAGTTTAATATTCGCTGTTTGCGCAGCGAGGATCGGGTGGAAATCAAACAGCGCACCGATGACCTGATCGCGCAATGGAATGCTGATGGTGGGGTTAAGTGTGAATTGCCTGGCATGTTTACGCGACCGCCAGAAGAAGTGAGCCCGTCTCATCAACTGCTAATGGATTGGCTGCAAGGCTGCGGTGAAGCGCTGACCATCAGAATAGCCTGTAAAGCTACCATCGGATATTGTGATGGAAATAATTTAGCTGATGCTGGAGTACTCAACATTGACATGCTTGGTGTTCTTGGGGGGCATATACACCCTGATCAGGGATTTATGTTGATGGATAGTCTGACAGAACGGGCAAAACTGAGTTTTAGTCTACTCAATAAACTGGCAACTGAAGGCGATCAACTAATCACATTACAGGAGGCAGGGCATGCTGATTCGTAGTGCACACCCGGACGACCTCAATCAGATGATGCAATTGTCCGCATTATTGCCACCAGGCATGACTTCTATGCCTTTTGATAAATCCACTTGGGAGAGAAAACTCGCCTTAGTTGAGGCAAGCCTGCAGGAATCACCTGATCCCGAGACAGAGCGGGTTTATCTGCTGGTGATGGAAAGTCCTGAGAGTGGCAGAATTATAGGCACTGCAGGAATTGTAGCTGGTGTGGGACTAACGCGTCCTTTTTATAACTACAAACTTTCCAAAGATGTAAAAGTTTCAGAAGAGTTGGATATTCGACGCAATAGCAATCTGCTGAATCTGGTCAATGATTTTACCGGAGAAACTGAGCTTATTTCTTTGTTCCTGTTGCCAGAATATCGATCAAAATACTCCGGACAGTTCCTGTCCCGCTGCCGTTTCGTCTTTATGAGTGATTTTCCAGATCGATTCAGTGACATGGTGTTTGCTGAAATTCGTGGCTGGTTGGATCCAAGTGAGAAGTCTCCGTTTTGGGAACACCTGGGCAAAAAATTCTTCAATTTGCCGTTTGCTAAAGCCGATTTCATCAGCGCAGTGAACGGCACACAGTTTATCTCCGATTTAATGCCCCGATTTCCAGTATATCTGGAGTTGCTGCCGCAGGAAGCAATCGATGTTATCGGTAAACCTCATGATGATGCGGCACCGGCGAAAAAGATTCTGGAGAAAGAAGGCTTCAGATTCGAAGGGACAATCGACGTCTTTGATGCGGGTCCCGTGATGCAATGCCATCGAGACAATATCGAGTCGATGAAGCAATCCAGATTGATGACAATTGAAAGTCTGACTCCTGGGGTCAGTTTGGACGATGAATCACAAACATTGTGTATCGTAAGTAATTGCCGTTTGGATGATTATCGATTGACCATCACTCGAGTCAATTCAAGTGAAGATACTGCTCAGTCTATTTCTGAGCACACAGCTTCTCTGCTTAAAGTGGGAGAGGGTGATCAGATTCGCGTGCTGGAGGTAGGTTCAACAAAGAATGGGAAGAATGGAAGCAATGGGCGTAATGAAAGCAATGAAAGCAGTGAAAGTTAAGCAGCAGCACTTTATCGGAGGCGATTGGATCGTCGGCGGTTCACAACAATTCGATTCGACCAGCCCGATTGATCAAACAGTTATGTGGCAAGGTACTGCGGCGGACCCAGAGCTGGTTGGTAAAGCAGTCGGTGCAGCACGGAATGCGTTTACAAGCTGGAGTGAGCTAAGCTTTGCAGAGCGTGAGGTCTATGTATCCCGATTTGTTGAGTTGGTTGAGCAGAACAAAGGCATTTTGGCGGAAACAATTTATCGCGAAACAGGTAAGCCACTTTGGGAAAGTAAGACAGAAATTGGCACCATGATTGCCAAAGCCGGAGTATCGGCAAACGCATATGATGATCGTACGGGCCACACGGAATCAGAAGTTAATGGTGTGGAACTGGCATTGCAGCATCGGCCTATTGGCGTGTTTGTGGTGCTTGGGCCTTACAATTTCCCTGGCCACTTACCTAATGGGCATATCATTCCAGCGTTGCTTGCCGGCAACACCATTGTATTTAAACCTTCCGAATTAACCCCGCTATTCGGCGAGCAGATGGTAGCGTTGTGGGAACAGGCCGGTTTGCCAGCAGGTGTTGTAAACCTCGTGCAAGGTACAGGAGAGACAGGTCAGCTTTTGACGGCGGCTGAAGATATCAACGGGGTGCTTTTTACTGGCAGTTCGGAAACTGGCCACGCTATTCACAAGGCATTTGGTGGACAGCCGGACAAAATGTTAGTCCTGGAGATGGGTGGCAATAATCCTCTACTTGTTGACCGAGTCGAGGATATCGCGGCAGCCGTCTACACCATTTTGCAATCGGCGTTTATTTCGGCGGGTCAACGTTGTACCTGTGCCCGGCGATTAATCATGGTGCGTTCTGAACGCAATGAAGGATTACTCACGGCGTTAGTCTCGGCCATAGAAAAGTTAAAGGTAGGTTTTGATGATGATTGTTTTATGGGACCAGTCGTTTCCAATAAGGCCGCCGATAGGGTAGAGAGTTTCGTTGCACAACTGGAAGCGCAGGGTGGAGTCGCGCTCAAGCCTGTCGAGCGTCCCGATAAAAACAAAGCTTTGCTGTTACCTGGCATCATTGATGTCACAAACCTGCAAGAAGCTAATGACGAAGAGTGTTTCGGACCGGTTCTGCAGATGCAATGGGTTGATAGTTTGGCAGAAGGAATTCGGGCAGCAAACAATACTCGCTACGGGTTATCCGCCGGGATCCTTAGCGATGAAGAATCTTCCTGGAAGATTTTTACTCAAAAAATCCGTGCTGGCATTGTGAATCTGAATCGACCGCTTACCGGTGCCAGCGGCGCGGCGCCCTTTGGCGGAGTAGGTGCAAGCGGAAATTACCGTCCGGGTGCTTATTATGCCGCAGACTATTGTGCTTACCCTATGGCCAGCATGCACAGTAATAAAGTGGAACTGCCCGAGTCTCTGGCGCCAGGCGTTGAGTTATGAGTGCGTCAGAAACCTGGGAGGTAAACTTCGACGGCATTGTCGGGCCCATGCACAACTACGCAGGGTTATCTTTTGGCAACGTGGCATCAGCCGATCATGGTGGTCAGATATCCTCACCGAAACAGGCTGCCCTGCAAGGCCTGGAGAAAGCCTGGGCGCTAACCGAATTAGGGATGCGGCAGGCGGTGTTACCTCCTCAGGAACGCCCGCACATTCCTACGTTACGAAAGCTTGGTTTTTCCGGAAACAATGATGCTGCAGTGATTGCAGACGCCGCAGATCGAGCGCCTCATCTGCTTGCTGCCGCCAGCTCTGCTTCCTGTATGTGGGTTGCCAACGCAGCGACCATTTCCCCTTTTGCTGATACTCAAGATGGAAAAACCCATTTCACACCGGCAAACCTGTGTTCAATGTTCCATCGGTCAATCGAGCTGCCGGTTACTGGTCGTATCCTGCAATCGATTTTTTCCGGCGCAGACTATGTGCATCATGAGGCATTGCCAGCGGGCACGCAGTTTTCTGATGAAGGTGCGGCAAACCATACCCGTTTCTGTGATGACTATGGTGAAGCGGGTGTGGAATTTTTCGTATACGGCGATGACCTGGTGCGTGGAAACCCACGACCGCAAAAGTTTCCAGCGCGGCAAACCTTAGCAGCTTGTGAGGCGATTGCAAGAAACCATAGATTGCGACCAGCACAAGTGGTGTTGGCTCAACAGAACCCGGCAGCCATTGATGCGGGAGTTTTTCACAATGACGTGATTGCAGTAGGAAATTGCAACTTGCTGTTTCATCATGAGTCAGCATTTTTGGATACTGCTGAAGTGCACCAGAGTCTTGATGCTGCGATGCAGGCGACTGTTGGCAAGTCAATGGATTATATAGAAGTACCGCTTAGTGCCGTATCGCTTGAGGAAGCGGTTAAATCTTATTTGTTTAACTCGCAACTCCTCCGTGTTCCGGGCGAATCAGGTGCGACTCTCATTGTGCCAGGTGAGTGCGAAGAAGTTGCTGCCGTACACACGTATCTGCAGTCTTTAGAATCCACTAATCCACTGATTGAACGCGTGCGGTATTTCAATCTGCGCCAGAGTATGAACAACGGTGGCGGACCGGCATGTTTACGTTTGCGGGTGGTTATGAACGAGCAGCAAATTCAGAGCTGTGGAGCCAGAGTCTTCCTCGATGAATCACTGTATATGGACTTATGTGCATGGGTGGAGAAGCACTATCGTGATGCCATTGCGCCATCAGAATTGAATGACCCGGCATTGTTAACAGAATGTCGAGCGGCCCTTGATGAGTTAAGTGCTCTTCTGCGCATCGGTTCTGTATATGATTTTCAGCGCACTTGAGTGATTCTGATTTATCGCTGTTCCAGTTGACTTGCTTCCATCATGACGTGAAATATCACATTTTGTTCCATGACTCCGCGAATCAAATCCGACCCGGGGCCGATGGCATAGATAGCGACATCTTCACCACCATGGGTTTCAGATCTCAGGGGAACGGTCACTTCCGGACGGAAGCTTTCCTGCGTGGTATCTATGTTGGTCAGGTCAGGTCGTCGGTATTCGGTAAGCCTCAAAGGTTCACCGCCAAATGAAGCAGGCATGCCGTTGGCATAGCTTAAGGTGGTGTAAGGCAGGCCGTCGGTCGCCAGTGAGAATTCTCCCGACGAATCAATGCCTACTGATTTTCCAAGAATCGGATTTCCGCGTCTTGGATACCCTGCAATTGTAAACACATGACTGTGATCAGCAGTAACGATGATGAGTGTTTCGGAAAGGTCCACTTTTTCCACTGCTGCACGTATCGTATTAGAGAACTCGATAGCATCAGTGAGTGCACGTATCGGACTGGTTGCATGATGGCCATGATCAATGCGCCCAGACTCCACTTGAAGATAATAGCCTTTTTCGTTTCTGCTTAAGATATCGATCGCCTTTACAGTCATTGCTGTCAGGCTGGGTTCTCCTGCAATATCATCGCCTCGATCCAACTCATACTGCATATGAGAGGGTTGAAACAGTCCAAGCAGGTGATCGGTTTCAGATGGGTCGATTGCAGCAAATTGTTCAGCATTCCAAACATATTCGCTGTTGTTATGTTGATTGACCCAGTCTTCTGGCAGATTACGACCGTCTCCACGTGCACCTGGACGGCCGGTTTCCGGGTCCATTTCACTCTCGGGAATAAAGTTTGCACGGCCACCACCAAGCGCTACTTCCAGACCATCGCTACCTGCCGTGTTGTTTGAAAATTCTATTAACTGCCGGGCGATATCAACACAGTTTGCAGGAAATTGCATTCTTGATGCATCGCGGTCGGATTCAAAGTCGCGATCCATAATATGCGCATAGTTTGAAGCAGGGGTTGCATGAGTTATGCGGGCAGTAGATACCACGCCCGTGGAGAGTCCTCGCATTTCCGCGCTCTCAAGAAACGTCAGCATCTCGTTGCCTTCTTGTGTATCGCAATCGCCGCGTATTACGTTTTGGTTAACACTTATCAAACCGGCCTTGGTTTTCATGCCGGTTGCCATGGCTGACATGGTGCCTGCAGAGTCTGCTACCTGTGCGTTTGTGTTGTAAGTTTTCGACAGTGCCACGTTGGGGAAGCTTTCAAAGCTCAAGCTGTTTTCCTCGCCAGTTTCTCCCCTGAGCTGTCCTTCTAAAATCCGGGCGGCGGTAACGGTGGATATCCCCATGCCATCCCCGACGAACAGGATCACATTGCGTGCAACATTATCCCGAGCGCTATTACGCAGAGATAGATTGTTTTCTACAACCTGCCTGCCGTTGTTGTACCAGTTTTGTGGAGATTCCTGTGGCAGCGCCTGCTGCGATAGCGCGGTACACAGAGAAAAACTTATTACAATGGGCGAGTGCTTGAGCATGGTGAATTCCTGGTTGTTCAGATGCTGGTAGACTATGCTTATGGCGTATAGGATCCCATCAACATATTACAGGAAAATGAAGCAGGAAAAGCAGTGAAGATTTCGATTACTTATTGCATGGCTTGAAATTATCGTCCCGAGGCAGACCGTGTGTCTGCAGAAATCAGAACAACTTCAGGGGTGAGTCCAGAATTGATTGGCGGGGGAGGTGGTATCTTCGATGTCTACGTTGACGGTAAACTCATTTTCTCGAAATTTGAGGTTCACCGATTTCCTGAAACCGGCGCGCTGTTGAAAACAGGGGAAACCTGAACAGCCGTTGGCTGCAACCCATTCTGTAGGAAATAATCAGTATTACTTCATTCGTTTCCAGTTTCGGATAATTTGAATTGGTCACCCACATCATTGCGATAGCCGGACCATCAGGGTCGGGTAAATCGTTTCTTGCGCAGGCACTGCAGCAATCTTTGCAGAAGTCTTCACCTTCTTTAAAAACTGCGGTACTTGCAGAAGACTCTTATTACCGTGATCAATCCCATCTGCCCATGGCGGCACGTGAGCAGGTCAATTATGATCATCCTGCGGCGCTTGAGCATGATCTGCTGCTGTCGCACTTGCAGGATATCAAGGCTGGCACATCAGTGGATGTGCCTTCTTATGATTACGCCAAACATACACGCAGTGGCGTGAAACGGCAACTGCACCCAACCGAGCTATTGATAGTAGAAGGTATTCTTCTGTTGAGTCACGCTCAGCTACGACATGAATTCAACTTGAGACTTTTTGTCGATACGCCAATCGATGTTTGTCTCGCTCGACGAATGCACAGAGATTGTATGGAAAGAGGAAGAAGCGAAGAATCGGTGCAACAGCAATTTGCGGCAACAGTGCTGCCAATGTTTCATGAACACGTTGCGCCTACAAGAGATTACGCTCATCTGGTGGTTTCAGGCGAAGATTCGTCACAGTCGCTGACAAGGCGCGTGCAGGAAGCATTACAACAGCGAGGCTGCTTGAACTGGTAGTTGTTTAGGAGACAAATTTCAAATGGATTCATTAGTTAGCCTGTCAGGCATTCTGGTACTTTTTGGTATTGCTTACGGTCTCTCTGCTAAACGTAAGCATGTCAATTGGCAGACTGTGGGTTTTGCCTTGCTGCTGCAATTCACCCTCGGCGGCATCGCTCTTTATTTGCCGGCTGGGGTCGCAGTACTGGAAGCAGTGTCGAATGGTGTCTCCAGTATCCTTAATAATGCACAAGACGGTATCGATTTCGTATTTGGGTCGATAGGAGCATTCGAAGTTGGATTTATTTTTGCCTTTCATGTGTTGCCAGTCATCGTATTTTTCTCATCTCTGGTGTCAGTGTTTTATTACCTGGGAATTATGGGATGGCTCATTAGGGTAATTGGCGGGGGACTACAGCGGTTATTAAAAACGAGTCAGCCTGAATCAATGTCTGCAACAG
Organism: uncultured Pseudohongiella sp.; assembly: GCA_965198435.1. GTDB lineage: Bacteria > Pseudomonadota > Gammaproteobacteria > Pseudomonadales > Pseudohongiellaceae > UBA9145. The sequence continues at coordinate 3,262,962 of OZ240664.1, read as the reverse complement.
CAAATATCTTCGTTGGCCAGACCGAAGCGCCCCTGGTGGTGCGTCCTTATATAGCGGCTATGACCCGTTCTGAGTTGTTCGCCATCATGGTTGGTGGTATGTCCACAGTAGCAGGTTCTGTATTAGCCGGTTACGTGCTGCTGGGGGTGGAGATTCAATATCTGCTTGCCGCCAGCTTTATGGCTGCGCCTGGTGGTTTCTTGATGGCGAAGTTACTTATGCCAGAGTCAGAAAAAATACAAAGCGAAGGCGAGCAATTTAAGTTAGAGCTTGAGACCCATGTCAATATCATCGATGCTGCAGCATCAGGAGCTAGCAACGGTATGACATTGGCCCTGAATGTTGGCGCGATGGTGTTGGCTTTTGTGGGGCTAATTGCGTTGCTGAATACTGTGCTCGCATGGATGGGTGGTTTAGCTGGTTTTGATCAACTGTCTCTGCAATTAATACTGGGTTATGTTTTCCAACCGCTGGCATTTGTCGTCGGTGTGCCCTGGGAAGAAACCCGTTTGGCCGGAAGCCTCATTGGTCAGAAACTTGTCTTTAATGAATTTGTGGCCTTTGTAGAATTTACTTCGCAGATGGATGTAATGAGCCAACGCGCTCAAGCCATTGTGACCTTTGCGCTGTGCGGATTTGCTAACTTTTCTTCTATTGGAATCGTATTGGGTGGTATTGGCATGATGGCACCGAGTCGTCGTGGCGATATTGCTGAGCTTGGCTTGCGGGCAGTATTCGCCGGTTTTATGGCGAATCTTATGAGTGCGGCCATTGCCGGCTTTTTCCTGTCTTTAGGATAGCTTAGCCCAGCCCTTCGGGTTGTGGCTAAAAAAGCGTCAATTTAGGCGCAGGAGCGTAGTTTGGTTATTCCAAATGAGCGACGAGCAACGACAAGTGGCGCTTTTTTAGTCACAACAGGGATCACTCAATTAGTGTGAACAGGCCCTAGGGAGCCTCTGATTAATGTTTGCGAGACAGTTAGTGCAAGGCAAAAATCAGCGAAAAAGCGCAGTTTACAGGTCATAAATGCGCATTTTGAGCTGATTTTTAACGCAGCAATAACAACGTAGGTAATTAATCAGAGGTTCCCTAGGTAAAAGCGAGTTATTTCTTAAGACCAATTTCCACGAGTCGCTGTTCCAGATACTCACCTGCTGTGATCGGTGGGTATTTGGGGCCTGTGTGGCCTTCATATTGTGGCAGGCACTCCAGGCTCGCAGCACTATGGGGGTGGAGGAAGAAAGGCATTGAGTAGCGAGACTTACCCTGCCGCTCCGGATTGACTACGCGATGTACAGTCGATGGAAGAACATCGTTAGTTAGTCTGGACATCATATCGCCGGTGTCGAGCACGATTTCATCTTCATTGCTGATCACCGGCATCCAGTTGCCACTTTTGTCTAACAGTTCAAGCCCCGAATCCGTTGCGCCCACCAACAAAGTGAGTAAGTTGATATCAGCATGAGCGGCAGCGCGCATGGAGTTCTTGGTATCCAATCCTTCCAAGCCTGGATAGTGCAGTATACGGCAAATAGAGTTGCCATCAGTCACCATGTTGCGGAAAAATTCTTTCTCTAACCCCATCACTTCGCCTAATGCTTCTAACATGGTCTTGCCGAGGGTTTCCAAATCTCGGTAGAAGCGCTGAAACACCGCCTTGAACTCAGGAAGTTCGTGAGGCCATATGTTGTGAGGGTATTCGCCGTAATAGGGACTGTCTTCTGCAACATCTTGTCCGACGTGCCAAAACTCTTTGAGGTCTGAATGTGGATTGCCTTTGGCGTTTTCGCGACCAAAAGCAGTGTAACCTCGGGCACCGCCACTGCCGCTGTCATACTTGAGTTTGGTTTCCAAAGGCAGATTAAAAAACTCTTTTGCCAGGTCATAAGCTTCATCAAGCCGAGCGCAATTGATACTATGGTCTTTCAATACCACGAATCCAAATTCTTTGAGGCCGGTATAAAGCTCTTGTTGAAAATGTTCCCGGTTGGGGCCATTCAAGTCCAGCATGCTGAGGTGTTTTATTTCGTTGCCCATAAATTCTTATTCCAACTCAGCATGTTACTCTGTTCAGTTCAAAAGCATGGGAAATAAGCCCGCTGCTTTCCCCGATTAGTTGCTGATCACTATCGCACACGCCCAGGATCGTAGCATCTTTGGCGAATTCACTGATTACCTGGCGGCAGGCACCACAAGATGTTGTCGGCTCAGAAGTGGGGGTGTACACCACTACCTGCTGAATAGAGGCAGCGCCTTCACACAGCAGTGCAAATTACTGAGCGCCCGACACATTGGGTAAGACCGTAAGAAGCATTTTCACCATTGACCTCGGTGAAGATTGGGCCCTGTCCACCTCGCACTGCTGCTACGCGAAATCCATCACAGGGGGGCATAGCTATGTTGGAGCACGGCGCAGGCTTTACCGATAAGCGCTTCCAAGGTATTACTTCTTCAACTCACTAAGGGATAACTATTATCCCCGGGGAAGAGCTCAGAGTCATGCTGCTTTGGGCACTAAATCTCTTTTTCCGGAAGTATAGTGACGTGGGTATTGGCCGCATCAGTGCATTACTGCTCAGGGCAATGCCCAAAAACACAATGGCTACGCTGGATATCCAGACAACCTCGCTTAAATTCCAGTCATTCGCAGCGCAGGTAACAACACCGTGGATGCAGACCAGAGGCGGGTTGTAGATGCGCCAGGCGTACACAGATCCAATGCAGAGGTGGATTGCGACAGGAGAGCGAGAGGCACGCACCAGCGATTGTAATCTGGCGCAGCAATAATGCGCTCTTTGGAAAGTAAGCCAGTCATGGCAGTTTACCGATGCCGAGGCATCATTATTGTTATTCTGGAAACTAAACTGGCTTATGCACTGCTCTCTGAAAAGTCAGAGAGCAGTAAGAATGTTATCGTTGCAACAGGTAGGAAAACTTGACGAAGAACTGATCTCCATCTCGTCGAAGATCGTCGGTGACGATTAATTCCCGTTGGTCTTCCATTTCCGCGATATCGAAATTACTCTGGTTGGAATTGTAGCCTGCATAGAAAGCAGACCAGGGGTTAATTACGTAGCGCAACAAGACATCGAAGTTCAGGTTTTTATCGTCGGTAAGTCTTGAGAGCTCTGCATCAGTGTTTTCGTACTGGGCAATAAAACGAAGCGAAAGCTCTTTGGTAAACTGATAGTTCCAGTTGCTGCGAAAAATTTCATTGGAGAAAATCTTAGTACCACCATTGCGAGTTTCCAGCTCTGTATACAAATAGGTATTGTTAATCCTCAGCCGATCGAGCGGACGCAACAGCAGGTCCACGTCGAAGCGATTCGTATTTGCTACATCAGGAAGTGTTCCTGCCGGCGGCACCAGGTTCAGGGCCGTACCAGTACGATAGCTGACTCTGAAGTCGATTTCGTTCAGCGTATTGTTACGATACCCAACATTGAAATTGTCATAGCTGTAGATTCTTGGAGTAGTGACTCCAGGATAATCTCCGGGTCTTAAAATTTCGTTAAAATCAGTCCAACCAATGTCATAGCTGGTGGTATCGAACTGAAGTTGGGCACTTGGTCCCAATTGCGTGAAGATTCTGGTTCCGCCTGTATCTTCCAGATACGCGCCGAATGCAGAAATGTTCCAGGAATTTATTGATGAGTTTTCCGGGTAAAAGTTGAACGCCTGTCGATGATGCAGTCCAGCGGTATCAGAACGGAAGAACCGATTCTGAAACCCTAACTCAGTTCTGAACCCTGGAGAAGATTCGATAAAATGAGTATGAGTGTTTACAGTTCGACCGGTGCGATTAACTTGAATATTGCGTTGATATCCACGGAATGACTCTGGATTTGCGTGTCCTTCCCCAGGTGCGTGGTCATGTCCGGCATGAGGGTCGGTTTCCGTTCCAGTTATTTCTATCTGCGCTTGCCAGTTTTCGTTTAAAAAGAACCGGCCGTCTAACATCAAAGCACGGTTGTATCCGTTACCAAGATTTCGTGATGTTGCCAGGAATCCTATTCGATCTTGTTCTCTAATATCGCGGTAGCCACGCACAATTGCGATCTCTGCCTTCTCGCCGACGAGTGAACTGTCCACCGGTGCGTTTTTGCCTGGTGCTTCATCGTTGATCAGTATCGACCCGAAGCCATATCTGCCGGAGCGTCCAGTAAAGCGGATGCCACCTTCAGGGTCTACAATTCGTCGAGTAAATACCAGCGTTGAATCGGTAGCGAAGAAATCGGCATTTTCAATAAAGAATGGACGACGCTCAGGAAACTGCACTTCAAAGCGCTCATTTACCGTGACCTGAGGCACATCGGATTCAACCTGGCTGAAGTCGGGATTTAAAGTCAAATCCAGAACCCAGGTATCATTGAAAATAAACTTGGCATCTAAACCTATATCTTGCTCGCTGGTGGTATCGAACGCGGGTCCACCTGTAGCATTTGGATTTAACGCGTCAACTTCTCTGGCAAACAGGTAAGGCACAATTTGATAGTTGTTACCTGAATCTATGTTTCGAATACCACGCATCAGTGCAGTCTGATTCAGTCGCCCGACAACATCGATGGAATAGCGCGGCCAATACGCTTCTTCATTCAGGCGAGGAATCAATCGGACAAACTGAACGCGCCAGGTTTGTTCTTCATCATTGTTGAAACGCAGGCTACTCAACGGAATCGTCATGCTGGCCATGAAGCCTTGATCGGTAACTTGACCGTCACTGTCCCATACAGCTTCCAGTGTTGTGTCGAAACCTGCACGACGGGAAGATCCTTCTGTCCAGCGGGCATCCCATTGAATGCCTAAGGCTGTGGTGCGAAAAGCAAACGCGGTACGCTGATCGTTGAATGTGTCGAAGATCAAACCGACGGAATCATCTTCATCTATCGCTTCACGTGCAGACATGTTGGCACGCACCAGAGAGGGGTTGTCATCAAACGCCAGAAAGACAGCAAACACTTCACTCTCGTTATAGCCAATGTATACTTCCGTGCGCTGCGATGACGGTTCACCATCATTGGGTAGACGCTGAATGAAGTTTTCAATTTTTGTCATGGAGCGAGCAAGCTCAGTGCCAGGTTGCATACCTGCAAAGTCTTCTAACGTAGGCTCCCTGTCAATGCGATTGATAGTAATCCCATCCAGGCTGACTTGTGCATGCGAAACAGGTGCGCAAAGTATGAAGAAAGATAATGCAGTGCCAATCAGGCTAGACGGCTTAATCTTCATGAATCGTCTCTAGAGTTTGTGTGGATTTTGTTGGCGTCGAATACTAGAGCCTATAGATGTAAGCGCAAGTCGTTATTACACTTTATTGCACCTTTCAGGGGCAAAAAGCTGCGACAAATCAGCGCACCCATGGTCTTTCGACACTTCCAGCGAACTAATCAGCAGCATAAACAAAAACGGCCTCTTAAGAGGCCGCTTGCTAACAGTTATAAAAATAAGGAGCCTCTGATTAATGTTTGCGAGGCAGTTAGTGCAAGGCAAAAATCAGCGAAAAAGTGCAGTTTATAGGTCATAAATGCGCATTTTGAGCTGATTTTTAACGCAGCAATAAAAACGCAGGTAATTAATCAGAGGCTCCATAAATCAATGGATATGGCTGCGATCGATAAATCCATCAGCATTTGGCATTTTGATGGCAGGTAGGGTCTCAGCATTAAGCACTTCGTTCTCACCCACGATACCATTCATGTAAAGAACGTAGGCAACCACCTGATATACCTCTTCATTGCTTAAGGATTTAGGCGCGGTGGCAGGCATGGCACGCCGCACAAAATCAAACACTGTCGTAGCATATGGCCAATAACTGCCCACAGTCCGCAAAGGCGGCCCTTCTGACTTCATGTTTCCTCCTACCAGAACCGTAATGCCTGAAGTGCCTTCTCCTTCTAATCCATGGCAGGCTGCGCATTGCGTATCATAAATTGCCTTACCCTGACTGGCAGTACCGCTTCCAGATGGAAAGCCTGAGCCGTCAATCTCTGCTATCAAATCAAATTTTGCCAGTTGTTCTTCTGTCACAGGCGTGCCAAGTCGCACAGTTTCCTGAGAACTCACAATCAGAGGAGTGACTGTCAGCCCAGTAAGAGCAATGATCGAGACTACTTTTTTAACTATATGCATTGCGTACCTCACCGTTTGCGTTAACAGACCAACTTTGAATGCAGTGGTTGTGATAAGTTGTAATTGTTCCTTTGTCAGCCAGAATGGCATCCCGAGTGGGTTGCACATTGCCCTGACTATCCGTAGCGCGACTCTGCAACACTGCTTCGCCGCCATTCCACTCCCATGGAATGCTAAAACGAGTCAGAGCCTTGCTGTGCTGTTCGCTTTCGATCAAGGCATCGGCCCAGGTGCGACCGCTGTCGGCACTGACTTCAACACGGTTAATGCTGCCTGAACCTGACCAGGCAATCCCCATCACGCGGTAGATGCCTTGTTGTTGCAAACTCATCATTCCAGAAGGGGAGGTAATCAGTGACTTCGTGCCCATAGGGAAAGTGAATTTCGTCGAACTGCGATCAGGCAGCGTGTCAGTATATTTGCTGGTCTCATCGCGAAAGTGGGGTGCTTCACGAGTAAGCTTCAACTGAGTTAGCCACTTCACACTGGTGTTTCCTTCCCAGCCTGGGTTAAACAGCCGCATGGGATAACCTTGTCCAGGCATCACAGGTTCGCCATTCTGAAACAGGGCCAGCATGGAATCGTCCAGGGCTTTACCCAATGGAATCGAGCGGCCCATGCTGGCTGCATCGGCACCAATAGCAGCTACCCAATTAGCGTCAGAGCGAACTCCCGCTTCATCTAATAAAGTCGATAAAGGAATACCAGTCCATTCTGCACAGGAAACTAGGCCATGTAAGGACTGTGGTGTGCCTTCCAGGTCTGGCGATTGCTGTCGCAACAGGGCACCACTATTGCCTGAGCATTCCAGGAAATAGATTCGACTTACCATGGGATAACGCAGCAGGTCTTCGTAGCTGAAGACCAGAGGTTGTCGTACTAAACCATTAATCACTAACTTATGCTGTGCAGGATCAATGTCCGGAATTCCTGCGTGATGACGTTCGAAGTGCAGGGCATTAGGTGTAATGGTACCTTGTAAGTGTTGAAGTGGTGAGCGTGATGCTCCGCCACCAGGATACAAGGGGTTACCAAATGCCGATTGTCGCTCTAATCCTGCAAAGCGCGATGCTGAACCATAGGCGCTAGGACCTGGCCCCGGCACTTTTGACCAGTCAGGAATTTGTAGATCCTGACCAAAAACACTATTGGTTATGGCCATACCTGCACCACCAAGGCTTAAACCCAGGAGGTGGCGCCGGTTGATCAGGCCATTACCAGCGACTTTTTCCAGTTCTTGTTTTTTCATCGCTTGTTCCAAATTAGTTTACAGTTACAAATCGCTTTGCTTCCTGCACTGAAGGCCAGGAATTGTCACTCCAAATGTTGAGCAACTGTTCATACATGCTGTCCGCTCTGGCATCTTCTCCCATGGCTGCATAGGCGCGGGCAGCACCAAGCAGTGAATGAGGACGATTCGGTAGACGGAGCAATGATGTTTCAAACAGTTCTGCCGCCGCCGCTGCGTCGCCTAACTCCAGGTGAATTTCGCCAGCCATTTCATGGATAGGCTTGAGTGGTGTAGCAGCTCCATTGGGTAATCTGCCTGCTTCCTTACGGGCAATTGCATCGTTCAGTAAAACGGCGATTTTGTCGGCATTTGCCGCACCATTACGCTTAACATTTGCCAAAGCTGAAACTTCGGCAAGCATGATGTGCAGGTTGGCATCATTTGGGCTATCCGATGCTAATTCGGAAAGGCGCTCTGCGACGCGGTCAGCCAGATCAAGCTTACCCAGGTTCGCTGCGCTCATACCCAGCGCCAACAATTCATCGCCAGTCAGATCACCGCTTAGTTCGCGCAGCTTCCATTGCTGAGTCTCAATAGTGTGGCGGGCATGCATGATCTTAAGTGTGTTAATAGAACGCATATCGCCAGGGTTTTCTGACAGCGTTTCTTCTGCCCGGCTAATCCATAATTGCGAGCGTTCTAAATCGCCGCGCTGTAAATCACCATATTGGCCCCAGTCCGAAGAGTGGTTTTGTTCGCCAACAGCGTCACCGGGCTTCCACAACTCCCGTGCCACTAAGTAAGCAGAATCATTCCATTCAGCTACTTCGTCCCACATGCCATGTTGAATAAAAATATGAGAAGGCATATGTCGAGCATGAGATACAGCAGGAGCAATGCTGCGATACTTCCTGGCTGCTTCCAGTGCAATGGGTGCATGCAAAGGGTCATCGAATGCATGAATTACATAGTGCGCAGCACCTGGGTGATTGTCATTGCGCTTGAACAGGTCCAGGGCAAGGGCGCCTGCTCTCATGTTCAGGCGTTCGCGCATATCACCGGATGCCCCGGCAGCCGCCAACATGGAAACTGTGTAAAAGGCGATAACTTCATCGTCTTCTGGAAACTGCTTATGGACTTCTTCCATAGCCTGCATCCAGGCCCTGCGACGCTCCGGCATGCCGCCTGGTGTATTCGCATAAGCTTCAGCTGCTTTCAGAAATCCTTTTTCTTTAGCATTAGGTGCTTTGGCTAAACGCAGTTCTGGTGTTGGTGCCAGGCGATTCAGCGCAGATGCTGGACCTTCGCTTGTCGGACCAAAGAACGGATGCTGATAGGTGAATACTTCACCCCAATAGGCCATGGCGAAATCAGGATCTGCTTCCTGTGCACGCTTAAAAGCTTCCTGCGCTTGAGTGAAGCCAAAACTGTGCAGATAGCCCACACCCATAATGAAGTGTTCCTGCGCTTCGGCGCTGCTGGTTGAGGTTGGGAAATCATAAGTGCCAACCCGGTCAATTTCGGCTGCACGGGCGCTGAATGCAATCAAACAGATACTGGCGAATACGCTAACAAGAGATCGAAGAGACATAGTGGAACCTTACTTTGCAATATTATTCTGCGTCCAAGGTTGCCAAGTTCTATCTCGCTTTGCAAATGCTTCTTTGTGTCGGAGTGTGGCGCTTTGGAAAGTCAATTAAGTTGCTGATACTTAAAGGGGAAAATCGTTTCATGAGGGCCATTTCCATACCTCAAAAAACCAGTTTACTGCTGGTTTTAGCTTGTTTCATCAGCGCCAGCGCTCTAGCGCAGCAATCAGGTTGTAATGAAATTGAGGGGCTCTCCGATTTTGACCTCTGGTTGGGCGAGTGGAAGGTGTTTGACAGCAACTCTGGGGCTTGAGTTGGCGAAAGCACTATTCAGAAAATGGGAGATGGCTGCATGCTAATGGAAAGTTGGCGTGACGGGCACGGCGCGACTGCTGGTATCAGTATTAACTAAGGAGCCTCTGATTAATGTTTGCGAGGCAGTTAGTGCAAGGCAAAAATCAGCGAAAAAGCGCAGTTTATAGGGCATAAATGCGCATTTTGAGCTGATTTTTAACGCAGCAATAACAATGCAGGTAATTAATCAGAGGTTCCCTACTGCAATCCGATCACTTGAGAGTGGCGGCAGGTGTGGGTGTCCGCTGGTGCTTATGCCATTGATATCGTCGGTGGGTTGCGGAGCCATTCTATGGTGCTGAAAGGAAGTATCTATAACTTTGCTGGTGCAGTGTGGAACTTTCGTGGTACCTGGACGCCAAACTCCGATGGCAGCATTCGTCAGTTTTTCGAACAGTCTAACCATGACTCTGAAATGTTGGAACCATGGTTTGATGGATGTTATGTGCGCAAATCAAATACGCATCAATAGGTATGGTGAGAATTGATTTCGAATACATTCGCTACAAGGTTGAAAATCATATCGCTGAGATTGTTTTTAACTGCCTCGCAAACATTAATCAGAGGCTCCCTACGAATTTGAAGATGTGGATTTTAATGAAGTTCCTGAACGCGCCGCTGAGGCACTCACTGCAGTTTTCGACAGTGAGGATGATAAGGAAGCAATTCGCGCTTATAAAAATAACTGGGCACCAGTGTGGAAGGACGAGTGACGCTATGAAAGCGAGCGGCCACTCGTCTTTCGTTAATTAATATCTGCTAAGTAAGCGTTCACCACTCCAGTGAATATTTCACTGTCCAGCCAGGGCATTGTCTCTTTCGCTGCATCAGCGCTAAGTTGATGCATTACATAATCTGGTTTTGGTGGCAACTCACCTGTCCATTGCGTACCGGGTTTATAGGCCATCCAAACGTCCCACGCGTAAACGTCAGGAATTTCGAGTGGCGTCTCGTACAGTTCTCCAATGATTCCAGTATCTTCCCAGTAATGGGTGACATTGCCACCGGTGACCAGATCGGCAGCTTCTGGGACATGATCTTCTTCAGCACCTAACGCAGGCACATAGAAAGACAGTGTGCGCAGATTTGGATTCTCGTTTTTATCCAGTAAGTCTCTATTGAGATCTGACAGACCTCGAAGGCATACGCCTCAGGTTGGACCAACGATAAAGACCAGACGTACCTGATCCACAGCCGCATTGAAGTCTGCTTTAAACCGACTGAGATCTTCTCCTACGACTGTATAGTTTTGTTGTGCCCATGCATTTGAAATCATGCTTGAGAATAAAAGCAGTGCAACGGCGCCTAGTTTCCGCGAAGAGCCGGTGGTCTTGGATCGATTATCAACCATTGAATATCCTCTGCAAAAATTGCTAAAAACATTAAACAGGTTGCACACCAAACTGATGCTTTCAGCCAACTCAGTGATGCACGTTGTTCTGTAGTCGTTAAAGTCCATTTTTTCTGTGGCTTGTAAAGTTGCCAGAATGCCCAAACTACTGCTATCGCTGCAACAGCCAATATGTAAGGCCTAAGAAAGTTGAATCGAGCGAGAGTTATAGCTCCCGATACACCAAATAAGCTCACCGCCCAGGGGCCAATGCAACATAAGCCTACGAATGATGAAAGGACGCTGAGGCTGGTTGCGCAAGCTGTTCCTACTACTGATTTAGTTTGGCTGTTCATGATTGTGATCAGGCACTACCTGCACAACAAGGGCAATGGCCACTACCACTGATCATTACTGATTCTGCTGCTCTCGCATTCTGTTCCGCAGTCTTCTTGGTAGCTGCAACAGACGATGCGCTGGCTACAGTCATCGGGTCAGGCTTTACAATGGCGAGCTCTTGTCCGAAGTAACCTGTGCGGATCTGATACTGGTGTTGACGAATATCAGTTTCAACGCGAATAGTGTTGGCATCAATTACCTGTACACTGGTGTTTCTTTGGCCATCCTGGATGACAATCGCCTCTGTGGCATTGGGCAGATTAGTTATCTGCCAGCTGGTAGCTCTGCCGGACGCGTTTCTGTCTCCAATATAAGTGCCTATATGAAGCAGGCCATTGTCTTTGTCATTCCAGGCGGTGTTGATTCCCAGGTTGGGATAGTCCACGCCTTCCAGGGTGGGTGCCGTGTATTTATCCATATGTTTTACCTGGAAGGCTTCGATCCAGTTGCCCTCAGCGATCTCATTGATCATCTGCTGTGCGGTTGAAGTGCCGCGAGGCCATGGCTCATCTCGACCTGACCAAAAGCCGAAGCGATCCATGTCTGCTCCAAAAAATCGCGGTTCGGAATACTGCTCAGCGGCTGATTGCAGGCGTTGGAAAACCTGATCGTCTCCCAAAGCTTTTGCCATGACCTGAGCAAGGGGACTGGGGCGCACGTCTGTGGATGGGTCGCGCAGGCCACTCGCGTTAACCATGCCTTCATAGATGGTCGTCGCAATTTCCGGTGACTGTGGTAATAAATAGAACGCTGTACCTGTTCCCGTTGCAGCGGTGCCGGGCAGATTTACTTTAAAGTTCTCAAGCGGATCATAGTAAACCGTGGACCATTCGATTTGATTTTGATCATTGATGTTCATGTAGTTGTCTTTCATGAACTCGACCCAGTTCTCGAAAACACCATGGGCATTTGTTACACCTAACTGGTCAGACAAATAAATTCCAAGGCCTGCTGCCGAGTTACAAAACGGCCAGATCTTGGTGTTCTCGCAATGAGGCCCTTCCGGGTGATCCATGTATTGTTGATGCAAATGTTCGACGATGCGAGGTTGTGTCCATTCGAAATGCTCGTTCTCGAATCCCGCGATTTCCCAGGATCGCTCCCACTTGTCATCACCGGATACGTATTTATAAATAGAAAGAACGAGATTGAGCCAGCCACGGAAAAATAAGTTGCCGTCAGCCCCGATCGGATCGGGTTGTAAACCCCAGGGCTCGACACCATTAGCTGTCCAGCCTGGCCGATCGTAGTTATCACGAATCCATTCCGGCCACATTTGATAACCCAGGGCATTAAATGCATTGTATTGATCACGCTGCGGGCTAGGTCCTATAAAGGTATTCCAATCGATGGCGGCCCAATAGGAGGTGTGTCTGCTGGCTAACTCGTCCATGATGCGTGTATAGACTTCGCGCCAGGCCGGGGTCTGATCCGCCATCAGCAACACCGGATAACTGGAGTCAGCCAGGTCGAAGCGACCGTAGCTCAGCATTGGGGGTACGGCGTACTGATCCCACCAGGGATGGGGTCCGCTGCCATCGTTGGTAAAATCGATTTCACCACGAGGTATCTGAATCCCCCAGGGCAACTCCAGGTTTTCATGATAGCCCCAATCATCTGGCGTCGTAGCTTTCTCCCAGATAAAGCGTAACCAGCCTTTGGTTCTGTCATTGTGGGAGGGGTAGAGATTGTTTGCGGCAGGTTGGGCAGAGACTGGTCCAACACCGAAAGTGGCTGCACCACCGACTATAGCTGCATTCTTTAGAAAACTTCTTCTCGAAGATGAATCTGTGTTGGCCATCAATTTCTCCAAACCTGTGTCTTTCTTCTTTCTTTTTGTTCGTCTATTTGTTGTGCTCTAGTGTCAACTTATAAGCTGTGTAATTCAAGCACAGGTTTTACTGCATCCCGTTGGCGCATCCGGTGATTAAAATCTGCAATTATTGGAAAATCATTGATATCTACGCTATCACCTTCGAGCCAGTTGGAAACAGTAAACAAATAAGGGTCACAAATTGTGTATTGATCGCCTATTACCCAAGGGCCCTGAAACATGTGTGCTTCAATCAATCGAAAACACTCACTCATGGTCTGGGGTACTTTTGCCTGCATAGACTGCATGGCTGCTTTGTCATCAACCCAGCGATAGCCGCGCATGCGATGGGCGTGAGCGACATGCACCGTGGCACAAAGATAGGCGTTAAATTCCTGAATCCTGGCAAATGCAAATGGATCATCTTGCGGTATCAAGTTAGCTTTCGGGAATGCCTGTGCTAAATACACCAGGATGGCAGGTGTTTCAGTCAGTATCCCCTGTCCCGTAACCAATGCTGGTACACGGCCTTTCGGATTGACTTCCAGGTATTTCGCTGATTGTTGCTGGGTTTCGCCAAAGTTTAAAACGTGAGTTTCATACTTCACCCCGACCTCTTCGAGAGTAATATGCGAAGCCACTGAAACCGTTTGTGGTGCGTAGTAAAAAATCATATTCATCTCCATGTATGGCGAGCTAACGATTATAAAAGGAGCGATCAAAGAATATAAGCAAGCATCGATTGGCAAGAGCTCCATCTTGCTTTTGCAGGTAGCGGGCAAATATATGGTTAATTAGAAAAGAAAACACCAGGCTTAATTTTCGGCAAATCCATGCGTAAGTTTGGGGAAGGGCTTGATTTTCTGTTTTATCGACGTCAATTTTCTGTAATTCACTTAAGGAACCTCTGATTAATTACCCACGTTGTTATTGCTGCGTTAAAAATCCGCTCAAAATGTTCATTTATGACCTATAAACTGCGCTTTTTCGCTGATTTTTGCCTTGCACTAATTGCCTCGCAAACATTAATCAGAGGCTCCTTAAGGACTAAAATTCCCATCTGCCACGTTGGTGATTATCTCGCCAACAGAGGGAGCTTCACGGTTCAGGCTGCCTGGTTGCGTTGAGATTCGCGATCAGCAGTTTTTGTCAATAAACCCTGCACTTCTTGTTCTGAGTAACTTTGCCTGATTCCCAGCTCAAGCGGATGCTCAAAAGGGGTTAGTAGAGTGCTTTCCCAATCACCTTGTAGATTTGGGTATTCATACTCGGTTAGAGGAGAGTCAAAATCGGTTTGGGCGAATATAGTGCTCGCTGCGATCGAAAGCGGTAACAAAAAGGCTTTTGCGCTTAATTCCATATGCGTTGATTGATCCCTCTGGGCTGGTGTGAATTAGTCCGCCAACTGTTGCATCAGGTAGACGATTTCCATAGCCTGAGTTTGCGCCAGCTGATTAAGATTTGCACCACCGCCATGGCCGCCTTCCGCATTTTCGAAATAGATTAACTCATGTCCCTGTTCTTGCATGCGTGCTGCCATCTTTCTTGCATGCCCTGGATGTACACGATCATCTTTCGGATTGGTCCAGAGAAATATTTCTGGATAGTCAGCGCCGGGCACCACATTTTGATAAGGCGAGTATTGAGAGATGAAGTCGAAGTGTTCAGGAATGTCGGGATTGCCATATTCTGCCATCCAGCTGGCACCTGCTAACAGGCGATGGTAACGCAGCATATCTATCAGTGGCACTGCACTGATGATTGCGTTGTAGAGATCTGGTCGTTGTACCATGACGGCAGTGACTAATAGACCTCCATTGCTGCCCCCGGAAACTCCCAGATGTGGAGGACTGGTAATTCCGCTATCGATCAGGTCTTCAGCGACGGCGATAAAATCTTCGTAGACTTTATAGCGGTTCTCCAAGACTGCGCTTTGATGCCACTGCGGGCCATATTCGCCACCCCCTCGAATATTCGCCAGCGCGTAAGCACCGCCGCGTTTTAACCAGGCTTGACCGGCTGCGCTCATGTAAACAGGCGTTCGAGAGAGCTCGAATCCGCCATAAGCAGTTAATCGAGTGGGGGTCGAGCCATCTAAAGGAATATCTTTGGCATGTACTATATAGTAGGGAATACGTGTGCCGTCAGCACTGGCAACAAAACGTTGTTGTACTTCAAATGGCTCTGTATCGAATTGCGGTTGCAGTGCTTTAATCGCGACCGGTTCAGCATCTTCTGCAATAAGATACAGAGTCTGAGGTGTCAGAAAACTTTGATAGCGCACAATTAAGGTGTCTGAGTAGTCGTCGGCAGAAGCGATTTGAATGGCCCCGTTTTCAGGTAATGCGACAGGGGAGACTGTCCAGCCTTCTTCACCTGCTTGAATCCGCAGCAGTTGTCCAGAAATATCTTTAAGCGCACTGACGTAAATAGATTCACTGGTGATACCGATACCATTGATTGCATCCAATGCATCGTCAGAACCTGGGTCTAAAACGATGCTGACGGTAGCAGGGGCGTTTGCGGCAACGCTGGCTTCAATATCCATGGCAATTAAACTGCCTGCCCGATAGGTGTTTTCATCATCGGGCGACCAGTCGCTGCGCATCAGCGCTAACAGTTGATCGCCAAAAACACCCCTTACATCCACATCGATGGGGAAGGGAATTTCTGCCAATTCGCCTTGCCTGGTCACCAACCAGTTTTGTTCAGTAAAAAAGTCCGGACGACGCGTGACTAAGCTGTAAGTAGAAGCATCTTCCATGAAGGACACGAAGTAGACGCCCATATCTCCGCGCTCTACCTCAATAATCTGTTGCGCCGATGCCAGCTCGGTGCCGCGAGGCCACAAGCGCAGCGTGCGTGCGTACCCGGAAGTAGTCAGTGAGTCAGCCCCGAAATCAGTGCCGACGATCAATGTGTCTGCATCCAGCCAATCAACATTAGTCTTGCCTTCCGCAACCAAAAAGCCATCTTCAATGAAAGTTTTACTCTCGAGATCAAACTCACGGACAACCACGGCGTCTTTGCCGCCATCACTAAGTCGCAACAAACAGCGAGAAGGGTCGGAGTGCAGACACGTCCTTCCTTTATACACCCAATTAGCGTCTTCGGCTTCAGCCAGGGAGTCAATATCGATCACAGTTTCCCATTGCGGAGTATCAGTTTGATAACTGGCTAGGCTGGTACGTCGCAGTATGCCGCGTACGTTTACCTCGTCCTGCCAGAAGTTATATACCTGACCATTGATAAGTGAGGGGGAGGGTATGCGGGCATCAGAGGTCAGGATTGCTTCGATTTCCTGGCGAATGTCCTCGTAACGTGGGTCTCCCTGCAGTCTTGGTATGGAAAGCGCATTTTGTTCAGCCGCCCAGGCCAGGGCTTCTTCACCTTCCACTTCTTCCAGCCAGGTATAGGGGTCTTCCAGAACAGGTTGAAACTCAACGGGTGTTGAAGCAGTTTCAGAACCAGATGTTTGTCCTGGTGCCTCTGTTTCAGCAGGTTGTTCTCCACAACTGATAAGAAGCAAAGCAAGAATGGCAACGCTCATAAATTTGATGCGGCGATAGAACATTTTAGTCTCCTGAATCCTGGTTTGTGGCGCTGGCAAGCGGTGTTCCGAATTGCTTGTTGGTCATGTGCACCTGTGCTTTTAATCTCTCTTCTTCGCAGTTTTTTGGTGGGGCATTACTGGAGAAACTGTTTAACAGGGTTTGTACTGATTCTGCAATGTCATCTATCGCAGCGTCAAATGCGGGTTTGTTGGCTCTGGAGGAGCCGCTTACTTTGCGCACAGACTGAATAGCTGTGGCATGAGTTTCTTCGTCAGTTGCTGGAGGGTCAAAATTAAAGAGAATTTTGATGTTTCGGCACATGCCAGGAAATCCCCTCAATCAGAAGAATTAACTGAGTATCCTAGTCTATGCGCTGGCAATTAGGAATAGCTGAGATCGACAGGCCGGGACAATCGGCTGAATGGATTTTCGTGCGCATTTCCAGTACAAAAAGTGGACAAGTGGTACTCCCTCGTCGATCTGAGTTCGAAAATCCTAAACTTCTGCCTATCTTCAGCGCGACAGAGGCATTCACTCGATTGCCCTGATCGACAGGCAGTGTCCTGAATTGGCATGAAGAATTTGAAAAGAGCCAGGGATATTAATGCTCCTGACACTTTTATTTCAATCGTTTCTAATGCCGCTTTGTAGAAAAAAAGCGCTCACCGAAATCTACGACTTTACTATGCCAGGGGAAGTGATCAGGGCGTTTGGGGCAGCGTCACTTGGACAGTGTGCAGGTGAAGTACTGGGAGGGAGGCGTCGTTTCCCCTTCCGGAACATGTGAAAAGTCGTAGTACCCCGCATCACCATTTGGTTTTATGACAAAAAGAAAAAATGTGAAAGTACTTATTAGCCGAACGCCATTTTCTATCAAACCCTGCTAAATAGTAATTCGCTCCGTAGGTCTCGCCAGCGACTTCAATGACTCCCAACTGCGAGGCTCCCTCCACACTAGAAGTACGGATCTTAGCCTTCACGAGCACCGGGCCGTTCTTATTCCACTCCCGGCAGTTCCACACTTCACGAAACGACGCCTCCGCCCCCTCTTCTGCGTTGACGTTAAATGCAAAAATGACCAATAGCGCAGTGAGTCTTTTTCCCATGCGTGATTTCTCCGAAGGGTCCGTTAGGGAGGTGCATGAGGATAGCATCTGTTCTGAGCTTTCCCACCTTGGCGATTACAGTCAGTGTTTAAAACGCTCGCCTGCCAGTCTCTCCGGTTGACCGCACCGCACTGGTGGGTCGATTGATTCCCGGTAGGGTTTCATGGACGCTCCTTTAATCGGGCTCCCGCGTCAAGCCCTCCAACTCACCGAGAGGGTCTTGTTGCCACATTGGCCTCAATTGTGCGGGCAATGTCTGTGGGCATTGAGCGCATACCCAATTCCTGTGTTTTTTCGAAAAATAGGGTATTTCTTGCTTTTGTCGGTCATGTCGTTTCTCATTGCTTCTATCGTGTCTCAGGTCTCAGGTTGCGTGCTTGAAAGGTGAGCCGTTGGGTGGTCATAAGGCAACGCTTTTCCCTGCTCTCATTGGACTCACAAGTCGTTAGGCGATTAAACTGTTAGAGCCAGCTCTTCCCGCAACTATTTCCTGTCGCTGTATCGCGTTGGTCAGGTTGAAGATCATGGGTCTGGCGACCATCTCGATCACGCCATCACAGGCTGCCCAGACCCGGCATTTGGTGTTTTTTGGACAGGATGCCCTGGCCCATCTCATCCAGCTCCATCTCATCCAACCCCATCACACTCAAACACCCACGCCTTCGCCTTTTTCTGCCTTTAGGCGCAGGCGTTTGATGTCATCACCAGGCTTTTTAACCCAGCTCATCATGGTTGAGTGGGGCACACTCGTAAAACGTTCAATACCGCGGAACCCCACGTCTTCTAGATAAATTCTGAGACATTCCACTAGCTTTTCCAGCACTGTACGAGACAGGCTGCTCTGTGTTCAGTTGCCACTGCGGGCCTTACACTGGTACCGCTGTTTTCCCCGAACATGGCTGTTTTTAACCCGGCCGGTTCCCTGGGATTTTGGACACTTAGGGGCTGCCAGGGGCCACTAATCAGGGCAATCGACTGAATGGATTTTCGCACGGACTTCCAGTACGAAAAGTGAACAAGTGGCGCCCCCTCGTCGATCTGAGTCCAAAAATTATAAACTTCTGCCTATCTTGGACATAACACAGGCGTTCAGTCGATTGCCCCGGGGCACTAACGGCTTAAGGCTAAACGCTTCCTGACATTGAGGGACAATCCAGGCTCTATGAAGGATTGCTTTATCGCGTTTACCTGGTGGCTACTATCTTTTTTAGGCTGTGGATTTGAAAAGTTGCGCATTGGGGTTCGAACTACCGACACGAGGATTTTCAGTCCTCCATCCCCAGTTCGGTTCTCACTTCAACCACGCGCCCGTCGGCGAAGGGGCAATGAACATGGCGCGGAAGATCGAATTGGATAAGGGTCGGCATAGTCACATGCAAGCGGGGGGACTTAACCCAGAGGCTGACTGTAGCTGAACTCAACCTGATTGCCCGCGGGGTCGAGAACGCCGCAGTAGTAACCCACAGGCCAGGGCTCCTCGCGCGGTGCCCACAACAGGCAGCCATCAGCAGCAGCTCTTGCTGCGAGCGCGTCCACCTCGGCCTGAGAATTTACCGCGAAACCGAGGTGGGAATAGTCACCTTCAGCAGCCTCGTGATGTGGACCGTTGCTAATCAGGACCATGACGAATTCGTCTGCCTTATCGGGGTACGCCAACCACAGGACAGGTTTCTCCTTGACACCGTGTCGACGGACTTCGACCATACCGCAGTAATCCGCGTACCAGGCCGCGCAGACCAGGGCATCGGGTACGTGCAGAGCAATATGGGTGAGTTTCATGGACAGTCCAGGCAACAGGTTCGGTCCAGGTTTGTTGGTTACGGCAGCCTTCATAGGCCCGGGAACCATTACTACTGCAAGTATAGCCGGTGCGACCTACGGTTACGCCCTGCTATGGGCACTGCTGTTTTCAGTATTCGCAACAATAACGCTACAGGAAATGACTGCCCGTCTGGGCTTGGTCAGCCGCCAGGGACTTGCTGAGGCACTGCGAGAGACATTCGCCGGCACATGGCTGGGCAATCTTGCTATCATTTTAGTCATTGCCGCTGTGGGGCTGGGCAACGCCGCTTACGAGGCCGGCAATATCACCGGCGCAGCCCTGGGCTTGCAAAGCATCAGCGGGCATTCGGTATCGATATGGTCGCTGACCGTGGGCGCACTGGCCGCCGGGTTGCTCGCATCGGGGCGCTACGCACTTATTGAGAAACTTCTGATTGTCCTCGTTCTATTAATGAGTATGGTGTTCCTGGTAACCCTGCTCATGGTCGCACCCGGTTTATCCGCCATTGTAGGAGGGCTGCTGGTCCCAAGCATCCCCGCGGGTTCCCTGCTAACTGTCATAGCGCTCATCGGCACGACGGTGGTGCCCTATAACCTGTTTTTGCATTCAAACGCGGTGCAGGAAAAGTGGTCGTCGAGCACGGATATTAAAGTCAGCCTGCAGCAGGCAAGAATAGACAACGGCGTGTCGATCGGCCTGGGAGGACTCATTACGCTTGCCGTGATGAGTACCTCTGCCGCTGCATTCTTCGGCGGCGATGGTGAATTCTCGGCCGCCAATATGGCACAACAGCTCGAACCACTGCTGGGACCCGCAGCTAGCTACTTCTTCGCTGCAGGATTATTTGCCGCGGGGCTTAGTAGCGCCGTCACCGCTCCATTGGCGGCGGCTTACGCCGTGTGTGGCGTGATGGGCTGGTCCAGAGCATTGGACGGAAAGGCCTTTCGAATCGTGTGGGCCACAGTGCTGATCAGTGGTACATTTTTTGCGGTCATCGGCACCAAACCGCTCACAGCGATTCTGTTCGCGCAAGCCGCCAATGGCTTCTTGCTTCCCATTTGCGCGATCTTCCTACTGGTCATCATGAATCGACGCAGCGTTCTCGGAGACTATATCAATCGACCCTGGATTAATGTGCTGGGCGCCACTGTCGTGCTCATAACGATTGGGCTGGGCGCGCTCAAGGTCGTCTCAGTCTTCGGGCTGCTGAGCTAGGCCCTGTTCACACCCATTGCGCTATAATTTCGTCCTGGAAATGACTGCGCAGCACTACAAAACTATCGAGCCGTTGCTCCCTGTTCTCCGAGGTAACGTGAAAATCTCTACCCTCAGGCTGTGTCAAAACTATTACCTATTACGCTCAGCGATATATCGTTAAAAACAGGCTCAAAATCCTCATTTACGCTCTGTAAACTCCGGTTTTTCGCCTGTTTTTGCCTCATCTCGCTTTCGCTCATGACGTTTTGACACAGCCTGACCTGCAGGTGCTTAACGCCCTTTTGTACCTTGCAGAGCAGGCTGTAAATAGCGCGCCCTGCCCAAACGGTTCGGCCGCTGGCATAGTCTTTATAGGAGGGCGAACCCTTGGGCTAAGCAAGGCGTTCTCGATCACGCGTTTCTGGCCCTCCAGGAAAATGAGGTCATCAACAGCCAGGTGGATCATGTTTCTATTGATTCCACTGCCGATTCCACGGCGGTAAACGTCCATCCAGATGGCACTGGCGCGCTAGGGCCTGTTGACACTAATTGAGTCGTCTCTGCTGGAGGGTGTTTTTGTGCCCAGCGAGGCAGAAAGAGCGCCGTATAGCCGTATATTAAGTATATACAAGCGACTGATAACGAAGCTGGGCGCAAAAATGTGCCTGGCCCTTCGGGTTGTGGCTAAAAAAGCGCCACTTGTCATTTGTCATTGCTCGTCGCTCATTTGGAATGACCAAACTACGCTCCTCATACCTCAATTGGCGCTTTTTTAGTCACAACAGAGATCACTCAATTAGTGTGAACAGGTCCTAATAGAATACACTCAATTAATACGCTGCCAATGTGTAAAAAGCCACTTTTTTCTGTGGTTTGATGGCAGTGAATGACGCTGATTGCGAGTTTGTGTTTTCGTGGGTCAGCATGGAGTAGACTGTTTAAACAACAACACTTACCCGGCTCTTCGCAAAAGCTTAACGTGTCTAAGGTGCCTCTTACTTCCCGATTCCAGGACTTTTTCATTCAGCGCCAGCCTGAGCCGCGTCGAATTCTGCATGGTCGTGGTCAAAGTATTCCAGGGTTTGAGAATCTGAATATTGATTGGTATCCACCTGTTGTTCTGCTTTCTGTGTATGAAGATTTGAGCGAAGTTTCTGATCTGCAAAATGAGTTGTTAGCAGCCGATAAGCACCAGCAAATCAACACGATCATTTTGCAAAAACGCTTTGAGGATGGTTCCCCATCACAAACTCTTTATGGTGATGATGTCGGATCAATAATTGTTACCGAAAGCAATCTCGGTTACGAGGTACATCCGGGTCGCCGCCAAAATGCTGGTTTATTTATGGATATGCGTCTGGTAAGGCGCTGGTTGCAGAAAAATTCAGCGGGCAAAAATGTATTGAACCTGTTTGCTTATACCTGCTCGCTCTCGGTGGCAGCACTGGCTGGGAAAGCTGCCAGTGTAACCAGCGTAGATATCAGTAAAACCAGTATAGAGTGGGGGAAGCGTAATTTTGATTTAAATGGACTGGATCAGCGCTGTGCCAATTTCATTCCATACAACCTTTTTACCTCCTGGGGCAGGATAAAGCAGCATGGGCGTTATGATCTGGTAATTGTTGATCCACCCACAAGGCAACGCGGTAGTTTTGTCGCGGATAAAGATTATAAATCGGTAATTAAAAGGCTGCCTTCGCTCTGTAACCTCAATGCTGAAGTCATTGCCTGTCTGAATAGTCCATTTCTAGGGTGGGAGTTTCTTGAAGCGTTATTTGACCAATACTGTCCGAGGTCAATACTGATCGAACGTATGCCCGTGGCACCGGAATATAGAGAATTTGATCCGGCGCGTGGTCTCAAAATATGCCGCTTCAAACTAGTGACCAATGCAGCTTAATCAGGCCGAACAATCAGCAAGTCAGATTTCACCTAGTCCGGCACCCGAGATGCTGTGTTGCCAATAATCAGTTCAGCAAGCCGGGCGCGGGACAGTGCTCCAATGAGGGTAACCTCTGTATGCAGCTCGTTCTGGCAATGAATAATTGCATTCATTGGCGTTTCCTCCCGCGGATGTACCGGCAGATGTAACGAAAGTTCAGGCAGATCATAATCTTTCAATAAATCGGTCAGTGCTTCTTCATGAGTGTTGCGTATTTCATTCGCGTCGGTAAACGGCCTGGCGGACTTCGCGCAGGCATGAACCACATGAGTGGCTCCGCCTGGTAGTGGTTGTGCCGTCAACGCATGATTCGTAATTTTGAAATCCAAACCGGGTGATCTGAGATGGCTATGCACAGAATCAACAGCCGCCAGAATATTTCGGTCTCCATCCCACTCTTTGTCTTTTGTGAGAAGCTAAGGTTTTGGACAGGATTTAATTAACTGCCAACTGCCATGAGAAAGATTGTGCTCCTCGTGAGGCAGTCGCATATATGCATGTTGCACCGCCAGGTCGGCATCAAGTTCGGTAGCCTCTTTGGTGATTTGCTCATAGCATGGGAAGGTCCAGTGAATACGACAGTCCATTTGATAACCGTTGTTTCTGAGACCATCAGCTATCATGTTGAGTCAACCCCCCATCTCGGCGATGAAGGATTTACGTTGTTCAATCGCATTGGGGCCGAAACTGGAATACGTGTCACGCAGGCACACCTCGAATTCACAGCCCACCAGATAGATTTGAGCGGATTTGCGGTTGCCAATGCATTCAATGGCCTTGCGAATCTCCTGAGGTTGATGCTCAGGGTTGCCACGGAAGTCGTTGTAGACATGGAGTATTCCCCGTATTTTGTTGAATTCAGCCATTGTTTGTCCTCGATCAGTGAGAGTCGATATTCACTGCTGTATTATAATGAGCACGGCCCAATTGAGGAGGCTGCAAATGACCACTGAACAAAATGACGATCTGAATCAAAGTTCTGCACAAGGGGCTGGTAAAAGCGATGGCAGGGGCGCAGATGTCAAGTTTCCTCCACCGGCCATTTTTGTTCTGCTGATTATTGCAGGGTGGGGAATCCATAACATTTTTCCTTTGCCAATTGGAGTGCCCCTGTCCTTTCGTCCCCTGGGCATAGCCATTTGTTTGTTCGGTATGGCAGTGGCGATTCTGGTAAATGGCACTTTCAAACGAAAAGGCACGGCTATCGAGCCCTGGAAGCCAACAACCAGCATTATCACTACGGGTTTTTATCGCTGGTCACGCAACCCAATCTATGCTGGATTTTGTGTGTTCAATATTGGTATCGGTATCGCCATCAACAATCTCTGGATTATTCTATCTGCGATTCCTGGCGCTATTCTGGTTTATTACATCGCTATAGAAAAAGAGGAAAGATATCTGGAAGAAAAGTTTGGCAAGGAGTATCTGGACTATAAAGCCAAAGTGCGACGATGGATTTAATCGCGCAATATTTCAAAGCTGAACGCGCTGCGCTGTTGTTGTGCAAATTCATCTTCGCTGGTTACTACAACACGATGAATACCAGCTCCAGCTCGGCAGGAAGCTCCGCCTGCCAGATATGTGACGATTGAGCTGCGTTACCAAACGCTGCATCCGAATCCAACAGCAATTGCGCCATGCGCTCAATATAAAGATCAGTCCGCACGGTATAGTTATAGTCCATGGCAATGGCTGACTCTCCATTCAATGCATACCACACTGAACCGCGAACACCGCCATCAAACAGATTAACGACCAGATTTGTTCCAGCAGTAGCGTTCCATGATTGATTGAATTGCCATCCGGTGAAACGAGTGCGGGGTCCAGCGTCACTCTTGGTCGTTGCCTGGCATCGAGGCCAGAAGAGAACGGAATAAACACTGGCACTGGATTCTGGTTTTCGAAATGCAGCACATAGAATCCATTGGGGGATGCCCATCAGACTCATCATGGCTTTGTGGCGGTCATAGTATTCAGATTGTCGTAGACGACATCGCCGACAGTTAAGCCAAATTCAACATCGTATGGATTACCTGGTAAGAGGGTTATCAAATCTTCCCGCAACATGTCTTCGCTTAAGGAGCCTCTGATTAATGTTTGCGAGGCAGTTAGTGCAAGGCAAAAATCAGCGAAAAAGCGCAGTTTATAGGTCATAAATGAGTATTTTGAGCTGATTTTTAACGCAGCAATAACAACGTAGGTAATTAATCAGAGGTTCCTTAATTCGAAACGCGCTCGCGTGCCAGCAAATCCATAGGTGCGAAAGCTGGATTCATCACGGTAATCCGGAACCAATCCGAAGTTAATTGATGCTGGCAATGGCCCTGTGGATTCAATAACCGAAAACTCTCACTCCATTGCAGTGCCAGTAACTTGCGATGGAGTGCCATCTGGATAATGGCGATAGTAAAACTGCGGTACTTTAAACCCATCAAACTCATCAAACCCGTTCAATGGCACGCTGAAACCAGCAGGCTTGCTAATGAATAAAATTTCACAGGGGCATCGATCTGATAGCTGCCATCACTGCTGCTGAGCACAACCCGACAGCCGTTACTTACCGCCACTTGACTCACATCAGCTTCATTGATACTTAGCTTGGCATTACCATTGCTGTCTATGAACACGTTGCCCTGAGTCGTTTCTGCTCCAGTTCGACCTCGATCCCATTGTGCCAGGGCAACTGAAGGCAGCTATCCCACAGAGAATACAGACAGCGTTTGAGAGGCGGTGTTTAAACAGCTATGAATCCGTGTTATTTACTCTCACACAGTTGCGCCAGCAATCAATCCATTGTAGATGATACTCTTGGCCGATCAATGCCAGTATTGACTTCTTAACAGCAAGCAACAACGACTGGAAAGATATGGAAGAGACAACTCCTGTAGTAATAGGTGTAGGTCAGTTCACCGAAAAAGATGTGGCGCCGGAGAACGCACAGCCGCCAATGGGTATCGCCGCAGAGGCTGCGAAAGCTGCCTTGCACGACACTGGTGTAGCTGCTGATTTGGCTGCTGCTATTGATACGTTGGTGGCGATTCGAATTTTCCCTGATTCCTGGAATCGACCCCGTATGCCCAATCCTTTCGGTCGCGCTGAGAATCCACCAAGAGCTATTGCCCGGCGCATCGGGGCAGATCCTGCCTTGGCTATCTATGGCAACGTCGGTGGCAATACCCCACAGAAATATATCAATGAAATGGCTGAGCGGATAGTCGCGGGTGATGTTGGTGTCGCACTGCTCGCAGGCTCCGAAGCAATTAAGACTGCACAGTTGGCGCTGCGTGCGGAGATCAAACTCGACTGGCAGGAAGAAGATACAGGGAGCCTGGAAGATCGAGGAATTGGCGAGCCCTTATCGACACCCCATGAATTTGCTCATGGCCTGGGTGTGCCTGTCCAAACCTATCCATTGTTCGAAAACGCTTTGAGAGTTGCGGCAGGCAATACTATCGAGCAGCACTTAATGGCTATGGGAGAATTGTTTTCACCCTTTACAAAAGTTGCGGCGCAAAATCCCTTTTCTTTTTATGGTATAGAGCGCAGCCCACAGGAGCTTGCCACGGTGTCTCCAGAAAACAGATACATCTGTTTGCCCTATCCAAAATGGATGAATGCCATGGATGGAGTTAATCAAGGTGCGGCAGTCATCATGACGTCAGTCGGTAAAGCCAGGCAGCTTGGGATTGATCCTGCAAAATGGATATTTCTCCACGGTTGCGGAGAGGCAAATGAAAAACTCATGGTCAGCGAACGCATGAATTACACGTCCTCACCGGCTATCGGAGTGAATGTTCGACAGGCCCTTGCTATGGCAGGGAAATCTATTGAGGATATGCAGTACATCGATATTTATTCCTGTTTCCCTTCGGCAGTTGCAATTGCCTGTTCAGAACTGGGAATAAAAGCAACAGATGAGCGTGGTTTGACACTCACCGGTGGTTTGCCGTTTTTTGGCGGGCCAGGAAACAATTATTCCATGCATGCGATAGCCTCATTAGTGCCTTTACTGAGAAATAGTAAAAATTCTTATGGTCTGATTACAGCTAATGGTGGGTACTTAACCAAACATGCAACAGGTATCTATTCGGCGGAGCCGACTCATGGAACCTGGCAGAGAACTGATCCTTCTGTTTATCAGAAAGAAATTGATAATCTGGATTACCCGGAGTTCACTGACACACCCAGCGGTCCTGCAACCATTGAAACTTATACGGTCTGCTTCGACAGGTCTGGCCCAGGTCGAGGTATCGTCATCGGACGCCAGCAGTCAGATCAACGTCGATTTGTGGCAAACACATTGGCAGACTCAGATTTTCTGCAACGCTTTGTTGCAGAAGAGCAGATTGGGCGCATGGGCACTGTCAGTCAACAGGAAGAAAAGAATCTGTTTAACCCTTATTGAAACAGGGATTGTGGCAAGCCGACAATCCAAACCTGACATTAATAGAGTATAGTAAATAGAACTTAAGGAACCTCTGATTAATTACCTACGTTGTTATTGCTGCGTTAAAAATCAGCTCAAAATGCGCATTTATGACCTATAAACTGCGCTTTTTCGCTGATTTTGCCTTGCACTCACTGCCTCGCAAACATTAATCAGAGACTCCTTAAAAATATTGGAGCAGTAATGAGCGTACGCATACAACAAAAAATCGATTCAGGGTTTGAAGCTAAATCTGAACCGTCACAGATTCTGGAGGGCATAGATCTCACTGACAAAGTAGCGGTAGTGACGGGAGGCTATAGTGGGATTGGTTTGGAAACTACCCGAGCACTGGCAGGTGCGGATGTCAAAGTTTACGTACCGGTGCGGGATCTGAACAAAGCTGGTGTCAATCTGGCTGGCATCACAGGTGAGGTCATTCCTTTGCAAATGGATCTTGGTGATCTGGATAGTGTGCGAAGTTTCGCTGCCGAAGTCGCGGAGCGTGAATCAGGTCTGGATTTGCTGATTAACAACGCTGGCATCATGGCATGTCCAGAAACGCGCATTGGTGACGGCTGGGAATCTCAGTTTGCAGTAAATCATATGGGTCATTTTGTTCTAACCAAGGCGTTGCTGCCAAATTTGTTAAATACCGAAGCACCCAGAGTTGTTTGTCTCTCATCGATTGCTCATCGTCGCTCCGATATCCTTTGGGATGATATTCATTTCAAGACCACACCTTATGAAAAATGGACCGCTTACGCACAGGCAAAAACTGCTAATGCACTATTCGCTTTAGGGCTTGATTTGAAATACGCAGATCAAAGATTGCGTGCGTTTAGTGTGCATCCGGGCGGCATACTAACGCCATTGCAGCGCCATATTCGAAATGAAGAAATGCAGTCTTTGGGGTGGACTGATGCCGATGGCAATTTGTCCGAGCAGGCGGCGACAATGTTTAAATCTACAACTCAGGGCTGCACTACAACGCTATGGGCTGCTACCAGTCCTGCATTGGCAGATACTGGTGGCCTTTATTGTGAAGACTGCGATGTGGCTAATCCTGCGACCGAAGACTCTCCGAGATATTTCGACGTAGCGCCTTGGGCAACCAACGAAGATAGTGCCTTACGACTTTGGGATATCACTGAACAGATGCTTGCTTAATATGACGCTGCCACGAATTGCTATCAATGGATTTGGTCGAATAGGTCGAACCATTATGCGAATCGCCAAACAGCGAGGCCACTACGATGTGGTAGCTGTTAATGATTTGGCGAGTATCGAGCAGCTTGCCTATGCCTTTAAGTATGACAGTATTCACGGCACTTACCCTGATGATGTGAACGTACGCGGCGATACTATGGAGATTTCTGGAGATCCTTTTCAGGTACTTAACGAGAAAAATCCGGAGAAGCTGCCGTGGCAGGAACTGGGTATCGATTACGTCATTGAAAGTTCCGGAGTATTCCGCACTATCGATGTGCTGAACAGGCATCTGGGTGCCGGTGCACGTCGCATTATCCTGACAGTGCCTTGCAAAGACAGTTTGGATGCGACTTTGGTGACGGGTGTTAACGATCATGTGATTACTCCTGATGCGAAAATCATCAGCAATGCCAGTTGTACGACAAATTGTGCGGCACCTCTGTGCAAAGTTTTACATGAATCTTTTGGTATTAGACGGGGGTTGCTCACAACAGTGCATGCTTATACGTCTTCACAGCGATTGATCGATTCGCCACACAAAGACAATCGTCGTTCGAGAAATGCGGCTACGAATATCGTCCCCACCTCAACCGGTGCAGCCAAAGCAGTAGAGCTGGTGATGCCGGAACTGACTGGCCGCCTGGATGGCATGGCAATGAGAGTGCCGGTTCCCGATGGAAGCCTGGTTGATCTCGTGGTTGAGGTCGATAAGGAAACTTCAGTTTGGGCAGTTAACGAGGCCATGGCAGCAGCAGTTACAGCTCCGCCGCTAAAAGGAATACTGGCTTATACCGAAGAAGACCTGGTCAGCAGCGATATCATTGGCAACAGTCATTCCAGTATATTCGATTCCCAACTCACACAAGTCATTGATGGTCGCATGGTGAAAGTTGTCAGTTGGTATGACAACGAGTGGGGTTACAGCACACGGGTTGAGGAACTCATTGGCAAGCTAGCCATCATGGATGGGCTGGGTCAGTGTCATTGATCTCGGCTGCTTTGAGCCAAAAAGTCAGTTTTCCGGTCTTTCTGTGTAGACCATAGAATGCAAGTTGGAACCAAATGGCGTTCCAATATTTCTGAATTCACTATTTTGCTGAGGAGCCATAATGAAGGCATCTGAATTATTCGTCCGCTGCCTGGAAAACGAAGGTGTTGAATACATCTTCGGAATACCTGGTGAAGAAAACATCGATGTAATGGATGCACTGCTGGAAAGCAGTATTAAGTTTGTCACCGTGCGGCATGAACAGGGAGCAGCATTTATGGCGGACGTCTACGGCAGGCTTACAGGTAAAGCCGGAGTGTGTCTGGCTACTTTGGGTCCGGGTGCAACCAACCTGGTCACAGGGTTTGCCGACGCCAATATGGATCGAGCACCAATCATTGGCATAGCGGGCCAGGGGGCTACGACCCGAATGCATAAAGAGAGTCATCAGATGTTGGATCTGGTGAACTTGTTTGCACCTGTCTCCAAGTACAGTACCGAGATCATTCATGCAGATATCATTCCTGAAGTTGTGCGTAAGGCTTTTAAGGATGCGCAAGCAGAGAAACCTGGTGGCGCATTTATCAGTGTGCCGGAGAATATTGCTGGTGCTGAATTGGTTGAACTAAAAGAACCTCTAAAAGTGCAATATGCTGTTGCGCCTGCACCACCTGCGCAAAAAGTATCGCAAGCTGCTCAAGTGGTATCCGATGCAACTTACCCCATCATCATGGCTGGTAATGGTGTACTGCGTGGCGATGCCAGCCAGCAGTTAGTGACCTTTGCTGAAAAGCTGAACATTCCTGTTGCAACAACTTTTATGGCAAAGGGTGTAATGCCTTTTTCTCATCCCTTATCGCTTGGGACTGTTGGTCTTCAAGCTCATGACTATGTTGCCTGTGGATTTGATCGTGCCGATGTCATTCTCTGCGTTGGTTTTGACATGGTTGAATATCACCCTTCTTCCTGGCATCAAAACAAGGATAAAAAGATTATCCATATTGATCAGCACTATGCTGAAGTGGATGAGCACTACATTCTGGAAGTTGGTGTGATTGGTGATATTGGACAGGCCTTAGATTCAATTGCTGCGGAATCAACACCCCAAGGCGAGTCAAAAGTGGGTTCTTTACGTCAGGTTATTGTTGATGAGCTGAATGATAAAGAAGCCGATAGCAGTTTCCCGATGAAGCCGCAACGCATCCTCAATGATGTACGAAAAGGCCTGGAGGATGAAGATATTCTAATTTCGGATGTGGGTGCGCATAAAATGTGGATTGCCCGTATGTATCAGGCTGAGGCACCGAATACCTGTATTATTTCCAACGGTTTCGCTTCCATGGGGATAGGTATTCCTGGTGCCATCGCGGCAAAATTAGTTAACCCTGATAAAACAGTAATGGCCATAAATGGTGATGCAGGTTTCATGATGAATTCTCAGGAAATCGAAACCGCACTTCGTCTCAATGTCGCCATCATTATTATGATTTGGAATGACAGTAAATATGGTTTGATCAAATGGCATCAGGATAAAAAGTTTGGGCGCGATTCCAACATCGATTTTACTAACCCTGATTTCGTGAAATACGCAGAGAGCTTTGGTGCAAAAGGTTATCGAGTTGAGTCTGCGGACCAGCTATTGCCCGCCATCGAAAAGGCTGTCAATGATAATACTGTTGTTGCTATTGATGTGCCGGTGGATTACTCAGAAAATATGAAGCTGACAGAAAAACTGGGCAATCTTGTTTGTCCTATTTAATGGCACTCTGAAGGATCAGAACTGACGATGTTTAAATTTGAATCAATGGTTTCTGGTGCTCCTGCTTCGGGGACGGTGAGTGTAAAGTCTCCTTTCGATGGCGCTGAGGTTGGCGAGGTGCCAGCCCATGACAGCACTGGTGCCGAACAGGCGCTGGCTAATGCGGACAAGTTATTCAAAGACCGATCATGCTGGCTGCCTGCTCATGAGCGCATCGCAATACTGGAGCGTACTGCCGCTCTTATGGAGCAGCATTATGATGAGTTGGTCACGATAGCTTTGAGCGAAGGTGGTAAACCTTACAACGATTCTCAGGTGGAAGTGACACGAGCGATTGATGGGGTAAAGAATTGCATCGAATGCATCCGCTCCGAAAGAGGAACGGAAATCCCAATGCGTTTAAACCCGGCATCGGCTAATCGTTTGGCGATGACCAGCCATGAACCAATCGGAGTGGTGGTGGCAGTGAGTGCATTTAATCATCCGCTTAACCTTATTGTGCACCAGGCAGGCCCAGCCGTTGCGGCTGGTTGTCCCGTTGTTGTGAAACCTGCTGCCGATACGTCCCTGTCTTGTTTTCGATTTATTCAACTGTTGAGGGAAGCGGGTCTTCCCGAGGACTACGCCCAGGCCATTATGCCTGCAAATGATGCTGTTGCGACGGCTATGGTGACTGATTCCAGAGTGGCATTTTTTAGTTTTATTGGCAGCGCGCAAGTAGGTTGGATGCTGAAGAGCAAGTTGGCGCCTGGAACGCGTTGTGCGTTGGAGCACGGTGGTGCAGCACCGACGATTGTTACTGAGAATGCAGACATTGAATCTATAGTGCCGCTATTGGTGAAAGGAGGTTTCTATCATGCAGGCCAGGTCTGTGTTTCAGTACAGAGAGTCTATGCAGATGCATCAATAGCAGAAGACCTGGCGAATCGAATGGCTCAGGCTGCCAAAAAACTGATTGTCGGTGATCCTGCGGACCCTGCCACCGAAGTGGGGCCGTTAATTCGGCACAAAGAGACTGATCGTGTAGCAGAATGGGTCGATGAGGCCGTTGCTGCGGGTGCAAAGCTGTTGTGCGGTGGCAAGAAAATTTCTGATACGCTTTATGCCCCCACGGTCTTACTGAATCCACCTGATGATATAACCATCAGCAAGAACGAAGTGTTTGGTCCGGTGGTGTGTGTTTACTCTTATGATTCTTTTGCTTCTGCTATAGAGCGAGCCAATGCTGTACCGTATTCATTTCAGGCATCTGTTATGACACAGGATATAGATGAGGCGATGTGCGCTTATAATGGGTTGAACGCATCAGCAGTTATGGTGAATGACCACACCGCATTTCGGGTTGACTGGATGCCATTCGCAGGACTCAAAGAATCAGGGTACGGGGTCGGCGGTGTTCCCTACACCTACGAAGATCTGCGAGTTGAAAAAATGCTGGTAATGAAATCACCAGCACTCTAAATCTTCACCAGCTACTCAGTACAGGCAGGAAGTTTAAATCAGTCCCAGGGGCCCGGTTCGCAATCTTGCCGTTGGCGAGTCCAACTCAGGTTTGAGAGAAGCGATGGTTCTTCTTTCTTTACCGGGGCCTGTTCACAC
Organism: uncultured Pseudohongiella sp.; assembly: GCA_965198435.1. Classification (GTDB taxonomy): domain Bacteria; phylum Pseudomonadota; class Gammaproteobacteria; order Pseudomonadales; family Pseudohongiellaceae; genus UBA9145. Next base: position 3,230,551 of record OZ240664.1, on the reverse strand, counting down.
TAATTGGAATGCGTCAATTCCGCAGTGGGAGAAAACTCCGTCTACGTGAAAATCACAGGGTGCCCAAAATACTGCAATATTACCTTCTATCAGCACAGCAGGGTCCCAGTAATGTTCGAGAAATTCAGGCCCGTCAGCACCAAGGCTGTTAACCATCTGTGTATAGTGTTGGATGTTGATGTTCTGCAGGTTATCTGCCGGATTGGGAACGGATATGTTCAGGGAGCCTGGTATTGTGACAGCAATTAATTCATTGCGATCATGTGTTGTCAGTGCGGCGAAGAAGCGGTCCATGGTTTCGAGGATTGCTGCGCGGTCCTGGTCCGATTGAGCCATTGATGATGTAGCACAAAAACTACTCGTAAACATTAAAGAAACTGCCGTTTGCAGAGGCGAATGTCTTTATTTCCAGTATGATTGACATTGAAGACTTAAGGAACCTCTGATTAATTACCTACGGTGTTATTGCTGCGTTAAAAATCAGCTTAAAATGTGCATTTATGGCTTATAAACTGCGCTTTTTCGCTGATTTTTGCCTTGCACTAACTGCCTCGCAAACATTAATCAGAGGCTCCTTAAATACTCAGGAAGATCGGACACCTGAGGGCGTGATCTTTGAGATGATGGATAAGGCTCAGGGCTGTGACCCATTCACAATTCTTTACCATGTTCCTGAAAATCAAATTCCTCATAGGTATATTGACTCAGGTACCGAAGATGGAGTGATTCGCGAGGCGAAGGAACTGGCGCAGATAGTAATGCTGAATAATGTGCTTTTTGACTCCATGCAGACCTGAGGACAGCATAACTCGGAGTGCTGGCAGCTATCTGTCGGCATACAATGGCTATTCAAACTGAAGTGATGCGCTGAAGTGATGCAAAGAGCACTGGTAAATCGACCTTACCATCTCGACCGTAAAAGAGAGAGCCATGCAAGCCGAAGTGCTTAATGCAGAAGAAGTCAGTCGCTTTCATGAGAAAGGAATGCTCATTTTTGACTTCGGTTTCGATGAGCATCATTTAGATGAAATTGTGAGCAGCGTTGATTCACTGTATGAAATCTCTTACCGAGATGATTTGAGCATAGCTGTTCGTATTCAGGATGCCTGGAAGCAAAACGAAAACGTCAGGCGATTAGCGATTAACAGTCGTGTGCTGACAGCTTTAGAGCAGTTAATCGGGCGGAAACCACTGCCATTTCAAACTCTTAACTTCCCCATAGGCACATCCCAGTCGCCGCATTCAGACACAATCCATTTCAGCACAGAACCTCAGGGCTTTATGGCTGGAGTCTGGGTGGCATTGGAAGATGTTGATTTCAGCAATGGCCCGCTGGTTTATTATCCCGGCAGCCATAAGTTTCCCAGCTATAGTATGCAGGATTTAGGGCTTAAGCCGGGTTTCCAAAACTACGCCGCTTATGAGCGGCGGATTGGAAACCTCATTATTGAACATAATTTGCAGGCCGAGTATGGCACCATTAAGAAAGGTGAAGCTATCATATGGCATGCGAATCTGTTGCATGGTGGTGCGCCCAGGAAAGACCTGACTCGCACAAGGCATTCACAAGTCACACACTACTATTTTGAGGGCTGTGACTACTATACTCCCCTGGGAAGTGTTGCCGGTCGGCATTTTTATCGTCAGCCTGTCTGGATACCCCAATCAGAAGAATTTAATCTCGCGCAGCTTAAACGGCCCAGCATTGCACACCGACTTGCTGCCAGATGGTATCTATGGCGCCACAACCTTTGATTTCTGTCAGCGATGCGCTCTGCCGCATCAATCGCCATTCTGTGCTTCAGATAGATAATCTGCAAATCGCGGCGGGTGAACACTGGTGCATATTTGGGCCCAATGGGGCTGGAAAGTCAGTACTGGCTGCACTGCTCACGGGTAAGCGTCACGAATCAGGTAGTTATGTTCGCTATGGCAGGGGGTTTGAGCCAGCGCGGGATTGCCTGTTTGTGTCTTTCGAAGAACAACAAAGGCTTTGGCAAAGAGATAATCGTCTCGACATCAGTGAGTACAGCGATCGTGCAGAAGATCAAGGGACCTTGGTTAAAGTGCTCATAGAGTCCGGGCGTCCCTCAGATTCAGATAGTCAGGATAATTTAGTGTTGGAGGGTTTGTTTCAGCAGCTGGATTTACATGCAATTTTAAGCAAAGGTATCCGTTTCCTCTCATCAGGCCAAATTCGTCGCGTACTCATTGCAAGATCATTGTACGCCGCTGTCGGCCGTAATAGTAAACTTGTTGTGTTCGATGATCCGCTTGAGGCGATAGATAAGGGTTCTCGAGAAAGCATAGTCCGATGTATTGAGGCGCATCAGTCGGCTGGGTTTACCAGCTTGTTCTTGTGCAGGCGACAGCAGGATATTCCTTCTCACATTTCGCATATCGCGGTGATGGATGAGTTGCACCTAATTGCTCATGGTGAACAATCCGCGATCCGTTCCAGTGGGGCCTTCTCAGGCATATGCAATAGATTTCCAGCTATAGCCAGTCGGCTTCCTGATCTTGAGACAACCGAATCGATCAGAAGCGACGAGATCATTATTGAATTAAACAATGTTTCTGCCAGCTATGGTGAACAGCAGGTGTTGACAGACGTTAACTGGGTAATGCGGGCTTATGACCATGTGCTGATTGAGGGGCCTAATGGCTGCGGTAAATCCACATTGTTAAGTTTAATCGACGGTGAAAATCACAAGGCTTATGGCCAGGAAGTGTTTCTTTTTGGCAGGCGCAAAGGCTCGGGTGAGACAATATGGGAAACGAAAGAGAAGTTTGGCGTTGTGTCTAATGAACTTCACAACAGATATGTGAAAGGCTGGAAAGTTCTGGATGTTATTGTTTCTGGCTTTTTTAGTTCTGTAGGGCTCTATGATGATAGCGGGGCAGCAGAACGGGAAAGCGCTAAACAATGGCTGCAGGCTTTGGGAGTGGCTGACCTGGAAGCCCACTATTACAATGAGTTATCGTTTGGACAGCAGCGTGTCGTTTTACTCGCCCGTGCGATGGTCAAGCACCCCAGGATTCTTATCCTCGACGAACCCTGCGTAGGGCTGGATGACTACTTTCGGCAGCTGATATCAGGAGCGCTGACACTCATAGCAGAGCAATCTGAAACCTGCATTATCTATGTCAGCCATGTCGCCGACGAGTGCCCTGCGTTCATGACTCAGATTCTAACTTTCGAACCTGCTGCCAAAGGAGGCTTTACGATTTCGCAGCAAATGGTTCAGCCGCGAATGTAATTCTCCAAGTGTTCAATAGTAGACTGCTGGTCGCTGATTATGTCTTTCGCTTGTTTTTATTCTAAGGTGAGACGGCAATCAGTTAACCCTGGACAACCTTATACTGGCATAGCCGGTATTGTCAGTATAAAAACCCGGGCTGTCGTTTACGAACAGGCGGAGATTGCCATCACAAGTGGCAACGAATCGGTAAACACCGGACTCCTCGTCGCTATTCAGATCAGTTACCCCACGAAGGCTTTCCCGGCCACAGTTGGGTTGATACATCATTAACTCGAACCAGCGATGATCACGTGATCGCCGGGTCATTCCCAAAACCTTCAAAGGCATCACACTGTTCGCAAATCCAGTTTCGTCTAAGTCTTCACCGATTTCATTTTCCTCAATAGATGCATCGATCCAGTTACTGAGCAGGGCGATATCCAGAGTGTAAGATTGGCCGACTTGTAAATTTACGCCAGTGTTGAAATTGGCATCATTGGTGAAAAAGTGGATGGTGCGGGATTCCCCCGATGCCAGACTGGCACCACCATCGGTATCGCTGAAGAGGTTCACTACTGGCACCGCACAACTGGCTAACAATGAGCATCCGGTTCCGGCAAGGAGTAGTAATCGGATTACACGAGCTGGTTTTGCGAACATTGCTGTATTCCCTTCTGATTTAGAAAAAACCGGGATAGACGCAGTCTACTCCGGTTTCGCCAGGCTGAGAAGTCATGAATCCAGGAGGTAGAAGACCTGGCTTCTGGAGCATTGACTTTGCTCAGCAACCACCAGAGGTTGTGAGTTTTTAGCAGGTTCAGGGCTAATCTAAGGAAACTCTGATTAATTATCTGAGTTGCCATTGCTGCGTTAAAAATCAGCTCAAAATGCGCATTTATGCGTTATAAGCTGCACTTTTTACGCAGCTAAAGCTGCTCACCTTGCGGGTGCCGTCTCCGCTACACTTCGGCTCGCCGATTTTTGCCTCGCCTAAAGCGGCTATTTTTGGCGCACTGACTGCCTCGCCAACATTAATCAGCGCTTCCCTAAGCAGATGCCTGAATGTCTGACAGAGGATTCGTGCATGTTCAGGTACCTTGTTATTGCTTATACGGCGTTCGCTGGCTGGCTTTCTCAATTACTTGCCCAAAACCCTGTTGTTCTCATTGAAAATCCCGTTCCTCAGGCAATCGGCAAAGGAGATATTCAGAGTAGGAGCGGTGCCATTTGTTCGGCTGCCCCAAAGTGTCGGCTCTGCTCAGCCGGGGTCTACTAATGCAGCCTGGGCAAGACTGCCATACAGGTGCCCGATTCCTGATAGCTCGGGTCGACTGGCATAAATGATGTGCGCGGATTGCTATATACAACAGATGAGCAAGCTGCTGAACCGGGAGTGTATCTGGACCTCAGGGAGCAAGGCGTTGGATTCAATGGCCCAATGTTTCCTGATGAAACTGGATTGGCTGGCTTTATATTTCATCCTCAGTTCGCACAGCCGGGTACCGCTGGTTATGGAAAGTTCTATACTGCGTTTAGTGTTGGTTCAGAGTCTGGTCAGGCTGATCAGCTTGATGATGATTCTGAAAATCACGAGAGAGAGTGTAGTGCAGTGTAATGTAGGAATGGACTGCAAATGCTCATGATTCAATACAATTTGCAGAATCTTTCAGAGAAGTTTTCGAATCGATCAGTTTGCGCAGAATCACAATACTGGTACTGTGCCTCCAGGTACGCCCGAAATGCTCATGATTCAATACAATTTGCACGAATCTTCCAGAGAAGTTTTTCTCCCTCGAATCGATCTTAGTTTGCGCAGAATCACAATCACACTTCCAGCACAAAAAGTGAACAAGTGACACTCCCTCGTCGATCTGGGTTCGAAAATTATCAACTTCTGCCCATCTTCGACGCGACAAAGGCGTTCACTCGATTGTCCTGCCGTGGACAGTGAATCGTGCATTTTTGTGATGGTTCATTCGGGGATCCGGAGTATTGAGATGAGTCGCACCGCCAATTTTCCGGGTATGTCCCGAATGAACAACCTATTGAAAGATCACAGCCAGGCGGTTAAGAGAGGGTACATTCGCAAACCGCGTTCAGGATCGGTGGCGTAAGACCCACTCCTGTGTCCGAAACCGGTAGATGCAATGAATGTTGAGTATCTGGTGGCGCAGTTTAATCATGATGCAGGCAATGCGATTTCCAGTGGCTGCGTTTACCGAGTGGAGCCATTTCGCAACTTCGCGACAAATAGCTGTTAACCGACATGGTCACTGGTCGTATCTTTTATATCTCAACCAGAAATCTCGAACCTGGACCCGCCTTAGTGACAGAGATTCGTGTATATAATAGATGGAGAAGAGGGCCAATCTTGCTGATGCGGCAGGCTTTCCTAATACCTATGGCCGTGGCAATCGCGTGGGTTTGCACATGGGGATAGTTTGCACATTGAGATAGACAGTTGAGGTGAGCTTTACTTACGCACCGAAGGTAATGGCTGCGTAAGAAGCTGCTGGGTAAGAAGTTTACGCCCAATTAACCAGGTTAGAATTTAAGGATCCTCTGATTAATGTTTGCGAGGCAGTTAGTGCAAGGCAAAAATCAGCGAAAAAGCGCAGTTTATAGGTCATAAATGCGCATTTTGAGCTGATTTTTAACGCAGCAATAACAACGTAGGTAATTAATCAGAGGTTCCTTAGAATTTAAGCTATTGTAATGAACATCACCCTGCTCGCCAATCGCGACTTAGCAAGCTGTATTGCGCTCAATTATCTTTGCCAGGAGCTTAGTCAGCACAAACTGAGCGTCTTTCTGTCTTCTCGCGTTGGAAGCAAGATATTGGCGCAACCGCTGCAACAGCTAAAGCTTGTAGAACAACAGTGGCCGAATGATATTCTTTTCCCTCTGCTGCATAGGGTAGGGGTGGATTCCGCTGAGTTACTCGGGTTTGGTCAGTTGAGCGATGTACTGGAGGGAAGGCTTGCTGATTTAAACACCATCAATAATAGCGATGGCCATGCGGTTTTCAAATCTACTGAACCGGATATTGTGCTTTCCATTCGTTATGGTGTGATTTTGAAAGAGGCGGCATTGTCGGTGCCCAGGAAAGGTGTACTCAATCTCCACTCGGGGCTGTTGCCTGATTACAAAGGGGTGATGGCGACGTTTTGGGCTTTACTTAATGGGGAGCAGCGCATAGGAACGACACTGCACTTCATTGACGATAGTTCTATCGACACCGGGCGCATCGTTGGCTCAACAGAATTCGCTGTACAAAATGATCGTTCGTATTTGTGGCATGTAATGCAGTTGTATAGGGAAGGGTGTCAGTTAATGACAGAGACAGTAAACGCCCTGAGTGAAGAGGGTAAAGTAACAGCGCAGGCGCAAGCACCGGGTGGCAACTACTACTCCTTTCCAGAAGCTGCGGATCTGGATGCGTTTACGAGACAGGGCTGGCGCTTGTTGGATAATGCAGATGTCATTGAGCTTTATCATCGGTTTTTACCCAGGGAATGAACTATCAGACTGTCAGTATGAATTTCATCTGAACCATGGTGATCTTTTTGGGTATCGGAGTTGTGCAGGTGTCAGACGCACAAGATGATAACGCGACTGCACGGGTTCTTATTGCTGGGGGAGCAGTTCAGGCAGAAAGCAGTGGTAAGATAATTTCGCTTGCCAGACGTTCAGAAATTTTCCTCGGTGATAAAATCATTACAGCATTGGATGGTCTTTTGCAGATTCGATTCGCAGGCAATGCAATTCTTTGCGTTATCCTGTGACCCAGAGGTCAGGGGTCCTCATTAGAGAGTACCGATATTTTGACCGCGATAATAACAGAACAGAGTTTCACTTGATAAAAGGCCATCTGCGCACAGTAACCGGTGTGATACAGAACAGAAATACACCTTAACTACTGACAGAGTCGAGGTCAGACCAACTGATACCGATTATGAAATGCTGGTGACTGAAGATGCACAATATTATGGTGTTTACGATGTCAGTGTTCGTAGTGTTCGTATGTTCGTATGTATGTTTATATTTGTATGTTTGTAAATGTTTGTATGTTTGTATAAATGGTTCGCAAGCTTAGGGAGCCTCTGATTAATGTTTGCGAGGCAGTTAGTGCAAGGCAAAAATCAGCGAAAAAGCGCAGTTTATAGGTCATAAATGCGCATTTTGAGCTGATTTTTAACGCAGCAATAGCAACGTAGGTAATTAATAGGTAATTAATAGGTAATTAATAGGTAATTAATCAGAGGTTCCTTAATCTGGATATCGAGGTGAACGGCATAGTTGCGCTAAACCCTTAATCTGGCTGCTGGCACTTTGCTTTCGATATTGTTCTTAGTGATTTACATTTTTGTGTGGTGTTGCAGCCTGCTGTTATTGTGTTTAATAAGTCTGTGGCGTGCTACTGCGCATACAAAATAGAATTCTTTCTCGTAGACAGTCTGTCGTTCGTAATCAGGAATAAATGAATGGGTGGCGAAACTGATTTGAATAAATTACTTGCGCTGATGCAGCCGATATTGCTCGCTGGTGAATACGTGTTTTGCACGTTAGGTTCCAGGTCACTATCGGATGCTGATTCTTTGCATCCGATTGCAACTTTTCAGGAATCTGAAGGATTAAGCGTTCTCCTGCAGAAGACTGAAGCTGATTTGGCGGAGTTGACTTATCACTTAAGCTTTCGTGGAATCACGCTGTCTGTCCATTCCAGTCTTGATGCTGTTGGACTAACCGCCGCCGTGGCAAACAAGTTGGCGGACCACGGCATTCCTGCCAATGTTATTGCTGCGCATTATCATGATCATGTGTTTGTGCCCGCTGAAAGAGCCGAATTGGCGTTGCAACTGCTAACGGAATTAGGGCCTGTTCACACTAATTGAGTGATCTCTGTTGTGACTAAAAAAGCGCCAATTGAGGCGCGAGCAACGTAGTTTGGTTATTCCAAATGAGCGACGAGCAACGACAAGTGGCGCTTTTTTAGCCGCAACCCGAAGGGCTAAGCGCATTTTTGCGCCCAGCTTCGTTATCAATCGTTTGTATATAGTTATATACGGCACTCTTTCTGCCTTGCTGAACGCAAAAATGCCCTCTGGCAGAGGTCATTCAATTAGTGTGAACAGGCCCTAGAAAGTACGCCACCAAAACAAATTGATCAGCACCAGCAAAAGCAGGCATTCTCCCGCTTTCCTGATTGTATTAACTCGCCGCCATAGCTGAATTGCCAGATTCCAAGGTATAGTTAAAGTATAGTTAAAGGCAATTGCGATCCCAGAAAGCTATAAACCAGAAAACTCTAAAAACGAGGCAGTAAATGACCATTTTCCAGCGGTGCCGATTCTCGGCTATAGCCCTCCTGTTGTTACTTCCTGGCCTTCTCTTCAGCCAATCATCTGAAACAATTAAAGTGGAAGGTCTGCAACAACCTGTAGAAATTTTGAAAGACCGTTGGGGGATATCCCATATCTATGCTGAAACCGAGCATGATTTATTTTTTGCACAGGGCTACAGCGCTGCCCGCGATCGGCTTTTTCAATTTGAAATCTGGCGAGCGCAGGCAACCGGTACTACAGCCGAAATTTTAGGACCGCGTGCTATCGATCGCGATCACGGTATGCGATTGTTTAAGTATCGCGGTGCAATGGCGGAAGAGATGAACCATTACCATCCTCGTGGAGTGGATATCATCGGCGCTTTTGTGCATGGCGTGAATGCCTATATTGATGAGGCACTGCAAAACCCGGAAGACTTACCGTTGGAGTTTCACCTATTGAATATTCAGCCCAGGCACTGGTCTGAAGAAGTTGTTATTTCCCGGCATCAGGGATTGCTGGGAAACATAGGCTTGGAGTTGCGCACTGGCAGGGCCGTGTGTGAGATTGGCGCAGAAGCCGTTAAGAAATTGCAGTATTACCATCCTCACGAACCTGATCTCACATTAGACCCTCTGATTGATTGTGAGTCGCTGATTGAAAACGACATTCTTCATTTATATAACGCCTATCGAAGTGCGCTGCGGTTTGAGCCTGGGGATATTGTGGCGCAGGAAGCCCGTAACGATTTGGCAGGTTTCGGACAGTTGGCAGCGGTGTTGAATGAAGAATCACAACTCCTGCAAAAATTTGATCTTGATGATATTGGCAGTAATAACTGGGTAGTTAGTGGTGATCTAACGCAGGATGGTTGGCCAATGATGATCAATGATCCTCACCGAGCGCAGTCTTCTCCATCTTTACGCTATTGGGCGCATCTCGTTGGGCCTGGTTGGAATGTAATTGGTGGTGGCGAACCAACCATTCCAGGTATTTCTATCGGACATAATGAGCATGGCGCATGGGGACTGACGGTTTTCAACACAGATGGTGAAGATCTGTATGTTTATGAAACCCATCCAGACAATCCTGATCAGTACCGTTACAACGGACGATGGGAATCCATGTCAATCATTGAGGAAACCATCAATGTGAGAGGCGCAGATTCGGTTACCGTCGAACTGAAATATACCCGTCACGGTCCAGTTGCTTTCGAAGACGCAAGTAAGAATCTTGCCTATGCAATTCGTCCAGCCTGGATGGAATACGGCGGTGCGCCTTATCTCGCTTCATTGCGAATGGATCAGGCAAAGACCTGGGAAGAATTCAGAGAAGCGTCCAATTACAGCAATATACCCGGTGAAAACATGATCTGGGCCGATCGTAAAGGCAATATCGGTTGGCAGGCGGTTGGTATTGCGCCCATCAGACGCAATTTTAGTGGCATGGTGCCAGTGCCCGGGGATGGCCGCTACGAGTGGGATGGCTATCTACCCATCAAAGCCAAGCCCAATGAATATAATCCGGCTCGCGGCTACATTGAAACATCGAACAGTAATTACACAGCGCCCGATTATGAGTATCTCGATGCGATTGGATTTACCTGGACCGATCCATTTCGCTGGGCGCGTGGGAGTGAAGTGCTGGGATCAGGGCGCAAGTTCAATATGGTGGATATGATTGATCTGCAACATGACTATCTGTCGATTCCTGCACGAACGCTTGCACCAATGTTTAGAAATTTACAGGCTGGTGATCCGCAGGTGGAGCAGGCAAGGCAAATGTTGCTGAATTGGGATTTTATCCTGGATAAGGACTCTATTACCGCAGGAATTTATGTTGCCTTTGAGAGACGTCTGCTCGATAACATACAACTGCTTAAGGTGCCGGAATCAGCGCAGGCCTACCTTGGCATTGGTATGAAAACAGCTATCGATATGCTGTTGGCACCAGATGGAAATTTTGGTGAAGACCCGATCGCCGGGCGTGATCAATTTCTGTTGCGCGCTTTAGTGGAAGGTGTTGCAGATCTGCGCGAAAAACTTGGGCCAGATATGGAAAACTGGGTGTATGGTCAGGAGGACTACAAACACGCACTTATCAGACACCCAATGAGTGCTGCTGTGAATGAAGCAACCAGAGCCCGGCTTGATGTGGGTCCATTACCTCGTGGTGGCAATAGTTTCACCCTGGGTAACACAGGCAGTGGAGACAACCAGACCACTGGTGCATCCTTTCGTATCCTTATCGATACCAGAGATTGGGACAACACTCTTGGTATGAATACACCAGGGCAAGTTGGAGATCCCGACAGCCCTCTGTATTCAAATTTGTTTGAGCTATGGGCCAATGACAAATTGTTTCCTGCTTTTTACTCACGGGAAAAAATTGAATCAGTGTTATTTGAAAAGCTGGACTTACAACCTGCCGATTAAGGATGCTTCCATGATACGAGTGCAGCCCGGTGGCCACTTCAGTGCAAACCACCAATTAAACTCGGAATCGGTTTCGGCACAGGCTTTTGCTGCTGGTGATACTAGGGCCTGTTCACACTAATTAAGTGATCTCTGTTGTGACTAAAAAAGCACCAATTGAGGCGCGAGGAGCGTAGTTTGGTGATTCCAAATGAGCGACGAGCGACGAGCAACGACAAGGGGCGTTTTTTTAGCCGCAACCCGAAGGGCTAGGCGCATTTTTGCACCCAGCTTCGTTATCAATCGTTTGTATATATTTATATACGACATTCTTTCTGCCCCGCTGAACGCAAAAATGCCCTCTAGCAGAGACGACTCAAGTAGTGTGAACAGGCCCTGATACTGTTTATCATGATCCTGAATTCGCATCGACTACACGTTTTCAATGGCCGCTTGTCAGCGGCACCGACACTGACACCACCGCAATTCTGCCTGGCCTTACTGCTGCCCATTTTCTCAGGAATCAGCCATGTTGGGTCTGGATTACTGGATTGGTTTCAAACATCCAATTTTTGCGGACAAGGAGATAAAACTGGATTGGTTAATCATACGCGTCACTCCCAATGAAAAACTCAATAGAGATGTGGTGGAGCTGCATGGCCATGTAGTGAGAGAAGATGGTAAAACATCGCCAGGTGCGAAAGGGCGCTTACTGGCTACTGAAAAATTGTAAAAGATAGAAAAGAATAGCTTAGGGAGCCTCTGATTAATGTTTGCAAGGCAGTTAGTGCAAGGCAAAAATCAGCGAAAAAGCGCAGTTTATGGTCATAAATGAGCATTTTGAGCTGATTTTTAACGCTGCAATAACAACGTAGGTAATTAATAGGTAATTAATCAGAGGTTCCTTAGAAAGGTTTTTGCGTAAGAGCCTTGGTCATAGCAACAAATTCGTACGTGCCTGGGCTTATAACGGTTGGCATCTTCTGCCACAGCAACATCCTGAGTATCAGGAAGAAGCTGAAAAGTTTCTAAAATTCCTAAAGTTCCTGGAGAGGGCAATGCGGGATGAAGCGCCTTCGGTTAAAGCCCGTATTCGTAACTTATTGGGCAAAAGCTGATCAGATTTTACTTCAATTAGTCTTCTTCATATTCATGCACTCCAATGCTGACATGCTGAACTGGCAGGTGATGTGTTATCAGGGGTTTAAGATAGTTCGGTTTCCAGGGTGATCGAGAAACCATAGACAATACACTGGCGTAGATTCCAGGCCCTGCTGTCCAAAGATGAAAATCTATTATGCGATGGTCATCATTGTTTAGATTCACCAGAACTTTTAGTGCAGAGTGGTATGTTCTGATAGCCTGCCCTGCTGTCCTATGCAGGAATAAACTCTATGATAGAGCAGTTCATCCTCACCGAACAGCTCTGCTGCTCCGCCTGCCTCAAGGCCGGATATTTGCGAGTGGAGTGTCAAGGGTGAAGAGTGAAGAGTGAAGAAGGAAGAATTAAGAAGGATGAAGAGAGTTGGCATGTTTCGTTTGGATAGATCGGTAAGTACAGGCTTTACCATATCCTTTTCGGCTTTTGGTTGTCGTCCTGAGGTGTTGTGGTCTTATCATGCTGGCAAACCTCATTCTTACTTGACATAGAGAACGAAATCATTGGCATAATAATGTCACTAACTCAGTGGCAAACAGCGAATTATGTCAACATGACAGAATGACAGAACCAGGACAATCGACTGAATGGATTTTCGTGCGCACTTCCAGTACACACAGTACAAAAAGTCAACAAGAGGTGCCCGCTCGGCAACCTGAGCCCGAAAGTTATAAACTTCTGCCCATCCTGACGCAGCATAGGCGTTCAGTTGATTGCCCTGATGACAGAATAGGTGGGATTTGATGCAACCCCCGGCAATGCGGCGTTATGTCGCGGCGCTGACTAAAGATTTTCACTGAAGTTACTTGCTATAGCTGGCACTCGCTAATTTTGTAGTTTAATGGAGCAGTCATGAGAAACCCTATGCTTTCGGCTTGTCTTTCGTTTTTACTTTCAACTTCTTCGCTGGCAGTAGAAGAGCCGCCTGCAGAACTGGCGGAAATCATAAATTTCCGGCAGTACAGCGATACCTTTGCCAGTGCAGGCCAGCCCACCGAGGAACAATTTTCTGCGATTGCTGAAGCTGGCTATGAGCGAGTGGTATATATAGCGTTTACCAGTAACCCTAACGCATTACCTGATGCTGATCAGGTAGTTAAAGGACTGGGCATGGAGTACATGCAGTTGCCGGTAGATTTTTCCAATCCTCTGCCAGATGACTTTTATGCGTTCGCAGATTCAATGCAACGCAATACCGACAAGAAAACTTTGTTGCATTGCCAGGTGAACGCGAGAGCAACAGCGTTTAGTTTTCTCTATCGCGTGATATACGACGATGTGCCTGTGGCGGAAGCTAAAGAGGATATGAATACGGTTTGGCAGCCGAATGAAACCTGGCGTGACTTTATATTTGAGGTAATGGGGCAGAACGATGTGGATCCAAATTGTGAGGGATGTGATTGGACCCCACCTCCTCCTGGGGGGCAGTGATACTTTCCGGGACGCTTGTGTTTACGCAGGAAAAGCATCGTTATTTGCTTACCCGAGTTATCCCGTATGATCTCGTCGCTCGCACATCCTGTGCTCTGCGACACTCGTATACCCTGTACAAGGTACTCGCAAACTCGGTGTGCGCAGAAGCTTCGCTCTTGTCAAAAACCCGAAGCGTGCATGAAGCCGTGCATGAGTAGAATCTCGCCAAGTTAAGATACCCGGGTGCTGTCTGAACCCCTTCGCCTAAGCGCATATTTCTATCCTGGCCAATTGCCGGGACACCGGGTATTCTAAGCTGTCAGGAGGTTGCAAAGAGACTCAATAGTGCCAGCAAAAGAGCAATAACAATAAAAAGAGTAATAATATGTATGAATAATCAGCATCCCCGTTGCCGCATTGTGGCATCCACGGTTTTTCTTGGCTTAGCGTTTTCTTCAGTCTCAAGTGCGCAGCTCAGTGGTGTTGAGCAGTCCATGCAGATCTTTGAAGAAAATTGCACGGTCTGTCACGGGGATAATCTGGAAGGTACTGCAATAGGTGTCCCATTGCTGGGTGATCTTCGTCATGGTGACTCATTTGATGAAATAGTAAGTAGTATAAGTGATGGGTTTGCTGCCGCTGGAATGCCGGCTTGGGACGAAACCCTGTCGCGGACTGATATTCGGAATCTGGCTCTGTTTATCACCGAAACGCGGGCCAATATTAACTACAGCGATTTCAACTACAATACACCCATGGCATTGCCTGCCGGTGTGGTCGAAAGTGACGCTCACGATTTTCGCCTCGAAACCGTCGTAGAAGATTTGGACGCCCAACCTTTTTCCATTGCGCCGTTACCGGATGGCAGCATTCTGCTAACCGAGAAAAAATTCGGTGTGCGAGTCATTAGTCCGACCGGAGAAAAATCCGAATATCTGGAAGTGACGCCCGCAGCTTATTCCGATACTTACAAAATTTCAGTGCAACAGGAATGGGGTGTCGGCTGGTTGTTTGACATAAAGCCTCACCCTGATTACACAGAAAACGGCTGGATTTATTTGTATTTCGGAGATCGTTGCTCTGATTGCAATAATGTTTCTCGAAAGAGTGGGCAGCCTGTTTCCATGAACAAATTAGTGCGTGGTCACATTCGTGGTGGCGAGTGGGTAGACCAGGAAACGATATGGGAAACCGATGTCCGTTATTACAGCCCGGTTACTGATGTTGCTGCTGGCGGCAGAATTACCTTTGGTGAAGGTGGACATTTGTATTTTAGTGTCGGAATTAAAGGTCCGGCTAATTTTCAGGGGATTCAGGACCTCTCCACGCCCTGGGGAAAAATTCATCGCATTTATGATGATGGATCAATTCCGGCTGACAACCCATTTGCCGATCGCGATGATGTCTTTCAGAGTATCTACACCTATGGTCATCGCAGCCCACAGGGTTTGGAGTTCAATCACAGTACCGGTGAGTTGTGGGGTACCGAACACGGACCAAGAGGCGGAGACGAAGTAAATCGTCTTTTACCCGGGCGAAATTTCGGCTGGCCCCTGTATTCACTGGGTATGGACTATGATGGCACGCCAGTGGATTATGGCCGCGATCTCGGCATAGCTTTCGAGCTTTCTGATATAGAACAGCCGGTTGTGAATCTCACACCTTCGCCTGCGGTTTCCAGTTTTATCATTGTCGATTCAGAACAGTTCCCTGAATGGGAAGGCAGTTATCTTGTTGGATCGCTAAAAGCCCGTAGCCTGTTCCGTTTTGTGATTGAAGATAATCGTTTGGTTAGTCAGGAAAATTTATTAGAAGGATTTGCCAGAGTGCGCGACATCGAGGCGGGTTATAACGGCGAGATATATTTACTACTTGAGCACAATGCAGGTAGCAAGATCGTTCGACTCGTGCCCGTTGGGTAATTGGCAGGCACAGTAAGACCATTCATTACTATCTGTTCTTCTTGTCTTTCCTGGCGCTGATCGTATGCCTGAACGCAGGATGGGTGGGAATGGGTGGGAATGGATGGAGCTTGATAAATTGATAAGGGTCTTAGGAGGTTAAGCATCTACTGAGAGGTGCTAAGCTTCTGAACTGGTTAACAGAAACAGGCACTACCGCCATTTCCGAATCGCAGAGAAGACTTTTCGGCAGTTGATTCGCCATTTTTCGCTCGATTTGTCGGCTACAGATAACGCCCGTTTGACCGGTATCCGTGTCCGCTCTGTAAACAGTATTTACAGTAAGTTGCGCCAGCGCCGCGCCTGGCAGAAGAATGTGAACCGTATTCTGCCGTATCGGGTCAGATCGAAGTCTATGAATCTTACTTTGGTCCCAAGCATATTCGAGGCAAGCGAGGTCGTGGTGCCCGCAGTAAAACCCTTGTTTTTGGCCTGTTCAAACGCCATGGCTGGGTCTCGACGGAAAGTGTGCCTGATGTGCGCAAAGGTACGCTGCAAAAGGCTATACGAGGCACGGTGGGCCTCGATAGTGTGATTCATTCGGAGGGTTGGCGTGGGTTATCATGGATGAGTCGATGTGGGCTATGCAAAATAGCTTCGAGTTGAACATGGCAGTCATGAATTTGCCAATGATCAGTCCCATATTCACGGCATCAAATCTTTTTGGGCTTAGGCCAAATTGAGGTTGAGCAAGATGAAAGGGTTCCAAAAGCATCGGTTTTATTACCATTTGAAAGAGACCAAATTTCGATTTAATCATCGCCGTGATAATCTCTATCTCGTCTTGCTAAAACTGCTTCGTGAAAAGCCAAGTTAACGTCTTAACTTCCTAAGACCCTTGATAAATACGATGCCATCTGGGATGAAGAAATGAAAGCTATATTTGCAGCGATTATCAGCTTCTGGTTTGGCAACCATGCAATGCGACGCAGTCAGTCTTAAGGTAGAGGATTTAAATGGAAAATTTCAGGTAAAAAATTGACCTATTCGTCATTATTTCTGTAACCATTATTTTGCTTTCTATCATACTTTACTTTATAGACATCCCTTTTGAAGATAAAGAAAGTCTTGTTGAATTTGTATATGGATTGTTAGCTGAAATTATCGATTTTATCGATCATACAATTTACGAATTCATACCAATTGCTATTGTTTGTATTTTGTTTGGTATGGTTGCTTCAATTGTTTTAGCTATAGTTTTTTCTCTTTACTATTATATCTTTGACCTAGATGAAAAAATTAATAAAGGTTAGCAAGCAATGACAGCCGCAGCCAAAGAAATAATAATGCACTTTGAAGGATTCCGTGCACAGCCTTATCAGTGCTCTGCAAACGTCTGGACAATCGGCTATGGCTCAACGAGAATGAGAACATTGATTTTGGATTAAAAGCATTTATCGGGGGAACCATGCATATTAGATTCATTCACCTTCAAAACATATTGGCTATAACGATTGTGTTACTGGCGGCTGCCACTCAGGCACAGGTAACCGATCAAGATTTAGCGATGGCGGCTGACGACAATAGCCAATGGCTTACTTATGGTCGAGATCAGGGTGAGACTCGCTACAGTCCATTAGAACAAATCAATGATGGCAATGTGTCACAACTGGGTGTGGCATGGACGTTCGACACAGGTTCGTTTCGCGGTTTAGAAGCGACGCCACTTGTCGCAAACGGAATTATGTATGCAACCCGGCCCTGGAGTTCAGTATTCGCTGTCAATGCAAGAACCGGTACCTTGATCTGGGATTACGATCCACAAGTGGGTCGGGCCCAGGGCTATAGAGCTTGTTGCGATGTCGTGAACCGTGGCGTCGCACTTTATGACAACAAAGTTTATGTAGGCACTATCGACGGTCGGTTGATAGCCCTGAATGCCCAAACCGGTGCGGTTGAGTGGGAAGTTCTCACTGTGGATCGTTCCCGGCCTTATACCATCACCGGTGCTCCGCGCATCGCAGATGGCAAGGTCATTATTGGTAATGGTGGAGCCGAACTGGGAACCCGGGGTTACATCACTGCCTACGATGCAATGACCGGTGAAGAAGAATGGCGCTTCTGGGTAGTGCCGGGCAATCCTGCTGATGGCTTTGAAAACCCGGACATGGAATTTGCAGCAACCACCTGGGCCGGTAACTGGTGGGAAGTTGGTGGTGGCGGTAATGCCTGGGACTCCATGATCTATGACGAGGAAGAGCGGCTTGTTTATGTTGGAACTGGAAACGGATCGCCATGGAGCCATGAGATTCGCAGCAATGGCATAGGCGACAACCTATATCTGTCTTCAATCGTGGCTTTGCATGTGGATACCGGGCGTGTCGCCTGGTACTACCAGACCACGCCAGGTGACAACTGGGACTACACGGCTGTGCAGCCACTGATGCTGGCTGACATTCCAATCAATGGCATTTTGCGCAAAGTAATCATGCAGGCACCCAAGAATGGATTCTTCTATGTATTGGATCGTGTAACTGGTGATCTGATCTATGCTGATCCTTATGCGGAATTGAATTGGGCCACTGGGGTTGATTTGGAAACCGGTCGTCCAATCGAAACGCCACATGCCCGTTACGATACCTCGGTGACGATGATCATGCCTGGTCCGAACGGTGCCCATAACTGGCATCCTATGTCCTATAACCCGAGCACCGGCCTTGTTTATATTCCGACCTTACAGGGTTCGGTATTCCCTTACGCCGTTATGGAAGAATTTGAGTTCGTTCCAGAGGCTTGGAATGTGGGAATCAAAATCGGCACTTTAGAAGGAGAGCCGGTAACGCCAGAGTTTGAATATGTTGGCGGTACTGGACCGGAGACCCGATCCCCAGGTGCATTGCTTGCATGGAATCCAGTGACTCGACGTCCCGAGTGGTATCACGATTACGATTTCACAATTAATGGTGGGACGCTTTCCACTGGCGGCAACCTGGTTTTTCAAGGTGGTGCCGATGGCGTGTTTCGCGCCTTTGCAGCTGATGACGGTGATTTATTATTCGAGGCCGATCTTGGCGTGGGCATTATGGCAGCACCGATAACCTATGAATTGGGTGGCACTCAATACGTATCAGTTCTGGCAGGTTGGGGCGGGGCAGCCAGTATGTTTGGCGAAAACTATGATGGTGCTTATAAAGCTCAGGGCAGGCTTTGGACATTCGAATTGAATGGCAGCGATATAGTGCCTGTGGAAGGTCAACCTCTCCCAGAGCTCACTGCGATTCCATTTGATGATTCGCCTGAACGTCTATCTGAAGGTGCGGACAAATACGTGCAGAAGTGTGGCTTATGTCATGGTGAAGGTGGTGCCAGTGGTGGTGCGATTGCCGATTTGCGATATGCAACGGAAGCGACCTACGATAATTTCCACAGCATTGTTCGCGAAGGTGCTTATACGGCATTGGGAATGCCGAATCTGAGAGCCACGGTAACCGCTGAGGATCTGGATACGATTAAGAACTGGATTTTGTCACAGCGCGCCGCGTTAATCGCTCAATAGTTGATTCGCGCTTTTCCCAGGCGTAAAGGGGGATTAGAGGAGTTAAAGAGGAGAAAGAGTGCCTTATATAAATATAAAACCGCTTGAAATCTATCTCACCTTTAACGGCAACTGAAAGGGAGCCATTAAATACTATGCCTATGCTGAAGTTTTCAATGGTGAAATTACTATCATGAACACTGTATTTAGCCGAAATGCCGTCTGATCCCAATCATCCGATACCAGATGAGTTCAAGAATCAGATAATGCACTGCACCTTGGGATTAAAACCTGGAGTTATTCTCATGGCCAGCGATACCATGGCAGGTGACGTGAACCAGGGCAACAACTTCACAATCTCCGTAGTACCCGAATCCAGAGAAGGAGTTGGCAATTTGTGCGTTAAACTCAGCGCAGGTGGACAGGTGACTATGCCTGCTGCATCTGAAACATTACAGGGTGCCTGTGTCGCAATGTGTACGAGACAGGTTTGGAATTAACTGGATGTTCAATTTTGGTATTTTTGGTATTAGAGGAGTAGTCTTGGCGCTTGTTCATGTTCACGAGGGCGTCGTTGCCTGCGTGCTCAGATGGCTACGTATGACTGTATACACTCACCTCTGCCGTGCGCAAATGCCTGGCTCTCTCAAAAAGCGCAAAGCACCACATCTCGCAGATCGAAGCTTCTTTCCAGAACGATTTCTATAGAGGCCGATGTACACGACTGACTCTACATATCGAAGGGAGAGCACTGTGCGATGGGGATATTTCGCTGAGAGCAAGGTGGTACGGCGCGATATGCAGAAAGCACAAGTATCGCGAAGCACAGGATGTGCGAGAACGATCGCAAGGTCTGAGCGTATACAACCCATGACAATCGACTGAATGGATTTTCGTGCGCATTTCCAGTACAAAAAGTGAACAAGTGGCACACCCTCGTCGATCTGAGTCTGAAAATCATAAACTTCTGCCCATCTTCGATGCCGACAGAGGCGTTCACTCGATTGTCCTGTTATACAACCATACGTGATGGCCTGTTCACGAGAACGATCGATTGTCCTGTTATACAACTATACGTGATGGCCTGAGTGCGGTGCCAACGCGGCTCCAGGGAATAGACTGGCGCTTTCAAATCAGCCAGGCACAAAAAAGGCGACACGGGTCGCCCTTTTTAATGCCTGGCGTTAGCTCCGATCTAACCGTCGCCGCCTTGATTGGTTTCTTTCCAGTTATAGAAACCCATAAACATCTCTTCCCAGGACTGCTCGCCCCAATTAATTTCAATCGAAGCATCCGGGTTGAAAGGATTCTGCTCTGAGTTGTCGAACGCACCATTGGCAATAATCTTAGTGCCGCCAGGTACTTTCAATGGCTCAGCCAGTTCATGGGCCAGTTGCCAGTTGAAGCTATACGCTGGTACAGAAAGCAGAAGCTCTTCGCTGCCATCTGGGTAAACAGCAGTGAACTTCATACGCTTGCCACGAAAATGCATGTGAGGCATGAGGCTCTTGATTTCAGATTCGTTAGGCACATAAGTCACTAGCTCCATCTCGTGATCTTTGGCGCCCGCTGGAATGTTGATTGTGAAAGCATTACCCACACCACCTGACATGCGTTCTTCAGGTACATAGCCTTCCGGGTAGAAGTAAATACCAATTTCAGTTTCATCAGTGACTTCTTTGCCAGATGTTGTGTAGTGCATTTGCAGGCTCAACTGAGTACCAGCCGGAAGCATACCGCCTACACCATCAGGATTAATCTGATAGCTGTTGCCGGGAGCGTATCCGGCTACCGAAGCGATGTCGCCACCAGCACCACCCAGTAGAGTACCCACATCGATTTCAGGATTTTCACGGAAAATCTTATCGATATCTGGCTGTCCACCGGCTGCTACTGCGGTAAACATTTCTGCACGAATCGCCGCTGCACGCTCTTCAGGCAGGCTATTGATGGCTTGTAAGAACAGAGATTGTGGATCCTGCTGTGGTCCTGGTGGAATTACAGTAGTAATAATGTGGTGAAGTACCTCTGCCTTGTCAGGGGCTACTTCACTGGCTTTCACCCAGCGATCTTCAGTCAAACCGAGATCGATGGGCAGGTCCATGTAGTCAACAACACCAGTGGCTGGAATTGCTTGAGGTGGAATCTTCACAATGAGATCAGGCTCACCCAGTTCTGCAGCCAGCTTCCACTTGGTACCTGGCCATTCCAGGTTAGCAAGAGGATCAACGTCGCCGTCAACTTTTGCACCATTGTTTACCCAGCGCACGAGCATTTGCATTTCCTCGTCACTGAGGTTCATTTCGTTCCTCATCTTGTGGCCGACTTTGTTGTCAATCTGACCAGGAGGCATGCGCTTGGTCATAACCACTTCACGAATCATTGGCGACCATCCCTGAACGGCTAGTTTGCTGTCCATTGCGAATGGAGCAACACCACCTTCGCGGTGACATTCTGCGCAGTTCTCAGCAATGATTGGTGCAATGTCGTTGGTATAAGAGAGACTCCCATGCTCTGCAGCACTTGTAGTAATGGCTGCACCACTACCATCGATAGTTACCAGATCAGCATCTATATCATCGATAAGTTGCTGAATTGCAGTGGCTGTTTCAGCTTGTACGGGTCCGCGATAGCTGATTTCGAATGAGGCGGGGTCGTACACAACGACTTCATCCAGGCGAGAAATACCAAGTTGTTCTGTCACTAGCTGGGCATCGTCCATAAGAACTGGCAGATCAACGCCCAGTGCCGCGATGTCCTGGCCGACTACCTCGCGGTCAGTTTGCTGCCCTGGGTTCATTAAAAAGAATGCAGCGCCTTGTTGTTCAAACTCGGCTTGCAGTTCGGTCATTGCAGCAAGCGCAGCTTTGTCAGTAGCGCCAACTGCCTGAGGCAGGATGACTACTGCATGTTGGTCGTCATACCAGGCCATGTGGTGTTGAATACCAAGATGATCGATCAACGCAAAATCACCAACGCGCTCGCCGGCTGCCGCAGTGGCAGAGGCAATCGCAGTTGCGATTGATAATACGATTTGCAGAGATTTCTTCACGAGTGGATCCCTCTTTAAAGTAGATTTTGTATGCTTTTGCAGAATAAAAAAATCGAATTCAGGCGATTTAACGGTCATTAGTGTACGCATTTTCAGGTGGAATGCAGCCATTTTTTCACTTTTCTGTTACCAGACTACTCAAATATAGCGTTTTTGCAGAATCTGATAAGAATTTAAAATAGCAGTACCTGATTTTGCCAAACCCAGGCATCGGCAGGCTTCCTATAACTGGTTACTGATTTTTAGAATGATGAAATTCGGCTCAAATTGCACCAAAAAACGGGTAACACTTTAGGGAGCCTCTGATTAATGTTTGCGAGGCAGTCAGTGCGCCAAAAGTAGCCGCTTTAGGTGAGGCAAAAATCGGCGAGCCGAAGTGTAGCGAAGACGGCACCCGCAGGGTGAGCAGCCTTAGCTGCATAAAAAGCGCAGTTTATAGGTCATAAATGCGCATTTTGAGCTGATTTTTAATGCAGCAATAACAACGTAGGTAATTAATCAGAGGTTCTCTAAATACATCTGATCTCGATCCTGCCGGGCAAAGCAGGGTGGGTACTTAACTCAGCATCACATTGACCCTTCGATTGTTTTTGCCTTTGTTGTCTATTTTGGAGACCTGCACTTTGCCAATTTCAGAAGTCCGGCTGACATGAGTGCCACCACAGGCTTGAAGGTCCACTCCGCTGATTTCCATTAAGCGCACATGACTATCACCGCCTACCACCGCCAGGTGGTTTAACCGACCTGGTGCGTGCCAGATTCTGTTGCATTACCATTTCTTCATCGGTGATTCAGCGGGCTGATAGATATTGGGGCCTTCTTTTATAACAGTAATAAAATGGCAGGTCGATTGAGTGCGGCACCTGGAAATCCTTTTTATCCAACTTGTCCAACCTGGTACCTTGTCTGTATCTTGCAGATCGAAATCCGGTCGGCTTTTCTGTTCAGAGATCAAGCCTCCCGTAACTCCGCCGTCAATCAGTGAGCGAAGCGGCTGCAGGGAACTGTGCATACCCACATGGTGATATGGTCATAGTGACGATCCCAGTCGATCACTGCTGCAACTTTAGTAACTGCGGCTGCAGGAGATTCAGGTGAGAGATGATGAAAGATGATGAGAAATGATGAGAAATGATGAGCGATGCAGCGGCATTCATATCGCGCCGTGCTCAGGCTATCACGTATGGCTGTATAACAGAACAATCGAGTGAACGCCTCTGTCGGCGTCGAAGATGGGCAGAAGTTTATGATTTTCAGACTCATATTGACGAGGAAGTGCCACTTGTTCACTTTTTGTACTTGAAGTGTGCACGAAAACCCATTCAGTCGATTGCCATGGGCTGTATACGCTGAGACCTTGCGGTCGTTCTCGCACATCCTATGCTTCGCGATACTTGTGCTTCCTGCTTTGGTGTGTTCGACGCGAAGCTTTGTTCCACCGCCACAAATAAGATATCCAGAGTAACCATGTTGTCTATCCCCCTCCCCATTGAATAGAATAGAAGGCGGTCTGATTCAGGATGACAGACTGTTCGCCAAACTGAGTGATCTCGGCGTTAAACGCTTTCAAATAACTATCTTTAAATGACCATCGCCGCGAAATAGCTCGGAAACAGCTCAATTGACATTAGAGATCCCTTGCCAGTGTTAATTACCAAACCTCAGTATGAAGGCTGTTTTTCCACAATGCCTGCCTTGCACTAACTGCCTCGCAAACATTAATCAGAGGCTCCTTAAGGTAGAAGAGTAAATTAAGTAGTAGAAGATAGAGTCCTGGCGGAATTTGAAGCTTTTGAAGCTAATGATTTGAAGCTAATGAAGAGCGATTGCCTGCTGATTGATGAAAATCCCTGCTGATGAAAATAAAGAAAACACACACCCTATGACCAAAGCTGTGCTGTTGTTAAATCTCGGAACACCTGCTGAGCCAACCACGAAAGGCCTGCGTGCTTACTATCGCCATTTTTTTTCAGATCCGTTTATTTTCGATTTCAATCCGATTGGACGGTGGTTGTTGCGCAATGTCATTATTCTGCCGTTTCGAGCTCCGCGCATCGCTAAAGATTATGCAGAAATCTGGATGGATGGAGGTTCTCCATTGAAAGTCTATGCCGATCGTATGCAATTCAGCGTGCAATCTCGATTCGATGAGTCGGAAAGTGGTGTGGTGGTGAGAAATGGTATGACCTACAGCGAGCCATTTATCAAAGACAGCATGGCTGAATTTGAATCGATGGGAGTGCAGGAGATTCTAGCGCTACCTATGTTTCCACAATACTCTACTACGACCACTGCCTCGGCATTCCACGCAGTCAACACGGCAGCCAGCACATGGAAAAATGCGCCAAAGCTGCATTTTGTGAACGATTTGTTTCAGGAACCCGCTTTTATCGGTGTCTGGAAGTCCTTGATCGAGAAGCATCTGGATACGGAAGCTGTGGATCATGTAATTTTTAGTTATCACGGCGTACCGGAAAAAACCATTAAAAAGGCAGATACTGCCGGTGTATGTCAATTCGGCAAGTGTTGCGCCGAGGTTACTGATAAAAATCGCTTGTGTTACCGTATGCAGTGTTTGCACACCACTATAGGTATATGCAAAGCGCTTGGTTGGTCAGATGATTATTGGTCCATGGCGTTTCAATCCCGTTTTGGCCCTCTGCCATGGATTCAGCCATATCTTGATGAGCATATCGTGCATTTAGTGGAGCAGGGCAAGAAGCGAGTTGCTGTTGTTACCCCTTCATTTATTTCAGACTGTCTCGAAACGCTGTTCGAAATCGGCATCGAATACAGGGAAGAGTTCGAGTCGGCGGGTGGCGATCATTTTCAGTTAGTCCCTAATCTCAATGATTACACACACTGGTTTGATGCGGTTTATCAAATTGCTGGCCAGCACCTGAACAGCAAAACGCCAACCTGAACCGCCCTGCCTGTCATTTAGCCCTTGCTCGGTTGGTCAGTTTTAACGCTGGGCAACCTCTGATTAATGTTTGCGAGGTAGTCAGTGCACGGCAAAAATCAGCGAAAAAGCGCAGTTTACAGGTCATAAATGCGCATTTTGAGCTGATTTTTAACGCAGCAATAACAACGCAGATAATTAATAGGTAATTAATAGGTAATTAATCAGAGGCTCCTTAATTTTGAGGCTTGACGAATTTCAGTGTCATGCGATCACTTTCACCTATAGCTGCATACTTCGCGCGATCTACATCCCCCAATCGGTAGCTTGGTGGCAAAGTCCAGACACCGCGCGGATGAACAGTTGGGTCATTGGGATTGGCATTTATTTCGGAAGAGTCAACAAACTCAAATCCAGCCGCTGCGGCCACTTCCTTAACATAGGCTTCCGTGACATAGCCGCTGGTTTCCATGATATCCATGCCGCTGCCTGGCAATGCGCGATGTTCAACCACACCCAGTACCCCGCCTGGCCTCAGTGCTGCATAGAAAGCGGCGAAAAACTCATGTTCCTGACCTGCCATGATCCAGTTATGAACATTGCGAAAAGTCAGTGCCATGTCTGCACTATCGGGAGGTGCAATCACGACTTCATGTGGAGGATTAAGATGTCTTACAGTAATCCGTCCATACATCTCCGGATCATTTGCAATCTTCTCTTCAAATCTTCGCAGGTTGGGTGGCATGTAGGAGGCCGTTGCGTTTGGCGAGAAATGTGCTGCGTAGTACTTACCCTTGTCCCGCACATAGGGTGCAATGATTTCGGTATACCAGCCCGTGGAAGGCAGTATTTCAATCACTGTGCTGTCTGGTTGCAGGCCGAAGAATGCCAATGTTTCAACCGGATGGCGAAAAGCGTTGCGGGCTACATTTGTTTCGCTGCGGTGCTCGCCCACGATCAAACTTTCCAGAGAGCCAACGTCGGCGGCTAGCGTTAATTGCCAACCGATTAACGAGCCCAAAAACGAAGTGACAAACAGCAGGGTTTTGAGTGTTTTCATGAGTGCCTCCTGGAGCAGAATCACGTTCAAAAGTGGTGAAGATTCTGGCATGAAAACTGGAAACTCTCCAGCTAGGGCCTGTTAACACTGATTGAGTAGTCTCTGCTAGAGGGTGTTTTTGTGCCCAGCGAGGCAGAAAGAGCGCCGTATAAGCCGTATAGTCAGGGCAATCGAGTGAACGCTTCTGTCGCGTCGAAGATGGGCAGAAGTTTATGATTTTCGGACTCAGGTCGACGAGGGAGTGCACTTGTTCATTTTTTGTACTGGAAATGCACACGAAAAGCCATTCAGTCGATTACCCTGGCCGTATAGTAAGTATATACAAGCGACTGATAACAAAGCTGGGCGCAACAATGCGCCTGGCCTTTCGGGTTGTGGGTTATGGCTAAAAAGCGCCACTTGTCGTTGCTCGTCGCTCATTTGGAATCACCAAACCACGCTCCTCGCGCCTCAACTGGCGCTTTTTTAGTCACAACAGAAACCACTCAATCAGTGTGAACAGGCCCTGATAAAGCACTCGGCAAAAAGGTCAGAAACAGGTAGATTTTTCCATCAACTATGATTGTTTGCCTGATAAAACCCTATTAAACGAGTTATCAAATATGGATTGCACCCCAACAGCAAGATCGCCCCGCGTCGTACTGTTGATTGGATACCTGATGGCAGAACGCATAACCGTTTGCTCCTGAACGGGCCAGGATATATTTTGCAAGAAAAATCGTCACATCTATATCAGTTCGATAGGCAAAATTTGTCAACTATACTTGCATTGACCACCAGGTTAAGGGTCACGTAATTGTAATTCGTAATTGTAATTAGAGGATCAGGGCAATCGAGTGAACGCCTTTGTCGCGTCGAAGATGGGCAGAAGTTGATAATTTTCGGACTCAGATCGACGAGGGAGTGCACTTGTTCATTTTTTGTACTGGAAATGCACACGAAAATCCATTCAGTCGATTGCCTCTGATTAGAGGATCACACAATTATTAGGATTAGTATTTTTTGAGTGAGCCGGTTTTAGATGCAATTTAACAGGCCCTGGGAAAACAGTCGAAAAATCTTCCCTCAGGCAGCTTGAAATACTTCCCCCCCCCCCCCCCCTCTGTGGGATGATGCCTGAGTCTCAGTAATTTAATGATTCAGAGAGCTTCTGATTAATGTTTGCGAGGCAGTTAGTGCACGGCAAAAATCAGCGAAAAAGCGCAGTTTATAGGTCATAAATGGGCATTTTGAGCGGATTTTTAACGCAGCAATAACAACGTAGATAATTAATAGATGATTAATCAGAGGTTCCTTAGAAAAACAGGAGTAAGGTAAAGGCTATGTTTGACAGTCAAGGCAATCACGATCACCACAATCACAATCAAAACCAAGAGAAACAAGAGCACCACGAGCAGGCTCATCAGAACCAGGTAGTCGCACAATCCCCCAGTGACCCCGTCGGCCAAACCCTTGCAGGCACAGCGGGCGATGACACCCTCACTGGCGGAGCGGGCAACGATACCCTCAATGGCGGCGGTGGCAATGACACCCTCACCGGCGGGGCCGGAGACGATGTGTTCCGCTTCGCCCCCGGCACGGGTTCGGACCTGATCACTGACTTTGGCACCGGCAGCGACCGGCTTATCTTTGACCGCGCACTGTTTTTCAACCTTGAAGCGGTGCGGGCGGCGGCCACTGAGACAGACGGCAATCTGGAGATCGGCCTGTCGGAGTCCGAGACCCTGACCCTTGAGGGTGCTTCCCTGGCTGCTATCACCGCCGACACCGTGACCACCCTGAATGCGGACGGCACGGATACCACATCCCTCACCCCGCGCATTGCCGATTGGGCCCACGTGGACGGGGAGATTGCCGCCGATGGTGAGGTGGATATGTACCGGCTCACCGGCGTGGCGGCGGGCACCCGCGTCTATCTGTTTATGGAAAGTGAACTGGACGCTTCTAAAGCGGATTACCCCTTTATCGATCCCACGCTGGAGGTCAAGGACACAGGGGGTGAACGGATCGCCTATAACAATGATTATGAGGATAGTTCCAAGTGGCCGGGGCTGGATCGCGTGAATATCAATGGACTTGTCGGTTTTTATGACACCAGCAGTTTCCTGAGCTTTGTCTATCAGCCGGGCATGATCATAGAGGCCGAGTCAAGGTACAGCATCGGCCCCTACAAGCTCTATGCGTCAACCGGAAGCCTGGTGAGCCTGTTCACTGGCGGCAACAGTGCTGATTCTCTCGCTGGCACTGATGGCTCTGACGAGATCAATGGCCTGGCTGGCAACGACCAGCTTGCCGGTCTTGCGGGCAATGACAGCCTCACCGGCGGCGCAGGCGCGGATACACTGGATGGCGCTGCTGGTGTTGACACGGCTGTCTATTCAGCTTCCTCAGCGGCTGTGGCGGTCAATCTTGCCACTGGTGAAGGCAGCGGTGGCGAGGCAGAAGGTGACCGCCTCTCCAATATCGAAAACCTCACTGGCAGTGCCTTTGCTGACAGCCTCACCGGCAATGATGGTGCCAATCAGCTTGTCGGTCTTGCAGGCAATGACACCCTCTTCGGGGGGGCGGGCAACGATACGCTCGGGGGCGGCGCAGGCGCGGATACACTGGACGGCGCTGCTGGTGTTGACACGGCTGTCTATTCAGCTTCCACAGCGGCTGTGATCGTCAATCTTGCCACTGGTGAAGGCAGCGGTGGCGAGGCAGAAGGTGACCGCCTCTCCAGTATCGAAAACCTCACCGGCAGTGCCTTTGCTGACAATCTTACTGGCGATGATGGCACCAATCAGCTTGCCGGTCTTGCAGGCAATGACATCCTTACCGGCGGGGCCGGAGATGATGTGTTCCGCTTCGCCCCCGGCACGGGTTCGGACCTGATCACTGACTTTGGCACCGGCAGCGACCGGCTGATTTTTGAAGATGGCCTGTTTGCCAACCTTGAAGCGGTGCGGGCGGCGGCCACTGAGACCAGTGGCAATCTGGGGATTGAACTGTCCGATACTGAGACCCTGACTCTTGCAGGGGCGTCCACGGCTGCCCTCACTGTCGACACCGTGACCACCCTGAATGTCAACGGCGAAGATACCACAGCCCTCAACCCCCGCATTGCCGAATGGGCGCATGTGAGCGGGAATATACAATCCGATCAGGTGGGCATGTACCGGCTCACCGGTGTGGCGGCGGGCACCACCGTCTATGTGTATATGGCCGGGGCTGCGGTGTATCAAGGGGAGTATGAAGAATACCCTGCCATGGACACGGTGCTGGAGGTCCGGAATGCCGACGGCAACCGGGTCGCCTACAATGATGATCAGGCAACCAACGCTGCCGCTTTCCGTGGTTTCCAGGCGCCGCCGGATAGTAGTGAATATACCAGCGCTGACACCAACAGTTTCCTGAGCTTTGTCTATCAGCCCGGCATGGTCATAGCGGCCAGCGAGGGCAACGAAGGGGAGGAATCTGCAACCAATTACCGGCTCTATGTGTCGGTCGGCATCCCGGCCAGCGATGAGCGTGACTTGGTGAGCGGCACGGCCGCCGCAGAAGCTTTTAACGGCGGCGCGGGCGGCGACAACCTCAGTGGCCTTGGCGGTGATGATACCCTTGACGGCGGCGTCGGCAACGACAGCCTCATCGGGGGGGCGGGCGCTGACACCCTCACTGGCGGATTAGGCAATGACAGCCTCGATGGCGGTGCCGGTGCGGATAGTCTCGATGGTGGCGACGGTGTTGACCTGGTTGAGTATGTTAATAGCTTGGATCCTGTGGCCGTCAACCTTGCCACTGGTGAAGGCAGCGGTGGAGAGGCAGAAGGTGATCGCCTCACCGGCATTGAAAACCTCACCGGCAGTGCCTTTGCTGACAATCTTACTGGCGACAATCGGGCCAACGAGATTATAGGTGGTGCAGGTGGTGACCGCCTCAATGGCCTGGGTGGCGATGACAACCTTGGTGGCGGATTAGGCAATGACACCCTCACTGGCGGCACGGGCAATGACAGCCTCACTGGCGGTGCCGGTGCGGATAGTCTCGATGGTGGCGACGGTGTTGACACGGCTAGCTATATTGGTACTTTGGATCCTGTGGCCGTCAACCTTGCCACCGGTATGGCTACGGGTGGACAGGCAGAAGGTGATCGCCTCACCGGCATTGAAAACCTCGTCGGCAGCATAGGTAATGACAGCCTTACTGGCGACGATGGTGCCAACCGGCTTAACGGGAGCTTTGGCGATGACACCCTCACTGGCGGTGCCGGAGATGATGTGTTCATCTTCCTCGGAATAAACTTCAACGAATCCGACCTTATCACCGACTTTGGCACTGGCAGCGACCAGCTCGAATTTACCGACGGCCTGTTTGCCAACCTGGAGGCGGTGCGGGCGGCCGCCACTGAGGTCGGCGGCAATCTGGAGATCGAACTGTCGGATACTGACACTCTGACCCTTGCAGGGGTGTCTATGGATGCTCTCACCGCCGACACCGTGATCACCCTGAATGAAGACGGGGTAAACACAACAAACAGGCCGGGGTCTGTGGCCATCAGCGGTACGGTGACGGAAGATGAGGAACTGACAGCAACGGCAACCGATGCTAACGGCCTGCCTGATGCGGCTGACATTACCTACCAGTGGCAGCGCAGCGACGGGTCTGGCGGTTTTGCGAACATCGCCGGTGCCACGCAATCCACCTACACGCTGGGCGATGCGGATGTCGACCAGACCGTGCGGGTTCAGGTGCGCTACACCGATGGCCAGGGCACGGCGGAATCCGTGACCTCGGCGGCGACGGGTGAAGTGACCAATGTCAATGACCTGCCCACCGGGTCGGTGACGATCAGCGGCTCGGTGACTGAGGGCGAGACGCTGACGGCGCAGACCGGCACGCTTGCCGATGATGATGGTCTGGGCGCGTTCAGCTACCAGTGGCAGCGCAGCGACGGGTCCAATGGCGGTTTTGATGAATATCGCCGAATGCGACCGCCCGGACCTACACGCTGGGCGATGCGGATGTCGGCCAGACCGTGCGGGTTCAGGTGCGCTACACCGATGACAATGGCACGGCGGAATCCGTGACCTCGGCGGCGACGGGTGAAGTGACCAATGTCAATGACCTGCCCACCGGGTCGGTGACGATCAGCGGCTCGGTGTCTGAGGGCGAGACGCTGACAGCGCAGAACACGCTGGCCGACAATGACGGTCTGGGTGCCCTGAGTTACCAGTGGCAGCGCAGCGACGGGTCTGGCGGTTTTGATGATATTCCGAATGCCACCCAATCCACCTACACGCTGGGCGATGCGGATGTCGGCCAGACCGTGCAGGTTCAGGTGCGCTACACCGATGACAATGGCACGCCGGAATCCGTGACCTCGGCGGCGACGGGTGAAGTGACCAATGTCAATGACCTGCCCACCGGGTCGGTGACGATCAGCGGCACGGTGTCTGAGGGCGAGACGCTGACGGCGCAGAACACGCTGGCCGACAATGACGGTCTGGGTGCCCTGAGTTACCAGTGGCAGCGCAGCGACGGGTCTGGCGGTTTTGATGAATATCGCCAATGCCACCGCAATCCACCTACACGCTGGGCGATGCGGATGTCGGCCAGACCGTGCAGGTTCAGGTGCGCTACACCGATGACAATGGCACGCCGGAATCCGTGACCTCGGCGGCGACGGGTGAAGTGACCAATGTCAATGACCTGCCCACCGGGTCGGTGACGATCAGCGGCTCGGTGTCTGAGGGCGAGACGCTGACAGCGCAGAACACGCTGGCCGACAATGACGGTCTGGGTGCCCTGAGTTACCAGTGGCAGCGCAGCGACGGGTCTGGCGGTTTTGATGATATTCCGAATGCCACCCAATCCACCTACACGCTGGGCGATGCGGATGTCGGCCAGACCGTGCAGGTTCAGGTGCGCTACACCGATGACAATGGCACGCCGGAATCCGTGACCTCGGCGGCGACGGGTGAAGTGGGCAATGTCAATGACCTGCCCACCGGTTCGGTGACGATCAGCGGCACGGTGTCTGAGGGCGAGACGCTGACAGCGCAGAACACGCTGGCCGACAATGACGGTCTGGGTGCCCTGAGTTACCAGTGGCAGCGCAACACGGGTCTGGCGGCTTTGAGAATATCGCCAATGCGACCGCCCGGACCTATACGCTGGGCGATGATGATGTCGGCCAGACCGTGCGGGTTGCAGGTGAGCTACACCGATGACCATGGCACGGCGGAATCCGTGACCTCGGTGGCGACGGTTGCGGTGACCAATGTCAATGACCTGCCCACCGGGTCGGTGACGATCAGCGGCACGGTGACCGAGGGCGAGACGCTGACGGCGGATATATCGGCGTTGCGGGATGCGGATGGTCTGCCTGCGGATGCGCCGGTTACAGCTACCAGTGGCAGCGCGGTGACGGGTCTGGCGGTTTTGATGATATTCAGGTGCGACCGCCCCACCTACACGCTGGGCGATGCGGATGTCGGCCAGACCGTGCGGGTTGCAGGTGAGCTACACCGATGGCAACAACACGGCGGAAACCGTGACCTCGGATGCGACGGCTGAAGTGACCAATGTCAATGACCTGCCCACCGGCGTCGGTGACGATCAGCGGCACGGTGACCGAGGGCGAGACGCTGACGGCGGATATATCGGCGTTGCGGGATGCGGATGGCCTGCCTGCGGATGCGGCCGGTTACACCTACCAGTGGCAGCGCGGTGACGGGTCTGGCGGTTTTGATGATATTGCCGGTGCAACCGGTCAGACCTATACGCTGGGCGATGCAGATGTCGACCAGACCGTGCGGGTTGCGGTGAGCTACACCGATGGCCAGGGCACGGCGGAAACCGTGACCTCGGATGGCGACGGGTGAAGTGGGCAATGTCAATGACCTGCCCACGGGGTCGGTGCGGATCAGCGGCACGGTGACGGAAGGTGCGGTGCTGACGGCGGATATATCGGCGTTGCGGGATGCGGATGGCCTGCCTGCGGATGCGGCCGGTTACAGCTACCAGTGGCAGCGCGGTGACGGCTCTGGCGGTTTTGATGATATTGCTGGTGCAACCGGTCAGACCTATACGCTGGGTGATGCAGATGTCGACCAGACCGTGCGGGTTGAGGTGAGCTACACCGATGACAATGGCACAGACGAGAGTGTGACTTCTGATGTAACGGCGGCGGTTGAGAATGCCAATGTCGAAGGGCACGGTGACGGAAGGTGGTGGTGCTCAGCAGGGTGGTGGTGTTGAATCTGGGGATGGTGATGTTTCTCGGCCGGACTCAGGCAATCAGAACATTGATGGTGGTGCTCAGCAGGGTGGTGGTGTTGAATCTGGGGATGGTGATGTTTCTCGGCCGGACTCAGGCAATCAGAACATTGATGGTGGTGCTCAGCAGGGTGGTGGTGTTGAACCTGGGGATGGTGATGTTTCTCGGCCGGACTCAGGCAATCAGAACATTGATGGTGGTGCTCAGCAGGGTGGTGGTGTTGAACCTGGGGATGGTGATGTTTCTCGGCCGGACTCAGGCAATCAGAACATTGATGGTGGTGCTCAGCAGGGTGGTGGTGTTGAACCTGGGGATGGTGATGTTTCTCGGCCGGACTCAGGCAATCAGAACATTGATGGTGGTGCTCAGCAGGGTGGTGGTGTTGAACCTGGGGATGGTGATGTTTCTCGGCCGGACTCAGGCAATCAGAACATTGATGGTGGTGCTCAGCAGGGTGGTGACAATAACACCGATACCGGTACTGGCAGCACCGATCCAGGTGGCGCTGTTGCGCCGCAACCTTCCCCCGGTGCCAGTGTTACTGGCACCGAGGCTGCAAATGAATTACGCAGCGGGGATGGTAATGACACGCTTGATGGCGGCACAGGCAGAGACACGTTAACCGGCGACGCGGGGAACGATATCCTCATCGGCGACGCAGGTGATGATGTGCTTGATGGCGGTGCGGGCAATGACAGGCTCGACGGGGGTCCGGGCGCTGATACGCTGGATGGCGGTACGGGCGGTAATGACACGGCTGTCTATTCATCTGCCACAGAGGGTGTGGCGGCCAGTCTTGCCACTGGCACTGGCACACGCGGGGATGCGTCTGGCGATCGCTTCATTGATATTGAGAATCTTCAGGGCAGCGGACATGATGACACACTCACTGGCAACGACGGGTTCAACGTGCTTTCCGGCCTGGGTGGGGACGACATTCTTGACGGCGGTTCGGGCAATGACATCCTCCATGGTGGTGCTGGTGATGACACGCTCTGGGGCAGCGCGGGTGCTGATATCCTCAATGGCGACGACGGTGTTGATACAGTTTCCTATGGCAACTCTGGCGAGGGAGTGACGATCAGTCTTGGAGTCGGTGTAGGAATAGGCACGACAGGGGATGCGGATGGGGACAACTTCCGCAGTATCGAGAACCTTGAGGGCAGCAACCATAGTGACATGCTTACCGGCAACGGGGAGGCTAATGCGCTTGCTGGCCTTGGTGGCAATGACACCATCGATGGCGGTGCTGGCGATGACATGCTCATGGGCGGCGATGGGGATGATGTGTTCCGCATCGCTCCTGGGGCTGGTTCGGACACGATCACCGACTTTGGTACCGGCAGCGACCGGCTCGAATTTACCGACGGCCTGTTTGCCAATCTGGAGGCGGTGCGGTCTGCGGCGACCGAGACAGATGGCAATCTGGAGATAACGCTCTCCCAGGCAGAGACAGAGACCCTGACGCTTGAAGGGGCGTCACTGGACGCCCTGACGGCTGAGACGGTGACGATACTGGATGCGGATGTTTCTCCTCCGGACTCAGGCAATCAGAACGTTGATGGTGGTGCTCAGCAGGGCGGGGGTGCTGAACCCGGAGATGCGGGCGGTGTGGACACAACACAACCACCTGTAGACCCGAATACCAATACTGATGGCACAGGCAGTGGTGCTGTTACACCACCTACACCGCCGCCTGTCATTCCCGACACCAATGCGGGTACCGATGGTGATGAGGAGGCCAGTGGCACAGACAGTGATTCTGATCCTGTCGACAATACAGGGACAGGTGGCAGCGGCACTGATGGTATTGATAGCACTGATGGTACGGATACCACCATCCCGCCTGCGCCGCCTGTTACAGGCCCGAGCACCAGTGCCGGTACAGTTGGCAGTGATGTCCTGACCGGTTCAACAGGCGAGGACTTTCTGAGAGGGTCGGCAGGGAACGATCAGCTCACTGGTGGTGCGGGGGGTGACCGTCTGTTTGGAGGTGCTGGCAGAGACAATGCCCTGTACCGGGATTCCGGGGCTGGAGTGATGATTGATCTTGGGTCTGGCACAGCCTCAGGAGGCGATGCTGCAGGTGACACACTGGTTGCAATCGAGGATCTGACCGGTTCGGCATTTGACGACACGCTGAGCGGCAATGCGGAAGCGAACGGGCTGTCCGGAGGATCAGGTGATGACCGTCTCAATGGTGCAGGCGGTGCTGATTTACTGTTGGGTGGTCTGGGCAACGACGTGCTGGATGGTGGTTCAGGCAGAGATGCACTGTCGGGTGATGAGGGCGATGACACGCTTGAGGGCGGTGCGGGTGTGGATGAGTTGCTGGGGGGTCCTGGTAACGACGTATTGCGTGGAGGCGATGACACGGACCGGCTGTTTGGTGGTGCTGGTAACACGATGCTGTCGGGTGATGGGGGTGCTGATGTGCTTTATGGGGGTGTTGGAGATGACACGCTCAGTGGTGGAGAAGGGGCTGATGTGCTGAACGGTCTGTCGGGCAGTAATGTGCTGACGGGTGGAGCAGGCAGTGATGTGTTTGTGTTTTTTGGGGATCGCGCAGAGACGCGTGTGACGGATTTCAATCCGTCAGAGGATCGGTTGTCGGTACTGGCAGGAGATGCAGAGGGGCTGACGACTGGGAATGATGAGTCAGGTCACCTGGTGATAGAGGTTGGCGAGACCCGGGCAACACTGGAAGGGGTCAGTGCGATTGATGAGATCAGCATTGACTATCGGCTGGAGAGTCCGCTGCAGGATGCTGCTGAGGTGAATGAGCGTGTGGATGAGGATGGCAATCTGGTGCTTGAGGTTGTTGATACGTCGGTGGTGCTTGAAGGGTTGAGCAGTTTGGCGGGGATTACGATTGGGTATCAGCAGGGCGATGCTGATCATGAGGTGCTGGTGGGCAGTGCTGGACATGATGTG
This sequence comes from uncultured Pseudohongiella sp., assembly GCA_965198435.1. Taxonomy (GTDB): domain Bacteria; phylum Pseudomonadota; class Gammaproteobacteria; order Pseudomonadales; family Pseudohongiellaceae; genus UBA9145. Next base: position 3,194,351 of record OZ240664.1, on the reverse strand, counting down.
TTGTACGGGGGAGGCGGCAATGACGTGTTGTCAGGCGGGCTGTCCGGTGATCTGGTGATTGGTGGCAGTGGTCATGATGTGGTGTATGGTGGTGCGGCGGGTGATCTGTTGCTTGGTGAGTCAGGGGATGATCTGCTGTTTGGAGAAGGCGGTGCGGATGTTATTCGTGGCGGTGCGGGCAGTGACATACTGGTGGGAGGCGATGGAGACAATGTGCTGCAAGGGGGTGCTGGTGAGGATATGTTTGTGGTTGATGTGGGGGCTGTGGGTAATGAGCGGATAGTGGATTTCAATCTGTTGGAGGATTCGCTGGTATTTTTGGGATTGGAGCCTGTTGATCGAGGTCTTGAGGGGACTGCGGTTGAGGGTGGGACATTGTTGACGCTGAGTGATGAGCATACGCTGCTGGTGGTTGGGGTGAATCCAGAGGACCTGGGTCGAATGGATGTGGTGTTTTTCTCAAGATGTGGTGTTTTTCTAGGTGACAGGTCTGGACTGGTGTTGGTCTGGTTTGAGGGAGGCTTTCAGGGTGCTCCCTCGGACCGGCACTGGTAGCTGGTAGATAGGCGCAGATAGACGCGGTGCAGCTATCAGGATGTGCTATATGCTGGATGCAGGGCTGTGCTGCACGTTGGCCTGGGGAACCTCTGATTAATCACCTGCGTTGTTATTGCTGCGTTAAAAATCAGCTCAAGATGCGCATTTATGTCCTGTAAACTGTGCTTTTTGGCTGATTTTTGCCTTGCACTAACTGCCTCGCAAACATTAATCAGAGGCTCCCTGGGACTCATCGACGCTCAGATCTCAAGCACCCCCTTGCGGGTGATACTGCAAATTCCAATTCATTCATAAGATCAGGACTCGGTAGATTCCTGAGCTGACGATCGGGATTCTTAGTTGGCGATAATTCTGCATGAAGGAGTGGTGTCTCATGAGAAACACGGCAGTATTGTCCCGTATACTATTCTTAATTGGTTGTTTTTGGGGTCGAATCTATTCGCTTACACTGAAGCCCCCGCAACAGTACCGTCTTCACTTGTCGGCACCTGCGAACTCACATACCCACATACTCTGAAATCGTTACAGGTGGCCCGTTTTCAAATGGTGCGTCAGTAACAGCAGTGGTGAATTCTGACGGCAGGCTTTGCGTAAACGAGCTTACTCTAACAAACCCTGTGCTTTTTAATGGGAACCTGCTGAAGCTGTGCGGAAGGATTTAACTACTCATTATCCAGTCTTCGATACATGGTTAATGAAGTAAACGTTGCGACTTCCAGCAATTTTTTCCTTGGTCAACTGACTGGTGCTAAAACCAGTGATGTCACTACCTGTGAAGGTGTGGGCCTGGCATCTGTGATTGATGTCATGAACACTGTCTTTGACCTGGCTGAACAAGCTGAACAAAAAGTGCCGGAGTATTTCCCTGGGGTGGCGCAGCCACCTTATTCTTTCAGAACTGTGTATGGCGTTTTTACACTCAAGCCGGAATCTAACTGACTTTTCTGGGTGAAAATGTCTCTCTGCCTGGAGGGGCATTTGGGGATGCAAGCGTAGATGCGGGATCAATCAGCTCAGTAATTATGGCCCTTAGGGTGCCAGCCGGAGGTGACTCTGGTGGCTTCAACTCTGATCTGTGGGATTTGACTGTCTCAGGAAATGTAGTGACTACTACTCTTGGTATCGCGAATTCAGTGGCTTTACAGGGCCTGGTTGTAACTGATATCCCAGCTCCAGACTCAGGGAATACCGAAGAAGTTAATCAGGGAATAATTTCGAGCCCCAAAGATGTAGCGTCGGAGATTAGTAATATTGTGATTACGGTAGCGAACAGCAGTGAATCATTACAAACATTCGATGTGACTTTTAGTGGCTCATCTATTAGTGCCTCTAGTGCCTCATCTATAAATCCCAGCGTAAGTATTTAATACGAGTTGAGGTACGGCTACCAACCCTAGCGGTCTTTAATCTGGTCTTTGAAATAGTATTGCTCGTGCGGGGTTAATCAGGAGTGGCACCATTTTTTCTTTTTTGTCCAGGCAAAAAGCCATCACTCAGGGCAATCGCTCAGGGCAATCGAGTGAACGCCTTTGTCGCGTCGAAGATGGGCAGAAGTTGATAATTTTCGAACCCAGATCGACGAGGGAGTGTCACTTGTTCACTTTTTGTGCTGGAAGTGTGGACGAAAATCCATTCAGTCGATTGCCCTGACCGTAACTAATCAGCTATTGTCGCCCGGGCTTTCCTGTGTCAATGTCCTGAAGATATGAAGATTCTCAAACCAAAGGGCAATGGAAAGATTACGGTTTCCGATAAAGAAAATACGCCGACTGGTGCTACATGCGCAGCATCTAAATAGCCGAAATCGATTCGGCACCGGACTCGAGGCAACAGCCAGGGCAATAAGCAATTTAGGCTATGTGCAGATCGACACACTGCACGTTGTTGCTCGCGCTCATCACCATACCCTGTGGAATCGCTTGCAGGGATATCGCTTAAATCACATTGATAAACTGCAACGGCAAGGTCGGCTTTTTGAGCATTGGGCCCACGCCTTGGCTTTTTTGCCAATGAGTGATTACAGGTACTCATTACCAATGATGAATCGCATCGCGGCAGGAGATATACACTGGTATCCAAAAAACAAAAAGCAAACGGATCATGTCCTGAAGCGCATTCGTGAAGAAGGGCCGTTAATGGCAAAGGATTTTGAAGACAAGCCAGAGTCCAGGGCTATGTGGGCGCGGGCGCCCTCAAAAATAGCACTGGAGCAATTGTTCATGGAAGGTGAGTTGATGATTTCTCACCGCATGAATTTTCATAAAGTCTACGATCTGCGGGAACGAGTGTTGCCTGCCTCGGTAGATACTACAGAGCCCGGCAGGGAAGAGTTTTGCAAGCACTTGATAGTGCGCTATCTGAAGGCAAATGCCATTGGTCAGGCAAAAGAAATGGCCTATTTACGAAAAGGCTTAGGACCATTAATGCGACAGACCTTGTTTGAATTAGAGGAAAATGGCGACCTGGTAAAAGTGGAATGCCAAGGCCAGACTTACTGCATGTTGCCTGAGACCTTAGAATTTTTGGGCAATAAGTTGCCGCCCAGTGGATTTCGGATTCTGTCGCCCTTTGACAATGCAGTGATTCAAAGGGAACGCACACAGAACCTGTTCGATTTCGATTATCAAGTCGAGTGCTATGTTAAAAAGGAAAACAGGCAATATGGTTATTTTTGTTTGCCGCTGCTGTATCGCAACAAATTAGTTGGGCGATTGGATGCAAAAGCCGATCGTCAGGAAGGGGTATTCAGATTATTGCACCTGCATATTGAAAAGCCGGTGGGCAGTAAAGAATCTTTTTACCGAGCTTTTCTCTCTGAGTTGCAACGCTTCGCGAAGTTTAATGACTGCCAGCATTTAGCGCTTGAGCAGGTATCGGGTTGTGATGAGGCTGCAAGGCACTTTTCTTGATCAATTAATTACTTGATCCTTAGTTAACGGATTTTCTCCACGCACAATGATGACACGTACAATGATGAAATGATGAGTAGTTTATGGGCGAATTCCGCAGGCAAGCCATACAGACACAAACCTATAAATCAGGGAAGAATCATGGAAGGGGCATGGAAGGAGCATGAATGGAGCTGGTCCTGAGGGTTCAATGTATGTGGCAGGCCTCCCTCACCGTAAACGCCATCAGCAACCAGCCGAGGGCGGCGATGCGCAGCAGATAGTCATGCCAGGCGCAATGTGGCAGTTTTGGCGCGCCCGAGGCACTTTTGAAGGTGGCAATCAGCTTCCACAGGAGTGTATGAGCAGGCGGAGGATCACAACGAGTATTGCCAGCATGACCAGCTTGAATAGCACAGGTTTCTCTGTTTGGCCTTTTCTGCAGTTTTGGTTATGCAGTATCGCCAAAGCGAATAAAATCTGGACCTGTATGGGGTTCGTCTCATATGGCCAAAACAGGGTATCATCATGCAGTTTTCGGTTATTGGTTCCAATCATCAGGGAATTAGGAGTGTAGAGTGTATACGAGAATAGTATTGAGGCTTGCAGCGAGCATGTTATTGGTTGCCTGTTCAGGTGCTGTAGCCCAGGGTATTCAACAAACAAAAGGTAATTTTGAAGATAAATTTCGTCAGCTTGATGAAGTGTTGCCTACCCCCAATGTGTACCGAAATGCGGCTGGTGCTCCGGGTCATGAATACTGGCAACAGGAGGTGGATTACACTATCGATGTAACGCTGGATGAGGACAACCAGCACATCACTGCCACTGAGCTCATCACTTACCGCAATAATTCTCCAGACACACTCATATACTTATGGTTTCAATTAGATCAAAATCGATTTCGCTCTGATTCAATGGCTGTGATGAGTGGCACGTTTAACGGTGCCAGCCCCGATGCTGATGACAATGATCCAGCTCGCATAAGCCTTGGCCAGTTACGAGCACTGCAATATTACGACGATTCCAACCTGGGCTATCAGATCAATGCTGTAACTGACAATCGGGAAAACGCCCTGCAACATACTGTTGTAGGCACGTTAATGCGGGTCGATCTTGCTGAGCCTCTACAAACCGGAGATGAAGTAGAGCTGCGCATTGATTTTGCCTACAGCATCGTCAATGGCGACATTCTTTCGCCAAGGGGTGGTTATGAGCATTTCCCGGATGATGAACGTGACGGTGGCAACTACATTTTTGCCATGTCTCAGTGGTTTCCCCGTCTGGCGGCGTATACAGACTATGAAGGTTGGACCAATAAGGAGTTTCTCGGCTCTGGCGAGTTTACTCTGGAGTTCGGTGATTATGATGTATCAATCACAGTACCTGCTGATCATATTGTTTCAGCAACAGGCGAGTTGCAGAACGCTAATGAAGTCCTGACTCGCGAGCAGCGGGATCGATTGGAAGAAGCTGAAGATGCTGCGCGACCCGTATTTATCGTGACAGCGGAAGAAGCCCTGGAGAATGAGCGAGAAGGCTCAAATCAAACCGCAACATGGCAATTCTCTGCCAAGAACGTGCGCGATTTCGCCTGGTCTTCTTCGCGTAAGTTTATTTGGGATGCGAAAGGGCACAGACAGCCCGGCGCAGATCAGGAGCTGGTCATGGCTATGTCGTTCTACCCTAAGGAAGGCGGGACTCTATGGGAAGACTATTCTACTGAAGTGGTAGTTCATACGTTGGAAGTCTATAGTCGATTCTCTTTCGATTATCCCTACCCAACAGCGCAATCCGTCAACGTAGGATTCGTTGGTGGCATGGAATATCCCATGATCACTTTCAATGGTCCGCGAACTGAATTGCAGGACGATGGTGAACGGACTTATACCCTGGCTGTCAAGCGCTTCATGATTGGTGTAGTGATTCATGAGATCGGACACTTCTATTTTCCAATGATTGTGAATTCCGATGAGCGGCAATGGACCTGGATGGATGAGGGCATAAACAGCTATCTTGATTCAGTTGCCGGGCGTGAGTGGGATGCAGACATACCATGGGGCGTTGAACCACGCTATATCACGTCTTATATGGAATCGCAGAACCAGGTGCCGGTAATGACCCAATCCGATAGCGTGCTGCGTTTAGGGCCCAACGCCTACTCGAAACCTGCTACGGCAATCAATATTTTGCGTGAGACCATTATGGGTCGAGAATTGTTTGATTTTGCGTTCAAGGAATATTCCAGACTGTGGGCTTTCAAACGTCCAACGCCTGCAGACTTCTTCCGTACTATGGAAGAAGCATCAGGTATCGACCTGGACTGGTTCTGGCGTGGCTGGTGGTATACCACTGATCATGTGGACATCGCACTTAATCGTGTATACGAGATGCAGATGGATACGGAAAATCCCGACATCGACTATGCGCGTCAGCGAGAGTTCGAAAAATCCTTGCCACCCTCTCTGTATATTGAGCGCAACCGCCAGGAAGGTTTGCAAACCTGGGTTGAGCGCAATACCGATATCAGAGACTTCTATGACGAAAACGATCAGTTTACGGTTACCAATGTAGAGCGTAATCGTTATAACAGTTTCCTTGCAGGCCTGGAGGATTGGGAGCGTGCAGTCCTGGATCGTGCCATCGATGAAGATTTGAACTATTACCTGCTGGAGTTCTCTAATGAAGGGGGTTTGGTGATGCCAATCATTTTGCAAATCGACTTTGTAGACGGTACCAGCGAAGAGATGCGCATCCCGGCTGAAATCTGGCGTCGTTCACCCCACGCTGTGAAGAAATTGGTGGTGACGGAAAAAGACATTGCCAGCGTTATTGTTGATCCTTTGCAGGAAACAGCCGACGTCAATATAGAGAATAACTACTATCCAAGGCGCATTATCCCTTCTCGCATTGAGTCCTTTAAATCTCAAGGTAGCGAAAGCCTGATCAGCAGAGATATCATGCAAGATAGTAAAGCTGAGCTTGATACCTATGAAGACGATGAATCGGAGACTGAAAACTAAATCTGTCAGTCAGACAGCGGCAGGCTGGATTTCCAGCCTGCTGATCCTGTTGTTAGCTGCGTCTCTGCCAACAAGTTATGCCCACCAACAGAAAGCTGCAGTAACCCGCATTCTTTTCAACCCCAACTCTGGCAACATCGAAGTCATACACCGCTTTTTCGTGCACGACGCCGAACATGCTGCGACTTTAATTTTTGGCCAACGCCAGACATTAGTTGAATCTCAAGAGTCGCGACAATTGTTTAGCAGTTATGTGATGAATCGATTCGCTATCGATGTCATTTTTTCAGATGGCAGTTCTGAATCACTTGATCTTCACTATGTTGGCGAGGAAATTGATGGCCAGTTTCTGTGGGTCTATCAGGAGATTCCACAAATAGATGGCGTAACCGCGATGACAATAGTCAATCTGGCGCTCAGAGATGTATGGCCAGATCAAGCCAACCTGGTCAACGTTGAGTGTGAAGGTGAAATCGTCAGTGTAACCTTCGAGGGCAATGATGAAGCACTGAGTGTTGAGCTCGGAGCCTAGGGTCCAGCAATACAACCTGATCAAAGGAGCCACTACCGCTTGATTATCTTTCGCTATTTAAGCAGACAGGTGCTACAGATTGTCGCTGTTGTTACAGCAGTTTTACTTACCATGGTACTTACTGGTCGCTTTATTCAGTATCTGGGTGATGCCGTCGCCGGAGAAAAAGCGCCGGATATCCTTCTTCTTCTGATGATGTATCGTATTCCGGAATTTTTGCTGGTCATTCTTCCGTTAGCCTTGTTCCTGGCAATCATTCTCGCTTACGGAAGGATGTATGCTGACAATGAAATGGTCATTCTTATGGGGGCTGGTGTCAGCCAAAAGCGTCTGTTTGCTAACACTTTAGGTGCCACTATTCTGGTGATGGTATTGGTAGCTTCAATAAGCTTGTATTTGGCGCCGCTGGGGTTGCGCAGAGGTGAGGAGCTAAAACACACTCAGAGTGAGTTGACGGAAATAGATCTGATCGTTGCCGGACAGTTTCAAACATTTGGTGGAGGAGAGCGGACCACCTATGCTGATCGCATAAGAGATGCTGCTGCAGAAGGGCGCGAGCTGCATAACGTATTTGTCGCGCTTTCTCCTGCCGGGCAAACGGCTGGAGAGCCTCCGCGTATTCTATTGGCAGACACCGCCCGCCCCGAAATTGATGCAGGAACTGGCGCCCGGTTCATGCGCCTGGATAACGTGCTGCAATATGATGGATCGCCAGGGTCGGGTGCCTTCACCATCGGACAATTTGATGTTCAATCAATTCTGTTGCCATCACCAGAAGAGTTCGATCCGGTGTTGGAGGAGAGTACCTTGCCAACCGGCAGTTTGTTTGGCTCTGATGATATTGCCCAAAAAGCGGAATTACAGTGGCGACTGTCAACTTTGATTTTGATTCCAATCATAAGTCTGATTGCTGTGCCAATGAGTCGTGTGAATCCCAGGCAGGGGCGTTACAGTAAATTGTTTCCGGCAGCGCTGATCTACGCATTCTATTTTGTATGTCTGGAATTTTGTCGGGATTTGATCGCTGAAGGGAAAATGAGCCCAGGCCTTGGGCTGTGGTGGGTTCATTGTATTTTCCTGGCTGTGGGCATCGCAGCCTACAGTACCAGGGTGCAACATCTGATCAGTCGCTGGAAAACTGCATGAAGCTATTAGCATGAAGCTGTTAGATAGACACATGCGAGTTGCGGTGCTGCTTTCAATTGCAGTGGTACTTGGTGTGATCGTTTCCCTCGATCTCATTTTTTCCTTGATCGATGAGTTGGGAGAGTCAGGAGGGTATTACACCGTAGGCAACGCATTGTTGTTTGTGGCAATGACCACACCGACAGCTATTTATGAACTGTTCCCATTCGCAGCCTTGGGCGGCACTGTTTTCGGTTTGGGAATACTTGCTTCTAACAATGAATTGGTCGTCATGCAGTCCGCGGGTGTGCATAAATGGCGTATCGTTTCTGCTGTACTTAAACCGGCATTATTGGTGATGCTGCTGAGTGTCATTATTGGTGAATACATCGCGCCACCGTTAGAGCAGGTAGCAAACAGTAATAAAGCCATACAAATGAGTGGTACCAGCTCGGTCAATTCTGAGAGTGGCACCTGGCGAAAAATAGGCAATGACTTCATTCATATCAATGCTATCGCTCCAGGTGGTGCCATGCTCTATGGTGTAAGTCGTTACACTGTTAGTGAAGATAGACAGTTAGTATCAGCAAGTTTCGCAGAGTCGGCTGAATATATCGCCGATACCGAAGAGCCTTTTTGGCGCATGCGAAATGTGGAACTGAGTGTGTTCGATGGAGTTCGCGTTAGCACCGGCGAGTATTTGCAGGAAGAGTGGGTGGCTGATTTGTCCCCGGAGTTGCTCAGCGTGCTTCTGGTAGAACCTGACCGGCAATCGATATCAGGTCTCTACCGTTTCGCACAATTCTTCCAGTCAGAAGGTTTAGACAGTTCAGTTTATTTCCTCGCATTCTGGAAAAAGCTTCTGCAACCTTTATCTACTCTGGTGCTGGTGGTGCTGGCTGTGTCTTTCGTATTCGGTCCCTTGCGCGAAGCCACGACGGGTTACCGGGTATTTATCGCTATGGCTGCAGGTATCGCTTTCACTACAGTGCAGCGGATGATGGAGCCTATCAGTTTAATATATGGCTTGAGCCCGTTGATGGCGGTGCTTACGCCAATTGTCATCTGTGCCGGGTTTGGCTTTGTACTTATGTGGCGGGTGGCTTAACAGTCGCGGCAATTATTCATCCAGCACTGCCTGCCGACATAATTGCTTAACCATGCTTCGCTGTTAATCGTCTGTATTTTTCGTGCCAGATTCCACCAACAAACACCTCTCTTCTCAATCAAAGCCTTTCGAGATCGAGAGTTTCCAGGGACAGCTCAATGCTGATTTCAGCGAATATGATGTGAAGCGCATCATCCCGGGCCTTCATCAATCTTTGCAGTGTAATGATGCTGAACTGATTGCAGGTGGACGCAATCAGACTATTCGAATTGTTGAGAGCCTGAATGAACAAGAGCAATCTATACTTGTTAAATCCTTTGCTGCACAGTCGTGGTGGAAAGACCGGCTCGATCTTGGCGGCCAGCATAGCAAGGCGCAGCGTTCTTTTATCGCTGCTTCACATTTGTTACGGCACGAGGTCGGTACGCCAGTTCCCATTGCCTTTGGGCAAAGGGTTGGTGATGGCCGAATTTTAGAAAGCTATTACCTCACGATTTTCAAGCAGGAATGCTGGTCGTTCCATGAGGCTATGCTGTTTTTGCTTCATCATCAGCCAACAGCCTCAGATCTAATGCTCTTGTTGGAACAGGTTGCTGTGCTCTGCCGTCAAATGCATGACTCCGGTTTTATTCATAACGATCTTGGTAATCAAAATATTTTGTTAAGCAAAGAATCGAGTCGCACCTGGAAGAACGCATGCGTTATCGATCTCAACAGAGGTCGCATCCATTTAGAGTTGTCCTTGACGCAACGGGGGGCAGATCTGAGTCGGCTCTCTATTCCTTCTAATTTAATGGCGATGTTTTTGGACATGTACTGGGGTGCACCAGTGCCCCAGGAATTACAGGCTGGCTATGAGCGCCATGCAAGGCGCTTCGCATGGCGCGCTCGAACCCGCAAACTACGGCACCCGTTCAGAGAGGCGCGCATTGCCAGAGAATCCGAGCAGCGGGCAAGTATTGATTTTATGCCGGCTCCCAGAGATCTGTGGATTTGGGACGACACTTCGGATCAGGCTCTGAGCCCCCTGGATCGGCGCGAGCGAGTCAGAGAATACCCTTCTGGTCGGTCCTGGCGACTATTGAAAGACACATTGTTAGCCGTTTTACCAATCTGGCGGGAGTATCGAAAAACCAAAACGGCAGCGTTCAGTGAGCCGGTTGCCATGAACGGTCGTGTTGGTATTGCTTTGGAGCCAACAGCGGAGACCATAGAGAAAGAGATAAGGCTTCTTAATGCTCTGGGTAAGATTCCGGTTTTGGTGCGTTGTTATCATCATGAGACGGCTGAAAATACCGATTTCCAGATCGAACTGGTCAAACGACTCCATGGTCTAGGGCATAAAGTGACCCTGGCATTAGTGCAAGACCGTCGGGCAATCCTGGAGCCGGTTAGCTGGCAAACTTTTGTGAATCGGATACTGAGCCAGCTCGCCCCTTTTATAGTCGCAATCGAGTATGGCCACGCTATCAATAGAGTGAAATGGGGAATTTGGAGTTTTGAAGAATTGCGGCTGTTCTACCAGCCTTTGCTCAGTATTGTCAGGAACTATCCGGCGTTAAAAATTATTGGACCAGCTACCATCGATTTTGAGTATCCGTTTCTGCTTTCCGCATTGAAAGATTGGCCTGATGCTGTCTCCCTCGCAGCTTTGTCTCATCACCTTTATGTCGATCGGCGCGGCGCGCCGGAGAATCTCCAAAATGGATTCAGTGCCTTGGAAAAATTTGCACTTGCGAAATCTATCGCTGCAAGAAATGTGATAAATAACTCAGAGGTAATCGTGTCGGAAGTCAATTGGCCGGTCGCTGGCACCGCCATGCATTCACCAGTAACAGCACCTTTTGCTTATCGGGATGCGCCACCCGACAGTTTGCATGATAGTGGTGAAACTGAAGAGACCTGTGCCGATTTTACTATCCGTTACCTGGCACTTGCCTTGGGCTCTGGCTTAGTGAGTCAGGTGTATTGGTGGCGCTTGGTTGCCAAAGGTTATGGCCTGGTTGATATAGAAGCTGGCGAGTTAAGAGAGCGTCCTGCCTATCGTGCACTGCAGCATTTCATCAACATTGTAAATGATGCCGAGGCTATCAGCGCTGTAATCCCCGGTAACTCAAAAGTCAATGAAGGGCGCTATCTTATCCAGTTCTGCCGAGGGGGCGGCGAATTGTTCTGGCTTTGCTGGCAACACGGTGCGCCTGGCCCTTTTCCGGAGGAGATTGCAGGGGATAGGATTGAAGATTCGCTAGGGAATACTTTGCAGGATAGGCCGGTCGAACTACGGGGGTCGCCGATTTATATTCGAAATTGCATGGCCTGATTCCAAGCCGTATTTTTGATTCACAGTTTGTGGTTTGCTGTAGTAGCGCCGAAATGATCAGAGTTCCATTATGTTGTATGAACATCGGGGCAAATTAATCAGAATTTTTTTATATGCAGTATTTCTGGTGGCATTGATGTTGGTCATTATCAGTGATGCCAATGCAGGCGCTGACAAGTTTTTCGAAGACTCCTGGACCGAGCGCGCTCAAGAGGCCATATTTCTTCTGTTAGCAATTGGCCTGTGCACTCTGTCGATGCGTCTGCAACAAGTTTCCATTCTCGCTGCTTTGTTTGCAGGTTTCTTCATGCTGGCATTTATCCGAGAGTTGGATGCACTGTTGGAGCAAAACATTGCTACTGGCACCTGGCAGGTTCTGGTGACCGTCGTAGTCCTGGTGATGGCGTATCAAGCCAGAAAACACTGGTCTTTACTGCAATCACAGATAACGAGCCATATAAAGACCTACAGTTTCGGTTTGTTTATCGCAGGCTTCCTCACTACATTCATTTTCTCGCGCTTGATTGGCAATGAAGAATTGTGGATGGCAATCATGGACGAGGGCTATCATAGAAATATCAAGAATGCAGTGGAGGAGAGCACAGAACTCCTGGGCGATGCTTTATTTTTGTTTAGCGGCGTCGAATTCTATTTCCACTACGCCAAACCGTCGCAGGAACAATCTTAGTCGTCCGCTTAAGTTTTGGGCTAAAATAGCCGTTCACAGTTACAGGATTAGTTCACTATTGGTAAAGAGCAAAGCATTTGTCATGTCTGAACTAAAACCCATTTATATCTCATACGCCGGACCCTCGCTGCTGGAAACTCCGCTATTGAACAAAGGTTCGGCGTTTTCCCAGGAGGAGCGGCTCAATTTCAATCTAACAGGTCTGCTTCCGCCTGTTTATGAATCCATTGATGAGCAGGTCGAGCGCTGTTATCAGCAGTACTGCAGCTTCGCTGAACCCATAAACAAGCACATTTATCTGCGTGTGGTGCAAGACAATAACGAAACCCTGTTCTATCGACTACTCTCAGATCACCTGGTCGAGATGCTTCCTATCATCTACACGCCGACGGTCGGCGCTGCTTGTGAGCATTTTTCTGATATTTACAGAAGCGCCCGTGGCATCTTTGTGTCCTATGAAGAGCGTGATTACATGGATGACATTCTGCGCAGTGTGACAAAGGATAAGGTCAAAGTTGTTGTGGTCACTGATGGAGAGCGCGTTTTGGGTTTGGGGGATCAGGGTATCGGTGGCATGGGTATCGCCATCGGAAAACTGTCCTTGTATACCGCCTGTGGTGGCATTTCTCCTGCTTATACCTTGCCGGTTGCACTGGATGTTGGCACCAATAACGAGAAGGCGCTGAAGGATTCGATGTATATGGGCAGCCAGCATCCTAGAATAGGACAAGCTGAGTACAATGCTTTCGTTGATCAGTTTATCGACGCGCTTCAGTCTCGCTGGCCGGGCGTGATGATTCAATTCGAGGATTTCGCCCAGCCAAATGCGATGCCGCTATTGCAACGCCATCGCAATCGCGTTTGTTGTTTTAATGATGATATCCAGGGCACGGCAGCTATCACTTTAGGCTCTTTGCTGGCAGCATGTAAGAAAAGAGGTGAAGCGCTTAAAGATCAGAAACTGGTATTCGTTGGTGCTGGTTCTGCTGGTAGTGGCATAGCAGAACTCATCGTGAATGCCATGGTTCAGCAAGGTCTGGGTGAAACCCAGGCCAGATCACAAGTTTTCATGGTGGACAAAGGTGGTCTGCTGGTTGAAGGCGATGCCGACTTGATGGAATTTCAACAACGCCTGGTACAAAAGGCTACGGCAATCCAGGATTGGAGTGTTCAAAGTGGAAGTGGCAACCCCAGTTTGCTGGATGTTGTGAGTAATGCCAAGGCTACTGTGCTTATTGGTGCATCGGGGGTTCCGGGATTGTTTACCGAGGAAGTAGTTAAGACTTTCTATGCCAATTGCAATAAGCCAATCATCTTTCCCTTGAGCAACCCATCGTGCCAGGTAGAGGCGCATCCAGAAGATGTCGTTAGATGGACTGAAGGAAATGCTGTAGTGGCAACAGGAAGCCCTTTTGACAGTGTTGACTACGATGGGCATAGTTTTGAAATTTCACAATGTAACAACAGTTATATTTTTCCTGGCATAGGCCTTGGCGTAATTTCCTGTAAGGCATCGCGAATTACTGATGAGATGCTGATGGTTGCCAGCACTACCCTTGCAGAGATGGCTCCAGAATCTGATGATCCGACGGTCGGCATCCTGCCACCACTCACTTCTCTTACTGAAATCAGTAGACGAATTGCATTTGAGGTTGGTCGGGTCGCTCAGCGAGAAGGTTTCGCATTAGAAACCAGCGAAGAAGAATTGAAAAGGCATATCGAACACAACTTTTGGGAACCAGTGTATCGGCCTTATCGGCGCGTTGCGATGCGTGCACGATAAGCCGGGGATAAATATACGCATGCCAATAAACTTTCAGGGTTCTATAACCTGGATAGAACTGTTAGCGCTCATACTCGCGGGCCGGGACAGCTTTCTACCTATGCGAGACTCGACCTATGTTGAACAAATCGCTGTCGGCATTGCAATGACGGATAATGGCCTGGTCAAGCCACCAGTGCCAGATGGCACGAGGCCATCTGGTAACCAGGGAACCTCTGATTAATTACCTACTAATTACCTACTAATTACCTACTAATTACCTACTAATTACCTGCGTTGTTATTGCTGCGTTAAAAATCCGCTCAAAATGCGCATTTATGACCTATAAACTGCGCTTTTTCGCTGATTGTTGCCTCGCACTAACTGCCTCGCAAACATTAATCAGAGGCTCCCTGGTTTCAAAGCGTCAAAGTTCTATAGTTCTCTAATCTGAACTTTTCTAAATCTTAACTCGCCTCGGGCCCACTGTAAGGCGAATGGCCCACTGGCCAGCTTGTCATCTTTCACATCAACCGTACGTCGATTGTTTAACTCAACGATTAAATGATTGCCATCCAGAATAATCCTGTAGATATTCCAGCGATCGCCAGCTTTAGGTAGTGGTTCTGATACTGGCGCAATGTGCACGATACCGCCGGTACCATAAGCTGCTTCGGGTCGCTGGTCGAAGATATTTGCCTCATAGCAATCTCGATCCGTAATGCGTTCCGGATTCTGGCAGCGCATGTATACACCGCTATTAGCATCGTCAGTTGCCCAGAATTCAACTCGTAATTCAAAGTTACTGTAGCTTTCTTTGCTGACCAGCCAGGAAGCGCCGCTGCCTGCAGTGGCGCGGATCGATTCCATTTCCGCAGTCCAATTGGCGTCTCCGACTCGATTAAAATTTTCCAGGCCCTGTGTGCCATCAATCAAGGTAATCCATTCTCCCTGGGCATAAGCGGATATGCCAGTCGAGAACAGAATTGCACTAAGAATTGATACAAGGGGAGTTTTTTTCTTCATTTCGGCTCCTTTTCACATCGACGGATTTGCTATACGGTTAAGGCATTACGACTAGAGAGTAACTGCACAGCCCGGTAAAATACAGAAAATAGCGGGAAACCCGCAGAATGTGGGCCCTCTGAACGCATTTAAAGCGCTTCGCACGTCTGCCTGGCGCGACCACAGGAGTATGAAATGCCAATGAATATGACGAACAAACAGATTTTGAGCTGCACATTGCTGGGCCTCGGCCTGGCGATACTGCCGCTATCAGCGCAAGCCCAGGATGCTGACCGTCCCGAACTCACTGGAACCTGGACCAATGCCTCACGCACAGGCCTGCAGCGCCCTCGCGGAGTGGATGAGCTGGTAGTATCAGCAGAAGCTGCCGCACAAATGGTTGCTGGAATGGGGTTGGCTGGTATCTCTGCAGAGAACATTGAAAACGGCCCGGCCATCGACCCTGAGACCGGAGCACCACCCGAAGGGGCTCAGGATTTCGGTCTTCGTGGCTACAACCTATTTTGGACGGATCCAGGCTCAACTCTGGCTTATGTTAAGGGTGAGCTGCGTACCTCCTACATAATCGATCCGCCTGATGGCCGTATTCCTGGGAAGGAACAGCCACAGCCAGATTGGGAAGTTAAGAGTTATGGTACACGCTATCTGACGGGTGTTGGCGAAGACGATGGCCCGGAAGCATTTCCGTTGGCTGAGCGTTGCCTGCTAGGTTTTGGCAATACAGCAGGCCCTGGCATGATGGGTACACTTTACAACAGTACTTACGAATTTGTGCAAACCGATGACTATGTGATGATTGCGGTAGAGATGGCACATGATGTACGCATCATTCCCCTGTTTGAATCGGCTGAGGAAGCACGCGCTAATCATCGCCCCGACGTGTTGAAACAATGGCTGGGTGATTCGGTTGGTTGGTACCAGGATGGCAAGCTGGTGGTTGAGACTACCAACATTAATCCAAAGCAGATGGCAGAGAGCGCTGTGCCTGTTACTGCTGATGGTATAATCACGGAGACATTCTCTCGTTACTCTGATACCGAAATCGTTTACACCTTCACTGTCGATGACGCCAATTTGTATCTGCAGCCATGGACTGCTGAGCTGAGTTACCACACAATGGAAGGTGAAATGTATGAGTATGCCTGCCATGAAGGTAACCATGCAATGCCAGGTATGCTGGCGGGTGCCCGTCGACTGGAACTGCAGGCAGAGCTCGATTCTGACGACGACTAAAATTGTAATCGGTTAGGGAGCCTCTGATTAATGTTTGCGAGACAGTTGGTGCAAGGCAAAAATCAGCGAAAAAGCGCAGTTTATAGGCCATAAATGCGCATTTTGAGCGGATTTTTAACACAGCAATAACAACGTAGGTAATTAGTAGGTAATTAATCAGAGGTTCCTTAGTATTCGGTAAAAGGCCCAGTTGGGTTTTTTTCCTGTTCCATTGCCTGAAAAGTAAAACTCTTACAGGGTGCTTACTACAACCTGTTATTCTAAACTGCGTTCATCGCTCAGAATTTCACGAGGTCTTATCATGAACAAGCTCGGAATCCTCGCTCTATTCACATCGCTCGCAGCATTCGCTGCCGAAAGTGATTCTGGTTTCTTCTTGAATACTGATGTCTTCGAACTGGAAGTCGCAACCGACCCTCAGATTTCTCCTGACGGATCGCAGGTTGTCTATGTGCGACGATCGAATGACATTATGTCGGATCGTGCCCGATCCAATCTTTGGATTGTAGATGAAGACGGCGGTGAACACAGGCCCTTGCTGTCAGGTGCTGATTCCTATTTCAGTCCTCGCTGGTCACCTGATGGTACTCGCCTGGCCTATGTATCCGCCGCCGAGGGAAGAGGTCCTGAACTCTATGTGCGCTGGATGGACACAGGGCAAACGGCACTGTTAAGCAATCTCAACCATGCGCCGGGCAGGATCACCTGGTCAAACGATGGGCAGCAGATTGCGTTCACAATGTTGGTTGATGCAGAGACAGAGTCACTGGCCACGCCACCCGCAAAACCAGAAGGTGCGCAGTGGGCGCCAGGGGTAACGGTCATCGACGAACTAAGCTATCGTTTCGATGGTCACGGCTATCTGGATCCGGGTTATACCCATGTCTTTGTTATTCCGTCTGATGGTGGAACTCCACGGCAAATTACCAGCGGTGATTTTGATCATGATGGGGGTCTGACCTGGTCCCCTGACAACGATCTGATTGTGTTGTCGGCAAATCGCAATGAAGACTGGCGCTATCGTGGTCAGAACAGTGACCTGTGGTCGGTTAATGTAAAATCTGCTGAAATGAATCAGCTTACAACCAGAGATGGGCCAGACTATGCGCCTGCTTTTTCGCCCGACGGTAATCGCATCGCTTTCCTAGGCTATGAAGATCGGTTCCTGGGGTACCAAAATGTGGAAGTAAGCGTTTTGGATATGGAAGAAGGGGAGATCAATGTCATTACCTCATCCCTGGACCGGTCTGTTAACGGCGTAGATTGGATGGGAACTAATAATAGTAAGCTGCTGATTTCCTATGATGATTTTGGCAAGCGTAATCTTGGGTCTTTGGGTATGGAGGGAAATGTTCAGCCCCTGCATAGTGATGTAGGAGGAGTGGATATTAGCCGCCCTTACATGAGCGGCGGATACTCTGTTGCTGACAATGGTGCATACGCATACACCTCTGGTGACGCATTACGGCCGGCGGATGTGGCCATAGGGCGTCGTGGGAAATCAGCAAAACTCACGGCTTTAAACGAAGATCTACTGGGGCACAAAACATTGGGTGGAGTAGAAGAGATAAGCTGGCGCTCTTCAGTCGGGGATCATGACGTGTATGGTTGGCTGGTTACTCCACCGGACTTTGATGTTTCTGAACAGCATCCGTTGTTGCTGGAAATTCATGGTGGGCCTTTTACTGCATACGGCCCTTACTTTTCTACTGAGGTGCAAATGTATGCGGCAGCAGGCTATGTGGTATTGTACACCAATCCTCGTGGATCAACCAGCTATGGAGGTGAGTTTGCTAATGAAATTCATCATAACTATCCAGGGCAGGATTACGACGATTTGATGTCAGGTGTTGATGCTGTGATCGCACGCGGATACATCGATGAAGAACAGTTGTTTGTCACTGGTGGTTCCGGGGGAGGCGTACTTTCAGCCTGGATAATTGGTAATACAGATCGGTTTGCGGCCGCCGCTGTGGCGAAGCCAGTGATTAACTGGATTAGTCATGCACTGTATAGCGATATACCAGAAGGGGTGACACGTTACTGGTTTGAGAATATGCCCTGGGAAGACCCTGAAGAGTACTGGCGCCGATCGCCACTGTCCTTGGTGGGCAATGTCACTACACCTACCTTGTTGCTTACCGGTGAGGAAGATCATAGAACGCCCATTGCAGAATCTGAGCAGTACTATCAAGCTCTGAAGCTGCAACAGGTAGATGCGGCACTGGTTAGGGTGCCCGGTGCCTCTCATGGTATTGCCGGCCGACCGTCTCATCAGATCGCCAAAGTGGATAATATTCTGGGGTGGTTCGCTCGCTACCGAAAAGACTAGCAGGGATTAGTCTTGCGGGCGGCGGTACGCACGCTGTTTGACTTGCCGCTCATAAGCCAGCGCACCCAGTTGTTCGGGCGGTGTCAGTAAATCCTCTTGCAGGTTCTGAACACTGACCAGGCGTTGCTCCAGTTCTGATTCCGATTCCAGTTGCCCTGCGTGATCTATGTGCTGCACTTCAATGTCACAATGATGCTTTAAGTAGTAACTCACCAACAGACTTCGATGACATATCGCTGATTCTTTACATGCACATAGCATGGCAATACGCATACCTCTATTTATGCCTGTGCGCAGTCTTTCGATGCCGGATAAAAACAGTTCAGACTGCATAAGCCGATGGAACTGAACCTGACCTTCATCATTGTAATGAGCATCAAGCCTTGAACGTGGACCTAACTCTTCGCCCAGATATACGTAGTGAATTCCTTCGCCCTTCAATGCCGCGTGCAAAGGTTCCCGGTGATACTCTTTAAAAACTGCGCTGTAAGGGACTGAGCGTACGTCGGCCACAGCATCAATTTCGTGGGTCTTCAATTGGCCTACAAGAGTAGTCAGAGGTTTGGTCGCATAGCCAATACTGAATAGAGACATATATTTACCGGTCACATTGTAAACCCTGAGTTTTTATAAGGTGGGCAGAGGTGGGCAAATCTTGTCTTTAGCCCAATACATTCACAGTAGCTTATGCTGCCAATGAACACAGTTATTCGGTTATTGTATGGTCGATCAAAATCAGAATTTTTCCGCACCTGCCATTGGTTTCGTCTCCTTACTCGATCTTACAGTAGTGGTTGGTCTTTGGTTATCTTACACCACAGTGAAACGCGACTATCTTATATCTTAAGGAACCTCTGATTAATTACCTGCGTTGTTATTGCTGCGTTAAAAATCAGCTCAAAATGTGCATTTTCGCTGATTTTTGCCTTGCACTAACTACCTCGCAAACATTAATCAGGGTCTCCCCAAGTTTTGTTTTGCTTTGGCGGGCCATTAAAACGAGAGACCAACTCACATCTGGGAGAATATTCCTCCTCATTCCCGGTGCTGCGGTGGTGGTCATTCGAAGCACCTTGCCTGCGATGAGTCCGAGCGACGTTTATTCGTTTCTGTATTACATGGAATATCTCCCGTTCACATTGCTGTTTGTGGCGATCGTGCTTTATGAGTTGGAGTTTGCGAAACAACGGATCGGTGAGTTGCCTGCGTAAAAACTCAATCGGAGCAGGATCTTCAATTTATCGTTGATAATTCTTCAGACGTAATGCTTACAGCGGATCAAGCTGGTCTGCCACAGTCCTGGAGCGCAGAGGCGCGAGAGGTCTTCGGCTATGCTCATATGCCCAGGATCAGGCAGCAGGCAAGATTCACATGGGTCATCTGTTTGCCTCCAACAATTGGACGGCATGGCGTGGGTTATGATAATGAGGTCCAGGCGAGGTTCAGGCTAAGATAGAGAGTGTGGGCGGCAAGTCTTTTCTGCTTGATGTGTGTGCTCGGGAAGTATGTGATGCAAACGATATATACCGATTGTTTTTCCTGCGTTTGGTGGAAGAATCCAGACGCAGCGGTTAAATCACCACTCAAGTTCTTCCCCCTTAAGCTCTAATTCCTTGATATTTATGTATTTTTCTGCTTGTTCCAACAAAAAAAGCGTTATATAACGTGCTATATAACGCTTAAAGAGCATGGGTTATGGGATTTTCAGAAGCCGACTGGATGGCGATAGGGCTGACTCTACGTCTGGCAATCACTGCCACTGCAATCCTGCTGGTCTTGGGAACGCCCCTTGCCTGGTGGTTAGCAACCACTAAATCCCGTTTACGTGGGCCGGTTTCTGCGGTAGTGGCCTTGCCCCTGGTACTTCCCCCGACAGTCCTCGGGTTCTATTTGCTCATTGCGCTCAGTCCATCTGGCCCTGTTGGTCAGTTCACATCAGCATTGGGGTTAGGTACCTTGCCATTTACATTCTGGGGACTGGTGGTTGGTTCGGTTTTCTACTCCGTACCCTTTGTTGTTCAGCCACTGCAGAACAGTTTCACCAGCTTAGGTAGCCGTCCTTTAGAAATGGCAGCGACTCTGCGAGCAGGACCTTGGGATCGGTTTATTTCTGTTGTCTTGCCTCAGTCTCGTTCCGGGTTTATTACTGCTTCGATCCTGGGTTTTGCCCATACAATTGGTGAGTTCGGCGTGGTTTTAATGATTGGTGGCAACATCCCTGGTGAGACGCGCGTGGTTTCAGTTCAGATTTACGACTATGTCGAGTCGCTCAACTACGGGCAGGCACATTGGTTAGCCGGAAGCCTGGTGGTGTTTTCTTTTATTGTGCTCTTATTGGTGTATGGCAGTCAGTCTGGCAGGGGACAAACCACATTGATGACGGCGCAGGGTTTGCAAAAATGATGGCTGCTGTGCAAGAAGACATGGGTGATGCACCTTTGACATTGCGGATTAAGACCCGACTGCCCGGGTCAGGTTCAAATGCAGGCATAGATACCAAAAATACTAACGCAGAATTTTCATTAGACATCGATCTAACTTTGCCCAATCACGGCATCGCTGCGATCTTTGGTGAGTCAGGTTCTGGTAAGACCACGTTATTGCGATGTATTGCCGGGCTACAGGCAATAGATGAAGGGCTTATTCAGATAAATGGTGAGACCTGGCACGACACATCCATATCAAAATCTGCCCACCAGCGATCTGTAGGCTACGTATTCCAGGAAGCGAGTTTGTTTCAGCATCTGACTGTTAATGGAAATCTGAACTACGCACTCAGGCGCGCTGACAGAAATCATAATGACATAGGCAGACAACAAGTTATTGAAATGATGGATATCCGCCCGCTATTGGCGCGCAAACCGTCACAACTTTCTGGTGGAGAGCGGCAACGGGTTGCTATTGCCAGAGCGCTTTTGATTAATCCGCAAGTGTTACTAATGGATGAACCTTTGGCGGCGCTTGATGGCAGGCGTCGGCAGGAGATATTGCCATATCTGGAGCGTCTGCATCAGGAATGTGCCATGCCTGTATTTTATGTGACCCATTCACTGCAAGAAGTGGCTCGCCTGGCTGATTACCTGATACTGCTGGAAGGTGGCAAAGTTGCAGCACAGGGCAGTTTGGTAGAGATGCTTTCCCGTACTGATTTGTCTATTGGAGGTGAAGAGGAGGCAGGTACGGTGTTGCAAGGTGAGATTGTCTGCCATGATAAATGCTGGCACTTGGTTACTGTGGCTTTTCCGGGTGGTGAGCTGCAGGTGCGTGACTCTCAGGGTCTCGGGGAGATAGGCAAGATTGTGCGAATCAGGGTGCTGGCCAGAGATATTAGTCTATCGTTGGACGCTCAGCAGCAAAGCAGCATTCTTAACCGTTTGGCTGCGAAGATTACCAGCATTGAGACTGGCTGTGATCCGGCTTTGGCGGTTGTACAGCTGCGAGTAGGGGATACATTGTTGCTGGCCAGAATCTCTCAGCGTTCCGTTGCTGATTTAAACCTGGCTGTAGGACAAACTGTCTGGGCGCAAATCAAGTCAGTAGCAATCCTGCGCTGAATCAGGGGTGCATCAAAATAACATTGGAGGCATCAAACTGCACCGTCGCATCGTTGCTTTCTGCTAAATCCAGGCTTTCGCAGATGTCCGCATCAACCACTGCGCATAATGTCTTTCTATTTCCTATATCCAATGTCACTTCCGAGCCATCGGAGCCGTGAGTGAGTTGTGTGATTTTGCCTTACAACTGATTATTTTCAGCAACGGCTACCGTATTTTCAGATTGCACAGTCACCCAGGACGATTTGATAAGAGCAATCACTTCACCATCAACCTCTGATTCCATTCGATCGAAGCTATCGTGGGTAATACTTGAGGTAATTTGGATAGAATCTGAAATGACCAACACTACTTGGGGAGCCTCTGATTAATGTTTGCGAGGCAGTTAGTGCAAAGCAAAAATCAGCGAAAAAGCGCAGTTTATAGGGCATAAATGCGCATTTTGAGCTGATTTTTAACGCAGCAATAACAACGTAGGTAATTAATAGGTAATTAATCAGAGGTTCCTTAGGTATTAACTGTACCAGGTGTCACTTTAATAATTGTACTGCGGAACTGATTGTCTGCGCTGGTGCGTAAGTTAGTATTACAGATAAATTCGGAGAGATCGCCAATGTCTTGCATGGCCTCGCCAAAGCGGGAGACGAACTCCGAATGCTCAGCTTGTAAAACCTTGAGTCTGGCAAGTACTTCTTCGCCAAACTCCGTCAATCGTGTACCGCCACCAACTGCACCAGTGTCTGGCCCAACAGATTGGTCATGGTACTCAAACGATCCCAGGCTGTTTTGTAGCTGATACCGACAGTCTTTGCGGCAGCACCGATAGCATCGATAGCACCGCAGGACTTTATCGCCTGCAGCAGTTCGACCTGGCGACTACCAAAGAAATGTTCATTACCATTCTCTGGAAACAAGTCACCTTTTGGGGAAGGTATGTCCCGTCCTGAAATAAGTTGCCCCCGAAGAGGTGTGATTTATGGAAGGAGTTGATTCTACTCGGCGTAAGCGGAGCCAGCGTGACTACACGCTAGCTTTTAAATGATTGGTGGTGTCTAAAGTTGAACAGGGGAGTTTGACGTACAAACAGGTTCAAGATCGATATGGTATCCAGGGCAAAAGTACGGTCTTAGTCTGGTTAAGAAAGCATGGTAACTTGCATGGGTCCGCGCAACGAGATCGATCCATGTCCAAACCTGAGACCCCGGAGCAACCCATCAAACCTCTGGAGCGAGCGCTTCAAGAGGCCAAAGATACAGCCTATCTGATGGACGAGATGATGACGTTGATGGATCAGCAGTATGTGACCAATCTTCGAAAAAAGTATGTATCCAAACAGCGCTCAAGAACCAAAGCACAGGACGATTAAGTGTGTCCTATCGCTGTCGGCTGGTTGGCTGCTCAAGACAGCTTGTGTATCCGCGTTTGTCTGCACACCAGCACAGGCAAGTGGCGTTAAGCCGGTTCATTACCCCGGGTCATGAACGCAGTGTAAGTGAGGGAGGGGCTGCTGTCAGCTTAAGTCGAACCAGGGTCTTAATCGGGTACCGATGCTGCTGCCAATAAACGCGGCAATGAACCATAACCAGCCGTGCAAACTGGTTGAAGAAATTCCACTGAAGTAAGCACCAATGTTGCAACCAAAGGCAATGCGGGCACCGTAGCCCAGCAACAGTCCACCAATAATTGCGGCGACAATTGAGCGGCGTGGTATAGCAGCGAAAGAAGGTGCAAATTTACCAGCTAAGCCTGCGGCTAACAGGGCGCCTAATACGATGCCGAAATTCATCACTGAAGTGATGTCCTGCAACAAACTGTTTTCCAGAGAAGCAGCGCGAGAAGCACTTGACCAGTAAGCCCAGTCGGAAACATCCATGCCGAACAAGCCAGCGAACTTTGCACCCCATAGTGCAAAGCCAGAGGTCACTCCCCAGGGCCTTCCGGCTAATATCAGTGTAGCGATGTTGACTGCCGCCAACGCAAGCGCGCCAGCAATTAATGGCCAGGGCCCGCGTAACAAAGACGAGACAGACTTTGCGCTGAGAGTACTCTCAACTTCACCGCGCTTATGTTTCTCATAGGCGGCAGCGCACAAATACACCGCGCCAAACATCACCAGGCTCATCAGAATGCCGCCAAGGGTACCAAAGGAATTGCTCAGCGTTACTGGTTCGAACCCAGGCACATCCTGCCAGCTTTCCCAATGCCACGTACCAAACAGTGACCCTGCAATAAATGCCGCCATTGTTATCAGCATACGTGCATTGCCACCACCGACGGTAAACAAAGTACCGGAAGCGCATCCGCCACCCAGTTGCATGCCAATACCGAATAGAAAAGCGCCACTAACAACCGCCAGATTCAACGGTGAGACATTCCCTCTGAGGTTTATACCGCCGAATTCACCTTGTGCGATGAGTGGGGCAAACACTAAAACTGTAACAGCTAACATGAGCATTTGAGCGCGCAACCCATCACTGCGTCCAGAGAGCGCCACTTCCCGCCAGGCGGCGGTAAAACCAAAAGCAGCGTGATAGAGAATAATGCCAGCCGCCAGGCCCACCAGAAACAAACCGGACTGGCGCCAACCTACATTGGTGAATATCAGTGCATACAACAACACGGTGAGTCCGAGACTCGCCATAACTGTATTGCGATTAATGGTATTCGGTCGAGCGCTGGGAGACAGGGTGATGTCGGCGGCCATTTGTCTGTTCGTTTTAGATTCTTGTTTTGTTGAACTGATGTAACGGGATATGCGCCATTGTTGCCAACAATGAGAGAAAACGCCAGTCCAGACTGGCAAAAACTTATCGCAGGGAGGGACTATTTTGGATGGTCTGGCAATGGCTGCTGTCAATATAGCTGCCAGATATTGACCATTATATCAGGGACCCTCTGATTAATGTTTGCGAGGCAGTTAGTGCACAGGGCAATCGACTGAACACCGATTTTGCGTCCAGGATGGGCAGAAGTTTATAACTTTCGGACTCAGATCGATGAGGGGACGCCACTTGTTCACTTTTTGTACTGAAGGTGTGCGCGAAAATCCATTCAGTCGATTGCCCTGAGTTAGTGCAAGGCAAAAATCAGCGAAAAAGCGCAGTTTATAGGTCATAAATGCGCATTTTGCGCTGATTTTTAACGCAGCAATCACAACGTAGGTAATTAAGTAGGTAATTAATCAGAGGGTCCTTAGAGATGCTACTCCACCCGCCGTGAAAATATATGTTGCGCCAGCCAGCTCTCTGTTCTGTCTGTACGCCAGGTAATTGTGATGGTGTCATCAGTCACTGAAATCCGATGCCTTTTCCAGAGCCTTCAGTCCTGCCAAGCGCTACAATTTGTTACAGAATATCAATGGTTTACGACGATGTGGTCGGCGACCAGCAGCGATAATTGGTGGACAAAAAAGGGGCCTTCTACTATGCTTCATCCAGAGTCTGCCCGCCGATAACTGATAACATCTGCAAGACCTGAGATTCAGGGGAATCGAACATGAAAAGAATACTGAAAAATGCTCTGGCACTGTCACTGGGAATCAGTTTTGGTCCGTTAGTTGTGGCGCAAGAAGGCGCTCTGGCGGAAAATTTTCCTGAATTGGCCAAGCTATTCAACGCCCACGATGTGACTCAGGCTGAATTGTTCAATGCTATGACTACGATCAATTCTGATCCTGCAACCATGGAAACCCGTATGCAGTTAAAGATGGAACTGGATATGATGAATAACATGGCCATGAGTGATCATATGGCCATGGGTCACGGCGGCAACGAAGTGGTTATGGACATGTCTGGTCCCTATGGCGCACAGGAAATTCAGGCTCGTGTTCAAGTGACAAACCTGCTGCACCGCGATCACAGCGATGAAACAGCAGCCACGGCGTTTGAAAATGCGGAGTCACTACCTGTTCACGCCTGGCGCGTGCTGGCCTGGGGTCGTCAATTTGAGCGCCAGATTTTTGATATCTACGCGAATAGCGCTACTTCAATGGCGCAAAAGCGACGTGCTGTTGATGATGCGATTGAAGCCTATCAAACTGGCGACGAGCGCCACGCGGTATCAATGATTCCAAAGAATGCCGCTCTCTATTTATCCCACCCTTATGCCAACGGCGCGAAGACTGCATTCCCTCGGTTGAACACTCTGCTTTGGATTAACCAGTGGCTGCAACTCGCGTCGATGGAAGCGATAGTCGTAGGTCAATTGGACTCTCAGTTTTTAGGCAAAGTCCCCATAACTCTGGAGCGTTACTGGAACAAAGTGGGCAGTGATACTGGCATGACTATGTTTCCGGTACCCAATGAAATGCCAAGCGTACCTGCTATTGCACCTTCTCTTTACAGTGAAGCGCCACAGGCCGCAGTGATTATTGACAATCTCAACATGCTGGAAGCCGCGATGGCAGACATTATTGCCTATCCTGATATTGAAAACCGCGATGAGTTATTAGAGGACATTGCCATTGAGTTCACTTCCTCTTCAGATAATACTGCTGACGAAATGAACTATCTCGTGTCTGCACTTCGCGGGGGCATCTTCAACCAGGGTGGTCCTGCCATCGGTGAGCTGTTTGGATCTGAGCGTAATCGTTCTCGCTCTGCCATGAACATGCAGCACAACATGATCATGTCGTCGCCACAATAAGCGACCTGAAGGGCAGGAATTCACAAGGCGAGTCAGGGCAACCTGACCCGCCTTTTTCATTGCTAACTGAAAACCACGTCCTGAGGACGTGGCCATCTACGGGTTGGCTTAGCCTGCCAGATTGAGGCTACTCATGCAGGCTTGATTTGAGTTATCCCCATAACTTGAATCAAGAGGAACCTGCATAAGCAGATTCAAAAGAACGTCGCATCTGTTGTGGCACTGTCAGTATCACATAGTGTAGACACCGACATACAGATACCGGATATTAAAAGGGCACATGGGTCGAGCGGTTGATGGCTCGATGATGATATTTTGTGAGCAGCAAGGCTGCGAAGTGATTGAGCTGAATGTATCAGTTGACCCTGTCCATTTGTTGGTGAAGATTCCGCCGAAGATTTCAGTGTCGAAGTTGGTGGGTGTGTTAAAGGGTTGCTCAGCGATTCGGGTTTTTAATACGTTTCCGCATTTAAGGAAGAATGCCCTTTTGGGGTAATCCCTTCTGGGCCAAGGGGTATTGCGTTGATACGGTGGGCGTGGATTCTGAGATGATACGTAAGTACGTAAAGTATCAACAGAAACAGGAAGAGTTACAACAGTCGCTGGAGCTGAAGTAACGGATTAAATTCGGGGTAACGAGGAGTGCCTTCTGAGAAGGCACTCCTATGGTCCCCTTTCAGGGGGCTTGGGGCAAGACTACGTTCTATGAACGTGGTTTTTTATCTGGGTACACAGTGGAACCATGAACAAAGTATTGCTAATCGCTTTACTGCCTGTAATGGCTTAAGCCACGTATGCCGAAACCATGGAAGATGGGATTAACTATCTCATATCTCACTGCCTCTGTCGGGAAAGAGGTTTGCCGTTTCGTGCGCAACGATCGTCGATACAATCGAGGCTCGGCACACGCTCACTTGAAGTCGAAATGGGAATTGAATTCACAATATGTGAATAGCACTGAAGACTTCATCACTAAAATCGCCAGTGTGAGCGTAACAACAGGGGCCTTATAGTGTGCATTCGTGGTGAGGAAACAATCGCTCGGGAATAGTTTACCCAGCGCCGCGCCTGGTTGATTATCGCAATGCGGCAAAAGCTGATCATTCGGTGCTGCGGATAAACTCGTAAAGCTCTCCGTACGCTGCAGCAAGTTGTTGAATTGCACCTTCGGTAAATTTACGGGTATGTATCGTGCGCATTGATGCCCAATAGAAACTCAAGTCATCTAAGATTTCATTAATCTCTGCAGTATCCGCTGCTGTAAACGCGACTTGATAATCTTCCAGCCGTCTATCCATTCGCCTGCGTAAGGCAATTAACCCGGCTCGGCTGTTCTCTTCCAATTCGGAGTAGTAAGCAACGATAACAGCGTCAGGGTCTTCGCTATCTGGAATGGAGTCGAGGTTGTCAATTAAGCCACCAGTTATGGTGAGCAGGGTGAGTTCTTCTTCCGCTGCGAAAGTGGATGGCGCTGGGAATACTGCGCTTACTATCAGGAAGACTGTCAAAGATAATTTCTGCATTGTAAAAAATAAAAAGCCCGGAAGGTTTCCCGTCCGGGCTTTTGCTTTCAGTTCATTAGTTGTCAGCTAAACGCTAGTCGTCGTCGCTGCCTGCTAAAGAGCGCGCTTCCTGCTCTCTGCGTTCGGCAACCATACGCTCATAACCCTCCTGATCGAGGTGAGTGATAGCCAACCAGGCGTGAGTCATCTCATCACCAGTTCGGCTGCCACCGTAGACCCATTGATCAGGATCAGGATTGTTGGGGTTGTCGGCTGTGTTGTCATACCACTGTTTGAGCACCAGTACTGCTCCGGCTGGAATCAATGGAGCAACATCTGGCTCATAAATATGGCTATGATGCCAGGTAGCTGACCAGTTAGAGATCTGACTGATCTCTTCTGTGCGACCCGTTTCAGGATAGAAAATTTCCAGAGATGCAGCGTTCATACGCAGGTGGCCATGTGGCTGGAAGCTGTCTAACCGAATTGGGTGATCAAAGCTATGGAAGCCTTGCGTCATCTGATAACCATGAGGAGGAATGATTAAGTCATCCTGCTCTTCGATTCGGTACAGAGCCAAATCCTGCTTATAGATGTTTTTTGCTTCCTCATAACCTTCTTCGTGGAACCAAAGACCGATTTCAACCACGTTGTCTTCGATCAATTGACCCTGCGCCGTTGCACCCACGCCGCCTGGGAACATGTGAATGCTCCACTGAATCATGGCGCCCTCAGGCAATGTGCGACAGACGCCTGCTGGTACCAGCTCGCCCCATTTGCCCATGGCGTATTCGGTCAACATGCCATAACGCTCAAGTTCACCGGTTTCTTCGTTTGGCATCCACACGCTTGAGTTAGCGTGATGAACAACCGCTGCGGCATCGCCGCGTGGCTTAACCTGAACAGCTTTTATGCAGCGATCAGCAGTCATTTTTGGATCGGCAAATTCATTGCTCCATAGATCGTTACCAGTGGCTGGAATGTCGTAAGAGCTGGAGGGAACAATCAAGTCTGGTTGACCTAACTCTCTGGCAAAGTTCCACTCATCTGGATCTTTGAGGTCAGGTGCTGGGAGGACATTCTCGGGGTCACCCATTGGTGCACCGTTTGCAGCCCAGGCCACGATCTTGTCGATCTCCTCCTGTTCCAGGCGCCAGTCGCCGATCAAATCCTGAATACCAATATGCTGGTCGTAGGCGTATGGTGGCATTTCGCGATTGGCAACGCGATAGGAAATCAGTGGTGCCCAGGGGCGGACCTGATCGTAGCTCTGAAAGGCCATGGGTCCAATGCCTCCTTCCTGGTGGCATACGACACAATTCTCATTGATGATACGACCGATCTCACCGTTGTAGACCAATTCATCATGGGATTGCGCTAGCCCTTGGGACTGGATTACCAGCAGGGGAAGTGATGCAAGCCCTGCCCAGTTTTTAGCGTTTCTCATGCTTCTCTCCTTTTTGAATGCCCGAAAAGTTCGGGGATTCGGTTCTTTGTAATTCTTCTGGCTGGTGGTAATTTTCACACCTATTTTATGAAGTTTACCCCCATTGGGGTACTCAAAAAAGTAGCAAATTGAGCTTTCCTGACTGGATCTATCTGCATCTCAACTTTTTGCCTTGCTCCTTCAAAACAAGAGGGCCGATTAGTCTTCTAATCGCCCTTTCCAGAGATTTCTAAAATCTATTGATATTGAATTTCAGTGCCTTAGCCAAAACAGCCGGGCAGGTCTATGGGGCAGGCATAAAAAGGCCGGTTGGATCACCCCAATCGGCCTTTTCGTATTTGAGCCTGGCGACCAAGTCTTAGTCGTCGTCACTGCCAGCCAGTGAACGCTGCTCAGCTTCGCGACGCTCGGCCAATAACTGCTCATAGCCTTCATCGTCAAGGTGAGTCACAGCGATCCAGGCGTGAGACATCTCATCACCAGTACGGCTGCCACCATATACCCACTGATCAGGATCAGGGTTGTTGGGGTTGTTTGCTGTATTATCATACCATTGCTTGATCACAAGGACTTGTCCAGGAGCCAACAGAGGTGCTACATCTGGATCGTAAATGTGGCTGTGGTGCCAGGTTGCACTCCAGTTAGAGATTTGGCTAACAGGAGTTGTGCTGCCAGTGGCTGGATCGAATATTTCCATTGACGCTGCGTTCATGCGCAGGTGGCCGTGAGGCTGGAAGCTGTCGATCCGAACAGGGTGATCAAAAGAGTGGAAACCCTGAGTCATCGTGTAGCCATGAGGAGGCACGATCAGATGGCCATTCTCATAACCTTCACGCATTTGGTATAAACGCAGGTCTTGCTTGTAAATACCTTCCTGCTCACCGAAGTCAGCATCATGGAACCATAAACCGATTTCCACAACGTTGTCTTTGATCATTTCGCCTTCAGCAGTTGCGCCAACGCCACCTGGAAACATGTGAATATCCCAACGTACCAGCGAGTTAGCTGGCATGGTGCGACATACGCCGTCAGGTATTAATTCGCCCCATTTACCCATGGCGTATTCAGTAAGCTGACCATACCGCTCCAGCTCACCTTGATCGTTGTATGCGTAAACGTCAGAGTTTGCGTGATGAACCACCGCTTTCGCGTTGCCGCGTGGCTTAACCTGAACTGCTTTAATGCAGCGATCTTCAGTCAGACCTGGGGCCACGAATTCCTTACTCCAAAGGTCATTACCTTGAGCAGGAATGTCGTAGGAATTTGAAGCAACGATCAGATCAGGCTGACCGAACTGAGGTGCGAAAGTCCATTCGTTTGGATCAGGAAGTTCAACTGCAGGAGGCACGATGTCAGAAGGACCCATTGGAGCACCTTGCGCAACCCATGCTACTACTGTGTCGATTTCGTCCTGAGACAGACGCCAGTCACCTTCAAGATCCTGGATACCGATATGCTGATCGTACGCATACGGAGGCATTTCGCGTCTTTCTACTTTGTATGAAATGAGAGGTGCCCAGGGACGTACCTGGTCGTAGTTCTCAAATTGCATAGGTCCGATACCACCTCCACGGTGACAAACCACGCAGTTTTCATTGATGATCTGAGCTACATGCTCGTTGTAGGTGACCTCGTCCTGGGCCTGGGCACCCATGCTCAGGCCCAGTGCTACTGCACCGCCTAGCAAACTGCTCTTGCTTCGCACGTTTCTCATGCTGTTTTCCTCAAGTAGGGATAGGGGCAAATTTTTTTAGTCACTTAATATTAGCGAGGGGGTGCTTAAGAGTCTATAAAATCCGGTGATTTTCGGCCCCGTTCTGCAACAAATTGCAACACCCTGTGAAGCGGAAACCCTGTGGGTTCAGGGGCATTTGCGGGGCCTAAAATAGGGGGTTTGTGACCGGCTGCTCAATTTCTCGGCAGCGGAAACAAAACGACCGGCTAAACAGCCGGTCGTTTATCACCAGATCCGTGAGATTCCTGTGCTGATTCCTAGCGAACGGTCACCCGCTGATAGATGTTAGTCCAACAGCACTGGTCGCCGTTGGAGCTGTCTGGTGCCTCATGCACATCCACTTTAGTGGAGATGATGTACTCACCAGGTTCTGAGAATGTGGCATAGACCCGAGCGGTACCGGCTGGGCCAGCAATCTCGGTCTGATTCACCTCAGGCCCACGGAAGAATCGGAAGCGTGGATCATCCTCACTATATGGATTTTCAGCCACTTCAGTATCTTCGTGACGGGCAAATATCACTTCGCCGGGGCCTTGATATTTCTGGAACTCCACGCCCATTGGCAGTGGTTCACCGAAGCGGGGGTCAGTCTCATCACGCACCGCTGGATCAGTGGCATTCACTACGATCTCTACCTGCTCGCCTGCGCTTACAGTGCCACCAGGAAAGTTACCGATCTGCGCATATAATCCCGCGAGCTGATTACCGTCTTCACCAATTCCAACCAGCGGCTGCAGCGCGCCCTGTGGACGAGGCCGGATGAAGTCCAGCTCATAAGCGGACTGACTGCGACGGCCTGGTACTTTCAATTCCTCAGAATCGCCAGTGCTGAGATACCACCAAACATCATTGTCGGCTTCTTCAGCAGGCACTGTCACTGTGAAAGCACCCGTAGTACGACCGGGTGGAAAATAGGTGGGCTGAATGCCGTCATACCTGGCTGGTTCAATTCGATTTGCTTCACCCAGAGGAATATCAATTCCTTCTTCGTTACGATTGATGATGCCGAACGAGAAACTGGTAGTGCCGTCAGGATTCGAGATCCAACCTTCGAGCACAGGAATTACTGGCAGGCCATCGGCAGGAGTCAGGCTCAGGAATCGGCCGGTGTCGACAGACTGCGCTGAAACCGCACTGGCTGCTGCTGCCAAGATACCGAACACTAGGGAAGTGATGGTGTTAGTTTTAGTTCGCATTGGTGTCCTCTTCAAATCAAAAAATACGAATGTTTTCTTAAACGCTGGTAACGGGCGGTTCCCATTACTTTAATTATTACAGTTCTGATTTATTCTAAGGAGCCTCTGATTAATGGTTGCGAGGCAGTTAGTGCAAGGCAAAAATCAGCGAAAAAGCGCAGTTTATAGGTCATAAATGCGCATTTTGAGCTGATTTTTAAAGCAGCAATAACAACGCAGGTAATTAATCAGAGGTTCCCTGATTTTTAATGCAGAACACGCTATTAAACTCGGGACGGTAGGATAACGACCAAACGACCCCGCGTCTAGCAGAGTTGTGCCGCATTAAGTGCCTATATGCCATTGTTTTTTTACAAATTGTGACAGTCTTTAAAGAACAAAACAGTCCGCTCTCAACGGGATTTCCAGCGAACAATTCTGCTATCAGGAAGCACATGCAGGTCAGCAGTTCCAGATAAGGGATGAAGACAGGAAACTGAAAACTCTGATCTGGTTTGTTGAGCTGCTGTTGACTGATGCGGATCAGCGAAAAAGCGCAGTTTACAGGTCATAAATGCACATTTTGGGCTGATTTTTAACGCAGCAATAACAACGTAGGTAATTAATCAGAGGTTCCCGAAGTTAATATATGCTTGGAAGGTCAGTAAAAAGGCGGGTAAAAAAGCGCCCATTAGTCCGGAAAAGCCAGCTTCAAAATCGGTTCCTGTAACTGCCTGCAAATCAGTACCATTTTCACTGTCACTAAACATAATGGCAACGGCGATGATAAGCAGCAGGCCGAGGATTTCTAAGATGGTAATGATTGCCGCAGTGGTAACAGATTCATTGATGCTCCAACACACCAAGGCACAAAGAGGGCCGATCGAAAAAATGATGATAAAGTGACCAGGCAACTCAATGAACACATCCAGACACCCGACAAAATCCTGAGCAACGGTAGCGGCAGACACGATGCCGGTCAGCATCATCAGGCACCCAGTCACAACTGTGAGTGCAGGGCGCTGAAATTCTTTATATACATACAGTTACAGTGCACCGCCACCGTTTACAGGGTAACGGGCGCACAATTCTGCGAAACTAAACGCTGCAGTGCGGCAGTTGGCCGCAGGCAACAATGCAAATGGGACAAACTTACCAGCACTCCCGGCAGTTTCGCCGACCAGGACATAAATGCCTGCCCCTAAAATATTGCCCAGGCCGCACAAGAGTTACTTGTGTGAGTCCGAGGCTGCGACGTAATGCGACATAATAGGAATGCAGAGTTGCTCATTGCTGTTTCTGGTTTCATGCTTCTGCGTGAGGGCCCGGAGTTTGGTATGCTTGCGCCTGCCCGGAAGTCTCACAGTAGCCTTTCTTTTAATCTTCAGGAATTGATCTGCTGCAACTCAGTATGAGGTCAGCATCGATTCGTTTTCAGAGATCGCCATGACTGAAAGTAGCAGAGCACCAACCTACTATGGATGGAAGATTGTTTTTGCAATTTTTGTACAGCTTACATTCAACAGCGGCCTGAGTTTCTACAATCATGCGATTTATCTGAACGCATTGGCAGACAACTCTGCCTTTGACGTGCAAACGGCTTCATTTGCGGTTTCTATCTTCTTTCTTAGTGCCGGGCTTACTGGCTTAGGTGTTGCTCGCTGGGTGCGGGATCACGACCCGCGGTATTCCATTACGGCAGGTTCAGTGCTGGCGGGACTGGCCCTGG
Source organism: uncultured Pseudohongiella sp. (assembly GCA_965198435.1). Taxonomy (GTDB): domain Bacteria; phylum Pseudomonadota; class Gammaproteobacteria; order Pseudomonadales; family Pseudohongiellaceae; genus UBA9145. Next base: position 3,159,970 of record OZ240664.1, on the reverse strand, counting down.
CGGCACTGCCTTATATAGAAAAATTATGGCACCTCTATGCTGTGTATACCGTGTTCGGTATGGGCTTTTCCGCCTCCGGATTGATTCCAGCAACAACACTGGTCACTCGATGGTTTCAGCGACGCCGCGCCATGGCTTTATCCATTGCATCCACAGGCTTGTCTTTGGGCGGTGTGGTTCTGACTCCGTTTAGCGTGCTGTTGGTGGACAGCATTGGATTTGCAAATGCTGCACCTGTGTTGGGCATCCTCTTCGTTTTGGGAGTCGTACCTGTAAGCTATTTGCTGTTAAGACCCGATCCTTCTGTGTTGGGCTTGAGCGTCGATGGTATTACTCCGCAGCAGAGGTCTGATGAATCTGAAGATGCAGCGCAGAATGAGCATTCGGCAGAACCCGGCATTAAGTTTTCAGACGCGTTGAGCAACCGTTTTTTCTGGTGTGTAAGTTCTGCCTATGTGTTTTTGATGATGGCGCAAGTCGGTGGCATTGCCCATCAATATGGTTTGGCGCGGGAACAGCTTAGTGAAGCAGAAACCGCTATTGCTGTTGCCATTCTGCCGGTGGCTTCGATCATCGGTCGATTAATTGGCGGTTGGCTGATTGACCGTATGTCCATCCGGGTATTCGCCATCAGCATGATGATTTTGCAGGCTGTTTCCTTGAGTGTATTGGCTGGCGGATTCAGTACAGTCACTCTCTGTGTTGGTTTATTTTTGTTTGGTTCGTCGGTTGGTAATTTGTTAATGCTGCAACCATTGTTGATTGCTGAGGCGTTTGGCGTGGTTGATTACGCACGCATCTTTTCCGTAAGCAATCTCATGACTTCTTTCGGTACTTCCATTGGGCCAGCGCTATTGGGTGCAGCCTATTCAGCGAGTGGCAGTGTGTACGCAACCCCATACTTAGTGGCTGCGGGTGCTGGAGGGCTGGGGCTGGTATTGTTTCTCATCGGCGGATCTGTGCAACAAATTCGCAGCAAACCGTTGGTGGCAGTAAATTAGGACCTGTTCACACTCATTGAGTGATCTCTGTTGTGACTAAAGAAAGTGCCAATTGAGGCGCGAGGAGCGTAGTTTGGTGATTCCAAATGAGCGATGAGCAACGACAAGTGGCGCTTTTTTAGCCACAACCCGAAGGGCCAGGCGCATTTTTGCGTCCCGCTTCTTTATCAATCGTTTATACATACGGCACTCTTTCTGCCTGGCTGAGCGCAAAAATGCCTTCTAGCAGAGGCCACTCAATTAGTGTGAACAGGCCCTGGTTAATCTCGCTTGAATGGCTAAATTACCTGAGATGTAATGACTGCAATGTTGAAAAAGCTATCTATCGCATTCCTGCTTTTGATTGTTCTGCTGCTTGGCGGACTCACCTTCATAGGCATTACCCCTACTTTCATATATTACGGCCCCGGAGTCGCTACCGGCATAGGGTCGAAGTTGCTGTGCAGTGCGGAATATGTAACAGGAAACAGCCGTGAGCAGGCTTTTGAAGATCTGGTGCAATACTCACCGATTCTTTCTCAAATCAGTTATAGCTATGACGAATCACAACAAACAGTAACGGCAGATTTGTTTGGTTTGCAGCGCAAGACTGCCAGTTACATCGAAGGATTGGGATGTGCAGTAGACTATGACGGCTACAATCAGCGGCAGGAGATCACTGTCCGTTCCGCTCGACCAGGTGGTGCGACTCCCTGGCCGGCGGGAGATGGGGTTGGTGCACGTAATCCTGGTGTGCAGTCTTTGCTGGAATCTATCCTGCAAGAAGACAACGTAGCCGGTTACAACACCCGCGCCTTATTAGTGGTCAACGGTGGGCGCATTATTGCTGAAGTGTATGGTCAGCAAATGACGGATGAATCGCCGCTATTGGGTTGGTCCATGGCAAAGAGCCTCAACTCAATCATGCTTGGCAACCTGGAGATGCGTGGACTCATCGATCTCACTGCGGAGACCGGCTTTGAGGATTGGCAGTCTGATGAGCGGTCGAGTATCCGTATAGAAGATCTTCTGCAGATGGCTGATGGGCTGGCCTTTTCCGAGCAGTATAATCCTGGCGACGATGCTACAGCGATGCTGTTCACTGCGCCTTCCTCTTCTGACTATGTATTGGAAATGCCATTAGCAGCTGACCCTGGTACGCGCTTCAACTACAGCTCGGGTACAGCGAATATTCTGTCCAGGTTGTACACCGATACGCTGGGAGGCCCGCAAGCGGCTTACGACAATTTCATTGAGCACATCTTTAAACCCATGCGCTTTCAAGACGCGGTTTTTGAAACAGATGCCAGCGGTGTCTTTATGGGAAGCTCTTATTTTTACGCGTCTGCCCGTGACTGGGCGCGCATGGGATTGCTGATGTTGAATCGTGGTGAAATCAACGGTCAACGCCTGGTGACAGAGGAATGGGTTGCCAGAGCTACATCTCCAAATACTACGGACAACGATAAGGCTTATGGTTATCAATGGTGGCTGAACCGCGGCAATGCACGACTGCGATTTGCAAACCTGCCAGAAGATATGTACTACGCCAATGGCAATCGCCAGCAGTCTGTGATGGTGATTCCCTCACGGGACACTATCGTTGTCAGATTGGGTTGGACAGCCGGGCGTTATCCGTTTGCAGGCCATGTCAAGCGCATTTTGGATTTGCTTTAAAGGCATAGAGACCCTAAACCATATTCAGAGTAAGACTGTTGGAATGAAAATAAGTGATGTGCCATACCCGGTAGTTGATCTGTTTGCCGGACCAGGTGGCCTCGGAGAGGGGTTTGCACAACTCTGCAACGGTAGTGGAAAATCCAGTTTCAAGGTGGTGGCAGCCATTGAGCGGGATGAATCTGCCAGCCAGACACTGACACTCCGACATTTTTTCAGGTCTTTCATAAAAGAAAATGTTCCGGCTGAGTACTACTCATATCTGGCGGGGGAGATTGCAAAAGAAGAGCTGCAGCAACAATACAAACGTCATTGGGCACATGCGGAAAGCACTGCACTGAAAGTATCACTTGGTGAGGCCAGCCATGATGAGGTAAAGAAGCTCATCAGGCAGCGCCTCAGAAAGTCCAGCAGGTGGGCCTTGATCGGTGGTCCACCCTGCCAGGCCTATTCACTTGCTGGTCGATCCCGGATGATGGGGAATCCGAATTTCGAAGAGGATGAGAGACACTTCCTTTATAAGGAATATCTTCGCATTATCATTGATCATCGCCCGCCTGTTTTCGTGATGGAGAACGTCAAAGGACTGTTGTCGGCTCGTGTAAACGGGGACCGGCTAGTCGATAAAATAATCAAGGACCTCTCCAGTCCTGTTAAGGCGATCCGGCAGAATCAGAATGGATTGCAGTATCGTCTGTATTCTTTTTCCCAGTCTGGGGAAATCAAAGGAGACATCGACCCGGAATCCTTTGTGGTAAAAGCTGAAGAGTTTGGCGTACCGCAGGCACGTCACAGAATGTTCATATTGGGTGTTCGGGACGACCTCGATGCTGTGCCGTCCATCCTGCAGAAAAGAAAACCCCCAACTGTCGAGCAGATACTCATCAGTATGCCGAAAATACGGAGCGGAGTGTCGCGTCAGAAAGATTCCGACGACTTGTGGAAGGAGATAATTGCCTCCGCAAGCCATGCGGATTGGCTTCCGGCTTTAAATGGAAGCGAAAAACTAAGGAGCCTCTGATTAATTACCTACCTTGTTATTGCCGCGTCGCCTAAAAGCGCCTACTTTTGGTAAAAATCAGCTCAAAATGCTCATTTATGACTTATAAACTACGCTTTTTGTACGCAGCTAAAGCTGCTCACCCTGCGGGTGCCGTCTTCGCTACGCTTCGGCTCGCTGATTTTTGCCTTGCACTAACTGCCTCGCAAACATTAATCAGAGGCTCCCTAATCAAGAAAACCATTTTATCAGCAATAACAGAGGTGCGTTCCTCAGACCTGCAAAGATCATCAAGTCTCTACAGAGCGCCACGTACAATGCGGTCGTGGTACTGCGATGAACGCCTCACAGCGATGGCATCACATGAGGCCAGATCGCATATGGAAACAGATTTGCATCGATATCTGTTTGTATCATCGTACGGACAGGCGCTGGGTATCTCTCCAAAGCTTGCAGATTTTCCCACCGATCTGCTTCTCGCACACAGGAACGTCAAAGATGGGGGCAAAGCAGATTGTGTCAAAACTATTACGCTCAGCGATATATCGTTAAAAACAGGCTCAAAATCCTCATTTACGCTCTGTAAACTCCGGTTTTTCGCTTTTTTTGCCTCATCTCGCTTTCGCTCATGACGTTTTGACACAGCCTGAAAGGGGCGGTGTTTTCGGATCGATTCCGGGTACAGATTAAATCCAGGGTCAGTACAACAGTTACTTCTCACATATCAAAGAATGGCCACTATCTACTTTATTCACTACGATCCATTTCAATGTCAAGGTTTGAAAGCAAAGAGAACTGAAGCATGGGCAAAAGAATAAAATGGAGTAGGGACGAATTGCTGATGGCATTTGGCTTGTATTGCCAGATGCCTTTTGGAAAAATGCATTCTCGCAATCCAGATATTATTAAGGTTGCCGAATTTGTTGGAAGGACTCCATCTGCTTTGGCTATGAAGTTAACCAATATCGCAAGCCTTGATCCCGAAATTACTTCAACAGGAAGAAAAGGCTTATCCGGCGCGTCAATTGCTGACAGGCAGATGTGGCAAGAGATGCATAAAAATTGGGAGGCTTTTGCGACTGAATCATCAAAAGTATTAAACCCAATAATATTGGAAGAAGATTACCCTGCTATCGATGGGAAAAATTATATTGGTCACACGAAAGAGGCAAAAATCAACACACGTATTGGACAAAACTTCTTTAGAAAATCTGTTTTAAGCGCATACAACAATAAGTGTTGCATCAGTGGGTTATCAATACCCAAACTCCTGATAGCAAGTCACATTGTGCCTTGGCGGGTGGACCCTGAAAATCGTCTAAATCCTAGTAATGGACTCTGTTTATCTATGCTCCATGATAAGGCGTTTGATCTAGGTTTAATTGCCATCCAAGATGATATGACAATCTTAATTTCTGAAAAAAATATAATATCCGATGCGTTTTATCAAAGTGCCATAAGAAGTTATGAAGGGAAGAAAATTTCATGTCCAGATAAATTTTATCCAAATTTGGACTTTCTAAATTATCATCGTAATCATATTTTTCAGGCGTAATTATCAAATAAGAAATTATATCTGACAAATCTTATGCTCTGCGTGTCCAGGTCGATCTGTTTACCTTGATGCCAGGCGGGCATTTGCCATCAACAATTATGGCTTCGGCGTTCTAAGTGCCTTCCACAAGGGCGCTAAGCGCATTTGCGCTTCAACTTGCGCGGGACTTTTTGGCATCACGAATCCTCCTGTTGGAGCAGAGCAGCACTTGCAGATCAGTGACTGGGAAGGCGATACTTTTCTTGGCAGAAAAGGGCGTGATGGCTTGCCTACGCATAGGGATCGAAAGAGTCGGTTGTTGGCCTGTGGGTGCACGTCTGATCATAGCGCAAGCGGCTGTCGGCAGGCCACAGAACGGGCAGTGTCCTGGGTACTCTAATCCTTACGTAAAACCCTAGTGCTATGATGATTAACGTCTCCCGTTTCGTGGCGATACAGAGAAGGGTACGGGACTTCATCAGCACCTCTGTCAAAACTCTGAGAGAAGCCGTCAAAGCAAACTATGCAATGCCTGATGAGGTCTCCCGTAACAACGAGTACATGGCCAGAATAGAACATATGTCCCACCAGCAGTTTAGTGACTGCGGGTTCAAGCGGTGTAACCGAGCCTTTGGGTAAAAATTCCATGATCGGCGCGACTGGCTGGCCGACAGCCTCGGAGCCCTGCGCTATGCGTTGAAAAAATCCATCGACAACTATAATGGCTACAGACCTCATAAAGCACTCGACGGATGAACCCCAATGGTGAATGTTCAGGCTGCCTGTCCCGGGCAAAATGAGTCTCATAATGATCTGGATCATTACAGGTTAAAATCAGGCTAATATATTTAAAGCGCAAAAAGGGGATTGTCGTGTTTGGTATGTCGCTGGAATTTACATTTTTAGGGGCTTTAGCTGGTTTTGGCTGGCTGCTTACTATGTACTGTATTTACGATAAATATGACCGAAAAAAGGACAATTGGTTTCATGCTGCGAAAGATGTTTTGAATGAGACATTTGCAAAAGTCACGCTCATTGCTGCAGTCACCATTGCAATCAACCTTACTTTTAGGCTTCCTGACTTTACTAACGAGCTTAGCAAATGGATTGAAGTCAAGGCACCTGAAATTAATCCAGAAAAAATAGGCCGGAACATCAAGATTCCACCTATTGATAATAGCGATATCGATAATAAACTTGCCGATATTTTAGATTTGCTAAACCCAGAAGAACGAGCATCACAGTTCAGCCTCAGTACGGCAATTCTGCAATTGGATAAGCAAGATAAGCTAGGTGAGCGTAGTTTCCAGGAATTACTCACCCAACTGTTTGACGGAGCAAGTGTCCGAGATGGCAGTCTCTACTTTGCCATTGAAGGTGACGAGAACGAGCGTACCTTTGGCATTATTTATGATGGTTATTATGGGAATGGGGTGAGAGGCAGGGTAATCGACTGAACGCCTGTGTTGTGTCCAAGATAGGCAGAAGTTTATAATTTTTGGAGTCAGATCGACAAGGAGGTGCCACTTGTTCACTTTTTGTACTGGAAGTCCGTGCGAAAATCCATTCAATCGATTGCCCTGGGGTGAGAGGGGAAATACATCTTGAATAATTCTTGGATTGTAAGCTCAAGGGAAGCACATACCAGTATTACTGAAATCCGTATGTCAAGCCTTTCTCCATCTGTTCCAGTACTATCAAAAAAGGGGGCGGGGGAATTAAAAATTAACCCGCCCTGAAGCTGTTACGGTACAGGTTTTACAAGCACGAGAGAAAAGCAAAGAGGCGGCTTCGAAACAAGGCCAGCCCCAATTAAATACAATATCTTGAGTTGATAGCACTTCTTTTCATACTACGCCTATCGCTATTCTAATTGTCATAGCCCTATCTCGGCAGGTATCAAGAAAATTGGATAATCTTGTTCGTTCGGATCTTTGAATAGTTCCAATTTTTTGTCCCCGATATAGATACTGTCAGGTAACGCAAATTTCTGGTCAAGAATAAAAGCACTGGATAATTGGCTAGGAATACAATCGCTACATCCTGGAGGTGCTTTTGGCTCAGGCAACGTACAACCCGGATCAAGAAATGGATCACACTCTTCCACCCCTTCTATCATTTTGGTTTTAATCGCTTCCAGCACCATCTTCTGATCGTAGGTATCACTGGCACCGCTCGGCAAAGAACTAAAACTAAGAGCCAACGACACGACAATAAAATATAGATTCTGTCGGTATAACATAGGTTTCTCCTGTGGTCTGGTTTGCTGCAATCTTATCAACTACTGGTGCCAAGTAGGTTTGCTCTTTGGACTGATATATCAAGCGAATTCGCTGTTGTAGTGACAGCTCGTTGATCTTTTTAACAAGAGGCTTAAGAGCGACATCGGAACCGTCGATTCTGCAAAAAGCCACCCTCCCCGCACCATGTGCCCATATGTTCCTAGCATGAGAATAACCCAGAGCCTGCCCACCCAATGTAGTCAATAGAAGAAAGCTAAATACCGTGAATGCAACGATAAGTAGCTTGGCTGTGGGGCCAACCAAGTTGCGAATTGAAAATATCGATGTTCCTACGAAGATGACAAGGATAGAGATAACTGCAACAAGCGGATCCTGGATCAAGTTGATCCCTCGAAATAAGATATCAATCCATTCCATTTCTAACTGGAATAGTGACAGACCGAAGTTCCGGAAAAATGCGTGAGTATACGCATAGCCGAATATGACCAAACCAACACTGGTGGCACCCGTGAATATTCTCACAAAGTCCGCACTAAACTCGCCTCATTTTTCTTCAGAAATTTTCTTCATCGCCGCCTCAACAAACCAAGACAGGAATCAACAGAATTCCAGTTATGATTCGGATATTATTCGTACTACGCATAGCATGTCTTTATGATATAAGCAAAGAGGTGTCCAAGTTCACCAGCCCCAAATACAATATCTTGAGTTGATAGAACTTCTTTTCAGGCTATCCCTATCGCTCCCTTGACCAAAAAACTGGCGCATTATTTCTGATGCGTCGGCTTCGGCTTTGTTCAAGTGAGGTGGTTTATGTCGCACTTAAAACGATCGAAGCGCTCGGAACGGCTGCCACAGCATTTCCAGATTCTGGACAGTGAAGACCAGCAAAGGGTGATCAAGCGGCTGATCAATGGATTGGTTCTGGATGAAAAGTGCTGGCCAGCGCACCAGACGCAGTGGTTTATCAATGTGCAAAAAGGCAAATTGGTAAGGCTGGGGCACACAAGGATGACTTCGAAAAGTATTTTGCGACCGATCTAACTGCGATTTCCCACATTATTGGTTTGTTTAGGCGAGACAGATCGGAAGAAATGAAAGCGGTGGCGACCCTGTACGCTTGTTAGGAAGAGCTTCTGGAATCCGGCAACGAAATTTCCAATGATTTGCTGACAACCAAGTTCTATGGGTGCCCAGAAGAACTTTGCTCAGTACGCAAAGAGAATTGGTAAGGAATGGGATAAGCATCCTGATTCTTTCAACGAGTTCTACTTCCGGCGGGCAATAGCCCGCGCCATTCTGTTCCGCAAGACAGAAAAGCTGGTGTCTGCACAGCCCTGGTATAACGGAGGATACAGGGCAAATATTGTTGCATACACGCTGGCTCTCTTAGGCTTCTATTGTGAAAAGAAAGGCTGTTCCATGGATTTTATGAAGCTCTGGGAATCGCAGTCCGTCAGTGAAAACCTTCAGCACGCTATCGAAGTAACTGCCCGTCTGGTCAACGACGATATAACCAATCCGGAAGCCGGAATATCCAACGTAACCGAGTGGTGCAAGAAAGCGCTGTGCTGGCTTCGATTGCAGCAAAAATATCTCGAGCTTGAACGCATTCTGCCAGCAGAATTTGAGTCAGAGCTGATTTCAAAGAGCGAGATCGTTGAGGAGAAAAATCAGCCCGAAAGACACAGAAAATTGATAACGGTATCGAGGCTCAGAAGAAAGTGCTGGAGATATCCGGGCCAGAATGGCAGAGCTTATTGCAGAGAGCGCAGGGAAAGGGCCTGTTGACGGGAAAAGAAACAGGAATCCTGCAGATTGCTGCGCAGATTCCAGGGAAGATTCCTTCTGAAAAGCAAAGCATGGTTCTGCTTGGTCTTCTGGAAAGAGCAGAGCAGGAAGGTATCTTCGTGAATAGATAGAGAGTTTTTCGGCCAACTGCCGGGATTTGTCAGAGATTGTGATTGCGCCCCGGCAGATATCGTGCTTTTGACAAACCAATTACCTGGCAGCAACAAGTGGAATGATGCTGAGTCGTTCGCCATAGATGCTTTGTACACCGCCTGTCTCAGGGCATCTGACAGCCGCACTTGCTCTGATCGACAATAGCCGTATCCGGGACAGCGGCATATTGACCGCTTTCATTTCTTCGGTATCAACCCTACTCCAGACATAATGGGCGTGATGGCGGCCTTCCTCTTTATGGAATAAGACAACACGCGGTTGCCCTCCCGGTGCAAGCTTCTTTTCAATCTGATCCAGGGTACCTTCACACAGTTGTGTTGAAATTACTTTAGTCGAGGGAGAACTTAAGCTCAGGGAATTATAGAGACTGCTTGCATTGAGCAGTCTTTGAATAGGCATATGCTTCATTGAGTGCGCCCAATAGGTCCGAATCCTCGACCCTCATGAACAGGTACATGTTCATTTTGCTTTGTATTGAGCAGATGGAGGCCATTTGCTTTCCACCGCCACACTGGTTGCCTTTAAGGACCATTGCGCATCCCTTCGTATGGCCCCGGCGGCGGTTGCTGGACTTGCGGCTTCAACCCCATTTCTTCGATTAGGTTGTCGCGCATCCAGCGAATGGCCGCTACGGCATTATGCAGGTTTTGCAGCCCCCCTTCGTTGATGGGCAGGGAGTCTGAATTGACTGCCTTGGCAAGCTGGTTGATATTGCTGGCGATATGGAACTGCCTCAAGGTGCCAGGCAACATCGCCAGTACTTTTTGATTCTGAATTCCTGGTTTAGAAGACGGCGGTGATCGGGTGCTGTTTTGCAGTATCGTGTCCTTGATGAACTGCCCCAATGGCTGGCCATTGGCCAGTTTCGTCAGTTCAGCACGTTCCCGTTCGGTCAGGCGAACCGAGAACGCTGCCGGATAAGTCTTCTCAGGGGGATGATGCTTTCTAGCCATTTTTCTCCCTCCCATTGATGCAGAAGGGGGTTTTCGATTAGAATTCGCGCCCTGAGTGGTGCGGGCTCCCTCTAAGCCAGATAGTAACGCACTGAAGGGTTGCGGCTTAGAGGCGATATCACAGGCAGTGACTAACGGTAGATACCGTTGTCAGCCAGCCCCCGCTACTAATATTTGGCTGACTATTTTGGGATTTTTTCTGAGTCGGCTGGAGCTGGACATAAATTTCGCACTGGGTCTTGTTTCAGCTCAGTTGCGAAGCAGCAGAAGTGGGCCTTGGGCCCATTTTTTGTACCTGGGTTTTTTGCCTGGAATCAGGCAGGGCAGTGAGTGTGAAAATGTGAAAAACAGTGTCGCGAAAGTTCGGGATTTAATCGAGCCAACTGTTCGGGCACTGGAACTTGATCTCTGGGGAATTGAGCATGTATCACAAGGGAAATATTCTGTGTTGCGCATATTTATCGAGAGTGAGGCAGGAATCACTCTTGGTGATTGTGAGAGAGTGAGTCGCCAGGTGGGTGCGATTTTAGATGTGGAAGATCCGATCTCCGGAGAATACACATTAGAAGTATCTTCACCTGGATTAGAGCGGTCACTGTTCACGCTGGATCAGTTTGCACAGTTTGTCGGGATTGAGATTAGCGTGAGAATGCGAGCTCCTATTGATGGCAGGCGTAAATTTAAGGGGGTTGTTGCAGAAGTAACCGAAGATTCAGTGAAAGTGCAAGTTGATAACAAGTTGTTTGATTTGCCAATTATTGAAATTGAGAAAGCAAATGTCGAGTACTGAGCAAGAAGTTAGAAAGATTAAACAACATCATACGCAGTAATGAGTTGGTGACACGATTATGATGAGTAAAGAGATATTAATGGTGGCAGACGCTGTCTCTAATGAGAAGGGCGTTTCTCGCGGCGTGATTTTTGAAGCAATCGAATCCGCCTTGGCAACTGCTACCAGGAAACGATATGACAACGAAGAAATTGATTGTCGGGTTTCAGTCGATAGAGACTCTGGAGAGTACGAAACTTTCAGGGTCTGGACAGTTGTGGATGATGAAGAGTATTTGGAAGAAGCCTCTCAATTCACCCTGCAACAAGCGAATGAGAAAGACGCTAAGCTGGCAATTGGTGATACCTATGAGGAAAAAATCGATAACGTTGAGTTTGGTCGTATCGCCGCACAAACTGCTAAACAGGTTATTGTGCAAAAAGTCCGTGAAGCTGAGCGTGAAATCGTTATCTCAGAATACGAGAATCGCGTCGGGGAACTTGTTGCTGGAACGGTAAAGAAAGTTACTCGCGATAATATTATCGTCGACTTGGGTAACAATGCAGAAGCTTTGTTACCAAGAGATCAAATGATTCCTCGCGAAACTTTCAGGATCAGCGATCGCCTTAGAGCGCTGCTAACCCATGTTAGCTCTGAGCAAAGAGGCCCTCAGCTTTTTTTGAGCCGCACTTCGCCAGATATGTTGATTGAGTTATTCAAGATCGAAGTGCCTGAAATATCAGAAGAAGTCATCGAGATCAAGGCAGCGGCCAGAGACCCCGGGTCCCGGGCTAAGATCGTTGTGAGCACCAATGATGGTCGTATTGACCCTGTTGGCGCGTGCGTCGGTATGCGTGGTTCTCGTGTGCAGGTAGTTTCTAATGAGCTGGCTAATGAACGCATCGATATTATTCTGTGGGATGACAATCCAGCGCAATTAGTCATTAACTCCATGGCACCAGCAGAAGTGGCGTCGATTATTGTGGATGAAGATAGTCACACTATGGATATTGCGGTGGAAGAGGAAAACCTTGCTCAGGCAATTGGTAGAAGCGGACAGAACGTCAGACTATCCAGTGAGTTGACTGGATGGGCTATCAATGTAATGAGCGAGGAAGAGGCTGCTGCCAAGCAACAGCAGGAAGCGAGCACTTTTATTGAGATGTTTATGGAAAAACTGGACGTCGATGAAGAAGTTGCTGAAGTATTGGTACAAGAAGGTTTTACTTCATTAGAAGAGATTGCCTATGTGCCGCTTGATGAGGTTCTGGCTGTTGAAGGATTCGATGAAGAGATTGCCAACGAGCTAAGAAATCGGTCGAAAGATGCTTTGCTTACACAGGCGATTGCGTCAGAAGAGGATATTTCGTCTGCGAATATCGCAGATGATTTGCTCAATATGGAAGGCATGGATGATGGTCTGGCACTAAAACTGGCTAAGAAGGGCATTCTTAATATGGAAGAGCTTGCTGAACAATCAGTGGATGAACTGCTGGATATTGAAGGCATGGATGAAGAACAAGCTGGAAAACTAATTATGACAGCTCGAGCTCCCTGGTTTGCAGCAGAGGAGTGATGCGGAGAGGCATAGCAGATAGGTCTTAACGCGTAATTTTGGAGTAATTGCATGGCAGATGTAACGATCAGCGAATTGGCCGAGGTGGTCGGAGTTTCAGTAGATAAATTACTGTCTCAGATAAAAGAGGCAGGGCTGCCTCATACCAACGCGGACGAGCTGATTTCAAATGATGACAAGAACACGCTACTGGTGTTTTTACGTCGAAGTCACGGTAACCGCGAAGCGACTGCGGCTGCGCCGAAGAAAATTACGCTCAAAAGAAAAACGCTTGGTACGCTCAAATCTGCATCGACTTCAGGCCGGGGTAAAACAGTAAACGTAGAAGTTCGTAAAAAGCGCACTTACGTGAAGCGCAGTGCCATGGATGTTCCTCCTCCAGAAGAGCAAGTGATTACCCCTCCCGAAGAAGAGCAAATACCTGCTGAGGAAGCTGTTGTAGAAGTGCCTGAAACACCAGCGGTAGAGGGAGTTGCTGCAGCGGAAAAGTCTGCTGAAGGAAAAGCTGAGGTGCCTGTTCAAGAAACACCGCCTCCGGAAGCAGACCCATCGCGAGCTAAAGCGGCACCACGTCGCAAGAAGGCTGGCGGCAGCAAAAGCGAAGAGCCTATTGATAAAAAGATGACTCACCTTCGTAACAAAGCAAAGGCGCAGCAGGGACCGAAGCGTCAGGCAAAAAGTATCCACGTTAACGATGATTTCGTCTTAGAAGGTGATGACTATGACGGAATGGGCGGTCGTGGTCGCAGAGGTGGTGTGCGCAGTAAGCCTAAGGGCAAGCTTAGTGTGCAAACTCATGCTTTTGAGAAGCCCGCTGAATTTATCGCGAAACAGATCACTATTGGTGAGGCAAGTACGGTATCTGATCTGGCACAGCAAATGTCAGTGAAGTCCGCTGAAATTATTAAAGTGCTTTTCAATATGGGCGTGATGGCCACTATCAATCAGGTCCTGGACCAGGATACGTCTACTTTGCTGATTGAAGAGATGGGTCACAAAGTAAAATTTGTTTCTGAGGACGCGATCGAAGAACAGCTGGCTGAAACTTTGGCCTCTGAAGAAGGTCAGGTTGAAATTACCCGTGCGCCAGTGGTTACTGTTATGGGCCATGTAGACCACGGTAAAACATCACTGCTGGATTACATTCGAAAGTCCACTGTCGCCTCCCATGAGGCAGGTGGCATTACTCAACACATCGGTGCCTACCATGTAGATACAGAGCATGGCATGGTCAGCTTTTTGGATACGCCAGGCCACGCAGCTTTTACTGCCATGCGGTCCCGCGGAGCGAAAGCGACAGATGTCATTGTGCTGGTTGTGGCAGCAGATGACGGTGTAAAGCCACAAACTGAAGAGGCAGTACAGCATGCGAAAGCAGCAGAAGTTCCTCTGGTTGTGGCAATCAATAAAATCGATAAGGAAGGAGTCGACCCTGACCGAGTTAAAAACGAACTCTCAGCAATGGAAGTTATTCCAGAGGACTGGGGCGGAGATACACAGTTTAAGGAAGTCTCCGCAATCACAGGGCAGGGCATTAATGAGCTGCTCGAAGCGGTTCTACTGCAGGCAGAGTTGATGGAACTAAAAGCTTATACTGATGTGCCTGGCCAGGGAGTTGTTGTAGAGTCCCGCCTCGATAAGGGTCGTGGTTCTGTTGCTGCTGTTTTGGTGCAGAATGGCACCTTGAGACAAGGTGATATCGTTTTGGCAGGCCACGAATATGGGCGTGTTCGTGCGCTGGTGGATGAGAACGGAAGATCTGTTACTGAAGCTGGCCCTTCCATACCTGTAGAGATTCTGGGATTGAATGGCGTACCTGAGGCAGGTGATGAGTTTGTCGTTGTTGCAGACGAAAAGAAAGCCCGTGAAGTCGCGGAATTCAGACAAGAACGCCACAAAGATAGTCTGCAGACTGCACAGCAGATCAACAAAATGGAGGCCATGTTTGCCGGTCTTGGAAAAGATGACAAGAAGATACTGAACGTCATTATCAAAGCGGATGTGCGCGGTTCACTTGGAGCGATTATTGGCTCCTTGCAGAAGCTTGGCAATGAAGAAGTAGATGTCAATATAGTCGCTGCAAGTGTTGGTGGGATTTCTGAGACGGATGCCCATCTCGCAGCAACTTCTACAGCGATGATAATTGGTTTTAATGTGCGAGCTGACAAAGTGGCGCGCGACATTGTTGAAAATGAAGGCCTGCAATTGCGCTACTATAATGTGATCTACGATGTCATTGATGATGCGAAAGCCATTCTAGGCGGAATGCTCAAGCCGGAAATTCGCGAGGAGATCGTTGGTATTGCTGAAGTGCGTGGCGTTTTCAATTCACCAAAATTTGGCCAGATCGCCGGCTCAATGGTGGTAGAAGGAACAGTCTATAGAAGTAAGCCAATTCGTGTACTGCGCGACAATGTAGTGATATACGAAGGTGAATTAGAGTCCTTACGCCGTTTCAAAGATGATGCTAATGAAGTGCGCAACGGCATGGAATGCGGTATTGGCGTGCGTAACTATAACGACGTAAAAGTTGGTGACAAAATAGAAGTATACGAGACCACTGAGGTAGCCAGAACTCTTTAGGGAGCCTCTGATTAATGTTTGCGAGGCAGTTAGTGCAAGGCAAAAATCAGCGAAAAAGCGCAGTTTATAGGTCATAAATGCGCATTTTGAGCTGATTTTTAACGCAGCAATAACAACGTAGGTAATTAATAGGTAATTAATCAGAGGTTCCTTAGATTTGCAATCTAAAGGCTTGCGAATACTGCCATGTCAGAGATGTCGCCCAGAGCGCAGCGAATAGCCGATCAAATTCAGCGTGAGCTGGCGGTGTTAATTCGGCTGGAAATGAATGACCCAAGAGTTGGCATGGTTTCAATTACTGGCGTTGATGTAAGTAATGATCTGACCAGTGCCCGGGTTTATGCCACTGTAATGAATTCGCTGGGCGATGATGCGGATGTGAACGAGGAAATGCTGGGGGAACCTGGAGAGTTAGATAAGCTGGAAATTGATGAAAACATCAATGCTTTAAATAAGGCATCCGGCTTTCTAAGGACCATGCTGGCAAAACGACTGAATTTGCGTGTTGTTCCCAGGTTGCGGTTCTACTTCGATGGTAGTATCAGGCGTGGGCAACGTTTATTAAATTTGATCGACGATGCATTAAAGGCAGACCGCCAGTTACATTCTGAATGAATTCCGAAGCAGTCTGGTTTAGTCGGTGGGGAGCAGGAGCAAAAAATATAAAGGCAGATCGGTAAACGGTATTGTTTTGCTGGATAAAGGCTCGGGTTTGAGTTCGAATGCCGCGCTACAGGAAGTGAAGCATTTGTTCGAGGCAAAAAAGGCCGGCCACACAGGTAGTTTGGACCCTTTGGCGACTGGCGTATTGCCGCTTTGTTTAGGTGAAGCGACTAAAGTTTCGCAGTTTTTGCTGGATTCCGATAAAAGCTATACAGCGACAATTAAACTGGGAATCAGAACTGATAGTGGAGACAGCGAAGGGGCTGTTGTTGAAACTAAAGGGGTAAGTTCTCTAACTCAATCGGAGGTTGAGAATGCTCTAAATAGTTTTAGGGGAGAGATAGAGCAGACCCCACCGATGTATTCGGCCATAAAGAAAGAGGGAGTGCCACTTTACAAGCTGGCAAGGAAGGGTGTGGAAGTAGAGCGAGAACCGCGCCAGGTGAAAGTTTACGATATTGAGTTAATTAGTTTTAAGGGCGACGAGGTTGAAATAGGCGTTGCTTGCAGCAAAGGGACCTATATAAGAACCATTGCTGATGATTTGGGCGAGAAGTTAGGCTGTGGCGGGCACATTAAGCAACTGCGCCGGACTTGTTCCGGTGTGTTTGAAGAAGGCCGCTGCGTCAGCATCCAGACTTTGCAGCAGGTTAAGGCTTCGGATGGGCTGCAAGGTATTGATGAATACATTGTGCCCATGGATGAGGCAGTAGGTGACCTCCCTGAGGTCAGGTTACCCAGCATTACCGCTGACTGTGTCAGGCACGGTCAAGCAGTATTAGTGAGGCATTTGCCTGCCGAAGGCTTGGTGAGGCTTTACGAAGAACAGGAGTTTATTGGCATCGGCTGCATAGACGAAGATGGCAAAGTAGCTCCAAGGCGTTTGGTCGTTAGCCAGTAAAAGTGGCGAGCTTCCAGACTTTGAACTAAGGAGCCTCTGATTAATGTTTGCGAGGCAGTTAGTGCAAGGCAAAAATCAGCGAAAAAGCGCAGTTTATAGGTCATAAATGCGCATTTTGAGCTGATTTTTAACGCAGCAATAACAACGTAGGTAATT
Organism: uncultured Pseudohongiella sp.; assembly: GCA_965198435.1. Classification (GTDB taxonomy): domain Bacteria; phylum Pseudomonadota; class Gammaproteobacteria; order Pseudomonadales; family Pseudohongiellaceae; genus UBA9145. Next base: position 3,142,970 of record OZ240664.1, on the reverse strand, counting down.
AATCACAGGTTCCCTAAAAGGAAAGTACCAGGTAACTACTAATATGCGTGGTTATTCTGGTTCGATAAGGAAACCGATTTCGTTCAATTGAGTATTTAATTAACGGCATATTATGGAGATAGAAAATGGCTTTATCAGCTGAAAGAAAAGAAGAGATCATTAAAGAGTATGCATTAAGCGTGGGAGACACCGGCTCTCCCGAGGTTCAGGTTGCCCTGCTCACTGCCAACATCAATGATTTACAGGGTCATTTCAAAGAGCATATCCATGACCACCATTCACGTCGCGGTTTGATTCGCATGGTGAATAGTAGAAGGAAGCTTCTTGATTATCTCAAGCGTAAAAATGTTGAGAGATATTCTGATCTTATCAAGCGTCTTGGTCTGCGCCGATAAGTCTTAATTTTTAGCAGGTTATTTAAATTACTGGAACGCTGCGCTTGAAACAGGAAATAGCGCAGGTTTTGGCTATATTTAGGAAATAGGAAAAGTAAATGTTTAATCCAGTAAGCAAGACGTTTCAATTTGGTGAGCAGTCAGTAACGCTCGAAACCGGGAAGATAGCACGACAGGCAACGGGCGCTGTCGTGGTAACAATGGGAGATGTGCAGGTTTTGGCTACTGTTGTTGGTCGCAAACAAGCTAATCCAGGGCAGGACTTCTTTCCGCTCACTGTAAATTATCAAGAAAAAACCTATTCAGTGGGGAAAATCCCTGGTGGATTCTTCAAGCGCGAAGGGCGCCCAACTGAAAAAGAAACTTTGACATCGCGTCTAATCGACCGACCCATCCGGCCTTTGTTTCCAAAAGGGTTTATGAATGAAGTGCAAGTTATTTGTACCGTTATCTCGGGTGGTAAAGATGCAGATCCAGATATTGCGGCATTGATTGGTGCTTCGGCAGCCCTGGCAATTTCAGGTATTCCATTTGCAGAGCCAATCGGTGCGGCGAGAGTAGGCTATGACCATGAACAAGGTTACGTCCTCAATCCAAACTACGAGCAGTTGGGGTCTTCGTTACTCGATATGGTCGTCGCTGGTACTCAATCAGCCGTATTGATGGTGGAGTCAGAAGCCAGGCAACTCACAGAAGATCAAATGTTGGGCGCTGTTCTGTTTGCTCATCAGGAAATGCAGGCTGCAATCAATGCCATCAATGAGCTTAAGACTGCAGCAGGTAAACCAGCCTGGGATTGGCAACCACCTGTAGAAAACACGGTTCTTAAGACAGCATTGCAGGAACAGTTTGGTGCAGGTGTAACTGAGGCGTATCAGATTTCTGAGAAGATGCAGCGTTACGATGCCATCGACAACTTAAAGCAACAAGCTATTGAGGCTTTGAGCAATGAAGAAGCCGGTGTTAGTGAGGGTGATGTTGCAGAAGCATTTGGTTCTCTTGAGAAGCGTATTGTTAGAAACTGCATCATCGAAGGTCATCCGCGAATCGACGGTCGCGATACTAAAACTGTACGTGCAATTGAAGTGGAGACCGGTGTACTGCCCAAGGCACATGGTTCTGCGTTGTTCACCCGTGGTGAAACTCAGGCACTGGTTGTTACTACTTTAGGTGCGGTGCGTGATGCACAGTTATTGGAAGGACTGGATGGAACCAGGAAAGATCCTTTCATGTTACATTACAACTTCCCGCCATTCTCTGTTGGTGAAGCTGGATTTATGGGTGGCCCTAAGCGACGCGAGATTGGCCATGGTCGGTTGGCTCGCCGTGGTGTCGCAGCAGTGATGCCGGGCGAAGAGGATTTTCCTTATGCGATTCGTGTGGTTTCTGAAATTACTGAATCTAACGGTTCCAGCTCCATGGCCAGTGTTTGCGGTAGCAGTTTGTCCATGATGGACGCTGGTGTGCCTGTTTCAGCGCCAGTTGCTGGAATTGCCATGGGATTGATTAAGGAAGAAGAGCGTTTCGCAGTGCTTACCGACATCCTGGGTGATGAAGATCATCTGGGCGACATGGACTTTAAAGTAGCTGGAACAGCTAACGGCGTGACAGCTTTGCAGATGGATATCAAAATCCAGGGCATCACGGAAGAGATTATGGAGATCGCATTGGCCCAGGCGCATGATGCGCGAATTCATATTCTCGGTGAAATGAACAAGGTAATTTCAGAAGCCCGTGCCGAAGTGTCTGACAATGCACCTGCGATGGCTACACTAAAGATTGATCCTGACAAGATTCGCGACGTAATCGGTAAGGGTGGCACTACTATCCGCAGCATTACTGAAGATACTGGTGCCTCAGTAGATATTGATGACGACGGCAATATTCGCATTTATGGTGAAGATGCTGAATCACGGGATGCCGCACTGGATAGGGTGAATGCGATTACTGCTGAAGCCGAAGTAGGTAAGCTATACAGCGGTAAGGTAGCCCGCATAGTGGATTTCGGAGCCTTCGTCACAATATTGCCTGGAAAGGATGGCCTGGTTCATATTTCACAAATCTCGCAGCAGCGAGTTGAGAATGTGAGTGAGTATCTGGAAGAAGGCCAGGAAGTCCTGGTGAAGTGTCTTGATGTGGATTTGCGTGGACGCATTAAGCTCAGCATGAAGGAAATCACCGAAGAGGAACGAGCCTCTTTCGCTGAATAAGCGTTGAGTGTGGCGAAAAATCTGCGGGTTTGCGATAAATTTTCAGATTTATCGCCGGAATCACTGGCTGATTTCGAAATCAGACTTTTGTCATTGGTATAATTCGGCAATAATTCAGTGAAAGTCGCCATGCCCTTATGGGTACGGAAAAAAACCTCAAATCAGATTCGTACGATGGGAGAATCAGTGGAAATGAGAAACAACATTTTCAGTAAGTTTCAGCCGAGTCTGGTGTTGGCATTGTTGTCAACACTGTTTGCCCAGGTAGCAATGACGCAAACCTATACCAGTGGACAGCATGTTGAACCAGCATTTGAAGGCTGGCACCCTAATGATGATGGCACATTCAACATGATGTTCGGTTACATGAACGAGAACTGGGAAGAATCCCCTGATGTGCCAGTTGGGGACAACAATTTCTTCTCTCCCGGTGAGGCAGATCGCGGACAGCCCACTCATTTTCTACCGCGACGTAACCGATTTACATTCGAAGTCACAGTGCCAGCGGATTGGGGAGACCGGGAGCTGGTCTGGACCTTGAATGTGAATGGCGAGGAGCGCAAAGCCTATGCCACATTGCGTCAGGACTATCAGGTAGACAACATGGTGATTGCATCCGAAACAGGGTCATTGGGTGCAGGCACTTCCAGCCCTGAATCCCGTGCCAATGTCCCTCCAGTTGTTGCAGTTATTGGTGATTATATCCGAACTACGCAGGTCGGAGAGCCGCTCAATGTAGAAACAGAGGTTACCGATGATGGTTTGCCAGAGCCAACTGATCCTGTAGAAGAGGCGCGACGTTTTGCAGAATTCGCAGGTGGTGGATTAGCCGCTTTATTGGTTACGCCAGAACGTGTTATGCAGCGTCGATTGACCTCGCCGCCGGTGAAAGTGACCGTAGATAAAGTGAATGGCCTCTATTATTCGTGGAATAAGTGGCGTGGCCCCGGCAACGTCACTTTTAATCCACCCCAGGTAAAAGTTTGGGAAGATACACGCACCAGCGCGAATTCACCTTGGGGCGCATTGTGGTTGCCACCACCCAAGCCAGAAGACAACATTTATGAAGTTGAAATGAGCTTTGATGCGCCCGGGGAATACATACTGTGGGGACGAGCAGATGATGGGGGTCTTTATCATGACGCTTGGATTACAGTGAATGTTTCAGAATAGAACAACATTTTTCTGACTAAAAAAGAGAAAAGAGAAAAGAGAAAAGAGAAAAGAGAAAAGAGAAAAGAGAAAAGAGAGGCACGATGCGCCTCTTTTTTTGGCATGAGTATTCAGACGTCAGTCTTTAATTTAAGGGGACTATAATTCTCTATGATTTAAGGAGCCTCTGATTAATGTTTGCGAGGCAGTTAGTGCAGGGCAAAAATCAGCGAAAAAGCGCAGTTTATAGGTCATAAATGCGCATTTTGAGCTGATTTTTAACGCAGCAATAACAACGTAGGTAATTAATAGGTAATTAATCAGAGGTTCCTTAAGGCTGGGCTCATTCTTTCTTACCTGCTTGTCTGTATTCCGAAGGAGTCATCTCAAACCTGTCTTTAAATGCTTTGTTAAAAACAGAAAGAGAAGAGTAACCCACCTCAAGCGCAATACTGGAAATTGGCACAGTGGTATTGGTTAGTCGGCCACTGGCATCTTCTATTCTGCAGTTGTTGAGATACTGATTGAAGTTTCGGTACTGCATTGACTGATTAATCAGACGCCGAAGCCTGTACTCTTGGATTTCAAGACGCTTTGCAAGAATGGAGATGGTTAGACCTGTTTGCGTGTAGAGTTTCTCTTCTTTCATGAGTTTTTCTAACTTCTCTCTGGTCGCATCACTTACTGCTGAACCCGCAGTTGCCTGCTCATTGCCCTGAATCGGTTCAACAGAATTTTCTGGAATCAGACTGAGAGCCTCATCACTTAACTTGAAAGCACGAAGGTTCAATAGAAGACTTATAGCAAACAGGTAGAAGTTAAATATTTGGATAGGAAAGTTTTCCAGACCAGCAATCAAACTGAATCCGAAACTTTCTTGCAGACTAACAACCATACCCAGACCCAGTACGACAACTACCACTGCTCCCATACCCAGTACAAACAGAACTCTAAACTGCCGACGTTTCTCAACAAGATCATCGGCATAACCCTGAAAACCCAGTTGGATCGTGTGTAGTGCAAAGCCCAGCATAACTATCTGAGGCAACAACTGAGTGGACACATAATAAAACCTCCCGGTGGCAGATTCTGTTGACATTTCAGCCAGAAACTGACCGATTGCTCTTGCTGCGAGAAAAACTGCAATCACAATCCAGATCGGTGGTTTGATTTTTCCTTCATCGACAAACAACAGATAGGCAATCATCCAGAGGATAAATGGCGATAAAGTCGCCAGGCGGCCAAGGGTGAAGCTGATGATAAAGCGCTCTTCAAACAAGGAAGTTGTGAGCAGGATGTAAGCCACCAGGCAAACACAGAAGAAGGCGAGCAATCTGGCCAATAAGCCCCGGTAATTGAGCAATAGCAACATGCCTAGCAATGCCAGTTGTGACATGGCGAGGGGCGCGAAGACATTGCTCAAAGTGATCATATAATTAGTGAAATTCAGACAGTTTTTCTCTATGCCCTTGACGCGGATGGCGTTCAAGGCATTGTTGCTTTCCGGTACTGAAATGGTCTCATAGGGTAAAAACCCGCGTAAATAGTGAATTTTCGGCAGAGTCTGCGGGTTGGAAGGTCTGCATAACAGGGCAGGAGTGTTTTATAAGCACTTGAATTGAAGTCATTCTATGCCGACAATTGGTTAATCAATTCGCCAAATCACAACATAATAATGCAGGCGCATTCCTCAAGGAGGGCATCTTGAAATCCACCCAATTACTTAAGCCTCTCAGCCTCGTCGCTGCATTCCTGATTCCGTCAATGGCCCAGGCGCAGTCCGACGTAATTACCTTTCATAAAGATATCGAGCCAATTCTTCAGCGCAGTTGTCAGAATTGCCATCGTCCCGGTGGAGTTGGCCCCATGCCACTGGTTACTTACGAACAGGTGGCACCATTCGCAGGGCTGATCGAATACAAGACCGGACTAAGAGATCGAGCGGGTGCGATGCCTCCATGGTATGTGGAAAAAGATGTAGGCATTCAGCATTTCAAAAATGACCCTTCACTTAGCGATGAGGAAATCCAGGCAATTTCGACCTGGGCCCGCAGTGGAACCCCAAAAGGTGATGAGACCGATGCCCCTGAAGCACTCGTGTTCGACGATAGTGTGAAATGGACTTTGGGTGAGCCTGACATAGTGGTGCGCACTTCAGATTTTTACAAAGAAGCAGGCACGCCAGATTGGTGGGGTGAGCTTCCTCGTGTGCCAATTCCTCTCGACGAAGATCGTTATGTTTCATCTGTTGAGATTGTAGAGGTTAACGATGTGCCTAATGCAGGCACTGGCAGAGAGACGGTGGGTGGGCGTTATATTTTTCATCACATGATCTGGCGCACCGAAGTGCATGATGAAAACGGTGACCCTATCGAAGGTGAATCTACTGGCTGGCCAGTGCATGAAGTAGGTCGTAACCCTGATATCTTCGACCCTGAAGGTGGTCGCTTGTTACGAGCAAATTCTGTATTTGCTACGGATTCAGTCCATATGCATTCCAATGGTCGCGACACAACCGGGCATCTGGAGATTGGTTTTAAATTCCATCCTGTTGGTTACAAGCCAAAGTATGAGCGTACTACCTTGGGCCTGGGTAATGGTGTGGACATCAGTATTACCGGCAATCAAAAAGACCAGGAGCTGCATGCTTATAGGGTTCTGGAAAAGCATACCAAGCTCATTACATTTGAGCCCCATCTGCATGCACCTGGTGAGCGTATGTGTCTTGAGGCCATATGGGGTTACACTATCGAAACCCTTTCTTGTGTAGGCTACGATCACAATTGGGTGCGCGGCTATCCTTTCGATGATGATTATGCGCCTTTGCTACCTAAAGGAACTATTGTTCACATTATCGGATACATGAATAACACTGAAAGTAATCCCAATGTGCCGGATCCTCGCAATTGGCAGGGTTCTGGTAACCGCTCTGTGACCAATATGTTTATCGATTTAGGCATTAGAGTGTCTATGACTGATGAACAATTCTTTGCAGCTATGGAAGAGCGACGACAGGCATTGAATTTAGGGCCAAATGATCACGTAATCGGCTGTCCATTATGTGGAGCACCATTAGTTCAGCCAATGTTGTCTGATTACGTCCCTGGTAGAAAAGAATCAGCAGGCGATGACGATTAATCAGAGGCTCCTTAGACCACAATGAGTATTTGTAAGAGGAAACGCTCTTACCGGTTGTTCCTGCTTTTTCCCGGTCCTCATTAGAAGTATAGCTTGGAATTAGTTTTCTACTCCGCAGCAGTAATGGCAGTTTGCTGTTTTTAGTGCTCTGCGCTGCTCACTTCGGAATGATTGGCCATCCAATTTTTCTGGCGGTAAAGCTGAGTTGGAAACCGGCTTCTGGTTCTGTGGCGGGTCTACTGCTGTTAGGTTTTGGCGCAATCCCTGTGCCAGCGATTTAGATAAATGAGACGCTGGGTGGCTTGCCGACATACTCTGAGTGGAGAGCTATTATTGTCACATTAATTATTTCAACAATCGGTGCAGTGGTGACTTGCATTGTCATGTTCACATTTGCATTCGAGATACCTGGCCGAGAAATCATGGATCTGATGAAGAAAGCTCTGCTCACTATTGGCATATCACTTCTCTTAGGGCCTGTTCTAAGCGCGGCAGCAGAAAACGAAAAGTTTGTATTCTATTCAGATCTGGCCGAGGCATGGTATAAATCTGGTGATTATTTCGAATGGACATCGACTACAGTCAATAACAATAATCAAGAGGTGGATGTCTTCTACCGTACATTCGGTGATCGATCTAATCCTGAGCTTTTGTTAATTCATGGCTTTCCTAACTCGAGCTTTGATTATCAGGCACTGATTCCATTACTGGTTGATGATTATTTTATTGCAACATTAGATTTTCCCGGATCTGGCTTTTCGGAAAAACCACTTAACGGTTTTTCCTATATGCTGGAAGACAATGCGCGTTTAGTAGATTACTTTGTTCGCGAGGTCGTAGGGTTTTCTGATTTTGCCCTGTTCACCCATGACCGAGGCGTCAGCATTGGTTTGGCTTTCCTGGGTCACTATTTAGATAATCCTTCTCCTGATTATGAGATCAGCTATCATTTTCTTTCTAATAGCGGCATGTTTCTTCCACTGGCAAATTTACTCCCTTTCCAGTTAGCTGTGCTTGACCCCGCTCGGGAGGAGCAGGTTGTTGCTGCCCGGAAGGCGCAGCCTCGATTGACGGAAGGCGATCCGATCGCAGTTGCTTATGCAGACATCTTCAAATTCAACGATGGTGATGCAGCCATAGTGCAAGTTGGTAAATACCTTTTAGAGCGCGCCGAGAATGAAACGCGGTGGTTGGAAAATCTGCCACGCAGTCCTGTCCCCGTTGCTTACATGTGGGGTCTATTAGATGTCGTCAATCCAATCAGAATTCCTAATTACGTCTGGCTCACCTATTTGAACGAGCGAGAGGCTGAGAGCTCTTTCTGGATATTGCCCACCGCAGGCCACTACCCACAGCGGGACACGCCTGAGCAGGTGGCGAAAATTATTCGCCACGCACTTAATGGTGATGTGCCAGCATTGGAAAATGAAAATGCGTTTATGCGGGAGTACGCCAGCAGCAGAGAACCAGAAGATGCAATCTATGTAGGTAGATCAGTAGTCAAGAAGATGGAGTTTCCCTGGCTTGATCTCTATACGCCTGAGGGCTATGTGCGCTAAGGTCCTGAATCTAAGGTTACATATTGCGGCGGTATTGTCCGCCCACTTCAAAGAATGCCTGAGTGATTTGACCAAGACTGCAATAGCAAACCGCATGCATAAGTTCGGCAAATACATTTTCGTTGGCGCGAGCCGCTTTTTTTAATCGTTGCAGGGCAATTTTGCACTGTTTTTCATGTTTGGCATGAAAAGCATTCAGTCGGCTGAGCTGACGCTGTTTTTCATCTTCTGTTGAACGAGCCAGCTCTAAATCAAATTCAGGTTCTTTGCTCAAGAACGTATTTACACCAATGATGGGCAGGCTGCCATCATGCTTAAGGTGTTCATAGTACATAGATTCATCTTGAATCTTGCCGCGCTGGTATCCGGTTTCCATGGCACCCAATACACCACCTCGTTCTGATATACGCTCAAATTCCTGTAGCACGGCTTCTTCAACCAGATCAGTCAACTCTTCAATGATGAATGAGCCCTGGTTCGAATTCTCGTTCATCGCCAATCCCCATTCTTTATTGATGACTAACTGGATCGCCATTGCCCGACGCACTGATTCCTCAGTGGGAGTGGTTACGGCTTCATCATAAGCATTGGTATGCAGGCTATTGCAATTATCATAAATGGCGATTAATGCCTGTAAGGTAGTGCGAATGTCATTGAAGGCCATTTCCTGAGCATGCAGGGATCGTCCAGAGGTTTGGATGTGATATTTGAGTTTCTGGCTGCGCTCGTTTGCACCATATCTGAATCGCATGGCAGTGGACCAGATTCTTCTTGCGACTCTGCCTAGCACTGTGTATTCCGGATCCATCCCATTCGAAAAGAAGAATGATAGATTGTGGGCGAAATCATCGATATGCATGCCACGCGCCAAATAGGCTTCGATAAAGGTAAAGCCATTGGAAAGTGTAAATGCCAGTTGGGAAATCGGATTCGCCCCAGCTTCGGCAATGTGGTAGCCAGAAATGCTGACAGAGTAAAAATTTCTGACATTATGTTCTATAAAGTATTCCTGAATATCCCCCATAACTTTAAGGCTGAATTCAGTAGAAAAAATACAAGTATTTTGGCCTTGGTCTTCTTTTAGGATGTCTGCTTGAACAGTACCTCGAACATTTTCTAAAGCATACGAACTCAGATCTGCCAGCTCCGAATCAGAAGGTTCCCGTCTGTTTTTATCGACAAATTTAGCGTGCTGTTGATCAATGGCGGCATTAAGAAACATTGCCAGTATGGTTGGGGCAGGGCCGTTAATTGTCATTGAAACCGACGTGGATGGGTGACACAAATCGAACCCATCATATAAAGCCTTCATGTCATCCAATGTCGCGATAGAGACGCCTGAGTTACCCACTTTGCCATAAACATCTGGCTGCGGGTCTGGGTCAAAGCCGTAAAGCGTTACCGAATCGAATGCCGTAGACAACCGCTTGGCTTCTGAATGTTCGCTCAATTGTTTAAAGCGGCGATTTGTGCGGAATGCATCCCCTTCACCAGCGAACATCCGAGTTGGGTCTTCACTGTCCCGCTTGAACTGGAACACTCCGGCAGTGTAAGGAAATTTTCCTGGGACGTTTTCCAGTAGCAACCACCGCAGTAGTTCACCATGGTCTTCAAAACGTGGCAGAGAAACGCGTGCAATTTTGGTACCTGATAAAGATTTATTCTTCAATGAGGTGCGATGTTCATTGCCTCGAACAGAAACAATGAATTGGTCACCGGCATACTGTTCCTTTACAGTCGGCCAGGTTTCAATCAGACGTTTTGCCAGAGGATCCATAGCAGCGTCTTTTTTCTTGATCAGCGCATCCAGGTTAATGCTGTCCTCATTACTCGCATCCAGCATTGTTTTACTGGCTTGCAGTTGTTGTCTTTCCCGTGCCAGCTTAACTTGTTTTTGAGCCTGCTGGTGATAGTCACGTACTGCCTGTGCTATTTCTGCGAGATAACGTTGTCTTTGTTCAGGGACAATCAAAGTCCGCTGCGATGAAATTTTGTGTGTGAGTGGAGCCAGCACGGAATCAAACTGTTTAAGACCATGGCATCTCAATTCCTCTAATATCGCCTGATAGAGCGCTGTAATTCCGTCGTCATTAAATTTCGACGCGATCGTGCCATAAACCGGCATTTCTTTCGGCATCTGGTCGAAAGCGGTTCTATTACGTTGAACCTGTTTTGCGACATCACGCAACGCATCTGCGCTGCCTTTACGATCAAACTTGTTGATAGCAAATATGTCGGCGAAGTCCAGCATATCGATTTTTTCGAGCTGGCTCGCTGCGCCAAACTCCGGTGTCATGACGTAGAGAGAAGTATCAACAAAAGGAACAATACCGGCATCGCCCTGGCCTATGCCAGGAGTTTCTACAATAATCAAATCAAATCCGGAGATTTTCACTGCCTGTAGGATAAGGCTGAGATTCTGTGGAATTTCGACAGAGGCATTTCTTGTTGCAAGAGATCTGACAAATACCTGATTACTGTAAATCGCGTTCATGCGGATGCGATCGCCTAGTAAAGCACCACCAGTTTTTTTGCGAGTGGGATCAATGGCCAGGACTGCAATTCTTAATTCATCTGAACTGTCTATTCTGAATCGACGAATGATCTCGTCAGTGGTAGAAGACTTGCCTGCACCGCCAGTACCAGTTATGCCTAATATTGGTGTTGGTTGAGATTTGTTGGCTTGCCGTTGAATTGCATCAAGCGCGGTTTGGTCATAGGCGTCGTTTGCGATGGCTGAAATGACACGGGTAAGACTGATGAAGTCGCCACTCTGTAAACCCCATGGATCAGGAACGGATCGGGTTGGCTGACTTCCCCGCGTGGTTTGCATCATGTCATCGATCATGCCTTGCAAACCAATTGCCTGACCGTCCGCTGGTGAATAGATGTGGGTAACTCCATACTCATGCAATTCATTGATCTCAGAGGGGATGATTACACCGCCACCGCCGCCAAAAATTTTTATGTGGTCGGCATCGAACTCTCGCAGCTGATCTACCAGATATTTGAAATACTCAATATGTCCGCCCTGATACGAGCTAATCGCTATTGCGTCAACATCTTCCTGAATGGCAGCGCTGACAACCTCGTGTACAGATCTATTGTGAGCCAGGTGAATGACTTCCGCGCCACTGGCTTGCAGCATTCGCCGCATAATATTGATGGCGGCATCATGTCCATCAAATAGACTGGCGGCAGTGAGAAATCGCACTGCACTGGACGGCGGCAAATCTGCTTTGTCAGCAGGGTTTTCTAAAGACGCGTGTTGGATATCGACGACTGACAATGGCTTCCCCCGAACGTCTATAAGCGATTATGGTCGGCGCGCACGTAGTGTAGCGCAATTCAGCCTGCAGCGGATGGCTTTTGATGAATGGCAGGATGGGCGGAGGATTACGGTGTGCATCTAGGGAACCTCTGATTAATTACCTGCGTTGTTATTGCTGCGTTAAAAATCAGCTCAAAATGCGCATTTATGACCTATAAACTGCGCTTTTTCGCTGATTTTTGCCTTGCACTCACTGCCTCGCAAATATTAATCAGAGGCTCCCTGGACTTTATCAAGCCAGGCAAGCCGACACAGAACTCTTATGTCGAACGATTGAATCGGACGTACTGCGATGAAATCCTGGATCTGTACCTGTTCAGTTCGCTGGACCAGGTGCGGAATCTGACTAACACCTGGATGAGTAAATACAACGAAGAGCGGCCCCATGATGCACTCGGAGACCTGACTCTGATCCAGTATCTGGGGGCTGATAAATCGGCCGAAACACTAACTAATGCGTGGGGCTAACCAGGGGATACTTACATGTCCAACATCAGGAATTATCACCAGGGTCAGTCGATCGCCATGTTCTGCCTTCATGATATGTCCATTTTCTACAGGGGCTTTGAGATCATCCTCTCCCATTACCATAAGCAATGGGCCGGTGCCTCCTGCAGACCAGGACTCCAGAGGGGTATTCCGATTGGCCTGTTGTTGGGCGCGCCGCCCTTCCTGCCAGTACTGAAGATTTTGTGCATAATGCAGGACAATTGCGTCGCTTGCTGCTCGAGAAAGTAGAGTGCGCCTGGCCAGTCTGATTTTTTCGGTTTCTGAAAGGTGTGGATTGCCTGGCAACTCACCTGAGGAACCTCTGATTAATTACCTACGTTGTTATTGCTGCGTTAAAAATCAGCTCAAAATGCGCATTTATGACCTATAAACTGCGCTTTTTCGCTGATTTTTGCCCCTTGCACTCACTGCCTCGCAAACATTAATCAGAGGCTCCCTAACTCGTCCGGCTGAGTCAGTGCCGGTACCAGACCGCCCGCAGCAATGGGCAAAACACTGGCAACACGCTCTGGATACATTGTCGCTAACATGCATGACGTGCGATTGCCGAATGCTCATCCCATCATATGAAATCGCTCAGCGCCAATACTGTCTGCGATACCAATTATATCGTTCGCTAAGTCCATTAGGGTCAGATCTTCCAGTTCTTCGGTATTGTCCATAATGTCCCGCTGATTCACTACCATGACGTGATAACGCGCTTTCGCAAACAAGAGAGCAGTAAGTTTGTAAGGAGGATAATCACCGCCACTGCCGGGCGACTATCAACTCAGCGTCCGCAGAGTCTGTCAGCCACTCCATGGCATTCAGATTGGCATACCCCAACTCTATAAAGCGATTGATTTGAGATAGTGCAGGGTGTGATAGCAGGATTGCAGCCAGAAATTTAACAGAGAGCTTTGCTGATTGCATTATTTTTGCTCCCGTTGTGCTGAAAATTATTGTACTGGCGTTGGTGAGTCTGATCTGCTTGTGTAATTGAATCCAGATATCTCACGAAATTCTGCCTTTTGTAGGGCTCGCATTTAATTTGTATAGTGGTGATATGGATTTATGGATAGCCTTCACCCTGTTGGCGGTCGTCATGCAATCATTGCGAACCGCCGGTCAAAAACAAATCGCAAAAAAACTTTCTGTTGAAGCAGTTACATTGGTGCGATTTGCATTTGGTCTCCCGTTTGCTGTGTTGTATTGTTTTGTAATAGGTCAGAGTAGTGTGGATTCTGCGCCACAATTCTCATCAACGTTTTTCCTGTCTGGCGGCCTCGCAGGAGTTGCTCAGGCCGGCGCAACGCTGTGCCTGGTGAAAGCACTTACAATTCGAAATTTCGCTGTTGGTACTGCCTTGGCGAAGACTGAGGCCATCCTCACCGCAGTCCTGGGGACTTTGTTTTTTGCGGCGACACTTTCTGCGCTGGGGTATTTGTCGGTTGTTACAGGCGTTGCAGGGTTGCTGGTTGCAAGCAACGGGCAATTGAGTTGGAAAGATCTGCTTCACAATGAAAGCATTAAGTATGGGCTTGGGGCTGGCTTAGGCTTTGCGTTAGCATCATTGTGGATAAGAGATGCATTGCTCTCATTGAATGTCTATCCAATCTATAGCGCCTCATTGGTCTTGGTATATATGGTTGCCCTGCAATCATGCCTTTGTCTGATTCGGGTTTTACAACATGACCGATCACAATTAAGATTGATATTGGATAATAGCCTTGCTTCAATGTTTATCGGTTTCACCAGTGTCGCCGGGTCAGTTGGTTGGTTCACTGCCATGAGTTTGCAAGAGGCAGCATTCGTTAAAACTCTTGGGCAGATCGAATTTATCGTGACCTTGCTGATCACCTATTTATATTTTGGTGAGAAGATTAACGCCAGGGAGTACGTTGGCATCATGTTGGTATGCTCTAGTATCTTGTTGCTGCTCTGGTCTACATAGCAACAAGCTAAGACTAAGAAGCCTCTGATTAATGTTTGCTAGGCAGTTAGTGCAAGGCAAAAATCCGCGAAAAAGCGTAGTTTATAGGTCATAAATGCGCATTTTGAGCTGATTTTTAACGCAGCAATAACAACGTAGGTAATTAATCAGAGGTTCCCTAAGACTAATCTTGTAGCAGGGTACCGTCGTAGCCAAGGTCGCGAAGCATGCTGAGGATATCCTGACTTTGTTTGCTGTCTCGGGTTTCAACGGTCAGGTATAAATCAGCATCTTTTACCGGTGCATCTGCGAACATGCGCTGGTGTGACACTTCCAGAATGTTTCCACCAGCGTTGCCGACAATTTCAGTAATGTCTGCCAGTGTGCCAGGTAAATCTTGAATTCGAATCAGATATCTCACGATACGGCCCTTACGTATAAGACAACGCATCAGGACTGACGCGAGTATGCGGGAATCAATATTAGCGCCACAAAGAAAAACACCGGTTTGTAAATTCTCGAATAACTTCGGATGTGTGGCAACAGCCGCTAGAGCAGCAGCTCCTGCGCCTTCAGTCACGGTTTTTTCGATTACTACAAGCTGGTTGATTGCTTCCTCAATGGCTTCTTCACTCACCAATACAATGTCATCCACCAATTCCCGAATCACTGGCATAGTCAGGTTGCCGGGTTCCTTTACTGCAATCCCTTCCGCGATCGTGGATCCCTGCAGGCTGCTGCTACTGCCTTTAAGTGCCTGGTAAGCGCTGGCGTAGGCATCTACTTCGACGCCAATGATTTTAATGTCAGGCTTAATCGCTTTAGCAGCGATAGCGTTGCCGGCTATAAGCCCACCACCACCTATCGGCACCACTAACACTTCCAGGTCAGCATTCGTTTCCAACATCTCAAGAGCAACTGTCCCCTGGCCGGCAATAATCAGTGGGTCATCATAGGGGTGGATAAAGGTAAGATTCTGTTCTTCGGCAATAGCTTTTGCATGGATACCCGATTCATCCAGAGACATGCCGTAAAGTTCAACACTGGCACCGAAATTTTTCGTATCTTCAATCTTCACTATAGGTGTGTTGACTGGCATGACAATTGTCGCGGGAATGCCAAGCTTTTGTGCGTGATAGGCCACTGCTTTCGCATGATTGCCTGCAGACATGGCGACGACTCCGCGCGCTGTCTCTTCTTCGCTCAGTTGCAGGAATTTGTTTAAAGCGCCACGTTCCTTAAATGAAGAAGTGAATTGCAGATTCTCAAATTTAAGCCAAATATCAGCCCCCAGTATGCTTGAGAGCGTCAGGGACTTTTCACATTTTGTATTGACGATAGAGTGAGCGATACGTTCATGCGCATCACGAATATCATCGATTGTCGGTAATTCCTGTGGCAGTGGCATAGGGGAATGAATTGCAGAATAGGCCTGGTGAAAGGCTATTATAACCAATTGCTCAGTGGCGGGGGATAGGGCTTAATCCGGTGTTTCGATATCGTCGAATCGGATATGGGGGAGTTTAAATGTGGGCTGTTGCTGAACGATTTCAGGATCCGGTTCTAATCTTTGTCCAGTCGCGCCTTTGTCCTCATATTTCATTTTATTGAGGACATAACGCATCGCTTCGAGGCAGGCTTTATCGCGATCATTGCCTTCTATTACTAACCAGGGGTTGTCGGTAGTGGAGGTGCGTCTAAACATCTCTTCTTTATGGCTGGTGTACTCATCCCATTTTGCCTGCGCCAGAGCATCGACAGTGCTCAGCTTCCATTGCTTAAGTGGATTGGTTTTTCTCTCGTCTATGCGTTTGGCCTGTTCGCCCTCATCAATGGAGAACCAGAATTTGATGATATGTAACCCATCTTCTTTCAGCATGCGTTCCAATAGAACAACTTGCTCCATGAAGAATTTGTATTGTCTTTGCGTACAAAAACCCATCACAGGTTCAACCACAGCGCGGTTGTACCAACTGCGGTCGAAAAAAACGATTTCTCCTGGATTTGGCAACTCTTTAATGTAGCGCTGGAAGAACCATTGCTCCGATTCCTGCTGGCCTGGTTTTGAAAGCGCCACGATGCGATAGTGGCGAGGATTGAGAAAGCGCACAAACCGCATAATCGTGCTCCCTTTGCCAGCAGCATCTCTGCCTTCGAAAATTATCAACAAGCGGCGGTTCGTCTCCTGCACAGATTTCTGCAGGCGCACCATCTCCACCTGTAAATCCAGGAATTCCTGATCATTTTCCAAGGCAAAGAGCATATTCTGCGAGATCAACCAATGTATTTCTGCTCAGAATTTTACCAAAATAAGACTGTTTTCGTGTGACAGAATCGTCATCGAATTGGCTTTAAGCCTTGTTTGTGCCTGGGGAGCCTCTGATTAATGTTTGTGAGGCAGTTAGTGCAAGGCAAAAATCAGCGAAAAAGCGCAGTTTATAGGTCATAAATGCGCATTTTGAGCTGATTTTTAACGCAGCAATAACAACGTAGGTAATTAAGCAGAGGTTCCCTAGGTATTGTTGATCTCCAGTCCAATGAACCAATACCTGTTCGGCATCTGAAAGTCGAAAGGGTCGAAAGGGATGTATAGCAGGGCAATCGACGGAACGCCTGTGTTGTGTCCAAGATGGACAGAAGCTTATAATTTTTGGACTCAGATCGACGAGGGGGCACCACTTGTTCACTTTTTGTACTGGCAGTCCGTGCGAAAATCCATTCAGTCGATTGCCCTGGAATGTACAGGAGAATAAGAATGAAACTAAAGAATTTGAAGCGATTGCTGCTTTCTGCATGGAGCGCATTCAGCCTGGGTATAATGGTGCAAACGGCTGTGGCTCAGGATTGGCCTGCAGAGCCACCAGTTGAGGTGCCCACAGACTGGGGTCCAGTTTCTATCAATCTGGAGGAAATCGAATACCCCTGGCCAGTCCAGTATCTGGAGCTGCGCCGCTATGGTAAAAAAATGTTAATGGCCTATATGGATATACCGCCAACCGGGCGTGCCAATGGGCGGATAGTGTTTTGGCAGCATGGCCACAATTTCTATTCCGAGCCATATCAGGAAAGTTTTCGCCGACTGTCAGCCGCTGGATTCAGGGTTATCGCTGTGGATCGAATTGGCTACGGAAAGTCTTCCAAGCCATTGATCCCTTATAACCTGAATTTTGTTTCTGCAAACATGAAGGCGCTGATGGATGAATTGGGCATTGAAAAAGTAGCAGCAGTGGGCCATTCCATGGGTGGTATGGTAATGAGCCGCTTCGCCATGCTTTATCCTGATAGTGTAAGCCATGTTGCGATGGTTAATCAGATCGGATTGACCGACCAACGTCAAAGCAGAACATGGCGTGATCCGCTGGTGAGCGATGATTCTGCGGTTCCCACTTATCAGTCCATTTTGCGCAGGCACCGTATTTACTATCCAACGGTTTGGCCACCGGCCCACTTAGAGTATGTGCGCCGTCAATATGGGCAAACCATGAGCGGTGACTATCCAAGGTACGCCCGTGTACGAGCAATGGTCACAGCGATTTTATACAACGATCCAGTGGTCTATGACTGGCAGCATATTAAAACCAAAACCTTGGTTATAGGCGGTGAAGATGATCGCCTGGCTGATGACTTTGTGGCACGGGTAACCCATGTGCACAATGAGCTGCCAAATTCTGCATTGCACCTGTATCCAGATATTGGACACAACCCGCATACTGAGATTCCTGATCAATTTCATGCCGATCTGATCCGCTTTCTGGAATCTGATCCGGATGGGCCTGCTAGCGAGTGGCGATAACGAAAAGCCTGGCTCTTGAGTAAGTTTGTCACTTGACAGTCAATCAGACTGTCAGGTGACTGAATCTCCTTTCTTTATACTTAGGGAGCCTCTGATTAATGTTTGCGAGGCAGTTAGTGCAAAGCAAAAATCAGCGAAAAAGCGCAGTTTACAGGTCATAAATGCGCATTTTGAGCTGATTTTTAACGCAGTAATAACAACGTAGGTTATTAATAGGTAATTAATAGGTAATTAATCAGAGGTTCCTTAGGTATATAACGCTATTTCATGCCCTGTATGATTCCTTTAACTGTGAAAAAAGGCATAGGTACAGCAGTGCTATGGTTTGCCGCTTTGGTACAGATTCAGTCTTCCATGGCTGATGAGGTTCTGGTCGCCGTCGCATCCAATTTTTCTGTACCGATGGCAGAGTTGGTTCAGCAGTTTGAGCAGCAAACTGACCATGAAATCAATGTGGTGTATGGTTCATCGGGGCGTCTTTATGCGCAAATTTTAAATGGCGCGCCTTTTCAGATATTTCTTTCTGCGGACCAGGACAAGCCGCAGCAATTGGAGGCCAATCAACTTATAGTGCCGGGTAGTCGGTTTACATACGCTTCCGGTGTTCTGGTTTTGTGGAGTGCGGAACAAGACCGTGAAATTGATGGACCAGACGCTTTAGAGCGGTCATTCAATCGCTTAGCAATTGCTAACCCCGAGTTAGCGCCTTACGGAAAAGCAGCTTCAGAAGTGCTGCATGCTTTAGGTGTAACAGCTAATCCAGAAAACAAAACAGTGCGTGGCGAGAATATTGCGCAGACGTATCAGTTTGTAGAAACCAGGAATGCAGAACTGGGGCTGGTAGCATTATCTCAGGTAGGCACTGCTGATGGAGTATCGAGAGGGGCAGGCTGGATTATTCCTGAGCATTTGCATGAGCCTATTTTGCAGGATGCAGTGTTGCTCAGGTCTGCGACCAACTGCAATGCCTGCCAACAATTTTATCAATTCATTAAATCAGATGATGCGGCCAAAACGATAGCTTCTTATGGCTACCGAATGCCCTAGGGTTTGCTTTGAGTGATTAGAATTATTCGATGACTGGCAAAGGATTGCTGGCAAAGCATTGATAGGGCATTGTGATTTTTGCACACAGGATGAAGGGCCTGGGGCCCTTCATTTGCGTTTTGCTTCTCAGAATGTTCATTGAGCTTTATATTAGGGAGCCTCTGATTAATGTTTGCGAGGCAGTCAGTGCAAGGCAAAAATCAGCGAAAAAGCGCAGTTTACAGGTCATAAATGCGCATTTTGAGCTGATTTTTAACGCAGCAATAATAACGCAGCAATAATAACGCAGGTAATTAATCAGAGGTTCCTTAATTTGTATAACAAGTTGCGGGCTGATGTGGGTGATCAATTAATACCAACGTCAGGTGTACGCAGTAATGCCAAATAGATACATGTGTTCCTGTTTAAAACCATAGAAGCGAGCGGCAACCTATCCAGCGCATCAAGATCTTTAGCACCCCCAGGACATGCGTTTCCTGGAGTAAGAGATTTTGATGTCGGCAGTGACCTTTCCCCCAAAAAGTAGGCCATAGTAAAATGGACTTTCTCCCCTGCACTGATGAAGAGGAGAAAGCATATGAAACGTAAACGGTACAACGAAGTTCAGATCATCAACATCTTGAAGGAGCAGGAGTCAGGTTGTAGGGTCGACGATATCTGTCGGCGCTACGAGATCGGCAGAAGCACCTTCCATAAGTGGAAATCGAAGTTTGGTGGCATGGATATCAATGAGGCGAAACGACTGCGTGAATTGGAAGTTGAGAATGCCCATCTGAAACGGGTGTTAGCTGATACCATGTTGGACAATATCGCGCTCAAGGATGTGTTATCAAAAAAGTGGCAGGGCCACGTGCAAAGCACCCGGTGATTGATTATCTAAAGAAAGAACATTCCCTGAGCGAGCGTCGTGCCTGTGGCCTGCTAAGATTGTCGTGCGCCAGTTATCGTTATCAGCCGAAACACTGCGACGACAGTGCCCTTCGTCAGCGTCTGAAGGAGCTGGCTACGCAGTAGCCAGTCTAGGGTTATTTGATGTTGCACGCCCTGTTGAAACAGGAAGGTTTGGTGGTGAATAGAAAGCCTACCTGCCGCCTGTATACCGAGGAAAATTTGCAGGTCAGGACAAAGCGGCGCAAGAAGCTATACCGGCTGTGCTTGCCAATGCTAATACCGACACAAGCCAATGAACGTTGGTCAATGGACTTTGTATCCGATGAGCTCAGTGACGGCAGGCGCTTCCGGGTATTAAATGCAGTGGATGATTACAGTCGAGAATGTGTGGGACAACTCACGGATTTATCGATCTCCGGTGAGCGTGTAGCATGATGTTTATCAACAGTGATTGCACATAGAAATAAGCCACAGGCCATTGTCTGTGATAATGGTCGTGAGTTTACCAGTAAGGCGATGTTCTTCTGGTCAAAGGAGCGGCAAGTTAGGCTCAGTTTTATTCAGCCGGTCAAACCGGCACAAAATGCGTTTGTGGAAAGTTTCAATGGCAAGTTTCGGTCAGGCTGTTTGAATCAGCACTGGTTCAGAACACTGGATGAAGTCAGAGAATATATTAGCCAGTGGCGGCACCACTACAATACAGTCAGGCCACATAGCTCGTTAAATTATTTGCCCCCTGGGCAGGTCGCTTAGGAGAAAAGTCTACGAACAACTGGCTTAGTTTCAGGGGAAAGGTCAGTGTCAGTGTGCGTCTGCATACGTGGCTCTGAAAAGAAAATCTGATGGTATTCGCAATAAAAGGGAGTCGGGTGTGTTCTATCCGACTCCCTTTTGGGCTGCCTTGCTAAACCGGTAGGGGAAGCCGAGCAACGACAGATTCTGGTATAGCCTGCTTATTGACCGGAGAAACGAAAGTTCACACCGACATACGCTGCTCTATTAGCTGAGTTATAGGCGATAACTTCTTCGTACTCCTGATCAAACGCGTTTTCGATTCGACCATAGACGCTAAAATTGTCATTGATGTCAAACGAAGCCGTCAGATCAGAGACAGCAAAGTCATCCAGTGGTCCCGAGCTATCAATAGAGTTGGCCTGGTGGCGATAAAATCCATTGATGTTCAACCGACCGTTCATGCCAAAGTAATTCAGGCCCAAGTTGAAAAGACGTTCCGGCCTTCTAAGGCGCTGTGTGCCGTCAGGTCGTTCCGTGTCATTATAGGTATAGTTGCTGGTTATCCGAAATGAATCACTAAGGATAGCTTCGGCAGACAGCTCTACTCCTGCAGATGAGCTCACTCCGATATCTTGTAAGTAACCACTATAATTCTCCAAATCAAATAGGATAGCGTTCTCCACATTTTGATCGAAGTAAATCACTGCAAAGTGCAGATCATCTCTAAAATACTCAATACCTGACTCCCAACCATCACTTTTTTCCTGCATCAGGTTAGCTATCGAGGCTGGAGGACTGGCAGAAGGCCCGTTGTTGTATGCGATTTCTGCTGGACTTGGTGCGCGAAAGCCAGTTCCAATCGCTGTTTTAAATTTCAGTGTGCCAGAAGAACCCATGTCTACCAGGTAGGCACCACTGATGCGGTAGCTGGTATTGGTTCCGAAATCATCATTATCGTCGTGACGAACACCTGCAGTGATAAAAAGCTGTTCAGAGAAATTGCTTAGATACTCAATGAATAAACCAGTGTTATCCCTGGTTCTGCCATTGTTGGAGTCTTGCTGCTGATCAGCGCCGAAAACGAGATCAAATCCAGGAAGGTTAGTTGCAGAACCAATATATTCGACTCTTGTTTGCTCGCCAACAGCGCCAAACCCAGATAACCCCATCGTATAGAATTGACGATCAGATTCAGTAGTCGTGTAGGACAATAAATGAGTAAGAGACGCTCCGTTGTACTCTATGCCAACCCTGGTTGCACTCAGGTCATGGTCGTTATTGCAATCATGGACTGTGTTGAAGGTTGCGGAGTCGAAGCAGCCATCGAATTCGTTAGCTCCATCGACATCGCGATGCACGAGATCCAGGTGCCATTCATCTGTGATGTCTAAACCCACGCGACCATGAAAACTTGTATTCTCATAACCGTCATCATCAGGATTTACGTTGTCGATATCACGCGTGTTAAAACCATCTGTCTCGTAATTAGTCAGCGAGATAAAGTAGTCTGCAGCGCCACTACGGCCAGCAACGTTTCCTGCAAGTTGGTTGGTGCCGAAGCGGCCTGTTTGACCGTCCAGATTTACAGAAAATCCATCATCGACATTGCGGGTGCTGATATTAATAACACCACCGGCATCAGCGCCGTATGCTAAGCCTTGGGGGCCTCGCAGTATTTCGATGCGACCAATCCCGTCGGTAAGCAGTTGTGAAAAATCTGTGGCAATCTGCGGCGCACTGGGGTCCTGCAGTCGAATTCCATCGATATTAGTCAGGGTGCGGAATCCTTCTTCGCCACGGATACGTACGGTAGTGTTTTTGCCGATACCGCCGTTGCTACTGCTACCTACCGCAGGCATTTGACGTAGCACGTCTGCAAGCTGCAAATTTCCGCGAGCCTCGATTTCAAATTCATCCAGGACCGACACTGATGTGCCAATTTGTCTCAGAGGGATGGGGACGCGACTTGAGGTCACTATTATTTCTTCCACGTCCTCTGATTGTTGTGCGCTCGATGGTGTTGAAAGTAATACTGCACCAGTCGTTACAGCTATTGGCAACAAAAACTTAGTCACATGGGTGAATGGAGTTTTCAGTTTATTGACTGAATGATTGGAATTCTGAATAAGCATTAGCTATTTCCTCAATGAAAAAAGATCAATGAGGGAGAGAAAACAAGTAGTGGAAGTGCCTGGAAAGGAAATTCAACTACCGATGAGCCCTCCGCTGCATCGTGTTCATCCGAAGTCCTTATGAACTTAAAGATGTGTTGTTCTGACTCAGGCCGGTATCGGGCTCGCTTTTCGGCTCACCGTTGCGGGGGCAGCGCCGGATTTGTCAAATCGACTATGTTGATTTCGATTTACCGGACTTCCCGTTTAACCAGCTCAATTCTCCGCTCAATGTGGAGAATAGCTGGCACCTGAGACAGCAGCGGCAACTGTAAAGAGATAATGCTCCGAGGTCAAATATATTGAAGTGGCATTAATTAAGTTATCCCCGGGTCTGCTATTTCTCAGGGCTGAGTACTGCGCAGTGCATTTTGCTGCCCGACTGGGCCATTGTTGAGATATAAGGGGCTTATTTACAGTAAAATTACTGTTGAATTTGGTCACTTAAACCACTGTTTTTCATAAAATAAATAATAGCTAACGCCCGCAATCGATGAACTGGCCCAGCAGTTTTGGAAATTCCGGTGCCAGCCCGGTAAAGCCCAGTAAATAAAGTTGGCCCCTTTCCCGCCAAAATTACAATGATGATGATAGTGCAACTTTTCGCCTCTTTTGTGGCTTAGCGATGGTGTGTTTTTGTGATTGCTTGTCTGATAGAAAAAAGCTGGCCTGCATTACGCTGGAGTTTGTGGTGTTGCTAAGGAACCTCTGATTAATTGCCTACGTTGTTATTGCTGCGTTAAAAATCAGCTCAAAATGCGCATTTATGCCCTATAAACTGCGCTTTTTCGCTGATTTTTGCCTTGCACTAACTGCCTCGCGAACATTAATCAGAGGCTCCCTAAGCCTTTCGCAGTAGCGGGTTTACTCAGTATGACCCTTGTTGGTGATAAATGCTGAAGAGACGGCCATTGTGTGTGCTGTGGTGGCGCTGATTATGTTGCGATCTCAACGTTGGCAAAATTTAACTTTAGTTGTAGAGGGGGCGATGGCGGTAACTTGATTTATAACCTTCCAGAGTCTGGGTTTGGTTTCAATTGCGGAGGTAGCAATAGTTCTGGCGATGGCGCTGTTCGGTAGCTTGATGGCTGTTAGCAGTAAATTGTTTGCAGCAGATAGCGTTTTGAATAAAGCGGCAGTAGATATATTGCTGCCGGGTCTGGTGGCAGGACTGCTACCTTAGGCGATTCAAGGCTGACAATCGTCCAGTAGTGTATTGTACGGCTTGGATATATCTAATGATTTTCCGAAAGTGCTTCGATTGCCTCGCTAGCAGGAATGTGTGTTTTTTACGGTGTGATTTGGGGATGCTGGCGGCAACGTCATCCGACCTGTTAAATCCATAGAAGTTCAAGGAAGTTTTGGAAGCATGAATTTGTTGGGAATTCTGGAAAGTGGATTATCCGCCCTGGGCCAGGTATTGCGCTCTCCGGTGATGTTTTTGTTGTGGCTTTGTGTGGCGACAGTATGGTTTATGGTAAGGGAATAGTTAATGGAGTTTTTAAGCAGGCGTAAACAACGGTCCGGATTCAATGTCAGGCTCTGGTTGCAGAACCAGCCTGTGAACAGGCCCTGGAAACCCGGTTTGTCGGCAAAGTAAATACACTCGATGCAACTGAGGAATTGCAAGGTGGCGGATTAGAGACCTGGTTAATGGAAGCTGAAGAACAACCAAAATATGATCTCAACCCATCCAAAATATTGATCAAAGGTTGCTCCTGACCTGGGGCTGCCGGGTACTTTTATGTCAGTGGCTACGTTGGAAAACTATTTCAGTGATTCGATGGCGGACCCCATGGAGTCGGCTGCAGGCAGAGTGCCATATACAGAAGGTGATTCAACTGGGGCATATCTGACTTTTAGCAGTGAATTTCTCTCAGTTGCCTGGAGTGACAATGAGTCGGGTGACTATCAGATCTATATACAAGGTTTTACTCAGGCTCAGGGAATGGAGCGTGTAGGCGAAAAGCGTCAGATAACTGTCAGCCAGGCTGATTCATACATTCCTTCTATTGTGAGACAAAACAGCTCTGTGTATCTGGCCTGGAATGAGTTATTTGTCTCAGCCCATGATTAGCCAGACAAGCTTTCGCGCTCGGAAGTCTGTATTTCAGCGGTATTCCAACCCCCATGACCAAGACTATGCTGCGGCACAGCGGCCAGGAAACAAGGTTGCTGTGCGGTTTAGCTGTTGGTATGACCAGGCACTACTTTTTGGTTTATTGTCAACGGTTTTCAGCCAAATCCAGCTGAATTTTTCCTTTAACCTCAGTAGTATTAGGGACCTTCTGATTTTTGCTTTTTGCTCTTAGGAGAATCCCGATGAAAAAATGCTCTCGGTTTCTAGTGCTATTGTTCAGCCTCTCTTTTTTGACTGTGGCCGGAACGGCTCATGCATATTGGTTTCTGGATAATGACGAATCGACCGTCAGCTTCGTCACCGTTAAGGCCGATCACGTGGCAGAGGTTCATACTTTCGATGTGCTTTCGGGTGAAATAGACGATAACGGCGCGGTAGAAATTTCTATCGAGTTAGCGAGTGTCAATACGCTCATTCCCATTCGCAATGAGCGGATGCAGGCGATGTTGTTCGAAACCAACCTCTTTCCCAGAGCAGACATCAAAGCTTCTATTGATTTAACGAGCCTGGAAGCTATGGAACCTGGCACTAGTGAAACCATGCCGTTGAATTTTAGCCTGGAGATGCACGGTGCATCGCGTTCTTATTCCGCTGAAGTTAAAGTGACACGCTTGCATGAGGGATTATTGGCATCCACTGTTAAGCCAATAGTGATCATAGCAGAAGACTTTGACTTAGTGAGCGGGGTAGAAGCGTTGAGAGAAGTCGCTGGCCTGCCCGGTATTAGTCGCGCAGTTCCAGTTAGTTTCACCGTGCAATTTAACGACGGTCGCTGAATATATAATAACTGGTAACTGGCAGTTCCAGTCGCAGGCCGTTTAAGTTTTAAGGCTTGCGACTATCTCTCCACTTGTTTCTTTCCCTTAAGGCAGCGCGAAAACCATTAGCGCTGGCTCACTTGAAGGGACTGGTAGACCACCTTCGTTCTCCAAAAATCCGTTTATCGTACCGTAGAGATTGCCAATCCAGCGACTTGGCTGACCGCGCACGATAGCAACATACTGTTTGCCATCGACGGCGTAACTTATGGGAAACGATGAAGGTAGATGCTCCAAATCTATCTGCCACAACTCAGCGCCAGTTTCACTGTCGAAGGCGCGGAAGGTTTGATCCAGGAATCCGGCAAAAAGCACATCACCACCAGTAGAGAGAATCGCTGTGGAGGGTGGTGTCGCCTCAGGCCGGGACCAGGCAAGTTCCATGGTGTTCAGGTCGATTGCCTGAATGCGGCCATAGTGTCCATCATGATCGGGACGTGGGGCGAAACTGTACTCCACTCCACTTGTCAGAAGAGTGCCTTCTCCAATTGGGCCAAAATTCATACACATCTCCGAAAGGGGCAGGTACACCATTTTTCGATCATCATTATAGGCCGCTGATTGCCAGTTTCTCCCACCTAGGAAACTTGGGCACAATACAGCGCTTAGCTCTGCACTGGGAATTGTGTTGGGGTGGCGTGTCTTGTCTCCAGTTTTTGGGTCGATGGCAGTGATCATGTTTTGCAATCCCACATCAATCGAATTCAGATATTCACCTGTAGCAGCATCCAGCACATCGTACAGAGCCATCTTGCCGGCTGTTATCAGAATCTTGCGCTGCTTACCGTCGATATTG
The DNA here is from genome assembly GCA_965198435.1 of uncultured Pseudohongiella sp. Lineage (GTDB taxonomy): Bacteria > Pseudomonadota > Gammaproteobacteria > Pseudomonadales > Pseudohongiellaceae > UBA9145. Next base: position 3,116,372 of record OZ240664.1, on the reverse strand, counting down.
ACGGTTGCGAGTTGCCGTTCATATACCCAATCCAGGTCCCATTGGTCATTCGGCATGTGTTGAAAGAACCAGACCAGTTCACCCGTTTTGGGGCGAAGTGCCAGAGTTGTATTGGTAAACAGCGCATGATTGTTTACTCCTTCAACTCCCAGGTCTTCCATGAGAGGTGCGGTATCGTAGGTAGGTGCAGTGCCGAAATAGACGAGATCTAACTCAGGATCATAACTTCCAGAGATCCATACTGATCCACCACTGCGATCCTCCAAAGGCAAGTCGTTCCAGGTATTGCCGCCTATACCATCGGGGCGTGCCACAGTATGGAATCGCCACTGTTCTTTTCCAGTATAAATGTCGACACCTATGATAAATCCGCCTTGTGGCGTTGCCGTGGCTCCAATACCTTGCACAATCATACCGTCGGCAATCAGGGGCGCGCCTCGCAGAGAGAAATACCCTCTACCCTCCGGATTCGGCGGGGTTTCTATCTCCAGCTCCCAAAGTTTGTCGCCAGTTCTGGCATCCAGCGCCACCAGGTCCATGTCGTTATGAGGGACAATGAGGTGATTTTTATGAATGGCTATTCCAATACGCCGACCATCGAAGTTTTCAGATTCATGCTGATATTGCCAAAGCTGTGTGCCGTTACGTGCATCAACTGCCCGTAAAATATTGTGGGTATCCGCAATAAAAAGTACGCCATCATGAACCAGCGGCGTGGTCATATTGCCACCCTGAGACAGCGGTATGCTCCAGGCAAGCTCCAGATTGGCGATATTATCGCGGCTGATTTGTGACAGATTACTGTGGCCGCTTAAATCGTAGCTGCCTCGCCACATAAGCCAGTCGCTGCCTGCAGGGTTTTGCAGCATAGCCTCGGAAACGGCTGACAATTGTTCTATGGCGTTGTTACTGTGTTGTGCGTTTATATTGCTAGACAGGTTGATTGCCAAGACAATGCCAAGTAATTGCCATGCACTGGTTGAGCTCATGTTTCTATCCTGTGTTTGTTTTTATGGATTGATAACATGCAACTTACCACTGGCCAGCTTAGAGGTCTATGATGCAAATCTGTGTCTTGTACGCTGGGAGGGGTGCTGACCGCAGTCGTCCTTGGCCTGTGCCTAAAAACTCTGAAAAACAGGGGGTCACCATGGAGTATCTCCATGGCTCTGTGACGACTCGCTGGATTCTGGATCAACCGCAAGTTGCCGCAGCCATTGTTGGCGCACGCTATACAAGACACCTGCCCTCGAAGCTTTTAACTTTGCATAAGGTAGCGGGTAAGGTAAGCGCAAAGGCCGGTACAGTATTCGCGTGAACAACCTGTCAGTGGCGAATATGTTTTAAATTTGCAAAGGGTAATGGGTAATGCCTGGATGTCGAAATCGTCAATCAACACCTGGGGTTTAGATATGAGGTGCAGGGCAATCGACTGAATGGATTTTCGCACAGATTTCTAGGACAAAAAGTGAACAAATGGCACCCCCTCGTCGATCTGAGCCCAAAAATTATCAACTTCTGCCCATCTTGGACACAAAATAGGTGTTCAGTCGATTGCCCTGATATGAGGTGCCTTTTATCTTTTCAATTGCTGTCGAGGTGATATTTATGGAAGATTTCGTTTCTCGGCGAGGTATGCTTGCCCAATGAATAGCCTTGGCCATTTTCTTTGCATACTCAACGAAAACGAACCAAAAAACACCTCAGACGCCTGGCCGTCGACATCGCACTAAGGGGCTGCTGCACCCGGCGTCATTCATGGCTACTCCATCTCCGCACACTGTCTGAGGATAGAGCCTGAATAGTGCTTTCAAACCGGGACGGCTTTGGGTGAGAAGTAAATCCATAAAATACCCAGGCTCAGGCTGCTAAAAATCCCGGTAGCAGAAATGTAATGACAGCAGGAAATTCGTTTTGACTAAAATTAGAACATATAACAAGCCAGCTAACGCGCTTATCGCTTATATAGTCGGCTAATGAGCGTACTATCCAATTGAATAGCTTCATTGTTACGTGTCGATACTAAGCAAATCTACCTTTTATTAGCGAGCATCTGTTCAATATTGCTAATGCTCTTTTTCATTTCTACAATCATCATTATCGGACCGAAAACTATCATTGAAAAGCCTAAAGAAACGAAAAGGCCCAGAACTGCATCTATATAAAAATTTCCCGTTGTTTCTAATTCTATAGCCGCTAAAGTACCGGATATCACAATTCCCCACATAAGTAACTCAAGCAGGTATATAAACGAATTAACTATAAACTTTGTCAGCATTCAGGGTGTTGGAGTTGCTTAGATGAATGAGGAACTTCCCGCTTACTGCGTTCGGACAACCATCACCACAGGGTATCGGAATGCGCCGGGTATTCTTCAGTATAGGGGGTATAACCGGTCCTTTCCCTCCAGAAAAGCCTTGGCTGAGTTCACACCCGGGTAACATTCAGGCACCGGTTTTCCATCAAAAATGCTCTCTGTACCTGGCTATCATTCATTATTCATTCTGTCTATTCATCCTGTCATCGAATTTGATCAAAAGTCGCTGTCATTGGAGCCCCGAAACAGGTCACTCCCCCAGCGTCATTCAGCTATTTGCCAGTCTAATGCAAATTACCCGTGCGTATGTCTATCTCACGGTGCCATTTGTCCTCTCATGGTCTCTGATGGAAGCCATGGAGAATGCCAATGATGCCAACTGCATCATTGCAAAACATATAGCCTGGGGAACCTCTGATTAATTACCTACGTTGTTATTGCTGCGTCGCCTAAAAGCGCCTACTTTTGGTAAAAATCAGCTCAAAAGACCCAAAGCACTCGCTCCGCTCGCGGGGCCAGCTTTGCTCATTTATGACTTATAAACTGCGCTTTTTGTACGCAGCTAAAGCGGCTCACCCTGCGGGTGCCGTCTTCGCTACGCTTCGGCTCGCTGATTTTTGCCTCGCCTAAAGCGGCTACTTTTGCTGCACTCACTGCCTCGCAAACATTAATCAGAGGCTCCCTGGTTCGTTCCTGGAAAATTACTCTCCTGTCGTTACCTCTATCACAGCTTGGAACAATATCTTCAGGTTTGCTTTTTAATCGACACCAGCACCTTGCTCCGCGCCCATAAAACGGGTCAAACACCTGTAACCTTTGACCCGTTTGCAACACTCTGGATAAGTTTCCAATAGCGTGGCAACAAGTCTGTGGTCGAATAATTCTCCAGAATCGTCTCTCGAGCTTTATGCTTCAGCGGCTGATACTCCGCTTTATTGTCAAGAATGTGACAAACTTTGGCAACTAACGCATCCACGTCAAAAAAATCGACCAAAACGCCATTTTCGCTGTCTGTTATCATTTCTCGCACTGGCTCGGTATCTGAGCCGACAATCAGGGCTCCTGCACTCATGGCTTCCATCAGGGACCATGAGAGGACAAATGGCACCGTGAGATAGACATGCGCACGGGTAATTTGCATCAGCTTGGCAAACACTGGCAAAGGCTGAAGCCCCGGCATGTGCAGCCGCTTCATGTCGAAGTCAAATTCTTCCAGGGCCCATTGTTTAAAGGTGCGGCCATCGGATCTTTCCGACCCGTATGCCACTCTGTCATCACCAAGCACAACAACCTGTAGACCAGGTCTCAGTTTCTGAAGTTTCGCAACCGCTTCCATGAATTGAGGAAAGCCACGATATTCCTCCATGCCGCGCGCCACATAGGTGATGACCTCATCTTCAGCCGTTAGGGTGACCTGTCCAATGGTCACCGAGATATCTTCGGCCGGCTTAAAATATTCAGTATCGACACCATCATGCAACACACTCACGCGGTCACGAAAAATTTCCGGCAATTTACCATGTTGAAATCTGGTTGGGGACTGTCCCCAGTCCATCGCGGCAAGGTCATGCAGAATGGGCGTGTTCTTAAGTCGAAGGCGCATTTGCTTATTGGCATCAAAGGGTTTTTTACGTAAGAAACTTCCATCGGAATTAAGGCTGTAGTAATACCACTCGAAATAAGTGAGCAGTTTCGCATTCGGAAAAATGTCCCGGAGAAACATGCTGGCACCCCAGCCCGAATGAGACATGATGATATCGGGGCGCATGCCCTTTTCCCTGGCCTTCAGCAAGGCGCTAAATGCGGCCTGCCCCATGATAGTGGCTTTTTCGGTATAAAAAACGGCCGGATGAGTGCTATTGCTGGGGTCTCGATGCGGCTTATACCGAATATCGGGCATGTTATATTGCTGCTTGTTCGATTCCAGAGTCGCAGCAACCATTTTGATGTTTGGTTTATTCCGAAGATAGGACGCAATTCGGTGGTACTGCCCCGGAAAATTATTGTGCATGAAAAGAATTTTCATAAATGCCCACTCTTAGGGCCTGTTGATACTATTTTGACAATTCCTGCTGGAAGCCCTATTTGTTTTCAGCAAGGCGAAATGAGCGCAGTCTGGCCGCTGCAAATAAGCGAATTTTAACGCAACGGAGGGCAAATAGGGCTCCCGCCCTGCGGGTTGCGGCTAAGTTACGGCTAAAAAGCTGCCACTCGGTATTGCTCGTCGTTCGTTTAGAATCACTCATAGAACCACTCAACTCTCTCCTCGCGCCTGGATTGGCAGATTTTTAGTCACAACAGGGGTTACCAAAATAGTGCCAACAAGCCCTGGCTCCGAGCACTACACAGCAGGCCCGGCGGAAATTAGATTGCAGACACCAGACAATAAAGCCGAGAATTGCAACTGTAAAGGTTCAACACCCTTGCTGTGACGTGACACGATTCCGCATCGAGGTGGTCAAATGAGTTGACAGGTCCATGGTACAGGCCAGGGTCTCGACGCCCGACCAGATGTTCGGTCAGATGCTGTAGTACTCGGTTCACCAGGCTTGTGCACAACTAAAGGGGCTTTATGGCAACTATTCCAGTTGCGGGCGGTGCAGAATTTATCGGCTCACACAGCCTTGCCCTTCAGAAAGCTGGTCATACAATAATTGTGCTGGACGACTTGTGCAACGGGCATACAGGCATACAGATAGTGTGCTCGCAGGCACCCTGATCGAAGGCAGCTTGCCTGACGGCAATCTACTGGACGGTGTATTTACTCGGCATATAATAGATGCCGTTATTTATTTTGCCGCATCCATTAGAGCTGGTGAAAGTGTGAAATCGCCAATGACCTTCTATGAAAATAAGGTGGCGGGTGGTCTTGGCTTGTTGCAGGCAATGGTGCATAACAATGTACGCAGCATCGTATTTTCATCCACAGCGGCCGTGTGCAGACAGCAAGACGATTTGGGTTTCTTACTCAGAAAACATCCCCAAACAACCAATCAATCCATACGGCCAAAGCAAGTGGATGGTTCGAGCGTATGTTGTATGTTAAGGGACATGGCAACCACCAGCGCGATTGACGCGATCGCCTTGAGATATTTTAATGCTGCGGGCAGCGACCCTGAGGGTCGGGTCGGAGAACGCCGATGGAGACAGACATCGAGGGAACACACATCTGATATCTGGATGGAGACGTTTTTAAACTGAACCTGACCTGACAGACATCACGGATAAACGGCTTACTGGCAGGTCAGATCAAGTCTAAACTTCTACAGATCACCGGTTCAGTACTTTTTCCCGTAACCGTTTTAAGCAAGCACTCTCCTTTTGCGTTTAATTTGAACTGCTTTTCCAACCTGCCACCCCCAACACAATCGATCAGTCTAGGGAACCTATGATTAATTACCTACGTTATTGCTGCGTTAAAAATCAGCTCAAAATGCGCATTTATGACCTATAAACTGCGCTTTTTCGCTGATTTTTGCCTTGCACTAACTGCCTCGCAAACATTAATCAGAGGCTCCCTGACTTATTTACCCATGCAGATTCATAAGCTGTGTATTTCCCCCGCGAGCTGTGAGGTTTTCAGTGCGGGTTTTTTCATTGATTAAATAGCTCATCAGGCTAAAAGCGGCTGCTTCGTGCCTCGGATAGAGTTCATGAGAAAATTCAACAAGAGGCAGGATGCAGCCACTCCTTTGCGACAATGCCTGCTTAATCGGCACTGGATTCTGACTGCCAGCAGAAACAGTAACTGCGCAAAATTCAGCTTCTCTGATAAATGCCCCCATTCCCTGGTTTCCTGTAATTTGCAAGGTATTTGGCGGTAGCTGTTCTGCTGCATTCAACACATCGACCAGGGCCTGAATACGCTCTTTTGTGCCCGCACTCGCAGCAATAATGGCAGGACAACCGCTGGCAATACAGGCGCCGATTTGCATGCCAATTTGATTGAGAGAATCATTATTGGATGTAAGGCAGAGCACAGGCCCCTTACCTTGACCCAAAAGCAGGTTTTCCTCACCGGTAGGTCCTGGCAATTCGATAGGGGCTCCCACTTTATCGACAGCAAGTTTACAAAACGTGTTGAACTGTTCGATAAGCGTTTTATCCGCGACTTGATGTAATGCCAGATTGCTCAGGCTAGTGGCACGCTGCCCGGCTTGAACCTGTTTTAATGAGAGGAAAGCGGCATGGGCCTTGTCCAGAATAGTCTTTTGCTCCTCGGAAAGCGCCAGGTTGTTTTGGGACAATTCAGTCTCATTTTGTTTGGGCCACAGGGGTCTGGCAGCCAATCGACAGAACCGATACAAATAGTTAGGGCCGCCTGCTTTAGGGCCTGTGCCTGACAGATTGTTTCCACCAAAAGGATTAACCCCCACAACGGCGCCCACCATGTTTCGATTGATATAGGTATTGCCCACATTGGTCTTACGGAAAACATAATCCGCAAATGCCTCAATGCGGCTGTGGACGCCTAAAGTCAGCCCATACCCGGTACTATTGATCTGGGCAATCACATCATCCAGTCCATCGACTCTGTAACGTATAACGTGCAATATTGGGCCAAACACTTCTCGCGTGAGTTGTTGTATTGATTCAATCTCAAAAACACGCGGAGCAAAATAGGTGCCCTCGGTTAGTCCTGGCGGGGTTGGCACGGCAGCCTGATATTTGCATTCTGCACGCATTTTTTTGGCATGTGCCTGCAGAACATCCAGCGCTTTTTCATCAATAACCGGGCCAACCTCCGTGGCAAACTCTGCCGGGTCTCCAATCACAACTGATTGCATGGCCCCTGCAAGCATCTCAAGCAGGTTGTCGGCAATATCGCTCTGAACAAATAATACTCGCAAAGCAGAGCAGCGCTGACCCGCGCCCATGAAAGAGGAGGTGATCACATCATCAACTACCTGCTCAGGTAAGGCTGTGGAGTCGACGATCATGCAGTTTTGTCCGCCAGTTTCTGCGATGAGTGGAATTGCTGAACCAGGTCTGGCGGCAATAGTTTGATTAATGCGTCTGGCCGTTTCAGTAGATCCTGTAAAACAGACTCCATTAATTCGAGGGTCTGGCAGGATTTTTTCACCGACCTTTAAGCCACTGCCGATAACAAGATGAAGAACGCTCGTTGGCACACCTGCCTGATGGAAAAGTTTAATGGCGGTATGGGCAACCAGGGGGGTTTGTTCCGCTGGCTTGGCGATGACTGAGTTACCCACAGCAAGAGCAGCAGCGATCTGTCCAGTAAAAATGGCCAAAGGAAAATTCCAGGGGCTGATACAAAAAAATGTCCCACAGGCTTTAAGGCCGCTCACTCTGGTGTTTTTATCCGATTCGCCTGTAAGAACTTTCTCGGCCTGAAGCGCATAATAGCGGCAAAAATCGATGGCTTCTCTCACCTCCGACACAGCATCAGGGATGGTGCGACCCGCTTCAAAGCAGATCAGCCCGACCAGTTCCCGCAGATTGCCTTGTAGAAGATCTGCCACCCGATTAAGCATCCTTGAACGCACTCTTACAGATTGCCGTTCCCAGCCAGCCTGAGTACGCCTGGCACTCTCCAGTGCCTGCTCAATCAGGGCGTCTGTCACCTCATAGGCGACACCAACGGGTTTTGTTTGATCTGCCGGGTTACTGATTCGCTTTTCCTCACAACCGGATGACCCGTCAAAAGTCACTCCATCAACAACAGGGCCGACGCTGTAGTTCCTTGATTGCACCGCACTAATCTGGTGTGCCAGGCTATCCATTTCCAGCCTGCAATCCAGATCGATTCCTTTGGCATTCTGGCGCTGTTCACCTTGAGCTTCGAAGAGTTTCGTTGGCAGAGGGATGCCGGAGTGCATGTAAGGGAATACTTCGATCACCTGGTCACAGGCATCTTTAACCAGTTCTTCTGATGGCATTTTCTTGTCAAGAAATCGGTTAACGAACGAACTGTTTGCGCCATTTTCCAATAATCGGCGCACCAGATAAGGCAGCAAATCCTGGTGTTCACCTATGGGTGCATACACCCTGAGCGGAATCCTGCGTTCAGGAAACTGCTCAAATAGATGCCTGTAGAGCAAATGTCCCATCCCGTGCAAACGCTGGAATTCAAACTCTTTGCCTGCTGCCAGTTCCAGGATGACCGAAGCTGTATAGGCATTGTGTGTGGCGAATTGAGGTAAGATGTCTGACTGGGCACTTAGCAAAATCTTTGCACAATGAAGATAGCACAGGTCGGTATTCGCTTTACGGGTGAAGACAGGATAATCCTTATGACCTTGCTCCTGAGCATGTTTAATTTCAGCATCCCAGTAAGCCCCTTTCACCAGGCGTACCATGAACCTGCGATTTGTTTCTTTGCCAAGTTCGATCAGCCATTGGGCAACGAAGGGGGAACACTTCTGATACGCCTGTAGCACAAATCCCAGTCCGTCCCAGCCTGCTAACTCCGAATTGCGGGCGAGCGCTTCGAAAATATCGAGTGACATATCCAGGCGAGCGGCCTCTTCAGCATCAATGCTTAAGCCGATGTTATGTTTTTTAGCCTGAACACAGAGTTCGGTTATTCTGGGCAGCAATTCCGCCATGACCATTTTATGGTGCGATACCTGGTAATGAGAATGCAGCGCCGAAAGCTTTACCGAGATACCATTGGCATCATGGACATCATTGGACAGATTAGAGGTGCCAATGCTGACAATGGCTTTTTCATAGGCTGTAAAATAGCGCAACGCATCCTGCTCAGTTCGGGCTGCTTCACCAAGCATATCGAAAGAGAATCGAGTCGCTGAGGTATTTTCTTTGATTCCCCGCTTCATGCCCTCATCTATAGTGCGGCCGAGGACATACTGACCACCCATAATTTTCATGGCCTGATGTACGGCGGTTCGAATAACCGGCTCGCCCATTTTGGCAGTCAGCCTTTTGACCCAGTGGCCGGGCTTTTCAGTAATTTTGGGGTCAAGTTGAACCATATGCCCGGTGAGCATAAGTCCCCAGGTGGACGCATTGACGAACAGAGATTCAGAGTTTCCCGAGTGGCTGGCCCAATCACCGCTGTGTATCTTTTCTGCAATTAAACGATCTGCCGTTACCGCATCGGGCACTCTCAAAAGGGCCTCGGCCAGGCACATAAGGCCAACCCCTTCCTTATTGGACAGACCGAACTCCAGAAGGAAGGAATCCATGGTGCCTTTGCCGCCTTGATCATCACGACAGCGGTCAACCAGTGATCTGGCAACATCGACCACGCCTGTCCTTTGCTGTTTCGTCAGTGAGATGTCGAAAATAAGCTTATTAACGAGGCCATGTTCTGCGGTGAGCTTTTGCTCTCTTATAGACTTTCTCAGCCGATTTAAATTCATCAGAAATGCACCTTGAGTGTATTGGTTCAGATCAGAGCTGACAGTTGTTTTTGAAAAAGAGAGGGTTAGCGATTTTGATGGAGGGTGCTTAAACCTGAAATCAAAACCAACTTAAGGAGCCTCTGATTAATGTTTGCGAGGCAGTTAGTGCAAGTCAAAAATCCGCGAAAAAGCGCAGTTTATAGGGCATAAATGCGCATTTTGAGCTGATTTTTAACGCAGCAATAACAACGTAGGTAATTAATCAGAGGCTCCTCAAGAGGTAGCCCTCATGCTTGATACTAATGATCGTACTGTTAAACACAAGCTTGGCTTACTGAACCTGGCTGATGAGTTGGGCAGCCTGTCGCAAGCCTGCAAGATGATCGGTGTATCCAGAGCTGCATTTTATCGTTACAAAGAAGCTCTGGATGACGGTGGTATTGAATCCTTGATCGATCCAAACCTTCGCGTTGCCAACCCCAAAAATCGCGTTGATCCCCAGATTAAATCAGCTATTGTCGCTCAGGCTATTGAACAACCCGCTCAGGGTCGTGTTTCCAATGAACTGTGTAAAAACGGTGTTGTTGTCTCACCCAGCGGGGTTCGCAGTATCTGGATGTGCAATGACCTGGCAAATTTTAAACAGCGCCTAAAAGCCCTGGAAGTCAAAGTGGCCGGGCAAGCCTTGGTACTGACTGAATCAAAGCTTCAAGCCTTGGAACGCGAGAAACTCGATGACGAAGCCTGTGGTGAGGTAGAAACCGCTCACCCTGGTTACTTAGGCTCTCAAAGCAGGTTTTATGTTGGCACCTTTACGAGTGTTGGCAGGGTGTATCAGCAGTCCTCGATCGACTATCGACACCTGCGCCAAAGTGGCTCACTGCAGGCTCTACACCACGAAAACAGCAATTACCGCAGCCGACCTCTTACTCAATGATCGTGTCCTGCCGTTCTATGTGAAATATGGGTGGCTTGTGCTGCGTATTCTGACCGATCGGGGAACGGAATATTGCGGTAAAGCCGAAACGCATGATTACCAGTTGTATATGGCGATTAACGGTATTGAGCACACCATGACCAAAGCCAGCAGGCACCCTCAGGCCAATGGGGTCTGTGGGCACTTCCATAAGCGCCATCCTGCAGGAGTTTTATCAGCCTGTGCTGAGGCGGAAAATTTTTGAGCCTGTTGAAGAGCTATGAAGAGCTACAGGAGAGCTACAGGCAGACCCGAACGATTGGCTGAATTATTACAATAACGAACCTACTCATCAGGGCAGGAAGTGCTATGGCACAACACCAATGGACACCTTGTTTGATGGCAAACGAATCTGGATAGAAAAGTTCGTAAACCGAATTTGATCTGACAGACATCACCCGATGAATCTCTAAGGAGCCTCTGATTAATGTTTGTGAGGCAGGTAGTGTAAGGCAAAAATCAGTGAAAAAGTGCAGTTTATAGGTCATAAATGCGCATTTTGAGCTGATTTTTAACGCAGCAATAACAACGTAGGTAATTAATCAGAGGTTCCCTAACCTGTCAGATCAGGTCTGAACCAGTACAGATAGGCGGGTCACTATCAGATAAGGTCTAAACTTCTACAAATCAGCGCCTCTAACAGCAAAGAAAGTATCTACGTTCTACGCAAATCCCGACATTAATTTGCTGTTTATCGACACAGTAATGTCTGGAGGTACAAACAGTGTGAAATTGGCCAAAGCTGCACGTGATGAAGTACCAGTAATTAAAGTACCCGGAATTAAAGCACTCTACATGTCCGGATGTCCGGCTTTCCATAAGGTGTCATTGCTGATCGTTCCGGGATGGAACTTGATGCGCCATTAATCATCAGGCCCTACTCCATGAAAGGGCTGGCGTTGGTTTTGGTGTTCTATTGCGAGAAGCGCCCTAATTTGAAACGCCAGGGACGAAGATGTAAGGTTCAAACAGCATCCAATCCGTCTCCAGATCGGACTGGACGATGAGGTTTTCACCATCCATGCGCAATGATTCCGCTCTGATCAGGTTCAGAATGTAACGATTAAAAAGAGTAGGCGACACGCAGAGTTTTCGCGTTGATACCAAATCAGTCAACGACAGTTTAGACCCCTCCACATTGTAGGTGGCACCAGCTTGATTGCAGTCGGCTTCAATTTGCAGTCGGTTCTCCATGCGGAAGCGGAGCAGGTAGCTTTCTGGATTACGTGGAACAAACACACTGTCTGCAGTGGAATGGATTTCTACCAGTTGCCACGACGTATTTGCCAGATCAATAATATCCTGGGCCAGCGTTGAGGCAGGCAAGCCAGGAATTGCAGAGAGCAAGATCAGCTTTGCAAAACCAGGAAGTAATTGAACAAAGCGAAGCTGATTACCCATCGAAGATCCTCTGCTTTATGCGATTTCAGTTATATCCAGGTATGCCTGGTCAGCGCAGGCGGGATTTCACCAGCAATTTTTCCGTGTACTTTGGTACTTTTTTGGTATTTTGGGGAGCCTGGGGCAGTTGGAGGCCATCATTATAATGATGCGCTATATGGTATCCAGTATTCCCAGTGAGCAGCTTATACCATCGATTGGCGTTATTCAAAGAGGCTTCGAACTGATTATCGGTATTTAGTCCTGCATGGCGTCCGTACATTGCCCATGCAGTTATGAATAACCCCATAATCATTGGTAAGACGAGCAACAAAAGCCCAATTGCAGGCTTGTACCGCACTAACATTGCAGCGGTGATGAATCTTAAGGCTGTGAAAATAAGGAGGTTGCGTTGTTCTTCCGGATGTTGCCTGCCAATCTTGTAACCGCGAGGAGAAGCAGTAATGGTGACCAGCAAACTGTACTCGAACTGATCTATTTGCGTTTCATTTTTTTGCCTCCAGCGACTTTCCTCTTTTTCTTGATGAGATAGTTTTTATGGTGACCCAGAACATAATACAGAATCCACACATTGGTCGTTACTTCAGTATGCAGAGCGTAGAAAAATTCCAGTATTCGATTTAAGGAACCTCTGATTAATTACCTACGTTGTTATTGCTGCGTTAAAAATCAGCTCAAAATGCGCATTTATGACCTATAAAAAGCTGCGCTTTTTCGCTGATTTTTGCCTTGCACTCACTGCCTCGCAAACATTAATCAGAGGCTTCTTAAGAAAATTTGTTGGAAGCTAAGTACATTTTGATGGTGATGATTCCAGGCATCGATATTTGATTTTGGAATTATCATCAAATAAAGGCACAAACCCAACAGATATAGGTTATCGAGCATGAAGTGTAGAATAAAATCGACTGCACCAAGTAAAAGTATAAAAAATACTGGCCAGCGGAGAGTGTTAGAAATTCTGTGTCGGTCTACTCATTTCCTCCTGAGAGGATTGGCCGATAAGCAATGAATTCAGTTTTGACGAAGCCCTGAAGCGCCTGTCATCAGGCAAAGCGATTACCGGCAAGGAGGGTGTTCCGACTCCGCTGATCAAGCAACTCACCGAGGCGGCACTGAAAGGTGAACTGGGCTGCCATGCGAGAATTTCCTGATCGAATATCAGTTGATCAATTAGCACCTGGTGCTTGGTGTGTTGCAGTAGCCGGACCTTGATTTGCAGTTCAGTATTGATTCTGGGCTTTATTGGCTCGTCAGTTCAAATACCAACGAGCACACGGGAACAGGATGCTTATCACCGATGCTTAAATTTCTGCTAACAATATGAAAGAAGGAAGAAGCAGGTTGGGGTGGTGATCGTGGGAGAAAACAGAGGCACAGTTATTGTTTTTGTTTGATCTGGGCTTAACCGCAGGCCTCAGGCAAGACTATCGACAATTTGCGCTGGAGTAAAAGCAGGAACTTGTATTTTTAAGCTTTCAACCATTAGTATGCCTTCTGATTATTCAAATTTCATTTGGTGAACAACAACATGACTGAGGTGTATGACGTTCCTTATATGCAGCGAACCCGCGATTATTATCGTGCGCAGGGGTATAAGAAAGACTATCGATGGGCTCAGGCGAAAGAAGCTGCGCCTTTTAGTTCACTGAAAAAACCATTGAACAAGAGTACGCTGGCCTTAATTACGACGGCGATGCCTGATACAGAGCAGGGTCGTGCAGAGCGTGCAGTGTATTCGACGCCAGTTAATCCAATCCCGGAATCCATGTACACCGAAGAGCTGTCATGGGATAAGGCCGCGACCCACACTAAGGATGTCGGCTCCTTTTTGCCCTTGCAACAATTGCAAAATCTTGTCGTAGATGGAAAGTTAGGGGCATTAGCGCCGCGTTTTCATTCGGTGCCTACTACCTACAGCCAGCGTGCGACTAATGAAGAAGATGCGCCAAAGATTCTACAACGCTGTATAGAGGATGAAGTAGATATTGCTCTGCTGGTTCCCTTGTGACCAGTTTGTCACCAAACCGTGTGTTTGGTCGCCAGATATTTAGAGGCTCATAGTATTCCGACTGTGGTGCTTGGTTCCGCGATGGACATTGTTAAGTATTGTGGTGCACCTCGTTATGTGCATGTTGATTTCCCTTTAGGCAATCCAGCGGGCAGGCCCTATGATCTTGACATGCAGAGAGAGATTGCTGAACAGTTGTTGACTTTTTTTGAGTATGCGACTCAGGACAATTCGGTTCTTCGACTTCCCTATCAATGGAGTGAAGACGAACAATGGCGGGATGGCTATGCAGCAGTTACCGAGGCCAATCATGCTGAGTTACAAAAGAAAGGCGAAGAACGTCGCAAGCAGCAAGAATTCGCCAAGGTAAGCGGCAAGAGTTTTTTGAACAGGATTGACTAGTCAGAAACTTAGCCCTGTATCGCCGCCTGTTTTGAATTCCTTGATTTTTCCGGTGGATATAATCGTTTCTTCCAGGACTGTGTCGTTGTTCGTGTGAGCGACTCTTACACGCAGTTCAGTGCCATTGTCGAGCCGAAGCGTGGATCAAATGTCTCACTGATGTGCGCACGAGGTCCTGCTGGAGAGGGTACCAGGACATAATCTGGAAAATACTCGCCCCGAAGTCGATGAAGCCCCTGCCTTTATGGGGGGAATATCCATAGGAATTCCTGTTACGATAGGATGCTGGATGCAGCTTTGAAAACATCAAAATAAGAAACAGCATCGAAAAACACCGACAGCATAGAGCAGCTACCATGCCTACGGGAAGTTTATAAACGACATCAATGTAAACGGTTGAAAGCTCATCAGCCACTTTGTCCTGAATCGATTTATCTGCCAGAACTACAAAAGCAATTAATATTAAGCTAAAGAGATTTAGTCATTTGAAGTAGTGGAAGTTTCCGAAAAATGACAGCTTCCAGCCAGTAATAGCTCCAACAGATATGCCCATGCCAACGAGATTGGCTATGTCTGCCCTGAAACCGATACAGCATTAACGCTCAAAGCCCTAAGAATGGCTTATGGGTCCAAATTGCCTAAAGGTGTGAGGTTCCATGCGGATTAGAGCTGCCAGTACACCAGTCATTTGCTTAGAGATCGTACGGTATTGAACAGAGATTGCTGGAGCAATGCCCCTATGGAATGCTTTTTCAGGCGTTATAAACTGGAATGAATGTTTAACTACGGCTATATGACTTCTGATGAAGCTCAGCACGATATTGCGGACTTACAACAGGGGCAATCGACTGAATGGATTTCCGTGCGCACTTCCAGCACAAAAAGTGAACAAGTGACACTCCCTCGTCGATCTGGGTCCGAAAATTATAAACTTCTGCCCATCTTCGACGCGACAAAGGCGTTCACTCGATTGCCCTGGACCTACAACTATGAACAAGAACATAGCTATAACCAATAGGCCACCTAAATTCGCCTGGCCTTTGGTACCAAAAAACCTGACCACTACATATTTAGTGCGTCCAAATAGCCTTGCTATTTATGTAAGCCCTTAGCGCGGAATCAGTCTACTGGAATCGTGTAAAAGAATTTCACACGCCATTGGCATGTCGATTGCAACATTAAAGAAACTATCTTTGCGCCTTATCTGAATTGATAAGATATTTAAAAACAGTCATTATGTAACATAATCCATGTGACGTTACATTGAGGTGTGGACATGCCGGTCGGTCAAAGTAATCGGGTTGTGATTGATACTGACCCTGATCTCAAGCAGGAACTTCATGCGGTTCTGAGGGAAGAAGAAAAAAGTATGAAGCGGTGGTTTGAGGAAAATGCCCGTGCCTACATAGCTCAAAGAGCTCAGCCTGGTTTATTCGGCCAATCGGAATTCAAGGCTGAAACCGAATGAACTTTTCAGCAAAAGAGGTGGCTTTTGGGCGTCACGAAACCTTTCATTTAAGGTTTGCATGGCTATCAAAAGGCTTTGCCAAACTACAAGAGTATCCAGAACTATTTAAACATGCCGATGAGGCGACGGTTGCTTTGGGTGTCGGTAAAAACATGGTTTTGGCCATTAGATACTGGCTTAGAGCAGCTCAGCTTATCGACTCAAATGAGGATGTGCCGACTGATTTAGGCAATTACCTGTTTGATAATAAACAGGGCGTCGACCCGTTCCTTGAAGATGAAGGAACCCTCTGGCTGCTTCACTGGCTACTTGCTTCGAATACTTCAGGTGCAACGACGATCTCTTGGTTTTTCAATAAATATCATAAGGGGCACTTTGATCAGGCCGAATTAAGGGCCGCTTTGTCGAATTACCTGCAAGCATCGGTTCAGCCCAATAAGCGGCCCGCAAATGCCACGCGGAAAAACGACATATCGGTTCTCACCCGGCTATACGCGAAGACGCAAAATGCAGTGGTTGCCGATGACACCCTGGATTCGCCGCTGGCTGAGTTGGGTCTGATGGTGGAGGTTGGGAAAACGGATTACCAGTCTTTGTTTGAAGAGCGGCTTAGTCTGCCCGCAGAGATGCTTGGCTACGCTGTAGCCTGTCTGTTTTATTTTCGCGAAAAGCGCGAATTGCCTGTCGAAGAGTTGATTCATTCCAGGGAGAATTTTGTATCGCCGGGCACTGTGTTCCGCCTGACGGAGTCGGCATTCATGGCAAAGCTGGAAGAGCTTGTGCGCCTGTACCCGGAGTATTTCATGTTGCGCGATACGGCCGGGCTCCGGCAGTTGTATTTGACTGAAAAAGTCGAACCACAGGCCATGCTTGATGCTTACTATCAACCTTCGGCTTCTGTGGAAGAAGCGGCATGAGTATTACAAAATATATTCAGGTCGAAACGGCCTACACGCGTTCGATCAATTTAGAACGTGATTCAAACAACGAAGCCTTCGACACTTCGTACATCCCAACATCCAGAGCGCTGAGAACACTCGGTACTATCGCGAGCCGACTTAACGAGGAGAACCTCCCCAGAGCCTGGTCGTTAATTGGCCCTTACGGTGCGGGCAAGTCGTCGTTTGCTTTGTATCTTTCCGAGCTTCTATCTTCTCCAGATGCAGAGAGGGCCATTGTTGCCAGTAAACTTCTGAAAGAGCATGATAAAAGCCTGGAAGCCCTGTTCAGGCGAGAAACCGCTGGCACAGAGGGTTATCTGGAAGTGCTTATTTCAGGTACCCCTGAGCGCTTGTCGTTGCGCTATCTGCGCGGCCTTTACACCGCATTAAGTGAATATTGGCAGGGGCGGCGCGGCCCTAAGCCTGAAGTGTTCGCAAAAATTCAGGACAGTCTGGATGAGCAGGAAGTATCGGTATCCCGGCTGCTGGTTTATACAAAAGACGCTCAGAATGCACTTGCCAAAATAGGCTGCCCTGGCCTTTTGGTTGTATTTGATGAATTCGGAAAATTCCTGGAATACGAATCTCGATTTCTGGGTGTCAATGATGTCTTTCTGCTTCAGGCATTGGCGGAACATGCTCATAGTGCTCATAAGTCGAGGCTGCTGGTGCTGGTTTTACTGCATCAGTCAATTGAACAATATGCCCGTGGTGTAGGCGAATCGCTTAAAAACGAGTGGGCGAAAATTCAGGGACGCTTCGAAGAAGTTCCCTTTCTTGAATCCGCAGAACAAACGTTACGGGTAGTTTCTGCTGCGGTTAGTCAGAGAGGAATTAGCGCGGAGGCATCAAAAGCCATTGATGCAGATGTCAGGCAATCAGTAGAAGTTCTCACCAAAGAAGCGGTGTTGCCCGGCAGCCTTTCTGAAAAGGAGGCTATTGAGTTGTTTGTGGGCTTGTATCCGTTGCACCCGGTGAGCGCTGTCATATTGCCGCAGCTTTGTCAGCTTATCTCGCAAAATGAGCGCACTTTATTTAGCTACCTCGGAAGCCGCGAGGAAAGCGGTTTCCGCGACCGGTTAGAACGCATTGAGAGGCTCGGCGAATTCATTACCCCCGATCAGGTGTTTGATTATTTTCTGGCGAATCAACCCGCAGTGGGCGGCGATTACCTGACGCAAAGACGTTGGGCCGAGGCGGTTTCGGTGCTGGAGAGAAACCCGGCGGCTGACGAACCGCAGCTCAAGCTGCTAAAAACCATTGGGCTGATCAACCTGCTTGGCAATCGCGGTGGGATCAAAGCATCAGAAAGTTTACTCAAGCTGGTGTATGGTCGTGGAACCAAAAGCAGCCTGAAGAAACTTCAGGATGCCTCTGCCCTGGTTCACCGCAAATTTAATCATGAATACCGGGTATGGCAGGGCAGTGATTTTGATATAGAGACCCGGCTCCAGGATCAGTTAAATCAGCTTGATCCGTTTTCACTGGCCCGGGAAATTACTCATCATCAGGCATTGGCCCCGATTGTTGCGCGTAAATACAGTATAGAAAGGGGTGCTCTGCGCTATTTCAATCTTACCTTTGTCGATGCCTTGAGTTATGAGGGGGCAACGGCTGGCCTTAACCCGCAGATATTTATTTATCTGGCCGCCGGGCAGGATGATCAGGACCTGTATGACGAAAAGGCGCGAGCGCACCTGCAAAAGCACGGCCTGGTTGCCTATTCGGAAGCTGGGCAGGCACTGCGTCAATTAGTGTCCGAACGCCTGGCGTTAGAGGCGATTGAACGCAGTGCTAAAGAGCTCAATGATGACCCGGTTGCCAGGAAAGAATTCAGTGCCCGGCTGGCGTCCATAAAACAAGCTGAACTCAGGTTTGTTACTCAGCTCATTGCCAGCCCCGAAGGAAGTCGTTGGTATTTCAATGGCGAAAACCTGGCAGTAAACAACCGCAGGGATTTCCAGGAGCGGTTGTCAGAAGTGTTGACCAGGCTCTATCCAAAGGCTCCTGAAATCCACAACGAATTAATCAATCGGGATAAACCCTCTTCGCAGGCTGCCGCCGCACGTAACAGGTTGTTGAGTTACCTGATTGATGCTGGTCGAATCCGCTGTGCTGATTTAGCAATGGAGGCCGACAAATTTCCTCCGGAAAAGGCGATCTACAGGGCGGTATTAAAAGAAACGGGCATCCATAGAGAAACGCACAATGGCTGGGAATTGGCCAGGCCCAAAAAAGGTTCGCTCCTGCCTGTCTGGCAGCGTATCGAAGAATTCTTTGCCTCTACGGAAAATGCAGCAAAACCTTTCTCGGCTATTAATGCAGAACTTCTGGCTCCCCCCTATGGGGTGAAAGCCGGGGTGCTACCCATCCTGTGGCTCGCGGTCTATTTAGTCAACGAGCATGAAGTGGCGCTGTATGAAGAGCGTAGGTATGTGCCCGGATTTACTGTCGACATGCTGGAACGTTTTGTTAAGCGCCCCGACCAATACAGTGTCCAGCGCTTTCGCATTGAAGGCATGCGCGCCTCTATTTTTAAGCAGTATCAGGACGTTGTCAGCGGTGGTAAAACGCCAAAAACGGTGCTTGAAGTCGCCCGGCCTCTCGCCAGTTTTATGGGCGCTTTACCCGAATACACCCAGAAAACCAAAGCAGGTTTGAGTAAGCAAGCCCTGGCCGTTCGCCACGCATTTAACCTTGCCAAGTCTCCCGAGCAATTGATTTTTGAAGGATTGCCCAAAGCCCTTGGCTTCAAACGATTAGATTCGGTTGATGAGAAACAAATAAGTCAGTTTTCGGGGCAGCTTACCGATGTGCTGCGCGAACTAAAGCAAGCGCACCCAAATCTGCAAACATCTATGGGTGAAGAAATTGCCAGCGCGCTTGGATTAGATCCCAGGATCAGTCTTGAAGAATTCAGGTCGCAGGCGAAAGGCCGTTGCCACGGGCTGGAAAACTACACCTTGGATGTGCAGGGTGTTCGTGGGTTACTGATGCGCATTAATCGTGATACTGACGATCTAGCGCAATGGTTTGAAAATATCCTGATGTTTCTCGGTGCTAAACCGAGTAAAAAGTGGACGGATGCGGACCGCGACCAGGCTCAATTCAAACTAACCCAGCTATCACGCCGCTTTACGGACCTGTTTAAACTCGCAGCGGAGGAGCGCAGGTACAGGGAGAAAGCCAACCAGGATTTTGATGTATACCTGCTTAAATCCCTTAAAAAGGGTGGCGATTTTATTGATGAAGTCGTGACCATCGATAAAGATACTGAAGGGCTAACAAAAGAGATAAAGCGGGAATTAATGGAAATGCTCAGAGCATCAGGTGACAAAGAAGTGCAACTGGCAGCTCTGGTCCAAGTAGTTGATGATTTCCTTAAAAGCTATCGAGGTATGAGCTCGGGAAGCGAAGGAAAGCCGTCAGACAGTGCTAAGGAGCCTCTGATTAATGTTTGCGAGGCAGTTAGTGCAAGGCAAAAATCAGCGAAAAAGCGCAGTTTATAGGTCATAAATGAGCAAAGCTGGCCCCGCGAGCGGAGCGAGTGCTTTGGGTCTTTTGAGCTGATTTTTACCAAAAGTAGGCGCTTTTAGGCGACGCAGCAATAACAACGTAGGTAATTAATCAGAGGTTCCCTAAGGATAATCATGGAGGTGTGGCCTGATGCACTTTGCAGAGATATTTGAACAATCTGATTCCGGCATACGCCATGTACTTGGACTATCGGGCGGGAAAGATAGCGCAGCACTGGCCATCTACATCAAAGATCAGTACCCGGACATTCACCAGCGAATGGAGTACTTCTTTTCGGATACCGGGGCCGAACTCAAAGAAGCCTATGAATTCCTGGATAGGCTTGAAACCTACCTGGGTAAAGAAATAAACCGGTTAAGCACGGGCCGTGAATTCGATCACTGGTTAAAGGTGCATAACGACATGTTGCCCTCTACACGGCAGCGCTGGTGCACGCGCACCATGAAGATCAAGCCTTTCGAGCAGTTTGTTAAGGATGACCCCGTCGTCAGTTATATCGGCATTCGTGCGGATGAAGACCGCGAGGGCTACATCAGTCAAAAACCGACCATCAAAGCGGTGTTTCCACTGATAGATGATGGTCTGGTGAAAGACGACATCTTTCGGTTATTGGATGAATCGGTGGGTATTCCCGAATATTACAAGTGGCGCTCTCGCTCCGGGTGCTATTTCTGTTTTTTTCAACGTCAGGATGAATGGCTTGGCTTAAAAGAAAATCATCCTGAATTGTTTGCAAAAGCCAAAGAGTATGAGCAGCGATTCAGAGAGCGCTATGACATGGAAATAGCGCAGAAGAAACTTGTTGGTTCGGGCTTATATACCTGGAATCAAGCGGGAACACTGGAGGAGGTGGTGGCTAAGGCTCAAGCCCGGCGCGAAGAACTGGGAATAATTGCGTCTTCAAATGATAAAGCCTGTTGGCAAGATACTTTCAAACAACAAGACGAGGATGATCCAGAGGATCAGGCTTGTCTGATTTGTAGTTTATGATCATATATTTTTAACACTTTAGGCTCCTTTGCTATGAGATCAATAGAGAAGTTAAGCACATTAGAACCCATCTATTTTGCTGATGAGCATGATCTTGATAAGGAAGTATTTGAGCCAATTTGTCGACTGACAGAATCTATAAAATGCATGACTGGGTATTATACCAGCGGCTCTTTGCGAGAGTTAGCCTGCGCTCTGAATTATTTTCTTCATGCACGCAAAGCTCAAATCCAATTCATAGTCAGTCCAAATTTATCTGCTGATGATGCTGAAGCCCTGTTGGTAGCAACTCAAACAGATAAAAACCTATTACCTCTACTATTTCCCGGCTTTCAGATCACTGAGGATAATCTTAGGTCAAGAACTCTTGAGTCCTTGGCATACCTCGTAATAAGCGGGAGATTAGCCTTCAAACTTGCAATGCAACAAACTGGTCTATTTCACACTAAGTGCTGGATATTCGAGCTGGAGAAGGGGACTGTTGTGGCACATGGTTCGGTAAATGCAACTGCTAGCGGTTTTAGCTTGAATACTGAGCAAATTGCGATTGACAAAGATTGGGAGAGTAATAAGTCCAAAATGGTTGTAGAGAAAGTGTCAAAAAAATTCCATTCGCTTTGGAATAACGAAAATTTAGGGGTTAGATCAGTTGATTTAAACGCGGAGACTCTCTCTGCTCTAGTTGAAATAAATTACATGAGAGAAAAGAAACGAATCTCTGAGCGAGATGTTTCAAAACGCTTGGAAGAAGTGCTTGATAAATTGCCAGGTACTTATAAAGAAAAAAAATTGAGAGTCCCAGAATGGTTAGACTATCAAAACGGAGATTACTCTCACCAAGAGGAAGCAATTTCAGCTTGGATAAGCTCCGGGCTAGGAATACTTTCAATTGCCACTGGGGGAGGGAAAACTCTTACATCATTGGTTGCAGCATCCTTGGTCGCACATAACGAGAAAAGCCTATTGCTGGTAATAGCTGTTCCTACAAAGGCTTTGCTGGATCAGTGGGAAAAAGATGTAAAAGAGTTTTCTGTTCAACCATACAATAGTCTAGGTAGATCAAGTCGTGAGATTGTTAGGGCAATTAATGGGCAGCTTCGAAACCTTAGACTGGGGGTTTCCCAAAATGAGGTGGTCATCGTAACACACGACTTTTTGAAGTCTGAAGTCATGAGCGTGTTTGAAGAAGCAAGCAATAAAATACCCATAATGCTAGTTGGCGACGAAGTCCATAATCTAGGTGCAACAGGCTTCAAAAAAAAGTTGCGAGACTGTTTTAAATATCGTCTAGGACTTTCGGCAACAGCAATTAGGCAGTTTGATGAAGAAGGATCAAGCTTCTTAATTGAATACTTTGGTCCTGTGGTTTACGATTTTTCGTTAGAGGACGCGATAGGAAAATGCCTGGTTCAATATAACTATTTCTTGCATAGAACCACTTTAGATGAAGCTGAACAAGATCAGTGGTCTGACCTTACTTCCAAGATTAGGAAACTTTCCTACGCATCTGAGTTTGTAGATGGAAACCCAGAGAAAGAGAGGTGGAAACTCTTGTGCTTGGAGCGTAGAAGGATAATTGAATCGGCTTCAGGAAAGATTTCAGCTCTTGCAGAAGCGCTCCCACAAAGTCGAGAAATGATTAATAGAACATTGATTTTTGCCACGGACAAAAATCCCAATCAGCTCGAAGACGTTAATCGGCTTCTTACGCAAAGAGGTATCAATTTTCATCAAGTAACGTCCGAAGAAACAAGCTCAAAGTCTTCTTTACAGAAGATAGTCGATTCTTTTAGCAATGGCGAATTACAGGCTCTGACATCGAAACGTGTACTGGATGAGGGTTTTAACATTCCCCAAACTGAAGTCGCATATTTTTTAGCGAGCAACACGGTTAGAAGACAATGGATTCAAAGGCTAGGCCGTGTCCTTAGATTAAGCAAAAGCACAAATAAAGCGCATGCTGACGTGCACGATTTTATTGTTTTTCCATCGATAGAATCAGGAACCATGGACACTGACCTAAAAGGATTAATTCGAAGCGAGTATGAAAGAATTAGCTTTTTCTCCAATCTTAGTATGAATGGGCTAGAACAGGGTGGCTCGATAGAGATAATGCAAGAATTACTAGAATTAATGGAGTCATGATGAGTATCGGGTACAAAAAAATATCAGAAATGATCACTGATCAAGTGAGATCAGTTCCCAGTCTGAATAAAACGCAGCAAGACAGGTTGGAGCAATTGTGTAAAAAGTTATACATGCTAGAGGTTAGTGCAGAATCAATTTCGAGTACGAAGTTGGTTGAAGAAATTATGGGAGAGATTTCGGTGGCCTCTGACAGCATAAGGGAGATGGGAGAGTAGGAATGAAGTTAATTAAAGCTAGAGCAAAGAATTTCAGGCTGCTAAAAGATTTAGAACTGGATTTTTGTACTTACGAAGATAAAAACATCACTGTAATTCGGGCGGCGAACGAGACAGGAAAAACAACATGTAAAACTGCTTTGCTCTGGGGTCTGTTCGGAGACAAAGCTTTACCTGGTGAGGGTAAAAACTATCCGTTGTTCCCTTCAGATTTTGTTGATAAAGAAAACAAGGTAGAAGTAAAAGTAGAAATCGAATTTGAATCAGATCAAGTTATAGCACTAGGCAGGGGAGCACATGAACTTCAGAAGAGGCGTTATAGGTTGATTAGGAGCTGTATCGAGTACGAACCTGAAGATCAGACAGTTCGGCGCGAAGCAAACAGCGTGATTTTATTTGAAATTAAACCCGAAGGCAGTGATCGAGTACTAGATTCAGAGGTTGGTAATGTAATAGAGAGCAGTATCCCATATGCATTGAAAGATGTTTATTTTACAGATGGTGATGCGGCAATGTCCTTTATTGAAGCGGCGGCAACGAGGGGCGTTAAGAGAAAAAGGGTCAGCACGGCAATCGAAGCTTTGCTTGGATTAGAATTATTGAGACGAGTTGAAAAACATCTGTCAAAAGCTGCGGTTAATTTTAGTTCAATGATTGACAACACAGATTATAAAACAAAGTTAGAGCAACTGAATGACCAGATTAGTTCTTGGGAAGAAGATATCTCTGAGTGGGAAAAAGAGCGTAAAGAATTGGAAGACGATATTATTTCAGCCCAAACACGGTTGTCTTCAATAAAAAAGAAGATTGAAGATATTCTAAGGCTTGGAGATAAATCTAAACTTGTGGAAAACATCCATAGAGTAGAAAGAAATATAGAAAGGCAGAAAAAAGCGGCTAAGCGAGCTTTAGAAGATATTACTCATTTTCTCGGTTCTAGCGACTTATCAGCAGCACTTATTTCCAAAAAGGCTGCGGTTGGACAGGAATTACTAAACGCGCTAAGTAGCAAGAAGCAACTTCCCAAGATTAATGTACCTATTTTAGAAGAATTGCTGGAAAGGAGTGAATGCTTCTGTGGCAATGATTTATCTAAGGATTCGGAGCCTGGGAGGGACGCTAGGAAGTTGATTCAAGAATCGATTGAATTAAGTAGAGCGGCAGATGCAGTTCAGGAATCTGCTACTAGCCTCTTTTATTCTGTGCGGAGTGAGGTATTTGGTTCTCCCAGGGCTGAAAAATGGTTGAATAGATATTCATCTAGAAATAGAGATTTTGCTGAAGCTACTCGTGGATTAAATGATGAGCAGCAACGCCTAAAGGATCTAAACGCGCAAAAAGAATCCATAGATGATTCATTGTTAATAGCTGAGAGAGAACTTGAAGAGGCAATTACGACAAAATTGGATTCTGCACGGATAAAGCAGGGTCAATTAGAGAGTTCAATTGAGGATGCAAGCCAGAGAAAGAAAGAAGCGGAGCAAGATCGAGATAAAACAGAAAGAAAACTTGGTAAAACTGATTCTTCAAGCGATAAATTAGCCATGACTAGGTCGGTGCAAAAGTTTTTTAAGCAAATAGTAGATCGTTTGCTGAAAGAGGAACTTGGTCAAGTTAGTGATGAAATGAATCGAATATTTCTAGAGATGATCGGGTCTGACCCTGAGGCGAATGACCTAACTTTGATCACTAAGGCACAACTTACTGAAGATTACGATATTCTAGTTTTTGGTCCGGGTGAACGCCCTCTTAATCCGGATCAAGATTTAAATGGTGCCTCAAGACGGGCCATTACACTTGCTTTTATTCTTGCTTTAACCAAAGTTAGTAAGGTTGAGGCTCCTAATGTAATCGATACCCCTCTGGGAATGATGACCGGTTTTGTGAAAAGATCTGTTTTGGAATGCACGGCAGATGAAGGTTCACAAGTTATCTTGTTCTTGACACATGATGAGATCTCTGGGGTTGAGGACATATTAGATTACAGAGCAGGTAAAATTTATACGCTGACTAATCCAGCACACTACCCCCGAATGCTTGCGAATGAGCCAAAAGTGAGTGATTCTAGAATTGTTAGGTGTGAATGTAACCATAGATCACATTGCGATGTTTGTGAGCGAATAATTGGGGCACTTAGGGGAGGAAATTGATATGACAAATAACCCATTCGCTTCATTCAATCTGGATATTCCTAATAAATATAGAGGATCTGTTTTAAGTTTTAGTCAAACAGGAGGTAACAAGAACACTCCTGAGTTTGCACCGTTTAAACGCCAAGTTGATTTTTGGTACGTTGCGTTTCTTTTAGGTGTTGCGAATGGACTAGAGCCTAAACCTGAATCAGACACTTATAAAGCCACGCCTGGCGACATTTTTGGCAGTGACCCATACAGAATAGCGCACATGCAACTTGCTTACTTAGGGCGAACAAAAGATATAGATTCTTTGGCGAATCATAGAAAGGTTTTTGACTATTGCCTGGCAATTGCTAATGCGGCTATGCCACAATTAATTTCTATTCTTTCAGAGCCAGATGAAAGGCCTTTATGGGCTTTGCTCGATGAGTTGGAAGGTTATCTTAACTTTGATAGTTAAATGGCATCTTACCATGTAGGGTTAGATAGCTATTCGCGGAATGTACGTAGGCTAGTATTTTATATGTAGAAGTTTGGACCTGATCTGACAGTTGTCGCTCTGTGAGGAATGCCAGCAAGAGAGTTAGCTGTTTTGACGGGGTTACCACGCCCTGAATCAAAACTAAAGCCAAAGCCAAAAGGCCACTCTCATGATCTATACGACGGAAAAAGGGATTAAGCACAAAGTCGACCTGCTCAATCTGGTCGAAGAGATCGGCAATGTGTCCAACACCTGCGAGATGGTGGGCCTTTCATACGACATGCGATACGGTTTGTCATTACAAATCAGCCGCAGATGATGAAGGGGTGTTGATGCGCTGTTTGACACCATCACCTCATTGATTATGGCTGAGAACTCGAGTTTTGCATGGGACTATTGGATGGGGTACTTACAACCAGTGTTTGCTGCTATGCAAAGCCTTGCTTCTCATGACCCGAAACAAATAAGCTGGCAAATTATTCGGTGCCTGCTTTAACTCGGCGACCGCGAGCAAGGCATTCAGCACCGCGTCTTCCTCACTGCACGATCCGTGGTGATAGTCATGGCAGTGATGCAGAGCTGTTTCTGTTTGGAACTCAAATAGCCGACTTAGCTGGCCCGGCAGAGCGGGTGTGTGCACGGAGTTTCCTCTTTAGAGAGCCTCTGATTAATGTTTGCGAGGCAGTTAGTGCAAGGCAAAAATCAGCGAGCCAAAGCGTAGCGAAGACGGCACCCGCAGGGTGAGCAGCTTTAGCTGCGTACAAAAAGCGCAGTTTATAGGCCATAAATGCGCATTTTGAGCTGATTTCTAACGCAGCAATAACAACGCAGGTAATTAATCAGAGGTTCCTTAGAATAAAGAGTCACGCGGTCATGGATTTTGTGCAGGAAATTCGAAAAAAAGCGCTAAATAGTGGCAAAATAACAATTTTCTCTCCCTCCCCATTCCTGATATGATGCGCCGCTTTCCTGATAAACAGGCCTCTTATTGGTCATGAAAGCGCTTCAGAAAGGCTTCAAATTGGGCATCGTTGGCGGCGGGCAATTAGGCCGCATGCTGTTGCAGGTCTGCCCTAATTTCAATATTCATACCTGTGTACTGGACCCTGGCGCTGAAGGACCCTGTAGTGATCTGGCGGCCGAATATACACAAGGTCCATTGCAGGATTTCGACACTGTTTATGCCTTCGGCAAGCAGGTGAATCTGCTCACTATTGAGATAGAAAACATCAATATCGAAGCCCTTTATCGGCTGGAACAAGAGGGTGTCTCAGTATATCCCCAACCCCGAGTGATTGAGATCATTCAGGATAAGCGTGTTCAGAAACAATTCTACCTCGATCACGATTTACCCACTGCAGAATTCATGCTGGTTGAAAATCGTGAGGAGGTAAGAAGTCATATCGATTTTCTGCCTGCATTTAACAAGCTGGGAAAAGGGGGGTATGACGGTGGCGGAGTGCAAAATTTAAGAAGCGCTGCGGATATTGAGAAAGCTTTCGATGCGCCTGGCTTATTGGAAAAAACCATCGACTTTGTCGCCGAGATTTCAGTTGTTGCTGCAAGGAATATACAAGGGCAGGTAAAAATTTTCCCCGCTGTTGAATGTGTATTTCATCCTGAGCACAACTTGGTGGACTATCTAATAGCCCCCTGTTCTCTAGGGAACAAGATTCAGGAAATGGCAGCAGAAATCGCTACCCGACTGATAACAGAATTAGAGTCCGTTGGTTTGCTGGCAGTTGAGATGTTTGTCACCCAAGAGGGTGAAGTGCTGATCAACGAAGTGGCACCTCGACCCCATAACAGCGGCCACCAAACTATAAACGCGAATGATACTTCTCAGTATGAGCAACATCTGCGCGCTATTCTTGGTTTACCCTTGGGTTCAACCGCAATCACAAAACCGTCTGTTATGGTGAATCTGTTAGGAGCAGATGGTTATACTGGACCAGCAATCTATGAAGGCATTGATAAATTGCTGGCAATCGATGGTGCGAATTTGTTTCTCTACGGCAAAAAAGAAACAAAGCCTCATCGCAAAATGGGGCATATTACGATCCTCAATGATGATGTGCATGCATTGAAGGATAAAGTTCAGTTGGTTAAAGAGGCAATCAGAGTAATAGCATGACCAATTCAGAGACCGTACAGGTTGGCATCATTATGGGTAGCGATTCCGATCTGAAAGTGATGGAAAAAGCTGCCAGCAAACTGAGAGAATTCGGCATCGATTCCGAGATGTCTGTGATATCCGCTCATCGCACACCGGAAGCAATGATGGATTTCGCAAAAAATGCCCGTGACCATGGATTAAAGGTCATCATCGCTGGAGCAGGCGGTGCTGCCCACCTGCCTGGCATGGTCGCGGCTATTAGCACTTTGCCTGTTATTGGAGTGCCGATTAAATCGTCTAATTCAATCGATGGTTGGGATTCTGTGCTTTCGATTCTCCAAATGCCATCAGGTGTTCCAGTAGCGACCGTTGCCCTGGGTGGTGCTGTCAATGCAGCTATTCTCGCGGCTGAAATTCTAGGAGCTTTTGACAGCGAAGTTGCCGGAAAACTTGTTCAGCACAAAGCCGCGCTAAAGGCCAAAGTTGAGGCGATGAAGGTGAATGTATAGCAGGTACAGAGGTTCTGGCGGGTATAGAGGAGAAGGTATAAAAGAGAAGGTCTAGAAATTTCAGAAAGTCTATAAAGTCCAGGCAAAGATTCGCTATACCATCAATCAAAAATCGCAATCAAAACCCGCAATCAAAAATCGGCGTTCAAGGTGAGTCCATAACGCGCAGGTTCACCTAACTGGGTAAAGCCTCTCGCAGTATAAGAATCCCTGGGATCATTGCCGAAGAAAAATCCTCTCACCAGGTAGTCTTCGTCACCTGTATTTCTACCCCACAGTGTCAACTGCCAGGCATTCCACTGGTAGCTGAGGCTGACATTGATCAACTCATAACTTTGCGACCGTACACTATGGCTATCGGAAAAGAAAAAGCTGTCTTTGCCCTGTACGTTAAGGTCGAAATTCAGGTCAGAATTAATTGCGACATCGATTCCTACGGTAAACTGGTATTCCGGGGCGTGTGCCTGTTCGCGTCCACTCAGATCGTCGCCAGCAGAATTAACGAAGTTTTTGTATTCGGTTTTCAGTAAACCCAGTGAACCATAGAGTACGCTGGACCCTGTAGCAAAATAATTTGCTGAAAATTCAATCCCATAATTTGTTCCTGCTGCGGCGTTACCAACATAGTCAATAAATTCCGAGCTGCCATCATCACGCACGCGAACCACTGAACTCGAGATTTGTACATCGTCTCGGTTCATGTAGAAGAGAGCAGTCTGGGTTTGCAGGCGGTCGTCCAATATTGATCCTTTGTAACCCAGCTCATAATTGAGAAGCTTTTCAGGGTTAAACGCTCGAAGATTCGCATCCAGTGTGCCATCAGTATTAAAACCGCCGACTTTGTATCCCCTGGATATGCTGCCATAGATCAGTGCATTGTTTGGCACCCTGTACTTCAATGAAATTTTTCCGCCAAACAAGTTTTCATCCGGCGAAAACCCAACAGCATTGGAGTCTAGATAGGCAGCATCAAATATCTCACCTCGAACACCCAGGCTCAAACTCCATCGATCATTAATCTGTGTATTGGTTTCGCCATACAAGGCAAACCGGTCAGTATCAAAGAAAGAAGTGAAATCAGCGGGTAAAAAAGTATAGGCTCGCCTTAGCTCCACATCTTGCTGCAGGGAGTAGAGGCCAAATACCCAATCCGTAGTGCCCGAGAATATTCGTTCTGTATCGGAAGATACAAAACGGATCTCGGCACTGCGGGTTTGCCGATCTCGAAAATACTGGTCGGTGGAAGAGTATTCCCAGGGATGAAAACCAGCGAATACCCAGTCTTCATCGTAGCCATATGCCGTATCGGAATTGGCCAGACCCAGCAGGGCCTCTATACGAAAGTTTTCGAATTGGTTCAAGGTGAGTTTGCCACTCAGTATGCCCGATTGCTGGCGGTCGAACCCTGGCTCATCGGAAAGCGTATCTCTTACATTATCCAGAGAGAAGGCATCGTACCCATTGTCGATATCAATAACTGAAGCAGTAAGCTCCAGCTCTGTGTGATCTGATGAGGAGTATGCGAGTTTGCCACGAAATAGATTTTCTTCACGCTTATTGGTTTCAGCATTTAGAAACAGATTGGTATTGAACCCATCGGATTTAATGGATTGGGCAGATAGTCGGTAACGTATTCGTTCCGTCACAGACCCTGATACGTAGCCTGCGGCACCGGTGCTGTCGTAGTTGCCGGACTCCAACTTCAGTCCATAGCGGGTTTCTCTTGTTGGTGCTTTGCTCTGTAAATTAATCAGGCCGGCCAGCGCATTGGAGCCGTATCGCGTACCCTGAGGGCCAAGCAGCACTTCCACTTGTTCCACATCATAGAGCAGGGCGGCATTACCGATGCCGCTGAAATCCACGCCATCAATGATGACACCCACCGAGGGGTTGAGAGGTTCAGCAAACTGGCCCCGTTCGCCAATGCCCCGTATTTGATAAAAGCGAGCTCGAGATGCGCCGGATGCAAAGTTCACGTTGGGTGCATTGATTAAAACATCTTCCAGATGCTGGGCATTTTTCTTTTCAATGAGATCAGCGTTTAACACACTAACGCTGCTCGCGATATCGTTGAGCTCCGATTGGCGATAGTCAGCACCGACAATGATTTCTTCGATCATGGGTGATGAAAGGTTTTGGGCAGAAGCGAAGAAACTAACTGAGATGCCAGTCAGAAAAGAAAAGACGGATTTAGAAACGCGCAACATTCAGTACTCCGAACAACCAGAGAGCAAACAGAGTCGGCTGGTACGGCGGCGAATCAGAAATAGATGCTTTGAAGGTAGTCGCGCTTGAAAGAGCGAATAGTCACAAGAAGAGCAGTCCTATTCCTACGCCGGTGCTAACCGGATCAGGTTCAAAGGGTAATTATCTCAGGCCAGGGCCACCCCTTAGGATGCAGAGACTTTAATACAGACAAGAGTAGTTTACAAGGAGTCTTTTTACTGCCGAGAGTTGATCACTTGCTGAATGCGATCTTCAGTTGATCCTTTCGCAATGCAGTAATGAAGATCATAGTGTTCGAGTTTTTTCAGATAGAGATCGAACAGCTCATCCCGGTTATCAGGATTTTCTCTTAACGGGTCGGGTTGCCAGGGAACATGATAGTCGCATAGACAGTAGAAGCGGTTGGTTGAACTGTCTTGCTGATTGGTCTCGAAAGTATTCGTAATCCATCGGTTGCAGCTATCGTATTTCACTTCACTCCAAATCATAATGACCAGTAGGTCTGTATCGCAGACGATAACTGGCGGAGATTGAGCGAGGCTCTCTATTTCCAGCGCTTGTTGCTGCCTGGCGATTGCCAGAAGATCTTCCTGTTCATAAGAGATACTTTCTGCCAGATAAGATCTTGCAGCTTCATCAACACAGGGTGCCTGCAAATGATCGCTCAAAGCATTAGCCAGTGTGGTTTTACCGCAGGATTCAGGGCCTGTCAGTACTATAATTTCTGTGCTCATCTGTATTCTTTTTATTCAGGCCCAGCAAACTCTTACGCCATGCCAGGTAACCCATAATGGCCATGCCTAGATAGATCAAATAAAGCAGGCTGTAGAAATAAATGCCTTTATAAGCATAGATTCCGACAGAAAGTACATCAATCACGAACCACAGTACCCAGCTCTCCAACTTCTTACGACTTTGCAGCCACATGGCGAGCAAACTGAGATAGCTGATGGTGTTGTCCCAGTAGGGTAGATCGGCATCGGTATAGGCAACAAACAAGCCGCTGCTCAACCCAATGGCAGCAATGCTTATTGCTAATAGCACCATTAGCGTTTGTTGGCGTTCATGAGTTACGGGCAAATCTGTTTCGTCACGCATCCCGCCTTTAAGCCAGTAGTACCAGCCATAGATACTCATGATCAGGAAAAAGATATGCAGGGCCAAATTCGCATACAGCCGGGCGCTATAGAAAATATATAAAGAAGCAAGAATGTAGATAATGCCGACTGGCCAGGTCCAGATGTTTTGTTGAATAAGTAACCAGACTGCCAGGGCCCCGAATATCAGGCCAAAGAGCTCGATTGGGCTCATGATAAACAGGATGTCGAACATCAGCCCATACTAGCGAATGCTGGTCGGTGGTTCAAAGCCGCCAGATAATATCTGCAGGGCAATCGAGTGAACGCCTCTGTTGCGTCGAAAATGGGCAGAAGGTTATGATTTTCGGACTCAGATCGACGGGGGAGTGCCACTTGTTCACTTTTTGTACTGGAAGTGCGCACGAAAATCCATTCAGTCGATTGCCCTGATAATATCTGTTTCGGCATTTGCAATATGCTTAAAAATCCCTGAAGTCAGGGGCTAATGTCAGCGGTTATCACTTCTATGATCTGCTCCAGGTTTTCACTACCAGAGCGGAGATCGACATAATATCAGGAGGTAAATATATGTTTTTCTTCATTTCTACAGTATTGGCGAGTATGGCTTTGGCGCAACCGCTCCGCAAATGGCGGTCTTCCTACAAGCCGGTCTTTGGTTTACAACCTGTCCCTCACTCAGGGATTAGGAGCAGAATGGTTTCCTGCACAGTATTTGCATTTATACGCTCAAGGTGGCTTAAGACCGGACTTTTAGGGTGAGGACGGTATAGTGATATCTGGATGGCCTGATGGTCCGGACCATAGATTAAAACTCTTCGTTTCAATAAAGGTAGATAACCGCGAAGAAGAGGGGGATGCCGATTGGCAGTTCGTCATATTAAGTGAAGAAGATGATTTTTCACTTCGATCTGAATACAGGGCAGTTTGGGCCAGGATTGGAAGTAACATTTCAAGGTCTATTAGTCAGCACACCAGAACCTGTCAGTGTGCTGCCCGCAATTCATCCTCCTGCGAATAACACGATTATTGTGTTTAGAGTCGATAAAATCATGACAATCAACTGGATCTCGAAATAATGCAGGACACAGGATTCCTTGTTTGGTTCAAATAGCACTGTGCATCAGGTGCAGCGCAATGCAGCGCAATTTGGGGATGTTTCATTTAGGGAGCCTCTGATTAATGTTTGCAGGGCAGTTAGTGCAAGGCAAAAATCAGCGAAAAAGCGCAGTTTATAGGTCATAAATGCGCATTTTGAGCTGATTTTTAACGCAGCAATAACAACGTAGGTAATTAATCAGAGGTTCCTTAGAAGGCTGTACATCATTACTGTAAATTTCTTGCTATTGAATCCCTTTGCTGTGAGTAGAGATTTTTACAATTGTAGTAGTGAGTGGATTTGCCAGAGAGAAACAAGTCCATAATTCGCGAGTTCTTTCCATAGTTTGTGAACCATCCAGATCATATGAATATCTGTCTATCTGGGCATTCTTTTTCTTTGTATTCTTGCTACATATCTAAAGGCGCAGCCTCAGTTTGCCTGAGATCGAATCAGGCGTCCGCCGGTAACTGGTTTAATATTGTTGCACTGCTTAGTGAAGAGGTGGAAAGCACAATTGTAGCGGCGCCATTATTCCGTGTGCGACCAGATGTAAAAAAGGCTGTCCCTGAGTTTTTGCTTTGGTGGATCAACCAGCCTTCTTCACAGGCTTACCTTGCCTCAAGGTCAAAGGGCACCATGGTCAAAATGGTCAGCAAACAGG
The DNA here is from genome assembly GCA_965198435.1 of uncultured Pseudohongiella sp. GTDB lineage: Bacteria > Pseudomonadota > Gammaproteobacteria > Pseudomonadales > Pseudohongiellaceae > UBA9145. The sequence continues at coordinate 3,082,308 of OZ240664.1, read as the reverse complement.
GCTTGGAGGCTCTGGAAGTCAATCTGCCTTCATTGGAGCAGCAAGCAAAAGCGGTTGAGTTTTCCAGCCTCTCCATGCGAGAGCAGCAACTTCTGGAAGCGATTAAAAATCGCAAAGCGGTCTACACCAAGGGAATCTCGATGCAAATTGTCCGTAAAGATGTTGGGGGCGGTAATGAGTAAAAATATCGGCATTAACGCCAGTGTTTACCAGAATGTTCCTGAAGGTTGGGAAGTTCTAATCTTAGAGCAAATAGCGGAACTATCAGCATCCATAAGGTACGGCGTTGTTTAAATTGGTCTGGACACTGAGAATGGTGTGCCTATTGTTCCAATTAAGTACATAAATAAGATTGAAACATCCCCTCTATACAGATACAGAGCTTCAGTAGACATTGAAAAAATACTTGGGGAGCCGGATCAAAGGCGGCAATATCTTAATCTCCATCAAAGCAACTATCGGCGATGTTAGTGTTGTGCCAGAAGGGCTCAACGGTAACATAGCTCGTGAGATTGCCCGTATCAGGCCGCTCAAAAAATATGATCCTCATTTTATCGCGATGCAATTGCAAGCTGATACAACTCAAAAACGTATTGCTAAGCTAATGGTAGGGTCGACAAGGCAGGAATTTTCAATCCACGCTGCAAGGAATTTCCCTATAGCTGCTTCCAAAAATATTGCAGAGCAATATCAAATTGTTGAAACCATCAGTGCCTGGGAACAAACAATTGAAAAAACCTAAGCGTTGATTGACGCCGAAGAGCGTCAGTTCGGGTGGTTGGTTACGAGGTTAATTAATAAACCCGGGCATAAGAAAAAACAACTTTCTGGCTTTATCTCAGAATTTTCCATGAGAAATCGTGGTAATGAGATTAATCGCGTATTGAGTGTTACCAATTGCAGCGGGTTTGTGTTGCCATAAGATCAATTTGAATGGCGTATAGTTAGCGCAAATGTAAGCAATTATAAAATCGTGAAGCAAGGCCAGTATGCCTATAATCCGTCACGTATCAACGTGGGTTCCATTGCACAGTTAGATGATTGGTATGACGGAATATTAAGCCCGATGTATATGGTATTTAAGTTAGGGAACCTCTGATTAATTACCTACGTTGTTATTGCTGCGTTAAAAATCAGCTCAAAATGCACATTTATGACCTATAAACTGCGCTTTTTCGCTGATTTTTGCCTTGCACTAACTGCCTCGCAAACATTAATCAAAGGTTCCTTAGATGAAAAAGTAGCAGATAGTGATTATTTCTTGCACTGGCTTTCATCAAGTGAAGCAAAACAGCGAATTAAAAAGAGCACACAAGGCAGTGTTCGTGAAACGGTTAGTTTTGGCGATTTAGGAGCAATCCCGATTTACCTTCCAGAACTTTCTGTTCAATAAAATATTGCAACTACCCTCAACACCGCTCGCAATGAAATCACCCTGCTCAAAAAGCTCGCTGACCAATACCGAACAAAAAAGCGTGGCCTGGTGCAAAAATTATTAAGTAGAAAATGGAGAATCGAAAAATGAATGATAAAGATCAAGTAATCAAACACCTGGAAATCACACAGGGGGTGATTAACCGATTAGCAAACAACTCCCTTATGGTTAGGAACTGGAGTATGACTATATTAGCAGCGGCGATTTTGTTTATTTCACGAGAAATAAACAATACTAATTTTTTGATATTGTGCTTCTTAATACCCGTGTTAGGTTTTTGGATATTAGATGGCTATTTTTTGTGGCAAGAGCGCCTTTTTCGAGGCGTTTATAATGATGTAAGAAAACAGGAAACAACGGATTTTGGCATGAATATACCCGCACAGATGGAAAAGCCAAAATGCAAATGGCATCAGGCAATATTTTCTGTGACATTGATCATTTTTTATATGATGGAGATAAGCTTCATTGTTTTAGCATTTTTTACTTTAACCTGAAGAGGTTCGTAATTATGAGAAAAGTATTTTTTAGTTTTGATTGGGATAATGTTTGGCGAGTGCAGCAAGTTCGTAATAGTTGGGTTACAAGAGGTAATTATACATCTGCCGGGTTTGTTGATAGTGCTGAAATAGAGCAACTGAAAAGAAATACAGATCAAGCTATCAAGAATTGGATTAATCGACAATTAGAAGGAACGTCTGTGACCTGTGTGCTAATAGGTAGTGATACGGCTGATAGTGAATGGGTTAACTATGAGATACAAAGAAGCATTGATAAAAATAATGGATTACTTGGAGTCTATGTGCACCAGGTAAAAGATCAAAATCGTAAAATTTCAGAAAAAGGAGAATCGCCTTTTGCAAGACCACCAATGAACTTCACTCGAAATAAAAGTGATTATCTTACTTATCCCTGTTGCTCATACTATGATTGGATTGATAACAACGGCTATACAAATTTTGGCACTTGGATAGAAAAAGCAGCACAGCAGGCAAACAGATAAGGAGAATAAGCATGACCACAAAAAGACAAGTTTTTTATAGTTTTCATTACGCCAAGGATGCTTGGAGAGCATCAGAAGTGAGGAATATGGGTGTTATCGAAGGGAACCGGCCAGCCTCTGATAATGATTGGGAAGCAGTCAAAAGAAGTGGGGAGAATGCAATCAAAAAATGGATTTCCGAGCAGATGAAATATCGCTCTTGCACAGTGGTTCTGGTTGGCTCAGGAACAGCAAATAGAAAATGGATTAACCACGAAATTAGAGAGTCTTGGAATAAAGAAATGGGTGTTGTCGGAATTTACGTTCATGGATTAAAAGACCCTAATCACAATACAACATTCCAAGGTAAAAATCCTTTTGACTACATAAGTTTTGAAAGTGGCAAAAAACTATCTTCCATTGTTAAGTGCTACGAACCAACAGGATATGACAGTAAAAGCAAATATGGCTGGATTAGCAGAAATCTTTCAAGAATTGTTGAAGAGGCCATTAACATCAGAAAGAGCCAATGACCCCCTTCCCTCACACCGAAAAACATGTGTCAAAAACACCCGCCTTGCAATGGCTGGATAACTGCGAACAAAAGCTTGGTGGGCGGATGCTGTCTGGTGAATGGCACTCCCGTCATTCCTGCGAAAGCACGAATCCAGAGATGGGATGAGTATTCCAAAATACAGTGACTATATCGTCTATGTGGACGAAAGTGGTGATCATGGGATGAAGTCCATTGACCCCAGGGCAATCGAGTGAACGCCTTTGTCGCGTCGAAGATGGGCAGAAGTTGATAATTTTCGAACCCAGATCGACGAGGGAGTGTCACTTGTTCACTTTTTGTGCTGGAAGTGTGCACGAAAATCCATTCAGTCGATTGCCCTGCCATTGACCCGCAATACCCCATATTTTCTCTCGCTTTCTGCACCTTCAAAAAATCGGATTACATTCACACTATTACACCCGCACTCAATACACTCAAATGCAAATACTGGGGGCATTGCGATCTGGTATTACATGAGCATGATATTCGTAAAAGTATGGCTGGTGACTGGTCGTTATTGAGTGATCAGGAAACACGGGAAGCCTTTCTTGCAGATATAACGAATCTTATCAAAGATATACCTTTTCAGGTGATCGCCAGCGTTATCAGGAAGCAAAATCTGGCACAATACACCAGACCAAAAAGCCCCTATGAGTTGGCAATGTTGTTTTGTATGGAGCGTCTGAATAACTGGCTGATCCAGCATGATCAAAAAACATGTCGTGTTCAAATCTATTTTGAGGCCCGAGGCAAAAATGAAGATGATGAACTGGAGCTTGAGTTTCGCCGTATCTGCGATAATGCCCCCGCCTCTGTTTCATCCGTAACAGATTTCAGCCAGGTATCCTATCGCATGCGCTTCCTGGATAAGAAAGTCAATTCCACAGGCTTGCAACTGGCTGATCTTGTGGCACGTCCCATCGGCTTACACGTTTTACGAACTCATCAACATAACCAGGCTTTTGATATTATCGAGAGCAAGCTCATCGCCCGCGAAAACGGCAGTTATGAGGGAAGGGGACTAAAGATATTTCCTTGAAAAGGCCAAAAAAACAAAAGCCCCGGTAACTACCGAGGCGTTTTGCCGACCGGGAACTCCCAATCCTGTCTTTTGATCCTAGAACGAAAAGGTAAATCAGCCAACAAGCGCTAAAAATGATGCAGGAACACGGTTTCAAATTCAATGAAAAACACCTCTCGCAAATCCCTGCGCTGCAACTGCTGGCCAATTGTGGTTATCAAATCCTGACGCCTCAGCAAGCCCTGCACGAGCGACAAGGTAAGTACAGTAATGTGTTGCTGGAAAATACTCTCCGCCAATGGTTACAACAATTCAACCGCATCCAGTACAAGGGCAAGGAATATCACTTCTCGGAAGCCAATATTCAAGAAGCGATCCAGAAGATCAAAAACGTCAAATATGACGGCCTGCAAAAAACTAATGAGGCGAGCTATGACCTGATCATCCTTGGCACAGCATTGGAACAAACGGTCGAGGTCAACAACAAGAGCTTTAACCTGAATTACATCGATTGGAAAACGCCGTCCAACAATGTATTTTATGTGGTGCCGAAGTTCGCCATGGCGCGTAACCGCAGCGTGGAGACGGCCAGATTCGATATTGTTCTGTTTGTCAACGGCATCCCTTTTGCGGTGATTGAATGCAAATCCCCTCCCCCCAAGGTGGAGGTTGAACAAGCCGTTTTCTAAAACATTCGCAATCAGGGGGATGAATACATCCCGAAACTGTTCATCTATGTGCAATTGGTAAGGCCAGGGTATTCACTCTGGAAAGTCAACAATAGCCAAGTCTGATACCATCGCCCACGAAACAAAAAAGGTCATACATGAAAAAATGGATGAAGACCCGGCGTTTTATGAGAAGTTTTCAAAACTGATCCAGCAGGCCATCGATGCCTTTAAGGCATGCCGACTCTCTGCTCTCGATTATCTTAAGGAACCTCTGATTAATTACCTACGTTGTTATTGCTGCGTTAAAAATCAGCTCAAAATGCTCATTATTTATAGAAACCGCAAATCACTGGAAATTGTGGTCCATCCTGACAAATGCGTCGTGGTCAAAGCGCCGAAAACATCGACGCTTGAAACTATTGAAAAAAATCAGGAAAAGAGCGCGCTGAATAAAGCGCCTAATTGCCTATTTCAACCAATTCGACCCAAGAACGCCTGACAGGAAATAGGTCGGCGGTGAAAGCCACCTTTATCTTGGTCGAAAGTACCGACTTAAAATAAAGATGTCTGACAAAGATAAGGTGCTTTTGAAAAACGGGTATTTCTGTATCGAATCCACTTCCAGAAAACCGATCACATACAACACCTTACGAAGGCCTGGCACAGAAGACGGACCAGGATGTACTTATCGAAAATCTTTGATGATTGCTGGGAAGATTTCAAAAAAGGCCATCTAAACAAACTAAACTTGAAACTGCAAAAAATGCATAAACGCTGGGGAAGCCTGTCAGCCAAAGGTCAGCTCACCCTGAATATCAACCTCATTCAAACGCCCAAAGAGTGTATTGAATACGTTGTTATTCATGAGCTCTGCCACCTCATCCACCATAACCATGGCACCGAGTTCTACAAACTGCTGGACCGCACACTGCCTGATTGGATATAGCGTAAACACAAGCCTGAGATGGCCCTGGTTTAGATCAGACAAAATTTATGTACCCTATGCTGGTTTGATTCCCGCTCTCGGCATAGCCCAATCCAGGCAGGAATTTGTTATCGACACTGGCGAAGACAACCTCTCCTCCAGTCACGATACAATGATTTTATCTCTAGCATCTTTTATCGAAGCACCAAGAAAAAGTCCGGAAAAATCAATGACGATATCTGTGGGAGTGATGAACTTTGTTACTGATAGCCGAAAGCTGAGGTTTCTATGAATTTTCTGACGATTGATAAGTAATGCGAACAGCTAATCAGCGAGATGGAAAAAAGACTGGAGCAGAATATCTCCAGCAATGGGCGGTTTTCAATTAGGTGGCACCTGGTTTGAAACAGATCACAGTACTCGCAGGAATAACCGGTTAAAATAATGCTAGATTTAAGAATGTAGGCTGATGTAGAAATTATTAGTTGGGAAATGGAAAACAAAACCATGATTGAGAAAATTACCATCAAGAATATTGCGAGCTACAGAGAAGAAACTTCTCTCGAAACGAGTAAGAAGATAAATCTTATCTATGGACTGAATGGTTCGGGCAAAACAACCATTAGTGATTATTTGCAAAGCCTCAATGATATCGATATAGAACTTAATGACTGCTCTATACAAGGTTTCAATATAGAGCAACAAAAAATACTGGTTTACAACCAAAAATTTGTAGAAAAAAACTTTCATGAGTCAGATGTTCAAAAAGGCATCTTCACACTGGCAGAAGAAAACAGGCAGGCTTTAGGGGCTATTCAAAATGCCGAAAATGAGAAAATAAGATTACAAGAAAAAATTGATGAGACTGGAAATGGATTGCAGGAACAACTGGCTGACAAACAAAAGAAAATTCATGACAATCTAAAAAGTTCCCAAGAAAAAGTTTGGGAAATAGTGACAAATGACAAAAAGAGTGGAGATAATTTTTTTGATAAACAAGGCTTTTTTAAGGGTTTAAATTCGAAGGAAAAACTATTTAATCATTTAGCTGAGATAGAACTTGTAGATACAGACAGAACTATTGATGACCTAAAAAAAGATCTGCAAGAGTTAAGCGAAGATGCTACAGAAAGAACAGAGCTAAGTCCGATCAATACCGCTAACCTGTCAAGCATAGAAACAGATGCTATTTTTCAAGAGGCAATAATTGGAAAAGAGAATAGCGCTGTTTCTAACCTCATCTCAAAACTTAACCATTCCGACTGGATTAAACAGGGAATGCAATACTTCCCAACCGATGGCGATGAAACCTGCCCTCTTTGTCAACAACAGACATTAACACCTGATCTTAAAAGGCAGATTGAAGACTATTTCGATGAAACTTACAAAGAAAAAATAAACCAGCTTGGAAGATTAAAAGAGGCATATAAGTTAGGGATAGCAGAAGCTGATTACACATGTGACTTTTTTCAAGAGAATGAAAAAGAAATAATTCAGCGATTGCTTTTGGAGTTAAAAACAACAGTAAGGGAAAATGCCGCAAAAATTGATGAAAAATTAAGAAACCCGAGTCAATCTGTCACCTTAAGCCGTACAGAAGAAAAAATTGGCGAGATAAATACGTTTGTTCGAGATAGAAACAATGAAATAGAAGCATTTAACCAAAAGATACAAAACAGAGATGAGTCAATCGATGAACTTAAAACGGAGTTTTGGGAAATTCAACGAAAACAATATGACACGACTATTTCACATTACCAAAACTCTAAAAGAGATCTGGAAGAGGAAAAACTGGCCATAGGTTCACAAATAAGAGAGATTAAAGATCAGATCAAATATCAGAGCGAAACTATTTCAGAAAATCAAAAACTGGTGACTAATATAGAGCAGACAATAGAGGCTGTAAATCAACACTTGCTCAGTTTTGGCATTCAAGATTTTAAAATTGTAAAGCATGCATGATAAGGATCATTATCGAATTCAAAGAGAATATGAACAGGATGATGCTGTGTTCAAGTCGCTAAGCGAGGGCGAGAAAACGATTATTAGCTTTCTATACTTTGTCGAACTGTGCAGAGGAAAAGAAAATCAAGACGAGACAAAACAAAAAATCATTGTGATAGACGACCCTATTTCCAGCCTGTCGCATATCTATATTTTCAATGTGGCACAGCTTATTAGGGAATATTTTATCAATGGGAATCAAACAGAGTTTTTACAATGTTTCGTTTTGACCCATAGCTTATATTTTTTCCACGAACTGGTAAGAGTAAGTAAGGGAAAATATCTAAAACTTTTCCGAGTTACAAAGCAAACTACGAGCAAGATAGAAGAAATGGAGCACAACGAGATACAAAACGAATATGAGGTTTACTGGCATATCGTCAACACCGCCTCTCAGGAAAATATGCCATTAGCGGCCAATGCAATGCGTAATATTATTGAGCATTTTTTTGGATTCATTGAGCAAGCAAACAGTATCAACAATATTTTTCAAAAGCCTGCTTTTAAGGATAACCAGTTTCAGTCTTTCCAGAGGTACATGAACAGGGAATCCCATACCGATAGAAGTAATATAAGCGATTATAAAGAATTTGATCTGGAGATATTTCAACAAGCATTTGAAAAAGTATTTGAAGAGGCGGGATATCACGAACATTATGAAAAATATATGGGAAGCAATTAGTAAATCATCTGCCCTTTTGACATAACCCATCTGCTCTTAATCCCATATTCTGCAACTCAATAAATAACAGTATTTAATTTGACGACGAGCAGGAAAATCATGCAGACACAATCACAAAAACCACGGTGGCAGTACCATTTTGATAACTACAAACGTGCATTTACTTTATTGCGAGAAGCGATTGAATATCAGCAGGAAAGAACACTCACCGACCTCGAGAAAGAAGGCGTCATTCAGCGCTTCGAATACACATGGGAGCTGGCCTGGAAAACCCTTAAAGATTATCTGGAAAGTGAAGGTGTCACGCTGGAAAAAATCACCCCCAAGGCCGTGATTGTGGCGGGCGCTAAAGCCAAAGTCATTGATGATCAGGAAATATGGATGCGGGCACTGGATGACCGAAATAAAATGAGCCATGTATACAGTACCCTTGTCTTTGAAAAAGTCATCGGCAACATAGCAGAAAACTATTTATCCTTATTTGATCGACTCTATGAAAACCTGCTCGATGAATCGATTGGAGCAGAATAAATGCAAAGGGCAACCAGGAAAGATCATGGTTTGAACCATCGAGAACTCAACATTATTCTGGAAACATTAACTCCCTTTCATGCCGCCATTGAATCCGCCGCTCTTTTTGGTTCGAGAGCCTGTGGTCAATTTGCCTCTTATTCAGATATTGATCTCGTATTATTTGGCGACTTGCAGGAGTAACAAGTGGCACGTATTGATACCCTGTTGGATGACAGTAACTTAGGGCTCAGTGTAGACCTGTTGGCTTATTCTCATATCCACTATGCACCGCTCAAACGTCACATCGATCACAACGCCAGACAATTATTTACCCATGCAGAAATCAAAGCAGGTTTTTATGCGCCGTAAAAAACAAAGGCTCGAACTCACCTGGATAGGTAAAGACAAGCGGCCGCGGCTGGAGCCGCGCATCTAACAGCTTCAACAGCCGGACCATTGGGTATGACAAACGCGGCGAGCAACTCAGTCATATAATTAGCACCACCCCACTCATGACGAGCCAAGACATCCATCTTATGCAAGCAGGAGGGCGTTCCATAGGGCCACATCACATTGTAGACAGGATATATCAGACAGAGTATGAATGTTATTGGTGCCTCACTGAACGGGACGCAAAGCCTCCCGGGGTGGCCTTGGAAAAGACAATCGGCCATTCCATTCATCCATGCCGTATTCTCGATCATGCACACAGGGGCACTCTGGCGGGATTCGCCACCTGATCTGGCTCAAACCCTGGCGCGGGAATACAAGGCGATATGCCAAAAATTCAGCCTCATTACTGGCGGCTATTCATATTCGGTGTATCGATCTGTGAGGCAATATCTCGTGACTACAAAACTTGACTGATCAAAATTTAACCCCTCCGTCCACTTTTATCGAACAATACCGCACGAAAGTGGATTTAAACTCTTAGCGGACTGCCCTAAAATCCTAGCAGTCAGCTATGACTGGCAGATGAGTATTATCAAACTGTAAGAGAACCTGCTGACACATTTAGGAATGTGCCTGGCACGAAGTCTCGAAACTATTTCTATTGATCTATTCGCTGGAAATCGCATGGCAAAAGTCGAGGGGCAAATCGAGACTCTAAAGAGCATCAAGAGAATACTCCAAGAGAAGCAAATCTCTGAATTTAATTCTATCGCTGATTTAAACAATTTCCTTAAAACCTTTGACTCTGAACTGACGGCTATGCGGGCAGAGGAGGAGAGGGGGTTCCATGTTGAACTGGAAAAACTTCGATCTTCTTTAGAAGCATTAAGCATCGCTCATCGGAAATTATGTGAAACTGAAAGTCAAAATGTAAGTGACGAAATTTCCAAACTGATAGCTCGAAAGGACGCCCTTAAAGAAAGTGTTTCCAGAAACTGGTTGAGCAGGCTTGTATATTTCCTGCCTCTCCGCCTGTCAAGGATTAGGCTCGCCAATTTGGCGAACAATAGATCAAGTATATTTCACAAAAGAACCAGAATATCAGAGGAGAAAGTCAGGAAACTGTCTGCTGAAATCGAAGCTCGATGTTCAAATAAGGAAGGCATGATTGCAGAAAGGATTTTGCCGAAATCAAGAGAGCTAATGAGAGTTAAAGAAGTCGTAAGAGAATTACAACCCTTGATTGCTGGGGCAATAGGCGAAGATCTTGTCGTAAAAGAGATTCGAAAACTGTCGGAAAAATTTACGTTGTTTAATGATTTCTATGTCGAGTTTAACCCGCCTATCTATAACAAGAAAGATAATGATCGTATATACAGTGTACAGATTGACCACCTATTAGTTTCAGATTCCGGGATATTCATTATTGAAACAAAGCACTGGAGCAGGAACTCAGTGGAAAATTTGAATTTGAGATCGCCCGTCAAGCAGATTATGCGAGCGAGCTATGCACTTTTTGTTCTGCTCAATGGCGGCAAAAGGGGGAACGGGGTTTCACTCACCCATCATCATTGGGGAAATAAACAAATTCCTGTTCGGAACCTAATAGTCATGATAAACGAGAAGCCCAAAGGAGCATTTCAGTATGTGAAGGTAAAAACTCTGAAGGAGCTAAACGGATATATTTCCCACTTTGAGCGAATATTTGACGACAGCGAAGTAACCAGAATCACGGATAGCATAAGGTCTTTGAGAGTAAATCGATAACCATTATATGCAGAAGTCTGAGCCTGTCTGAATGTAGGATAATATGTGCCCTTCTACTTCTGCCCGCGCTCGGTCATGCTTTATCTGATTCATCAAGCCAACTACCCCGAACTTGAGTATCGAGGCGGGCAGCAATCAATCGTGAATTTGCAAGCTGATTTGAAAGCCGCCGTTGATTGGGCCTCTTGCAAAGAAGCGAAACAGGCCGAGTTTCTGATGGAAGGGCATTTCCCATGGGCATTCATTGAATTCTGTTGGTGTTTGTAGCAAAGCAATCTATCGCCAGGCAAATGATATAATAGGCGCAGATACACATTAGCTTAAATTATTATGTCAAGAATACTAGGAAAAAACCGACTTGTGCCAGTAGCGGTAAAACTACGCTATCAGATGTATTCCGGCGTATCGAAAGTAAATCCAGTTCAGTAAAATTCCCTTCATCTGAATTCACAGTGCACATTGACGGTGGTGCAGCGATTACACAAGCTAATGTCACCGAATCTGAACTAAATGTCTATTTGAATCTCTAACCATGAAAAATACCCGTCATAGCTATCAGCTCAGTTGTCGATCCCAGGTCTCCCAAAGCGGGGAATCAGAGCTCTGTTCAGTGCTCCGATATAGTATAGCTACTATAAACAGACTTCGATTGGCTCGTATTTTTGAGCTTTTCAAGTTTTTCGATTGTGTTTCGCTATCAAAGAAAATCGATGGATAGTATGAGGTAGACTGTTTTCAAGTTTGAATTGAGCTGCGTGATACAGCCTGTTAGCAACAGGCTTTGCTTCTTCTAAGTCAGACACCCCTGTTGTTGTTCTATACCATTCTCCGTTAACCAGCTTGATACGCGCTTGCCAGGCACCACTATGTGCTCGCTTATAAAGTGTGTACGTGATTTTCTTCTTAATGGTTATCGGGTGGGACTGCTACATGCGCAGCAATGTAGCACTACGTATTAGAAAAGGGCGATGTACCACGAATGTGTTATGAAATCGAAATTAGTGCTCAATATATAACGTATTGAATATATTATAAAAATGGTGGGCCCACCAGGACTCGAACCTGGGACCGACGGATTATGAGTCCGGCGCTCTAACCAACTGAGCTATAGGCCCTTTTTGCCTGTGCCCGACCTCCATACTCTTCGTTCCAGCACATATCCTTGCTTGGTCACGTACCTGATGTACGCTCTCTCCCCCGGAATGCACTGCTCCTCGATTACGAAGCTCAGCCATACCCAAAACTTATGGTTCCGATAACTGGAACCTGAAATTTTATTGCAACGCTTGTCTTTGCTCGGTTACCTACTCAACGCACGCCCCATTAGCAATGCGCTGCGCTTCAATGATGAACCTCAAAAGCACCCCAAGGTTTTCTATTCGAGGCTGTCAAAGTTTAGGAATTGGGAATGACAGAATTCAGAGCCCAAAAACTAAAGAGGGCGCATTATAGCGCCCCTCGGTCGTTCGCAAAACCATTGATATCTGCTTAGGGAGCCTCTGATTAATGTTTGTGAGGCAGTTAGTGCAAGGCAAAAATCAGCGAAAAAGCGCAGTTTATAGGTCATAAATGCGCATTTTGAGCTGATTTTTAACGCAGCAATAACAACGCAGGTAATTAATCAGAGGTTCCTTAGTTATACGGTCTAGCCCAGTGCTGCTGCATTGGCTTTTTCCAGGGCCTTGCGGTCGGATTTGAGTTGTTTGGCGAATTCGACGGCGAATGGGTCAGGGAATACATCTTCTTCGCCGTTGGCGATGGCTTTGAATACGTTTACCGCCACGGATTCTGGTGCGGCTTTATTGAATGGCAGGGCCTTGGCCATGTCGGTGTCGATAGGGCCAGGGTAGACGCCGGTAACCAATGTGTTTTGTTTGGATAGTTCGGCTCTAATGTGCTGGGTCATGGAGTGAGCAGCATGCTTGGATGCTGAATAACCTGGTGCGAATGGGAAGTTGGTGAGCGCTGAAATGGAGAGGATGTTGACGACGGCACCGCCACCATTGCTGCCTAATGCATCAGAGAAGGCACGGACCATTTTGATGATGCCGAAGTAGTTGGCGTCAAGCTCGGCGCGCATGCCTTCTTCGCCGTCAGTTGCTGTCAAAGGGCCGCCCAGGGCAGAGCCCATACCGGCATTATTGATCAGGACTTCCACATCGCCGGCTGCGGCTGCCGCAGCAGTGATTTGTTCCTGATTGGTCACGTCCACTTGCAGAGGGACTACGCGATCACCGCCAGCGTCCTGAACTTCGCCCAGAGTTGATGTATCGCGGGCACAGGCGTAGACTTTTTTTACCCCCATTTCAAGGGCAGTGAGAGCGAATGCTTTACCGATGCCACGGTTGGCGCCGGTGATGAGTACTACTTTGTCGTTGATCTCGATTGCTGGCATGAATTGTCCTATGTTCTGTCTCGTTGATTGAGTACTCGGGGAAGGTTAAAAGGTAACCTGAAGCTGCTCATAAAATGTCTTCTCTGGGTATAAAAAGCATAAGGCCCCGATTCAAATAAATCGGAGCCTCGCTCACATCAAGCTATCGTTTTGATAGGCTGCTTACTCATCCAGGAATGAACGCAGATGATCAGAGCGGGTTGGATGACGCAGCTTGCGCAGCGCTTTCGCTTCGATCTGACGAATACGCTCACGGGTGACATCGAACTGCTTGCCTACTTCTTCCAGGGTGTGGTCGGTATTCATGTCGATGCCGAAGCGCATACGCAGTACTTTCGCTTCTCGCGCAGTGAGGCTGCCAAGTACGCTCTTGGTGGCTTCCCGCAGACCTTCATCGACTGAAGAATCCACTGGCGAATCCACAGTGGCATCTTCAATGAAATCTCCCAGATGCGAATCCTCATCGTCACCGATTGGGGTTTCCATGGAGATTGGCTCTTTAGCAATCTTCAGTACGCGGCGCACCTTGTCTTCTGACATATCCATGCGTTCGCCCAACTCCTCTGGAGTGGGTTCGCGACCTTTCTCATGTACCATCTGACGGCTGATGCGATTCAGCTTGTTGATGGTTTCGATCATATGCACTGGAATACGAATGGTGCGGGCCTGATCCGCGATAGAACGGGTAATGGCCTGACGAATCCACCAGGTTGCATAGGTAGAGAACTTGTAACCACGACGGTATTCGAACTTGTCCACCGCCTTCATCAAACCGATGTTGCCTTCCTGGATCAGGTCCAGGAATTGCAGGCCACGGTTGGTGTACTTCTTGGCGATGGAGATAACCAGACGTAAGTTGGCTTCCACCATTTCTTTCTTAGCGCGGCGAGACTTCGCCTCGCCAATGGACATCTGACGATTGATGTCTTTAATTTCTGTGACGGTAAGACCTGTTTCTTCTTCCAGTAAACGAATCTTCTTCTGTGCCCGCAGCACCTCAGTCTTCACATTGACCAGCAGCTCAGAGTAAGACTCTTTGGCGCGGATGTGCCTGTCGATCCACTTTTCGTTGGTCTCGTTGCCAGGGAATGAGGAGATGAATTCTTTGCGTGGCATTTTCGCGTGACGCACACACAAATTCAGAACGGTTTTTTCGTGACGACGCAGTCGGTTCAGCACGGCACGAATGTGCTGCAGCAGCGGATCGAACTGGCGTGGCGTCAGTTTAAATGACTTGAACAACTCGCCCAGTTTTTCCAGATCAGCAACAGCGCTGGCATGGTTGCGTCCGTGACGGCCAACCACAGTGCTGGTGATTTTGAATTGATCACCAAGTTCAGTGAAGCGAATCCTGGCTTCTTCCGGGTCGGGACCGACTGCACCTTCTTCTTCGTCCTTGTCATCACTGCCATTGTTGCTGGCGGCTTCTTCAACAGGTGCTGCTGGAGGAGGAACGTCGTCGGCAACATCCAGATAACCTGTGATCAAATCGTTAAGACGGCGTTCTTCACTATCGATCAGCGCGTATTCGTTAAGCACATGTTCCACAGTGCCGGGGAACAGGGCCATCGCTTTCATTAATTCACGCAGCCCTTCTTCGATGCGTTTAGCAATAACAATTTCGCCTTCGCGGGTCAGCAGTTCGACGGTGCCCATTTCGCGCATATACATGCGCACTGGATCGGTCGTGCGGCCCGCTTCGTTTTCAACTGCAGCGAGGGCAGCGGCGGCTTCGGCCGCGGCCACTTCGTCATCTGATGAATCATCATCGTCATTCAAGAGCAACGCATCTGCATCAGGTGCAGTTTCATACACCTTAATGCCCATATCGTTGATCATCTGAATGATGTCTTCGACCTGATCTGGATCGGAGATGTTCTCCGGCAGATGGTCGTTCACTTCGGCGTAAGTGAGGTAACTTTGCTCCTTACCTTTGGCAATGAGTGTTTTCAGACTGGATTGGGGTGCAATTGATTCGGCCATGAACTCTCGTTTTCCCGGGCTTGGGTGCCAGGGATTTTGAATGCGTGGAAAAAAGTCAGCCCAACATTATAGCAGCGGCTGGCAACTATGTATATCGACAATCCTGCTAATTTAGACAGGGTTTATGATGTTCTGGTTGCCTTTATTGGCTGCAGAAACCCGGGTGTTTGCCTCCTCTTTTAGCTGCAGAATACGCAGCTTCTTCTGTATATCTGACAATATAATGTCAATTATCTGTAGAAACTCGTCTTCGATGCCTTCCTGCGGAGTAATTTTCTCCGACTTTTGCAATGCAGTGAGGTGGCCACTGAGATGGGTTGCCATGCAGATGCCATATAACTCTGGAACCTCTATTTGGGGTTTGGCATGCACTTTTTCAATGAGTTCCAATAATTGTTTTCGATTCGGGTCCTCAGCATTGCGCATAGGCTCAATTGCTTCCGTATTCACTGCAAGCGCGATTTCGGGATTTCGGAGGAGCAGATCAATGGCTTTGATCGCAGCAGGTTTTTGGTACTGGGTTAATGCCTCGCTGGCGCTGCGCGGCCTCGATTGAAAGCCAGGCGGCGGTGGAGCCTCAGTGGGCCAGGGGGGTGGTGGCTCTACGGCCATCAAAGCATCCAGTGATTCGCTGTTCATGCCGAGAGTGTCGGATAATTTATCTAACATGAGCTGGCCATACACGCCTTTCGGAAACTTGCGGATCAAGGGCTTAGCTAAATTACTTAAGCGGGCTCTGCCTTCGATGGTGTCAACATCCAGGTTCTGCGACAGCTTGTCGAAGAAGAATTGTTCCAGGGGTTGGGCATTGTCCATAGCCTCGATAAATTTTTCTTTACCCACTTCGCGAATGTAAGTATCCGGATCAGATTCTTCAGGTAAAAACAGAAATCGTACTTGTCTGCCATCTTCCATAAGCGGCAGTGTAGTTTCCAACGCACGCCAGGCAGCAGCGCGGCCGGCCTGGTCACCATCAAAACAAAAAATGACTTCTGAATAGGCGCGAAACAATCGAGTGAGATGCCGCTCGCTCGTAGCCGTGCCTAATGTTGCAACCGCATTGCGCACGCCCATTTGGGCCAGCGCGATGACATCCATGTAGCCTTCAACCAGTAGGATGCGGGAAAATTTTTCACCTGATTTTTTTGATTCGTAAAGACCGTAGAGTTCAGAGCCTTTGTGAAAAACTGCGGTTTCGGGAGAATTGAGATATTTCGGTTTGTCATCGCCGAGAACGCGGCCACCGAATGCGACTGTGCGTCCGCGACTGTCCCGAATAGGGAACATGATGCGATCGCGAAATCTGTCGTAGAAGCTTCTGTCTTGCTCTTTATTATCCCAGGCAGGCTTGTTTTGCTGTTCTGATCTTTCTTTGGGTTTTTCAATGATCATTCCCGCGTGCAACAAGGACTGCTGCTTCTCACCATCAGTGCCAATGGTGGAAAGCAGATTGCACCAGCCAGGTGGGGCAAAGCCGATAGCAAAATCCCGTGTTATCTCGCCGCTGAGGCCGCGAGATTTTAAGTAGTCCACTGCTGACGACTTTCCAGGATGGTTGCGCAGTTGATGTTGATAGAATTTGCTGGTGGTTTCCAGGCAATCGAGCAATTTTGCGTGCTCCGATTGTTTGCGTATAGTGGCTTTGCTTTCTTCTCTGGGTACTTCCAGGCCGACATCTCGTGCCAGGGTTTCCACCGCTTCGGGGAAATCGACCTGGTCATACTCCATGACAAAGCCGATGGCATTGCCACCCGCCCCGCAGCCAAAGCAGTAATAGAACTGACGATCAGGTTGCACGCTAAAGGAGGGGGTCTTTTCATTGTGGAAAGGGCAGCAAGCCTGATAGTTCTTGCCAGCCTTTTTCAAACTGACTCGTTTGTCCACAACCTCCACGATATCTGCTCGGTTGAGTAAATCGTCGATGAAGGTTTGTGGTATGAGGCCCATAAGGTATGAGATGCATGCACTGAGTCGAACTGACTATTGTATAGGATGGAAGTAATAAAAGTAGGCGGACTTGGAATAGATTAAGGAACCTCTGATTAATGTTTTCGAGGCAGTTAGTGCAAGGCAAAAATCAGCGAAAAAGCGCAGTTTATAGGTCATAAATGCGCATTTTGAGCTGATTTTTAACGCAGCAATAACAACGTAGATAATTAATCAGAGGTTCCTTAGCTTTCTCATTAGTTGATTTCTTTTCTGGCACCAGCCCAATTGTTGGCACCAGATTTTACAGTTGCGCTCAGGCACCAGGTCGATCCAATTGGCTTAAATCCCAACGCGAATCTAGCAGAGGCCACTCAATTAGTGTCAACAGCCCCTAGCAACGCAAATCAGGATAAGGCAGCTTTGACCTTTTGGCTGACAACTCCCATGTCTGCTTTGCCAACAACCTGGCCCTTAACAATTCCCATTACCTTGCCCATGTCTTGCATGGAGCTGGCGCCAGTAGAGGAAACGGCTTCTGTAATGATTGCATCGAGCTCTTCATCGGCAAAAGGCTGGGGAAGGAACTCCTGAATTACATCGATCTCGGATTGCTCCTTGGCAGCTAATTCGTCGCGGCCACCGTCGGTGAACTGCCTGATGGAGTCGCGGCGTTGTTTGACCATCTTGTCCATGATTGAGGTGATGCGCCCGTCATCCGGATCAATTCTTTCGTCCACTTCAACTTTTTTGATTTCAGATAAAACGAGACGGATAGTACCCAGGCGTTCCTTGTCTTTGGCACGCATGGCTTGTTTCATTGCATCACTGATTTTTATTTTGAGATCGGATTCGGACATTTGCGGAAACTCTGAAATGAAAAAGGGACAGACTTTAAATAAGACTGTCCCTGGAATTTCTTGGAATTGCGATTAGTAGAGACGCTGAGTCTTACGGCTTTCGCGCTGGACCTTCTTGAGTTGACGCTTCACTGCAGCGGCGGCTTTACGCTTGCGCACAGAAGTGGGCTTCTCATAGAACTCACGACGACGAACTTCCGCCAGGATGCCAGCTTTTTCGCATGACCTTTTAAATCTACGAAGCGCTACATCAAAGGGCTCATTTTCTTTTAACTTAACTTGAGGCATGAATCAATTCACCAACCTGTAATAATCTAATAATCAGCCTAGCTCATTTAAGGAACCTCTGATTAATTACCTGCGTTGTTATTGCTGCGTTAAAAATCAGCTCAAAATGCGCATTTATGATCTGTAAACTGCGCTTTTTCGCTGATTTTTGCCTTGCACTAACTGCCTCGCAAACAGTAATCAGAGGCTCCTTAACTTATTTAATTTTAATAACTTATCTGATTTGTCCAACCGGCCTGCCATTGCTGGGCTGAGCAGGTTAACCAGGGTGCGCATCTTATAGATTCAGGGCTGTAAATGCAAAGAATTTAGAGGTTTGGGCAGGGTTATCAACTGAATAGATTTTCGTGCGCACTTCCAGCACAAAAAATGAACAAGTGGCACCCCCTCATCGATCTGAGGCCAAAATTTATACACTTCTGCCCATCTTCGACGCGGCAGAGGCGTTCAGCCGATTGCCTTGGAGGTTTGGGCAGCCAAAACCCACCAGATTTGGGATCGGTGGGATTTTTTGGCATGATGGTGCCCTGATTTTGTTTCCAAGCGAGCCAGGCTGTTGATTGTTCTGGGTATTGAAACGTCCTGTGATGAAACCGGCGTTGCTGTCTATGACAGTGAAAAAGGCCTGTTGGCAGATTGCCTTTACAGCCAGGTAGATCTGCATGCCAAATATGGTGGTGTTATCCCTGAATTGGCATCCCGCGACCATATTCGAAAAACCATGCCACTGGTACGGCAGGTAATCGATGAGGCCGGATTGCAGCAGTCCGAAATCGAAGGGGTGGCCTACACAGCTGGCCCCGGGCTCATTGGAGCGCTATTGGTGGGTGCTTCTATCGGCCGCAGTCTGGCTATGGGTTGGGATGTGCCCGCCATTGGCGTGCACCATATGGAAGGACATCTGTTGGCGCCCATGCTGGAAGAAGACCCTCCGGAATTTCCTTTCGTGGCCTTATTAGTATCCGGTGGCCACACTCAGCTGGTGCGTGTCGAGGGCATTGGAAAGTACGAAATGCTGGGAGAATCGCTGGACGATGCAGCAGGGGAGGCCTTCGATAAAGTGGGTAAGATGCTCGGACTGCCATACCCAGGCGGACCTCATGTGGCGAAGCTTGCATTGGAAGGAACCGCTGGACGATTTGATTTTCCGCGTCCCATGACCAATCGCCCTGGACTGGATTTTAGCTTCAGCGGGTTGAAAACATTTGTACGTAATACGATTGCTGACGAATCAATTGAAGGAGAGCCGGATACGCAGACCCGAGCCGATATCGCTTACGCGTTTGAAGATGCAGTTGTGTCCACGCTTGCCATTAAATGCCGTAGAGCGCTGGCACATACAGGGTTGAAGTCTCTGATCATCGCGGGAGGTGTGAGCGCGAATCGGCGTCTGCGACAGGTGCTGGAAGAGAATCTGGCGAAAGTCGAAGGTCGGCTGTTTTACGCAAAACCCAGCCTATGCACAGATAACGGCGCGATGATCGCTTATGCGGGTTGCCAACGTTTACTGGCAGGACAACAGGCAGATCTGCAAATCCAGGCCAGGCCGCGCTGGAATCTGGAATCACTTCCACCGATCTAACGAGCAAAAGGAGCAATTGTTCTATAATGGATATTGTGTATATTCGCGAACTTGAAGTAAGAACAATTATCGGTATTTTCGACTGGGAGCGGGAACAGCGACAGCTCGTAAGTCTTGATTTGGAAATGGCGGCGGATAACCGCTCAGCCGCCAGCACCGACAGTATTGAACAGGCATTGGATTATAAATCCGTAGCCAAACGGCTAATCGACTTTATTGAAAACTCAGATTTCTTTTTAGTAGAAACCTTAGCTGAACGAGTGGCAACAATCGTAATCGAAGAATTCAGTGTACCCTGGGTGAAGCTGCGTCTAGGTAAACCCGGTGCAGTTACTGGCTCCAAAGATGTAGGTGTCATTATTGAGCGTGGCGAAAAATCCTGGGCTAGCCCGCAGGTCTTAAACCCCGGATCTTAAATCCCAGATATTGAATCATAGTGCCGCTTCTAACCCTCAGCATAGGCAGCAATCTCTACTCTCGAGAAAACATTCAAGCGGCAGTGAGATTGTTGCGAGAGCAATTCCCTGATTTGAACTGTTCCACTGTCTACGAAAGCAAAGCGGTAGGGTTTGTAGGTGATAACTTTTTAAACCTGGTCGCGAGCTGTCATACCGATAAATCGCTTCAGGATATCAGTGTATTGCTTAAAGAAATTGAGCAGAAATTAGGCAGAGATCGTAGTCAGCCGAAATTCTCTGCGCGACCGATGGATATCGATATATTGACCCTGGGTGATATGGTTGGGGAACAGCAGGGGATCAGTCTGCCACGCGAAGAAATTTTGCAATACGCTTTCGTGCTGAGACCCTTAGCCGAACTTTTTCCGATGCATATCCATCCAACAACAAAAACCACATATGCAGAGTTATGGAACCAGTTTGATTCAAACAAGCAGCCACTTTGGCCAGTGGAATTCGAATGGCAGGATTAATCGAATCTTGAAATCTACCTCAACCTATCGCTCGACCGCCATCTACTTTTATGACTGCTCCCGTAACGTAGGTGGCATTGCATGCCAGAAAATAAACAGCGCGCGCTATGTCACGGGTTTCTCCCAACCGACCCAGCGGAATATTTTTGAGTATCTGTTCTCGAATCTCCAGGACCGCAGGGTCTGCGCCATCTTCCGGTGATGACGGCCATAAAATTGCACCGGGAGACACGCCATTCACCCGCACCTCAGGGGCTAATTCGATGGCCAGTGATTTCGTCATGGCCAACAGACCCGCTTTGGCTATGCTGTAAACAGGATGCTGATTCAAAGGCTGTTTAGCATGGGTGTCGATCAGGTTTACTATCGCGCCCTGATGCTTTTTGAGTTCAGGCGCCAAAGCTTGAGAGAGAAAAAATGCACCGCGCAAGTTGCTGTCTATAAGATCATCCCATTGGTGATTAGATGCCATGCCGATTGGAGTTGGATAAAACGAAGAAGCATTATTGATCAGCACATCTATGCGGCCGAAAGCGGAAAGCCCGCAGCTTGCTAAAGTCGAGACATCATCGGCTTCCGTAAGTGAGGCTTGTATAGCTTGTGCTGAATGAGAGTGAGATATGTTGAGTTCATCTACCAGGGCACGGGCAGCGTTTTTCGAAGCACGATAGTGAATGAGCACCCGGAAATTCTGACGATGAAATTCTCGCGCAATGTCAGCTCCGATGCGCTGTGCAGCGCCGGTTATTAGCACTACTGGTAAATCATCCATTGCGCAATTCGTTGACTTTGCTCTTTACTACTTTCAGACGTTTTGCCTGGATTGCATCTTTTGGGTCTTTATGCGGGGTTTCGGAAATTACCTGGCCGTTATCAATGGCTAGTAGAGAAGAGTGTATCGCGTTGAGATATTCTCGTTGCGGATAACTACGCTCTTCCAGGCTGGTTCTTCCTCTTGCATCTGCCTCGCAGGCCGTTAGAAATTTTTCCAGGCGCTCAGGTCTTCGGATGGCATCAAGACTTCCCAATAGTTTAAGTATCGTGGCCGGTTTAAGTTCATGCACGCGATGCAATTTAGTGTGATGCTCACAAACTAACCTTGCCAGGCTTGCAAATTCCTTTGGGACGGGCAGGCGCTGTTCCAAATTCTTAAGTAATGCCAGTCCGGCCTGTTCATGACCAATATGACTTGGCCACTTTTCTGGCGCTGTAAGTCCTTTGCCCACGTCATGAACCAGCGTGGCGTACAGTACGGCAGGATCATCTGTAAGTTTTCTGGCCTGTTCCAGACAAAGCAAAACGTGCTTGCCAGTATCAATCTCTGGATGGTATTTCTCGGGTTGAGGCACCCCAAACAGTTTATCTACCTCGGGCAATACCACTGCAAGTGCGCCACATTCTCGCAAAACACGAACGAATTCGCTCGGTGTTCGATAACTTAGTGCCAGTTCCAATTCTCTCCAGACACGCTCAGGTGTAAGCGTCTCCAGCTCGCCATCCGCGACCACATGTTTCATTAATTTCATGGTGTCTGGCACTACTGAAAATCCCATGTGACTAAAGCGTGCTGCGAAGCGTGCAACGCGCAATACGCGCAATGGATCCTCCACAAAGGCGTCCGACATATGGCGAATATGGCCATTACCGATATCGTACTGCCCGCCGCAGGGATCGATCAGCTCGCCATCCTCCGTTTCAGCCATGGCATTAATCGTGATGTCCCGGCGTATCAGATCTTCTTCCAGTGTGACTGATGCCGAACATTCGAAGTCAAAACCGCGATGCCCGGGACTGATTTTTCTCTCAGTTCTGGCGAGTGCATATTCCTCTTTTGTCTCTGGGTGGAGGAATACCGGGAAATCCTTACCTACCTGCCTGTAATTAAGCGCCAGCATGTCGTCCACTGTGGCACCAACGACTACCCAGTCTTTGTCTTTAACGGGTAATCCAAGTAGTTTGTCGCGCACGGCTCCGCCGACGAGGTAGGTTTTCATTGCTATCAGTTTTCAGATTTAGAAACGAATAAAGTATTTACTGAGAGACTGCAAAGAGTTTTTTGTCTTCGAGTCGCATCACGGTGAGGCAACGTCCCCACACATAACCTGTATCAAGAGCATATACATGAGGCTTGCCTGTGTATCCTTCCAAAGCTGCCCAATGCCCAAAAATAATTGTAGCTTCTGGTGTGATATTTTCATAATCAAACCAGGGTTTAAATCCAGCCGGCGCAGCGCAAAGACCTTCTTTTACATCCAGTCGCAGGCTTCCTATATCATCGCAGAAACGTAATCGCGTGAGATAATTTGTGATAGTGCGAAGTCGTTCCTGTCCTTTGATTTGATCAAACCAACGGATCGGTTCATCACCATACATATTGCGCAGAAAATCTTTGTAGTCTGAACCTTGCAAGGCGTGTTCGACTTCGGCTGCAAGATTGAGTGTTCGTTGCAAAGACCAACGAGGTGCCACACCCGCATGGATCATCAGGAAGTCTTCGTTACCTCGATCGGTTTGCAGACTCGCATGATGTGCCAGTGGCTTGGTGCGGAGCCAGTTGCTAAGTGCCCGGCAATCCGGTGCCTGCAATAATTCGCCCAGGGTGTCTTTATTGCGTGCTGGCGCACAGTCTTCAGTGATGGCTATGAAATGCAGATCATGATTACCAAGAATGATTGCCGTAGCATCGTCCATATCCTGAAGATAACGCAGGGTATCCAGTGAGCGAGGGCCGCGATTTACTAAATCTCCGACACACCAGAGTGTGTCACTACTGGGTGAGAAACCAATTTTTTTCAGGAGTTTCTTTAAGGCCTTGTAGCAACCTTGAATATCTCCAATCGCGTATGTGCTCATGAATGGCCGCGCCTGGTGCAGTGGGCGGCAGTATAGCACTTTCATGTCAGGTGCTGAGCGTTGTGATTAGTGAACGGTATGAGGTGGCGCGAGCAGGAAAGCAGGAATGGGCGCCTTAAATGTGTCGCCGTTAGCATCCAGCATCTCGTAACTGCCTTGCATGGTTCCGATCTCAGTACTGATAATGGCGCCGCTGGTATATTGAAAAGATTGTCCCGGTGGAATTTCCGGTTGCTGTCCGACTACACCTTCCCCGATCACTTCTTCTACCCTGTTGTTATCATCGGTGATGCGCCAGTGACGCTTCAGCAGCTTGACGGGCTGCTCACTCAGGTTGGTGATATCGATCGTGTAAGCAAAGACATAGCGATCCTGACCAGGATCGGACTGATCTTGCAGATACTGTGTATCCACGTCTATTTGAATAATTTCCTTGTCTGAATGCATTACTCACCCATTGGCAACGGCATCACTAATGTTTACGTAATCGCTGAGTAAAAGGTTTTCTGGTCTTTGACTTCCATCTATACCCAGTTTTTCGATTTCCCATTCAGAGATGATGGCTTTAAGGCTATTTTTCAAGGTCTTGCGGCGCTGGTTAAATGCGGTACGGATTACCATTTGCAGAGTTTCCACATTTTTAGCGCGGTGGGTAAATTGTTTGTGTGGTGTTAAACGCACTATCGCAGAGCTCACTTTCGGCTTTGGTGTAAAGGCTGCCGATGGTACGTTAAACAAATGTTCGATGTGGCAAAAATATTGTGCCATTAAACCCAGTCGCCCATAGTTCTTATTGCCTGCCTGCGCTGCCAGGCGTTGGACTACTTCAAGCTGCAGCATAAAAGTCATATCAGCAATAAGCTCATGTTTCGTCAGCAAATGAAATATCACTGGCGTGGAAATGTTGTAGGGAAGGTTCCCAACTATTCTGAGGCCAGATTCCGGTGTGCAGTCATCAACCACCGAATTCAAATCTAATTTCAAAACATCCTGTTGGTAAATGCTTATGCGCGGATTGCCAGAAAACTCACTTTGCAGATGTTCGGCCAGGTCGCGGTCCAGCTCTACACAATCGAGTTTAGCTGCACTGGTAGCAAGGGGCCTGGTTAACGCTCCTTGTCCCGGTCCAATTTCGATGAGATGTTGATTCGATCGCGGTGCGATTGCTGTGATGATGCGGTCAATCACGCTTTGGTCATGTAAGAAATTCTGTCCAAATCGTTTGCGGGCCTGGTGCACTTTACCACTCGCTAATCGCATGGCTTTATTTTGGGTATTCATGGTGTCGCTCATCCGCGCAGGTGCTTAACCATTTCTACGGCTGTGTTGATTGATACATGCAGGCTGCCAGGGTTCGCCCTGCCTGTACCTGCCAGGTCCAGCGCGGTGCCATGATCCACTGATGTGCGCACTATAGGGAGGCCCAGTGTAATGTTGGTCGCATGCCCAAACCCTTTGTATTTCAACACTGGTAAACCCTGGTCATGAAACATTGAGAGAACAGCATCTGCATCCTCCAGGTATTTAGGAGTAAACAGGGTGTCTGCCGGTAATGGGCCCTGCAGGTCCATGCCAGCATCGCGATACTTGTTTAGTACAGGTTCTATAGTTTCGATTTCTTCCCTGCCTAGATGACCGGTTTCACCAGCATGAGGATTGAGACCGCAAACCAGGATACGTGGATTTTCGATCCCGAACTTGATTCTCAAATCCCGGTGCAGGATTTCGACCACTTCACTTAGAGATTCCTGAGTGATCGCTGCCGGGACTTCAGTAATGGGGAGATGAGTGGTGGCCAGGGCAACCCTAAGCCCCTCGGTTGCCAGCATCATTACGGTTAGTGGTTGTTGGCAATATTCAGCAAGGAATTCCGTGTGACCTGAAAACTGGTAGCCTGCTTCATTAATGATTGCTTTGTTCACCGGACCGGTGACCAGTGCATCGAGTTGATTGGCGAGAATGCCATCAACAGCAGTGCGCAAAGTGTTCAGGACATATTCGGCATTGTTTGCGTCTAACTCACCTGGGGTAACTGGCGACTGGGTATCAACCTGAATCAATCTAAGGCAGCCAGGGTCGTCCGCTGTTGCAACCTGTTCAGCATTGAACGGTATTAGATTTAGTGGCAGCTGAAGCGTTTCGGCTCTGGCCGATAACAGCGCGCTGTCTGCAACAACAACGAGTTCGATGTTGGCAGGGGGGTGTTGGGCCAGTGCGATACAAAGATCGGGGCCAATGCCGGCGGGTTCGCCAGGGGTGATGGCGATTCTCTGGACCACGTTGTGAGTTCCTGAATAGCTTACTCGACGATTTCGACAAATGCTTCTTCGCGAATTTCAATCAGCCAGTTCTGGAGTTCAAGATCGAATTTGCGGTTGCGTAAGGTACTGAAAGCCTGGCTTCGGGTGTAGTCAAGACTCAAATCAGTTTCTCGACGACCCAGCACTTCGGCGATATGCCAGCCAATTTGTGAACGAAATGGTTCGCTGATTTCGCCCTCTTCCAGCCCGTTAACAACGGTCTCCATTTCAATTGGCATACCGCCCTCTGACACCCAATCCAGATCGCCACCGGCAACAACTGATGCAGCGTCATCAGAATTTTGCCGTGCGATCACGGCAAAGTCTTCACCATCATCAACGATGCGGGAGCGTAAGTCATTGATCAAAGCGATGGTTTGTTGTTCATCGCGAATTTCATTGGGAGAGAGCATGATATGACGAATGTTCGTTTGCTTAACGATTTGCTCTGTACCGCCACGCTTGTCACGCAGTTGCACGATATGAAATCCATTACCCGCCTCTATTGGTCCCTCAATACCACCCACTTCCATGGGTTCCACTGCATCGGCAAATAGCGAAGGTAATTGATCCAGCTTGCGCCAGGCGAAATTTGTACCGTCGATTGGAAAACTTCCTTCTTGTAAGGCCCAGGCGCGCGTAGCAACGATTGACTCACCGTCCTCCAGGCGTGCAACCAGCTCTGCGGCGAATCTAAGTTTCTCAGTTCTTAATTCATCTGGATCAGTGCCAGATACAGGCACCAGTATATGATCGATGAGATAGTCTGCTGAAACGATTTCCTGCCCCATTTCCGAATTGAGGAAGTTATCAATTTCCTGTTCGGTGACATGGATGCGGGAATTAACTGCGCCACGTTGTAGCTCCTGCAGGACGAGTTGTCTGCGTACTGCCTCTCGGGTTCTGAAATATACGCCCTGCTGCTGGAGGGTTAATACATACTGCTGAAAGTTCATGCCGCTATCTTGCGCCATGCCCATCATGACCCGGTTTACGGTGTCGTCGTCGAAGCGAATACTGGCGCGCTCTGCAAACTGCATTTGCAGGTTCTCAATAATAAGTGTGTCGAGAATCTCCGCGCGCAGTTCATTCTCAGGAGGCAGTTCTGTACCATTTTGCGCAGCCATGCCGCGGATGTCATTAAGCCTGTCCAGCAACTCACTCTGCAGTACAACGTCTCGATCTACGATCGCAATAATTTTGTCGAGCAGAATCCGTTGAGCGCTGGCTGTAGACACCAGACACAGGCTTGCCAGTGTAATCAGGCAAATGCTTTTCAGTTTTCGGTTCATATGGCTTTTGATCTGTTGTTTTTGGTTTCGTTACTTCTGCTTTGTTGCTTCTATCTTTCTCATCTCTCTATCTCGTTACTTCGCTTCGTTCTCTGTTCCAAACAGCCTCCTGAGGGCTGTCCGGATTATTGCTGGTTGGTATCCCGGAATCCCCAGATTCCGTCCTGTAAAAGATTACTCAATCCACCACCGGTCAGATCACCCAGCCCATTTAAGATCACCTGGATAAATACGCCGCGATTAGGTTCGCTATCAGGGACAAACAACTCCGCTTCGTCAACCCATTCGCGGCCGATCAGACGGATCGTGGCGCAGCAATTACGCCATTCGACACCGGCAAAACTCTCCAGGTTCCGTGAATTGCTGTGATCATAGTTCCAGCGGCCTAATAGCTTCCAGCTAGTATTTATGGGCCATATCCCCGAAATATCTGTCTGTTTGATGCGGGAATCGATTCCCGCCGGGAAGATAAAGAAGGGAGAGTTTACCAGACTGCGGTAGCGGTAGGAGAGGTTAAAAAGATGATTATTATCGCGCTGGTAGCGCATCTGGAAGCTACCTTCGATGATTTCTTCGCGATCCTCATCCCATTGCACATCGCTATTCAGGCGCCAGTTATCGCTGATATTAAGCGCAAATTCTCCGGCAAGAGCAGATTGCTCAGAAAGGGTGGAATAGCGTGGCTGCCAGTTCTGCAATGGATTGGCCAGAGTCACCTGGCGGTCCTGGAAGTATTTGATCTGACCGATGCTTGCCCGTGCAAGTTCTCCACCTTCACTATCAAAAAAGCGACTGGTCAATGCCACCGCAACTTGATCTGCATCTGTGATGCGATCACCACCGCTAAACCTGTCTTCGCGGAATAATTGATTGAAGCTGAAGTTCAGTTCCGAAGTATCGAAAAGTGGTATACCACTTTGATCCTGGAATTCGCTATACAGGTAGAAGATTCTTGGCTCCAGAGTCTGACTGCTGCCATTGCGAGCCTGCCGTTCGAAAATTAATCCGCTGTCGAAGCTATATACACTGACATCAATCTCCGGGTCTTCCAACGTGCCAATGGCCTGGTTCTCTAAAGAATACGAAACATGTTTATAGGTGGCATTAATTCTTATAAACCACCCCGGCGACTCTGTAGACCAGCCTATAGAGGGTTCAAGATTGATTCTCTCTCCATTGACCAATGCGCCGCTTTCGATCTGATTGAGGTTTAATAATCCTTCTTCCAGGCTGCGATTAAACGAAGTTACTTCACCTTCAATGCCAATGCGAAAACCCAATGGTAAATCGGTATCCGCATCAAAATAGAATTGTGGTAAACGATCGAAAGGTTTATTGATATCTGATGCATTAACAAAAGGATCAAGAATTTGTATACGCTGGACATTTATGCCAGCGTGCAGATAGGCAGCGGTGAAATCTAATCTGCCTTGCTGGTTTAAGTGAGTGCGACTGATCACATTCAATCCATTGCCGCCAAAATCATAAAAATAATCCTGATCACTGACTTCGTTGTAATCGATAAAAGTGCGAAAGTTGTTGCCTATGGCACCTTGATGTTGGAGGCCAACAAACCAGCGATCCTCTTCGGGCGGGGAAAGGGAGCCAAAGACATCTTTAGCAGTAGAATCGAATTGATCGTCGTCAGCCAGATGCGTGAAAGTGAGCGTATTCATTGACCAGTTAGCGAGGTAACGCAATTCAGCGCCAAACATAACGCCGCGATCAGATACCAGCCGAGGTGAAATTGTGGCATCGTAATGCGGAGCCAGATTGAAGTAATAAGGGATTTCCAGATCAAACCCGCCAGTTCTGGTTGAGCCTATGCTTGGTGGCAGGAAGCCCGATACCCGGCCATCTCCTAACGGGAATGGCAAGGTAAAAGGATAGTAAAAGATAGGGACATTGCTGAGACGGATTGATGCCTTGCGGGCATACCCGCGGCTGTTATCCTGATCCAGAATGATGCTCTCAGCGCTTAGAGTCCAGAATTCATTGCCGGGTTCGCAGCGGCTGAATTTACCATTATCAATTGTTACCAGTCCTGAATTGCTGTTGTAAACAATGCTGCTGGCATCCCCATGAGCGCTAAAGTCGTGAATGGTATACTGGGCCTGCTCAACGCGATTGAGTCGTTCATCACTATCGATAAAAGCAGAATTACCCGTCAGCAATAAACCGCGCTCTCTGAAGGTTACGTTGCCATCCATCAGCACAGTATTGTTGTTGTTATCGATGCTGGTACTTTGATCGTTCTCAATGGTGCGGGATCCTTGCTGCACGACCACGTCGCCTTCGATGCTGATAAGGCTTTCAGTGATCTGACTAAAACCTGCGCTGGCTTGGAACCGAGTTTCTGCTGAATCAGGATCATCCGGGAGAACTGGCGTTTCGCTTAGTGGGTCAATAAATGCGCCGCAGCAGTTGTCAGGTGCGGCGGATCGTTCTTGCTCTGTCATAGCTGCCACTGGGACCCAATCCAGGGGAAAGCGTGGATTGATGGCCTGGATAGGAGTCAAAGCTGTCGCGGCAGAGGCAGGATCTATTGTCGGCTCAGAGTCTGTTGCTAAAGAACTGGAGTCTTCCTGTTCAGCAAGCTTGCTTTCCGTGTTTTGCTCAGGTTCTTTTTCCGTTTCTGCTTGAGGAAAATCGCCAAAACCTGCATTGTCGCTGTTGTATTGATTGTCTTCGTTTGCGGTGTCGGGTAAGGGAGTGCCATCGGTAGATTCGCAAACCCAGCCGTCGTCACTGGTATTGGGACGGCAATTGTAAACGGGCAATTGTGCATCAGCAGTTTGAGGCAGAGTGCTGAGAATGACTTCAGCGCTGATAACCAGCAGTAGACCGGGCACGCCCAGGATTTTGAGCTTATGCCAGGGCAGTTTTATTGAATACCGGAAAAGATGGGCCAGGCTAACTTTGGATTCTGAGCCGATTTTGGTTGAATGGATAAACAAACTGATTGAAAAACCGACAAATGAAGTTAGACGCCTGACCCTGCCTGATAAGCAGTTAGCAGGGCATAGTAATGGATTAGTTGATGATTGGAAAGCGAAGCAAGCAGCGGCCTGTAGCGGTCGTGAATAACGAACATGGCAGATTCAGAAACAGAAAAAAGTAATCAGGAACAACGGGAAAGTCAGCTCCAGGAATGGGTCGATGTTAAGTTGGGCAGGCTGTTGGGAGAAAGTGTTTTGCATACGCCTTTAAAGAGTGTGAGTGACGATGCAAGTTTTCGTCGTTACTTTCGTGCCACTGTGAATGAAGCTACTTTTATTGCTGTCGATGCCCCACCGGAATATGAAAATAGTGAGCAGTTTGTCAAGGTGGCGGAGTTGCTTGCGAGGACTGGAGTTCGAGTTCCTAAAACATATTGCCATGATTTCCAATTGGGATTCATGCTGCTGGAAGATTTTGGAGACAATACTTATCTGCCATCCCTGCTGGATATTCAGGACGCAAAAGACTATGAAGCTGCGGATAGGATTTACAAACAGCTTATTGACGCTTTAGTTCTCATTCAAGCCAGTTCTTTAAAAGGACAACTTGACCCTTATGATAGCGCCGAATTAAGTCGTGAAATGCATTTGTTTGCGAAATGGTTCTGTGCTGGTTTGCTGGAAATGGCAATTAATGATGACGAACATGCTCTCATAGCAGATGCGCTGCATTTTCTTGAGGACAGTGCGCTATCTCAGGCAACGGTGGTGGTGCATCGTGATTTTCATTCGCGCAATCTCATGTTGCTGGAGCAGGGTGGCATGCCTGGCATCATCGATTTTCAAGACGCGGTGGCTGGGCCTTATACTTACGATCTCGTTTCACTGCTAAGAGATTGTTATATCTGCTGGCCGCCCAACCGGGTGGCCAGGTGGGCGGACTATTATCTGCAACAAGCCCGCGAGAGCGGGATAGAGGTTCCTGCTGATCATGGGCAATTTACCAGAGACCTCGATTTAATGGGCCTCCAGCGCCATTTAAAGGTACTGGGTATCTTTGCCCGTCTGGCGATTAGAGATAATAAAACCCGCTATCTGGCCGATATCCCTCTGGTTACTCATTATTTTATGGAGATCTCTGGCGGCTACCCGGAATTGGGGGCATTCAGGGAATGGTTTCAGACGACAGTGCTGCCACTGGCGCAGAAACACATACCCGCCAATTAGCGCCAGGGATACTGAATTATGCGAGCAATGATCCTGGCGGCTGGGCTGGGAAAGCGCATGCAGCCTCTCACGGCCGAACTTCCCAAGCCGCTGTTAAAAGTCGCTGACAAGAGCCTGATTGAGCATCAACTCGGCCGCCTGGCTGCAGCAGGAGTGGACGCGGTGGTAATCAATCACTTCTATCTAGGCAATCTGATAGAAGAAGCGCTCGGTGATGGCTCAAAATTTGGGCTGGACATTCAGTATTCCCGTGAAGCGATCCGGCTGGAAACGGCGGGAGGAATAATCAAAGCATTACCAAAGCTGAAAGACGGTAGTTTCATCGTGGTGAACTCAGACATTTGGACTGATTTCGATTTCTCTACTCTGCAGCCGATTGATGGAGAAGATCGACTTGCTCATATCGTGCTCGTGAAAAATGCAGATCACAATCCTTATGGCGACTTTCATATAGATGAACAGGGAAGGGTGCATGAAGATCACAATACCACCGACCAGCGGTTGACCTTCAGCGGCATCAGTGTGATGCACAAAAATTTGTTTAAAGGACTGCCAATTCAACCACGATCCTTTGTGCCTTTATTACAGAAAGCAATGCAGGCAGACAAAGTTTCCGGAGAAATCCATAGCGGTTTATGGATCGATGTGGGCACCCCTGAGCGTTTACAGGAAGTGAATGATCTTGCAATGGAAGCGACGGGTGCCTGAGCCATGCTGCGCCTTGTCCAGCATCGTGCTTACAAAAAAGCGTTAGCTAAGCGGCTTGGTGGAGAAGGGTATGGCGATACCATTCCTGCCGGAGGTAAGTCGCAAAAAACCATTATGCAAACCATCTTCGTCTTGATGGGCAGGCTGGCCAAGATTGATGGGCGGGTCTCTGATCAGGAAGTGAAGTATGCCTCTGCGATCATTCAGTTACTGAATCTAACCCCCAGGCAGCGGCAGGAAGCTATCGATTACTTTGAATTGGGCAAGCAGATGGATACCGACATACTATTGTTTGTGAAAGACCTGGCTAATTGTATCGGGCGCCGCAGCGAGCTGGCTTATCTCATCATGAAAGTGCAATTGCGGCTGGTCTACACCAAGGGCTGCATGCGCTTGAAGGAAAAGATGCTGTTAAGGGATACAGCAGAGCTGCTTGGGTTTGATAAAGCTGAGTTTCTGCAATTCAGCGCGCAATTCAATGGTGGAGAGGAAAAGTACTTTGAAGCCCAGCCAGGCAAACGGCTCAATACTCTCAGTCATGCTTATAATACATTGCAGCTGACACCCGATGCAGCAGATGGTGAGATACGACCCGCCTACCTGCGACTCATGACCCGCTATCATCCAGACAAGTTGATGCGTGAAAATCTTTCTGAAGAGACTCAGCGGCTGGCTGAGGAAAAAGTGGCAACTATCCGCACGGCTTATGAGAAAATCTGTGGCTTACGTAAACTGCGGGCCTGATTCCATTTCTCTGCGCCATTCAGGACAATCCCGTGCATTAACTGTAGAATAGCCGCCACATTGACCCGAGGTCGGCCATGAAGGATTACTTGATAGCCCCGTCTATTCTCTCTGCTGACTTCGCTCGTCTGGGCGATGAAGTGAATGCAGTGCTTGATGCGGGTGCTGATGTCGTGCATTTCGACGTCATGGATAATCACTATGTGCCTAACCTCACAATTGGTCCTATGGTGTGTCAGGCCCTGCGTAAGCACGGCATTGAAGCCCCTGTAGATGTGCATTTGATGGTGGCACCTGTAGACCAGTTGATTCTGGATTTTGCCAGGGCCGGAGCGAGTTACATAAGTTTTCATCCGGAGGCCACCCAGCACATTGATCGATCACTGCAATTGGTCAGAGATCAAGGTTGCAAATCAGGATTGGTGCTCAATCCGGCCACGTCTTTGGATTGTCTTGAGTACGTGATGGATAAGGTAGATGTCATTCTACTGATGTCAGTGAATCCGGGGTTTGGCGGCCAGAAATTTATTCCCTCTACTCTGGGCAAGCTCGGGCAGGTGCGCAAGCTGATAGACGAAAGTGGCCAATCCATTCGCCTGGAAGTGGATGGTGGTGTCTCCGCAGAGAATATTCGTGAAATAGCTGAAGCCGGCGCGGATATGTTTGTTGCTGGTTCAGCAATTTTCAACAGCGATAACTACGGCGAAACTATCGCTGCGCTGCGTGCTGAACTCGAATTAGCAGGCAAAGGCAATTAACCCACCTGTTCTTACTGCTCTAATGACTCCCGATAAATTTCAGGAACTGGCCTCTCAAGGTTTTAATCGCATTCCTCTGGTGCGGGAAGTGCTGGCGGATACTGAAACGCCTCTCAGTACCTATCTCAAGCTGGGTAAAGGTCAGCACAGTTATTTTTTCGAATCGGTACAGGGTGGAGAGAAGTGGGGCCGCTTCTCAATTATCGGATTGCCCAGCCAGACAATTCTCCGCGTGACTGGTAATAAAGTTACCGTTGAAAACGATGGAAAAATTGTAGAAAAAGTTACGGCAGAAAATCCTTTCGATTTTGTCACCGAATACAAGTCACGATTTCGAGTCGCGCCAATAGCACAGGATCAGCGTTTTAGTGGTGGGTTGGTTGGCTACTTTGCCTATGACACGGTTCGTTATGTGGAAACCACAATCGGAGAGTCAAAAGGTAAGGGTCCGCTGCAGACGCCAGATATTTTATTAATGGTGTCTGAAGAAGTTGTGGTGTTTGATAACTTACGTGGCACTATTTCCATCGTGATCAATGTGGATCCTGCTGAAAACGGTGCTTATGAGCGCGGCCAGGCTCGGTTAAATGAGTTGGCAGCCCAATTAAACCAACCTTTGCAAATTCCAGAGCTGCAATCTGCAGCACCAGTTTCGGATGCAGACTTCACTCATTATTTCAGTCAGGCTGATTTTCAATCCGCAGTTAATCGCATAAAGAATTATATTGTGGCTGGTGATGTCATGCAGGTAGTACTGGCACAGCGCATGTCAGTGCAGTTTGATGGTGATCCTATTCAGGTGTACCGGGCACTTCGCTTTTTGAATCCGTCTCCTTACATGGTGTTCTTCGACATGGGTGATCACCATGTAGTGAGCGCTTCCCCGGAGATATTGGCCCGAGTCGAGAATGGCAAAATAACCGTGCGGCCTCTTGCTGGTACTCGCAAACGCGGCGCCTCGGAAGAAGAAGATCAGGCGCTGGAAAAAGAGCTGCTGGCAGATGAAAAGGAAATTGCCGAGCATTTAATGTTGATCGATCTGAGTCGTAATGATTCGGGTCGTGTGTCCAAGACCGGAAGCGTCCATGTGCCACGTAAAATGTTTGTGGAGCGTTATTCCCATGTCATGCATATTGCCTCTATTGTCGAAAGTGAAATAAGAGACGATCGAACAGCACTCGATGTTCTCAAATCGACTTTGCCTGTGGGTACTCTCAGTGGTGCGCCTAAGGTGCGTGCTATGGAAATTATCGATGAACTTGAGCCTGACAAGCGTGGTATTTATGGAGGTGCGATGGGCTACCTTGCCTGGAATAACAATATGGATATGGCGATTGCCATTCGTACTGCTGTGATTAAAGACGAAACCCTCTATGTGCAGGCAGGTGCGGGTATCGTGGCGGATTCGCAACCAGAGGCAGAATGGGAAGAAACGCAGAACAAAGCCCGGGCTATCGTGCGAGCGGTTCAGCTTGCTCAACAATCTCTGACCATCGATTAAGTCGCTATTGCTGGATGCTTTTATAAGCTGCCAGAGCCCGCTTTCGCGACTCTTTGAGATCAACTATCGGATAGGGATAGTTTTCACCGAGTCTCACCTCTGCCGCATCCAGCGTGTCTTTTGGTGCCAGGTCTGGTTGATGAATATGTTGATCACTGAGTTTGGCCAGCTCAGGCACATAACGCCTGATATAAGGCTCAGTTGAAAACTTTGCAGATTGAGTTACCGGGTTGAAGACCCGGAAGTAGGGAGCGGCATCTGCTCCGCAGCCTGCCACCCACTGCCAGCTACAGGTATTATTAGCGAGGTCGGCGTCCAGCAAACAATCCCAGAACCAGCGCATGCCTTGCTGCCAATGCTGCAAAAGGTTTTTCACCAGAAAAGAGCCGACAACCATGCGAACTCGATTGTGCATGTATCCGGTTTGCCACAGCTCGCGCATCCCGGCATCTACAAGGGGATATCCCGTTCGCCCCTGTTGCCAGGCTTCTATAAACTCTTCTTTATATTCCCAGGGAAAATAATCGAACCGCTGATTCATGTTGCGGTCAGTTAACTCGGGAAAGTGGTACATCAATGAATAGGAAAACTCTCGCCAGGCCAGTTCCCGCTGAAAATGTTCACCTTCTTCTTTGCCATGTTGGGTTACAGATGCTGCAGCTTCCTGCCAGATGCGGTGTGGCGAGATTTCGCCAAAATGTAGATGTGGAGAAAGCCTGGAGACGTTTTCCAGTGCTGGAAAATTTCTACCTGCTTTGTAGTTGCTGATGCCCTGGGCAAGAAATGATTGCAGTTTAGTTTGAGCGCCAGCCTCACCGGGAGTGAAATGGTCACTGAATGCGCTGTACCAGGGAATGTTTGGTAGTAAATTCAAGTCATCTATCTTGTTATCACTTTGTAAGCAATCCGGCGAGTTGAGCTTACCGGGTGCGCCAGCCAGTGCAGACAAGTCCATTTGCTGCTTGAGTCCGTTGCGATAAAACGGCGTGAATACCCGGTAAGGGCTGCCATCGGGTTTCAGGTTTTCCCAGGGTTCCCAGAGCAATGAACCTTTGCTGCTGAATACCTGAGTACCGTCAGCTTCTAAGGCCTGCTTAAGGTCTGTGTCCCGCTGGCGTTGCCATGGTTCATAACATCTGTTCCAGTAAACGATTTTGATTCCACGTTCAATTACAAGTTCGGGAATGAGCTGCAACGGATTTCCAGCCATGACCCAAAGCTTGCCTTGCAGACTTTTATTCAATGCATGAAGAGAATGGTGCAGCCACCACCGACTGGCAGCTCCCATTTTCCAAGGACCACTGTTTTCATCATCCAGGATGTAGATAGGTAATACAGATCCAGCACTAACGGCGGCTTGCAGCGCCGGGTTGTCTTCGAGACGAAGGTCCTGACGGAACCAAACCAGATTGGTTTCACTCATTAGAATTCACGGAATATTCGTGTTGGCTATGCTTACGTACTTCAGCGCATTCAGGATTACTTTTCGGCTCAAGACAGAATCAGGTGCGACTGCTATGATTGGTACACTTTATAGTTTGCCATCAGACAAGGGTTGGGACCAGGACATTCCATGCTTTTAATGATCGACAATTATGATTCCTTCACCTACAACGTGGTGCAGTATTTAGGGGAGTTGGGCGCTGATGTAGAGGTCTTTCGTAACGATGCTGTATCGGTCGAGGATATTGCCAAGCTGCAACCAGATCAAATAGTACTTTCTCCTGGACCCTGCACACCAGATGAGGCGGGTGTTTCACTGGAGGCAGTTGAGGCTTTCGCAGGGAAAATTCCACTGTTAGGGATTTGTTTGGGTCATCAGAGCATTGGACAGGCCTTTGGTGGCAAAGTAGTGCGAGCCGGAAAGGTGATGCATGGCAAGCTATCTACAATCCACCATAGTGGCGAAGGCGTTTTCGCCAATCTTGACCAAGACTTCATCGCGACTCGTTACCATTCACTGGTTATCGACAGGAATTCTATTCCGGATTGTCTCGAAGTAACTGCCTGGACTGAAGATGCAGCCGGGAATCGCGAAGAGATTATGGGTATACGGCACAAAGAACTGCAGGTAGAAGGTGTACAGTTTCATCCTGAGTCCATCTTGAGTGAGCATGGACATCAATTGTTGAACAATTTTCTCGCGCAATCCGCCTAGTGCTTACGTGCACTCAGCAACGAAGGGTAAGCCAGGGCCTGTTCACACTACTTGAGTGATCTTTGTTGTGACTAAAAAAGCGCCAGTTGAGGCGCGAGGAGCGTAGTTTGGTGATTCCAAATGGGCGACGAGGAACGACAAGTGGCGCTTTTTTAACCACTTTAGCCACAACCCGAAGGGTTAGGCGCATTTTTGCGCCCAGCTTCGTTATCAATCGTTTATATATAGTTATATACGGCACTCTTTCTGCCTTGCTGAGCGCAAAAATGCCCTCTGGCAGAGGCCACTCAATGAGTGTGAACAGGCCCTAAGAGGAACAGGTCTTGGATATTGTTAGTGTAATCAAACAGGTGACATCGGGGGGTGATTTAAGCACTGAGGACATGATTACTGTGATGCGCAGCATTATGAGCGGTGAAACGACCGATGCGCAAAATGCAGCTTTCCTGGTTGGTTTACAGATGAAAGGTGTCAAGACACAAGAACTGCTTGGTGGTGCCACAGTCATGCGCGAACTCGCAACCAAGGTTGAAGTTACTGAAGGTGAGCATCTGATTGATACGTGCGGCACTGGAGGCAGCGGGTCTAATAAGTTTAACGTCTCAACAGCGGCTGCAATCGTTGCTGCCACATCGGGAGCGCGAGTTGCCAAGCATGGTAACCGTGGTGCAACCAGCAAAAGTGGCAGTGCTGATGTATTAGAGGCAGCCGGTGTCAATTTGGTGTTATCGCCGGATCAGGTGGCTAGTACTATTGAAGAAGTAGGGGTTGGATTTATGTTTGCCCCGGCCCACCACAGCGCGATGAAGCATGTGATAACCGCACGTAAAGAAATTGGTATGCGCACCGTGTTCAACCTGCTGGGCCCGCTTACTAATCCTGCTGAAGCGCCGAATCAGGTTATAGGTGTATTCGATGCCAGTTGGATTACACCAATTCTGGAAGTTTTAAGAGCGTTGGGCAGTGAGCATGTCATCGTGGTTGCTGCGGATGATGGCCTGGATGAAATCAGCATTGCGGCAGCCACTCAGGTGGGAGAGTTGAAAGATGGCGAAATAAATCGTTACACAGTAGAGCCAAGCGAATTCGGGTTCAACAGGTATCCTGACTACTCTATGTTGCAAATTGATTCAGCCGAAGAGAGTCTGGCCATGCTGCGTGCTGCCCTGAACAATGAAAATGCAGCAGCAAGCGCTATCGTTGCGCTGAATGCCGGTGCGGCCATCTATGTTGCTGGTCTGGCTGAAGATTTGAGATCAGGAGTCGAGCAAGCGCACGCAATAATCGAGTCTGATGCAGCAACTGAAAAGTTGGTCCAACTGGCTGCTTACACATCTCAGTTTGGAAGCTAGTCAATGTTGGCATCTATTCTTGACAACATTCTTGATCGGAAAGCTGAGGAAATTTTAGAGGCAAAGGCTGCCAGAACTCATGAGCAGCTTGAGGCGGATCTGCTGCAGGCTTCTCCAGGCCGGGGATTTGCCGCTGCGCTGAGGCGGAAAATTGCGGGTCGCTCGCCAGGGGTAATAGCAGAGATAAAGCAAGCGTCGCCGTCTAAAGGCTTGATTCGGGAAAACTTTGATCCCGCTGCCCATGCGCGGGACTACGCCAATGCCGGTGCCACTTGCCTGTCTGTACTTACTGATCGAGATTTTTTCCAGGGTTCAGACTCCCATTTGATTGCTGCGAGGGAGGCCTGCACGTTGCCGATAATACGCAAGGATTTCGTTGTTGATCCTTATCAGATCGCTGAGTCTCGAGCGCTCGGAGCAGATTGTATTCTGCTGATCGTTGCAGCTTTGCAGCATTCACAATTACCTGAGCTGGCTGCCTATGCGAATGAAATTTCCATCGATGTTCTGGTGGAAGTTCATAACCGTGATGAACTTGAGCGTGCGCTTGAGTTAGAGACAGAACTGATCGGTATAAACAATCGCGACCTCCATACGTTTAATACTGATCTGGAAACCACGATTGAATTGGCCAGGCATATTCCTGAAAACAAAATAGTCATCACGGAAAGCGGTATTCATAGTACTGACGATGTGGTACGAATGCTTGAGAATGACATTTATGGTTTTTTAGTTGGTGAATCCATGATGCGCGCCGAACAACCCGGGGAAAAATTACAGGAATTGTTTGCTGGTCATGGGCAAAGCTGAAGAAATAGAAAACCTTTCCCCACCACCTGCGAAAAAAGACATTGCTCGACTAATTGCCATAGCTGGTTATTCAGCGGCTGACATTCGCGCAGCGTATAAAAGTGAAGAAGCGGTTCGTATGGAAATTGCGGCATTCGTAGTAATAGCGCCACCTGGTTTCTGGCTCGGCGAAACCAATATCAAAAAAGTGCTGCCTGTTTGGTTATTGTTATTGTCGTGGCGTTGCTAAACACCGGTATCGAAACTGTAGTTGACAGGATAGAAAAGGTCTATCACGGGCTTTCCAGGGCCTTCAAAACCCTTCCTGTCATTTCTTGTCATTTCTTGAGAGTAATTTACGATGCGACCAATTTCCTGGCATGTGATTTTGATCTGCATGCTATTGGGATGTGGCCATGGCGGCAGGCGCTTTGCTTAGCGCAATCAGAGTTCGTGCAATAATACGACCGGCTCTGTCATATAAATAGAAAGCGAGATCGCCAGCTTTGCGTGTTGTGGTGTGCAGGCGGTGAGTTATCTGCTGACCAATGATGAATATAATATCAGGAGGTGAGTGTATGTGGGTGTATGTGAGTGTTGAAGTTTGTGTAGCTTACCTCGGCAAACTCACAAGCCGTTTGTGTACGACACCAGGCCCCTCTTTCTTCTTCAGCCTGCTCGAACAAGCCCATTTCACCGAAAAATCTCCCGGATTGAGAGAGTCGATAACTACTTCCCTGCCATTGTCATCTTCCGGAATGACAGATACTGACCCCTTGATGATGCAGTAAAGTCTCGCACTGATCGTCTTCGTAAATGAGTGGCACGATTAGGGAGCCTCTGATTAATGTTTGCGAGGCAGTTAGTGCAAGGCAAAAATCAGCGAAAAAGCGCAGTTTATAGGCCATAAGTCCGCATGTTGAGCTGATTTTTAACGCAGCAATAACAACGTAGGTAATTAATCAGAGGTTCCTTAGGGTATCGCTTTCTGCCAATGAGAGAGAAAGTTATCCAGATTTTGGATGTGCGTTGTGGTGAGCATTAGTGCCATAGATGTGGCGCCTTAACTTTCAGGCGAATGTGTATCACATTTTGTCCTGATGGTGAGATGTGGGTCACATTAATAGGGCAGATCATCTGAGTGTGTTATGGCGGCAAAACCTGCTATTCCCGTGCTGTATAGAGCAGTCTTTTCTATGCTACTGTTGCCAGCCGCAACCCTGTGTAAAGGTATCGGTTGTAGTGCATTCCAGCTTTACCCACGGGTTAAAGTCTATGGATCACTGGAAAATCATTGGCAGTGAGAAGATAAATGAGCGGACGAATAAAATGGGTTGAGAATGTCATGTTTGTTGGCGAGTCTGAAACAGGACATGGAATAGTATTAGATGGAGCGCCAGAGAGTGGTGGCAGGAATCTTGGCATGCGCCCAATGGAATTGATGGCATTGGGAGTGGGTAGCTGCTCATCCTATGATGTGGTCACCATTCTGAAAAAGGCGCGCCAGGATATCACTGGCTGTGAGGCTGAAATAGAGGCGACTCGGGTAGATGGAACACCTGCAGTATTTGAATCCATTCATTTGCACTTCAAAGTTTCTGGCAATGACCTGAATGAAAAGCAGGTAGGACGAGCAATTGAATTATCAGCAAACAAGTACTGTTCTGCCTCAATCATGCTCAAAAACGCGGGTGTGAAGATCACTCACGATTTTGAAATCGTGTAGCGCATCTAGATTCTGTAAGTAGTCTTTTTCATGACCTGCGATAGCAAGGTCATGGCGTGTTGAATTGCGGGAGGCAGGTCAGCACCACCTGCTTCTTTGGCAGCTTCACCGTGTTGTTTCTCATCTGTAATCATTTGCTTGATGACAGCCTTACTGCGTGCGTCTTGCGTAGGCAATTGTGCCAGGTGCTCTTCCAAATGCTCGCAAACCTGCCGTTCTGTTTCCGCAACAAAGCCTAAGCTCCAACGGTCACCGGCGAGACCGGCCATAGCGCCCATGCCGAAAGACAGTCCATAAAAAACAGGATTGAGAACACTGGGTTGGCTGTTTAATTCCGAAAGGCGCTGTTCGCACCAGGCGAGATGATCAATTTCTTCGGCGGCAGCATGCTCCATGGCTTCTTCTACTTCACCCAACCGGGCTGTACTGGCCTGGCCGGCGTACAGAGCCTGTGCGCAAACTTCACCAGTATGATTGATGCGCATTAATCCAGCCGCGTGTTTCCTGTCGCTCTCGGACATCTCTGCGGCCTTAATATCTTGGGCTGGGGTTTCCCTTTCAGCTTGACTGCTGCCAGGCACACAAGTGCGTAAGGCCCGGTCAAACTCTAGCAGACACTGGTCAATGAAGTTTAGCGGTGAATGGGCCATTCAGTTATTTTCCCGCGCAATCGCCCGGTAAGCAATATCAGTGCGGAAGTAAACATTGTCCCAGTGAATCCGGTTTACCTGCTGGTAGGCAGCCGCCTGGGCCTCAGCAACACTGTCACCTACAGCAGTTGCGCAGAGAACCCGTCCTCCATTGGTGACTATGGCTCCGTCAGACAACCTGGTGCCAGCGTGAAATACTTTGGTTTCTGCTCCTGATTGATCTTCAAGCCCACTGATCACAGCGCCTTTGGCATAGAATTCTGGATAGCCTCCGGCCGCCAATACTACGCCGACAGCGGGGCGAGAATCCCATTCTGCGGATTGTTGATCCAGTGACTGTTCCAGGGCTGCGAGGCAGAGCGAGGGGAGATCTGATTGCAGACGCAACATCACAGGTTGAGCTTCAGGGTCGCCAAATCGGCAGTTGAACTCAACGACATTAGGGACGCCATCTTCTGAAATCATTAACCCGGCATAGAGAAACCCTGTGTAAGGATGCCCATCTTCGGTCATGCCTTTAACAGTGGGTCGGATTACTTCATCCATAATACGCTGGTAAACATCATCAGTAACCACAGGGGCTGGGGAATAGGCACCCATGCCTCCTGTATTGGGGCCTTTATCACCGTTATCTCTGGCTTTATGATCCTGTGAAGTGGCCATAGGAAGAATATTAGTACCATCAACCATGGCAATGAAGCTGGCTTCTTCACCGACCAGAAACTGCTCAATTACGACTCGATGCCCAGCTTTGCCAAACCTGTTGCCAGCCAGCATGTCTTTCACAGCGCTAATCGCTTCATCTTCGGTTTGAGCGACTATTACACCCTTGCCTGCCGCGAGGCCGTCGGCCTTAACAACGATAGGTGCGCCCTGGTCCTTGATGTATTGAATTGCTGCATTGGTTTCTGTAAAGGTTTGATAAGCGGCTGTAGGGATTAAGTGCCGTGCCAAAAAGTCTTTAGTGAAGGCTTTTGATCCTTCAAGTTGGGCTGCAGCTTTGTTTGGACCAAAGCAGGGAAGGTCACGTTCCTGAAAAAAATCCACTATACCATCAACCAATGGTGCTTCTGGCCCGACGATGGTGAGTCCGATGTTATTGTCAGTCGCAAATGCCGCCAGGGCATCGAAATCGAGCACATCGATTTCAATATTCTGCACATTCTGCTCTGTGGCAGTGCCAGCATTACCGGGAGCGACATAAACGGCTTCTACATTTGCCGATTGGGCAGAGCGCCAGGCCAGCGCATGTTCACGACCACCTGATCCAATCACTAAAACTTTCATACACTAATGTCTGAAGTGCCGAACGCCCGTAAACAGCATCGCAATATTCGCTTCATCCGCTGCTGCTATGACTTCTTCATCTCGCATGGACCC
Organism: uncultured Pseudohongiella sp.; assembly: GCA_965198435.1. GTDB lineage: Bacteria > Pseudomonadota > Gammaproteobacteria > Pseudomonadales > Pseudohongiellaceae > UBA9145. Next base: position 3,039,017 of record OZ240664.1, on the reverse strand, counting down.
ACCTGGCTGAACCACTGCTGTAATTCCAGCTTCTGCGGCGGCATCGATTCCGTCACGGAAAGGGAAAAAGGCATCTGAAGCCATGACGGAGCCTTTTATTTTCAGGTTTTCGTCAGCAGCTTTAATGCTGGCTATTTTTGCGCTGTATACGCGACTCATTTGGCCAGCGCCTATGCCGATGGTCTGATTGTTCTTGCAATAGACAATAGCGTTGGATTTCACATATTGGCAAACGTTCCAGGCAAACAGCAGGTCTCGGATTTCATCCTCGGTAGGCTGGCGTGTGCTTACGACTTCCAGGTCTTCACGGGAGATTTCATGAATGTCCCGATCCTGGATTAGTATACCACCGTTAACTCGTTTGTAGTCTAGAGCAGGTTTACGACTATCGCTCCACTGTCCGCAGCTGAGTACTCTCACGTTTTTCTTCTCAGCAGTTATCGCCAATGCCTCTTCACTTACGCTGGGTGCAATAATCACCTCGGAAAATTGCTGCTCTACAATTTTTTGTGCAGTTGCAGAGTCCAATCCCCGGTTAAAAGCGATGATGCCGCCAAATGCAGAAATTGGATCGGTTTGAAAGGCCAGTTCATAGGCTTTTTGAGGTGTATCCGCGATAGCTACGCCACAGGGGTTGGCATGTTTGACGATGACGCAGGCGGGTTCGCTAAAGCCTTTTACGCATTCCAATGCAGCATCGGTATCGGCGATGTTGTTATAGGACAATTCCTTACCCTGATGCTGAGTTGCTGTGCTTATACAGGCTTCTTCCGGTGCTTTCTCCATATAGAAGGCCGCTTTTTGATGAGGGTTTTCGCCGTAACGCATATCCTGAATCTTATGGAATTGCGCGTTGAATGTTCTGGAAAATGAGCCAGGCTCATCACTTTGTATGCGGGCGCCCAGATAATTGGCAATGGCGCCATCATAGGCGGCAGTGTGCTCGTAAGTTTTCACTGCAAGATCGAAGCGCGTTTCCTGATCCAGGCAGCAATCATTACTGCGCAGCTGGTCCAGAACAACGCCATAGTCTGAAGGATTCACTACAACAGCAACGAACTGGTTGTTTTTGGCAGCCGCACGCAACATCGTGGGGCCGCCAATATCGATATTTTTTATGGCCTTAGGCAGATCGCAGTCGGGATTTGCCACGGTGGCTTCGAATGGATAGAGATTTACTACCACCAAATCGATTGCAGGAATGTCATGCGCTTCCATAATAGCCTGATCTTTATCACGCCGAGCCAGTATTCCGCCATGAACACGGGGATGCAAGGTTTTGACGCGGCCATCCATCATTTCAGGGAAGCCTGTGTAGTCGGAAATTTCGATGGCTGGAATTCCCTCACTTGTGAGGAGCTTATAGGTACCGCCGGTGGAAAGGATTTCAATATTGAGCTCGCGCAATGCCCGGGCAAACTCAGCAATACCGGATTTGTCAGAAACACTGATAAGTGCCCGACGTACGGCAACAGAATTACCTGTGTTCATATGATTGATGTATGGAACCTCTGATTAATGTTTGCGAGGCAGTTAGTGCAAGGCAAAAATCAGCGAAAAAGTACAGTTTATAGGTCATAAATGCGCATTTTGAGCTGATTTTTAACGCAGCAATAACAACGTAGGGAATTAATCAGAGGTTCCTTAGCTTTAGTGAAACTGCTTGATGCACACTCCCTATTAGAGCATGCCGTAGCGTTTTAGTTTAGTACGCAAAGTCCCTCGGTTCAGGCCTAACATGATTGAAGCTTTGCTCTGGTTGTTACCAGTGTAGCGCATAACAGCTTCAAGCAATGGTGCTTCCACTTCTGCCATTACCATTTGGTGCAGATCAGTGACTGGCTCGTTTCCCAGATGTTGAAAATACCGACGCAGCGATTTTTCCACTTCGGAACGTAATGTGCTTTCCTGACTCGCATGACTGACAGATTGTGCGAAGCTTTCACATTGGTCGTTATAGGTGTAGTTTGAATATATGGTAGATTCGTCCGGCCTGTTCATACGGCGATTGCTCCCTCACCTTGAGAAATCAACTGGTCAAAGTAGATTTGGATTAATTGTAATTGTTCTGCACCGAAATTTACCGCGTTGAATTTCTCAAGAAACTCCCTGGCGGCTGGTAAGCCCTGGACATAACCAGACACATGTTTACGAGCGTACCACACGCCTTTAACTTTGCCATAGAATCCGTGCAGTTTTTTTAAGTGCGATTGGATAACGGCGCTTTGTGTCGACAAGTTTGTGTCTTGCAGTGTCACACCAGTATTCAGATAGTGTTCAATTTCCCGGAATATCCAGGGCCTTCCTTGAGCGGCTCTTCCGATCATCAGGCCATCTGCGCTGGTGTGGTCTAACACCTGTTTCGCTTTTAAAGGACCATCGATATCACCGTTGGCGATTATCGGAATACTGACGCTGCGTTTTATCTCTGCAATCGTGTCGTATTCGGCATGTCCCTTGAAGCGATCAGCCCGGGTCCGGCCATGCACGGTGAGTAATTGAATGCCTTCGCCTTCAGCAATCCTGGCAACCTCCACACCATTGCGTGTGTCTGGACACCAACCCGTGCGAATCTTCAGGGTCACAGGCGCGTCGGTGCTATTCACCACGGCATGTAAGATAGCTTGAACTAACCTGGTATCTTTCAATAAGGCAGAGCCTGCTGCCTTCTTTAATACTTTCTTTGCAGGGCAGCCCATATTGATATCAATCGCATCGGCGCCTAAAGCAACGTTGAGACTGGCAGCTTCAGCCATCATGGCTGGTTTTGAGCCTGCGATTTGTACCACTTGTGGTCCACTTATGCGCGGCTTGACTTGCTTAAGCCGATTCCTTTCGTTAAGCCACAACTCCTTATTGCACGTCAGCATTTCACCAATAGTTAATCCTGCACCTTGTTGACTGCAAATCTCCCTAAAAGGTGTGTCACTGACTCCCACCATCGGTGCCAGGAACAAATTGTTTTTAAGTTGATAAGGGCCGATTTTTGACATGGCTGCCAGTCAGTTTTTGGGGCCGACAATAGTCGACAATAATAGCGAGGAGCGAATTGCGGTTAAAGAGTTGACTTTTCTAAAGCTGAGTTAATTCGAAAATGTGTATTTTCGAGTCACTTTTTTGTGCGTCTGGAGAAAGTTGTCGAGGATTTTGCGTTCACAGTGATGGTGAGCGAAATGCAAGGGTGTAATTCGTTGCATCTGAACCGGGATCAATTATTGACAGGGTAATTTGCACGGGTGAAAGCACGGGCATGAACTCGAAATCTCGTAATTCCTCATCCAAATATTGGTCGGGAGCTAATTCTCTTAGCGCAATTGTGTCATAGCTGGCATTGTTAAAACTGAGAATCAAAATTGGAAAGCGCTGTTCGAATTCAGCGGTGTTTCGGATCTCAACCGTAACCATTAACGCTTCATCCCTTTCCGGATGACTGCGAACGGCCAGGTTATCACTTCGAATCGCTTCTATTTCTGAGAATTCAGGCAGTTGACACTCAAGCCAGGTACAAGCTTGTTCAAAATAGCTTCTAAAACCTGGGTAAAGACTGTAAGTGACGCGATGTTGCCAGGCATATTGTGCGGCCATGGATGCACTCAAGAGCAAACACAAGGAAAACATGCCTAATGTTCTGCTCCAGTGTTTTTGTCGGCGACTGCTAAGTTCAAGCGGAGTCGCCATACGCTCCAGAGCTGTTAGATTTTCTGCAGGAATTTCTTCAAGTGCCTCGTCATCTTCCAGTCCCGCATTCAGGGCCCGTGCCCGAATCGCATCTGTGCTGATTTCGGGTTCAGAAACCTCTGTTTCTATTACAGGAGATGGTTCCGGGGCTGTCGGCGGCGCTTCAATTTCATGGGCAGCAGAATCAATCGCGCCAGCAGTTGTTGCTTGCTCTTTATCAGTTCTGGATAGATCCTGTAAGTCTCGATTTGTAAGCTTGTCATCAACAATGGTCTCAATTTCTGCCAGATTCTGAAGGCCTTTCTGGACAGCCTCCGCCAGATTCTGTTCTTCAATGGCCCGTTTAACGACTGTGCCAAAGTCACTCTTATCAAGATCTTCAGTGAATTGGGGTTCACTCAGAGCTGGTGGGATTTCTTTGATGCTTGAGTCTGAATCTTCGCGACTCTCAATACCTTCAGCGCATTCTGAACTGCTCTTGCTTTCAACACCAGGCTGAGATTGTGCAAAAGGTGCCTGCAAGGTAAAAGAAACAGATAGAGAGTACTTGTCAGGGTTGAATGTCTGTTTTTCTTCTGAGTTTGAGTCTTCGCCTATTATTTCGTTTTCGGCATCGTTTTCGGTGATATCAGCTCCGATTCCGGGCTTGCTGAAAGTGTGATCTTTATGTTGTCCGAATGAATCGTGATTGGGTGATTCGGGCACAGTGCGTTGTGCTAACTCTTCCAACTCAGACAGTTCATCTGAATTTTCCAGCGCTTTCATGCTGTCATCGATGCCACTAAAGAATTCTAGATGTTCATCATCGGTGCTGGTTTCGTCTTTCCCATTGCCATCTTTTTCATTTTTAGCAGGCTGGTCCAGGTCGCCATCCACTTCTGAATTTTGCAAGCTGCCCGGAATCTCGAAGCTCTCAGAACCTTCGATACTGTTAATGCTCTCAATGCTCTCAAAGTTCTGTGTGCCTCCGGAATCTTTGGTTTCGCCAGGATTTGTTTCAGTCGATGTGGAAGACTTTTGCAGCAGATCAGCAAATACATTTTTTGTCAGCTCTGGCCTGGCTGCTTCGAACGATGAGGTCTCTACCTCTTCGGTGGCGATGTAATCAGAAAACGCAGAGTCATCGCCGGTATTTGGGTCCAGCGCCGTAATCTGGAGTTCGCTGGCAAGCCCTCCCTCAGCAGCACTAATTCCGGTGCTGTTTGCATTGGTTTCTTCTGGTTCATCAGGCATGCTGAGCGCACTGCGGGTCAAAAATACAGAGGGGTCAAAAAAGTCTTCCGGTTCGCTGCCAACGAATACTGATTCTTCTTCTGCATCAATTGGTATGCTGTCAGTGGTGACGAAATTTTCTATCGCATCGAAAACTGCGAGACATGCACCACAGCGTACTTTCCCATCCGCGAGTTCCAGAAGTTTGGGGTTGGCGTGAAAAGTTGAGCTACAATTGGGGCACTGGGTGACCTGAAAAGCCATAGTAATGTTAGCGGCGGGCGCGCAGGGAACCTCACGGTGAAATCAAAACGAACACTGCAATTCCAGGGAACCTCTGATTAATGTTTGCGAGGCAGTTAGTGCAAGGCAAAAATCCGCGAAAAAGCGCAGTTTATAGGTCATAAATTCGCATTTTGAGCTGATTTTTAACGCAGCAATAACAACGTAGGTAATTAATCAGAGGTTCCCTGGGTGAAACGAGTTCGCAGATCATTATCGGCGTCGACCCGCCAGGCGCACCCAGTCCTGTTGTAAAACGGGTTCTTCCATATCAAACCAGCGGCCATAACTTTCCAGAAGCTCATCGGCTTGTGCGTATAAAATACCCGACAGCACGATATGGCCGCCTTTAGTGACAAGTTTTGCTAATTTGTCGGCGAGTTCATGCAGCGGTTCTGCCAGGATGTTGGCGAGCAAAACATCTGCCTCAAGTTCTGGGAGTGCCTCGGGTGGATAAGCGCTAATCAATCTATTCCCTATATGGTTGCGATTGCTGTTATCCATAGTGGCTGCAATGGCTTGTGCATCGTTATCAACCGCGTGAACCCGTTTGGCACCAAGCAATGCGGCTGCGATTGCTAACACCCCTGAACCGCTGCCATAGTCGATAACTTCCTTGTCTGTTAGATCATGGCTATCCAGCCACTCCAGACAAAGTGCAGTAGTTGCGTGCGTACCACTGCCGAACGCAAGACCTGGATCTAACATAATGTTGATTGCGCCAGGGTCGGGAGGGGATTGCCAGCTCGGGCAGATCCACAGGCGTGAGCCAAATTGTGTAGCCTGGAAATCATTCATCCAGGCGCGTTCCCATGCCTGGTCTTCGATGCTTTCTACGGCCAGTTGTTCGCGATTAAGAACAGCGGGTTGAAAGGCTAACAAGGCCAGCAGGCTGCTTAAATCCTGTGACTGCTTGAATAGTGCGACAAGGATGATTCTGTCCCACAGAGGGGTCGCTCCAGGCTGTGTTTGAAAGATCGGCTGATCTTCGGAGTCGACATAAGTAATTGCGAGAGCGCCATACTTCTGCAAGGTTTCCTCAAGCGCAGCAGCGTCATCCGATTTAGTCTGGATTTTGATTTGTTGCCACATGACAGGCTAACTTACCTGGAAAGGAGGGGCTGTGGACTAAAGATTCAGAGGCTCCTCAGCTTTTGTTCAAGGTAATGGATGTTGATGCCGCCTTTCTGGAATTCGCTGTCACGCACGAGATCAGCATGCAGAGGTATATTGCTTTTTATGCCATCGATTAACATCTCATCAAGCGCAATCTGCATGCGGGTCAGGGCCTGCTCTCGACTGCTGCCATAGCTGATAAGTTTGGCTATCAACGAGTCGTAGTAGGGCGGTACGGAGTAGCCACTATAGACATGTGAATCTACTCGCATACCTGGACCGCCCGGCGCATGAAACATTTTTACCTGCCCGGGGCTGGGCAGAAAACTGGCAGGATCCTCGGCGTTAATTCGGCATTCGAAAGAATGCCCCTGAATTTTAATGTCTTCTTGTTTTACTGAGAGTTCTTCGCCGCTGGCGATGCGCAGTTGTTCCTTTACGATATCAATGCCGGTAACCATCTCTGTTACTGGATGCTCTACTTGAACACGGGTATTCATTTCAATGAAATAGAAGCGCTTATCTTCATACAGAAACTCTAATGTGCCGGCACCACGGTATTTCATGTTACGACAAGCCTGAATGCAGGTTTCTGCCACTTGCTGTCGCACATCGTCAGGAATGTCTGGTGCCGGAGCTTCTTCAATTACTTTCTGATGACGTCGTTGAAGGGAGCAATCACGATCGCCCAGGCAGATGGCGTTACCTCTGCCATCACCTATTACTTGAATTTCTACGTGACGAGGGTTTTCCAGGTACTTTTCTAGATACACAGTACCATCACCAAAGAATGATTTGGCTTCGGTTTGGGTAACATAGATCGCTTTCAGTAACGCTGCTTCATTGTGCACGACGCGCATGCCTCGTCCGCCACCACCAGCTGCTGCCTTAATAATTACCGGATAACCAATCTCTCTGGCGAGGGCGAGAGTACGTTCTTTATTGTCATCAAGCGGGCCATTGGATCCAGGTACAGTGGGAACACCTGCTTCGCGCATGGCATTGATTGCTGAGACTTTGTCTCCCATTAAATGAATCGTTTCGGCGGAAGGCCCAATAAAGATAAAACCGCTATTTTCTACTTGCTCTGCAAAATCAGCGTTTTCAGAGAGAAATCCGTAACCGGGATGCACGGCATCCGAGTCTGTGACCTCCATTGCGCTGATAATAGAAGGAATATTGAGGTAACTTTCAGTAGGGCTGGGAGGTCCAATGCAGACCGATTCATCAGAGAGTCTTACATGCATGAGATCCTGGTCGGCGACCGAATGCACTGCGACAGTTTTAATCCCTAACTCTTTACAGGCCCGTAACACTCTAAGCGCAATTTCTCCGCGATTCGCGATTAATACCTTTTCTAACATGGATAGTAACTCTAATTAGTGGTGTTTCAGGCGATGGTGATAAGTGGCTGGTCAAATTCCACAGGTTCACCATCTTTGACGTGAATCGCTTTCACCACACCAGCCTGGTCGGTTTCGATCTGGTTCATCATTTTCATCGCTTCAACAATGCAAACCACATCTCCTGCTTTAACATGGCTGCCCACCTCCACATATGGAGCGGCAGAAGGGGAAGGAGAGCGATAAAAAGTGCCTACCATGGGTGATTTCACAACATGGCCTGCTGGAGCTGCGGCTGGTTTCTCGTCACTTGCTTCTGGTGTGGGTGCTGCTGCGGAGGGCGCAGGTGCCGCAGCAGCCATAGCTGGCGCGGCTATCACAGCCGGTGCTGTGCTCGAGGCGCGGCTGATACGCACGGCTTCCTCGCCTTCTTTTATTTCGATTTCAGCGATGTCTGAAGCTTCCAGAAGTTCAATGAGTTTTTTAATTTTTCTGATGTCCATATTTTTTCCTGTAGATGCGACTTACTTCTGCAACTGCTTAAAAGCGGCCTGTAACGCTAATTCATAACTTTGAGCGCCAAACCCAACGATGCTGCCTACGGCAATATCCGCGAAATACGATTTATGCCGATAGGATTCGCGGTTGTGTAGATTAGAGAGATGTACTTCAATGAATGGGATTTCTGCAGCCAGAATGGCATCGCGAAGTACAATACTGGTATGTGTGAAACCACCAAAGTTCACCAACATGAATTCCGTGCCGTCTTGGCGTGCAGCATGCAATCGGTCGATAAGTTCATATTCCGCATTACTCTGCAATGCATCGAATTGATGCCCTGCAGATGAGCACTGAGCAGCCAGGCGATCATTGATGTCCGCCAGGGTATCAAAGCCATAGATATGCGGTTCCCTGTGACCCAGGAGATTCAGGTTAGGTCCATGGAGTGCCAGGATACCTGCCATAGTGAGAAATTCCACTAATTGAATGTTTGTTAACGATGAAGTTATCGTTTGATGTCAAATTTTGCCGACATTTTCTCAGAAATTACCGGTTTTTTCACCAATTATGTCGCGATTTACCAATGATCAAGGCGTGAGAGGCAGAGCGATGCGCTGGGGCGGGTAGCAGAAGCCCCAATCTGCGCATCCCTGATACTCGATGACCAGGTTGGCCCCGCTTGCGGGTGCGGTGTCTATTTGAATCTCAGCTTTCACCTGATCATAATAAGCTTCGATGTCGCCAAAGAACTGGTCAGTCTTTTTAAATCCATCTGGTAATTTGAAAGCGAGAGCCTGAGGTTCGGCATTTTCATTCTCAACTACACTAAAAGCAAAGGCATGTCGGTAAAGATAATGTCCAGGCGCAGGCGTCCAGGTGACGCTGAATTCATTCTCACTACTGACACTGAGGAAATAAGGGAAGGCTTCATCCGATGCCAGAGGTCGAGCTTGAATCAAGTTGCGATCGAGACTGTTAATGTTAATAGAGCGCGTTGATTGTTGGGCATTCAATACAGTGCTCAGTATCAGCGCTAAAATTGTTGCTAAGCACCGTAAGTTACTCGGAAAGAACTTTCCCATATTCTGTAAGGCCCTGATGTTTGGTAAAAATTGCGATTATCCGGGATTAAAAACTACTGATAGCGATCAAACACTAAGCAGGCATTGGTGCCGCCAAAACCAAAACTGTTCGACATAATGCGATTGAGCTTAACATCGTTCTGTCTTTCCAGTGCGATCGGAAGACCTTCTGCGGCTTCGTCCAGATTTTCGATATTTGCTGATGCGGCAATAAAATCATTATCCATCATAAGCAGGCTATAAATCGCTTCCTGTGCCCCTGCTGCCCCCAGAGAATGTCCGCTCAAAGATTTAGTAGAGTTTATTGTTGGAATTGAATCGCTAAACACTTCCCGGATTGCATTCAATTCTGAAACGTCTCCAGCAGGTGTGCTGGTTCCATGAGTGTTAATATAATCCACTGGGCCTTCCAGGTTAGCCTTTGCCATACGCATGGCTCTGGCTCCACCTTCGCCGGATGGTGCCACCATATCATAACCATCTGACGTCGCTGCATAACCGGTAATCTCTGCGTAAATTTTGGCGCCACGATTCAGTGCATGTTCCAATTCTTCAATCACCAGCATGCCACCACCACCTGAAATAACGAATCCATCGCGATCGGCATCAAATGCGCGAGAAGCTTTGTCAGGTGTTGCATTGTATTTGGTGGACAGCGCGCCCATGGCGTCAAACATGTGAGACATTGACCAGTGTTCAGACTCTCCACCACCGGCAAATACCATGTCCTGCTTATCTATTTGAATGAGTTCGGCGGCGTTGCCAATGCAATGAGCGCTGGTCGCGCAAGCAGAAGAAATTGAATAGTTCACACCTTTAATCTTAAAAGGGGTGGCGAGACAGGCTGACACTGAACTGCTCATGGTGCGCGGAATACGATAGGGGCCGACTCTACGCATGCCTTTTTCGCGCAATATGTCTGTGGATTCCAATTGATCTTCTGGAGAGCCACCGCCTGAGCCTACGACCAATCCAATGCGTTCATTGGAAATGCTGTCCAGGCTTAGACCCGCGTCTTTTATCGCCTCATCCATAGATATATAAGCGTAGGCTGAAGCCCCGCCCATAAAGCGATGAATTTTCCTGTCTATCAAATCTGCAGTGTCAAGTTGGATGGCGCCGCTGATATGGCTGCGCATGCCGACATTGGCATAGGACTGGTTAAAGCGAATGCCGCTCTTCCCTTCCTTTAATGAATCCAGAACTTCCCTGGTATTGTTTCCCAAGCAGGAAACAATACCTATGCCAGTGACCACGACGCGTCTCATTTTCTGATCCTATTTTCCCGCAGGCATTCAAACTAGAATTTGTTATCAGGAGTGAAAAGCCCAACCTTCAGTGCTTTAGTTGTGTAGATGACTTTACCGTCTACAGCAACGGTACCATCGGCTATTCCTACAACCAGTTTACGTTCTATTACTCTGCTTATGTCAAGTTCATAAATCACACGTTTGGCGTTGGGGAGAATTTCTCCGGTAAATTTTACTTCACCTGCGCCAAGTGCTCGACCCTTGCCGGGAAAGCCACTCCAGCCAAGGTAAAAGCCAACCAGTTGCCACAGTGCATCCAGCCCCAGACAACCCGGCATAACAGGATCTTCAGGAAAATGGCATGCGAAGAACCATAGATCAGGTTTTATATCGAGTTCGGCCACCAGTTTGCCACGACCGTATTCACCCCCATCTGCTGTAATTTCAGTGATGCGATCCAGCATCAACATATTGCCCACCGGCAACTTTGCGTTTCCGGGTCCGAACAATCTGCCGTAACCACAGCCCACAAGCTCGTCCAGTTGATAAGAGCTTTTTGGTGTGAAATGCTCGTTCCTTGCTTTCATAGTGTGGTAAATCCCTGTGTTATTCAGTGCTCACGAGGGCTGGGAGTGTATCGCGCCGGGCCCAATTAATCGACCGTATTCGGTTAGACAGCAACTGCCAACGATAGAAATTGGCAGCAGTGCGGCTAAAGGAAATCCATTGCCGTCTTTATTCGGCAGTAAGTGCCCAAGCCCAGCAAATGCGGCGCATTATCTGCTACCATGGCACCTGAATTTCCAGGTGTGAGCGATGCTGTATCCCATTATTCTTGCCGGAGGTGTCGGCACCAGACTCTGGCCTTTATCCCGTCACGCATTACCAAAACAGTTTGTAGAATTCTTTCCGGAGAAAAACTCGTTGTTTGCGAGTACTTTGCAAAGACTGGAAGGCATTAGCAAACTTGGTTCACCTTCCATCGTTTGTAATGATGAGCACCGGTTCCTGGTTGCAGAAGAACTACGGTCACTGGAAATTCCCAATAGCTCCATTTTGTTAGAACCGGTGGGTCGCAATACTGCTCCGGCTATTGCATTAGCAGCATTCGATGCGCTGCAACGCGATCCGAATGCCACTCTCCTGGTGTTATCTGCTGATCATACCATTATGGGAAAAGACTCATTCCATAAGGCTATTCATCAAGCTGCTAAACTGTCTTCTCAAGGCTGGCTGGTTACCTTTGGAATAGTGCCAGGTAGACCAGAAACAGGTTATGGATATATTCAGCGTGGCGATGAAATTACCGGCGCAGATTGCTCTTTAGGTTTCGAGGTTGCTGCATTTGTGGAAAAACCGAACCTGGATGCCGCTGAGCGGTACCTGGAGAGCGGTGATTATTTATGGAATAGCGGGATGTTCCTGTTTAGCGCAAAAGCTTATCTGGATGAGTTGCTGGCCTTAGCGCCAGATATTTTCGGGGCTTGCGAGTTAGCGGCTGGGAAAATTGAAATGGATGCAGATTTCAAGCGTATTCCGGAAGAGGAATTTGCGGCCTGCCGCAGCGATTCAATCGACTACGCTGTCATGGAAAAGACATCTTTGGCAGCGATGGTACCCTTGGAGGCTGGCTGGAGTGATCTGGGTGCTTGGGACGCACTCTGGCATCACGAGGATAAAGATGAGAATGGCAATGTATTGCATGGTGATATCGTGGAAAAAGGACTGCGAAACAGCTATGTGCATGCTCAGTCACGTCTGGTTGCAGCGCTGGGGATTTCTGATTCTGTAATCGTTGAAACACCTGATGCGGTCCTGGTTGCTGACAAATCACGGGTGCAGGAAGTTAAAGATATCGTTGAGCAGTTGGCCCAATTGAGCCGCAAAGAGAAAAATTTTCATACCCTGGTGTATCGACCCTGGGGTTTCTTTGAATCTCTGGCGCAGGGAGCAGGGTTTCAGGTCAAACATATTGCAGTAAATCCAGGCGCGGCCATTTCCCTGCAGCGCCATCAGCATCGTTCTGAGCATTGGACAGTGGTGAGAGGATCAGCTTTCATTTATTGCGATGGCACAGAGTTCACATTAAATGAAAACGAATCTACGTTTATCCCCTTGGGTGCCAGGCATCGGTTATCTAATCATGGCGAACAGGCTGTGGAGATAATTGAAGTGCAGGTTGGTAGTTATCTCGGCGAAGACGATATTGAGCGTTTCGAAGATCTCTATGGTCGCTAGCAGGTTTGCTGATTGATCAAGTCTTTTTAGCGGGTTTCTTAATCAAGGCTTAGGGTGATTTCATGACAAAGATAAAAAAGTGTTTATTTCCTGCCGCTGGTTATGGCACACGATTCTTGCCCGCGACAAAGGCTATGCCAAAAGAAATGTTGCCTGTAGTCACTAAACCACTGATTCAGTATGGCGTAGAAGAAGCCATGGAAGCCGACATTACCGATATGGCAATTGTTACTGGAAGAGGGAAGCGCGCACTGGAGGATCACTTTGATATTAGTTATGAGTTGGAGCATCAGATTCAAGGATCAGACAAGGAGAACCTGCTCTCAGAAACGCGTCATATCATGCAACAATGCTCTTTCTCCTACATCCGGCAAGTAGAAATGAAGGGCCTGGGCCATGCTATCCTGGTTGGCGGTAAATTAATCGGGAACGCGCCATTTGCGGTTATTCTAGCGGATGACTATTGCGTCAGCGAAGGCGATGGTGTTCTGAGACAGATGGTAAAGCTTTATGAAGAGCACCAGTGCAGTATCGTGGCTATAGAAGAAGTGCCGCAGGATGACACGTGCAAATACGGCGTTATTCAAGGCGATGAAGAGTCTGAAGGCGTTTATCGCTTGAGCAATACAGTGGAGAAACCAGTTCCTGAAGATGCTCCGAGCAATCTCGCCATAATAGGTCGATACATTTTGACTCCAGACATTTTTGAAATTATCGAAAATACGCCTCCTGGAAAAAATGGCGAGGTGCAGATCACTGACGCCTTGACTGCTCAGGCTAAAGAAGGGCGAGTTATTGGCTACAAATTCCAGGGACAACGCTTTGATTGTGGCAGCGTCGGTGGGTATATAGACGCTACTAACTACACATATCAAAAAATTGGAGGCTAGTCCCGGCTTATGGAACTCACATGCTTTAAAGCCTATGACATTCGTGGCAAAGTGCCAGACGAGTTAAATGACGAAGTTGCTTATCGCATCGGTAGAGCTTTCTCGCAAATCATTAAGCCCAGGACTGTAGTCGTTGGTTACGACATTCGTCTAACTTCCAAAACCATTTGCGACTCATTAGCCAACGGTTTGATGGAGGGAGGAGCGAATGTTCTTAACCTTGGTCAATGTGGGACCGAAGAAATTTACTTTGCAACATCCCATTTGAGTGCAGATGGCGGGATCGTAGTTACTGCCAGCCACAATCCCAAAGACTACAATGGGATGAAGTTGGTTCGCGAAAATTCTAAACCAATAAGTCGCGACACAGGATTAAACAGCATCAAGGATCTGGCAGCAAAAGGTAAATTTGACTCGGTGTCTAGAAAAGGATCTGTAACAACAGCAAACATAGACGATGACTATGCGGCCCACCTGCTAAGTTATATAGACGCATCGTCTATAAAGCCTTTAAAAGTTGTGTGCAATGCAGGCAACGGAGGAGCGGGCGCGGTCATTGATCTGTTAGAACCACATTTACCCATAGAGTTTATAAAGATGCATCATGAGCCCGACGGGAATTTTCCTCATGGCGTGCCTAACCCTCTATTGAAAGAAAATCGTCAACCTACCATTGATGCGATAAAGCAGCACAATGCAGATATTGGCATTGCATGGGACGGAGATTTTGATCGATGTTTCTTCTTTGATGAGCATGGAAATTTCATTGAAGGGTACTATATCGTTGGCTTGCTGGCGCAAGCATTCCTGGAAAAAAACCCTGGCGCGAAAATTGTCCATGATCCCCGTTTAACCTGGAACACTGTCGAGATTGCCGAGGCAAATGGTGGAGAAGCAATACTCTGCAAGACTGGCCATGCGTTCATTAAAGAACGGATGCGAGCTGAGGATGCAGTTTATGGCGGAGAAATGAGTGCACATCACTATTTTCGCGATTTCTTCTACTGCGATAGCGGCATGGTGCCATGGCTGCTGGTGTTAGAGTTGATGTGTAAACGCAGCATGACCTTATCACAGTTGGTAGGAGAGCGTATGAAGGCGTTTCCTGTGAGCGGTGAAATCAACAATACAGTTTCTGATCCGGCTGGACTGCTTGAGCAAATCGAATCTGCCTATGGTGCTACCGCCGAGAGTATCGATCATACCGATGGTTTGTCTGTGAATTATTCTGATTGGCGATTTAACCTGCGAATGTCTAATACTGAACCGTTGGTTCGGCTCAACGTAGAGTCAAGGGAGGATGAACAGCTCATGCGCGAGAAAACAGACGAGTTGTTGCGTCTCATAAAAGACTAAGGAGCCTCTGATTAATTATCTAAGTTGTTATTGCTGCGTTAAAAATCAGCTCAAAATGCGCATTATTTATGACCTATAAACTGCGCTTTTTCGCTGATTTTTGCCTTGCACTAACTGCCTCGCAAACATTAATCGGAGGCTCCCTAACTGTTTCGCGAGATGAGCAGGTCTACTGAATTTCATTTGTTTGTTTATGGCACTCTCGCTCCAGGAGAGGTCAATGACCACATTCTTGAGCCGCTAACGGGTAGTTGGCAGTCGGCAAGTGTCAACGGCACTTTGCACCCCGAGGGGTGGGGAGCGAGCTACGGCTTTCCAGCTATGAAATTGGATAAAAACGCAGGCTTTGTGTATGGAAAGCTGTTTACTTCGGAACTTTTGCCTGAGAACTGGTCGAGACTCGATGAATTTGAAGGTTCTGCCTACAAACGTGTCACTACACAAGTTCGTTTGCAGGATGGTAGACAAGTGGAAGCAAACGTCTACGTATTAAACGAAGAAGAAACAGACGAGTAGCTTCAGAGCGGACTAAGAATAACAACTATGAACTGCAACTAGGAACAACAACTAGGAATAACAATGAGCGAACAAATAACGTGGGATGAATTCGAGAAGGTTCAACTTTGCGTTGGCACTGTAGTCGAAGTCAACGAATTTCCAGAAGCGCGCAGGCCAGCCTGGAAGCTGACTGTGGATTTTGGTGGAGAAATCGGCATTAAGAAATCCAGCGCGCAGATTACTGATCTCTATGACCAGGAATCTCTGCTTGGAAAGCAAGTAGTTGCAGTAGTGAATTTTCCAAAAAAACAAATCGGACCATTTATGTCTGAATGCCTGGTGACGGGCTTCTGTCGCAAAGACGGCACCATCGTATTAGCAGTGCCGGATCAGGCTGTGGAAAATGGCGCAAAACTACTTTGAATACAAACACCTATTAGTGAGATGGAGCAATGATTCTTAATAATTCTTGAAGTAGCGATACTGGATGTCAGACAAGGTCCAGGTGCAGAGTTTGAGGTGACATTCGCCAAGGCGCACAACATAATCAGCTCAATGTCAGGCCATATTTCGCATGAGTTGAAGCGCTGTCTGGAAATTGAAAACAGATATATCTTATTAGGGAGCCTCTGATTAATGTTTGCGAGGCAGTTAGTGCAAGGCAAAAATCAGCGAAAAAGCGGAGTTTATAGGTCATAAATGCGCATTTTGAGCTGATTTTTAACGCAGCAATAACAACGTAGATAATTAATCAGAGGTTTCTTAGTTCGTTGGGAGACTGTAGAAGCGCATACGAAAGGCTTTCGGGGATCTGCGAATTATCATATCAGGAATGGAAAGCGCTTCTGCACCATTTTTATGATCCATTTCCTGAAGTGCCTCATTATCTTGACCTGAACGACTCCAACTCTAAGTAACGGACCACTGCATTCGATAACTATGTTCATCCTCTTCCTCTTCCACCACTTCAAAACCGTGATTCTTATGAAAAGCCACCGCCGGGTTGGTTTTGATTTGATTACACTCAGGTGGATAGGTAGGCGGTTTTCCTGGTGTCACTGAATGCCAACGCGATAAGTCGAAAACCGAAGCCCTGTCTTTGAAATTCAGGTTCCACCAGAATCATGTCAAGCAGAAGGTGATTCTCTTGTGTGGATATATGAAGGCAACCCATGGCCGCCCTCTTATGTTCCAAAACTGTTCCAAAACTTGAAAATTTCCTGTTTGTGTGTGTGGGGGGGGAGTGAAATCACAAAGCCTTCTCTTGAAATAGTGCTTCCCAGCCCATGCGGCATCAATGAAATCACGCATGGTTTCCATTAACAGGTTGAATAACCATTACTCGTCTTCTTCAGACCCTCTTCGAATCTTTATATTGATGTTCTCTGACATTCGGCGGGTTGCAAGTTTTAAGCAGGCTGTTCCTCTGTTGACGGTGTAAGCGGTCGTACCCATTTGAGTTGTTTTTCAATTGAGGCAATCATGGTGCCGGCAATATCTTTCCCGGTAGCACTCTCAATGCCTTCGAGGCCGGGCGAGGAATTGACCTCAAGTAACAAGGGGCCTTTGTCTGATCGGATGATGTCAACTCCAGCGACCTTTAACCCCAATACCTTGGTTGCCTTAGTTGCGATGCGCCGTTCAGCAGGAGTGATTTTCACTATGGAGGCAGTTCCACCGCGATGGATATTGGCGCGAAACTCACCCTCTGCCGCTTGCCGCTGCATGGCTGCCACTACTTTGCCATCGACTACTATTAAGCGAAGATCCTGGCCATTAGCTTCTCGCACAAACTCTTGCACCAGCAGGTTGGCCTGGATGGATTTGAATGCATTAATCACGCTTTCCGCAGCCTTTCGGGTTTCTGCCATTACCACGCCCTGGCCTTGAGAGCCTTGTAAAAGTTTTACGATGAGTGGTGCCCCATCCACCATGTCGATAAGGTCTCCGGTGTCGATAGGAGAATTGGCAAAGCCAGTAGTGGGTATGTCGAGTCCATTTTGCAGCAGCAACTGCAATGCGAACAGTTTATCCCTCGAGCTGCTCACCGATTGAGAAGAGTTTAATGAGAAAACACCAATGCTTTCGAAGTGCCTTACCAGTGCGCATCCATAAAAAGTCATGCTGGGTCGAATACGGGGTATTACAGCGTCCAGGTCATTTAAAACCCTGCCACCGCGATAATGAATTTCTGGCGTTTCTGCATCCAGCTTCATGTAGCACTGCTTGATGTCGTAGAACGTGACGTGATGACCTCGTTCTTCGCCTGCTTCTAATAAGCGTTGATTGCTATAAAGTTCTGAGTTGCTGGCAAGCAGTCCGATTTTTAGTCCATCAACTGGTTTTGGAGCATGGCCATACTGCTTGTGTACTTCGTCTTTAGTAAAGTCACCGCAAAGTAATTTAGCCGAGGGGTCTACCAGAATGCGTTCTTTCATGGCACCACGGCCAAGAAGCATGCGGTAACCCATAGAATCCCTATTGGCCAGCGTCATCTCAATCTCCCAACTTCTTCCTGAAAGTTGAATCAATGATTTGATGACGTAACGTTTCTCGGATACACCCGTCGAGCTTTTGACGGTGCGCCGATCAACGACTTCGGATTCGCAGCGCACGATAACGCGCCTGTTATGTTGTAAAGGGTGTAATTCATAGCTCACCCAAGGCACGTCATTGCGCTGGAACTTGCGAATATTGAATGCATGTAAGGATGATGTCTTGGCCCCGGAATCCACTCTCGCCTTGATCAGGGGAATTCCAAGCATGGGAAGGCTGCACCATTCTTCGCTGCCTACGATGATCTTGTCTGTTTGGTCTATCATTGGTCTTCGGTCCAGGAGCTGATTTGATCAAGTAAGCCAGCACTGGAGCTATCAAGCCTGGCTTTTTCGTCAGTATTAGAAAATGCACTAAACATAGTATGGGAAAGTTCCTTGCCCAGTTCGACACCCCACTGATCGAAGGCATTTATATTCCAAACAATACTTTGAACGTAGACTTTGTGCTCATACAGTGCGAGTAATGCGCCCAGGCTGCAGGGTGTGAGTTCACAGAGCAGCAGAGTATTGCTAGGCCGGTTGCCCGGAGAGTTCTTTTCAGGATGTTCAGGGTCTTGCCTGCCATTTAGCAAGCCAAGACTTTGGCTCAGGCAGTTTGCTAAAAGCTGGCGATGCTGTTGCTCTTTTCCGACAACAGAAGTTTTCGCAATGGCAATAAAATCTACGGGAATAAATCCGGTACCCTGATGCAGCAGTTGAAAGTATGAATGCTGTCCATTGGTACCCTCTGTGCCCCAGATAACTTCTCCAGTATTTGTTGCGATCGTCTCACCTTGACTGGAGACCTGTTTACCAAGACTCTCCATATAGAGTTGCTGTAAAAATTGAGGCAGTTGATTTAAGGCTCGTGAATAAGGGACTACTGCTGTGCTGTGGGCATCAAAGAATCCTGTATACCAGATAGTCAATAGAGCCATCAATACCGGCATATTTTCAGTAAGCTCAGCGGTTTGAAAATGTTGATCCATGCTGTGGGCGCCTGCGAGTAAGTCTCGAAAGTTTTTCATGCCGATGACGAGGGCGATTGAGAGGCCAATCGCTGACCACAGTGAAAAGCGGCCGCCAACCCAGTCCCACATGGGAAACAAATTCTCTGCATCGATTCCAAATTCCTCAGCAGTTTCCAAATTGGTCGATATAGCGACAAAGTGTTTGGCGATATCTTTTGTTTCATGCCCGTTTGCCAGAAACCATTGCCGGGCGGAGTTTGCATTCTCATGGGTTTCCAAAGTCCGAAACGATTTTGAAGCAATGATGAAAAGCGTGCTTGCCGAATCCAGGCCAGACAAAGTGCTTTGCAAATGCACAGGATCGACATTGGAGACAAAATGCAGCCTCACATGCTTTGTTGCATAGTGGCTCAGAGCTTCGGCTACCATGGCTGGTCCCAGGTCAGAGCCACCGATACCGATGTTGACTACATCGGTGATCTTCTCTCCACTGCATCCTCGCCACCAGCCGCGATGAATTGCCTCGACGAAATCTGTCATACGATTCAGTGTCGCGATGACTTCGGGATTGCTATTGCTTTCAGCAGGGGTTCGCAATGCGGTATGCAGGGCCGCTCGATTCTCGGTGACATTAACTTTTTCTCCAGCGAACATGGCCGAGATTCCGGCAGGTACTCCAGTTTCTTCAGCGAGCTGAATCAAGAGCCTGATAGTGTCCTTGTTGCAGAAGTTTTTCGAGTAATCCAGCAACAGGTTTTCATGCCGGAGTGAAAACTCAGCGAATCTGTCGCCATCAGCAAAGAGATTCTGGCAGCGGAAATCTGTCTGCTTGAATACTTTGCTATGGGCGTCGAGCGCCTGCCAGGCTGGGCTTGAAGATAGAGAAGACATGGCTGGTCTATCCCACTATATCCCACTAAAAGTCGAGAAGAGAGCATATCAAATCCTCGGAACCACAGACCACGTTTGGCTTCCATTAATTGCTGCATAGGCGGGGATTGAGGGGCTTATGCGCTGATATTGAATCGGAGCACCATATTTTGTAGTATGCGTGGCTCGATGTGCCGCTATAGCGCAGCTGAAGTGCACAGCGGCAGCTGACAAAGTCAGCGGTATCGAAGGCAGGAAACTGGCCTCCTAAAAACAAGTTTCGAAGTGCCGCTATAGCTCAGCCGTGGTAGAGCAACTGACTTGTAATCAGTAGGTCCCGAGTTCGACTCTTGGTGGCGGCACCAGATCCCTCTGCTGACAATCACTGAACGTGCCTGCCAGCCATACTCGAAAGCCAAAGAAAATCTCCTGCCAGGTTCTACCGAAGGGTCTAGCGTACTGGTCAGACTCAGAAGCCGCTGGAATCTGCCGGACCTGTTCGAAGGTTTCTCATACTCTAGCCGCACTCCCAGGCTTAAGAGCATCTCTTGCCAGACCCAATCGAAGGGCTCAGCTCACAGGTTTGTCACATCCAATACACTCCTTGTAGTCCCAAACCCTTTCCATTATTGTTCTAATCTTTCCCCCAAAAAAATCAATAACATCGAAGGTTTAGATCGTGTTGGACGACATACAAATCCGTGAATTAGTCGCGGAATATGGCGATACGGTCAATGAGGGTCGCTCTATCAAGCGGCTGATAGAAGATGGTGAGGTTCCTCGTCTTAAAGACTGCATAATCGTGGAAGGCAAGGTTTCTGATTCAGTCTACGGAAGTACTTTGCAAACCAGGCAGGGTAAACCCCTGCGCCTGATGTTCCGTAATAATAGAATCTCTACTCATGATGTGAATCGTGGTGCCATCCCATTTAAGGATCAGGTGCTGGCTTTCAATCACGATCACATGCTCAAGTTGGTGCGCAATATTCTGGGAACCTCTCAGTTTGATGTACCGAATCTGCAAGCCAGCTCAACAGTGATTCCGGCTGAAAATTTGAAGCTCATCTTGTTGGAGAATGTATTGCGTCTCTATAACGCTGAGAGTTCAACTTCTACCTCTTTATATCAGCACTGGTTGGTGGCGAAGAATGGAGGCTTAGCGGTAATGAGTTATGCGGGTCATGAGATCAATGTGAATGACCTAAGTCCTAATGGCAGATTGCCATATCTTATGGATACTCCGAGCACCAAAGCCAGCGAGGACAAAACAACCGATGCCAACTCGCTGGTAGCCGCAGGCGTGTGCACATCTGAACAGTATGCCCAAATTCGCAACTCTTCCATCATGGCATTCGGTGCTGTCTCACAATATCTGCTTGATCGGGGAATGGTATTAGTGGATACCAAAACCGAGCACGGCATTAACACTGCAGGTCAAGTCGTTGCCGCTGATGAGCTGTATACGATGGATTCTTCCCGATATTGGCGACTAGATGACAATGGAGAATTGTTAACCAAGAACGGTAAGCCTGTTTCTTTCTCCAAAGAATTTGCCAGGAGCATGGTGAAAGAAAAGGATGAGCAATTTTCTGCACAAAAAGCCAGTGAAATCGCCATGCGTTACATCGCAGGATTGCAACATTTGACCGGCAGGGAATTCGTTCCTGACCTGCGGC
Source organism: uncultured Pseudohongiella sp. (assembly GCA_965198435.1). GTDB lineage: Bacteria > Pseudomonadota > Gammaproteobacteria > Pseudomonadales > Pseudohongiellaceae > UBA9145. The sequence goes on along the minus strand of OZ240664.1, from coordinate 3,017,517 downwards.
CTCGCGATGAGCGTATTGTCCAATCCACTAATCTTGTTCTCGATTATTTGCTATGAGGATTAATTCGTTCAGCAGAATTCATGAAGCTAAGGAGCCTCTGATTAATGTTTGCGAGGCAGTTAGTGCAAGGCAGAAATCAGCGAAAAAGCGCAGTTTATAGGTCATAAATGCGCATTTTGAGCTGATTTTTAACGCAGCAATAACAACGTAGGTAATTAATCAGAGGCTCCCTGAACAATAATGAAGGAGACTGTAAATGAGTAGCAATTTTAAAGGGCTCCAACCAGGTTTGGCTGCTGTATGTGCAGTTACTTTGCTTGCTGCCTGTGTGCCGGAATCTATGCTGCAAGAAGCAGCGGTACCAACAGGTGGAACCCTGGCTGATTATCAAAGAGCCGAATCATTTTTGCTGCAAAATACCAATCTGTTGGTTCCAGGAAGAATTTTGTCTCAGTATTGGCAGGCTAATGGTCAGCTCATTTACCGAAGTTCAACAATTGCTGGTTCTGAAATAGTCGCGTTTGATACGGAGAGTGGAGAAAAACGATCGTTGTTTGATCAACAAGCCCTTGCTGCGGCGCTTGAAACCTATGATGAATCGGGTATTGATGCCGCCGATCTTGCTCTTTCATCAATCGAGTTGGCTGCAGACTCCTCTACATTGGATTTTGATTTTTCTGGTCGCCGCTACCGTTATGACCTTGATAGCAATTCGTTGCAACAATTCGAGGAAGACCCGGAAGATGAATACCTTTCACCAGATGGCAGTCTGGCGATTTTTATCGAGGATCACAATCTTTGGTTGCGAGACACTTTCACTAATGACTTAACTCAGCTGACCTTTGACGGTGAGGAAAATTATGGCTACGGCACTAATAATGCCGGTTGGTTAAGAGATGATGGGCCAGTTTTGCTGTGGTCGCCTGACTCTTCGAAGATTGCGACCTTTCGTCACGATGCTCGTGACGCAGGTGAGATGTATCTCTACACCACCCAGGTGGGTCATTCCGAGCTGGATGCCTGGAAGTATCCGCTTCCTGGTGATGACCATATTTTTATGATTGAACGCATGGTCATCCATCTTGAGCATGAGTCAAAAATTGTCCGTTTGGATATGCCACCTGATGCGCATCGTTCTTCCATTACAGATCATGTGGCAGGGCGGGGCGGGCGGTTTCTCGATGTGGAATGGAGCGAGGACAGTCAAACACTCGCATTTCTCTCCTCGTCGAGAGATCATAAATCTGCCACCCTCAGAATTGCTGATCCCGAAACCGGCGCTGTGCGCGATGTATTCAATGAAACTGTTGCCACTTATTTTGAGTCTGGATCATCCGATGCCAACTGGCGTGTATTGCATGAGCGTGATGAATTCATCTGGTTTTCAGAGCAGGACAACTGGGGGCATCTGTACCTCCATGACCTGCAATCAGGACAGCTTAAAAATCAAATTACCAAAGGCAATTGGGTTGTATTGGCGGTTGAACAGGTAGATCTGGAAAGTGAGCAAATCTACTTCATGGCTGGCGGCAGGGAAGCCACCGACCCGTACTTTCAACATTTGTATCGCATTAGTCTTGATGGCTCGGGAATGGAATTACTGACGCCTGAACCAGCGAATCATGCAATCACCTGGTCGAAGTCCGGTGAGTTATTTACTGATGTGTACTCTACACCTGACACTGCACCAATTGCGGTAGTACGTAACCGCGCTGGAGAGCGAATCGCGGAACTGGAAGCCGCCGACCTGTCTGCGCTTGAATCAGCGGGTTGGGTAGCGCCCGAACGATTTGTGGTAAAAGCGCGAGATCAACAAACGGATCTTTATGGTTTATTGTACAAACCAAGCAACTTTGACTCATCTGTCAGCTATCCGGTGCTCAACTACCTCTATCCTGGTCCGCAGTCGGGTAGCGTGGGTACTCGTTCATTCCTGACAGCCAGAAGCGACAAGCAAGCTATTGCCGAGCTGGGCTTTGTCGTGGTTGAGGTGGATGCTATGGGCACACCAGGTCGCTCAAAATCTTTCCATGATGCCTACTATGGCAATATGGGCGATAACGGTTTGCCTGATCAAATAGCGGCGATACGTCAGCTTGCTGCATCCCGACCCTGGATGGATATAGAACGTGTAGGAATTTGGGGGCATTCTGGAGGTGGGTTCGCTTCAACCGCTGGACTCTTGCGTTATCCAGATTTTTACAAAGTCGCTGTATCAAGCGCAGGCAATCATGATAATCGAAACTACGAAGATGATTGGGGAGAAAAGTGGCAAGGCTTGCTCGAAGTTTACCCGGAATCAAACAGCTCAGCAGTTTCAACAGTGAGCTCTGATTCCAGCACTAACTATGACAATCAGGCCAATCATTTGCTTGCTGAAAACTTACAGGGCAGGCTTTTGTTAGCACATGGCTTGCTTGACGATAACGTGCCACCAACCAATACATTTTTAGTAGTGCAAGCACTCATAGAAGCAGAGAAAGATTTTGACTTACTGGTTTTCCCTGAGGCGCGCCATGGCTTTGGCAATTCCAGGTATTTCCGTAAACGGCGTTGGGATTATTTTGTTGAGCATTTTTTAGGTGTTAAGCCGCCGACAAATTTCAAATTTGCAGATAATATTCCTTAGGGCCTGTTCACACTAATTGAGTGACCTCTGTTGTGACTAAAAAAGCACCAATTGAAGCGCGAGGGGGCGTAGTTGTGATTCCAAATGAGCGACGAGCAACGACAAGTGGCGCTTTTTAGCCATAACCCACAACCCACAACCCAAAAGGCCAGGAGCATTTTTGTGCCCAGCTTCGTTATCAATCGTTTATTTATATTTATATACGGCACTCTTTCTGCCTGGCTGAGCGCAAAAATGCCCTCTAGCAGAGGCCACTCAATTAGTGTGAACAGGCCCTAGGATATTCGAGGCATCCCCGGATGGAAGAAATAGAACAAGCGCTGGCAAATTTCGCTGCCTTTATGTGGGGTCCACAATTGGTGGTATTGCTGGTTGGCGGAGGCTTGTTCTTCATGGTCCATTCACGCTTGCGCCATTTTCGCTATCTCTCCCACAGTTTTGACTTATTGCGCGGTAAATACAGTGGTGGCAATGATTCTGCAGCAGGTGACATTTCGCACTATGCCGCATTAGCAACAGCGCTGTCCGGCACTATCGGCCTGGGAAATATTTCAGGGGTTGCTGTTGCAATTACTGTAGGTGGTCCTGGTGCTGTGTTCTGGATGTGGATTACAGCTCTGGTAGGGATCTCAACGAAGTTTTATACCGCGACTTTGGCGGTTATGTTCCGTGGAGAAGATGATAGCGGTAAATTGCAGGGTGGACCGATGTATGTGATCCGTGAAGGGTTAGGTCAAAAATGGTTGCCTCTGGCCTGGCTGTTCGCAGTTGCGGGAATGTTCGGCACCTTGCCTGTTTTTCAGATTAATCAACTGGTACAGATTCTTCGTGATGTTATTGCCATACCTGCTGGTATCGCTTCACCTGATGATCATTTCGGATTCGATCTCGTTTTAGGAATTGTTTTAGCTGTCGTCTTGTTTTCAGTCGCTGTGGGTAAAGTGAAACGTGTATCAGCGGTAGCTGGGAAAATGGTGCCATTCATGGTGGTGTTTTATTTTGCTATCACCGCATTGCTTCTGTTAAGCAATGCGCCTGAAATTCCAGCCATGTTTGTCCTGATCTTTACTGACGCTTTTAGTGGCGACGCGGCGGCAGGCGGTGTCCTTGGCGCGGTGATTCTTATTGGCGTACAGCGTGGCGTGTTTTCTAATGAAGCCGGCCTTGGCACCGAATCCCTCGCTCATGGTGCAGCCAAAACCAATGAACCTGTGCGTGAGGGGCTGGTTGCCATGGCAGGACCTATTATCGATACTCTGGTTGTATGCACATGCACAGCATTGGCCTTGCTGGCCACTGGTGTATGGCAGACCGATGCGATTGGCGTAACCATGACTTCCATGGCCTATGAACAAGCTTTTCCTGGAATCGGAGCCTATCTCATACTCATTATGGTGTTTGTGTTGAGTACCACTACAGTACTGACTTATTCCTACTATGGCGGAAAGTGTATGTCGTTTTTATTTGGCACAAAGGCGGAGCGTTTTTATTTGTGGGCATATATGGCTTTGATCGTTGCGGGTGCTGTCGCGTCACTGGATGCGGTAATCAGCCTTTTTGATGGTGCCTATGCTGTGATGGCAATTCCAACCATGCTGTCAACGTTCTTACTGGCGAATAAAGTAAGAGACGTGGCCAAAAGTTATTTTCAACGATTTGATGCAGGGGAGTTTCAAGATGAGCTTGTTAATCATTCCCCCCAAAAAAATCTGCAGCGGAGATGTAAGTAATGAGAATTCTGTTACTTCTTTTAAGTGTGTTAAGTACCAATATCGTTATCGCGCAATCGAATGATGAATCCGCAGTAAACGATGTACTGGACAGTTATCACAAAGCAGCGGCGGCGGCAGACTGGGACATCTATTTTAATCTCATGAGTGAAGATGCTGTTTTTCTTGGCACTGATGCAGGAGAGAGATGGCCAAAAGAAGTGTTTAGAGAATACGCAGCTAACCGCAACGGGTGGTTGTATACCTCTCAACAACGCAATATCAATTTCACGCCTGATGGTAATACTGCCTGGTTTGATGAGATTCTTAAGAGTGCGTCTTATGGCACCAGTCGGGGAACTGGGGTCCTGATTCGCACCTTAGATGGCTGGAAAATTTCACAGTATCATCTTACATTTCCTATTCCCAACGGTCTCGCGCGCGACATTACAGATCAGATAAAGGAATTTGAAGCGAATTAGTAATTCGCAAACCATTAATACCTAAGGAGCCTCTGATTAATGTTTGCGAGGCAGTTAGTGCAAGGTAAAAATCAGCGAAAAAGCGCAGTTTATAGGTCGTAAATGCGCATTTTGAGCTGATTTTTAACGCAGCAATAACAACGCAGATAATTAATCAGAGGCTCCCTAAAGGTGCTTTAGTGAATGATTTGCCCAGGCGAAGGTAAGTCTTCTGTTGTTTGCGCCGTTAGAGCTGTCTCTTCTTGAGAGATATAACTGCGAGTGCTTATCGGGCTTTCCAGATAACGGCCAAGCCTGGATAGGAAATTTTCCATGTGATCAGTCTGGTAGTGACCTTGAAGGCAATCGGCGTCTTCCCATTCCTGCAATAAAACTACGCAAAGTGGGTCAGTAACACCTTGGTAATATTCATAGGCCAGGCAACCATGTTCCTCGCGACACAAGCGCACCATGTTGCGCATTAAATCCAGCACCTCTTCTTTTGAGTCTGGAAGCAGATGAAATATACTTTGGACTACAATCATTTTGCAAATCTCCTGATCTGACCTCTATTATACGGACTCTGAAGCGGATTTCAGCTGCTTTGCTGAAAGCCTTGTATCTGCCTGGCTTATAGCGATATTCAGCCTTCAGGGATAAAAAGACGGCATATCAGAAGATGCGCGATCCTTATATTCAGGCTTTCTTTTCTCCAAAAAAGCAGCCACTCCCTCAGGGCAATCGAGTGAACGCCTCTATCGCGTCGAAGATGGTCAGAAGGGTATGATTTCAGACTCAGATCGATGAGGGAGTGCCACTTATTCGCTTTTTGTACTGGAAGTGTGCACGAAAATCCATTCAGTCGATTGCCCTGGCCACTCCCTCCTGCCCACTTGTCTGGCTGGCATAAAAAATGGCCAATGAGTCTACTTCGTGCGCAGCGATAGGATGGGGTTGGAATGCATTGCGGTACATCATCTGACGGGAAAGCGCGATGGCAACCTGGCTATGATTTGTAATGCGTTTTGCCAGAATTTGAGCTGACTCAAGCAGTTCGTCGGTGGCAACGATGCTATTGGCGAAGCCTCGCTCTTTAAGTTCGTCCGCTTCGATAAAATCACCGCTGTAGATCCATTCCAATGCAGTACCCATATTGACAATACGTGGTAAGAACCACGATGAACATGCTTCCGGTGTGATCCCGAGCTTGTTAAATACAAAGCCTACTTTCGCTTCATCTGAAATCAGGCGTATATCCATGGCACAGATCATCGTGGCACCGATGCCTACAGCGGCACCATTGATCGCAGCAATCACCGGTTTTTTGCATTCGAATATTGCGAGGGTAAGTTGCCCGCCAGTGTCGCGCACTCCAGCCTCAATCTCGGGATCGTGCAGTCGAGTCTGCATGTCTTCAATCGTAGGTTGCAGTGCTTCATTAAGTTCAAACACGTTGCCGTCACTTGACAGATCCATGCCAGCACAATCGACTGAATGGATTTTCGTGCACAATTCCAGCACAAAAAGTGAACAAGTGACACTCCCTCGTCGATCCGGGTCCGAAAATTATCAACTTCTGCCCATCTTCGACGCGACAAAGGCGTTCACTCGATTGCCCTGCACAAAATGCTTTCCCCTCGCCGGTTACAACGATGACACTCACATCGTCGTTGTCACTGGCCTGAATAAACGCTTGCGTTAGCTCCGCAGCCATCTCGATGGTAAATGAGTTAAGGAGCCTCTGATTAATGTTTGCGAGGCAGTTAGTGCAAGGCAAAAATCAGCGAAAAAGCGCAGTTTATAGATCATAAATGCGCATTTTGAGCTGATTTTTAACGCAGCAATAACAACGTAGATAATTAATAGGTAATTAATCAGAGGTTCCTTAAGTTGTTCAGGTCGATTTAAAGTAATCGTCAGAATCTGTTCTTTAATTTCATGACGAATCGTCTTAAAAGACATCGTTGTCTCCTCAACTATGGGTTTAATCAGAGGTTCCCTAACGAAAAGAACGCGGCCATGGGCGCGTACGCTCTAATTCGCCAGATAATATTGTCTTTAACGAGGGCATGATAGGAAAGCGCTCTTAATGAGATTAGGAATAACATGGAACTTATGGCAGGAAATGTCGAGTGTTCTTGATTACAGAATGCCGCCAGACCTGACAATACAGGGATGCGTCCACCCGGAATGAGTACATTGGCAACAACGATCAAGATAAATGGATTCAGATTGGCCTGTGTCGATACAGTTGATAGTAAGAGTAACGCCAATGCTGGTGGTGAAAAAACCTCCGGCAATAGCAGATAATTCCGGATATGTTTGTCCCCGGTCCAGTAAACAAAGAGTTAACAAATAGTTAATAAATAGCGCTGTGCTGGAAACTATCCACACCAGCGATAGAGCAACAATGAGAGTTTAATTTTCCATGAGCGTTATATCGCCTTGGCTGCCACTAAGTCAGCAATCTCTTCTTTACTATGGCCCCAGCTTTGTAATATTTCTTCGCTATGCTCTCCTGCCATGGCTGCGCTGGACTGTATGGCACTTTTAGTGCGGCTGAATCGGGGCGCAGGGGCAGGTTGTACAACGCCATCGAACTCCACAAAAGTTTCTCGCGCCTGGTTATGCGGATGATCAGGCGCTTCCTGTAAATTGAGTACTGGCGCAAAACACACATCAGTGCCTTCCATCACTTCACACCACTGTGCTTGTGTCTTGCTGCGGAATACTTCCTCAAGAATCCTGCGTTTGCGCGACCAGGCCTCCTCGTCAAGCTGGTTTTCAAACTCCGGATTCGTTATGCCAGTTTTCTCCAGCAGCAGCGCATAGAACTGTGGCTCTAAAGACCCGATGGAAATGTATTTGCCATCGGCGCATTCATAACTGCCGTAGTAAAACGCACCACCATCCAATCGATTGCTGAATCGGTCGGTGGTCCACATACCCATTGCCATTAAGCCGTAGAAAGGGGAAAGCAGGCTGGCAGTACCGTCGGTCATGGCGGCATCCACTACCTGTCCTTTACCAGAAGCGCTGCGCTCAACTAAGGCAGCAAGAATACCTGCAATCAGATACATGGCACCACCACCGAAATCGCCGACAAGATTTAATGGCGGAGCAGGGGGTCGGTCCGCATAGCCCATGGCACCGAGTGCGCCTCCGATTGAGATGTAATTGATGTCATGTCCGGCAGCGCTGGATAACGGGCCTGTTTGTCCCCAGCCGGTCATGCGGCCAAACACCAGTCCTGGGTTGCGTTGCAGGCAGTCTTCCGGCCCCAGACCTAATCGCTCCATCACGCCAGGTCGGAATCCCTCGATTACCACATCGGCTTGATCAATGAGCCGTTGTGCTGTTGCGACCCCTTTCGGGTTTTTCAGATCCAGCGCAATCGACTTGCGACCTCGATTCAATACATTGGCGCGATGCCCCGCGCCCTGATGGCTCAGGCGATCGAGTCTGATGACCTCGGCACCCATGTCAGAAAGCATCATGGCAGCAAAAGGTCCCGGACCGATTCCGGCCATTTCCACCACGCGAATACTCTTGAGTGGACCTGATCTCTTGGGGTTTTCACTGGTTTCAGTCATAGCTGAGGCATCATATTGGAAGTGACTGCCAAAATACACCTTTCACGACGTCTGCTTTGTGAGTTTCCGGAGCTGCATTGGGATTGCTTCAGGCTCTACTGTCGCTGCTCTGCGCCTGGTTTTCCTTTTATCGGGCTATGGATTATTATTCCTTCGTGGCAGTTTTTAAGACTCACTGCTCTGGGGGGCAATACGCAGTATGGATTTACAGGATAAAACCGCCTTTATTACTGGCGGCGCTTCGGGTTTGGGGCTCGCGACAGCGAGAAATTTTGTGAATTCCGGAGCGAAGGTTTTTCTCTTCGATCTCAATGCCGAGGCCGCAGAACAAGCAGCATCTGAGTTTGGGGATGCTGCTGCCTGGCACAGTGGCGATGTCAGTGACGAAGTGGCCGTTTCTGAAGCGGTTAACAAAGCACAAGAGCAATTCGGCACCATTCACATCAACGTCAATTCCGCCGGTATCGGCGGCGCGGCACGCACGGTCGGCAAAGACGGTCCCATGCCTTTGGCCAGGTTTGAGCATATCGTCCGGGTAAATTTGATTGGAACATTCAATGTGTTGCGGCTATGTGCAGAAGTGATGCAGGTAAACGAGCCGCAAACCGCAGACCAGGAGCGTGGTGTAATCATTAATGTGGCTTCAATCGCAGCATTTGACGGGCAAACGGGTCAAGCTGGTTATGCGGCCAGTAAAGGTGGCATCGTGGCTATGACACTTCCCATCGCGAGAGATCTGGCCAAGCGAGGCATTCGAATCATGACCGTTGCCCCGGGTGTTTTTGAAACGCCTCTTTTGGCGAAAGCTCCTGACGAAGTAAAAGAACCGTTAATTGCGATCACGCAATTTCCTAAGCGTTTAGGCAATCCGGACGAGTTCGCGGAAGAGGTGGCTCATATTGTGCGTTGCTCCTATCTCAATGGGGAAACGATTCGCCTGGATGCCGGAATACGCATGCCAGCTATTTAGAGCGATTTAGGGAGCCTCTGATTAATGTTTGCGAGGCAGTTTTAGTGCAAGGCAAAAATCAGCGAAAAAGTGCAGTTTATAGGTCATAAATGCGCATTTTGAGCGGATTTTTAACGCAGCAATAACAACGTAGGTAATTAAGTAGGTAATTAATCAGAGGTTCCTTAGATAGTTTCAACAGTTTATTTGGTCACTTGCTGATTGATGATTGATCAAAGACTCACAAAACTCTTACTTTGGCATATTGGCATAATAAGGATATTAGTTTTCGAATTAGATAAAGCAGACAGAGGAATTAAACATGGCTGACGCATATATTGTTGGTGCAGTTCGTACAGCAACTGGCAGAAAAAATGGTCGACTCAGTAATATCCATCCTGTGGATATGGGTGCAATGGTGGTCGACGAATTGGTTGATAGAACCGGTATTCCAACTGACAAAGTGGATGACGTTATCTTTGGTGTTGTAATGCAGATTGGTGCTCAGGCTGGCAACCTGGGCCGGGGTGTATCCATGTCTTCAAAGTTAGCTCTGGAAGTTCCGGGCACCACGGTTGATCGTCAATGCGGCTCTTCCCTGCAGGCTATCCAGTTTGCGGCACAAGCAGTCATGTCTGGTACTCAGGACGTGGTTATCGCAGGTGGTGTGGAAGCGATGAGCACAGTTGAAATCGGTTCTAATGTCCGCGATGGTCTGGAAAAAGGTCGTGGCAAACCTAAAGGCGAGCGTCTGGAGGTGCAATATCCAGGTATTCAGTTCAGCCAGTTCGATGGTGCAGAGTTATTGGCGGAAAAGTATGAAATTACCCGTGAAGACCTCGATGCGTTTGGGTTACTTAGTCATGAGCGAGCAGCAGCCGCGACTAAAAATGGCTATTTCGAAAAGGAAGTTGTTGCAGTCCCAATTAAATTAGAAGATGGCAGTGAAGACATCCACAAAATCGATGAGGGTATTCGCTTCGAAGCAACTCTCGAAGGGTTGCAAGGTTTAAATCCGTTGCGTGAAGATGGGTTGATAACGGCCGGCACTGCGAGTCAGATTTCCGATGGGTCAGCTGCCATTATGGTAGCTAATGAAGACGCAGTAAGAAAATTTGATTTGCCCGTGCGTGCTAAGATTCATTCTTTGGCAGTGGTTGGTTCTGATCCGGTTATCATGCTGGAAGGGCCAATCCCGGCTACGGAAAAAGTGCTGGAGAAAGCAGGTCTGTCAATCGACGACATCGATTTGTATGAAGTGAATGAAGCGTTTGGTTCGGTTCCGCTGGCCTGGGCCAAGGCTGTGGGTGCAGATATGGACAAGCTTAACGTCAACGGCGGTGCGCAGGCGCTGGGCCATCCCTTAGGTGGAACTGGCGCAAAGCTAATGACAACCTTAGTGCATGAATTAGAACGTCAGGAAAAGAAATATGGATTGCTGGCCATTTGTGAAGGTGGCGGAACCGCTAATGCCATGATCATTGAGCGCATGAATGAAATCTCCAGCTAACCTTTTGTAGGTGAAACCCTATGTCTCTGTTGGATAACTATCAATCACCGTGGATGAATGAGGAGCTGCTCATTCTACGGGATGCAGTACGCAAATTTGTCGAACGTGAATTCGCTCCAAATGCCAGTAAATGGGATAAGCAAGGGTATGTAGACCGCGATGCCTGGAATAAGGCAGGTGAGGCGGGAATTCTCCTGGCTTCCATTTCTGATCAATGGGGTGGAGGTGGCGGTGACTTCCGGCATGAGATGGTGCTCATCGAAGAGCTGAACAAAGCCAATGTCACAGGGTTTGGCAACAGTGTTCATTCAGGCATTGTCGCTCACTATATTGATGCTTACGGTACTGAAGAGCAAAAACAACGGTGGCTGCCAAAGATGTCGACAGGTGAATTAGTGGCTGCGATTGCAATGTCTGAACCCGGTACCGGATCAGATTTGCAGGCTGTCGCGACTACTGCAGTGAAAGACGGTGATGAGTATGTCATTAATGGTCAGAAGACTTTTATTACCAATGGCATGACGGCGGACCTGGTTTGTGTGGTTGCTAAAACTGATCCCAATGAGAAAGCCAAAGGCATTTCTCTCATCATGGTTGAAGTAGGTGGCGAAGGAGATACCACTGGATTTAAGCGAGGTAGAAATTTAGAGAAGCTTGGCTTGAAAGCGCAGGATACCGCTGAATTGTTTTTCGACGATGTGCGGATTCCAACATCATTTTTATTAGGCACGATTGAAGGCAACGGTTTCATGCAGTTAATGCAGCAACTGCCGCAAGAGCGATTGATCATTGCAGTAGGTGCTTGCGCTGCAATGGAAACGGCATTGCGAATTACTTCAGACTATGTGAAAGAGCGTAAGGCATTTGGCAAGCGGATATTGGATTTTCAGAACACTCAATTCCGCCTGGCAGAATGCCTGACAGAAGCGCGTATTGCTCGAACCTTTGTTGATGACTGCGCTATGAAATTATTGGATGGAAAGTTGGATACGGCTACTGCTTCCATGGCGAAATGGTGGACCGCGCAAAAGCAGTGTGAAATCGTCGATGTTTGCCTGCAATTCTTTGGTGGCTATGGCTATATGATGGAATATCCGATTGCCAAGATGTTTGCCGATAGTCGAGTGCAGAAAATTTATGGCGGTAGCAATGAGATTATGAAGCTGCTCATTGCTCGTGAGATTTAAGGCAGAATTTGCTCGATTTTAATCCAGCCAGACATCAGTGAGGCTATTTGTGCGGTTGGGTTTTACACAGCGAAACCCTGTATGGTTAGTAGCAGTTTCCGGGTCCGCTGGCATACGGGCACTGACGCGAAAACTACTGCAGTAATTCTCACTGCAAAGAAATGATCCTCCTCGGATGCTACGTTTAGCTAATCCCGGTTCATTGGGATCGAAGCTGTCCGCCTTGCTCACTCCCCTGGGATTAACATTGCCCACCAGTTCATAAGAGCGTGGATGATACCAATCGGAAACCCATTCCCAAACATTGCCTGAAATATCATAAAGTCCGTAGTCGTTTGCAGGGAAGCTGCCAACGGGGGCAGTTGATTCATATCCATCATGGTTATTGTTGTGAATGGGAAACTCACCTTGCCAGTGATTGGTATGAGCGCGTTCGTGAGTAACTGGTTGATTTCCCCAGCTATAAATGTTGCCTTCTTTGCCGCCACGGGCAGCAAATTCAAATTGGGCCTCGGTAGGAAGGGTTTTGTCCTGCCAGTTGCAATAGGCCAGAGCGTCGGCGTAGCTGACTTGCACGACTGGATGATCCTGTTTGTATTCGATGTTGTCGTCTGGCCCTGCGGGCTGCTTCCAATTGGCATCACCAATCAGATTCCACCAGCTTAATGGGACCAAATCTTTGATGGAGTTGGCGGTGGCCTGAGAAAAAACCAGTGAATTGCCGTAACTTTCGGCTTCAGTTATGTAATCAGTCTCATCAACAAAGGCAGCGAAATCTGAATTCGTAACTTCGTGGGTATCGATCCAGAAACCGGATAACTCAACGCTGCGGGTGGGTTTTTCGTCAGCTAGACCCTGGTCTGACCCCATGGTGAACGCGCATGATTCTATCCAGACCATGCCTTCAGGGGTGCTGTTGTTTTCTACTAAAACAATGCCATCAACGAATAGAATGCCTCCAATGAAGAGAATTCCCGCAATATTTCGATGATTATTATCCATGTTACGGCGTTGTCCTTTACTACAGCCAGTGGGCAAGTCTACCAACAATTAAGCGCTGGCGTCTTTGCCGTGTACGGATTATTGATTTCACAATATCAGGCTTCTATATATATACATAATATATACATAATATATACATATATACGACCGTATACGGTACATGCCCGTATTTGCACTATTCAAGCTTTCTGTTGAATCCATTCGTTGGTAGCGTACACATACCCGGAGATGCCATAATTCTCAAAACAGCTTTCTGTAAAGGACCTGATCGTGAAGACTAAAATTCTCAGCAGTGTTGCACTGCTATCTGCAGCAGCGATGCTGCATGCCGCTGATAGTGGATACATTCCCCAGCGAACAGAGTTTGGTGCGCCGGATTTGCAGGGAATCTGGTCCATCGCAACGCAAACCAATCTGACGCGGGCGGAAAGGTTCGAAGGTAAGTTGACCATCACTGAAGAAGAGGCGCTGCGTATTGAGCAGATGGCAGAACAGATTTTTTATGCGTCCAGCAATAGTCCCAGTGACCCGGATCGCGAGGCACCGGAAGCTGGACAGAATGTAGGTGGCTACAATACATTCTGGATGGATCCCGGATCGCGACTTGCAGTGGTGAATGGAGAAATCCGCACTTCAATCCTGGTCGATCCGCCAGATGGCCAGTTACCTTACAGCGAGCAGGGCAAAGAGAACTTTGCAGCCGCCATGCGCCAGCGCAATTCCTATGATGGTCCTGAAGTTCGTCCTTTGGGAGAGCGCTGTGTTGTGGGGTTTGGCTCCACTGGAGGACCACCTAAGTTGCCGGTTCTTTATAACAACATGACTCAAATAGTACAGACTGAAAACCATGTCATGTTAATGGCAGAGATGAATCACGATGTTCGGATAGTGCGTCTGGAAAGCAAGTTTCAAGATCCGCCTCAAGACAAATGGATGGGAGATTCCATTGGCTACTATGAAGACGATACGCTGGTAGTAGTGACAACAGATTTCCACCCGCAGCAAAGTTTGCGCTCTTCGTTGGATCATCGGTTCTATGGCTCGCAAACAATGAAAGTCACTGAGCGTTTTACTCGAATCTCTGCGGATTCAATTCTTTATCAGTTTACTGTAGAAGATGACGAAAACTATTCTCATGCCTGGAGCGGAGAGTTGCCGATGATTCGTAGTGATGAACAGATGTTCGAATATGCTTGTCACGAGGGTAACTATGCGTTGCCAGGGATTTTAGCTGGAGCGCGAACTGCAGAGGTTGAAGGAGCAGATTACGCGCCCACTGATCCTGGTCAGTAACATTTTCATAAATGTCTGCGCACAAAAATTGCGCAAAAAAAGGGAGCCATATGGCCCCTTTTTAGTTTGAACACGCTGCTACCGCAGGTCCGGCAGCTTATAGCCATCCTTCTCAAAATTCGCACGGATAGTTTTCTTTTCAATCTTGCCTGTAGGTCCGATTGGCATGGAATCCACGGCAATGATCTCATCAGGTAGCTGCCATTTCGCAAAGATCTTGCTGCAGTGTTCAATGACAGCAGCCTGATCAAGCTCCTGACCTTCTGCCATTACCACAACGGCCACTGGTCTCTCATCCCATTTCGGATGAGCTTGTGCAACTACTGCAGCTTGTGCAATTTCAGGTAATGCAACGATATGATTCTCCAAATCAACTGAAGAGATCCATTCACCGCCTGACTTAATCATATCTTTGGAGCGGTCGCAGATGATCACATATTGCTCTGAATCTATCTTTGCGACATCTCCAGTGACTAACCAGCCATCGTGAAATTTTTCAGGCTGGGGATCGTTGTAATATTCTGATGCAATCCATGGCCCACGGATACAAAGCTCACCTACTGACTCGCCATTGTGAGGCAGTGGATTCCACTCTTCGTCGAAAATTTCTATGTCGAGCCCAGGCATAGCTAATCCGGCTTTGGCGATGTTCTCAAACTGCTGATCAGCTGAACTGCCAAGATGTGAGCGTTTCGCCAACTTGCGAGATAAAGTGCCAAGAGGATTAGTTTCGGTCATACCCCAACCTTGCAGCATCTCAATTTCATAGGTTTCCCAATACCAGCGCAACATCTCTACTGGTGGAGCAGAGCCGCCGCAGGTGCAACGGGTGAGTTTGGATAAATCATATTTTTGGGGCTCTGCTTGCAGCGCGGCACGTACGCCTTGCCAGATGGTTGGTACACCAGCCGAGATGGTGACCTCTTCTTTTTCAATCAAATTCAAGAATGAATCCGGTGTCATAAAACGGTGAGGCATCACTTGCTTGGTGCCAAGCATCGAGGCGGCAAATGGCAGGCCCCAACCCATGGCATGAAACATTGGAACAATACCCAACAAGGAATCTAATGATGAAAGACCAATCGAATCTACCAACGACTCAGTCAAGGTGTGTAGGTAAGTGGAGCGATTGGTGTACATCACACCTTTAGGGTTACCTGTGGTTCCGGAGGTATAGCAAAGACCCATAGGTGCGGTTTCGGGAATATCAGGCCAGTCATAGAAAGGCTCATGACCTGCAATAAAATCTTCGTAGTCGATTTGATTTTCAAAGCTGCTTTCGCCACCTTCACCGTGGCGACAAATAACCAGTAATTCCACGCAAGGGATTTTGCCCCATAACGGTTCAAGCAACGGCAGCAAGTCTTCATCGGCAAAAATAATACGATCGCCGGCGTGGTTAATTATGTATTCGAGATCAGCCGGTGAAAGTCGAATATTAAGCGTATGCAATACTGAACCCATGCTGGGGACGCCCTGATAAAGTTCCAGATGCCGATAGTTATTCCACATAAAGCTGGCGATTCGATCGCCTGTCTGAATACCCTGGCCGTTTAATGCGTTTGCCAGCTTCTGTGCGCGTTCCCAGGTTTGCTTTAAGGTCTGGCGATGTGTGCCATCTGCTTGTGCAGTGACAACCTCGACATCAGGGTCGAGGACAGCGCCCCGGCCGAGAATTCTGGACATCAGCAGAGGTGTATTTTGCATGGTCATTCGATAAATCCTCCGTTTCTCTTGTCTGACTGTGTGCAATGCACAAGTGGAGGATAGCGATTAGTTGGAGTTTGTTCAATTTCAGATCTACCAACGTCAGCATTTGCACGATGCTAAGGCTTGACCAGACAGTATTGGCAGCGAAACGACTGGCGCGCCCAGGGCTGAGGCTGGGGGTGAGGCAAGCGATGTTGGAAGCCTGGCTTCCTGAGCAGTCGAATGGCCCAATCTATGAGTGGGGGCTGGACGGGATCAGAATTCTGCAACACAGCCGGGCCGAGGCCGCTCCTGCACATTCCTGTGCAGCAGATGGCTTTCGGAGTGAGCAGGCAATACGTTCTTTTCAATCTAAGGAACCTCTGATTAATTCCCTACGTTGTTATTGCTGCGTTAAAAATCCGCTCAAAATGCGCATTTATGGCCTATAAACTGCGCTTTTTCGCTGATTTTTGCCTTGCACTAACTGCCTCGCAAACATTAATCAGAGGCTCCCTAAAAAAGACACCGAACCCAATAGGCAGGCTCTTCGAAGGAAGCAATAAGCAGCATAGCGCTTCAATGTTCCATTGGGTGGGCGATCCATGACCTTCGCACGCTGCCCTCCCCGGGCGCTGGTTACACTGCGGCGTTATGTTGCTCCTTACTGCCGGAGATTTCTGTGAATCTGTGCCCGATTTCAAACTAATCGATCAAATTGAATTAGAATTTGAAGACCGCTATGCTGCCTGTTCTTTATTCGAGGAGAAAACTATGATCAGCGCCGAGGAATATCCCAAACAATTGGTCGAAGTGAATGGTAAAAAAATGGCCTATGTGGAAATGGGTGAGGGAGACCCGATTGTTTTCCAACATGGCAATCCAACTTCTTCATACCTGTGGCGTAATATCATGCCTTACCTGCAGGATCAGGGTCGATGCATCGCAATTGACCTGATTGGCATGGGAGATTCGGAGAAGCTTGATGGCTCTGGCCCGGATCGATACACCTTTTCAGAACATCGTGAGTATCTTGATGCAGCGCTTGATGCCCTCGGTGTGAGTAAAAACGTAACCTGGGTAATTCATGATTGGGGGTCCGCCTTGGGTTTCGATTGGGCCAATCGTCATCGCGATGCAGTCATGGGAATTGCGTATATGGAAGGCATCGTGCGGCCGGTGACCTGGGAAGAGTGGCCTGAAGCGGCCCGTGGCGTGTTTCAGGGATTCCGTTCTCCGGCAGGCGAAGAAATGGTTTTGGAAAAGAACGTGTTTGTGGAGCGTGTGCTGCCTGGTTCTATCCTGCGTGACCTCAGCGAAGAAGAAATGAGCGTATATCGCAGACCATTTGTCAACGCCGGCGAAGAGCGGCGACCTGCTTTAACCTGGCCTCGGCAGATACCAATTGAGGGCGAGCCGGCTGATGTGGTTGCAATTGCCCAGGCTTACGCCGATTGGTTGTCTCAGTCTGAGGTTCCGAAGTTATTTATCAATGCCGAACCGGGAGCAATCCTCATTGGGCCGCAGCGCGAATTCTGTCGAGCCTGGCCGAATCAGCAAGAAGTAACAGTGGAAGGCAACCATTTTCTACAGGAAGATTCCCCTGACGAAATTGGACGAGCCATAGCTGAATGGCGTCGAGGACTAGCTGCTTAAGTTGAATTGCTCATTCTCATTCTGGGTTCAGGGTACTTCAGAGCAACCATGACGGCTATTTGTCATACCGCTGACGTATAAATGTCATAACACAGAAATCGCTCCTGGCAGAATATTAAGGCTCATTTATGTATGAGTTGATCGAATGAGCAAGGTATGGACGAAGCGGCAAGGTATGAATATGACAATTAATGGCGAACTGGTAAAGTTATTGCGTGCGCAACGAGCCTGGTCTCAGGAGGAGCTGGCAGCCGCGTGGACTGAGTTTGCGTGCGGTGCAGCGCATAGAAAATACTGGAGCCTGTTCGCTGGAATCCAGCAAGGCATTGGACGCAGTATTCGATATTGAAAGCGCTGCACTGGAAATTGATGTACTGGAAATCGATAAGCAGATAATGATTGCGGCCATGGCTAATAGGAAAGGTATGATTTATGGTCATGTCGGCGTGCTGATCGGGCTGATTAGCGCATATTCTGCGACTACTTATTCCGTCTTAGCGAATGGCATGGCGATCGCAGAGGCCGGAATGGTATACGGTGTTACAGGAGCATGTAGTGGGATATGTGCAGCTCTTATTGAAATTGTGGCAAATAAAAATAAAAAGGCGAGTTGACCTGACTATGCTCATAGCTGGTTTGATTAAGGGACCTCTGATTAATTACCTACGTTGTTATTGCTGCGTTAAAAATCAGCTCAAAATGCGCATTTATGCCCTATAAACTGCGCTTTTTCGCTGATTTTTGCCTTGCACTAACTGCCTCGCAAACATTAATCAGAGGCTCCTTAAGTTAAAACAGGTTTTACTCCGGCTATGAGCCAGGATGCTATCCAAAAAAAGTTAGAAGGTAATGTCCGCCGATTCACTCTGTTTCGGTTGTTGTATACATCCCGTTTCTATTACCCTGTTTTTACAATTCTGTTTCTCGACTACGGTCTGACTCTTGAACAGTTTGCGATATTAAATAGCGTTTGGGCTGTAAGCATTGTGGTAGCCGAAGTGCCCTCAGGCGCCATGGCTGACATCGTTGGTCGGAAGCAACTTCTGGTGTATGCCGCTGTTCTTATGGTTATCGAGATGGCGCTGATTATGCTTGCACCTATCGGTAGTTCTAATTTGTTGTTTCTTATGTTCCTGGGAAACCGGATTTGCTCCGGGCTGTCAGAAGCAGCGGCCAGCGGTGCTGATGAAGCCCTGGCATACGATTCATTAAAAAAACTGGGGCGGGAGGGTGAGTGGGCACAATTGTTAGAGCGAACCACATCCGTTGTTTCTGTTGGTTTTTTCATTACTATGATCACCGGTGCGTTCGCGTATGATCCAACTGTTGTTAACCAATTGTTGTCCTGGATCAATCCTCAGTGGCTGTTATCTGAAAACTTCGTCATTCGTCTGCCCGTCATATTCACTTTTTGTACGGCTTGTTGTGTGCTGATTACAACGCTTGGCCTGTATGAGCTTGATGACACAGTTAAGTCTGACAGTTCAGACAACACCTCTTTTGTTGAGCCTTTCAGGCAAGTTATCAGTGCAGCATGCTGGACCTTCAATCATCGCTTTGTTTTATTTGTAATACTCGCAGCACTCGCTCTGGATTCCGTCGGCAGACAATTCGCTGTGCTTGCCAGTGAGTACTATCGCATTATAGATATACCGGTTTCCTGGTTTGGTTTTGTGGGTGCGGGCATGTCGCTGGTTGGTATTGTGAATGCTAAATTTTCTCGCTATTTGGTTGGCAACCATTCTCCAATTTTCAATTTTGCGGTGCTTTCTTCAATTTTGACAGCAGGGCTGGTAGGAATAAGTTTTGCTGTCCCTGTCTATGGTGTACTGTTTGCCATTGGTGCTTTTGCCATGATGGGTATGGTGCAGTTTCAGACCAGCTATTACATAAATCGTGAAGTGAAATCGGATATTCGAGCAACCGTGTTGAGCTTCAAGGGCCTGGCGCTTAATTTGGGTTTAGGAGCCGCAAGTTTGTTCTACACCGTGTTGGTGGCATCGCTTAGAGAAACCGCCAGCCCGGATACACCCGTCGAGGTTGTTAATGAATTGGTATTTGTGGATTCCCTTGCGGCATTTCCGCTTTATTATCTGCTCTTATTTGTATTGTTGGTAATTTCAGCCAAGCTGAGTATCAAGCAGTGTGGTGTCTTTTTTCAGCGTCCGGCTTGACCAGAGTGGCGATTTTAATAACCCGCGTTTATGCATAAACAGCTCAAAATGGTATGCACACTGCTCTGTTATTTTGCGGCAGTGCAGGGATTCGCCCAGCCAGCAGACTTTGGCAACAGGCTCATCGGGCGCTGGTTAATCAATGATGAG
This sequence comes from uncultured Pseudohongiella sp., assembly GCA_965198435.1. Classification (GTDB taxonomy): domain Bacteria; phylum Pseudomonadota; class Gammaproteobacteria; order Pseudomonadales; family Pseudohongiellaceae; genus UBA9145. The sequence continues at coordinate 2,997,515 of OZ240664.1, read as the reverse complement.
CTCAGCGACAATACTGACGATCAGGTAGAAGAAGCTATTGAGGCCGGTGGCGGTGATGGCGGCCGTGGCTTCTTTAATCGCAAAGAAGATTTTTACCGTGGGGGTCCGCCTGAGCACGAGCTTTATGATCGCATCTCCTACGATGATGTGTTGGTCATTGCGTTCAATGAGCCGGAATTTCGCTTTACCTATGAAGATGACTATTTGCGAGTATTCCACACGGATGGCAGGCGTCGACGGGTGTCTGCAAATTCTTTCTATACGGAAGGCGGAGAAGATTGGTCTTCAGGGTTGATCGAAGGTGGTAGCTTAGTGGTGGAAGCCAGGCCGAGAGATGGTGGATTCACCATCGAGACCTATACCCTCGAAAACAATGGCCAACGCCTCAGAATCGAGATGGTGATTCAGCCAGACTCTTTTCGTGAGGCGATACAGCTTGTCAGATATTTTGATCGCGCTGAATAACTAACGCTGAATAATTAAGGAGCCTCTGATTAATGTTTGCGAGGCAGTTAGTGTAAGGCAAAAATCAGCGAAAAAGCGCAGTTTACAGGTCATAAATGCGCATTTTGAGCTGATTTTTAACGCAGCAATCACAAGGTAGGTAATTAATCAGAGGTTCCTTAAACCTGTTGAGCAATAATTTCTTCTTCTACTTCGCGCAAACGGTCCTTGCCAAAATACATCTCATCACCAATAAAAAACGTTGGAGAACCAAAGTTTCCTCGTTCAACTGAGCGTGATGTGTTGTCGATCAGACCTTGTTTTATGTCCGGGTCTTGAGTGCCAGCCACAATTTCATCCACTGGCAATCCAGCTTCTGCCAGTACCGTGCCAATGACTTCAGGCTCGGCCATGTTTAGATTCAGCTCCCACATGGCCCGGTACATGGTTTCGATATATTCGTGGTAATAGTCTTTGTCGCTGCAAAACACAGCACCGCGCATTAGTGGCAGGGTGTTAATGGGAAAATTTTCATTAAACCTATATTTTGTGATGCCGTGTTTGCTCATAAAGCGCCGTGACTCTAACGCCTGGTACTCTTTTTTGTTTTTAACGTCGGCAAATTGTTCCATTGGCGACTTGTTATTCGTTGCTCTGAAAACGCCACCGAGAAGAATTGGAAAATAATTAAAAGTCGCGCCAGTTCTCTCCGCTATATCGGGAATGACGCGATGGCAGTAATAGGTATTAGGACTGCCGAAGTCATAATGAAAATCAACAGTAGTACTCATATGGTTCCTCCTAACGATTATGTTGAGCTTTCGTTTTATTGTAAGTCGTTTTATTGCGAGTTGTTTTATTGTGAGTCGTTCTATTATGAGTTTCGCAGTGCCCAGAACCCGGCAAGGCCCAGCAGACTTCCACCAGCAATATTGAATCGCCTTTGGGCAGTAGCGCTTTGAAAGCATTGTCTGACTGATCTGGCTAACAAGAATACATCAGCGTGTTAATGGCGGCCAATCCCATAAAGGTCAGCGAGAGAATCCAGAGTCGTGGCACAGGTTCGGCACTGGGATTTACAAATTGCGATAAGAAAGCAATAAAGAAAACAATACCTTTAGGTAACCTCTGATTAATGTTTGCGAGGCAGTGAGTGCACGGCAAAAATCAGCGAGAAAGCGCAGTTTACAGGTCATAAATGCACATTTTGAGCGGATTTTTAACGCAGCAATAACAACTCAGATAATTAATAGGTAATTAATAGGTAATTAATAGGTAATTAATAGGTAATTAATAGGTAATTAATCAGAGGCTCCTTAATTTTGAGGCTTGACGAATTTCAGTGTCATGCGATCACTTTCACCTATAGCTGAATACTTCGCGCGATCTACATCCCCCAATCGGTAGCTTGGTGGCAAAGTCCAGACACCGCGCGGATGAACAGTTGGGTCATTGGGATTGGCATTTATTTCGGAAGAGTCAACAAACTCAAATCCAGCCGCTGCGGCCACTTCCTTAACATAGGCCTCCGTGACATAGCCGCTGGTTTCCATGATATCCATGCCGCTGCCTGGCAATGCGCGATGTTCAACCACACCCAGCACCCCGCCTGGCTTCAGTGCTGCATAGAAAGCGGCGAAAAACTCATGTTCCTGACCTGCCATGATCCAGTTATGAACATTGCGAAAAGTCAGTGCCATGTCTGCACTATCGGGAGGTGCAATCACGACTTCATGTGGAGGATTAAGATGTCTTACAGTAATCCGTCCATACATCTCCGGATCATTTGCAATCTTCTCTTCAAATCTTCGCAGGTTGGGTGGCATGTAGGAGGCCGTTGCGTTTGGTGAGAAATGTGCTGCGTAGTACTTACCCTTGTCCCGCACATAGGGTGCAATGATTTCGGTATACCAGCCCGTGGAAGGCAGTATTTCAATCACTGTGCTGTCTGGTTGCAGGCCGAAGAATGCCAATGTCTCAACCGGATGGCGAAAAGCGTTGCGGGCTACATTTGTTTCGCTGCGGTGCTCGCCCACGATCAAACTTTCCAGAGAGCCAACGTCGGCGGCTAGCGTTAATTGCCAACCGATTAACGAGCCCAAAAACGAAGTGACAAACAGCAGGGTTTTGAGTGTTTTCATGAGTGCCTCCTGGAGCAGAATCACGTTCAAAAGTGGTGAAGATTCTGGCATGAAAACTGGAAACTCTCCAGCTAGGGCCTGTTAACACTGATTGAGTAGTCTCTGCTAGAGGGTGTTTTTGTGCCCAGCGAGGCAGAAAGAGCGCCGTATAAGCCGTATAGTCAGGGCAATCGAGTGAACGCTTCTGTCGCGTCGAAGATAGGCAGAAGTTTATGATTTTCGGACCCGGGTCGACGAGGGAGTGCACTTGTTCATTTTTTGTACTGGAAATGCACACGAAAAGCCATTCAGTCGATTACCCTGGCCGTATAGTAAGTATATACAAGCGACTGATAACAAAGCTGGGCGCAACAATGCGCCTGGCCTTTCGGGTTGTGGGTTATGGCTAAAAAGCGCCACTTGTCGTTGCTCGTCGCTCATTTGGAATCACCAAACCACGCTCCTCGCGCCTCAACTGGCGCTTTTTTAGTCACAACAGAAACCACTCAATCAGTGTGAACAGGCCCGGGGCAATGCTGTTTGTTTTTTCTCAAAAACTAAGGACGATTATCATTTGCATTAGTTCGAATATACCCTGTAAATTCCCGCTCGATTTTGCGATGAGACATTGTGTCTCATTCAGAGTCTGCATTCAGAATCTTCATTCAAAATATGCCACTAGTTCAATCAGTACAGGTGCTGCTGCAAAGATAATCGACAACGGGATGGTTATTTATGCTTGGGCATCACCCCCTCCCATACACACACGAGACACCGCCAGCCACAGATATGTCAAACAACACCACAGCAGCAGGCATGCCAGTTAAAGACAGTGCCGCACGATCCGCCGATGAATTAACTATGATGATGAGGAGTGATGTATGTCTTCACCCCACAGGGTTTATAGCGAGGCATGTAAGCGAGAAGCGGTTCGTTTGAGTGATGAAAGTGGTCCGGGCACTGATGAGGTTGCCTCTGATCTTGGCATAGGTCACTCAATACTGATCACCTGGCGGCGGTGTTTTTGGGATGATAAGGCTGGAGTTCCGAAAGAGATTGCCCTGAGGATTGGGAAAAATGGGTTAAAACCCTCTATGCATCCCTGACAGGTTCTGGTAAGTCCGCGGCCCAAACAGAACAGGCTCTGACCCCGGGATGACATATCCGGATAGTATTTTTGCCAGGTGAATGACAAATAGTCGCAGATAGTCACAAATAGTGGCAGACAATGACAAGTAATGAGCAGATATTGAGAATAATGGATTTCAATAGCAGGATGCTTATTATGCTTAGGTTCTACCCCCCCCCCCCCCCCCCCAGAAAACACACACACGCATACACGACACCGCTAGCTGCAGATACGTCACACAACACCACAGCAGCAGATATGCCGGTTAAAGGTAAAGGCAAGGATCGGAAAATCTTAGCCTTTACCTTCCGTCCTGCGTCGGATCGCCTTAAACCTTGCCAGCATGAAGCCGTCGAAAGAGTCCATGCGTGGCAAGTTGAAACGCGGCTGGCATGACAAATACAGGCTCAATCTGATCAGGGCAGCAAAACACGCTTAAAAGTGGTTGGCCTGTCAAGCACGGGCCATAGCATTAATCAAGATAGGGAGCTTCTGATTAATGTTTGCGGGGCAGTTAGTGCAAGGCAAAAATCAGCGAAAAAACGCAGTTTACAGGTCATAAATGCGCATTTTGAGCTGATTTTTAACGCAGCAATAACACCGTAGGTAATTAATCAGAGGCTCCTTAGATAATTTATAAGTAGATAATAAGTAGAGGCATCACATGACCGATAATAACAGCAATCCCTTAAACACAGCTCCTCAGGTGGCTCAGAACAACAATGACAGTGATCAGGGGACCGGCACCGCAGGACCGGATGAGTTAAGAGGTCTTGACGGCAATGATCTGCTGCGCGGCCTGGGTGGTAATGACACACTCAATGGCGGCGCAGGTAATGACATCCTTGATGGCGGTGCGGGCAATGACCGCCTCTCCGGCGAGGGGGGCGATGATGTGCTGTACGGTGGGGCAGGCAATGATGCCCTTAAGGGCGGCACAGGCAATGACGGCCTCTCCGGCGGTGGCGGCGATGATACGCTGAACGGCGACACGGGCAATGACCACCTCTCCGGCGATCAGGGCGATGATGTGCTGGTCGCAGGAGCAGGTGCGGATACGCTGAACGGTGGCACAGGCAATGACAGCCTTCGCGGCGGTGGCGGCGATGATACGCTGGACGGCGGTGTAGGGGCGGACAGGCTGGAAGGGGGGCCAGGCGCAGACAGGCTGATCGGCGGCCAGGGTGCGGATACGGCCGTCTATACCGGTGTCGCGGGAGCGGTCACCGTCAACCTGAAAACCGGTGCAGGCACTCAGGGAGAGGCCGCTGGGGATACCCTCAACAGTATCGAGAATCTGTTTGGCAGTCGTCACAATGACTTACTCATCGGTGATGCTGGAGTCAACCGGCTGAGCGGCAATGCGGGCAACGACAGCCTTCGCGGCGGTGGCGGCGATGATACGCTGGACGGCGGTGTAGGGGCGGACAGGCTGGAAGGGGGGCCAGGCGCAGACAGGCTGATCGGCGGCCAGGGTGCGGATACGGCCGTCTATACCGGTGTCGCGGGAGCGGTCACCGTCAACCTGAAAACCGGTGCAGGCACTCAGGGAGAGGCTGCTGGGGATACCCTCAACAGTATCGAGAATCTGTTTGGCAGTCGTCACAATGACTTACTCATCGGTGACGCTGGAGTCAACCGGCTGAGCGGCAATGCGGGCAACGACAGCCTTCGCGGCGGTGGCGGCGATGATACGCTGGACGGCGGTGTAGGGGCGGACAGGCTGGAAGGCGGCCAAGGTGCGGATACGGCCGTTTATACCGGTGTCGCGGGGGCGGTCACCGTCAACCTGAAAACCGGTGCAGGCACTCAGGGAGAGGCCGCCGGAGATACCCTCAACAGTATCGAGAATCTGTTTGGCAGTCGTCACAATGACTTACTCATCGGCGACGCCGGGGCCAACAGGCTGAGCGGCAATGCGGGCAACGACACCCTGAGCGGCGGTGGGGGCAATGACACCCTCGATGGCGGCGAGGGCAATGATACGTTTGTCACCTCCCCGGGTGGCGGGTCGGACACCATCACCGACTTTGGCATCGGCACGGACCGGCTGGTCTTTGCGGGCGGCCTGTTTGCGAACCTGGAGGCGGTGCAGGCGGCAGCGCGTGAGACTGCGGAGGGTGATCTGGCGATCCGCCTGTCGGCCACCGAGACCCTGACTCTGGAAAATACCACCCTGGCGGCGCTGACCGCTGAGGCGGTGACTACACTGGATACCGATATCCCTCTCCCGGACTCAAGCAGCCAGAACAGCAATGGCGGTGCCCAGCATGGGGGGTCCTCCGGCATAGCACCGCTCCCCCCAGCTCCTCAGGTGGCTCAGAACAACAATGACAGTGATCAGGGGACCGGCACCGCAGGACCGGATGAGTTAAGAGGTCTTGACGGCAATGATCTGCTGCGCGGCCTGGGTGGTAATGACACACTCAATGGCGGCGCAGGTAATGACATCCTTGATGGCGGTGCGGGCGCGGATGTGCTGGATGGCGGCGAGGGTGTTGACACGGTGCGCTATAAATTTGCCCAAGCGGGTGTAGTGGTCAGTCTTGCAAGCGGTAGAGGCAGGGAAGGGGAAGCGGCTGGTGACCGCCTCACCAATATTGAGAATCTCTGGGGCAGTGAGCATGATGACAGGCTCACCGGCAACAATGGGGATAACGTACTGAATGGCTCTGGCGGTGATGACATCCTCAACGGCCGTAGTGGCAATGACCTGCTTGATAGTGGTGCGGGCGACGATGCCCTGTACGGCGGGCCGGGTGCGGATACCCTGAACGGTGGCGCGGGTGTGGATACAGCCAACTATGTGGGGTCATCAGAGGCCGTGGCGGTCAGTCTTGCAGTCGGTTCAGGCACGACAGGGGATGCCGCCGGGGACACCCTCACCGGTATCGAGAACCTCGTTGGCAGCGACCACGATGATATTCTTTTCGGTAGTGATGGAGCCAATCGGCTGATGGGCTTTGACGGCAATGACCGCCTCTCCGGCGAGGGGGGCGATGATGTGCTGTCCGCAGGGGCAGGTGCGGATATGCTGGACGGCGGCACAGGCAATGACCGCCTCTCCGGCGAGAGGGGCGATGATGTGCTGTCCGCAGGGGCAGGTGCGGATACGCTGGACGGCGGCACAGGCAGTGACCTGCTTGATGGTGGTGCGGGTGCGGATGTGCTGGATGGCGGGGCAGGTGTTGACACAGCGCTCTATGCATTTGCTCATGCGGGTGTAGCGGTCAGTCTTGCAACCGGTTCAGGCACGGCAGGGGATGCCGCTGGGGACACCCTCACCGGTATCGAGAACCTTGTTGGCAGTGACCACGGTGACAGGCTCTTCGGCAACGCGGGGGCCAACCGGCTTGTCGGCGGGGCGGGCGACGATGCCCTGTACGGCGGGGCGGATGAGGATACCCTGGACGGTGGTTCGGGTGTGGATACGGCCGTCTACGCCGGTGCCACTGCGGGCGTGGCGGTCAGTCTTGCCACCGGTTCAGGCACGGCAGGGGATGCCGCTGGGGACACCCTCATCGGTATTGAGAACCTCGGTGGCAGCGACCACGCGGACACGCTCCATGGCAACAATGGAGCTAACTGGCTGAGTGGCGAAGGGGGCGATGATGATCTGGACGGCGGGGCAGGCGATGATGATCTGGACGGCGGGGCAGGCGATGATGATCTGGACGGTGGGGCAGGCGATGATGATCTGGACGGTGGGGCAGGCGATGATGATCTGGACGGTGGGGCAGGCGATGATGATCTGGACGGTGGGGCAGGTGATGATGAGCTGGACGGTGGGGCAGGCGATGATGAGCTGGACGGTGGGGCAGGTGATGATGAGCTGATCGGCGGGTCAGGCGCGGACAGTCTGGTGGGGGGCGACGGTGTGGATACGGCCCTCTATTCGGGTGCCGCGGGGGCGGTCACCGTCAACCTGAAAACCGGTGCAGGCACACAGGGGGAGGCCGCTGGCGATACCCTCACCGGTATCGAGAACCTCCATGGCAGCGGCCACGATGACATTTTTTTCGGTAATGATGGGGCCAATCGCCTGACCGGCTTTGGTGGAGACGACACTCTTGGAGGCGGTGCGGGCGCGGACACGCTGGGCGGCGGCGCGGGTGATGATGCGCTGGCTGGCGGGTTAGGTGATGACAGCCTTCGCGGCGGTGGCGGCGGTGATACGCTGGACGGCGGGGCGGGTGCAGATACCCTGATCGGCGGGCCAGGCGCGGACAGTCTGGTTGGGGGCGACGGTGTGGATACGGCCGTCTATATCGGTGTCGCGGGGGCGGTCACCGTCAACCTGAAAACCGGTGCAGGCATGCAGGGGGAGGCCGCTGGCGATACCCTCACCGGTATCGAGAACCTCCATGGCAGCGGCCACGATGACATTTTTTTCGGTAATGATGGGGCCAATTGGCTGATCAGCTTTGGCGGCAATGACCGCCTCTCCGGCGAGGGGGGCGATGATACGCTGTTCGCAGGGGCAGGTGCGGATATGCTGAACGGCGGCACAGGCAATGATCGCCTCTCCGGCGATGGGGGCGATGATGTGCTGGTCGCAGGGGCAGGTGCGGATACGCTGAACGGCGGCACAGGCAATGACCTGCTTGATGGTGGTGCAGGTGCGGATGTGCTGGATGGCGGGGCGGGTGTTGACACGGCGCTCTATGCATTTGCCCAAGCGGGTATAGCGGTCAGTCTTGCAACCGGTTCAGGCACGGCAGGGGAAGCGGCTGGGGACACCCTCACCAATATCGAGAATCTCTTGGGCAGTGAGCATGATGACACGCTCACCGGCAACAATGGGAATAACGTGCTGGATGGCTCTGGTGGTGATGACATCCTGGAGGGTATGGCGGGCAACGACACCCTGGAAGGCGATATGGGCGATGATACATTTGTCATCGCCCCCGGTGGCGGGTCGGATACCATCACCGACTTTGATGCCGACAACGACCTGCTGGTCTTTAAGGTCGGTCTGTTTGCTAACTTTGAGGCGGTACGGAACGCAGCCACTGAGACCAGCGAAGGCGATCTGCAGATCGAGCTTTCGGATACGGAGATTCTGACCGTTTTGGGTGTTTCCCTGGATGATCTGACCCGCGATAATGTCGAAGTCAAAGTCAATACCGCGCCCACGGGCGAGGTGACGATCAGCGGTACGGTGCGTGAGGGCGAGACGCTGACGGCGGAGACTGGCACGCTTGGCGATAATGATGGTCTGGGCGCGTTCAGCTACCAGTGGCAGCGCAGCACGGACAGTGGCGGCTTTGAGGATATCCCGAACGCTACAGATCAGAGCTACACCCTGATTGATGCGGATTCGGGCCAGACCCTGCGGGTTCAGGTCAGCTACACCGATGGCCAGGGTACGGATGAAACCCTGACCTCGGCGGCCACGGCGGCGGTGACCAATGCCACCGGCGTGGTGCGGATCAGCGGCACGGTGACCAAAGGTGAGACGCTGATAGCACAGACCGGCACGCTTGGTGATGCGGATGGTCTTGGGGCCCTGAGCTACCAGTGGCAGCGCAGCGACGGCCAGGGTGGCTTTGATGATATCGCCTATGCGGCCAGCCGGACCTACACGCTGGGCAATGCGGATGTCGGCCGGACCGTGCAGGTTGAGGTCAGCTACACTGATGGCCAGGGTACGGCGGAATCCGTGACCTCGGATGCGACGGCTGCGGTGACCAATGCTAACAACGCCCCCACCGGCGGGGTGCGCATTGATGGCACGGTGCGGCAGGGTCAGACGCTGAGCGTGGATAGTTCGGCGCTGCGGGACACCGATGGTCTGCCCAATGCGAACAGCTTCACCTACCAGTGGCAGCGCACCGGCACCGATGGCACCTTTGCCGACATTGAAAACGCCACCGAGCAAACCTACACCCTGGGTGCAGACGATGCAGGCCAGCGCTTGCAGGTTGAGGTGCGCTACATCGACGGCAATGGCACCGAGGAAACCGTCAGCGCAGCAACCGTCAGCGCGGCGGCAAGCAGTGCCAATGATCCGGTCCCCGTAGAGATCATAAACGGCAGTTCCAGCAATCAATACCTTCCTGCTCCTCATGGAGACGTCAGCCAGAGGATCAATGGCGGTGGCGGCAATGACGTGCTGCAAGGTCGCGGCGGTGCGGACATCCTCGATGGCGGACCGGGCATAGACTTAGCTTCCTATTTTAGCCATAGAACGGCTATCGAGATTGATCTCGAAACTGGTACCGGCAAGGGCGGAGACGCGGAAGGGGATGTTCTGCTCAATATCGAAAATGTCACGAGCGGTACTGGTAATGATCGGATCACCGGCAACAACGTGGATAACCGACTGAGTGGCCGGGAAGGCAATGACACCCTGACCGGCGGCGCGGGCAATGATGTGTTCGACTTTGCCCCCGGCGATGGTTCAGACATAATCACCGACTTTGGCACTGGCAGCGACCGGCTCAAATTTCTCGAAGGTCTGTTTGTCAATCTGCAAGCGGTGCGCGATGCGGCCAGCCAGTCCGGCAACAATCTACAGATCCGGCTCTCGAACACCGAGACCTTGACTCTTGAGAACGCCAGCCTGGCGAACCTGACCGCCGACACCGTCACCACCCTGGATGACGACGGCAAGGATACCACCAACAGCAACAGCGTCCCCAGGGGCGCGGTGCGGATCAGCGGCTCGGTGACCGAAGACGCGGTGCTGACGGCACAGACCGACACGCTTGGCGATGCGGATGGTCTTGGGGCCCTGAGCTACCAGTGGCAGCGCAACACGGGGCCGAATAATGCCTTTGAGGCTATCGCTGGTGAAACCGGTGAGACCTATACGCTGGGCGATGCGGATGTTGGCCAGACCTTGCGGGTTCAGGTCAGCTACACCGATGGCCAGGGCACGGCTGAGACCGTGACCTCGGCGGCCACGACTGCGGTGATCAATGTCAATGATCAGCCCACGGGGTCGGTGACGATCAGCGGCACGGTGACCAAAGGCGAGACGCTGACGGCGCAGAACACGCTGGCCGACAATGACGGCCTAGGGGCTCTGAGTTACCAGTGGCAACGCAGTGACGACCAGGGGAACTTGGCGAATATCGCCGGTGAAACCGGTGGGACTTATACGCTGCGCGATGCGGATGTTGGCCGGACGGTGCAGGTTCAGGTCAGTTACACCGATGGCCAGGGCACGGCGGAATCCGTGACCTCGGCGGCCACAAACGCGGTGACCAATGCCAACAACGCCCCCACTGGCGGGGTGCGCATTGATGGCACGGTGCGGCAGGGTCAGACGCTGAGCGTGGATAGTTCGGCGCTGCGGGACACCGATGGTCTGCCCAATGCGAACAGCTTCACCTACCAATGGCAGCGCACTGGCACCGATGGCACCTTTGCCGACATTGAAAACGCCACCGAGCAAACCTACACCCTGGGTGCAGACGATGCAGGCCAGCGCTTGCAGGTTGAGGTGCGCTACATCGACGGCAATGGCACCGAGGAAACCGTCAGCGCAGCAACCGTCAGCGCGGCGGCAAGCAGTGACAATGATCCGGTCCCTGTAGAGATCATAAACGGCAATTCCCGCAATATCGTCCAAAGTGAATGGCTTCCTGCTCCTCATGGAGACAGCAGCCAGAGGATCAATGGGAATAACGGCAATGACGTGCTGCAAGGTCGCGGCGGTGCGGACATCCTCGATGGCGGATCGGGCACGGACACAGCGTCCTATTATAACCATTCAAGGGCTGTAGAGATTAATCTCGAAACCGGTACCGGCAAGGGCGGGGACGCGGAAGGGGATGTTCTGCTCAATATCGAAAATGTCATGGGCGGTCGTGGCAATGATCGGCTCACCGGCAACAACGTGGATAACCGACTGAGAGGTCGGCAAGGCAATGACACCCTCAATGGCGGTGCGGGCGATGACACACTCGAAGGTGTCGAAGGCAATGACATTCTGATCGGTGGTGCCGGCAATGACACCCTGGAGGGCGGCGCGGGCAATGACGTCTTCCGCTTTGCCGCCGGCTCAGACACCATCACCGACTTTGGCACCGGCACGGACCGGTTGGTCTTTGAGGGCGGTCTGTTTGCGAACCTGGAGGCGGTGCAGGCATCGGCCCATGAGACTGCGGACGGCAATCTGGCGATCCGGGTGTCGCCCACCGAGACCCTGACCCTTGAAAACACCACGGCGGCGGCCCTGACCCCTGACGCGGTGATGACACTCAGTGCCGATGGTGTGGATACCACCACCGCCACGGCCGCGTTTTATATCTTCTACGGCCCCGATGGGCAGCCCACCGGGGTTCAGAGAGCTGGCACTGCGGCGGCGGATAGCCTGGAAACCGTGGGCAGCAATGATCTGCTGCGCGGCCTGGGTGGTAACGACACCCTGGAGGGGTTCGGCGGTAATGACACACTCAATGGCGGCACAGGCAATGACCTGCTTGATGGTGGTGCAGGCGCGGATGTGCTGGATGGCGGGGAGGGTGTTGACACGGCGCTCTATGCATTTGCCCAAGCGGGTGTAACCGTCAGTCTTGAGAATGGCACCGGCACGGCAGGGGAAGCGGCTGGTGACCGCTTCACCAATATCGAGAATCTCTGGGGCAGTGAGCATGATGACACGCTCACCGGCAACAATGGGGATAACGTACTGAATGGCTCTGGCGGGGATGACATCCTCAACGGCCGTGGCGGTAATGACGTGCTTGTAGGAGGTCTTGGTACTGACACACTCAATGGCGGCACAGGTAACGACATCCTTGATGGCGGTGTGGGCGCGGATGTGCTGGATGGTGGAGAGGGTGTTGACACGGCTTCCTATTTATCAACCGTAAGTGCTGTGGCGGCCAGCCTTGGGAGTGGCACCGGCACGGAGGGAGACGCGGCCGGTGACAGCTTTATCAATATTGAAAATCTTGAAGGTGGTGGCGGCAGTGACACGCTCACCGGCAACAATGGGGATAACGTGCTGGATGGCTCTGGTGGTGATGACATCCTGGAGGGTATGGCGGGCAATGACACCCTGGAAGGCGGTGTGGGCGATGATACATTTGTCATTACCTCTGGTGCTGGATCAGACATCATCACCGACTTTGATGCCGACAACGACCGGCTGGTCTTTGAGGTCGAACTGTTTGCTAACTTTGAGGCGGTACGGAACGCAGCCACTGAGACCAACGAAGGTGATCTGCAGATCGAGCTTTCGGATACGGAGATGCTGACCGTTTTGAATGCTTCCCTGGATGATCTGACCCGCGATAATGTCAAAGTCAATGTTAATGCCGCGCCCACGGGGTCGGTGACGATCTCTGCGGTTCCGGTCGAGCCCGGCGATGCGAACACCACCGACACTGTTTTCGGCTTTACCATCGATGGGCAAAGGGGCAACGGCCTTGGGCTGATCGCCAATACGGACGCTATTGCTGACGTGGATGGTCTGGGCGCGTTCAGCTACCAGTGGCAGCGCAGTACGGACAGTGGCGGCTTTGAGGATATCCCGAACGCTACAGATCAGAGCTACACCCTGATTGATGCGGATTCGGGCCAGACCCTGCGGGTTCAGATCAGCTACACCGATGGCAACAATACGGATGAAACCGTGACCTCGGCCGTGATTGAGGAGATTGTGGCTGTCGTTACCCGGCAGATCGGCGGCGATGACAATGATGTGCTGTCGGCGGCGACGGGTGCTGCGGTGACGATCAGTGGCACGGTGCGTGAGGGCGAGACGCTGACGGCGGATACCGGCACGCTTGGCGATAATGATGGTCTTGGTGTCCTGAGCTACCAGTGGCAGCGCGGTGACGGGTCTGGCGGTTTTGATGATATTCCGAATGCCACCCAATCCACCTATACGCTGGGTGATGCGGATGTCGACCAGACCGTGCGGGTTGAGGTCCGCTACACAGATGGCCAGGGTACGGATGAGACCGTGACCTCGGATGCGACGGGTGAAGTGGGCAATGTCAATGACATGCCCACCGGGTCGGTGACGATCAGCGGGAATGTTACGGAAGATGCGGTGCTGACGGCGGATGTATCGGCGTTGCGGGATGTGGATGGTCTGCCTGCGGATGCGGCCGGTTACGACTACCAGTGGCAGCGCGGCGACGGCTCTGGCGGTTTTGCGAACATCGCCAATGCGACCGCGCAGACCTATACCCTTGGCGATGCGGATGCGGGCCAGACCGTGCGGGTTCAGGTGCGCTACACCGATGGCCATGGCACGGCGGAAACCGTGACCTCGGATGCGTCAGCGGCGGTGACCAACACCAATGACGATCCCACCGGGGCGGTGACGATCAGCGGCACGGTGTCTGAGGGCGAGACGCTGACGGCGGAAACCGGCACGCTTGACGATAATGATGGTCTGGGCGCGTTCAGCTACCAGTGGCAGCGCGGCGACGACCAGGGCGGCAACTTTGCGAACATCGCCAATGCGACCGCGCAGACCTATACGCTGGGTGATGCGGATGCGGGCCAGACCGTGCGGGTTCAGGTGCGCTACACCGATGGCCAGGGCACGGCGGAAACCGTGACCTCGGATGCGTCAGCGGCGGTGACCAACACCAATGACGATCCCACCGGGGCGGTGACGATCAGCGGGAATGTTGCGGAAGATGCGGTGCTGACGGCGGATGTATCGGCGTTGCGGGATGCGGATGGTCTGCCTGCGGGTGCGGCCGGTTACAGCTACCAGTGGCAGCGCGGTGACGGGTCTGGCGGCTTTGCCAACATCGGCGGGGCGACCGCCCGGACCTACACGCTGGGCGATGCGGATGTGGGCCGGACGGTGCAGGTTGCGGTGAGCTACAGAGATGGCAATGGCACGGATGAAACCGTGACGGCGGCGACGGCGACGGCGGTGGGCAATGAAAATGACGATCCCACCGGCGCGGTGACGATCAGCGGGAATGTTGCGGAAGATGCGGTGCTGACGGCGGATGTATCGGCGTTGCGGGATGCGGATGGTCTGCCTGCGGATGCGGCCGGTTACAGCTACCAGTGGCAGCGCGGTGACGGGTCTGGCGGCTTTGCCAACATCGGCGGGGCGACCGCCCGGACCTACACGCTGGGCGATGCGGATGTGGGCCGGACGGTGCAGGTTGCGGTGAGCTACAGAGATGGCAATGGCACGGATGAAACCGTGACGGCGGCGACGGCGACGGCGGTGGGCAATGAAAATGACGATCCCACCGGCGCGGTGACGATCAGCGGGAATGTTGCGGAAGATGCGGTGCTGACGGCGGATGTATCGGCGTTGCGGGATGCGGATGGTCTGCCTGCGGATGCGGCCGGTTACAGCTACCAGTGGCAGCGCGGTGACGGGTCTGGCGGCTTTGCCAACATCGGCGGGGCGACCGCCCGGACCTACACGCTGGGCGATGCGGATGTGGGCCAGGCTGTGCGGGTTGAGGTGAGCTACACCGATGACCAGGGCACGGAGGAAACCGTGACCTCGGATGCGACGGCTGCGGTGACCAATACCAATGACCTGCCCACCGGGTCGGTGACGATCAGCGGCACGGTGACCGAGGGCGAGACGCTGACGGCGCAAACCGGCACGCTTGCCGATAATGATGGTCTGCCTGCGGGTGCGGCCGGTTACAGCTACCAGTGGCAGCGCGGTGACGGGTCTGGCGGCTTTGCCAACATCGGCGGGGCGACCGCCCGGACCTACACGCTGGGCGATGCGGATGTGGGCCGGACGGTGCAGGTTGCGGTGAGCTACAGAGATGGCAATGGCACGGATGAAACCGTGACGGCGGCGACGGCGACGGCGGTGGGCAATGAAAATGACGATCCCACCGGCGCGGTGACGATCAGCGGGAATGTTGCGGAAGATGCGGTGCTGACGGCGGAGACTGGCGGCCTTGTCGATAATGATGGTCTTGGGGTTCAGCTACCAGTGGCAGCGCGGTGACGGGTCTGGCGGCTTTGCCAACATCGGCGGGGCTACCGCCCGGACCTACACGCTGGGCGATGCGGATGTGGGCCGGACGGTGCAGGTTGCGGTGAGCTACAGAGATGGCAATGGCACGGATGAAACCGTGACCTCGGATGCGACGGCTGCGGTGACCAATGTCAATGACCTGCCCACGGGTTCGGTGACGATCAGCGGGAATGTTACGGAAGATGCGGTGCTGACGGCGGATGTATCGGCGTTGCGGGATGTGGATGGTCTGCCCGATGCGGCTACCTTCACCTACCAGTGGCAGCGCAACACGGGTGCCAATGGGGATTTTGAGAACATCGGCGGTGCCACCCAATCCACCTACACGCTGGGCGATGCGGATGTGGGCCAGACCGTGCGGGTTGCGGTGAGCTACAGAGATGGCAATGGCACGGATGAAACCGTGACGGCGGCGACGGCGACGGCGGTGGATCCCACCGGCGCGGTGACGATCAGCGGGAATGTTGCGGAAGATGCGGTGCTGACGGCGGATGTATCGGCGTTGCGGGATGCGGATGGTCTGCCTGCGGATGCGGCCGGTTACAGCTACCAGTGGCAGCGCGGCGACGGGTCTGGCGGCTTTGCCAACATCGGCGGGGCGACCGCCCGGACCTACACGCTGGGCGATGCGGATGTGGGCCGGACGGTGCAGGTTGCGGTGAGCTACAGAGATGGCAATGGCACGGATGAAACCGTGACCTCGGTGGCGTCAGCTGTGGTGACCAATGTCAATGACCTGCCCAGCGGTTCGGTGACGATCAGCGGCACGGTGTCTGAGGGCGAGACGCTGACGGCGCAGAACACGCTGGCCGACAATGACGGTCTGGGTGCCCTGAGTTACCAGTGGCAGCGCAGTGACGGGTCTGGCGGTTTTGATGATATTCCGAATGCCACCCAATCCACCTACACGCTGGTTGATGCAGATGTCGACCAGACCGTGCGGGTTGAGGTGAGCTACACCGATGACAATGGCACGGATGAATCCGTGACCTCGGTGGCGACGGCTGCGGTGACCAATGTCAATGACCTGCCCACGGGTTCGGTGGCGATCAGCGGCACGGTGACCGAGGGCGAGACGCTGACGGCGGATGTATCGGCGTTGCGGGATGTGGATGGTCTGCCTGCGGGTGCGGCCGGTTACCGCTACCAGTGGCAGCGCGGTGATGGGTCTGGCGGTTTTGATGATATTCCGAATGCCACCCAATCCACCTACACGCTGGGAGATGCGGATGTCGGCCGGACCGTTCAGGTTCAGGTCAGCTACACAGATGGTCAGGGCACAGACGAGAGTGTGACTTCTGAGGTAACGGCGGCGGTTGAGAATGCCAATGTCGAAGGTGCAGGTGGTGCTCAGCAGGGTGGTGGTGTTGAACCTGGGGATGGTGATGTTTCTCGGCCGGACTCAGGCAATCAGAACATTGATGGTGGTGCTCAGCAGGGTGGTGGTGTTGAACCTGGGGATGGTGATGTTTCTCGGCCGGACTCAGGCAATCAGAACATTGATGGTGGTGCTCAGCAGGGTGGTGGTGTTGAACCTGGGGATGGTGATGTTTCTCGGCCGGACTCAGGCAATCAGAACATTGATGGTGGTGCTCAGCAGGGCGGTGACAATAACACCGATACCGGTACTGGCAGCACCGATCCAGGTGGCGCTGTTGCGCCGCAACCTTCCCCCGGTGCCAGTGTTACTGGCACCGAGGCTGCAAATGAATTACGCAGCGGGGATGGTAATGACATGCTTGAGGGTCTTGGCGGCGACGATATTCTTCTGGCCATTAACGGTGATGACAATCTCTCCGGTGGCGAGGGCAATGACACGCTTGATGGCGGCACAGGCAGAGACACATTAACCGGCGACGCGGGGAACGATATCCTCATCGGCGACGCAGGTGATGATGTGCTTGATGGCGGTGCGGGCAATGACAGGCTCGACGGGGGTCCGGGCGCTGATACGCTGGATGGCGGTACGGGCGGCAATGACACGGCTGTCTATTCATCTGCCACAGAGGGTGTGGCGGCCAGTCTTGCCACTGGCACTGGCACACGCGGGGATGCGTCTGGCGATCGCTTCATTGATATTGAGAATCTTCAGGGCAGCGGACATGATGACACACTCACTGGCAACGACGGGTTCAACGTGCTTTCCGGCCTGGGTGGGGACGACATTCTTGACGGCGGTTCGGGCAATGACATCCTCCATGGTGGTGCTGGTGATGACACGCTCCGGGGCAGTGCGGGTGCTGATATCCTCAATGGCGACGACGGTGTTGATACAGTTTCCTATGGCAACTCTGGCGAGGGAGTGACGATCAGTCTTGGAGTCGGTGTAGGAATAGGCACGACAGGGGATGCGGATGGGGACAACTTCCGCAGTATCGAGAACCTTGAGGGCAGCAACCACAGTGACATGCTTACCGGCAATGGGGAGGCTAATGCGCTTGTTGGTTTGGGCGGTGATGACACCATCGATGGCGGTGCTGGCGATGACACGCTCACGGGCGGCGATGGGGATGATGTGTTCCGCTTTGCACCGGGTGCCGGGTCAGACACCATCACCGACTTTGGTACTGGCACGGACCGGCTTGAATTTACCGACGGCCTGTTTGCCAATCTGGAGGCGGTGCGGTCTGCGGCGACCGAGACAGATGGCAATCTGGAGATAACGCTCTCCCAGGCAGAGACAGAGACCCTGACGCTTGAAGGGGCGTCACTGGACGCCCTGACGGCTGAGACAGTGACGATACTGGATGCGGATGGTGTGGACACAACTACCACCCCGCCGCCTTCTGTGCGGACGATTGTTGGTACATCTGGCAATGATGTTTTGACCGGTTCAGCAGGCGAGGACTTCCTGAGAGGTTTGGCAGGGAATGACCAGCTCACTGGTGGTGCGGGGGGGTGATCGTCTGTTTGGAGGTGCTGGCAGAGACAATGCTCTGTACCGGGATTCCGGGGCTGGAGTGATGATTGATCTTGAGTCTGGCACAGCCTCAGGAGGCGATGCTGCAGGTGACACACTGGTTGCAATCGAGGATCTGACCGGTTCGGCATTTGACGACACGCTGAGCGGCAATGCGCAAGCGAACGGGCTGTCTGGAGGATCAGGTGATGACCGTCTCAATGGTGCGGGCGGTGCTGATTTACTGTTGGGTGGTCTGGGCAACGACGTGCTGGATGGTGGTTCAGGCAGAGATGCACTGTCGGGTGATGAGGGCGATGACACGCTTGAGGGCGGTGCGGGTGTGGATGAGTTGCTGGGCGGTCCTGGTAACGACGTATTGCGTGGAGGCGATGACACGGACCGGCTGTTTGGTGGTGCTGGTAACACGATGCTGTCGGGTGATGGGGGTGCTGATGTGCTTTATGGGGGTGTTGGAGATGACACGCTCAGTGGTGGAGAAGGGGCTGATGTGCTGAACGGTCTGTCGGGCAGTAATGTGCTGACGGGTGGAGCAGGCAGTGATGTGTTTGTGTTTTTTGGGGATCGCGCAGAGACGCGTGTGACGGATTTCAATCCGTCAGAGGACCGGTTGTCGGTATTGGCAGGAGATGCAGAGGGGCTGACGACTGGGAATGATGAGTCAGGTCACCTGGTGATAGAGGTTGGTGAGACCCGGGCAACGCTGGAAGGGGTCAGTGCGATTGATGAGATCAGCATTGACTATCGGCTGGAGAGTCCGCTGCAGGATGCTGCTGAGGTGAATGAGCGTGTGAATGAGGGTGGCAATCTGGTGCTTGAGGTTGTTGACACGTCGGTGGTGCTTGAAGGGTTGAGCAGTTTGGCGGGGATTACGATTGGGTATCAGCAGGGCGATGCTGATCATGAGGTGCTGGTGGGCAGTGCTGGTCATGATGTGTTGTACGGGGGAGGTGGCAATGACGTGTTGTCAGGCGGGCTGTCCGGTGATCTGGTGATTGGTGGCAGTGGTCATGATGTGGTGTATGGTGGTGCGGCGGGTGATCTGTTGCTTGGTGAGTCAGGGGATGATCTGCTGTTTGGAGAAGGCGGTGCGGATGTTATTCGTGGCGGTGCGGGCAGTGACATACTGGTGGGAGGCGACGGAGACAATGTGCTGCAAGGGGGTGCTGGTGAGGATATGTTTGTGGTTGATGTGGGGGCTGTGGGTAATGAGCGGATAGTGGATTTCAATCTGTTGGAGGATTCGCTGGTATTTTTGGGATTGGAGCCTGCTGATCGAGGTCTTGAGGGGACTGCGGTTGAGGGTGGAACATTGTTGACGCTGAGTGATGAGCACACGCTGCTGGTGGTTGGGGTGAATCCGGAGGACCTGGGTCGAATGGATGTGGTGTTTTTCTAGGTGACAGGTCTGGACTGGTGTTGGTCTGGTTTGAGGGAGGCTTTCAGGGTGCTCCCTCGGACTGGCACTGGTAGCTGGTAGATAGGCGCAGATAGACGCGGCGCAGCTACCAGGATGTGCTATATGTTGGATGCAGGGCTGCGCTGCACGTTGGCCTGGATATCAGATGTAAATAGTTCAGACGTAAACTTTGTATCTTGTTTTCTGGCTGCTTATGTTTGTACAGGCGCAAGTGGCTGGGTGAGATAAGGATGAACGTAAACTTAGGCTCCTGGCCTGTGGGACAGATCATTCCCTCACCCATTTGTTTGACTGAACGGTATCTTAGGCAACAAGAGCCTGTATTCACAAGGTTAGTTACACAATGAACAAACACATTCTCGGTATTGATGTTTCCAAGCAACACTATGATGTCGCCCTAATTGCTTGAGCGCGACAAATGAAAGAACAAAAAATTCACCAACGATCCTCAGGGGTTCCATCAGCTTCGAGACTGGCTGTCGCAGTTTTCTATCGCTCATCTCGATGCTTGCCTGGAAGCCACCAATACCTATGGTCATGCTCTGGCTGAGTATTTGCATGACTGCGGGTTCGATGTGAGCATGGTCAACCCGGCACGGGTGAAAGGATTTGCACAAAGTGAGCTACTTCGAACAAAAACAGATAAGCAGGACTTCTCTGATTGCTCGTTTTTGCCAATCCATGTCCCCTTCGCTATGGGAGCCAGAACCTAAGAAAGTTCGAGAGATCAAGGTGATGGTACAGTGCCTTGATGCCTTGATAGAGATGAGGCAACAGGAGATCAACCGACTTGAGGTTGCTGACACCCTGGTGGTCGCCGATCTCAAGGGTCATATTGAGTGGTTATCCCATCGGATTGATCAGTTGCGCACAGCCTTCGTGACCATATTGACCACGATCCAGACTTACGAGAGCAGAAAGAACTGTTACTTTCTATTCTCGGCGTTGGCGAAAAAACGGTGGCGGCCTTGCTGTCCTGCTTTTCTGTTATTGACCGCTTTTCAAGCGCTAAAAAGCTGGCCTCATTCTGTGGGGTTGCGCCTAAGGAATATCAATCTGGCAGTTCCATAAACCGCTATGGACGAATGTCTAAAGTCGGGCCAGCCCAGTTACATAAAGCGTTGTTCTTTCCTGCTAGGGTCGCCTTAAGATATCACCCAGTGATGGTTGAGCTTAAGCAACGGCTCACTGCCGCCGGAAAGCCTAAAATGGTCATCATCGGAGCTGCCATGCGAAAGCTGATCCATATGATCTTTGGTGTGCTAAAAAACAGGACAGCATTTGACGCCAATTTATCTAGGGAGCCTCTGATTAATGTCTGCGAGGCAGTTAGTGCAAGGCAAAAATCAGCGAAAAAGCGCAGTTTACAGGTCATAAATGAGCATTTTGAGCTGATTTTTAACGCAGCAATAACAACGTAGGTAATTAATCAGAGGTTCCCTAGAAAAACACTTGCTTCTTAAGACGGTATCTGTCGATTCAATGGGTTCATGGCAATGTCCAAGGGTCTGATAGCTTGCTGATAGCAATGCCTGCCCGGTTGCTTCAACTGGCCGGTCATGGTGCGGCTGTTTAGTAGGTAAAATGTGCATTTTATGGCTTGAAAAGACCGGTGGTCACAGCCAGCACTAAGCCGACGCTTACTGCCGTAGAACCCGCAAGGCAACTGACTAGACCTTCTTTAAAGATCGAACTTCAGGATCAAAGCCACAGAGCTGAAAGCCATCAATGATAAGTATACAGCCGACAAAAATTGAATAGCCTGCAAAGTAGCAAAAAAACCAGTGGGCGTACTTCCATCGAAGTTCAGGGACTGTTAAAAATTCTTTATCATTTCGCTAAGTTTTTAAGAAAAGAAATGACCAATAGACAGAGACTTTGATTTTGAACAGGCATTCGCTTCACCTCACGGCAGCAACCTTATCGCTTTTACCTTTGTTCGGCTGCCTGCATCCTGTTTTCTGAGTTTCGCCTGTTATGATCCTGGCAACCATAACCGCGTTGCCAATTTGCCATTGCGCCGTCCACTCTGGTTTCAATGTCAATATACATTTTTTGTAGATACTTACTCTACTCCAAAACCCGAAAATTCAGGCGTAATATGATAAGGAAGTTATTGTTAACCTGATCGCAGAAGTCCAGCCAGTTTTTGGGGACGGTTTCCTGAAAGAAAGCGAGAAGGGAGTCTGCAAACGGATCGTTACAGGCTTTTGTATCAGATCGTCTGATCGCGGCAGTCATGCCGCACTCTGGCTACGGCACGTAAAACTTATGGCTTGCTTCGAACACCGCACTGGCTTTTATGAGTTTCTGCCTCAGTTCGGTACTGTGTCCATGACCAAAAACGGAGACATAAAAATCAATCATGACAGCGGGGGGCGGTGCCAGATGAATGCTGCGCGCCTCTGCCGTATCCAGTTCCTGCTGCGTTGGGTATGTGTAATAGCGGGCATCACCCGTTTGTTCTGTGGTCTGGATTGAACCATTTGCCAGATAGTCATCAAGCGCGCTGGTCACCATATCCAGCATAACAGGCCGCAGCATCAGAAAATGTTCAAACACGGATTTGGCGGGATCAACCGCCTGCGCCGCTTTTTTAACGCAGGAGCCCGTATCATAGTCGTAGGCTATCTCATGCAGGGACAGGATGTTGTGAGCCTCTTCGTTTTCAAGCGTCCTGAACAGGGGTAACAGGCCCCGATATCCCGGCAGGTCACCGGGGTGCAGATTCCAGAAGAAACCCGTAGTTTTTAAACAGTCTATAATCCTCCTGCCGAATTTCTGTTGGCAGCGCAGAGACGTGCCACCGATCACATTGGGTTGTGTCACTATCTCGCCATAAAAGTTGTCGCTGTTGACAGTGTCGACCCGGTGGTATGGGAAGCCCAGGTCCCTCGCCAGCCGTTCAGGGCCTTTTATGTCTGGGCCGGTTACGGGTCCGGGGCAGGTTTCCAGAAACGGATAGATACTGTGCTCGGGAAGATAGCGCTCATAAAATTTCAGGCTTTCAAGTTGCCTCGGCAGTCTGGAGACCGGTTCCTTCACCTGAATGATGACCGGTGTGATGCCGCGCCTGAGTATGGCAGGCGCAAGCTCATTCAGCAGGAGATGTGTGGAAATATCGCTGCCCACGAAAAGCAGATAGTCAGGCATGTAAAATCCTCCATGTCGCCATCAGAGTGCCTGCTCTAAATCCCGTAATGAATCATGGCATGGGGCGACAGGTTTTCCTGTCGGGGTAACTTTAACGCTTTATAACCATTCGGAATTCCCTGGTTTAAGGTGTTAAAATTTAAATTATGGCGCGTCACGGCAATTATTTTTTAGCGTCTTTCCTGTTGATATTATCAGGTATATCTTTTGCGTGAAATGATCTTGTCTCTACTGCTTCTGCGAGCGCTCCAGCATCTGTTTTTGTACCAGGCATGATAATATCAACAGCAGCAGACTCAGTAGATGCTTAACTTCCCAAGACCCTGACAAAATACTCTGCACTCACACCGAAGCACCCACACCGAGTGTTGTTTCTGCCGCTTTTGATAAAACGCAATCAAGTTGGATCAGAGTATTGCATACATAACTATCATTAAACTCTGGACTCTTACTATAGCTCCTATAGCTCAAACCAAAGATAGCGGTCTATTTATCCAAAACTGTTGCGTCAGCACAATCAATGAGGGGTCAATGTCACCGCCATATGCCGAGGCACTGGCTGTTAACGAAAATGCCAAACCGATTATCCATGCTTTGCTGTTTTGTGAATCATTTTAGAGGCCATCCTGGATAATTGAATATATCCAGGATGGCTGGATGAGAAAAAGTCGCTTAAGGAACCTCTGATTAATTACCTACGTTGTTATTGCTGCGTCGCTTAAAAGCGCCTACTTTTGGTAAAAATCAGCTCAAAAGACCCAAAGCACTCGCTCCGCTCGCGGGGTCACCTTTGCTCATTTATGACCTATAAACTGCGCTTTTTCGCTGATTTTTGCCTTGCACTAACTGCCTCGCAAACATTAATCAGAGGCTCCTTAAGTTGTAGCAGGCAAAGGCGTCTTATAGAGCTGTTTGTTGCAGGGCCTACAGCACGCACAGCAGCATCGCTGGTTGGTGTAAACAAGACGACGGCGAGTGACTGTTTTCTAAGGCGTCGACAGCTTATTTACCAGCACTGTGATGCAGCAGGTTTTCTCGCAGGAGAAGTCGAAGTCGACGGACGAAAGCTATTTTGGCGGTCGTCGAAAAGGGAAGCGCGGCCGAGGTGCTGCTGGGAAAGTGCCGGTATTTGGCCTTCTCAAGTGTAATGGCAGGGTTTATACGGTGATTATACCGGATGCCGGGAGCGACACTTTACGCCCCATTATTGGAGAGAAAGTACGGCCTGATAGTATCGTGTATACAGACAGTTTTAGAGGATACAAGGCATTGTATGTATCAGAGTTTAAGCACTGCCGAATTAACCCCAGTGAACTGTTTGCAGACAGGCAGAATCCCATTAATGGGATCGAGAATTTCTGGCAGCAGGCGAAGCGGCATTGACGGAAATTCAATGGTGTGCCAAGAGACCATTTTCACCTGTATTTGAAGGCATGTGAGTGGCGATTTAGCAATAGCGACCCAGTAGCTCAATTAAGTCAGTTGAAACAATGGGTTAAACAGGAAATGGGCTGGTTATCCAAGACAGCCCCTAAACTAAACAAAACGGGGTGTTTCACTTTGTCCATGGCTTTTCGAATCTCAGCAATACAACTGGTTACTCCAGTGTCTGTTTCAGTATGTACTGCAAGCGCTGCCTTTATCTCATGTAGAGAATCTTTGCTCCACTTTTCTCCTACAAGTTTCGGATCAACACCATATCGCCAATCCCCCGGCATCCACAAAATGTGGATCCAGGTTTTCAGCAACATTTTTCCACAGTGTTGCAAAGTGTTCGGTTTCGAAAGACAGTACCTTGTCACCTGGCGATAGCGTGTGTAATGGCGCACACTCCCAGCCGCCAGTATCAGACGCTGGATAGGTAAATACACGAGAGTTTGTTTTGAAAATTGCCTTGAGCATTTCTTGTATGCGAAACGTCAGCTCAGGAAATTCTGGCCCGCGATGATCAATGACTGGCTGAACCATGGCGTGCAGCACACTGTCCGGTACATTAGAGGGCCCAGGGATTTGCAGAAAGTGCCTGTCGGCGCGATAGTCGGATGCTTCGCTCATAGTTAAACATCCGTATTTTCAAGTTACTCACCGGGTCGATAGCGCCGTTCAAGATGTGCTTCGATATCATCTCGGTAGAACAACACATCGCGGAACTCACCATTGGCATACATTTCTGCCTGGTCATCAAAATGTGGGGAGCTGGGATCACTTTGCAGGCCACCTACAGTGATCGCTTTTGCCCTTAGTGGTGATCCAAATTCCACCGCAGCTACGAAACTGTTTCCGCTGGTGCCATACATTCGGTTAGTGTCGGGATAGGTACGCGCACCAAAAGATGCCAGGGCGCCCCAACGACCGGATGCAAAGCCAACAGGTAGTGATGGCGCATTGTCATCGAAATTCTGCACTAGATCGCCGGTTATTCGTTGATAACGATTAATTTCCCCCCAGGGTACTTGCCAGGAGCCAAACCGCTGGGTCAAAGTTTCGGCTGCTTGTCGCAGGGCGCTGATTTTTTGCGAAGGCGTGGAGTGCTCAACCATGTATTCATATATGTTTATTCCTTCAGCGTCCGCTTCGCTTCTAATGTTGTCCATCAGTTGCTGTGCCCAATAAACTGCCAGGGAAGTTTCCACAGAATCTACGCCAGATCTGGCATCCCATTCTCGCAACAAATCGATATACTCGAGTGTATCTGACTGTATTGAAATACGAATCGCTTCTTCGTCTGCATCAACTGGCATCGGACTATCCACTGCTGTCGTAAACAACAGCGCTGGAATTAACTCTTCAAAAAAAGGGAGATGCGGGTCGTAAGCTGCTTCGATCAAGGTATCTAAAGTGAAATCAGTCTTACTTTCTAACACCTGGACAGCATGAACACCACGAGGGTTTTCCGGATTATTTGCCATGTAAGCCGGATAGTCGTCGGGATTAGGACTGAAACCCGGTCCAGCGGCATTGAATGGCGTGTTGTTAGTATTCTGAATCCATCCACTGCCGGGGTTCACCAGTGTAATCATTTCATGCACTGGATGCAGTGGCCCCCAGTCTGTGGCTGGATTACTGCCATCGAGTGGATTGTTCCAGTCAAAACCAGGATCGCGACGTGGAATAAAGTTGCCATGCCAGTAAGCTATGTTGCCGGCGCTGTCTGCGTAGACGGTGTTATTTGAGGAATTGGTGCGTAACTCCATTGTGGCTGCGAATTCCTCATAGTTGTTGGCCTTAGTCCTTCCATAAGATTGTGACAGGGCCTTGATGGGCTCCTCCATAATACTGAAAGCTACCCATTGCCCATCCTGTTCCCTGACAACCGGCCCGTGATGGCTGAAGTAGGTCGTGACTTTTCTTTCGCGCATTTCATCATCGTCTTTATAGGATAATGTGATGACTCTCTCTCGGAGCGGGCGTAATTCATCGCCGAACTCATAGTAATAACCATCATCCTGCTCAACTACGGTCAGCAGATACTCATCGATAGCATCCGCACGGCTAGAGGTGTGCATCCAACCTGTATTTTCATTGAAACCCTGGTAAATAAAAAACTGTCCCCAGGTTACTGCGCCATAGGCATTGAGTCCTTCCTCACTCACCATGTGGAGCTCTGATCGAAAGAAGAAAGAGGTATGAGGGTTTATCAAGAGCAGTGCATTACCATTTACTGTGTTCCGGGGTGCAATGGAAAATCCATTTGAGCCTCGTGGTTCGCCATCAAACGGCTGCCTGACTTGAGCAATCATAGGCCCGTTGTTATAAAAATCCTGCAGGCGCTGAATATTGATACGCTCGATATCGCCACCAATGCTGCCTTCGGTAAAGCTCAGAGCCATCCAGGGTTCAAACTTATCTATCACCCTGGGCTGTATTTCGGAATGTGTGTACAGGTAATAATTCAGCCCATCCGCAAAGGCCACCATGAGTTCTTTAAGCCACGCAGGACTGACATTATATTGCTGCTGCATGTCTTCTGGATCGATAAACAATTTCATTCGAAGATCGCGGTATAATTGTCCTTCGCCTTCCGCTTCTGCCAAACGACCCATGGCATTGATATAGTTGGTTTCGAGCCGATAAAAATCATCTTCCGCCTGTGCGTATAAGGTTCCAAAAACCGTGTCTGCGTCAGATATGCCATAAATATGGGGAATGCCCCAGCGATCGCGGAGAATCTCCACATTGGCAGCGGTTGCTTCCATACGGGCAATTTCCTCGGCAGTAAAAATTTCCTGCACAGGAACAGTGCCATTTTGTTCAACTGCTGCGGTTTCATTGGGCGGACTGCAGGCACCCAATGCGATAACAAGAATAGAAAGAAGATAAACACGTCGGCTAATCATAGCTGCCTCCATATAACGGTAGACCCTAGTTGGTGATCCTGCGGCCGCCTACCCAGGTCTCTTCGACCTGCACTTGCCACAAATCTGAAAATGGAATATCGAACAGATCTCGATCAATAAAAATAAAATCTGCTTTTTTGCCTGCTTCCAGAGAACCTAACTGGTTTTCCTGATGTCCTGCATAAGCTGCGTCGATGGTGAAGCTTGCCAGGGCTTCGACCAATGTCATGTTTTCTTCCGGGTACCAACCGCCTTCTGGTTCATTAAACTGGTCCTGACGAGTAACTGAAGCATGGATGCCATAAAATGGGTTGGGATGCTCTACAGGGAAATCTGATCCGCCAGCAATTTTTGCCCCAGTCTCAAGCAGTTTACGCCATGCATACGCGCCTTGAATGCGAACCATGCCAATACGATTTACTGCCATGTTTTTATCACTTGTGGCATGAGTGGCCTGCATTGATGGCACTACACCCAACTCTGCAAACCTAAGAATGTCTTCGAAGCGGAGAATTTGTGCATGCTCAACGCGATGACGGCGGTCTCTGGAATTGGTTTCTTCGATAAGCCTTTCGTAGTTATCCAAAACTTTCATATTAGCGTAATCGCCGATAGCGTGAGTATTAACCTGGAAGCCAGAATTCATGGCTGAGCGCATCAAAAACTCCAGACGTTCATCGTTATGTCGAAGCAATCCGCGATTGCCAGGGTCATCGCTGTAGTCTTGAATCAATGCGGCCCCTCGACTCCCAAGCGCGCCATCGGCCACAACCTTTACGCTTTCGATTGCCAGAGTCAGATCATCACTTCTAAAAAAACCTTCATCGAGTCGATCACGAAACAAAGGATCGGAAGCAGACAACATAGCGTAGACCCGAATAGGTAATGGTCCTTCTGTAACCAGTTCTTTATAGGCACTTACCGTGCTGCTACCAATGCCTGCATCGTGCACGCCGGTGATGCCATAAGTGGTAAGAGTTTCCATCGCCATATTCAGCGCGGCTTTTTGTTCGTTAAAGGTGGTAGGAGGAATGTTTTCTTCAATATAGCGCTCGGCTGTATCTACAAAGACACCGGTAGCGTCGCCATTTTCATCGCGAACTATCTGGCCACCCACCGGATCCTTCGTATCGCGATCAATGCCTGCCAGCTCCATCGCCAGTGTATTACTCCAAGCGGCATGGCCATCGACCCGGCTTAACCAAACCGGGCGGTCACTCACTACTGCATCAAGACTGGCAGCGGTAGGGAATTCATTACTGTCCCACAACACCTGGTTCCAGCCGCGGCCCTGAATCCATTCCACGTCGGGATTGGCCTCGGCAAATTCCAAAATTCGCCGTGCCGCTTCTTCTTCCGTTGTGGTGCCAACTAAATCAACGCGCAGTAATCCCAAGCCGTAGCCAAGCACATGGCCATGGGCATCAATCAGGCCGGGAATCATGGTGCGGCCATTGCCGTCTATCTGGATATCAGCGTCGTCCGTAAGTTCATCACCTTTGCTAAAAATGGCATCAATGGTGTCATCGGTGAATTGGATGGCGTTGAATTCAATCAGGTCATAGTTGCCATTGAGTGTATAGCCATTAACGTTGGAAATTAGGGTTGTATCTGCAGCTACAGGAAGGGTCAGCGCGGCAGGGATGGCAATCAGTAAGTTTTTCATATGGCTTGTTTTTTATTGGTAGAACAGAAAATCAAGTCTATCACAGGCCAATTTGATGATTCAGGCCATATTCTGCCCTTCAATGTTGTCGATAGTGTCCGCTCACGACTGTCTTTCTCCATCCGACAGTCTTGATTGCTTGCTGGCAACACTCAACAAGAAAGCTGGAAGAAGTCAATGCAATTGAAAGCATGGATTTCGCAAGCTGTGCTGAGTGAGGCATGGATGCCGACATTTGCGCGGCAAATGCGAGGACGCGGCTGCCAGCCAGAATCGCAATCCCGCGCCATTGATCGCTGACGATAGAAGAAGAATCCAGGGATGGATTTTTCTGAAACACACAAAAAGCCCGATTACTTTTCAGTAAGCGGGCTTCGAAACTACATCTGGCCGGAAATTAGTCGTCTCCGGCACCAGCTTCTACATAGCGGTAAAAGCCGAAGAACATTTCCTGCCAGGTTTGTTCCCCCCACGATAGAGTCTGAGAAGCATCAGGATTGAAGGGATTCATCTCGGAGTTATCGAAAGTTCCGGTAAAAATCATTTCAGTGCCTGCTGGCACGAACTTTGGTTCCTTGAAGTCGTAAACTTTCTGCCAGTTGAACTGGTAGTTTGGCACATTCAACACTTCTTCAATGCTGCCATCTGGGTAGACCAGCTTGAAGTTGGCGTCGTAGCCACGGTAGTGCATGTGTGGCCCAAGCATTGTCAGGTAAGAATCTTTGCGGAATTTCGCAGAGGCAACCATTTCATGGCGTGCTTCGAAAGGAGGAATATTGATATCCAACTCCGCTGCAGAACCGCCCATAACAGCAAGCTCTGGTTTTTCGTCCCACAGGTACAAGGCGATTTCTGATTCATCAACAGTTTCACGACCGGAAGTGGTGTAGTGAAGTTGTAGCATCAGACCGCCACCTGCTCTTAGTGGGAAACCTGAATTTTCAGGATAGGTGTTGACTTCGTTCCCTGGAGCGTACGCACCCAGGCCAATACCCTGATTCAGGATTTCAAATTCGTTTACGCCGTCAGGACCGTAAGCGAACGCAATGATGTGGTGAAGCACCGTGGTATCACCCGCTTCGAATTCGATAGCTTTAACCCATACATCTTCTTCCAGGTTCAGAGGCATCGCAATATTGCGGTAGTCCTGAACACCAGTCGCCGGAATCTGTTGCGCGGGGATTTGGTAAACCAGATCCGGCTCGCCGTATGACCACTTAACAAGTTCAGGCTTGTACTCAGCAAGTGGGTCAATACCGTCATTATTTTGCGCACCTGCTTCGATCCAGCTCACCAGCTTTTGAGTTTCCTCAGCAGTGATATGCGATACATCGCGGAAGTCGTGCACATATTCAGTACCGATTTGGCCAGGTGGCATACGCTTGGTGTAAAGCACTTCGCGAATCATTGGCGACCAGCCCTGAACCATCTGGTGATTAGTCATGGCGAAAGGAGCAATGCCGCCCTCCATATGACACGTCACGCAGCGCTCTTTCAGGATTGGCGCAATTTCGTTGGCATAGGACACGCTGTCAGGGGTGGCAAATTCGATTGCTTCGCCTTTACTGGTAACCTGTTCGGCAGTAATTTCATTGCCAGCAAGAAACGCGGTTAAAGCGTCAGCCACATAGTGCTTTGAAGCACGGCGGGAGCGGCTGCCTTCAGCCCAGCGATCATTCAGAGCACTGCGGAAAACAACTTCTCTGGATTCAGGATCAAGGATCACAACGTCAGTTGCGCGCTCAATGCCAAGCTCTTTGGCAACCAGCTGAGTGTCGTCCATTAAAATTGGCAGGGCTATATCAGCGTCATCTGCTACATCACGCATCTCAACTTTGTCTGCAGCACCAGTAGAATCGATCAGATAAAAAGCCACAGCCTGGTCAGCAAACTGCTCAACCAGATCTTCCAGATCGCCATAGGCACGACGAACATCACGGCTATCCTCATGAGACAAAATAACAATGGCTTCATTGTTGGCAGCTCGGCTCAATTGGAAAAATTTGCCATGGTGATCAACCAGTGAGAAATCACTGATACGATCAGCAGCACTGGCTGGCATGCAGACGTACGCTGCAAGGGTGCTGGCTAGGGCAATCCTGGCAAGGGGTGAGGTTTTTAACATTGTGCTCTCCTCATGTATGTGCATATGTGCACATTGAAGCAGGGTTAATTTCAACGCTCGCATAGTAGGCGGAGCAATGAGATTTAGCTTCCTGAAAATTAAAAAACGGCTTGATTTCAATATCTGGGTAGCTGTTTTCCATTTTTCCCAATTTATCTCGTGCGAAAGCGCTGAACATGGGCTTTGCGCGATTTTGTACACTTTTCCCTGAATCGCAAAATCTGTTTCTTAGACGACCTTTTGAGAATTTGGTTAATACCGTTCAGAAGTATTCTCGGACACCTTTTAATTAGAATTTTTGATTTTGACGACCTCATCGATCAAGCGTGCCCTGCTAAGGTTTT
The DNA here is from genome assembly GCA_965198435.1 of uncultured Pseudohongiella sp. Classification (GTDB taxonomy): domain Bacteria; phylum Pseudomonadota; class Gammaproteobacteria; order Pseudomonadales; family Pseudohongiellaceae; genus UBA9145. The sequence goes on along the minus strand of OZ240664.1, from coordinate 2,965,913 downwards.
GTCATGAGTTCTGCAATGTTTTTAGCACCTTGTGTTGCTGATATTCTGCGCCGGTTTTTGAAGTATCAATATAGCCAGTGTTTGAGCAGGAATAAGCAACAGAGGCTTGGATCAGTGCCAGGGTTGCGGCAGGGTGTGCTGCTCTTCTTTCTACTCACTGTTGTTCCTGATCAGCACCGCCGCCCAAAATGCATGGGCTCAGATTTACCGGGTGCAACAGTGTTTCCTGGGTTGACCCCTGGGTATCGATTCCGGGAATAATCTGCTGCGTTCTATTTATGCGCTTTCATTTAACTCTGAGCTAAAAACAGCTGAATGGGTAGCCTGTGAAGTGGATGCAGGTGCTATTGGGATTACGTCCGCATGATCTCGTCAACTAATGGCCGATGATTCGGCAATCAATATGCTGACAGAAGAAGATTTTCCTGCCAACGAAAACTCACGTTACGTCAGAGCCGAATATGTGTCCCTGGTGAGCTTTGCAGCCACACCTTATTGGAACGAGGTGAACTACCTGTCCAACTCAGTGGCTCGCAGCAAAAGCCTGAGTGAGAGAGCGTGGTCTGGTCTGGATTAGATTGGGCAGTACGTAATTTGGTGAATAGAGCAGGTGAAGTTTATGTGGTCACAGGGCCGGTGTTCTATAACCACATCGACCCCAAATGCTTCAGGTTGCCCCGGCAGCACCGTATACCCGATGCATTCTACAAAGTGATCGTCAACAAGGGAGGGAGGGCTGGCGGTAACTTTTCTATTTGCACAGGATACTGCAGTGCACGTCCATCATTGTGATTTGCAGTCAACTGTACATTAAATAGAAAGGCTCACTTCGCTGGGTTTATTTCCAGAAGCGGAAGGCCCCATAGATTCTGGTTTGTAGAATGTATTGGGTTGTACCTGAGTGGCTGGCTTATTGCAGCTCAATTACAAAGTAGTCGTCGTCAAACAGCTCTCTAACCATTCTTGCCAGTGCTGCATTCACCGCCGTCGCCATTCCTGCAGATTCCGGTACTCGTCCTCTGCCAAATAAGGTAGTTTCCCAAATAGTGCGACCACCGCCCTGTAATTGAATGCGGGTTCTAATGGTGAGCTGAATAGCAGGCACACCGGCCCGGTCGATGGATTCTGCTTCTGCGCTGACGATAGTGCCGACAACCTGCATGTCCTGTTCAGCATCTACCAATTCGACGCCGCCTTTAGCAAAACCTTGAGCGAAGGCGTCTCTGACCAATTCAGCGAGTGGCACATTCACTGTGTAGTCATCGACTAATGCATTTGGGGCAATGCCACGTTCGTCACCAAATTCTGCAAGCTTCAATGCAGGCCGAATTGAGCCGATTCTGATGTTGCGCTCGTAGGTAAAATCGATAGCTAATTCTTCTGCTGCGAATAAATTCGTTGCTGACAGAAAAGTAAATGCTATAGATGTCGCTTTTAGGAATTTCATGTCGATGTGTTGTCCGTTTTATCGCCAGAAAACTATTGGTGTGTCCGTTGAACGTCGAATAGGCTTAGGGAACCTCTGATTAATTACCTATTAATTACCTATTAATTACCTATTAATTACCTACGTTGTTATTGCTGCGTTAAAAATCAGCTCAAAATGCGCATTTATGACCTATAAACTGCGCTTTTTCGCTGATTTTTGCCTTGCACTAACTGCCTCGCAAACATTAATCAGAGGCTCCTTAGAATAATTGGCCTGGATTACAGGTTCAAGCTGGCTGAACATATGCTGACTGCATAAGGTCTCAACCAGCTTGATACTATTGATGTGTAGAATAGTAAACCAGTCTACTAGATAGTGTAGTCACGAGATGAGAACTATGAGATTCTTTTGCTCATCCCCCGAAGGAATCTCGCTATGAGCGTAGTCCATCGAAGACAGGATCTATCTGATCATGCCTGGCACCTGCTTGAACCCCATTTACCTGGACGAAAAGGTAGCTGGGGAGGTATTGCAAAAGATAACCGGCCATTGATTCATGCGGTGTTTTGGATCATGCGCACCGGTGCTCCCTGGCGCGATTTGCCGCCGGATTATGGTCATTGGAGCAATACCCATCGCCGCTTCATACGTTGGCGAGATAAGGGGGTATCAGGCTGTGTCAAAACGTCATGAGCGAAAGCGAGATGAGGCAAAAACAGGCGAAAAACCGGAGTTTACAGAGCGTAAATGAGGATTTTGAGCCCGTTTTTAACGATATATCGCTGAGCGTAATAGTTTTGACACAGCCTGGTATGGGCGCGCTTGCTGGAAATCTTAATGGATGGGCCGGATGACGAATGGTTGATGAGTGATGCAGTCACTGTAAGGTGCATCCGCATGCGGCAGGCGCGAAAGGCGGCAATCAGAGCATGAGCCTCACAAAAGGGGGCTCAACACAAAACTGCATTTGGCCGTGGATGCGCATGGTATGCCGGTCAGGGCGATTGTTACAGAAGGTACACGAGCAGAGTGTCAGGAAGTCGGCTGCCTGATAGATAGACGGGATAGAAGCCGAGTCTCTCTTGGCGGATAGAGGTGACGATGTGAATGCATTGATTGAACAGGCGATTTCTCAAGGAATAACGCCCGTGATACCGCCAAAGAAGCATCGAGTGGAATTGCGCGATGATGACAAAGCGCTATACACATTGCGGCATCTGGTTGAAAATGCCTTTTTGCACCTTAAACGGTGGCGGGGCATTGCCACTCGATAGGCCAAAAATACCGCCTCCTTCCTGGCGTCCATTCACATCAGGTGTATGGCACTCTGGATTGGAATATCGTGGCTACACTATCTAGTGGATCTCGCCGTCAGGCCCCGGTGCGCCTGGTCTATGTTCGGTGACAGGGCGCATGCCCTGCATGAGGAATTTCTGAATTCGTTTCCCTTCATAGGGTTCTGTCGTGTAGATGTTGCCATCGGAGTCGGTAACGATGCTATGAAGTGCAAAGAATAACCCTGGCTGCCATCCTCCCTCGCCAAATTCGGCCAATACTTCCAGCGAATCTCTGTCAAGGATGTGTACATTGAAGTTGCCACCATCGGCCACATAAAGAAACTCCTGGTTCTCATCTGGAGAGAATGAGATGTCCCAGGTTGAGTCGGCGAGAGTTAAAGGAGCCACCTGGCTTTCTTTAACAAAGGTTCCGTCTGGGTGAAATACCTGAATGCGGTCCGCTCCGCGATCACATACATAGATCAAACCATCTTTCGAAGGTTCAGCACAGTGAACTGGACCGACAAACTGCTGAGGCAGTGGTTCGAACGGATCATAAGTAACCCGTTCATCGATGGGTTCATTGCCGTAGGCTCCCCAATACCTTTTGAAGACTCCGGTAGCGACATCAACCACGGCGACTCGCCTGTTGCCGTAACCGTCTGCTAAATAAGCTTCACCCGCCGCTGCATCGATTGCAATTTCCGCTACTCGACTGAAGGATACTGTGCTCAGACTATCTACCGGTTCACCTGGAATACTGATCTCTCTCACGAATTGACCGTGGCGGGTGAACACCAGCACATGTGAATCACCAGAGACGTTGCCACCAATCCAGATGTTACCATCTGGCCCTACTTCTATACCGTGATTGGATTCTGGCCAGGTGTAGCCATCGCCTGGACCACCCCAGGCATTGATGAGATTGCCTGCCTGATCAAACTCCAGGATAGGAGGGCTGCGCTACAGCATTCGGCTCGGCCACTATCCAATCCAGGTTCCTGGTTCATAAACAGATTGTCCTGATCGCGATGAACAACAAAAAGATGATTGCGCTCGTCAGCAGCAATACCGATGGTGCGACCAAGAATCCATTTATTAGGAAGTGGCTGTGGCCAAAAAGGGTCCACTACGAAGTGAGGAATCATCCGATCGCTGTTTACTGCTTCTACAGATTGCAGGAGTTGCCTCTGGCCTATAGAGACAGCTACGAAAAGTGCAAGTCCAACAGAGATGATGAAGGAAGTCTTTTTGCGAGCAGATATAGCGGTTTCCTTTTTATTGATGTAAATGAAACAACGACTAATATCAGCAAGCTAACACTAAATCGCTCGTAGTCACATTATATAATTCAAAGATTCCAAGGGTTGAGAAAGATGCTGGGAGTGAGGTATGGATGCCGACATTTTGGAAGTAAATGCGGGGAGACAAATACCAGCAGAATCTCACTTCTGTGTCAGTGATCGTCGACGACTGAATCAAAAGCACAGGGATATACTTTTGATAAAACTGCAAACAATAAAAAACCCGGCTTAAGCCAGGTTTTTTAAAGTTCGAGGAAAACTTACAGTTCCTCAGCAGGCCATGTTGGAGCACGGTCACGTTCAGTGACCGCACGTATGCCTTGATAGAGGAACTTCTGTACGCGCTTGCCTTCGTAAGTTTCAGTAGTGTAGATGTTACCTTGAGAGTCAGTCGCGATGCTGTGAGGCGCATAGAACAAACCTGGCTGACGGCCACCGTCACCAAACGTGTAAAGCACTTCCATAGAGGCGCGATCAATGATGTAGATTTTGAAGTTCTGGCCGTCGGCCATGTAGATGAACTCTTGCTCTTCATCAGGTGAGAACGCAATATCCCATGTAGAACCCTGAGCCAATGTGGCCGGGCTATAGATATGTTCGCTGACGAAGGTGCCATCTGGGCGGAAAATTTGAACGCGGTCTGCACCACGGTCACATACATAGATCAGCCCATCGTTTGAAGGCTCAGCACAATGAACCGGGCCGCGGAATACATCTGGGCCAGGCTCACCCGGGGTATAGGTGTCATCAGCATCATCATTGATGTCGGTGCTACCATAGGCACCCCAGTAGCGCTTGAGGGTGCCGGTTGCAACGTCAACTACAGCAACACGCTTGTTGAAGTAGCCGTCTGCGAAATAGGCTTCACCGGCAGATTCATCGATAGCGATTTCAGCAACTCGACCATAGGCGGTTGTGCTGTTGCTATCCATCTCTTCGCCAGGGACACCGATAGTGCGGATATATTCACCATCGCGGCTGAATACCAATACGTGTGAGTCTGGTCCGCCGTTACCACCGATCCAAACGTCACCATTTGGTGCAACCTCAATACCGTGGTTTGATTCAGGCCAGACATAAGGAGCGCCTTCGACAGGTCCACCCCATGCATTGACGAGGTTGCCTTCTAAATCGTATTCAAGAATAGGTGGTGCTGGTGTGCAGCATTCGGCTACGCCCAGCTTAAGACCAATCTCCGTAACGCCACGGAACATGTTATCTGTGTTTCTGTGTACTGTGAAGATGTGATCGCGTTCGTCAACATCAACACCAATTGTGTTACCAGTAATCCAGTGATTTGGCAGGGGTTTTGGCCAAAGTGGATCTACCAGAAAGTGGGGTGCCATTACATCATCGCTGGCAGCCACTGTGGGTTCTTGCAATTTGTTTTGAGCAACTCCCATCACTACAAGTGCCGCAACCAGAAACGAACCAACTGTTAATTTAGTTTTTATCATTTTGTTCTCCTCGCTCTCCTCTTACTTCTCACGTCATAGCCCTGACCTGCAGCTTGACCAAGCATTAAACCTGCCACAGCAGGCACTGAGTATACTGTCTATAACTCAGACAGTATACTCAGTGCCTGCTTATTCCGCAGGTGACTTGCAAGAATTTGTAACAGCTTTTTGAGTATTAGTTGCACGACCCTCACAAGGTCTTTATCCTGATTCTCTCGCTTTATTTAAGGAATCTCTGATTAATTACCTACGTTGTTATTGCTGCGTTAAAAACCAGCTCAAAATGCGCATTTATGACCTGTAAACTGCGCTTTTTCGCTGATTTTTGCCTTGCACTAACTGCCTCGCAAACATTAATCAGAGGCTCCTTAAGTTACTGTAATCAATAGAAAAAACAAGTTATGACTGGTGTGCAATACTGCCTTCATCAGATGATACCATGGGGTCGGCCTGTACTGTGCAGAACACGATGGTTGGTGGTTTTGGTTGTACTTTTTGTACCAACACTGACACAAGCCCATGATATCCCTTCTCGCGTCACTGTTTATGCATTCGTCAAACCCGAAGGGAATCAGCTTTCTGCACTATTGAGGGTGCCAATGGAGGCTTTCGGGGAAATTGTTTTTCCATTGCGCGGGCCAGGCTACCTGCAGTTTTCAGCGGCTGAAAGAGATCTGGCGGAAGCAGCCCGTATGTACATCACCGAATCTCTGGATTTCTATGAGAACAGTGTTGAACTGACAGAAAAGGATTTGCGGGCAGTGCGCGTGTCCTTGCCCTCCGATCGCTCATTTACCAACTATGAGTCAGCGCTGGCCAATGTAATGAGTCCACCACTGGATGACAGCGTGAATTTATTCTGGCGCCAGGGTGTGCTGGACATACTGGTGACTTATCCCATTGATTCTGAAGATTCAGATTTCTCTGTAAATCCACAACTAGGCACTTTGTCAGACGAAACCACGACGGTGTTGCGATTTATTGTTCCAACAGGTGCCGAGCGTGCTTTTAACTACGCCGGGAATCCAGGTGTTGTTGAATTGGATCCTCGGTGGCATCAAGCGGCTTTGCGTTTTGTGATAATGGGATTCGACCATATTCTCGAAGGCATTGATCATTTGCTGTTCCTGTTCTGCCTGGTTATTCCCTTGCGCAGCATTCGCGCGCTAATTCCGGTGATTACCTCGTTCACCATTGCTCATTCAATGACTCTGATCAGTTCAGCTTTCGGTATGGCGCCCAGCTCGCTTTGGTTTCCGCCATTGATAGAAACCCTGATTGCACTTTCGATTGTCTATATGGCCTTCGAGAATATTGTCGGTGCTAAAGTTGAACATCGCTGGTTGGTTGCCTTTGGCTTCGGTTTGGTGCATGGCTTTGGATTTTCATTTCTGTTCAGTGAAACTCTACAGTTCGCCGGTGGACATCTGTTCTCGTCACTGCTGGCATTTAATGTCGGTGTGGAGCTAGGACAAATCCTGGTGTTACTGCTGGTGATTCCAGTACTGAATTTACTGTTCAGATATTTAGTAGAAGAACGTATAGGTGGAATCCTTCTGTCTGCGCTGCTGGCTCACAGTGCCTGGCACTGGATGCTGGATAGAGGAAGTCAGTTGTCACAGTTTCAGTATCAACTGCCAGTATTTGATGTCATGTTCTTTGCCGCATTAATGCGCTGGGGTATGCTGCTGATAGTTGTGGTGGCTGTGCTGTGGGGCATGTATGAGCTGTTTCGTCGTTTCTCACTGATCGAAAGCTTCTCCAGCTACAGGCCAGGGCAGAAGCTCCAGGCGAAGAATTAAGGAGTCTTTGATTAATGTTTGCGAGGTAGTTAGTGCAAGGCAAAAATCAGCGAAAAAGCGCAGTTTACAGGTCATAAATGCGCATTTTGAGCTGATTTTTAACGCAGCAATAACAACGTAGGTAATTAATCAGAGGTTCCCTAGACTTACAATCATGATAATTTCACCGACCTTGCTTATGTCCGTCGGCTTTTCTGGCAACGTGGAGTGAACCGCAGTGAGTACAAAATGCCTCATCGTCAGTTCATCGAATTTGCTCAAAATGTTCAAGGCACGCTTCTTGATCAGGAAACCGTTGGAAGACAGTGATATAAATCCATTTTATATGACCCTGTAAAAATTTCTGTGTAACTGCCAGGGTTAAATGTAGTCTGCCAAGTGGTCTTCGAACTCGATCATAAATCTATTCAAGGCCAGCTTCCAGTTGCGGACTGGCATGGTCCACTTTTTCGACGCCTCCTGGATCGCCAGGTAGACTACTTTTATCGCGGAGTCGCCTGTGGGAAACAGTTTCCGCTTTTTGACGGCCTTGCGAATGACGCTGTTGAGCGACTCCACGGCATTCGTCGTGTAGATCGCCCGGCGGATATCTTCCGGATAGTTGAACAGCGTGTTGAGATTGTGCCAGTGTGCACGCCATGATTTGCTGATTTGCGGGTATTTATCGTTCCAGTATTCAGCGAACTGCTCTAGCGCCAGCAACGCTTCATCTTCTGTCGCCGACTGGTAGATTTTCTTCAAATCAGCGGTGACGGGTTGGTAGTCTTTTCAGGGCACATACTTCACAGAGTTGCGCACCATGTGAACGATGCAGAGTTGGATCTGGGTGCTCGGGAAAGCTGTGCTGATGGCGTCAGGGAAGCCCTTGAGGCCATCCACACAGGCGATCAGGATGTCCTTCACGCCGCGATTCTGGAGCGCTGTGAGCACGGTTAGCCAGAACTTCGCGCCCTCGTTCCCGGATAGCCACAGGCCCGGCAGTTCCTTGTGATCCGCCATGTTGACCCCTAGTGCCAGGTAAATCGACTGGTTGATAAGCTTCTTGTCCTGCCGGATTTTGACCACGATGCAATCCAGATACACGATAGGATAAATGGCATCCAGGGGGCGCGATTGCCACTCGACGACTTGCTCGATAACCGCGTCGGTGACCTAGGAAATCAGGGCCGCTGAGACATCGGCGTCGTACATTTCCTTTAATGTTGTGACGATTTCCCGAGTCGTCATGCCCTGGGCGTACAGGAAGAGGATTTTGTCATCCATCGCGGTGAATCGGCGCTGGTGCTTTTTGACTAGCTGGGGCTCGAAGCTGCCAGTCCTGTCGCGAGGCGTATCTAACTCGAATTGACCTTCTTCAGTTTGCACAGTCTTGCTGGTATAGCCGTTGCGGCTGTTGTCGGAGTCTGACTGTTCGTGTCGCTCAAAGCCAAGGTAATCGTCCAGCTCCGCATTCAGCGCCATCTCAACGGTAATCTTGGTGGGCATCTGGTGGAACTCGTTGAGATCCGCCTCTGTCTTGATGTTTTTGGCGGCTGCCTGGGCAATCGCTTCCAGCTCTTTCTTCTTCATAGTCTGCCTGTCCTCACCCTTCTCGTAGGTTAATAATAGGCAGTTACACAGATTTAGTTACAGTCTCTTTTATATCCCGCTATGATTTTATGAATTTAAAACATGCCTTCTTCAACCAGTCATGCCCATAATGTCTTATTGCGATTTGTTATGAGAGAAACGTACGCGACCAGTATATATTTTCTGAGAGTGAGGTAAAGACAGGCTGTCACTAACGGCACGGAGCACGACACTTGTTAATGATAACTGGTTCGCTATGTTCGCTATGGAAGACACTGAATACACAAATCTGCACAACTGATGCCACTGTCAACTAAGTCCCACTGCCCGTCTACCGGCAGCTATAACAAAGTCCACTACGGACTTGCCGAGTGCACCTGCCTCTTTAGCCATCTTTTGATTGATTTCTTCCAACGCAGAGACCTTGGTTTGTAAGTTAGATACGGCGGTTTCCAGCTCTTCGGTCAATTCTCCAGCCTTATTAGCACGCCTGATCAGGCTATTCAATTGGCCGTTTAGTTCGCCAGTTTCCTTTGTTATGTCTGCCATCATACCCGTCCAGGCTTTCACATTCGACTCAAGGGATACTTGAAGATTTTTGAATTGTTCGTCCTCGACCAAGTTATCTATCTTCTTTTTGGCCTCGGATTCGAATTCATCAATCTTTGAGTCAATTAACAGATCGATATTGCTGGCTGCTTGATCGACAATTCCCTTGAAACCAGATGGCATCCCCATCATTAGAATATTGAAGTCCTCGCTTTCGATTAAGCTTTTATAGTCCGCCATTTATTTTTCCTCTAATTCTCTCCACCCACATTATTTACTACTTAGAAGTTGGGAGACTTGTTTATTGACCGAGTTCGCTACCATTCGCAGAGCTTCTTCCTTAACTTTGGATATTACGTTTTCCGCTGACGCTTTTGAGGACTTGGCTACTTGATCAATTTGATGGATTATTGCGTCGGATCGGTCAATACCTCCAGTACCTGTAATTGCTACCTTAAAACTGTCAAGTGTTTTTTTGACATCTTCTGAAGTCGTATTTTGGATTTCGCCATTTATGATGGACGATATTCCACTGCCCAGTGCTTCTGTGCCGCCTTTAGTGAATTCCCTAAACAGCAAAACTGGTGAATTGAGAAACTCATTTATTGCCTTTCCGCTTAACCCGACAGCTTCCACCCAGGCGATTAGCCGATCGTACGCCTCCGTTGGTGCAGGGGTCAGGGAGTCAGGCAGGTCCGGTGTTTCGAGTTCATCAACAGCCTTCTTGGCCTTTTCAGCGACCTCTTCAAAATCCTTTATTACTCGAGCTAACTCGTTATCCAATTCATTAATCAAGATTCGCCGACTTGTCGAATAGCGCTTATCAAAATCAGCCATCGCCTTGGCGATAAGATCTCGATATATCGCTACAGCAGTGCGATGTCGGGCTGCAGCGAGCCAGGTATTACGCGCCAATCTCATATCCGCTGAATTTTCATTGGATTGAGATTGCAGGGTTAGGAAAGTTTGTTGTTGATTGTCTATAAAGGTTGTTAGATTGGTGAGTTGAGCAGGTGCATCGTCAAGAACTTCTTGGAGCAATTTTTGTCGCAATAATTCGAAGTAATCTATAGTGTCAGCCCGAACTTTATTGCTGTAGGCTTGAATACTTGCTTTATCTCTATCAATGCTCGATTTGATACCTGCCCCGAGCGCCAGCGTCACTTTTTTCTGCGCTGTTTCAAGCGCAGTATTCATTTGATTGATTGCCTCTATCAGACTCTCATCACGTTGTTTTAGTTCTTTTACTTTGGATACAACTGGTGTGGCGCTATCTTGAAGTGAGACAGTTACATCACGAGCTGCGTAGTATCCGCTGCATGCTCCCAGAGCCAAAAACACGCAGAGAAGCGACAATACCCGTAACATCGGGTATTGCCGACCAACAATTGTTTCACTTAAGTGTCTTATCATAATGTGCTCTCCACCACTAATTAGTCAGGGGCGATTCAGACCTGGCAACAGACGAGATTCTCTGTTCGAAATCTTCTTTGGCAGCCATTTTTAGTTGCGTTCGTAATTTGTCGATAGAATCTGGTGGGTCCAGCTTTCGTCCTATTGTGTACTGGTTTCGATACTTTCGTGCCTGTGTATACTGAGCTTGTAATCGCTCTTCGCTTAGCGAGAAACCTCTAAATAACCCTTTAATGGCGTCACGTATCAGACGTACAACTCTATTATTTGCAAAACCCATGGCAAAAAATGCGAATAGCAGGAACGGCATACTTACGAATGTAATGCCACTTTCAGTAAATCCAGCCGTCCAGAGCGCAACCAGGATCAATGACATGAACGGAGCCAGGATAAACTTTGGCACAGTGAGCGCGAACAATCGGGCACTATAGGTACCGGTTTGTAATGTCTTGAATAGACCGGTTATCGCGTCTGCAATGACACCAACCCAAGTCCAAAAAACTAAGTGCACAAGCCAGCCCAACCTTTCTGAATGCAGCCAATCGAAGTTGATCGGTGGTTCAATATTAGGTGCACCCATCCTGGCAGCTAGAAATGCCTGTCGCTCTCGTCGCATCTGCTGGATTAACGAGCTTTCTAATGACTTGTATTGCTGGTAGCGTAGCAATCTCCTCTGGGATTGCGCATCTTCTTGAGCTAACGCCAACACCTGCCTATCTGCTTCTGAGATTTCATTGGAATCGTCGGGTTGATCTTGCTCAGCCGTGTCAGTGTCCTGCGCTTCTTCAGAATCATTTAGTGTGGGTTCCGCAATTACTCCCACAGAGTTTTGCTGATCTGCGGCAGTATCTGGTTCTGTAACGAGATCATCCTCTACATCAGTAAGCATAAATCGATGATTCTGATTCTTTAGCCAAAAAAGGATTTCTTGCATTGAGGAAAATTGAATCTGATCGTCACTTAACTCACTCAGGATTTGACTGACACAAAAAGGGGCGGGCGGGGCAGAGGAGCAAAGATTATTATGAATAAATATATTCAAGCGCTGCAGTATTGCCTCTCTGGATCGTAACAATCCTTCGGCGACACCTGCCAGTTCTGCCTCCATGTAATCTTGTAGGATTACGATCTGCTCCTGAGATAAGTACGAATGTAACATTGCATCATCAAAAGTCACATTCAGAAATCCTTCTTCATGCAACCTTACCGGCCCGCATCGCCAACTGGCAGTGGTCTTACTGCACACGATTGATCCTTGATCCGTTGTATCAGCGGCGTCAAAAGTCACATTCAGAAATCCTTCTTCATGTAACCTTACCGGCCCGCATCGCCAACTGGCAATGTTCTCACTGTATAAGATTGATCCTTGATCGGTTATATCAGCGGCGTCAGCGGAACAATTTACAGAGGTTTGACAAGCCGTCGGTAATAGCTGATCACAACGGGATGGGTCATTGGGCCCAACAGAAGGATCCCAGGGATAACTATGGGCGGCTAAAAACTTGTTAAATACAATATACAGTAAAGTTATGAGCAAAAGGGTCGCGATAGAAAGTGTAAACGGGCCACCGTATTTGTGAATCCGATAGGCGATGGAACCGAGGAAGTCGTCATTCTCAACGGATAGTTGGTAATTTTTATTCTGCTTTTCCACGTAGCCTATTTTCCTGCGAATGGTGACCATAGCGGGCACTTACAATTTAACAACTCAAACAGTTCCTATCGTTGTAATGTTGCGAATGTCCCCTTGCCATCCTAATCGTATTCCCTTCAATGCATTTCCAAGGACGAGCTTTAGAACAGTCCTAATGCCACTTGTCATTGGCATCTACCTGTTAAGTGCTACCAATAGCAAAATTGTCCCACCCAGAAATGAAAATATCAGTGAGACGCAGATATGTACCCCTTCTGCGTTCTAAGATGTGTGTAATATCACCGATATAGGTGATTTATTTGGCGCTGATATTGAAGAGTATTCAGCCTGGTAAATCTTGGGAGCCTCTGATTAATGTTTGCGAGGCAATTAGTGCAAGGCAAAAATCAGCGAAAAAGCGCAGTTTATAGATCATAAATGCGCATTTTGAGCTGATTTTTAACGCAGCAATAACAACGCAGGTAATTAATCAGAGGTTCCCTTGAATTTAGCCGAATCGTGAGACGACTGACTAATTCCGGTATTGAGCAGGCTCATCCAATTCAGCGTTTAGTGGAATTGCCGTCCGAATGGAATGAATGTTGATTTCCAGGCTGCTGATTTCGACAAAGAATTCTTTGGCTTCAAGGGGTCTTTAAGTTTGTGGGAGTATTGGTATCCTTGATCTGGCTCTGCAAGAAACAGGATGCCTCAAAATTCTTGTCAAATACTTGATATTGGAATATATGTTCTGAAATATTGGAATAAAAAGAGGCCAATAGCTATGAAGAAAAATAGACATGGGGCAAAATACAAAGAGTCTGTCGGCGGATATTACCGCCTTTTTCATGACGTCCCTGGAACTCGATATAGCACTCAGTCTTTAGTCGAACTTGGCCAGAGTTTGAGAGAACAAAGTGTTGGGTTTGGCCTTGATATCAATTCAGAAATTCCAGCAGGGTATACGTATTTGGGTCAGTTCATTGACCATGACATAACGCGAATGCGTCGATCATCTGAGATACCAAAAGATGGCCCTGTAAACGTCAACAAGCTTGTTCAAGAGCGAACCCCCACCCTTGATTTAGATAGTCTATACGGTGGTGGTCTTGGCAGTAAGTCTGTGCCTTACACCGAGGAAGGAAAGTTTTATAGCGAATCCAGGTTTGCTGATGGCACTTTGTACGATGTCCCCCGAAGTCGAGACAAAGGGAGAAGAGGGGTATTGATAGGAGATAGTAGGAATGATGAGAATCTTCTTATCTGCCAACTCCATGTTGTGTTTATGAACTTACACAACAAACTAATCGACACGCATTACGCGTGCCAATCAAACGAATTTCCAAAGTTATCTCGGTCAGACCATAGTTCTGCCAGGGGTCAATCAGTGATTCGCGCAATGACGAATCGAATATCCGATTTTGAGAGTCGTAGACAACAGGTATTCAATTCGGTTCGAGAAGAAGTCACTTTTATTTATCAATCGATTGTGGTGAACGATTTTCTCAAAACCCTATTAGATGAAAAGGTATACAACTACCTGTTTTCAAGTGCGAAACCGCAGTTGAGACTTCAGTCTGGAGAGCCTTATGAGGAAGTACAGATTCCGATTGAGTTTTCAGGTGCAGCCTTTCGATTTGGTCACAGTCTAGTGAGAAATTTCTACTTCGTTAATGAAATACAAAACAAACTTTCTCTGGCGAAACTATTCAGGTTAACTGGCAGAGGAAACTTGGACGGTAACAATAACCTTTTGCAATTCCTCGTAGACTGGAACTTGTTCTTCTATGATGAAAGAAATGTCCCAAATAATCCCCGTCAGAACAAAACGTCAATCTTTCGACCGCTTGTTGTGTCGAAACTAAATTCACTTTTTAATGAGGTGGTAGGAAACGAAGACCTGCTGGTGCGCAATCTCTTACGAGGCAATGAGTTAGGACTGCCAAATGCTCAAGACATCATTGAGAGTATTCTGACGAAGCATAAGTGTTATGCGCGGCAAGTAGGCCTTACAGGATCACTGACCGAAGGTCAAATAGCCGAATTTCCACAACTTCATCCAAGTCATGCAGGAAAAATTGGAAGGCAATTTAAGAAGCTTGGGTTTCACAAGAAAACTCCGCTCTGGGCGTACGTGCTTCTAGAGCCTCGTATTGCAGGTACCGGAAAATCTCGTCTAGGAAAGTTGGGTAGCATTATTGTGGGCGAAACTTTCAGGTCACTGCTAGAGGTATCGCCGATCTCCATATTTGATTCCAAAATCAAATGGGACGAGCTAAAAATACTGCAGTTAAAAGCTCCGATCAGCGGTGATAATAGTGTTTGGAGTATGCAGGATGTTGTAAATCTATAAGTTGTGAATCTATAAATTGTAAATAGAAACAGTATGCGAGGGCATAAACATGGCGGAAAAAGCAAAAATTACCGATTTTCTTTACAGTGATAGTAGCAGTTGGGGAATAGCGACAGACCTCACTCCAGACAGGGAATCACTACCCAATTATTTGGATATTGATTCTATTCGAGAGTATCTTCCCATTAAGAGCGCTCCAGACGCATTACCTCCTCCAAATCCCGATGATGATGATCGCCACTTTATCAGATTAGTCGCAGAGCAAGATGGTGCGGACTGGTTTGGTAAGTTAAAAGTCAATAAGAGGTGGGCCCACAAGGGTGTAGTTGAACAATTCAAATTCGACTATAACTGTGATGAAGACGTTTTGTATGCAGTGGACCCAGAGAGCGTAGTAACGGGGATAGGCTGGAAAATAGTCAAATACGAAATCATGAAAACTGAATACCTTCAGGAAACTACGCGATCGATCATTACCTGGGAGAGAGAGACTGATGCAACAGGTGTGGTGCCACCACCACAGTTTGTTACTATGTATCCATGGCGGTCGGTTTCACTTACCAATGATCAGTTGCCAAGTGATATTAGATGATTGGTATTCCATAGCCTCTTAAGGAGCTTCTGATTAATGTTTGCGAGGCAGTTAGTGCAAGGCAAAAATCAGCGAAAAAGCACAGTTTATAGGCCATAAATGCGCATTTTGAGCTGATTTTTAACGCAGCAATAACAACGTAGGTAATTAATCAGAGGTCCCTTAGGTGAAATCAAACGGGAACTAACCAGAATTGAATCGCAGATTTTTTCCAATTTTGTCATTACTACCGGTATCCCTGTTTATTGCCCCGGTAGAAACTCTCTCTCAAGATCACTCAGAAGAACTATTGCTTGTTGCGGGAGAGGCAAGGCTTGGTATAGTCGATCAGTTAGGCGCGGATGTCAGGGTATCTGTAAGCAGTGACGACCTGCTATTTGACGTTGATCATCCTTTGGGCAGGACAGGTCCGGAAATATTTTTGTTGGGTCCGTATGCTGAAGACACCATTCTCACCATTTCAATCTCAAGAAAACCGCAATCGAGCGCAGGAGAATTTGCTTTTAGAGCGCTTGAGATTTTCCCAAATACTGCAGCACTTGATGCACTTCGGAAGCTGACGCTGGCTGGCACCCTTGCAAACGCAGATGATGAGTCCTCTGTGCGAGCCGCTGCCAGCTATTACAATACAGCCCACGAATCTAAAGTCCTGGAAGTTTTGGGTCCTCAATATCTCTACTACGCAAAGTACCTGGAAGCAAAAGTGCTACAGAATCTCTACGAACTTGACTCTGCACTTAGTGTAGTCCAGCAGATTCCAGAGCATGAGTGTGGCATTCCAGGGTTTTGCTACAAGGGAAAGTTGCTCGAGTTTCAAATCAATTCTCTTCAAGACCAAACCAACCTGCTTATAGAGAACGGGGGCATCGACTTAGTTATCAATTCTATCGAAGCTGTAGTGCAGAATCATGACTCTCGAGGTGACCTTGCCGCTGCGAAATACTATAAAGGCATGGCGTTAATACTTGGCTCAGAATTCTCTTCGGGATTACTTGCTTTAAATGAAGCGCTAACTGTGGCTGCTGCAACAGATGATAAACTGCTTGTCGGAATGATTCATGGTGGGCTCGCTACTCATGATTTCTTCAGCGGTAAGATTGTATCAGCGTTGGCCCATCTGCAAACTTCAGTAGCAAACCTTAAAGATGGAGGAGATGATCGTTCGATAACCTATGCGTTACTGAATCTAAATCTGGTCTATCGTCAATTGGGGGAGTATGGGCTAGCTCAGAAAGCGTTACTAGAGGCACTGGAGTTTGCTGATAGCAGTTTTGACAGATCATTGCCTCGCGAAATATATGGCTCGCTAGGCGGGCTATATCTGACAATGGGTGATTACAATCGCGCTGAGCAATTCACAAGGTTGGCGATCGACTACGATTTAAGCATAAACAGAAATCCAATTCGTACTAATGATGCGAGGAATCAGCTTGGTGAGATACTTCGCAATACACAGCGGATCGATGAAGCAATTTTAGAACATTTGCAGGTATTGGAGTATTACTCATCAACACATAATACAGTTGAGTTGGTAAAGGTTAATGAACAGCTAGCCCTGGATTATCTCGAAGCAGGTAATATAGAAACAGCAAGAGAATATTTCGAGAATGCATATTCTAGAATTGAATCGGACATACCAGAATTTCGCCCTGATCAAAGGCTTGTTAATCTTTCGCGTGTTCTTATGCAGGAAGAAAGATTTTCTGAAGCGGCTGAATTGTTAATGCAGGCAAGGCAATCGTTAGACGTTGAGTTAGAGTACTCTGAGAGCCAGATTGAAATTTTGGGAATGCTCATTCGAGCCCATTCAAAGTTAGGCCACATAAGAGAGGTTGAGCTATTCGGTGACCAACTGGTTGAGTTTATCTTTGATATTCAAAATCAACTGGAATTTAATAGACTCGGTCCGGCATGGTCATCCAAGTCCAATGAATTCTTGAAGAGTTATTCCGACTCTCTTGTAAAAGAACACTATAGCACTGGAAGAATCGACTTCGCTGAAAAAGCCCTGGCATTAGTAGAAAGGTCACGTTCTTCAAATTTAATTCAACAGAGAATAGCAATTGCGACAGGTGACTCAAGTGGGGGAGAGCAGGAACTAAGGAGAAAGCTAACCGAGCTAAGTCGTAGTCGAGCAT
This sequence comes from uncultured Pseudohongiella sp., assembly GCA_965198435.1. GTDB lineage: Bacteria > Pseudomonadota > Gammaproteobacteria > Pseudomonadales > Pseudohongiellaceae > UBA9145. Next base: position 2,948,397 of record OZ240664.1, on the reverse strand, counting down.
CGTTGGAAATTGCAACAGATGAATATGATAGGGTGTCCCGCGACTACTATAGAGTCCAGGAGTTGTATCAAAGGCAATTTGTGCCATCAAATTATTTATCTCCAGTCGCTGGAGCATCGATATCCGAGCTGCAAAATAAAATACCCTCGCAAAGTATCGCTGTTGAATTTCTATGCGTTCCAGGGAGTAGCTGCCATGCTTTTTCGCTTGACAGTACCTCCCTCGAAGTTGTCGAACTCGGCGATTATGAAACAGTCTTATTTCTTGTTGATACTGTGCAGACAACTCTGCGGTCTGGCAGAAGAGATACTCTTGCGTTGCAGAAACTTGAGGAGTTAGTGTTCGACAAGTTGAGTTTGGAGGGGAAGTCAGAGATTTTCCTGGTTAATGATTATCCTCTTAATGCCATACCATTCTCTGCACTCAGTGTTTCTGACAATGATGGGGGTTATGTTCCAGCTATGGAGCGGTTTGCTATTGCCAATGTTCCATCGCTGATGTCGATCAACATGCAGTTTGTGCCAGAAAATTATCCAATTGAGCTCGCGGTGCTTGCAAATCCTAATTTTTCTGAAGAGAGTTCGTTCACATACTCAAATCCTGGCAATAGTTCCCGAGGTTGGGTTGATGAATTGTCCCCTCTACCATGGTCTGAGGTAGAAGCAGAAAATCTTGCAGAACTCTACTCAGGAGAGGAAGTTAGGGTATATACGGGCGAACAGGCAAACCGCCGAAATCTGTTTGCTGAGGAGACTCGAAATGCCAAGATTTTGCATATCGCTTCGCATGCATTTTTCAATGAAAGCATGTCAGATCTTGTAGGAATTGCACTATCGGGAGAAAAAAGTGGCGCTGACCTTGGTGGTGATTTTGTAACCCTGGCAGATCTCCAGGTTGCCAAATTTAACACGGAGCTTGTAATAATTTCTGGTTGTGAAACAGGGCGGGGAGAATACCTTGCGGGTGAAGGAAATATGAGTCTAGCTAGAGGTTTCTTAGGCCAGGGTGTTAGCCATGTAGTCTCTACATTATGGCCTGTTTCGGACAGAGCTTCTGCTGACTTCATGAAACTGTTTCATAGTGCTTTGCATATTGAAGGTCAATCAGTGCGTCGGGCGCTGCGAACTGCACAAATGAAGCTATTGGAGATTCCCCAGTATCGACAGCCCTTTTACTGGGCCCCTTACACCCTCGTATCAACTTCAATCTAGGGCCTGTTCACACTATTTAGTATGAACAGGCCCTGGGAAAACAGTCGAAAAATCTTCCCTCAGGCAGCTTGAAATACTTCCCCCCCCCCCCCCCTCTGTGGGATGATGCCTGAGTCTCAGTAATTTAATGATTCAGAGAGCTTCTGATTAATGTTTGCGAGGCAGTTAGTGCACGGCAAAAATCAGCGAAAAAGCGCAGTTTATAGGTCATAAATGGGCATTTTGAGCGGATTTTTAACGCAGCAATAACAACGTAGATAATTAATAGATGATTAATAGGTAATTAATCAGAGGTTCCTTAGAAAAACAGGGGTAAGGTAAAGGCTATGTTTGACAGTCAGAGCAATCACGATCACCACAATCACAATCAAAACCAAGAGAAACAAGAGCACCAAGAGAACCACGAGCAGGCTCATCAGAACCAGGTAGTCGCACAATCCCCCAGTGACCCCGTCGGCCAAACCCTTGCAGGCACAGCGGGCGATGACACCCTCACTGGCGGAGCGGGCAACGATACCCTCAATGGCGGCGGTGGTGCGGATACTCTGGATGGTGGTGCCGGTGTTGACACGGCTGTCTATTCGGCTTCCACAGCGGCTGTGGCGGTCAATCTTGCCACTGGTGAAGGCAGCGGTGGCGAGGCAGAAGGTGACCGCCTCTCCAATATCGAAAACCTCACTGGCAGTGCCTTTGCTGACAATCTTACTGGCGATGATGGCACCAATCAGCTTGCCGGTCTTGCAGGCAACGACACCCTTGAAGCGGTGCGGGCGGCGGCCGGCGGGGCCGGAGACGATGTGTTTCGCTTCGCCACCGGTGCCGGTTCAGACACCCTCACCGACTTTGGCACCGGCAGCGACCGGCTCGAATTTACCGGCGGTTTGTTTGTCAACCTTGCGGCGGTGCAGGCAGCCGCCACTGAGACCAGTGGCAATCTGGAGATTGAACTGTCGGATACTGACACCCTGACCCTTGCAGGGGTGTCACTGGCTGCTCTCACCGCCGACACCGTGATCACCCTGAATGCCAACGGCGAAGATACCACATCCCTCAACCCCCGCATTGCCGACTGGGCGCATGTGGACGGGGCGATAGACGCTACCGAGGTGGACATTTACCAGCTCACAGGTGTGGCGGCGGGCACCCGCGTCTATCTGTATCTGGAAAGTGGTTTCCCACCTAGTCGTTACTACTCCCATATCGATTCTGTGCTGGAGGTCAAGCGCGCAGACAGCAGCCGGGTGGCCTATAACAATAATCATGGCGACAATTTCCAGGGGCTGAATACTGACGGGGTTGATACTTACCAGTACGACAGTTTCCTGAGTTTTGTCTATCAGCCCGGTATGATTATTGAGGCCCGGGATGCGAAGATAAATTCGGGCACTCTGAACAAAACCTACCGGCTCTATGTGTCCGCTGGCACCCCGGGCAGTGGCCAGGATGACGAGGTAACCGGCACGGCGGCAGCGGAAGCCTTTGCCGCTGGCGTCGGCAATGACAGCCTCAACGGCCTTGGCGGTGATGATACCCTTGACGGCGGCGCGGGCGATGACAGCCTCGATGGCGGTGCTGGTGCGGATAGTCTCGATGGTGGTGCCGGTATTGACACGGCTGTCTATTCAGCTTCCTCAGCGGCTGTGGCGGTCAATCTTGCCACTGGTGAAGGCAGCGGTGGAGAGGCAGAAGGTGACCGCCTCTCCAATATCGAAAACCTCACTGGCAGTGCCTTTGCTGACAATCTTACTGGCGACAATAGCGCCAATCAGCTTGCCGGTCTTGCAGGCAATGACACCCTCACCGGCGGGGCCGGAGACGATGTGTTCCGCGTCGCTTCCGGTGCCGGTTCAGACCGCATCACCGACTTTGGCACCGGCAGCGACCGGCTGGAATTTACCGGCGGTCTGTTTTTCAACCTTGAAGCGGTGCGGGCGGCGGCCACTGAGACCAGTGGCAATCTGGAGATTGAACTGTCGGATACCGAGACCCTGACTCTTGCAGGGGCGTCACTGGCTGCCCTCACTGCCGACACCGTGACCACCCTGAATGCGGAAGGCACGGATACCACATCCCTCAACCCCCCCGTTGTCGACTGGGCGCATGTGGAGTCCACGCTCGCTGTCAAGACGGGCACGGACACCTGGAGGCTCACGGGCGTGGCACCGGGCGACAGGGTCTATCTCTTTCTGACGGGGACTTTTGACACGACCCTTGAAGTTCTGGACGATCAGGGTCGAAGGGTTGCCTTTAATGATGATTTGAGTGCTGCGGGCAACCATGGTCAGGATCTCTCAGGGGCCGATCTGGCCGGGAGAGCCACCGATTCTCTGGTCAGCTTTATATACCAGTCGGGCATGGTAATTGAGGTCCGCAGTTTTCAGCTCTTTGACCGCGCCAGCAGCGGCTCCTACATTCTCTATACATCAATGGGGTCGGTATCGGAAAACCCGCCTGATCGGGGGCCAACAGAAGGGGCAGACATACTTGAGGGCACGAGTGGGCGCGAGTTAATTAATGGTTTCGGCGGCGATGACGCGATCAGGGGGCTGGGCGGAGGTGACTGGCTCATCGGTGGCCTGAATGATGACCGGCTATACGGCGGTCCCGGTGATGACCGTCTTGACGGTGGCAATGATGATGACCGGCTCTCGGGTGGCACGGGCAACGATACGCTGACAGGCGGGTCCGGCGGGGATGTTTTTCAAATTGACCCGGGAACCGGCTCGGACCAGATCACAGATTTTGATGGCACCGCAGACGTGCTTGAGTTCCGGGGCGGCCTGTTTGCGGACCTTCAGGCAGTGCGGGACGCGGCCAGCGTGACAGACGGCAATCTGGAGATCAGGCTGTCGGCCACAGAAACCCTGACCCTTGAGGGGGCTACCATGGCTGCCCTGACGGCTACCAGTGTCCGTCTGCTGGGTACCAAGGGCGACACGCCCGACAGTCCCACAGAACTGGATGATGATCTCACTGGCTCCATTAACGCTGATCGCATTGATGGTCTGGGCGGCAACGACTTACTCTCGGGCGATGCAGGTAATGACACGCTCAATGGTAATGCTGGCAACGACACGCTTGACGGCGGGGATGGTGCCGACCAGCTTGTTGGCAGCGCAGGTGCTGACCAGATCAGCGGCGGCGCAGGCAATGACATCCTCACCGGCGGCACCGGTGATGACACGCTCACCGGTGGGGCGGGCGATGACCAGCTCTTTGGCATTGAGGGCAATAACCGCTTTATCTACACAGCGGGCGACGGCAATGACACCCTGAACCCTGGCGACGGTGCCGACACCCTCGAACTGCGGGGCATACTGCCTCAGGATGTAACACTGACCCACCAGGACGGCGTCTGGACCCTGCATCATGAGGGCGCACGTATCCAACTCGGCGACATCAACGCGTTTGACAGCATCGAATTTCCCGCTCAGGGCCCGGATAACAGCGATCTGCTCTGGAATGCAGCCAATAACTGGGGTCGTCTGGCCCTCCCGAGTACTGAAGGGCCCGGTGTACACACCGGCACCGAAGGAGACGACCTGATCCGGGGTCTGGGCGGTAATGACGTGCTCACAGGCCAGGCGGGCAACGATACGCTCTCGGGCGACGCGGGTGATGACGTGCTCGACGGTGGTGTTGGCGATGATATCCTTTCGGGCGGTAATGGTGATGATGAGCTCAATGGCGGCGCGGGTGCTGATGCGCTTGACGGTGGCGATGGTGCTGACACAGCCGCCTATTCAGGTGCTTCAGGGGTGGCTGCCAGTCTTGCGACCGGGACGGTTTCAGGCGGCGAAGCGGAAGGTGACCGCCTGGTCAGTATTGAGAATCTCAGGGGTACCGCCCACAATGACACGCTCACTGGCAACGACGGGGCCAACCTGCTTGCTGGTCGTGGTGGTGCCGACGTCCTTATCGGCGGGGCCGGTGCGGATACGCTGGATGGTGGGGCCGGTGCGGATACGCTGGATGGTGGGGCCGGTGCGGATACGCTGGATGGTGGGGCCGGTGCGGATACGCTGGATGGTGGGGCCGGTGCGGACAGAGTTGTTTATTCGGCTTCCTCAGCGGCTGTGGCGGTCAATCTTGCCACTGGTGAAGGCAGCGGTGGAGAGGCAGAAGGTGACCGCCTCTCCAATATCGAAAAACTCACCGGCAGTGCCTTTGCTGACAACCTTACTGGCGATGATGGTGCCAATCAGCTTGTCGGTCTTGCAGGCAACGACACCCTCACCGGCGGGGCCGGAGATGATGTGTTCCGCTTCGCCTCCGGTGCCGGTTCAGACACCATCACCGACTTTGGCACTGGCAGCGACCAGCTTGAATTTACCGGCGGTCTGTTTGCCAATCTGGAGGCGGTGCAGGCATCGGCCGCCGAGGTGGGCGATGATCTTCTGATCCGCCTGTCGGCGACAGAGACCCTGACCCTTGCGGGGGTGTCTATGGATGCTCTCACCGCCGACACCGTGATCACCCTGAATGAAGACGGGGTAAACACAACAAACAGGCCGGGGTCTGTGGCCATCAGCGGTACGGTGACGGAAGATGAGGAACTGACAGCAACGGCAACCGATGCTAATGGCCTGCCTGATGCGGCTGACATTACCTACCAGTGGCAGCGCAACACGGGTGCCAATGGGGATTTTGAAGATATCGCGGGGGCGAGCGATCAGACCTATACGCTGGGCGATGATGATGTCGACCAGACCGTGCGGGTTCAGGTCAGCTACACAGATGGCAATGGCACGGCTGAGACCGTGACCTCGGCGGCGACGGGTGAAGTGGGCAATGTCAATGACGATCCTACGGGGTCAGTGACGATCAGCGGGAATGTTACGGAAGATGCGGTGCTGACGGCGGATGTATCGGCGTTGCGGGATGCGGATGGTCTGCCTGCGGATGCGGCCGGTTACGACTACCAGTGGCAGCGCGGCGACGGGTCCGGCGGTTTTGATGATATTCCGAATGCCACCCAATCCACCTACACCCTGGTCGATGCGGATGTCGGCCAGACCGTGCAGGTTCAGGTCAGCTACACAGATGGCAATGGCACGGCTGAGACCGTGACCTCGGCGGCGACGGCTGCGGTGACCAATACCAATGACGATCCCACCGGTTCGGTGGCGATCAGCGGCACGATGTCTGAGGGTGAGACGCTGACGGCGGATACCGGCAATCTTGGGGATAATGATGGTCTGCCTGCGGATGCGGCCGGTTACCGCTACCAGTGGCAGCGCAGCGACGGGTCTGGCGGCTTTGCCAACATCGGCGGGGCGACCGCCCGGACCTACACGCTGGGCGATGCGGATGTGGGCCGGACGGTGCAGGTTGCGGTGAGCTACAGAGATGGCAATGGCACGGATGAAACCGTGACCTCGGTGGCGTCAGCTGTGGTGACCAATGTCAATGACCTGCCCAGCGGTTCGGTGACGATCAGCGGCACGGTGTCTGAGGGCGAGACGCTGACGGCGCAGAACACGCTGGCCGACAATGACGGTCTGGGTGCCCTGAGTTACCAGTGGCAGCGCAGTGACGGGTCTGGCGGTTTTGATGATATTCCGAATGCCACCCAATCCACCTACACGCTGGTTGATGCAGATGTCGACCAGACCGTGCGGGTTGAGGTGAGCTACACCGATGACAATGGCACGGATGAATCCGTGACCTCGGTGGCGACGGCTGCGGTGACCAATGTCAATGACCTGCCCACGGGTTCGGTGGCGATCAGCGGCACGGTGACCGAGGGCGAGACGCTGACGGCGGATGTATCGGCGTTGCGGGATGTGGATGGTCTGCCTGCGGGTGCGGCCGGTTACCGCTACCAGTGGCAGCGCGGTGATGGGTCTGGCGGTTTTGATGATATTCCGAATGCCACCCAATCCACCTACACGCTGGGAGATGCGGATGTCGGCCGGACCGTTCAGGTTCAGGTCAGCTACACAGATGGTCAGGGCACAGACGAGAGTGTGACTTCTGAGGTAACGGCGGCGGTTGAGAATGCCAATGTCGAAGGTGCAGGTGGTGCTCAGCAGGGTGGTGGTGTTGAACCTGGGGATGGTGATGTTTCTCGGCCGGACTCAGGCAATCAGAACATTGATGGTGGTGCTCAGCAGGGTGGTGGTGTTGAACCTGGGGATGGTGATGTTTCTCGGCCGGACTCAGGCAATCAGAACATTGATGGTGGTGCTCAGCAGGGTGGTGGTGTTGAACCTGGGGATGGTGATGTTTCTCGGCCGGACTCAGGCAATCAGAACATTGATGGTGGTGCTCAGCAGGGTGGTGGTGTTGAACCTGGGGATGGTGATGTTTCTCGGCCGGACTCAGGCAATCAGAACATTGATGGTGGTGCTCAGCAGGGTGGTGGTGTTGAACCTGGGGATGGTGATGTTTCTCTGCCGGACTCAGGCAATCAGAACATTGATGGTGGTGCTCAGCAGGGTGGTGGTGTTGAACCTGGGGATGGTGATGTTTCTCTGCCGGACTCAGGCAATCAGAACATTGATGGTGGTGCTCAGCAGGGTGGTGGTGTTGAATCTGGGGATGGTGATGTTTCTCGGCCGGACTCAGGCAATCAGAACATTGATGGTGGTGCTCAGCAGGGTGGTGGTGTTGAACCTGGGGATGGTGATGTTTCTCGGCCGGACTCAGGCAATCAGAATGTTGATGGTGGTGCTCAGCAGGGCGGGGGTGCTGAACCCGGAGATGCGGGCGGTGTGGACACAACACAACCACCTGTAGACCCGAATACCAATACCGATGGCACAGGCAGTGGCACTGTTACACCGCCTACCCCGCCGCCTGTCATTCCCGACACCGATGCGGGTACCGATGGTGATGAGGAGGCCAGTGGCACAGACAGTGATTCTGATCCTGTCGACAATACAGGGACAGGTGGCAGCGGCACTGATGGTATTGATAGCACTGATGGTACGGATACCACCATCCCGCCTGCGCCGCCTGTTACAGGCCCGAGCACTGGTGCCGGTACAGTTGGCAGTGATGTCCTGACCGGTTCAGCAGGCGAGGACTTCCTGAGAGGGTCGGCAGGGAATGACCAGCTCACTGGTGGTGCGGGGGGTGACCGTCTGTTTGGAGGTGCTGGCAGAGACAATGCCCTGTATCGGGATTCCGGGGCTGGAGTGATGGTTGATCTTGAGTCTGGCACAGCCTCAGGAGGCGATGCTGCAGGTGACACACTGGTTGCAATCGAGGATCTGACCGGTTCGGCATTTGACGACACGCTGAGCGGCGATGCGGAAGCGAACGGGCTGTCCGGAGGATCGGGTGATGACCGTCTCAATGGTGCGGGCGGTGCTGATTTACTGTTGGGTGGTCTGGGCAACGACGTGCTGGATGGTGGTTCAGGCAGAGATGCACTGTCGGGTGATGAGGGCGATGACACGCTTGAGGGCGGTGCGGGTGTGGATGAGTTGCTGGGCGGTCCTGGTAACGACGTATTGCGTGGAGGCGATGACACAGACCGGCTGTTTGGTGGTGCTGGTAACACGATGCTGTCTGGTGATGGGGGCGCTGATGTGCTTTATGGGGGTGTTGGAGGTGATACGCTCAGTGGTGGAGAAGGTGCTGATGTGCTGAACGGTCTGTCGGGCAGTAATGTGCTGACGGGTGGAGCAGGCAGTGATGTGTTTGTGTTTTTTGGGGATCGCGCAGAGACGCGTGTGACGGATTTCAATCCGTCAGAGGACCGGTTGTCGGTATTGGCAGGAGATGCAGAGGGGCTGACGACTGGGAATGATGAGTCAGGTCACCTGGTGATAGAGGTTGGTGAGACCCGGGCAACGCTGGAAGGGGTCAGTGCGATTGATGAGATCAGCATTGACTATCGGCTGGAGAGTCCGCTGCAGGATGCTGCTGAGGTGAATGAGCGTGTGGATGAGGATGGCAATCTGGTGCTTGAGGTTGTTGATACGTCGGTGGTGCTTGAAGGGTTGAGCAGTTTGGCGGGGATTACGATTGGGTATCAGCAGGGCGATGCTGATCATGAGGTGCTGGTGGGCAGTGCTGGACATGATGTGTTGTACGGGGGAGGTGGCAATGATGTGTTGTCAGGCGGGCTGTCCCGTGATCTGGTGATTGGTGGCAGTGGTCATGATGTGCTGTATGGTGGTGCGGCGGGTGATCTGTTGCTTGGTGAGTCAGGAGATGATCTGCTGTTTGGAGAAGGCGGTGCGGATGTTATTCGTGGCGGTGCGGGCAGTGACATACTGGTGGGAGGCGACGGAGACAATGTGCTGCATGGGGGTGCTGGTGAGGATATGTTTGTGGTTGATGTGGGGGCTGTGGGTAATGAGCGGATAGTGGATTTCAATCTGTTGGAGGATTCGCTGGTATTTTTGGGATTGGAGCCTGCTGATCGTGGTCTTGAGGGGACTGCGGTTGAGGGTGGAACATTGTTGACGCTGGGTGATGAGCATACGCTGCTGGTAGTTGGGGTGAATCCGGAGGACCTGGGTCGAATGGATGTGGTGTTTTTCTAGGGAACCTTTGATTAATTACCTGCGTTGTTATTGCTGCGTTAAAAATCAGCTCAAGATGCGCATTTATGCCCTGTAAACTGCGCTTTTTCGCTGATTTTTGCCTTGCACTAACTGTCTCGCAAACATTAATCAGAGGCTCCCTGGGTGACTGGTGTTGGTCTGGTTTGAGGGAGGTTTTCAGGGTGCTCCCCCGGACCGCCGACACTGGGCACTGGTAGCTCTGGTAGATATAGACGCGGCGCAGCTATCAGGATGTGCTATATGTTGGATGCAGGGCTGCAAAATGGCGCGCCCTGCCCAAACGGTTCGGCCGCTCGCTGGCATAGTCTTTATAGATAAGAGGGCGAACCGCTGGCTAAGCAAGGCGTTCTCGATCACGCGTTTCTGGCCCTCCAGGAAAATGAGGTCATCAACATCCAGGTGGATCATGTTTCTATTGATTCCACAGCGGTAAAGGTCGATCCAGATGGCACTGGCGCGCTAGGGCCTGTTCACACTAATTGAGTCGTCTCTGCTAGAGGGTGTTTTTGTGCTCAGCGAGGCAGAAAGAGCGCCGTATAGCCGTATAAGTAAGTATATACAAGCGACTGATAACAAAGCTGGGCGCAAAAAAGCGCCTCTTGTCGTTACTCGTCGCTCATTTGGAATGATCAAACCACGCTCCTCGCGCCTCAATTGGCGCTTTTTTAGTCACAACAGAAACCACTCAAGTAGTGTGAACAGGCCCTGGAAAAACAGTCCTCAATCGATCGGCCAATCCCGAGGTGGATGGACAACCCACATTCACAGGGTTGCCGTCGGTCACGATCGAGCGTTAGCCTTTTCCTTCTCACCGGAGCAAGCCAGTGACGCGCCTGCAGGACGAAAACGGCTTAAAACACTGGAAAATGGTGGGTGGGATGGCACGAAAGTGATCATGGATAAGGCCTATGAAGGCGATGAGACACGACAATTTGTGTTCGACCTGGGTAGGGAAGCTGTGGCTCCTCCGAAAAGCAACCGACTGTCGATCTGGGCGTACGACCGCGAGTTGTACACGAAGCGACATGACGTCGAACGGCTGTTTCGAAGGCTTAAGGTTTTCGCCGAATAGTCTCTCAGTTCGACAAACTGGAGGTTATATTCGTCTTCTTCATTGATTTTGCGCTGATCGCAGACACACTATTTAGTGTGAACAGGGGCTGGTTGTGTAAAAACAACTTGGTACGAATTCAGATTACCTTGAAGAGGTCCAGAGACAACTACGGTGAATTCGCCTTTCAGCTCTCTTTTTATTATGCTGTACAGCAGTCCAAAATCATCAGCCTGCAATCCGTCTCTGGAAATAACAATTTCTTCCGATTGGTTTTCTCTAAGCTCTATTCGATAGCTCCCTACCGCATCTGGACCAACGTCAATCATCAGGAGAACTGGCGGTTCTCCAGATGCTTCAAATTGAAACCCAGAGCTTCTAATCGATTGAAGAGTTACGCTGGAGTTGATGGCGAGTAATTCAGAGTTTGGGATTTTTTGTGAGTTACTCAAGATCAAATTTGAGAACAAAAATCCTGCACCGAGCAACATTGCCAATGACGCGGTAAGTGAGTATGGTTGCCGAATCCACTCCCCAAAACTCAGGCGAATGACATTGTTACCCTCATTTTCATTTTTTTTAGATGCTGGTGCCTCTGCTGACTCAGCTTCTTTCAGCGCTGATATCATTGCCTCTCGACGCTGAACTTCATTAAGTAGTTCTGCGTCATCTAGCAACTGAGTTTCAAATGCATTACGCTCTTCTTCCGAAAGCTTATCCAGCAAGTATCTTTCAATTGTGTCGTATCCGATTACTTTGGTATTCATGTCGCCAACTCCAGCGAAATTTCATCTTGACGACTTTCAATCAATTCACGAAATCTTGCGCGTGCTCTTGAAATGACTCTATCGAAATGGCGATGACTGAGGTTCATCTCATCACAAATCGTTTCTTTGTCGATTTCTTCCAGATAGAAGAAAGTCAATTTTGAAAGCGGGAATTGATGGACTCATCCTTAAGGGCTGTCCAGTGTTTGGGATAGCAGATGCACTAAGTTCGGTAGCTCAGGGGGGAGTCCCGCTTTCGCCAAAAGTGTCTCGTTTAGTGATACAGAAGTTTCGGACCAGTTTAGCGCAATCGCTACCCATACTAACTAATCGTGAGAAACAGATTTTTGAATGCCTGGAAGAAGGCTATTCCTACAAGGGAATTAGCTCGAGATTTAACATTTCTCAGAACACAGTCCATACTCACGTCAAAAATATCTACAGTAAATTGAACGCTGCCAATAAATTTGACGCTTTTGCGAAAGCCAGGGATATGGCTGGTGCTTGAAAAACTTGAGCCAGGGCCTTAATTTACAGGGCATTAGAAACACTCACCACTCAGCAACTTAGTGAGTCTACTAGAAGTAGCATTTCGAATTTCGCTATTTCTATTGTGATTGTGAGCTTGGATTACAGGCCAATAGGCGCAGCAAAAACTTCGCTTATTCCTCGATCCCGCGGATCAGCGGCGGGTTGTAACTCGTTGCCTTCACGCCAGATTACCTGCACGTCGCCAAACTCCCAGTCATGGGGCTCAACTTGATAACCTCGTTCGCCTAAAGCCGCGATAGTTTCCTCAGATAAAGGTATGGCGATACTCATGGTAATTAAATCCGGTGGTAACAGCTGGTGGTGAAAACGGGTGGCACTAACGGCTTCCAGTGGCGTCATATCAAAATCGATGATATTGACGATCGTCTGGAACACAGAGGTAAATATTGTCGATCCACCCGGAGTGCCTAACACCATCACTACCTCGTCATCTTTAAGTAAAATAGTGGGTGACATGGAGGAGAGTGGGCGTTTGCCAGGTTGGATTTCGTTGGCATAGTTACCTACCACGCCATAGACGTTAGGCGAGCCCGGCTTGGCGCTGAAATCATCCATCTCGTTATTCAGCAGGAAGCCTGCGCCATCGATGACTACACCACTGCCGAATGCCCAGTTGATGGTGTAGGTGTTGGAGACGGCATTACCCCATTGATCTATAATGGAATAGTGTGTGGTGTTGGGTGAGGTGAGGCCCGGGCTCACGCCTTCCAGTCTTGATATGGTGCGGGGGTTCACTTCCTGAGCGCGGCGAGCAATATAGTCATCGTCTATTAGAGCCTCAATATCTACCTCGACATAGTCAGAGTCGCCCAGGTATTCACCACGATCCGCGAATACGCGCTTTTCCATTTCAGCGACCAGATGAATGTATTGGTGGGAATTATGTTCTACACCGTCAAAGTGTGGTGCCAGGTAGTCCTTCATTTTAAGTAGCTGAATAACACCGAAACCGCCCGAGCTTGGTGGTGGCGATGAGAGAATCTGGTAATCTCGCCAATCCGCTTGCAAGGGATCGCGCCAAACGGCCTTATAGCTATCCAGGTCTTGTAGACTAATGAGGCCGTCGGTCTTCGCCATCTTATCCACGATCAGACGTGCGGTCTCTCCTCGGTAGAAATCATCCGGCCCATGCTCTGCAATGCGCTCTAAAGTTGCTGCCAGTTCTGGCTGTTTAAACAACTCGGTGGCACTGATGTCAGCAAAATAGTCATTGAAGTTAGTTTTATCACCAAACCATTCAATATTGGCGTGAATCTCTTCGACCAGGATAGGCGCTGGCAAAAAGCCATCCCGTGCCAGCGCTATCGCCGGTAGAATCAGTTCTCGCCAGGGCAGGGTGCCGTAGCGTTGATGTGCCTCCCATAGTCCGGCTACCGTGCCGGGAACTGCGGCAGCCCGGGTGCCGATCAGTGTGGCGTTTTCAACAACTTCGCCTTGTTCATCCAGGTACATGTCGCGATGCGCCGCAAGGGCGGCTTTTTCTCGGTAATCCAGAAAAGTCGATTCACCACCCATATGGGTAAGCATGAAACCCCCGCCGCCGATGTTGCCAGCATCAATATACGTTACTGCCATCGCGAAACCAGTTGCGATCGCAGCATCCACTGCATTGCCGCCTTGCATCAAGATGTCCTTTGCCACTTTGGCGGCGTAAGGGTCGGGGATTGCGATGGCTGCAAAAGCTTCGGTCTCAGAAGTTTCTTCAGGTGCTGCTGAGATGTTGGTTTGGGGCAAATACGTAGCTAAAACAAGCAGTGCTGGAAGACCCGCCTTATATATGTTGTTGAGGTTCATGACGAGTTGACCACTGGTATCCCAATAGAAATTAACTGCTAATTAAGCGCCCAAAAACTACTCTGACCCTTTTAATTCTGAAGCCGCCGGTCTGCGGTTATGTCGCGAATGGCCTTGAATTCATTGCCTTCATACCACTGCGGCCAGGTGCTTTCATTTGCCAGGCGTGAGGCGATTTCAAAATACAGCATCAGGTCTTCAACTGCGCCACTCAAATCCCATTCAGGGTTATATTCATCGCCGGGCGCATGGTAACGATAGTCAATGTAGTCCTGTGCCATAGCAGCACCATATTCGCGGCCGAATTCAACGTTGTCCTCTCCGGAGTCGGCAAAAAGAGCCGGGACACCTACTTTGGCGAAATTAAAATGATCTGAGCGATAGTAGTATCCCCGTTCAGGGGTGGGCTCATTCACAAGGTAGCGATTCTGGCTGGCAGCCGCAGTTTCCAGGTAGTCTTCCAACTCACTGCTGCGCGCACCCACTACAACTACATCGCGAGTGCGTCCGAAAGTATTCAGCCCGTCGATGTTGATGTTCGCCACAGTTTTGGCGATTGGGTAGATCGGATGCTCTGCATACCACTGCGAACCTAACAGGCCAGACTCCTCTGCGGTTACAGCCAGAAACACGATAGTGCGCTCGGGTGGCGGTTGCTGAGAATGCAGCCTCGCAAGTTCTAACAAGCCAGCAGTGCCAGAAGCATTGTCGGCGGCACCGTTGTAGATGTTATCGGTGTCTAAAAAGCTTCGAAGAACACCCAGGTGGTCCCAGTGTGCCGTGTAAATAATGGTCTCTTCGGGTCGTGTGGTTCCCGGAATCGCTGCGATCACATTTTGTGAAGTAGAAGTGCGTACAGAATTTTCAATCGACACATTCAGGCGCAGGTCAGACATAGGAATGGGTCTGAATCCTGGTTGCATGGCGGCAGCTTTCATCTCTTGATAATCCATGCCTGCACCGTCGAATATCTCTTCCGCAGTTTCCAGAGTAATCCAACCTTCAATTTCAGAGCGATCGCCATTGAGATTGGCAGAGGTGAGTCCAATTTGTGGACCAGTCCAGCTATTACCTACAACCTCCCAACCGTAGCCTGCCGGCCCGGTTTCATGCACGATGATGGCAGCCGCAGCGCCCTGTCGCGCAGCTTCTTCATACTTATAAGTCCAACGCCCGTAATAAGTCATGGCATTACCGTTGAACAGATCAGGGTCTTGCGTTGCGTAGCCCGCATCGTTCACCAAAATAACCACAGTTTTGTCTGTCACATCGATTCCAGCGTAGTCGTTCCAGCCTCGTTCCGGCGCTACGATGCCATAACCTACGAATACCATTTCGCTCCCTTGCACTGTTACGAAGGGTATTTGCTGAGGTGAGCCAACCACCTGCTGGTTAAGATAGATAAAGCTGGCTTCATAGTCGCTGCCTTGTATGTTTAGATCAGGTACGCCAGTCGCGATTATTTCTGTGACTTCTACAGGTTGGAAATAACTGTCACCGTTGCCAGGACCGATTCCCATCTCTACAAACTGATCGCGCAAATAATTAATTGTAAGTTCTTCACCGGGAGTAGCTGGCGCCCGACCCTCATATTCATCCGAAGCAAGCACGGCAATATGTTCATGCAGCATGGCCTCAATCCCGGTGTATGGTGAGGTGTTTTCATAACCGGAAACATCAGCTTTGCTGATTTCCGGAGCAGGAGTAGTATCGGTGGCGCGCTCGCTACAGGAATTCAGACTTACAGCTAGAAGCGCGCAATACGTCAGGAGTCGAAATGGGTATTGGTTCATCGGGATACCTTGGTTCTTATAACAATAGCGAATCGAGAGTACACTTTAGAGGGATAAATAGTCCAGCGTATCAATAAACAGGGCTTACCCGCCTGGAAAATCAGGAACACTAACCATAGGGACACTAAAAGACACTAACAAGTAGTAAAGTGACGAAGCTGGCTAACTTTTCTATGGCCTTTTTATCCGGTAGTAATCAGGAAAGGCGTCTATGGTGCCTTTTTGTTTTGTTGGCTGTTGTAATTGATCTGGTTAAAACTCAGGAAATCGCAGTGTTTTAAGGAGCCTCTGATTAATGTTTGCGAGGCAGTTAGTGTAAGGCAAAGATCAGCGAAAAAGCGCAGTTTATAGATCATAAATGCGCATTTTGAACTGGTTTTTAACGCAGCAATAACAACATAGGTAATTAATCAGAGGTTCCTTAAATAGATGGCAAAAAAACCCCGACTGAATCGGGGTCAAGGTCTGCTCTATCTATGAAAACTGCCAGGTATTTATTTCTACAACTAATGCAATATGAGGAAATCATGCAGTGATTGGTATGGAGAGCTACTCCATAGGAGCTGTGGCGTGGATCACAAATCCGAATTGAGGGTATTCTTATTCTGCGGCCCCATCAGAATCCGGCTCTGGCTACACAATATACTTCAACCCGCTGAATTCCTTGAGTTTTTAGGCACCTGGCAAGCGCTGACACTGTACTCATAGTGGTGACGACATCGTCAATAATTATGACCTGGCTCACATCATTCCAGACATCAGATTTGTTTGCCTTGAAGGAATTTCGCACGTTCAGGCGTCTCTTTGCTTTGGAATCGAGTTGTGATTGGGCCGGTGAATAGCGCGTCTTTCGGACCAATTTTTGATTGGCCGGAAGACCTGAAATTGCGCTCGCGTATCGAGTAAGTTCCCATGACTGGTTGAAACCGCGCTGTATGAAACGCCTGAAATGCATGGGTATAGGAGCTAATAGAATTGCATTTTTCGCTACTGCCCGGGGTTTGATTGCCTGCCCTAACAAGTGTCCAAAACAGCGCCCCACATCCAGCCGTGCTCCAAACTTAAACTGGCTGATAAGCGTGTTGATTGGGTTGATGTAGTAAAACAGCGTGCGACATGCATCAACTTCGAACTGCTTTTCGGTGCAGGCACCGCAGCGCACTGGGGTGCTTTCAATGTTCATTCCTTCTGGCAACGGCATGGCGCATCTTACACAACAATTTTTCGCCCAGGGCAGGTCCTGTTTACAATCAAGGCACAGGTTGGAATTGCTCAGGCACGAACGGCGGCAAATTATGCACACAGTTGGCAGAAATTTTGATGGCGAGAGCTGACGTAGAAACTGCATAGCATTAGTCAGTATAGACAAGCCGGGCTATTGCGCGAATTTCAACAGAAATTAATTAAAACCAGGCGGTTCCGGGTGACAAAAGCTTCACTTATAATTGCGCCTCGCTTTAGGAAAGACGTATTGGGGACTTAGAAGATGGCTAGCTATCGAGCGCCATTGGCAGATATTCAATTTTTATTGAAAGACGTTTTTAAGGCAGACGAATTGTTCTCCAGTATGGCTGGTACCGAAGAAGTCACTGACGATTTGATGAGTGCTATCCTGCAAGAAGCCGGTAAGATGGCTGAAAGCTTGTTAGCTCCGATTAACCATTCAGGAGATGAAACGGGTTGTCGGTGGGTTGGTGGCGAAGTTACAACTCCCAAAGGCTTCAAGGAAGCGTATAAGTCATATGCGAAGAACGGTTGGGCTGGCCTTACTGGTGATGTTGATTTCGGTGGGCAAGGTATGCCGAAGCTGCTATCAGCACAAATTGAAGAAATGTTTTTCTCCGCTAATTCATCTTTTGCGCTATATGCGATTCTTAACACCGGTGCCACACTTACATTGTCAGAACACGCAAGCGCTGAGTTAAAAGCACGTTACTTGCCCAAAATGTATGAGGGGGATTGGTCTGGAACCATGTGTCTGACCGAGCCTCATGCGGGCACTGATTTGGGCATGATAAGAGCCCGCGCCATTCCTCAGAAAGATGGCAGCTACAGCTTGTCAGGGACCAAAATCTTCATTACGGCAGGTGAGCATGATTTAACTGAGAACATAATCCATTTGGTATTGGCAAAACTGCCTGATGCGCTTCCCGGGCCAAAAGGAATTTCACTGTTCCTTGTTCCGAAATTTACAGTTGATGAAAATTCTAATTTAACTGGTGAGCGGAATAATGTGACATGTGGCGCTATTGAGAAAAAGATGGGGATCAAAGCCTCAGCTACGTGTGTAATGAACTTTGATGGAGCGCAAGGCTGGTTAGTGGGTGAGCTGAACAACGGGCTGGCCAATATGTTCACTATGATGAATTATGAAAGACTTTCCATGGGCTTGCAGGCTAACGGGCTGGCGGAAAGCAGTTACCAAACTGCTGCTGATTATGCACAGGATCGATTGCAGGGGCGGGCCCCAGGTGGCGCGGTTCAGTCAGAAAAAGCCGCAGATCCAATTATTGTACATCCCGATGTACGCCGGATGTTGCTCACTATGCGAGCGAACATTATGGCTGGCAGAGCACTTTCGATGTATGCCGCCATACAATTGGATACTGCTCGTTTTCATGCCGATGAAGCAGTAAGAAAAAGAGCGCAGAAACTGGTGGCTCTGCTTATTCCAGTGCAAAAAGCCTATTGTTCAGATCGTGGATTTGAAGCTTGTGTATTGGGTCAGCAAGTCCTGGGCGGTCACGGATATGTGGCGGAATGGGGTCAGGAGCAGCGCGTGAGAGATGCACGCATTGCGCAGATCTATGAAGGAGCCAACGGTATCCAGGCCCTGGATTTAATGGGTCGTAAAACTGTTCGATGTAATGGTGAGCTCCTGGATGTGCTTTTAGAAGATATCAAGGCTTTCATTCAAGAAAATCAAACCTCAGAGATGGTTCCTTATCTTTCCTACCTTGAAAACAGTAAAGAGCTGTTGCGTGCAGTAACTCACGAAATCATTTCAAACGCAGAGAATGATCCCGCAGAAATTGGCGCAGCTTCATACCCCTATATGGAGTTAATGGGACTGACGCTTTACTGTTTCATGTGGCAACGCATAGTTGCTGCTGCGCTTGACGTGCAAAGAGCAGGTGAAGGTAATGCTGCACAACTTAGTGGACTGGTCAAAACAGCAAAATACTTCTTTACCCGAATGTTGCCTAAAGCACAGTCTTTGGCAAAGGAAATCTCGGCAGGGGCTGAACCGCTTATGGATTTAGCGGAAGGAGAGTTTTGATAACGAAGATCTCAAGTGAATTGTGCTGGAGTGGGTGCGATACTTAAAGCACCCATGTTATATTTTCTGCCAGCATTTCTTTATACGCTCCAAGGTCTTCGCCATTTTCTGCGAGTAAGATCAGATTGCCCTGATCCATAGGCGAAACAAGTCCGTGGAATCGTTGATCACCGAACTGAAACTCACTGCTGACCGGGTTGTTTAGAACTACGAATACATTAACTATGCTTTTGTTGCCTTCCATCATCAGATGTGAGCTTGAGTACTCAGGGTAGATAATGCACGGGTTCGCATAAAACACCGTGATCTGCTGACTGATAGAGTTCCGTAGCTGGGCATCAACATGAGCCATCACAGTATCTACCTGATCCCAGGCAACTGCGGCTCGCGAGCTGTTGGAGTTGACCAATGCCATCTCGATCCCTTGCTCATACATGTGAGTGATTACATCGGAGCCCATTGCCAGCTCAGCAGAAGTAGGCCCAGAGTCATAAGACAGCGTGTAAGTGACACCGATGACTAATAATAAACCCGCTGCAATTGCGTAATAGTGAAAGAAGCTGGAGTTAGCAACTGGTCGATCTCGCATAGTGACTGGACTCGGCTCAACGTCTGACTCTCCAGTGTCAGAATCCGGAATGTTTAATAACCTGTCTTTTAAACCTTCAGGGACAACCACACTGGAAGCAATGTCTCCAATGTTAGTGTCAAGCTGACGCGCTTCGTCAAGAATAGTTTGCAGCCTGAAATCGTCTTTCGCAGCGTCCAATAATTCCTGGTCTGGCTCTGAAGGAGCGGCATAAGCCTGTTTGCGAAACTCTAATTCGTCCATTTTCGATCTCTTACTTAATCTCTCATTATGCCTTTTATGCCTTCTTTAATTAATATTACGGCTGGATTAGTATTACGACTGGCTGATAATTCGCACTGGTTAAATCTCTAGTATGAGTATGGCCAGTTCAATGGTTTACTCATTCAAATCATCAGTGCTGAGCCCGAAATCTTCTTTCAGTTTACTTCTCGCGCGAAATAATCGAGTCATTACCGTGTTATTATTTAGCTCAAGCATGTCTGCAATCTCTTTACCGCTGAAGCCCCCTATGACTTGCAGCAGCAGTGGTTCGCGATAATCGGTGTCCAGGCGGTTAATCGCATTGTGTAGCAGCTTTCGGTCCATCTGAGAGTCTGGCTCCTCGCTTCCTTTCTCGACGATGGCCTGATCTTCGATATCTACCAAGTCAGGGCGATAACGCTCATATAGTCGTGCATTTTCACGGCGCAATATCGTAAATAACCAGGCTTTTGCGGCATTATCGTCTTGCAGACTTTCTAAAGACCGCCAGGCCCGCAAAAATGTTTCCTGCACCAGGTCTTCAGCCAGGGGCTGGTTTTTACACAGCCAAAAGGCATAGCGATAAACATCCTGATACAGGGCTGCCACGAGGGATTCGTAGCGCTGCTGCTTAGTATTACCGCGTATGACCGGCTGATCACCCATTATTTTTCAAATTTCTTAGAATTATTGTGGTCTGGCACCAGGAGGATGGATGCAGGTCTATATGAAAGGAAGACAGGCTCCACCTGTTGCGGCCCAGAGTGTGCCTAAAATGTCCTGAGTCATCAAGTATCTGCATGGCCATTGCTGCGATACCAGGGGCTGGATGGACGAGAATTTCAGCTTATAAGTCTGTAGCTGTATACTCGCGAGCCTCTTCCTCCAACCGGAACCAAAGATGATTAGAATCGCAATTGCGGGAGCCGCAGGTCGCATGGGGCGCACTCTGATTGAAGCGGTTCAGCAACACCCAGAAGATATGCAGCTCGCTGCTGCAACAGTTTTATCTGACGATTCTGCATTAGGAGAAGATGTCAGTCTGCTGGCTACTGGAAAAGCTTCTGGAATCCGTGCTGTCTCAGATTTAGAGTCGGTAAGCGATCAGTTTGATGTGTTAATAGATTTCACTGAGCCAGAAGCAAGCCTGGAAAATCTTCGAATTTGTGAAAGCTATGGCAAGGCTATGGTATTGGGAACCACCGGCTTTTCTTCGGAACAGTTGAAAAGTATTCGAGAAGTGAAAGAAATGCCTATCGTGTTCGCGCCCAATATGAGCATCGGTGTAAATCTGTGTTTGCGCCTTCTCCAGCAGGCTGCTGCTGTTTTAGGAGACTTAGCTGATATTGAAATCACCGAAGCCCACCATCGCTGTAAGAAAGATGCGCCATCTGGCACAGCTCTGAAAATGGGTGAAGTCATTGCCCAACAACTGGGACGTGATTTACAGGAAGTTGCTGTTTATGGGCGCGCAGGAATCGGTGAAGAAAGGGACCAAACGACTATTGGATTCTCAGCAGTTCGAGCCGGTGATATAGTCGGCGATCACACTGTCACATTCGCCGCGCCAGGCGAGCGTGTGGAGATTACTCACAAAGCCAGTAGCCGAATGACTTTTGCCGCAGGCGCAGTGCGGGCCGCCAAATGGCTTGCCCAGCAACCGCCCGGTGTTTACTCAATGCTGGATGTGCTGGGATTGCAGGAGTAGTTTTCTAGGGCCTGTTCACACTACTTGAGTGGCCTCTGCTAGAGGGTATTTTTACGCTCAGCGAGGCAGAAAGAGTGCCATATATAAATAGGGGCTGTCCTAGATAACTAGCCTATTTCTTGTTTAACCCATTGAATCAATTGACTTAATTGGATCAATGGGTCGCTGTTATTAAATCGCCACTCGCACTCCTTCAAATACAAGTGGAAATGATCTCTCGCAATCCCGTTGAATTTCCGTCAATGGCGCTTGGCCTGGTGCCAGACATTCTCGATTCCATTCATGTGATTAGGCTGCTCAACACAGTGCTCACTATGGTTCATTCGGTCGTGCCTGAACCCAGACATATCCAAGGCGTTATAGCCCTTAAAACCATCGGTGTGCAGGATACTATCCGGCGTCACTTTCTCCCCAATGATCGGCAGCACTGTGGTCGCCTTGGCATTCGGTATCATCACCGCGTAAACCTTGCCACGACGCGTTAAAAGGCCAACTACAGGGACCATACCTGCTGCGCCTCGACCTCGTTTGCCTTGTCTTTGTCCGCCCAAATAACGCTCATCAAGTTCAACTTCCCCCTCAAAGAAACCGGCCTCATCACGGTGTTCATCAATCAGCTGTCTAAGACGAAGAAAATACCAGCTCGCTGTCGTCTTGTTCACACCAACTAAAGAGGCCGCTGTACGGGCTGCCGATCCGGCTACGAACAGCTCAATTAATCGTTTTTGTTTGCGCCAAACTAAACGGCTTTTCCTCATCAAACCATCCTGGATAAATTCACTTATCTAGGACAGCCCCTATAAATATATACAAACGATTGATAACGAAGCGGGGCGCAAAAATGACCCTGGCCCTTCGGGTTGTGGCTAAAAAAGCGCCACTTGTCCTTGCTCGTTGCTCATTTGGAATCATCAAACTACGCTCCTCGCGCCTCAATTGGCGCTTTCTTTAGTCACAACAGAGATCACTCAAGTAGTATGAATAGGCCCTAGGCGATGTGCTCCATTCCAGAATCACTGACGAAGACTTACGCGAAGTTGTTTATAATATTCATAACAATTCATAACATAAGAAGTTGCTTAAGGAGCTTTTGATTAATGTTTGCTAGGCAGTTAGTGCAAGGCAAAAATCAGCGAAAAAGCGCAGTTTATAGGTCATAAATGCGCATTTTGAGCTGATTTTTAACGCAGCAATAACAACGTAGGTAATTAATCAGAGGTTCCTTAAAATAATAAGCGACCCTTTATCCTTTATTGCACTCTGTAAACCAGGGCAATCGAGTGAATGCCTCTATCGCGTCGAAGATGGTCAGAAGGGTATGATTTCGGACTCAGATCGACGAGGGAGTGCCACTTATTCGCTTTTTGTACTGGAAGTGTGCACGAAAATCCATTCAGTCGATTGCCCTGCTCTGTAAACCGATTTTTTATGGACAAGCGCTGTCCTGTTTTTTAGAATGCCCGCTCAGTATGACAAATGCTGAACACAGTAAAACGAAACGAATTTTATAGAAAACGGAGAGAAGATTCCTTCTCTCCGTTTTTTTTCGCCCACAGAAAACAGCCTGAACTCTGAACGTGATTTAGGCAACAGGAGTGAAAGTGTCCAACGCAGCAATTTTGGCCTTGGAAGATGGCAGTGTTTTTCGCGGAACTGCTATCGGAGCACAAGGTAGCGCGAGTGGTGAGGTAGTGTTTAATACTTCCATGACCGGCTATCAGGAAATGCTTACCGATCCATCTTACACACAGCAAATCGTAACCCTCACCTATCCCCATATCGGCAATACAGGTACCAACGCGGAAGACAATGAGTCTTCACAGGTATGGGCTTCAGGCCTGGTCATTCGCGATCTGCCATTGCTGGCAAGCAACTGGCGTATGGATCAAACGCTTGAAGAATTTTTGTCGACCCGAAACGTCGTTGCGATAGCAGAAATTGATACCCGCAGATTGACCCGGCTGCTGCGAGACAAAGGTCCCTTAAATGGTGCCATAGTCACGCACAATGCTGAAGAAACTGGCATCAAGGAAAAAGTCATTGCTATGGCAAAGGAATTTCCCGGGCTGAAGGGAATGGATCTGGCCAAAGCAGTCACCACTGAGGATTCCTATAAATGGACCGAAGGGGTTTGGGATTTAGTAGGGGGGCATAGCAAAGTCGAAGGTGCTGGCTACAAAGTCGTCGCCTATGACTACGGTGTGAAGCGAAATATCTTGCGGATGTTGGCGGCCAGAGGCTGCGAAGTCATAGTTGTTCCAGCCCAGACGCCAGCCAGTGAAGTGCTGGCTATGCAGCCAGACGGTATCTTCCTGTCCAATGGGCCAGGCGACCCGGAGCCTTGTGACTATGCCGTCTCTGCAATTCAGGAGTTCCTTGATCAAGACATGCCATTGTTTGGAATCTGCCTGGGTTGCCAGCTTCTGGCCCTGGCTTGTGGAGCACAAACTGTAAAAATGCAACTCGGCCATCACGGAACAAACCATCCCGTGCAAAACCTGCGGGATGGCACCGTTATGATAACGAGCCAGAACCATGGGTTTGCAGTGGATGAAGATACTCTGCCGGACTATTTACAGGCCACACACAAATCTTTGTTCGACGGATCGCTGCAAGGCATTGAGCGAACAGATAAGCCTGCGTTTGGATTTCAGGGTCATCCTGAGGCAAGTCCTGGCCCACATGATGTGGCGCCACTATTCGATCATTTTATTCACCTAATGGATAAATCTCGCTGATTCATCAGCATTAATTTCACAAACGACTTTAAAGAACTATGCCGCGAAGAACAGATATCAACAGTATTCTAATTTTAGGGGCCGGGCCAATCGTGATTGGACAGGCCTGCGAATTCGACTATTCAGGCGCACAGGCTTGCCAGGCATTAAAAGAAGAAGGGTATCGAGTGGTCCTGGTCAACTCGAATCCTGCGACTATCATGACTGATCCGTCGATGGCTGATGCAACCTATATAGAGCCGGTTAAATGGCAAATGGTTGAGAAAATTATTGAGCAAGAAAGGCCGGATGCCGTCCTGCCTACCATGGGTGGTCAAACCGCGCTTAACTGTGCGCTCGATCTGAATCGGCTGGGAATTCTGGATAAATACAATGTGGAATTGATCGGAGCGAAGTGTGAGGCCATAGACAAGGCTGAGGATCGGGAGTTGTTTGATAATGCAATGGTGGAGATTGGATTGGAAACCCCGCGCCATTGCATGGCCCATAACATGGATGATGCTCATGCTGCCATGGAAGAAATGGGGTTTCCTTGCATTATACGCCCTTCTTTTACAATGGGTGGCTCAGGCGGAGGCATCGCTTACAACAAGGAAGAGTTCGATGAGATTTGTGCTCGTGGATTAGAGCTATCACCAACTAACGAGCTATTGATCGATGAGTCCCTCATAGGCTGGAAAGAGTATGAGCTTGAGGTTGTCCGAGATAAAAATGACAACTGCATAATCGTTTGCGCGATAGAAAATTTCGACGCTATGGGCGTGCATACTGGTGATTCGATTACCGTTGCACCCGCGCAAACTCTAACTGATAAGGAATACCAAATTATGCGTAATGCAGCGATTGATGTATTGCGTGAGATTGGTGTAGAAACCGGTGGCTCTAATGTCCAGTTTGCTGTAGATCCAGAAACAGGCAGGCTCGTTGTGATCGAAATGAATCCACGGGTATCTCGATCTTCGGCTTTGGCTTCCAAAGCAACAGGTTTTCCGATTGCCAGAGTCGCTGCGAAACTTGCCGTAGGTTTTACCCTGGATGAGTTGCGTAATGAAATTACTGGCGGAGTAACCCCTGCCTCCTTTGAGCCTACTATCGATTATGTGGTCACTAAAATTCCTCGATTTACGTTCGAAAAATTTACCGCTGCTGATGATCGCTTAACTACCCAAATGAAATCAGTTGGTGAAGTGATGGCAATAGGCCGCACCCTTCAAGAATCCATGCAAAAGGCATTGCGGGGGCTAGAGGTCGGGATGTGCGGCCTTGACCCGATTCTGGATGAAGACTTCAGCAATGCGAAAGAAGTGCTGATGCGAGAGCTAACCGAGCCAGGTGCGCAAAGAATCTGGTACATCGCAGATGCATTTCGGCAAGGCTGGCCATTGCAGACAGTGCATGAATTATCCGGTGTTGATCCTTGGTTTCTGGTTCAAATTGAGGATTTGATAAAACATGAAAATAAGATCAGCGACATGTCGCTTTCCGATATCGATCACGCCTGTATGCGAACGCTAAAGCGTAAAGGGTTTTCTGATAAACGCTTATCGCAGTTGCTAAACATTGATGAGTTAGAGGTGCAAAAAGCGCGACATGTATTAGGTGTCAGGCCAGTTTACAAGCGGGTTGATACCTGTGCTGCGGAGTTTGTTTCCACAACTGCTTATATGTATTCAACATACGAAGAAGAGTGCGAAGCCAACCCAGGCGATCGGGAAAAAATCATGGTGCTCGGTGGGGGTCCAAATCGAATCGGGCAAGGTATCGAGTTTGACTACTGTTGTGTGCATGCAGCATTAGCGATGCGGGAAGATGGCTATGAAACCATTATGGTTAACTGTAACCCTGAAACCGTATCTACCGATTTCAATATATCTGATCGACTCTTTTTTGAGCCATTAACTTTTGAAGATGTGATTGAAGTCGTCCAGCTTGAAAAACCCAAGGGGGTGATCGTTCAATTTGGCGGGCAGACTCCGCTTAACTTAGTGACACGCCTCGAACAGGCTGGTGTACCCGTGATAGGCACTTCTCCTGACGCCATTGATCGTGCAGAAGATCGCGAGCGTTTCCAGCAACTGATTGAAAAGCTGGGCCTGAAACAACCGCCAAACTGCACTGTTAGAAGTGTTGAAGAGGGCATCAGGCAAGCTGAACATATTGATTATCCATTAGTTGTTCGCCCCTCGTATGTATTAGGAGGACGCGCAATGGAAATCGTATACAACGAAGCTGAATTGAGTCGTTATATGAAGGAGGCGGTTCTGGTTTCGAATGAGAGCCCGGTTCTGCTGGATCATTATCTGAGTTCAGCGATTGAGATTGATGTTGATATTGTTAGCGACGGCGAGCAGGTTGTTGTGGGGGCCATCATGCAACATATCGAGCAGGCTGGCATTCACTCAGGAGATTCCGCATGTTCTTTACCTCCTTACAACCTGCCGGAAGAAGTGCAGAACAAAATTCGTCAGCAAGTGACTGATCTCGCACTGGAGCTTGGTGTGGTTGGCTTAATGAACACACAGTTGGCTTATCAGGATGAGGAGGTCTATATCATAGAGGTGAATCCTCGTGCTTCCAGAACAGTCCCTTTCGTTTCCAAGTGTATTGGCACTTCTCTGGCTAAAGTGGCGGCACGTTGCATGGCAGGAACCAGTCTTGCCGATCAAGGATTTACTGATGAAATAATTCCAAAGACCTTTGCCGTTAAAGAAGCGGTGTTCCCATTTAATAAATTCCCGGGTGTCGATCCTATTCTTGGTCCGGAAATGAAATCGACAGGTGAGGTTATGGGAGTGGGTACAACATTCGCTGAAGCCTATGCGAAATCACAACTCGGTGCTGGCGATAACATTGAAACCAGCGGTAACGCATTCATCAGTGTACGAGACAGAGACAAGCCCGAGGTTATTGAGGTAGCGCAAAGGCTGCTCAGTTTGGGCTATGCGTTGTTTGCGACCAAAGGTACGGCTAAGGTTATTTCTGAGGCTGGCCTGCCGGTTGAGAGTGTTAACAAAGTACTTGAAGGTAGACCTCATATTGTTGATATGTTAAAAAACGAGGAGATTCAGGTGGTATTTAATACCACTGAGGGCAGACAGGCAATTGCAGATTCTGCAACAATTCGCAGCACAGCCCTGCGCCATGGTGTGTTTTGTACTACTACAATTGCAGGTTCTTTAGCGGTTTGTGATGCACTGGATTTCGGTAACAACTTATCCGTTTATACTCTGCAGACACTACATTCAGATCTGCACTAGGCAGGTTATATTTTCTCAGGAGCCTCTGATTAATGTTTGCGAGGCAGTTAGTGCAAGGCAAAAATCAGCGAAAAAGCGCAGTTTATAGGTCATAAATGCGCATTTTGAGCTGATTTTTAACGCAGCAATAACAACGTAGGTAATTAATCAGAGGTTCCCTAATAGGCCAACAATAGGCCAATAAATAATAGACCAATGTATATACAGTCGTCTTGCAATGAAAAAAGTTCCAATGACAGTTCAGGGTGCGGAACGCTTGCGCGAAGAGCTTAATGAGCTCAAAAGTGTAACGCGACCAGAAATATCTGCGGCGATCGCGGAAGCGCGTGAGCATGGCGACTTAAAAGAGAATGCCGAGTATCACGCTGCGCGAGAGCAACAGAGCTTTTGCGAGGGCAGGATCACAGAGATCGAAAGCAAACTCGCTGATTCGGAAATCATAGACGTGGCCAGGATAGAACCAACTGGTCGCGTGATCTTTGGAACCACTGTGACGCTGTTTAACCTGGATACAGAAGAGTCAGTAACTTATCAGATAGTCGGTGAAGATGAGGCTGACGTACCGGCAGGTAAAATCTCAGTGGGCTCACCTGTCTCCCGTGCACTGATGGGAAAGAATGAGGGCGACGAAGTAACCGTTAAGGCACCGGCAGGTGATATTGATTACGAGATTGAGGCTGTCGAGCACCTGTAGCTAACTGCACTGCATATGCACTTACTTTTTGTACTTTTTGAGATTGGATAGTCCTGAGTTCGGCTTTTTCGCTGCTCTAAATAACAAAGCCACATGGCCAATAGTCTGCACGCACTCTGCTGCTAATTCTTTGCATATTGATTCGATGAGCTGTTGCCTGGCTGCTCGGTCCGCTACCTGCATTTTGACTTTAATGAGTTCGTGATCCGCCAAAGCCCTGTCGATTTCTCGCTTTACGTTTTCCGACAACCCATTTTGTGCAATGATCACAACAGGTTTTAGATTGTATCCAATCGTACGATACGATTTTTTCTCTGTGTTACTTAAACTCATTAGTGCATGTTACCCGCGAAAAAAGTTCTTCTTACATTCAAGGTTGCAGACAGCAATAGTAATGGCCCGGTCATCCAGCAGCAAACAATGGTTAAAGGAACATTTCAATGACGCCTATGTTAAAAAGAGCCAGGAAGATGGCTATCGTTCGCGTGCCAGCTACAAGCTGTTGGAAATTCACAACAAGGACAAGTTAATCAGACCTGGTATGACTGTTGTCGATCTAGGTGCTGCTCCCGGTGGTTGGTCGCAGGTAGCGGCTGAAATCGTTGGCGATAAAGGTCAGGTCATCGCCAGCGACATCCTGCCCATGGATAGTTTGGCGCAGGTGGATTTCATCCAGGGTGATTTCACCGAAGAATCGGTGCTGAATCAGGTATTGTCTGCGCTCAATGGTGGTGGGGCAGACCTTGTAATCTCTGATATGGCACCCAATATGAGTGGAATGAAGGAGATAGATCAGCCCAGGTCGATGTATCTGGCTGAACTGGCTCTGGATATGGCGAAAACTGTTCTTCGTCCCAAGGCGTATTTCCTTGTGAAAGTGTTTCAGGGCGCTGGTTTTGATGACTTCCAGCGCGCAATGCAGACCTGTTTTAAATCTGTGAAGATCAGAAAACCTGGGGCTTCCAGGTCTAGGTCTCGAGAAACGTATTTGTTGGGTGCGGAGTTTATTACTGAATAGCTGATGTCTACCTGGCTCCAGCCAATTTGCGTGCAATTCTGCCCATAGGGGTTACAATGAGTTTGACCCCAGGCGGGCTTCATTAGCCTCCGCAGTATTAACATTTGGGAGATAAACCCTTGAATGACATGGCAAAAAATCTGATTCTCTGGATGATTATCGCTGGGGTATTGCTGACTGTGTTCAACAATATCAACCGGGAAGCCAGAGAAGACAGCATCAACTATTCCGAGTTTGTCCGCGAAGTAAGGTCTGGGCGGGTAACTGCCGTTGAGCTGGCTGGCATTAATATCACTGGCATTCGCACCGATAACTCGCGGTTCCGAACGGTTATGCCATTAATTGGTGATGACCAGCTTATGGATGATTTATTCGACAATGGAGTCGAAATTGTTGCCGACGAACCAGAGCAACAAAGTATCTGGACGCAACTCTTAGTAGCGAGTTTTCCAATCCTGATAATTATTGCCTTGTTCTTCTTTTTTATGCGGCAAATGCAAGGCGGTGGTGCTGGTGGTCGCGGCGGCCCAATGTCATTTGGTAAAAGTAAAGCCAAATTATTAGGTGAGGATCAAATCAAAGTTACGTTTGCTGATGTCGCCGGTGTTGAAGAGGCAAAAGAAGATGTTCAAGAACTTGTAGAATTCCTTCGCGAGCCAGACAAGTTCCAGAGACTTGGAGGTCGTATCCCCCGTGGTGTTTTGATGGTGGGTCAACCTGGTACAGGTAAAACTCTGCTGGCAAAAGCGATTGCTGGCGAAGCCAAAGTCCCTTTCTTTTCAATTTCCGGTTCCGATTTTGTAGAAATGTTCGTCGGTGTGGGTGCGTCGCGTGTGCGAGATATGTTTGAGCAGGCAAAGAAACAGTCACCTTGCATCATCTTCATCGATGAGATTGATGCAGTAGGTCGTCACCGAGGCGCTGGCCTTGGTGGGGGTCATGATGAGCGCGAACAAACGCTTAACCAATTGCTGGTTGAGATGGACGGCTTTGAAGGCAATGATGGCGTTATCGTAATGGCAGCAACAAACCGTCCTGATGTATTGGATCCCGCATTGCTGCGCCCCGGCCGATTTGATCGACAGGTCGTTGTTGGTCTGCCGGATATTCGTGGCCGTGAACAAATTCTTAAAGTGCATATGCGTAAAGTACCAATTGACGATCGCGTTCAAGCCAGTGTTATTGCCCGCGGCACCCCAGGATTTTCCGGTGCTGATCTTGCAAATCTGGTTAATGAAGCAGCCTTGTTTGCAGCGCGCGCAAGCAAACGTTTAGTGACGATGCAGGAGTTTGAAAAAGCCAAAGACAAAATCATGATGGGCGCAGAGCGCAAATCCATGGTTATGTCTGAAAAAGAGCGTTTGAATACTGCTTATCATGAAGCCGGCCACGCTATTGTGGGTCGACTCATGCCTGAGCACGATCCAGTGTACAAAGTGAGTATTATTCCTCGCGGCCGTGCGCTTGGTGTGACAATGTTTTTGCCAGAGGAAGATCGCTACAGCTATAGCAGGCAACATATTCTTAGCCAGATTTGCAGCCTTTATGGTGGGCGAATTGCAGAAGAAATGACGCTTGGTAAAGAAGGTGTAACCACAGGTGCATCCAACGATATTCAGCGAGCTACTGAAATGGCGCGTAATATGGTCACTAAGTGGGGCCTGTCAGACGCGCTGGGTCCGCTCCTGTATTCAGAGGATGAGGGTGAGGTATTCCTTGGTCGCTCTGCGGCTTCGCAAACCAAGTCAGTATCCAGTGATACAGCAAAGGCTATCGATAAGGAAGTGCGCAAGATTATCGATGGGTGTTACGCCAAGGCGAAGCAGATTCTGGAAGACAATCGAGATATTCTGGAATTGATGAAAGACGCTCTGATGGAATACGAAACCATCGATTCCGATCAAATTGATGACATCATGGACCGCAAAAAGCCAGGGCCACCTGCTGGCTGGTCAGACTCCGATGACGATGATGCCGGTGCCAGTAAGGTCAAAAAAGAGCAGGTTGAAAAAAAATCGGACAAAGGTGCCGGTCCTATCGGCGGCCCCGCCAGCGAGCACTGATTTTTTAAAAGTCGTCTACTATTCGTTCTAAACTTCTTTGAGCTATCTTCTTACAGCCGGAGATCGACAACTGGATTTGTCGACTCCCGCTTGTATGGGAATACTCAACATCACGCCTGATTCGTTTTCCGATGGGTCTGAATTGGGTGAACTCAAAAATTCTGCGTTTGAAGTCAATCTCGATAAAGTTCTCCGGCGAGCTGAGATCATGGCCAATGAGGGCGCTCAGATTCTGGATATCGGTGGTGAATCAACTCGGCCGGGCGCCGCAGAAGTTTCCGTTTCCGAAGAGCTTTCCAGAGTCATTCCAGTAGTTGACGCAATAGCATCTACTATTGATGTCTGTATATCTGTAGACACGAGTGCGCCGGAAGTCATTGAGCAGGCTATCAAGCATGGTGCCCACATGATTAATGATATTCGCGCGATGACATGTGAAGTTGCTATGCAGTTGGTTGCACAAAGCAATGTCGCTGTATGTCTAATGCATATGCAGGGTCAACCAAAAACCATGCAAGAGGATTTTAGCTATGACAATATTGTAACTGATGTTTTTAACTATCTCAAGCAAAGAGCCTCAGATTGCTTAAAGGCAGGAATCGGAAATGATCGTATTCTGGCTGATCCAGGGTTTGGTTTCGGAAAGTCTGTAGAGCACAATTTCATCCTACTTAAAAACCTTAATCAGTTTAGCTCGCTGGAACTGCCAATTTTAGTTGGTGTTTCTCGGAAATCGATGCTGGGTGCAGTAACTGGACGGGGTACAAAAGATAGGGTTGCCGCGTCTGTGAGTGCAGCCACTCTGGCGCTTAACGGAGGTGCCAGTATTATTCGCGCACATGATGTAGCTGCCACGGTGGATGCAATTAGAGTACACTGCGCGTATTGCAAATAGAGTTAGAGAAGTTTCATGTCCGGCACCGGTAAGCGATTTTTTGGTACAGACGGCATAAGAGGAGCAGTCGGCGAACCCCCAATTACCCCTGACTTTATGTTAAAGCTCGGTTGGGCTGCTGGTCGCGTGTTTGCTGGCTTTGGTAATGGTCGCAACAAGATCATCATAGGTAAAGACACTCGTATTTCCGGCTATATGTTTGAGGCGGCGTTAGAAGCGGGTGTTACTGCCGCTGGAGTGGATATTCAGCTCACGGGGCCAATGCCAACACCGGCAATTGCCTATTTAACTCGCACACTACGAGCGCAGGCGGGCATCGTCATAAGTGCTTCCCATAATTCTTTCAAAGACAATGGCATCAAATTCTTTTCTGCTGATGGGACAAAATTGCCTGATGAAGTCGAACTCGCAATAGAGGAACAGCTTGATAAAAGTGTTTCAACTGTCCCCTCTGGGTCAATAGGCAAAGCATCGAGGATTACGGATGCCGCAGGACGCTACATTGAGTTCTGCAAATCTACACTAGGGCCAAGCCTCAAGTTCAATGGCATGAAAATCGTTGTGGATTGTGCTCATGGGTCCACTTACCATATCGCACCCGAGGTATTCGAAGAGCTCGGCGCAGAAGTTGTTGCAATTGGTGTTGATCCAGACGGGTTAAACATCAATGAAGAAAGCGGTTCTACATCACCGCACAGATTAGCTGAAAAAGTCGTGGAAGAGAAAGCAGATCTAGGTGTGGCCTTTGATGGCGATGGCGATCGAATTATTATGGCTGATCATCTGGGAAGCATCGTTGATGGTGACGAAATTTTGTATGTGATTGCAAGAGATCGACGGCGTCGCAATATAGATTTTGGTGGTGTGGTTGGCACAGCCATGAGCAATCTGGGTCTTGAGCTTGCATTGGATGCGCTTGATGTTCCTTTTGTTAGAACGCATGTTGGAGATCGTTACGTCATGCAGGAAATGTTATCTCGTGGTTGGAACCTGGGCGGTGAGTCTTCGGGCCATATTATCTGCCTGGATATAAACACTACAGGAGATGGCATTGTCTCAGCATTGCAAGCATTGGCTTCCATTGTGCGTTGCGAACAGCCGCTGGCAGATTTGAAAAGCAAGATGCGCAAACTTCCGCAATCAATGATTAACGTAAAGCTGGCTAACACATTCGATCTGGCAGTCAGCAATTCTGTACAAAGCGCAGTGATGGAAATTGAATCACAACTGGGTAAGAATGGCCGTGTATTGTTACGTCCTTCTGGCACCGAGCCAGTTGTCAGGATAATGGTCGAAGGGGAAGACAGCGATCAGGTCCAGCAGTTGGCCCAGCAACTTTCCGATGTCGTAGCAGCGGAAGTCGCAGCAGCCAGCTAAATCCCCTAAATCCCCAGGGCAATCGACTGAATGGATTTTCGCACAGATTTCCAGTACAAAAAGTGAACAAGTGGCGCCCCTCGTCGATCTGAGTCCAAAAATTATAAACTTCTGCCCATCTTGTACACAACATAGGCGTTCAGTCGATTGCCCTGCCTAAGTCCCTGTGTTATTGCAAGATATAGGCATCTTTGGGTAGTATTGGCGCCCGGTTTTGATCAGGCTCTGACGTCTCCAGGCAGGAAATTCAAGGCAGGCAAACGAGGTAGGTAGTAGGTAGGGTAGGTAGAAAGAAGCATGCGTTCCAAACTGGTGATCGGAAATTGGAAGATGCATGGAACTCAGGAATCCTGTGCTGCATTGATCGATTCGATCAAAGCGCAAGTGGCTGATATCTCTGAGAAAATAGGAGTGGGAGTATCTCCACCTTCAGTCTACCTGCCGCTGGTGATTGACCTTTGCAGCGGAACCAGAATTCTGTGCGGCGCACAAAATGCCTCGCAGTTTGAGGCAGGGGCATATACAGGAGAAATAGCCTGTAACATGCTGATCGAGCTTGGTGCTCAGTTCGTTTTGGTTGGACATTCAGAACGAAGAACACTGTTTGCTGAAAATGATTCTTTGGTTGCAGCTAAATTCATTGCTGCACAGAATGCAGGTTTAACGCCAGTGTTGTGTGTTGGAGAGTCATTGGCTGAGCGTAAAGAAGGTGGCACGCGAGATGTTGTTTTGTCTCAATTGCGCTCAGTGATAGAACAATCAGGTGTTGAAATGTTTCGTAATGCTGTGATTGCCTATGAGCCAGTTTGGGCAATAGGAACAGGCGAAACCGCGAGTCCTCAGCAGGCCCAGGAAGTACACGGGTTTTTGCGTGAAGAAATAGCGGAACACAGTGAAGCAGTCGCTGAGAAAATAAGTCTTCTGTATGGTGGAAGTGTGAAGGATTCAAATTCGGCTGAGTTATTTGCCCAACCAGATATCGATGGTGGTTTGGTGGGAGGGGCCTCATTGGAGGCAGAGCAGTTTATAACCATCTGCAAAAATGCGGACATATAAATAATGGAAACTTTAGTCGTCGTAGTTCACGTCATCGTGGCTGTCGCTATTGTCGGTCTGGTGCTACTGCAACAGGGTAAAGGTGCAGATGCTGGTGCTTCATTTGGTGCCGGTGCCTCCCAAACGGTTTTTGGCTCTTCAGGGTCGGGAAATTTTTTGGTGAGAGCCACAACTATCGCAGCAACAATATTTTTTGTGACTTCTCTGGCCCTGGCTATATTTGCTCGCAACCAATCTGGCCTTAGCACTATACAAGGTTTACCTGTAGTGAATCAGGAGATTCTTGAAGAAGTCACTGCTGAGCAATCTGATGTGCCTGAGTTGATCGGAGAGTCAATAGAAGAGTCAATAGATGATCAGAATGATGTGCCCAGCTTGTCTGATAATTAACAGGAACCTGCCGAAGTGGCGGGTTGGAACAAGCGTTTTCGAAGCGTAAGCTTCGAGCACAGAATGAACACAGCGGGTTATGCACACTGCCTTCAGTTGAAAGCTCACAATATGCCGAGTGGTGGAATTGGTAGACACGCTATCTTGAGGGATTGTTGTTAATTTAGGTCTATGAATTTTTCGGGCATTACAGATTTTAGAATTTAATGAACTTTATAATTGCCGAAGTGGTGGAATTGGTAGACACGCTATCTTGAGGGGGTAGTGAGCCTGGCTCGTGCCGGTTCAAGTCCGGCCTTCGGCACCAGCTCAATTCAAGAGCTGCGCTAGACAAAAAAGTTATCAAACACAGTTGTTTAAGTTGTTCTTGATGAGTCAATAAGGTTAATTACCTTAATCAGTCCAAGGTAGCCTGCTACTTCGTTCTATACGTATACATAATTAGGCAACCTCTGATTAATGTTTGCGAGGCAGTTAGTGCAAGGTAAAAATCAGCGAAAAAGCGCAGCAGTTTATAGGTCATACATAAATGAGCATTTTGAGCTGATTTTTAACGCAGCAATAACAACGCAGGTAATTAATCAGAGGTTCCTTAGCAGGTTACTGTTAGAAAGCTATTGTGCACTTTTTAAAAGATACTGTTGTGGAGTTTTAGAAATACGCTGTACCAGTTTCCAGGTTTCAGTTCTGCTACACAATCTCGATCTCTCGATCTGATCTAAGGTATTTTCAATTCAGCCATTGGATGTAGCCCCCGATCTCAAATTTTGACCAAATTCCCCAACTCCTTTACAGCCCCAGGGCAATCGAGCGGATGGATTTTCGTGCGCACTTCCAGTACAAAAAATGAACAAGTGATACTCCCTCGTCGATCTGATTCCGAAAATCATAAACTTTTGCCCATCTCCGACGCGACAGAGGCGTTCACTCGATTGCCCTGTTTACAGCCCTTGTATCACTTGACCTAAAAGCCATAGCCTCCTTATAATACAGGCCCCTTGCAAGAGATAGAATTCAAATTTTTATCCTCTAAAACCAAGGGGTCAGTAAAAATCTGGTGCGGGGTGGAGCAGTCTGGCAGCTCGTCGGGCTCATAACCCGAAGGTCGTAGGTTCAAATCCTGCCCCCGCTACCAACTTTATCCGGGTCTGTACCGGAGACATGGTTTACAGATCATACCGGACACATGATTTACACATGTGTTGGTGACAAAGGATTGGTGGTTGGTTCCACCCTCCCTTCCGTCTCATCAAAGAAGCCTAGGGAACCTCTGCTTAATTACCTGCGTTGTTATTGCTGCGTCGCCTAAAAGCGCCTGCTTTTGGTAAAAATCAGCTCAAAAGACCCAAAGTACTCGCTCCGCTCGCGGGGCCAGCTTTGCGCATTTATGACCTATAAACTGCGCTTTTTGTACGCAGCTAAAGCGGCTCACCCTGCGGGTGCCGTCTTCGCTATGCTTCGGCTCGCTGATTTTTGCCTTGCACTGACTGCCTCGCAAACACTAATCAGAGGCTCCTTAAGTCGTTCATCCATCGGTTTACAGGTTTTCCACGGCATTTGGAGATCTCTTCCAACTACCTCAATGTGTAAACTATGTCCCCGTAATATGCTGTTAGCCATGTCTCAGGTACTGCAAACTGGTCGTTAAACGTCGATTTCGTCGAAGGGTGCAGAAACACTCAGCAGCCGTCTCGGCTGGTTCCCTCTCTTAAACTCTGTAAGAGCACTCAAGAGCTAAATAGTGCTGTTGTGCTGTCAACTCATCTCATCATCATTGCGCATGTAGCTGAGAGAGGTGTATAAACGCGTCAGTTATTTTACATGTAGCAGAGGGATCTCTATTAACGCGCCAATGGAATGCGTGAGGCCAATGGAGGCCCAAACTGCCCGCCATCGCCACGTATCGGAAGATAGTGTTCCTCGATTTCATCGAGATGTTCCAATAATGCTTCTAAAGCATAGAAAGTCATAGAGCGACCAGTACTAAGTGACAATACCTCCAGTCGGTTATAGATATCTTCGGGTAGATTCAGAGTAAGCATGGGCACGTCCTTGTTATTCGAATTGGTTTATTGGATTGCCAAAGCAGAAGGAGCTGATTACATCCTTGTAATCATAAAGCCGTCCTTGCTTGATATTACTATAGTTGAATCCTGCAGAATAACAAGATGGCTGTGGGAGATTCTGTAAGTACCCCGTGAAACAGCCCCATGCATTGTTAGAAATTTCGGCCATAATCAATGAGGCGAGGAGAACGACAATGCGGAAATCTCGATTCACAGAAACCCAGATTGTCAGGGTGCTGAAAGAGGTTGAAGGTGGCAGGCAGGTGATGGGTATCTGTCGTGAATATGGCAGATCAGACGCGACCTGTTACAACTGGAAGGCAAAGTACGGCGGCATGGAGGTCTCCGATATCATGCGGCTCAAGCGCCTGTTCGCGGCTCTCAGTCTCAAGCACGAAGCCCGGAAGGATAGCGTTGAAAAAAAGCGCTAAGGTCGGCAGCGAAACGCGAGCACGTCGACTCCGCCAGGCAGCAACACGGGCTCAGCCCCAGGTCAGCATATCAGATCCTGAACCTGAGCAGAGCTGTCTACTGATTTAAAAAAGGGAACAAAAGAAAAATATATCGAAAAGTCTGCTTTGAAATCGATAGGTGCCTTTTTAAACTCAGAAGGTGGGGAGTTGCTGGTTGGCGTGAAAGATGACGGCACAATATCCGGCATAGATGATGAGATTGATAAATTTTATAAGAATGAAGACAAGTATCTGCTCAACTTCAAGAACCACATCAAATCGAAAATTGGAGAAGGGTTCTATCCGTTGATTGATTATAAGCTGGTCGAAGTTGATGGCTTGAAAGTTCTGCGTGTCGGCTGTGGGCTGGCGAGCACTCCTTGCTTTATAGAGGATACCGAGTTTTATGTTAGAAGCGGCCCTTCAAGCGATTTGCTTGAAGGAAAGCGTCAGCATGAATATATCAAGGAAAGATTTTAATCGTTAATACTATGTCATCCTTATAAATACGGCATAGGTACGTGAATGAATATTGGGGATGCCCAGGCAAGTAAGCGGTTTATCCTCCCCATCATTTTTTTAAAGATTGCCTTTAGAAAGGACTTAATTTGTGCTTGAAGGAACTTTAACTCCCGCTAAGTCAGCAAATCATTTGACTAAGATGCTTAATGTTTTTCACTCGGCACATGGTGGCGACAGATTCCCTGTCGATGTTGATAAGCTTTCTCTGCGCACGCATGAGATTTTTCATTGGCCTGATCCTATAACCGAGATTCAGCAGGCTAATATCAAAAATTTCGAAGGAATGTTGGCGTCCAATGATGACCAGTCAAAATGGATGATTGCTTATAATGCAAAGCTTCCATCACAAGGACGAATTCGTTTTACTAAGGCCCATGAATTAGGTCATTACTTACTGCATAGGCAGTCTAAACAGGAATTCATGTGTAGTCGGGAAGATATGCTGAATTGGTCTGGTCAAGGCGATATAGAGGCACAGGCCGATAAGTTTGCATCTTACCTTCTGATGCCACTTGATGATTTTAGGGATCAGGTAAATGATGTCATCAATCTAGATGTTTTTTCACATTGTGCTGATCGCTATGGAGTATCACTTACCGCTGCTATCTTGAAATGGCTCAGCTACACAGAAGAAAAAGCAGTGCTTTTAATGTCTAATGACGGCTACATAAACTGGGCATCATCAAGTGATCCAGCCTTTAAGTCAGGCGCTTATTTCAAAACTAGAGATAACGTTATTCCTGTACCAGAAGCCACCCTATCGGCAGATGACAATGTTGCCTTAAATTTAGAAGGGGCAAACATATCCGCCAAAAAGTGGTTTCCACATGCGGACTCCAGTGCTGATCTGTTAG
Organism: uncultured Pseudohongiella sp.; assembly: GCA_965198435.1. Classification (GTDB taxonomy): domain Bacteria; phylum Pseudomonadota; class Gammaproteobacteria; order Pseudomonadales; family Pseudohongiellaceae; genus UBA9145. The sequence continues at coordinate 2,909,505 of OZ240664.1, read as the reverse complement.
AAATGAAAATGTACTCAGATCAATACGATTCGACGCTCACCTTGCTGGTTTTGCCAAAATACGCTGATTTTTGGCCCCCGCGTGACCAATCTACTTCTTCTTGAACGTATCCAGAATTCTACGAAGCTGCTCTTTGTCATTGGCCTCTAAACTTTTGTACCCCCTAAAAAAAGCCTCGTCGATGTGTTTTTCTTCAGGTGCACGGATGTCATTGTCTAAAAAATAATCAGCAGACACGCCTAGCGCATACGCAATAGCCTGTAGCTTCTCAGCAGAAGGGCTTTGTGATTCTCGGTTTTCAAGTTCCCACAGGTAGCTTTTGCTTATTAGACTATTTGTCGCCTTTACTAGCTCATCTAAAGTGAGGCCTCTTTCTTTACGAAGGCCTCTGATTTTGTCGCCTAATTGGCCCGCCATTCATATCTCCTTAAAAGACAGTATTTGCAACTTGTTCGGTATACCGAATATTTTATTTGACAATAGCATAATTCGGTGGCACGATAAAGAATATTCGTTATACCGAACTTTTTATATTGCTGGAGTCACATTCGATTCCAGCATACCAACACTGTATAGGAAAAGATTATGGCTAAGAATCCACCAATTGGAGACGGGCATCGAAAAGGAGCTGTAAAAGGCCGGTCTCAAACCAAGACCCACTCTGGTCACTATGTAAAGAGAAACGCTTCAACAGGTAGATTTATGGATGTAAAGACCACTAACAAAGCTCCGTTTAAGGGCGTTCGGAGGGAAAAGTAGTATGACCACGATTCTTACACAATCCAATTCACAGGGATTGGAAGAAAAATTAGCTCGGTGGACAGCACCATCTAGCGATTCTGAGCAAGAGAAGCAGGAACGAACTGAGCGTATGATTAAACAAGCCATTGACGCTCACGTTCCTTTCAATGATTGCGCGCTAAAAGTATATGCGAAAGGATCATATGCTAATAATACGAATGTACGTGCAGACAGTGATGTGGATATTGCTGTGGAGTGTACAGAGTGTGAGTATTGGGAAGAGGCCCAAGCGGGATTTCATAAACCTCGTGAGCAATATAGCGGAATATGGACTCCCGACAAGCTGCGATCTGAACTTGCATCCGCACTACGATCCAAGTTTCCCGGTCAAACCGATACTACTGGCTCCACTGCCATAAAGATAGCTTTTGGTTCATCAAGAATAGATGCCGATGTTGTTCCATGTTTCAGTTAACGATACTACTTTGAATCCAGTACTCGGAAGGGAACAAAAGTCTTTAAAACCAATGGCGCGAGCGCTGTTAACTATCCTGCTCAGCAATTGGAATGCGGTGTTTCGAAAAATAAGCGTACTGGATACGCATATAAGAAATGCGTTCGAATACTAAAGCGCGCTCAAAATGCTATGCGTGAGGCTGGCATTTTCCGCGACCTTCCTTCCTTTTTTATAGAAAGCTTGGCTTTTAACTGCCCTGACTCAGCATTCTCTCATTCAACATGGACGGAGTGTCTGCGTGATGTGCTTGTTTACATTTGGCGAGAGTTAGAGGGTAGCGAGCCGGATCACAATCGATGGGTAGAAGCAAATGATTGCCTTTATTTGTTCCACCAAGGTAAAAAGTGGTCTCGACAAGATGGACGTGATTTTGCCAAAGCCGCTTGGAACTACTTCGGGTTCAATTAATGAGTAACGTAGCAACCAGAAATTTTCTGTACTTATTGCTCAGCATATCTGCTGTTGCATGGTTTGCCTTGGCATATTTTAACGATCTTGATCTTTCAAAAATTAAAGACTTTTTCGGGCTAATACCAAAGGTAGTGAGCATCGATTTGTTGGTTATAGGAATCTTTGTCAAATGGGGTTGGAAGCTCAAGATGTTCAGAGGTTGGCTGGTTCCTTTTCCGAATTTAAGCGGTACATGGGTAGGCTACATTTACTCTGAATGGAAAAATCCAGAAACCGGCGAGCAGCCCGATCCGATCCCGGTAATGCTGTCTATCAGTCAGACATTTTTCAACCTTAGCTGTGTTATGCGTACCCAGGAAATGGTTAGTCACTCTTACGCAGAGGGTTTTCAAATTGATTTGGATCGCCAAATACGGCAACTGGCTTATTCATACACCAGCAAGCCACGGTTGAGCCTTAGTGATAGAAGCATCCCGCATGATGGCGCTGCCGTTTTTCAGATTATCGAAAAGCCTAAGCCAAAGCTGACTGGCCGATATTGGACGGAAAGGAAGACAATTGGCGAAATAATTTTAGATTATCACTCCAAAGAGTTGCTTGAAGAATTGCCAACATCGCTTGGAGATCATCCAGTCACCGAACCTAGCAGGCTGTTGATTTTCCCCCAGTTTCGAACGCATTAACTGTTTGAGACTGGATTTCTCGGTCAAAAGTGTTGATACAACCCTTTTTTGCCGTTCCATACCTTGCTGGCGAGGGCTTTCCCGCTTTCAAGGCAGACGACCCCTGTAACGCCCTCATTCGAGTTAAATTCCAGCCAATCATCGTTAACATAACTACGCCGTTCACCTTCGACAAACCGCGCACGTTCATTTGCCTGATCAGGCCTATCGACTTACCCCAGCCAAAGGGCTCTTCTCCTCGCTTCCTGTTCTTCTGGCGGATGCGGTAACCTTCGTGTCGACGGGTTCGGCCGTCAATGGCTGAGCCACCTATACGAGTATCGTTGCGAGCAACATGCGGTGTTAGGTTCATCGCCCTACAATCGCCTACAAAGCCCGCCGTATCGTCATTCTTGTCTGCTCCCACAGGACGCTTTTTCATACCTGGACGCGCCGCTAACAAATCCGCGGCTACTTCACGCTCAGCCTTACCCGTTGCTTGACTCGCCGCCGCTTTACCAATCAAGCCATTGCGATTTTCCAGGACGGTGTGGCCCATATAAGATCGCTTCGCTTCTTTACCAGGGCCCTTCTTGGCCATCATGGCATCACCCTCTGTCTTGGACTCGTGCGGGGCGTTACTGCGCTTTTCCCCACGGAAATGAGCGTCGCTGTTACGACCACTGCCCGCAGGGGGCTCACGGTCATCATCCTTACGGCGATCGCTCTTCTGTGAGGCCCAGGCTTGAATCAGCGTGCCATCGACACGGAGGTGCTCTTCAGAGAGAAGCGTTTGTTTACGGGCACGGTGAACGACCTCTTCAAACAAGTCTGTGATCACCTCATTTTCCAACAATCGATCCCGATTGATACGGAAGGTGGAATGATCCCAAACGGCATCATCCATCGTTAAACCCACAAACCATCGGGACAGAAGGTTGTCGTTGATTGGTTCGACCCACTGCCGCTCACTGCGGATGCTGTAAAGTACCTGAAGCCACTGCGCCCTGATAAGACGTTCTGGGGGAATGGATTCTCTGCCGGTGTCGCAATACATACTGCTGAAGAGCCAATCCAGGTTCTTCATGGCTTCATTCAAAAGCGCTCTTATTGGCCTCAGCGGATGACTTTTTGGCACACATGATTCCAACTGAACGGTTGTAAAAAGCGACTCCTGGAAAACATCTGCTCCGCGCACTGAACCGAATTCCTCAATGGGTTATAGTTTTTCGTATTGTATCTGACCCTGTATTTGCGGGCGACAAAATCAACAGCCTGCTAGGAATAGGCGTTAGTTTACACCGCGAGGATGAAATAGCTACTGGATGTTACTTTTACCTACTTAAACAAAGGATTTTCTAAAATGAAACCACTGCCCAGTGAGTACAAAATTCTTCGAGAAATTTATGACTCCTATTACGAAGCATTCGCAAACTATAAGAAAGAAGAGCGCTCAACCAAAATTTATGTGCCTGTCGATCTGCTAAAATTGCAGAACGACTACGGGTTGACCCAGATATAGTATTTGGCAGGCTATATTACTGTTTGAATGAAAAATACGGATATAAAAATGCCGATGGTAGCAATGTTCACCTGTTTTCAATATAAATTCGGGGGCGATACCCATGCAGTTAATTTCCCTTTATTGGGAAGTCTTCTTGCATCGATACGAGAAGAACAGTCGAAATTTGTATGGGCAACCGCCCTGTCGATCATTGCGATTACAATATCCGTACTGACTGGAGCTAAAGACATATTTCACTTTTTAAGCTCCTAGAACCAATTTCATTCTGAATATTCTCAATGGATGCCAGTGCATTTCTGCGCTGATGAGTATCTGGCTCACTTCCGGCTAGTGCATTAAATGCCTCTCTGAGCAATGTGTGCAGCTCGTTTTCGTTCTTGGCTGCCAGTTCAAATCATGTCACCAGTTTCATTGTTACCTCCTGTTCTTGGAGGCCGCAGGTCGCGGCTGGAACAGATGGGGCGTTACGAATAATCGGTACGCACTGAATGGCAGTCTCCTAGATGGGCAGCCTTCAGTGAAAGAGAAGGAAGTATTCACCTTGCAGGTGAGCGTGACTTACGAGAAAGCATGGAGGGCATTGCATACCCTTAGAATCAAGAAAAATGACGGTTTTCAGCGGAGCCAGACCCTCCGCAATTTTTCTGAATTCTACCCCCGCCTAGTTGGCCTAGTCGCCAGAGGTTCATGAGCAGCGCACCACAAGCGGTGCTTGTAAGAACCTCAACAGCGAATTTAGGAGCAAAGACGATGAGTGAAGAAATCAGAATCTACGTGGCAAACCTCGCAGCCTATAACAACGGCAATTTACACGTTGTATGGATAGATGCCACCCAAGATCTTGACGACATTCAAGGCCAGATTAACACCATGCTTTCGGAAAGCCCCGAAGGCTTCGCCGAAGAGTACGCCATTCATGACTATGAAGGCTTTGGCGGGTATTCAGTGAGCGAATACGAAGGTATTCAAACATTGCATGAAATAGCTTGTTTTATCGAAGAGCATCCCGACCTTGCCGGGGAGTTGCTGAGCCACTTTGGCGGACATCTTGAGGATGCCCAAAAGGCTATGGAATAGAATTACTCCGGTTGCTATAAGTCCCTTGCAGACTACGCCGAGGAATTGACCGAAGGCACCAGCCAGATTCCTGAAAACCTCGCTTACTATACCGACTACGAGCGCACGGGGCGCGATATGAAATTGAGCGGCGATATTTACACCATCGAAACAGCCTATGAAGAAGCTCACGTGTTCTGGTCGCATTGATAATTTTCGAGGATTCGAAAGTTGAGTAAATAGTTCTTGCTTCGCTACTGGACGAAGATGGCCGACCCAGGTAACTCGCTGGTATGTGTTGCGGGAGTGACCTTTCCCCTGAAACTAAGCCAGTTGTTCGTAGATTTTTCTCCTAAGCGACCTGCCCAGGGGGATAATTTAACGAGCTATGTGGCACTGACTGTATTGTAGTAGTGCCGCCACTGACTAATATATTCTCTGGCTTCATCCAGTGTTCTGAACCAGTGCTGATTCAAACAGCCTGACCGAAACCTGCCATTGAAATTTTCCACAAACGCATTTTGTGTCGGTTTGATCGGCTGAATAAAACTGAGCCTAACCTGCCGCTCCTTTCACCAGAAGAACATCGCCTTACTGGTAAACTCGCGACCATTATCACAGACAATGGCCTGTGGCTTATTTCTATGTGCAATCACTGTTGATAAACATCATGCTACACGCTCACCGGAGACCGATAAATCCGTGAGTTGTCCCACACATTCTCGACTGTAATTATCCACTGCATTTAATACCCGGAAGCGCCTGCCGTCACTGAGCTCATCGGATACAAAGTCCATTGGCTTGTGTCGGTATTAGCATTGGCAAGCACAGCCGGTATAGCTTCTTGCACCGCTTTGTCCTGACCTGCAAATTTTCCTCGGTATACAGGCGGCAGGTAGGCTTTCTATTCACCACCAAACCTTCCTGCTTCAACAGGGCATGCAACATCAAATAACCCTAGACTGGCTACTGCGTAGCCAGCTCCTTCAGACGCTGACGAAGGGCACTGTCGTTGCAGCGTTTCGGCTGATAACGATAGATAACTGGCGCGCGACAATCTTAGCAGGCCACAGGCACGACGCTCGCTCAGGGAATGTTCTTTCTTTAGATAATCAACCACCGGGCGCTTTGCACGTGGCCCTGCCACTTTTTTGATAACACATCCTTGCGCGCGATATTGTCCAACATGGTATCAGCTAACACCCGTTTCAGATGAGCATTCTCAACTTCCAATTCACGCAGTCGTTTCGCCTCATTGATATCCATGCCACCAAACTTCGATTTCCACTTATGGAAGGTGCTTCTGCCGATCCCGTAGCGCCGACAGATATCGTCGACCCTACAACCTGACTCCTGCTCCTTCAAGATGTTGATGATCTGAACTTCGTTGTACCGTTTACGTTTCATATGCTTTCTCCTCTTCATCAGTGCAGGGGAGAAAGTCCATTTTACTATGGCCTACTTTTTGGGGGAAAGGTCAGAGGTATTAGAAAATTCCCGGCCGCTCGCACCGAAAGTAAATTTCTTAATCCTAAATCTGGATTATTTTCATTCACCTCGCCACCAAAGTTTGTAGATCCTAACCAAGCATCCTGTGTTAGGACTCGGAATATACGTTCGGGATGGTCTTGGAAACATATGAAATTCAAGCCTACTTCGACTTGTGATGGGCTGGCTGTGGTTTCAAGAAATTCATATCCCTGCCTGTAGACGCGCAGCGAAGACTTCGATGCCCAATCAGTAGAGTGAGCATTGTTTGCTCTCTGGACATGACTCTGAATAATAATAGTGTCGCCAATTGATAGGGCCGTAGGCTCCTTAAAGTTAGCGTTTGCTGGGTCGAATATATCCGCGCTCCCCGGTACGGGGCAGTTGTCGGCGGCTACCGGGTTTCCATCAGGGCCAATACCAGTGAAAGGGCAGCCCGTCTCTTTGTCTCTTCCCACGACAATGTTTTGCCGAAGTTTTGAAATTTTCTCCCATTCGCCTAAATCGACGCCAAGACGAATGAATGTTTGGTAAGTGCCGCCGTTTGTCCATCCTCGGGTCTTTATTTCCATTGCCTTCCATCGGCACCGACTGGGGATATTGGATACTCCATCGTGAAAACCGATCTAGCTTCTTCCATCTTCACGATTGAAGCCGTGATATATCGATGCAACTTCAATTGAAGGGTCAGCCAGGCTGCGAAGATATGTTTGGACTTCGACTATTGGTCGATTTATGGCGAGCTGCGTATCGCCAATGAACTGTAAAGCTATGTCTTCTGTCGCGAGGTTTAGAGATATGTCGCGTGCGTACTCCAACCCGGAGCCGGGAAGAAATTCTCCGTTGCCGCCTGCGCTCGGACTTAGGAATCGGAACCCGTCACCTAATGCTGCTGGCCGACTTTTGAGTACGCCAGGAATATCGAAAATGTTGTAGCCATAGCCAATTAACACCGAAAGACCTGCTGAAGGTACTGTGACTCAGGGTAGGCTCCGAACTATTCCTGAACGCAGCCCCCACAGAATTGTCCACAACTCCGAAAGATCGTTGTGCACTTCCTCTGCAGAACGATCTTGCTTGACCCTTATGAAAAGTAAGGCAAGATATGCGTCCGGGTGCATGGTAAATGCCCTCTTGAAGTCGGTCACCGCCTAGCATAATTGAGAGAATCTAGGGAACCTCTGATTAATTACTTACGTTGTTATTGCTGCGTTAAAAATCAGCTCAAAATGCGCATTTATACCCTATAAACTGCGCTTTTTCGCTGATTTTTGCCTTGCACTAACTGCCTCGCAAACATTAATCAGAAGCTCCCCAGTTTATTCTTGGGCGAGATTGGGGTGTAGAGCCATGCTCGTTCTCGTAGGCCATTTTTAGAGGCTGTATCGTTCGAGAGCATACGGCCGCACTTGTGCAATCAATCAAATCATCGTTGGTCGAAAGAATTCGGTATTCATCGTCCGCTACGTTTGTCTACTCGCTGGCAAGAACTAAAGGTCCTACCTTAATCTTTCGCGCAATTTGGTAGCCTCCAACGATAGAGCTAACCGAACTGCCGTTTACTACAGCAAGGTCATCAAGAAATACATCCTCCGAATCAGGGGCACCCACCTCTAGCCGTTGATAAAGACCGGAGGCCAGAACCTCTTCTTAGTTTTACCCAATCCGCTGGCACTGGGTTTCCTTGAAAAAGTATGTCGGATGCATTAAATGTTCGAATGTACATTCCTAGTGAGTTGTTAAATGCAAGGACTCTTCCGTTGTAGGCGGCAGCGTGCGCGCCTATCGCAGCAGCAGGGTCGGCATGCCAAATATTCAACTGTAGAATTACCAGACCTCTGTCGAAAAATCTGTTCCTTTGACGCTGGAACGTGTTGTCCATTTACAATCGAGGCATAGGTATGTGCGCCAAACATGACGATATACAATAGATCGTCTAATCCATTGATCGGATGCGTCATGAATAGCATGTGTTCTCGATTGAGCGGCCCTGTTGGTTGGGCAGGCACGTCACCTGGGAGACTGTCATCATGGCCGTGCCCTGCAACTAACGTGCTAAATCTAACCTCTCGTATCTCCTCTGAAAGTGAATCGGGATCAGCAGTCCCGTAAAGGTCTTCAAAAGCAGGTTCAAAACCCAGGACTTCTGTTGCGATTTCCAGAAGTTTGTCCGAGTCTTTTTTCGCAATTGCCACCCAATATTCGCGGAGCTCAGTTGAAAAGTGCACACATTTCGGTCGTCTGCGTCCGTTAGCATCCATGGCGTACTGGATAGTGTATTCGCAGTACTCATTATGTAGTTTGTGCCGCCCGCATATGCCCCAATCTGAAAGTCTCTGTCCCCAAACTTCATCTAGGCAAAATATTGGTTCTGCTGGATCAGCAAACCACTGTACTCTTGCCTCAATCGGGTTCGGTAGCGCAGAAGGGTCTAGACTGAAAAATCGTGATTTGAGTCTGTCCGATTGGTCATTGTACGAATCTTCAATCGCTTGATTCCAAGCCTTAAGAAGTGATTGATCGAGTTGATCGGCATTACCCGGTGTGGAGTAGGACATAGGTCTCTTCCTGCAATTGGTGTTAACTGCGAAGTCAGGCAAGCAACAAGTAATAAGCGGAGACTTGTTTGAGGTTTGCTACGTCGTGCGGCTCTATACTTTTGGTTATGCTGGGTAGTCGCCGTGAAACCAGCTGAGCGGCAACACAGCGAGTTGCCAGCGTATTTTAGTTCTTTGTAGAAATATCGAGCTTTGTGTTAGGGCTGCGTTATTAATGTGGGCGGAACGAAATGTGTTGCCTTAGCTGATCAGAGAAGTTGTGGCGAGGAACTGAAGGATAGTTGCACAGTTGAGCTAGGGAGCTAACCTTTTTCGATTCTGAAATCCTGCTGAAGATTGCTCCAGTGGCGTATTAAGCCTTCTTTGTGTGCCTCGTCCATAGGCAGGTCTTTTATGGCGCCCGGCCAGAGGGTGCGAGCCTTGTCCATTGCGTCATCCAGATGTGACTTTATCGCTCGCCAGGGTATATCCGCTCTGTTGGCCCAGGAATGAAAATTGGCTGTCTTTACCTCATACCAGTCTTTGGTCTTGCCAAGGTTGAGCGCATATTTTCTCTCGTCCTCAATGTAAACACTCGTTGTTACGATGTCGTAGGCATACGAGAGCCGGGGTGTTACCTGATCTTCGTAGAGCAGACTCCAGTTCTTAAGATGTGCGTCGCCATTGGCGAGCAATATATTCGCCAACAATCGGCGAGCCAGTTGTTGGGCGTCGGCGAGGCCATCGCCGGAATAAACGTAAATCACTCTACCGATTTGCTCGTAGTTGGCGGAATCGTATTTTTCGTGCGGGTACTTCACCAGTATTTGTGCGAAGTCTTCCATGTGTATGCGTGTATTGTCTTTGCGATCAAACCGTTTGATCGCAAAAGCCTGCTTTTCATCAGGCAGGTTGATTTGCGGAAGATTGTCGAGCTTGTCCAGATCGACCAGTTTGATTTCCGGGATATCGACACCGATCATTGCAGCCAAGTACATAGCGGTGTACTCGTTGAGAGGTACGTTCTTGTGCTTGGTGGATGGCGTTTTGATAATCCAGTCGCCCAGAGCGTCACCCTTAGACAGAGTGTAACGACCGTCTTTTTCCTTCATGGAGAACTTAATCTGGACGCCAGCTAATGAAAATCTGCTCTCCTGATCGCCTTTTTGGAACTTCACAGCCCTCGCTTTTCCATGCGTGGTAAGAACGCTATCGGGCACTTCATCCGGTTCCATTGGCGTGGCGACCAGTGCGCCGGGCAGGTCTTCACCCAGATAAGAAAAGAGGTGGAACTCGTTATCGACGTGGACTTTCAGCCCTTGCGCTATTAGCTCTCGCAGAGAGCCTTCCGGTAACAGGTTTGACAGGACAGGGTGCAGTCGTTGACTTCTTGCCCATGGTTCGGACAGCACTTTGTCAGCGCGTGGAAAATTGGGATGGGTAATCAGGCTGAATGTAGGACGGCCAGGATCGCCAGTGAATTCCTCGGCGAAGCTGAGAACGTTGCGGCCACTACTAAAGCCTGCAAGGTACCCGATCAACCGACCATGCAGTGTGATCTGGAGAACATTTACTTCATAGTCACTGTTGGTGTTCGCCGTGCTCATTCGTCATCTCCCAGCATGTCTTTCCAAGGGTCATCGGATAAGCGCTTTTTTTGTACGGTGCCCGATCCTTTTACCATTGCGCCAACGGCGGTTCTCTCTTCCAGCACTGCTTTTACTGCCCGTAGCTTCTCCTGTGGAATCAGCAGGATTTCGCTGTTCAGGCCCTTGGCGATGAGTTCCAGAGTGTCCAGCCTGGGATTGCCCTTGGACTCGAGGCGCTGGTATTGCTGACGTGATATACCGACGCATAGCAGCATGTCGTGCTGTTTCAGTCCCAGCTTTATCCGGCGTTTTTTGAGTTGATCTAATAGCGACTTCATAGTGAAACACATATATTGCTTAAATCATAATAGAAACATATTAGTTTCTATTTAAACAAAAGGCAATAAATATATTGCTTTTTGAGGTTAGTTGACTTAAGTATAGGAAAAGCAACAATTATGTTTCTTTTTGGTGGCATCGGATTAAGAAACCGCCGAGTCCCTTTGCTGCCGTGCGCCCGTCAATGAAAAAGCACTACGGGAGGAAATTCGCTATTAAGAATGTCTTGAACTGAACCAGGCAGATAACTTCGAGGATCGTCGTAGCCGATCACAAATTGAGCGTTGCTGACCGGCATGTACTCACCATCATCTTTCCTAAACGAAAAGATGATGGTGCTGTGTGGCCCCAACGGGAATACTTTAGCTTATACCCGAAGTCTTCCAGAATTTCTGCGGCGGCCTGAGTCTGCACCTGGCCATCGCCATCGTCGTATCCAAACTTGGCAAAGGCTTCGCAACAGTGAAAGTGGTTGGCAGGATGGGCGGAGGATTACGGTGTGCATCTAGGGAACCGCTAATTAATTACCTGCGTTGTTATTGCTGCGTTAAAAATCAGCTCAAAATGCGCATTTATGACCTATAAACTGCGCTTTTTCGCTGATTTTTGCCTTGCACTAACTGCCTCGCAAACATTAATCAGAGGCCCCTAGACTTTATCAAGTCAGGCAAGCCGACACAGAACTCTTATGTCGAACGATTTAATCGGACGTACCGCGATGAAATCCTGGATCTGTACTTGTTCAGTTCGCTGGATCAGGTGCGGAATCTGGCTAATAGCTGGATGAGTAAATACAACGAAGAGCGGCCCCATGATGCTTTCGGAGATCTGACTCCGATCGGGTATCTGGTGGCTGATAAATCGGCCGAAACACTAACTAATGCCTGGGGCTAACTAGGGGATACTTACAATTGCAGTGACAGCCAATGTGACTGCGGAGAACAGGGAGAAAAGGGAGAAACTGGGCATGAATGGTTTTCTCATGAACCCTTTCCGCCATGCTGAATTGCGCGCAGTTCTAAAAGACGCGGTGTGCCAGCAGCCTTACGGTTAGGGACATTTCGGCTAATTTCCTGATTTGAATCAATATGCCAGCCTCGGCAGTGGTTATGCTGTACCCACTGTTTCACTCCCAAACAGAGGTGATGGTATGTCCGAGCAAGTGATTGCTGAGAATTCTAAAGAGCGAGAAAAGCTGCTACCGGTCGCTCTAATGGCCTTTACTGGTTATGTCGTGATCATGACTTTTGGTTACTTTGTTGGCAACATGATCTATCAGATTCCATAACCTGAAGCTTCAGTGGATCTAACAGATGTTAGTTCATGCGTCATAGTGATGCATCGACGCAAACATGCTGTTTTGAGTGATAGACTGGAGCCTGGTCACCAAACAATGGAGTGGCTGGGAAGCGACTAGGAGGTAACAATGATTCATGTAAGAAATAGGGTTTATCTGATGGGTATGCCGGTGCTGACAGGCCTGGCTTATTGGCTGGTGCTTGCCACGCTGATTGCTTAAGACTTTCTAAATTGTATGCTTGCAGGGAGCCATGGATAATTCAGGACAAATTAAAAGGGGTATATGGTGTCTTCACGATTTACCCCTTCTTTATCGGCGCGTATAGCTGTATATACTGTATTTCTCTAAGGGGTTATGCATCCCTTACCCACTACTACTAATGGCGCGTTTCACCAGGTTCTGTAACAAAGTAACCTTAAAGCCATTGTGAGCCAATACCCTGACCCCTTCACCTGCCATGGCTTTTACAGATTCCCCAGTCGCTGCACCTTTGGATTGTCTGCGGATTGCATTTTCAATGCTGGTGAGTCGGCGTGGTGTCGTTTGCACTGCACCGGCAACCATTCTGGAATCTTCAACAGTTCCACCGCTAACCCTGAATGCAGCCGCGATGTTCACCAGGGAGAAATCCCAGACATTACGATCGGCAACCTTTTCCCAGTAGAAGGTTGCGTTCTTCCAGGTACCTGGAATTCTTACGGCAGTAAGAATATCGCCGGGGCGCAATATCGTAGTGTTTTCGATGTCATTCGCCGGTCCAACAAAAAAGTCTTCGGCAGAAACTTCATGTGTTCCAGCTGAATTTTGAATGACCATGGAGGCATCGAGAGCAACCAGCGCGGGCGCAGTGTCTGATGCGCCCGCTGCAACACAGCGGCTCTGATCAAACAACGCATGTTCACGGTTCATACCTTGCGGAGTATCTGCATAACAAAGATTACCGCCTGCTCGATAGCAGGACAGACCTCTTCGATAGTACCAACAGCGAACATCCTGAGAGACATTGCCCCCCAAAGTTCCAATGTTGCGAATCTGCGGGCTGGCAACTGCAGAAGCGGCGTCTGAAAGCAGTGAAAAACCGTTTTTGATTAAAGCACTATTCGCAACTTCAGTCAGGGTGGTTAAAGCACCAATTTCAAGTCCGTCTCCGTTGGCACGAATGCCACGCAGAGATTCTATTGCGCTCAAATCAATCAGGGCGTCGACATCTTTAGCCCGGTCCTTCAGCCAGCCGTAAGTGTCCTGGCCGCCGCCAACTAACCAACCTCTATCGGTGAGGCGGTCAGCGATCGCAAGCGCATCTTCAACCTGCACTGGTTGGTACAGTGCCATATTTGGCATAACGTCATGTGATGGCATATGTCACCTCAGAATGTATTAGTTTTCAGTAAGCCTGTACCCGAGCTGTACTCGTTACCGGCCAGGTGATTAACAATCATGTCAGTAGTGACAGGTGCTGTGTTGAACAAGTGGCCACCCAAGGCATCGCTCAATGCTGATGCCAGTGCCGCAGCAGCAGCACCTTGAGTGGGTTCTCCAATTCCGCGTCCACCGGTTGGATTTTGTGGATCAGGAATATTCACGCCACCAGCAAAAGTTTCTACCGGGACATCCATATTGGTCGGTGGTCGACATTGATACAAGCCGGTGTTGGCAGGCAGACCGTTCTGTGGGTCATAGACATGCTTCTCCAATCCGGCCAGACCGATGCCCCATACCATGCCGCCACGCATGGCATTATCGAAGTTCTTTGGATGTACCACTGTTCCGCAGTCAGCAATTGCGACATAGTCCACGATCTCGTACTTTCCAGTGTCAGTATCCAATTCGATTTCCATAAACCCGAGCACGTTGCCTGGAGGCTGACCCACACCTGGCAGGTTGTCCCTGGCAACGCCGATCAGACCCGTACCCGCTAAACCTTGAGTCGCGATCTGGGTCAGCGGATTAATGTCATCGGGATACTCTTCGCCGCTGAACCTGCCGCGGAGCTCCATAGCCCGCTGTGCAGTTTCGCCGTAAGACATGGACTTGGCTTGATCTTCAATGTTGAAGACACGTTCATTTCCAATGTCGTAATCCTCAGGTGAACCGCCGAAGTCCATGGCTGCAATTTCCTTCATCTTCTGAATCGCGTCCTGCGCCGCTACCCAGTTGGTTCGGGTATGAGTGAAGATTGTGTTGGAACCCCCCTGGCCCGAGCTGTGTGGCAGGTGACGATCAGTACGACCGCGTACAATCTCACAACGCTCCCAGGGGACTTGCAGGGCCTCGGCTGCTGCTCGGCAGGTTGCTGCGTAAGAGTAAGTACCCAGATTACCCACACCGCTGTGGATGTAGAGCTTGCCATCGGTATCAATGCGAAGTAATCCATCATAGCCACGGCTACCAGCACCGTGATACCCCAGTCCGATGCCGATACCACGGCGCTTATTGTTGCCCAGGTCACGATCAGATGCTTCACGCTCGTTCCAATTGAACTCACGAGCACCTTGCGCCAAAGCTTCACTGATAAATGAGCTGGTAACAGGACCCTTGCCACCTCCCTGAAACCCATCGCTCGCCAGGCCATTGATTTGACGGAATCGAACTCGATCCATGCCAATCGCTTTGGCAAGCTTGTCTGTCATAGGTGCCAGCACCGCAGCCATTTCATTCTGGCCCGGTCCGCGTTGCGCACCTCGCGGCGTAGTATTGGTGTAAACAGAAATCATGCGGAAGCGCATGTTTTCAGGTTGGTAAGCAACTGTCACGTGCTGTGCGGAGGAGTTACCACTGCCGCCGCCGGTCATGCCACCATCGTTTACAATAACTAAATCAACGGCGGTTACTTTTCCGTCGTTCCTAACGCCAGTTTTGATCCAGCCCTGCATGCCAGAACGCGCAGAGCCGATATAGAACTCCTGTTCTCTGGTGATACGCAGTTGCACGGGGCGATTAAGAATTCGAGAGAAGTTACCGGAGATAGCCATGTAAGGATAAGGCCCAATCTTGGAGCCAAATCCACCACCAGTGGCTTCATTGATGAATACCAGATCCTCAAGATCAATATTCAGCATTCTGGCTAAACCGGGATTGTTAGCACTCTGGCTTTGAGAAGAGCCATGGAAATAGCACTTTCCATTTTCCCAATACGCCATACAAGTCCGCGCTTCTAATGAATGGTGGGGATAACCCATGGTGACGAATGGCGCTTCGATGATGGCATCAGCGGCTGCAAAGCCTGTTTCGACATCACCAAACTCCCATTCACGAGTGAATTCGCCACCCACAGGTTCCTGGCCGTTGCGCAGAGCATCGATGGCAGACTGTGGCCATTTAATACTCTTGATTTGCGCACCAATAATGGGTGCTCCCTCGGGGCCTTCTTCCTGAGTGCGAACCAGCGCGTTACCATCCGGATAGGCGTCTGGACCACCAGGGGTCAGACTTTCCAGAGGATCAACCACAAATGGGCGGCGCTCGTAATCGATGCGAATGCGATCGATCGCGCTTTCAGCAATCTCTTCAGTCGTCGCTGCTACTGCCAGAATAGGTTGACCAACGTAAGTGATGTGTTCTGACGCGAGCGCTGGATTTGCAGGAGGAGCGACCGGCGGTAGATCGTCAGCGGTAAAGATTCCTACCACACCATCCATTCTTAATGCTTCAGAAGCATCGATGTTTACCACCTGGCCCGCGGGCATCGGGCTGGTGAGCAGGCGGGCAAATACCATACCCTCTGCTTTATAATCTTCAGCATATTTAATTTCGCCCGTGACCTTGCCTGGTACACAAGGCGGAGTGAAATTTTTTCCTATATGTGTACTCATGCCAGTTGCCCCGAGGCGCGCAACACGCCATTAATATAATGTTCATAGGCACCGCAGCGACAAAGGTTGCCAGATAGGCCGACCCGCACTTCGGCGCGAGTAGGACGCGGATTGGTGTTTAACAACGCTACCGCTGACATGACCTGACCCGGCGTGCAGAAACCGCACTGTGGTGAGTTCTCATCGATAAACGCCTGTTGTACTGGATGCAATGTGCCATCCGCTGCTTTGACTCCTTCGATGGAGAGTACCGCCTTGTCCTTCACGTTATGGGTGAGGACAGAACAGGCATAATTTGGAATGCCATCAATAAGCACTGTACAGGCACCACATTCGCCACGGTTGCAGCCAATCTTAGTACCCGTGAGGTCGAGTTTGTAGCGCAGCGTGTAGGCAAGCGTTTCCGATGGCATCACATCTACGGGTCTACTGCGCCCGTTTATGTTGAGACTTATCAAGCGTTCGGCGGCACCTTGCCCGAATTGGGCACTGGCGAGATACATTCCTGCACCGGTGGATGCCGCTGCACCGGAGAAGATGACCCCCTTGATAAAACGTCTGCGTGTGAGTTGAGGATTCACTGACATGACTCCGTTTTAGTTGAGTTTCGTAATTAAAAACAGACACACAGCAAGCAGGGTTTCTGTGCCCCTGTTCTGGCATATACAACTATCCGTGAGGCTATGCCTTTTGCTTGCCAAAAGCAATAAACTCAGATAGAGATGATTGGCTGAAAGGCCCGTAATACTCGCCTTTCAGCGCATGCGCAGCCGAAAAATTACAGACTGTTACAATTCTCAAAAATAGAATGATTGCCTGGCTAATTTGATCTTCTATTGGCTGGAGCGTGAATCCGATGATGGTCTGGTCTGTTGGAATTTGTTTGATGAGTACCTGCAACCACTTCTTTCAGCTAACGGTATTGTCGAATAGCCTGTCTTTAAAGTTCGTTGAGGCTCGTTAAAATCTAAGGAACCTCTGATTAATTACCTACGTTGTTATTGCTGCGTTAAAAATCAGCTCAAAATGCGCATTTATGACCTGTAAACTGCGCTTTTTCGCTGATTTTTGCCTTGCACTAACTGCCTCGCACACATTAATCAGAAGCTCCCTAATCACTAAAAAAGCCCGGTTATCGAAGGATAACCGGGCTTTAGTTTTCCTGCTTCAGTTTTATTTAGAACTCGATTTGCAGACCTAGACGAATCTCATAGAGAGAAGCGTTCTCTCGAAGATCGTTAATGGTGTCGCCGTCGAATTCATTGAATACAAAGCGATTTTGCGCATCAAGACTCATATCAACAACTTCTTGTGAGAAGAACTCAGCGTCATACTGCACGCCCCACTCGTCGTTGAGCAGGTTAAGCATGTTGTACACCTTCAAGTAAGCACGTGCGCGTGAACCGAAGAAGAAAGGTATCTCTTGATCGATTCTGAGGTCCATACGCGAAGACCAGTTGGCATGTGACTCATTACGTGGCAGGAAACCCCCTTGAAAGTTTGCATAGCCGTTGTCACGAATGAAATTGGACCATGCTGCAGCGTCAAAGTCTGGGCCAAGCACTACATTTGGATCATTCAAAGTTGGAATGTAGAGTTGGTGACGACCGAAGCGCTGATCACCTTCAAGTGGCTGCGAGCTCATTACGAAACTTTGCGGTTGTCCCTTTTTGCGGAAGAAAAGCGCGGTAATGCGAGTTTCGTGACCAGGAATAAATTCTCGCCCATAGCTAAGGCGTGCTGTGAAGCGATGAGGTGAAACGTAGTTCGAAGTTGCTGGCAACGGGTCCAACAGAGTAGTTGTGGCCAGGTTATCGAAGTTAGAGCCCGCTACAAATGATGTCATCGGGCTGACGTCAGTCTGATCGGTGTAGGCATAGCCGAACAGCCAGTCCAGACCCCAGTCAGTGCGTTGCTTGGCAACCAGAGACACAGCCAGACCTTCACCTTCTGTTTCTGCGTTGGTCAGCATGAAGTTGCTTTCGCCGCGTGCAAAGTCAAAGATTGGTGAGCCAGCGGCTGTAGTACCAACCTGATCCTGTGAAATATCTTCATAGTAGGCTGGATTATCCTGCTTGGAGTAAATCACGTCAGCGTCGACACTGATACCGTTGTTGAAGGTATAAGTCGCACCCAGGGCATACTTCATTTCTGAAGGCTGCTCATAGCCAGGATCGATTAACACCAGGTTCTCATCGGAGCCGTCATCAACGGTTGTTGCCGTAACCTGATCAACCAGAGTTTGTGGAACGTCGAAGCCTGGACGGCCTGCGCCGCTCAATGGTTCGTCGTTTAGCAGTGAACGGGCACCATCGAAATTGCGCCATTGCAGTTGTACATTGGAAATACCATCGTTACTCCAGGCGTTGGTGATCCAAACATTTGGATTACCACCGGAGTACAGGCCGATACCACCGCGCACAGTCAGGTTGTAACTTGCTTCCCAGGTAAAGCCGAGACGAGGCATCCAAAGGTCTACACCGTCCAGGTTTGCATCGTTACGCACTCCTGCTGTGGCAGTGAAAGCTTGGTTGAATGTAGGGCGATCAGACATGCTCATGCGCTCATAACGCAGACCACCTACCAGCGTGAGATTGTAGTCCGGTATATACCATTCATCCTGGAGATAGAAGATATCCATGTCGTTGCCGTAGTTGGCAGCAGCGTCATCTGGATTGTTGGTTCCGCCACCGCTGCCGTAGTAAACACGGCTTGGACGGCCTAACTCAAATTTGTCGATACCGGACAATCCGCAAAGTGGATCGTCGAAACGACCTTGAGCAGTCAAAGCCGCACATGAGGCTGGATTGTCTCCAGAATCGTCAAAGTAGTCATACTCACCTCCGTTGGAGTGTTGGACAAACTTGTTGAATACTTCCAATTCATCACGCTCGTAACCAAAAGTCAGTACATGATCACCCGCAAGGTACTGACCCTGCAGACGATAGTAGGTAGATTCCCAGTTCAACTGGTTTGCCTGACGAGAATCGTCGGCACCGAGATATACCACATCACGGTCTAAACTGATTTGGTGATCACCAAAATCCAATGGGCCAACAGTATTTTGCGCATCGACCATCTCGTTAGTATTCACGAAAATCTCCGTCGAGAACGCATCAGACCATTGTGATTGTAGACGGGCAGTCCAGGTTTCCAGTTCCGCACCTTTCTTATAAAAGTGATTTGAAAATTCAAATTCATTAGGATCACCATCAGATGCGCGATCTTCAACGCCGTCATAGCCGTTGTAAATCAATGACGCGGTGTGGTCCTCGTTGATGTTGTAATCCAGACGAATGATGTAACTTTCAGTAGTTTGTACACCATTGCCCGGTTCGCCACCAGGATCATAGTTGTAAACATTGTTGGAGATATCACGGATACGATTGAAATCCGACTGCGACAACCAGTCACGCGCTTCACCGTTAGTAGAACCAGCAAAACCCTGAGCGATAAACTCAGGAGATTCAGATTCTTCGTAAGCACCGAAAATGAAAAGCCTGTCTTCAATGATTGGGCCACCTACTGAAAAGCCATAATACTCTTCATCGTAATCTTCAGTGGTGAAACGGATGTTTTGATTATCTGGTGTGGTGATCGAGTCGCCCCGTAAGCCATCATTAGTGCCCTCAAAGAAGGCATTGCCAGTCCATTCATTGGTGCCTGACTTGGTTACAGCATTAATGTTACAAGCGCTGAAGCCACCGTAAGTGACATCGAATGGTGCGAGTTCTGCAGATACCTGGCCGATTGCCGCATAAGGGAAGGGCATGCCGGTGGCAGTTGCGTAGCCATTATTGTTCAGACCAAAACGGTCATTCTGAGCAACCCCATCCAGGCTTAAGCTATTGAAGCGCGGGTGTTTACCAACACAGTTGACCTGCGAATCACGGGCATCGCCATCAAGGTTGAAGCGCGGATCGACTGAGTAAACATCACGAATATCCCGATTGTAGGCAACCATAGTATCTAATTCGAATTGTCCAAAGCTTGCAGAAGGACCTGCGGCAACATCTACCAGGGTATTGGCTTCACCAAACACGATAATCTCTTCGATTTCGCTTGGTGCGCCCATATCAACTGTCAAGTTATACACATCACCCAACTGAATGTTGTCGATGGTGATCGTCTTGGCATTGTTAATTGTGACTCTATAAGGACCACCTACTGGTAAGTTAGTGGCATAGAATGTGCCGGAGTTGTTGGATTGCAAGGTACGGGTCGTACCAGTACGGGAATCCTGCACTTCGACAGTGGCATTTACTAGTGGATTGCCAGACCCGTCTACGAGACGGCCGCGAATCGCGGAAGCAGTATCCTGTGCTGCTGCCTGCCCGGATAACCCGAGACCAAGCAACACAGAGGCGCACAGCAATTTCTTTGCACTCTTGGGATAGCGCATTTGCTCCTCCTGATAATAAGGGGTTTGGTAGTGATTTTTATAATTCACCGAACGCATCGCTTTATTGTTGTCGCTTTTCCGCGCTTTCGATTCGGTTTGTCTTAAAACAGCCCGCGCATTGTACAGATGAGCTCATTGCAATTTTGTGACAGGCCGAGATTTTCGTTCGTTGAGCTCCCTGGCCGTATGCCCTGTTATTACCAAGGAACCTCTGATTAATTACCTACGTTGTTATTGCTGCGTTAAAAATCAGCTCAAAATGCGCATTTTCGCTGATTTTTGCCTTGCACTCACTGCCTCGCAAACATTAATCAGAGGCTCCCTAAGTCTACAGAAATCAGCAGTCGGCTTTTACTAAGGGCAACGCATAAGCACTGTCATGATTTTGTCACACTGGAAGAGTCACCCAAAGGGTTTTTTCCAGGGCCTGTTCACACTCAATGAGTGTGAACAGGCCCTGATTCAGAAACAATCGAATCCAGTAATCAAAAAGTTGATTGTTTTTGATCAATTACTGATGAATGCCATGATCAAACAGTGAACATGCAGCTTGCTTCAGGCCGCTGACAGAATTTTTTTGAGAAATTTGCCGGTATGTGAGCCCAGGGTTTTTGCAACCTGTTCGGGAGAGCCTTCGGCAATGATCTTTCCGCCACCGCTGCCACCTTCTGGCCCGAGATCCACAATCCAGTCGGCTGTCTTAATCACATCCAAATTATGTTCGATGACTACGATTGTATTGCCCTGGTCCCTTAAGTGATGGAGAACTGCCAATAATTGTTTGATGTCTTGAAAATGTAATCCCGTCGTGGGTTCATCCAGAATATACAAGGTCTTACCTGTGTCCCGTTTTGAAAGCTCGCGGGACAGCTTTACCCGCTGAGCCTCTCCGCCGGACAAGGTGGTCGCAGCCTGACCAAGGCAAATGTATGTCAGACCCACATCCATAAGTGTTTGCAGTTTGCGTGCAATGGCCGGAATGGCGTCAAAGAATTCGCGGGCATCTTCCACGGTCATCTCTAACACCTCGGAAATGCTCTTGCCTTTGTATTTAACTTCCAGAGTTTCCCTGTTATAACGCTTACCACGGCAAACATCGCAGAGCACGTAGACGTCAGGTAAAAAATGCATCTCCACTTTTACTACCCCGTCTCCCTGGCAGGCTTCACAGCGGCCTCCCTTCACATTAAAACTGAAGCGGCCTGGTTTGTAGCCTCGGCTTCTGGCTTCCTGGGTTCCGGCAAACAGCTCACGTACTGGTGTAAAAATACCAGTGTAAGTGGCGGGATTAGAACGAGGTGTACGACCAATTGGGCTCTGGTCGATATCCACGACTTTGTCTAAATGTTCGAGACCTTCGATCTTTTCATAGGGAGCTGGGTTCAGGGTTGTGGCATTGTTCAATTTAGCAGCAGTAATTGGGTAGAGAGTGTTATTCACCAGTGTGGATTTGCCACTGCCGGAAACACCAGTGATACAGGTAAACAGGCCCATGGGCACAGTGAGTTCCACGTCTTGCAGATTATTGCCAGAGGCTCCGCTAAGAGTGAGTACTCGACCTTTATCACACCCTGTTCGTTCCGCTGGGGTTTCGATGCATTCCTTGCCAGAAAGGTATTTACCGGTGAGCGATTTGCGGGATTTCTCAATCTTTGAAAGAGGCCCTTCAGCAACAACTTCCCCGCCGTGCACACCAGCACCAGGCCCGATGTCGATAATATGATCGGCGCTTCTAATAGCCTCTTCGTCGTGTTCCACAACCAGCACGGTATTGCCCAGATCGCGCAGATGAAACAGTGTTTTCAGTAAACGATTGTTGTCACGTTGGTGCAGCCCGATAGAGGGTTCATCCAGGATATACATAACTCCTACCAGCCCGGCGCCGATCTGACTGGCCAGACGGATGCGCTGTGCTTCGCCGCCTGAAAGGGTGTCGGCGCTGCGACTCAGGGTTAGATAATTCAGACCAACGTCCACCAGGAATTTCAGTCGGTCCTGCAACTCTTTCAGGACTTTCTCAGCAATTGTCGCGCGTTTACCAGTGAGCGTTAGATTCTTAAAGTAATCTGCCGCCCGGCTAACTGTCATCTCGGTAATGCCTGGCAGATTAATGCCCTTGATCAATACGAAACGCGCATCTTTTCTAAGACGAGTTCCCTCGCATTCCGGACAAGGTTGTGAACTTAAATACCTGGCGAGTTCCTCGCGCACTGTATTAGATTCGGTTTCCCGATAGCGGCGTTCCATATTAGGTAGAATGCCCTCGAAGGGCCAGCTACGGGTATAGGTGTTCCCGCGGTCGTTGACGTAACGAAACTTTATTACTTCCTTGCCGCTGCCGCGCAAAATGATATTGCGGTACTTCTTTGACAAATCTTTGAACGGTGTATCGATCGCAAAACCATAGTGGTCCGCTACAGAAGTCAGCATTTGAAAATAAAAGATATTGCGCCGATCCCAGCCACGAATCGCTCCTTCAGAAAGTGCCAGGGTTTCATCCACGATGATGCGATTCTCATCGAAGAATTGTTTAAGGCCCAAGCCGTCGCAGCTACTGCAAGCGCCAGCGGGATTGTTGAAAGAGAAAAGCCTCGGTTCCAGTTCCGGGATGCTATGGCCGCATTTGGGGCAGGCGAAGAGGGCGGAAAACACCAGGTCTTCCTCTTTCTCCATATTGCTTACAACGGCTATGCCATCTGCCAACTGCAGCGCGGTTTCAAAACTCTCAGCGAGTCGCTGTTCCAGGCCAGCTTTTATCTTCAAACGGTCAACTACCACATCAATGGAGTGCTTTTTGTTCTTCTCTAATTCGGGCGGGTAGTCGATTTCACAAACCAGGCCATCCACTCGCGCCCGGATAAAGCCGCTGGTTTTTAACTCATTGAATACATGAACGTGTTCCCCTTTGCGTTCTTGAATGATTGGTGCCAGTACCATGACTCTGGTGCCCTCGGGCAAGGCCATAACCTTGTCCACCATTTGGCTCACGGTCTGGGCTTCCAGCTTCAGGTTATGATCAGGACAGTGGGGTTCTCCCACCCGGGCGAACAACAAGCGCAAGTAGTCATAAATCTCGGTAATCGTGCCCACTGTTGAGCGGGGGTTGTGAGAAGTGGATTTCTGTTCGATGGAAATGGCCGGTGACAGACCTTCGATATGGTCAATATCTGGTTTCTCCATCATGGAAAGAAACTGCCGGGCATAGGTAGACAGCGATTCGACATAACGCCGCTGTCCTTCGGCATACAAGGTATCGAAAGCCAGAGAAGACTTACCAGATCCGGAGAGGCCAGTGATGACAACCAGTTTGTCGCGTGGAATAGTGAGATTAATATTCTTCAGATTATGAGTGCGGGCACCTCTTACTACTATCTTATCCATGAAAATCCCATCGCCAAGCCAAACAAGCCATTATCGAAAATTTTGTTTACGTGAGTAAAGCCGAGTTGGATTCTCTGCTGACACTTATTGGTTAAGAAACGATCAATTATGCGAGAAATTTCCACTTGCCTGGGTCCATGGTATAGACTTGATGAATCAGTTCATTAAAACGAGTCCAGGAGAATAGCGTGGCAGGTCGAGGCATAAATAAAGTAATTCTTGTAGGAAATCTGGGTAATGATCCAGACATTAGGTATATGCCAAATGGCAATGCTGTGGCCAATATTTCACTCGCTACCAGCGATTCCTGGAAAGACAAGAATACCGGTGAACAGCAGGAGCGAACTGAATGGCATCGTGTGGTGTTTTTCAATCGGCTGGCTGAAATTGTCGAGCAATACGTCAAGAAAGGTTCCAAGCTCTATGTTGAAGGGCGCTTGCAAACCAGCTCCTGGGAGCAGGATGGTGTGAAGCGCTATACCACAGAGATTGTTGCCAGTCAGATGCAGATGCTTGATAGCCGAGGAGGCGCTGGCGCAGATTTTGGACAGCAGGCGCAATCTGCTCCACCGCCACAGCAACCTGCAGCGCCCGCACAAAATTTCGATAACTTCGATGACGATATTCCGTTTTAAGACAATGCTGCGGGGCAGCTAAGTACTGCACATTAAAAGGGCCAAATAAAAAAATGCGTTAATTAATGAGCGCATTTTTTATGTGGCTTTTATGTTTAGGGAACCTCTGATTAATTACCTACGTTGTTATTGCTGCGTTAAAAATCAACTCAAAATGCGCATTTATGACCTATAAACTGCGCTTTTTTAGCCACAACCCGAAGGGCCAGGCGCATTTTGCGCCCAGCTTCTTTATTAATCGTTTATATATAGTTAGGGGCTGCCTTGGATAACCAGCCTGTTTCTTGTTTAACCCATTGAATCAATTGACTTAATTGGATCAATGGGTCGCTGTTATTAAATCGCCACTCGTACTCCTTCAAATACAAGTGGAAATGATCTCTCGGAATCCCGTTGAATTTCCGTAAATGGCGCTTGCCCTGGTGCCAGAAATTCTCGATTCCATTCATGTGATTATGCTGCTCAACACAGTGCTCACTATGGTTAATTCGGTCGTGCCTGAACCCAGACAGATCCAAGGCGTTATGACCCTTAAAACCATCGGTGTACACGATGCTATCGGGCTTCACTTTCTCCCCAATGATCGGCAGCACTGTGGTCGCCTTGGCATTCGGTATCATCACCGCGTAAACCTTGCCACGACGCTTTAAAAGGCCAAATACAGGGATTTTACCTGCTGCGCCTCGACCTCGTTTGCCTTTTCTTTGTCCGCCGAAATAACGCTCATCAAGTTCAACTTCACCCTCAAAGAAACCGGCCTCATCACGGTGTTCATAAATCAGCAGTCTAAGACGAAGAAAATACTAGCTCGCTGTCGTCTTGTTCACACCAACTAAAGAGACATCTGTACGGGCTGTCGATCCGGCTACGAACAGCTCGATGAATCGTTTTTGTTTGCGCCAAACTAAACGGCTTTTCCTCATCAAACCATCCTGGATAAATTCATTTATCCAGGATAGTCCCTATAGTTATATACGGCACTCTTTCTGCCTTGCTGAGCGCAAAAATGCCCTCTAGCAGAGGCCACTCAATTAGTGTGAACAGGCCCTAGACTGTTGCGACGGCTAAGCCGAGATTGCCTCACAGGCTTCAATACAGCCTCTGCAGGAGTGGGCAGGTGTTGCGCAAGCCTCATGGGGCATCTGTGTGTTTGTCGCATTCGGTCACACAGTTTTTCTTAACTGTCATGGCAACTTCTGCTATGGCATCCAAATGTGCCGAGTCGTGAACCGCTAAAACCATCATGGCATCGCATACAGCCATGGTTTCGTGGATATTGCGGGCGCAGGCACCGATTTCAGATGGCCATTGGCCATTTCCGTGGCCAGATGATGCATACAGGTTTCAATATCCTTATTTGCATTGCAGCGTCGCATCCACGATATGGTTGTGACTGGCGACGTTACTGTGACCATTCGCCACAGCACTGATTGTGGTCATGCAGCACTCAGTTCTGCGGCTTCTTTTATTACAGACATTACAGGCATTACAGACATTACAGGCATTACAGACATTACGGATCGACGGGATAGTTCTGTTGCGGGTTTTTCAGCCTCTTGGCACTATCCATCCATTGTAATGCTCCTCAAAGCCAGGGAATATGGGTAGTTTAGACATACAGACTGCGACAAATTATCGCAAGTGATGTGATAATCTGTCGCATGTTGGAATGTTTGTCAAAATCTGCGGTTGCCTGCCTTGCGAGAAGGGACAGTAAATTTCACTCTGCTCGAATCTGCTCGGATCAGAAAGTGCCTCTGATTCTTAATTTCCGGGGTTGATACTGGTCCATAAGCATTCTTTAACGGCCAGCCCATGGGTTCTGGCTAGAACTTGACTTCAGCTTCTCATTGGCTGAAGTTTAGGGTCTGAATTAATGTATGTGACTGATTTAAGGATGGAAACGGGTCATGCGATTATTTCTGGCGGGAGCCAGGAGCCCGACGGGGAAAGATCTGATAGAAATTTTACGGAGACGCAAGATTCGATTTATGGCACCTCCGGAAAAGCATTTCGATCCTGACAATGCGGCGGCTATTACAAAGATGGTGATTGATTATGGTCCCACCCAACTCATCAATCTCACAGATTTTATCTCTGGCAATCATAGTGCGCTGCGCCGAGCTGAAACAACCGCCGATCGTTGTCATAAGATTAACGCTGAATTGCCAGCAACCCTGGCCAAGATCAGCCATCATCTGAATATTCCCATGCTGCATCTTTCCAATGCCTATGTGTTCGATGGGGAAAAGCGCCTGGGCTACAACGAGAATGATAAGCCTAACCCACAGGGAGTTTATGGCTTATCGTCACTGGCAGGTGAGCAGGCTGTGCGTCAGCATCGCGCTCACATAATTCTGCGGCCGGGCTGGCTCTTCGGTCGCTGGAAGAAGGGGCTTATCAAAACCTGGATACGAAATGCTCAGCGCGATGCTGGCAGCTTACAAGTCAGTCGACGTCGATTTAGTCCAACTTATACCGGTGATCTGGCGTCCGCAATCGTTGCGGTTTGTCATCAGGTGGATTGTGAAGCGAACATTTTCGGGACTTATCATTATTGTGGACTTGAGTCTCGCGAAGAAACAGACTTCGCCGAGTTGACGCTGAAATTTGCGGCTAATTTCGACGAACGCATCTATCAGTTGTTAGATAGTCTTAAGTGTGTGCAGCAAGAAGTACGTGCACCAGAAATTCGAAACTCGACACTATCCAGTAAAAAGATATTCGATACATTCGGGGTCAAGCAAAAGTCCTGGCGTGGCCATTTGCAGGAAGTAGTGAAACTGCTTTACCACGATCGCGGCATTACTGAGTCGGTCGAGCGAGATGTAGATTCGACTGCCAGTGATGCAACATGAGGAAAACGTGACTCAATCTAACTCCATTCCACTTACGCCTATCGCGGACGCACTGCAACAACTGATGCAGTCATTGCCTGTTTTGGAAGGAACTGAATCTGTCAATATCAGTGAGCTAAGCGGTCGAGTGTTGACAGAAAATATCATTGCGCCTGTCTCAGTTCCGAACTGCGCTAATAGCGCAATGGACGGATATGCAGTAAGGACGGCAGATATAGATGATGTTCCGGCCACTCTAAAAGTTAGTCAACGCATAACAGCAGGCAAAACTGGCTCACAGCTCGATCCAGGCGAAGCGGCACGGATCTTTACCGGTGCTCCACTACCGCCAGGGGCAGATGCGGTGGTAATGCAGGAGAATGCCGTGGCTAATGGTGCGGAAGTCATCATTCAGCAGGCGCCATGTGCGGGTGAAAATTCTCGGCCAGCAGGAGAGGATGTAGAACAGGGTGAAACTTTGTTTGAAGCGGGTCACCGTTTTCGACCTCAGGATGTGGGAGTTATAGCTTCAGCAGGTCTCACTACAGCCAGTGTGCGACGAAAGTTAAAGGCAGCTATTTTCACCACCGGTGATGAATTAGTGACACCTGGCACCAGTCTGGAGCTTGGTCAAATATACAATTCCAATTTGTTTTCCCTGACGAGTTTGCTGCAAAATTTGCAGGTTGAAGTGTTAAACCTTGGCGTTGTGAAAGATGATTTCGAAATGACTAAAGCAACTCTCAAGCAGGCGGCTGACAGTGCTGATTGTGTAATAACCACCGGTGGCGTATCAGTCGGTGAGGAAGATCATGTTAAGGCGGCAGTGGCGGCAACTGGAAACCTGGATTTGTGGAAGTTGGCCATCAAGCCTGGAAAACCGTTTGCAAGCGGTAAAGTGAGGGGTAAGCAGTTTTTTGGGTTGCCAGGAAATCCCGTTTCCGCATTCGTAACTTTTGTATTGATAGTTCGTCCAATGGTAATGACGATGCTTGGTTGTCAGAGCGTGAGACCAACAGGGCTGCCAGTGATGGCTGGGTTTGACGCTCAACAGTCGGGCGAGCGGCAGGAGTATATTCGAGTTACTTTAGAATCTAATGACGGCAACACCGTGCTGATGCCATTCCGAACACAGAGCTCCGGCGTGGGTGCATCCTTGAGTGCGGCTGATGGTCTTGCCATAATTCCACCCGATACCGCAGTAAACCAAGGGGATACGCTGATGTATCTGCCTTTTTCAGAGCTTCTCTATTGAAGAACTTCATTGAAATGCTGATATGCGCTGATTTTTCGGCTTTTGTCACTGCTATGAGACTTTCAATTCCCTGCCTGATAAGCCTCGCATTTATCTCTTGCGCAACTGAGGCACCACCTGACGATGAAGCCGTTTCTGACGAGGGCTTTGCGCAAATTCGAGCCTTGTCACCAGCAGAGGTGGTTCAAGGATCAGGAACTCCACTGGGTCCGCGCATGATTGCTGATCTATTGTTTGCGGGATTACAGGCACTGGATGCTGATCGTTTATTAACGCCGGTGGATGACAACGCTCATGCCCGATTTCAGCGTGTGCTGGCTTATGATCCTGGCAATGAGATTGCCTTGCAGGGTTTGCAAGACATTGTCGCTCGATATTTGCAGTTAGCTGTGGAGGCAAGCCGCCAGGGGTTATTTGAAGAGGCTGAGTTAATGTTAGACAGGGCACGCTTTGTGGATGACCAGCACCCAGGTATAGAACGCTTTGCTCAGGTAATAGAACAGGAACGAAACTCCGGCGATCTGTTTTTCAATTTCGATACCGCTGTTCTGTCAAGACGTGGCGACGATGTGCGCAACCAACTTTCAGAAATAGCCGGGCAGGCAAGAGAGCACAATGCCTTTTTTCTTATTACAGCGCCGAGTGATGATCTGGCTCGATGGATGTTCAGCGTGATGCGAGAGGCAGTACCAGGGTATCGATTGCGGGGAAACATAGAGCTGGCGAGTCGGGCGAATATCAGGCTGCGTATGCCAGGGGAAGATAGCTGATGTGGTCCTTGATTAAACAACGATGGGAATCTGTAAAAAATAGACTTACTCCGTTCGCTGAATCCTCTGGCTGGCGTAATACGATCTTCACAGTTCTGAGCTTGTTATTGATTCTTACAGTATTGGTTGGGTTCTATTGGAGTGCCGAACCCAGTGCTTTCGATGTGCAGCAGAATGCGAATTCTAAATTGTCTGCAATCGGGCGTAGCAATGTGGTCGGTGGAACTACCACTGCTGCATTGATTCGGGTCAGTGAAACCCTGCTGGACAAGCCAGGGGGTTACCTTACAAATGATGTCATGCCACCGGGTGTCTATTTGGACAATATTCCTAACTGGGAGTTTGGCGTGTTGGTGCAGGTTCGTGATTTAACCGGTGTATTCAGGGAAAATTTCAGCCGCTCGCAATCGCAATCAACAGAGGACCCTGATCTCATTATTGCTGAGCCAAATTTCAATTTTCCCAACGATAGCTGGTTAATCCCTCCGACTGAAGTGGAATACCGAGAGGCGATTGAACGGCTCAGTTCGTACCTGAATAGAATTGCCGATACATCACAATCCGATGCGCAGTTTTATGCGCGGGCAGATAATCTTGCAGCGTGGTTAATTAACGTCGAATCCCGTCTTGGCAGTTTGTCGCAACGTTTGAGTGCAAGTGTGGGCCAGGAGCGTATCAATACGGATACGGCAGGCGAAGGCGCAGCAACACAATCGACTCCGGTAGCCTCAGAGTTGGCAGTTAGAACGCCCTGGCTGGAAATTGATGATGTGTTTTACGAAGCGCGTGGGGCAACCTGGGCATTGATACATTTCCTGCGGGCGGTAGAAATAGATTTTCAGGAAGTGTTGGAGGACAAAAATGCTACCGCCAGTTTGCGGCAGATCATTCGTGAACTGGAGGCAAGTCAGCGCATGGTCTTGTTCCCAGTTATATTGAATGGCTCCGGTTTTGGCGTATTCGCCAACCATTCCCTCACTATGGCGAACTACATCTCCCGGGCCAATGCGGCTATTATTGATCTTCGGAATCTCCTGGCCCAGGGCTGATGCCTGTATCTTTGCTAAAAACATCTTCCGCTTATTACTATTTGGCGGGGGTTTGTTATTGGCAATCCAGGTGCCCGCATCTTTTGATCAATATGAGCAACGAGTAAATGCGCATTTTTTGGGAATCAGTACAGATGTATCAGGCTTTCAGCATACCGCCGATGATCTTTTTGCGGGAGATTTACGTGCCTTGGTTGAGTACTATCGAGATAGCAGTGATTTTGTATTTACTCGTGATGCTGATAGCCTGGAAAACACAGTAAATCGTTACTATCGAATAATGGCTGAGCAGGAAGCGGTGCAGTCCGACTATATTGAAGCTGCCCTGCATGTTGTTTTCGACGCAGATAGTGGTTTGTTTGTCGAAATTCTGGGCCGCTATAGTTATACGGCACCCCTTAATTCAATTACGTTACAATGAGGTTTGGTCGCCGCAGTATTGATCATTTTACTGGCTGAGCTAACAATAACCTGCTGTGTCGGCTGTACTCGACTGGTGAACTGAACATATGAATATAAAGCTGCGAAAACAAAGACAAATTCATCAGCACTAATTCTTCGAATAATTTTGAGTAACTCCAGATTTTTCCTGCGCTACTTACCAATCTTGAATTGGGCATCCAAATACAACAGTGAGAAGTTTGTCTCCGATGGTGTGGCAGCACTCATTGTTGCCATTATGCTGATTCCTCAAGGCATGGCTTATGCGCTGGTTGCGGGTATGCCGGCTGAGACAGGTCTTTATGCCAGCTTATTTGGGCTCACACTGTATTGTGTTTTTGGCACCAGTAACACGCTATCAGTCGCGCCGGTAGCTGTAGTGTCTTTAATGACTGCAGCAGCGCTGGCTAAACTCGATTTGCAAACCACGGCTGACTATGTGGCGGCAGCATTTGCACTTACTGTGCTTTCCGGTGTGTTGTTAATGGGGCTTGGGCTTTTGCGGCTTGGCTTCATGGCTAATTTCATTTCTCATCCTGTTATTTCCGCCTTTATTACAGCATCCGCGCTGATCATTTTACTGAGTCAGATCAGACATGTGCTAGGCATACAGGCAGAGGGTCAGACGGTATTGGAATTACTGCCCGCTTTGATTATGGCATTGCCGGAAACTAACCCACTTACCTTGACTCTTGGCGTGGGGTCCATCGCTGGAATTCTATGGTGTCGGAGTGGTTTAAAGAGCTTAATGCTGTCTTGGGGTGTTTCTGAGTTCATTGCAACGGTCTGCTCTCGTGCTGGCCCGCTTATTGTTACTGTCATCACGGCTCTGCTGGTATATTTGTTCGATTTACGGCAATACGATGTGGTGTTGCTGGGCAGTATTCCTGCCGGATTGCCTGATCTCACTGTGCCAGGATTTACAGTTGAACAATTACGTGCGCTACTGGGGTCCGCCGTGCTGATCTCGATTATTGGTTTTGTTGAGTCCATATCAGTCGCGCAGGTAATGGCGGCCAAGCGTCGGGAACGCATCGATCTGGATCAGGAACTCGTAGGATTGGGTACTGCAAATCTGGCGTCTGCTGTGGGTGGTGGATTCCCTGTCAGTGGAGGCTTTTCGCGGTCTATTGTTAACTTTGAAGCGGGTGCGGCAACGCCAGCGGCTGGTCTGTTTACTGCTGTACTGATCGCGTTTGTCACTGTTTTTCTTACGCCGGTTCTGTTCTGGATTCCACGGGTCTGTTTGGCTGCAATTATCCTGGTTGCAGTATATTCACTTATTGATTTCTCCATGTTGGATAAATCATGGCGTTATTCGAAAGCAGATTTTGCGGCAGTCGTATTAACATTGTTCCTGACTCTGGTGGCAGGTGTAGAACTTGGAATAGCAGCAGGTGTGCTGGTGTCCATTCTGATCCACCTGTACAAAGAATCTAAACCTCATGTTGCGGTAATCGGTCGCGTTGCAGGCACAGAGCACTTTCGTAATGTAAATCGACATCAGGTTGAGACTTTTTCTAATCAGCTTTCCGTTCGTATAGATGAAAGTCTGTATTTTGCTAATACACGCTATCTGGAAGAATTAATTTTCGAGTTAACTACAGATAAGCCAGATTTAGAGCATGTCATTCTGATGTGTAACGCGGTCAATAAAGTTGATCTTAGCGCACTAGAGACGCTGGAGAAGATCAATGCAACTTTGGATGAACTGGGAATCAAGCTGCATTTGTCTGAAGTAAAAGGTCCTGTTATGGATCACCTGGCAAACACAGGCTTCTTTAAAACCCTTACTGGTAATAACTACCTAAGCCACAATCAAGCAGTTGAGGATCTCAAGTGAAGCGATCGGGGTATTATGCACTCCGGGCAAGAAAGCCTAAGTAACCCATGTAAGCTGTTAACAGCGCAAAACCTTCCTTGCGGCTGAGAGTCAGGCCACCCTTTGCCAGCGCTCCAGCGCTGAGAGTACCAACGCGAAGAGGAGTATCACAATGAAGTCGATTATCGTGAGTTCCCCAACATGCAGCACGCCAAACAAAGCCGTAGTTCCTGGCACCCACAAGACAGTGAGAATATTAGGGAACCTCTGATTAACTACCTACGTTGTTATTGCTGTGTTAAAAATCAGCTCAAAATGCGCATTTATGACTTGTAAACTGCGCTTTTTCGCTGATTTTTGCCTTGCACTAACTGCTTCGCAAACATTAATCAGAGGCTCCTTAGAATTGATGATATCGCCGTCGGCGATATCGGATTGCCTGCGTACTGCGGCAGTGGCCTGTGGTCACCCTCAGAGCGCCGCTTGCATGGCAGAAATGGGCCTGCCCGACCACGTGCGCGTCCTGCGCCTGTCCGGCCAATCCGTCGACAGCCACAAGTCGACAGCCACAAAAAGACCCTTTGCCGCCTTCACCCCAGACGACTGGCAGCAGATTCAGAGCATGGTGGATAACGGGAATTGGATGCAGGATATACCCCGCCACCGCGTGCTGTGGCTGACAGACCAGGGAAAGCCCTGGATGGTCATCATTAAACACACCGATCAGGGCGAAGTGTTTTTAGTATGCTATTACCGCTTGCATAAAAGGCAGGTGAGAGAACTGGAAAGAAGGCTGGGAAAATAATGGCTGATTTAATGTGGGGTTTAATGTGGGAATGGAGGGGCCGCAAGTCTCCCTCATGGCTCAAGGCTTACGCACAGGACCAAGGTTATGGCGATCTATCGATCTGATTCATCCCCACACCGCCACTCTACCACAGCGAGGAAAAATAGATGAAGCCCGCAGGATAATGGCAGCAGGTCAATCGACTGAACGCCTCTGCCGCGTCGAAGATGTGCAGAAGTGTATAAACTTTGGCCTCATGCCCGAACTACGGCCGCGTCAATCCGCTGAACTATCTGGAGAGAACCATGGCCGATATCGCGTATTCTCTGCGTATCAAATACGGACTGGAATTCGATTCGAATGACAAGCAAATACATCTGTGGCATCAGCAAACACTCGCGATGATTCAAGCAGGTTACAGCCATGAAGAAGCCACTTGCAAAGCGGCCCGGCAAGTGTTTCCTGACTTCGGGTATACGGCCTGCCACGCCTAAGCAAATAGTATTACCTATCTATCGGCACTTGCGGCGTAAAAAGCCAGCAGGTAACCCATACCAACACCGTTATTTGAGCAGGTTTTATATGATCATGCGCTATTGGCCTTTATTGCGGGAGTATTGGTTTCTCGTCTGATGATGTTCTGCGCGTTCTACGCAGAGAAGGCACAATATCAGCAAATACTGTAGGGTCTTAGGAAGTTAAGCGGTTAAATTGGCTTCTTTCGAAGCAGTTTTAGCAAGACGAGATAGAGGTTATCACGACGATGATGAAATCGACATTCAGTCTCTTTCAAAGGATCATAAAACCTATGGGTGCCTCTAAAAATAGTGATTTTTCTGTGGTAGTGAGGCGGCGGCGCACGCAGCACCGCAGTGTATAAGCCATACATGAGGGTGCGAGTACGTCGCCAACGATGCTACCGCAGAGAAAGCGCATTTTTAGAGGTGCCCCTATGTTTTCGAATGCCCTTTACTTGACTCAATCGCACTTTAGCGTAAGCCCAAAACGATTCGATACCGTTCATATGAGATGGATCATTGGCAAATTCATTCCTCCCATGCTCAACCCGAAAATGCCTGGCATCGCCCACATCGACCAGGCCATGATAACCACGCCAGCCCTCCGAATGAAGGACACTATCCAGGCTTATTTTGCCCCGTATCCCCTGTTGCAGCGTGCGTTTACGAACATCGGGCACTCTTTCAGTAGAGACCCAGCCATGGCGTTTAAAGAGACCCAATACAATGGTTTTACTTCCTGCTTCTCGGCCTCTCTTGCCTCGAATGCGTTTTAGGCCAAAGTAGGGTTCGTCCACTTCACTTTGTCCAGCCAGCTGAGCCTGTTGCTCACATTCTTGTGCCGACCGCTGGCGAAGTTTGATGTCAATACGGTTCACAGAACGGACACGGATACCGGTCAAACGGGCTGTGTCAGAAGCCGACAGATCCAGCGAAAAATAGCGAATCAATGGGCGAAAAGTCTTCTCTGTGATTCGGGAACGGAAGTAATACCTATTTTTCTTAACCCTTTCAGAAGCTTAGCGCCTATCAGCAGGTGCTTAACTTCCTAAGACCCTACTCTATATAAACGGAGAGCAGCATCGGGAGAAAAAAACCTGACAGGCGACAGCGTTTGAAACCGTCATCAGAAAATATGTCAACAGCGAGGCACCAGCCGATACCTGCTTCGATATTGCCACTTGACTTGCGGCGATCGCTATTTCGACGAACTGCGCACTATTGCCACTGCCATACTTAACCAGTCCCTTGCCCTTGACTCGCGCAGCGTCAACGACATTTTTGTCCCGGACATGCTGGAAGCTCTGCGCAAGAGTATCCCTGGTTATTATCAATGCTTGTATACACTTTCATCGAAAACAGGCTCTCGATACAGCGGCAAATTGACTGAAAAACTGCAAAAGCCTGTTTGATGCCACCCGAGAATTCGGTGCCATGGATGAGCGGGAGATACGGTCTCTGCTGTCAGGTGCAGGCAGAGACCGCTGTCGAATCCCAGGACCGAACTCAGGCCCTGCGAAACCTGTGAAAATCAACAGTGAACCGGACCACCAGGCCGAAGCCCGCGCCGCCACACAGTGACCTGATTAGCCGCCGAACACTCTCTCCCATGTGAGTTCCGTTCCAACCGAAAACCTGTTGCAAACTGTGCATGAGTCTATGGTTACTGTCGCAGTCTCGTCCATAAATTCAATACTCGCAGTTGATTCGGCCAGGCTAGCTATTATGGAAACAACTGCTGAGGCACCTTCCAGGTTGCCCTGGAATACGTTCCAATTCTCGGTACTAAGGTCTATCACGACCAGAATTATCTCCTCGCCTTGCGTAGTCACGGAAATCAAATTGCCAGATGAAGATTGCCAGATTCCGTCATAAACACCCTCAGCATGGGCAGAGAAAGAAAGGGTTAACAGGGTGAGTACAGCCAATAATTTCTTCATGTGAGTTATCCTCTTTTTTAAATTGCTTATTATTGCTTAAACTTAGGGAACCTCTGATTAATTAACCAGAGGTTCCTTAGCATGTTGTTACACCCACTTTAATTAGCGGCGAAGCAGCTCCGTCCGCCTGCCTGTGTGCTTCAAGGATTACATCTTTACAATCATTTTGCCAAAATTAGATCCGCTGAATAATGCAAGAAATGCATCTACCGCATTTTCAATGCCATCCACAACGGTTTCTCTGGATTTAATCTTGCCTTCCTGAATCCACTGTTCCATTTGTTGCAGAAACCCGGCTTGCATATCGCCATGATCTGAAACAATAAATCCAGTAATACGAATTTTCTTGCCGACAATCAGCATTAAATTGCGTGGACCTGGAGGTGCTTCATTGTATCCGGAGATCATTCCGCAAGCGGCAATGCGTCCATAGGGGTTCATTACGTTTAATGCGGCCTCAAGATGATCGCCGCCGACATTTTCAAAGTAGACATCAATTCCCTCAGGTGCTGCTGCCATTACTGCTTCGGTCAGGCTGCCACATGTTTTGTAATTGATGACGCCATCGACACCACATTCCTGCTTTAACCATGCTGCTTTGTCGTTGCTGCCAACACTGCCAACCACACGACATCCCTTGAGCTTTGCAATCTGACAAACATTGGCCCCAACTGCACCAGAGGCTGCGGATACAAAAACCGTTTCGCCTTCCCTGGGCTCGCCAAATTTCATCAGACCAACATAAGCAGTAAGGCCAGGCATGCCTAATGTGCCGAGGTATAATGACAATTGATTGGCATCGAATGGTGTTACAGGCATCAGGGTGTTTTCATCGGCTACTAATTTGTCGCGCCAGGCACCACCATTAAGCACAATGCCCCCGGCTTTAAACTTATCTGATTGAGATTCCACAACTTCACCGATGGCACCGCCATACATGGCCTGGTTCAGCTGATACGCATCGGCGTAAACAGCATTCTCTCGCATTCTCCCCCGCATATAGGGATCAACAGACATAAACCGGTTGGCGACTAAAACCTGGCCTGGCCCTGGTGGGGAGAGCTCGGTTTCTACCAATTTAAAATTCTCCGTGGATGGCATTGCAGCTGGACGTGAAACCAGATGAATTTCTTTCGCAGTATAGTCAGACATAGTTATCTCCCGGTTGCTTCTTCATGATCTAGTATGACCTAGGGCCAAATGGATGGGCTTGCTGCTGCTTTTTCCTGGCGTTTTTGCGTTTTTGCATCAGCAGGATTGCAAGCAAAATGGCAGCGCCCAGAATATGATAATAGATAGGAAATGGCGTCCACATCAGCAGGGCTGCGCTGACTGTCAACGCGGCGGCAATAGCAGCATTGATACGTGCCTCAAGATGCCATTGCAGTAATCCCGCTAAGGCGTAAAGACCGAGACTGGCCCAGATAAACACTTCAATACGCTCAGTCCAGGTGCCGGATATCAATGGTGAGTAAGCGAATAATATTGGCACCAGGTATAAACCTTTAGCAATCATCCAGCTGGTGAGGCCGGTTGCCATGGGTCGTGTTCCTGCTATGCCCGCTGCGGCAAAAGATGCGAGACACACGGGAGGTGTCACGTTGCTGTCCTGAGATAGCCAGAAAATGATGAGATGGGCGCTCAACAGCATGCCAGTTAACAGTTCAGGCGCCAGCATCTCCTGTCGAATGAGTTGTTTCATCTGCAGCGGCATTTCTTGCAAGGCAACGACTGGATCGCCGCCATAGAGGCCGATGGTTGCCGCAACATTGCCTGGTAAGTCTCCAGCTTGAAGTGCTTCGAGTAACTGCGACTGACTAATGAGATCAAAAATCAGCGGCGCAGAAAGGGTTGCCAGTACGATATAAGAAGCAGTTACCGGTAGTCCCATCCCCAGCACCAATGAAGCCAGTGCGACCAGGACTAATGTGATAAACAGTGAACCCTGTGCCCATTCCACTATCATGAGAGAAAATGCATTACCGAGACCTGTGGTAGTCACCACATTGATGACGATACCTACTGCAACCAGCAGTAAGGCGGTAGATACCATGTTTCGAACCCCATCCACTACTGCATCAAATATTTCGTCGATACCCATGGGTTTGTCTGAAAGCCAGGATGCAGCGATCACACTGATAATGGCGAATGCGGCAGAGGAGGTTGGTGTTCTGCCGACAGTGAGAAATCCGATGAGTACCGTGAGTGGAATAATGAAGTGCCATCCTTGTTTCAGAACATCTCTGATTCGTTCTCCTTCCTCATCAGGGTCTGGTTCAAGACCTAAACATTTGGCTTCTATACGCACAAAATAAGAAACCGTCATGAAATAGAGGAGGGCAGGCAGAGTTGATGCTGCTATTACGGTCAGGTAGGAAATCTGGGTATAGCTGGCAAGAACAAAAGCGCCAGCTCCCATTACCGGGGGCATGAGGGCACCGCCGGTTGAGGCAGCTGCTTCAACCCCGGCTGCAAAACGTGCAGGAAAACCAGACTTCTTCATCATTGGAATAGTGATAACGCCAATGGAAACTGTGTTGGCCACGGCTGAGCCGGTAACGGAACCCATTAAACCTGAGCCAACTACGGAAACTAATCCGGCCCCACCAGTTAGCCTGCGGGTTAAGCAATGTGCTAATCGAACGATGAAATCGCCAGCACCAGATTTAAGCAGGAAGGCACCGAAAATTATGAACATGAACACGAAGGTGGAAGAAATGTTGGCTGTTAAGCCGAAGAGTCCCTCGCTGGTAAAGTAGCTTCGGTAAAGAACTGTCTCAAGACTGAGACCTGGGAATGCGAATACGCCGCCAATGTAACGACCGAGAAATAATATATAAGACAGGCTTACTAGAATCAGAACAGGCATGAACCAGCCAGTGGTTCTGCGTGTGAACTCTATTGCAAGACCTACCGCGATAATCGCAAATACGTAATCGCTGAGAATAAACTCAGTTTCCCGCGCATAGAGCGCATCTTCGAACAAGATCAGATAAGTGGTGGTGCTGACGGCTAACAGGGCGAGGCCAATATTAATGAAATAAGAGAGAGAGTTTTTGCCGATCTCATCTTGTTCGTTCGCCATAAGAGCGCAGATCGCACAAAATCCACCGAAATGAATCGCTGCGAGCCATAATTCAGAAATACTGGCAAATACGTTGCAGTAGATATGAAAAACGGCGAACAAAAACGCTGCCCAGCGCATAACGGATGATTTCATAAGGCCAGTCTATCCTCCGGAATCCGCGCTGGTAGCCTGAGTTGGTTCATCGAGAATAAGTCGATCGGGAATATTGATGCCAACCTCTCGGTAGTATCTTAAAGCGCCAGCATGGAGTGGTGCTCCCAATCCCTGGACAGCAATATCCATTCGCATGTCTTTAGTCGCGCCATGAATTTCCTGCAGGGTAGCCAGGTTTTCCCATATAACTCTTGTGATGTTGTAAACGACTTCCTCTGGCAGGTCTTCCCTTGTTACCAGTACATTAGGAGAAGCAACTGTCCTGATGAGTTCATCTTGATTGGGATAGGTTCCGGGAGGAAATTCATACCAACCCCATAGTGGGTATTTATCATTGAGAAGGTCTAGCTGTTGCTGGGTCCAATCCAGAATTGTAATCCGGTCTCCCATTTGTGCGAAGGCTCTGGTAATGGCGCTAACCGGTGCCCCAGCCGGAATATTCATACCCACAATATTGCCATCTTGAATTGCACTGCTGGTTAGGCCATAGCCCATGTAAGCCAAAGTAAATTTCTCTTCATAAGGCACACCAAGAGTATCGAGAATAAACTGTCCAGTCTGTTCGGCCCCTGAATTCCTTGCGCCTAATACATAGCGTTCACCATCAAGAGACAGTAAATCCATTATGCCGCCATTACTGGTGAGTTCACTCAGCAGTACGAAATGTTCTACATTCTTCCATAGGGCACTGACACTGCGCATATAAGTTTGAGGATTGCTTACTGGCCCTTCGCCACTCCATGACCATGCTCCAAATACTCCCTGTAAGATCGCGAATTGAGCCTGGTTATCACGGAGAAGTTTTACATTCTCAAAAGAACCTGCGGAACTTATGGCAGTGAGAGATATGCCATGGGATTCAGACAGTTGAGCGTGTGCCAGAGTGGCTAAGGCCACGCCCACTGGATAAAACGTGCCACCAGTAGTTGCAGTAGTTAATATATAGGGCCTGGTTCGATCGAGTTCGTCGCTGCATCCGTTGAGAAACAGGCCAGCGAATGTCATAAAAACAACAGTTTTAAGAAAGGATCTGGGGAGCTTGCTGCGGATTGTTTTCACTGCGCATTAACCGCACATCGTTAGTGTTATTCGGTGTAACTTCTGGAAATCCACTATACAGTGAAAAATCGAGTCCGATGAAAACACATTTCCTGCTAAAGCTCAATTTGCTGAAAATGGTCTGAATGGGCACTGTTCAAGGAAAGGGAAAGATGTAGCTCAAGATTTTTTCCGGTCTGCACCAAGGGTGTTGCGTACTGTGCCCGCCAGTGGCTTTTCCCGATCCATGGTGTTGATCAGGGAAAATGCGCCACTAAATATGAGCGCACCCATGGTTATGCCGAATATGATTGCGATTCGCAGAAAGGTGTGTACTTCGATTCCCGTGTAATACTCTCCAGCTTCGGCGATCACATTGATCAGAACCAGAGCGATACCGAAACAAATCCATACGGTTTTTTTCATTTCAGTTTATCCTCAGGGGCCTTGGTGGCCCCAATGATAAATCTTTGCTGCGGTTTCGCAGAAGATTTGCCAGGTCCTAATTTGAGAGTAACAATATTCCCTGAATCTGGCTAGCATCGTAATGAGTGAACACAAAGGCATCGTCGATGCTATCGCCATTAATGCGGCTTGTGAAGATATCGCCTGTTGATACGTTAGTATTGAGTGGAATAAGGATATCTGCCTGTTTGTCCGCTATTTGCTGTAAGTTATCCGAGCCACTTATTCTGACATTATCGATAATGTCACGCACATTGATCTCATAGCTGTTTTTTTGTCGTGTATATCCAAGTGATCCCAGAAACTCAGTATCTTCAGTTGCAGGTTCTACACTATCGAGGAATATTTCGATCTGGTTATTGACCAGCAACAGTAATTCAGCGCTGGCCAGGTTCTCATTTAAATTGGCGGTAGCGTTTGGGGGTGGTGCTGCATTCTCAAGTGTTTCCACTTCGGATGACAGGTCTTCGTAGGCACTTGCCAGTGTAATGACCGAAGGAAATCTAAGATCAACGGTTATCTTTCGCGCAGGTCTCCTGGCGAAGCGTTCGCCATCATTCGGGTAGATGAATGCTTCGATCGCGACACTTCCTGAGAGAGCTAACCAAACAAAAATATCACCAACGGATACAGGTTCCACTCGCCAGAGCCACAAGTCTTTTAGTCCGTCTTCATTTTCATCATAAAGAAATGTGCTCAGGACGTTGCCGCCGCTGCGCAGGACCTGCTGTGGCGAATCGAAATCCATGCCACTCCCGGTGCCATAGAAGAGGGATACCTTGCCGCCTTCTCGTAGCAGCAAATCTTCGATGCCATCGTTATTTACGTCATCCAGAACTTCTTCATGGGTCAGGGCCAAAACACCGGTTAAGTTGGAGAAATCCAGGTTATCAATGTCAAACTCGCCCAAGCGCTCTTCAATAGCTGCAATATCCAAAGATATGGAAGGGTTCGAAGGGAAATAGGTTGCGCCAGATGGATCTGCGATAAACACATCTAATTTTTCGTCGGTTCTTGAAACCAGATCATCGGCACCATCACCAGTCAGGTCCCGTAACTCAATCACAGGAATATTCACGGCTTGACCAGCGGAACGATTAAATCGGTTGATGTTCAGTTGTGTGCGAAGAAGCATATCTGATCGAATTGTCAAGGGTGACTGGTATTCACCATTACCATTGTTCACCAGTATGTTGATTACTCCTGCACCTGGAATTACCAGATCTTCCAGCCCATCTTTGTTGATGTCTCTGGAGAAGTGCAGGCGATTAACGCCTTTGCTGATAAAACCGGGCAGATTTGCATGGACTGTTTCAGGTGCTGACAGTCTGCTGCCTTGGATACGCCATACCTTTGCTTTATAGCCGTCGAGCAGAGCGATGATGGCGGCCTGCCCTGAATTACTGTAACCAGTGCTCAAATCCCAACCAACGGCATCGGCGTCGAATGCAATTTCCAGAAATCCGGATTCGAAGTTAAACCCCTGCTGATCCTGTAAATACACCCTTAATGACTGATCAACGACAGTGACCAGGTCCTGTAAATCATCTGCATTCATATCTGCAATTAACAGATTTTCAGCGGCAGCAGGAAGTGAGAAGGGAATTTGTTGATAGCTGATGTCAGCGGCTGACGCTGAGCAGGCGGCCCACATCATGAGTGCAGTCAGGATTGCATTTCTCATGGGGTCGCTACCAATATTGTTGTGGCAGTGCCATGGCGCAGCAGGAGGTCGGGTGACTCATCCGCGTTCAGTTGT
This sequence comes from uncultured Pseudohongiella sp., assembly GCA_965198435.1. Taxonomy (GTDB): domain Bacteria; phylum Pseudomonadota; class Gammaproteobacteria; order Pseudomonadales; family Pseudohongiellaceae; genus UBA9145. The sequence continues at coordinate 2,867,188 of OZ240664.1, read as the reverse complement.
AACACATCAAATTCGAATACAGTTTTAGGAGAAACATATTCCCAAAATGGGTCAGTCGCTATTTGCAGGGTTGAATCAATAGATTTCGCAGCGAGAGTGCCATTATCAGTGATGTATAAAGCATCGTTTCTCCCATCACCATCCACGTCATGGATAAGAGATATTTGCTCAGAAAGACCGCGTACATTTTCGGCAGAAAAGCTTTCTTCCAAACGCGAATCTGGTCGTCGCTTAAATACCAATGAGTCATCTCGGCTGAAGAGTAGCTGAGTACGATTGATACTCGCATTGCGGATGGCGTCCAGCACTGGCACAGTATAGAAGCTGACACTTAAAGCCGATTGTCGTTCATCCAACGCAACCACGCGTACGTCCATGTCATATCCGGAGAAGCGCATGACCTGTTCAGGAGAATCGAAAGTAAATGCGCCGTCTTTATTCAGAAAGAAGCGCGCCTCCCAATTGTCACCATCTCCAGAAAGGCGGAGGATATCGATGAGGCCATCGCTGTTCATATCCACCAGATTCAAGTCACCTCGCGAATCCAGGTCGCCAATCCAGTCTGCTGCTGCTGCAAAAACACCAGGAGATTGCTGGAAATGAATATTGACACGACCCTGACCATTTTCCCCGGCATTCAAGTAAACAATATCTAATAACGGGTCTTCATTCATGTGAGCTAATGATGGCGCAGGCATCCACTGATCGCTTCGTAACAGCGCATTTTCCAGCGTCGACTCCTGATCCCAAACTTCAATAAAGCCTTCAAACGGAGTGGGGGCTTCCAGGTTCAATTCGACAATGACACCGCGTTCCGCATTGATGCCCAGATTCGCATCCAGATCAATGTCGCTGCGGGCGCGCTGAATTGGAGTGATGCCTTCGTTGAGAGTGGTGAGCGTTAAGGCGAGCTCAAACTTTTCTTCACCTTTACCTAGAAATAAGCCATACCGATCATTGCCAGCCAGTAGCAGATCAATGTTTCCATCACCATCGATGTCTTGCGGAATGTTTGTGAACTGAACTTTTTTCTGATCAGGGATTGCGGCTATTAAATCCCATTCGGCAAGCAGCGCAAGATTGCCTGCATAGCCTTCTATATTCGTTGAAAGACTGAATACACCGCTATTGGCAAAAAGCACCAGCTCTTTTCCTGGTATTTTTCTCAGGTCTGCGAAGCCAAGGGCAATGATTTCAGTTTTAATTTCTATACGTTGCGGCGTTGCAGCGAAGCTACCGTCAGGTTGTTGATGGAAAATGTGGAGTTCGCGACCAAGTTCGGGACTGTAGGCAGACACGATGATGTCTTTACGATCATCGCCATTGACGTCGTGAAATTCGACTGGATCCCAGTTTTCTGCCCGGCGCAGTTCAAAAGCAGCATAGTTATCCTGTGCCCAAACACGGCTGGCAAACAGCAATTGCAGTAAAAGAAAGAGAGCGATTGGAAAACGCATGTTAAGCACTTCAGCCGATTGAGTTCTATACACCCTGAGGGTTGGCAGGATTTGAGAAAGTTGTGAGTCTTATACTAGGGCCTGTTCACACTAATTGAGTGATCTCTGTTGTGACTAAAAAAGCACCAATTGAGGCGCGAGGAGCGTGGTTTGTTGATTCCAAATGAGCAACGACAAGTGGCGCTTTTTTAGCCACTTTAGCCACAACCCGAAGGGCTAGGCGCATTTTTGCGCCCGGCTTCGTTATACCCAAAGCACTCACTATGTTCGCGGGGCAGGCTCTCAATCGTTTGTATATAGTTATATACGGCACTCTTTCTGCCTTGCTGAGCGCAAAAATGCCCTCTAGCAGAGGCCACTCAATTAGTGTGAACAGGCCCTAGTTCATTAGTTGACTAGTTGGTTTCGTCGATCAATTCGCCGACATCGCTGCTGAAGTTTATTAGACCCAGCAAGCTATGACTTCGTTCCCCATTCTGTCGCGTATAACTGTACACAGAGAATAGCCACAAATCGAGAAGAGAGAAGGATTCGCTACTCGGACTAATCGAAGTTTCATAGTTCAAAAGAGGCCCGAGAGTTATACGGCTTATTCGCCGACCTGGATCCCACAATCGTACCTGAATCTCCTCCAGTTCTCCTGCGCGATAGCGAGTTAACCGGATATTGTCGCCCAGTTCATGCTCCTGGTTGAGTCGACTAACCAGGTCCTGGGCAGAATTTAGATAGCTGCCCTCCAGGGCCAGTATGAGGTCACCTTCGGATACACCCGCAGTCGGCAGTGGGCTCAAAGGGAAAATTCTTTCCACTCTGGCGGCAGCTATTGAGCCGTTTTTTCCCAGATCCACCAGTTCAGTTCGATATCCTGCACGTGTAGCAAGCGGGTCGATTCGGTAAAGGCTCACGGGAACCGGGTTGGAGGTGATCGTGCGAGCAATTACCGTTGCTTCAAAAACCAGGGTGTTGCGCTTTACGATAAAAGTAAAGTTGCTGTCTTGTGGCTCGATCTGGGCTAAGGCAGAGAGGGTATCTGGATGGTTGGTGTCGATGCCACTGATTGCCAGGACCGTATCTCCGGCCTGAATGCCAGCATTCGCAGCCGGGCCATTATTGCTCACCGAGATTACTCTAACTCCCGGTAGAGTTTCGATGTTAAGCAGTGAATCACTTTCATTGATTCCCACTTCCAGCCCAAAATCCAGAGCATTGCTGGAGGAGTTCATAGGGATTAGATTAACCTCTTCGGCTGACAGCGTGACTGCTGGTGCTAACACAGCGGGCTCATAGCTCACGCAGGCACTAATCAGGCTGGACAGACATGCGAGTACCCACATCCTTGTATGTGTGGTGCATGTTTTGGGTTTCAGCTTGATCACAGGCTGCGCCGTTGTAAAACGATTAGCATAATGGCTGCTAATACCATGAGTGAGGGAACGGGTATCCAATGATTGAGCTGTAAAAATCGCTCGTCTACTAACACATCGGAATACCCTCTCACAAGACGACTTACATCCTGCAGGTAAGAGTGGTCCAGTAGCGAGGGTTGATAGTTAGCATATAAGAAAAGTGCGCCATCTCCTAAAGCGGATTTGAACAGATCCAGCAACAGTGTCAGGCCCAGCGCAGCGGCAACAGCTTGAGTTGAACTGTTTGCGATGACAGAGATTGCCAGCCCCAGAGCGATAGCGGCAGGAATAGGGAGCAGGGCGAGTCTTATGCCAAGGGCAATTTCCTGGTGTATTTCTTCCTCGCTGATTAATTCGAAGCCATCTTCTACCACGGGAGCAAATTCCCAGAGGACGTTGCTGGTCAACAGGTTGCTGATAAACAATAAAACCAAAGCAGCAAGAGCGAGCAAGTGCAATTGGGCCAGCTTAGCCAGACCTATTGCGCTGCGACTGCTACAACGTATAAGCAAATGTCGAATAGCGCCGCTATCCCGTTCCGCGCTGAAGCTGTAGGCTGCCTGCGCTACCAGCAGAAGTCCCAGCAGAGTTATGCCTGTATCCAGGCCATCTACAAAGTGGCCATAGGCGTTGTTGGCAACTTCAGCCTCGAAATTAGAGCTGCCGGTTAGACTATTTCTTACAGCAGCACCAGTGTCTCGTGCTTTGAACAGCAGGGCTTGAGCTAAAACGAACAGGGCAGGCAAACAAATAACAAGACGGCTTCCCATAGTCCGAAAACCTACAAACATCTCGCTGCGCAATGCTTTTAAAAAGCCGTTCATGAATCTACTCAACTGGTTATTTTGCGGAATAGAGTCTCCAGGGATGCCTGTTGCTGAATAATTTCAGAAACGCCAATGCCATTTTCCACTAAAACTCTATTCATGTTTTCAACGGTATTACTCAGGTTACCTAAGACTAAATACTGATCCGATTGCGTGATGCGGGTTTTACCCGATGACAGTTGACCGATAATGTGTGCTGCCCGCGCATTGTCGCTTGTGTGAATCTGCAAGGTCACTTCGTTGTTTCGCAATAACTCTGCTTTTGGGCCGCTTCTTGCAATCTCGCCTTCATGCAAAATTGCGATATGGCTGCAAACCTGTTCAAGATAGGGTAGTTGATGACTGGACAATAAAAACGTCGTGCCGTGCTCATCATTAAGATCGGATATCAGTTGCAGTACATCGTCCACGCCACCTGCATCTAATCCATTAAAAGGCTCATCAAGCAATACCAGCTCAGGATTGCCTGTCAAGCCTTGTGCAATGGATGTTCTGCGCTTGTTCCCTAGAGATAGATTGCGAACTTTGAAGTGTCTGAAGCTTTCGATACCAAGCAATGCTTCCAGCTTCTCAATCCGGGATTCAGGCTGATCGCAGAGCAGCGCCGCATGTTGCAATGTCTGACGAACCGTCAAATTAGGATTGAGGCTGGGGGAGTCGAAGACCGCAACAACTTTTCCCTTATGTAAGTGCAGATGCTGGGGTTGCCGACCCAGCAGCGAGATCGCGCCGCTGTTAAAGCTTTGTAATCCCAGGACGCATTCCAGGGTAGTGGTTTTGCCGGAGCCATTAAGACCTACTAGTCCGTAGATGGTGCCTGTTGCCACTTCAAGTTGCAGATTGCGCAAAACCTCAAAACTGCCATAGCTTTTCTGAAGGTTGGCAATCTGGAGAATGGGTTCTGAGGCCGATGCGTTCATTCTGATCAGTCAGTATGCGAGTTCGTCAAACAATTGGTTCTCAAACAAATAGCGGGCGGCGATGATGCCGCTCCGATCTATCGGGCTTACTCGACAAACAAGTCAGCAACTTCCACTTGTTCGACTGTGCCGAATTGTTCCAGTTCCTCAGTATCGATGATTGAAAGATCGCCCACAATTGAAATGAGCTTGGCGCGATCTTTGACATGCGATTGCTGGAAAGCTTCCAGGTCTTGCAGAGTAGTTTGCTGTAACTCTTCGTAGTGTTGACGACGGGGATCGCCATCGAAACCCTGACGTTCCCAGGACCTTACTGCACCAATCACCTCACGGAAATTAAGTTTGGAAGTTCGGTAACGGTTAACCAATGAATTCACCGACTCATCAAACCTTTCTGCGGAGGAAGGCATGTTGTCTATGAGATCGATAAATGCGGATAAGGCTTCTACAGTTTTGTCTGTTTGTGTGCCTATGGCACCGAGCATTAAGTTTTCCGCATTCTGCCTGCTGCCCTGTGAATACCTGGCAGAAGCCGAGTAGGCGAGTGCTCTTGCTTCGCGTAATTCCTGAAAAACCACGCTGGACATGCCACTGCCAAAGTAGTTGGTGTATATAGAAGAAAGAACACTATACTCTGGTTGAAATACTCCATCAGCAAACTCGATTCGAATTTGTGCCTGGGCAGCCTGCTGGTCAACCACCATCAATTCAGTCTCGCTGACCTCTCTCGCTCGGCGGAAGCGGAACTCTGGAGTATCCTGCAAATCATCTGTCACCGTGTGGTGTCGACGCAGGACCTCAACTAAGTCTTCCAGCGGCAATGAGCCGGTGTAGGCAATGGTATGCTTATAGTTGAGTAGCTCAGCGGGTAATTCAAGCAGATCTTCGGCCTGCGTTTCGATAATCTCTTCAGTGCTTAGTGCTTCCAATAAGGGAGACTCTTCTCCGTACCGGTTGTACATATATAAGGCTTGCGCGATAGCAGGTGGTGAGTTCTTTCTGTCATCTCTGGTCTTTAACACAATGCCTTTGAGCTGGTTTAGAGTTTCATTATCACTCACGGGAGTCTTGATTAGCTCCATCATGAGTTCGATGGAGGGTTCAAACTGATCATCCAGTCCGGTGATAGAAAACGCTGAAGAATTTTCCCCAGCGCCAAATCTGAATTCAGTACCCATGCGGTACCATTCTTTCTGTAATTCTTCGTTGCTTAGATTTTCGGTACCTGCGACATTCATCAAGCTAGTGGATAAACCAAGTCGGCGATTTCCCTCAGTGCCTACTTCCACGCCTATGGAGAATGTAAACAAGTCATTAAGTGGATTCGGTGCGTAGTAGAGATCCACCCCAGGCGCAAACTCGACTACCCGATAATCCTGATCAGCCTCAACAAAGGCTGGCTCAATTTCCTCAACGTCCATTGCAAGAATTCGTGCGGCGAATTCTGATTGGTGCCTGGGATCGATGCTTACGGGATCTATTTGGGGCTTTTCTACCTTGGGCAAATCATGTTGTTCATCGATGCGATAAACTGATACGTAGTCATTGCCAAAGTATTTGTTGGCTACGTCAACAACGTCCTGCCTGGTAAGTTGCTTCATGCGATCGATTTCAGCGATGTGGTAATCCCAATCCGCTTCTTCGATAAACGACTGACGCATCATTGCAACTCGCGCCGTATTGAACTCCAGGCTGGCTTTTTCATTTTTGAGGAAATCATTCACAATGGCTGGAATGATCCACTCCTCGAAATCACCGGCTTTGATGATTTCTATTTGATCCAATAACAACTGTTCAACTTCTTCCAGAGACTGATCAGGTTTGGGAACACCGTAGAGGCTTTGTGAGCCAAAGTCATTCAAAAAGAGAGGGGAAGAGCCTGCCTCCGACACCAGTTGTTGTTGATTCAGATTAAGATTGATTAAACCGGCGGTGCGGTTATCGAGAATCATATCCAGCAGAATCAATGCTTCTTTGTCGGCGGAACCATTGGGCACAGTGCGAAATGCCAGTTGTACCTGTTCTTCGCCCGGGTAACGCACGGTGCGACGTTCAACACCTGACAGTGCAGGTTCATCCCAGGGGCCTGCCGGAGCGACATCTTTGCGCTCCCAGTTCTCAAACTTGTCAGAAACCAGGGCGATGGTTTCTTCTATATCTATGTCACCACTGATAAAGATGCCCATGTTGTTTGGTACATAATAGGTGTCGAAATAATTCTGAATATAAGTCAGCGATGGGTTTTTTAGATGTTCAATAGTGCCAATAGTGGGCTGTTGACCGTAGGGGTGTACTTTGTAGAGTAGTTCATCGACCGCTGTGCCAATAATGCGGCCTGCATTATCGAGGGTTCGGTTTTTCTCTTCGTATACAGTTTCCAGTTCGGTATGGAACAAACGGAACACAGGATCGACAAACCGGTCTGATTCAATCTCTGCCCATTGCCTTAATCGGTTAGATGGGAGTCCGATTTTGTAGACGGTTTCTTCATGCCATGTGTGGGCGTTTAGACCGGTGCCACCCATGCTGTTGTAGATTTTGTCGATTTCATTGGGAACGGCGTAGGCAGACGCCAGTTGCGCTTCGCTATTAATCTCACCATAGATCTCCGCTCTTCTGACTTCGTCAGTTTCCTGGAAATGCTCTTCGTACAATTCAACAATGCGGTCCAGGTGGGGTTTTTCGGCTTGGTAATCTAATGTGCCCAGGTTTTGGCTGCCTTTGAAAAACAGGTGTTCCAGATAATGGGCCAGGCCGGTGGCATCGGCAGGGTCGTGTTTACTGCCCGCACGTACGGCAATCTCAGCGTAGAACCGGGGCTCTTCGTGATTTTCAGTGAGGAATACCTGAAGGCCATTGTCCAATTCATATATGTGGGCATCCAGTGGATCTTCCGGGTTTGGAGTGTTGATGCGGCGATAGCCGACTGACGCGGTACCTGCAGGCTCAGTAGCAGCAGCTTGTGTGGTTTCGGTGTTGCTATCGCTGCATGCTGCAACGAGTAACAGTGTGCCGACAATAAGCAGAGTACGCTGCCAAATCCCATTAAAAGTATTCATCAATTCTCCAAGTTGTCGCTTAGCTCAATGGCTTCAATCTTAGCGTGGATCGAATGTCGCTGAGGTGCGAAATAGCGCTAGTAAATATCCAGATATATACGTAAGGGAACCTCTGATTAATTCCCTACGTTGTTATTGCTGCGTTAAAAATCAGCTCAAAATGCGAATTTATGACCTATAAACTGCGCTTTTTCGCTGATTTTTGCCTTGCACTAACTGCCTCGCAAACATTAATCAGAGGCTCCTAAGGTTAGTGTACGTCCAGTGCTTCATTCATGGCTTCATTCATAGTTTGGCTCTGCACCATGCCGGATTGTACTCGATTTAAAAATTTGCTGGCTTCTATCATTTGCTCTTGATCAGGTTTGCTGACCAACTCGTCGCGAGCCATAGCCATAGTGAGTGCCATGAGGTGTCGCTGAGTTTCAGTAATGCCATCATCCTGAGCATTTATATTTTCCTGCAAGCCCAGTCCAGGATGTTCAGTTACTGTGCCTAATACCAGCTCCTGATTTTCGGCAGTCAGGTCAGGTGCATATTGCGTAATTTCCTGTGTAAAAGTGTTGCGCTGCTGCATCTGTATGAAATCTGCCTCGTAGGCATCAAAGTGAGTTGGCTGTGAGGGGCTTAAAACTTCCTCTAAATGCTCTCGCACACAGGTGGAAGATGTAAGGCGTTCTAACTGATCACCCCCACTTCCAATAGAACGCTGTCTGCTGGCCTCAACCCGTTCTATAAAAACGGACGTGATAGCATCACTGATTTCCGTGGCATCGCTTTCAGAAAGGTCCAGACTTTCGACGAACCCTCCATATCTGACGGTGGCTTGTATCTCTGCCATCTGCTGCGTCATATCCATAGCGCTTCCAGGTGGTCTTGCACCCTGGTGTCCGGGTGGTGGAGCAACAGAGGTAGCAGGAGGTTGCCTGCCAAACAATTGCAAGCTGAGATCATTTGTCGTATGCAGTGGTTCAGCATTCAACTGTTCTCTCGTTTCCTGTAGCAAAGCAGAGAATCTCTCCAGTTGAACCCGGGCAGAGTGCAAATTACTTTCCAGTAAATCAACCTGCTGTTACAGGGCAGAAACCTGCGCCTGCGAATTATGTAAGTCCTGTTGTAGCGCCCGATTTTCTGAATATTACCAAAGAGCAATCAGGGACAGAAAGGTGCCGACTGCGGCGGTAATTATCTGCGATGTTTTCATGCCGTTTCAGTATGTTTATACAGGCACTATGGTAAGGAAAAGGGAACGAAAATCATATTGTTATCTCCCGTATCGCAATGGCAATTCGTCACGAAACAATGAAGGGTTTTTATGGCGTGTGCGTATATTCAGGGAATCGCAAATACCAGCGGCTGCACTGTAAAATAATCATGATTAACACCGCCAGGTCTTTGTTATTAACAGCATTATTCAGCTTATTGCTGGCTGCAGCAGTGTCCACTACAAGCAGTCAGCAGATACAGTGGAGTGATGCGAAAAGTAGTCGCTTATTCATGCGAAAAGTTCTGTGCATTATCCGCTCATAGCCGCTCATAAGCGCTCATAGCTGCTCAAAAATCCAATGAATGTTGACTATGTCAAACCGGTTTTGGTTTGGCAGTTACTTCTGATACGTGGGGGTGTGATGATGGTTTTGATCAGGTGGGATTAGCCCAGCGTGTTTGCAGGTGGTGGTTGAAGGTTTCATGAATCGAGGTTGTGTCTTGGGGGGAAAGTCCGAGAAAGGGTCTAGCCGGGATATTGCCCCAGGGTATGGGTGAGCCTTTGGTGGTATTTCCGTACTGGCCCTTGCTGGCTCCGAACTGGTGGGTGCTGGCATAGATTCGGTTACTGCCAATTTCCAGGCTGTTGGGGGTAGCGTGATAGACGATCTGGCTGCCCAGCAGGCCGTCTTCGGTGAGGATTTTGTCGTGGTTTTTTGTTTTGCGTCGTTTGGTGGTGTCGGACAATGGGGCCCAGGGGGTGCTGTCGGGGGCTTGTTCGTGGCGAAAGCGTTGGCGGGTGGAGTTCAGCAGTTGCTCCCCGACATCCTGCATCAGGGGGGTGAGGTTGGTGCTGAGGCGGATCAGCCGCTGAATGGCGGCGCGGGCTTCGGTCGTATCCAGTTCAATGTTGATTTTCATGCGGGACCTGTGTTGATCGTGTTGGCAGGTCTGCTGCTATTGTGCGGGCCTTACTGAGGTTGCCAGTGCTTGCCAGTGGGGTCAGCCTCGCCAGAAAATTGAACCAGTCCAGCGGGTAATCCCGATGCTTGGGGGAGGTTGTTGGGTACGGGATGCTGAGCCTTTGCAGGGTGTCGGTCAGATCGATGATATCGGCGAATACCGCCCACGAGGGTGATGACTTTTCCCCGAGGTAGCGGTGCATGCTTTCCCGATAGGGGTCAAGTTCCATCCGGCAGGCGTCTCGCAAGGCGACAATGGCTGGGGGTATTTCCTGAAGTCGGGTGCGGTCGGTTTTGAGCCTGGTTGCCACCCAGTCGTAGTGGATACTGACAATCACGGCCACCCCCAGCATGGCCAGCAAGAGGAAGAATGGTGGGTGCAGGGTCATGGAACCAGCCACCTGAACAGCTCCGGAAGCCAGTGACAGGAGGAAATGGAAGAGAGCCCATGTCGATTCGACACTGGCCAGCAGGGTCCACCATTTTTTCCTTGTGTCGTGTGCCGCTGGGTTAGCGTAACCGGCTGGTTTGTCAGGTCAAGAGCGTCAGGGTTGGTATTGTTCATCTATTTTTTCCGGTTGTGGTATAGTAGTGACGTGGGGATGAATCAGATCGACAGATCGCCGCAACCTTGGTCCTGTGCGTAAGCCTTGAGCCATGAGGGAGACTTGCGGCCCCTCCATTCCCACATTAAATCAGCCATTATTTTCCCAGCCTTCTTTCCAGTTCTCTCACCTGCCTTTTACGCAAACGGTAACAGGTCACCAGAAACACCTCGCCCTGATCGGTGTGTTTAATGACGACCATCCAGGATTTGCCCTGGTCTGTCAGCCACAGTACGCGGTGACGGGTTTTGTCCTGCACCCACTTTCCTTCATCCACCAGGGTTTGAATGCGTTGCCAGTCCTCGGGGGTAAAGGTACTGAAGCGTTTTATGTGGCTGTCGACGGATTGGCCGGACAGGCGCAGGACGCGCACGTGTTCGGGCAGGCCCATCTCTGCCGTGCGGGCAGCGGTGAGGGTAGCCACGGGCCACTGGCGTGGGTCGGTTTCGGTCGCGGTGTTGACAAAGCGGGCAAAGGAGTCGCTGGCCAGTCGCTGCACAATGGATTGCCGCAGCAGGCGGTTAGCACCGGGGGCAAATTGCTGGGTTTCGGCCTGGTGCAGCAGTTTTTCTATGGCCTGGATACGATGGCTCAGTGGTGCGGTCTGTTGTCCTGGGGCATGGGCCCAGCCGGGATCAATGCCGGCGGGGACTTGATGGATTTGTCCGGTGGATTTATTGACCCAGTTGCGGGTGGTGATGGGTGGGGTGGTATCCGGGGTGGGTTTGCCGAGTCTGTCCAGGTCACGTTGGCTGAGGGTTTCCACGTAGCACTTGCAGCCCCAGCCATTGGGTGGATAGTGGGTGTTCCAGAAGGGGTCGTTGTGGTTAAGGATCAGGCCGTCCCAGTGCAGGTGTTGCTGGCGTGGTTCGGTGGAGGCATGGCTGTGGCGATAGCGCCAGAAGGGGCGGGATTGGGCTACGGCTTTCATTTGCTGGTAGCGTCCGGCGGCGTAGCTGGTGCGCAGGTTGGTGTCATAGATCACGCGGCTGCGCCAGTTGCGTCCGCCGTGGTAGTCCCAGCCGTATTTGGCCACAATCCCATCGAAGCGTTGGCGGAAGGTTTCCAGTGTGGTGCCGTTGGCAATGGCGGAGTCAACTGCCCCGCGCAGATCCATCAGCAGGTTTTCGGTGGTGGCACCGGCGACGGTGAAAGCGAGGTCATGCTGGCTTTGCCACAGTTCGGTCCAGGTGCGGGTGGGCAGGGTGAGTTTGTGGCGAAAGTAGGTGATTTGTTCGGTAAAGGGCAGGTGGGCCCCGCCGTTGTCATCGGCGAACTCGACACTGTTAATCGCTGCTTCCCATGATTCCTCGGTCTGTTCCGCAAACACCGGTGCGGTGTTGTCGTTAGCCTCATCAACGCCTCTGAGCCAGGCGACCAGCAGTGCTGGGGCCAGGGTGTTGGCCAGAGGTTGTGGGTCCAGGGCAGTGGCGGCGTTGGTTTCGAGCCAGTGTGTAAAGTCGGTGAGTGTGCCCGCCTCGGCCAGGGCTTTGTTGACCCGGTCGAGGAGGGCTTTATGCTTTGGGCCGGTATTCTCTGCGGTTTGTTTGAGCAGCAGGGTAAAGTCGCCGTCGGGGGAGTTGGTTTCGGTCAGGGCAATGGTGGAGGAATTGGGTGGTTGCGCGGACGGTGGTAAGGCAGTCGTTGGGGGTGCGGTGTTATCCAGTTCCACGCCATAGGTGGTTTCGATGTAGGCTTGGGTGAAGCGATAGCCCATAGTGGCGAGGGTGCTGTCGCGTTTGGCGAGGGATTCGAGGCGTGCCTCGTCGGTCATGTCATGTTCGATCACGGGCAGTGCGGCGTCGGGGTAGTTCCAGTCGCGGAGCCAGTGCACAATCTGGCGGGTAAAGGAGTCGTCGATCAGGCGGGCATCGGCCTCGACGATTTCGCGTCGCACGTCCATGTGCACGGTGGCCTGGGACAGCGAGGCACCGTTATCGGTGGTCATGGTCTGGGACAGGATGATGAGGGTGATGGCATTGTTCATGGCGTTATAAAACGCCTGGTAGTCCATGCGTCCGCTGCGGGTGGCTTCAATGAGTTCGATTATCATGTCATCGGGCATGGCGATGGAGGTGCTGAGGCGGACGTCTTCGAGCAGGGTCATGAGTCGTTGTCGTTCTTTGCTGGAGGCGGTTCTGTTGTACTTGCCGACCACCGTTGGGCTGCCGAATTTTTCCAGGGCGGTGAGCCAGAACCCGGCCTGGTTTTTTTTGAACCACACCGGCCAGTAGAGCCAGTGAGCGAGGCCGCGTCCGTAGGGTTCGTCATCGTTATCGGCACCGGTAGCCAGCACCCAGAACTTCCGTGGCGGCAGGGGTTTGCCATGGGGTTGGTCGAGGGTACGCAGTCTGGGCTGAAAATCGGGGCCGAATACAAAGCGGCGGCGGTTGCGCACCTTGATGGCATCGAGCATCACGTGGCGGCCGTCGCGGGCCCACAGGGCCTCGGCCACGGAGTAGCCATAAAACACGGCATAGAGCATGCGGTCGCAGACGGTGTGCCAGCGGATGTGGGTCAGGGTTTCTTTAATGAGGGCGGCGAGGGCTTTGTCGCGGCGTTTGCTGCCGCCGGGGGTCACGGTGGTGGGTCGGGCGGTCATGGCGCTGCGGCGCTGGGCGAGCACGGCACCCACCCGGTCATCCTGCAACAGGTCCTGGTACAGGGCGTAGTCGCTGGTGCTGCGGTGCAGCAGCACTTTGTCCTGGGGCAGCAGGGCGAGCTGCTTGTCGACGTAGCCCCGGGTGATATCACGTCCACCGCTGATGACGGCAATTTCGCGGGCTTCGGGCTGGGGTTTTTTTTTGTTCATGATCAATAGTGCTCCATAGCGGTGCTCCAGTGGGCCCCGCGCATCAGCTCGGCGGTGGGGCGAGGGTTGCCGGGGATGTAGTCAATCGGGCCGGGGGTGTTGCTGTTGGCATGCAGTGCCAGAGCGAGGGCCCAGAAACGGTCGGCGTGGCCGTGTGGAGTGCGTTCGGCCTCAAAGCGGACATTACCGGCGCTGGTGACGGTTTTTCGGAGGCTTCTCAGATCGGCACGAATCGCTGGATCATAGGGTAGCCGCAGGCGGCGGTCTTCCAGCATTCCTCTGACCGGGTAGGCCAGGGATTCCTTGACCGATGAGGTAAACGTCACGCCTTCGACTTTTGTGCCAAAGCGGTCGGTGGCATCATCGACCCAGCCAATGCCGAGGCCCGAGGCATCGATACAGGTGCGCTGACATTGGGCGATCCAGGGCCACAGGATGTTTTCCTGGGCGGACTTGCTGAGGTTTTTCAGGCACTCGATATGGCGGGTATAAAAGACATCCCCGAGTTTTTCCAGCACCCACAACACCGTCAGGTCATGGTGACGGCCAATATCAATACCGGCTGTCAGTGGTCCGTTCTCAACAGTTTGCCAGGGCATGTTAGCTGGGTATTCGGCACTGGCAATCAGGTCATACTCCAGAAACGCGGCCTGGTCATCGGCGGGCTGGCACAGGTATTCCTGTAAAAAGGTTTCTTCGTCCGGTGCCCGGGATTTGACGTACTCAAAATAGGCGGCCTCGTCCATGGCCTGACGCGGATCGGCGGCGGGCAGGGTTTGCTGGAGGCGGTACAAAAAGCCCTGCGCCAGCGCATCTTCCAGTGTCACGCGGTGCAGGGAGAGGTTTTTCGGATTGCCGCCCTCGCGCACTTCACGCACCAGGGTGTTAAAAAAGTTCTGGCTGCCGCGATGGGTGGAGAGTATCTCCAGTGTCCCGCCCCAGGTCAGGCCCGGTTCGGCGATGGCGTAGAGTTTTTTGGGGTCGGGATGCAGGGCAAACTCGTCCAACAGGCGGCTGCCGCGTTTGCCCGCCTGGGCATCGGGGTTGGAGCTCATGGAATATATGCAGCGCCCGCTGGCCAGTTTGAGGGTGTGAGCGGTGGCCTTGCTATCGGGGTCAATGAGGACTTCGCCCAGATCGGTGACGGGAGCCTTGAGGGTGTTACACCAAAACAGGCAATCGCTGACAAACAGCCGTGCCTGGGTTTCATCGCGGGAGGACACCCACTGGTCATAACGGGCACCCTGGCGGGCGGTGCGTTCCACGGCGGCATAGGCGGCGGTCCAACTGAGGCCGATCTGGCGTGCCTTTTCCATCAGTTTGATTGCCGACTCATCTTTTACCCAGGCTGCCTGATAAGGTAATAGCGCTGCCTGCGGATCAGGGGGTTGGATTTTGGCACAGCCCTTGGCGGGACGTCGTCTCATTACGCGACCCCCAGAATACGCTCGCGCACCAGCTTGACGGTCGCCTCGGACAGCCCGGCAGCCTGTACTGCCCTGCCGGCCTCGTCGGCGGCCTGTTTTTTGGTGGCGGCGATACGCCGTTCAGTTTGCTGGTGGGCTGCTTCCAGACGCTGGATGGCCAGTGCCAGTTTGGTCACTGCCTCGATCTGTGGGGTGTCCTCTTCGCTGGCATCGGCAAACAGATGCACATGATCCACAGCAAGGGTTTTGACGACTTCAATTAAATACGCCCCCAGATCGCTGTCGGCAATGGTGCCGATACTGCGTGACCAGGCCGCAGCGGCTTCCCGTGCTTCGCGAATCTTTTTTCCCTCGGCCAGCATACGGCTGGTATAGCGATTGACCGCAAAGCGTGACACCGCTCCCCGTCCCGTCTTTTTGAGTTCGGCATTAAGAGCAGTGGTAATGGCCGTTTTGGTCCAGCCTTCGGCCAGTAACCGGCCGATGAGTTGTTTGAACTCCTCCGGCAACTGGTCAATCTGGCCAGGACGGCGCAGTGGAGTCATGCCGATTCCAGCCCGGGCCAGGCGGTGCGGGAGGCCATGGAAGTGGTGGCGGGTGGTATTGGTCTGCGGCCTAATACATTGGTGGTGGGGCCCAAAGTGCATGATGCGCTGATGCACCATCCGGATGTGGTGGATCGGGTCAAGCACGTGACCGGGCTGAAGCAGCCGCAGATTGGTATTGACGAGCTGGGCAATTATTTTGGGGTGCAACAGTACGCTGTGGGCTATGCTCGGGCCGGTACGCCGGGGCATTTTGAGGCGCTGTGGGGCAACCATGCGGTGCTGGCCTATACGGCGATGTCGTCATTGGCGGCGGCTGAGGGGGACATGGGTGAGCCGGGTTTTGGCTACACCTACCGCCTTAACAATTACCCCATTGTGGAGGCCCCGCATTTTGACAAGTCGACCCGTAGCTGGCTGTACCCGGTGACCTGCGAGGACACCTCGGTGATTGCTGGCAAGGAGGCCGGTTATCTGTTCAGCAATGTGGTGGCCTGATCCTGGCCAGGCAGTCACTGATGAGACTGATAACACTGATGCACAAGACAACAGAGCGAGACAAGCGATGACGACAGCCACGACAACGGACTATGAGGTGATATCGCCCATTGCGGCCGAGCGCCGTTATGAGGCGGGCGAGACCATTGCCCTGATGCCTGCTGAGGCGACCCCGCTGCTGGCACTGGGGGTGGTGGCTGAACAGCGGTCGCACAACAAAGCCCCGAAGTCGGCCCATGGCACAGCGGGCCAGGACAGTAAGGACAGCAAGCACAGCAAGGGCAGCAAGCACAAAAAGCCACGCAGCAAAAAAGACCGGCACAACGATACCGATCAACAGGCGGGCGAAGGCGTTGACGATAATGATGACGAGAGCGCCTCGGCTGCCCGTCATCACCAGATCATGGCGGCCATTGGCGAGCTGGACAAGACTAATCCGGATCACTGGACCCGCGAGGGGCTGCCGCAGGTGGTGGCCATTGAGGCCAAACTGGGCCATAACATCACTGCGGCTGAGCGGGATGCGGCCTGGGCTGATGCAGGATAAGCGCTGCGGCGGGCCAGCGAATGACGGCATATCTCACCTTCACTGAATTGCTCAAGCGGGTCAGTCATGATGACCTGGCTGAGCGTGCGGCACCGGATGACAAGGTCGTGACAGGGCGGTTACTGGCGGCGTATGTCGCCGGGACGTTGCCACGGGAGGGGGATAACAAGACGGTCAGTGACACGGTATTTTTGGCGGTGGTGGCGGCGGCTGAGCGCCTGAGCGCGCACCTGGCGGATGTTAACGGGCTGGTGGCTGGTTATCTGCGGTCCCGCTATCCCACGTTGGCCACGGTGCCGGAAGCGCTGCGCACGGCTGCGCTGGATATCTTTTTATTCCGGGTGTTTGGCAGTGATGCTGACGATAGGGATGGACGCCGCGCTGGTTACCGCCGGGCGATTGCATTTTTACAGGCGGTGAATGCCGGTACGGTGGACCTGGCAGCCCCTGACGGGGAGGCCGACACAGCGCTGATTGAGAGCCGCACGGCAGGTGCTGAGGTGTTTCGTCATGATGGCCCGATGACCGATTACCTGTCAGGGCTCTAGCCATGTTGGACCTGAGGCCCTGGGTGGCGCGGCTGGCGGAGCACACCAGCCTCTGCGCCCTGGGTGCGGCAGCGTTGGGCCAGACCCGGCCAGGTCGGGACAGTGCCTATGTGATGCCGCTGCGGGTAGCGGCGACTGAGCCGGATGGCATTGTGGGGCCGCTGCGGCAACAGTTAATGGAGACTGTTGCGGTGGTGCTGGCCATTGGCAATCGCCGGGACAAGCGCGGTGAGCAGGGCTTGGATGAGGTTTTGGTGGCCCGCAAGGCGGTATGGACGGCACTGGTAGGGTGGTGTCCACCGCAGGCGCACTGCCCGATCCGCGCCAGTGGCGGGCAACTGCTGAGACTGGATGAGAGCGGGGTGCTCTGGTGGCAGGATGAATTTATCACGGTCCATGCTTACACCCAGCCACAGGCTGGTGAGGCAGAGAGGCGGACACAAACATAAGCATAAACACAACCCTAAAAACAGCACAGACACCCCCGCGCCGTTGTCCTGGGCACGACAGTAAAAGGCCCTTTTTGACAGGAGACACAGATGGCCCGCAAGACATCGAATCGACACAAGCCAGACCGCGCCGAGGCAACAGACTCTCCGGCCACCCCGGTGCACACGCTGCCAGCCACCGGTGGCCGTTACCGCCGTGATGCGGTCAGCGGCGCACTGATCAGGCTGGCGGTCGCGACAGAGGCGACCACAGCAGTAGACAACACCATGAACATGGAGGAGCCCGTATCATGAGTCAGCGTGAATCCGCGACCAAGTATTACCGTAAAAAGCTGCTGCTGGGGCAGATCGAAGGGGAGAACGACACCGCCGCGATCCGTTTTGTCGGCACCGAGGTGACCTGGAATCCGCTGGGCGGTCGCGAGCTGGATCGGGAGATTCAGCAACCAGCCTTTGGTGCCAGTCCCACCTTGCTGGTGGAAAAGCAGGTGGAGATTGGGTTTGCTGTAGAATTCGGGGGGCTGGGTGATGATCCGGTGACCGGAGATTCGGCCCCAGGCTGGGACCCGCTGCTGCGGGCCTGCGGCTTTGCCAGGACCTTTGTCGAGGCGGCTGGCAGCACCTTGGCCAGCCTGGTGTATAACCCCATTACCGGCGGCGAGGACTGCCTGACGCTGACCATCAATATCGACGGGGTACAGCAGGTGGCCAGCGGCTGCCGTGGCAGCGTGTCGCTGGAGATCAGCCCCAATGCCATTCCGCGCCTGCAGTTTGCTTTTTTGGGCAGCTATGCGCCACTCACCGATGCCAGGACACAATCCGACCCGGACTATACCGCCTACCGTGATCCGGTGATACCAGGACACACCAACACCCCCAGCTTTGTGTTGCACGGCATTAATGATTTGGTGCTGAAAAGCCTGAGTCTGGATATGCAGATCGAACGGGTGCGGGATGAGGCGATCAACAAGCCGCCGGTGACGGACATCACCGGCCGCAATCCGGCGGGCAAACTCACCCTGGAGACCCCGGCGGTGGGAAAGGTCGCGTTGGTGGACAAAGCCGCCAGTGGCGAGACCGGCCCCCTGCAACTGGTGCATGGCACAGCGACCGGTCACATCATCGAGATCACTGCGCCGAAGGTGCAACTGAAAACCCCATCCTTTGGCGAGAGTAACGGCATCTGGACCACCGAGATGGATTGGGTGCCATTGCCTACGACGGCGTTTAATAACGAAATAATTATCACGGTTAGATAACAGGAGTCCCTATGTTTCGCTTGCCCCATCCCGACGAGACCTTCCCTACCCAGTGCATCATTGAGACGCCCCAGGGCGAGAAAACGGTGGACTGCAAGATCACGGTTCACTTTCGTCTGCTGTCACCGGAGCGATTTCGGGAGGCCACGCAGGCGGGCGATGCGGCGGCCTTGTCGGCTCTGATTGCGGACTGGGATGAGATAGAGGATGAAGACGGTAAGCCGCTGCCATTGAATGAGGACACTATCCGGCGGGTGTCGGAGCTGCCGTATTTTGTGATCGGTGTAGTCAAAAGCTACGAGGAACGCTTTGCTCCGTTAAAAAACTTCAGGGCGCCGCTCGCTGGTTAATCGACGGACGAGAGGCGCTGGACGAGGATGCTGCTGTACTGGGGACGACCCTGCCGGCGAGCGTGATGGCTGACACGCCATCGATGTACGTGGTTTTGCCGACTAACTGGCAAACCGTACGCCTGGCCTGCGCGGTAATGACTCAGTGGCGCTACGGGCCATCGGGTCACCCGCTGGGACTGGATTACGCGGCCTGCAAAGTGGCGGCAGAGGGCCTGGGGATGGAGTGGGCTGGGGTTTTTGATGGTTTGCGGATCATGGAGGCAGCGTTGCTGGACACACTGCCGTCTCGCTGAGGCGTCAGTGGACTGCGGGGCCTGGCTAACGCCAATAATGCTCAATGATCTTGATAAAAATAATGCTCAATGATCTTGATAAAAATAATGCTCAATGATCTTGATAAAAGGGTACAGGACGATGAGGGCGATGATGTAGTAAAACCCAATGAAAAACACCAGGCCAATGACAGTCCACTGTATCGTCGTGGGGATGAACAGGTCAAAGAACCCATTAATCCAGGCAAGCCAAATTACGAAGCCAAACAGGTATGACTTCCATGACGGTTTGTCTTCTTGGGTTTGCATAGTGAAAGGAAGATACCATGCCCCGTGAGCTGGCGCTAGGGCTTCGTCTGACAGCAGACGGCAAGGGGTTTGTTGGCGCTATCAGGGTGAGTGAGGACGCCCTGAAGCGGCTGCGTGGTGAAGCGGAGAAGGGGCGCGGTGCCACTCGGCACTATGGGGCGGCCAGTGATCAGGTGGCGGCAGGCAATGAGAAGGTGCAGCGCAGCCTGCTGGCTATCCATACCCCGCTGCTCAAGTACAGTGGCTATCTTGCCGGAGCCCTAAGCCTTCGCGGTCTGGTACGCCATGCCGATGAGTTTACCTCCATCGCCAATGCCGTCCGTCTGGCGACCGACAACACTGCGGAGTTCAACCAGGTGCAGGATGCGCTGTTCGCTATTGCCCAGCGCACCCGTGCGCCCATCGCGGCGGTTGCCGACCTGTACCAGAAGCTGACCATCAGTGCCAATGAACTGGGTGCCAGCCAGCAGGAACTACTGGACACCGTAGCAGGGGTGGGACAGGCGCTGGTGATTAACGGCTCATCGGCGGCAGCGGCTTCCGGAGCGCTGCTCCAGTTCTCCCAGTTATTGGGTTCTGCCCGGATAGAGGCGGAAGAGTTTAACTCCTTGCTGGACGGGGCCAAGCCCATTTTCCAGGTCGTGGCAGACAATTTGGACGCTGCCGGTGGCAGTGTCAGCCGTCTGCGGGACTTGGTACGCCAGGGCGCGGTGACCAATAAAGATTTTTTCCAGGCCTTGCAGCGGGGTCTGCCGACTCTGGAAGCGGCCTTTAGCCAGACCGCCAGCACCATCGGCCAGGCGTCCATCCAGATGAGCAATGCCATCACGCGGGCGATCGGTAGCCTGGATAGTGCAGTAGATGCCTCGGACACCCTGGCAGCAGGGATCAGCGACCTCGCTTACGCCCTGAGCCTGACCGCAAAGGGGGAGCTGGAGCATGACTTTAAACGTCTCGGCTACGCGGCAGGGGCATTCCTTGTTCTAATAGGCACCCGGCTCTCACCCGCTGTCCTGAGATGGACCACCACAGCCGGTAAAGCGGTGCAGGCCAACTATGCGCTACACGCCTCGCTGGGCAGGATGACAGGTGCCACGGCATCGGCCACCGCTGGTTGGTTTGTTCTCAAACGGGCAGTGGTTGCTGGCCAGGGGGCACTGGCGGCCCTGGGGGGACCGCTGGGCCTCGGCCTGCTGGCCGCCTATGCATTGTACGAGTTTGCTGCTGCCGGGCACAAGGCACGGGACAGCCTGAACGGACTGGACCCCAGAGTCGACGACCTCACGCTGTCAATCGACCAATACCGTGAAAGCCTGGAGCGCCTGAACCGCGTCCAGCTAAACGAGCTGATTAGCTCGACCGCCGAACAACTGCGGGGATTGGAGGAGGGTCGCGACCAACTGCTCGCACAGCTCGCCAGGGGGGGCGACTACGTGCTGCCTCCGGGTTCTTTCGGGAGTGCTTATGCGATACCGCGCTTTGACCCCTTTGACGAGACGAAAATCCAGTATCTGCAAGATCAACTTGCCGACCTTGAAGCGCGGATCGCAGCAGCGCAGGAACGGCAGCCGCTTCAGCAGCAGGTATTGCATCAACGACGCAACCCCGATGCCACTGGTGGTACCGCTGCTATCGCCAGTGGACAAGCCCGTGCCAGTGAAGCGGCGCTGGGCATTGCCAGACGCTATCTGTCGCAAGCCGAGAAAATCCATCAGCAGATTGCTGAACTGGAGGCAGAGCGGGAGCGGCTGCTTGCAAATCCAGGTGGCTATAAGGTTGCTGACCTGAACATGATTAATCGCGCCCTGGTGACTCTGAAAGCAGAGATGAAAGACCTGGAGAAAGCCCCGCCGAATCTGGAACTGGACTCGCTGCTGGCACGTCTTGATGCCAGACTTATGGCAACCGAAGAGGGTATCAACGCCCAGTATCAAGCCGAACGCCTGTTGCTGCAAACACAGCATCCAGACAACACCAGCCTGCTGCTGGCTCTGGAGCAGGAGCGCAATCAGGCCCTGGCTGATTTATGGGAGGTCCAGGCGCGGGCAGCCGGACAGGCTCAGGCCGAACTGATCGCCAGCGGCCTGCCCGCCTTGGAGGATTTACGTGCAGCTAACGAGCGCCTGCGCAATGAGGGTACTTTGTCGCTGGAAGGCATCGAGTTACGCAACCAGGCCGAGTCCCGACGCATTGAACTGGCCCACGCCTACCCCAATGCCTCCGAGGCGGTACTCCAGGCCCTGACCCAGCAGCACGCCGAAAACGACCGGCTGTTACAGCAACAAAAACTGAAAGCCGAGCTATTGGCGCAGTACGCACCGGAACAACAGTCATTCATTGAGCGCCAGACCGCGCTCAATGCGTTATATCGAGAGGGCGCACTGTCCCTCAGTGACTACAATGCGGCCCAGGCCGAGTTGCGTATCGCCCAGGCCGAAGGCAGTTTTGCCGACGGCTATCTGGTGGAGATTGAGCGCCTGCGGGAGGGGGCGGTGGATGCCGCTGCCGAGATGGGGGAGAGTTTTGCAGCGGTGTTTGGTCCTGACGGCACCCTGACTCAGGGCCTGGCCCAGTCTGCTGCTGCCGCCCTGGTGACTGGCGAAAGTTTTCGGGAGAGTTTTGGTAATCTTGCCCGCCAGGCGCTGCAGGGTCTCATTGCCCAGTTGATTCAGCTTGCCATCCAGACCGTGCTGCTGAAAACAATCTTTGCGGGCGTACGAGGACCGGTCCTCACCAATGCGGCCAGCCGCACGGTGGCCACGGTGAAGGAGACAACCTCGCTGGCCGCCCAGGCCGCCTATGCCTCCACCGCCGCCATTCCAGTGGTGGGACCGGCTGCGGCACTGGGGGCTGCCGCCAAAGCCGCTGTGGTGGCCGCCGCGCTGGGTGTGCCCGCCATTACGGCGGCCAAAAGCAAGATCAAGTTTGCCGCCGCCGGTGATGTGATTGACAGCCCCACCTTTTTTACCGGTCGTGGGGTGCCGCTGGGGGTGGCCGGAGAAGCCGGACCCGAGGCAATTCTGCCCCTGGGACGGGACCGTGGCGGGCGGCTGGGGGTGCGACTGGCCGAAGCAGGCAGCACCCAACGCACCGCTGCACGGACCGTCAATCTGAACATCAACATCCAGGCTCTCGACAGCGACGGCGTGGCCGAGGTGTTTGAGCGCGATAAATTTTTGCTGCTGGATAACATTCGCGATGCCCTGGCCGATGAGGGACGCAGCCTGTGACCACGACTCCCAGCCGCAAGACAGTGCCATTATTCCCCGTTGGGCCAAATACCCCCGGCATCGCCTCGGCACAGGTGATCAGCCACCTGCCACAGACCCCGCTGACCACCCGTCAGGGCACCACGGTGATCACCGACAATGGCGTGCAGCAGTGGCAAATCCAGCTCGAGTATCGTCGCCGTCTCTATTCCACCCTGCGGCCACTGCTGGGGTTTGTGCAGGCCCACGCCGACCTCGCCCCGTTTGATCTGGTGCTGCCGGGGGAATCCACCTTCGCCGCCGCCACAGACCTGGCGGTGCGTGTGGCGAATCCTGCACCGGCCGGTAGCCATGAGGTACGGCTGCGGGTCAGCGGCAATGACGGACGGCCAGACTGCAGCGGACGCTATCTGCGCTTTACCGACCACGCCAAGGTGTATGTGATCACCGCGCAACAGCCAGCAGCGGATGGCTTGCGCTGTTCCCTGTTTCCCCGCCTGGTCACCACTGTCACCGCCAGCGAGGCAGTACACCTGGCCTCGGTCGCCTTCCACGTGCGGCTGCGCCAGTCTGATATTCACTGGCGCACCCACCCAGGCAGCCCGTTGGCGGATCTGCAACTTGACCTGATGGAAGCCCTGTAATGCCCAGACCGCTTGCCACCGCTACCCGCAAAGCATTGACCGATGAGCGGCTGTCACTGGCCCTGCTGGTGTCGGTGCAATTGCCCGATAGCGATAGCCATCTCACCGATTATGCCACCGACCTTACCGATACCACGGTAGCGCCACCGCTGCTTTACAGCGCTGGCAACAGTTTGAGCGCTGTCGGCAACTTCCGCGAAAGCATCGACCCACGCGCCAATGCGACCACCCTGACCTTCACCGCCACCCCCGAGATCACCGCCACCCCCGAGATCACCGCCACCCCCGAGATCACCGCCGCTGCCCTCACCACCGCCACCCGCTGGCAGGTCACAGTACGGCTGGCCGTGATTGTCAACGGCCAGATTGCCGGAGAGCCGGTGACAGTATTCGCCGGACGCGGCAGTGGCATCACCCTGGACAGCAAACCCGACCGCCCCACAGTGACCCTGACCGTCGCCAGCCACTGGGCAGCGTTTGATACCCTTAATGGCCGCCACAGCAATTCTGAATCCCAGCAACTGCATTTTCCAGGCGACCGCGTCTTTGAGGCATCCTTTCGCCGTGGCATCGAATGGGCCTCGGCCGTGTCCCTGGACACCGCTGACCCCGCCGTGCAGCCGCTGCAGGTGATCTACGGCACCCGTAAAGTGGACGCTAGAGCGGTGTATCTGGGGGTTGGCGGATTTGAAAATCGCCACCTGTATATGGCATTTGCGCTGTGCGAGGGGCCCATTGAGGCCGTGCACCAACTATGGATCAACGATATCCCACTGCAAACCTTTAACCGCTGGAGCCAGTTCGAGGGCCATGGCGGCCCCTGGCAGTCGGGCAATGATCCCGATGTCTGGGTGGTGGCCCGCGCCTATGAAGGCGAAGATGATCAAACCGCCGATGACTGGTTCGTGGCCAATGCCCCAGGCTGGACCTCTGCCCATCGCGGGAGCGGCGTGGCCATGCTTTTGATGCGCTTCACCTATGAAAGCGAGGTGTTCAACGGCATCCCACGGGTCTCGGCACTGGTGGCCGGACGCAAAATCCGCTCGGTGCGCAACCTCAGTGCCACCCCGGCCTATTCAGAAAACCCCGCCGACCAGTTGTATGACTACCTCACCAATACCCGCTTCGGACGCGGTCTTGACCCGGCGCAAGCACAGAAGTTACTGGCCAGCTTTCAACAGGCCGCCGCTACCTTCGATCACGCGCAGCTCACCCATGAGGCGATTGATCTGGGGGTGCCATATTCAGTAACCGCCCGTGGCCCTGATCAGCAACTGCGCTTCCACCGGGCCACCACACCCACCTGGCATGTCGGGCCTGGCACCCGCCTCACCACCCCCGACGGCAGCCGTCAGGCGAAAGTAGTATCCGTTGTCAGCATCACCGCCGAAGTGGCAGCGGCAGAGCGCGAGGCCCTGGCCGATGAAACCGGCCGTGCTGTGTGGCACCATCTGCCCGAGGCCGAGGCGTATGTGGAGATCACGGTTACCCCCGCACCCTTGCCGGACGGCACCCGGTCCGCAGCATGGCAACGCGGCGACCGTGCCCACCTCTGGGCCAGTGTGCGCTATGAATCCAACGTGGTGCTGGATACCGGCAAATCGTTGCTAACCAATATCAAAACCCTGCTCAGCGGCTGCCGAGGCATGCTACCCTGGATCGCCGGACACTATACCCTGGCGGTGGAAGGCGAACGGCCTGCCAGCTTCGCCCTTGACGATGCCATACTCACCGGCACTATCGCCGTGAAAACCCCCTCCCGTCGCCGCGCCAAAAACCGCCTCACCGCCACCTTTGCCAACCCCAATACCGACTGGGAAAACGATGAAGCCGCATTCCCCGCCGCTGATCAGTCCACCTTATACCAGGGTTTTGTGGCCAGCGATGGCGAACCACTGCATGGACGACTGGCATTGCCGACCGTGACGGCGAAGGCCATTGCGCTGGACCTGGCCCGTATCGCCTTGTACAAAAGCCGTGGTCTTATTGAGGCCACTGTCACCACCACCTTCGCAGCACTGCCCGCCGCTGCCGGGGATGTTGTCACCCTCAGCCACCGCCTGATGCACTGGCGAGACAAACCATTTTTGGTCAAACAACTGGAGATTGACCGTCGCCGCGCCCGTCTTAAATTTACCCTCATCGAACATGATGCCGCCATTTACACCCGGCAATCACTCTCCGATGCCGATCTGGCCCGCAACAATATCAGCCTGTTGCCCGGACCCCTGGCGGTACCACCCCCGACGGATTTACAGTTCATCGAGACCTTCCGGTTTTCGCCCCAGGGCAATATACGGGTGGACGTCACAGCGAGCTGGACCCCGCCGGAAACCGGCACCGTGGCCCAGTATGATGTACAGTTCCGCCGCGCGGCGACCGCCAATACCCCCGCCACCGACTGGCACTCCCGACTCACCACCGAACCCCGCCTGAGCGACACCGCCACACCCGGGACTGCCTACGATGTCAGGATTCGGGCCCTCAATGCCCGAGGGGCAAGCAGCGCGTGGCTCACCGCCTCCCACACCGTTACCACCCCACAGACACAAGTGGCGTATCAGGCCACCGGCGGGCAACGCCCCGCACCGCCACCGACCCAGAACCCGTTTCGACGCAGCCGCTGGCAACGCACCCCGCCCACACTCACCCGCGAGCACTGGCTGCTGTGGCGTACCCAACGCTACCGCAGCACTGCCCACCAGGGAGAGCCAGGCAGCTACCGTGGCCCCTGGCAGGCCCTCGAACTCATCGATATTCTCGGCGGCACCCGTATTCGCCACGGCGACGAACCCCCCACCGAAGACACCGGCATCGACGGCGATCTGTACGTACAGGCCAGCGGTGAGGTGTGGACCCGCCTCGGCGAGGAGTGGCTACTGCTGGCTGATCTCACCCCCGCCGCCGGTAACCGGATTTTGCATGGGGCCGTGATAGAGGACACCTTGCCACAACAGCAAGGAACCCGTGCAGGCGATGTGTTTGTCGCCGATGATGGCCGTTTCTGGACCTGGCAAGGTGACCCACCCGTCTGGGTCTACCAGGGCGACCTCACCGGCCCGCCAGGTGAACGTGGCGAGAAGGGTGACAAAGGGGACAAAGGCGAGCAGGGCATTGCTGGCATTAACGGACGCGACGGTTCACCGGTCTATGTGTGGCTGGCCTTTGCCGATTCCCCCGATGGCCGACGGAACTTTACCACCGGGGCAGGAGGCGCACGCCAGTACATGGGCGTGGCCACCAACAAAACCACACCACGGGAATCCAATCGCCCGGCAGATTACACCTGGACCAAAGTGCTGGGCCCACAAGGCTTGCCCGGCGGCGACGGATTACCTGGCCGTGATGGCCAGGACGGGCAGCCAAAATATCTTTGGGTGGCCTACGCCAATTCCCCCGATGGCCGACAAAATTTCACCACCGGCAAGCCCGGCAAACGCCGCTATATCGGCGTTG
The DNA here is from genome assembly GCA_965198435.1 of uncultured Pseudohongiella sp. Taxonomy (GTDB): domain Bacteria; phylum Pseudomonadota; class Gammaproteobacteria; order Pseudomonadales; family Pseudohongiellaceae; genus UBA9145. Next base: position 2,840,418 of record OZ240664.1, on the reverse strand, counting down.
CCGCCAATCAGGATACCGCCACTGAATCACGCGATCCAGCCGATTACAACTGGATCAAAATCCAGGGCGACAAAGGCAATCCTGGCGACCGGGGCCGTGACGGCCAGGACGGCAGACCCGGGACCGACGGACGCGCCTGGGAATACATCTATGCCACCTCGCCCAGCGACCATCTGGATCGCCCTCAGTATCCCGCCAATACCTGGGGCTACGATCAACCCGGCACCACCGGCGGGCTACGCTGGCATGACAGCCAGCCCGCCATCCCCGCAGGACATTACCTGTGGCGCGCCGTGCGCCGGATCAGTGGCAGCCCCACCACTGGCGCAGCAATCGCCAACCCCTGGCGCGCCCCAAGACTGTTCAGCCATCATGCCGTTGATGGCGTCTCCGCCAGCGTGGACAGCGCCGCCGTGTGGCTCGGCAGCGAAGAAGGCTGGACACCCGCTGCGCTGACCCAGGACGTGTGCGTGCGTTACTACCGTGGCGGCGAGGAATTTGCCCAGGGCTGTGTGCGGTTTTATCGCAGCGGCAACATCATCACCCGGGTGGAGATACTGGGAGCCGATCAACAGGAAAGCCGCGACTTCCGCGCTGTCGTTACCGGACAGGGGACCGCCATCGTGACAGTACTGGTGCGGCATCTGGCCTCAAGGCTGGAAATCACCGCCCGCGCCTATGTATCAGGGGTGCCGGGGGAGTCAGTGACCGGCACCCCACAGATCACCAGCACCCTGGAATCCATTTACCGCCGCAGCGCCACAAAACCGCTAACCCCCGCCAATACCTCTGCCATCCCCACCGGCTGGACACAGGACCCGCCGTCACCCTCCGCCACCGAGGCGGTGTGGGCTTCCATGCGCAGCATCACGCAACGCGGCAACCGGATCACCAAGGGGGACTGGAGCGAGCCAGGGATACACCAACCGATCACCGACCAACACACCCGCACCCACCTGCAGAAGATTTACCGCCTGGCATCAAAACCCCCGGACCGGCCCGTCAGCCGTCCTGATCGGCGGCCCAGTTACTGGCAGGCAGACCGCCCGCCACCAGATGCCACTCGATCAGTCTGGGAAAGCACCCGTGAGGTCACCTTCAGCGGTGACATCGCCGTCTCAGCCACCCCCTGGAGCAAACCAGCACGCTTGACCACCCCCAACCGCACAATGCGAACTGAAACCATCTGGCGACGGCAAAACATGAGACGCTACCGTGGCAGACCTAACACACCCAGCAGTGCACCCGATGCCGTGCCGGACGACTGGCAACGCACCCGCCCGTTACCCACCCAATCACATGCCGTCTTCGCCAGCACCCGCACGCTGACCCTCATCGCTGGCCTTCCCGTCGATGCCACCCCGTGGAGCCTGGCGGTGAAGGTGGCCACCCCACTGCCGGGCATTTTGGCCATAGACACCATTTATCAACGCAGTGTTAACCAGCCTGCCACACCCAGCAGTGCCAGACAGGTCACTCCACCCGGCTGGCAACGCCGCCAGCCCGACCCCACAGCCACTCAAGCTGTATGGTGCAGCGAACGCAGCGTGACGCTGATCAACGGTATCCCCCACCGCGCCAGCCCATGGGGAACCCCCGTCATGGTCGATGCCCCCACCGGTCCAGCCCCGCCCCCCACTCAAGCGGCGCAGACTGGGCCGCCTGGATATTTACCCGCCCACAGCGGGTGACCATCAGCATCACCGTGTTCGATGCCCAAAACCGCTCAGCGAACCATTATCACCGCGTACACGTGCGTAATTTTGATCTCAATATCCCCGAAACGCCCTAAAACCATACCCGCAGGCTCCGTCACATTAGGCTTGCCAGTAACTAAACTTCGAGCTGAGCAGGCAGGATACCGAATACTGCTGCCAGTTTTTCCTTCGTACTATTCCGCAGGCTGGCAACGCCTCGGCTCTCAATACGCTGATAGGTAGATTGCTTAATATCCATCGCTTTAGCGACTTGAGTTTGGGTCATGCCCAGATGCGTCCGCCAAGCCTTGGTGCTGATCATTTCTGCAGCCCCATAGACCAGCTCTACTACTTCATGGGGAATAGTAGGCTCAGGGCTGGCTTCCTCGATTAGGCGTATAAGGTCGTCATAGGCGACCAGAGCCTTTAGCGGCTTGCCGTCCTTTACTTCTACTACCTCATAATCAATAGGTCCGTTCATTTCTCTTTGCTACCTTCTCTATCTGGACGATTTCTATTTTCTCGTCGTAATTAAACATTACCCGGATGTTGCCTACTCTCAATCGGTACTGATATTCATGGCGATACAGGGCTTTTACCTTCTCTAATCGCTGGCCATCGAAATTCTTGAGTTTCTTTACGCCATCCAGAACAGCTATGCGTCGAGTCTTATCAATTCCCTTCAAATCTCGGAGAGCTTTTTTAGTCCATTCGATGCGATTCATGGGACTAAATATAGCTTAAATATAGGCTTATGACAAGTAAAAGGTATAGAAAAGCTATATTATTTTTGAATAGTAGAACAGTAGAACAGTTAGACAGTTGGATTGGGATTGCAAGCCCTGCAATCGCGAAAGCGGCTCCCCAAATAGTAATAGTACCTGCGCCGATTACGAGGTAAATGAAAATTTTAAGAGCAATGAGGAACGCGGCAGTGGAGGGAAAGTTTTTGTAAAAAAGTGCCACTTGTCGTTGCCCGTCGCTCATTTGGAATCACCAAACTACGCTCCTCGCGCCTCAATTGGCGCTTTTTTAGTCACAACAGAGATCACTCAATTAGTGTGAACAGGCCTTAGACCTGGTCTGTGGCCAACGCGATTCAGCCAGTAGAAACGCTTAGGGAGCCTCTGATTAATGTTTGCGAGGCAGTTAGTGCAAGGCAAAAATCAGCGAAAAAGCGCAGTTTATAGATCATAAATGCGCATTTTGAGCTGATTTTTAACGCAGCAATAACAACGTAGGTAATTAATCAGAGGTTCCTCAGGCATAAGTGAGAAATCTAGTCGATGTACTACTATTGATTACTACCAGTAGTTCTCTGTTGTGATATGACCAGGCGTCCGACGTCTGTTTTTTCTGAACTCATGCTGCTTCAACAACTCTGTCACATCATCCACCATGTCTGGATTCCCGCACAGCATAAAATGTGAGTGATCGGGAGTCATAGTGAGATTCACCTTCTCTTCCAGAATTCCAGATTCAATTGCAGCCGGGATTCGGCCTGGAATAGTGTCGGCAACTTCTTCTCGGCTGACAAAAGCCTGAAATCGAAACCGATTGCCGTGACGATTTTTTAATTCTGCTATGATGTCAAGGTAGCGAAGATCAGCTTGTGTGCGTACAGCATAGATCAGGACGATAGTCTCAAATCGTTGCCAGGGTTCTTTGGTATTGAGAATGGAAAAAAATGGCGCGATTCCAGTGCCAGTACCCAGCATCCACAGGTCTCGAGATTCCGGAATCTCATCCAGCACAAAGAAGCCGTTAGATTGTTTCTTTACCCAAACCTTGTCACCGACCTTAAGTTTTACGAGGGCATTGCTAAGCACACCACCAGTTGCTGTGTAGAAAAAGTACTCTAGGGGTTTTTGTTCGGGGGACGCTAGATGAGAATAGGGGCGCGCAATGCGCTCATCATCGATATCCAGGGCGAGACTGGTAAACTGCCCCGCTTTGTAGTCGTCAATGTCGGCATCGATTTTTAGCGTAAACAGATTTTCAGTCCAATGGATATTCTGTTCAATTGTCCCTTCAACCCATTCTGCCATGCCAAGCGCCTACTGCTTCTCCTTCTATGGACTGGAACTATGGTATGAATTTCTATAGTCTGCAATCAAGTGGGTTCCTGCATCAATCGGTTAAGTGGCGAGATTCACTCTTCGGTCGGGTATCGGTCGGGTAAGCGTAGCAGATTCGTACGCTGTGACTGCGATTGAGAACTCTGGGTTCAGCTAGAGCCATTTAGCAGTTATATGAGGCGCTGATAACAAGGAGAAAAAGTGAACGTGAGTTGGTTCGAGATAGCACTTTGGAAGCGCATCTTAAGCGCTATGGTTGTCGGCGCGGTAGTAGGTGTGCTCTGGGGCCCTGATGCTGAGAGTATTGGTTGGATAGGTGATCTGTTTATCCGATTGATATTCATGATTGTTGTGCCCCTGGTGTTTGTGACTATTGTATCCGGTGTTGTTTCGATGGGAGATCCATCAAAACTGGGTTCTCTTGGCGTTAAAACCATTATCCTTTATATGTTGACTACCTTGGTCGCAATTACTATCGGTTTGTTTCTCGCCGCAGTCCTGCAGCCAGGTGTGGGTGTTGATTTAAGTGATTCACCTGCTCGTACCATGCAGGAAACTGTTCCAATTACTGAACGACTAATGTCGATTGTGCCAGAGAATCCTATTGGTGCGCTGGCAGAGGGTGACATTCTAGCCACAATCTTCTTCGCCATTTTATTAGGAGTCGGGGTACTGGCTGTTGGCGATCGTGCAAGACCTGTTGCTGATTTTATGGATGCCTCCAGTGAAGTAGTTTTGAAAATCACTCACTGGATTATGGAAGTTGCTCCTTTCGGTGTATTTGCATTAATAGCCCGGGTTACTGGTGCGCAGGGATTTGAGGTTTTACTCAATGCCGTAACCCTGGCGATAACTGTATTACTGGCTTGTGTCCTGCACCTGATAATTATGCACGGTGCAATCATCATGCGTTTTATGTTGAAACTTTCGCCTCTGATGTTTTTCCGCAGCGTGCGTGATGCGATGCTCGTTGCATTTTCTACTTCTTCAAGTGCTGCTACTTTGCCTGTTTCCATGTCGGTCGCTGAGAAAAATCTGGGGATTAAACCGGTGGTCGCCTCCACGGTATTGCCTTTGGGGGCGACCATCAATATGGATGGCACCGCGCTTTATGTAGGTATTGTTTCTGTTTTTGCTGCGCAGGCTTTCGGTATAGAGTTAACTTTGGCTGATTATCTGTTGATGGCGGGCACCACAACATTAGTATCGGTTGGAACTGCGGCAGTTCCCAGTGCGTCGCTATTTTTGATGTCAGCAGTAATGGACACCATAGGCATGTCTGGAGATCAAATTGCGGTGACGGTCGGCTTTATTTTTATAATCGATCGACCTCTCGACATGCTTCGCACCTCTATCAATATCGCGGGTGATCTGGCTGTTTCAACTGCAGTAGCAAATTGGGAAGGTGAGTTGGATCGAGAAATATTTGATAAGCCGCTTAACGCTTAAGTATTGATGGTAAGTTAATAGCCCAGAAAATATCAGAGGCAAAGTATCTGGACGGTTGGTTTCTGATTCCTGAGCTTTGTCCCTATCAAGTCAACGAGCCACCCGTTGCAGCAAAGTACTCGATTCAATTCATTCAGGAAAGTATTGGAATCAGTATTTGCTGGCAGGCCAAATCCCAAAAGCCTTTTGAAATGCAATTTATTGGTGTGCCCGAGGGAGAGAAATAGGATTGCAAAGGCTGGGGGTAAGCCACGTTAATCAGAGGCTCCCTAACACTACCCGCTCCCTAATCTGTTATTCAAGATTCAAAATTCATGACGTGAGGGTCTATCTCCTTCTGTGCATTGATCAATTGATTTTCCAGGCCAGCGATACGGTTTTCGCTGGCCTGCAATTCTCTTCTCGGCTCTTTTGTCTGAGTTTTACAGCCCACTTGATCGGAGCCTTGGGATTCCAGTTCCGCCTGTAGATTCGCAACATAAATTTCAAAAATAGCAAGCTGTTAGCTTTGATTTGCTGCTGAGACCTATTGAACTGCTGCAATAACGGCGAATAGCGCTGCAGTTCCGACTAATGCTATTTGTTTGGTATTCATGCTGGCCTTGGGACCCAAATCTCATGAATTGTACTAGGGCCTGTTCACACTAATTGAGTGATCTCTGTTGTGGCTAAAAAAGCGCCAATTGAGGTGCGAGGAGCGTAGTTTGGTGATTCCAAATGAGCGACGAGCAACGACAAGTGGCGCTTTTTTAGCCGCAACCCGAAGGGCTAGGGTCATTTTGCGCCCCGCTTCGTTATCAATCGTTTATATATACGGCACTCTTTCTGCCTTGCTGAGCGCAAAAATGCCCTCTGGCAGAGGCCACTCAATTAGTGTGAACAGGCCCTAATGAAGAAGACAGGGGGATTAGTCTATCCGGTAATCATCCGTAGAGAATACAGGCCAGTCAATGGCTAAAAGGCGTAGGTAAGTGTCGCGCTGACTCGTAAGTCTTGGTCGAACACCACCAAAGGGGAGGCTGTGGAAGCGCTGATGGTAATAAGTTGTGTATTGATGGCCCAGTTATCGTCCAGTGTAAAGTCGGCACCGAGTGCTGTGAAAATAGAATCGCCCTCTAAGTCCCCTTGCAGGGTTGCTGACAATGCTAAATCACCATTTCGTACATTGTTGCTGTAACGAACCAGCCAGCTACCAAATACGTCATTGTTCGTCAGTGTTTGATCTGGAGGTAATCCTTCTTTCATATCCAGGATCTTCTGCACCTGGATACCGAGGCTCACATTCTGATCATTATCAATGGCGTATTCGAAGCCAAACGAGGTGCCAATTTGATCCTTACGCACATTAACCGGTGCCGACAATGAACTTGTGCCTGGAAACGCAAAGCTGTTCGCCAGGATGTTATGACTATATGCCAGGTCGAAATTCAGTAACAGCCTGCCAATGGCGCGATTGGCACTAAAACCCAGTAATAGAAAATCATTAATATCCGGTCGGGCATCTTCCGAGCCTGACAACGGTGGATCATAGCGAAGCTGGTTTTCATAGAGATAAGCCACCATCAGACCGATGTCACTGCCCTCAAATGACTTCTTCCATTGTGTGCCTGCCTCTAATAATACCTTGCCGCTACGGTCATAGTCAGGGAGGTTGAATCCAGGATCGAAGAAAAGCGGACTGCCTCTTACCGGTACAGGATTAAACTCAGGGTAGAGATTAATGAAGGTGGAAAAGCTGCTGCTGTTATCGTCGCCAAAATAATCCCAGATAAACATGGGTTGGTTCAATCGGGCATCTTCAATATCAATGATTGTGAAATCACGAAACTCAATATGGTTAATTACATCGAGGACAGAATTACCGATTGTTTCTCCCCATACCACTGTTTGATTGCCGAACTTAAAGCTGTGAGCGCCGCGACTGTATTGCACGAACAATTCATTGAGTTGGCTTTCAGTATGGCTGTCGATTTCAGTATTGTCGGCCATATAGTCCTGGTCCCAGTAGACACGGTACCAGCCACTGCTTTGTAATAGCCAGCCGGGGGCAAAGGCGTTTTGATAACGGATATTGAATTGTAATCGGTTGTTCTCAATTCTGGCTTCTTTTGGCAAGGTGCCAAAAGCACCGAGGTCGATGGTATGATTGTTTACCTGTCCCGAGATCTGCTGACTGATACGCACTGTAAAATTATCGAGCCAGGAAGGTTCGACAATGGTGTTTTCATCGAAAGCGCTGGCAAAAATGTCATCATCGAAACCAAAATCTGCGTCCGGATCGAATGTGGCATTGGCATCCAGTACCGAGGTTTCGTCTTGCTGTGCATTGGCTGAATTCATGAGGCCAACAAACGCCATGCTGAAGCCGAGCAGCAAAATATCGGATCTGGGCATAGCAGTTGCTAGTCGACCTGTTGGCGCAGGCTTGCTAATTCGGTTTCGCGGAAGGCGACGTCGGTTAGCGTTCGAGTGGTCAGGAACTCATCTTCAACATCAATGCCGGTATGAATTTCCAGGATAGCCATGTTTGAAAGACGATTGCTGACCAGGTTCATCATAGTCAGTGAGCGGGCCATCCAGACATCATCAACCAGTTCAACCCGGGAAGCTAACAGGCGTTTTATTTCTTTATCATACTGATCGAACATTTCGACGCGTAAAATAATAAACCGCTCTTTATCCACGTAGTTGATGGTTTTTGAATAGCGGGACTTGCGTGCGCGCTCTGCATTGGGAATCAATTCAATTTTCCAGACATCCCGTCCGGCTTCGGCGGTCTCTTCCAACACTGTGATTGCATATTCTTCCAGCTTGCCGGTATCAGTGTCTTCGGTCGTGAATTCAGAGCCAAATACCGATGCGGGTTCTGAATCATCATCAGAATTGCCACTGGCAATACGCTTTACACGACCGAGGGCAGAGAGATAAAGCCAGGTTTCGTTATCGCGTGCCGTGTCGTCATAGGCGTAGCTCAGCATGCCGACCCCCCGTTCTGCTGCCGGTTCCAGAACGATGGTCACGCTCTTGGTGTCTTTGCCTTCAGGTCCGTAGTTCTTGCCCACAGATTCCAGGGATTTGATGCGCGGCCGCTCGGCACAGGTAATGCGACTATCCTTAATTCCGAAACGGCAAGTAGATAGCTGAATGCGATTGAAAGCAGAATCGGAAGTCGCACGTTGGTTGCCCTCTACCTGTTCCATGATTTCCAGGCCAGACATTTCCTGTGCCTGCACGGTAAACAGGTTGCTTAAGCATATGACGCCTGCGAGGAATGATGTCTTACAGTATCTATGCGGCTTCATGCCAGTTTCTCCATAAAGGTAATTCTTGTATCGGCATCTGTCACGCCAAATGTGGGCTTGAAGACCATGATCATTGCAGGAATCAAAAACAGATCGCATAGCAAAGCGACGAAAATAGCAGCAGATCCGAAGAAACCCATTTTGGCCATGCCCAGGTAGTCTGAAAAGCTCAATAGGGCAAAGCCCAGTCCCAGGACCATGGTGGTGAACATCACTGCCTGGCCTACATCGTTAATGGTGGATTTCAGGGACTCACTGATACTGCCGGTTTTGATCAATTCGACACGATAGTGGGTCATGAAGTGGATAGTATCGTCTACGGCGATTCCTATTATAAGGGGTGCGATAAGCAGCGTATCAGTATCCAGCGGAATGCCCATTAAACCCATAAGCCCGAAGCCGAGCAGCGCGGGAATCACGTTCGGGATCATTGCCATCAGCCCGCCCTGGAACGAACCCAGGGTAATGATCATGACGACGCTAATTACCCCGATAGCGAAGGTAAAACTGGAAAATTGTGAGTTAGCAACTTCGTCAGCCATGCGCATTAGCAGCGCCATTGATCCAGTGAGATAAACCTCCAGCTCCGGAACCTCAGCCTCCAAAGGACTGAATACATCGTCTATTTCTACAGCTATTTCGTCAAAAAAGCGTTGGTACTGATAGGAGCCGGCGTTGTAGATATTCAATGAGATATGTGAGCGACTGTAATCGTCCGACACCAGTGCACGACGATCTTCTGGATTGGCGCTGTTAAAAAGATAAAGGAGCTGGGAAATCATCTGTTCATCGTTGGGCACCCGATAATAGTCAGGGTCATCGTCACTCATAATCTGGTAGGTGTCTTTAACAATATTGGCCAGAGAATTGGTGCGGGTAACCTGATCGGAGTAGCGTTCTTCGATGCGGCTTTGTAATTCATCCATGGCCTGCATAATGTCTGGGTTGTAAAGTCCATCAGTTTGATGCGTGTCTACCATAATCACCATGGACATGGCGCCCGCCATGTTTTCGTCTACTGTTTCGTAAGCCACACGTATCGAACTTCCTTCTCGAGTTAGCTCTGTCATATTGGAATCGATGCGAATTTGCGTCATACCCCAGGCACAAAGCATGAAACCAGAACCGAAAACAGTGAGAACCAACCATGGATGGCGCGCCACGATATAAGGAATACAGGAAAGGATCGACATCTGCCAGTTCACTACCACATAGGTAAGGGCGGTAATGATGGTTATGTATGTTCCTACCCAGAGTCCAAGAGCAGCATAGACCACTACCACATAAGCGACGGCAATCATGAACTTCCTGCCGATGTAGAGGTCGTTCCAGCGTTTGCCCAGGCGATCGGCTAAACTGGCATCGGATTTGTCCGGCGCTCCTGGATGCCACAGATCAAGCAGAATCGGGAGTAACACAATGGTGAAGAAAAATGCCATGACCACACCAAATGCTGACATGAAACCAAATACTTGAATGGGAACCAGGTCGGATGTGGCTAATGCCAGAACTCCTGCCATAGTCGTTACTGTGGTGACTAAAATGGCCAGGCCAGTCTTACCGTAGGACAAGGATAAAGCTTCATAGTGTTCCCTGCCTTGTCGCCGGAAAGAAAAATACGCACTCATAACATGCACACAATCCGCGATACCTACGGCGAACACCAGCAGCACGGTTAACGAGATCATTTGCGAGATGGTTATACCGAGCCAAACCGTCAGGCCCCAGGTCCAGGTCATGCTGGCGGCGATAGTCACCATGGGCCAGAGCACGGCGCTGAATGAGCGGAATAAAATGTAGAGAAGCAGGGTAAAGATCAGCACCATTAGCAGCCCCAACACCTGCATCTGCATCAGGGTATCCATCATGAATTCCATCATGGGTGGATTGCCTACAGGATAGAATTCAAACTGATCCGAATATTTTTCGTAAAGTGCTTTGGTCGCGAGATGGAAAGCGGTGTAACCCAGCATGTTTACAGGCTCGAACGATACTTCCTGAATTTCGGCGCTTTCATCAAATTCGAGATCAAAACTGTCCGCATCACTGAAAGCATCAAAGGAAGCGAAGCTGTCATCAAGCACCACATCACCCACATCTACAGCAGGCACATAGTCTTCAACGGGCTGCGCGCCAAAATCTGTCTGTATCATAATTGCCCCATAACGGGTATCAGCTGAATAGAAGGCCAGTAGATAGTCTTCTTCAGCCAGGGCACGAGATTTGATTTCTGCCAGCTCTTCTGCTGATTCTGGAATCTCCTGCGGAACCAGGCGATTGGAGAGCAGGGTGTCGCCTTCGTTACGTTGGTAACGAATGTTGGCGATAGATTGGACTCGCCGAATATGGTTAAGCTCTTCGAAATCCAGCTCGACACCATTCATCTTAGCTGGATACTCAGTGGTATCGAGTTGTTGCCAATAGCGCAGGTCGTCTGTCAGTTGTTGAATGGCGGTGAGAGATTCGTAGGAGAAAACATCGCCATCTTTTGCTCGATATACCAGAAATACCGAGTCATCACTGCCGAACTGACGGCGGTATTCGTTCAGTGCCAGCATCGATGGATCTTCCTGATCCAGGAAGCTGTCAGTTGTCATATCCAGTTCGGTGCGGGTGAATATCCCCACCACCATTAAACTTGTAATGACAACCAAGCCAGTTAGAACAAATGTTTTAAAGCGCAGGACTTTGTTGGGAGCGCGAGCAAAGACCTCGCTCAGTGACAAAAGAATATTTTCCATCCCTAACTCTCCATTAGGTCCCTGCCGCCGCATTGCTGGATTGTAAGCCAGTATAAGGCGAATCTCATTGCTATTTCTTTTGTAAAGTCAGTTTAAAGCCGATTTTGATCTGAAACTGTGACTTTCTTTGTGTGCTGCTATTGGTTGCAGCTCGTTGAATTTCCGTCGATTGTGGAGTATGAGTTGTAGATTACTTGCAGCATCGCCATACAGGGAGGGGCGAAGTGTTTCTATAGGAACCTCTGATTAATTACCTACGTTGCTATTGCTGCGTTAAAAATCAGCTCAAAATGCGCATTTATGACCTATACACTGCGATTTTTCGCTGATTCTTACTTTGCACTAATTGCCTAGCAAACATTAATCAGAGGCTCCTATAATAAATAGAAGCAGCGCATTTAGAAACATAAACCCTGATGATCTGATCCTGGCTGCTGGCCATTCGATGGGGTTATTTATTAATGGCAGTTGTAGACATCAAATTGCTGACGACCATTAGTGATATTGTTGCTTGCCACAATGACATTGCCTCCCATGTTGGCCGCTTCATTCCTGGCGAGGGTGAAAAGCTCTTCCTGTTGCCGGGCTGAGCTACGGTCCACCAAAATAAGTCGATCCATGGTGATGGATGTGGCGCGGCCGATTCGCTCACAATTGGCTACCTGGCTGTCTGCTCGAATGTCCACTTGCTTTCCGGTGCTGGTGAGTTGCACCCAGGTGCAGGCAGGCAGGGCAAAAAGGGAAATTGCCAGGATAAGGAATTTTTGCATGTCATGCGCCTCTTACAATATCGCAGATATTGAAATTCCAATATCTGCGATTTGTCTCAGGTGGTTGGACTGTATGTTAACATCCAGCGATCCCATAAATACTGATGTGGCGTAATAGAGATCACTCATTTGACTGAATCTGTGAATCAATCCCTCATACAAAAACTGCAAGACATTGTAGGAGCCGGAGGATTCCGTGAGGAATCCGACGTCGATCCAAAAAACTACAGAGACTGGATGGGCACCAGAGCCAATCCACCAGCCATACTGTTAAGACCTGCCAATACCGAGCAAGTTTCCCAAATTCTGGCTGCCTGTCATGGCGCTGGTCAGGCAGTGGCACCACAAGGCGGGATGACAGGCCTGGTTTCTGCCGCAGCCCCATTAGCTGGCGAGGTGGCCTTGTGCTTTGACCGCATGAAGCAGATTGTTGATGTAGACCCTTTTACCAGGACTATGACAGTAGAAGCAGGAGTCGAACTGCAAACCATTCAGGAGCAGGCCGATGCGAATGATCTGTTGTTTCCGCTTGATCTTGGTGCGCGCGGCAGTTGCACAATAGGCGGTAATCTGTCCACGAATGCAGGAGGCAATCGTGTTATTCGGTATGGTATGGCACGAGATCTGGTAATTGGTGTAGAGGCAGTATTGGCTGATGGCACCATCATTGATGGATTGCACAAACTACGTAAAAACAATACTGGTTACGATCTTAAACAGTTGTTTATTGGCAGCGAAGGAACCCTGGGTGTGATTACACGTGCGGTTCTGAAGTTATCGCCAAAACCAAACAGCCAAAGTGTTGCTTTTTGTGCAGCGAATTCTTTTGATCAGGTAGCTAAATTATTGGTATATGTGCAAAGTTCGTTGGGTGCCAATCTGACAGCATTCGAAGTGCTGTGGAACAATACGTACTCACTCATCGATGAAAAAGTCCCCCACGTCTCGGTACCGCTCGGCACTGAATATCCTTTTTATATGTTAGTAGAAAGCATGGGAACTAATAACGAAAAGGATGATGAGCTGTTTGTTAATACCCTGAGTGCTGCAGCAGAAATGGGGCTGGTAAATGATGTGGTGATTGCTGACTCGGATAGTAAAATTGCCAATCTGTGGGCCGTGCGTGATGGCGCTGCTGAAGTAATGGGAATCGGCTATATGCATGCCTATGATGTCAGTTTGAATATCGCGGATATGGGGTATTTCGGAGAAGAGGTAGAGACGCGTTTACGGCAGGAATGGCCGGAGGCTGTAATGGGCCTGTTTGGGCATATAGGTGATGGCAATGTGCATATCATTATCAATGTCGGTCCTGATACAAAATCGCTTCATCTCAAGATTGATGAAATTATCTACCAGTTGATCAAAGAACTTAATGGTTCGGTTTCGGCAGAACATGGTATTGGAATGATGAAGAAGCAGTTCCTGCCATATAGCAAGAGTGATGCTGAAATCAGCCTCATGAAGGCGCTGAAAAAAGCCATGGATCCGGATGGGATTCTGAATCCCGGACGTATTTTTAACTAGGGCTTGTTCACACTAATTGAGTGATCTCTGTTGTGACTAAAAAAGCGCCAATTGAGGCGCGAGGAGCGTAGTTTGCTGATTCCAAATGAGCGACGAGCAACGATAAGTGGCGCTCTTTCTGGCCTCGCTGGGCACAAAAATACCCTCTAGCAGAGACTACTCAATTAGTGTGAACAGGCCCTGATGTTTAACTGATATATAGAACAAAAGGAAGAGGTATGAGCTCCAATAAGCTGGAAAGAAAGAAAGTAGTCATCATAGGCGGAACGGCAGGGATTGGACTGGCTACAGCCAGAATGGCAGCAGATGCTGGTGCGCAGGTATGGGCGGCTGGTCGTTCTCAGGCGCATATCGAAACTGCAAAACGAGTGAGCGGCGGTAGTTTTGAGGTGCGTCAGGCTGATACTCACGATGTCGAAGCCCTGGAGGCTATCTTTCGTGAAGCAGGAAGTATAGATCATCTGGTTTCAGCAGCGGTTGGTGGTGAGCGCACCCTGAAACCCTTCCTGCAACAAACTCAGGAACAGTTTCAGGCGGCTTATGACAAGCTCTGGGGCTACTGTAATGTGGTAAGAGCTGGTGCTCCTTATTTGGATGGCAATGCATCAATTACTTTGGTGAGCGGTTCGCCTGCGCGTAAAATCAAGCCTGGCCAATCACCCCTGAGTTGCGTCGGTGCCTCAGTGGAAAATCTGGTCCGCTGCCTGGCAGTTGAGATGGCGCCAATCAGAGTGAATGTGGTCTCGCCCGGGACTATTGATACGGCGATGTTTGATCACTTTGGTGACGAAAAAGCAGAGAAAATGCAGGGGATGACTGCTACCCACTTGATAAAGCGAGCGGGGACTTCGGAAGAGGTGGCAGAAGGACTGATTTTTGTAATGAATAATAATTTTGTTACCGGTACTACTGTTGATGTTGATGGAGGCAGGATTCTCAGTTGATAAGCTGCCAAGGATGAAATTTTTTGTGAGGGAACTAAGGAGCCTTTGATTAATTTTTGTGAGGCAGTTAGTGCAAGGCAAAAATCAGCGAAAAAACGCAGTTTATAGGTCATAAATGCGCATTTTGAGCTGATTTTTAACGCAGCAATAACAACGTAGGGAATTAATCAGAGGTTCCCTAAGAGATTTCCAAGGAATGCGAGCAATGCGAGGAATGATTTGTGGTTGATGTAGTTGAAAATAGTGTGGCGAATTCAGATATGAGTCTGGTAGATGCAGTGTATGCACGGCGATCTGTACGTGGCTATCTGGATAAACAAGTGCCGCAAGAGATAATGAATCGAATTTTTGAAATTGCTCAACAGTCTCCGTCTAACTGTAATGTCCAACCCTGGACTGTATTTGTAGCATCTGGAGAGCTTAAAAGTCGTCTTTCCCAACAAATGCGAGACAACATCATGAATCGTGTGAAGCCGAACCCGGACTATGAGTACCGGGGAGATTTTATCGATACCTATCGCAAGCGCCAGGTTGAGTGTGCCATAGCACTCTATTCCAAAATGGGCATTGAGAGAGATGACAAAGCAGGACGTATGCGTGCGGTATTACGCAATTACGAATATTTTGATGCGCCCCATATGGCCTTCATTGGTATGGATCCAAAATTTGGTACCACAGTCGCTTTAGATGTGGGGATGTGGGCCCAGACGTTGATGTTGACGATGGTGTCTTTTGGTATCCACAGTTGTCCTATGGGAACTATGCGCGATTATCCTGATCTAGTAAGACAGGCATTCGATGTGCAGGATGGTACGAAGATTCTTTTCGGAATCAGCTTCGGTTATGAAGATACTTCTGTAGCGGCCAATGAAACCCGCACAGTGCGAGACCCGATCTCGGTCAATATCTCATTTCGATCACGCTAGGGAGCCTTTGATTAATGTTTGCGAGGCAGTTAGTGCAAGGCAAAATCAGGGAAAAAGCGCAGTTTACAGGTCATAAATGCGCATTTTGAGCTGATTTTTAACGCAGCAATAACAACGTAGGTGATTAATCAGAGGTTCCCTAGGTATTATTGAGTCAGGCATAGATTTTGAAACCTGTAGTTCTTCTATATGATCTAAATAACGAGCTGGTGGATCATTGTTCAACTATCATCGGTCATACTGGGTTGTATACAGCAATTAATACCTATAATGAAACTCATGCAGCGGAAGTACTGAAGCAATATGATCGAGGTTTCGGGTTACTGACTAATCGGCTGTCATGCTTGATTACAGGGTGGAATAGTTACAAGAAACCTCGCGATCAGTTATTGTTTAAATTGCGAGGGCAAGAAAAGCGAAGTCCGCTGCGCTCCAAAACACCTGTCATTATCATTACTGAAGATTATCGATTGGATCTTCGGCAAATTGCACTTGATCCTACCGATGGTTATGTAGCCGCTTACCTGCACATGGATGACTATGAAAGCATCATCGCCGACACTCTGCACAAAGTGGTGTTTGGCAATCGTGCCCATGAGATGAATTCCATTGCATACGCTAAGCTGCAACAAGAATCCAGCGATTAAGCTCTACCTGTTCAGGTATGGTCTATGGTCAAGCATTGCCATATTCACCGGTAATTGGTGAAATGAACCTGATTCTGTAGCAAACCAATCCCCAAGTCATTGATTTAAGGAACCTCTGATTAATTACCTACGTTGTTATTGCTGCGTTAAAAATCAGCTCAAAATGCGCATTTATGACCTGTAAACTGCGCTTTTTCCCTGATTTTGCCTTGCACTAACTGCCTCGCAAACATTAATCAGAGGCTCCTTAATTATTCTTTAACTCGTGGTCTGAACTTTGCTGGATATACAGAGGTTCCTAAACTAATGACCTAAAACCAAAACCAAAACCAAAACCAAAACCAAAAGTCAAAAGGGCAAACGCAAACGGGAGGAATTGTTTATGTCTGACGTACTTCAGCTATTTGGAGTAATGATGGCGGTCTTCGTGCCAATCTGCCTGTTGGTTTTCATCACCGAGTACTTTAAATATAAGCGCAATACTAATTCTCAGCTCGAAGAATTGCATAAAGACCTGGAACAAAATTCGACAGAGGAGCTGGAAGCGCAAATTGCTGAACTCAAAGAACGTATCGTTGTACTGGAAACGATCGTTACCGATCGTGGGTTTGAGTTAGAGCGCAGAATTAGCAATTTGTAAGCTGTTACAATAAAAAATGGGTGTCAGAATAAGATTCTGGCACCCAACAGTTTCAAGAAGCGTGAGGAACTTTTATTCAGCTCGCGTCATGCAAAAAACATTCAGCTTATTGCCGTCCAGGTCCCGAAAGTAACCCGCATAAAAAGTATCCCCTCGGAATCCTGCAGCTCCCTCATCCTGTGCGCCAAGCTGCAAAGCTTTGTTATATATCGCATCAACCTTTTCGGTACTGTCTACAGCCAGCGCCACCATTGTGCCGTTGCCAACCGTAGCAGGGTTTTTATCAAAAGGCAGGGTAATTGAAACCGCTGGCGCCTCTGGAGTTACTGCCCAGGCGATAAAGGTTTCCATTTCCATAAAACGTGAGGCACCCAGCTCTGCCAGCAAATCATCATAAAATTTTGCGGATTTTTCCAGGTTATTTGTGCCTAAAGTGACATAACCGATCATAGCGATTCTCCTGATCCCCTCCACGGGGTTAAAACTTGCGAACTAAAAACCATTGCTAGTTTTTCAGCTCATGGTAACGAAAGCAATTACCTGTGTGGTCATTGACTAATCCTGCGGCCTGCATAAATGCGTAACAAATCGTACTGCCGACGAATTTGAATCCGCGCTTTTTAAGATCTTTAGACATGCGATCGCTGATATCAGTGTTCGCAGGTACATCTTTTGCAGATTTGCGTTTCCCATCTATAGGCTTACCGCCAACGAATTCCCAAATGTATTTGTCGAAGCTGCCAAATTCTTTCTGCACTTGCTTGAAGGCGAGTGCATTGCTGCGAATAGAGTAAAGTTTTAAGCGGTTGCGTACCAGTCCGGTATCCAATAACAATTTTTCAATCATTTTATCAGTGAGCCGGGCAACCTTATCTACATCGAAATTCTTAAAGCACTTACGATAATGTTCCCTTTTACGCAGTATGGTGATCCAGCTAAGCCCGGCTTGTTGCCCTTCAAGGCATATAAATTCAAACAACAGACGATCGTCGTGTACAGGAACACCCCATTCTTCATCGTGATAGGCGATATAGAGTGGCTCAGAACTGACCCACCAGCAATGTTCTTTTGACGATGTTGATAATGATTTCCTATGGGCCACCCGGTTCAATCCTCCCGAATTTCGGCTGTTCATATTGATTAAGAGATAAATACTGTATATGCATACAGTATTTAATACAAGCGCTGATTTTACGATTTACCACGGCGACTGAAAGATAATTGGTAGATTCAGGCCTTGTGTTGCATGGCACCTATGAAATTCACACAGAGCATAATAGCCTGAGCAATCTAAACGAGGAATGAAAATGATACTCAGATTTGTAGCCGCTGCGACTGATTACAACTTCTTCGATAGTTACTTATATCAAAACTACTAACTACTAACTACTAACTAACTAAACTACTAACTACTAACTACTAACTACTAACTACTAACTACTAACTACTAACTACTAACTACTAACTACTAACTACTAACTACTAACTACTAACTACTAACTACTAACTACTAACTACTAACTACTAACTACTAACTACTAACTACTAACTACTAACTACTAACTACTAACTACTAACTACTAACTACTAACTACTAACTACTAACTACTATAGTTACACTACTAACTACTAACTACTAACTACTAACTACTAACTACTAACTACTAACTACTAACTACTAACTACTAACTACTAACTACTAACTACTAACTACTAACTACTAACTACTAACTACTAACTACTAACTACTAACTACTAACTACTAACTACTAACTACTAACTACTAACTACTAACTACTAACTACTAACTACTAACTACTAACTACTAACTACTAACTACTAACTACTAACTACTAACTACTAACTACTAACTACTAACTACTAACTACTAACTACTAACTACTAACTACTAACTACTAACTACTAACTACTAACTACTAACTACTAACTACTAACTACTAACTACTAACCACTTTAATGCCACCTCAACAATGAGATCTTGCTGCGGGAGCTTCATCGCTGCCGTTTTTTGGGTGTTGAATCTCCCTGGATTCTTCTCTTTCATTCCGGCGCTTGATCAGTAAGAATTCATCCATTCTTAAATTCATGCTAGATGGAGGAATTGAAAATCATGATTAAAATAATGATGAGATGGACAAGTGTTGCTATAGCTATGTTTCTGATGTGTGCAGTGCAAACTGCTGGTGCTCAAGATAGAAGCTACATCAATCCAGGCAGAGCAGGTGGGGATGGTGCACCTTTTAGTGAGGCTGTTTTAACAGGCGATACTTTGTATATATCTGGCATGTTGGGTTTGGAAAATGGGGCAGTTCCTGGCGATCCACAACAAGAAGCGCGAAACGTGCTGAATGCGATTCAAGGTACCCTGGAAGATGCTGGCATGAATATGGATGATTTAGTATACGTTCAGATTTTCTGCTCGGACGTCAGCCACTACGCCTCGTTCAATGAAGTCTATAGAACCTATTTTTCGCAGGAGTTTCCAGCACGGGCATTTATCGGGGCTGGCACCTTGCTGTTTGATGCACGCTTTGAGATTCAGGCGATCGCTGTACGAAGATAATTCAAGATGGAGCAGGCTATGACGCCTGCTCCATACTCACTGACCTGGGGCCTGTTGACACTACTTGAGTGGCCTCTGCTAGAGGGCATTTTTGTGTCCAGCAAGGCAGAAAGAGCGCCGTATATAAACGATTGATAACGAAGCTGGGCGCAAAAATGCGCCTGGCCCTTCGGGTTATGACTAAAAAGCACCAATTGTCGTTGCTCGTCGCTCATTTGGAATAACCAAACTACGCTCCTCGCGCCTCAATTGGCGCTTTTTAGTCACAACAGAGATCACTCAAGTAGTGTCAACAGGTCCTAGTGTTCTTCAAGTATTTCTACAATGCCCTGGCGAATACGACGAGTGGACACACTGACTTCGAATAGGAAAAGCACCAGTCCACTGATCATAAACAGCATGGCACCAATAAAAAGAGTGGCGATGGCAACCGATAAATCATAACCCTGCAGTTCTCCAAGAAACAGGGTAACAATCACCAGACATACCAAAAGAGCAGCGCAAACAAACATACGTAGCGACCAATTCACCAGGCGGGTGCGTTTCCACAAAGCTTCTACCTCAGATTGCAGTCTCGCAATATGGTCTGCGTGTTGTTCGTTGACCAAACGTCCTTCTACTATTCGGGCACGATCTACAACTCGGCCGAGTCGAATAGAGAGTACGCTCAGCATTCCGGCAATACCCGCAAGCAGAAATACTGGCGCCACTGAAAGTTGAATGACCTCGGCAATGGTTTCGATAGCGTTAATATCCCTGGCTCCTGAGCGAGTTTATTAGGCAGCGCTTGTGTCTAAATCTTTCCAATGTCGAGCACCGTTACCAGGCGTTCGTGTGAGATTTATCCAGATTTCCGCTGCTGAAATGTTCACAACCGCAGCCATCCAGAATGTGGTTCCAAAAAGCACTTCTACGCCGATAGTCGTGTTTGACATCAGAATTCCCAGGATTACGCGTTCGGTAGCAATGCCTAACATCAATGCCCAACTGCGAATCATCCATTCACGATGTGCACCAAGTTGTTTGGCACGGATGCTGCTATAGGCTTTGTACATGCAATACAGAGTAAAGATCGCGAAGAACGTAGTTGCCATGGATTCATTAAATCCCTGGCCTTCAATTCCCATAAAGGGATAGAAGATGCCGATAAAGCCGCCTGAGAAAGCTGCTGCGGAACCACAAAACAGCCAGAGGCGACCGCTCCAACGATGAAAGTTAATGCAGTTCTTACGAATTCGACGAACAAATTGCAGAGGGCCGAGAGTCAATATAAGTAAGCCAGTAATCAGGTGAGCCCAACTTACTATTGAATGTTGGGCGTAACGTCCGTCGAATGGGTTAAACGTTTGCAGAGGGTCAGTTGCCTGAATGGCTGACGCTTCAACCAGGAAGTCGGCTCGTCCGAAAATTGATGTCAGACCAGTCCATATGAGGGCCACCATGACGATCCATCCACCAATATCCAATACTTTTCTGAGTGTTCTTGCGGACGGCGCGCTGAACAACTCCTCTGGTGAAATGCTTCCTGCTGTTATATCAGTCATAGTGCTCCCCCTGACCAAAGCAGACTAACTGTAAAGGCATTAGCTTAACTGTCGTGACTGACATTATCTAGGGAACCTCTGATTAATTACCTATTAATTATCTACGTTGTTATTGCTGCGTTAAAAATCAGCTCAAAATGCGCATTTTCGCTGATTTTTGCCTTGCATTAACTGCCCCGCAAACAGTAATCAGAGGCTCCTTAGGAATTACCGGACAGTTGGCGTTACAGTTGGAATCTCAAATCGTCAATGGGCATATTGCCCGCTGGTTGTGCGGCCAGGACGGCAATGTCCCCGCAGAAAACTGCGAATATGCTCCCAACTGGTGTGCGGAGCGATATTGGTAAGCATCCTTAAGTGACCGCCAGGTCCCTTCCGTATATAATCTTGCTCTCAACGCGCCCGTAGCTCAGCCTGGATAGAGTAGTTGGCTTCGAACCATCTCTTAGACCTGGCACCTTCGCGAAAAACCAGATAGAGAGAGCTACAGCGCGATTGAGGAATTTATGGAAATAGAGTTCCGTAAAAATCTCCGCAAAAACAACTGCGCCCGTAGCTCAACTGGATAGAGTACCAGGCTTCGAACCTGGGTGTTGGGGGTTCGAGTCCTCCCGGGCGCGCCACTCAGATTTCGCTTTTCTGGCGCTACTCAAACCATTCGAAGATTCAGTAAAAGAACTAGGGCCTGTTCACACTAATTGGGTGGCCTCTGCTAGAGGGCATTTTTGCGCTCAGCAAGGCAGAAACCATATATAAATATATACAAACGATTGATAACGAAGCTGGGCGCAAAAATGACCCTGGCCCTTCGGGTTGCGGCTAAAGCGGCTAAAAAACCGCCACTTGTCGTTGCTCATCGCTCATTTGGAATCACCAAACCACGCTCCTCGCGCCTCAATTGGCGCTTTTTTAGTCACAACAGAGATCACTCAATTAGTGTGAACAGGCCCTGGATACCAGGGTGCGGAATGGATCAAGCAGTACAACGAAGAACGGCCCCATGATGCACTCGGAGACCTGACTCCGGTCGAGTATCTGAAGGCACAATCAAAACCGAAAACACTAAGGAGTCTCTGATTAATGTTTGCGAGCCAGTTAGTGCAAGGCAAAAATCAGCGAAAAAGCGCAGTTTACAGGTCATAAATGCGCATTTTGAGCTGATTTTTAACGTCGCAATAACAACCAACGTAGGTAATTAATCAGGGGCTCCCTAAGTTATGCATGGACCTGATTCAGGGAGGCTACAATTACAGTAAAATATATTGATAAAGGGGCTGTCCTAGATAAGTGAATTTATCCAGGATGGTTTGATGAGGAAAGGCCGTTTAGTTTGGCGCAAACAAAAACTATTAATTGAGCTGTTCGTAGCCGGATCGGCAGCCCGTACAGATGTCTCTTTAGTTGGTGTGAACAAGACGACAGCGAGCTGGTATTTTCTTCGTCTTAGACTGCTGATTTATGAACACAGTGATGAGGCCGGTTTCTTTGAGGGTGAAGTTGAACTTGATGAGCGTTATTTCGGCGGACAAAGAAAAGGCAAACAAAATCGAGGTGCCGCAGGTAAAGTCCCTGTATTTGGCCTTTTAAAGCATCGTGGCAAGGTTTACGCGGTGGTGATACCGAAGGCCAAGGTGACAACATTGCTGCCGATCATTCGGGAGAAAGTGAAGCCCGATAGCATCGTGTACACCGATGGTTTTAAGGGCTATAACGCCCTGGATCTGTCTGGGTTCAGGCACTACCGAATTAACCATAGTGAGCACTTTGTTGAGCAGCCTAATCACATGAATGGAATCGAGAATGTCTGGCACCAGGCCAAGCGCCATTGACGGAAATTCAACGGGATTGTGAGAGATCATTTCCACTTGTATTTGAAGGAGTGCGAGTGGCGATTTAATAACAGCGACCCATTGATCCAATTAAGTCAATTGATTCTATGGGTTAAACAAGAAATAGGCTATTTATCTGGGACAGCCCCTTGATAAATTATCATTAATCGAGAAAGCATATTGAAAATAGTTCTTTTGGCAGGAAATACCGTAAAAATTATTGGCCCTCAGCCACTATAATCTCTGTCATTGATCACCTTATCTGTTGCAGGTAATTACTATGTTGATTGGCGTCCCTAAAGAAATAAAAAATCATGAATACCGTATCGGTTTGACTCCCAATGGCGTCGCAGAACTCGTACGTAACGGCCACCAGGTTTTAGTACAGCAGCACGGAGGTGCTGGCGTAGGTTTCTCTGATGATGATTACCGGGAAGCAGGTGCCAGTATTCCAGGTTCAGCAGAGGTGATTTTTGCAGAAGCTGATCTTGTGGTTAAGGTTAAAGAACCACAACCGCAAGAGTGCATAATGTTAAGTGAGGGCCAGGCGCTGTTTACATATTTACATTTAGCGCCGGATGCAGAACAAACGCGCCTGCTCGTCAAATCGAATGCAACATGTATTGCATACGAAACCATCACCGATGCGACTGGAGGATTACCTCTACTCGCGCCAATGAGTGAAGTAGCTGGGCGCATGGCCGCGCAAGAAGCAGCTCATTGTCTGGAAAAATCGCAGCAGGGAAGCGGGGTGCTCATGGGAGGAGTGCCAGGAGTCCCAGGCGCATCGGTTCTGGTTATAGGTGGCGGTGTGGTTGGTTTAAATGCTGCCCGTATAGCTTTGGGCATGGGTGCCGATGTCACTATCGCAGATAAGTCAGTCAAACGACTGCAGGAAATCGATGTATTGTTTAATGGTCAAATTAAAACAATGTATTCCAGCACTTCTGCGATTGCAGATGTCCTGCCCAAAACAGATGCGGTTATCGGAGCTGTGTTAGTGCCTGGCGCAGCGGCTCCACGACTTATTAGTCGGGACATGCTCTCATTAATGCGACCAGGATCAGTGCTAGTTGATGTCGCCATTGATCAGGGTGGCTGTTTTGAAACCAGCAAGCCGACTACCCATGAGGAGCCTGCTTATGTGGTAGATGGTATTGTGCATTACTGCGTTGCGAATATGCCCGGCGGCGTGGCGCGAACCTCAACTCTGGCATTAACCAATGCCACTTTGCCTTATGTGGTTGAGCTGGCGAACAAGGGGGTTCACCAGGCGTTACTTGCCGATGACAATTTCCTGCAAGGACTGAATGTGCATAGTGGCCTGGTCACTAACGAGCCCGTTGCCGATGCTCTGGGGTATGAATTCGTTGCACCAGAATTAGCATTGGCGCGTGACACTCTGAAGCAAACTGCCTAGGTAATTAATCAGAGGCTCCCTAACACAATCGCCGAATAGAGTGCGAATCACATGATGAGAAGCGTTTTTTTCATAGTGCACTCCAGAGGTATCTATTGGGTAAGTTCATAAGTTTCATTTAAACCTGGCGCGAATTGAGGAGGGCTTCCAAAAAGAGATCCCCTCAAAAACTCAGTGCTGACGTTTAGGGTTAAAGAATTTAACTCACTGAATGCTGAGAGCATGGCCTGGTAGTCAGGGCCGTTGCCGCCCATTGCTACTGCATCCCTCCAGACCTGTTGATAGTGTTCGATACTGGCATAGCCCACAAGCGAATAGATCTCGTCATAGTCAGAACTTTCCTCAGCGGAACTATTGGGTAGATAAACCACGCGCCACTGACCCACAGGCCTGACACCAATTTTTTCCAGATAAGGGTAAACATGATCTCGAGTCGCGGCATGAAAGTCTTCAAAGCTTCCTTTGCGGATGCGGCGATACTCCAGTCCCAGTACTCCCTCTCCGGGTACAGCCTGACCTAAGCGCACAGGTCTCGGTGCCCCGGCGCTGGCTTCCAGTGTTGCTGCATTGACCAATGTATATTCTTCAGCAAGCCCAGGCATGAAAATGGGGCGAGTTACTGCCATATAACCCTGCAGAAACACACCGCCTCTTGAGCCTTGTGAGACTTGACGCCGGTTTTGAAGTCCACGAGTTGAAGCGTCGCTCAATCCGCCATTGCCTGCCAGAACAAGAGAGCCGCCAGTATCACCTGCGGCGGCGTTGCCACGGGTAGCTTGCCAGTGTTCATAGCTGGCGTATCTGACAAATCGTAATGCTTCATCCTGATTGGGTGTGGCGTCTTCTTCCAATGGGTAAATAATTTCGAAATCACCTAATATGCGAGCGCCCAGGCGTTCAAACCAGGGCCACACTCCTGTCATGCTTTGTTCATACCAATAGTCATAACTTCCAGGATCCAGGTAAGCATGCCGCATCATTATGATTTCCTGCTGATCACTGCGCGCTACATCATTTCGCACAGGAAACGGTTCATCTTGAGCAAATCCATAGGGCAGTACCAGTCCGCAGGTCATAAATGTAAGGACAAGCTGGAGTTTGGAATTTCTAATCATGGGTGCCTCCTTGAATTCGTAAACGTGTTGTTTTCCCTGGTTGAGAATCAACATCAATATTTCGTGCAATCAGATTGCCTCATAGCCTAACACGGCCTATGCTCATATGTTATGAGTACAGACACAACCCCCATAGCTGGCAAGGCCCGCATTCAGTCAATCGACACTCTCCGAGGCGTGGCGTTATTGGGTATTTTGCTCATGAATATCATCGCGTTTGCCAATCCATTTGCCGCCTATCTCAGTCCCACTGTGGATGATGCTGTCGCAGATATCAATCTGGTTACATTCATGACCATGGATATATTCGTAGAAGGGGCAATGCGCGCGATTTTTTCCATGTTGTTCGGGGCAGGTATGCTGATCTTTCTGAATAAGCCGGAGAGTGATTTGGAGCGAACGAAGAGGCTTTACTACCGCCGCACTCTATTGCTGGTTGGGTTCGGTCTGTTCAATGCTTATATATTGCTCTGGCTGGGCGACATTCTTTATGCCTACGGCATGACTGGCTTGGTATTGTATTTTTTCCGAGATATGTCGGCCAGGAAGCTGGTCTTTATCAGCGCAGGCATATTTTTGTTACTTACCCTGGCGCATAGCGCAGGACATTTTCAGGCTCGCACTCTCGGTGTAGCCGTCGCAGAGATCGAATCGCTGCCACAAGATTCTGTACTGACAGATGAGCAGAAACAAACCTTGTCAGATTGGGATGTGTTTTTGCAGCGGCAGTTTGTTGCTCCGGAACTGGTGGCACAGCAATTGGATGTGATGCGCTCCAGCTACTTAACAGCTTTTGTATACTCAGCACCAATCAATCTGGTGCTGCAGACTATCGGTTTTGTCGGCAACAGTTTTTGGGATGCGTTGGCCATGATGCTTTTGGGTATGGCTTTTATGAAATGGGGCTTGTTGGATGCTTCTCAAAGTTTGCGGACTTATGGGTATATGGTGCTGATTGGTCTGGGTGTTGGCCTGCCTTTGAATACCTGGGAGTCTGTGGTTTTCGTAAGCAGTGGTTTTGATTTTCAATGGACCGCCTTTAATCGACCGACATACGATCTTGGTAGATTGTCTTTGGCGATTGGTTATATCGGCATTGTCATGCTTGTTTGTAAGTTGGGTGTACTTTCCTGGTTGCGCTTTGTACTGGCAAGAGCAGGGCAGATGGCGCTGACCAATTACTTGTCCCATTCCTTAATCTGTAATTTTATTTTCATGGGGTGGGGTTTGGGTCTGGCGGGACAACTACAGCGTCATGAGATTTACTATGTGGTATGGGGCATCTGGTTGTTTCAGCTGATCGCCAGCCCTCTGTGGTTGCGCCATTTTCGCTTTGGTCCCGCTGAATGGTTGTGGCGTAGTTTGACCTACAGGCAGTGGCAGCCTCTACGAATAGCCAACGCTTAACACCGATTGATAAGACATCTCTATTAACGTACCATGCTCGCCGCTATCGGGTTCACGATAGCCATTTTAATTGCAGCCCAATGTTCATCTCTTAGCTATCTGGCTGCATTACTCTAGAAGTTCTGCGTTCCTGTTGTGACAGGAGTCTGCTTTCAAATTTGCGCAATGGTGCCACGCCAACTCTGTATTTTGAGAGGCTGGGGCAGATCGGGTATTCAAAGAGTGTTGAAAAAATTGCATTTCAGCTTCGCCACTTTGAGTGAGCTCTTCAGAATCGCCATGCCGATGGTGATTTCCCAGGGCACATTCGCCATCATGATTTTCACCGATCGCTATTTCATGTCGCAGATCGATCCAACCCATATGGCAGCGGCACTGGGTGGCGGAGTCGCTACATTCTTCTCCTTCTGCTTTTTCTCAGGTCTGTTTTCCTATGCCAACGCAATGGCGGCGCAGTATCTCGGTGCCGGGGAACAACATAAGTGTGCAAAAGTTGTCACCCAGGGTTGGATCATGACCGTGATGTGTGTGCCCCTCCTGGGGCTAATCACATTTTTTGTCTCTGGTTTGTTTGAGACCATGGATCACGATCCGCAACAGGTAGAACTTGAGAAAACATATTACCAGCTATTGATGGCGGGCATCATTATTACCCTGGCGAAAGTCTGTATTTCTTCATACTTTGCCGGGATTGGCAGGACACGAATCGTGATGGTTTGTGATGTTTGGGGTCTGGTGATTAATGTACCCCTCGCCTATGTCATGGTGTTTGGTCACCTGGGGTTTCCCGCCCTTGGTATTGTTGGTGCTGGTATTAGTACGATAATAGCGACGCTATTCGCGTTTCTGCTATTTATTTTCTTCTATGTAAAAAAAGAGCATTGGGAAGAGTTTGAGGTAGCCCGGTCTTTCGTATTTGATCGAGGTGTGTTTCGCCGGTTTTTACGCCTTGGGTTTCCCTCGGGCATGGAGCTGTTCCTTAATGTCGCGGCTTTCAATCTCTTCCTGTTGATGTTTCAGTCCTATGGTGTAACAGAGGGTGCTTCTGCTGCCATCGTTTTTAACTGGGACATACTCTCTTTCGTGCCAATGATTGGGTTGAACATTGGCATGATCAGCATGATTGGTCGTTTTGTTGGCGCCCGAGATATGAAAAGAACTAATGAAGTGGTCACAGCAGGCTTTGTTATGGGATTGGCTTTTTCTGGAAGCCTGGCAGTCATGTTTATTCTGTTGCGGTTTCCACTCGTCGAAGTATTTGCGCCTCCGCAGGGTAATTTCTCGGAAATTCGTGAGCTCGCTGCATTTATGATGATTGGTCTTTCCAGTTACACCATGGCGGATGCCATCATTCAGGTGTGCGGAGGGGTGCTGCGCGGCGCTGGAGATACACGTTGGTTGATGTATGTGTCAGTGGCCTTGCATTGGTTAATGCTGGTGGCCGAGTTCTTCATCATTCGTGTTTACGAACTGGGGCCAAAAGTTGCCTGGATCGCATTCTGTATGATGATTTTTGCTATCGCGGTCGTATTCCTGTGGCGGTTGTATGGTAATCGCTGGCGTGATGTAGAGACGTTGGAAATGGTGATGGCAGAGTAGCAGATCGGTTCACTTGCAGGCATTCTCTTAAGGGGTTAACCTCCTAAGGAACCTCTGATTAATTACCTACGTTGTTATTGCTGCGTTAAAAATCAGCTCGAAATGCGCATTTATGACCTATAAACTGCGCTTTTTCGCTGATTTTTGCCTTGCACTAACTGCCTCGCAAACATTAATCAGAATCTCCCTAAGATTCTTAAGGTTTTTTAGCTAAAACTCCAATTAAGAGAGTGCGCTATGCGCTTCAAAAATCAACGAATTGTCATTATTGCCAGCCTGTTGGCTGCTGGTCTGGTGACGGGTACAGTCCTGTCTCAGCCTCAGTACCCATCGAATCTGCTCAAGCAGAAAGGAAATTTTTCCCGTGGTGCTGCGGAGGCCATAGGTGAGCCATTCTCTGGTTTGGTAACTTCGGCAGGCAAAATCGAAGGGTTGTTTCCAATTCGCTCCACCGGAGTTTCTACCGCTGCGGTCCAAAATGCGGCCATCGGGTTCCTTGATACTTTAAGTACCATCGATCTTTCCCGCACCCATTTTGCCGTTGACGATCCAGAGTGGCGTGATTGGTCAAATGTTGATGTTGGCATTTTTCCGCGTCGTGGGATCAGTTTGGAAGAAATGACATCCAGGCAGAAAGCTGCTGCGTGGAATTTATTGGCAGTTTCCTTGAGTGCGAAAGGTCTGGAACAAACCCGCGCTATTATGCGCACCGAACAAACGCTGTTTGAGCTGAATGGAGAGCCAATTCGCTATGGTGAGGAAAAATACTATTTCACTGTGATGGGAATTCCCTCCCCGACCGAACCCTGGGGTTGGCAGATGGATGGTCATCATCTGGTAATCAATTTCTTTGTATTAGGTGATCAGGTTGTAATGACACCTGCTTTCTGGGGAGGCGAGCCTGCGGTTACAACGTCAGGGATGTATGACGGGAATTTAATTATGCAGCCGGAGCAGGATTTGGGTCTGGCGCTAATGCAATCTCTTAGTCGTTCTCAGCAGGCGGTTGCGACCCTGAGCGCTGAGAAAACTCGAAACTACCCTATGGCCGCAGCGAATGCTGACAACAATGTAGTTGATTATGAAGGAATCTCAGCAGCGGCAATGAGCAGTGCGCAAAAGCTGGCACTATTGGATTTGATCGAGGCGTATGTCGGCAATCTCCGTGATCCCCATGCTGCCGTCACGATGGAAGAGATTGGTAAGTACATCAATGAAACCTATTTCGCCTGGGTAGGTCTGACGGAGGATAATTCCGTCTTTTATTACCGTGTTCATAGCCCTGTGATTATGATTGAGTTTGATCACCAGAACCCAGTTGGAACTACAATGATCAATCAGGCAGGTGTACCGACCCGGGATCATATTCACGCGGTTGTGCGTACTCCTAATGGTAACGACTACGGAAAAGATTTATTGGCACAACACTTAGCTGCCGGGCACTGAGGAATTATTCGATGGTTAAAAGTAGGACTCTCTGGTTGAGCCTTTTGTTACTCGCGACGTCCCTGGCCTATGGGCAGTCACAAAACGCCTTTGGCATTCCTTCCGAGAAAGTGGCCAACCCTGCTGCAAATGTTGTTGCTGCTCCAGGGTCGCGTGGCCAGGGCTGGCTCGGGCAAGGCCGCTCTGAAGTCATAGCCCGACACGGCATCGTGGCAACCAGTGATCCGCTGGCCGCGCAAGCCGGATTAGAAATTTTGCAGAAGGGGGGTAATGCAATTGATGCTGCTGTTGCTGCCTCTGTGGTGCTGGATGTAACGTCGCAAAATGATACAGGTCTGGCTGGTGATTTGTTTGCACTGGTCTGGAGTGCAGAAGATCAACAGCTCTACGCGCTGAATTCAGCAGGGTTTGCACCAGCTGGTTGGACACTGGCCTTTTTTAAAGAGGAATTGGGATTAGAGCGCGTACCAGGTAGAGGTGTAAACGCTGCGACTGTTCCTGGTGCAGTCTCAGGCTATGCTGCGCTACTTGAACGGTTCGGCACCATGGGATTCGCACAAACTTTCGAGCGTGCGGCCCGCATCGCCGAAGAAGGATGGGGTCAATCAGAGAGACGCCACTCAGATTTACTGAGCCAAAAAGGAAAACTTCTCGAAGATCCAGATTCAGCCGATGTCTTTCTAGTGGATGGTGAAGTGCCTCCGCTCTACAGCATTATCAAAAACCCCGGCCTGGCGGACGCTATTCGCTTGTTGCAGCGTGAAGGAAGGGATGCTTTCTATACTGGTGATATAGCGGATGCCCTGGTTGCAAAGATTCAGGCGGAAGGTGGAGTGATGACCCACGCTGACCTTGCGGCATTTGAATCGGAGTGGGTAGATCCTATTTCTACCAGTTATCACGGATACGATGTATTCCAACTTCCTCCACCAGGCCAGGGATGGGCCGCGTTGGAGATGCTCAACATTCTTGAGGTCTGCGCGCCGGAACATGATCTGAATTTATCAGCACTCGGTCCGTCGAATCCAGATTACTGGCACTTCATGGTCGAGGCCAAGAAACTGGCTTACTCTGATTTGCAGGCATACAACGCTGATCCTCTTTTTTCCGAGGTGCCTTTAAATCAGTTGCTGTCAAAAGACTATGCGCGCAGTTTATGTCATCGCATCGATATGGACGTTGCTGCAGAGCCTTCAGTAAAAGGCGGCTTGGATGGCGGAACGATTTATCTCACAACCGCTGATCGCTGGGGAAACATGGTCAGTTTCATTCATAGTATTTTTTCGGTCTATGGCTCCGGCATCACTATCCCACCCTATGGCATGATCCTGCACAATCGCGGCGTTGCTTTCTCTGTAGATGAAGAGCATCCCAATGTAGTTGCGCCGGGTAAGCGACCATTTCATTCTATTATTGCTGGTATGGTGATGCAGGACGGTGAGCCTTTGATGACTTTTGGTAATATGGGTGGTTCGGTTCAGCCAGAAACTCATGCCCAGCATATGGTGAATGTGATTGATCATGGCATGAATGTGCAGATGACTACAGATGCTGCTCGATTTACCCATAGTCAAAATAGCAACATTCTGGCACTGGAACATGATTTGTTCAGCTTGGTTGGCCGGGCATTGCAAGCCAGGGGTCATGATGTGCGTTCGGTTAACGGTGGTCGAGTCGGTGGCTATCAAGGGATATTGTTTACCAAAGATCCGAATTTGCCATTGCCGGAATTTAATCGAATCAGTATCGATGAAGACCACCCGGTAAATGGCATCTACCGGGCAGGTTCAGATCATCGTAAAGATGGTCAAGCTGTAGGTTGGTAAGCTTAAGTCTAAGGAGCCTCTGATTAATGTTTTCGAGGCAGTTAATGCAAGGCAAAAATCAGCAAAAAAGCGCAGTTTATAGGTCATAAATGCGCATTTTGAGCTGATTTTTAACGCAGCAATAACAACGTAGGTAATTAATCAGAAGTTGCCTAAGCAGTGAGGAATTATTGAAGTATGGAAATGCAGTCTGAGCAGCGTATCCCTGCGCCGCAAGAGTCGGTGTGGGCTGCTCTAAACAATACAGAAATCTTACGGGCTGCGATGCCTGGTTGTGAAAGCTTTGAAGAAATTGGCGAGAACCAATTTATGGCGCGAGTCACAACAAAAGTAGGTCCAGTTAAGGCGCGCTTCAGCTTTAACGTGAGCCTGACTGACATTGATGCGCCAAGCAGCTATATCATTAATGGTGAAGGGCAGGGTGGTGCTGCAGGATTTGCTGGAGGCAGCGCTGCTGTGAGCTTGGTTACAGAGGGTGCTGATACGATATTGAGTTACAAAGTCCAGGCCAATGTGGGGGGTAAACTTGCCCAGCTCGGATCACGCTTGATTGATGGTACTGCAAAGAAGTTAGCAGACGAATTCTTCACTAACTTTATTGAATTAGTCAGTGGCGATTCGGCCGACAGAGATGAAGAGCTTTCGGATTCCACTGTGCAAGGACAAATGGGAGGAGAAGCTGAGTCGTCTGCAGATTCTGCAAAACAACAACCTGTTTGGATCTACGTTGTAGCAGGCCTGGTTATAGCTGCCATGGCATT
Source organism: uncultured Pseudohongiella sp. (assembly GCA_965198435.1). GTDB lineage: Bacteria > Pseudomonadota > Gammaproteobacteria > Pseudomonadales > Pseudohongiellaceae > UBA9145. The sequence continues at coordinate 2,808,166 of OZ240664.1, read as the reverse complement.
CGGGGCATTTGTATAGCAGGACTATTCATGGTGCGAACGGTTAGCACGCTACAAAGATTTCTAAGGAACCTCTGATTAATTACCTACGTTGTTATTGCTGCGTTAAAAATCAGCTCAAAATGCGCATTTATGACCTATAAACTGCGCTTTTTTGCTGAGTTTTGCCTTGCACTAACTGCCTCGCAAACATTTCAGAGCCTCCCTAATCTTATGCACCTTAGGTGTTGCCCGGTGTCTTGTGTCTCTTCCAGAAACGAAGTATTCCTGAACATGAGTACCGAAGGATTAGCCGAATACCATGCGCATCTTCCTGAAAAGGATGAAATTGTTTGCCGCGAGTCTATTCGCAGAGGAACGGTTGGTCTGATGCGAAAAGTTTGTATATCTCAACTTCACATGGCTGGATTGACTCCGGTGTCAAATTCGAATTCAGGAATCAACGGAGTGAATTCAGGGTTTGGGTTCTATGGGAACAGCGGCTTTAGTCAGGATCGCACTCTCGTGCTGCAGGTATTTTTCTCTGCACTCTCTGTTCTCTCCACTCTATACTCTCCACCACCTCCGGGCTACAGGATATAATCAGCCTGTCATTCGCGTACTTGGTAATCGAAACTATCGTCAATAACAACTATAGAGTTTTGAGTTACAGTACAATTTAAGTTCAACACCATTTCATTTTTAAAAATTACAAGGCAGATGCAGCATGACTAAGCACGTCCCTCTGGCTAAGGATAAGCACGCCAAATTACGCGTCATCGATTCTGGCGATTATCGTCGCTATTCCGAACAACATCTTATTCCTATTGTGTTGCGCGATTTCTTCACGCTGGCCTCTGAGTTTCCCTGCGTGTTTGTTACAAATCAGGAGGGAAACATGTTTATGCCTGTAGCCATCATGGGATTAAAGAAAGGACAGAATCTGTACTGTCAGGTAGATCCATTTCCTGCTCACGTCATTCCCCTGGGTTTCGGCAATGCACCATTTGCGATTACGGCTGCCGACCCGCAACGAGATCAATTCGTAGTTTTAGTAGATGAAGAAAGCACCTTGTTGAGTGAATCTGAGGGCAATCCTATATTCACAGAGGACGGTGAGAAAACTGAATACATGGAAGCTCGAATTGATGGCTTAGCTCGCGCCGCTCAGGAGCACGCGCAGACAGTGCAAATTTGCAAACTGCTAATGGAAAAGGAACTGTTAATCACACAACAAGTCCAGCTGCAACATCGATCTGATGGTCAGCGTTACGGCATAGATGGGATTTACATCATCAATGAGAAAAAGTTTAATAATCTTTCTGATGAAGATTTCCTTGAGCTACGGAAGATCGGACTGGTTTCTATAATCTATGCTCATCTGACGTCCTTGCAGCAGTTGCGGCGTATCTCCCAGCGCCAGTACGAAGCCGATCAAGCTGCTGGAATGAACCAGGAAGCAACAAGCTGAGCCTGCGGATTGGCTGGCCGCCGGTTTGCAGTGAATTTCTTAGCGGTTCCCCTGCGAGAAGAGTAGAATCACAGAGTATTCCAGCCAATTGGCACGCCAGGAGATAGGAGAAAAGCCCATGAAGCATCATCTGTGCATTGCCGTACTGCTGGTGCTTTCCAGCTATTCAGTAGTCGCTCAGGACGACGCAGGTGAAGTAATCGTCATTGCTGAGCTGAACCGTGCTGAAGTCAGACAATTCATTGAGGAAGCAGAAGATCAGTTCTATGAAATCTTTAATGCCAATGTTGATGACGATGACCTTAAAATCACTTGTCGTGAAGAGACGCCCACAGGTTCAAACATCTCCATACGTGTGTGCGAACCTGAATTCATGATCAGAGCGCGCGCAGAAAATGCGAGAAACCTCAACATCAATCCTCAGGCAATACTCACCGATCAAGCAATTCGCTCAGGGCTGGATTCAGAGTACGCTCGACTGCAGGAAAACATGGAGCAAATGACTCAAGAGATTCCTGCGTTTGCTCAAATCGCAAGTATCCTCAGCCAACTGCGTGCCAGACAGGCTCAATTCACAAATTAACTTGTGACTGTGAATCGGTTATCGTTGTTATATGGAAATAATTAACGGGCTGAACACAGACGCTCTGCAGAAGCACTATATCGACACTGGCTATGTCCTGATCCCAAATCTTCTCCGCGAAGAAGTTGCGGAGCAGGCTTATGAAAGTCTGTTAAGCAAAGTGCCCTGGGAATTTCATTGTCGGCAGTATAAAAGTGGCGGCAGAATGCAGATTATTGATCCAGCACGCTACGCTGCCATGTCTGAGAAGGAAATTCGGAAGATGGTGCCGAAGGCAGCGACTCTAAAAGACAACGATTTCACTTTTGCTTACTGTCGTTATACGATCCCTGCAAATCTGGATGAAGTGCCGGAAGAGGCGCGTGTTCTGACTGAGATTTACCGTTACTTTAACAGTACAGACTACCTAGACTTAATGGCAAAAATCACTGGAGATGATAGTGGTCGAGAGGTGAGCTGCTGGGCTTCTCGCTATGACCGGCATCATCACCTGTCTATACACATGGATGAGGATTCAGGGCAGGGTCGAATTGCAGCCCATGTGCTGGGGCTCAGCAAACACTGGAAAAAAGAGTGGGAGGGCAGCTTTGCATTTTGTAATAGCAAAGGTAAGCCAGTGCATAAAGTGCCGCCTAAGTTCAATCAATTGGTGATGTTTAAAGTGCCACGGCTGCATTTAGTTACGCCCGTAAAACCCTATGCTGATGCATCCCGCTATAGTCTGTTTGGCTGGTACAAGGCCAAACAGGAATATTTCAAAGATTCTTAATCCACACTGTATAAATTACCGTGTTAGACACCCCTCGGTGTCGTTAGCTGCCTTGGCATAAAATCCCCTCTGTTCGCTGTAACCCAATAGGCTGTAACCGAACAGAAAGCATCTCTGCATTGGTCTTGCATACGCAACAACAACTGAAACATCAGTTTTCATACTATGTCCCTGTTTAAGAAATTTGCCACGAGTAAGTGGTCTCTGCTGTTGACTGCGCTATCAGTCGTGCCAGTGAACAGTCAATAGTCAGGCTGATACTGTCGTCAGTATTGTCCGTCAGTATCACCAGTGTATCTTCCAATGCCAACCTGGTATTGTCACTTACTGACTCTCAAAATTTGTTTTTTACTCTTCAATCATTTAACACCCCATAATTTTACTCTGAGTATAAACATAGGGTTCTTCTCCGTGCGCGGCTGCGTGCGTCGTTTTCACTGGCTGCGACCTTCCAGGTTTCTCGCATGCTGAAAAATGCCCTTTTGGTTATTTTCCTTATTCGACACCAGCCCTTGATTGTTGGAATGATCGTACCCAACCAGCACTCTGCAATCCTGCAAGAGTGAGAGGAAATTGTCCGACTTTATGAAATATGACTGAAATAAGGTATGACTAAACCCAGGCAGCGTGCGAGAAGCGCTGGAATGCGGCAAAGGAAATTTTCGAGTGTAGAGTTTACAGATCGTAAATAACTCGCTCGAAAACTTCTTTCAATTCAATAACGTGCTGGCGTTTCGCAGCCATTGCGTTATTCAACACAACAAGAAAGGGGTCCAATTGGACCCCTTTCTTTTGTTTGCTAACTTCTCACTGAATTCGTCAGAAATCATAAACCGCGCGGGCATATATAACCCTGTTTAACGGATCCTGCAGGCCACCAAGCACCCCTGCAAATTCCGGTGAACGCTGTGGTTCACGGTCAGTCAGGTTACGACCACCCACTGTGAAGCTCAATTCACCATCGAATAGATCAATGCCGCGATACGTGTAGTTCGCGTCAAGCTGAGTCCAGGCAAAGATACCAGTATCTGCCAGACCAGCCGGGCGGTTGAATCCACCAAAGAAATCAAGGTGAGTAAACTGAGGACCGTCGTAGTTGTCCATTTCACCAATATAGCGAGTTATCGCAGTCAGTGAGTGATTGCCACGTGTCCAATTTAGAGTCAGGTTCGCTTTGATTTGAGGTAACTCAGGAGCGGCTTCAGTAGAGTCGTTGTAGTTACCCGCACCGTTGCGTACTGGATCGTTTGGCTTCGACTGATACAGGAACTCATCGATGTAAGTTGCCTGTAGATTGACGCGAAAGTCACCAATGTTATCAAGGCTGAATCGATAGTTAGCCTGTAAGTCGTATGCAGTAACATTCACTTCCTCCGCGTTACCAGCACCTAATCCATTGATCTGGAGAATTGTGCCGATGTCATCTGGGTCCCGGATGATATCCTTGTTAGAACGTGGATCCGCGATCCAGGCTTGAAGCTGAGCAATACTGGGACGTGTTTCCCGGCTCAGACCATCACCCGTAAAGCCAGTTGCTGCCTGGAAGTTCATAAAATCAAACGTCATGATGTCTTGTGCTGACGTTTCGATAATTCGATTCTCGAAGTTGGTTTCATTCCAGGTTAAGGACAGATCGAAATTATCGAAGCTTAGGTTGAAGCCAAACTGTGTGGAATCAGATTGTTCATTCCCTAGATTCGGGTTACCGCCAGTACAAGCCGTGGTGAACGCGTCGAAGTCAGAGAAACGGTCAGTGACCGTTGAAAGACCACATGTTACCGGATCCAGTAGCTGTTCAAGGGTTGGCGCGATAAACGCATCGCCTTGAGTCGCACGTAGAGTTAACCAGTCAGTAGCCTGCCAGGTGAGGCCATACTTAGGATCCGTTGATTCCTGGCCAGTTGAGAATTCCTCACGACGTACCGCTGTAGAAACTTCTAATGTAGAAAGTACAGGGATCGACAGTTCTACAAAGTAGGCGTCAATCTCACGGTTGCCGGAAGTGATGAATTCCTTATCTGCACTTCCAATCCATGTGTCACCAGAGATCTCTACCAGTGAAGGAATGTTGGTGTAGGAATCATCTCGACGTTGATAACCTATCGCAGCACCGATTGGGCCACCTGGCAGCTCGAAATTACCCAGAGGAATCTCACCGTTGAGCACGATGTCGATAACATCCAGATCACGCAGCTCCCATTCCGCATCACGTGCACCGATTGCTTCGATCACATTTGCCGCAGTCGCATTGGCTGGGTCGGTTACAAAGAAAGGGTTGTAGCACGCCTTACGATCATTCACGACGTCACAGTTCAGACCTCTGATCATCTCAGTGATGTCGTAGTTTTGATTCGAAAGATACATCAAATTTGCTGTGCTGGTAGACCATGAAGCCATACCTTCCCATCCTGCGATGAAAGGCACAGTAAAGTCTGCCTGCAAGCTAAAACGTTCAACAGTGTCAGTACTGTCTGTCAGGTTGTCCATGTCGGGCGTCCAGCCTTCAGGGTGATCACCCAGACGATTGGTTTTGTTTATAGGACGTAGAGTGCGTGGACGCACGTCTTCGTTTAGAGGTACACCGTTAGGCACAATACCTGCCACGATGTAGTCGTCCAGACCGTCATTGTTCAGGTCAACACCTGGATTTCGGTCAGGTACACCATCGCCGTTGACGTCCACACCGTACAGCCGGTTGCCATTTGCATCCATTGCTGCAAATGGGTTGCCTGGAATCTCACCACGAACCGTTGGCAGCTCACCAATACGGGAATTACCTGGGTTAGAAGTTGACGTGTAGCTCACTTCAGCCAGGCGTGTGCGATACCACTGTCCTGAAATTGTGAGGTCATCACTGTAATCCCAGGTGGCGTTGGCGTAGAACTGGGTTGTTTCAGTTGGCTCACGATAGGAGCGGTTATCACCAAAGTCGAAGAAGCAGCTACTACCTAACAGGCTGCCAAACTCGTTAGCAAGCTGGTCTGGCGTGTAACCAGTTCGCTCTGAAGCCGGGGCACAGGCTGGATCTGGCGTACGGACATTAGCGCCACCAGTATATTGGCCATTGTCGTCACGGGGTGGAACAAACCAGTTACCGGGCGCGTTGGACGAAATGGTCAGACCAGAGTTGGCGAGCAAATTACGCTCATCCCAGCCCAGACGACTGTTCTGACGGAACTGACCTGCAACCACTACATCCAGATCGCCGATTTCCCCCCCCCACATCATCTGCACGGAGTGTTCATCGTAATCGCCGTCTGCTGATTGTTCAGCATAGGAATCAACTTTGAATCCATCGTAAGACTTGTAAGGCACAAAGTTAACAACACCGGCTACCGCCTCGTTACCGTACAGTGCGGCCGCACCGTCAGCAACGATATCCATGCGCTGGATAGCGATGGTAGGGATCAATTGGTTCACGTTTTCATCCACCACTCGCCTCCCATCAAGGAGTGTCAATGTCGAACGAGCACCAAGACCGCGGAGGTCAATTTCAGTAGAACGTGAATCCGTCCCTTGAATAGTGTTTGTCACTGCTGACGCAGCACCATTCACGAATGTCAGGTTTTGCACAACCTCACCAATGTTCAGCGTGCCCTGGGCCTCCAGATCAGCAGCGCTGAGTTGGGTGGTTTGCGATGCCTGAGTAAAACCTTCACTACGGCGAATAAACGATCCAGTGACTACTACCTCTTCGACCTGCTGATCCTGCGCCAGCGATGTGCCGGAAAGAGGGAGTAGAGACATGGAAATTGCCGTACATAGCAGACTTCGCTTATGTGGAATTTTAAACTGCATACAATCTCTCCAATTTTTTTATTTAAAGAAGCTTCTTTTTATCCAGCAAATCATGCATTTATCCATGGGTATGCACGACCTCCAGCGCGGAAGGATAGACTGCAATAAGATGGCAGACAAGTCCAAATTCTGGCTTTTTTACAGTGTTACCAAACGCTACGAAAATCTGTTTAAAATCGGAGTAAAAAAGCGGGAATTCTCAGTGAGTGAGCAGCTTCCCCATATCTGCCCAGGGCAATCGACTGAATGGATTTTAGTGCACACTTTCAGCACAAAAAGTGAACAAGTGGCACTCCCTCGTCGATCTGAGTCCGAAAATCATAAACTTCTGCCCATCTTCGACGCGACAGAGGCGTTCAGTCGATTGCCCTGCATATCTGCCATTGGCTGGAAAACCTCCGAAGGTTTTATCTGAGGAATGGTGTGGATGATGCCAATCCACAGGTAAGCCAGGATGAATGTTATACACCTGATCAGCCCGCCTTTCTCGGAGGAAAGTGCATCCAGCCGGTGATGATGTACTTCACACCGGAATTCAGCACCTTTGCCTGATGCGCGTGTGTCCATTCTGCAGGCCAGATGAGTGTTTTGCCTTTTTCTGGCTGCACATCCAGATTTTGATGCACGAAATGGGTGGCTCCACCGTCTGCCACATCATTGAGGTAAGTCATCCAGGCCAGAACCCGGTGCGAGGTCGCCAGAGTGGTGCGTTCGGAATGCACTTTCAGGAAGTGCCCGCCGGGCTCATAGCGCTGAATATTAAACGAGCTGATGTCCGGTTTCGGCAGGACATTGTTCAGAAAAGGCCACTGTTGAAGATAGTCCTGGTAGCACTCGAACAAGCCATTCAGGTAGTCACGCGGCGGCTTATGGTCGCTGTGGCCCAATTCGCGGGGCCGAATGGTTATATCCATGGATTTCTTGGATTCCAGATTCAGCCCCCCGGCGGTCTTGCCCTGGGTATGGAGTTCAGGGTGAGCTTCGAAGAACCCAATCAATTCATCGCATATTTCCCGTGGTTCTAAAATCCAACTCCCTATGAAGCTGGGTAAAGTGCATGCTTTATCGATGGGAAATCGCTGCAACATTGTAACCTCAGCTTATACTGACACCTTTGGTACTAACACCTTGTTCTGGATCGAAGCTTACGACCCCAAATCCAGCCTGTTCCATGCGCAATCCTTCTTCGGCATTTCCCAGGGCAAGTAAAATTGAGCCCATCGCACCAGCAGCCTCGTTGGAGTTCGGTTTCAACTCAAGGGCTTTTTGGTAACAGGCCAGTGCCTCTTCCAGCCTGCCCAGCAGCTCCAGAGCATTTCCCAGGTTGAGTGAGAAGTCTGGGTTGTCTGGTTGCAGCGCTATACTTTGACGATAGCTGGTGCTCGCATCTTCTATGCGACCCATGCGTTGCAAACTTAATCCCAGACTGTTGTGGGCGGCAGCAAAGTCCGGCTTGTGCCCAATGGCTCGCCGCAGGCTTTGGATCGCTTCTTCTAACCGGCCTTGCTGCTTCAGCGCAGAACCCAGATTGAAATGCAGTTGTGCGTGCTTAGGATAGAGCGCCAGAGCTTTTTCAAAGCAGTCTATAGCCTGGTCCGTTTGCCCCTGTAGACTCAAGGCGTTCCCCAGATTATTCAGAGTATCTACTAGGTTTGGCTTTAGCGCTAGAGCCTGGTGATACTGAGCAATCGCTTCTTTGAGCTTGCCTTGTTCCTGATACACCAGTCCCAGGTTGCCTAAAGCCTCCGCATAATCCGGCTTTAGGTCAATCGCCCTCGCATAGGCTTGGGCAGCTTCCGCAAGCTTGCCAGTGTCACGCAGTACGTTACCAAGATTGTTATAAGCGGCCAGGTAGTCAGGTGAAGTTTCGATGGCTGCCTTGATAAGGTCGACACCCTTTGAGCTGTGACCTGCCATATGAGCCAATACGCCCAATAAGTGGAGAGCAACAGGATGGCTGGAATCCAGCCGCAATACATACCGGTACAGGCGTTCCGCTTCAGCAAGACGACCAGCTTTTTGATGCTGAACAGCTTCCGTTAACGCTTGTTCGATTTTGCTGGGTGCCTGCGATTGGGTTTGATCGCTTGCTGTCAATGTTTTAAATCCAGTTTTGCATTCAGCATTAGAGTCTATACCATAAAATTTAAAAAAAGCAGATTTGCTATGCAGGATCAGTTAACCTGCCAGGCACATTGAATGCGATGCTCACTCTATCTGCATTACTGCGGTTTTCATCGACGCCATGCTCCAGCCAGTCTGGAAACACATAAATGCGGCCTTCTTCTGGCGGTAAGCGCGCTTCTCCGGTTGTAAAATCAGTGGGTTTAGTAACCGGGTAACTCAGCATTCTTGAGGCTATGCGGAGGTCTCGAAAAAAATACTTTAGCAATCAGGCGCCTCTAAACTTACATAATAGATTCCGCTGAAGTGGCAATTAGCGTGATAGTGAATTTTGTTGGAGGCCCCAGGGGATTAATGTTGGCCCAGGCTTGTGCCTGATAAGCGATGTCAGGTAAAAAATTTTGTGATTCACCGATACGCTGGCAGATTTTTTCAGTGCGCAGTGTGAATTCTCGAAACTCTTCAAGTTGCTGAAGATTTCCCGGGCTTTGCCATCCCCTCACGTTGGTGTTGGCCACTCCCCCTGGATCTCTTTCTCTGAGATCATAAATTCGTTCAAGCAGAGCTGTGTTATATTTTACGCAGTCTTTGAACAGTGTAGTCCAAACTGCGCTGGGAAATAGATATTGGGGCACAATTTCCATGTGTGATTCCTAAGGAGCCTCTGATTAATGTTTGTTAGGCAGTTAGTGCAAAGCAAAAATCAGCGAAAAAGCGCAGTTTATAGGTCATAAATGCGCATTTTGAGCTGATTTTTAACGCAGCAATGACAACGTAGGTAATTAATCAGAGGCTCCCTGACTGAACTTCAGGTTTTACCCACGACTGTAAGCGTTTTCAGGGCATCACTTTACTGGTTACTGGAATTTCCTTCGTAACCCAAGCAGCAGACTGGCTGCCTGGCTATGATTGTGCAGTTGTGTAAACAACATCTTTCTGGAATCTACACGGCTTATGAGAGCCTTAAGCAAAACGAATGGCTTTCCATCTGTCATGGTATTTGGGAAGATGGAGAGTATCCAATCCAGGACTTATGCGGAAGAGCGATAACACCTGATTCCGATTATGATCTTAATTTCAAAATGCTTTGGAGAAAAAGCTTATGGCATCCATGGTAAATATCAGTATGACAGTAAATGGCAAGGCTGTTAGTGGCGAAGTAGAGAGCCGGACACTGCTTGTGCATTTTTTGCGCGAAAATCTGGGCCTGACTGGCACTCACATTGGATGTGATACCAGCCAGTGTGGTGCCTGTGTCGTGCATGTGAATGGCAGCTCGATGAAGTCCTGTACGCAACTGGCCGTGCAGGCCGACGGCGCCGAAGTTACCACCATTGAAGGGTTGGCGCAGGGAGCCGATCTGCATCCAATGCAACAGGCATTCATGGACAACCATGGCCTGCAATGCGGTTTTTGCACGCCAGGCATGATCATGAGCGCTTTAGATATTGTCAATCGAAATGGCAATGACATCGATGAAGCTACGGTCCGTAAAGAGCTGGAAGGCAACATCTGTCGCTGCACCGGTTACCACAATATTGTGAAATCAGTGCAAGCTGGTGCTAAAGCCATGGGAGGTGACTTCTGATGAATGAGTTTGGAATAGGTGCCAGTGTAAAGCGCAAGGAAGATAAGCGATTCCTGTTAGGTAAAGGTCGCTACACGGATGATATTAGTGTAGCAGGTCTAACCCATGCAGTTTTCGTCCGTTCTCCTCACGCCCATGCGGTTATTAAAAGCATTGATACTTCAGCGGCGGCCAGCGCCGACGGCGTTGTTGCGGTTTTAACTGGCGACGATCTTGCGGCTGATGGTATTGGTCCATTGATATGTGGGGTTACTGTCACTGGTGATGATGGTGAACCACATAAAGCGCCAGCCCATCCGGCACTTGCTCAGGGTAAAGTTAATTATGTGGGCGACCATGTAGCGGTTGTAATAGCTGAATCTTCGGGTCAGGCAAGAGATGCGGCTGAGTTAGTGAATGTGGACTATGGGGTGTTGCCTGCGGTCACCAGTACAGCTTCGGCGGCAGAATCAGGGCAACAACAGATTCATGACGTCGCGCCAAACAATGTGTGCTTTAACTGGCCCTTTGGTGATAAGGCAGGAGTTGAAGCAGCGTTCGAATCAGCGCATACAGTTTCGACTCTGGATTTGGTAAATAACCGCATGGTTACCAGTCCCATGGAGCCAAGAGCGGCGCTGGGGGAATACAATGCCGGGACTGACGAGATAACTCTGCATGTCACCACTCAAAATCCTCATGTCCACCGCTTGGTCCTGTCCGCTTTTAATCAACTGGCGCCTGAACACAAGTTGCGCGTGGTAGGACCGGATGTGGGCGGTGGTTTTGGGGCAAAGATTTTTGTGTATGCAGAGGAGTTAGTCGTAGGCTGGGCCTGCCGCAAAGTAAACCGACCAGTGAAATGGACTGCTGATCGTACCGAGTCTTTTCTTGCAGACGCACATGGCCGCGATCATGTATCCACCGCAGAAATGGCGATGGATGAGCATGGCAAGTTTCTGGCTATGCGTGTTCAGACTAACGCTAATCTTGGAGCCTATCTTTCAACCTTTGGCACTATGGTGCCAAGTTATCTGTATGCATTCTTGTTGGCTGGACAATACTCAACCCCACTAATTTATTCCGAAGTGAAAGCGGTGTTTACCAATACTGCGCCAGTGGATGCGTCAAGAGGTGCCGGCCGACCAGAGGCAACTTATTTGCTGGAAAGGTTGGTTGATGTATGCGCTGCCGACATGAACCTTGATCCGGCTGAAATCAGGCGACGAAATTTTATTCCCGTGGATGCATTCCCGTATCAAACGCCAGTTGTACAGTGTTATGACAGTGGTGATTACAATGCAGCCCTGGATAAAGCGATTACTTTGGCTGACTATGATGGTTTTGCAGCCCGGGCTGAAGAAGCCAGGTCTCGTGGGAAGTGCCGTGGCATTGGAATTTCTTCTTATGTCGAGGCTTGTGGCATAGCACCGTCTGCTGCCGTCGGGCAGTTAGGGGGTGGCGTTGGGCTGTGGGAAAGCGCACAGGTTCGCTTTAATCCAACGGGTAATGTGCAGGTATTTACTGGCACTCACTCACATGGGCAGGGACACGAAACCACCTTCGCGCAATTGGTGTGCGATCAATTAGGTGTTCCTATTGAAAACATTGAAGTCATTCATGGCGATACGGCGAAGACTCAATTTGGCATGGGAACTTATGGGTCAAGATCGTTAGCAGTGGGTGGAGTTGCAATCGCTAAGGCTTGTGAAAAGCTTATTGCCAAAGGCAAAAAGATAGCTGCTCATGCGTTGGAAGCCGCCGAGGGTGATATCGAGTTTGCCGATGGGAGTTTTTCTGTTGCCGGAACCGATAGGGCAATGTCGATTGGTGAAGTGGCATTTAACGCGTATGTGCCCCATTCTTATCCGGAAGGTGTCGAGCCAGGTTTTGATGAGAACGCATTCTTCGACCCAACAAACTTTTCATTCCCTGCTGGTACGCATATCTGTGAAGTAGAAGTGGACCCCGAGACTGGTATTGTAGAAATCGTGAAGTATTCTGCAGTGGATGACTTTGGCAAATTGATCAATCCAATGATTGTGGAAGGCCAGGTGCATGGCGGTATTGCTCATGGAGTAGGCCAGGCTATGTTAGAGGGTTGTCATTATGATGATGACGGCCAGCTTATTACTGCTTCCTTCATGGATTATGCAATGCCACGTGCGGATAATTTGCCAGGCTTTGACGTGGACTACGCGCCGACCAACCCTCCTGACAACCCTCTGGGTGTTAAAGGGTGTGGTGAAGCGGGTGCAATAGGTGCGCCTCCGGCAGTGATCAATGCCATTACTAATGCCCTTGGTGTGAAACACCTGGACATGCCTGCAACACCAGAAAATGTGTGGCGTGCTGCACAATCTGCCGCATAGGAGAAAATACAATGTACAAATTTAGTTATCAGAAAGTAAACAGTGTGGCAGCGGCTGTAGAGGCATTACGAAATGCTGAGGACGGAAAACTATTAGCCGGGGGGCAGACAATGCTGCCTACGATGAAGCATCGATTGGCCAGTCCATCGGATATCGTTGATCTTAGTGGTGTTGCTGAATTGAGAGGAATTTCGATAGTCGGCAATACTGTGACAATTGGCGCTATGACTCCACATGCGGAAGTGGCAGCTTCGTCAGATATGCAAAATGCAATACCCGCACTGGCAAAATTGGCTGGCAACATCGGTGATCCAGCGGTTCGTAATCGCGGCACCATTGGCGGATCCATAGCGAATAATGATCCTGCGGCAGATTACCCAGCGGCAGTTATCGCTTTGGGTGCAACAGTAAAAACCAATCAGCGAGAAATCTCCGGTGATGATTTTTTTACCGGCATGTTTGAAACTGCTTTGAATGACAACGAAGTTATCATATCGGTGAGTTTTCCTGTGCCAGAAGCTGCGGCTTATATGAAGTTCGAAAACCCAGCTTCTCGATATGCTATCGCAGGTGTGTTCGTGGCGAAAACAGGAAGCGATGTACGGGTTGGTGTTACCGGTGCGACACCATGCGCTCATCGCGCAGTGCGAATTGAAGAAGCATTGGGGGGTGCGCTTAATTCGGCTGTTGTTGATGGCGTGGATATACCGGTGGATGAAATGAACAGTGATATTCATGCCAGTGCTGAGTATCGCGCACATCTGGTGAAGATCATGGCTAAGCGCGCAGTAGATGCCTGCGCTTAGAAGATACTAAGAGACTGTGGCTGATTTGCCAAAAAATATTGATAGCACCCTGGCGTTGCTGGGTCAGCATGATTATTTAGCTGACCGGTCGCTGGCGACGACACTCTTTTTGTCTTTACAGATGGGCAAACCATTATTCCTGGAAGGAGAGGCAGGTGTAGGTAAGACAGAAATAGCCAAGGTTTTATCCAACGCTTTGGGAAGAAAACTGGTTCGATTGCAATGCTATGAAGGATTGGATGTTTCTTCGGCGGTGTATGAATGGAATTACCCGCGTCAAATGATGGAGATTCGATTATCGGAGGCTGCAGGCAATGCGGATAAAGAATCACTCGCAAAAGATATTTTTGCTTCTGATTTTTTGATTGAGCGACCACTGCTGCAAGCACTGCGGGCAGAAGAATCTGGGTCGCCGGTATTGTTGATTGATGAGTTAGATAGAACCGATGAGCCGTTTGAAGCTTTCCTGCTGGAGATATTGTCAGACTTTCAGATCACAATACCTGAGATAGGCACTGTTAAGACCGATCAACCACCTTTGGTTATTATTACTTCTAACCGGACGCGGGAGATTCACGACGCGCTCAAGCGGCGCTGCCTGTACCATTGGGTAGATTATCCTGACGCCGAAAGGGAGTTGGCAATCGTAAATAGAAAGATGCCGGACATGGCGAATCAATTGAGCGAAGAATTGGTTGCGTTCGTACAAACACTTCGCAATGCGGACTTATTTAAGCAGCCAGGCATAGCTGAAACGCTGGATTGGGCCGAGGCGCTGGTTCAGTTGAATCAAGTTGCACTGGATCGTGCGCTCATTGATGACACCTTGGGTGCCTTGTTAAAGTACCAGGATGACATTGCACAAATTCGCGGCAGTGAAGCCAATCGAATTTTAGAAGCAGTGAAAATGCAGGCATCGGGAGAGCGGCTTGCCAACTCCTGAAGCAGCAGGGAAGTTAACCGAAAACTTGCTGACTTTTGCCCGCCTTCTTCGTACTGTGGGTTTGCCGATTGGCACCGGAAGTGTGTTGCGTGCTTCTGAGGCGGTAAATCTGGTTGGTATACACTCCAGAAAAGATTTTCATGCCTGCTTAAAAGCAGTTTTTACCACGCGTCACGATCAACACGCAGTATTTGATCAAGCCTTCGAATTATTCTGGCGTAATCCCAAACTCATGGAACGTATGCTTGGTGCAATATTGCCCACCATACAGGTACCAGAACGCCAACCGGATCAGCTTTTAAGGCGGCTTAGTGAGGCCATACAAAATCAGAAGCCTGAAGCCAAAGACATCAGTGAACAAACCATCGAATTTGATGCTTCGTTCACTTATTCGGGAGCTGAAATTCTTAGAGAAAAAGATTTCGAACAAATGTCTGCTGATGAAATTGCTGCCGCTAAACAGATGATCGGCAAGCTGGCATTACCGCTACAGGAAATTAAAACGCGACGTTATCTTTCAGGCGGCAGTGATGGCACAGTTGATATGCGTAAAACCATGCAGTCAGCACGGCGTCAGAGCGACTGTATCCCTTTGCAGTTTAAACAGCGTCTTACCCGACTGCCTGCACTTGTTGTTTTGTGTGATATAAGCGGGTCTATGAGTCAGTATTCCCGCATGTTTCTGCATTTTATGCATGCAGTTACAAATGATCGCGACCGTGTGTTCAGTTTTGTCTTTGGAACCAGGCTATCAAATATTTCACGCTATCTTGCTTATCGCGATGTGGATATGGCGATAACAAAAACGGCCAATGCGGTCCAGGATTGGTCGGGCGGTACGCGCATCGGAAACTGTTTGTCTCAATTCAATCGAAATTGGTCACGCCGAGTATTGAGTCAAGGTGCTATTACCTTGCTGATGACGGATGGCCTGGATCGTGATGAAGGAGCTGGCTTGCGGCAGGAAATGGATCGTCTTTCGCGATCCTGTAAACGTCTGGTGTGGTTGAACCCACTGTTGAGATATGATGATTTTCAACCCAAGGCCAGTGGTGTTCAGGCCATGCTGCCCTATGTGGATGATTTTGTAGCGGCACATAACATTAAAAGCCTTTCAGAATTGGTTCATGTGCTGAATATTGATTCAGTTCGCCAGGCTGCCTGACCATTTCACTGTCTGGTTTAGTCACCAACACAAAGTCGTTACAGTCTGTTTGTTGATAGGCTTTTGCCGGAGAGTGAGACGATTTACGGGGCGGAAAGGTAAGGGGAAATGGAAATGGAAATGGGAAGGGGGGAAGGGGAGGAGAAGGTGACGGAGACAGGGACATTCTTCTTACTCGCACTCAGGTCATCGTTAACGATGTTGGAGCAGGTGATCCAATGATCTATGGCCTGGGGGCCTGGGACGTAAACTCAATGAGCGTTACCCAGCGATGGTGGAAGCTTTTCAGGCGTGGTGTGAAGAGACTAATCCTGAACCAGGCGCGATCTGGCTTTGGCAAGCAGCGGATAAATCTCAGCTCGTGAATCTTATTACTCATGAAAGTGATGAAGGCCCTGCCAGAGTTCGTAGACCAGTCAGAATCGTCCTGAATAGTTGTTTGCGATAGCTTGCTAAAATGGTTGCCGAAGAACGTTTCAAATCTATGGCGATGCTAAAAATTATGGCTGACGACTTCGGTCTGCATTAGACTGAAGTGCGTGGCATGATGGATTCGCAGTCAGGTGAAGTGTTTGGCCCGACTTTTGCCTTGCACTAACTGCCTCGCAAACATTAATCAGAGGCTCCTTAGATAGCAATGGTGTCGTGTGGCACGTCAATTCCACAATGAGCAGGATTGGTCGTCTTAATCCAGCGACAGGAGAGATCACATAATGGCACTCCCCAGGTGGCCAGGTGGCGAGTTCTTATCCATATTCCATGGCGGATTGATGATGTGATCTGGTACACCAAATCGGATATGCGACCTGATGCTTTAGCGCGTTTTAATCCAGAGGTTGAATCATTTCAGAGTTGGGCAATACCTTCCGGTGTGGGCATTATTCGACATACCTGGGTTACCGAAGAAGGCGATCTCCTGATTCATCAGAGTAGTTCGAATCAAGTGGGCCTGGTTAAAATTAACCAGCTTCTAGATATCCAATACGCGATCTATGTCAGATGGTAAATCTGGCTTACGGGTCACCATGGATATGCCAACGAAAAGCACCATGGACGTGATAAACGCGACTAATGGCCCACTGATTCCATAAGGTAGAACAATTCCTGCCAACTGCACAACGAAGTTGATGGTCAGAGCTGCGGTAATTGCTGTCACTGCGCCTGCTACAGTGGCTCCTCGCCAGTTTAATCCCACAGCCACTACTGGAAATATTGAAGCGGCGAATGTTCCCCATCCAAAAGCGCCCAGCAGAGCAACTAATGTGGCATCGCTGAAGTGTGAATAGAGTGCAAATCCCGCTGCCACGAAAGCAAGAACGACAGTAATCACGCGCGCCCAGAACAATTCGTTGTCCAGTGAGCGACCTCGCACAGCCTTAGGAATGTCATGAATGATGGCTGCAGTGCCAATGTTAAGAAAAGCATCTGAGGTGGACATGATGGCAGCAAATAATCCGGCGAACACGATGCCCGCTAACAGGGGATTGGCAAACACGGAGAGAAATACCGAAGCTGCGTCATCAGGCAATGTGAGTGATGGAATAACGCCGTCTATTACAGCGGCTCGCATAACGATACCGATGGAAATCCAAAGCAAGGCGGCCATGACATAACCGAACAAAGACATGGGCAGGATCGAGCGATTATCGGCCATGTTTTTATTCATCATCATCTTGGTAATCAAATGGGGTTGCCCTGCCAGCCCCAGGCCAAAAACAAAAAACCAGCCCAGAGAGGCCATAATTCCTGCGGTGCCAAAAGGCATGATTGCTTCGCTGTCATCGGCGAGTATCACAGACGTGGCTTCTTGAATACCACCATCAAATACCGACATGGCCGTAAATAAGATCAGGCTGCCTGCAATCATCATGATAGCGCCTTGCACGACATCAGTGTAAACCGATGCAATGATACCGCCTGTTACGCAATAGAAAATGAGAACGGCAGACGAAATCATGACGCAGGTGACGAGCCCGATATTGGCAAACATTTCTGTGCTGGAAAGAATCGCTTGCATGACAACCGCCATCGCTAGAATCTGGGTTGCAAGATAACCCATCACACCAAGAACAATTGTGATGGCAATGAGCAATCGCACTGCTTCGCTGTTGTACCGTGCAGCGGCGACATCGGGAAGTGACAGGCAGTCCCGCAATTCAGCAATCATGCGGATGCGTTTCGCAACAAGAAAGAAGCCAATGGCATAGCCGGTGGAAGAGATGACCACCATCCAGAATGAACTAACACCAATGGAGTAAACCAACCCGGGTCCGCCGACGAAACCAAAGCCGCTGAGTGTGCTGGAGAATAAGGCTAAGGCCACAACGATAGGGCCCAGGCCGCGGCCCGCGATAAAAAAATCGCTGCTGCTCTGTGTGCGCTTCATGGCCCATAGGCCTGTAAACACACAGCAGGCCATGTAAATGATTACTGCGCCAACAATTATTTCCTGACGATAAGCTTCCATGCCGCTAGAAAGATTCCTCTGGTGCGGATTTATCAGAACGGGTTTCTTCCAATAAGGCGTTAAAAGCTGCTTCGTCTTCGACTGTGTATATGAATTTTCTGAAGCCAAGCGTGTAAATCAGAATCAGTGGAATAGCACCTGACCAGGTACCATATACCTGCCAGGCAGTGGCTGTTGGGAACCCCATGAAGTAATCGGTTTCTCCTGTTGTCAGGTATTCTTGATGGCCGTAATACATCTGCCACCAGGCAAACAGCATGAATGCATAGCTGGCACCCATACAGGCGAGCAGTTGCGGGCTGCGATTCCGATCAGTGACTCCCAGTATAGAGAGGCAAACGACAAGGAGCAGGAGCAGGCTCTGAAACAAAAATGCGAAAGTTCCGATGTGCTCAAGTCTCGCCGCCCCATCCTCTCCTATCTGCATACCCGGATGCACAGGGTGGGGGACACCACCGGCATTAGGAACCGATTCAGCCAGCAACATCGCAATCAGCAGCAATCCCATTACAATGCTGATAGAGAATATCCAGTTTATTGCTGCTCGTAGCATCAAAAATTTCCAATTCTGCCCTGTTTAATTTCCAGGCAGGGGCTGGCCTTTGTCTTAATGCGGGCGAAGCATAAACAGCGAGTGTGCCAGAGTCCAGGCTTCTCAGAATTCATTCCATCGTTCCAGTGAGTCCTGCTAACAAGGATCGTAACGAAAATCGAAAATGTTATACATTAACCAATAGGTATTGCGGGCCAGTGATCGCTTGACAAGCCATGGCCGACAGTCCATTTTCATTACCCCATTGCAGCCCGCTGCACTGTGCAATACTACTATTCAATATTAATATTGAGGGACCTCTGATTAATTACCTGCGTTGTTATTGCTGCGTTAAAAACCAGCTCAAAATGCGCATTTATGATCTATAAACTGCGCTTTTTCGCTGATTTTTGCCTTGCACTAACTGCCTAGCAAACATTAATCAGAGGCTCCTTAATACTAAAGAATTAAAGACAAAAGGGAGAGGTCCAATAATGATGTTGCATACGCCAAGCCTCCATCAAGTTATTCAACGTATCGATGCATTAAGTGCTCTCGCACTTTTATGTATGGTTTTTTCCACGGCGAGTAATGCTCAACCGGGAGCGATTTCTCCTGCTGCCCATGCGGGGCAGCAGCCAATTAATCACCTGCCTAATCCTTACGAAACGCAAAGAGATTTCGGGACGCTTCCTGATGGGCGAAACTGGGGTTCGGTCAGTGCTATCAATGTTGATATCGATGGTGTTCATGTCTGGGCTGGGGATCGCTGCGGTGTAAATTCCTGTGCGCTGTTTCCAGAGGTAGCTCCCATTGTGAAGCTCGATCCTACAGGCAGAGTCGTCGCATCTTTAGGCGCTGGACAAATCATATGGCCTCATGGAATAGACGTTGATGTGGAAGGTAATATCTGGGTAGCTGATGCGCGGTTAGCGAACAATGCAGAAGCAGAAGCCAATCCTGCTTCGCGCAATCACGGCAGTGCAGTTTTAAAATTCAGCCCGGCGGGTGAGTTGCTGATGGTGATTGGCACGCCAGGTGAGATGGGTGATCCACCAACTCACCTCACTGAGCCCAATGACGTATTAGTGGCCCCCAACGGACGTATTTTCATTGGCGAAACGCACAGCGCGCAATTTCAAAGTGAACCTGGTCCTGATGCAAAAAGTCGCATCACGATTTGGGAGCCTGATGGCACTTATGTTGGCCACTTTGGCGAGTGGGGGCAGGAAGATGGACAGTTCAGAGCGCCTCATTCATTGGCCATGGATTCTCAAGGGCGTTTGTTTGTTGCGGACAGGGGTAACAATCGCATTCAGATTTTCACTCAGGAAGGCGAGCATCTGGATACCTGGTATCAATTCAGCCGCAACAGTGGAATCTTTATCGACAAGAGTAATGACTGGCTATATGCCATCGACTCAGAATCAGACCCTAACTACAACCCTGGTGGTTGGAGGAAAGGGTTGCGAGTTGGAAGTGCGCGGACCGGTGAAGTCTTCTTCTTCGTGCCTGAGCACATATCACCTGAACGTTCCTCGGGTATGGGTGGCGTAGGCTCCATGGGCGAAGGGGTTACCGTGGATGGTGCGGGGAATGTTTATGCTGGCGAAGTCGGTCCTATTCGAGGGGTAACCAAGTTCATTCCTAGACTGATTCCCTGATTAGTCACGTATAAACACTTACTATAAAGAAGGTGTCGGGTGATACCACCTGGCACCTTTTTTATTGAGGAAATTGAGGAAAGAGAGTTCATGCCGCTGTTAGCGTTTAAGAAGTTGCGCCGCATAGTATCTGTCTCAGTGTATTTGTATCAGTTTTTTCGGTATTGCTGAGTTTGCAGGTTCAGGCTCAGACAATAATCGATGTCTCCATCTCATTAGGGAGCCTCTGATTAATGTTTGCGAGGCAGTTAGTGCAAGGCAAAAATCAGCGAAAAAGCGCAGTGTATAAGTCATAAATGCGCATTTTGAGCTGATTTTTAACGCAGCAATAACAACGCAGGTAATTAATCAGAGGTTCCCTAAATCAACTGGTCCTGACCCATCTCGTCGCCGTTTCATCAAACAGGCAGGCGTCACTTCCTTTACCATATCATCTGGCGTTGTCTCGACAGTCTTTGGGCAAACCGCTGGTGTCAGACCGGCTCCCATGATGCCCGCACCCAGTTTCGTTAATACCAACGGTATCTCCATGGCGATTTATGAAAAAGGCAGTGGACCTGCTGTAGTTTTCTGTCATGGATTTCCTGAACTCGCTTTCAGTTGGCGTAGTCAATTAGATGCAGTTGCGGCGGCAGATTTTCATGGCATTGCGCCAGATCAGAGAGGGTATGGCCTGACCGGCGGACCTGATGATCCTGCTCAGTATGACATGCAGATTTTTGCGATGATTTGGCAGGTATGCTGGATGTCAAAGGCATCGAGAAAGCTGTGTTCTGTGGTCATGACTGGGGCGGAGCCGTTGTCTGGGCTATGGGGCGACTCTATCCGGAACATTGTTTGGGCATTATCGGCTTGAACACGGCGGCTGCGCGCCCGGCAGGATTGCCTCCAGCCGGAGATGCGCAACCCAATGATATTGTCATGTCGCCAAATTATTACGTGGCAACTTTTATGCCTCCCGGTGTGGCTGAGGCGGCATTGTCAGCCGATGTGCGCAAGACCTTCGACTTCTTTTTAAGTCGCGGTGGCGCTGGCATCTGGCATGCGGAAGCGTTTAAAAACTTTCCATCTGATTCTCCCGAGTGCCAGATGAATTTACTGGCAATGCTGGAAAGAGAGAACCTTCCTGGTGAGCCGTTTATGCCAGAGGAGGTGATGCAGTATTTCACCGATACTTATGAGGCGACAGGATTTACCGGTGGGCTTAATTGGTACCGAGCCATACCACGCCTGGGTCCCATATTAGCCAGCGCGGCAGAGCGTATTGAAGTGCCTTGCTTATATATAGGCGCTGAACACGATGTCATTCTGCCACCCAGCTCAGCTAATGGTATGGAAGATTTTATTCCTGATCTGGAAAAGTACACCGTTGCTGGCAGCGGTCACTGGACGCAACAGGAAAAACCTGAAGAAGTGAACCGGGTAATGCTCGATTGGCTTAATCGAAAGGTCGCCTTATTAAAAACGCAGAGGATTACTGGCTGAACTGTCTTTCGCTTGCAGCCAATCGATGAATGGTTGTCTATAGTTCACACCGGTGTCAAAGGCATCAGGATCTTCTTCGGCGATGGCACCAAAGCCATCACCTCCTGCGTACATAAAGCTATTGAGCAGAACGCGATATAGCCGGTCTTTTAGCAATGGCTGACCACTTTTACTTACGATCCACTGGCCTCTAATGTGACCCAGGCCGCCCGATACAGGTTGGCTGCCTTCTTCCAGTGCTTGTAGCAATGTCCTGCCGCTGACTTCTGCGGCGATGATGGTGTTGTCAAATGGCAGCAAACTCACAATGGTATTCACATCAATTTTACCGGCTGGAAGGTCTGTTCGAATTCCTCCTGCATTTGTGATGGCAACATCAGCTGTTGGGTCGAATTCCAGCCATGAGTTAACGACCAGTTGTTCCAGTTTTTCATCTATCCTGCCTAACGGTGCTGCGAAAAAAGCCACCTCCTCGGAAAGGATGCCATCCATTTCACCAGCCCGTGAGTTAACAATTGCTGCAATTGCCGAATCCTGGTCCTCATGAATATACCTGTTGGTTCTGAAACGAGTCCGCAGCAAACGTTTAGTCGCCGTATCAAAATCGAATTTAATGGTGGCGTAGGAGGTAAAGTGATATCCGCCACCTAAAAGCACAGTGTTACCGATTTGTTCAGCGATCAGTTCATTACAGTGGCCAGCACCCATCATGGCAATATCTAAATCCTGTGTGTTTCGAATCAATGGTTCCAATTCGCTAACGCAAACATGGGATATGACTACGATGATGTCGGGATTGTGCTTCTGCACATGGGGAAAAGTTTCTCGCAGCGCTTGCTCGTAATCAAGAAACACCAGATCGGCGATATAGGTGGGGTTTGCGGCGACTCGTGTGCCAGTGGTTGTGAGTCCGATGATGCCGAAGCGCACGTCGCTTACGGTTTTGACTGTGTAGGGAAGAATGCCCAGCTCTTCTGGAATTTCTCCGCTGTCGCGCCATCTGGTGTTGGCGCTTAGATGAGGATAGCGTGCTTGCAAAGTGCGTTGCCGAATAACGTCCAGGCCGAAATCAAATTCATGGTTGCCGACCGCTGTGGCGTCGTAATTCATGGCATTCATGACTTCGACCATACTTTCTCCCTGAGTCCAGGTTGATATGGCTGGGCCAGTCCAGTTATCACCCCCGCTTAAAATTAGAAATGGTCCATCTTTAGAATAACCTTCTCTTTCCTGCCAATAGGCATAGAGATTTGCGGCTCCCTGACCGGCCTGCATACCCTGCATCCAGCCATGCTCATCATTGGTATACAGGATTGTTACCTGCTGTATACCGCTATCAGGTGTTGATCCTGACAGGCAGCCTGACAACAGAAAGATGTTGATTGTATGCAGCAGCAGTTGGCGGGGATGTTTCATGTCATTGCTGATCACTGATCACTCTAAGAGCGTAAGTTAACAAATTTTTATATCGCTTGTGTGACAGCCAATTGACGAGAACGAAAACATGCTTGAGGAGAGTCGGTCAACCTGTGTTGATACGTGGGCTGTGAGCCACCTAGGGAGCTTCTGATTAATGTTTGCGAGGCAGTGAGTGCAAGGCAAAAATCAGCGAAAAAGCGCAGTTTATAGGTCATAAATGCGCATTTTGAGCTGATTTTTAACGCAGCAATAACAACGTAGGTAATTAATAGGTAATTAATCAGAGGTTCCCTAATTGAAGGCGATACTTATGCGATCTTGGTCGCTTTGATTTTCCTAAACACTGATTTCAGAATTTTCAGCCAATAGATGGGAGTGCAGGTACTGCATGTTACCTATAATGGCGTTTTGATTAGCAGTGTCTGTGGGTTGGGTATCAATGTCTGTATTGATTAAGGAAAAAAGGCAGGGCGGTCGAGTGAGCGCCTCTGCTGCATTGAAGATGGGCAGAAGTTTATGATTTTCGGACTCAGGTTAGTGAGGGAGTGCCACTTGTTCACTTTTTGTACTGGAAGTGCGCACGAAAATTCATTCAGTCGATTGCCCTGAGGAAAATGGGGTTTTTAAGACCCTATTGTTTAAGACCCCATTGAGAGTTTCTGTTAGAATCCTGCCCCCTGATCTAACTGACAAGCAGCAAAAGTCGGATTACTAACTATGGAACTCGCTGAAGAAAAGCTGGATGAGCATCACCTCGACGAAAAGGAAGTTGTGGATGTAGTGGTGCGTTTTGCTGGTGATTCCGGTGATGGTATGCAGCTAACTGGATCCAGTTTTACGCAGGCCACTGCACTCTACGGCAATGATCTGTCGACTTTTCCTGATTTTCCGGCAGAAATTCGGGCGCCGGTGGGGGCTACATTCGGTGTATCTGCTTTTCAGATTTATTTTGGGGCAGAGGATGTCACCACGGCAGGAGATGAGTTGGACGTGCTGGTAGCGATGAATCCTGCTGCATTGGTGACTAATTTACACAACCTCGTCGAAGGCGGATTGCTTATAGTTGACAGCGGGGCGTTTACGGCAAAAAACCTCGCTAAGGCCAAATATGAAGAAAACCCATTAGATAATGGTTCTCTTGATGGACACTGCGTACTTAGTATCGATATTTCCCAGCAAGTTCTCACTGCAGTAGAGCCATTTGGTTTAAGCCATAAAGATGGATTGCGCTGTAAGAATATGTGGACGCTTGGATTGGTAATGTGGCTTTTTGATCGAGACCGTAAGCCCACTATAGAAAGTCTGCAAGCCAAGTTTGCCAGCAAACCTGATATTGCTGATGCAAATATTGCAGCGTTGAATGCAGGACATGCTTATGGTGAAACTGCTGAGCTACCAGCCGGCATTCACGTATACAAAGTACCGAAAGCACAAGTTGCACCTGGCACCTATAGAAACATTACAGGTACGACCGCATTAGCCTGGGGATTGATCACTGGCACTGAATTAGCAGACATTGACATGCTGTTTGCCTCCTATCCGATCACGCCTGCATCAAATTTGTTGCACGAGTTGGCCAATCAAAAACAGTTTCGAGTAAACACGTTTCAGGCAGAAGATGAGATCGCTGCAGTCTGTGCAGCCATGGGTGCATCCTTTGCAGGATCATTGGGTGTGACATCAAGTGCAGGGCCGGGTATCGCACTTAAAGCTGAAGGCATGGCCCTGGGTGTAGCGGCTGAATTGCCATTAGTTATTGTGAATACCCAGCGTGGCGGGCCCTCTACCGGATTACCGACTAAAACCGAACAGTCCGATCTGAGTATGGCGCTCTATGGCCGTCATGGTGATACACCGATGCCAGTTATTGCCGCTTCCAGCTCTACTGATTGTTATGAGGTTGCCATTGAAGCTGTGCGACTCGCTACAAAATACATGACTCCGGTGATGTTATTGTCAGATGGTTATCTCGCAAATGCTGCGGAGCCATGGAAAATTCCGGATCCATCTTCCCTGGAGCCGTTTCCTGTTAAGCATCATCAGGAAACGGAAGGATTCAAACCTTCCTTAAGAGATGAGACAACCCTGGCCAGGGTTTGGCCGAAACCCGGTACTGCTGGATTAGAACATCGCATTGGTGGAATTGAACGCAGTTTTGAAACCGGCGACATTTCTTATGACCCTGCCAATCATCAAAAGATGACCGACTTACGCAAAGCGAAAGTAGAAGGTATTGCTAATGACATTGCTGTGCAGGATGTTTGTCTGGGCAATGAGTCCGGCAAACTTGCAGTAGTGGGATGGGGTTCAACTTTTGGCGCAATTCACCAGGCAGTTAAACGCGCTCGTCAGGAAAATCTGGATGTTGCGCACATTCATGTGCGTTATCTCTCTCCGTTGCCAAAAAATCTGGGTGAGTTGTTATCACGTTACGATGCTGTTCTGGTGCCTGAAATGAATACCGGACAGTTTGTGCGATTGCTGCGCTCGGAATATTTACTGGATGCTGATGGCCTGAATAAAGTGGCAGGGCAGCCTTTCAAAATTGGTGAAATACTGGCTGCTATTCATCAGAAAGTGCGGGGGTGCGGGAGATAGACGGAAACCCATGAATCAGCCACTGCCTAAACTTAGCTTAAAAGACTTTGCTTCCGATCAGGAGGTGCGCTGGTGCCCGGGGTGTGGAGATTACGCCATTCTGAAAACTATCCAGAAGTTGATGCCTGATCTTGACCGCCCTAGAGAGAATCAAGTATTCGTTTCGGGTATTGGCTGTTCTTCCCGCTTCCCTTATTACATGAACACGTTTGGGTTTCATACAATTCACGGACGTGCACCGGCCATTGCAACCGGAGTAAAACTCGCTAATCCAGAATTGGATGTCTGGGTTATCACTGGTGATGGAGATGGCTTCAGTATTGGCGGCAATCACATGCTCCATGCATTACGCAGGAATGTGGATATGCAGATTCTGCTGTTTAACAATGAGATTTACGGGCTTACTAAAGGGCAATATTCTCCGACTTCACAACAAGGTACGCGATCGCCTTCCACGCCCACAGGCTCCATCGATCTTCCGTTGTCTCCCTGTTCTGTAGCATTGGGTGCTGAGGCCACATTTATCGCGCGATCCATCGATACTGAAGCGAAACATCTTTCAGCGATAGTAAAAGGCGGCCACTGTCACAAAGGCACAGCATTTATAGAAATCCTGCAAAACTGTCCTATTTATAACGACGGTGTGTTTGAGCAGGTAAAAGATAAAAAAGTCGCACCGGATTTCCGGGTAGAAGTAACACATGGCGAGCCTGTAGTGTTTGGCGCTGACAAGGAGAAAGGTATTGCTCTCAACCGGCAATCCCTGCAACTGGAAGTAGTCGCTGTCGCAGATAACGAAAACAACCTGCTGGTGCATGACGAAACCAATAAAGTACAGGCTCAATTACTGGCAGCCATGCAAGGTCCAGATTTTCCCGTTGCTGTCGGCATTCTGTATCGTGAACAGAAGCCTTCTTTCATAGACGATGTGCAAGGTCAATTGACTGCTGCCAGACAGGTGCCAGGATTATTAACAGATCTGCTCCATAGTGGTCATACCTGGACTGTGGAATAGAAATTAAAAGCTTACTGAAAGGGTGAAGCGATGATCTACAACAATATTCTTGAAATTATTGGCAATACGCCTGTCGTGAAACTGCAACGCATTCTCTCGCCAGCTAAAATGCCTATGCCAAAGTTGAAGCCTTCAATCCATTGGCATCAGTCAAAGATCATCTGGCTATCGCAATCATTGAGGATGCTGAAAAATCGGGTGCCTTAACACCTGGGCAAATCGTGGCAGGGGCTACATCGGGTAACACAGGAGCCCTGGCAGTAGTATGCGCAGCGAAGGGTTATCCCTTCGTTGCTACCATAGTAGAAATTTTCTCTAAGGAAGAAGGAAGATTATGAAGTCGCCTGGGCGCAAAAATGATACTGGCCCCTGGCTGCTGAAAAAGGTTCGGGAATGGTACGTCGCGCTGAAGAACTCGCTGAACAACATGGTTGGTTTTTTGCGCGCCAGTTTGAGATTTGTGCTAATCAAGCTTATCAGCGCAATACAACAGGCCCTGAAATTCTGCAGGACTTTGCTGGCAGGAAATTAGGGAGCCTCTGATTAATGTTTGTGAGGCAGTTAGTGCAAGACAAAAATCAGCGAAAAAGCGCAGTTTATAGGGCATAAATGCGCATTTTGAGCTGATTTTTAGCGCAGCAATAAACAACATAGGTAATTAATCAGAGGTTCCTTAGATTATTTTGTAACGGGATGGGGCACTGCTGGCACTATGACTGGTGCAAGTCAGGTTCTCAAACTTGCCAGACCAGCGCTGACAGTGATTGCTGTCGAGCCAGAATCTGCAGCTTTGCTATGGGGAAATGACCGGAATTTGCACAAGGTTCAAGGTTGGACGCCGGACTGTATTCCCGCTATTCTGGAAAAATCCGTTGCTGGTCAGATTGAACAAATCAGTGATGATGAGGCAATAGCAACGTCGAAACGACTGGTGTTGAAAGAGGGTTTTTTGCGGTATTTCCGCCGGGGGGCACCATGGCTGCTGCATTGCGTGCTGCAAAAAATGCGCCTGCCAATAGCATTTTTTTGTGATGCTTCCCGATACAGGCGAACATTATTTGTCGTCGCCACTTTTTAAGGAGCCTCTGATTAATGTTTGCGAGGCAGTTAGTGCAAGACAAAAATCAGCGAAAAAGCGCAGTTTATAGGTCATAAATGCGCATTTTGAGCTGATTTTTAACGCAGCAATAACAACTTAGGTAATTAATCAGAGGTTACTTAGATATTTCCGAAGAATCGGATGATGAGCGGTTAGCTTCTCTCCAGAGCTAAGAGATGGGTCACACAATAAAACGGGGAAAAATATGATTAAAAAAATTGGGCAATTACTGCTGTCACTCGCCATGGCATTTTCCTTTCTCAATGCCTTAGCAATAGAAACGGCAACGGATACAAACCTGCCCCAGGATGTTTCACCAATCATTAATGGTACTGAAGCGTCAGTGAGCACATACCCCTGGATGGTGTTTTTGGCTGATATTTTTGGGGAGCAGTATTGCGGAGCCAGTTTAATTTCAGAGACCTGGGTACTGACCGCTGCACATTGTTTTTTAAACGTATTCGGAGATGGAGTAGATATTTTAGCTGCTACTGAATCCACCGTTGTGCTTAATTCAGATACTACGAGCCCGCTGGCCAGTGATGCGGAGATTGGTCAGACTGGCCGCATTATCGTTCACCCGGACTATAATTTTAATCCTGATGATCCGGTAAGCAGTGGCAATCCCTATGACAAAGACATCGCCTTGATAGAGCTGACAGCGGCTGTAAGCCTGCAACCCGTGCAACTTCTCAGCGCAGCAAATCCTGTTTTGGAAGCAGGTACCCAAACTTTAATTATGGGCTGGGGTGCAACAGAAGTGGAGGAGATGGGGAATATAGGCATAAATCCATCTGACGTTCTACTGACCGCCAATCAGCAAATCGTTTCCCGCTCTGATTGTGAAATGATTTATGGTGATGGCCCTGATGGCATCACAGATTTCATGATTTGTGCTGGAGCGGTGGAGGAGGGAGGTACTGCCGATGCCTGTCAGGGTGATTCTGGTGGCCCAATGCTGGTGGCGAATGGAAATGACTTCGTTCAGGTTGGAATTGTAAGCTTTGGTGGTACTCCAACGAGTCCGGCGTGTGGTGATCCTGATGCGCCCACTGTTTACGCCAGTGTTTCCGCACTCGCAGGATTTATTCAAGAGCACGTGAGTGATGCCAATTTCGTTACTCTGGGAGCAGGTGGCGAGGATACTTCTGAGTTAAGTATCACTGTTGATGGCACTATGGTGAATATTCAGTGGACTGCTGTTGCTGGTGCCACTGGTTATATACTTTACTACGCACCATTTCCTCAACAGGAACCGATTAGCTTTCTGGATATGGGTTCTGAGCTTTCTATTTCGGATGAGTTACCGCCTGGCTCTGCATTTTATGTTGCCATTGAGGCCTATGATGAGTCAGGTTCGCTTCCTGGGTTATCCAATGTAGAAGCTTTTACAGTAGAGTAAGTTAAGCTTCTGTAGTTCTTCAATGTTAGTTCTTTAATGTCAGCTCTTTAATAATCAGGGGTCTTAGGAAGCAGGTTAGCTAGATTGGGTGAAATCTTAGCAGTTTGATGAGTTCTTTGTATAAGTTGTCTCTGCGGTGATTGAAGCGGTATTCAGTTTCTTTCCTATGCAGATAAAACGTGTGTTTTGGCACACCCTTAAATTGACTGAGACGTCATTTGGCATACGCCCCAAAAGATTCGATGCCATTGATGTGGGTATGGCCTGTCGCCAATTCGTTGTCACTCTGATGAACCCGGAAGTGCTTGGCATAGCCGACATCAACCCAGCCGTCATAGGCTCTCCAGCCAGATGTGTGGATGAGGCCATCCAGGGAGCTTCTGATTAATGTTTGCGAGGCAGTTAGTGCAAGGCAAAAATCAGCGAAAAAGCGCAGTTTATAGGGCATAAATGCGCATTTTGAGCTGATTTTTAACGCAGCAATAACAACGTAGGTAATTAATGGGTAATTAATCAGAGGTTTCTTAGGAGTAGATTAGCAGTTAATCTGCTTCCCAAGACCCTAATCAGTTATTCGATATTGCGTGTGTACCCTTAATTCCAGATAGTTTCCAGGCAGTGCAGAAGGGTCTGGAGGCTATCGAATTTCGAGCAGTAGTTAGCAAACCATTAAGCACAGACCAGGAAGAAACTGTTAGGAAAATTCCGAATGCCCATCTGGGGCATCCGTTTGCTATCATCTTCAGTTATCCGGACGAGACGGCTCGCAGCAAGAGCGGTAAGTAAGTATGAAGATTTTCTATCTTTGATCGAGGATTACTGATTTGCCCGCCATAGACATCATACAACACAAACACGCCTTGTATTTCATTGTGCTGGTAGTGCTTATCGACTCCATCAGCTTTGGTATCGTTTTACCAGTAATGCCGCAGCTCATAATCAGTTTATCGGATGTTCCTTTGTCTGATGCATCACGCATAGGTGGCTATCTCATGTTTACTTATGCTGCGGTGCAATTTTTTGCAGCGCCTGTGCTCGGTAATCTGGGTGACAAATACGGTCGACGTCCTGTCTTGTTATTTTCACTGGCAGCCTTGGCGATAGACTACCTGTTAATGGCAGGCACACCGACATTGTTCTGGTTGTTTGTAGCACGGGTCATCGCAGGAGTATCAAGCTCCACGTTTGCACTCGCATATGCTTACGTCACTGACATAACACCAGAAGAAAAACGTGCGCAGCGATTTGGCATGATAGGCGCAGCATTCGGTGGCGGTTTTATTCTCGGGCCTGTGATTGGTGGTTTTCTTGGCGAGTTTGGCGAGCGCATTCCATTCTTTGCCGCAGCGGGCCTGGCATTACTTAATGTAATTTACGGATACTTCGTACTAGGAGAATCCTTAAAGCCTGAAAATCGACGCTCTTTCGAATTAAGACGTGCCAATCCGATAGGTGCCATGTTGCAGGTTAGAAAATATCCCATTGTGATGGGCCTGGCCTTTGTCTACTTCCTTTATATGATCGGGCACATGTCTCTGCCCAGTACCTGGACTTATTACACTATTGAGAAGTTTGATTGGTCCGAAAGTCAGATCGGACTTTCCCTCGGTTTTGCCGGTGTGTTCATGATTCTTGTGCAGGCATTTTTGATCCGTTGGGCAATCCCGGCGATAGGGGCTTTCAATGCAGGTATCGTTGGCCTGCTGGCAATTATCATCGGGTTCTGCGGTTATGGTTTCGTCACGAGCGGCTGGCAGCTATATCCGTTTCTTGCGCTGGCATCCATTTCTGGATTCGTGACACCAGCTTTTCAGGCAATTATGACCAGCCAGATACCGGCGAATGCCCAGGGTGAGCTGCAAGGTGCGCTCAGCAGCGTTAACAGCATGACTGCCATCATCGGACCTTTGCTAATGACTCAGCTATTTGCCGCATTTACCGGTCCTGACGCGCCAATTTATTTTCCCGGGGTATCTTTTTTTGCCGCTGCTGTGCTCAGTGCATTTTGCCTTTTTATCTTTATTCCAGTGGTGACTAAATACGGATTAACAGGCTTGGGAAAAACTCAGGCAGACTCAGGTTGAGGCGACGAAATAATGCCTCAAAAACGATCTGTCTGAAATCAACAGATTCGCTGAAAGTCCCGTAAATTCTAGGCTTCTACGGCATATCTCTTGACAGTCAATGCCACCGGTGGTTAACTCGGTGCTCCTTTGGGGGAGTAAATCCTGAAAGCGTATAAGTCGTATAGGTCTTATAGATCGTATAGTAAGGTATATGAAGACATAGAAAGCTATAGATAGATAGAAAGTATAGAAAGCTATAGGAAGGTATAAAAACAGTAGGTATTACTATGAAAATTCAATGGCTGCTCACTGCAATAGCAGTACTGTTTGTCGGGTGTTCGCCGTCAGATACATCAACGGATTCCCAGCCAGCTCAAGTAGCTGCAGCTGCGGAAGCAGGTAGCGACATTCCACGTACACCAAGCGGCAAGCCAGACCTTAATGGCATCTGGCAGGCCCTGATGAACGCCAATGACAATTTGGAACCTGCGCCACCAAAAGCAGCTTACCAATTAGTGCCTGGTGATTTTGTGCCAGTACCGCATCCCGATGTGGTGGCGATGGGTGCTGTCGGTTCAGTCCCGGCCAGCTTTGGTGTGGTAGAGGGTGGCACTATTCCTTATAAGCCAGAAGCCCTGGCGCGTCGTGATGAAAACGCCGCGAACTGGCTGGAAAATGATCCGGAGATTAAGTGTTATATGCCTGGTGTGCCACGTGCCACTTACATGCCCCATCCGTTCCAGATTTTCCAAAGTGAAAGCGCATTCTTCATAGCCTACTCATTTGCCGGCTCTGTGCGTAATGTCTTTCTGGAAGATCCTGGCCCAGCCCCGCTGGATTCATGGATGGGTCAATCCTATGGCTACTGGGAAGGGGATACCTGGGTAGTGGAAGTCACAGGACTGGACGATCGCACCTGGTTTGATCGCGCTGGCAATTACCACACCTATCAGCTGAAAGTGACCGAGCGTTACGACATGGTGGACGATAACGTCATCATGTACTCCGCTACCATGGAAGATCCTGATATCTTCGAGCGTCCCTGGACTATCAGCATGCCACTATACCGTCGTCTTGAAGAAGGTTATGAGTTACCGCAGTTCAAGTGCGTCGAGTTCGTGGAAGAAATGATGTACGGCCAGTATCGTAAAGGCGGTGAATTTGAACAGCGGTTACGGCAGCAAATGTTGGAAGAAGCCCAGAGCAACTAAACCGGCCGCAGAGTAAAGAAACCAGCAGAAAGCCCGATTTTTGGTATTTCTGCTGGTGATTCGTTAAAATGCAGTGAATTTCGGAGCAAGCGACTTTCGACAGCGTGCCAGGTCGTGTAAGTTTTAATTAAGCGCTAAGTAAGTTATTGAAACTCATTGAAAATTTAGGAAAACACTTAAAGATTCAGAGTGAATCTTAAGAATTCAGGGGAAATCTATGAAAGCAAAACTTTTGGCTCTCGCCGCAGTAACCGCAATTGGAGTAGTTGCTATCAAACAACCAGCGACAGCGCATCACGCGTTCTCGGCAGAGTTTGATGCCAATCTGCCGGTTCGTCTTGGTGGTCCGATCACTCGTGTTGAGTGGATTAACCCCCACACCTGGATCCATCTTGATAACAACGACCCCGAGTCCACTCGTGATCCAGGTCCGTGGATGGTTGAAGGTGGTACTCCAAACACGTTGCTGCGTCGCGGCATCAACCGTAACTCTTTGCAGTTGGGTACAGATATCGTAGTAACTGGTTATCAAAGTAAAGACCGTCTGTGCGAGCCAACTTGCCGTGCGAATGGCCGTGACATTACTTTTCCAGATGGGCGTAAACTGTTCATGGGAAGCTCAGGTACAGGTGCTCCACGTGATGGATCTGATCCAACCGAGAACAACTAGTTCTGTGTCAGTGTCAAAAAAAGCCTGGTTTACACCGGGCTTTTTTGTGTGAACGCAATGGCTGCAAGCATGCAGTGCTTCGTTAAAATTATTTTCCGACTGAATCACTTACTGTTTGTATGCTTCTCAGCCTGAAAATAATGCTGTCTCGCTCATTGCTCAAGACCGCTTCCCTGCGATAGAGATTAATTTCGCCATTTCAAATTAAATACGTTTGAGATATCTGGCAACTTCGCACTTTTCGAAACCCATTCTTTCGTAGGTTTTCCTCGCGGAAGCATGGCCTGGGTCGCCACCGGTTTCCACCATTGCCAGGGAGAAGCCTTGATTCTTTATCATCTTTAGACTCTCTTCCATGAGTGCAGTGCCAACACCCTGTTGTTGCATGTCTGGATCGACGCCGATCATGTAAACCTGGCCGAGAAAGTCTTCTGGATGATAGGAGACAGCAGAGAATCCAACAATCTGCCTGTCGATTTCAGCAACTATCATGTCAATGCTGTCATCATCGCACACAGTGTTTAGCGAGCGGATTTGTTCTGCTTGCCAGTCTGGAACGAACACTGCATAGATGTTCGGGCTGATACTTTTTTCCATACCCTCGAAGACCGGTTTCCATGCTTTTAAAGTAATGACTTTCAATACTTCCCGGTCAGAGGCTTTGTATTCACGAATATTCATACGTTTTTCCACAGCAGATATAAGCGCAACCGGCACATCGGAGCAATTCATTTAAGGAGCCTCTGATTAATGTTTGCGAGGTAGTTAGTGCAAGGCAAAAATCAGCGAAAAAGCGCAGTTTATAGGTCATAAATGCGCATTTTGAGATGATTTTTAACGCAGCAATAACAACGTAGGTAATTAATCAGAGGTTCCTTAAATAGTAAGTCAATAAGTCTTGAGGCTTGAATCAAGCCTGCTTCTTAATCCAGTCGAATGCGACCGAGAATTGCCTGGAAAAGTATAGAAACATTCACCGGGACTCCCTCGACGAGAGAATAGTGGAAAACTCAGTGTATCAAAATCAACCCACAAAAACCGATATAAAGCGAAGGGGAGCGATGGTGAGCAGCGAGCAAGGGGTGTCGGGGTGAGGCAAAAGAAAAATCCGGCTGGAGAGTTTGGCCATCCTAAATGGCGAAGCCGGATTTTTTTAACGAAGCTCCGGCATGCCGGAGCCGTCGTGTTCAGGGCACTGAACGAGTAACGGGCTCAATAACCCGACTGTAGTCTCCGCCATCGCGAAACACGGTGGAGTCAACAAAGTAACCTGCGGCATGTAATCGTACCGTTAGTGTTCTTGAACCACGATTCTCCCAGAACCATCCGTGAATACCGCTAAAAGGGGCATGAAAAGAACCTGAACGGTGGTTGCTATTTCCCTGGTCAAAGCTCTCTGCATATTCCTCACCGAGGCCAGCCGGTTCGGCGTGCATGTCATAGTAGACTTCGTCGTCAGCAGTCCAACTGAATACTATGGGCGAATCGAAGTCCATGGTGTATTTGTATTCCACCGATTGAAATGGTCCAAGTTCAAATTCAACGTAATCAGAACGGTGGGGCTCAGCTTTTCCTTCAAGAGGGTTAGCGGTGGAAAGTGCAGTAAGTCCGGTCAGTCTGCCAGTGCCCAGGGGGTCGACACCAAATTCAGCGGGTAAAATGGCGGTGAATAAAACCACTGTTCCAACGGCGAAGGCGACACTGGTGGCGATAAGGATGTTGCGTGGCGAGGGTGCTTGGGTGCTGTCCGGTTGTGGCACGATTTAGTTGTCTCTTCTTTCAGATGAAAATTAATAAGGGGGTTGTAGCATATAGGTACTGAGCTGAAACCCAGCCAGTAAGAATCCACCAGTCATTAAAACCGTATTGGTGGCGAATGCATGCTTGAGATAACTCTGATTGGATCGCCAGATACTCAGCAAAATAAACACGGCGGACAGAGCGAGAATCTGACCGACTTCAACACCCACGTTAAAGCTAACAATGTTGGTTACCAGTCCATTGTTAGACAACGTGAATTCCTGCAATTTGGTGGCAAGTCCAAGACCGTGAAACAGACCGAATACAAATACAGCGGCTTTGGTATCCGGTTCAACGCCAAACACGCGTTTGAAGCCATCCATGTTTTCGAAAGCTTTATAAACAATGGACAGACCAATGATGGCATCGATTAGAAAGGCGTTAACCTGCAGGTCGGCTAATACACCCAACAGCAAAGTGATGCTATGACCAATAGCAAATAGTGTTACGTATTGCACAACATGTCTGGGTCGATACAGGAAGAAGATGACACCAACCAGGAAGAGTAGATGATCATAGCCAGTAACCATGTGTTTGGCACCAAGATATATAAAGGGACCAATTGCCGGTCCATCTATAGCCTGTACGAAGTTAGCATCAGATCCTTCGATGGTATGTGCTGCAGCAATTATAGGCACTGGTAATAATCCAATAAGAGCAACACTGCGGATCCAAACAGATTTAGGGGATGTCTCAAACATTATTTCCAGTCCGCCGGGTTCTCATCGAAACGATTATTAATGTCGGGGTTGTATGCTTGATGGCATGCCGTGCAAACCGAGTACAGTTGCGCACCAGCCTGGAAAAACGCTTCTTTATCTTGCGCTGCAGCGGCTTCCATTGCCAGGATACCGGCTTCGCTCAATCCTTCTGAATAGATCATCCAGGCGTCGTTGTCTTCCGCACGTTCAGGTAGCGCCAGGCTGTTTCCAGACTCAACGACGATCGCTGCCTGTGCTCTGACATAGCTCCAGCCATCATCAGTTGTAGGATACAGCTCTTCATATCCCGAGGCATCCAACACCCAGCCACCGGAGTCCCACAGAATGTCTGCCGCCGGTTCTAACACCAGCGCCATAATTTCCTGAACATTCATCGTTGTATTGTAGCTGCTTTCTATGGCTTCAGTGGTAGTGCTCTCCTCGGGTTGAGAGCATGCTACTGCAAGGCTGAGGAGGACTGCTGTAAATGCCTGCTTTGTCAGTCGGGGGCGACGGGAATTTTGGGTTGAGCTGCGCATAATATTGCCTGTTAACTTGTCGTTTAAAATGCAGCTTGTACGCAGAGGTGGCGCGATGGCTTGCATCGTGTCAAAGATATGTGGCTGCTTCTGCTTTGGTCTATATCCTGTAGATACCCTATAGCAGATGGGGCACAAGTCTGCACTAATTTCCTTCTTATAGCCATATTTTACTGTTGCTTAATAGAGCTAAACCTTTGGTTCTGTTGGATAAAATATGAAACCCCTGCTTGATCATTTTATTGCTCTTCTTTTAAGGAGCCTCTGATTAATGTTTGCGAGGCAGTTAGTACAAGGCAAAAATCAGCGAAAAAGCGCAGTTTATAGGGCATAAATGCACATTTTGAGCGGATTTTTAACGCAGCAATAACAACGTAGGTAATTAATCAGAGCTTCCTTAATGTAATGCGGTTTTATCAAGCGGCGCAATCTGAGGTGCTTTTGTCATCTCCTTTCAGAGAAAGGCTTTTAGGTGCGGTTTACTGATTAATTGTGCCGAAATCGATGGGGCGTGTATTGCGTTGGCGGATGTTTTCCAGTTCCAATCTTTGCCATAATTGCTGAGTTTCTGCCTGTAGCCTTTGCTGTTGGCTATTAACCCCATTCAGCAATGAGCTTCGCATTCTGTCATTCAATAAACGGTTGCGCACATTTATTGTAGTTTGATCAGGAAGAATGGTGGCAATCGAGTCAGTGCTATAATCTGGATTACGAATCTTGTTCCATGCTGTGAGCACCAACTCAATGCGATTGATAAGAGCATTCTCTCCACAGCGAAATTCGATTTCCATTACTTGTTGTAGTACTTGCTGTCTCACTTGTGGCTCAATTTTCTCGGCAGCAATTTCTTCAGCTAAATCTGCGCGCCAGTCTTTCAAGGTTCGACATTGTTCGAGGTATTGACTAAAAAAATTGCCATCAATAGCGATAGCAGAAGAAAAGCCTGCACACTCTTCTGAGGGCGATTCTGCAAGCACGCAGAATTCAGCTATGGCATCCAGTTCTGTGACGAGTTGCCGGATATTGGATAAGTTGGTGTCAACTTCTTGCAAAACAGAAGGCGAGAGTTGGCTTTCCTGCGCCCACAGCATTGAACAGAGACATACTGCTGCTATGCTGAGTAAGGATTTTTGAACTGTCTGTTGAA
Source organism: uncultured Pseudohongiella sp. (assembly GCA_965198435.1). Classification (GTDB taxonomy): domain Bacteria; phylum Pseudomonadota; class Gammaproteobacteria; order Pseudomonadales; family Pseudohongiellaceae; genus UBA9145. The sequence goes on along the minus strand of OZ240664.1, from coordinate 2,770,777 downwards.
AATTACTGTTCATAAAGCTCAAATCGACGATCCCGCTTTTTAAATTATTTGTGAGCCAGCTTCTCCAATTGTTCTGGTTTGCTGAGGTAATATTTGCTCGCTTCTACTATTTATTGATTTATTGATTCACTGTACTCGCAAAAATCATTCTCGTATTGGCGGGAAACCCATAGCCGAGAATCATAGATTCAGAGGTTCCTTAGTGTTATTAGTGTTTTCCCTGTCTAAAACAATCTCGATTTAATCGTTCCTGTCGGCTTTTCAATGACGGTTGCAATTTCAGCTACATCGAACCCTTTCAGATAGTATAAATGCAGTGTCAGTTGAATTTTCGAATCAATACTATGCATTAACTGTTATGCCTCAGCTCGTTCTCCAAGTTATCAGTTCTGCCTTCTTTGGTTTGGGCACCAGCCGATTGAATGGTTTCCCGTTCGCGATTTTTTTTAGAAAGTCAGCGCAACGCTTTCCTGAATTCGGAACAGCCATTCAGGGAGTAGGGTCTCCCGGTTTTGCGATTCCCCGACTGGCTGAGAGTAAGCATTTCTATGTTACACCCCTTGCTGCTTCAGAGTCCTCTGATCGTCTTATGGCACACTTTATAGCACACCGTAATAATCGCCGCTGTTCCACTGGCTTAACAGGTGCCGAAATGCGACCTCGTCGTCTTACTGGCCTCTGACTACCAGCCATTCGCTGTAGGCACGCTGTTTTAAGCCCAGCGTAGACTTCCTTTACATTCCCTTTTACATTACAGGTTTGATGGTATCTCAATTTGGTTCACAGGATTCACGTTATCCTAGGGCCTGTTAACACTAATTGAGTGGTTTCTGATATGACTAAAAAAGTGCCAATTGAGGCACGAGGAGCGTGGTTTGGTCATTCCAAATGAGCGAAGAGTAATGACAAGTGGCGCTTTTTTAGCCACAACCCGAAGGGCCAGGCGCATTTTTGTGCCCAGCGTTTTTATCAGTCGCTTGTATATACTTATATACAGAGCTCTTTCTGCCTCGCTGGGCACAAAAACACCCTCTAGCAGAGACGACTCAATTAGTGTTAACAGGCCCTAACTTACTGAGGCATAGGCCAATATTCATGCTGCTTCAACAGGAGGTTGGTGGAATCACGAATCTCGCCTATTATCAGTATTCCTCAATATGAATAACAAGAGGGGAAAGTCCCATGTCTCGACTTCTTATAGTGTGGCTTTTAGCGGCCAGCAATGTTGCACTTGGCCAAAATTATGAACCACCTAGAACAACGACAGGGAGGCCAGACCTGCAAGGGTTCTGGACCAATGCGTCTATCACTACCATGCAGCGTGCGGCCAGCTACGAAGATGTAGGCCTGGTTATCCCGCAGGATCGCCTGGCAGATCTCACCACAAACAATCATCAAAACGTGCGTCAGGCGACTGATGATGGCCAGGTGCAGGGGCAATTGCCCGATGGGACCGATCTGGCCAGGGGCCGCGGATATAATGCATTTTGGGTTGATCCCGGCTCTACTTTTGGTGTGGTAAATGGTGAGGCTCGCACTTCATGGATTGTTCATCCTGAAGATGGACGTATCCCTTTCTCCGAGGCAGGAACCCGTTTGCTTCGCGAGACTAGCCGTCGTGGTAATGACGGCCCTGAAGGCCGATCATTGGGTGAACGCTGCATTATTGGTTTCGGTAGCACCGGTGGGCCTCCTATGAATAACGTGTTGTATAACAACATGTATCAGTTTGTGCAGACTGAAGACTATCTGATGATCCTGGTTGAGATGGTGCATGATACGCGCATTATTCCTATTAACGCCGAGCATCGACCCGAAGAATTAGGTCAGTGGCTGGGAGATTCAGTGGCTTACTGGGATGAAGACACTCTGGTCATTGAAACCATTAATCTCCATCCGCAACAAACCACAAGAAATGTTGCACCGCTTTCCTCAGAGGGTAAAGTCATCGAACGCATCACGCGCTACTCCGATATGGAATTGCTCTATGAGTTTGAGGTGTCTGATCCAGTTTATTACATAGAAGACTGGCGTGGAGAGATGGTCTTTAATGCGACAGATACGCAACCTTACGAGTATGCCTGTCATGAGGGGAACTATGGATTGACTGGCATTCTTGCTGGTGCCAGGCGCCTGGAATTAGATTCCTCCTCAGACTAGGGAACTTCTGATTAATTACCTACGTTGTTATTGCTGCGTTAAAAATCAGCTCAAAATGCGCATTTATGACCTACAAACTGCGCTTTTTTGCTGATTTTTGCCTTGCACTAACTGCCTTGCAAACATTAATCAGAGGCTCCCTGGTTTTTTGACGCAGCGCCTGATTCCCTTGCTCGCTGCTCAAGAGTGAGTGTTTGTGAGTTTTAAAAACTTTTTATTGGCTTCACAGAGGTGTTTAGAAGAATCAATTTCCGGGTTGGTTATTACTTTGGTCATCTTTCCAGAACCGGGTCATCTCCATAAACATAAATGAGGCGGACCAGGTTATAAGTGACAAGCCTGTGATGGCTTCCAGTCCGGCAAGAAAGCGAATGTTCCCAAATGGTTCAATATCGCCGTAGCCAACTGTCGTGTAATTAGTAAAAGAGAAATAGACGCAGTCTATCAGGCTGCCATCGAAATTTCCGTCGAGCGTACCGAAGTCGCCGTAACTGATCATCATGAAAAAAACCATGCCAAACAACCACACCTCAACGATATGGGCGCAGATAGTTCCAAAAACTCCAATAATGACTCGCAGGCGATTCTTGATACGCAGTTTAGGGATCAATACCGACAGGCTGCGGAGTATCTCGTAATGAATAACAACGACTGTGGCAACAAGAATCGTATTGATTAATAGTGAAACAATCATTTTTGCTACAAGTGCCTGATACAAGTGACTCGGATGCAGCTAATGGGTCAAAGAATAGATTAAGTAGTTGATGCCGAGTTGGTAGGCAGAATTCACATACTCGGTTGGATACCACTGATCGTAAGTATGTTCCCAGCCATCCCCCATGTCAGAATTCCAATTTATCAGCACCATGACCCGGCCATCGTCATCAAGTACTGCGTGGTTGCTGGCTATATCGATGTCGGCTTGTGTGAAACCGCGTCTACCACCGCGACCAGGAATCATTTGCGGTCCATCGATGTCATAAAATGTGTGGTAGATTTCATGCTCGGCATGCAACTCAACAAGCTCTCGATCCGGGAACAATAATGAAAAGTCGCGATAGAACGCATCCCATTGTTGTTGTCCCCAAAAATCGTCAATCAGCAGGAACCCGCCGCGTAGCAAATACTCCCTCAGGTTTTCCACTTCTCCTGAGGTGAGGGAGAGCCCACCATTACGTCCCATTTCCAGTGCATAGAGGAATGGGTAGTCAAAAATCTCTTCATCATCGAAGCGCAGTATGATGGGTTTGCTCATTACCCGCACATTGGTAAGCCTGGCCACGCCGCGTAAAAAGTTTTCATCAGAGGCGGGGAAGTCGGTAAGCCAGGGCCCACCGTAAAATCCGCCTTCGTAATAAGAGTCATATTGGATACGCACAAAGGCGAACTCACCGGCAATGTCATACAGGTCTGGATTATCTGGCTGACCCAACGCCTCAGCATTCAGCCCGAGGAGTAAGAAAATGGTGAAAAGTCTTGAGAGCAGGGAGTTTTTCAATGGGGCGCTTGATCCGTATTGTGATCGATTTCGTCTTAGGGAGCCTTTGATTAATTACCTACGTTGTTATTGCTGTGTTAAAAATCAGCTCAAAATGCGCATTTATGACCTATAAACTGCGCTTTTTCGCTGATTTTTGCCTTGCACTCACTGCCTCGCAAACATTAATCAGAGGCTTCTTAGTGTGTATCGACAGGGCCGCGAGATCAAGTTATTGTCAGTATTCAGGTTTTAACAGGTCTATATCTCCATGACCAGCAAGCCATTCCTCCTGCGTTTCTTATCTTTACTGGCCTCGTTGTTAGTACCCACGACCTTAGCGCAGTCAGATGTGCTCCAGGAATCTGCGCGTTTACAGCAAGAACTGCAGCGCTATGAAGCAGATCTTGGAGACCTTGAGTCAGAATACAACCCATTCGATCCGCGCTTGTTGGAGCCCTTGTCGAGCATAGAAAGTCTGCATCGACAGATGGGTAATTTTGATGCCGTACTCAAGGTTCAGAATCGCCGTTTGCAGCTGGTGCGCACATCTCAGGGGCTGGAACATCCAGATACAATCCCATTGATTGAATCGATCGTTCAAACCGAAATTCAGTCAGGCAACTGGGAAGCTGTGGCTGACCAATTGGAGCACCTGCGCACCATAGCAATGGAAAACTACGGCATCGAATCTGATGAGTTAGCTGCTGCCATGGTGCGGCAAGCTGACTGGTTTCAAGCGATGGTGTATTTGGGTGAAGATAGAAGGCGGGCGCGAAATTTTATGAAATCGCGGGAGGTGTTCGATGAGTTATTGGATATTGCCGAAGATCGTTATGGTGAAGATGATCCGAGGCTATATCCTTGGCTTTACGATCGTGCTTATAGTCTGTATCAGCAGGTTGCGCTGCTAAATGCCAGGAGCGGTATCCAGAATGCCATGATTGACGAAACAATTCGTTACGATGGTGGACAGAATTTAAACACAGCCCGTGGCCTGGATTTTACACGCTCTTTAGGGCCAGTGTCACCTGGCCTGGCTACTTTTGTCGATGGTGATGAGGTCTTTGGATCCTGGTATATAAGACGCGCTGTCTCATACATCGATGACATCCGTGATATCGCAGAAGAGCAAGGGGATTGGGAAACCTGGGCGATCGCAACTCTTTACCATGGCGATTATTCATTTCTTCGTGGCCGGAATTCCGGCCGGGGCAACTATCGGGATGCTTATGAAAAGTTATTGGAATTAGGTTTTGATCGGCAACGACTTGAGGCATTCTTCAATCGCCCAATGATCATTCCTGCAGAAAAGTTCTTTACCAGTTTTGCAGAACTGGAGGCCTATCAACAGTCAAAGTTGGACGGATTATCTCTTATTCCAGAAGAGGATTGGAAAGAAGCCGCCGCGAATGAGCCATGGGATGGACCTGTGCATGCAGGTATTTTTCGCGCCTGGGAGAATGGGGCCAGATCAGCACCCATGCCACCGCTGGAAGATGTATTATTCGCTATGGATTTACCGGTTAACCAGGTTGATCTCAGTTTTCGGGTGAGCAGCAATGGTCGAGTTTCTTCCGTCGACGCGCTCGCCACACAGCCAGATGAGAGAAGAATCCGCAGTCGAGCAGTCAGGGCTGCACGCGAATTAAGGTTTAGACCAGGGCTTTATGAAGGAAAGGCAAAATCGCGCCGCTACGTGCAACTGCGTTATCAAGTCTTGCCAGAGGACGATTAACGTGGGGCCCGCCAGGTTTTGTACTTTGGCGCAGCATCTGCTGTTTTCTGCCAGCTTCATCTGATAGAACTAAGGAGCCTCTGATTAATGTTTGCGAGGCAGTCAGTGCAAGGCAAAAATCAGCGAAAAAGCGCAGTTTATAGGACATAAATGCGCATTTTGAGATAATTTTTAACGCAGCAATAACAACGTAGGTAATTAATCAGAGGTTCCCTAAGTATAGAGGGAAAGCAACAATGAACTTAACTCACAAAATTCGAAATACTCCTGGCCTTGTTTTAGTACTGCTACTCGCTGCCTGTGTCTCTGGTAATGATCTGAACGTGGCCATGCTCAGGGATGCTGAGATCAATAATTTTCGAACGCCCGAGGCGACTGTGATTTCCAGTGGCCAGCCCACTGTGCCACAACTGGGAATAGCAGCCAGAGCAGGTGTCAGGCATGTGATAAATCTGCGTACAGAAGCTGAAGAGGTTAGTTTCAATGAATCTGATGTGGTGGGTTCACTGGGTATGGAGTACCACTCTATTCCAATCGCTGGCGGTGCAGGTGTTACTGCAGAAAATGCGGCCACCTTGGCTGCTCTTTTAGAGCGTCTGGATGGCCAGCCTGTGCTTGTGCATTGTGCAACGGGTAATCGTGTGGGTGCTTTGATGGCTTTAACTGCCCAGGCTGAAGGTGCTTCCGTGAATGAAGCATTGGTAGAGGGTGCACGCTGGGGACTTACTTCACAGCGTTTGCAGCAACTGATACGCGGCAATCTATCGCAATAAAGGGTTAATCACAGATGACAGACGGCGCCAATAATCAAATCAGTAACACTATCCGCAAAGTTTTACTGGCAGATGCATTGATCTGTCTGCTGGCTGGAGTTGGCATAGGCTTGATTGCTCTGGCAGGTCCCATGGCGGTTTGGGTGGGCGTCTCTGATTTTCGTTTTGGCTTAGGTCTTTTGCAGTTTGTTAACAGCTGGTCAATCTGGGTAGCCGGTGGTGCGCTCATTATTGGTATCACAATCGCGATTATGGGTGCTTTAATAAAAGTAGAAGGAGCTCTGAAGCTAAGTGCGTTTGCAATTGCAGGTGCCGCCAGTGCTGGATTGGCTTACTACATTCCGGAAACTTTTCGGCCGCCGGAAGGCACGCCCGCAATTCATGACATTGCTACTGATCCTTATCAGCCTCTGCAATTCGATGCCATAGTCCCGTTGCGAGCAGATGCTGCAAACAATATGGATTACGGCATTATGGAAGGCACTACACTCAGGCAGCACATCGAAATGCAGTTAGAGGCTTATCCCGATATCGTGCCACAGGTATACGACGAATCTGTGGCTGAAGTGTTCGAGCGTGCAATGACTGTTATCGACCAGTTGGGTTGGGAAATTGTCCATGCCGATGTCAATGAAGGCCGTATCGAAGCAACGGATACAACATTCTGGTTCCGTTTTAAAGATGATGTGGTTATAGAAATCACAACGGATCGAGTCGATACTGTTTTGCATGCACGATCCACGTCTCGAGTTGGCCGCAGTGACGTCGGTAAAAACGCAGCCCGCCTCCGCGAATTTTTCGCACTGATGCAATCTTAGCAGGAGAAGCTTATGCTCAGGCCTGGACATAAGCTTAATCAGAGGCTCCCTAAGGTGGCTGAGGCAATCAGGTCCTGTTTTGACGAGCTGTCTCTTGCCTTGCAGCAGGAGTTGGCAGAACGCTTGCCTGAGTATAAAGAGTTTCAAAAACAGGCGGGCTGAACCAGCAACGGGAGTTGCATCTCGCTAGGTATAAATATTATATATATGTATAAAGAAGCGGGACGCAGGAGTCTAACTGCATGAAGCGCATCATTCTTCCCATACTCATCCTTGGTGGATGTTTCTCAGTTTCAGTTGCACTGATCCGAAACCCTGCCACCTTGGAGGAAGCCTCTCTGGAAGTGATTCCTGTTTCAGTTCGGGTGGTGGAGGTGAGTCTTGACTCTGTTGAGCTGCTTGTTGGATCGCAAGGTAAAGTACAGGCCGCACAATCAGCAAGTATATCCGCACCAGTGGCAGGTCTAATCGAGTGGATATCTCCCAGCATGGAATCTGGAGGTTATGTTGAAGAGGGCGAGCCTCTATTACGCTTGGAAAGCGCTGATTTCGAAACAGCATTGGCGCGTTCCCGTGCCAATCTGCAACAGGCAGCAGCAGAAGCCGAGTTCTCCGACCAGGAATTGGCTCGCTTAAGAGAACTGGCAGTTGAAAGATTGGCCAGTGAATCTCAACTGCAAGATGCAGAGCGCAGAGTAGAGGTTAACAAAGGAAGGCTGGCTGATGCTGAGGCGAGTTTTCGTCAAGCCGAGCTGGACCTTGAGCGCACAGAGATTCGTGCTCCTTTTGATGCTGTTATCGAGCGACGCGAAGTGGAGCTGGGTCAGTATGTTAATCGTGCTCAAAGTGTTGGTGTATTGATTGGTGCTGAAGAAGTGGAAGTTCGTGTTCCATTGGCTATTCGTCAATTAGGTTACCTGGATGTTCCTCTTAGTCAGCGTGGTGAGCTTGGTCCTGAACAGGCACCAGATGTATCTTTAACAGGTTTATATGGTGGGCAGGAGCATACCTGGGATGGTGAGCTGGTCCGTATCGAAGCGTCCATCGATCCCAATAGCAATACTGTGCAAACGATTATTCGTGTTAAGCAGCCAGAAGAGGGGTCTGACGTGGTTCCTCTTCCTATAGGTCTATATGTTCATGCTGACATTCAGGGACGGGTGGTCGAAGACATCATTTCTCTGCCACGCTCTGTGATTCGAAACAATAATCAAGTACTGGTTGTGGATGCTGAAAACAAAATGTATTTCCGTGAAGTTGATATCTTCCGCTTGGAAGAGCAACAGGTTTTGATCAGCAGTGGGCTGCTACCAGGCGAGCGCATTTGTATCTCACCAATTCAGGCGGTAGTTGACGGTATGGCAGTCCTGCCTGTTGTCGAAGTGATCTGATGTTATAAGTTTCTGAGTAGTCGATCGAGGACTGAAGTGCGAACACCTATTACCTGGTTTGTAAAAAATCCAGTTGCCAGTAATCTGATGATGTGGATTTTTCTGGTGGGTGGTTTTATGGCCTATCTCAATCTTAATCAGGAAGAGTTTCCTGATATGGATTTTGGCATTATTCAGGTGAGTGTGCCATATCTGGGAGCTACCCCTGCCGAAGCCGAATCGGCGGTATGTCTCCGCATTGAGGAGGCACTGGAAGGCACAGAGAATATCGATGTGCTGACCAGCACAGCGCGTGAAGGTGGTTGTGATGCAACTATTCAATTGGCCAATGGTGCCGATTTGAATCGCGTGTTAAACGATGTGAAAGGGCGTGTCGATGCCATCACGACTTTTCCAGCCGAAACAGAAAAGCCCATCATACGCTCTTTTAGCAGCACTGGTCGGGTAATGACTCTGGCGCTGTCTTCCGATACTGATGATCTGAATCTTAAGACTGTCGCTGAGGATATCCGCAATGATCTTTTGGATTTGCCTGAAGTATCGAAGGTCAATATTGAATTCATTCGACCTCTGGAAATTTCAATTGAGGTTTCAGAATTTACGTTGCGTCAGTATGGACTGACTCTTAATCAAATTTCTCAGGCTATTGCCAGAGCATCTCTTGATTTACCGGGTGGCACTATTCGGGCCGCGTCCGGCGAGATTCTGATTCGTACCAAGGGACAGGCATATCAGGGATCCGAGTATGAGGATGTTGTTGTGGCATCCTACCCCAATGGCATGCAACTGACTGTGGGAGAAATTGCCACCGTTCGCGATGGTTTCGAAGAAGGTTATCTGGATGCCCGCCTTAACGGTGTCAATTCCGCCATTATTGATGTGATGCGGGTTGGTGATGAGGATATTGTCACGTCGGCTCAGCAGGTTCGCGAATTCATGGATTCAACAGAATTCAATCTGCCCGAAGGTATGACTCTGGAGATTGTAACCGATTCGTCTGTTAGTACTCAGATGCGAATTTCAACTGTGGCCAGAAACGCCTATACAGGGCTGTTGTTAGTGCTGGTCATTCTCGCCTTGTTTCTGCGCTTTAAGATTGCGATCTGGGTTGCGGCTGGTATCCCGATTGCCATCGCAGGTGCTCTGGCAATCTTTCCATCGATTGGTTTAACAATCAGCACGCTAACTGTAATGGGATTTATATTGGTATTGGGTATTGTAGTTGACGATGCCATTGTGGTTGGCGAACGGATTCACGCCTATGAACGGAAAGGGCTAGGCAAAGAAGAGGCAGCTATTGAGGGTACTGTCGAAGTATCAGTACCGGTTATTTTTGGTGTATTGACCACTATCGCAGCGTTCCTGCCATTGTTGCTACAGACCAGTCAGTTTGCAGCCTTTTCTGTGGTAATTGGCGGAACTGTAGTGTTTTGTTTGATAGCGAGCCTGTTGGAATCACAACTCATTCTGCCGGGGCATATCGCTCATCGAAAGACTGAAGGTTACCTGTTCGAAGGGTCTCGATTAGTCGCAGGCTGGCAGCATTTTCAAGGCAAGATTGCTCATGGTCTGGAATATTTTGCCGAACATGGTTATCGCCGAGCCTTAACAAAAGTCTTGAAGTATCGCTATGCAGCCTGGGCGGGTGCCACAGGCGTAATTATGATTGTGCTGGCCCTGGTATTGAGTGGGCGAGTCATTTTTCAGTTTATGCCCTCTATTGAAGGGGACACGGTGTATGGCACTGTCCGAATGCCGGCAGGTGTACCTGCTGCACTTACTCAAGATGCCGTCGATGTAATTGAAGATGCTGCATTGGAATTGGTCGCCGAACTTGATGACGAATTAGTCGAATTAAAGGCCAGAGGAATGGCGTCTGAAACGACAGAGGCGGTTGTTGACAGTGTGCTTACCATTGTGGGGGGTACTGCCCCACGTGGTGGTCCAGGTGGGGGTCAGCGAAATGCCGGCAGCAGTGAGGTTGCGGAAGTTGTGTTGTACCTGGCGCCTTTTTTTGATCGAGGTGAAATCAGTTCAGCAGTTATTCGAGATCGGTGGCGTGAAAAGGTTGGAACTATCCCTGATGCCATCGAGTTAACGTTTGTCTCCGATACATTCTCGGCAGGAGATGCCATTAACTTCCGCCTGGAAGGCCGTAATGAAGACAACTTGAAGCTGGCTTCAACCCAATTGCGAGAAGAATTGATGCGTTATCCCGGCGTATTTGATGTTTCCGATTCTTTCAGAGCCGGTAAGCAGGAAGTGCAGATTCAGATATTAGAAAGAGGTAAGACTATTGGTCTTACACTCAACGATATTGCCACTCAGGTGCGTCAGGCATTTTATGGCGCTGAGTCGCAGCGCATTCAACGCGGGACCGATGACATTCGGGTGATGGTGCGCTATCCAGAACCGGAAAGACAATCATTAGGTAATCTTGAAGAGTTATTGATTCGAACTCCCTCAGGTGCGGAAGTGCCATTTCTGAGTGTGGCTGACTATTCACTCGGCAGTAGCTATTCGTCTATCAATCGTCAGGATGGTCGTCGTGTTATTACTGTGCGTGGTGATGTTGACCGCACAATCGTAAAACCCGATGAAATACGCCGTGAGATTATCGCCAAGTATCGCCAGCAGTGGGATCGAGAGCTTGATGTTGAGATGGTCATTGGTGGAGAAGGTGAGAGGGAGATGGAGTCGCTGTCGGAGTTACTGACTCTGGTGCCGATCGCCATGTTGGTTATCTTTGCGTTGTTGGCGATTCCGTTGAAGTCTTATCTGCAGCCTGTGATTATTATGAGTGTGATTCCTTTTGGTGCTATAGGCGCCATCTTTGGTCACTTCATCATGGGAGCAGATCTCGTGTTCTTCTCAATTCTTGGAATCATTGCTTTAAGTGGAGTGGTAGTTAATGCCAGTTTGGTACTGGTGATAACTGTAAACCGCTTGCGTGACGAAGGCATGGGTATGGTAGAGGCTGTCTCCAAGGCAGGCATGCATCGCTTCAGGCCAATTATTCTGACTTCGATCACGACTTTCGCAGGTCTGGTGCCGTTAATGGCGACGGCCAATCCAGCCACGTTCTTCATTATTCCGATGGCCATATCGCTGGCCTATGGTGTCTTGTTTGCTACTTTGATTACCTTGTTCCTGGTACCTTGTCTGTATCTCATACTGCATGACTTTATCGGACACACCGATACGGCCGAAGCGCGCGCACTGGCATATCAACACTAGTTCACTTACTCTATTTGCCGTACAAATCTGTGAATAGAGTGAGTTATTTTATGGCCTTTCCAGCTATTTTTCATTCGCTGTTGGCAGTCTTTGCCTTCTGTCTGTCATTGACGGCGATTGCTCAAGATCAATCGGACCTGCCCTGTCGAGTATATTTAGGGAGCCTCTGATTAATGTTTGTGAGGCAGTTAGTGCAAGGCAAAAATCAGCGAAAAAGCGCAGTTTATAGGTCATAAATGCGCATTTTGAGCTGATTTTTAACGCAGCAATAACAACGTAGGTAATTAATCAGAGGTTCCCTAATGTTATCAATTATTCGGAGTCTGTAAGTGTGCCTGCACTGGCAATCCGGGGTAGAGTTGACTATGTGGTGTCAGAGGAAGATAAGTTGTTAATAGCAGAATCACTGGGAGCAAATGAAGTGTCGACCGATGTTTTGTATCTGGATCACTATTGGCGGGAAGCCACAGATTTTGAAACCGTTTACCGAGGTTTGCGCTCAGAAGAGCGACCTCTAATCAGTAATGAAATATATTCAGCTATCGTCAACTGGCTGACCACCACTGGGTAGGAGAAAAAGAAGTCCATGAATAAATTGATCACCTGGATTGTGTCTATCGTTTTTTGTTCAACTGTCGTGGCGCAAACCAATCGAATAGATACCGTGCGCGGGGATGCTCCGGAGCTGGCTCATTTTGGTGAATACACGATTGGAGTGCGCACCACCAATATGACCATTATGGACACGGTTGATGTGGCAAACACCGAGCGTGGCGGCGACAATGTTATTTACAATCGTGAGCTGCCGGTGGAAATCTGGTACCCGGCAACATTGTCCAGCGGTCAGGAACCTGGTGGCAGCTACCAAGTGATTACACGGAACCCAGCCATAACAGCGACGCTTTATGGCAAGGCAGTAAGAGATGCAAAACCTCATGCCTCCGATGGTCCTTATCCTTTAGTCATCATTTCCCATGGGCATCCGGGCAATCGTTTCTTGATGAGCCATAGTGCGGAAAGTCTGGCAAGCAAGGGCTATGTTGTGGCATCAATCGATCATACTGACAGCACTTATGATAGTAGTCAGAATTTTCAAAGCACCCTGTACCACCGTCCTTATGATCAACGTTTCGTTATAGAGACCTTAGCATCTGTAACGGGGGCTGATAGCTTTTTTAGTGACATGATAGATGGTGAGAACGTAGGAATAATTGGATATTCAATGGGTGGGTATGGGCTCTTGAATAATCTTGGAGGTGGCTATAACGATGACATGGTTGAAAACTTCCTGGCACCTCCTAACGGCTTGTTGGCCGCCCACACCAGTGGCAATGTTGACTATCGCAATAATCTGGATTCTCGTATCAGGGCTGGTGTTGCAGTGGGGCCCTGGGGTAAGAATTTGAATCTCTGGCGTGACGAAGATCTCGAAGGAGTGACCGTGCCTACTTTCTATATTGCAGGTAGTGCCGACACTGTATCCGGATATAAAAATGGCACGCGTGCAATTTATGAGGCGGCGATAAACAGTGACAGGTACTTACTGACATTTAAAAATGCGGGGCATAATGCTGGCGCGCCGATTCCGTTACCAGTGGAAATTCGCGACAGCGAAGATCAAACTGGCGCCAGTCACTATACAGATCCGGTGTGGGACAACACCCGTATGAACAACATCATGGATCACTTTGTCACTGCTTACTTTGATTATCACCTCAAAGGGGAAGAATCTAAGCTGGAATACTTTGATTTAGTGCCGGATGGGGCCGATGGAAATTATTCGGTAAGCAATGGTGTGGAAAATGATAACCATACTTATTGGAAAGGCTTTGGTGCGGGCACTGCTGTGGGGTTGATGATGGAGCATCTCGCTCCTGGCGAATAAGCGCAAAATGCATAAAAGTTAGAGCCAAAATTCAGTACTTCTTTGGTATCTTAGCGAAACAAAAAGTGCCAGCCAATGACCACGCCTGCTATATACATCGCGACTCATAATGCTGAGCAATACCGTGATTTGATTCGTCAGGCACTGGGCGCGAACTTGAATATCGGTATTGCCACCTCACAGGAAGACACAGCCGCCAACTATTCCCAGGAAAGTATTGTCTTGGGTAGCCCGGATTTGCTTGCCACCTTATTGGCTACTGAGCCCCCTGTGCAATGGGTGCAATCCACTTGGGCTGGAGTCACTCCGCTAATCAGGCTGCCATTTAAAGGCTATCAACTTACTGGCGTGAAAGGCGTATTTGGTGCTCAAATGGGGGAATACGTGCTTGGTTTTGTGCTGGCTCATGAAATCAGGATTGCCAATCGTCAAAATGCGCAGGCCAATAAACAATGGGATCAGTCTTCCAGTTTTCGAGTTGAGGGAAAAACCATGGGCATCATGGGTACAGGTTCCATTGGCAGCCATGTTGCTGGGATGGCGCAAAGCCTGGGTATCCATGTGCTTGGCTTTAACAGCAGTGGCAAACCTGTTGAACCATTCGAGCGGGTCTATAGCAATGAATCTCTTTCTACATTCTTGCGTCAGTGCGACTATCTCGTCGGTATATTGCCTGACCTTGAAGCTACGACAAATCTTATTGATCAAGAATCTTTAGCGACCATGAAGAATACTTCATTGCTAATCAATGTAGGGTGTGGAAACTTGATTGATGAGTTAGCGCTTTGCGAGGCATTGAGTTCAGGGGGAATTGCTGGTGCTGTTCTGGATGTGTTCAAACAGGAGCCTTTGCCAGCCGAGAGCCCGCTATGGACAGCACCCAATTGCATAGTCACTGGCCATATAGCAGCGGTAAGTCATCCTGACGACATCGTGCAGATATTTTTGGCTAACTTCAAACGTTTTACAGCAGGGCAGGCCCTGGAACATCTGGTCGATTTTGCAAAAGGCTATTGAATCGATGAAAACGGTGAAAAGTCCTGTTTCGTTGCTTTGTGCCCTGGCCTGCATCTTTGTCGCTATAGTTGCTAAAGCACAGCCAATTGATAGTGCGCGGGTCCTCAGTGTCATTAAATCTGATAATCGCATGGCATCGGATGTTGAACGAGATTCACTTAGCAAGCCCGAAGCTGTTATTCCCCTGTTGAATTTGCAACAAGGTGATCGGGCAATTGATATTTTTGGCTCAGGTGGCTATTACAGCGACCTACTGGCGAGAGTGCTGGGGCCAGAAGGTGGCGCTATCTTGCACAATAATCAAGGCTTCCAGCAGTGGGGGACGAATATTCTGCAAGACAGATTTGCTCATGGTATGCCACGTAACGTCGTGGTGCATAACCACAGTGGAATTGAGCTTGGTCTGGGGCCGGAAAGTATCGATGCTGCACTCATCGTTATGGCCTTGCATGATTTGTATGTAATTCCTAAACGCTATAATGGTGAGAAATATGTGCCGATTGGTCAGTCTGCAAATGTTGCTTACTTTTATGAGCAGTTACTTGCGGCGCTCAAGCCAGGCGGACGTTTCGTGGTAGTGGACCATGCTGGAGAGCCTGGAATGGACAGAGAATCCACTACGGATTTACATCGTATCGGCGAAGAAGATTTGCGGGACGATGTGATTGCGCATGGATTCGAGTTTGTAGGCAGCGAGCCACTGTTGCGTAATCCTGATGACGACAGGACTCGTATTGTGTTTGACGAAGATATTCAGGGACGCACTGATCGCTTTGTGTTGGTGTTCGAGAAACCTTAGCGATTATTTAAAGGGCAGGACGGGTGATAACGAAAATTTCTGCAACATCACCACATGCTGTTTAGTATTTACTGCGGTAGATTTTAGTCTAAGTTTTCTGGCTTATCGTGCCTGGCGCGATCATATCAAAACCTGCAAGATTCAAAAATCTACCTGGCAGGTAGCGCTATTGATTCTGGCTGCGGTAGTAATGATCCTGTTGTTTTTTGCCACTTATGAGAAATTTCAAATTTAGGGAGCCTCTGATTAATGTTTGCGAGGCAGTTAGTGCAAGGCAAAAATCAGCGAAAAAGCGCAGTTTATAGGCCATAAATGCGCATTTTGAGCTGATTTTTAACACAGCAATAACAACGTAGGTAATTAATCAGAGGTTCCTTAGTGATTGATCAGGCTTTGATGGCAGTACGAAAAGGCTTAACGGAAATATCCTGCCAAACACCCCCCGTTACATAAGGATCATTTTCCAGCCAGGCATCCAAAGCAGCGCGATCATTAAATTCTACGATCAACGAAGAGCCAATCATGTTGTCGTTCTCATCAAGTATCGCCCCACCGATTAGAATGTTGCCATTTTCTTTTAGGGACTGGGCGTCATCAATGTGCGCTGGCCTTGCAGCGGTACGTCTGTTTTGAGCGTTAGCATCTTTACCATCATAGGCAATGATCAAAAATTGCATCGTAGTCTCCAAATTTTCTCAAGATTGGATTTATTGATAGAGATCGATAAACACCGGAATCAATGCGCCCATTAACAGGACAGCCATGGTGTAATTAAAGATCCGAACAGATTGTAGCTTTTGCAGTAATTTTTTAAGGCAGAGCCAAACCACAACCACAGTAAAATACACGGAGCGCCAAATATCAAAAAGATCAGGATGATGATGGTGACTTGTATGGCATAGGCTTGCCCCATAACCGTATAAGTTGTGGCAGCTCCCACTGCCAATACCAGGGCTTTGGGATTAACCCATTGAAATGCAGCAGCTTGCACAAATGAAAATTGGAATGATTGCCCATGTGCCACTTGCCGAAAAAGCCCGTTTGATAGTCGGCTGTTTGTAAATACTGCGGAAAAAGTCGGGTTGCCAGGGTCGGGTGCGGTATTGTCCAGCAAGGTGTGAGTGTGGCAATACAGTCCTGTGAGTATTGATGCGCGACTGGGAGAGCAAAGCGCAGTTGTTACACAGGCATTGGGAAAGTAGGCGTCTTCTGCGGCTAATCGATCCAGGTTTGGGGTTTCCGGTCAGGGAATCCTGCCTGTGAATCCCATTAAAGTCATAGCGGTGATCATCGGACAAAATGAAAACCACATTTTCAGGCGAAGCACCCACAATTGGTTCGAGCGCAAGATCATCTCTTTTAAGCTGAGAGCATCCAGCGATAATGCCGTTGATTATGACAGGTAGAATCTGCGATCGCATTGTCCACCTTGCGCTTTTGGATTTCTGGCCAGGCGCAGCACTGTTTACAGGAATGCCGATGGATTGATGCTTGATGGCAAGTTATGATGGCACCCCATGATTCTGGAAGCCCTGTCGCCAATTTTCGCCATCATCTTATTGGGCTTTCTGGTGAGTCGCACGCCCATCTCAAACCCTGCTGTCTGGGAAGGGCTGGAGCGACTCACTTACTATCTATTCTTTCCCGCGCTGCTGGTCGACCGGCTGTCCAATACACGTATTCAAATGGAAGAGTTGCTGGATATTGGCTATGCCCTTGGCCTGGCTTTATTTGTTTTTACTGTCCTGTTCAAAGGTCTGCGCAAATTTATTGCTCAGGATCAGGCTTCACTGAGTTCTGTCTACCAGGGCGGAATTCGATTTAACACCTATATCGGCCTGGCCTGCATAGAAGCCTTATATGGAAACAACGGACTCGCATTAGCAGCTCTGTGTCTGGTGATATATATCCCATTGGTTAATGTTCTCAGTGCCATCTCAATCAGTGCTACTGGCAGCGGTGGCAGTAATCGATTCGTAGTCGTTGCAGGTAACGTGCTTACCAACCCCTTGGTGTTGGCATGTTTACTTGGACTAGGACTAAGTATCTATGATGTCAATGTGCCGGAACTCATCTGGCAGGTCATTGAGGTTTTGAGTCAGCCTGCACTGCCTCTCGGCTTGTTAGCTGTTGGTGCCGGGATTCGGCTGGTAGCTGTTGGGGATCAAATCTGGCAGCTCATTGTTGCGGTGTTCTGTAAATTAGCAGCGTTTCCCGCTCTGGTTATCGTGTGCACTCTCTTGTTCCAGGTTCGCCCCGGTCTTGCCGCAGTCATGTTGCTCCTTACTTGTCTTCCAGCGCCACCTTCAGCATACATACTAGCCAGACAGCTAGGTGGCAACGTCAGTCTGATGGCTAACATCATTACACTGCAAACGGTCTTTGCGTTTTTTACCATACCGTTGTGGATTGATGCTGGTGATCGATTTCTCTGGCTTAATTTGATTCTGTGATGCAGCCGTCTCCTGATGATTTATGGTTTCTACCACTGGGTGGAACTGGTGAAATTGGCATGAACTTAAATCTCTATGGCCACAATGGCACATGGTTGATGGTTGATTGTGGGGTAACCTTTGAAAAGTCCGCAGGTGGTCGGGCAGGGGTCAATCGAGTAGAGATGGCTGATCCTGGTTTTATCTCAAATCGATCTGACTCCTTGGCAGGTTTAATTGCAACGCACGCACACGAAGATCATATCGGCGCTATTGCTCACTTGTGGGAACAGTTACGCTGTCCTATCTACACATCACCGTTCACTCGCAATGTGATTTTGCGAAAGCTGCGGGAGAAACGACTCAATGCTCCGGTAATTACGGTAGTGGAGGGTGAAGAAATGGATTTGGGTCCATTTAGAGTTAAATGGTTGCCGATAACTCACAGCACGCCGGAAACCAATGCCTTATTGATATCCACTGCGGTTGGCTGCGTGCTGCACACCGCCGATTGGAAAATTGATTCTGCTCCCATTGCAGGAGCGGCATTTTCACCTAAAGACTATGAGCAGCTGAGTGAATATGGAATCGATGCCATTATCTGTGATTCGACCAACGCAACGGTTGCTGGTCATTCTATTTCAGAATCTGAACTATTCGACGGGTTATTAAAGGCAGTACAGGAATCAAAGGGCAGGGTCGTGGTGGCGTGTTTCGCAAGTAATATTGCGCGGATGCAAACCCTGGGTAATGTTGCCTATGTGGCGAAACGCCATTTAGGACTATTGGGAAGATCCATGCAGCGCATGGTTTCCAGTGCGCAGGCTGCTGGTTATCTAAAGGAAAATTTCAATGTCGTGGATAATTTCGATCTCGGTTATTTGCTGCCGGAAGAGCTATTAGCAGTAGCGACCGGCAGTCAGGGCGAAACTGGAGCAGCGTTGTATCGCCTGGCAAACGATACCCATCCAGATATCAATCTGAGTGCTGGAGACCATGTGATTTTCAGCGCCAGGACTATTCCCGGTAATGAGAAAGAAGTTGCAGCGCTGATTCGAGCATTCGAGGCGCGGGAAATTCGTGTCACTCACGCCGACGAATCTTCAAAACCATTGCATGCTTCCGGCCATCCTTGTGCCGATGAATTGAAAACCATGTACCAGTGGGTAAAACCACGGCTTGCTATTCCAGTGCATGGAGAAGCCAGGCATATAGAAGCAAATGCGGCTATTGCGCAGCAAGCTGGCGTGCCGCATCAACTGGTAGGCGTCAACGGGGATCTGTTTGATATCACAGCCAACAAACTTATTCGATCTGTTGCATCTGCAGGTCGTCTTTGGTTTGACGAAGAAAGCAAGAAACTGCGCCGCTGTGTATCAAACTAAGGAACCTCTGATTAATTACCTACGTTGTTATTGCTGTGTTAAAAATCAGCTCAAAATGTGCATTTATGACCTGTAAACTGCGCTTTTTCGCTGATTTTTGCCTTGCACTAACTGCCTCGCAAACATTAATCAGAGGTTCTCTAAGCAAGCTATCGGTTTACCTGGTCAGCAAACACATGGGCATTGCTTTCCTGGCCAGCCTCCAGTTTATCTTGTGTGCGTAGCTCAAAGTCCGAGGCATCATGGCGTTCATATAACTGGCGATTCAGCGGCCCCCAGTTTCTATTAACGATATGACCTCTCTGCACAGCGGGGCGGCTGGCAATCAGTTTTCCCCAGCGTTCAATGTTAGTGTAGGAGCCCGCGTCCAAAAACTCAGCCGCATCGTATACGGTGCCTGCCTGGACTGCGCCATACCAGGGCCAGATTGCGATATCGGCGATACTGTATTCCGAGCCACACATGTAATCCTTGTCTGCAAGATGCTGATTGAGTACATCTAGCTGTCGCTTCGTTTCCATGGTGAATCTATCAATACAATATTGAATCTTCTCAGGGGCGTAGACATAGAAATGGCCAAATCCACCTCCGAGATAGGGTGCGGATCCCATTTGCCAGAACAACCAGTTCATACATTCAATACGGGTCAGCGTGTCCCTGGGTATCAGGGCCCCAAATTTTTCGGCCAGATAAAGCATGATTGAGCCCGACTCGAATACTCTTATGGGCCTGTTACCACTGTTATCCACCAGGGCGGGAATTTTGGAGTTTGGATTAATGGCAACGAAGCCCGAACCGAATTGGTCGCCATCACCGATCCGAATGAGATGAGCATCGTATTCAGCATCGCTGATTCCCATCTCAATGAATTCTTCTAACAGGATAGTCACTTTTTGGCCATTGGGTGTGCCCTGGGAGTATAGCTGCAAGGGATGCCCTCCGATGGGTAATTCCTTTTCGTGAGTTGCGCCGGCAACGGGTCGATTTATCTTGGAAAAAGTTCCGCCCATGTCGGCATTCCATTTCCAGACTTTCGGTGGTTCATAATTAGTTTCTTCTGACATGTTGTTCCTCGCAGGGATTGAATGGAAAGAGCTAAGGAACCTCTGATTAATTACCTACGTTGTTATTGCTGCGTCGCCTAAAAGCGCCTACTTTTGGTAAAAATCAGCTCAAAATGCTCATAACTGCGCTTTTTGTACGCAGCTAAAGCTGCTCACCCTGCGGGTGCCGTCTTCGCTACGCTTCGGCTCGCTGATTTTTGCCTTGCACTAACTGCCTCGCAAACATTAATCAGAGGCTCCCTAAGCAATCTTCTGGTGCTCATGTGGCACAGTGAATTTCATTGATTGTAACTGGATAAAACATTCTGTGTGTGGCTTCGGATTGACTTGATGCGTTGACGTGTTGCTTAGGATCTGTTCACACTAATTGAGTGATCTCTGTTGTGACTAAAAAAGCGCCAATTGAGGCGCGAGGAGCGTAGTTTGGTGATTCCAAATGAGCGAAAGCCTGCCCCGCGAACATAGTGAGTGCTTTGGGCATAATGAAGCTGGGTGCAAAAAATGCGCCTAGCCCTTCGGGTTGTGACTAAAAAAGCGCCACTTGTCGTTGCTCGTACCCAAAGCACTCACTATGTTCGCGGGGCAGGCTCTCAATCGTTTATATATATTTATATACGGCACTCTTTCTGCCTTGCTGAGCGCAAAAATGCCCTCTAGCAGAGGCCACTCAATGAGTGTGAACAGGCCCTAGCATAAATCTCAGGTAAGTATTAAGACCCAGGGTTGGCAGATTGATTTCATAGAGTTGCGGCTATAAGGGAATTGAGGCTTGTGTGGGTTGAAATACAGCCATATACTAAATATGTAACTGGTTACGTAACTGATATTTCGGGGGCAACATGTTGGAGATGTACCGTCAGGCGGGGCCTCTGGCTCTGGGTTCCCGTCTGCGCCAACTGGGCGAGTCGCTGGCAGAAGAAGCAGCCAGAGTAAATCTGATGTACCAAACAGGCCTGGACCCCAAGTGGTTTCCCGTGTTTTTCATGCTGCGAGACGGTAGGTGTTTGTCTGTTTCTGCAATTGCAGAAGCTATTGGGCACTCCCATGCGTCGGTGAGCAAGATAGTGAAAGAGATGGTTGCCGCAGGGCTACTGCAAAACCTGAAGAAGCCTGGCGATGGTAGGGTTAATCAGGTGTGCTTGTCAGATAAGGCGGAATTGATTCTGCCTTGTTTCGAGCAACAAAATGCGGATGCAGAAGTGGTAGTGGAAAGCATGCTGGCGCGGTGCAGCGAAAACCTGTGGACCGCAATCAATGATTTTGAAGAGCAACTGGAACAGCAGTCATTTCATGACCGGATTCGCCAGAGATTCATGGGTCGAGAGCAGCAGCAGATTCGAATTGCCGAGGCGGCACAGACTGATTTCGAAGCCTTTAAAACACTGAACTATGATTGGATCAAGCGGTATTTTAAGATTGAAGAATCTGATCGCAAGATGTTGGAAGAACCCCAGGAGTATGTGCTGAATCAGGGAGGTTCCATTTTGATGGCGTATTATGAAGACAATGCCGTCGGAACCTGCGCTATACTAAAAACTGATGATCAGACTTTCGAGCTGGCAAAAATGGCTGTCGATGACTCTGTTAAAGGAAGAGGCATTGGGTTATTGCTGGGAGAGGCTGCTCTGGAAAAGGCGCGGGAGTCGGGTGGGAAACGGGTATTTCTCGATAGTAATACCAAGCTGAAGCCGGCTATCAATCTGTACCGAAAGCTGGGATTCAAGCGGATGAATGCCGAGCCTTCGCCTTATGCCCGTTGCAATATCCAAATGGAAATATTGCTGTAATTATAGCTATGGGTATTGTTATAGGTATTGCTTTGGATATTGTTGATTGGATTCGCGTAAAATCAGCCTACTCAATCCTTCCCTTAGGCCCTGCAGGCCGGGTATGTTTTATCTATGCCAGATACCGGATCAGTAGAATCAACTGAATTCAGCTCGCCCCTCACAGCGGACGAGCTGAAGGCCCATTGGATGCCTTTTACGGGCAATCGCCAATTTAAACAGCAACCTCGTCTGTTTAGTGCAGCCAAGGGGGTTTATTACACGACTCCAGATGGTCGTCAGGTGTTTGATGGCTTGTCCGGTTTATGGACCTGTGGTCTGGGTCATTGCCGGGAAGAAATCACCGAAGCTGTCGCCAGGCAAATGATGACCCTCGACTACTCCCCAGGTTTCCAATACGGACACCCGCTTAGCTTTAAACTGGCCCATAAAGTGGTTGAGCTGACGCCTTCTGGATTAGATCAGGTATTCTTTACCAATAGCGGTTCTGAATCTGTTGATACGGCTCTAAAAATGGCGAGAGGCTATTGGCGCTCCAAAGGTATGCCCGGTAAAGCCAGGTTTATCGGACGCCTCAAGGGCTACCATGGCGTGAACTACGGTGGCGTTGGTGTTGGCGGAATTGGCTTTAACCGCAAACTATTCGGGCAGACGGTAGATGCTGATCACATACCTCATACTGTACTTCCTCAAAATACCTTCTGCCAAGGCATGCCAGAGACCGGTGCACATCTTGCGGATGAGTTAGAAGAGCTGGTGCTTCTGCATGATGCATCAAATATTGCGGCGGTCATTGTAGAGCCAATGTCTGGAACCTCAGGCGTGCTGCCGCCACCTAAAGGCTATTTAAACCGCTTAAGAGAAATCTGCAACAAGCACGGCATCCTGCTGATTTTCGATGAAGTGATTACCGGTTTTGGGCGCATGGGTTCTTTAACCGGCGCAGATGAATTTGGTGTTGTGCCAGACATTATGACCATGGCAAAACAGATCACCAATGGTGCTCAACCATTAGGCGCGGTTGTAACCAGGGGCGATATCTACACCACCTTTATGGACCAGGGTGGTCCAGACTACATGGTGGAGTTTCCCCATGGTTACACGTATTCAGCGCATCCCGTGGCTTGTGCTGCTGGTTTGGCTGCCTTGGACATATTGCAGCGTGAAGAATTGCCGCAGCGGGTAAAATCTCTGTCTGCAAAATTTGAACAGGCTGTACATGGCCTAAAAGGGAGTCCTTATGTGACTGATATTCGAAACTACGGTTTTGCTGCAGGTCTTTCCCTGGAACACTACCCGGGTGAGCCGCTCCGCCGCCCATTCGAGTTGGGGATCAAGTGTTTCGAAAAAGGGTTTTATGTGCGTTGGGGTGCGGACACTATTCAACTGGCACCGCCATTTATCAGCACAGAAGCTGAAATCGATAGCCTCATCAATGGCGTCGGGGAGGCCTTGCATGAGCTCGATTGAAGTGCCTCAGTCTGAGGTTAACTCGGATTTTTTAGGCCATTTTATCAACGGCAGAGTCACTGCTGGTTCTTGCCGTTCCCAGGCTGTATTTAATCCTGCTACCGGCGAGGTCAGTAAGCATGTTGCACTTGCCAGTGCCAGGGAATTAAATCAGGCTATTGAAGCGGCACAAACAGCCTATCCAGCCTGGCGTCAGGAACCTCCACAAAAAAGAGTCCAGGTGCTGTTCCGCTATAAACAGCTTCTCGAAGAGCACGCTGAAGAAATATGTCAGCTCATCACGTCTGAACACGGCAAGGTAATCGATGATGCTCATGGCGAGCTGGGTCGTGGTATAGAGATCGTTGAATATGCCTGCGGTATATCCGAACTATTGAAGGGTGAATATTCGAAAAACGCAGGGCCTGGAATCGATAGCTGGTCTGAGTTTCAACCACTAGGTGTAGTCGCCGGCATTACTCCTTTTAATTTCCCTGCCATGGTCCCTATGTGGATGTTTCCGATCGCCATTGCATGCGGCAACACCTTTATTTTAAAACCTTCCGAACGTGATCCCGGCGCCCCAATGCTGCTCGCAAACCTGGCTCAGCAGGCAGGTTTGCCCGACGGGGTGCTTAACGTGGTGAATGGGGACCGGGAAGTAGTTGAAGCGATTCTTGATGATGAACGCATAGCTGCGGTGAGTTTCGTTGGTTCAACTTCTATTGCTGAAGCGATCTACCAACGTGGTACTGCCAGCGGAAAGCGAGTGCAAGCCCTGGGTGGTGCCAAAAACCATGCAGTGATTATGCCGGATGCTGACCTGGATAATGCAGTGGGTGCTTTGATGGGTGCTGCTTATGGGTCCTGTGGTGAGCGCTGCATGGCAATCTCTGTAGCTGTTTGTGTAGGAGATGAAGTGGCAGACAAAACTATCGCAAAGCTACAGGAGCGAATAGCCACCCTGCGAGTTGGTCCGGGCTCTGACACAAACAATGACATGGGTCCTTTAGTTACGGGCGATGCGCTGCAGCGCATTCAACAATATCTCACCGAAGGTGAGCAGGCAGGAGCAAGTCTGGTGGTGGATGGCAGAGGACTCTCCATTCCCGGTTTTGAGAGTGGATTTTTTATTGGTCCTTGTTTGTTCGATCATGTGCAATCTTCCATGAGCATTTACACTGATGAAATATTCGGTCCTGTGCTCTGCGTAGTGCGAGTAGAAACTCTCAGTGAAGCGATGGCGCTTATTAATGCGCACAAATATGGAAATGGAACTTGTCTATTTACCCGAGATGGAGAGACTGCACGTTTTTTCACGGATCATATCAAGGTTGGCATGGTGGGAGTGAATGTGGCGCTGCCTGTGCCCGTAGCAAGTCAGAGTTTCGGTGGCTGGAAGCGTTCCCTGTTCGGTGATCTCTATGTCTATGGTCCTGATGCCATTCGATTCTACACGAGGCGTAAAACTATCACTCAGCGCTGGCCAGTCGGCAGCGTAACTGAAGATGCGAAATATTCATTTCCCTCTTAGGGCCTGTTAACACTGATTGAGTGGTTTCTGTTGTGACTAAAAAAGCGCCAATTGAGGCGCGAGGAGCGTGGTTTGGTGATTCCAAATGAGCGACGAGCAACGACAAGTGACGCTTTTTTAGCCACAACCCGAAGGGCCAGGCGCATTTTTGCGCCCCGCTTTGTTATCAGTCGCTTGTATATACTTATATACGTATACGGCGCTCTTTCTGCCTCGCTGAGCGCAAAAACACCCTCTAGCAGAGACGACTCAATCAGTGTTAACAGGCCCTAGTTCATCTGCTGATTATGACCGTTGCTAAAATCTATCTGGTGTTCTCCGCTGCTATCAACACTGCTGATTTTTTGTTTGTGATTTGCCTGGCGGGAACCGCAGCAGTTAATGCCGATGTCTATTATCTGCATGGGAAAGCTAGCGATGCAGTCATTACTGGGAATCTATTGTTTTATGGCTTGTTCGCTGTTCCAATTCCGGGCAGGCAGGGAATTGCATTGAGCAAATCTCAGAGATGATAAGCTTCTTGCTAAGAGACCAGGGTGAGGTTGCTGCCAAAGCCAGAAGTTTCTGCTGTTTTGGGGCCATAATGGTGGTGTTTGCAATGTTGTTGAGCAGTATCATATTAACGCATGTCTGGACGCGCCGACGTAAAGTAAGAGTCATATAATCCCATAATTGAGAGGAGAGGACTCCTCTATTCAGAAATGATACCCGTTATTCACTGTAGGCATTGCAATTTGAGTATTCAATTCATTAAATGTCTGGGTGGCACTGCAGTGCTTGCGGTGCTGGCTGCCTGCGGCTCGCTGCCGGAAGGCCTGCAACCGGCGAACACTGAGTACTGCGATAACTTTCTGGTATACGATATGTGTGCCCGTGATACGTCCGGGAATGGGATCGTGGATGTGTTGTACTTTACTGACACTTTAGAGGTTTTCATGTTCAGTCCCGGAGCTGATGAAGACATTCCTGAGGATTTAGGTGTGCATCGCTGCGCGATGCCGATGGATGATGAGCTAATAGCAACGACTTCCCGGCTGTTTTTTATTGATGAAGATACGGGCTTCCTGGAGAAGCAGGATATTCGTGGTTCGATGCTGTTGAAGTATATAGCTTATATGCCGGAAGTGTCTGCTTGTAACCTGCAGGCGGATCAGGCTGAAGTGGAACAGCCATAGCAGACAACAGGGTAACTGGTCCACTATAGCAGGGCGGATCTTAAATCCATGGTTGCCGAAATGGATGGTGCCTGGAATGTCTGCAGCGTGCACTTCAAATCCGGCAGCTCTGAGCTCATTGCATAGTCAATAATCCTTAGGGAACCTCTGCTTAATTACCTACGTTGTTATTGCTGCGTTAAAAATCAGCTCAGAATGCGCATTCATGACCTGTAACCTGCGCTTTTTCGCTGATTTTTGCCTTGCACTCACTGCCTCGCAAACATTAATCAGAGGCTCCCTAAGCGATTAACTCACTTAATCCAGGCTGCCGAATCTTGAATAAGCTGCCACACTTTGTCTTGAGTAACTGGCATATCCACATGCCGCAGCTTACTGGCAGCGAAAGCGTTCACGATGGCGTTTACAATTGCTGGGGGTGCGCCAATAGCGCCTGCTTCTCCAGCACCCTTTATGCCTAAAGGGTTGGTGGTGCAAGGCACTTCATTGCGTTTAAAATTGATCATGGGTAAATCGTCTGCTCGCGGTAGCGTATAGTCCATAAAGCTGGCTGATAACGGCTGACCAGTTTCTGGTTCATAGACGCAGTGTTCGAGTAACGCCTGCCCCAATCCCTGGCCAATACCGCCATGCACCTGACCTTCCAGCAGCAATGGGTTAATCACTTTGCCGAAATCATCCACCACTGTGTAGTTCAAGATTTCAATAGCGCCCGTTCCTTGATCGACTTCCAGCTCGCAGATATGGGTGCCATTAGGGTAAGTAGGTGCGCTAGGAGCAAAGCTATCTTTCTCATCGAAGCTCAAACCGCCATCTTTCGCTGCAGATTCCGCTACACTCTTGAAGCTTTGAGTTCTGTCGGTGCCAACAACACGAAACTCGCCGCTGTCAAATTCAACATCGCCTACTGCGCATTCCAGTAAACCTGCGGCGTAAGATCTCGCTTTCTCAATCACTTTCTCTGCAGCCATACTTATTGCTGCACCACCTACTGGGACAGAGCGGGATCCCATAGTGCCACCACCGCTTTCTACAGTGTCAGTATCACCTTGGACTATTGTGATGTCTTCGAAACCAATGCCGAGTGTTTCATTCAGAATTTGTCGAAATGCAGTTTCATGCCCCTGGCCATTAGACTGAGTGCCTATGTAAAGCGTGATATGTCCATTGCTATCTACAGTGAGACGTGCCTGTTCCGGTGCACCGCCAGCGCAGCGTTCGACATAGCAGGCCAATCCAATGCCGCGTAAATATCCTCGCGCATTGGATTCTGCACGGCGTTGTTCAAATCCATCCCAATCCGCCATTACCAACGCGTCTTCCATATTGCGTTGAAACTCGCCTGAGTCATAACTCAATTCAAACGCAGTCTGATAAGGCATTGCATCAGGAGGAATGAAATTTCTGCGGCGAAATTCTTCGGGGCCAAGCCCCAGATCAAATGCCGCTGCATCTAATAGTCTTTCGATGGCATAAATAGCTTCAGGTCGTCCAGCGCCGCGATAAGCATCAATTGGTGCAGTGTTGGTAAAAACGCCTTCAACCTCTACATGGGCAGCAGGAATGTCATAGCAGCCGACCAACATTGACACACCTGCTGCTGTGGCAACGAACGGAGCGAAATTCGATAGATAGGCTCCGAGATTTGCAGTGGTATTTGTTTTTAAGCCAAGAATTTTTGCATTGCTGTCCACCGCGAGCCGCATTTTGGTGATGTGATCGCGGCCATGAGTATCTGCAATAAAAGCTTCGCTGCGTTCTGCAATCCATTTGACTGGGCGATGAAGTTTTCGAGCTGCCACCAATACGCTGATGTATTCGGGAAACAGGAAAATCTTCATACCGAAACCGCCGCCAACATCATAGCACTTGATGCGCAGGTCTTCCTGTTCGCAATTGAATATCGCTGACGCCAGCAAGCGGCGAATTATATGTACACCCTGGCAGGAAACATGGAGCACCATGCGACCGGTATCTGCTTCGATTTCTGCGATTGCTCCTCTGGTCTCCATCGATGTTGGAATAACCCGATTGTTCACTAACTCCAGATCAATAATTTTATCTGCGGCTTGCAGTGCAGCATCGGTTTCGGCCTTCTTGCCGTCTTCCCAATAAAAACAGCGATTGGCTGGTGCCTCATTCCACACTAACGGAGCGTTGTCTGTGTTAGCGGCACGGGTTTCTACCACGGCGTCCAGGATCTCATAATCAATCCAGAGTTGTTCGGCGGCATCTAATGCCTCGGCTTGAGTCTCTGCGACGATTAGCGCAACTGCATCGCCAACATGGCGAACCTGAGCTTTGGCAAGAGCAGGTCTGGGAGGTTTTATACAGGGAGAGCCATCAATATTGTTCACTTCAGCCATGCAGGGAATATTGCCGATTCCTTCGGTTTCCAGGTCCTCCGCAGTCAGTACCAGCAGGATGCCGGGTAACTCCGCAATTGAGCTCTTATCGATTTCATGAATGCGTGCATTGGCATAAGGAGAACGAGCAAACACTCCATATGTTTGCTGGCCTAGATTCAGATCTTCAATATAGGTGCCTGCACCACGAGTCAGTCGATCGTCTTCAACCCGGGTAACAGCCTGGCCGATTCCAAATTTTTCCATGAGAAACTGGGGTACGGTTCATTTAATGTATGCGCGTGTTCAGCATAGAGTAAATTATCACAATCCTGTGGCTGCGTGGGAGTAAGAAAATATTTTGCAGGCTAGTTGATTCCAGCGATTGCCCGGCCAGCAATCAACGCATCGGCTTTTTCAATGACCTCATCAATTTCATAGGGTCTGGCAGTGAATTCTACGTCCGGCATCTGCTGCGTCTTTTCAGGCAGGGCTTTACCTTTGTCTGAATACCTCGTAACCAGCAGAAACGATGTTTCTGGTCTTTCATTTTAGTCTCGCATTTTAGTCTTGCATTCTGGTCTTTCATTAAGGATGGTTTTGGCCATTTCGATACCCTTAACTTCTTTAACTCCTTCAACTCCTTCGGGCAAAATTAGAGGTGGAAAAATCAAATCGATCTCTGGGTGGGTTTGAAAAAATTCTGTACCGCCAGCCGCTTTATTGGCAATGCGGGCTGAATAGCCTGCCAATTCAAACATACTGATGGCCAGTTCAAGCATGTTCTCATCATCTTCTACTGTCAGATATCAGAATGGTTTGGCCATTGTTTTTGTCATATGTATACCCCTTCCGATATAGGGAGCCTCTGATTAATGTTTGCGAGGCAGTGAGTGCAAGGCAAAAATCAGCGAAAAAGCGCAGTTTATAGGTCATAAATGCGCATTTTGAGCTGATTTTTAACGCAGCAATAACAACGTAGGTAATTAACTGGAGGTTCCTTAGTGTTTGTTCGCGAGATACATCATGATCCTGAAAAAGTATGGTCTGTCATGACTGAAGCGAAAAAATCCAAAAAGGGCGCTCTGCGCGCTGGATTGAAATTTAGATGTCGTCGGTCCCAGGGCAATCGACTGAATGGATTTTCGTGTACACTTCCAGTACAAAAAGTGAACAGGTGGCACTCCCTCGTCGATCTGAGTCCGAAAATCATAACCTTCTGCCCATCTTCGACACGACAGATGGTGTTCGCTCGATTGCCCTAGTCGGTCCAGTGAGTTTAAGAATGATCCACGGTAGCGAATCAGCGCTTTATGAATCCGAAGTTTATCCAGTTGCTCCGGGGAGAAAGTGAAATAAAGCTGGGGAGTCAGGTGTGTTGTGTTGGGAACTCAAACCCAGTGCTACTGGGACTAAACTGATGCCTCGTCACATTGTCGAAAATTCAGAATGGATTATTCCATCGGCGGCGGGTTGGCATGTGCATCTGGATATTGCAGAAATTTTGTTGGATGGCCGTGCTGTTGGTCCTTTGTCCTTTAGCTGCAGAGGCTGCCATACAACAGGGTTGGCAAGAACTCGCAGATCACTACAGCAAATTGTTAAAGGGAGAGCGCTAACTTTCATTAACAATCTTATCCACAACAAATGGCATGATACCTCCGGCAGTGTAGTAGGCCACTTCAAGCGCAGTATCCAGTCGGCTGGTTAATTCACATTGCTCCTGACTGTCATCGGGATAAGTCACTGTCATGGTTACAGGCATCCCGGCTTCTAAAGTTTTTAAACCTGTCAGGGATATTTGCTCATCACCAGTGAGTTTTAATGTCTTGCGGGTAACGCCTTCAGGAAACTGCAAAGGTAGAACGCCCATGCCGGCAAGATTGGAGCGATGAATTCGTTCAAAACTCTCAGCTATTACAGCCTGTATACCGAGTAAACGTGAACCCTTGGCTGCCCAATCACGGCTGGATCCTGTGCCATATTCCTTGCCAGCGATGACTACTAAGGGAGTATTACCCTTCGCATATTCCATGGCGGCATCAAACACGCTGATCGCAGCACTATCACCAGCCATGCGGGTATAACCACCCTCGACGCCCCCCAGCATTTCATTGCGAATGCGCACGTTAGCAAACGTGCCGCGCATCATCACCTCGTGGTTTCCGCGCCGCGAACCATAGGAATTGAAGTCTGCCTTTTCGATGCCATTGGCTTTAAGATAGTCGCCAGCCGGACTGGCTTCAGTGATGCTGCCAGCAGGAGAGATATGATCGGTGGTGGTGGAATCCCCAAGCAATAAAAGGATATTGGCGTTATTGATATTACCCTCTGGTGTTCCCAATTCCAGAAACGGAGGCAAGCGTATATAAGTTGAATCTGATTCCCAGTCATAGGTTTTGCTGTCACTGGTGGACAGGTTCTTCCAGTTTTCATCACCATCGAATACGGCAGCGTAACTGTCTAGAAACATATCTCGCTCAACAACCTGCACTGCCTGCGCAATTTCATCATTACTGGGCCAGATATCTTTGAGGTAGACAGCGTTGCCATTGCTGTCCTCGCCAACAGGGTCATTTAATAAATCAATATTGATAGTGCCTGTTAGTGAATAGGCTACAACCAATGGTGGCGAAGCCAGCCAGTTTGCTTTCACCTTAGCATGAATTCGCCCTTCAAAATTCCTGTTACCTGACAGGACCGAGCATACTGTTAGATCGCCGACATCCACCGCTGCTTCGATTTCTGTCGGCAAAGGCCCAGAGTTGCCAATGCAGGTAGTACAACCATAGCCTACAAGATTAAAACCAAGCTCATCCAGGAAGGGTTGCAGACCTGCATCAGCCAGGTAGTCGGTTACCACTTTTGAGCCAGGTGCAAGGGAAGACTTCACCCAGGGTTTGCGTTTAAGCCCCAGCTCAATGGCTTTTTTTGCAACCAGGCCGGCGGCTAACATAACTGCAGGGTTAGATGTATTAGTGCATGATGTAATCGCGGCAATTACCACATCACCATCATTTAGCGTGTAATCCGCACCATTCACCGACGATTGATTTGGTGCTCGACCCTCCAGAATCGAGTTAAAACTCGCAGGCATCTTATCCACAGCGACTCGATCCTGTGGACGCCTGGGTCCTGCCAGAGACGGCACAACAGAACTTAAATCGAGTGTCAGGGTGCTGCTATAGTTTACGGACTCATCCTCCCGACGCCACAGACCTTGGGCTTTGCTATAGGCTTCAACCAGTGCGACAGTTTCTTTGTCTCTGCCTGAGAAGCGAAGGTACTCCAGTGTTTTGTCATCAACCGAAAAGTAACAGCAGGTTGCACCATATTCCGGTGACATATTGGCCAGCGTCGCCCTGTCAGACACGGTCAGTGATGCCAGACCTTCACCATAAAATTCCACGAACTTGCTGACTACGCCATGCTCTCTGAGCATTTCGGCACAGGTAAGGACCAGGTCGGTTGCGGTGATGCCTTCATTTAATGTGCCGGTTAGTTTAAATCCAACTACCTTTGGTACGTTGATGGAAATGGCTTGTCCCAGCATGGCAGCTTCTGCTTCGATTCCACCCACACCCCAGCCTAGAATTGCCAGAGCATTGATCATAGTGGTATGGCTGTCAGTGCCTACAAGGGTGTCTGGATAAGCAATCAATTCACCATCCTGTTCATGATGCCAAACTGATTTTCCCAGATATTCCAGATTCACCTGATGACAGATGCCAGTGCCGGGTGGTACTACACTAAAATTTTCGAAAGCTGTTTGCCCCCAACGAAGAAATTGATAGCGCTCTCGGTTGCGCTGCATTTCGATTTCTACGTTATCACCATACGCTGTTTTATTTGCAAAACGATCCACTGATACTGAATGGTCGATGACCAGATCAACCGGGTTTATTGGATTAATAAGCTCGGCGTTCTTCCCGCGCCTGGCAATGGCATCGCGCATGGCGGCAAGATCGACTACTGCTGGCACACCGGTGAAATCCTGCATGAGCACTCGCACCGGCATAAACATGATCTCGGTGTTTTCATTCTGACTGGTCGCCCAATTCAACACAGCCTGCACATGGGATTCATCGATTGCCTGGCCATCGCAGTGGCGCAACTGATTCTCCAACAGGACTTTTAGCGAAGCGGGGAGGTCTCGGAGATGTTCGTGTCCCTGTTCGGCCAGTGCTTCCAGGCTGAAGTAGGTGTAGCTTTTACTGCCGGTCAGAAGAGTACGTTTGCATTGATTTCTTAGTGAATCAGACATGGTATTGCTCAGTTAATGAAGTTCATTAGCCTACATTGACACAACACATTTACACAACGGGTGGTAATTGTCGATGTATAGTGTGTTACGGAGCTCCGGTAGATTCTGGTTTACGCTTTTCCAACTCTTCCATAGTCCCTGGCCAGTCTTTCTTCAGGAATCTTGACAGGGAGCGATCTGCCAATACCTTTCTCTCTGTTTGGCAGGGTTGGCAATACTTTATCTCATTACTTGCTTATGTAGAGTGATACGAAAACGAGCCCTTAATTCATGCGAAAACTTCTGTGCATTATCCGCCCGTAGCCGTCCAAAGATCCAATGAATGCTGATTATGTCAAACGTGTTTTAGTCGGGTGTTTACCCTTGAAACAGGAATGGTGACGGCTTCGATCAGGCAGTACTGGCCCAGCGTGTTTGCAGTTTCCTGAAAACTCAAAGGTGGTTCTGGAGAACTACTCGTGGCCAGGTAATGCTCGAGAGCCAGTATTCTTGCGGTAGATGAAATGGATGCTGCTACTCCTGACATGGAATCATATGAGGCAGGCCCTAGAATGAATCAGCTATTCTGTTTGATGCCGGGCCCGATGTGCGTGACATTCGCCCCGTAACCCATTCCTTAGCTGATCTTCCTGTTACCTTATATCCCGTCGCATTTTCACTACAATCATATGGGTAACAATATTACGTTTGGAAGAGTGGCGTTTGTTGATTGGCCTTTTTTGTGTGACCATGCAGATGCCAATCGACTACCGCCTACCTGGCAGGAGCACCTGGGGAGTCTAAGGTGTGGTGAAGGGTTTGACACGCCGGTTCTGGAAATCGATGAATGCATCCAGCCGGGTTCTGTAATCGAGTCAGGCGATAGCAGATTGCAATTGGTTCATACTCCTGGCCATACGACCGATTCGGTTTCCTTATTCGATTTGGATAAGGTGGCATTCTTTTCTGGCGACTTTATCTATGCCGATAATCTCTATGCGCTCTTATCAACAAGTCATATGGGAGAGTACCTGTTGGAGGCTGAAAATGTGATTGAATTAGCGAACAGTAATCCGGTGATCTATGGTGCACACTGCTGTTCGAACCCAGTGATACCAGAATTGGATTTGCAGGATGTTCGAGACTTGTATGGCATTGGATAGCATAAAAAACAGAGAAATAAACGGTGTTGGTTCATTTCCTGTTAGCTATCCGGCCAATGGCTGATTAAACATTCTCGCCGGGCCGAGGTGGCTGTAAAGCCGTTAGTACATGAACCTTGCGAGTGCTGCCTGTCAGCCGTAGATAACTGATATCTCCATTCGCCTACTCAGGTGTCCGCAATATCTTTTCCATTTTGCGGCCCTTGGCAAGTTCATCTACCAGCTTATCTAAATAGCGGGCTTTTTTCGTGAGGGGTGTCTTAATATCTTCTATACGATAGCCGCATATAGAACCAGTGATGAGTTTCGCGTGAGGATTGAGCCTGGCAGCGGCAAAGAATTCTTTAAAGGTGGCACCTTTATTTATCTGGTTCTGAATATCTTTGGGGTTGAACCCCGTCAGCCAGGTAATAACTTCCTGCAGCTCCTTTTCGCTGCGCCCTTTTTTTTCAACTTTCCAGACATACATGGGATACACCTTCGCAAAAGACATATTTGCAATGGCGTCATCATGCTTTTTGGTGGTGGTCATAGGTCATAGCCTGACTGGTGTCTGGAGGAGCGCTAGTTCCGGTGCAGGACATACTGCTTTCCTGCGCTAAACCATTTCTGGCAGGGGCTGAAGTCCGGGATGCTTTCACTGAAGGAGATATCGCCCACTGGAGGCATGAGCATGAAAAGGCCCAGAGCGAAGGAGGATACTGCGAAGAACACAAGATCTTTGTTTTTCATTATTCTCTTTATCTCTTATCTCATCCTTTTTCTTTTTATCTTTACTTTATCCTTACTGTTTCTATGGATAATTCAGGCAATTCTACTGTGCCTGAGATTTACGAGTATCGGGATAGCTAATCCTCAAATATTTGTCAAGAAATTCATGTTTTTTGTACAGTGCTTTACAGGGCTATTGGCACGATTCAAGGTGGGTATAAGGGGATTTCTCAGATCAGTAAGACGTGTTTCTAACAAGATTAGTGAGCAACTGAATTCGAGAACAAATTCATGACGACGACGCCGCCAGCAATCAACGCCATTCCTATTAGAGCCGGTATATCCAGTTTCTGATTGAATGCAATCAGGCCTACAATAGTGATCAATACAATGCCCATCCCGGACCAAATAGCGTAGGCGATGCCTACTGGAATGGTTTTCAGTACCAGAGACAGGAAGTAGAAAGACACACTGTACCCAACTACTACAAAGATACTGGGAATCGTATTGGTGAATTCATCGGACGCTTTGAGTGCGCTTGTTCCTACGACTTCGGCAACTACAGCGATAGCAAGGTAAACGTAACCCACAGGTTTTCTCCAGGAAAGGTGGTGAAGTCATCAGATGGCACCTTTGAATTCTCGCTTATGTTAGCTGCCACTGATACGCTAAGCAAGATGGACAGTCTATTTGAGGACTGTATGGAGTCTTCAAAAAAGCCTGTGATTTCTGGATGCCTTGTTGCCATCAACTTGATGTGTGCAGCGCTTATACCCGCCGGGTTGTAGTTGACCTGTCGTACACCTGAGGTGCTCCTGCGGGCGGCACCGATGAAAGGTGTGCCGTCCCGACCGTATTGCATGTCATTGATTATACCTTGCCCTTGCCTCCCTTACCTGGCGGAATCTGTTGAAAAGCTGTACTCCACCAGAATGTTTGCTTCAATGAAGCCCCTGGCAGTGCTATTTTCGCTAAGCCCGGAATGCTGACCTCCATCATTGTCTGTTATCTCGCGGCACTGTTCTCAAGCTAGCGTTGGAATCAGACAGCGTTGTTGTGAAATTGCCGCAAACCGTAATTTCTATACCCATCTTTGCAATAACGTTGAATATAAGCCCAGTAAAGAGACTGTAAAAAAGTGTGTGTAATTGGCTCTTTGGGTTAAGGGTTCATTCGATCCCCGAAGAGGATCATAAACGGGCTCATCGCCTGTTTCCAATCGCTGATCGGCATTGCACCCAAAACACTTCGTGGGCAGGCTCTATCACCATGGAGACGGCGAACAGGTTTACGGCTTTTGCCGTTGCGAGAATTGCCGGTGTTTTTGCTTTTGGGGTCATGCTTGCTGTCACCAGGATGCTGATCCATCTCGGCATCGAGCGCACCTTCGGCAATACGCTGGGTTCACCGCTTGAGAAGACCATCTTCACCTAAAATATATCTTCAGGTGAGTTGTTGCCATCAAGCAACGGGTCGATTCATTTGTCTGATATGGGCATTGCTGACTCCTACAATCAGGGTCAGTACAATGCCAGTTATAGAGTTCTTTTTACAATCTCGCTATTGAACAAAACCTGCGTGAAAGGTTTGCCAGAGCTGCAGCAAATTTGAAAGGTAATCAACTTGACGATTTTTCATTCTATGCTGCGGCAGCACTTATTAAGGATGGCCGAATCTATACGGTTCACGCCAGAGATTGCAGGGTAGGAAAAGTTATCGGTCAAGGAGTTGAGTGGCTGACTATCGATTATGTACCAGCTTATCAACAGTACTTAGCTGTGGATATATCTGACAGCGAATACACGGAACGCCGCAACAGAGTAGCTGGTTGGCTAAAACCTACCGATACTGGTTCATTGGAGGTAAACAGTTTTGAATATTCAGGTGAGCCGTTATTGCTACGTGGCGATGGGTTTTGGGCTTATGCAGATGAGAAGCTGTTTTTGGGTAGTGGTACTAGCCAAGAAAGGTTGGTGAAAGAAGTTCAGAGGTTAGAAACTCTAGGGGAAGATAATATAAGTGCCATCTTTATTGATGGCAGTAGATGGCTATAAAGAAAGGATTTAGTTTGTACTCACCTTACCAAACTCAATACTTTGCCTGGCAGTTAACTCGTCGCCTTTCATCCGATGATGAAGACAAATTAACCGGTGCGATTATGGACGCCCAAATTGACCTCAACCCCCACCAGGTTGATGCAGCATTATTCGCTTTTAAGAACCCGTTAAACAAAGGAGTGCTTTTGGCGGATGAAGTGGGCCTTGGTAAAACTATAGAGGCTGGGTTGGTTGTTGCGCAAAAGTGGGCAGAGAGAAAACGCAGAATTTTGGTAATCGTCCCGGCAAACCTGCGCAAACAATGGTATCAGGAGATGCAGGAAAAATTTGGCGTTATCGGACAGATTTTGGAATCAGCCAGTTTCAATAAAGCCAAAAAGGAAGGAGTAAAGAACCCATTTGATATTGGTGAAGGGCTGGTTATTTGCTCCTACCAGTTTGCACGATCTAAGGCTGAAGATGTCCAGATGGTTCCCTGGGATTTAGCTATTATTGATGAAGCACATAGGCTCAGGAATGTTTACAAGAAAAATAACAAGATCGCCAAAACGATTAAGGAGACTCTGTCGTCTGTCGATAAGGTTCTTCTCACTGCTACACCACTGCAAAACTCACTTCTGGAGCTATATGGGCTCGTCAGCATCATTGATGAGCGAGTCTTCGGCGATCTGGATAGCTTTCGAACGCAATATAGCCGGGTACAAGATGCCTTTTCATTTCATAGCCTGAAGCAGAGAATCGCTCCCGTCTGCAAACGTACGCTCCGTCAACAGGTTGAGGCATATATTTCCTACACTAAACGTATTCCATTGGTTCAAACTTTTACGCCATCCAGTGACGAGCAAAAGTTGTATAGCATGGTGTCTGCTTATCTGCGGCGGCCAGAGCTCAACGCATTGCCCTCGGGGCAGCGCCAGCTAATTTCAATGGTGATGTGGAAATTGCTGGCTTCTTCCACTTTTGCCATCGCTGGAGCGCTGGGCTCCATCATTGCTCCCCTGCAACGAACTCTGGAGGAAGCAGAGCCTGATGACCAGCTAGTTATTAACGACATACAGGCTGACTACGAAGCGCTGAATGAAACAGTAGAAGAATGGGAAGACAGCGAACCACAAATTACTCAGGAAGAACGTGAATCCATTCAGGCAGAAATTGATGAACTGCAAAGCTTCAAGGATCTCGCCGAAAAAATTCGCTGCAATAGCAAAGGTGAGGCGCTTCTCAAAGCGTTTGGTATAGGCTTTGCAAAATTGTCTGAGCTAGGTGCAAACCAGAAGGCCATCATCTTCACCGAATCTCGGAAAACTCAGGATTACCTGCTGCAACGATTGAGTGACAGCCCCTATAAGGATGGCATCGTGCTGTTTAACGGAAATAACAGCGACCAAAAAGCCAAACAGATATACAAGGATTGGCTCGCTCGCCACGAAGGTTCAGACAAAATCACCGGCTCACGAACAGCCGATATCCGAGCCGCACTGGTAGAATATTTCCGGGATAGCGGGCGCATCATGATAGCTACTGAAGCTGCTGCCGAAGGAGTCAACCTGCAATTTTGCTCACTGGTTATCAATTATGACTTGCCCTGGAATCCCCAGCGTATTGAGCAGCGGATTGGCCGTTGCCATCGTTACGGCCAAAAACATGATGTTGTGGTGCTTAATTTTATTGACTTGACCAACGAGGCTGACAGAAGAGTTTACGAACTACTGGATCAGAAATTCAGGCTGTTTGATGGCGTCTTTGGTGCATCAGATGAAGTACTAGGTGCTATTGAAAGCGGCGTAGACCTTGAAAGGCGGATTAAAGACATCTACCAAACCTGTCGGGAACCTGAGCAAATCGGTCAGGCGTTTGAGCAGCTTCAAATGGAGCTGGCGCACGAAATCAATGCCCAGATGATTAATACGCGTGAGCAATTGTTCGAACACTTCGATGAAGATGTTTTGCAAAAAATCAAAATTGATAGCACGGCATCACTGGATCGTTATGAAAAAATGCTCCTTAACCTGACCAAGGGGGAGCTAAAGGAAAACATCAACGAAGTGGAAGGCGGATTTATTCTGCAAGCCCTTCCTGAAGGTGTGCCAATTGATATTCCTTTGGGGGAATATGAATTGCCTCGTCGGGACGGTGAAACCCATATCTACCGCCTCAGCCACCCTTTGGCACAATGGTTGATCAGCGAGGCAAAACAGCGCGAGCTTCCTCCAGCTACTATCACCTTCAACTATGACGCAACGAATATCCAGGTGACAGTCGTTAGAGAATTGCAGGGACAGTCGGGCACGCTATCTGCACACAAAATAACGGTCGAGTCACTGGAGCGAGCAGAAGATCATGTCGTGCTTTGTGGTCAAATAGCCTCGGGGGCATCTTTGCATCAGGAAGTTATGGAAAAATTACTGAACTTCCCGGTTTCAAATTGCCAGCCTGCCACTATTGAGAATGCCCCTGAGTTGGTCCAACAACTGAGCCAACGCAAAACGGAAATTGTCAGCGAAGTAAACGAACGCAATCTCAAATACTTCGAGGCCGAGGTTGAAAAGCTGGACGCCTGGGCCGACGATCTAAAGGTTGGTCTGGAGCAGGAAATTAAAGAACTGGATAAAGAAATAAGAGAGGTTCGCCGTAACGCCAAAGCCGCACCAGATTTGGAAGAAAAGCTCAATTGGCAAAAGAAACAGCGAGAGCTAGAAAAGCTTAGGAGTCGCAAGCGGCGGGAGCTGTTTGACAAGCAGGATGAAGTGGATAGCCGACGAGAAGAGCTAATCAGCGAACTGGAGGACAAGCTGGAGCAAAAAGTTGAGGAAGTACACTTGTTCTCTATTTGCTGGCAGGTGATTTGATAAGAATTGCAGGAAAATTGAAAAAATACCAATAAATACATATATTGTATATATATTAGAAGTATTTCAATTTTAATCAACCTTGCCTATTGAAAGTATTAAATTAAATAAATAAATAGTTTATATATGGATATAATTTAAATAATAAGATTATGTGGGTAACCAGATATGTCTGCCCTCAATTTAGCAGCGACCAAAATCAACGCAGTGCTGGCCGAATCTCCCGAGGGCGTTCCTATGCCCAGTGTCTGGTTGGAATCCAAGGGTATCTACCCACAACTTTTACAAAAATACAAAGAAACCGGCTGGCTTGAAGCACTGGGCAGAGGATGCTGGATAAGGGCTGGTACCCAGCCCACGCTGGCAGGAGCAATATACGCACTACAGCGAATACCAATTAGTATTTACCCTGCTGCGAGAACTGCATTGGAACTACAAGGCCGCGCCCATTATGTACCTGCGGGTGAATCTCCTGTGCTCCATCTGAGCATCCCTGTCAGCCAGAGGTTGCCGGTTTGGTTCAGAAAGTTGAAATTTGCGAGCAGCCTTCATGTTATTAATGCAAGTGCTTTATTTGATCCGGTCTTTACCAGCCTGGTTGAAATAAAAAGCGAAGGTGTATTGCTCAAAGTGAGCAGTCCCGAACGGGCAATGCTGGAGTATTGTCATCTCTTGCCGAAGCATGCTGATTTTGAAGAAGCCAGGCAGTTAATGGAGGGGTTGCCCACTTTGCGTCCCCGGATAGTTCAAAGCACGCTCCGGGTTTGCAAATCCATCAAGGCAAAAAGGCTGTTTCTTGCCCTGGCCAACACGGTGGGGCACGGTTGGTTCAGTGAACTTAACCTGGATGAAATCGACTTGGGTTCCAGTAACCGAATATTACCGGGCATAGGTATTTCCCACCCAAAATTTGCTATCACCGTACCCGAAACATGGATAGCTGAATGAGAGCAATATGAAAAGCAGGTAGAACTCCTTATTGATATATTGCCGTTTGTCGCAAAATCTGAGGTCTTCGCTTTAAAGGGTGGAACGGCTATTAATTTTTTCTACCTTGATTGCCCAATGCTGTCGGTTGATATCGATCTGCATTATTTGCCGGTTAATAAAAGGGAAGAGGCATTGAGTGATATTTCCGCGAATATGCAGACAATCGCAGAAGATATTCAGCAAGCATACTCAGATACAAGCGTGCGGATAGATGGCTCAACGCTGAATGCGGTCGTAGCTCGCAGAGGCACGCAAATCAAAATAGAACCGAATACAGTGATCAGGGGCAGCTTGCTACCTGTTACAAAAATATCACTCAGTTCTTATCTGGAGGAAAAATATGGCAGGGCAATAGCGGTTCCCTGCATGGCAAAAGAGGAACTCTATGCCGGAAAACTCTGTGCAGCGTTGCAAAGACAACATCCCCGTGATCTGTTCGATGCCTGGCTTTTCTTACAGGGCAACACTCTGTCAAAGAAGATGATGGAAGTCTTTCTTATCTACCTTATCAGTCAGGGCAAGCCGATTTACGAAGAACTTAATCCGCATATTAAAGACATTACCGCACTCTATAAGAGTCAGTTTATTGGGATGCCTGTTGAGGAGGTGGCGTTAGAACTCCTGACAGATATACAAAAAACGTTGCCGCAACAAATTTTAGCGGCAATAACAGATCAGCACCGGGAATTTTTATTGGGTTTCAAACGGGGCAACCCGGATTGGGATCTATTGCCATTTCCAGATGCCAGGAATCTGCCGGCAGTGCGTTGGAAACAGCTTAACCTTGGAAAAATGGACAGTAATAAAAGGCAACTGGCGATTGAAAAACTACAGCAGTTGTTTGAAGCCATTCCTTATAATGCCCAACAAATC
This sequence comes from uncultured Pseudohongiella sp., assembly GCA_965198435.1. Taxonomy (GTDB): domain Bacteria; phylum Pseudomonadota; class Gammaproteobacteria; order Pseudomonadales; family Pseudohongiellaceae; genus UBA9145. The sequence continues at coordinate 2,729,425 of OZ240664.1, read as the reverse complement.
CAGGTAAAAACGGATGAGGAGAAAGCCGTGACATTACCCTCTCAGGAACAGCTTGCTGCAGATATTGTTGATGAATTGATGCGCAATGGTCTGCTTGATAAGGCGAAACAGCAGCAGGTTATTCAACAACTGGCAGCAGGCAAACTAAAAAGGGAGGACTGGTCATTGCTGGTGGAGTTGGCGGGTACTCAAGCCGAAGGAGGAAGTGGCGATGCCTGATCGTATCAAGCGTTTAAAAATTGAAGGGTTTCGCGGTGCTACCCAGCCTCTGGATTTGGAACTTGACGCTAGCAAACCCCTTGTGCTGATCTTTGGTGAAAACGGCACAGGGAAATCCACCATTGTCGATGCTATTGAATCAGTCGGAGCAGGGTCGACGGCTTTTCTTAATGACTGGAAATTAGGCAAAGGAAAACGCAAGGAAAGCTTTATACCGGTACTGGGCCAAAAACTTTCTGATGTCGGTATCAGCCTTGAGTTTGGCAGTAATACTTACAGCGCCAAACTCAACGGCAAAGGACTGCAATTGTGCACTACACCCGATAGGCCAATTACCAAGGTATTGCGTCGCAGGTCCTTGCGAGCCTTTATGGATGCCGACCCGGCGCAACGCTATAAGGAGGTGGCGGCATTTCTCGATATACCGCAAATTGAGGCTTCTGAAGCAACTTTGAGGGAGGCATTAAAAGAAGCCCGGAAACAATTTGAGTTGGCCACCTCTGCCTACAGTCAAGCCCGTGAAAACCTGCAAGGGTTATGGGAGGCGGAGGGCGCTCCGGGAATGGAGCAGAAACGGAATGCGGAAACATGGGGAAGACAGCAAGCGGCTGCGCCCACTGAACAATTGCAAACCAAGTTGACGGAATCGAAGGCGGGGGTACGGCATATTGAAAATCTTCAAGCACAAGCACAAGCCGTTAAAACTGCTCGGGAATCTCGGGATCAGGCACAACAGGAATTGCAATCGGCTGAAAAACAGCTCGCAGAAATAGAGTCTAAGGCAGGCCAAAGCAATGCTGAACTGGTAACCCTGTTACAGGACGCCAAAACCTATTTAACCAAAACCCCCGATACGCTTTGCCCGGTTTGTGAAGAAACAACAATTGTTCCGGCAGAATTGGTCAAGCGACTCCAGGCGCGGATTAATGGCATGAAAGCCCTCAAGCAGGCCAGCGAGAATAAAAGCCAGGCGGAAAAGAATGTACATTCAAAGCAGGATCAGTTGGATCAGGCTAAACACAAACTATTAGTTACAGCAGAGGATGCGCAAAAATATTTCTTTCCAGAAGCTCCGGATGACAAAAATATCGGCAAGCTCCGTGAAACCGATCCGGATAAGGCACTGACGGAGGCAAATAGTTTGTGTGGACAGCTTGCAGCGATGCTCGAACAGTTGCAGGTGGAGTTAGAAACCACCCAGAAGCATTTCAATAATCTCGCCAGCATCAAGCAGTATGTCAAAACGCTGGATGATAAATCCGCCGAAGCCAAGAATAAAGAAGCGCTCAGCCAGCGCCTGAAAAAGGCGGTCAATATTGTTGAGGCAAAGCGCAAAAGCTATGTGGAAGGCATTCTTACCGATATTGCCCAGGAAGTGGATAACCTCTACCAGAAGATTCACCCTCAGGAAAATATCGGCAGTATCAAACTCAAACTGGACGAAAATCAGCGTGGTTCATTGGTTTACGGCGTAGCCTTTGGTGGTCAGCAGGATATCCAGCCCCAGCCCTATTACAGCGAATCCCACCTGGATACCTTGGGGTTGTGTATTTTCCTTGCATTGGCCAAGCGGGGTGATGCCAGCAGAACACTGGTCGTACTGGATGATGTTTTGGGCTCTGTGGACCAGCAGCACCTGCAAAAAACAATCACCATGCTGCTGGAAGAGTCTGCCAATTTCGCCCAGATAATAATCACCTCACATTACCGGCCACTACGCGATAAGTTTCGTTATGCGCGCCAACCTTCAACGCCGGTACAATTGGTCGAATTGAAGCCTTGGGATTTTATGCAGGGCATTAAGACGGGCAAAGCCCTGACCTATATGGAGGACCTGCGTCATCAGCTTCAACTGCCGGATTTTCGCCGGGAGTCCATAGCCGCCCAGGCAGGCATACTGTTTGAAAGTCTGTTGGAGTTTATCTCCACAACCTTTCGTTGCAGGGTCCCCCACCTGATTGAACCCCGATATACCTTCGGCGACCTGGAAAGTGCACCCAATAAGAAGCTCAAGGAGAAATTAGAAGTTCTCAGGCTGGAAAATGGTGATGCCGAAAAAATACCCCTGAGGCCCCTCTATGACAACCTGAAGCAGGCTATTCAGGTGCGCAATTTAGTGGGTTGTCATTTTAATCAGTGGGCGGGTGAGCTATCCGACCAAGAGGTTAGAGAAATGGCGGAGCTGGCTATAAAGTTGGCAGACACGCTTATCTGCCAATACTGTGGAAGTTTACCAATAAGTAATAAATCAGGTAGCTATTGGGAATGTAGTTGCAAAAAAACACAGATGCACCCTTTGATAAAGCCCGCGTAATCAGAAGAATTTTTGTATGTCAAAACAGAACGCCAAGCTTGAACTTACATGGATAGGCAAAGACAGGCACCCGAAATTGGAGCCGCGCATTTTGCTGGAAGAGCCGGACAAATCCTACCATGCCAGACACCGGGTGACGGATAACGATATTTTCGATAACAAGCTGATCTTTGGCGATAACCTTTTGGCCTTGAAAGCGTTGGAACAGGAGTATGCGGGTAAGGTGAAGTGTGTGTTTATCGACCCGCCCTATAACACTGGCAGTGCTTTTGAGCATTATGAGGATGGGCTGGAGCATTCCATCTGGCTGGGTTTGATGCGCGACCGGCTGGAGATTTTACGGCGTCTTTTAGCGGACGATGGTTCGCTGTGGATCACCATTGATGATCATGAAGCGCATTATCTGAAAGTGCTGTGTGATGAGATTTTTGGGCGGGGGAATTTTGTGGCTGATATAGCATGGCAAAAATTTCATTCTATTAAAGCAAACGCACAATACAACTTATCCAGCGCATATGACCATATTCTAGTTTACAAGCACTCTGATGCAATGATCGACTTCAATAAATTAAGTATGGATGAAGAAGCTCTGAAAGTTTATAAAAATCCAGACAACGACCCAAGAGGCCGATGGAGGACGGCTCCTCTTACTGCTAGCCTTTTGACAGGGCAAAGGGGAGCAGCTTATGCAAAAACAGGCAAGTCCACTGGTTTATATGAATTGATTTCACCCATTACTGGAAAAAAGCATTGGCCTACTAAAGGACGTTGTTGGCTTGCTAAAGATGGAATTGATGCCTTAGAAAAGGACAATCGAATTTGGTGGGGAAAAGATGGTAATGCAGTTCCCATGAAGAAAATATTTCTGTCAGAAAAGGGAGGTTTGAAACCTGCGAGTACATTTTGGCTGCACACTGAAGCGGGTAGTAATAAGAAGGCAAATGATCATGTGAAAAAACTTTTTGCAAATACCAACTCGTTTTCAACACCTAAGCCAGAAGAGCTCATTCAACGTATTTTGCACATGGCATCCAACCCCGGCGACCTTATCCTCGACTCCTTTGCCGGTTCCGGCACCACCGGCGCAGTGGCGCATAAGATGGGGCGACGCTGGATTATGGTGGAACTGGGCGAGCATTGTCATACCCACATCATCCCCCGCCTGCAAAAAGTGATTGATGGCGATGATGCGGGCGGTATTTCCAAAGCCGTCAACTGGCAGGGTGGGGGCGGCTTCCGCTATTACCGGCTGGCCCCGTCCATGCTGGAAAAAGATCACTGGGGGCACTGGGTGATCAACAAGGCATACAATGCCGCCATGCTGTGTGAGGCCATGTGCAAGCACATGGGTTTTACCTATGCGCCGAATGAAAACTACTACTGGATGCACGGCCAGTCCACGGAAACGGATTTTATCTATGTGACGACCCGCTCGCTTGTCCATGAGCAGTTGCGGGCCATCAGTGAAGACGTCGGCCCCCACCGCACGCTTTTGATCTGCTGCGCGGCATTTGATGCCCCGCGGCAGGCATTTGATAATCTCACCCTGGAAAAGATACCGCAGGTGGTGCTGGCAAAGTGCGAATGGGGCAAGGATGATTACAGCCTGGATGTGGCGAATTTGCCGCAACGGGCAGCCGTCACCGAGCCGGAACAGGATGATTTGTTCGGGGGTGGGGATGGCTGAGCGGCGTATTCTGATGATTGCCGGCCCTAACGGGGCTGGGAAAACCACGTTTTCGAGAGAGTTTTTGCCGGTGAATTGTCCGCACTTTATCAATGCCGATCTGATTGCCGCCGGTCTGTCACCCTTTGCGCCGCAACGAGCGGCGATGCAGGCCGGGCGTTTAATGTTGCAGGGGATTGACGCTGCGGTTGAAAAACAGCTCAGCTTTGCGTTTGAAACCACGCTTTCAGCAGGCTGTGTCAAAACGTCATGAGCGAAAGCGAGATGAGGCAAAAACAGGCGAAAAACCGGAGTTTACAGAGCGTAAATGAGGAAAGCTGGCCCCGCGAACGACGTGAGTGCTTTGGGTCTTTTGAGCCTGTTTTTAACGATATATCGCTGAGCGTAATAGTTTTGACATAGCCTGTTCAGGGCGGGGTTACGCCAGGAAAATTCCTGTCTGGCAGTCCATGGGCTATCATGTCAGCCTGTATTTTTTAAGGCTGGAGACGGTCGATATTGCCATTGAGCGCGTGGCCGAGCGGGTTCGGCAGGGTGGGCATGATGTGGCGGAAGGGGTGATCCGGCGCAGATATATCAGCGGCTGGACTAATTTTCGGGAAACCTATATGAATTTGGTTAATTACTGGGTTGTGTTTGACAATACGGACAGGAAGCCGAAGCCATTGAGCCGGAGTGGTGAGCAGTGAAAGACGCTAAAGACGCCGCTGTCAGGCAGTCCAGAGACCCTTTTTTTGAGGAGGCTTTGCGGGCGCTTGAGCGGGCGGCGGAGCGGGCCAGAGCGCTGGCCATGCAGACCGGCACGGCGCTGGTGGTGCGGGAAAACGGCAGGCTCTGTCGCATTACGTTTGTCGATGGGCGTGAAGTCATAGAGCCGCTGGACTCTCAATAAACCACAGCACAATCCAGCATGAGCGGCATTATCCATTCCATTACAAACCGTTTAAGCCTGCGTGCCCCGCAGAAAGCATCCTTGCACAGGCTGGATCGGGCGCTGGCGGCCGCACCGGCGATGCTGGAGAAAGAACGGGATCTGGATGAGGTGTTGAACGCCCTGTCGACGGAATTTCCCAGCCTGACGGATTTCGAGCGCGATTTCCCCTCACTCTGCTTTGCCCTGGCGACCGGTGTCGGCAAAACCCGGCTGATGGGTGCATTTATCAGCTACCTGCATCTGGCGCATGGTGTTAATCATTATTTTGTGCTCGCCCCTAACCTCACCATTTACGAAAAGCTGATTGCCGATTTTACTCCTAACAGCCCGAAATACGTGTTCAAGGGTATTGCCGAGTGTGCCGCTTATCCGCCGCAGGTGGTGACAGGTGATAATTACGGAAGCGCTGCTACAGGCGATATTCTCTCGCCAGTGACCATCAATATTTTCAATATCTCCAAAATCAATTCCGAGGTGCGAGGTGGCAAAGCGCCACGAATCAAACGGCTGGGGGAGACTATTGGCGACAGTTACTTTAACTACCTGGCCAATCTACCCGATCTGGTGATGTTGATGGATGAATCCCATCGCTACCGTGCCAGTGCTGGGGTGCGCTCTCTGAATGAGTTAAACCCGTTAATGGGGCTGGAGCTGACGGCTACGCCGTTTACTGAGTCAAACCGTGGCCCTGTACCTTTCAAAAACGTTGTGGTGGATTACCCATTGGCGCGAGCAATGGATGATGGCTTTGTGAAAGAACCTGCAGTGGTAACCCAGCGGAACTTCAATACCAGTCAATATAGCCCGGAACAACTTGAGCGCATCAAACTGGAAGATGGCATCCGTTTGCATGAGGCCACAAAAGTTGAGTTGTTCACCTATGCCAAGCAGCAGGGCGTAGCAACCGTAAAGCCGTTCATGCTGGTGATTGCACGGGATACCACCCATGCAGCCCAGTTATTGGACTTGTTGGAAAACCAGCTATTTGATGGGCGTTACAGCGGTAAAGTAATTCAGGTGGACAGTAGCCGCAGTGGTGCGGCGGAAGAGGAAATGGTTACTCGATTGCTGGCAGTGGAAAGCTTTGATGAGCCGACTGAAATTGTTATTCATGTGAATATGTTGAAAGAGGGCTGGGACGTTACCAACCTCTACACCATTGTGCCGTTGCGTGCCGCCAATGCCCGCACTCTGATTGAGCAATCCATTGGCCGTGGGCTGCGTTTGCCTTATGGCAGGCGTACCGGCGTAGGTGCTGTGGATAGGTTAAGCATCGTGGCCCACGACCGTTTTCAGGAAATAGTCGATGAGGCCAATAACCCTGATAACCCGCTACGACTGAAACAGGTGATTCTGGAGGCCGAGGAAGAAGATGTACCCAAAGAAGCCGTAGTGGTGAAATCTCACCTTGAAGTGGTATTGGCTGGCGATGGATCAGTAGATGATAACCATCAGTGCCCTGGCAAAGGCGAAAAACTTTCGTTGGGTAGCGAAAGAGAGCGTCAAGTTGCTGAAGTTGCCTGGCAGGTGATACAAACCTTTCAGCATAAACCGCAACAGGCGGCGACTTCAAAACAGTTGCTGGATACGGATGTTCAGACGGCCATCATCCAGGCTGTACAGAAACACCTTACAGGTAAACAGCAGTCTTTGCTGGAAGAAGAGGAAAAGCTGGATGTTGCCGCAGTAGTAGCCAAAACCACAGAACTGATGGTGGGCCAGACAATTGATATGCCCCGTATTGTTGTGCAGCCGGTGGGTGAGATCAGTTATGGATATCATGCGTTTGATCTGGACTTGTCGCATCTGAATCTGCAACCCTCTAACCGAGAGCTAATCAGTCAAAGTCTGCAAACTAATGAGCAGATTTCTATTTCGTCCACGCCAAATAAAAAATATCAGCGACTGGAAGACTATATCGTCGAGCATTTGGTGGATAAGGATGATATTGCCTACGACGATCACGCCGAGCTGATCTACGGACTGGCTGGGCAGGCTGTGGCTTACTTCAGTGATGTAAAGGAATACTCGGAAGATGAACTGCACAATATCTTTTTCGGCTACGGTAAATTATTAGCAGATAATATCCATGCGCAGATGGCGGAACACCATTGGGAAAAAGCCAGCGGCTATGAGGTGAAAGTCAGTGCCGGGTTTTCCCTATTAAAAGAAGCGGCTTATACGAAAGCCAAAGACCAGCCTATTCACAATTACCGAGATACAGTGGCTGGGGTTGGAAAAATTAAACAGATGCTGTTTGGAGGCTTTGCTAAATGCCTTTACCCCTATCAGAAATTTGATTCCGATACAGAGCGCCGCTTTTCCGTGATACTTGAGCGAGATACAGTTAAATGGTTTAAGCCGGTGAGTGGCCAGTTTCAGATTGTCTATAAGGACGGTATTGAGCACAGGCAATATCAGCCGGACTTTGTTGCAGAGATGGATAATCAAATCCTGATGGTAGAAACCAAAGCGCGCAACGAAATGGATGACCCTACAGTGAAGGCTAAAGCTGATGCGGCGAGGGAGTACTGCAAAAATGCCAGTGACTATTTGCAAGCCAATGGTGGTAAGTCTTGGCGCTATGTGTTGGTAGCGCATGATGAAGTATCGGAAAATCGCTCAGTGGCGGATTTTTGATTTTCGTTTCCTTGGAATGGCACAAAAATATAGTGGTTCCACTGGCACACCACCGTTTGGTTTTTTAATAAAAAAGCGCGGCACTCAACGGTGGAGTTTATTCTGTTGTTGCCAAAAGATAAAAAACACTCCCAAATCCCTATTTTTTAGCTGTGGCCACTGTACACAGCCCGCCTTTGAATATCGAAGTCCGCCCAAGTCACTGCCAACATGAGTGGTAGTGACGTGGGCGACCACACCAGTAACCGCAACGGTTTGCGGTGGAATTTAACCCTGACACCCGGATGATTTGTTCCTAAACTGGCTGCCAATGACGTTAAAATGGTTCTATCTGCGGCCACAGCGGGAATGTGGATGAGGGTGCCTCCCTCGCTATCGAAAATCGCAAAAAGGCAAAAAGCGCGGCATCGGCCTTCCGCGCACAGCTTAGGCTGAGCCCATCTTCAAACACAGCAGGTTTTAACCTGCACCTTTCAAAACGTGTTGGTCAGCCAGTGATATTCATGCTGACCTGGGACTTCTTAAGTTAGCGAATCTTTCGGCAGTGACATTCAACAACAGTTGATAGCTGTCGTCTGACTCGACCCTTCAACTCAGCGCTTATAGCAGCCACCAGCGGCTATCGGTTCATTTCTTAACTCAACCCAACTCTAAAAGGGGGTGATTTAACACACCGGGTCATACCGGACATTGGTTTGCAGGAACCGCGTCTCAACAGAGAACAAACCTGCTGTCTATGGCCAGGCACCTTCAGGTCGATATGGGCGTTGTGTCCCATGATCTTTCTGCCAGGTGAAGACTGTCCAAGCCATGGCTTGGCGCTGATCATAAACACTCACCAAAAAGGAGTTTACACAGATGAAAAACTTGAACTACCAATTGAAAAAACTGTGCCGCCACAACCGGAAAGGCAGCTATGCTACCTGGAGTAACCGAGGACATCAGTTAACCCAGATCGCGGATCAGTTACATGAATTGGGTTTCAGGCAAATGACACAACATTCCCTGAAGCCCAAGCATGTAGAAGCACTGGTGAAGCTATGGCAATCGCAAAACCTCTCACCAGGAACTATGAAGAACCGCATGAGCAACCTGCGCTGGTGGGCCAGGACTGTGAACAAACAAAATGTCATCGTCCGAATTGGAAAGATGCCAGAAAACCATACCCAATTTCGTAGGTTGAGCAGGAAAAGCTGTTTGCTGAACTGCTAAAACATTTGCGGGAAATGGTATTGTTCAAGGTCAATACTGGCACACGGGAAGCGGAAGTTTGCGGTTTGCGCTGAGAGTGGGAGGTTTCCAGCAGTGTATTCCTGATGCCGGGTGAACTTGTGAAAAACGGTGAAGACCGATTGGTGGTGCTCAATTCTGTGGCGAGAGCGGTTGTTAATCGCCAGCGGGACAAGCATCGGGAATATGTCTTTACCTATAAATACAGAAGCGGAAACCAGCCGGTGGAGCGGATGAACACCAAGGCGTGGCGACGAGCGCGTGATGTGACCATGTTATCCCAGGTGATGGTTCAAGACTTGAAGCACACCTTCGGTCGCCGTCTGCGGGCCGCTGTAATAGGCGTTGAAACGCGCATGGTGTTGCTCGGTCATACCAACAAGCAAATCACCACACACTACTCAGCGGTGGAAATCGGGGAGCTGGTGGAAGCGAGCGAGAGGGTGAGTTTTGAGCGGGGATCAACACCAGCTTTGACGCTGCTGAGGACGCCAAATGCTATGACCGAAGGAGAGTCATGCAAGTCTCACGCATTTGGTAGGAATAAAAAGGGCTATGCTTAAGCAACCCTTTGATTTTTATGGTAGCTACCGATGGGATAGAACCGCCGCCCCCAGCATTAATGCTCGGTTGTGCTAGCTGGCTGATCACAAAGACTCATATCACAGTGGGTATTGCGGGCAGATTTAGACGGTTGAGAGCGCGAGTTAACGTCAACTTTGGCGTTTTTTTCAAGCCTAAATGCAATGGTGGAAGGATGTCACGCAAATCTCAAGTAACTGGAGAAATAAAAAAGGCCTACATCTCTGTAAGCCTTTGATTTATATGGTAGCTATGGGTGGACTTGAACCACCGACCCCAGCATTATGAATGCTGTGCTCTAACCAGCTGAGCTACATAGCCATCGTCGTTGTCAGGTGCTGGAAGCGATTCGTTAGCCGCATGGCCTATTAGCTATAAGCACCGCTGTTCTCTTTTTGCGGCTGTTGCGGCACTCTCGAAACCCCCATTATGAATTTTTTTCGTTCTAAATTTGGGTAGAGGGCAGGATACCCAAAGGTCGGGAATTTTGGCTATTTGGAGCCAAAATGTCAAGATTAGGCCTTGTGCCTGAATGTTAAGGAATAGCCATGACAGCAGTGAGTATTCGGCCTGCGATTGCTGCAGATTTGCCCATCTTACGGGAGTATGAGCAGGGTGTTATCGCTGCGGAAAGGCCGTATAGCCTCAATCTGAAACCTGATCCCGTTCGCTATTACGATCTGGAGGCGATGCTGGAATCGGAGCAGTGTCAGTTATTAGTCATCGAAAGTGATGGCGATCTGGTGGGATGCGGCTATGGCAGGCTGGATAAGTCGGCGATATTTTTCAGTCATCCACTGAATGTCTATCTGGGTTTCATGTTCGTGAAACCGGAAAACCGGGGACAGGGATTAAGCGGCAAGATAATGAAAGCGCTGATTGAGTGGGGTAAGAGCAAAGGGGCAGGGGAGGCGCGTTTGGACGTTTATTCGGAAAACGCCTCTGCAGTGCGTGCCTATGAGAAAGCAGGATTTCTGAATCTGCTGACCCATATGCGAATGTCAATCTAGGGAGCCTCTGATTAATTACCTACGTTGTTATTGCTGCGTTAAAAATCAGCTCAAAATGCGCATTTATGACCTATAAACTGCGCTTTTTCGCTGATTTTTGCCTTGCACTCACTGCCTCGCAAACATTAATCAGAGGCTCCCTAGGTTATGAACAGTGGCTTGTACTTAGACATTAAAACGGAAATGAATCACATCGCCGTCCTGTACAATGTAGTCTTTACCTTCCAGACGCCACTTGCCAGCATCCTTGGCACCAGCTTCACCGTTATTCGTAATATAGTCATGGTAGGAAACGATTTCGGCACGAATAAAGCCTTTTTCGAAATCGGTGTGAATCACGCCAGCAGCAGCTGGCGCGGCTGCGCCTTGTTTGACGGTCCAGGCTCGCACTTCCTTTTCACCTGCAGTGAAGTAAGTTTGTAATCCCAGCAGTTGGTAGCCCGCTCGGATTACCCGGTCCAGTCCAGGCTCTTCCATGCCCAGATCTTGCAGGAATTCCAGTTTCTCTTCGTCCTCCAGCTCAGCGATCTCCGCTTCAAGTTTGTTGCAGATGACCACCACCTGAGAGTTTTCTTTCTCTGCAATTGCGGTGACCTGGTCCAGCAGCGGATTATTTGCGAATCCATCCTCATCTACATTGGCGATATACATTACAGGCTTGTTGGTCAGTAGATGTAGTGTGTAGATATCGGCATGTTCTTCCTTGTGAAGCTCCATAGTGCGAACGGATTGTGCGCTATCCAGGTGGGCTTTCACTTTTTCCAGCAACTGCACCTGTCGCTGCGCATCTTTATCACCGCTTTTGGCCACGCGACCGATGCGATCAAGGCATTTTTCTAAGGTTTCCAAATCTGCCAGTGCCAATTCTGTATTAATAGTTTCGATATCAGCGCCTGGATTAATGGCATTGGATACGTGAGTGACGTTTTCATCTTTAAAGCAGCGCACTACATGCGCGATGGCGTGACATTCACGGATGTTCGCTAAGAATTGATTGCCCAGTCCTTCGCCTTTGGACGCTCCGGCCACCAGACCGGCAATGTCGGTAAACTCAACAGTAGCAGGAATGACTTTCTGTGGTTGCACTATACTGGCCAGTTTTGCCAATCGTTCATCAGGGATGAGTACGATCCCCGAGTTCGGCTCGATGGTGCAAAACGGAAAATTTTCGGCAGCAATGCCGGCCCTGGTTAAAGCATTGAACAAAGTGGATTTGCCCACATTCGGCAAACCAACGATTCCACATTTAACAGACATGCCTGCGGTAATTCCTTATGGTGTGTGAAGCACTTTCATGGCTTCTTCCCATTCACCGCAAACTGCACGCGGCATAACCCGAATGGCGTCTTCAATATCAGACATGATGACATCCGCTTCTGATCGAGACGGGTCGCTCAAAACGTAATTGGCTACCATGGATTTATGACCAGGATGGCCAACACCTATTCGTAGTCGATAAAAATCTTTCCTGCCGCTCAGAGCATTAATGATGTCGCGTATGCCGTTATGTCCGCCGTGCCCACCGCCTTCTTTAAACCGAGTAATGCCCACATCAAAATCGATTTCGTCATAGGCCACCAACATGTTTTGCGGTTCTATTTTGTAGAACTTGCACATGGCAGCAACGGATTTACCACTGTGATTCATATAAGTAGCAGGGAACAGCAGTTTTACATCGTCACCAGCGATATTGATTGAGCCGACTTCGCCGAAGAACCGGCTCTCGCCACGTAAGGTTCCACCATAGCTCCTGCAGAGATGGTGTAGAAAAATAACGCCTGCGTTGTGGCGATTAGAGTCGTGTTGTGGGCCTGGATTTCCCAGGCCCACAATCAACTTCAGGGAGTCGCCTGGCATAGTCATCACCTGGCGTGATCAGTTACAAAGAACGAGGCTTACCCGTTTCCACCTTCGGCTGGTTTGTTGTCACCGCCTTCTGTTGGAGCGTCATCTGCTGCACCGGCAGTTTCGGTGTTGTCTTCTGTGCTGCCACGTGGTTGTTGCACAGTAGCGACAGACAAATCGCTGTCATCACCGTGACTCAATGCAACTGAGGTTACGCCCTCTGGTAGAGCAATGTCGGATAAATGAACGGTATCGCCCACATCCACCTCCAGCATATCCACTTCGATGTATTCAGGAAGATCCTTAGGCAGACAAGAGACTTCGATCTCGTTCAATGTCTTGAGGATGTTACCGCCGCCGAGCTTTACGCCTGCACATTTCTCTTCATTGATGAAGTGTACAGGCACTTTAACCACGATAGCTTGCTTGTTACTTACACGCAGAAAATCGGCATGCAAAATGAAAGGTTTGGCAGGGTGGCGTTGCAGCGCCTTGATTACCGCCTTTTCTTTTTTGCTATCGATGTTCAGCGTAATAATGTGAGAGAAGAACGCTTCATTTTCTGTGGCATGCAGGATGTCATCATGCGAAATGGTTAATGAAACAGCGTCTTTATCTCCACCATATAGTACGGCGGGTATTGCGTTGCTCAGTCGACGCAGGCGGCGGCTCGCACCTTTCCCCTGATCTTCCCGAACCGAACAGTTCAATTCAAAAGCATCGGACATTTTCTTTTCCTTGCAAAATGCACTTGGCTACAAGCTTTGTGCGTAACTCCCGGGAATTTGCGACCAATTCCCAGAAGGGTTAATAGAGGGGCAGGTCCTTGTAAGGTCGGCCCCGTTTACTATTCACGCAACGGACAACTAGGGAACCTCTGATTAATTACCTACATTGTTATTGCTGCGTTAAAAATCAGCTCAAAATGCGCATTTATGACCTGTAAACTGCGCTTTTTCGCTGATTTTTGCCTTGCACTAACTGCCTCGCAAACATTAATCAGAGGCCCCCTAGGTGTTGTCGAACATTGCGCTGATAGATTCCTCATTGCTGACGCGACGAATTGACTCTGCCAGTAATCTGGCCATCGACAACTGGCGAATATGTGAGCATTGCTTCGCTTTATCGTTTAGCGGGATCGTGTCTGTAACGACTAATGAGTCTAGTGCCGACCCCTCAATATTCTCTATAGCAGGCCCCGAAAGTACTGGGTGAGTGGCATAGGCCACAACTTTCTCTGCGCCGTGATCTTTCAATGCTTCCGCTGCTTTACACAGCGTTTCTGCTGTATCCACCATGTCGTCTACAATCAAACAACAACGGCCTTCTACATCACCAATGATGTGCATGATCTGCGCTTCATTTGCCGTAGGTCGACGTTTGTCGATAATGGCCAGGTCCACATTCAGTTGTTTCGCAACTGCGCGAGCCCTTACCACACCGCCAACGTCAGGAGACACAACTAACAGGTTGTTGTAATTCTGTCTTTCAATGTCATCAGTTAACACCGGGGAACCGTAAACGTTGTCCACCGGAATGCTGAAAAAGCCCTGGATCTGTTCAGCATGCAAATCCACTGTCAGCACTCGGTTAACGCCTACGGCACCAATCATATCCGCAACGACTTTGGCGCTGATCGCTACTCGCGCTGAACGCACACGTCGGTCTTGTCTTGCGTAACCGTAGTAAGGAATCACCGCCGTAATACGATTAGCAGATGCGCGATGCAATGCGTCTGCCATCAGCAGTAATTCCATCAGGCTGTCATTAGTTGGTGCGCAAGTCGGTTGAATAATGAAAACATCTTTACCGCGAACATTTTCATTCAGCTCGACTGTTACTTCCCCATCGCTGAATTTTGCGATGCTGGCACGACCCAGTGGTACACCGATATATCTGGCAATGGCACCTGTTAGCTCAGGATTCGCATTACCGGAAAACACCATTAAATTGTTGGTTGCCACTGTGACTTCCTAAAATGAGGGGCCAGAGTAGAAGCGACACGTTGGTGCTATAACTTTTACTCTGACCCCGATTCTCATTTTTATAGTTGTTTGGCTGGGGTGGCTGGATTCGAACCAACGAATGCAAGGATCAAAACCTTGTGCCTTACCACTTGGCGACACCCCAGGAAACTTTTACGGAACTACCTATCGCAAACCTATCACCTGCTTGCAGGCGACATTTTAGGTCCTGCTTGTTACGGGTTCCAGTGAATTCACACCTTTTGCCACGAATCCTGTCATGTTATGAGGAAGCTGTTCTAAAACGGCTTCCGCATTAGCGGAATCAGTGAAGCTGGCGAAGATGCTGGAGCCGGTTCCGGTCATTCTGGCATCGGCGAATTGACTGAGCCATTCAAGGGCATCTTCCACTTCTGGATACAGCTCGCAGGTAGTGGATTGGCAGTCATTTCGGGCCCTGTCGGCCAGAAAGTCGGCAATTTTGATGGCTGGAGAGTTCCGTGTCAAATCTGGGTGAGCAAATACCTGCTCGGTAGCAACCGCTACTTGCGGAGTGACCACCAAAAACCAGTTTTCCGGAAGTTCGACGGGATACAGATCCTCTCCAATGCCTTCCGCCCAGGCGCTGGTTCCGTGCAGGAAAACCGGGACATCGGCGCCGAGTTTCAAGCCAATGGCATGGAGAGTCTCAGTGTCCAGATTGAGCCCCCAGAGCTGATTGAGTGCCAGCAGGGTAGTTGCTGCGTCACTGCTGCCACCGCCTAATCCGGCTCCAGGAGGGATTCGCTTCTCCAGGGTGATATTAACTCCCAGAGTTGGGTCGCCGACGTTGCTTCTCAAAATCTTTGCGGCTTTCACAATGAGATTGCCATCCATTGGCAGAGATTTCACTGTGGAATTCGCATCGAGCTGCAGGGAGAGGATACCATTGTGGTTGGTTTCGAACTGCAAACTGTCGCCGTAATCCACTAACTGAAAAATGGTTTGCAGTTCGTGATAACCATCGCCACGACGACCCGTTATATGTAGAAACAAATTGAGTTTTGCCGGTGCCAACCAGCCGGTGTTTGAAGAAGGCATTAATTGCTCGCAGGATCTAACGTCCAATTCAATCCAATGAAGCGCAAACTGACATCATCTTCTGGCCGTGACACATCCACTCGCCGGGGCAGGGAGATGTTTCCATATTGACGAGGGTCTGGATAACGCACAGTCCAACCATCTTGAGTTAACTCGGCCAATTGATTGAGTTCATTGAATAACATGTCCGCTTGAGAGCTCGGTGAGGGTAAGCCCCGTATCCAGTATTCCAGATAGGACACCGGCAGTTCATAGCCCAGTTGCTGCAGGATAAGATCTTCAGGACTGCTGGCGCTCAGTACGGTGTCACCCTGTTCCAGAGTGACGAATCCAGGGCTGCCTTCGATTCTGGTGTTGCCAGCGTTGAATGTTCCCCACAAACGAATAGTGTAATTGCGGTTGTCGTGTAGCCAGCGGATTCGAGGAGTGTGAGATTCGTTGTCGTAGCGTACGTTGACCCTACCTGATAGTTGCCATTGCGAAAGCTCTTCAAGATCAGTGCGTAGACTGGCCCATACATTATTTTCAATCGCAGGTGGGGCGATCGCACCGCAGCCTGTAAGCAAGACCGCGAGACCTGAGGCGAGCAAAGTGCGAAAAAAGGGCGGGATAAAATTATCTATATAAGGAAGCAAGACTTGATCTTGAGGTAAAGAGCTACGGGGTGCAGGCATTACGACTCAGGTTGAAGACGTTGCATCGCTTCGGTGATCAACTCACTGTCAGGTGTCTGCTTTAAAGCATCGAGCCAGACTTGAGTGGCTTCTTCCTGGCGACCCATTTTCCATAATACTTCCCCCACGTGGGAGGCGACTTCGTGATCGGGAAACACAGCGAATGCTCGGCGCAGATTTGCCAGCGCTTCTTCATAACGGCCCAGTTTGTACTGCACCCATCCAAGGCTATCGATGATGGCAGGATCGTCAGGGGAAATGGCAATTGCCTGTTCCAGCAGTTCCAATGCTTCATCGAAGCGTGTCGTCTGGTCGGCCAGCATATAGCCCAGGTGATTTAAGGCGCGGGAGTCATCAGGCTTCATAAAAATGATTTGGCGCAGGTCTCGCTCAGATCCGGCCATGTCTCCAAGATTGTCGTGGAGTAAAACCCTTGCGAACAGGAGATCTGTTTCATTGGGGTATCTGTTCAGTGCGGTATCCAGCAGATTCCTGGCCTCGTCTGTGTATCCAGCCTGAATAAGCACACCAGATTCAATTGTGTTAAACAAAATTTCCAATTGGGTTTGGCTGCGGGACAGTCGCATTAGATGAGCGTGAGCATCATCAAGTTCGCCCAGGTCAATGGACATACGGGTGGCGAGTTGCTGGGCGGCAAGAAAGTTCTGAGTGCCAATTCTGACATCACGATAGTGCTTTATGGCTTGTGGTATGTCCCCCAGTTGCTTGCTGACATAGCCCAGGTAGTAATTCGCTTCATCGACCCGCTGGTCTACAGCCAGTAGGTGATTGAACTTATCTGATGCGCCAGGGAAATTGCCCATTTCGATATCAAGCAATGCCATGGAAAACAATGTTTCCCAATCCTGCGGATTCTGTTCCACTAAAATGGCAAATTGATCCTGAGCCACTTCGAAGGATTGATTCTGGATCAAGAGTCGAGCGTAGCTAAGGCGCAGGTTTTTGTCTGTTTCAAAGTCCCTCACACCATTGCGTAGCGCGCGTTCGGCAGCTTCACTATCACCAGTTCGCTGCAGTATTTGTGCTTGCAGCAAAACCAGACTGGGGTTCAGATCCATCAATTCCGTTAATAAATCGAATTCCTCCAACGCCAGTTCGTATTCACCATTTTGTGCGAGTAGCTGTATTAGCGCAATGCGAATAGATTGTTGGCCAGCGAACTCTTCAGTGAGTCGTTGTAAATTTTCGATAAGATCTGCGCGTGTTGCCGGGTTCAGTTGACCGGTGCGTGTCGCCAGTGCCGAGAAATCGATTTCACCTCCAAGTTCAATAACCCTTGCCATATGAGAGAGGGCTTGATCGAAGTTTCCTGTTTCGAGGAATTGAAAACTCAGCATTAAATGCGGTTGGGCGGCATCTGGTTCGACCTCTGCCCACAGCAATCCTAATTGCAGCAATGCATTGACGTCATTGTTGATGGAAGCGAATTGCATAGCGCGCTGGATAACAGCAAGGTCGCGGGTCTCGAGTGCTAAATCGAAATAATTGTCGCCGGCTTCAGCGACTTCTCCTCGTTGCGCGCTCAGTTCGCTGATGATGGTCTGGTAAAGCTGTTCTTCTGTAAAACTTCTGTATTCAATTTCCGCTTCTTCGGCGCTTGTCACTGCCTGTGTATTTACAGGTTTGGCAGGTTGCAGCAGGGTGCCACGTACTACCAGTGGGTCCAGTCCTTCGTCCTGCACAGGAGTGGCGCAAGCTTGCAAGAGCAGCAGTGTGGCTATGCCTTTAGGCAGCCTTATTGCTCGAATATGATTGTTCAAAAAATTCATTGATTGCTAACGCTTAATGTCTGTTCCCATTGTACCATCCGGCAAGCCCTAAAACACTGGCGGCTTAGGCTTACATGCCGATTCCCCTTCATATCCCTTTATTTCTACATTTCTACGCTTCATGCCTTTAATACAGACCACTGAAGGCAGGTAACCAACGTTCCTTTAGCCCAGATTAGGTACCAGATACTGGTCACAAAGCAGGTAACTACTAAAGGCAGGGCAATCGACTGAATGGATTTTCGTGTGCATTTCCAGTACAAAAAGTGAACAGGTGGCACCCTGTCGATCTGAGTCCGAAAATCATAAACCTCTGCCTGTCTTGCTTCGGCGCGACAGAGGCGTTCACTCGATTGCGCTGCCACTGAAGGTCAGTTGATAGGCTCTGAGCCCCTAATTTAGTAACATATGCGGCCTTTTGCGGACCTCTCAAGGCAAAATCTCTCAGATGTCACTCTTATTGGTGGGAATAAATCATACGACAGCCAGTATCGCGTTACGTGAGAAGGTCGCATTTCCACCGGAAATCATTGGTGATGCGCTCCGGGATCTGTGCCAGCAAGCCGGAGTAGAGGAGGCTGTCATAGTATCCACCTGCAATCGGACTGAAATTTATCTGGCTATAGCAAAAGCGGAAGAAGCTCGTGAAATCCAAGCAGATGATTCGCCTCAGCATGCTAATCGATTATTGGTTGATCAGCGCGCTATTGTGATGGATTGGTTAAGTGCCTATCACAAGCTTGAGTCTGAAGACCTGAATGTGTGTTCCTACTTTTATGGTGATGAAGAAGTGGTGCGTCACCTGATGCAAGTGTCCTGTGGATTAGATTCCATGATTCTTGGCGAGCCACAAATTCTTGGTCAGATAAAATCCGCATATGCGGTATCAAGAGATTTGTCAGTAGTTGGTTCGAGTCTGGGACGGGCATTCGAAGAGGCGTTTTCCATTGCCAAGGAAGTGAGAACAGATACAGCTATTGGTGAGAACCCAGTTTCAGTGGCCTATGCAGCTGTTACTTTGGCGGAGCGAATCTTTTCAGATTTGTCCTCACTTAGCGCGTTGCTCATTGGTGCGGGACGAACCATAGAGTTGGTGGCCAGACATTTGGTTGAGAAAGGCGTCACCCAAATCGTAGTGGCTAATAGAACGCTGGATAACGCCCTGGAAATTGCCGAGCGATTCGATGCCCATGGCACATTGCTATCTGACATACCAGAGCAGTTGGTGAGTGCTGATATCGTTGTCTCATCTACCAATAGCCAGTTACCTCTGCTGGGTAAAGGCGCAGTTGAACGTGCGCTTAAACAACGTCGGCACAAGCCCATGTTGCTGGTGGATCTGGCAGTACCAAGGGATATAGAGCAAGAAGTAAGTCAGGTAGCCGATGCTTATTTGTACAGCATCGATGACATCAGTGGTGTTATTGAGGACAGTCAAAAGAGTCGGGAAGAAGCGGCAGCCCAGGCCAAATCCATCATCGACAGAGGGGTTGATGAATACAATAAGCGGATACGCTCACTGTATGCGGTGGATACCGTACGCGCCTTCCGTGACAAAGCCAATGCAATTCGAGAGCTTGAGCTAGACAAGGCCATGCAAGCCCTGGAGAAAGGTGAATCAGTTTCAGCTGTCATTGAAAGTCTGGCCAGAGCATTGACTAACAAATTGATCCACTCCCCGAGTGTGCAGATGAAACAAGCCTCTGCAGAGGGGCGGCATGAAGTGCTGGAGCTTATTCAACAGATTTATGAAATAAAAAATGATGGCAATGATAACAACGGCGACGATAGCAGCGAGTCTTGAGCTACTGCTTGAATGACTGGTAAGCACTTGAATAACTATGAAGCAATCCATTCGACTCAAACTGGACAACCTGAAAGATCGTTTCGATGAACTCGAGGCGTTGCTCAGTGATGCCGAGATAATTTCTGACCAGAATCGCTATCGTGATTTGTCAAAGGAGTACGCAGAGCTGGAAGACGTCGTTAAAAGTTATAACCGCTTTCAGGATGTAGAAGAAAATTTGCAACAGGCGCAGGAGATGCACAAGGATGAGGATCCGGAAATCCGCGCCATGGCTGAAGATGAGATCAGCAGCAGCAGCGAAGTGCTGGAAGAACTGGAGCTTAACCTGCAAAGGTTATTATTGCCCAGGGATTCGAAAGATAGCTGCAACGTGTTTCTTGAGATACGCGCTGGAACCGGTGGTGATGAAGCCGCCATATTTTCCGGGGATTTGTTTCGTATGTACTCCCGTTATGCCGAAGGCGAGAAGTGGAAGCTCGAACTAATCAATGAGCGGGCAGGTGAGCATGGCGGATACAAGGAGGTTATAGCTCGCATCGAAGGCAGGAATGTCTATGAGCGTTTGAAGTTTGAGTCTGGTGCTCATCGTGTGCAAAGGGTGCCAGAAACAGAAACTCAGGGTCGGGTGCACACTTCGGCCTGTACTGTGGCGATTATGCCAGAGTTGAAAGAAGTGGATGAGATCGATATAAACAGGAGTGATCTGCGCATAGATACTTTTCGCGCCAGTGGGGCAGGTGGTCAGCACGTCAACAAAACTGATTCAGCGATTCGTTTGACCCATATTCCGACCGGCATCGTTGTGGAATGTCAGGACGAGCGTTCACAGCATAAGAACAAGGCACGAGCAATGTCGCTGTTACAGGCAAAGCTGTTGGATCAGGCGCAGGCCGAGCAACAGCAGGAAGAATCAGATACCCGGCGCAAGCTGGTAGGAAGCGGCGATCGTTCAGAGAAGATTCGCACATACAATTATCCGCAGGGAAGGGTTACTGATCATCGCATCAAGTTAACTCTCTATAATCTCAATGAAGTTATGTCAGGTGATCTGGGATCAGTCATTCAACCATTGATCAACGAGTATCAGGCTGATTTGTTAGCAGGACTGGCTGCTGAGGATTAAGCTATTGTTGCAGGAGTCCAGGCATTGAGCGTCTCAATTCAGCAGGTTCTACAGGAAGCTGAAACGAGTCTTACGAAAAGCGACAGCCCACGACTTGATGCTGAATTGCTGCTCAGTCATTACCTGAAGCAACCCCGCACCTATCTGTTTGCTAATGCGCCAGAAGCCTTGTCAGAATCACAGCTAGCTGAGTTCCAAAATTATCTGCAGCGCCGTATTGATGGTGAGCCGATTGCCTATATCGTTGGTATGCGCGAATTCTGGGATATTGAACTCGTCGTTAACCCGAGTGTGTTAGTCCCCAGACCAGAAACGGAGCTTTTGGTAGAGGCTGCACTGGAGTTGTTCGCTGAGAGTTCCTTGGTTCGCATAGCTGACCTTGGAACCGGAAGTGGTGCCATTGCTCTGGCAATTGGCCATAGCAAGCCAGGCTGGCAAATCGACGCGGTGGATATCAGCGAAGCAGCGCTGGCTACTGCTACTGCGAATGCCAGGCGGTTAGATCTATGCAATGTTGAGTTCAGTTGCGCATCGTGGTGTGATGGCCTGGAGCAGCAAACTTACGATTTAATCATTGCCAATCCGCCTTATGTGGCACCTGGAGATGCTCACCTGCAACAAGGTGATCTTCGCTTTGAGCCCAACTCAGCACTGGAAGCGGCAGAGAATGGATTAGCAGATTTGTATAGCATCGCTGAGCAAGCGAGGAATGCGCTTAAAACAAATGGCTACCTGCTTATGGAGCATGGGTTCGATCAACATCAAGTGCTGGATCAGCGACTCAATGACTTGGGTTATGCCGATGTCAATGGCCGAAACGATCTGGCAGGCCACTGCCGAATGATTCAGGCAAGGTGGACTGGTGAGTTGCAACAATGAAAGATGAAGCCTTACTAAGATACAGTCGTCAGATTATGTTGCCTGAGATGGATGTTGCAGGGCAGCAGAAGCTGGTGGGAGCCAGAGTATTGATTGTTGGAGTTGGGGGTTTAGGCTGTCCTGCTGCAATGTATCTTGCAGCAGCAGGTGTAGGCCATTTAATTCTTGCTGATGATGACACCGTTGAGCTTACCAATCTGCAACGTCAAATCGCTCATAGTCATGAGGATATCGGTAAAGCAAAAGTTGAATCAGTGAGCTCAACATTGCGAGGCTTAAATCATGATGTACAGCTCACACTTATCAAGGAAAAGTTGACTGGTGACGGATTGGATGCAGCCGTGGCAAAAGCCGATTTGGTGCTCGATGCCTGTGATAATTTCACTACCCGCTTTGCCATCAACCGTGCCTGCCTGAAGCATAAGATTCCGTTAGTGTCAGGGGCAGCAATTCGCATGGAAGGACAGGTTGCTGTGTTTGATCATAGTCAGGCGAACAGTCCTTGTTATGAGTGTTTATACAAAGCGGGTAATGATGTTGATGCCGACTGCTCAACTAATGGCGTGATGGCACCTGTTGTTGGAATCATTGGTTCTGTGCAGGCTATGGAAGCAATCAAGCAGCTCTGCGGTATTGGTGAGACTCTTACCGGCAGGCTCCTCCTGCTGGATGCCAGGACCATGCAGTGGCGCGAGATGGCTTTGGCCAAGAATTCTAATTGTGAGGCCTGTGCTTAGCACGCCTCCTGGTTTTCAGCGATTGCTATGGCGTTTGGTATTAAAAGGTGCCAGGTGTTCAATAACTTCATTGAATTGGTTCATTCGAGCCGTTATCATGCCTCACCTTGATAAATGCTCCCCGGACTGTTAGAGAATAGCCGCAGAGCCCATCAGAATAGAAAAAGAAAGTCTTGATTCACCAAGACAAAGCAGTCGATGGAAAACTCAGCACTCGAACAAACATCCTTTGATCAATTCGACCTGCAGAAGCCATTGCGCTCTGCGATTGATCACTTGGGTTTTGAATTTTGCACGCCTATCCAGGCGAGAAGTCTGGTTTACACATTGGAAGGGCATGACGTCACAGGGCGAGCGCAAACAGGTACAGGTAAAACTGCCGCCTTCCTCATCACTATCATTAACGATCTTCTATGTAATCCCATTGACAATGAGCGCTACATCGCTGAGCCGCGTGCATTGGTGGTGGCACCCACCCGTGAACTGGCCATTCAAATTGCAAGTGATGCGGGAAAGCTGACTGCATGTTGCGATTTACATACCGTGACGCTGGTTGGTGGTGAGGACTATCAGAAGCAGCATGGAGCACTGGATAAAAAGCCTGTCGATATCGTTGTTGCGACTCCTGGAAGGCTGCTGGATTTTGTGCAGAACGATAATCTCTATCTGGGTTTGGTAGAGTTGTTGGTTTTAGATGAAGCCGACCGCATGTTGGATATGGGTTTCATTCCGCAAGTTAGACAAGTGGTTGCGCGCACGCCGAAAAGGGATTGCCGTCAGACTTTATTGTTCAGCGCGACATTTACACCTGAAATTACCGAGCTTGCTACTCGTTGGGCAATGGATCCCATCATGGTGGAGGTGGAGTCGGAAAAAGTGGCAGCCGATGCTGTAGACCAGAAAGTGTATTTAGTGACTACGGAAGATAAATACAACTTGCTCTACAATCTCCTTTCCGATTCAGGTGTTGAAAAGGTGATGGTGTTCAGTAATCGTCGCGATCAAGTGAGAAAGTTGGCGGACAACTTATTTCGCAATGGAATTAACTGCGGAATGTTGTCTGGTGAGATCGCGCAGAACAAACGCATTAGAACATTGGATGACTTTAAATCCGGCAAACTGCGTGTGCTGGTTGCTACCGATGTGGCAGGCCGTGGACTGCATATTGATGATGTAAGCCATGTAGTGAATTATACCTTACCCGAAGAGCCAGAAGACTACGTTCATCGCATTGGTCGAACAGGCAGGGCTGGGGCCATTGGTACATCGATCAGCTTTGCCTGTGAGGAAGATTCCTTTTTGTTGCCCGCCATTGAAGAAAAGCTGGGGCAAAAACTACCCTGTACTCACCCTGATGAGGAACTGTTGCAGCAAGCGCCTGATTTTTCACGCCCATCACGATTCAAGGCTAAAGGCAGACCGAGTCCGGGTAGCAATCGCCCGCGCCACCGTCGCCGCTGATTCGGCGCAATCTCTTTCAATTCAGTTCTTCTCTAGTTAGGAGCCTCTGATTAATGTTTGCGAGGCAGTTAGTGCAAGGCAAAAATCAGCGAAAAAGCGCAGTTTACAGGTCATAAATGCGCATTTTGAGCTGATTTTTAACGCAGCAATAACAACGTAGGTAATTAATCAGAGGTTCCTTAGAGTTGTTTTAGTAGAGAGGAAACTTTAAATGCGTAAAACAGTAATTCCAGTCGCACTGCTCCTGAGTCTTGGTGCCTGTGCGCCAGAAATTGAATCTGCCAGTAATGCTGACAGTGGTCGACTTCCCAACATCGTGGTCTTGTTCGCCGATGATTTGGGCTATGCCGATACAGGCAGTTTTGGGCATCCCTATATTCGAACTCCTGAGCTGGATTTCCTGGCCGAGAATGGCCAGCGTTGGACTGATTTCTATGTGGCAGCTCCGGTTTGCTCGCCGAGTCGAGCAGCGCTACTAACCGGCCGCTTACCTGTGCGAACGGGCATGTATGGTGAAAACATTGGTGTGTTTTTCCCCAACGAACCCGGCGGTTTTCCTGATGAACAGGTTTCCCTTGCAGAGGCCCTGAAAGAAAAAGGGTATGCCTCAGGCATATTTGGCAAGTGGCATCTGGGTGATGCGCCACATGCCTGGCCAACGCAACATGGCTTCGATGAGTGGATAGGCATTCCTTATTCCAATGATATGGATTGGGAAGGTGATCCAGATTATGACGCCATGCGCATGATGAGAAGTAACGAAGAACAGGAAGAGCGAGCCCGCATTCTTGCTACTCGACCTGCGAAGTATGCCAATCCTGTAGCGGAATATTTCAACACGCCGCTGATTACCAGTGTTGCCGGTGGAGAGAGCCAGGTAGAGCAGCCTACTGATCAGACCACTTTGACCAAACATTACACGGAAGCAGCAATAGAATTCATGAATAAGAACGCCGACAATCCGTTCTTTCTTTATTTGCCTTATACCATGCCCCATACACCTTTGTTTCGCAGCACGGAATTCGAAGGTCATAGTTTGTTTGGCCGATACGGCGATGTGATTGAGGAAATTGATTGGAGTGTAGGCGCTATAAGAAGAGCGACTGAAGAATTGGGTGTCGCTGACGACACCTTAATCCTGTTTACCAGTGATAATGGCCCCTGGTTAACCATGTACGAAGAGGGCGGCAGTGCAGGACTGCTCAAAATGGGGAAGGGCTCCACATTCGAAGGTGGTATGCGCGTACCTACCTATTTTTACTGGCCGGGTCGCATTCAGCCAGGCACAGTAAGTGAGATTGGCTCAACACTGGATCTGTTTGCAACCGCCATGAACCTTGCAGGATTGAAAAACGAAACGGGTGTGGATGGCTATGACCTTAGTGCCACATTGTTTGAAGGTGCTGAAAGTCCGCGGTTGGAAATGCCTTACTACAGGCGAGGTCTGCTGTTTGCCTACCGCATGGGTCCGTGGAAGCTGCATTACATTTTCGAAGGCGCTTACGGGCAACCCCCACAACGCACTGTGCTGAAGACACCAGCGCTATACAACTTATTGAGAGACCCCTCGGAAAAATATGATGTAGCAGCCGCTAATCCCGATGTAGTTGCGGCGATTGAAGCGGCAGTTGCCCGACATCGGGGCGACCTGGAAATTCAGCCGCCTATGTTTGATGCAAGATTGGCGAGATACGAAAACTGATTTTAAGAAGCAGCTTTGTTTCTTATTGCGCCCGCGTTTTCCAGAGTAGCGGCATAGTCGGCAGATTTGCGGTGGGTGGATACAAGATCCAGAAAGGTCGAACCGTCTTCCAAAGTGACATTGATATCGCGGTTGTCTTCAACAAAGAAGGACACAAATCGGTCAAACAACTCCGCTGTCATTCCGCGATAGGCTTTCAACAATATATTGTAGTCGGCAGGCAGACTTGCGGGCGGTTCTAAAGACAAAAATGTCTTCAGGCGCTCGTCTGACCACGCTTCATCACGAGTAGCGATTTGGGTCCTTTCGGCACCCCGTTTCTTGCCTTCTTTCATCTTACCTCTTACCCCTAGATTATTCAGTTACCTTCTGTACCTGAATAATCGCCGATTCAAAAATGCTGGTGCAAAATGTCATGTTGCGGGCACTTTTCTCTCGCATTTGCTCTGCAAATGGTTTCACCATCCACAGTCAAATATATTTATTCGAAAACCCACTTAAGGAGCCTCTGATTAATGTTTGCGAGGCAGTTAGTGCAAGGCAAAAATCAGCGAAAAAGCGCAGTTTACAGGTTATAAATACGCATTTTGAGCTGATTTTTAACGCAGCAATAACAACCAACGTAGGTAATTAATCAGAGGTTCCTTAATTTGTCGCGCAGCAACTGGTTTACCTGACCCGGATTTGCCTTGCCTTGAGAAAACTTCATGGCCTGACCAACTAAATAGCCCAGTACCTGTTCCTTGCCGTCCTTAAATTGCTGAACCTGACCAGGATTGCTGGCGATCACATCTTCCACGAGTTTTTCAATTTCGCCACTGTCCGTTACCTGTTTAAGACCTTTGCTTTCGATGATTTCATCCACACCGGCTTCATCGTCAATCATGGACTCGAACACGGTCTTGGCGATTTTGCCCGAAATGGTATGGTCTTTGATGCGCACGATAAGCGTGGCCAGGCGATCGGACTGAATAGGCGATTGATCGATAGTCCAATCATTCTTGTTGAGTAAGGCCTGGAGATCCCCCATTACCCAGTTTGCAGTGAGTTTGGGGTCGCCGCTGTTTTTGGCAACTGATTCAAAATATTCCGCCATCTCGCGGGTGGCAGTCAGTACATCTGCGTCATAGTCGCTAAGGCCATAATCTGAAACGAAACGCGCCTTTCTGGCATCCGGAAGTTCCGGTAAGGTCTTTCGAACTGCTTCTATATAGGCGTCGTCGATTTCCACCGGCAACAGATCTGGTTCCGGGAAATAGCGATAATCGTTGGCGAATTCTTTGCTGCGCATGGAAAAAGTTTCGTCACGATTTGAATCGTAACGACGAGTTTCCTGAACAACACGCCCGCCATCTTCAATTATATCCTGCTGCCGAGCCACTTCGGTGTTAATTGCTTTCTCAACGAAGCGAAAAGAGTTGATGTTCTTAATTTCGGTTCGGGTTCCTAATTCTGTTTCACCTTTTGGACGAATCGACACATTCACGTCACAGCGCATTGATCCCTGGGCCATGATGGCGTCGGATATATCCAGGTAGCGCACAATGGAATGCAATTTTTTCAGATAGGCAACGGCTTCTTTGGCATTTCGAAGCTCAGGTTCAGAAACGATTTCCAATAGCGGCTCGCCTGCTCGATTGAGATCGATTCCTGACATGCCATGAAAGTCTTCATGCAGTGATTTACCAGCATTTTCTTCTATGTGAGCACGGGTAACACCAATGACGCGCTCGCTGCCATCTTCCAATGTGATGGTGAGTGATCCTTTTCCTACAGTTGGAAAATCCAGCTGAGTCACCTGGTAGCCTTTCGGCAGGTCCGGATAAAAATAGTTTTTACGGTCGAAGACAGAGCGCTTGCCGATTTCAGCATCGATAGCCAGGCCGAACTTTACAGCCATGCGTAATGCTTCTTCGTTAACTACAGGTAAAGTGCCTGGCATCGCCAAATCAAAAATATTCGCCTGGGTGTTTGGTTCAGCGCCGAACTCTGATGCAGTGCCAGAAAACAACTTGGAATTGGTGGACAGTGAAACGTGAACCTCCAGTCCGATAACAGTTTCCCATTCCATTGCTATGCTCCCGCTCCGCCCAACTGGGGTTTTTCTTTGTGCCAATTGGTGGCGAGTTGGAACTGATGGGCGACATTCAGCACACGAGATTCAGCAAAATCATTGCCCACTATGTGCATGCCGATCGGTAAACCTTCCGAGAGGCCGGCTGGAATCGAAATACCAGGCAGGCCAGCCAGGTTTACAGCGATTGTGTATATGTCTTCCAGATACATAGCAACCGGGTCGGACTTGGCGCCAAGTTTGAATGCGGTGTGAGGTGACGTAGGGCCGATTACTACATCGACTTCCTTAAATGCCTCGTCGAAATCGTTTTTAATCAGACGGCGTATTTGCTGAGCCTTGCGGTAGTAAGCATCATAAAACCCTGCGGACAATGCATAGGTACCTACCATGATGCGTCGTTTAACTTCGTCACCAAAACCTTCGCTGCGGGTTCTTTTATACATGTCCTCCAGATCCGCTGGATTTTCACAGCGATGCCCATAACGCACGCCATCGTAGCGCGAAAGGTTTGCTGATGCTTCGGCCGGCGCAACAACGTAGTAGGCGCTAACCGAAAGGTGATTATTTGGAAGATCGATTTCCTTGAGAACAGCACCTTGCTTTTCAAATTCTGCCAACGCATCACGAATGCCTTGCTCCACTTCTGTGGTAAGTCCTTTGGCAAAATGCTGTCTTGGAATTCCGATCTTCAGCCCCTCTAATGATTGGCCAAGCTGGGCGGTATAGTCTTCTGTCGCAATGTCGGCACTGGTGCTGTCTTTGAGATCCAAGCCCGCCATGACATTCATCATTAAGGCCGCATCTTCTGCGCTTTTACAAATTGGTCCGGCCTGATCCAGGCTGGAGGCAAAAGCGATCATGCCCCACCGCGATACCCGTCCATAGCTTGGTTTAAAACCGGTAACGCCGCAGAAGGCTGCAGGTTGTCGAATAGAGCCGCCGGTGTCGGTTCCGGTTGCCATGGCGCATAAATCGGCTGCGATGGCGGCTGCGGAACCACCTGAAGAACCACCTGGCACTCGCTCCTGATCCCAAGGGTTTTTCACTGGGCCAAAATAACTGGTTTCGTTGGACGAGCCCATGGCAAATTCATCCATATTGGTTTTACCCAGCATGACTGCACCAGCCACATTGAAGTTTTCAACAACTGTTGCGCTATACGGGGCAGTGAAGTTGTACAGCATACGTGAGCCACAACTCGTAGTAACGCCTTGCGTACAGAAAATATCTTTGTGTGCGAGAGGGATTCCTAATAAAGGTGATGAATCACCCGCTGATCTTTTTTCATCCGCAGCACGCGCTTGAGCCAATGCCGATCTATCACAAACAGTGATGAATGCATTCAGTTGTTCGTTTAACCCATTAATTCGATCCAGGTAAGCTTGAGTTAATTCAACACTTGAGATGTCACCACTTGCCAGGGCGGTCGCGAGTTCTGCTGCAGTTTTGTCTATCATGGGGGAAGTGCTTAAAAATTTTGATGCAGTTTTGCAAAAAGGGTAAATGGGGAAACTGGAACTATTCGATGACTTTAGGAACTAAAAACAGGCCGACTTCGGTTTCAGGGGCAAGGGTCTGCAACTGTGCACGTTGGTCGATTTCGGTGACTTGATCGGCACGCAGTCTTTGTTTGACGTCCAGCGGGTGGGCGAGTGGCTCAATGTTAGTTGTATCGACGGACTGCATCTTGTCGATCAGCACTAAAATATCGGTGATTCTGGACGTGACTTCGTCTGCATCCGCTTCGCTGACATGCAGTCTTGCCAAGTGGGCTATTTTTTCCACTTCAGACCTGTCGAAGGCCATGATTCTGCTCCGGAAATATCAGTATCTGCTGTAGATAGGGCGCTTTTTAGACGTGATTCAGCTCATTGGACTGGTTATTGAATTCAGCTACTTGCTCAAGTCCTTCGCGGTTGCTAGAGTGCGCCCTAATTCGCGAGAAGGCGGGATTATACTTGAAAATCGGCAACTTACGACATTTCAAAGTGGAAATCGCCAGTCGTCAGCTCCAGGAGCTTCCATCAGTCCCATGCAACCCGGAAAAGGCCATCAAAAACCTCTGCTCCAGCTAAATCATTAGCCGCTCCTGCCGCCTATTTAAGGAACTGTTTAGAGATTAGAGAACTCTCTCAAAAGAGCCAAAAGAACCAAATTAGAACAACAATCACGGCCGGGATTGGGTCTTTCTTTTTAAGGAACGCAGAAATACATGTTTAAAAAAATTCGGGGAATGTTTTCCAACCACCTGTCTATTGATCTGGGCACGGCGAACACGTTGATCTATGTGCGGGATGAAGGTATTGTCCTGAACGAACCTTCGGTAGTCGCAATACGGACTCATAATGGACAAAAAACTGTCACCGCTGTGGGTTCTGACGCCAAGCGCATGCTGGGTCGTACGCCAGGTAATATCACTGCCATTCGACCATTGAAGGATGGCGTGATTGCTGACTTTCAGGTTACTGAAAAAATGCTGCAGCACTTTATTAATAAAGTGCATGAAAACAGCTTTTTCCCTCCCAGTCCCAGAGTACTGGTATGTGTTCCATGTAAATCCACTCAGGTAGAACGACGTGCCATTCGTGAGTCGGTAGCAAGCGCGGGTGCGCTTGATGTGCGTTTGATCGAAGAGCCTATGGCAGCAGCCATAGGTGCCGGGCTGCCAGTTGAGCAGGCCAGTGGGTCGATGGTCGTGGATATTGGTGGAGGTACCACGGAGATCGCCATTATTTCACTTAACGGTGTGGTGTATTCAGAATCTGTTCGTGTCGGTGGCGACCGCTTCGATGAAGCTATCACCACCCATGTCCGCCGCAACTACGGCAGTTTGATTGGTGACGCCACCGCAGAGCGTATCAAGAAAGAAATTGGCTGTGCCTATGCAGGCAATTCCAGCGAAATTCGGGAAATCGATGTGCGTGGTCGCAATTTGGCAGAAGGGGTGCCACGTAGCTTTACCCTGAATAGCGATGAAATTCTGGAAGCGCTGCAGGACCCGCTTACGGCAATCGTGCAGGCGGTGAAGAGCGCGCTTGAGCAATCTCCTCCGGAATTGGCATCAGATATCGCCGAAAGTGGTTTAGTACTTACCGGCGGTGGTGCCTTGCTGAAGGATCTGGACAAACTGCTTTCGGAAGAAACTGGCTTACCGGTTATCGTTGCTGAAGACCCGCTATCCTGCGTGGCGCGGGGCGGCGGTAAGGCCATGGAACTCATGGAAGCACACGATATTGATCTGGTGACACTGGATTAAGCCAGTCCAGTACAGTTCCGCCCCCTGGGTTGGAGGACTATAATTTCAAAGCACTCTCTGGCGATTAAAACTGCGAGGTAGCTGGTCATCGATAAAACCCTCTTTATAAAAGGTGTCGCCCTTGAATACAGGGTGCTTGCCTTTCTTTTGTTGTCAGTTTGTCTCATGTTTGCTGACAGCCGTTTCAACTATCTCAGTCGGGTTCGCTATGGATTAGGCTATCTGACGACCCCGGTTTATTGGGTAGTCGACATTCCGGCTCGGGTTTCATTTCTGATCGATGATGTCTTCGTTTCCCGCACAGATTTATTAGAAGAAAACGAGCAGCTGAGAGAAGATCTGTTGGTGGTGCAAAGAGAGCTTCAATTACTGGAATCTCTGGCCAGTGAGAATAGTCGTTTGCGTGACCTGCGGGCAGCAACCCAAGTTATAGCAGGTGAGGTGCTCCCTGCTGAGATTATCAATGTTTCTCCCGACCCTTTCTCAAAACGGGTGCTTATTAACAAAGGCTCAGAGGATGGGGTATTCATTGGGCAGGCTTTACTTGATGCTAATGGTTTGATGGGACAGGTTGAGGAAGTATTGCCCTTCACCAGCTGGATATTGCTCATCACTGATTCTCATCATGTGACGCCAGTGGAAGTGAATCGCAATGGCGAGCGAGCGTTAGCCAGAGGTTCACGAACTACTGCTCCAGAATTGGAGTTGGAGTTTGTGACGCAAACACAGGACATGCTGGCTGGTGATTTGTTGGTGAGTTCGGGTATGGGGCAGGTGTATCCAAAAAATTATCCCGTCGCAGAAATCATCAGTGTGTATTCTGATCCCGGCCAGGACTTTGCCACTGTAGTCGCAAAACCATTGGCGCAAATGGCAAGCACGCGACATGTCATGCTGGTCTTCACAAACGAAGAAACGGTGCTGCCAGAGGTGGAGCTGAACGAACCTGAAACTGAATCACTTGAGGAACCGGGGTTAGGTAGCCAACTGACGCAAGTGAATGCGGAAATCGATAATTAAACAGAGCAGTCCTGAGTAACTTCCATGCAGCAACGAGCTCATTCCATCTGGGTAATATTACTCAGCTTTTTTATCGCCTGTTTATTGGCGATTGTGCCGCTCCCAGAGTGGGCAATGAATTATCGGCCGGAGTGGGTGCCCATGGTATTGATCTATTGGGTAATGGCCTTGCCTTATCGCGTCGGAATCGGCTCAGCCTGGGTTGTCGGGATCATTCTTGATGTTCTGGAAGGCTCGGTGATAGGACTCAATGCTCTTGGACTGGTTGTCATCGCTTATGTGATACTGAATTTGCATCAGCGCTTGCGTATGTTTTCTGCCTTGCAACAGGCAGGATTGGTGCTGGTTCTGATGGTCATGAATCTGGTGTTTGGACATTGGCTGCAAGTAATTACCGGACAGACGGTTGCTTCGTCGTTGATGTTTCTCATAGCAGCGTTAACGAGTGCGGTGATTTGGCCTTCACTTTCTCAGTTGTTACGACAAGTCCGGCGTAGTTTTGATGTGCACTAAACAGCGCTAACACCTCACTGGTTTTTTGCTTGTGTCTGCTCGTCAATTAATTCTCGCTTCAGCTTCCCCTCGACGTCGAGAATTACTGGCACAAATCGGAGTGAGTTTTACTGTTGTTGCGCAGGACATCGATGAATCGATAAAGCCTGGAGAAACTGCCAACCACCTCGTTGCGCGCTTAGCCGCAGGAAAAGCGCAGGCGGCTCTCAATCTCCAGGCAAATTTCAGTGGCGTTGTACTGGGATCAGACACTGTCGTGGTGCAAGCTGAAAACATTCTTGGAAAACCTGAATCCGAGGAAGATGCCTGCGCAATGCTGGCCATCTTGTCAGATAAAGAGCATCGCGTGCTGACGTCAGTGTGCGTTGCGGACCAGTTAAAAAAGCATACCCTCATCTCTGAAACCTTCGTGCGATGTCGGGCAATCAGTTCTTCGGAAGCCCATGCTTATTGGCAAAGCGGCGAACCACAGGGCAAAGCTGGCGCTTATGCCATTCAGGGCCTGGGTGCTGTATTTGTGCAATCCATCAGTGGCAGCTACAGTGGAGTCATGGGGTTGCCTTTATTTGAGACTGCGGAGTTGCTCGGTAAGTTCGGCATCCCTTGTTGGAATCCGGGTGTAGTTAATGGAATTGCAGGAAAATGAGCGAAGAAATACTGATCAATGTCACCTTGATGGAAACGCGAGTGGCACTTATTGAAAATGGCTTGCTGCAGGAAATTTTTATCGAGCGACATAACCGACGTGGGCATGTTGGTGATGTGTTTCGCGGCAAGGTTGTGCGGGTCATGCCAGGTATGGAGGCAGCATTTGTCGATATTGGTCTGGAGCGGGCAGCGTTTATTCATAATTCGGATATCGCAGCAATAGGGGCGGATGGTTTTGAAATCAGAGACGAGTTGCCTGCTCCCATTCAAGAGACACTGCGGGAAGGCCAGGACATTGTTGTGCAAGTCGCAAAAGATGCCATCAGCAGCAAAGGTGCCAGACTAACCACTCATCTTACTTTGCCTTCGCGCAATTTAGTGTTCATGCCCAGGAGCGAGCATATTGGTATTTCTCAACGCCTGGAAGATGAAGAAGAACGAGCAAGGCTAATGAATTTGTTGCTGGAGGTTTTAGAGCAGGAAGGTTGCAAGGGGCGTGGCGGTTTCATTATCAGAACAGCGGCGGAGGGTTCCAGTGTTGAAGAAATGTTAGAGGATGTACGGTACCTCAATCGACTGTGGAATAAAGTGGAAGAACGCATTGAACGTAAAGATGGCATCAAGCCGGTGTATCAGGAAGTTCCTCTTTATATGAGGACCGTGCGCGATTTGATTCGGGAAGATGTGAAAAAAATTCGAGTCGATCACCAGCAAACATTTAATGAGATTCAGCACTTTCTTGCCGACTTTGTGCCTGAGTTAGATGCTCAGGTTGAATTATACGAAAGTGAAAGAGCTATATTCGATTTGTATGGGCTCGAAGAGGAGATCGATAAAGCGCTCAGCCGCCAGGTCAAGCTTAAGTCTGGTGGTGATCTCATTATCGATCAAACTGAGGCCATGACGACTATCGATGTGAACACCGGAGCCTACCTTGGCAGTCGTAATCATGCGGAAACTATTCTAAAGACTAACCTGGAAGCCGCATTTGCTATTGTCAGACAGCTACGAGTGCGGAATCTTGGCGGTATTATCATTGTTGATTTCATTGACATGTTGGATCCTGAGCATCAACGACAGGTTCATCGCAGCTTTGCCAAGGCACTGGAAAAAGACCGGGCCAGGACCAGTATCACTGGGATTTCACAACTCGGATTAATCGAAATGACGCGTGAGCGTACTCGTGAGAGTCTGGGGCAAGTGCTCAATAGCGATTGTCCTGTCTGTGACGGACGCGGAGTCCTCAAGTCTGCTGAATCAGTGTGCTATGAGATATTCCGGGAGATATTGAGTGTGGCCCGTACGTACGAGAACGATATCTTGCTGGTGATAGCATCGCAGATAGTAGTCGATCGCCTGTTGGATGAGGAATCTGACACCTTCGCCGGGCTACAGGAATTAATTGGTAAGACAGTCAAATTCGAAGTTGAACCTATGTATACTCAGGAGCAGTTCGATGTCGTTTTGTACTAGGGCCTGTTCACACTAATTGAGTGATCTCTGTTGTGACTAAAAAAGCGCCAATTGAGGCGCGAGGAGCGTAGTTTGGTGATTCCAAATGAGCGACTAACAACGACAATTGGCGCTTTATTAGCCATAACCCGAAGGGTCAGGCGCATTTTTGCGCCCAGCTTCGTTATCAATCGTTTATATATAGTTATATACGGCACTCTTTCTGACTTGCTGAGCGCAAAATGCCCTCTAGCAGAGGCCACTCAATGAGTGTGAACAGGCCCTAGATCACAGCAAAATCTGACAATTTAGCGATTTACTCAATGCCGCTGACTTAAGTACCCATTAACACTGGCTAAGCTAAAACAGCCAAAACAGCTAAGAAGGGGGGATTCGATACTCGATCGAGCAATCACAGGGTCGCGCAGCGATTTAGACGAAGCCATTTATGTTAGCCACTATTTTTCAGAAAATTTACCAGCAACTGATATTGCTGGCGCTTGTGGCAGTTGTCCTTTTGGCAGCTTACGTCAGTCTGGGTCGGCAGTTTATGCCAGCGATTTCGCAGTATTCAGAATTTCTCGAAGAGCAAATACTTCAAAACACCGGTATGGCAGTTTCCCTTGATGCGCTGACTGGCAGTTTTAGCGGATTCAATCCTGTAATCAATATCAATGGCTTGCGCCTGGCGGTCAGCGAGGAATTATACCTCGATGAGGCTGCGTCCGATGCCCTGTATTTTTCTCAGGCAATAATTGAAGTGGATATGCCTCAGAGTGTGTGGCAACGACGCTGGGTGCTTGAGCGGTTTGTGATAAACAGTTTGGAGCTGGTGCTTGAGCAAAATGCCAATGGCGGTTGGCAATTGAGCGGGTTCGACATGGGAGGTAGTGGCGAGCCAGCCGATCTCAACGCCTTGTATCAAACGTTTCTAAGTTTTTCGCAACTGGATATGAATAATGTTGCGATTAGTATACAGACTCGCAGTGGTGAGTCTTTGGCGATTACCAACGGTGCAGCGACATTTCAAAACCAAGGTGAAAACCATTTTCTGCACATCGATGCCAACCTGGAAGGTAACTCAGAGCCCTTAGTCTTTTCCATGGAAGTGCAGGGAGATGAGCTGGCAGAGTTGGCGGGTCGACTGCATGTCACGGTACCGCCTGCCGACTACTCAGTCTTGTTTGCTGAACAGATATTAGGTGCGGCTGCGATACAGGAATTTCGCGGAGGTGGTGATCTCTGGCTCGACATGTCTGCCGGCAATATGGTTGGTGCCAGTATCGACCTGGCAATCGACTCACTCGTGTTAGCTGTTAATGACAGCAATCCTTTGCAGCTTACGGAAATGTCCGGCAAGGCGGCGGTATCTCGAGGACTCGCCGGTGAGTTCTGGGAGATCGCCTTATCCGATATGGCAATTAATTATGGCGATGAGTTTTGGCGAGATTTTAGTGCCTATATCTATTTAGAACCTGGTGAGCAGTTGTCGACCCGCGCTGACCAGATAAACCTTGCCTTGCTTAGGGATATGGCATTGGCCAGTGGATTATTAGATGAGCAAGCGAAACTACAACTGGAGGGCTATGCACCCGATGGTGTGCTGCAAAACTTCAGCTTATCCATCCCGCTTGAGGTAAACAGTCAAGAAGTGATTAGGGCACGCACTAATCTGCTGGATGTAAATGTTGGTTCGGTTCGCAACTCACCCAATATTTGGGGGCTTACAGGGTATTTGGAAGTCGATTTCGATCTTGCAGCCAATAGGGTTTTAGGTCTGGCCGAGGTTGAATCAGAAAACTTCAGCATGAATATACCCGCGACTTTTACAAGGGTTTGGGATTATGACTATGTTAATGGCCGTTTGCTGATCGATATCGATGTCAGTAATGGTGAGCGGACAAAATTAGTAAGCAGCAATGTCGTCGCGCAATCGGATACAGTTGATGCGAATGTAAGATTTACTTCGTTGGTACATCGTTATCCAGATGGACATCGAGAAGCCGACCTGGAATTAATGATAGGTGCTCGTCGCGTTGATGCGGCTGATAAATCACTTTATTTACCAGACGGTCCTGGCATTCAGCCTGATTTACGTAACAGCATGAAATTTCTTGAACGTGCGATTGTGGATGGAGATATTCATGATAGTGCAGTGTTGTTCCGTGGGAATTCTTTGAGCGGATCTGCGCCAGAAACGAAAACTTTTCAGAGCTTCTTCAAACTTGAAAACGGTACTATGAACTTCAGCAATGAGTGGCCTGCACTGAATGATCTGGTTGGTTTAGTGATCACTGATGATAATAATGTCGATGTGTCAGTGGTAGCAGGCACCAGTATGGGTCTGGATTTGCGAAATGTGATTGGTCGTATTCGTCGCGATGAAAATGATCTGAATTGGTTGCGCATCAATGGGCTTACAGATGGCACGACGGCACATGGCTTAAACTACTTACAACAGACGCCTGTTGATGAAAGCTTGCGCGAAACGTTCTCCACATGGGTTGCTGATGGGAATTTCCAGGCAGAAGTAGATGTCATCATTCCTCTCAGCCAGGCGGGAGCAGACCCTGACGTGCGACTGCACATGGATCTTGATGACAACGAACTCTCAATTCCCGAATTCGATCTGGCCGTTTCAGATTTAACTGGCCCAGTGATTTTTGATACTCGCACTGGACTGGAACAAAGTAATTTGCAGGGGCATATCTTTGGTGATGCTATGCAACTGCAATTGTCCTCTGAGTCCAGCGAAGGAGAGATGAGCACGATAGTGATCGATGGCGCAGGGGAAACCACGCCAGAGGAGTTAATCGCCTGGCCAAGGCAAAGTGAGCTGGTGCGTGATTTATTGGCGCACATTGAAGGCAATTTCGAATACGACCTGCAAATGCGTATTGATCAAACTGGATTCGAATCGATTAACAACACACTTGCAATTGAGTCTGATTTAGTTGGCGCAAAAATCAATATGCCAGCACCCGTGGGCAAGTCGGCTGGTTCTGCAATAGATTTCAATTTGCAATTGGAATTTCTGGAAAGTGGTGGTCTGGCAGTAGCTGGTAATCTGGGGCCTGAGCTACAGCTCGAGATGGAATCTGTGGATAATGTAGTTCAGGAAGGCGTGTTGAATCTGGGTGTCTCTGCCGATGATATGCTTGCTCTTAGTATGGAGGCTGAGCGCGGTATGGTGATCGTCGCAGATGTTGAGCGTTTTGATCTGGAGCCTTGGGCAGAATTTGTCATATCTCTTGGATCATCCGGCGATGCCACCTCAGATTTGGGTGAGCGCATTGCCTTTATTGATATTAACACAGAGGTATTTTCTCTTTATGGCGAAGAGTTGCCTTCGGTAAGTTTACGGTTGACGCCAGATCAGGAGCTTGAAGGCTGGTTTACCACCGTTGATAGTGAGGCAGCGCAGGGAGAAATTTTGATTCCCTACGACAATCAAAACTATCTGCAAGTTGATCTCGATTTTCTGCATCTGGCAGGCGGCGAGGGAGAGTCACTCACGCAATCAACAGAATCAGAAATGTCAGAATTGGCAGAAGAGCGCATAGACCCGTTACTGAATTTGAATCCACAGGAACTGCCTTTAATGGAATTTTCAGCGGATGATTTCGCGATAGGAGATCGACAGTTCGGCAGTTGGCAGTTTACGCTGATTCCAACCGAAGAAGGAGCCGAGTTTTATGATCTTAACTTCGATTTTCGCGGACTTCGCCTGGGCCGAGATGAGCGAGATGAGCGTATCGAAGAATTAGAACCCCATTTCCGCTGGCGCTATGATGGCAGGAATCACAGGAGCGAGCTTACCGGAATCCTGGTTGCGGATGATATTGGTGATGTATTGGAGGCCAATGGTTATGCGCCGAGCTTGGAAAGTTTGAAGTCAACATTTGTTGCCGATGTCTCCTGGCCTGGATCACCGGCATTTTTCTCTGGAGATGCACTGAGCGGACGTATCGACCTGTTGGTCGACGAAGGCCGCTTTTTGCGAAATTCGAGCGGGCAAGGTGCTTTGCGACTTGTCAGTTTTATTAACCTGACTGCCATTTTTCAGCGACTGCGGTTCAGTGATGATCTACTGCGCAGGGGGCTTGCCTATGACGAGATTACTGGTCAGTTCACTTTGGATGAAGGCTTGATGCATATCGAAGATCGTCTGGTCATATCAGGGCCCAGCAGTCTGTATCAAATCACTGGTGACGTCGATTTAGCTAATGAGGTTATAGAGGGTGAGATGTATGTCACGCTTCCCGTGAGCAATAACCTGCCCTGGATTGGACTGCTTACTGCAAACATTCCATTGGCGGTTGGTGCCTATCTGTTTGATCAAATCTTTGGAGATCAAGTAGACAGTTTATCCAGTGCGGTTTATACCCTGAGCGGTCCTTTCGAAGATCTGGAGCCACAGTTTAAGCAGGCATTTGGTTCACCTGATTCTGCTCCATCCGGGGCGCGGGCCGAATTACAATAACACGTTGTATTCTTAATCCAGCAGCCATTCTGAAAATTTTTTGAAGAGACTCAGGGAGCCTCTGATTAATGTTTGCGAGGCAGTTAGTGCAAGGCAAAAATCAGCGGAAAAGCGCAGTTTATAGGTCATAAATGCGCATTTTGAGCTGATTTTTAACGCAATAATAACAACGTAGGTAATTAATCAGAGGTTCCTTAGAAATGAAATATCGCGTTGCTGTAGTTCAGATGGTTAGTGGTGGTGACTTATCTGTCAATTTAGATTCTGCCGCTCAACTTATTTCCCAGGCGAAATATCAAGGTGCCGAGTTAGTTCTGTTGCCTGAGGTATTTGCAGTGCTGGAAGGCGGCCCAATGAGGCCCTTTGGTGAGCAGCAAGGCTCAGGTCCGATTCAGGACTTTCTTGCCAGGCAGGCACAGGTCAACCAATTAATTCTGGTTGGTGGCACTGTTCCACTTATTACCCGGCCCCAGAAAACAGCTGATAGTGATGCCCAGGTTATTGAGGACGACAGGGTGCGATCCGCCTGTCTCGTGTATAACAAGGCAGGAGAAATGATTGCGCGCTATGACAAGATGCATTTGTTTGATGTGTCTGTGAATGATGCTCAGGCAAACTATTCAGAATCTCGCAGCTATGAACCGGGCGATGAGATTGTCTGTGTGGATTCCGAGTTAGGCAGACTGGGCCTCAGTGTGTGTTATGACCTGCGTTTTCCAGAATTCTATCGGGAGTTGTTTCGACTGGGGGCAGAGATAATCACCGTACCTGCTGCTTTTACCAAAGTAACCGGAGAAGCCCATTGGGAAGTTCTGTTGCGGGCACGAGCAATAGAAAATCAATGCTATGTTGTTGCGGCGGGGCAAGGTGGCAAACATAACGAGCGTAGACAGACCTGGGGCCATTCCATGATTATCGATCCGTGGGGGGTGATTTTAGATCAAATCTCAACCGGAGTGGGTATTGCAGTAGCTGATGTAGATCTCAGCAAAGTTAAGAATGTACGGTCTCATATGCCGATAGCGTTTCAGCAGAAATTACATGCGAATTTCAATGGCAGGATTGAAGCAGGTGGCTGATCTTGCTCACAGTAATGGCTTTCATTATGATGCCCGCCTGTTCGCTGTCCAGTAGGTAAATGATCATTAATAAAGGTTTGTTCAGTAACGGTTTGGCCTTGATGCTGGTGGTGGCGGGGCTGCTAATGACAGGTCCTTATCAGGTTTATGTGCTCAATACTGGCCTATTTGGATTATCTGGTGGCATTACGAACTGGCTTGCTGTGCACATGTTGTTTGAGCGAGTGCCGGGCTTGTATGGCTCCGGCGTCATCCAGATTCGATTCGAAGATTTTAAGCATGGCATTCGCAATCTGATTCTAGATCAGTTCTTTAAGCGTGGAAATCTCGAAGCATTCTTTCATGGTGCTGGTGATACTTCTGCGAAGCTTATGGAGCAGTTGAAGAAAAACGTAGAAAAGCTCGACCTTGAAACGGCCTTTGATTCTCTGCTCGACGTCATTATGGGCTCCTCGTTTGCCAGCATGTTGGGAATGTTCGGTGGACGCGATGCTCTAAACCCCTTGAAAAATCCTTTCGTAGAGAAGATGCGCGATTATTTTCAAGAGCAGTTTACGAACCCCGGCTTTCAGGAAAAATTGCAGGAAGCATTACAAGGTGCGTTGGACGAAGAAGCTATTCTGGAGAAGCTGCAGGAGTTAATCGATCAACGACTTGATCAGATGACACCCGCAATGGTGAAGGAAATAGTTGAGGTCATGATTCTCAAACACCTTGGATGGCTGGTTGTATGGGGATGTGCTTTTGGAGGGTTGATTGGTCTTTTGGTAACCATAGCGTCTAATTTATAGCCACTTTATAGCCACGTTGGGTTTGTGCCTGGGGAAACTATGGACCTGACGGTTACCATCTTCTCCAACTTATGATCTCATTAGGGTTTGCCTTTGGAGCATTAACAGGCGTGCAGGTCATTATCGCTTCCAACTTGATAGTCGAAACGGCTTCCTGTACCCATTGTTCTACGTTCTACAATCGGCGTTAGGTTGATCAGAATTTGATCAATTCAGTTACTTTCTCATTGTTGTTTCTGGTGAAGCCCAACCTGTTATTGATGATCTAACATTCAAAAACCCCTTGAAGTTTCTTCTGATAAAAATCCTTTTTGAATTGTCACACAAGTGGTGTAAATCCATTGATGCTGTAATACAATAGCGCACACTCTATTGGTGAGTCTGTTTGACTGCGATCACACAGTAAAAATCAATAAATCAATAAATCAATAAGAAGCTTGCAACCCCCAAGATATAGGATTTAAGTCACAGCAATGGCACGGCCAATCGAATTCGAAGAGGCAACGGTTCTTACCAATGCCATGGAACAGTTCTGGAAAGAAGGATATGAAGCGAGTTCAGTTCAAAAACTACTGGATTGCACAGGTATCAACCGAGGGACTTTGTATAATTCTTTTGGCGATAAGGAGGCATTTTTTAAATCCTGTGTTGATCAGTACAACGGCATCATCGATGAGCAGATTACTGGGACTTTGAAAAATGATAGGATGGGTCCTTGGGAAGCAATCGATGCCTATTTCAAAACATCAATTCTTGATGTTAGTAATAAGCAGCGCACCATGGGTTGTTTGTTGGTTAACTCTCTTTGCGGAAGCATTAACTACGATCGCGATATGAAGCGGCTCATCAGAGCTTCCCTGTCGGATATTCGTAAGCCATTGCTGATGAGGCTCAGGGAAGCTCAAAAGAAAGGCAAGCTTAAAAAAGGGGTTAGCGTGGATTCAGCCGCCGAGATTCTGATCAACATGCTGCATGGAATACGAGTGAATTCCCGAGATGGGAAGAAGGCTGATCAGCTAAAAGATTTAATCAAGTTCACGGTCAATTCCCTGAAGAAATAAGCTTCTGTCCGTCGATTTTCATTGAAAGCCGCCGTCAGGCGGGCCCTTCAGCACTGTCCAACCAATCGTTAAAGCTATTTCTGAGAGCCATTCAGGGCGAGCTTTTGATTCCTGCCCCAGCGCTGATATACTCTTATCCTCAAGTAGTATTCTGCGCCAGGATCAAATAATGAAAAAAATCTCCGGTAAGAAATCAGAAGATGATGCAAAAATTGACTTAACACCCATGCTGGATGTGGTGTTTATATTGTTGATTTTCTTCGTGGTGACTGCGACTTTCCTGTCTGAAACTGCAATTAATGCAGCCAGTAGCGACAACAACAATAACGAAACGCCCCCTGAAGACAACGATAAGAAAAATATCTTGTTCGAAATCGGCGCCAATAACGAGATTATCCTCAATGGAAATCCACGACCAATTATTGCCACTCAGATTCGATCTAACATCGACCAGCTAAAGGCGGAAAATCCATCTGCTTCTGTAATTATCCAGCCAGATCATTCTTCCGATGTAAGTACCTTGGTAATGATCATGGATGCGGCGCGACAAGCTGGAATGGCCAACATATCGATTGTTGAACCAAACTAGTCCGGTCTTGAGGTTTAAGAAAA
This sequence comes from uncultured Pseudohongiella sp., assembly GCA_965198435.1. Lineage (GTDB taxonomy): Bacteria > Pseudomonadota > Gammaproteobacteria > Pseudomonadales > Pseudohongiellaceae > UBA9145. The sequence continues at coordinate 2,686,755 of OZ240664.1, read as the reverse complement.
CGCACCATCATTGATGGTGCGTTTTTTATTGCTAACTGAAAACCACGTCCTGAGGACGTGGCCATCTACTGGTTGGCTTAGCCTGCCAGATTGAGGCTACTCATGCAGGCTTGATTTGAGTTATCCCCATAACTTGAATCAAGAAGAACCTGCATGAGCAGATTCAAAAGAACGTCGCATGTGTTGTGGCACTGTCAGTATCACATAGTGTGGACACCGACATACAGATACCGGATATTAAAAGAGAACATGGGTCGAGCGGTTGATGGCTCGATGATGATATTTTGTGAGCAGCAAGGCTGCGAAGTGATCGATCTGAATGTACAAGCTGACCCTGTCCATTTGTTGGTGAAGATTCCGCCGAAGATTTCAGTGTCGAAGTTGGTGGGTGTGTTAAAGGGTTGCTCAGCGATTCGGGTTTTTAATACGTTTCCGCATTTAAGGAAGAATGCCCTTTTGGGGTAATCCCTTCTGGGCCAAGGGGTACTGCGTTGATACGGTGGGCGCGGATTCTGAGATGATACGCAGGTACGTAAAGTATCAACAGAAGCAGGAAGAGTTACAGCAGTCGCTGGAGCTGAAGTAACGGATTAAATTCGGGATAACGAGGAGTGCCTTCTGAGAAGGCACTCATATGGCCCCCTTTCAGGGGGCTTAGAGCAATACCACGTTCTATGAACGTGGTTTTTTACGTAGGCAAAAAAATTTAGAATTCAAGTTTTTCCAAAATATTCTGAGTAGATAGCTGATCGTCATGAAAAACCGTTGGAGTCCAGAGGCAGTCGAGACGATTTCAGAGAATGATATCGTCGCCACCCGGGTTTACTCTTCCAGGCTGTTAGGAGCTGAGCCTGATTTGGTACTGCACGGTGGTGGTAATACTTCAGTGAAAGGCATGGAAACAGATGTTTTCGGAAACTCGGTTGATGTGCTTTATGTGAAAGGCTCAGGTTGGGATTTGAAAACGATCGAAGCACCTGGCTTTCCGGTTACCAAGCTGGACTATCTTACCCAGTTAGGCAATCTCGATTCTCTCAGCGATACAGAAATGATGCGTCACCTGCGTCTGGCCTTGCTCAATCCCAGTGCGCCAACCCCATCAGTTGAAGCCATTCTCCATTCTCTCATTCCTTTCAAATATGTCGATCATAGTCACGCAGACGCGATAGTCACTTTGAGCAATACGCCTGATGGTGAGAAGCTGCTGGCTGAGCTTTATGGTTCGGAAGTCTTAATTCTCCCTTATATCATGCCCGGATTCGTTTTGGCGAAACAGGTGGCAGCGGCTGCAGTGAATGTGGATTGGCAGGCATTGCGTGGTATCGTGCTACTGCATCATGGAATCTTCACCTTTAACGATGATGCAAAAACCAGTTACGACACTATGATTGAATTAGTCAGTATGGCGGAGGACTATCTTGATCAGCATACCCAGGATAGTCAGCAGTTAGTTGATGCACCGAGGCAAGAGATTGATTTGGAGTATATCTCGCAGCTACGCAAAGCAGCGGGGGTGGCTTTTGGGGGAGCAATCGTAGTGGGTTTAGATGATTCAGAGGCGGCCGTTGGCTTTGCCTGTCGGGAAGATGCCGCTGAGTTGATCCAGCGCGGACCGCTCACGCCAGACCATACTATTCATGCAAAACCCTTTGGCGCAGTATTTGCGGCGAATCCAGAGCAAGACCTCGCTGCATTTGTGCAGCAATATACTGATTATTACCGCGCCCACAGCAAGGAAGAGCATCAAATATTGGACGCCATACCTCGCTATGGCGTATGGCAGGACCGTGGCATGGTTTACCTGGCCCCTGATAGTAAGCGACTGAAAATTGTTGCCGACATCACTTCCCACACTATCCGTGCCATACAGCAGGCAGAAGCGTTAGGAGGATGGGAAGCGCTGCCCAGAGAAGAACTATTCAAAGTTGAATACTGGGAATTGGAACAAGCCAAACTGAAATCGGGCGGAAAAAGGCAGGAGTTCGAAGGAAAAGTTGCAGTAGTCTCGGGTGCAGCGTCTGGCATAGGTAAGGCCTGTGCCGAGGCATTAGCCGCAGGCGGAGCGGCCGTGCTCGCTTTGGATATTGCCGCTATGGAATTTGCGGACAAATTCAGCGAACGCATTATTCCTGTTCAATGCGATGTGACAGACAAGGGGCAGATCCGGCGTGGTCTAACGGAGATAGTGAGGCGGTTCGGCGGTATTGATCTATTAGTGAGTAATGCGGGGAATTTTCCGGCAAGCGCAGTCATCGAACACATGGACGATGAGGTTTGGCAACACTCTGTAGACCTGAATATGAATGCTCATATGAGATTGCTGAGGGCCAGTATTCCATTTCTCAAAAATGGATTTGATCCTGCGGTGGTGATTATCGGTTCAAAAAATGTCCCTGCACCTGGCCCCGGTGCAGCAGCGTATTCCGTAGCCAAGGCTGGTTTGAATCAGCTGGCTCGTATTGCAGCGCTTGAGTTGGGCGAGTTTGGCATTAGGGTCAATTCCGTACACCCTGATGCCATTTACGACACCGCCCTATGGAATGACGACGTTGTTCAACAGCGTGCGGCACATTACGGTCAGACTGTTGAGGCGTATCGCTCGTCTAACATTTTGGGAACGGAGTTACATGCCGATGATGTTGCTGCAACGGTTGTCTCACTGCTCGGTCAGGCGTTTTCCAAAACCACAGGTGCGCAAATTGCAATCGATGGTGGCAACGAACGCGTCATATAGCACCTGGAGTCGTTGGAGTGTCCACAACTGAATACACACAGAGCCTCTGGTACGAATCTGATACAGATTCAGTCTTGATAGTCGATCAGACTCTGCTGCCTCAAGAATTCGCCATCAAAAGCCTTAAATCTCTTGAGGAGGTTTGCGAGGCAATTGAGGTGATGCGCATAAGAGGTGCGCCGTTGATTGGAGTGGCTGCGGCATATGGAATTTACTTCGCGCTGCATGATGATCCTTCTTCTCTTGATCGAGGGATCGCAAGATTGGCAGACACCCGTCCGACAGCCATAAACCTGTGCTGGGCGCTGGATAGGTGTGTGCATGCTTTGCGGGGGGTAACGCCAGAAGAAAGGGCGGGGCAGGCACTGAAGCTTGCCCAGATTATTGAGAAAGAGGATATCGCAATTTGTGAATCCATTGGCGAATCAGGTGCTGGCGTTTTGGAAGGGATGTGGAAGGCAAGGCAGGGAGAAAAAGCGGTAATCAATGTTCTGACCCATTGCAATGCAGGTGCGCTCGCCGCAGTTAATTGGGGTACTGCCTTATCAGTAGTTTATAAAGCTGCCGAGCGAGGTGTGCCGATTCATGTGTGGGTGGATGAAACCAGGCCCCGAAATCAGGGCGCTGCGCTCACATGCTGGGAATTGAAGCAGCGCAGGATTTCGCACACGCTCATTGTAGACAATGCCGGTGGATTGCTCATGCAGCAGGGTAAGGTTGATCTGTGTTTGGTTGGCAGTGATCGCACAACCCGGCGTGGCGATGTTTGCAATAAGGTTGGCACTTACCTCAAAGCTCTGGCAGCACGAGATAATGATGTGCCATTTTATGTTGCACTACCGGTTTCCTCCATTGATTTTAATTGTTCCGATGGCACTACGGAAATACCCATTGAGCAACGCAGTGAGGATGAAGTGTTGACTGTTACTGGATACACAAGTGAAGGAGATATTGAAACTGTTACCATTGCGCCAGCATCAACCAAAGCAAATAATTATGCCTTTGATGTGACGCCGGCTCATCTGGTTACGGCATTAATAACAGAACGTGGCGTGGTCGCGGCAACTGCAGCGGGAATCTCGGGTTTGCGACAGTAGTTGGACAATAGTTGTCAGCCTGGAGGCCATTCTAGCTGGCGACCACCGAGTATATGTAGATGAATGTGGAACACTGTCTGGCCACCATGTTCACCAGTATTGATAACATAGCGAAAACCATCCATCGCCAGACCTTCCTGCTCCACAACTTGATTCGCGACCAGTAACATCTTACCGAGCAGTGCTTGATCTTCCGGACTTGCTTCGTTGATTGCAGCGATATGCTTATTGGGTATCACTAAAACATGAGTAGGCGCTGCCGGATTAATGTCACGAAAAGTCGTGACATCGTCATCAACATAAAGCTTTTCAGCCGCTATTTCATTTGTAACGATTTTGCAAAACAGGCAGTTGTCAGTCATTTGCTCTCCACCGTACTCTGGAATTGGCTGGTTCAGCCAAGGTTAAGAATGCTGGCTATGGGCCTGATTTAAACCCATTGTTGCTGTGGGTGATCCAGGGCCTGTTCACACTAATTGAGTGATCTCTATTGTGACTAAAAAAGCGCCAATTGAGGCGCGAGGAGCGTAGTTTGGTTATTCCAAATGCGCGACGAGCAACGACAAATGGCACTTTTTTAGCCACAACCCACAACCCGAAAGGCCAGGCGCATTTTTGCGCCCAGCTTCGTTATCAATCGTTTGTATATATTGATATACGGCACGCTTTCTGCCTTGCTGAACACAAAAATACCCGCTAGCAGAGGCCACTCAATTAGTGTGAACAGGCCCTAATAAAACTTGAGAATTCCATAGCTGGCAATCATTCTATACTACCTATTGTGGCTGATAGAATATCCAATATGCGTATAGCTGCTTTCAGTTTGATCTTGTTCGCTTTCTCCGCTTCAGGGCAGGAGCAGGTGCCGCGCTACGGTTATCAGATAATTAATACTTATCCTCATAACATAGAGGCGTTCACTCAAGGTTTATTCTATTACGAAGGTTTTCTATACGAGGGAACAGGCAAGAATGGCTTTTCAAGTCTGAGCAAGATTACACTGGAGGATGCGTCAGTTGTTCAATCCCGGCCTCTCGCCAGTCGCTATTTTGGCGAAGGGATTGAAATCGTAGGCGACAGGATTTTTCAGCTAACCTGGAAGTCTCATATGGTTTTTGTCTATGACAAGGAAACGTTTGAACAGATAGGCACTCACTACAATGCGACAGAAGGCTGGGGGCTGGCCTATGATGGCGACCAACTCATTCTTAGTGACGGATCTGCAGACCTTCAGTTTTTAGACCCTGAAACTTTTGTTCCAGCCTCGCGGGTCACCGTGACGCTTAATGGTAATCCTGTTAACAGCCTGAATGAACTGGAATTCATTAATGGGGAGGTCTGGGCTAATGTATGGCAAACGGATTTTATTGTGCGTATTGACCCTGCCACTGGAGTGATTAACTCTATCATAGATCTTACCGGCCTCTCTGAGCAAACCGAGCTTGGAAGTTTTGAGGCCGTACTTAATGGGATTGCCTGGGATAATGAGCAGGAGCGCTTGTTTGTTACCGGAAAGCACTGGGCCAATCTATTTGAAATAGAGTTAGTTGGCCTGTAACCCATGTGGCTGCAGAAGCGAATTTCACTCACCCCTAAATCCAGAGGTTTCCATCTGGTTACGGAAGAAGTTGTCTCTCAGTGTCCCGAGTTTTCGAAGATTTCCATAGGGCTTGCACATTTCATGTTGCAACATACTTCTGCATCTCTGAGCCTCAATGAAAATGCGGACAGTACCGTGCGCAGTGATATGGAGAACCACTTTAATGAACTGGCGCCAGCGGCAGCACCTTATTATGAGCATACTTATGAAGGACCAGATGATATGCCCGCTCACATCAAGTCAGGCTTACTCGGCTGCGAACTCACATTGCCCATCAAGCAGGGTGCTTTACAATTAGGAACCTGGCAAGGCCTGTATTTGGGTGAACATAGGAACCATGGCGGATCAAGATCCATCGTTGTGACTATACAAGGCGCAAGTGATTCCGATGACTGAAACTGGACAGCCACAACAAAGGTCATTCTTAATAAGTCCCGGCCTGAAGTTTCTGTTTCTAATCACCTTATCTTTTATTTTGCTGTCCTGCGAAGCTGTGGGCTATTACACCCAGGCAGTGCGCGGCCACTTTGCAGTAATGCTCAATCGTCAAAGCATTGAGGGCTTGCTTGCCGATGACTCTTTGTCTCAGGAGTTGCGAGACAAGTTCCAACTGGTGCTGTCAATTCGCACTTTTGCTGAACAGGAACTGGGGCTGCCTGTGGAAGGTAATTATCGTACTTTTGTGGATGTGGGCCGCGAACATGTTGTGTGGAATGTATTTGCAGCAGAGGAGTTTTCGGTTGATGCGTTCAACTGGTGTTACCCCATTGCCGGATGTGTAAGTTATCGGGGATATTTTTCGGAACAGGCAGCTGATCGTTACGCCGAAACACTCAGCGCGCGAGGATTTGATGTCTATACCGGTGGCGTAGATGCTTATTCAACATTGGGTTGGTTTGATGACTCTGTATTAAGTACGGTGATTAATCGCAGTGACTATCAATTGGCGGGGCTGATTTTTCATGAGCTTGCCCATCAGGTGCTTTATCTACCAGGGGATACGGTATTTAACGAGAGTTTTGCCACTGCCGTGGAACGCGAAGGCGTGAGGCGCTGGCTGTTATCAATGGGGCAACCGGACATTATTGCTGAAGCGGAATTATCAAGAAAACGGCAAGCAGAGTTCGTAGCTCTGGTCGTAGAATGGCGCAAGAAGTTTGAATATTTATATGGGCAGGAACTCGATGTAGCAACTATGCGTAGGCAAAAAAAGTCGCTGCAACAGGACATGCTAGACGCCTATGGCGAGTTGAAAAGTACTTGGGGTGGTTATAAAGGCTATGATGCCTGGTTCAGTCGCTCCTTAAACAATGCGCAGCTTTCAACCGTCGCCTCTTACAATGATTTAGTGCCGAACTTCAATGCGTTACTGGCGCAGCAGGGAAGCGATATGTTGCGCTTTTATTCTGAAGTTGAACGTATCGCGCAGATGGATGAGTCGCAGCGACAAATTGCGCTGGCTATAGAAATAGATATGACAGGCGAGGACTAAAGCGGCTTAGCGATTAAGCCGCTGTTTGATGTTCTCTATCAGATTACCCTATAAGCTGGAGTGAAGCTGGAATTCGGGTCTTTGGTGGCAGCACTTCCATACGTGCTTAAAGCCTCTTCAAGGCGGCCTTCCTGTTTCAGTATTCGCCCTAAACTGCGATCAAAGAAAGCATTGCCTGGCATTGCACGAATTCCCGCCTGGTAAATACGGATAGCCATATCGGTATAGCCGTTATTATTGTATGTGCTGGCCATTACATGCACTTGCGAGTCGTTTGTGGGGTCGAGTTCAATCGCACGTACATCATATAGTCGATGGCGATACTAGTAAGTTTATAAAGCTTATAAAGTTTATAAGTTATAGTTGCCATCTTGCCGCTCTAACAACTGCCTCAGGATTTGCACTGCAGCGATGAGGTCAGCTATCGTGTTGGTTCCCTAAATAATAGTAAATGTTGTCAAGGCTACGAATGGCTTCCATGAAGTTCGGGTCGGCGCTAATGGCCTTGCGATATTCTTCTACAGCTCCTTCATGCCGCTTCAGGTGCGCATAGGTGTTGGCGGCGGAACATCTTGCGCGCTAAATCGGCATTGATGGTGGGTCCTTCCCGGGTGATATTCAAATTTGAATACTGGCCTAACACATTACCTGCGCCATCTTTTGCCTTAGCGCTGATAGTAGCAAACGCGAGGACTATCAAAGGGCAGTATTTAAGAGGTGTGAGGACGGAGTTTTCTATAAAGTTCAATGCTTTAGTTAAATTGCAACTGTGTAGGGACTATTGTGCAGTAACTGTGCAGTAACTGTACAGTCAATTTGCGTTGGTGAAGGGACAGCAGCGTAGTGTGCGAGGGAAGATTGTGCGATGACTATACAGTAGCTCAGTAGCTGCCTGGTGACATCTAAGGAGCCTCTGATTAATGTTTGCGAGGCAGTTAGTGCAAGGCAAAAATCAGCGAAAAAGCGCAGTTTGTAGGTCATAAATGCGCATTTTGAGCTGATTTTTAACACAGCAATAACAACGTAGGTAATTAATCAGAGGTTTCTTAGCAGCTAATCGATGAGCTTGATTGGAGCAGCGCCCAACTCCCCGGCAGTGAAGCTGCCAATTACTGTTGCGGCCTGATATCCAGCTTTATGTAATGCCGTGAGGCAGGCTTCAACCTCGTTTGATGGTACTGAGGCAAGCAAGCCGCCAGCTGTTTGTGGATCGAACAGTAGTTCAAACTCAGGCTTTTTGGATTGATCACCTGCAGTACTGAAATGCTGAGCATTCAGGCTATTCTCATGATGTAGAGAGCTGACTATATTTTGTTCCAAAAATTCCAGAACCCCTGGCAAGGCATTAACCGACTGTAGTCGCAGCTCCGCATGGCAACCACTCGCATTTGTCATCTCAAGTAAATGTCCGGCTAAGCCAAAACCGGTGACGTCGGTACATGCTGTTGCATTATGGCTTAACAGAATTTCTGCGGCCTGGGCATTGGATTGCAACATGGACTCGAAGGCGGTTTGCATAACATTGTGACTGGCCAGATAGCGCATATCTGCTGCTAACAAAGCACCGGTTCCAAGCGCTTTGGTAAGAATTATTGCATCACCTGTTTGGGCCCCAGACTTGTTGAGTGTGGGCAGCTCTGATGCGAAACCATTAACACAAAACCCCAATTGTAATTCTTCAGACTCAGCGGAATGGCCACCGATGAGATCACAATCCTCTGCATTAAGCACAGATTTGCAAGCCTGCATAAGCTCTCGCAGTTGTTGGCGACTGTAATGCTTCTCAGCATGAGGCAGGCCCAGCATGGCCAGTGCAGAGTGCGGCTTTACGCCCATGGCGTGAATATCACTCAAACAATGCAAAGTCGCAATGCGGGCAAATAGCCAAGGATCATTGCTGAAAGCTTTGATGTAGTCGATGCTCTGTACAAGGGTTCGACCGTCTTCAAGCAGGATTCTTGAGGCATCTTCAATGCCACCTGGAGTCGTCACTATCTCTGGTTTAGTTGGTTTGTCGAGTTCATTTAACACACCGTTGAGTACATCAGAGGATATTTTGGCGCCGCATCCAGCACAGCGCATGGCATGTTGTTTAAGTTGCTTTTCAATTTTCCTGTCTGCCAGTCCTGGTTCCAGATTAAGATCAACTGGCATAACAGGGAATTTTGAGTACTTTTTAACAAAGCGCGAATCAATCTGATGTTTCAAAGTGCCCATAGAGCGGCCCTGAAAAAACAATTCTCCTCTTGACGCGATAGCTCGCCCATCGCCCATACTCATAAGAGCCAGGGCTTTTCTTTGTGGAAAGTAACGTTGTAAAGACTTACTGGTAATGAACCTGCGCAAGTTCCTGGCTAACACTCTGCCTTGCCGTACGGCATACACACCTGATTTGGGCCTTGGTTCATTTTCGACGGTGGCAGCATCACCAGCCGCGAATACATAGCCATGACTGCTTGTTTGCAGTGTGTCTTTGATGCGAATAAAACCATCGTCACTGCGTGCTAAGCCACAATCGAATGGCCATTGAGGGATGCTGGCACCAGTTGCATAAACAAAAGCATCTGCCTGTAGTTCTTCACCGTCAGCACACACGGCTACCCTTGGTTTAAACTCTGTTACAGTTCTTTCAAGCTTGAGTTCGATATTTCTGCGTTGCAATTCGCTCTGCGTAAATTGACGTACATTGGAATTATGTAAGGAAAGAAGCTCGCTTTCTGTACTGACAATACTTATCTTGAGTCGAGCATCTTGTGCCAGACGCTTGTCTAATTCACTGATGATTCGGTGCTGAATAGCAAAGGCTATTTCAACACCAGCCGGGCCACCACCTACAATGACTAGCTCGAAGCTTTCGTCGGCATGGATTTTAGTAACTGCTTCTTCTCGCCAACATTCCCATTGCTTAATAAACCCATCGATAGGTTTGACTGCTGTGGCATAGCGGTCTGCACCAGTAATGAGAGAGTCATCGGGGCGCGAGCCAATATTGAGAGATAAGAAATCAAAAGAAATATCAGGCCTGTTTGTTAACTTGATGAATCGAGCATCAAAATCGATATCCTCAATTTCTTCCTGAATAAGTCTGGCCCCCGCAAATTGAGCCAATGGCCGTAAGTCGATGTGTATTTCATCAAAACTGTACTTCCCTGCCAGAAAGCCAGGCAGGGAGCCGGAATAGGGCGTGACCACGTCACGCGTTATTAAGGTGATGGCGAGTCCCGGCATGGGTTTCATAGCAAAGTTGCGCAGCACAGCCAAATGACTATGGCCGCCACCAACAAGCACGAGGTGTTTAACGATTGGGCTTGATGCTTTCATGGAAACTTCAGAAGACTGGGAATCGTCTATTCTGATGTCTGCAATTCAGTAGTAACTGCAAATCGCGTCTCTTGTCCGACAGTGGGGCGGTCCGGGATGAACTGGGTTAGTGCTAATGAACAGCCAGCGATCCCTGCACCAATGAGAAAAACAGCGCTGTGATTTACAATCCAAACTAAACCGAGAGCGGCTGGGAGCACGACAGCGGCTATATGATTGATGGTGAAGCTAACAGAAGAGGTTGCTGCAATGTCTGCTGGATCGGCAATCTTTTGAAAATAAGTTTTGATGGCAATGGACATCGCAAAAAACAAATGATCCAGCAGGTACAAAGCTATTGCTATCATGATAGTGTCCACAAAGGCATAGCTCACAAATACAATGATTAAACCAATGTATTCCAGGGTGAGGGCGCGACGCTCTCCAATGATGCTGATGAGTGCACCGATTTTTGTTGCAAGCCAAAAGGTGAGTACGGCATTCACCAGAATGAGGAGTACAACGTTTTCAACAGGGAAATCGAATTTCTCAACTAATAAAAATCCAGCAAAAACCACAAAGATTTGCCTTCGTGCGCCAGCCAGAAATGTCAGTAGATAATACAGCCAGTACTGCTTACGTAAGAACAGCTCTTTCTTTTGAACTACCTCATCACTGAAGCGAGGATAAATGCTCCAGCAATACAGCCCAATAACAACTGCCAGGCTTCCAGCCAGCATATACATAACAATGTAGTTCGGTGCATAGAATGCAAGATAGAGATAAATGCACCCCAACACGACAAAGTTGGTAAAGGCGCGGGTGCTTAAGATTTGTCCCAGTACTTGAGGTGCTTCGTCCTTGCTCAACCATTGCAGGCTCAAGGAATTATGCAGAGTTTCAAGATAGTGGAAGCCAATAGACATGACTACCGTAGTGAAATACAGCCATAGAGCAGTTGGGTATAGCGTGGTAATTGCTGTCCCTATGCCCAGAGTAATCAGTGACATAATGGCGAACTGCTGTTGTCTCACGAATAGCATGACAAGAACTGCAGTGAACGCTAAAAATCCAGGGACTTCACGAAGACTTTGCAAAATCCCAATTTCTTCGCCAGTAAAGGCTGCCTGATCAACGGCAAAATTATTGAGCAGTGCTTGCCAGGTTGCGAAGGCAATTGTGTTGCCTATAGCGAGCAAGAATAACAATGATTTTCGATCATATGAGAGCAAACCAGGCATGATAAAGGCTCGTGATAAGTGCTTTCGCTGAAAAAATGAGTCTGATTGGTGACTCAGTCAGATGACGTGAAACGCCTGAGGATTGTATCATCACTGCCTATGTCTGCACTGTCTATTTATGCTGGTCCAGTTGCGTTTGAGAAACTGCGTAATGAGGGGCTTCGTCCGGATTTGTTTAAAGTCATGCTTGGCGCCTCTGGTGGTCCCAAGTGGTTTGTTCTTTATGGGCTCGACCGCTATCTATTCTCTGATTTTTTTGCTCAACGTAACACCCCTTTATACACGTTAGGATCTTCGGTTGGCGCCTGGCGGCTAAGTTGTCTGGCATCAGCCGATCCTTTGCGGGCTATTGAAGAACTGGCTCGACTTTATAGCAGTCAAACCTATAGTGCGGTGCCAACAGTGGAAGAAATCACTTCTAAGATGCGTAATATGCTGCAGCAGGTACTGGGTGGAGAGGAAATTTCCAAGGTAGTCAATAATCCAGTTATCAAAACCCACCTGGTGGCTGATCGCTGTAAAGGATTTGGAGCATCAAACAACAAACTTGTGCAAACACTTTTTCTGGGATTGAGTGCTTTGTCTAACGGTATTAGCCGCCGCAGTCTTTCCTGGTTCTTCGAGCGCACCTTATTTACCAACGCAGTCGATGAAAGCCCCTGGAAGAATCTAAGCGACCTGGATACAGCGTTGGCACCATTAACTGAAACGAATCTGATCGATGCATTGATAGCCAGCGGCTCCATTCCTTTTGTCTTGGGAGGGGTGCGGGATATTGAACAGGCTAAAGCAGGATTATATTGGGATGGAGGAATCACTGACTATCATTTCAATTTTCCTTTTTGGCAGCAGGAAGGATTGGTGCTTTATCCGCATTTTAGCGCTCGTGTCATACCGGGTTGGTTCGATAAGCGATTGTTTTGGCGTAAACCCGATTTGAAACATTTCGCCAATGTCGTTTTGCTGGCTCCTTCTGAAGAATTTATCGCTTCCCTGCCAAATAGTAAAATTCCCGACCGAACGGACTTTGAGTGTTATTCAGAGTCAGAGCGACTGTCTATCTGGCAAACTGTTCTGGATCGCAGCTTAAAATTGGGAGAAGAGTTTCAATTGCTGGTAGAAACGGGTGAAGGTTTGGATCGCGTGGCATTGCTGGAGTCTTTTTAGAGCAAATGAAATTAACTAATATGAGCATTCGACCTGCGACTTTGGATGACAGCCTTGAGATCGCTGAAATTTACAACTGATATATAAAGAACACCACTATCACGTTAGGGAACCTCTGATTAATTACCTACGTTGTTATTGCTGCATTAAAAATCAGCTCAAAATGCGCACTTATGACCTATAAACTGCGCTTTTTCGCTGACTTTTGCCTTGCACTCACTGCCTCGCAAACATTAATCAAAGGCTCCTTAGAAGAAAGTATTGTTTCAGCGGGTGATATGGCACAGGGAATCGCTGTCAGTGATGCGACGCGACCCTGGTTAGTGCTGGATTATGCAAGCCAGGAAAAGGTTGGCACACAATTGGTCGGTTATGCCTATGCAGCGCGATGGAAGGCATGCTCTGCCCATCGTTTTGCCCGGGAAGTAAGAGCATTTATCTACTGCCTGAGGCACAGGATAAGGGCTTAGGACTGCAACTCTACCAGGCGCTTATAGAATTGCTGCGAACCTCAGAGGTTCACACCTTGATCGTCGGCATCACGCTACCTAACGATGCGAGTATCGCCCTCCATGAAAAACTGGGTTTTCACAAGGTGGGAGAATTTGAAGAAGTTGGGAAAAAGTTCGATAACTATCTCAATGTTGGGTATTAGCAATTGTCCTTATGAAACAGAAACTGAAATTAATGTCATTGAGCAAAATTCTCGCAGTATTGGTACTGAGCTCTGCGCTGCAAGCCTGTGTTGTGGGCAGTATGGTGGGTACTGCAGTAGGCGCTACAGTTGAAGTAGTTAAAATTCCATTTCGGGTAGCGGGGGCTGCTGTGGAAATCATCATTCCGGGTGGGGATTAGTAAGAATGAGCTTTAATCCTGCGGACTACGACATCCCGACCCATTACAGGCACTGGGAGGGAGATAAAGCTGAAGATTATATTGGCCCCTTCTTTTTTTACATGGATAAGCAGCATCCGCGAACAGCTTTTCGAATTCAGGCGCATAATTGCAATGCCCATAATTCAATTCATGGTGGAGTGTTAATGGCGTTTGCGGACTACACTCTTTGCCTGGGAGCGAATGGTGGTACCAGTGAGAGTGTAGCGACTGTGACTTGCAATAATGAGTTCGTGGCCCCGGCTTATGAAGGCGAATTAATTATCGGCGAAGCAGAAACTGTTCGGCGTGGTAAGTCGATGGTGTTCGTGCGTTGCGTGTTACGAGTTGAAGATCGAATCGTTTTAACCAGCTCTGCCGTAATCAAACGCATTCAAAATAAATCCTGATACAGATTTAATCTTGCAGCATTGCAACTGTTAATTCTGCCGGACTATTAAACAGATGGGTTGGCTCCTCTGCGGATAGCTCATCCAGAGCTCCATACCCCCAAAGCACCTCGGCACTATCGAGACTGTTACTCTGTGCTGCAATCAAGTCGATTGATCGGTCACCTGTCATCAATGCTTCGGAATCAATCCTTCTGTCTCTGAGCAACAGCTCTAATTGCCCGCCCTCCACCATTTTGGCTTTTGAGCCGGCTGGAAAGTCAAAAAAGTGGTTGAGTTCGAGAGCTTCCAGAACTTTGTATGCATAGGCATGGAGTTTGAAAGTGCATACACCCATAGGTACGTCGGCGGTTGCGATCATGCTGAGCATGTCGTGGATTCCGTCATATATCTCGTTGTCCAGATATCTCAACTCCGCATAACGCTCCCCGTAAGCAGCTTTTACCTCATCAACATGAGCCGAATCATCGCTGCTGATAAGCCGCTGAATGGTTTGTTACAGGAGAGGCCCTGTATTGCGGGTAATTTCGTGATCTGGCAGTGGCGTGTAATTGAACTTCGTCAGTGCATAATTCATGCGATGTACGAATCCTGTAGCAGAGTCCACCAAGGTGCCATCCAGATCAAGAACCAAGGTAGAGTGTTTAGACAATGAAATAAATCTTTCTGGTTATAGCCTGTAAACTTTTTCGGCAGTGCCGAAAAACATGGCATGTTTTTCTTCTTCTGAGAAATCAGACACCATTTTCTTAAATGCATTCCATAGTACATGATAGTTGAGGGAAAGTCGGTCAACGGGGAAGTTGCTCTCAAACATGCATCTTTCTGGTCCAAAACACTCGATCATATGTAAATAGTATTTTTTCTGTTTTGCGATAAAGTCGTCTGAAGTGGGCGGTGTGTCAGCCCTATCCCAGCCAAAACCGTTATCAGGCATGGCTAATCCACCCAGTTTGGCGTAGACATTTTCGCATTTGGCCAGTTCTTTCATTGCATGCTTCCATTGCAGGAAAATTTCATCCCTGCAGTGCGTGTAAACACCCACACCTAATGGGGTGCCAAAATGGTCCAGCACCATGGTGCATTCAGGTACGCTGCGGGCGAGATCTATGAAGTCCAGATTCTGGTGATGATAGTGCCAGGTATCGTAGGTCAGCCTGCGGGCGGCGAGGTCTCGTAGTCCGGTGCGAAAGGATTCTTTCCTGTATAGGTAAGGCGGTGCAGAACCGGGTATTAGCAAATCTCCTGGTCTTTTGTCCCGGGCACCGGCATGGCGGATGCCTTTAAATTTTCCATCACAGGCTTTTGCGTGCTTATCCAACAGCTCTTCCAGCATTGCCGGATTTTCACCGGCCAGTGTAAGGTCGGCATGGCCTACTATCCCTGCCAGGGTTGCTTTGTCTGATTCGTTCTCACTTTCTCTGGCAAACTTTGCAATGAATTGAGTTTCACCCAAGGGCCTCAAGTGCTCTGGGCCTTCTCGCAGATAAAAAGCCCGACATTCCATAAACAGCGTCTTCTGAACATTGTGACCACTGCCAGTATCAGCCCAAAGTTCAGGCAATAAATAATTGCGACCGAAACGTTTCATCCACAGGTGGTGGTGGGGATCTATGATGGGTCGATCGGGCTCCAGGATGTCTTCGCTGACTTGCGCAAGCCATTCGTCGCTTCCGGGTTGTGGCTTATCCATTTGCTGCTTCTCTATAGTGGTGTCTGGTCGGAGATAAAGTTAGTTATCTGCGCATATTCGGTAAGAATTAGCAATATAGATACATGCTCTATCATTGGTGTAGTATGCCGAGATTACTCACAGATGTCTTGATGTAGGTCAGAGATCAGAACTGCTGACTTTGTGCGTTTGAGTGCGCATAGAAGTGTTACGGCATATATGGCGTATAGAGAATAATGTATTAAGGAGCCTCTGATTAATGTTTGCGAGACAGTTAGTGCAAGACAAAAATCAGCGAAAAAGCGCAGTTTATAGATCATAAATGCGCATTTTCGCTGATTTTTGCCTTGCAATAACAACGCAGGTAATTAATCAGAGTGTCCTTAAACATAATAATAACGGGAGCTGTGCATGAGTGTTACTGCCTTTGTCATCATCGTCTACTTAGGCTTCTTCGCTGCTTTCGGCATTTATCTCAATAAAAGCAACACCAGTGCTAACGACTGGGCTATCGGCGGAGGGAATTTAGGGATTTTTATGCTGGCAGCCGGTGTTGCAGGTACCCGTATTGGCGGTGCAGGTACCTATGGCGTTGCAGGTGATGTCATCAATGAAGGTCTGGGACACCTCTGGTATGCGGTAAACTCATTTGCTGCACTTTTTCTTGTTGGCCTGTTCTTTGCCATTCCCTATCGTCGACTCAAAGTCGTGAGTGTGGGGCAGGTATTCGATCACCGCTTTGGATCCTATCGCTGCCAATGGCTCACCAGTCTTTGTGTGCAGGCTGAGTATCTGGTTATCAATGTTATTGAGCCCTATGTCATAGGCTCAATCGTGAGTGGAGTGACTGGCTTACCTTTCGTAGTTGGAGTAGCTATTGGTGGTTTCCTGATTGTGACATTCACGGTGACTGGTGGTCTCAAAGGTACGGCAGTTGCAAACATCGTTCACTGCAGCGTCATTATTTCTGGTTTGTTGCTGGTAAGTCTGGTGGCGATGAATAGCCTGGGTGGCTGGGAAGAAGTAGTGAGTATCAGTTCAGAACGGTTGGCAGAAGCTGGCAAAGAAGAGATGAAGTGGTGGAGTTTTGTTGGGATTGGTTGGGCAACCATTATCGCACTGTTTATTTCAGCCACTATTCATACGCCGGCCGCTTCGGTATATGCGAACTATGCCAGCTCTGCGGGCAGGCAAGAGTATTTGATTCCAGGATTTTTTCTGGCAGGGCTCATCGCTGCGCTAATGCCGATTGTAGCTGGATTTATTGGCATTCTGACCCTGGCAGCTTACGGAGCAGAAAGTGGACTCACAAGTTATTTGAACATTGCTCAACTGGCGATGGACAGTGGACCCATCCTGGGTGGTATCGCTCTAGCTGCGGTGCTGGCTGCTGTAATTTCGTCTGGTGCACCGATCTTGTTGGCCAGTGCAACCATGTTTGTAAACGATTGGGTGCCTGGTGTTAAAGATTTCGACAGTGATAAAAAATTGCGTGCTTACAAAGTCGTCACCGTCATTTACGGTTCGGCGGCTGCGGTCATTGCATGGTTGGGTAACATCAGCTCAGTATTGCAGCTTCTGTTGCTGGGTTTCGCCATGGTAGTGCCTCCTGCGATCGCTGTTGGTTATGTCTTTTATTGGCGGCGCACTACAGAGCAGGCGGTATTTTGGGGCATGGCCACAGGTCTTGCCGGTGGCTTGATCATGTGGCTGTTTAATACCTTATTTGATGGGGCGGAGTACGCAACAACAGGTGGATTCGGGCAGTGGTGGTATGAGCTAATTACTTATTTAGGTGAGTGGCGCGACCCATCATTCCTTACATTGTTTTTGCCGCTGATTGTCATTCCTATAGTCAGTATTTTTGGTTCCAAACCAGATAATGACGAGTCATCAGCAGAAACATTCTACGCGAAACTTGGAAGAATACAGAAGAATTTTGACTGGGCATAAACCGCGCTGGATGGGAGAACACTTAATGAAAGCAAAAATACCTCTCCTACTGATTTTACTCTTAGTTTTTTCGCAGAACGCATTAGGCCAACGACCTAATCGCCTGTTATTTCCACTACAGGCGTATACCCTGACTGAGTATGTGCCGATCGAGTTCACCGATGCTTTTGATATGCCAGCCGAGTTCGGTGGCGAATCCTATGCAGCCATCCAGCTTAAATCCAATGGTGACCTCTTAGTTTTTAGTCGTGGCGATACTCCGTTTTTAGAGTTCACCAGCGACGGACAATTTATTCGTTCTTTTGGTGAGCAGGGGCTGGTAGCCCGTGCCCATGGCTTATACCTGGATCAGGAAGACAATATTTGGGTAACCGATGTGGCAGATCATGTAATCATGAAGCTTGATGAAAATGGCAATGAACTCATGACGCTTGGAACCCGTGGTGAACGTGGTCTGTGGGATGAGGTGAATGGCGATCATTTTTTTGACCAGCCGAATGACCTGGCGCTGGATTCAGCAGGAAATATTTACGTAGCTCAAGGCCATGGTTCACCGGAGCCAAGGGTATTGAAGTTCAGCCCTGATGGCGAGTTTATTCGCCAGTGGGGAAGCCGGGGTTTTGGCCCGGGTGAGTTCTGGATGGCTCATGCCATTGAAATAGACGAAGACGACGTTGTATATGTAGCGGATCGGGAAAACATGCGTATTCATCTATTTGACACGGATGGTGGTTTGTTAGGGGAATGGTTATTTGATGCCATGGTTTGTGCTCTACATCTGCATAATGATGGTCATATGTATATCACGACAGGGTTTGATGGCCAGCTGGCCAAAGTCGATATGACCGGCCGCGTATTAGGGGCTATCGGTCGCCCGGGCATTGCGAATGGAGAATTTGGCGAGGCCCACGCACTCACACTGGATCTGCGTGGGAATGCTTATGTTGCCGATGTCATTAATCGTCGTATTCAAAAATACGCAAGGCAGCCCTGATTTCTTATCTATGGCCTGGAGATTTCGTAGTTTCTTAGGGAACCGCTGATTAATTACCTATTAATTACCTATTAATTACCTACGTTGTTATTGCTGCATTAAAAATCAGCTCAACATGCGCATTTATGACCTATAAACTGCGCTTTTTCGCTGATTTTTGCTTTACACTAACTGCCTCGTAAACATTAATCAGAGGCTCCTTAGGCGAGAATCTTATCGCTGGCTTGAATCAGGAACGGTCCAGGGGTTTTGTAGCTGTTTTCCAGCAAGGTACATAGTTCTTTGGCTGTCTCTGGTTTTGCGCCCGGTACGCCAAATCCTTTTGCCAATGCGACCCAATCGATATCTGGGTTGCCGATATCGAATAAGCTCGCAGCAATATCACCCATTGCTCCGACACCTAATCTGGCGTATTCGATATTCAGGATGTTGTAGGTTTTATTATCAAAAATAAGGGTAGTGACATTCAATTGCTCTCTGGCCTGAGTCCAAAGCGATTGAATAGTGTAGGCTGCGCCTCCATCCCCGAGTAGAGCAAGTACGGGTTGATCAGGGCAGGCCAGGGCTGCGCCAGTAGAGACAGGCCCACCCTGACCGATTGCGCCGCCGGTTAAAGCTAACCAACTGTTGCGAGATGTATTTTGACAAAATTGATAGGCAGCATTGCCGCCGCCGGAATCTGTGCAGATTATGACATCTTCCGGCATGGTGGCCGCAACTGATTGAATGATTGATCGGGTATTCAGCTCGCTGCTGGGCTTTGGAATTTCTTTCTTCTCAAAATACGCAGCAGTTTCTTTATCTGCACCTAATCTCGCCGCCAGATGCTGCATGGCGTCCACTGAATCTTCTTCTATAGCAGTGAAGCGAGTCGCAACACATCCATCAGGGAGTAACAGGCCTGGTATGCCCGGATAGGCAAAGAAACTTACCGGCGCTGAACTTCCCACCAGGATGATGTGCTCCAGACCATTCAGACTTTCCAGAACCTGTTCAGGCAGGTATGGAATCCTTTCAACAGCAACTCTCCCTGGCCCGCCATCAACTCTGGCTGGAAATGTTGAATTTAGTACCCGGCAACCGGTTTTGGCGGCAATTTTGCTCGCGGCCTCCAGTGCGGCTGGGTCATTGCCATGTTGGTCCATCAGTAAAGCGGTGTTGGTATTGTTTTCGAGAATTTTCGCTATTTTCTCCACCGTGTTATCTGCAACTCGAGCCCGCTGCGGGATTGGGTTTGGTGACACTGGTCCTAATGATTCTCCCCATGCAGCATCAGCCCCCATTATCAGAGTGGCGATCTGACCCATGGCGTCTGGCGTTTGTTTCAAGCTGGCTGTGTATGCATCCGCACCATCTTGGGCGAGCGTCTCGGAAGTTGAGCAAGACTGTATCCAGCAGGAAAAGTTGCGTGCCAGAGTGTCAATATCTGAAGTTAAGGGAGAATTGAACCCCACATGAAAGTTAGGATGATTGCCAATAATGTTAATCATCGGTGCATTACCCCTTCTGGCGTTATGCAAATTGGCAATGCCATTGGCCATACCGGGGCCAAGATGCATGAGAGTGGCTGCTGGTTTGCCTGTCATTCTGCCAATCCCGTCAGCAGCTCCAGTGCACACCCCTTCGAACAATGCGAGTACCGAACGTATGCGAGGCACAGCGTCGAGCGCCTGCACTAAATGCATCTCTGATGTGCCGGGGTTGGCGATACAAAACTCAACACCACAATCTGCCAGCGTGTTGATGAGTGCGGTTGCGCCATTCATACTATCGGCCATAAATTCCTCGATTCTGTTATTCTTAAAAGCCCGTTATCATAGCATCTGCTTATGGCAATCACAGAAGAAGAGAAAGAATTTGCTTTCTATGCTGTGGATTTGTTGCAAAGTATTGGACCCTGCAAATCCAAGGAGTCTCTGATTAATGTTTGCGAGGCAGTGAGTGCAAGGCAAAAATCAGCGAAAAAGCGCAGTTTATAGGGCATAAATGCGCATTTTGAGCTGATTTTTAACGCAGCAATAACAAAGTAGGTAATTAATAGGTAATTAATCAGAGGTTCCCTAAGCGAATGTTTGGTGAGTTTGGGATATCCTTGAAAAATCTCATGTTTGGGTTAATCGCTGACAACGTCCTCTATCTGAAAACAGATGATGAAAACCGACAACGATTCGAGGACGATTCGAAGATGGAGGGTTATTGCCTTTTACTTACGACAAAAACGGTAAAAGTATACAAAAAATGAGCTACAGTCAGGCGTCAGAGGAGGCTATGGAGAGCCTGGAAGTCATGCGCGACTGGGATGTTGTTAGCACATTTGAGGTGGCGATGCGTGGTGCTGCAGCAAAGGGTAAAGCCGCAGCTAAGCGTAAAAAGAAAGGTTGGATAGGTATGAGCAACTGCAGTGGTTTGGTGGACCGGGGCCCAAATTGCGGCTAAATCAGGTACACTAAGTTCGAATCAATGCTTTGTTGGGGAACAGTATGAAGAAAAGCCTGCTCTTGCTTGGCGCGCTTTTGAGTATTGTGCTGAGTGCAGGCTCAGCACAAGAAGAATACACAGCGCCGAGAACACAATGGGGTCAACCGGATTTGCAAGGCGTATGGAACTTTTCCACCAATATTCCGATGCAGCGCTCCGCATTCTTTGGTGATAAAGAGTTTCTAACCGACGAAGAAATCGAAGCGTTGGCGGCACAAACAGAGTTAGGTCTACAGGCGCTTAATAACTCTGGTTCTGGTGGCTACAACACATTTTGGCTGGAGATGGGCAGCGGTAAGGACAACCGCACCTCGTTGATAACCTATCCCGGTAATGGTCAGATTCCTGCGTTAATTGAGGGTACGCCAACGATCAACGGCGGCCTGGGTCCTGATGTTGATGGAGAACGTCCAGTAAGATTTATTGTCGGTGGTATTGCCAAAGATGGGCCTGAGGATCGAGGTTTGTCTGAGCGATGTCTGGTTGGATTCAATGCTGGCCCTCCGTTTTTCCCAAGTCTTTATAACAACAACATTCAAATTGTGCAGTCCCAAAATACAGTAGCGCTGATTATGGAGATGGTGCATACAACTCGCATTGTGCCGATTACGGACAAACCTGAATTAGACGACAGCATACGCTTATGGTCTGGTGATTCCCGAGGTTATTGGGACGGCGATACTCTGGTTGTTGAAACCAGGAACTTTAGTGATCTTACACAGAGTTTTAATGGTGTAGGCACGGGTAAGGATAAATTTCTTACGGAGCGTTTTACTCGAACCGACGAATACACTGTGGAGTATGAGTTTACAGTTGATGATCCTGGCACTTTCACTGATCGCGTCACCGCTATGATTACAATGGCGAAAGTTGATGGGCAAATCTACGAGTATGCCTGTCATGAAGGCAACTACGGTATGGTTAATCTTTTGCGAGGTGAGCGTATGGAAGAAGCCCGTATCACCGAAAAATTGCGCTGATTGCATGAAGGAGCCTCTGATTAATGTTTGCGAGGCAGTTCGTGCAAGGCAAAAATCAGCGAAAAAGCGCAGTTTATAGGGCATAAATGCGCATGTTGAGCTGATTTTTAATGCAGCAATAACAACGTAGGTAATTAATCAGAGGTTCCTTAATTATATTGAGTAACAGCGTGATTATAGGGAAACCACATATATACAAATTTAGAAAAACCGCATATCCAGACAACCCGAGACCTCTCGATTTGCCGACGCCAGAAACCCAACAAATGCGACGAATCAGGTTGCAATGTTTTGAGAGCTGGTCTTAAAGGTTGTTCCCCCAGTAGGGGGTTCCATATATAGTTTCCATATATCAATGGTATATTTTCTTGAGGTGCACATGGACCCTGATATTCAAGCCGTTATAAATAGTTGTCACAGTCTCACTCTCAAAGAAAACAAGGGAGAAAAATTTCGTGTCATGAAGCAAGGAATGAAAGGTAGCCTCTGGCTTGAGCATCAGAAGAACGCCTATCGTTTAAAGCTGACGGGGCAAGTAGTAACTTACGTCTCGAACTTTGTAAATACAACGGTCGGTCCTAGTTCACGTGAGGATCAAGGTTATCCATTATGGTACTTGCCATTTGACGGTTCTATGGAGTCAGTGGTCAGGTATCTAGACGAAATAGAAGTATAAAATATAACAAAGTCATCAACGGGACGACTTCCACCAGGTGGCTTTATTGGTGATTTGCCGCTACGCCAGCACAAATAAACCAACTCTGTTCCAGCTTCTTATAATACCGGCATCCCAGCATACCAGCGTTATGTTTCCCTCAAAACCGGAGATAACCCAAGATGCTTTACGAAAGGAGCAGTACCCTTGTCAGGGAATAAGTAGAGGGATAATAGAGGAACAGAGGAGTAAAAAACCACGTTCATAGAACGTGGTATTGCCCCAAACCCCCTGGAAGGGGGCACATTTTTTAAGGTCTCATTCTGCCGCTGTAAGTGATTGCTCAGCGGCTTATTTTGTTCAGATTTATTCAGATTCCGTTCAGATTCCCTTTGATAGCCTTCCTTTCCAAGCGGTAAGGTTGCGAACAGACATTCCTCGCATAACCCACACTTCAGTTCTGTTTGCACAACACCTATTCCGTGTGTCCCCACTCATCTGTATGGCGGATAGGGAGTGGGGACTTTTTATGTTATGCCATCGATTTTTGCAAGATCGCTGCTCTGATTACTCGATCTCAAAATACCCAGCTTGAACCAGACTAAATCTTTGATAGGATTCAGTTTTTCTGCCTGATCTTTGGGGACAGGGCTTGCAGCATATAATAATAACAAGAACCAGGCGGGAGCCGAGGGCCGGAGCTAATCCGCCAGTGCCTTTCTTCTTAGCATTCCTTCTCAGTGTTATCGCAAGTCTCAGCAATGCCCAAACTTATGGCCAATACCCTGATTTGTCTCCGGATGAGTTTCCTCTGCCAGCAGATATGAGCGGCGTCCATTTTTATCTCATCACGGTGGATGTGGGAGATAGTGTATGGGATAACTTTGGGCATACAGCGCTTCGTATGATCGACGAGAACAACAATATAGATCTCGTATTCAATTGGGGTGTGTTTGATATCAGCGGTGGCCCTGTTGGTTTTGCATTCAAATTTTTCAAAGGAGTAATGAACTACCAATTGGCAACCACACCGCCTGCCAGGGAATTCGCAAATTATCGGTTTCAGGAGAGAACGGTTTGGCAGGATCGAATCAATCTGACCAACCCGCAGAAGGCACGCCTGTATCGACGCCTCATGTGGAATTCTGATGAGTCAAATCGAGTATACGCCTACCAGTATTACTTTGATAATTGCACAACCCGTATCAGAGACTATCTGGATGAGGCGCTTAATGGTGAATTGTCTCAGACTTTTACAGGTGTAACTGAACAGACCTTTCGTGATCAAATGCGTACTCATTACGCTTCTACGGAGTTAGTCGCATTCTCTCTTGATGTGCTGATGAACAGCAATATTGATCGGCAAGTGACTGAGTGGGAAAGTATGTATTTGCCATTGGTGTTTCGAGAGAGGATGGCAGAATTGATATCCGATGTGGTGGAAGATGGGAAACATTTGCCATTATTGTCGGATCAACAGATAGTCATGGAATATCCTTCGCCAACTGTTGAACCAGACGCTTATCGCATTGCGTTTATTGGGTTGTTGGCACCAGTTCTATTTGTGTTATTGATGCTTAAGCGAATCCCCATGTCTTATTTCGCAACCCATTCGCGAATAGGGTTGAAATTACCCGGTGTAAATTTCAGAATCCTAGGGCTGTTAGGGTTAATCACGGCTACCTTTAGCGGCGTATATGGAATGTTGATGCTAGGTGGTTGGTTCATTTCTGATCATTTAGATACACACCACAACGTCAATTTGCTGCTGTTTTGGCCGACGGATTTGTTGGGCATTGTGGTTGGGCTACGCTGGTTATTTCTTTGCAAGCCCTGGCCAATGACTCACAATAGCGCGCCTTTTATAAATTACTATTTGTCAGCCCATGTGCTGGCAATGATCATTTATGTCCTTGTATCGTTTTTCGATTTTACAGATCAATCCCTGAGCAACATCATAACGAGTGTGGTGCCTGGATTTTTTCTGTTTACCGTATTGATCTGGGTAGTAGGGTTTCAACCTGCAAAACCTAAGAACATGCTTTTTAGAATGGAGTAGCAATGTCAGAAATTAAGATCAGTGACAGGGCAGAGGAGGCTTCTGCGCTGGAAGAAGTCGCGGCAAAGATTGCGCAGTCTGCGGCGCGATTGCCGCAAATCGAAGATGGTACTCCTGAACAAGCCCGAGCCTTCAGAGCAGAACGGGGTAATCCTTTTGCTCCGGACCCCTGTGACCTGCATGAAATCAACGATATTCAAATTCCTATAAGTCGAGGGTCAGTCAGCGCTCGATGTTACGTGCCGAGTACACAAAGCATCGGTGGCGGATGTTTGGTTTTCTTCCATGGCGGTGGGTATGTGTTATCGACCGTGGATGATTACGATACATTCACGCAGCGAATTGCGATGCATAGCAATTGTATGGTGATATCTATTGATTACGAGTTAGCTCCTGATAACAAGATCAAATCGATTCATCAGGATGGCTTCGATGCTTATCGATGGATTGTTGAAAATGCCAGTGAATTGGATATCGATCCAAAGCGAGTTGCGGTAGGAGGCGATAGTGCCGGTGGCAATTTAACGGTTGCTATTACTCATGCCTGCAAAAAACACAGCTACGCAATGCCTAAGTTGCAAGTGCTGCTGTACCCTTCGGTCGATCCGACCATGAACTCTCCTTCAGTAGAAAAATTTGCCCATGCGCTTTTTCTGACTAAGCGTGGCATGACATGGTTTCGCAGCCACTATTTGGAATCGTCTGATCAAATCAATGATCCCGATCTGAATTTTCTGCAACATGATCTCAGTGAATTACCAGAAGCATTCTTGATTACAGCCGGCTTTGATCCTTTGCGTGATGAGGCCCAGGCTTATTGTGATCGTCTACGGGAATTTGGCGTCGAAGTAGAGCATATCTGTTACACCGATCAGATACATGCCTTCATTTCTTTTGCTGGAGGAATCGCTGCGGGTGAAGATGCTTTGCAGAGAATTGGAGCAAAACTAAAGCAAGATCTCTAACCCATTCAGGCTCTTTGTTATTCAGCAAATCTCAAGCAACAAAAAAAGCCGGGCATAAAGCTCGGCCAGTTCTTCCCAAAATCTGCATCAAGGGTCAGCTATCTCAACGCGACGATTGCGCTGGTAAGCTGCTTCGCTGGTTGCACGATCGGCAGGTCGTTCCTCTCCGTAGCTAACAGTCTCGATTTGATTGCGAGTTGCGCCATTTACGATGAGGTAATTCAATATTCCGTTAGCCCTGCGTTCACCTAACGCCAGGTTGTATTCACGCGTCCCGCGTTCATCGGCATGACCTTCAAGGCGGATGCGCTTGCTGGGGTTTGCTGCCAGATCACGTGCATGATAAGTCAGCACATCGCGGTCAGCTTGACGAAACTCAGCCACATCGAAATCAAAATAGAAGACTCGAGTAGCGAGTGCTGAACGACGCATGCGTTCTTCAGCAGCCGCAGCAGCATGGGCAGCGTCTGCGTCAGCTTCTTCCTGTGTTCTACGATTAGTTGCGTCTACGCCAGATTCTGGGGATGCACCAGCATCTGCGTCTTCGCTGGTAGAGCTGCAGGCAATGAATCCGCTAAGAGCGAATATCACTAGTGCCAATTTTGTATATTGAGTTATTTTCATGGACACCCCTGGAAAAGTGATACGAAATAGTAAAATTGTTCGAAAATACAGTGTCTTGCAAGGAGTGCGAAGCATACTCCATTTGTTCAGTCAAATCCATTGTGGCTGATCAAATTTCCATAGCCCATTTTGCCTCCGCTAAACTCTCTTAGGGCCTGTTCACACTAATTGAGTGCCCTCTGCTAGAGGGTATTTTTGCGTTCAGCGAGGCAGAAAGAGTGCCGTATATAACTATATACAAACGATTGATAACGAAGCTGGGCACAAAAATGCGCCTGGCTCTTCGGGTTGTGGCTAAAAAAGCGCCACTTGTCGTTGCTCGTCGCTCATTTGGGATCACCAAACTACGCTCCTCGCGCCTCAATTCGCGCTTTTTTAGTCACAGCAGAGATCACTCAATTAGTGTGAACAGGCCCTAAGTTACCGATTTTTCTGAATTTTGATTAAATCGAGCATGTGCTCGATTTTTGTTTATCTGGTGCCTGATTAAATGATACGCTTCGGCCACTTTTCGTGCTCTGGATTGACGGGGTATCCGCTTGCAGGCAACGAGCGTTGTTTAGGCATAAGCCTAAAAATGACATTGATATAGGAGAATGTGCGTGAACGCTGATTTCACTGCTGAAGAGCTGGCCTTCCAGGAAGAAGTCCGTGACTTTTTGAATTCTGAATTTCCAGCGGATCTAAAAGCGAAAGTCGATGCCAATATTCGACTGAGCAAAGATGACATGGTGCGCTGGCAGAAGATTTTGTTTGCAAAAGGATGGGCTGCACCGACCTGGCCGGTTGAACACGGTGGAACTGGTTGGAGTCATACTCAGCGCCACATTTTCGCCACTGAGATGGGATTGATTGGTGCGCCTGAACCTATCCCGTTTGGTATGAAAATGGTGGCACCGGTCATCATGGCTTATGGTTCTGAGGAGCAAAAACAACGGTTTTTGCCAGACATTCTTGCCAGCAATGTATGGTGGTGTCAGGGATACTCAGAGCCAAACTCCGGATCAGATTTGGCTTCTCTTAAAACTTCGGCTGTTCGGGAAGGTGACCACTATGTGGTGAATGGGTCCAAAACCTGGAATACATTGGGTCAATACGCTGACTGGATATTTTGTCTGGTGCGAACCGATAACACTGTCAAAAAACAGGAAGGCATTAGCTTTTTGTTGATTGACATGAGAACTCCCGGCATCACTGTTAAACCCATTGTCCTGATAGACGGCTTCCCTGAAGTAAACGAAGTTTTTTTTGATGAAGTCAAAGTGCCAGTTGAAAATTTGATTGGTGAGGAAAATAAAGGCTGGACCTACGCGAAGGTCCTGCTGACCCATGAAAGGACAAATATCTCAGGTGTTCCTCGTGGAAAGCGGCGATTAGCAGCCTTACGCCGTCTGGCTGAAAATACTCAAGACGGCTTTGGTAAGCCGATGATCAAGAATACGTCATTTGCTAAACGCATTGCCGAAGCTGAAATCGATCTGAAAGCTTTAGAATATGCAGAGCTTCGAACTTTGGCATCACTGAGTGTGGGCAAAGCGCCGGGCCCCGAATCATCAATTCTAAAGATCGTCGGCACTGAACTTGCGCAAAAAATCGATGAGCTCTTTTTAGAAATAGCTGGTTACAATGCATTACCTTATGTGCCGGAGCAGTTCGAAGAAGGATTCGAGGGCGATCATATAGGGCCAGGGAATTCGGCTGCCTCCGCATTAACGTATTTCAATAACCGAAAGCTGACTATTTTCGGCGGTTCCAATGAAATTCAGCGCAACATTATCTGCAAAGCGGTGTTAGGACTCTAGTCAAAAAACTAAGTACTGTTTCAAGATTTATTTTTGAGGATAGACGTGGATTTTACTTATACAGAAGTGCAGCAGATGCTGCAGGATCAAGTTCAGAAGTTTGTGCAGAAAAGTTACGACTTCGAAACTCGCAACAAGATCATGGAAAGCGATGAAGGCTACAACAAAGAGTTCTGGCAGCTATTCGCAGAGCTCGGCTGGCTAGCAGTTCCTTTTTCGGAAGAAGACGGGGGTTTAGGTGGCTCGGCTGTCGACCTGATGGTCATGATGGAAGAATTTGGGAAGGCAAATTTGGTTGAGCCTTACACCTCTACCGCTGTGTTATGTGGAACTCTGATTGCCGGATTATGTGAAGGTGAGCAGAAACAAGAGTTAATTGGAAAAATTATCGGCGGCGAAATTCAACTGGCCTGTGCCTACATCGAGCAGCACTCTCGGTTTAATCCGTTCAATGTTGAAACAACTGCCAGCGTTGATAGCGGTGACACTACTCTTTCTGGTAAAAAAATCGGAGTGCTCAATGGTGAAGCAGCCGATCAATTCATTGTGATTGCGCGGGAATCCGGAGACAGCCTTGATAAGGAAGGCATATCGGCATTTTTGGTGGCTGCTGATGCGGAAGGTCTGTCACAGCGAAGCTATCCTACTGTCGATGGTAAGCGCGCTGGCGAAATCGAACTAGGCAATGTTCCAGTAATCGCTAGATTGGGCATTGGCGGTGCCGCCGCTGGTGCTTTGCAACGTGCGATCGACAAAGCCATGGTAGGAGTTTGTGCTGAAGCAGTAGGCGTTTTGGAATCTCTGTTACAAAGAACTGTCGAGTACTCAAAAACTCGTAAGCAATTTGGTACATCTATCGGTACTTTCCAAGCGCTTCAGCATCGTATGGCAGATATGTTTATCGAATGTCAGTTAGCACGTTCAATTGTCATGATGGCTGCCATGTCTTTGGATAGCCAGGACAGTGCGGAAGAGCAGACCCGGGCAGTATCAGCAGCCAAAAGTCGAATCGGTAAGGCCATTAAAGCAGTGGGACAAGAAGCGATTCAAATTCATGGTGGGATAGGTATGACCAATGAGCTGGATGTTGGTCACTATTTCAAGCGCGTTACGGCTCTGGATATTCAATTCGGTGATGGAGAATATCACACCGAGCGTTACGCCTCGCTTTAAAACGAAGCTCCTTCCTCAATGAGTGAACTCATTTTCGTGCGCCATGGTCAGGCTTCATTCGGCGCGGGTTCCTATGACAAGTTAAGCGACAAAGGCATCGAGCAGGTTCGTATTCTGGCACGCCATTGGTCAGGCATGGGTGAGATGTTTGATCACATCGTGAGCGGAGAATTGCTACGACAGCAGGAAACTGCGAGAGAGTTGTTGCCGGTCATTAATGGCGATGCAGCGGCTATAGAGCAAAATCCAGCCTTTAACGAATACAATGGCGATTCGTTACTCAATATTTATCTGCGTGACTATGGCGAGGAGTTGACAGATACGGGTCAGGTAGAGTGGCCAATCAAAGACCCGCGCTTATTCCAGAAAATATTTGAGAAAGCTACTGCCAAATGGATATTGGACGCTTTAGAGCACACCGATTCTGATGTTGGCTTTGAATGTTTTGACGATTTTCGAGTTCGAGTCCATTCCGCGATTGATCAATTGATGGCAAAACATACCGGAGGCAGCCGGGTTCTGGTATCAACTTCCGGTGGCGTTATCGCCATGGCTCTGCAACGTGTGCTAAATTTCCCCGACCCTCAGGTGATAGAAACCAATTGGATGGTGCATAACAGCTCGGTGACGCGAGTCAAATATGGGGGAGGCAGAGTTTCAATGACGCAGTTTAATAGCCTGCCACATCTAGAACAGGAAGGAATGCAGCACCTCATTACCTACCGCTAAGACGGAATAAGCAGTGTCAAAAGAAGAATTAATAGATAGGGCTGGGGAAATCCGTGCCGGAGAAGAACTCGATCTTGATAATCTAAAATCCCACCTCGAACCGATTCTTGGCAGTAAGGCAGCGCAGCTAAAGTTAAAGCAGTTTCCAGGTGGCCATTCCAATCTTACTTATCTATTAAGCAGCGGCGACGAAACCTGGGTGCTAAGGCGGCCGCCATTTGGCAGCAAGGTTAAATCAGCGCACGACATGTCCCGCGAATACAAAGTATTGTCTGCTCTCAAGTCTGTCTATCCATATGGGCCAGTACCTGTGCACTTTTGTCAAGATCACGGTGTTATTGGTTGTGATTTTTATTTGATGAATTACATCGAAGGGCTGGTGATTCGTCGAGAATATCCTGAAGAACTTGGTTTTAATAGTGATCAAATACGCCAACAACTTTTTAACTTCTTCGATGTGCTCAGTGAGCTGCATTCAGTAGATCTGAAAGAGGCAGGCCTGGATAATTTTGGTAAGCCTGAAGGTTACGTTAGACGTCAGGTTGAAGGCTGGTGTCGTCGCTGGGGTGACTCGGCAACGCCTGATACCGTAGATGTTGATGCTACTATGCAATGGCTTAATGACAGTATGCCTGAGGAAAGTGGTAAGGCCAGTGTCATTCATAACGATTACAAATTGGATAACGTAATTTTTAGTGCCGAAGATCCTTTGCAGGTAATTGGTGTGCTGGACTGGGAAATGGCGACAGTGGGTGATCCCCTTATGGATTTGGGCTGTACGCTTGGTTACTGGGTGCAAACGTCTGATCCGGACTTTTTTCGAAAATCACGTACTATGCCATCTGATATTGACGGCGCTCCAACCCGAGGTGAAATCATTCAACGTTTCCAGCAGAAAACTGGCTTGAATGTTGATAACTTTCCTTTCTATTTTTGCTTTGGGCTGTTCCGGCTATGTGTCATAGGTCAGCAAATTTACTATCGTTATTATCACGGACATACTAAAGACGAACGCTTCGCTGGTTTTCTGAAAAAAGCGTATGTATTGCAAAAGATGTGCGAAATGATTATTCGCGGCGAAGTTACGGAATAGAAGTATTACAAAAAAGCGCTTAATGAAAGCGTCTAAAGTAAGGGAGAGCCTCATGTCCTTTTTAATTTCTGAATTGTTCAATGTTGCTGGGAAAACCGCAATCGTTACTGGCGGTTCTCGTGGAATAGGGCGTATGATCGCAGAAGGTTTCGTGGAAAACGGTGTAAAAACCTACATTACCGCACGCAAGGCAGACGCCTGTAAGCAGACTGCAAACGAGCTTTCAGAAAAAGGAGCATGCATTGCTTTCCCTGTAGACCTCTCGACAAAAGCAGGAAGGAATGAATTTGTTGAACATATCAAGGCGCAAGAGAACAAACTCGACATTTTAGTCAATAACGCAGGTGCCGCCTGGGGAGCACCTTTCGAAGAATATCCTGATGAAGGTTACGATAAAGTCATGGATATCAATGTTAAGGCTATCTTTACGCTAACTCGGGATTTGCTGTCTTTGCTCAGTAAGGGTGCCAGCCCTGAAAACCCCTCACGTATTATCAATATTGGCTCAATTGATGGATTGCGAGTCTCTACTACTGATAATTTCGCCTATGGTGCCAGCAAGGCAGCAGTGCATTTTCTGACCAAAAACCTGGCGGTGAAGTTGGCACCAAAGGGACTAACTGTGAACGCGATTGCGCCTGGCCCATTCGAAAGCAAGATGATGGAGTTTATGTTGTCCAATTATCAGGACAAGATAGAGGCAGAGAATCCACTTGGACGCATTGGTAATCCCAAAGACATGGCCGGATTGGCGCTCTATTTGGCATCACCAGCGACATCTTACATGACGGGACAAGTCATCGCTCTGGATGGCGGTCGTCACCTTGGCTCGCGACAGGCTTGATTTGCCTTAATCCATTCAATTCTTTCAAATCAGGTGATACTTTGACCAATTGACTGTCTCGGGGCAGTCGCGAAGATTTGTATTTATCGGTAAATAAGTCGGTGAACACGCTGTGACAGCAAAACGAACTCAATCATTGCCCCGAGCTATCATCGCTGCAATGGCATTTGTCAGCGGATTCTGCATCATGACAATTGAGATGTTAGGAGCCCGCATTCTTTCGCCATATTTTGGTGGCAGTCTTTCCGTGTGGGGCAGCATTATCACTGTTTTTATGCTGGCTTTGGCTATGGGTTATTTGTTTGGAGGCAGGTTGTCGACACGCAATCCAGATCCAGTGACTTTTGCTGCGTTTTTTGTCGCCGCCGGTATTTGTTCTTTACCTGTTATTTTGTTTGCTGACCCCATTATGCGCCCGATCTTTTTATCGATCGAAGACCCGCGCTACGGATCTTTGCTTGCTGCGATTTTCCTGTTTTTTATTCCAACCAGCATTCTGGGAATGATTTCTCCCTATGCTGTGCGCCTGATGGTAGACAAAGAAGAGCATAGTGGGCACATGGCAGGGCTTCTTTACTTTATTTCTACACTTGGCAGCGCTGTGGGGACATTGGGTACCAGCTTCTATTTCGTACTCTGGTTTGAAGTGAATCAGATTCTATGGGGAACCATAGCCGTTCTTATATTAGCCGGGTGCTGTGTATTGGGGGTAAATACCTTGTTGCTCGGTAAAGGGTCAGCAAAATCGGCTCGGAGGTAATAAGGAGGTAATAAACTGAAAGTGTATAAAGTTTTATTACGACTTTCTGTGTTGCTTTGCTTGTGGTCAGCACAGCCTGGCGCTGCGGAAACCATTCATGCAGAGCGCTCCAGGTATCGAGATATAACCGTTACGCAAGTTGGTGAGCGGCGCTGCCTGCTGTTCAACGTGCATAGAGGAGATCGCAATCAGACCTGCGTCATGGTGAATGATAAGGATCGGTTGATTTTTGACTACACGCGAATGAGTTTTGCGGGTCTTATGTTAAACCCGAACCCTGAGCGAATTCTCGTGATCGGTCTGGGTGGTGGCTCAATTCCACTCACGTTCGCAGATTTATTTCCGCAAGCCCAGATCGACATCGTAGAGATCGATGAGGCAGTAGTGAGTGTTGCGAAAGAGTTTTTCTTTTTTGAAGAGACTGACAATATGCATGTGTTTGTAGATGATGGCAGACCATTCATCAAACGTGCAGGGTTGCGTGGCGAGAGCTATGACTATATTGTCCTGGATGCATTTAGTGGTGACTATATTCCAGAACACATGCTAACCAGAGAATTTTTGGAAGAAGTGCAGCAGATTATGACGGATGAATCTGTGCTGGTTGCGAATACGTTTTCCACCAGCCATCTTTACGATCATGAGTCTGTGACTTATCAACGGGTGTTTGGAGAGTTTTTTAATTTTAAACTAGCGACATCAGGCAACAGAATCATCATTGCACAACGCCAGCCTTTGCCACCTCGCGGCCAGCTAGTCACTGCAGCGAGAAATTTTGGTGACAGGCTGCAGAAATATGATGTGCCTTTGCTGGACTATCCTCGAAGGTTGTCTACCCGGGTGGATTGGGACATGAGTCGCAGGGAGCTTACGGATCAATACTCCCCAGGAAATTTATTACGCGGTAATTGAATTTTTTAGGGTCTTAGGAAGCAGATTAACTGCTAATCTACTCCTAAGGAACCTCTGATTAATTACCTGCGTTGTTATTGCTGTGTTAAAAATCAGCTCAAAATGCGCATTTATGACCTGTAAAATGCGCTTTTTCGCTGATTTTTGCCTTGCACTAACTGCCTCGCAAACATTAATCAGAGGCTCCCTGGATAGCCTCATCCACACAGATGGGTGGAAAGCCTATGACGGCTGGGTTGATGTCGGCTATGCCAAGCACTTCCGGGTTCATCAGGGTGACAACGAATTGGCGACAGGCCATACCCACATCAATGGCATTTCTTTTTGGGCGTATGCCAAATGACGTCTCAGTCAATTTAAGGGTGTGCCAAAAAACACGTTTTATCTGCCTAGGTAGTGTAGCCACGAGATTCCAATCCAGAGCGCCATACACCGGATGTGAATAGACGCCAGGAAGGAGGCGGTATTTTTGGCATATCGAGTGGCAATGCCCCGCCACCGTTTAAGGTGCAAAAAGGCGTTCTCAACCCGATGCCGCAATGTGTATCGCTCTTTGTCATCATCGCGCAATTCCACTCGATGCTTCTTTGGCGGTATCACGGGCGTTATTCCTTGAGAAATCGCTTGTTCAATCCGTGCATTCACATCGTAACCTCTATCCGCCAAGAGATACTCGGCTTCTATCCCGTCTATCAGGCCGCCGACTTCCTGACACTCTGCTCGTGTACCTTCTGTCACAATCGCCCTGACCGGCAGACCAGGCGCATCCACGGCCCAATGCCGTTTTGTGTTGCGCCCCCTTTTGTGAGGCTCATGCTCTGATGGCCGCCTTTCGCGCCTGCCGCATGCGGATGCCCCTTGCAGTGACGGGCATCACTCATCAACCATTCGTAATCCGGCTCATCAATGAAGACGTCCAGCAAGCGCTCCGATACCAGGCTGCGTCAAAACTATTACGCTCAGTGATATATCGTTAAAAACAGGCTCAAAATCCTCATTTACGCTCTGTAAACTCCGGTTTTTCGCCTGCTTTTGCCTCATCTCGCTTTCGCTCATGACGTTTTGACACAGCCTGATACCCCCTTATCTCGCCAACGTATGAAGCGGCGATGGGTGTTGCTCCAATGACCATAATCCGGCGGCACATCGCGCCAGGGAGCACCGGTGCGCAGGATCCAAAACACCGCATGAATCAATGGCCGGTTATCTTTTGCACTACCTCCCCAGCGACCTTTTCGTCCAGGTAAATGGGGTTCAAGCAGGTGCCAAGCATGATCAGATAGATCCTGTCTTCGATGGGCTAAGCTCATAGCGAGATTCCTCCGGAGGATGCGCAAAAGGATCTCATAGTTCCCATCTCGTGACTACACTATCTAGAGCATTAAGCTCTTTTTCTAGGGTCATCCTCTCTTCAGATAGCACCTCTATTTCTTTAGATACCTCCGCAAGCCGATCGCGTCAAAATTGAAGGCGACTGGGAAAATGCTGTTGGAAAGGCGCTAAAGAAAGGGCGTCCGAAAGATGGCTGGCCGGAGCCTGAGAAGGAAAAGAAAGAAAAGTAGCTTTTACAGAGAGCGGGCATCTAGCCCGCTTTTGTTTGTGGGGGTTTCGTTAGGTACATACTCCCGTTTTTTAACCATAACTGTATACCCATATCGTATGGTGTGTCCTTAGCCAACAATAAAGGAATCTAGCAGGATCAG
Source organism: uncultured Pseudohongiella sp. (assembly GCA_965198435.1). GTDB lineage: Bacteria > Pseudomonadota > Gammaproteobacteria > Pseudomonadales > Pseudohongiellaceae > UBA9145. The sequence continues at coordinate 2,651,445 of OZ240664.1, read as the reverse complement.
GTGCCGATGAATCTGCATCACTCGGCCTGCCTAATAAACGATCAATTTTGTGGATTTCTACGTCCCCCTGAAGGCAATGATGCTTTATTGTTGTCGATTCCCCAATATTCCATTATTCTCTCATCCTCATCTGGAGGGGGAAAATACATACATGAACGACGAGATACTTACCCTAAAAGAAGTAGCGCAATACCTGAAGCTGGCTGAAAAGACGGCCTATCGGCTGGCAGCGGAAGGCAAGTTACCCGGTTTCAAAGTAGGAGGTAGCTGGCGCTTCAAGCGCGAGGAAATCGAAAAGTGGATAGCTGAGCAAAGCTCAGCAAGGAAAGAATGAATGTGCTCGTTGCAGTTCTTAAGAATACGAACAGCAAGGATCGCTTATGGGCACCTCTAAAAATGCGCTTTTTCTGCGGTAGCATCGTTGGCGACGTACTCGCAGACCCAAAGCACTCACTTCGTTCGCGGGGCCAGCTTTCCTCATGTATGGCTTATACACTGCGGTGCTGCGTGCGCCGCCGCCTCACTACCACAGAAAAATCACTATTTTTAGAGGCACCCTTATGTTAAAACTTGAAGATATCAGGAAAGACGCCCAAATCCGAGGCATTCATCCGGAAGAGGTGGTCCGCGTTGTCACCGCCGAACCTGTTGGAGATGGTGCCGTCACTGTCTATTACACGGATAGTCAGGGAAAATTGGGCGAACAGATGCTCTTCCGCTCAGACGAAGCCCGATTGGAGTTGGCCCAGGCTGGGAAACCTTGGGCTTTTGATGCCCCAGGAGAAGAGTTCAAGCTCGGGTTAGAAGCATTCCGTATTTCACAGGCCGCGCTGTTTGATCCCATGATGGCGGTGCATACGTCCAACGTCGAGCCGCTTCCTCACCAAATATCCGCCGTGTACGAGTCCATGCTGCCCAAGCAACCGCTCAGGTATGTACTGGCTGATGATCCGGGTGCCGGTAAAACCATCATGGCAGGCCTGCTGATCAGAGAGCTACTGATGCGGGCGGATGCCCATCGAATTTTAATCGTATCGCCGGGGTCATTGGCCGAGCAGTGGCAGGATGAATTGCTGGAAAAATTTGGCGTTATCTTCGACATTTTCAGCCGTGAGAAGCAGGAGCAATGCGCTTCAGGTAACTATTTTGAAGAAACTGACCAGTTAATCTGTCGCCTGGATCAACTCTCCAGAAACGAAGCGTTTCAGGAAAGACTGCGAAATACCGATTGGGACTTAATCATCGTCGATGAGGCCCACAAGCTTTCAGCGAGCTATTTTGGCAATCAGGTCAAGAAGACCAAGCGTTTCCAGCTTGGAGAATTGCTGGGCTCCATCACTCGCCATTTCCTGCTCATGACGGCAACACCCCATAACGGCAAGGAAGAAGACTTCCAAATCTGGATGTCGCTGTTAGACGGTGATCGCTTCTATGGAAAGTTCAGAGAAGGCGCACACAGGGTTGATATATCCGACATGATGCGCCGAATGATTAAGGAAGAGCTGCTGAAGTTTGACGGCACGCCGCTTTTCCCCGAGCGAAGAGCCTATACCGCAAATTACGCGCTTTCCCTAATCGAGGCCTCACTCTACGAGCAGGTGACGACCTATGTTCGCGAGGAGATGAATCGAGCCGATAAGCTCAGCGGCAAGAAAAAGAACACCATTGGTTTTGCATTAACCCAGCTTCAGCGCCGACTGGCATCCAGTCCGGAAGCCATTTACCAGTCCCTCAAGCGTAGGCGTAAGCGTTTGGAAGCCCGGCTGAAAGAAGCCAGGCTTATGGCTCGGGGCGAATCCGTAAAACGCGATGGCGTCGCCGAGACCTTGGGTGAGTACAGCGTCAGGAAGCAACTTGACCTACCTGAAAACTTCGATGAACTCGATGAAGAATTAAGCGCGGAAGAATACGAGCTGTATGCAGAAGAGGTGATGGATCAGGCCACTGCATCTGAGACCATTCCTGAGCTTGAGGCAGAAATTATCAGCCTTGAGGGTCTCGAACACCAGGCACTGCACGTCGTTCAGTCAGGCAATGACAAAAAGTGGGAACAGCTTTCGCATCTGCTGCAAGACGCCCCCGAAATGAAGACAGAGGGCGGCAATCGTCGCAAGCTCATAATCTTCACCGAGCATAAAGATACCTTGACGTACCTGGTTACCCGCATTGGCGACATGCTCGGTAACCCCGCTGCGGTTCGCACCATATACGGTGGCACAAACCGGGATGCACGGCGAAAAATCCAGGAAGAGTTTCGCAACGATCCTGAAGTGCTGGTGCTAATCGCAACCGATGCCGCAGGCGAAGGGGTAAACCTCCAAAACGCCAACCTGATGGTGAACTACGATCTTCCCTGGAACCCCAATCGGCTGGAACAGCGATTCGGTCGGATTCACCGTATCGGTCAAACCGAAGTGTGCCACCTGTGGAATATCGTCGCGAATGAAACCCGCGAGGGCGAAGTATTCCAAAAACTGTTCGACAAGATTGAAACCGAACGCGAAGCGCTCGGCGGTAAAGTCTTTGATGTGCTGGGGGAGGCCTTCGACAACGTCTCACTCAAAGACCTGTTGATGGAAGCTATCCGCTACGGTGAACAGCCCGAAGTCAAAGCGCGTATGAACCGGGTTATCGAAGGCGCGCTGGATACTGAGCATCTCAATGAAATCCTGAAAAGGAATGCCCTGGTAGAGCAGCCTATGCAGCTAGAAGACCTCTATGCTGTGAAAGAAGAAATGGAAAAAGCCGAGGCGAGAAAGCTTCAGCCCTACTTTATTCGGGCTTTCTTCACCGAGGCCTTTACTGTTTTGGGTGGAGAAATGCGCGCTCGTGAAGCGGGACGCTTCGAGGTTCGACATGTGCCCGCCGCTGTTCGCGAGCGAGACCGGGTTATCGGCGAAACAAGAACACCTGTGCTGAAAAAATACGAACGTATCTGTTTTGAAAAGCAGCACGTTCGCCAGCAAGGCAAGCCGATGGCCGATTTAATACACCCCAGCCATCCGCTCATGCATTCAGCAACTGATCTGGTACTGCAAGCACACAGAGCAAAGCTCAAACAAGGCTCGGTTCTGGTCGATCCCAACGATGACTCAATCGAGCCCAAAGTGCTGTTCATGGTTGATCACACCGTGCGGGAAGCCGGGGGTGATGCCAACGTCGTATCAAGACGCTTGCAGTTTGTTGAACTGCAGCAGTCCGGCGAAGCCGTCAACGCAGGCTGGGCTCCCCATTTGGATTTGCAGCCCATCGATGAATTTGACCTGAAGTTGATCACTGACATTTCGGAAAGTCCGTGGTTAAACAACAATCTCGAAAACCTGGCGCTGAGCTACGCATCAAAACAGCTCGTGCCTGAGCACTACAGCGAGGTTAAGGGGCGCAGGGAACGGCAGGCAGACAAAGTACTGGGTGCCGTCAATGAGCGTCTGGTTAAAGAAATTAACTACTGGCAAGACCGTTATATCAAGCTGAAAGATGATGTCAGTGCTGGCAAACAACCGCGCATGCAGCCTGAAATGGCGCGCCGTCGAGTGGATGAGCTGACGGCACGACTAGAGCAACGCAAATCCGAACTGTTCACCATGAAAAATGTGGTGTCCAGCACCCCCGTAGTGATTGGTGGAGCCCTGGTCATTCCCCAGGGTCTGTTGGCGCAGAGAAAAGGCGAAACTGAATTCAGCGTGGATGCGGAATCCCGAGCCAGGGTCGAGCGCATCGCCATGGATGCCGTCATGGCGGTTGAAGAGGGCTTTGGTTATGAGGTTAAAGATGTCGGTGCAGAAAAGTGCGGCTGGGATGTAACCTCACGGCCACCGGCCAATATTGATGGCTCAATCAATCCTGATCGACATATCGAAGTCAAAGGTCGTTCCAAAGGCCAAAGCACCATTACCGTGAGCCGTAACGAAATTATTTACGGGCTCAACCAGGCAGACAAGTTTATCCTGGCGATTGTGATTGTCGATGGTGATTCCTTTGACGGCCCGTTTTACGTGCAAGAACCTTTTACAGTTGAGCCTGACTTTGGCGTGGCCAGTATTAATTACGATTTGGCTGATTTGCTTTCAAAAGCAGTGAAGCCAGAGGAAACGATTTTAAGGAGCCTCTGATTAATGTTTGCGAGGCAGTGAGTGCAAGGCAAAAATCAGCGTAGCGAAGACCGCACCTGCAGGGTGAGCAGCTTTAGCTGCGTACAAAAAGCGCAGTTTATAGGTCATAAATGCGCAAAGCTGGCCCCGCGAGTGGAGCGAGTGCTTTGGGTCTTTTGAGCTGATTTTTACCAAAAGTAGGCGCTTTTAAGCGACACAGCAATAATAACGTAGGTAATTAATCAGAGGTTCCTTAAGAAAATAAGATGGCAGAACTCAAAATACCAAAGAAGCTAATCGAGGTGGCATTGCCACTGGACGATATTAATGCGGCAGCCGCTCGTGAAAAGTCCATTCGCCACGGACACCCGAGCACGCTTCATTTATGGTGGGCAAGGCGACCATTGGCTGCTGCGAGAGCTGTTATTTTCGCCCAGATGGTCAACGACCCGGGCTACCAAAGAGAAATCGGGTTTGGCGTTAATAAAAAAGAGGCGGAAATCAAACGCGAAAAGCTGTTCGACATTATTCGTGAGTTGGTGAAATGGGAAAACACTAACAACGAGGAAGTTTTAAATCGTGCTCGCGAAGCTATTTGGGAAAGTTGGCGAGAGACCTGTCATCTAAATCGTAGCCATCCTAATGCGGCAGAACTATTTAACCCAGAAGAATTGCCTGCTTTTCATGACCCTTTTGCGGGTGGTGGTGCAATACCTCTTGAAGCCCAACGCTTAGGTTTAGAAAGTTACGCTAGCGACTTGAATCCAGTCGCAGTCATGATCAACAAGGCGATGATTGAGATTCCACCTAAGTTTGCAGGCCAGAAGCCCGTAGGGCCATTAGTTCCAGGCGAAAAACAGTCGGAACTAGTGGAAGATTGGTCTGGAGCACGAGGTCTGGCTGAGGATGTGCGTCGTTATGGTCACTGGATGCGCGAAGAAGCTTTTAAACGCATTGGCCATTTGTACCCGAAGATATTGATTACAGAGGAAATGGCTAAAGGTAGAGATGATCTATCTCATCTTGTTGGTGATTCTTTTACCGTAGTAGCCTGGATATGGGCGAGGACAGTTGAAAGTCCTAGCCCGGCTTATAGCGGGATACACGTGCCTCTTGCCTCAACGTTCCTTCTATCTACGGCTAAGTCTGGAAAAATTTATATCGAGCCAAAAGTTAACGGCGACTTGTATTCGTTTAAAGTCAAATTTGGAAACCCGGATTCGTCGGTAAGTAAAGGTACTAAGATCGGCAGGGGGGCAAATTTTAGCTGCATTCTATCTGGTTCGACAATCTCCGATAAATACATAAAGTCTGAAAGTAAGGCCGGAAGAATGAAATCGGTGTTGACGGCCATCGTGCTGAATGGCCCCAAGGGTAGGCTCTATGTTTCACCCGATGAAACCGGCCAGGGGATAATTAAAGAAGATGAACATTATTTCCGGCCGGATATGCAAATTTCGGGTACTTCGCAATACCTTGGGGTGAAACCCTATGGAATAGATACGTTTGAGCGTATTTATACTGTGCGTCAGTTGCGAATGCTTTCTGAATTTACGTCATTAGTCGAGGTTGCTCAATCAAGGGTGTATGAAGATGCATTATCTACTGGCGTCGACAATAACGCAGTGTCACTAGAGGATGGAGGAAGGGGGGCGTTAGCTTATTCTCAGGCTGTTGCCACTTATCTAGCTTTTGCTGTAGATAAAATGAGTGACCGGCATTCGATGTTAGGAAGGTGGGATGCTACTGCTACTGCTAGCGGAATAATCAATACATTTAGCCGACAGGCGCTATCGATGACATGGGACTTTGCAGAAGGGAACCCCTTTAGTGGTGCCTCTGGGAGCTTTGATGGAGGCTTGTCTTTAATTAAAAAGGTTCTAGAAAAATCGTTAGTTACTGAAAGCCAGGGCTATGCAAGTCAAATTGATGCTGTAAAACAGGATGTTAGCGTTAATAAGGTTGTTTCTACTGACCCTCCTTACTATGACAATGTTCCTTATGCCGATTTATCCGATTATTTTTATGTATGGTTGAGGAGAAGTATTAAGGGTTTTTTCCCTAAATTATTCGGGACAATAGCTGTTCCCAAGAATGAAGAGCTAGTAGCGTTTGCCTATAGACATGAGGGGCGGGATGGTGCCTTCACGTATTTCATGGATGGAATGACAAAGGCAATGGCGAGATTGGCCACGGACGCTCATCCGGCATTTCCCACAACAATATACTATGCGTTTAAGCAAGCAGACACTAAAGATTCGGGAACTAGTAGTACTGGATGGGAAACGTTTCTTCAAGCTGTCGTTGATGCTGGATTTATAATTTCGGGCACCTGGCCAATGCGTACAGAGCTGGCAAATCGAATAAGGGGTATAGGTGCTAACGCTCTTGCATCCTCTATTGTTTTGGTTTGTGAAAAGAGAAGTATCCAAGCTGAATCGATTTCTCGTAGGCAGTTCCAAAAAGAGTTGAGGCAAATAATGCCCGAGGCTCTAGATGCTATGATCGGTGGCAGTGAGGGTACATTGCCAATTGCTCCCGTAGACCTGGCTCAAGCATCCATTGGTCCGGGAATGGCAATTTTTTCGAAATATGAATCAGTGCTGAACCAAGATGGAAGCAAAATGGACGTTCATGATGCACTTATTTTGATTAATCGCGCCATTACTGAATACTTGAACCCAGACAGTGGCAACTTTGACGCCGACACGCTTTTTTGTGATGACTGGTTTAACCAGTTTGGTTGGAGCAAAGGAAAATTTGGCGAAGCGAATGTGCTCGCTCAAGCCAAGGGAACAAGTGTTGATGGTGTTTATAAGGCGGGGGTAATTGAGTCCGGTGGCGGTAATGTAAGACTGCTGAAATGGAGCGAATACCCCAAAGACTGGAACCCGCAAACCGATAATCGAATGCCGATATGGGAAGCCTGTCATCATATGATTCGCGAATTAAATCAAAACGGCGAAAGCGGCGCAGGCGCTTTGTTGGCTCGCATGCCCGATCGCGGCGAACAAATACGCCAGCTTGCTTATCACCTGTACACATTGTGCGAGCGAAAAAATTGGGCTGAAGACGCGAGGGCCTATAACGAACTGATGGGTTCCTGGCACGCGATAGTGGCAGCATCGCATGAAGCAGGCCATCGCGAAGAGCAGATTGGCCTGGAATTATAGGGGATACATACAATGAGTCTAAAGCCCTGGCGAGAAATCGCTAAACCTCACAAGGACGTACTGGAGGGTTCGTTTAAACAGTCCGAATTTGCCGCTGATATCACGCAGGTGGCTACGGGTGTTGCACCGCCAGAATACCAGGATGCAGAGAAGTTCTTTTCTCGTACTTACATTACCGAGGGAATGCGCCTGTTATTGGTTTCCCTGGCTCAGCGTTTAGCTGGCCAAGGTGGTGATCCCGTTATTCAACTTCAAACGGCCTTTGGTGGCGGTAAAACCCATACCATGCTGGCCGTTTTGCATTTGGCTTCCCGAAAGGTTTCCACCGATACACTTGCAGGCGTTCCGCCTATTTTGGATGAGGCGAGAATTCATGACTTGCCCACCGCGAATGTAGCGGTTCTGGATGGTATTGATCTTTCTGTAAGCCAGGGTAAGAACCATGGGAGCCTTACGGCCAATACCCTGTGGGGTGAGATGGCGTGGCAGCTCCTCGGAGAAGAGGGCTACGCTCTGGTAGCAGCCAGCGATAAGGAGGGCACATCGCCAGGAAAAGAGGTGCTGGCTGAGTTGCTCAGGAAGTCCGCGCCCTGTGTGGTATTGATCGACGAGCTGCAAAAGTTTTTTAGCCAACTCGCTTCAGGCAAGCAATACAAGGCGGGCACCTATGAGAGCAACCTGGCGTGCATCCAGGCGTTGACCGAGGCGATGAAGGCTGTGCCGAACGCGATATTGTTCGCTTCGCTGCCTGAATCCGAGACAGAAGCAGGTGACACCTTTGGTCAAAAGACCCTGGTGGCGTTAGAAAAGCACTTTGGTCGCGTGGAATCTGTCTGGAAGCCAGTGGCGAGCGAGGAAGCCTTTGAAATTGTTCGTCGACGCTTGTTTGAGAATGCAGGTGAGCGCGCTCAGGTTGAAGGAATCAGCCGACAATTCTCAGACTTCTACCGCCAGAATGCCGAACGCTTTCCGGTAGAAACCCAATCCAACGCGTACTTCGAGCGAATTTGTCGCTCTTACCCCATTCACCCGGAAATTTTTGACCGTTTATATGAAGACTGGTCAACGCTGGATAAATTCCAGCGAACCCGTGGTGTCTTACAATACCTGGCCGTCATTATCCATCGTTTGTGGAACGAGAATAATCAGGATGCGCTGATTATGCCTGGCTCTATTCCCCTTGATGACAGTGTGGTGCGTAACAAGAGCATCCACTATCTGCCCCAGGGGTGGGAGCCGGTGATTGAGCGTGAGGTGGATGGCCCAAGATCTGAAACACATCAAATCGATGGCGACGATACGCGCTTCGGCAGTGTGCAGGCAGCCCACCGCACCATGCGTGCACTATTTCTTGGCAGCGCTCCGTCTGTTCGAGACCAGGTGGTAAAAGGCATCCCATTAGAACGCATCCTGCTGGGTACGGTGCAACCGGGGCAAACCATCGGAGTTTTTGAAGATGTGCTGAAACGATTACGGGATCGATTGCACTATCTTTATTCAGATCAAGATCGTTTTTGGCTGGATACAAAACCCAATTTGCGGCGTGAAATGGAGAGCCGCAAGCAAAATGTTGGAAACGATGCGCTCTATTCCGAGGCGAAGCAGCGTGTTCAGCGAGTATTTGGCTCAAAGCATATCTTTTCCGGCATTCATGTGTTCACCCCTTCTGGTGATGTTCCCGATGAATACGGCTCGGGCCCGAGACTGGTGGTTCTTTCATTAGACCAGGGTTATAGCCGCACAGAGTCAAGCATGGCGATTGACGCCGCCGAGAAGATTCTTCACTCTCGCGGCGATCAGCCTCGCCAGAAGCGAAACAGGCTAATCTTCTTGGCGCCGGACTATGACGTGGTGAGCCGCCTCAAAGACGCCGGACGAACATGTATCGCTTGGAAAGAGATTGTGGCCGATATCAACGAAGGCAAACTCAATCTCGATTTGTACACGGCTAAACAAGCTGAAAAGAATGCCGATGGTGCCGAGAAAAATCTTCATCAGGTCATTAGGGAAGCCTATAAATGGCTGTTGTGTCCGCATCAGTACAGCGCGACCGATCAGAAAATAGATTGGGAGACGGTTTCTGTTTCTACCAATGCCCAAAATCTGATTCAAGAAATCGAGAACAGGCTGCGTGAAGAGGAATGGATAATCTCCGAGTGGTCGCCTATCCACTTGAGAAATCTACTTAATCAGTGGTACTTCAAAGACGATACCAGGCACGTTAATGCGCTTAAGGTATATCAGGACAGCTGCCACTATTTATATCTTCCCCGTTTAATCAACGACCAGGTCTACAAAAACGCCATAGCCCAGGGCCTGGATAGCGAAGACTTTTTTGGTTACGCCCCGGGAGTAGATGGAGACCGTTACCCGGGCTTCCGCTTTGGTAATGGTGGATCAGTTACGCTTGATGAATCAGCAGTATTGATTGAGCGGAAAGAATCGGAAGACTACCCTGAACGCAGCAAGCCCGTCCAAGTGCCAGGCGGCGAAGAACCATCGCCGGTAGGCCAGCCTGCTACCACCGGAGGTGGAGGAGGTGAAGTACCTCCAACGAGTGATGATACTGGCCACGATGAAGTAAAAACAGCGGCGAAACGAAGTTTCTACGGAACCATAAACATAAACCCATTAACCGCAAAAATGAAGTTTGCGGATATCGCCGATGAGATCGTTCAACAGTTCATCACCAGGACGGGTGTGGATGTCTCAATCTCCGTTGAAATACAGGCTGAAAGCCAGGATGGGTTTGATGAGTCCCTACAAAGAACAGTGAAGGAAAACAGTAACGTCCTGGGCTTTGGGTCGGCGGAGTTTGAGGATTAGAGGTAAGTTGGGGATATGTTGATGGACAAAGGTGCACATTTTTATAGGTGTGACTTTCAGGTTCATTCGCCTAGAGATTTGGCATGGAAAGGAAATTCACCAACATCAGATGACGACAGGAAAATCTACGCAGAAAACTTTATAAAAGCGTGTCGAGAAAAGGGTCTTCATGGCGTCGCAATAACAGACCACCACGATTTATGCTTTATAAAATTTATACGAGCCGCTGCGGCAGCCGAAAAAACGCCAGAAGGAGATGAAATTCCTAATGAGCAAAAGGTTGTAGTCTTTCCGGGAATCGAACTCACTCTGAATATTCCATGCCAGGCTATTTTAGTATTGGATTCAGATTTTCCGGATACCTTGCTTTCCCAAGTTTTGACTGTATTGGCCATTACGCCATCGAGTGATGAAGAAGCTAAGTTTGCCGAAGTTCAGCGACTAGACGCGATAACTACTTTTGAACAACTAAAGCAAAAATTGGATGAGCACGATTTTCTTAAAAATCGCTATATCATTTTACCAAACGTTACTTCTGGTGGTAGTGACACTTTACTAAGGCCTGGAGTCGCAAACAAATACAAAACGATGCCTTGTGTAGGCGGCTACCTAGACGGCTCTATCACGAAATCCAGTGAGGGAGACCTGAACATTCTTAGTGGCAAGGTGGCTCATTATGGGAACAAAAAAATTGCGTTGTTTCAAACTTCAGATTCGCGATCAGAGGATCATGTCAATCTTGGAGAGCATTCAACCTGGGTAAAATGGTCTGTGCCGACAGCTGAGGCACTTCGGCAAGCTTGCTTAGCTCAAGAATCGAGAATTTCGCAGATAGAACCGCAGATACCATCTGTGATAATCAAGTCAGTTCATGTTTCAAACAGCGAGTTTATGGGGCCTCTCGATTTGGCTCTCAACCCACAATATTCAGCGCTTATCGGCAGTCGAGGGACAGGAAAATCTACGATTCTTGAATACCTGCGGTGGGCATTGTGCGATGAGCATCAAAATGAAGAGATGATAGATGGTCAGTCTCTTAAAGTTAGGCAAAGAAAATTAGTAGAAAATACCCTTACTAAATACAATGCATCGGTAGAGGTGCGATTTGAGGTTAATGGCGTACCTCACATGGTTCGTCGAAAATCTGACTCGGGAGATATCTTGCTAAAGATAGAGCAAGGTGAGTTAGAGGAGTGCACCCCAGAAGATATCCGCACACTACTTCCCATTCAAGCTTATAGTCAAAAGCAGCTAAGTCGAGTTGGTGTTCGAGTCGATGAGCTTGATCGTTTTGTGCGTTCAGGAATAAAGACGGAGCTAGACTCAATATCCTCTCAAGCTCGGTCAATAATGTCTCAAATCCGGCAGATTTATTCCAGTGTGCGTAGAAAGCAGAATATTGACAATAGTATCCGAGAAGACCGTTTGAACCTTGAGTCATTGACCAAACAGGCAAAAATGATTAGGGGGTCTCTGTCGGGGCTGTCGGAAGATCAACAGGCGCTCATTTCTAAGCAACCTCTTTACCTTAGCGCTGATTTGCTCGTAGATGGGTGGAAGGATGAATCCAAGGCAATAAGTGATTCACTTGATGCATTGAATTCATTGCTGGAATCATTCCCGACAAAAATTGATGAAAAACTCGAGCAACTACCGGAATTAAATTTGCTAGAGGCCCTGCAATCTGCACTAAAATCTCAAGGAGAATCTCTCCGCTCCCTCATTCAACAGGCAGACGGGGCAATCAAAGGCATCGTTAATTCTGAAGGAGATTTTCAAGGAGAGTTTAAAGTTCAGTTTGACCAATGGAAATCCGCAAAGGAGAAATTTAATCAGCAGTATGATGTTGCAAAAAGTGCCGCATCATCGCATGAAACTCAGCTGAAAACGCTCTCTGAGCTTGAAGAAAAGGTTGGTGAGATCACGAAGCGCATAGACCAGGCGACAAAGGAAATGGATGCGCTTGGCTCACCAGAGCAAGAGTTCTCCGACTTGAGAAATCAGTGGGTTGATTTGCATAAAAAACGCGGCGACCTTTATGAGCAGCAGTGCACAAAACTTACAGATTTATCAGGAGGAGCCATTAGAGCCACTGCATTAAAAGGGGCAAATATTAGCAGTATCGAAGAGCTTTTAAAGTCAGCGATAAAAGGCTCAGGATTGCGTACTCAGAAAATAGACGATTTTTTTGAAAGTGTATCTGGTAGTGATGATCCGATTGCATCGTGGGGTTCAGCTCTTCACGAATTGGAGGAACTTTCGTATCGATCAATTGATGATATCGAAAACCTAGATTCCCCTAACTTATTAGCCTATGGTTTCGCAAAAACTGATTTAGCGAAACTCACACTCAAATTAACTCCAGAAACGTGGCTTGAGCTTGTCCTAACTCCCATGGAGGATAAGACCACTTTCGACTATCAAACGAAAGAGGGAGAGTATATTCCATTTGAACATGCTTCTGCTGGTCAGCAAGCAACTGCTTTGCTTTTCACGTTATTAAATCAATCAGGTCCACCGTTAATTATTGATCAACCAGAAGATGATCTCGATAACCAGATTATTTTTGATATTGTTACTCGACTTTGGGAGGCCAAAACCCGCAGACAGATTCTCTTCTCCAGCCATAACGCCAACCTCGTTGTTAATGGTGACGCTGAGCTAGTTGTTTGCTGTGATTACCGTATAGCTGGTGACTTTTCTCGCGGCCATATTGCAAGAGAAGGAGCTATTGATATCCCTGAAATAAGAGAGTCGATCAAGACAGTTATGGAAGGGGGAGATAAAGCGTTTAAACTTCGATTAGACAAATATGGCTTTTGAGCTAAGTTTTCTATAGGTTCTATGCAGCTTACAAAAACTGATTTCATCCAATATCTACATTGTCCTAAATCCCTCTGGCTTCTGAAGAAAGACCCGGATCATTATCCCCATGGCGAATTCTCCACTTTCATACAGAAGCTTGTGCGTGAAGGGAGTATTCGAATTCTATACGCCTCAATGGCCAACCCGGCCTGGGGAGAGAGAGTTATTTCTCCGCATACCTTGGTTTACACGGGCTTTCGATGGCATGCGAGAGCGTATTGTCACAAACGCGGAGGGTTTCGGGATTTTATCTTGTCCAGGATAGACCGAACACCAAAGCCCACAGACGATGCTGCGCCTTCGCCATTAGATGATAGCCAGTGGCAGGAATCTATTACGCTTACGTTGATACCCAACACAAAGCTGAATGATGGCCAGAAGGCTTTGGTCGAGAAAGATTTTGGTATGCCCGATGGCAGGCTTCAGCTCTCAGTGCGAAAAGCGCTGGCCCACTATACGTTGCAACGCTATCAGGCCGCTGTTACTCCAAAGGAGGCAAATGACGAGCTTCAATATCCCATCCAATTGCTGGAGTCAGACCGCAAAAAGCTGAACCCCCACCTCTTTTCGCAGAGTTCACCGAGTTAGGTTGGCATGGCTGGTTTTGAATATGACAGTGATCTCACCGGAGGCTCCTTGATGGTTAGAGAGAGCCGTATGGTGGCAGCATTGATGTTAGACAAAGCAACGCCTGAGGAGTGGGATCAGGCCATTCGAGTGGATAACATTCTGCAGAAAAAATCTCCAGCATCGGCTAAACGTAATGCCCAAGCTATCCGCAAAAGATTAGAGCGAATCGAGCCTGAGTTCTGGAGAGCGCTTCGAGACGGCGATGAGGAATTGGCAACGCAGGTAGCATTCTGCGCGGCCTTAGAAAGAAATCTGCTATTGGTCGAGTTTATGGAGCGTGTGATGCGTGACGCTTATGTGACTCACGCAGAGAATTTGGAGCTATTCCAATGGGCAGATTTTCTGGAAGACTGTGCACACAAAGATCCCAATATTTATGACTGGAAACAATCGTCAAAGAAAAAAATGCGACAGGTAGTGTTCAGAATGTTGGCCGAAATGGGGTATTTAAACAATACCAGAAGCCTAAAGCTTCAACATGTGGTTATACGGCCAGAGATCAGAGCGATGCTGGATGACACCTGTAAACAGCGCATCAGACAGTGTATGGAAGTGTCCTACAGGGGCAATGCATAGTTAACGGTCTTGCTTTAACGGACACCTCTAAAAATGCGCTTTTTCAGCGGTAGCATCGTTGGCGACGTACTCGCAGACCCAAAGCACTCACGTCGTTCACGGGGCCAGCTTTCCTCATGTATGGCTTATACACTGCGGTGCTGCGTGCGCCGCCGCCTCACTACCACAGAAAAATCACTATTTTTAGAGGCACCCTAACGACAATGAGAGCAATTATGGAGCAACGATTACAGCAGCGGCTTAACCAGATTCCGGAGAGGATACTCTCTGAGAAATTTTTACAGGGGCAGGGCCTGGGAAACGAAATAGGCTTCTGGATTTTTGATTATCAGCCAGAGTCAGAGCTGGAAGTGAGGGAGTATCTCGTTTTATTGCAAGGCATGCTGGAAAAAAAGCACTCGCATCTCAAGGTGGTCAATATCAACCTGCTGCAAAGCCTGGTGGATTATCTGGGAGATCGCAACTTTGTCGAAAAAGCCGTCCAAATGCAGAAAGAAAAGGGCGATGAAGCTTTGTTAAAAGCCCTTAAAGGACCATTGCATATGGACAAGTTCGCACCCTACCTGGTTGAAAGCAGCAATGCCAATGAGCAAGACATCATATTCATATCAGGCGTAGGGTCTGTTTGGCCGTTGCTGAGGGCGCATAACCTGTTAAACAGTTTGCACTCGCTTTTGGGGCACAAGCCTGTAGTGTTGTTCTATCCTGGCCACTATACCGGCCAGACTATGAGCCTGTTCGGAAAGATACCAAGTAACAATTACTATCGCGCATTTAAGCTGGTGCCCTGAACCCGCAGCAAGTCGCGCAGTGAAAACAAAAATGGATGAGGTGAGTTTAATGACAATTAAAGACCTGTTTTCTAAGCCGTTAGATCGTGCAATTAACGGTGTGGTCAAGGCCGACCAGGATGATGATGCAACGGTGTATCAGGAGCTGGATGAATACGTTGTCACCAACGAGCTGGAAAAGCACTTCCGTGATTTCTTCGAATCTTACAGCACCGATTTAGACGATCCCTCCATTGCCAATCGGGTTGGGGTCTGGATCTCCGGTTTCTTTGGCTCTGGTAAATCCCATTTCCTGAAAACCCTTTCTTACATACTGGCAAATAAAGTTGCACGGGATGCCCAGGGCGCTGAGCGAAGCGCTGTTGAGTTTTTCGATGAACATAAAATCAGTGATGCAATGATCCGCGCCGATATTGATAAAGCGGTTAGCGGGCATGCGGATGTCATCCTGTTCAATATTGACTCAAAAGCCAGCTCGAATGATGAAGGCAACCCAATCCTGAACGTCTTCCTGAGAGTCTTTAATGAACACCAGGGTTTTAGCGGTGACCATCCCCACATCGCACATATGGAAAGGCACCTTGCGCAGAAAGGTGTGTATGGGGCCTTTAAATCCGCCTTTAATCAATCGAGTGGAATGGACTGGCTGGATAGAAGAGCGCGATGGCTACCCGTTTTATCAGGATGATGTCGAGAAAGCATTATCCGACGCGCTGGGTCTGTCCCCTGATGCAGCACATAAATGGTTTGAGGGATCAGAAGCAACCTTCAGTGTGTCCGTTGAGAATTTCTGTCACTGGGTAAAAGAGTATCTTGATAGCCAGGACGCCCAGCGCCGCATTTTATTCCTGGTGGATGAGGTGGGGCAGTTTATCGGCAGTGACACCAAACTCATGCTAACGCTGCAAACCATCACCGAGAATCTGGGCACCATCTGTAAGGGAAGGGCCTGGATAATCGTCACCTCTCAGGCCGATATGGATGCCGTATTAGGCGAGCTTTCCTCATCCAAGGCAAACGATTTTTCCAAAATTGCCGGACGTTTCAAAACCCGCTTGTCACTTTCCAGCTCGAATACCGATGAAGTTATTCAGAAGCGCCTATTGCGAAAAACACCTGAGGCTGCCGCTGAGCTGCAAGCCGTATTCGCCCAAAAGGGTGATATTCTCAAGAACAAATTACCTTCGACCGCTCAGGGCCAACTTTAACCAATTACGACGGCCCCGAAAGCTTCGTCAATAATTACCCCTTCGCTCCGTACCATTTCCAATTAGTGCAGAAGGTCTTCGAAGAGGTCCGTAAAGTTGGGGCTACCGGTGCTCATCTGGCCTATGGTGAGCGCTCTATGCTGGATGCCTTCCAGATGGCGGCCAACCAGATTGCCGGGCAGCACCTGGGGGCGCTCGTGTCCATGCACCGTTTCTACAACTCCGTGGAAGGGTTTCTTGATACCGCCGTAAAGCGCACCATTGATCAGGCCAGCGATAACCCCACGCTGGATGATTTTGATGTTCAGATGCTGCGCACCCTTTTCATGATCCGCTATGTGGACCTGGTAAAGGGCACATTGGATAACCTGGTCACCTTATCCATTGAGCAAATTGATGAAGACAAGTTGGCTCTGCGTAAGCGTATTGAAGAGAGTCTGCAAAGGCTGGAAAAGGAAAGCCTGATCACCCGTAATGGGGATGAATTCCTGTTTCTAACCAACGAAGAGAGGGATATTACCCAGAAGATCAAGGCCACAGATATAGCCAGCTCGGAAGAGAATAAAGAACTGAGCAGCCTGATATATAAGGATCTTTTGAAAGACAAAAACAAGTTTCGATACCCGATCAATAAAATGGACTACGGTATCGGTCGCTATCTGGATGGTCACACACTGGACGGTCGCTATGAGGCAGACCTGCGGGTAGAAGTGATCTCCCCGCTGGATACCGACTACGGCCAATACTCAGAAGCTGGCTGCATCAACAAAAGCGCCGAAGGTGAAGCGGGTCTGGTACTCATTAAGTTACCAGACGATAAGCAATTCTTCTCAGAGCTGCGAACCTGGTTAAAAACCAATAAGTTTATTCGCCTGAACGATGATGGCTCTCAGGCAGACATCAGTCGCATCCTGGCTGATAGAGGCCGCGAAAACCAGGAGCGAAGAAAGCGCCTGTGCAGTAGCATGGAGGAAATGCTGTTGAGTGCAGATGTCTACGCTCTGGGGCAGCAGCTTAATCTGACATCCGGCAATATACTCACGCTCTTTAATGAGGCCTGCCAGTATCTGCTGCAGAATACCTACACCAAGTTAAATTACCTGAAGGTGCTTCAGCAGGAACCCTGGCGCGAACTGAATGCCGTACTCACGGCAGACGATATCGGGCAGTTGGGTTTGTCCCTCGATGGTGAGCAGGGCAACCCCCAGGCGACCAGAGAAGTCGAGCAATACATCAGCCTTCGAGCCTCTGGCAATGATCGAATCCTGTTGTCTGATCTTGTTGATCGTTTCTCCGGGCGGCCCTTTGGGTGGCCCGATGCCGAGGTGTTGTTAATCGTGGGCAGGTTAGCATCCGCAGGCAGAATCTCTTTGCAGATGTCGGGGGGAACACTGCCGGTCAAAGAAGCGTTGGAACCTTTGCAAAACTCTCGCCGCCGTCGCGAAGTATCCATCATCAAAAAGCGCCAAACAGATGAAGCAGTTCTCAAACAAGCGCGAAACCTGACGCAAGAGCTGTTTTCTGCCATGGGACCAGCGACGGAGAAAGAACTGTTTGCGTTCTACACTCGGCACTTCAGCGAATGGCTGAACAATCTGGAATCCTACAAAAGCAAAACCGATGTTGGCCGTTTTCCGGGCAAGTCAGTTATTGAGCAGTCAATTCTGACCCTGGAACGACTGCTCAGCAATGATGACAGTTTTGATTTCTTTAAGAATGTCGTCGATAAGAAAAACGACTATCTGAACCTGGAAGAAGACTATCGTGACCTGCACGAGTTTTTCACTAATCAGATTCCCGCCTGTAGGCAATTACAGCAGGCGTTGCGTCATTTTGACAAAAACAAGCAGACCCTTGAAAAGCATGATCAGGCCAAGACCGCTTTGGCTGCGCTTCAATCGATTGAATCGGCAGAATCACCCTATGGCCTGTTGTGCAAGGTGGCCGGGTTAGTCAGTACCGTTGAGGGTATTAATGAAGCAATACTCACAGAAAAGCGCACGCATGCACTCCAGCGCGTAGATGCAAAAATTCAGCAGCTTGCAGGCGAGATAGAAAAGAGTGGCATTGCAACCCCTGAGTTAAGCAACAAATTGTTGCGCCCCCTGCAATTGGTCAAGACAGACCTGGAAACGGAGACCAGTATCTCTGGCATCTATATGCTGCAAAATGAAACAGCCGATGAGCATTTGGATGATGGCCTGTACGATCTGGAAAGAGCCGTTCAGGCTGAAATAGAACGGCGGGCAGAGGCTGAGCGAGCGGCTAAAGCCGAGCAAGATCAGTCGTCTGAAACAAGCACTGGCCAGTCTGAGCAAGAACAACCAAAAGAACCGCCGATCACTAAGCCACTCTCTACACCCAAAGCCGTTGTTGAAGTCGCGGTGAGCAGTGTGTTTAACAAAGTCAGCGATAGTGTGTACCTGGAGTCGGAGTCTGATGTTGATAAGTTTATCGAGGCGCTTCAGTCAGAACTCAAGTCGGCAATCGGCAGTGATAAACGTGTTCGAATTCGCCAATAAAATAAGCCATACATGAGGAAAGCTGGCCCCGTGAACGAAGTGAGTGCTTTGGGTCTGCGAGTACGTCGCCAACGATGCTACCGCAGAGAAAGCGCATTTTTAGAGGTGCCCCATGGAAAAGGTAAATAAACCCACATGAATACCAACAACATAAAAGCCTACGCACCCAAGGCCCGCACCGATTTTATTGCCGCAGTCACCAAGCAGGCGGCGAAATATGGAATTACAGAGAGCGAGATTCACTCGGTCGAAATAAAGGGCGATATTGCGTTGATTGATGGCAGACCTTTCCCTGCCGCTATTACCAAGCCCCGTGCTGATCTGGTTCAGCTTATCCGTCAAAAGGGGCTCAATGTTGTCATTGAACAGGTGGCTTACAGTTGGTTTAACCGTCTTTGTGCCATTCGCTATATGGAGCTTCACGACTATTTGGGGCACGGCAGGCGAGTATTGAGTCATCCTGATGAAGGAGCGGGTTTCCAAATCCTTGAAGACTGTTTGGAAATAGAACTTTCGGGGTTAGATCAGGCAAAGGTGCGTGATTTAAAGGTCGATGGCGGCAAAGATGAAGAACTCTACCGCGAATTGCTTCTGGCTCAATGCCACGCACTCCATCAGGCGATGCCATTCCTGTTTGAGCCGGTAGATGACGCCACTGAATTATTGCTGCCAGAAAACCTGACAAAAACCGATTCCCTGATTCGTGAACTGGTGGATGCAGTTCCGAAAGAAGACTGGGCCAATATCGAAATCATCGGCTGGCTCTACCAGTTCTATATCTCAGAGAAAAAAGACGAGGTCATTGGCAAAGTGGTGAAGTCGGAAGACATTCCGGCGGCCACCCAGCTTTTCACGCCAAACTGGATTGTGAAGTACATGGTTCAGAACTCGCTGGGGGCACAATGGCTGGCAACCTATCCTGATTCGCCATTAAAAGGGCAGATGGAGTATTACATTGAGCCAGCCGAACAGACTGAAAAGGTCAACGCACAGCTTAAAGTCATTACGCCAGCCAGCCTGAATCCAGAGGAGCTGACCCTGATTGACCCCGCCTGTGGTTCGGGGCATATCCTGGTGGAGGCTTATGACCTTTTCAAAGCAATCTATCTGGAGCGTGGTTATCGGCAGCGCGACATTGCGCAACTGATTCTTGAGAAAAATCTCTTCGGCCTCGACATCGACGAACGCGCCGCTCAGCTAAGTGGTTTCGCTTTAATGATGAAAGCCCGCGCAGACGACCGGCGACTGTTTGGGCGAGGCGTAAAACTTAACGTGATGGCGCTGCAAGATAGCACCGCCTTTGACCCTGAAAAGATTATTGAAGGAGTGGGGCTCACTCACTATGGTTTGAAGGCAGGTGATCTTACGGAATTAAAACGACTGTTCGAGCAGGCGACTACATTTGGCTCGTTGATCCAGGTGCCTGAGGAATTGGCGGAGAAGTTGCCAGCATTAAAACGGTTGAGTGAAGTAACAAGCCAGGACCTTTTTGTATCGGGGGCGCTCAAGAAATTGGAACTCTTGATGCAGCAGGCCGGGATATTGGCGGTGCAGTATGACGCGGTGGTGGCGAATCCGCCGTATATGGGGAGCAAGTATCATTCAGCGGTACTCAAAAAGTACTTGAAGGATTATTACGACGGCTACGAGAAAGACTTCTTTTCGGCATTTATTGCGCGTGATCTTCAATTCAGCAAACCCCAGGGTCACCTGGGAGTTATGTCACCATTCGTGTGGATGTTTATTTCTACCCATGAGCATTTGCGAACTCGTTTGATTGACCAAGAAACAGTTACGTCGCTCATCCAGTTGGAATACTCGGGCTTTGAGGGAGCGACTGTGCCGATTTGTGCATTCACTCTGCAAAAGTCACATGTAGATGGGCGGGTGGGTTGCTACATTAGACTATCAGAATTTCGTGGCTCAGAAGCTCAGGCACCAAAAACGCTGGAGGCTATCCGCAACCGCGATTGTGTTTGGTTCTTTGAGACCGCCCAAGATGAGTTCAGAAAAATTCCGGGAAGTCCGGTAGCCTACTGGGTGGGTGACAGCGTTAGAAGTGTATTTACCGATACTCAAACGATCGGAGATGTAGCATATCCAAGGCAGGGTATGGCAACTACGAACAATGATATGTTCTTGAGGCGATGGTTTGAGGTTGATATCGAGAAAACAAAATTTGATTCGTGTGACAAAGAGGACGCTCTTTCATCCAAGACGAAATGGTTTCCATACAATAAAGGCGGAAGCTATAGGAAATGGTATGGAAACAATGAGTTTTTAGTAAATTTTGAAAATGATGGGCAGGTTATTTGCGACTACATTGACAATACACCTGGAGTAAAAGTTGGATCAAATGGTCGTGTGATAAACAGAGAACACTATTTTAAACCGAGCGCTACATGGTCGTTTGTCAGCTCTTCCTATCTTGGTGTTCGCAGATCAGACCCAGGTTTTATATTCGATGTTGGTGGCTCTTCCAGCTTTCCTCCGAAAGAGTTGTTGAATCAAGTGGTAGGCTTTTTATGTTCTAAAGTTGCTTTTTATTTGATGAGAATGATGAATCCTACTCTAAATTTTCAAGTTGGAAACATAGCACAGCTTCCTTTTAAAAGCATGCCAGAGATAGAGCTGGATGTTGAAAGTGCAGTTGATAAAGCGAGGGAAGATTGGAACTTTTATGAGATATCATGGGGATATCTAGGACTAATCTCAGACTGGCTTAGTAATGACCTAGAAGAGTATGTCTCTTTGTTTACAGCACATAAACGAGAGATGGTGAAAGAGTTAACAGATATAGAGAATAGTTTAAATTCCAAAATAGTTAAAAAATATGGTGTTGAGAAAAGTATAGACCCTACATTGTCGCCAAACGACGTAACAATTAGTGGAAATCTGTTTTATCGATACGATAAAGATGGAAATTTAAGTGAGCTTGAGGAAAGAGAAGTATCAGACACTTTGAATGAGATAGTCTCCTATGCCATCGGCTGCATGATGGGGCGTTATAGCCTGGATGAGCCTGGTCTTATCTACGCCCATAGCGGCAACAAGGGCTTTGATGCCAGTCAGTACGTCACTTTTCCAGCAGATGATGATGGTATTGTTCCACTGACCAGTATGGAATGGTTCGATGATGACGCTGCAAATCGCTTGGAGGAGTTTATTGGCGTTGCCTGGGATAGCGCTCACCTGGAGCAAAACCTTTCTTTCCTGGCCGAAAATCTCTCACCGAAAAGAGGTGAAGGCAGCCGGGATACTATTCGCCGTTATCTGAGCGATAAGTTCTTCAAAGACCACCTGCAAACATACAAGAAGCGGCCCATTTATTGGCTGTTCAGCAGTGGCAAGCAAAAAGCCTTCCAGTGCCTGGTTTACCTGCACCGCTATAACGAAGGCACCCTGGCCAGAATGCGTACTGAATATGTGATTCCCCTCACGGCGAAGCTGTCCGCCTACGTGGACAAGCTGGAGAAGGATAAGGAAGCCAGCGACAGCACGGCGGAAATCAAGAAACTGGAAAAACAAATCGCCCAGCTTCACAGACAACAAGCCGAACTGGGCCGCTTTGACGAACAACTCCGCCATTACGCCGACCAGCGCATCACACTGGACCTCGACGATGGCGTCAAAGTGAATTACGGCAAGTTTGGCGACCTGTTGGCTGAGGTTAAAGCCGTGACAGGCAAAGCGCCTGTAGTGAACATTGCATAGCCTATAACGATAAGACTTATTAAGAAATATTGTTAATTTTTAAGAAAATCTGCTACAACACCCAAAGGAATCAATGCAAGGGTTAATGATGGCAACCGTTACAGTATCCGTGCCCGATCAGATGAAAGGCTGGATTGAAGAACAAGCGAAAAGCGGCCTTTATGGTGGCGCAAGTGATTATATTCGTGACTTGATCCGCAAGGATCAGGAAGACCGCGCTGAACGTGAAGCACTGATTCAAGCACTGAAAAGCGGGGAAGAAAGCCCTGTTCTGAGTATGTCACGCGATGAATTACACAGATTTGCCCGTAAAAAAGCAGGGCTGAAATAGACTATCCATGCCCCGTTCTTATCGGCTTTGTGAAAAAGCCTGCGATGATGCCGCTCTCTATAGCTACACACTGGAATCTTTCGGTGAAGATCAGACAGAGCATTATACCCAGGGCCTGCTAGATGCCTTGCTGATGACGTGGGAAATCATGGTTAAGCAATTTGCTCATATTCCTTTAGGAGATAGAAAATGAAACAGAGTGAAGGGTTGTATCAGGAGGCGAGAGCGTCTCTTTTAAGAGTGCAGGAGTTCCATATTAATCAACTCCCCAGGGAAGATGAGCTGGGTACAAAGCTTAATTTCAGTGAAGTGGTTGAGCCGGCTCAAGAATTGATCGATCTCTTTAAGCGATTGTCGGAAACAGCACTGCAAGACTTTCCGGATAATGTATTAACTGCGATAAGGAATCAGGCCAATAATGGTTATGTGCTGTTTAAGCAAATCCTTGATTTTGAGCCTAGCCAGCAAGACCCCGCCGCTGCGAGAACAACATTAATAACTAACATAAGTAATGCATATCAACCAACCTTCGAGGCATTGCACCCGTATATTTCCTACTCGCTGCATCGATCAGCAGATTTTCAAAGGCTTGATTCAGATGCCAGATCGACTCTGCAAGCGATTAAAGATGAAGCGGAAAAAACGGCGAACAAGCTGGGTGAGCATGAAGCCAGTGCAAAAGTTGTCTTGGATGAAATTCGCAGAGTTGCAGCAGAAGAAGGTGTCACCAAGCAGGCTTCTCATTTTAATGCAGAATATGAGCACCATACTGAAGAAGCTACTAAATGGCAGGGCGTTGCCATAAAACTAGCCATTGGATTAGGGGTGTATGCAGTCCTTAGCTTGTTTATTCACAAAATACCCGCGTTAAGCCCTGAAAGTACATACGATGCCGTTCAGCTTTCAATCAGCAAATTTCTGATATTTTTCGTTATGGCTTATATGTTGTTTCTCTCGGCAAAGAACTTTTTGAATCATAAGCACAATGCGATTGTGAACAAGCACAGGCAAAATGCCTTAATGACCCATTCTGCTCTGGTTGAAGCCTCCGGTGATGAAGGCGTGCGTGATGCGGTCTTGTTGCAGGCGGCCAGTTGCATATTTTCGCCGCAATCCACGGGCTATGCGCCTGCGGTTGAAGGCGATCTGTCTAATCAAAAGTCAATCGTCGAGATCCTGTCGAAGTCCGTTACTCCGGCGGCCCCCACAAGCGGGCAATAAATCGATGTGCATGATGTATTCCCGTTGACTGATCGGCGCAGGTGGTGATCAATGGAGGTAAAGCAGCTTGAACAGAGCTTGGAACAGGCCTTTTTCAAGGAAAATAACCGGTTGGTTTTTTGGTACGACCCTGAGCAGTCATTTTCTGATGACTTGGGAGAATTGAGCCTCCCTGATATTAACATCATCAATATGGCGTCTGAATCTGCGTTGGGTGTAAAGCTCAAGCTCGAACTGGAAGATACCGAGGGTAAATACCTGCTCTACTTCCCATGCCCTGAACCTGACGTAGAAAAGGATTGGCTGCTGGATATGAAGCTGTATTCCAGATGTTTTTATGCCGATCGGTTTTCCATCATATTCAACGAACTGGGGTTACACATCCAAAGCCTGCGCGAGCATCTGGCTAAACGCGACAAGTTTCTGGCCAGTAAAGCGCGGTTAGCCTCTTTACAGAAGTTCGTTACGCCGGGCTTTTCTGAAACAGACCTGGATTTGGCGATGATTGCGGTAGTGGCCAAAGCAGAAAGTCATGATATACAGCATATTTTGCTTGCATTAGCGGACGAGGCCGTTGGAGAGGATGTAGGCTTGGAGCACCGTCCTGGCTTACTGGATGAGCTGGACAAATATGGTTTAACACCGGCTTTTGTATCCGCACTACAGGATGAAATAGGTTACCCGGCGACCGCTGAAGAGCTGGGAGGAGACGAGCCGTTCAGATTTGGACATTTCCTGATCCGCTTGTTGACGACGGGGTTTTGCGAAAGCATTAGCGATGTTCCGAATTGGGCATCTGAGCTGGTGATTTCTTCGGCAACTTCCAGAGCAACCTCCAGAGTTTTGCTTTCTCGATGGCGAGATAGCTCCCGTTACTACAGGAGCTTTGATGTTGTCTCCGCATGGGTTGCTGAAGCGCTGCGTGTAAAGGAGAAGCTGGGAACCTATGATATTCAGCATCTCGCTGATGTTGCCACTTTCGAAGCTGTAGAGCAGAAAGTCATTGTCGACTTAACCCGGGCTATTCCCAAAGCCTCCACTCGAGATCTTGCAGTCTTCGAAGAAGTGATTTCTTCAAGGCTGGATGGTTATTGGGCGTCCAAACACACAGATGACGCGCCGAGGAAAAAATACCGCACTATATACAAAGCGCTGTCCTCGGCAATTGACTTGTTTGCTCTTCGTTTGAGTCATGAATCCGGATTTCATTTCGAATCCTGTGAGGCACTGTACAAGGCGTATGAAACAGATCTGTACCAGTTTGACAAAGCCTACCGGCATTATTGTGAAGCCTCCCAGCGGGCGCATGTCGAAATTTTAAAAGAACTCGATGACGAGGTTGAGCAGTGCTATGCCAACTGGTTTATCGACAACCTGGCCAAAAACTGGGGAGACAGGATTGAGTCTGAGGCGCGTCTGAGTAGCTGGCAAATAGCAGATATTCCCAATCAACAGGATTTCTATAGCAAACATGTCCACTCGGTTGTAAATCAATCTTCTGCCAGCAAATCACAAAGGAAACGACGGGTAGTTATCATTAGCGATGCTTTTCGTTACGAGGCTGCGGTAGAGCTCAAAGACCGTATTAATGAGAAGCGCTATAGCGAGGCTTCCCTAACTTCACAATTAGGGGTTGTTCCAAGTTATACCACTTTGGGCATGGCCTCATTACTGCCCCATGAAAGCATCGAATACCCTGATGGCAACGGTGATGATGTATTTGTCGATGGGCAGTCCACAAAAGGAACCGCGTCCAGAAACAAAATTTTATCAACCCATGGCGGTATCGCCGTTACTGCTGAGCAAGTGAAAGAGTGGTCCCGTGATGAAGGCCGCGAAGCGCTTCGGGACCAACACCTGGTATATGTTTACCACAATGTTGTTGATGCGCGCGGGGATAGCTTATCGACAGAATCAGAAACCTTTATGGCCGTCGATCATGCGATAGAGGAACTGACGGAGCTTACCCGAAAAATCCTGATGCACTTTAACACGTCCACAGTATTAGTGACTGCCGACCATGGTTTTCTGTTTCAACAGAGCAAGCTGGAACAGGCCGATAGAACCTCTTTGGCTGATAAGCCCTCGACAGCGTTAAAGAGCAAGAAACGCTACGTCATAGGCCATGGACTAGGTGAGCCCAAAGATGCCTGGCATGGCTCCACCAGAAATACTGCGGGCACCAGGTCAGATACCGAGTTCTGGATCCCCAAAGGCGCTAACCGTTTCCATTTTGTCGGGGGAGCAAGGTTCGTTCATGGCGGCGTCATGCCCCAGGAAATTGTTGTTCCGGTGCTGACGGTTAAACAGTTAAGGGGCGAGAAAGCAGAGAAGCGAACCAAGCGCAAGGTTGGTGTGATCTCAACCAAGTCATCCCTAAAAATGGTGAACAATATTCAGCGCTTTGACCTGATGCAGACCGAGGCTGTCAGTGATCAGGTATTGCCGGTAACGGTATCTGCCGCTATTTACCACGGAGATCAAAGGGTTTCCAGTGAGGAGGTCACCACGTTTGACTGTGCGACGGATTCTGTGAGCGAGCGGGTAAAACAGGTGAAACTGTCCTTGTCCGGTACCCATTATGATCGCAATAAAGACTACTTTTTGGTTATTAAAGACAAAGACTTAAATACAGAGCTTGAGCGTTACAAGGTCACTATTGACCTTGCATTTACCGACGATTTCTTTTGACTCTTTTTGGATGGAGAGAAATCAGAATAGACGTTCATCTAAAGACTATTGGGTGCCTCTAAAAATAGTGATTTTTCTGTGGTAGTGAGGCGGCGGCGCACGCAGCACCGCAGTGTATAAGCCATACATGAGGAAAGCTGGCCCCGCGAACGAAGTGAGTGCTTTGGGTCTGCGAGTACGTCGCCAACGATGCTACCGCAGAAAAAGCGCATTTTTAGAGGTGCCCTATTAAAAGAGGCACACGCGAGCCGTATTATGGAAAACGCCAGCGATACTGATCTAGACCAATTACTGAATGCCAATTTTGCAGGACGTGTTGTTCGAAAAGATCTCACAAAACTGATTAAGGAAGGTGCCAACGTTCCAGTCTATGTGCTGGAGTACCTGCTGGGCATGTATTGTGCCTCAGATGATCCCGATGTCATTGAGCAGGGCCTTGGCAACGTCAAAACCGTACTGGCAGAGAACTATGTACGGCCAGATGAAGCCGAAAAAGTTAAGTCACTGGTCAGAGAACGCGGAACCTATAAGGTCATCGACCGGGTGACAGTAAGGCTCAATGAGAAAAAAGATAAGTATGAGGCTTCGTTCAGCAACTTAGGCATTAAGAATGCTGAAATATCCGCTGGCATTGTCAAAGAATACGAGAAGTTGCTGGTTGGCGGTATTTGGGTGATCGCTACGCTCAGCTATTTTCATGAAGAGGGGCAGTCGGCCTCTCCATTCGGCGTGACGCTGCTCAAGCCAATCCAAATGCCCAATATGAACATGGATGAGTTGTTTACTGGTCGCACTGCTCTGACTACAGAGCAATGGCGTGGGGCCTTGATCCGCTCTATTGGCATGGAGCCAACGGCATTAGATATGGATGTTCAGTGGCACCTGTTAGCGCGCATGATCCCGTTTGTTGAGAACAACTACAACGTCTGCGAGTTAGGCCCTCGTGGTACAGGTAAAAGCCATATTTATAAGGAGTGTTCGCCTAACAGTATTCTTGTCTCTGGTGGTCAAACCACGGTTGCCAATCTGTTTTACAACATGAGCACAGGGCGTATCGGTCTCGTTGGGCTTTGGGATCTGGTCGCTTTTGATGAGGTGGCGGGAATCTCCTTCAAGGACAAAGACGGTGTCCAGATTATGAAGGACTTTATGGCCTCAGGCTCCTTCGCTCGTGGTCGCGAGCAGATGGAGGCGTCCGCCTCTATGGTTTTTGTGGGGAACATCAACCAAAGTGTCGAGTCCCTGGTGAAAACCAGCCACTTGCTGGCCGCTTTCCCGGAGCCCATGATCGACTCGGCTTTCTTCGACCGCTTTCATGCCTACATCCCCGGATGGGAGATCCCCAAAATGCGGCCGGAGTTCTTCACGAACAAATACGGTTTGATTGTCGACTACCTGGCGGAGTTTTATCGTGAAATGCGCAAACGCAGTTTTGCCGATGCCATCGATAAGTATTTCAAACTGGGTAATAACCTTAATCAGCGAGATGTTATTGCTGTTCGTAAAACCGTATCCGGCCTGATCAAATTATTGTATCCCCACGGCCAGTTTGAAAAAGACGATGTACGTGAATGCCTGGAGTATGCGCTTCAAGTACGTCGACGAGTAAAAGAACAGCTAAAGAAGATTGGCGGCATGGAGTTTTACGATGTGCATTTCAGCTATATCGACAACGAAACGCTGGAAGAGCACTTTGTTTCTGTGCAGGAACAGAGAGGGGCAGGGCTGATTCCCGAAGGCCCAGGCAAGCCAGGATTTATGCATACCATCGGGTTGAGTAATAAGGGCATGCCTGGCCTCTACAGGCTTGAGCTTCAAGTGACAAAAGGGTCTGGAAAGCTTCAGACCTCTGGTTTATGGAACTCCAGTGCAGCGAAGGAGCAGGTAAAGATTGCTTTCGATTACTTCAAGGCAAACTCCTCTCGCATGAGTGCGGGCACGCATGTGATGGATCATGATTTTCATATCCACGCTGTAGAGCTACAGAACACAGGGCCCTTCACTCACTTGGCGCTTGCCAGTTTGGTGGCCTTTGCATCCGGGTTGCTTGGTAAACCTGTTCAAAGCCAGATGGTTGTTCTTGGTGACATGAGTTTGGGCGGCAATGTGACGCCCGTAGAAAGCATCGCGGAATGTTTGCAGGTCGCTTTCGATGCAGGGGCAAAAAAGGTTACTTTGCCGATGAGTAGCGCAGCAGACATTCCCAGCATCCCTGCTGAGTTGTTTACCAAATTCCAGACCAGCTTTTATGCAGACCCGGTTGATGCGGTTGTAAAAGCTCTGGGCGTAGACTGATGCCCATATACGAACTTAATGGCTCAGGTATTGAGCGCCTGCAAAAGACGACCTTTGCCGATCAAGGGATTCGAGAACGACAGCATATACAGCGTTTGCTGAGGGATCCGATCGACATTATTTCGGAAAAGACGATGCTGACTGTCAACGGCCAGGAATATCCTCGATTAAACAAACGCAACCTTATGCGACAACTCGTTAGTATCGTAATTGAAAATGACGTGAAGCCTGATGAGTTCGCCAGTCTTGTTAGCTGGAGAAGAGGAAATTTATTCATCTCTTTTGACGGCGAGTTGGATGAAGAACAGTTTGCCGAATGGCTTATGACGCTCGACACAGGTGGGAAGCTGCCAAAAACAAAGCGCTATTTTTGTAAGCGCGATGAACTGTTTGTAGCAGATGGTAAAACTTACGCTATGACCAATCAGTGGGGGCGAAGAACAATCGAAGCGGTAGATCTAATCAGTTCAAACTATCCACAACTCAAAATTTCCATTGAGAAGCAATGAATAATGGTTCGCGACATGTTGGACAAATAGGACATATTCAACTCCAGCAGCTGGGACGCCAAGGCAGGTAGTCCATTTTTTATTGGTTCCAGATAGCAGCGCTGCTCGTCGCCTGCGTCTCGGCTTCAGCTTTGGCCAGTTCCTCATCGTCCTCAATATTCAGGAGATTTTGCAGTACATTGCTACCGGGATAGCAGTAGGGATCATCGCCGGTGCCATATTTGTCAAGCGCCCTACTAGCGGGCTGCACTCAGTTGCGGCTTGGTGTACTTTTTCTTTAAAGCTGCACGACGCTCCGCACGCTCCTCAGGACTGCATGCTGAGGGTTGAGAGGTTGCTGTATCAAAGCCCTCCAGCTTCAGGCTGTGGCGGTAGTTATGTCGCTTCATTTCATTGGCATAATGCTGCTTAAAACGCAGAGCGTTGTACTCAAAGATCCTCTCCGTTTTATAGATGTGCAGGTTTAGAGCATAGGCTTTGCGGCGGATGGATTTACCGCTTTCAAAGGCTCCCATGACTCAACTTGGTAATAGCCGGTTTTTTTAGCGCCGTGCCAGTAGATGCCGATATCGAGAAGGTTTTTGAGGTGGTTGATCGCGGTATTGACCCGCTGGGCGGAGATACCCGTCTCCTCGGTGATCTTGGGGCGGGTGGGCTTGTCCAGTTGAACGAGGGCGGCGAGTACAGCCATCTCTTAAGTCATGTCAAAGCGTTCCATATAAGATGCTTATATAAGCATCATAACGTACAGTAGCGGAATGTTCCAGCATCCATGCTGATCGAAATATTTTTATCCTTTTGAATTGTATAAAGAAAATACTGATTCGCAGGTTTTCTTTCCCATCATGGGAATGTGGCAGTTAGATCAATTAAAGGATGCCTCTAAAAATAGTGATTTTTCTATGGTAGTGAGGCGGCGGCGCACGCAGCACCGCAGTGTATAAGCCATACATGAGGAAAGCTGGCCCCGCGAACGAAGTGAGTGCTTTGGGTCTGCGAGTACGTCGCCAACGATACTACCGCAGAAAAAGCGCATTTTTAGAGATGCCCTAAAACTCTTTTGTGACCCTCTGTGATCTTCATCAAGGGCTAAAAAGAAGCAGAAGATTTACCACAATCCATAGGCTGCTGTTGACTGAAGTGCTTGGTCTCAGAGGTGATGCCCAGAGTAGCTTTTTTTGGGACTACCCGGATTACTCACAGTTGAGGGAAGTTTCTTAAGTTTGTATCGCAGGTGTATCCCAAGGCTTTTTCCAGGGCCTGTTCACACTACTTGAGTGGCCTCTGCTAGAGGGCATTTTTGCGCTCAGCAAGGCAGAAAGGGCACCGTATATAGATATATACAAAAGATTGAGAGCCTGCCCCGCGAACATAGTGAGTGCTTTGAGCATAACGAAGCGGGGCGCAAAAATGACCCTAGCCCTTCAGGTTGCGGCTAAAAAAGCGCCACTTGTCGTTGATCGTCGCTCATTTGGAATAACCAAACTACACTCCTCGCGCCTCAATTGGCGCTTTTTTAGTCACAACAGAGATCACTCAAGTAGTATGAACAGGCCCTAGGATCTAAGGTGGAAAATAATCCGTTGGGTCTAGAACGGAAGGAAGATGGTACCAGAGGCCGGACTCGAACCGGCACGTCCTCGAGGACAAGGGATTTTGAATCCCTCATGTCTACCAATTTCATCACTCTGGCACTGAGTGCAAGCTTACAGATTTTGCCTGGAATACAAAACAGCCTGCTTATTTTGAATCCGACGTGTCTACCAATTCCACCACGCTGATATCATTGCGGTAGCAATCTCGACTCAAGCTGCTATGTCATGCATACTCCTGTAGCTGCTGCAAGCCAGCGATTCTGGCACGCGACGCATTATATCAATTGCCTGAAAGAGGGCAATTGAAGTGCGTTTTCCTGAATGCTCTCCAAATCAACCAAGACTGTCACTAATCCATTGAAGCTAAGCGATTTCACGTACCACCTGCCGCCCCGGCTGATAGCTGACCAGCCTGTCGCTAAACGGTCGGAGAGTCGATTGTTAAGTGTTGATATAAAAAGAAGGGAATTTGCTCATAGTAAATTTTTTAACATCGTGGATTTGCTCGATGCGAGGGATTTGCTGGTCTTTAATGATACTAAAGTGATTCCTGCTCGGATTTTTGCACAGAAAGAGTCTGGCGGAAAAGTTGAAATTTTGCTTGAGCGTTTGCTTGATGAAACACGGGCGTTGGTGCAAATGCGAGCAAGTAAATCACCAAAACCAGGCACTAAATTACACCTGCTGCGTCGGCCAGGGGAAATTCCTGGTACAGAGCCTCACATAAAAGTTGCGGGCAGAGAAGGAGAATTCTTTGTGATCGACAGCCTGACAGAAGGAGGCATATCTACATTGATTGAGGCATTCGGTCACATGCCACTTCCTCCATACATTCAACGTGCAGGCGTTGATACAGATTTAGAACGCTATCAAACAGTTTATTCAAATACTCCAGGCGCGGTTGCTGCTCCTACCGCTGGACTGCATTTCGATGCCGAACTTCTAGAGGCGATCGCGTTAAAAGGAATTGCTACCAGCTTCCTTACATTGCATGTGGGTGCTGGAACTTTCCAAGCAGTGCGCGTGGACAGTATTACTGAACATAAAATGCACAGTGAAAGAATAGAGGTAAACGCTACAGTTTGCGAAGCAGTGCAGGCATGTAGAGCGCGAGAGGGAAAAGTCATTGCTGTAGGAACCACTTCGGTGCGCAGCCTGGAAACAGCAGCACAATCGGGGGAACTGCTGCCTTACTCAGGAGAAACAGATATTTTTATTTATCCCGGATTCAAATTTAATGTGGTGGACGCCATGATCACAAACTTTCATTTGCCTGAGTCTTCACTACTCATGTTGGTAAGTGCGTTCGCATCCCGTGAACTAATACTAAGCGCCTATCAGGAAGCCATAGATCATCAATACCGTTTCTTTAGCTATGGTGATGCTATGTTTTTGCATGGGTGACAAATAGCCCCAGAATTGGGCCTCCATAACCAGGTTTATCTCTCACAGAACGGCCTATTCTGCTATACTCCGCAGCCCTGAATTTAACTCTCAAAGCCCTTCAATCAAAAATCAAAGGAAAGGAATACGTAATGAAAACACCCGTGCGTGTCGCAATTACTGGCGCTGCAGGCCAAATCAGTTATTCGCTGCTTTTCAGAATCGCAACCGGCGAGATGCTTGGATCGGATCAGCCAGTGATTCTGCAATTATTAGAGATTGCACCTGCTCTTGAAGCGCTTAAGGGCACCGTAATGGAAATTGAAGATTGTGCCTTTCCTCTAGTCAGCAACATTGTCCAAACAGATGACCCTAACGTTGCGTTTAAGGACGCAGACTATGTGCTTCTGGTTGGCGCACGGCCGCGCGGTCCTGGAATGGAGCGTAAGGATTTACTACGGGCCAACGCAGAAATTTTTTCGGTGCAGGGTACCGCCTTGAATGCCCACGCCAGCCGCGATGTGAAAATTCTGGTGGTTGGAAACCCAGCGAATACCAATGCATTGATTGCCTATAGAAATGCTCCGGATCTTAACCCTGGGCAATTCACAGCAATGACACGTCTCGATCACAATCGGGCGATTTCTCAGCTAGCTGCGAAGACAGGCAAGCACAGTACAGATGTAGAGGGCATGATAATTTGGGGAAACCATTCCGCGACTCAATATCCTGATATTCATCACTGTTTGGTTGCAGGTACGTCGGCGTTCGATTTAGTAGATCAGGCCTGGACCACAGAAGATTTCATTCCAACTGTCCAGCAAAGAGGGGCAGCTATTATTAAGGCGCGTGGAGCATCAAGTGCTGCTTCAGCGGCAAGCGCTGCAATTGAGCATATTCGCGATTGGGCCCTGGGAACTGACGGTAAAATCGTTAGTATGGGTATCCTCAGCGACGGAAGCTACGGAATAGAGAAAGGTCTTATTTACTCTTATCCGGTAGTCTGTCAGGGTGGCAATTACGAGATCGTTCAAGGTCTTGAAATCAATGAATTCAGTCAGAACCTTATGAATAAAACTGAGCAGGAATTAAAAGAAGAGCGAGACGCTGTCGCTGAGTTGCTTCGTTAATTTCACTAAACAAAGAAGTTGCTCGCAATGGGTGGCTCCCAGTTTCAGTCCTGTGACTGACGATTCATTTAGTCTGATCCGAAAAAGGCAGTTTTGAGTATTCCAGCTTCCAGGCTGGGGTGCTTGGGTTCTGATGCTTGTCTTGCGGGACTTGGTCTTTGTTCCCCCGGAATACATTTTTCCTCGCACGCGAGTTGCTGGACTAAGTGCAAGCGTCGAAATTTTGTTAACGATGGGATTGCGTTATCTGTATGGCCTATGCTGGGAACGCGGATTTATTATTCGATTTCTGGTTACCTGGTTTGGCTCTTTTTTTGCCGCCATGCTATGGCAGCCTTGCTGAAATGCGATCGCTCTTTTTCCTTTCGGGTGATGCAAAAAGTGAGCCCTTATTCATGTGAAAAGTGCTGTGCATTATTCGCTCATAAGCGCTCATAGCCGCCGAAAAATCCAATGCATGTTGAATGTTGATTATGTCAAACGTGTTTTTGTCGGGTATTTACCCCTGAAACAGGATTGATGACGGCTTTGATCAGATGGGATTGGCCCAGCGTGTTTGCAGGTGGTGGTTAGTGGTACTGCGGATGGCGGTTTCATCATCCGGTAAGAGGCCGAGAAAGGGTCGGGCTGGGATATCGCCGTCGGCGATATCGGATTGCCTGCATACTGCGGCAGTGGCCCGTGGTCACCCTCAGAGCGCCGCCTGCATGGCAGAAATGGGCCTGCCTGACCACGTGCGCGTCCTGCGCCTGTCCGGCCAATCCGTCGACAGCCACAAGTCGACAGCCAAAAAAAGACCCTTTGCCGCCTTCACCCCAGACGACTGGCAGCAGATTCAGAGCATGGTGGATAACGGGAATTGGATGTAGGATATACCCCGCCACCGCGTGCTGTGGCTGACAGACCAAGGAAAGCCCTGGATGGTCATCATTAAACACACCGATCAGGGCGAAGTGTTTTTAGTATGCTATTACCGCTTGCATAAAAGGCAGGTGAGAGAACTGGAAAGAAGGCTGGGAAAATAATGGCTGATTTAATGTGGGGTTTAATGTGGGAATGGAGGGGCCGCAAGTCTCCCTCATGGCTCAAGGCTTACGCACAGGACCAAGGTTATGGCGATCTATCGATCTGATTCATCCCCACACCGCCACTCTACCACAGCGAGGAAAAATAGATGAAGCCCGCAGGATAATGGCAGCAGGGCAATCGACTGAACGTCTCTGTCGCGTCGAAGATGTGCAGAAGTGTATAAACTTTGGCCTCATGCCCGAACTACGGCCGCGTCAATCCGCTGAACTATCTGGAGAGAACCATGGCCGATATCGCGTATTCTCTGCGTATCAAATACGGACTGGAATTCGATTCGAATGACAAGCAAATACATCTGTGGCATCAGCAAACACTCGCGATGATTCAAGCAGGTTACAGCCATGAAGAAGCCACTTGCAAAGCGGCCCGGCAAGTGTTTCCTGACTTCGGGTATACGGCCTGCCACGCCTAAGCAAATAGTATTACCTATCTATCGGCACTTGCGGCGTAAAAAGCCAGCAGGTAACCCATACCAACACCGTTATTTGAGCAGGTTTTATATGATCATGCGCTATTGGCCTTTATTGCGGGAGTATTGGTTTCTCGTCTGATGATGTTCTGCGCGTTCTACGCAGAGAAGGCACAATATCAGCAAATACTGTAGGGTCTTAGGAAGTTAAGCGGTTAAATTGGCTTCTTTCGAAGCAGTTTTAGAAAGACGAGATAGAGGTTATCACGACGATGATGAAATCGACATTCAGTCTCTTTCAAAGGATCATAAAACCTATGGGTGCCTCTAAAAATAGTGATTTTTCTGTGGTAGTGAGGCGGCGGCGCACGCAGCACCGCAGTGTATAAGCCATACATGAGGGTGCGAGTACGTCGCCAACGATGCTACCGCAGAGAAAGCGCATTTTTAGAGGTGCCCCTATGTTTTCGAATGCCCTTTACTTGACTCAATCGCACTTTAGCGTAAGCCCAAAACGATTCGATACCGTTCATATGAGATGGATCATTGGCAAATTCATTCCTCCCATGCTCAACCCGAAAATGCCTGGCATCGCCCACATCGACCAGGCCATGATAACCACGCCAGCCCTCCGAATGAAGGACACTATCCAGGCTTATTTTGCCCCGTATCCCCTGTTGCAGCGTGCGTTTACGAACATCGGGCACTCTTTCAGTAGAGACCCAGCCATGGCGTTTAAAGAGACCCAATACAATGGTTTTACTTCCTGCTTCTCGGCCTCTCTTGCCTCGAATGCGTTTTAGGCCAAAGTAGGGTTCGTCCACTTCACTTTGTCCGGCCGGCTGAGCCTGTTGCTCACCTTCTTGTGTCAACCGCTGACGAAGTTTTATGTCAATACGGTTCACAGAACGGACACGGATGCCGGTTAAACGGGCTGTGTCAGACGCCGACAGATCCAGCGAAAAATAGCGAATCAATGGGCGAAAAGTCTTCTCTGTGATTCGGGAACGGGAGTAATACCTATTTTTCTTAACCCTTTCAGAAGCTTAGCGCCTATCAGCAGGTGCTTAACTTCCTAAGACCCTACTCTATATAAACGGAGAGCAGCATCGGGAGAAAAAAACCTGACAGGCGACAGCGTTTGAAACCGTCATCAGAAAATATGTCAACAGCGAGGCACCAGCCGATACCTGCTTCGATATTGCCACTTGACTTGCGGCGATCGCTATTTCGACGAACTGCGCACTATTGCCACTGCCATACTTAACCAGTCCCTTGCCCTTGACTCGCGCAGCGTCAACGACATTTTTGTCCCGGACATGCTGGAAGCTCTGCGCAAGAGTATCCCTGGTTATTATCAATGCTTGTATACACTTTCATCGAAAACAGGCTCTCGATACAGCGGCAAATTGACTGAAAAACTGCAAAAGCCTGTTTGATGCCACCCGAGAATTCGGTGCCATGGATGAGCGGGAGATACGGTCTCTGCTGTCAGGTGCAGGCAGAGACCGCTGTCGAATCCCAGGACCGAACTCAGGCCCTGCGAAACCTGTGAAAATCAACAGTGAACCGGACCACCAGGCCGAAGCCCGCGCCACCACACAGTGACCTGATTAGCCGCCGAACACTCTCTCCCATGTGAGTTCCGTTCCAACCGAAAACCTGTTGCAAACTGTGCATGAGTCTATGGTTACTGTCGCAGTCTCGTCCATAAATTCAATACTCGCAGTTGATTCGGCCAGGCTAGCTATCCTGGAAACAACCGCTGAGGCACCTTCCAAGTCGCCCTGGAATACCCTCCAACTATCGTTACTAAGGTCTATCACGACCAGAATTATCTCCTCGCCTTGCGTAGTCACGGAAATCAAATTGCCAGATGAAGATTGCCAGATTCCGTCATAAACACCCTCAGCATGGGCAGAGAAAGAAAGGGTTAACAGGGTGAGTACAGCCAATAATTTCTTCATGTGAGTTATCCTCTTTTTTAAATTGCTTATTATTGCTTAAACTTAGGGAACCTCTGATTAATTACCTACGTTGTTATTGCTGCGTTAAAAATCAGCTCAACATGCGCATTTATGACCTGTAAACTGCGCTTTTTCGCTGATTTTTGCCTTACACTAACTGTCTTGCAAACATTAATCAGAGGTTCCTTAAACTTAAAGTAGTTATATAAATTCAGCGTCCACTTGGCAGGCTAACGCTATCTGTCGGTCGCCGTCAAATTGCATTCAACAGTAACCCACGATTTGTGTGTGGGTTCACACTCTGGCGGTGACGTCCCCGCCCGCGCCTGCCTCCACCTCTGCAAAGAAAAGGGCCTGAACTGGTCGCCTGTATCTGAAATATCTGAAAGACAGGTTTTGCCATCCTCCTCAGGGGGTAGTTTCGATTGTTTCCCTGGCCTGGTGTAAAGTGGCTGCCTGTAACTTCGTCCTTTCTAAGAAGAGTAGACAATGAGGCAGTGGACAATTAAGCGGCGTTCGTTGCTTAACCGGGCCTTTTGAGCTTTTGAGCATTGAACCACTCTTGCCTGCCAGGTGCTTCTGTTTCTCGGCCTCTCGCCTGATGATGAGATGAAACCACCATCTGCGAGATATTCAACCATCACCTGCAAGCATAGTGGGCCAATCCCACCTGATCAACGCCGTCATCATAGTACCCCCCCCCCCCCGTATTACAACCAAAACCAGTTTGACATAATCAACATGCCTTGGATTTTTGAGCAGCTATGAGCGCTTATCTTATGAGCGGGTGTGAACGATCAATGCGCAGTACTTTTCGCATCACTCTACAATCGGTGAATTCTTCGACTTTAATTTAAGGCATCTCGAAGAATTGCGGCTACATTGGAGCATGAACCAGATATCGTTTTTTCGAATATTCAGATGCCCGGCATGACTGGTTTTGAAATGACCGGTGAAATCCAGGGTGATGTATTACTCATGATTATTTTGTTGCCGCTTGTGATGCATTCGCCTTTGATGCTTTTAATGTACAGACAGTTTGCTATTTTATTTACTAAAACCTGTAACCTGTTGAGCCAGAACGACTGCAAGAAGCCGTTAATTGATGTTTGCAACGCAAGGCACAGAGGACGGCGGGATTCGAGAAGCAACACCTGCTTGAAATGGTAATGCGGCTTTCAGGTAAGTCGGAAGCGGCAATTGGTGAGATTATAAAAAGCGGTGAAGAGCTGGTAGGGCATGCGGATAGATTGGCAATTAAAGATGGTTCTGAAATTATATTTGTGCCTGTGCAGGAGATAGATTGGATTGATGCTGCCGGGGGATTATATGTACGTACATGCTGGAGGCGAGACTCATACCATGCCCACAACTATGAAGTATGCAGGATTTGGAGGCGCACTTAAACTCGGGCATCTTCCAACGCGTGCATTGTCCGACAATAGTGAATTTGGAGCGGGTGGAGATAGTGTCTTCTCATATCAATGGACAATTTCATTTACTCCTAAGTTGTGGTTCTTTGTTAAAAATGAGTCGCTCCTGTAAAGATAAAGGAGCCTCTGATTAATGTTTGCGAGGCAGTTAGTGCAAGGCAAAAATCAGCGAAAAAGCGCAGTTTACAGGTCATAAATGCGCATTTTGAGCTGATTTTTAACGCAGCAATAACAACGTAGATAATTAATCAGAGGTTCCTAAAGTTAAACACTTCTTCTAGCCGTTAACCCTGTTCAGTAGTTTGAATATGGTTTAAGGGTAGGACAGTGGTGTTGATGACCTCCCTCAATATAAAGCTGGAGTGCACATCGCTGACCCCCTTAATGCGTGTAATCTTGTTCAAGAGAAATTCATGATAGGACTCCATATCCGGTACCATAACTTTGAGCTGATAGTCTGCGGATTGGCCCGTGATCAGCAGGCATTCGGTTACCTCAGGATAGCCAGCAACAATTTTTTCAAATTCTTCAAACCGGTCTGGAGTATGTCGGTCCATGCTGATCTGGATCAGAGCAGTCAGTTTCAGATTCAAAGGCAGTGGGTTAAGAACAGTTACCTGACCTTTGATCACGCCTGCATCTTGTAGCTGTTTCACGCGTCTGGCGCAGGGTGAGGGAGACAGGCCAATTCTTTCCGCTAACTCCAGATTGGTAATGGCTCCGTCACGCTGCAGCTCACGCAGAATGCGCCTATCCATCTTATCTAACTGCACCGCAAAGCTCCTGACACCACTCTATAGCTAGATTTATCTGATATAACAGCATAAATAGCTATAATATTCGCTAAAATTAGATAATATCACTAATAAATGTCGAATAAAGTAGAATATATGTGTAGATTCACTAATCAGCTTTGATTATGCTACGCACTCTCTACTAAGAGCCAGGATTCACAAGATCAGAGGCTCTCTTAGTCAGCCCACAAGGCAGGACAACAGAGCATCAAATACCCTAACCGCCGTCAGGCGGTTAGGCGAGATGGAGGCGTACTTGAGTACTAATCGATTTGATCACACCAAATACCAACCTTTTCAGCCTGTTGGGTTAAAAGACAGGACTTGGCCGGACCAGGTAATAAGTGAAGCTCCTACCTGGTGCAGTGTAGATTTGCGGGACGGCAATCAGGCTCTGATTGAACCAATGTCTGTGAATCAGAAAAAGAAAATGTTTGCCTTGCTTGTAGAAGTGGGCTTTAAAGAGATTGAAGTTGGTTTTCCAGCAGCCTCCCAACCAGACTTCGATTTTGTGCGCTGTTTGATTGAAGAAAATCTGGTTCCAGCTGACGTCACTATTCAAGTGCTAACACAGGCGAGGCCGGAGTTAATCCGAAGAACTTTTGAATCATTAAAAGGTGCAAGACGTGCCATCTTGCATGTCTACAACTCCACGTCGGTGGTGCAACGGGAAAAGGTCTTTAAAACAGATAAAGAAGGGATCAAAGAGATAGCTGTTGCGGGTGCAACTGAAGTGAAATGTTGCGCGAGTCTCGCTCCTGAAACTGAATGGGTGTTTCAATATTCGCCAGAAAGCTTTACTGGCACAGAGGTCGATTATGCAGTTGAAGTCTGTGATGCGGTAAACGCTGTATGGCAACCGACCCCAGAAAATCCTTCCATCATTAATTTGCCGGCCACTGTGGAAATGGCAACCCCTAATGTATATGCAGACCAAGTTGAATGGTTTTGCCGCACTATCAAGTGGCGTGATTCCATCATTGTTAGCCTGCACACGCACAATGATCGTGCCTGCGCAGTAGCCGCAGCAGAACTTGCAGTTATGGCTGGTGCACAACGTGTTGAAGGTACGCTTTTAGGTAACGGCGAACGTACTGGCAATATGGATATCGTAATAATGGCGATGAATTTGTATAGCCAAGGTATTGATCCTGAACTTGATCTACACGATATGGACAAAATTGTATCTGTGGTTCGTGAATGTACGCAAATTGATGTGCACCCGCGGCAGGCCTATTCCGGTGATCTGGTGTTTACAGCATTTTCCGGCTCACATCAGGATGCTATTAAAAAGTGTCTCGATATCTATGAGGAAGGCGCACCTTGGGAAATTGCCTATTTACCAATAGATCCAAGAGATATTGGGCGCACATATCAGGATGTTATTCGCGTAAATAGTCAGTCGGGTAAAGGTGGTGTGGCCTATGTGTTGGCGAATAAATTCGGATTTCAATTACCGCGCTGGTTACAAATAGAATTCAGCCAGGTAGTTCAAAAGGTCACTGAAGATACAGGGCAGGAGATTCATCCTGATCAAATCTGGGACCTGTTTAATAAGTACTATCTGGAAAATAAAAAGGCACTTAGCCTTGAAAATTTTTCTATTGAAAAGGCAGATGGAAGAGAAACCTTTTCAGCAACCTTGGATTACCTGGGAGAGGAGACCGCTATTAGCGGAGAAGGTGATGGTGTTTTGGATGCTTTCGTGGAAGCGATTAAACGAGCTATCAACATTGATTTTGAGATTATGGAGTATGGAGAGCATGCATTAGGCCAAGGAGCTGATGCAGAAGCCGTTACTTACATTCAGATCAAATGCAACAATCAGCGTTACACAGGTGTCGCTATCAGCAAAGACATCATCGCATCATCGCTAAATGCATTCATGGGAGCGGCCAGCCAGTTGTTGGCTCACGAGAAAGCTGCCGCTTAGTTTGGTAAGCAGAAAGCATGGCTTCTCCGACTGTGAACGGAAAGATTTAGTCCTGTTTTCCTGGCAATTAGTAATATAGCCTGGAGAGGTGATGTTCCTCGTTTGTTCGTTGCGGTCAAAGTTCTTATGCACATTTCAATACTGGTATTTTCCATGTCTTCTTTTTTCGCATTGTTCGGTGTCAGTTGGGAGGCAATAGACGAAAAGATTGCAAATGAGTACCCCTCTGTTTCTCATCTGGAAGGGGCTGATTTGCACTCTCTTTATGCTGGTACCGATATTCCGCAAATAATTGATGTGAGAACTGCGGAAGAATTTGCTGTGTCACACCTGATTGGTGCCAGAAATATGGAAACGGCGGATGCGATAGCTACAGCTATCCCCGATTCAGGCACGCCTGTTATTGTGTATTGCTCAGTCGGTTATCGTTCTGCTGGTGTTGCAGAAGATTTGGAAAATCTGGGTTATAGCAATGTAAAAAACTTGCGTCATTCCATTTTTTCCTGGGCTGAACAAGGATTCCCGTTAGTAGATGAGCACGGCGCTACCAGTTTTGTGCATCCTTATAACCGGATATGGGGGACCCTGGTTTC
Source organism: uncultured Pseudohongiella sp. (assembly GCA_965198435.1). Lineage (GTDB taxonomy): Bacteria > Pseudomonadota > Gammaproteobacteria > Pseudomonadales > Pseudohongiellaceae > UBA9145. The sequence goes on along the minus strand of OZ240664.1, from coordinate 2,609,676 downwards.
CCGCTCACTGCATGCTTACCAGCCTTCTTCAGGCAAATAGAACAAAAACACCAGCAATATCAGCAAACTATTTCCCCTGTTCTTGCGACTTATTCTGTAAAACCAGTATCCTGCCAGGCAGGTGGCTGTCGGATGGCCAATACCCTTAAAAAAGCAGCATTCGTTAAGGAAACTGGATTGTCATGAGCTTAGTAGATGAAGACGAAGCGCTTATCGCCGCTGCTTTGAATGGTTCTGCTTTTGCATGGGAAAAGCTTGTGAAGCGTTATGAGTCTAAAATCTACAACCATGGGCTACGCTTGATGGGTAATAGTACCGATGCGATGGATCTCATGCAGGAGGTATTTCTCGGCGTGTACCGAAATCTGCATCGATTCAGAGGAGACGCCAAATTCAGTAGCTGGATTTTCCGCATAGCCCATAACAAAGCGGTGGACTTAAATCGGCGCAAGAGAATTTTGTCTACTGGTAGCAGTGAAGATGATGATAATGGTCTGGAAAATTCTGCCATTGAGCAATCAGAGGAGCCTGATCAACGCCTCGCACGAAACCAATACAACAATCAAGTACTGGGCTTGTTGTCTAATTTGCCTTTTGATCAAAGATTAGTTGTTGAGCTAAAGGTGTTTCAATCTCAAACATTTGAAGAGATAGCAGAGATGCAGGATATCTCTGTGAATACAACGAAGACACGTTTTTACAGCGCATTGCGCAAGTTGAAAGTTTTAGTGGAGAAAAACCATGTCCTGCCCCAAAACTGAGCATATATTACAAGAGTATTTCTCTGATGATTTGTCGCTACTCGCAAGTGAAGAGATAGCAAGGCACCTTGCTCAATGTGCTGAGTGCAATGCTGAGCTGGAGTCTCTTTTGTTGGCGAAGCAGCATTTGCAAAGTTGGAAGGATATTGATGTACCTCATTGGGATCGCGGCATGGAGCTTTTCCGACGGGAGCATTCTGTGCCAGAAGAAAACAGTCGCTGGTTTTCTTTTTTGCAATGGGGCCCTGCCGTCGCATCGTTCGCCATGTTGGCAATTGTGCTGTTAAACACAACTGTTAATGTGAGCGGATCATCTATTTCCCTGGCTTTTGGCGGTAACTCAGAAGCAGGGGTACTTACTGCGACCCTGGCTGAGTTTCGGGAGCAGCAGACCGATGAATTACAAACTTTGGTTGAGCGCTTTGAAGATCGTCAGGATAGGAACAACATTCAGCTTCTTCAGGCAGTAATGGAGCAATCCCAACAGACAATGGCGGATAGTTTGGATCGTATCTATACGTATTTTGAAGAACAGCGATTGCAGGATATGGAAACCTTGAGAGCCAGTTATCAACAACTAGCAGACAGTGATTATGTCACCATCCAATCCTTACAAGACCTGGCGCAATATGTAAGTTTTGAAGGTGGGGGATTCTGATACTTTTAGAATTATGGAATTGGCAATGTTAGAAAAGCTGAAAATATTTCGACTAATTGAAGTCAAAGCGGTGGTGCTAAGTTTTGTAGTGGCTTCGGCACAATCAAGCCATGCTCAGGAAGTCGGCATAGAGGAACTGCAAAAAGATTTATCAATCTTCGCGGGAATACTCGAAGAGTCTCTGCGTCTGAATGAGTCTACTGGACTTTTCGGAATGAGTCTTGGTGGGGTGGAAACTACTTACCTGCACGGACAGGGCGCAGTATTTGAAGTGCGATCTCCGCTGGCTAATCGCCGCAATCGAATGGGTCTGGCATCTCTGAGTTCAGCAATGCAGGCATTGCAGCTTCGTCATAATCCATTCGAGGCAGTCAGATTGGGCGCCAGTCCTGTGTCCTCACAAGTGATGGCTATAGCTGAATTATCAAGCGCTGATGAGAGTCTTTACAGTCAATTGCTGGACAGAGTTTCTGAAATTGATTTCTCACTGGTAGCGCAATCATCAATTCAACAGGCTTCGCAATCGGCACGCGCTTTACGTGCATTGGGAGATGTAGATGACGCTGCATTTGCTGAGTTAGAAGCAGAACTTGAAGGCTTGCGTGCGTCAATCAATGAAAATGTAGATTCTTTGCGTGATCTGGAGCGAGATATAAGAGCAGCAAGATTGGCAGAGGGGGACTCAGCCGCTGTGGTAGACACAGAAATCACCAGTCAATCAATTAGTGCTGCGGATTCCATGTCAGTTGAACCTACGGCTGATACTTCCACGCTTAGTCTGCGACTTGATTCATTAATTGCAGCAGCGGAACCTTTGAAGCAGCGCGCCTTGCAAAAAGCCGAAGAACTGCGTGAACGTTCTGAAATGGCAGAAACAGAATATGCCGAAGCATGGCAACGGGACCTGCAGTTGTTCCATGATCAGCTTTACCTCGCGCTTTGTGAATATGGAAATTCCCTGCGCACTTTGCCCGGAGATGAGTACGTGTCAGTAGTATTGAAAGGCTTAGGTGAGGATCAGCCAGAAAATCGTCGGGCAGATGAAGTGCATGTAATCAGTCATGAGCAGATTCGTTTGTGTGCCGACGGTAATTCCGATGTATCAGTCCTGAGACAGTCTGCCACTGTCTATACCTACTAGAGTTCGTTGCTGAATCAGTTATCGAGAAATTTTTGCTACTTCCTGTATTTAAATTTGGGGCTGTACCGGATAACGCTGATTAGGTGTTATTATGGTTTGTATGAGGAAGAGCCGATTAAGTAAATACAAGCAAGGTCGATTGGTTGAGCATTTTGTTTCTGGCAGCACAGCGAGAACAGCGGCAAGTCTTGTTGGCGTGAACATCAAAACCTCGGCCTATTACTTTCATCGCCTTCGGGAGATTATCGCGCATGAGCTGGCCCTTGAGAAAGATATTGTCGTTGATGGAGAGATAGAGGTCGATGAAAGTTACGTTGGTGGCAGGCGTAAAGGACAGCGTGGTCGTGCTGCGGCAGGCAACGTTCCGGTGTTTGGCCTGTTCAAGCGCGGTGGCAAGGTCTACACCAAGATCATTGCTGATGCCAGCAGCCGGACTTTATATCCTATCATTGAACGCAAGGTAATCCCTGACAGCATTGTCTACAGTGATTGCTGGCGTGGCTATAACGTGCTGGATGTCAGTGAGTTCAAACATTATCGCATCAACCATTCGAAGTTGTTTGCGGACAGGCATAACCCCATCAATGGTATTGAGAACTTTTGGAATCAGGCCAAGCGACACTTACGCAAGTTCAATGGTGTACCGAGGGAACATTTTGGGCTATTTTTGAAGGAATGTGAGTGGCGATTTAACAACAGTGACCCATCGTTCCAATTACGGCAATTGAAGCAATGGGTTAAGCATCACATGGGATAGTTATCTGGTACAGCCCCTTAAATTTCCTGGATTCAACGAATCACTATTAAGAAACTGCTTAGCTCAAGCTGTATATGGGTGAAATGGTTACACTGGTAAATTCGGGCTTGGTCTTGAGCCAAATTATCCTTTAGAATGCAGGAATTACGGGGATTTCAGCATAATTCCAATTCTTATCAATTTCTCCGTTGAATAAAAATAAGGCAGTAAACTGTAGCGATTGAGCAGCTTAAGGAGAGTGAGATGGACTGCCCCAAGTGCAATTCAGAGATGCAAGAACTGAAGATTGAGACCTTGCATGGTCAGGTGGTTATCGACAAATGTAACAGCTGCCAGGGACTGTGGTTTGATAAGGGTGAGGCGGAACAACTCAAAGGTGACTGGATGGCAGAGTTTGCAGATAGTGGCGATCCGGAAGTTGGCAAATCCTATAACACTGTTCGTGACATCCAATGCCCGCGCTGTGGTAAGCCAATGAAAAAAGTGACCGACCCTAAACAGAAGCACATTGAATATGAAGTTTGCGAAGAACACGGCATGTTTATGGATGCGGGTGAATTCACAGATTATAAACATGAAACATTGATGGATATTTTCCGAGATGCTGTTTCGTCCTTGAGACGAAAATAGAAAAGTTCGCCAGGTTATCAACTTACTGAAAATGCCATCTGGAATGATGCCAGATGGCATTTTTATTTGCCGCCGAATCCAGCCTTGGAAATCTTCCCAGGTCAGTCCAGTGTCTATCTGCAGTATGGAAATCAGAACCAGCAGAGATATATAAATTTTCCTCAATTGCCAGTTCGCAAAGAAACTTGCGAATCGATGGATCAACATTGGCGTATGTCCCTTCAATTGCTTCCCCGCCGGCTTCTTTAAACTCTGATACAAGGTGCTCAATTTTTGTTCGAGTTAATCCATAGCGGCCCGGATGCGCAACAACAGCAATACCATTGGCTTCTCTGATGAGTTTGACTACTTCACACAAAGCGGCCCATTCAATTGGCACATAAGCTTTTCCCCTCAGTGAAAGAAAATTCTTAAATGCCTTATCCCAGCTGCGACAATGTCCTCGCGTAACCAAAAATTCCGCGACATGACTTCGTGTCCAGGTTTCGCATGGCAAAGACTTTAGGTAGGTGTGCAGCCCCTCTATGCCGTTGGACTGAAGTTTCTTGTCCATAGCAATAAACCGTTGCTTTCTTTTCTGCCGTTGTTGCTTCAATAGTCTGTTTAGAGGCACTGATTCGGAGTCAATGAACAAACCCACGATGTGTACTTCGCGGTTGCGCCATGCGCAGGAAATTTCGACACCACAAATCAATTGGATATCCGTTGCAGAAGAGAGATTGTCGGTGCGAGTAATAAAGTCGTGATCAGTAATTGCTAGATGACTAACTCCACTTTCTGCGGTACGAGCCAGCAGTATTTCTGGTGAGTGCCTGCCATCTGAAAAATGACTATGGCAATGAAGATCAGCTTTAAACACGAATTTGAGCGTTCAAAATTAGTGAATGAAAGCCAGCTACAATAACAGCTAGCTGCTATTCAGGTAAAATACTCTGCAATAAACTGCTGCAACCAGGGGTCTGAACTAAAGAGTAGAAGGTTTAATTAGCAGGAACCGAGATTTACGGCCATCGCGTGGCTTAAGTAGACAATTGGCCCCGAATATCAGGCTCTACAGTGTTATGCTATAGTAGAATATATCGCATAGCTGATCATTAACGGATTAGTTGTGCCTGGCGACGGTAACGATCATTTCATGAATACTCCTTCTGCACTCAGCCCGGCTGAAACAGATGCTATGCAAGCTATGCAATTAGAGAAACTGAAGCAGGGTGCGCTTCACTGCATAGTTCAGTGCCAGCAATTGTTAGAGCAACTAACGGATTCTTCTTATTGTGAGTCTCGGACTGGAGTATCGTCTATTGGTGCCCATATGAGGCATGTGCTTGACCGCTTTCACTGCCTTCTTAACGGGTTGTCTGAAAAAGCTGTTGATTACGATGCCCGCAAAAGAGACCAATCTATTGAAATCAATCTCAAGTCAGCATGCTTCGCGGTAGCTTCTATTGAACGTCGCTTACTGGACCTTGATTTACAGGCGCAAACTCCCCTGACAGTTAAAGAGACTGTGCATCATCTCAGCCCTCAAGTGCTTATCGAGAGCTCAGTGGCGCGGGAGATGATGGGTCTAATTACCCATACCACCCACCACCTGGCCATTATCGGCATGATAGCCCGCGACCAGGGTTATCAATTGGACAGTGATTTTGGCAAGGCCCCATCTACCCTGGTATACGAGCGCTCATAAATCTCTGAATCAGTGCCGCGCATAACGTAACTGGCCGTCGGCTAATACTTGACTGAAATACTTAGGTATTTGATAATTCGCGCATTTGATAGAGATCAGCGAGTGCACAGATGCGGTTAACCACCAAAGGCCGGTATGCAGTAACTGCCATGCTTGACCTGGCCTTACATAAGGATCAGGGCCCCATCAGTCTAGCTGATATTTCGCAGCGCCAGGCGATTTCATTATCTTACCTGGAGCAACTGTTTGCCAAACTGCGCAAAGGCTCGTTAGTGAGCAGTGTGCGTGGACCCGGGGGAGGCTATGAACTGCAGGGTGGTGCAGATGCCATCTACATAGCCCAAATTATCGATGCTGTTAATGAATCCGTAGACACCACTAAATGTCAGGGTGCGGGAGATTGCCAGGGAGGAGAGACCTGCCTTACCCATTACCTGTGGGAGGACCTGAGTGAACAGATTCACAGCTTCCTGGAAGGAATAAGCCTGGCAGATTTAGTCGTCAAGCGCGAAGTCAAAGCGATTTCTGAGCACCAGGATCGTAAGCAGTTATTGGTAAATGAAAATATTGGTTTGAAAGAATTAAACGATTTGCAGATGCCAGCCAGCAGTCTGTAAGTATCAATTAGGCCAGATAAGGAGGCCTGGAGAAGTATGCAAGTTCCAATTTATTTAGATTACTCATCCACTACGCCGGTTGATCCAAGAGTGGCGGAAAAAATGATGGAATGCCTGACCCTCGAAGGGAATTACGGGAATCCAGCTTCCCGCTCCCACATGCTGGGTTGGAAAGCAGAGGAAGCGGTTGAAACAGCCCGCCGCAATGTTGCTGATTTAGTGAATTGCGATCCGCGTGAGATCGTTTGGACTTCCGGTGCAACCGAATCTGACAATTTGGCAATTAAAGGTGCAGCGCATTTCTACAGTAAGAAAGGCAAGCACATTATTACCTCCAAAATTGAGCACAAAGCTGTGCTGGATAGTTGTCGCCAGCTAGAACGTGAAGGCTACGAGGTCACCTATCTTGATCCAGATTCAAATGGTCTAATTTCACCAGAGGCTGTTGCCCAAGCAATTAGACCTGACACAACGCTGGTTTCGCTGATGCATGTAAACAATGAGATTGGTGTTGTAAGCGATATTGAGGCGATCGGTAAGATTACTCGTGAGAAAGGCATTATCTTTCATGTTGATGCTGCCCAGTCGACAGGGAAAATCAATATAGATCTGGATTCTATGCAGGCAGATCTTATGTCGTTTACCTCTCATAAGATTTACGGTCCTAAAGGTATTGGTGCCTTGTATGTACGTCGCAAACCCAGAGTTCGTATTGAGCCACAAATTCATGGTGGTGGTCACGAGCGAGGAATGCGCTCAGGAACCCTGGCAACTCATCAGATTGTAGGGATGGGTGAGGCATTTCGGATAGCTAAAGAAGAAATGCATGAGGAGCATGCGCGAGTCCTGGCGCTGAGAAACCGTCTGCTTGATGGTTTGAAAGATATGGAAGAAGTTTACGTGAATGGTGATCTTGATCATCGGGTTGCTGGTAACCTTAATATCAGCTTCAACTTCGTTGAGGGTGAATCTCTCATGATGGCTCTGAGAGATCTTGCTGTTTCATCTGGTTCTGCATGTACTTCAGCGAGTCTTGAACCATCCTATGTGTTGCGTGCCATTGGTTTGAACGATGAGCTCGCCCACAGCTCTTTACGTATTACTGCAGGGCGTTTCACTAAGGAGGAAGAAATAGATCATGCGATTGAAAAAATCCGCGAAGCAGTAATTAAGCTCCGTGAACTATCGCCACTATGGGATATGTATAAAGATGGAGTTGATTTGAATACTGTCCAGTGGGCAGCGCATTAAAATGTATTGTGGTAACAGGCCTATAGAGAGGAAAACATGGCTTACTCCGACAAAGTTATAGATCATTATGAAAATCCACGAAATGTAGGAAAGCTCGATGATGACGATGTGAATGTTGGTACAGGAATGGTGGGTGCGCCAGCCTGTGGTGATGTAATGCGTCTACAGATTAAGGTCGACGATCAAGGCGTTATCGAAGATGCCAGGTTTAAAACCTATGGCTGTGGATCGGCTATTGCATCAAGTTCGTTGCTAACTGAATGGGTAAAAGGTCGTTCTTTGGAGCAAGCTACAGAGATTAAGAATAGAGATATTGCCGATGAGTTAGGTCTTCCTCCGGTCAAGATTCACTGCTCTGTGTTGGCCGAAGATGCCATTAAAGCCGCTATTGCTGATGTTAAGCAAAAGCGAGGCGACAAGTAACACCCGGCACTTTATCTGGAAGTAACACCTATGGCTATTTCAATTACTGAAACTGCTGCGAAACATGTTGTTGACCAGTTGGCTGATCGCGGTCACGGGCTCGGTATCAGAGTAGGGGTAAAAACCACTGGCTGCTCAGGCATGGCTTACGTGCTCGAATTTGTCGATAAATTGGATGTGGGCGATCAGGTTTTTGAAGATCAAGGTGTAAAAATCGTGGTTGATCCCAAAAGCCTGGCTTACATCGATGGCACAGAAATGGATTTCGTTAAACAAGGTGTTAATGAAGGTTTTGAGTTTAAAAATCCTAATGCTAAAGGCGAGTGTGGCTGCGGCGAAAGTTTTAGTGTCTAGCCTATAGCGTAAATTCTTAATTGATTTGCGCGACCCTCATTACAAGAACAATATTGTGTTTTCAGTCAATCAGAATTATTTTGAAATATTCGATTTCTTGGAATCTTTTGAAATAGATACTGAATCTCTCGCAGCGCGCTATCGCGATCTGCAAAATAAAACCCACCCTGATAGGTTTAGTGGCGGCACGGAGGAAGAAAAGCGGCGTGCTGTTCAGATGAACAGCTATCTTAATGAGGCTTTTGCAACGCTGAATTCGCCCATCAAACGAGCTGGCTATCTTTTACACCTCAACAATATAGATACTGAACTTGTCGATCAGTCAGACATAGATATGTCTTTGCTGATGGAGCAGATGCAGTTGCGAGAAAAACTGGCCGAGTTGCCAGATGATGAATCAGGTTTGTCTGAATTGAATGCAATGAAGCAAGATGCGAAAAGCAAACTAGAGCAACAACAATCGAAATTTTCATCTGAATATGGCAGCGGTGATATTGCTAATGCAAAACGGACTTTTCATGCATTACAGTTCCTGAACAAACTACTGGTAGAGATTGATCAGCACGAAGAGCGGCGCCTCGGATATTAAGATCGGACACATAATGGCGTTATTGCAGATTTCAGAACCAGGCGGAAAAGCTGAAAAGCCAGTTCATCGAATTGCAGTCGGTATCGACTTGGGTACGACCAACTCTCTGGTGTCTGCAAGCTGTGGCGGAAAGATAGAGATTCTGCCTGATGAAGAGGGCAATTCGCTGCTTCCCTCGGTAGTGCATTATGGTAAAGACGGGCACGTTACAGTTGGTGCGGCTGCGAAAGCCTTTGCAACCGAAGATGCGGCAAATACTATTTCTTCAGTTAAGAGGTGGCTTGGTAAATCCGGCGAAGAGGTCAGCCAAAGCCCTCAGGCTGCCCAATATCAATTTGATACTGTACGAGATGCACATGCGCCGGTAATCAGTACCGCACATGGACATAAGGACCCGGTTCATATTTCAGCGGAGATACTGCGCAGTTTGACTGCGCGCGCAGAAACCTGCTTGAAAGTTGAAATCGAAGGCGCAGTAATTACCGTACCTGCATACTTCAATGACGCACAGCGCACGCAAACCAAAGAAGCTGCACAGTTAGCGGGAATACATGTCCTGCGCCTATTGAACGAGCCAACTGCGGCGGCTGTCGCCTATGGCTTGGATACACAAGATCAGGGCAATGTTGTCGTGTTCGATTTAGGTGGGGGCACTTTCGATGTTTCTTTATTGAGCCTCCGGCAGGGAATTTTTGAAGTACTCGCCACTGGAGGAGACACCAGTCTTGGGGGGGATGACTTCGATGAAGCGCTGCTCGACTACCTGCAATCTCAACCTCAATTCAGCGGTGCCGAAAAAAACTCTGTCGTATTAAGACGCCATGCTAATGAAGTAAAGCACCAATTATCTGATCATGAATCAGTAGCTTTCGAACTCGGAAGTTACAGTGGGGAAATTACCCGGGAAAAATTTGCGGAGATTGTAGCTCCACTTGTTAATCGTACCATTTTAACTTGCCGTCGCGTACTGCGAGATGCGGGATTGGAAGTTACTGCAATAGATAATATCGTCCTGGTCGGGGGTTCTACACGTATGCCTGTGATCCGGGCTGCTGTAAGTGAATTCTTTGGCAAGCCTCCTCTGACAGATATTGATCCTGACAAGGCAGTTGCAGTGGGTGCAGGTATCCAGGCTGATGTGCTGATCGGCAACAAATCTGCCGATGATTTTCTGCTATTGGATGTCAATCCCTTGTCTCTGGGCATTGAAACTATGGGCGAGCTGGTTGAAAAAATCATTCCACGTAATACGACGATACCAGTAGCAAAAGCGCAGGAATTCACAACTTTCAAAGATGGACAAACTGCTATGTCCTTACATGTGGTGCAGGGTGAGCGAGAAATAGTGACTGCTTGCCGCTCGCTGGCAAGATTTGAATTGCGCGATATTCCGCCGATGGTCGCTGGTGCGGCAAAAATACGAGTAACCTTTCAAGTGGATGCCGATGGATTACTTAGCGTGATAGCAGAGGAAGCAGGTACTGGCAGCAAGGCTGAAATTCAGGTTAAGCCAAGCTATGGATTAAGCGCGGATACCATTGAAGAAATGCTGCAGTCCTCCCATGACAATGCAATTGAAGACCGAGATCTTAGAGCATTACGCGAGTCTCAAATAGAAGCACAGCAAATTATTGATGCGATACATTCTGCTATAGAAGCTGATGGCGAATTGTTAAAGGAAAAAGAGCGTGAAGAGATTGCCAACGCAATAGATTCGCTGGAAACAGCTATTTCGAGCGAAAGCACCCAAAAAATACATGCAAGGGTGGATGAGTTAAATCAGCTTTCTGGGAATTTTGCGGCACGTAGAATGGATTTGCACATCCGGTCTTTGAAAGGCGAATCAATCGATACCGTTGAAACTGCCAGCGAATAAATCTAACCGAAGTAGACCTGCTTATGCCAAAACTGACCTTTTTGTCCCATGAAACTATTTGTCCAGAAGGTGCGGAAATCGAAGCTGATAGCGGGGAAAGCATCCTGGATGCGGCCTTGAGAAACAAGATATCGATCGAGCATGCTTGTGAGAAAAGTTGTGCTTGTACGACTTGTCACGTTATCGTGCGTGAAGGATTTTATTCGCTCGAAGATGCCAGCGAAAATGAGGAAGACTACCTGGATAAAGCCTGGGGTTTAGAGCCTGAATCACGCTTGAGTTGTCAGGCAAAAGTAGCGGATGAGAACTTGCTGATTGAGATTCCGAAATACACCATAAATATGGTATCGGAAGAACACTAGCCTGGAGAATTTCATGAAGTGGACTGATGTATACGATATAGCCATGGGGCTCGCTGATGCCCGCCCGGACACCGATCCACAATACGTAAACTTCGTGGATTTGCATGCCTGGGTGTGTGAATTGGAAGAGTTTGAAGATGACCCGGAGCGCAGCGGTGAGAAAATTTTGGAAGCTATCCAGGCTGCCTGGATTGAGGAAGTTGCCAATTAGCTGGCTGCTTCTTGTTCTTTGTCTATAAACTACTGAAAAATAAGGCTTTACAGACCATTTAAAAGCATACAAAAGACATGCATTACCACGTATAATGCGCGCTCTTTTGCACAATCAGAATACAGGGGGCGACGATGGCAATCGAGCGCACACTATCCATCATCAAACCAGATGCCATCTCTAAAAATATAATCGGTGAAATTTATTCTCGATTCGAGAGGGCGGGCCTCAAGATCGTTGCTGCCAGGATGCTGCAACTCAATGATAAATCCGCTGGTGGATTTTATGCTGAACACGAAGGCAAAGGCTTCTATGCCGATTTAATTGAATTCATGACCTCTGGGCCGGTCATGATTCAGGTGTTGGAAGGTGAAAATGCGGTCATGTTAAATCGTGAATTAATGGGAGCGACTAATCCAGCAGAGGCAGCAGCAGGCACCATTCGCGCTGATTTCGCAAATTCAATCGATGCTAATGCAGTGCATGGTTCAGATTCGACAACTTCGGCTGAGAGGGAAGTTGGCTACTTTTTCAGTGCAGAGGAAATCTGCTCCTAATCTGATGCGGCAGCCGAGGTGAGTTGCGCATGAATATTGACTCCAGGCCGAACCTACTTGGACTCAATCGAGATGAACTCGCCCAGCTTTTCGACAAGCTGGGTGAGAAGCCTTTTCGCGCTCAGCAAATCATGAAATGGATCCACCAGAGAGGTGTTCTGGAGTTGGATGCAATGACGGATATGAGCAAGCTCTTGCGGGAGAGATTAAAGACTTCTGTCCAGCTTTCTTTGCCTGAAGTCGTTGCAGAGTTCCCATCAACCGATGGCAGTCACAAATGGATTATCGAAATTGCATCGGGTTCTCGAGTAGAAATGGTTTTTATTCCAGAAGCAGGACGTGGGACGCTTTGTGTTTCTTCGCAGGCAGGCTGCTCTCTGGACTGCAGTTTCTGCGCAACTGGCAAACAAGGATTCGATTCAAATCTCAGTTCTGCGGAGATAGTAGGCCAACTTTGGTTGGCAAACAGACATCTGGGGGCGTTTGATCAAGACGGCGAACGCAAAGTGAGCAATGTGGTGATGATGGGAATGGGAGAACCACTACTCAATTTCGACAATGTCATGACGGCTGTCAATATCATGATGGACGATTGTGCTTTTGGTTTGTCAAAGCGGAAAGTGACTATCAGTACCTCGGGCGTGGTGCCTGCAATAGATAGACTAAAAGACTACACCGATGCATCGTTGGCGGTGTCTTTGCATGCACCTAATGACCAACTTCGTAGCCAGATCATGCCAATCAATCGGCGCTACCCCATCGCTGATCTGCTGGAGTCAGTGCAAGGCTATATGAAAAGTTTGCCCGATCGTCGTGTCCCGGTTATCGAGTACACACTTATTAGAGGTGTCAACGACCACCGCAGACATGCCCGCGAATTGGCTGAATTGCTCGCCGATTTCCCATGCAAGATCAATCTAATTCCATTCAATCCTTTTGCACTGAGTGATTATGAACGCTCCAGCAGCTCATCATTGGGCAATTTTCGAGGAATCCTGCAGAAAGCAGGGTTTACTGTCACAGTTCGCACCACCAGAGCGGACGATATCGGGGCCGCCTGCGGGCAGCTGGTGGGAGCTGTAGCCGATCGGACTAAACGTAGTGCACGGCATTTGCGGAATAAGGGCGGTAAGGTCTCTGATAATACTGGTAATCTAGCGGTATCGGCCGACAGATAAGAAATCAATAGCGGCCCGCGAGGCTGTAATCTGCTGGAGGAATCAAAACGTGCTCGCAATCAGATCACTTAGCTTAATGAGCTTTCTGCTATTAGCAGGGCTGGGTGGATGTGTCACAACCACAACGGGAGGATTCAATGTTGAGCCTTCCGAAGAGGCTGCTCTGGAAGATTATGTGCAATTGGCCATTGCTTATTATGATGCCGATGATATGGCTGGAGCTCGGCGTCATATCAACAATGCCTTAGCGATAGATGATCGCAATTCTGACATTTATAACGTATTGGCCTTAGTGTTCCAGCGAGAAGGCGACCTGGAACTGGCTGAAGAAAACTTTGAGCGTTCCATTCGACTAAATCGAGATAACTCCCGAGCACGTAACAATTATGGTGCCTTGCTTTACAGCCTGGAACGTTACGGTGACGCAATGGAGCAGTTCGGTCGAGTTACACAAGATACAATGTATGAAGGCAGGGCAATCGCTTTTGAAAACCTGGGCCGATGTGCGCTCGCCCTGGGTTTGACTGAGGATTCAGAGTTAGCGTTCCAACGGGCTTTGCAGCTCAACGAAAATCTTTTTGTTTCCGCTATAGAACTGGCCGTGCTGCGTGCTGACAGAGAAGATTGGAATGTCGCACGCCGCGTGTTTCAGCAGTATATGACTACGGCTGAATTCTACAACATTCCGCATACTCCCAGGGCATTGTTAGCAGGCATACGTATCGAAGGTGCTTTTCAGAATCAACAGCTAGTGCGCGACTTTACACGAATACTGACTACTCTTTACCGCGAGTCACCTGAATACCAGGCGTATTTGAGACTGAGTGATGTCAACTGAACCTGAGAATCAACAAGCGACAGATACGGATGTCACTGATCTGCAAACGTCTCCGGGACAATTTTTAAGTTCTGAGCGAGAGCAGCGCGGGTTAAACCAAAAAGAAGTCGCGGACAAATTGCATATCACCGTTCACTATGTGAAGGCGATTGAATGCGATGCCTACGAGAAGCTTCCGGGTATTATTTTTGCCAGGGGTTACATGAAACTCTACGCAGAAATTCTGGAGATTGAAGAAGCGCAGGTTTTAAGCAGGTTTGAGAATTTTCAGCAAGCGCAACAAGAGCACGAAAAAGAAGTTATCTGCATTACCCGTAGCAAGCATCAGGCAAGGAACCTAAATTCTGCACTGGTATCAGTAGTGCTTTTTGCTGGCATCTTCGCTGGCCTATGGTTTTGGAATTTCACCACTGGCAATGAGTCAGACAGCCCTCAAGGTACGAGAGAAGTTGCTGCGGATTTCAGTGACAGTCAAAGTCCAACAGCGTTGGCCAGTAATGAGTCACCAGAACCGGAGTTGAACACTGAGCCAGAAGTTCCCAGAATTGCCAGCTCGCTTGATACTGACAGCAGTTCAGACAGTGACTCTTTATCTGAAAAGCTTACTCAGGATGTTACTGATGCGATAGATGAAAATGAATTGCCAGTTGATCCGGTAGCTGAATCTGAAACTGTCCAGAATTCTGGCGCAAGAGTGATAACTATCTCAAACGAAGGTGATGATGTGCTTCGAGTCAGCTTTTCTGATGAGAGTTTCATTCACGTAACAGATCAAAATGACAACAGATTGTACCGTGGTGTGCTGCAAAGTGGCGATGTTCTGGAAATCACTGATAGCGTTCCATTTGATATCCTGCTGGAAAATGCCCCTCCCACACGTTTGTCCTTGAATGGTAACGAGATCGATATCTCTGATAGTATTCGCATTGATAATTCAGCTCGCCTGACAGTTGGACTGTAGTTCTTATGAAGTCCAGTAACAATATTTCACGTCGCAAGACTCGCCAGATAATGGTGGGTGATGTACCCGTGGGTGGTGATGCACCAATTTCTGTACAGACGATGACTAATACAGAAACCACTGATGTGTCTGCAACCCTGGAGCAAATTCGCCGCATGCAAAATGCAGGAGTCGATATCGTTAGAGTGTCAGTGCCAACTATGGAGGCGGTCAAGGCTTTTAAGCAAATTCGCAATCAAGTAAATGTTCCTTTAGTTGCTGACATTCACTTTGATTACCGAATCGCACTGGCAGTTTTGGAAAATGGTGTTGATTGTTTGCGTATCAATCCAGGCAATATTGGCAGTGAAGAGCGCATAAAAGCAGTCATCGATAGCGCTAAAGAAAAAAGCATACCGCTGCGCATTGGTGTAAATGCCGGCTCGCTTGGAAAAGCGTTGCTTAGAAAATATAAAGAGCCGAATGCGGAGGCTATGGTTGAGTCTGCGCTTACACAAATAGATATTCTGGACAGATTAGACTTTCAGGATTTTAAAATAAGCTTGAAGGCCTCTGACGTTTTTATGACCTTGGCAGCATATCGAGGCCTGGCAGGGCAGATAGATAACCCATTCCATCTTGGCATCACAGAGGCAGGTGGGTTGCGCTCGGGTACGGTAAAATCTGCCGTTGGATTAGGTGCGCTGCTTATGGAGGGGATAGGAGATACCATTCGTATATCTCTTGCTGCTGATCCGGTTGAAGAGGTAAAAGTTGGTTTCGATATTCTCAAGAGCCTTGGGCTAAGGCACAAAGGGGTAAATCTCATAGCCTGCCCGAGTTGTTCCAGGCAAAATTTCGATGTGATTGGTGTCGTGAATCAGTTGGAAACCCGCCTTGAAGACATCACTACTCCAATCGATGTGGCAGTTATCGGTTGTATAGTAAACGGACCGGGTGAGGCGAAAGTGGCAGAAATTGGTTTGACGGGTGCCAGCCCTAACAACCTGGCCTATGTTGAAGGCATACCTCATCACAAAGTGAGTAATGAAGAATTACTCGATGAGTTGGAATCGATGGTGCGGGAACACGTCACCGCGAAACAGGCGGCTGAAAAGGACATCATAGCCTCAGGTTAGTTACGACGCGCAAAAGTTTATGGCAAAACTTCAAGCTATCAGGGGTATGAATGACATACTCCCAGAGCAATCATTATGCTGGCAGTATCTTGAGCATCAGTTTCGAAGAATTGTGAAACGTTTCGGGTACCAGGAAATTCGATTCCCGGTGCTTGAACAAACTCAATTGTTCAAGCGCTCTATTGGCGAAGTTACAGATATCGTTGAGAAAGAAATGTACAGTTTTGATGATCGCAATGGGGATAATCTGAGTTTGCGACCAGAAGGGACTGCCGGGTGTGTGCGCGCAGCCGATCAACATGGTTTGCTGTACAACCAGCAACAACGACTTTGGTACCAGGGGCCGATGTTCCGCCATGAAAGACCGCAGAAGGCACGGTATCGCCAGTTCCATCAGTTTGGCGCAGAAACCTTTGGTATGTCGGGCCCCGACATTGATGCAGAGGTAATCCAACTTTCATTTGAGCTTTGGCAGGCGCTCGATATTACCGGATACTTGCAGCTCGAAATCAATAACATAGGTAGTTCAGAAGATAGGAAAACCTATGGTGTCGCGCTCACTACTTTTCTCGAAAACAACTCCGAGCAGCTAGATGACGATGCCAGGGATCGCATGCACACGAATCCGATGCGCGTGCTCGATAGCAAGAACGCCAGTGTGCAATCAGTATTGGAGAATGCGCCTGCACTTGCGGATTATGTAAACGAGGAAAGTCAGGCACATTTTGATCAGCTCAAGACAATATTAGACAGTCTTAACATCAACTATATTGAAAATCCCAAATTGGTGCGGGGATTGGATTATTACAATAACTGCGTTTTTGAATGGACTACTCAGGAGCTTGGAGCGCAGGGTGCTGTTTGTGGTGGAGGGCGATATGATGGCTTGGTTGCCCGGCTTGGTGGCAAACCTACTTTTGCCTGTGGGTTCGCCATGGGGGTAGAACGGCTGGTTTTGATGCTCGATTCTCTAAATAAAATACCGGCAGATGCTCTTAAACCTGTCGATGTTTACGTGCTTGCAGTGGGGAAAAATCTGCACGGTGAAAGTCTTGCTCTGGCTGCAGAAATTAGAGAACGCTTTCCAGAGCTTGGCGTCGTCAGTCATTGTGGCGGCGGTAAATACAAGGCGCAATTGAAACGGGCTTTCAATGCTGGCGCATCGGCAGCGATAATCCTGGAACAAGATCAACAATCGGATAATTCCCCAGATAAGGCGAAAATTCGCCGATTGGATGATTCCGGAGAATCTGAATCCTTCAAATTAGCGGCAATCACCGATAATCTTCCGAAATTCCTCTAATTCTGGCACTCCCTGGAGTGCCAGACGCTCCACAAATAGGTAAAATTACCTTGTTTTTCAGGGGGCTGGTGAAATTGAACTTATGCTGCCTTCAGCACTCTTAGCATTGTGCCTGGATTGCTCCAATGGCGTTAGGAGCACAGAAAGGCAGGAAGATAAGGATGAATAATTTGCAACAAAGCAAGGAGTGAGTCGTGGCTTTACACGCGGCGGAAGAAGAGAGCATTGAGGCTCTTAAAAAATGGTGGAACGAAAATAGCAAAGCGCTTGCTGTGGCAGTGATTCTGATGTTTGGCGGTTATACCGGTTGGTTGCTATGGGAGAATTCTAATGCTTCTAATGCTGCAGAGGCATCTGATCTGTTCGAAGAAATCCTTACTTTAGTCCTTGAAGTGCAGGCTGCGCCAGCCCAAGGTGAAGAAGATTCAGCTTTACGTGCCGAAAGCAGCACGCAAATTATTGCTATCGCCAGTGATTTGCGCACCAATCACAGGGATTCAATTTATGCAAAACTGGCAGCTTTGTTTTCTGCCCAGCAAGCCGTTGAGAATGATGATCTGGTTCAGGCAGAAGCTGATTTGCAGTGGATTCTTGATAATCGCGAACAGGGAATGTTTAGAGAGTTGGATGAAGGGATGATCCTGACGACCAGCTTACGCCTTGCCCGTGTAATCCTCGCTCAAGGTGATGCGGAGCGTGCGCTAAGTTTCATTAATGAGATTGACCCGAAATCATTTGAAGGTGGATTTGCTGAACTCAGAGGAGATATTTATCTCACAATGAATCGTCCGGTGGACGCCAGAGATGCATACGTTGCTGCGCAACAGGCAGGTTCCAGCAGTGACGGTTTGCGTATGAAGTTAAACAATTTGCCAGATCCCAGTTAATCTTTCTCGGTCCAGGTATTCAGATGACAGCGTTAAAGCGGTCAACAATTCGAAACGTACTTCTTCCCGTTTTTATTTTGTTTTTAGGCGGATGTTCTTCGCTAAATTTGAATCCTTTAACCTGGTGGAGCGATGATGAGGTTAATCCTCCTAAAGAGTTAGTTGATATCAATGAAGAAGTAGAGATGCGACGACTTTGGAGCGTGGCTGTAGGTAATGGACAAGGTGATAATTACACCGAGCTCACTCCTGATATCGATGGCAATACAATTTTTGCTGCTGCTGAAAATGGCACCATCGTGGCAATCGATATGCAATCCGGTGATCTAATCTGGCGCAATCGCATGGACGACGTCATCCTGACAGGAGGTATAGGCGCTGGCGGGGGTATCGTGGCGGTAGGCACAAGAGAAGCACAGGTTGTCGCCCTCAATCAAGCAGATGGGGAAATTGTGTGGACGAGCCAGGTTACCTCTGAGGTCGTTGCTCAGCCGATAGCGAACGATGAGGTTGTGGTAGTGCAGACTGTAGATGACAAAGTGGCTGCGTTGAGCACTGAAACAGGTGAACGACAATGGATTTATGAATCAACTCAGCCTGCACTCACCCTGCGCGGGACTTCCCGTCCGGTATTTACACCTGCCGGAACCGTTGTTACAGGTTTTAGCAATGGTACTCTGGTGTCTGTCTCTGCTGATGACGGTGTTTGGCGCTGGGAACAGCGAGTTGCTGTTCCTGATGGAAGATATGACATTGAACGGGTCATCGATATTGATGGCGACCTGGTGCTGGATGGAAATCGAATACTTGCTTCGAGTTATCAAGGTAACTTAATCGCGTTGGATGCGGCTACTGGCCGTATTGTCTGGGGATTAGAGAACGCTTCCAGCTATCACGGAATAACTCAGGGATTCGGTAATTTGTATTATTGCGACGACGAAGGACATGTAATTGCGATCCGAGACAATTCCGAGGATGTGGTTTGGGAGAACGAGGATTTGCAATACCGCAGTGTAACGGCACCAACTGCGATCACTAACTATGTGGCTGTTGCTGATTTTGAAGGATATATCCATCTCATTTCTCAAATTGATGGTCGGATCGTGGGCCGCACTCAGCTAGACAATGAGGGTATTCGAGCCAACCTGCTTGCCGTTGAAGGTCGCCTGGTGGCGTTCGGCAATAGTGGTCGACTGGCCGCCTATAGTTTGCAATAACAAAATCATTAGTCGCTTGCGATCAGCTATGGTCGTAATCGCAGTGAGATTCAATTAGCCGATTTAAGAAACCCTCGTGATGCAACCTGTAATTGCCCTAGTTGGTCGTCCTAATGTTGGCAAGTCCACGCTGTTTAATCGACTCACCCGAAGCCGGGATGCATTGGTGGCTGATTTGCCTGGACTGACCCGTGACCGACAGTATGGTGCTGGGAAGTTTCAGGATATTAGCTTCATTGCGATCGATACTGGTGGAATAACCGGCTATGAAGAGGGCATTGATGCTGAGATGGCTGCTCAGTCTTTGCTGGCAATTGAAGAAGCAACTCTGTGTTTGTTTTTGGTTGATGCGCAATCGGGTGTCGCTCCCGACGATAGCAAAATTATTGATCATCTGCGTAAGTCCGAAAAGCCTTTCCATTTGGTGGTGAACAAAGTTGATGGCATGGATGTCGATCAAGCCTGTGCAGAGTTCTATAGCCTTGGAGCTAAACAGCTATTTCCCATTACAGCCACTCAAGGTCGCGGTGTGAAACAAATGCTGGAGGCATGTCTGGGGGACTGGCAGTCGGCAGGTATCGACAAAATTGAGGCGCAGGGAATTAAGATTGCTGTATCCGGGAGGCCGAACGTCGGCAAATCAACTTTGGTCAATCGCATGTTGGGCGAGGGTCGCGTTGTAGTATATGACCAGCCTGGCACGACGCGAGACAGTGTATACATTCCGTTTGAAAGAAGAGGACAGCACTACACGCTTATCGATACTGCAGGAATTCGAAAACGTGGCCGCACCAAAGAGACAGTAGAAAAATTCTCCGTGGTTAAATCTTTGCAGGCAATCAAAGACGCTCATGTTGTGCTACTCATCGTGGATGCCCGTGAAGGGATTGTAGAGCAGGATCTGCATCTCCTTGGATATGTTATCGAAACCGGGCGTGCGCTCGTAATCGCGATTAACAAGTGGGATGGCATGGGCGTCGATGATAAGGAACGTATCAGAAGTGAAATCCGTCGTCGATTTACTTTCGTCGACTTTGCCAGAATACACTGTATTTCGGCACTGCATGGAACAGGCGTGGGCGACCTCTACCAATCAATAGATCGGGCTTATCAATCCGCAACTAAAAATTTAGGAACCAGCGTGCTCACCAGGGTTTTGGAAGACGCTTTAGTGGAACATCCTCCTCCAACCGTAAATGGTAGAAGGATAAAGCTAAGGTACGCTCATGCGGGTGGACAAAACCCACCAACCATAGTGATTCATGGCAAGCAGACTAAGAAACTTCCTGGTCATTACAGTCGATATCTGGAAAAAACATTTCGCAATGTGCTGAATATGGAAGGAACGCCTATCAGGATCGAGCTAAAGAGCGATGAAAATCCATTTGTGCGCAAAGAAAAGAATCTATCGCCGCGACAGATTGCCCAGAAGCGACGGATTGCGAAAAATCGTAAGACTGGTCGATCGGGTCGGAGCAGATAGTGTTATCAATAGCTGATATTGAAGCTGCAGCATTTCGGTTAGACGGAGTAGCCATTAAAACTCCATTGCTACAATCTGCTGTGCTGAATGAGCGTGTCGGTGCAGAAGTATTCGTGAAGCCAGAATGCCTTCAACACATTGGCGCATTCAAATTCAGAGGTGCGTACAACCGATTGAGTCAGCTTGATGAGGAAGCCCGGCACTCAGGAGTAGTGGCGTTCTCTTCGGGCAATCACGCCCAGGGGGTAGCGTATGCGGCAAAGCTGTTGAACATGCCAGCTACCATTGTCATGCCCTCTGATGCACCAAAAATTAAACTCGAGAATACTCAAAATCTAGGAGCAAACATCAGGCTTTACGATAGGCACACAGAATCTCGCGAACAGATGGCCGCTGATATTGCTGAGCAAACTGGTGCCACACTTGTACCTGCATTCGATGATCTGGATATCATTGCGGGCCAAGGCACCGCTGGGCTGGAGTTGATGCAACAGTTGCAATCGCAAAACCGAGTGCCCGATAGTGTGGTTAGTCCTTGCGGCGGCGGGGGTTTGCTTGCTGGTGTTTCTACCGCAGTAAAAGCATTAAATGAACGTAGTAATGTCTTCGGTATTGAACCTGAAAAATTCGACGATCATGTGCTGTCCAGACAAGCAGGCAAAAGAATAAAAATTGATGGAACCTCTCCAACCTTGTGTGACGCGCTTATGGCGACCACGCCAGGTGAAATCACATGGTCTATAAACGGTCAATTGGTTACAGATTTCTTGCGAGTAACTGAAGACGAGGTGAAGCACGCCGTAAGTTTTGCTTTTCGCTATCTTAAGCTTGTAGTAGAGCCAGGGGGTGCTGTGGGTTTAGCAGCACTGCTACAGAACAAGTTGCCTGAATTGAATGAGCAGCATACAGTAATGCCACAGATCGGCTTGATTCTTTCTGGTGGTAATATTGATGGAGCTGTCTTGCAAACCTGCCTGGAAAAATTTCCTGAGCCTTAGTAATCGACCTCACAAACATGCCTGTAAACATTTTGGTGATTAAAACCGGATCGACCATTCAATCTTTGCTAAAGAAAGGGTTGGATTTTGAAGATTGGTTTGTGTCGGGCATGGGTTTGTCTGTTAATAATGTATCAGTATGTGATCCCACGCGAGGAGAGGAATTGCCGAATATCGCCAGTGTATCGGGCATTATAATCACAGGATCTCCTGCCTATGTAACAGATGAGGCCGACTGGAATTTTGTAGTGGCGGATTACTGTCAGTCCTCTATCAAGCGCAAAAAGCCTGTCTTAGGTGTTTGTTACGGTCATCAACTATTGGCCTGGGCATTTGGAGGACGCGTTGGTTTTAATCCAAACGGACGCGAAATCGGCTCAACTGAAGTACAACTGACACAGGTTGCAGAAACTGATCGCTTGTTCTCTGGCTTGCCGAAACAGTTAGTAGTCCAAGTGTCCCACTTACAATCCGTACTGCAGCTTCCCCCGGATGCAGTGCTGCTGGCATCGAATCGGATGGATGTTAATCATGCTTTTCGACTCGGAGAGCTTGCCTGGGGCGTGCAATTTCATCCAGAATTTACAGCAGAAATCACAAAAGCTTATATCGTAGAGCGAGCCGAGGCTATTCGGCAGGAAGGTACAGATACGGATAGCTTATTAGCTGAGTTAGGGGATTCTCCACTTTCAGCCGGATTGTTATTGCGTTTTGTTGAGATAGTTAAACATGCACAAACACTGGCTTAGCCACCACTAAGATCTGCGTATTCTTCTTCTACTGCTTCCACGATCCGTTGGCGAGAAGGGCGGGCCAGTTGTCGGCCGTTGATGAATAATGCGGGTGTTCCTCTGACACCGGCAGCACTTCCTCCGCGCTGATCGCTGCGTAGTTTGGCAATAACCTCGTCCCTGGCCATGTCTTCATGCAATTTATCGATGTTTAAATTGAGTTCCAGTGCATAGGCGTCTAACTGTCCTTCGGGATCCGCAAGTGATGACCAGATTTGCTGTGTGGCAAAGAGGGTGTCATGCATTTCCCAAAACCGGCCCTGCAGGCCAGCGGCTTCAGCATATAAGGATGCAGTCCAGGAATGAGGATGAGCAGTAGTGATCGGAAAGTGGCGAAATACGAGAAATGCTTTGTCCCTGATGTCAGGCCAAACTCTGATTATGTCTTCATGCTCAGTAGCGCATGCGGGGCATTGAAAATCTGCATACACCACAACGCTCACAGGATTATTCCCTTGCCCTCGAATATGATCATTGTCGGCAATCTCAACCGGGGAGTAGGTAGGGCCTTGATTAAAAAGTGTATAGATTGCGAAGAGAACTAACAGGGGAGTGACCCCAAACATCGCTACTTTGAAGCACATTTTTTTCATTCGCTCTCTTTGGTTCGCGGCTTTTTGTTTCTGTTCCTTGATTTTTTTCTGCTGTTCTCGTTTGCTCATTACTGCCTAATCTCATCGTTTCTGGTAGACCAATATTGATCTGTCGAACCCGCCTTGTTGGACACGGCATACTATACAAAATAATGCACTAAGGAGGCCAGTCAGAGGAATGCGGTTTGGAGCTTACTCAATATAACAGATGAGATTGGAGGCCAAATAGGACTTGGTTCAAGCAAAAGCTTAGGAGCCTCTGATTAATGTTTGCGAGGCAGTTAGTGCAAGGCAAAAATCAGCGAAAAAGCGCAGTTTATAGGTCATAAATGCGCATTTTGAGCTGATTTTTAGCGCAGCAATAACAACATAGGTAATTAATCAGAGGTTCCCTAAATTGATAACCAGATAGTAAGTGTTAAAGGTATCAATGCACTGATTTTAGTGCCAAATTGCCAAGGGCATCACAAATTCATTCCAGGTTAGCCCCAAATTGACCCGGTAATTCGATTTTTTTAATCGGTAAGTAGCTGAAATTCAGAGAATCTGTAAAAAAATCCACACTGCAAAATCCGGAAAAAATGTCTCTTTGCAGTACACAAGTGATGAAATTTAGCAGTGCAAAGAGGGTATTAAGGGAGCCTACTTAGAACGAGATTCAGTCACGGTGGAAGTTATAACCCCATCAGCCAAAGTAGATTGTATGGTATCTCCAGTTTCGACCTGACGACTTTCGCGTATCACATTGCCATTCTCATTGTAGGTAATACTGTAACCGCGTGCTAAAACCTGAAGTGGGCTCACCGCATTTAAACCGCGCGTGAATTCCGTCAGCTGCTGTTTCTGTCTATCAAGCCTGGTTTTTATTCCTAACTGCAATCGGTTGCGTAAAGTCAGTAGTCTTGCGGTCAGCATTTTGAATGTGGAGTCTGGTGCGCTGGCATATAAGGCTCTGTGTCGTAAGGAGATTTCATGTCTTGTTTGCTGCAAGCGCAGTCGAATAGCTCTTCTCATCTGATTTTCCAGACGATCTAAGGTTTGTGCATGCTGTTGTAGTCGCCGATCAGGACGTTTTAACCGGCGTTGGAACCATTGCAGGCTGTTTCGTAGCTCTTGAATCTTCCCTTTAAGTGAGTAGGAGAACTGCTGTTCGTAGGCCTCCAGAGTGTCATAAGTATCAGCTTGATCGGGACTCATGAGCTCTGCAGCAGCAGAAGGGGTGGGGCCACGCAAGTCTGCGACGAAGTCGGCAATTGTATAATCGGCTTCATGGCCGACTGCACTGGTAGTAGGCAAATCGCTATCAAAAATAGCTCTGGCCACGGATTCATCATTGAATGCCTGCAAATCTTCCAGCGAACCCCCTCCGCGTCCCACAATGAGCGCTTCCAGTTTTAACTTTTTTGCCAGGGAGTTTGCTAATTGGATAGCACTGACTATTTCCAAAGGCGCATTATTGCCTTGAACTGAGACTGGGATAAGCGTCAGTTTTATCGCTGGAAATCGCCGCCCAAAAACAGAAACCATATCTTTGATTGCTGCACCTGTAGCTGAAGTGATGATTCCAATATGTTGATAGTCTGTGCCAATTTCCTGCTTGAACTCGTCATTAAACAATCCTTCAGCCAGCAGCCTGGCTTTAAGCTCTTCAAACGCACGCCGCAATGCACCATCACCGGCCTCTTCCATGCCTTCAGCTATTAATTGGTAATCTCCACGTCCTTCGTAGATGCTGAGTTTTCCTCGCACAACTACCTGCAATCCATTGCGTGGTTTAAATCTTAGCAGTTGATTACGGTTGCTAAACATCGCGCATCGCAATTGTGATTGTTTGTCTTTCAGAGTGAAGTACCAGTGTCCTGAAGCGGGAGTGGCCAGGTTGGAAACTTCCCCTTCGACAGCGACCGCTGGGAAATTATGCTCAAGCAAGGACCGTGCCTGCTTGTTAAGAAGGCTTACGCTGAGTATTGATTCAGTTCCGGAGGACGAATATGGAGACAAGGGATCAGCCATGGGCCACAGTGTAACCCAGGCTATACGACCTCGTGAATTAGAAGGAGGAGGTCTTGAGATTGATATGCTCCAACGTGGAAGATGTGCGCTGGAACAGATCAAAAGAGATGCTAGCTTCCAGCGGATACGCTGGCATTGAACCCGGAGAAAGTCTCTTCGTTTCTCAATTCGTCATCGGTGTCGGGAAAAGTAATTTTCGCCACCATATGCAGCGATGTTTGAGTAGAAGAGTGGGTGAAATTCCCAATCAGCTTAGGGAACCTCTGATTAATTACCTACGTTGTTATTGCTGCGTTAAAAATCAGCTCAAAATGCGCATTTATGACCTATAAACTAAACTGCACTTTTTCGCTGATTTTTGCCTTGCACTGACTGCCTCGCAAATATTAATCAGAGGCTCCTTAGCTATTAGGGGGAGAAAGCCACTTAGCTTCTGTGGCGAGCGGTGCAGTGAGGGTGTGCATAAATGCTTCCAGTTGTCGCAGCTGAACCGGGCGTAAGTTTAGCGGTTTGGCCTCATTATGGTTTAGCATGGACACTGACGCTTCATTATAGTGTTGCATGACTTCTTCAAGGGTTTTTAGTTGGCCGCCATGCATGTAAGGAGCCGTTTCAGCAACATTTCTTAGAGTGGGGGTTTTGTGTGCGCCTACGAGTTCGTTGGTATCCTTCGCGAAACGAAGCTCTACACACTGTGCTGGCTCGGCATCGCTATAAGGTCCAAGGCAATTGAATAGATCATCGCGAGCTATCCGAATCCCATCGTAACGACCCATTGGTGGAAGATTCCCTCGTAGCGAAAGCACCCCGGTATTGTGAAATTCATGATTCGTGAATAAGGGGCCATTGTGGCAGGTTACGCACTGGCCTTCACCAATAAATAATTTAAGGCCGCCTAGCTCCTGTGCAGTTAAGTTGCCATCACTTGAAATTACAGTTGTATCTGAAAGCGTAGCGGCGTATTCATCAAAGCGACTTACCCCAGGAATGATTTTGCGTTGATAAGCAGCCAATGCTTTGCCAGTGTTACTGAATACTATGTTTATTTCGTGTTGCTTCTCTTCAGATAACCGTTGCCAGTTTGATACTGCCTCTTCATTGCCTAATGGAGAAGCGTGGGATGGTTTTTCTGGAATGACTGGTATTTTACCGAATAGAGACTTGTATAACTGCCGGTATCTGGGATCTTCCTGAATTAATCGGCTGACGCTCAACCGATCGGTATTATGTTCATGTTCACTTTCCAGTGGTGCCAGTGCCTGTGACCATTGGCTATCTTTTCTGCCGTCCCAATAGAACCATGGACTATAAAATAGTCCAACTAAACTGGGAGTGTGACGATCCCCAATATCGAGCCCTATGGCCAGCTCCAGTCCATCAGTGAAGTACAACTCGGGTTTGTGACAGGTAGCACAAGATACTGAACCATTGCTACTCAGTCTCGTGTCAAAATAAAGCAGGTGCCCAAGCTCGGCAGCAGATTCGATATTCATAATTTGGTTGCTTGGGTCGGGTGGCAATTCCGGGAGTTGGCTGAGTGCCATAGAGCGAATCAAATCCAGCTCCTGATCTGTCCAGTTACCCGGTAACGGTGCTGGAGCGTAATTCCACCCAAGCAATATTAAACAGGCTACAACGGCAAAGCTGTATATGAAGCGCATTACAGGTTAAATTCCAGCTTTGCCGAATCTCTGGCTGTAGCTGTGGTGACGGTAAATTGCAGTTCCCATTCACCAGGCATGTGGAATCGAATTCCTTCCATTAAATAACTGCCCGGTTTTTCCATAGGAGTAACTCTCGGCTGCGTGGGTAGACCATGATTGTGTGCAGGCATACCGCCATTTACTTCAATGTTTGCTCCCGTCACTGTTGAGCCGTTGCCATCTTTTAGCTCAAGCTCCCAGCTATGGATTTGGTTGATGCGCAGGGGCGAAAGCTGACTTTTGATGCTCAGCACTTTGCCTAGCTGTGAAGTGACTATAAATAGACCGTCTTGGGGGTGAGCCACCGATGACAAGGTTGTGGTCAGGACTAAGGTCAGAGATAGGAAGAATTTCATTTTCAAAAAATGAGGGAGCTAAAGAGCGCAATTATACCAGAATGTGGGTGGTAGAACCCGAAGTTGGTTGAGCAGTGCTTAGTAACTTTCGTCTAGATTATGGCAGTTCACGTGATTAAATCTCGGTGTACAGACCGTGGGGAAGATTAAGGGGCCTCTGATTAATGTTTGTGAGGCAGTTAGTGCAAGGCAAAAATCAGCGAAAAAGCGCAGTTTATAGGTCATAAATGCGCATTTTGAGCTGATTTTTAACGCAGCAATAACAACGTAGGTAATTAATAGGTAATTAATCAGAGGTTCTTTAAATCAGTATCACCATTGTTGGTAATTCTTAGTCTTATTTGAGGCGGTATCAAAACCACATCACTTTTCAGGACCTCAGCAGGATCATTGGCGCCAACTTCTACGATTCCTTTACCTGACAGAATAACCTAGCGCTCAAATGTATCACTTAGCCAATGCTAACGCGTAGTTTTACCTTTTCTACCCTTGCCCGTGCGATAGCAATGTCTGGATCGTCGGCAGTGTTGGGTGCTTCTATGATGAAGCAGCCTTCTTGTAAATAGCATTATTCGTCAAGCCTGCATTGTTTGATGTGCCCGCTCATGCATTGGAGATGTTAGGTCCTGTTCACACTAATTGAGTGGCCTCTGCTAGAGGGCATGTTTGCGCTCAGCAAGGCAGAAAACGTGCCGTATATAACTATATATAAACGATTGATAACGAAGCTGAGCGCAAAAATGCGCCTAGCCTTTCGGGTTGCGGCTAAAAAAGCGCCACTTGCCGTTGCTCGTCTCTCATTCGGAATCACCAAACTACGCTCCTTGCGCTTAAATTGGCGCTTTTTAGTCACAACAGAGATCACTCAATTAGTGTGAACAGGACCTAGTAAAACTGTGGACTGCATTTCTCCAAAGCGTTGATAACCCACAAAGTTGAATCAACCCTGATGCAGTGAATTACGCATAACTGAATTCTCCCTGTTTTCCAGTTTTTATAGTGATATGAAGCAGCTAGGGATGGCTTGGGCTTACGCAAACGCCCTGATGAAAGATTTTGGGAGGGGTAGGGAATGAGTGAGAAAGGCTGTTTGAATTATTCACCAGTAACAAAAAAAGGAAGCTGAGCTTCCCTTTTTCAGTTTGCGACTACAAAATCTTACTGCTGGTTCATCAACCACCAGTTCATCGTGCTGGTCACCACTGCTGCAGCATCTTGCTGTACAAAATGATTGGCTCCCGGAACTGCGACGATGGTTGTGGTTCCGTCATTCCAATCCCAGGTATTGTTCAAACCGTCAGAGTGAAGGGCAGTATCCTCAAGTCCATGGAAAACCAGTAGAGGCAGATCAAGCTGAGGAGAAGCGGGTGCGGGACTATTTCCAGCGCTAGGATAGTTTTGTTTGTAATAAGCGAGCATAGCATCAAAATCTGAGCGGTCGAATGCTTCTATGTAGTGTTGCCTTGCCTCAGAATCTGTAACCCAGCCTGCCAGAGTTTGGGGATTCATAGGCCCTCCAAACAGAATATTGGGGTCACTGGGCGAGCCTTCTATAAACACGCGGGCATAGTCGCTGTTTTGTTGTTGTTCCTGATTATTTGCCATTTCTCGTCCCATACCGTTTGGATGAGGCAGGTTCAGAATGATCAGGTTGTCCACCATTTGTGGCAGGTTGAACGCTAGCTGCCATGCGACGGCGCCTCCCCAATCATGTCCTACGATAGTAGCGCTATCTTCACCCAGGTGTCGTATCACTGCGGCCACATCTCCTACCAGATATTGCATGTCGTAGTTAGCATTGCCTTCAGGTTGGCCACTGCGGTTGTAACCTCGTTGATCGATGGCAACCATTTTGAAATTGTCACTGAGACCTTCCATCTGATGTCGCCAGCTATACCAAAAATCAGGGAAACCGTGAATCATGACCACCAAAGGTCCCTCGCCCATTGAGGCATAGTGGATTTGAACACCGTTGCTGTCGGCATATCCGTGCTCGACGTCTGACCACACATCGCTAAATGCCACTGAAGATACGAACAAAAAAGCGCTTAAAAAAACCTGCAGTAGTCTTTTCACCGTTTACTCTCCACTGTTGTCCACTACCAAAAGGTATCATGCATTAAATCAAATTTGTGAGAAAAGGTTAATGGGTCGAAAGTTAGGTTATTCCTGACTTGCAGCAGAACCTATTGATCGCAGAAATGGCACCGGGAGTACGAGAAATGCGGTCTTCATGGTAAACTCCGATACCTTGATAATTAAAGCAGTCTTTCATTTCCAACTCATTTAGATGCTTTGTGCATGCTTAGGGGGCATTCATGTTTAGAAGTACAGCGTTGCTTATAGCTGCTACGCTAAGTAGTGGTTTGTTAGCGCAAAACAACGATAATCCGCGTACCAGTTTTGGTGCGCCCGATCTGGAAGGCATCTATAGCATCGCTACAGTAACGATGCTTGAGCGTGGTGAGCAATTTGAAGGTAAATTGGTGTTAACTCCAGAAGAAGCAGCAACACTGGGCACCACTGGCGATAGTTATCTGGAAGATCTCATCTCCAGTATTGCTGGCGCAGAAGGTGCAATTGGAGGCTATAACACATTCTGGATGGATCCGGGTGAGCGCATGGCGATGATAAATGGGGAAATTCGTTCTTCAATTATCGTTGAACCTGAAAATGGTCGACTGCCTTGGTCTGCCGAATCCCAGAGAATGATTTTTGGTACCATGTCTAGCGGTCGTCAATTTGATGGCCCTGAATCTCGACCTATGGCTGAGCGATGCCTGGTTGGTTTCGGATCATCTGGCGGGCCACCCATGTTGCCGGTTTTGTATAACAACCATAGTCAGATAGTGCAGACAGAAGACTATGTAGTGATTCTGGCAGAAATGAATCACGACGCACGCATAATCCGTATGCGGGATTCTGAGCATATAGAAATGAATAAGTGGTTAGGTGATTCTATTGGCTACTATGATGGTGACACCCTGGTTGTTGAAACAACTAACTTCCATGCGCAGGAAGGTTTCCGCGGGGCACTTCGGCACTTCATCTATTTATCTCAGGACGCTAAGATTACCGAGCGATTCGCACGACTGGATGATAATACCTTGCTCTATCGTTTCACGGTCGAAGATCCAACAGTCTACTCCCGGGCCTGGACGGGTGAGCTGCCTATGCGTGCTGTAGAAGACCAAATTTACGAGTACGCCTGCCATGAAGGGAATCACGCCCTACCAGGTATTCTTGCCGGTGCTCGCAGACAGGAATTGGATGCCGAATTCGGTATCGCCAGCCAGGATTAAACAGGATTAAAAGTTTTGCACTTGCGGCCTGATGCAGGTGCAATGCCATTCATTCTAATCACGCTCACGCGGGTTTGAGTCTGTGGTACTGTGGCACTGTGTCAATAAGGCCCATTGATTCAGTTCAAGCCATTTCGCCCATGTCAAAAGAAGAAAACACTCGTCACACTTTCAGTTTCTGCTCTGCTTGGCATTGCCTGGGTGCAATTGGAACCACAGATGACTATAAAAGAAAGGGTCTTAGGAAGTTAAGACGTTAACTTGGCTTCTCACGAAGCAGTTTAAGGAAGACGAGATAGAGGTTATCACGCCGATGATTAAATCGAAATTCAGTCTCTTTCAAATGGTAATAAAACCTATGCTTTTGAAACCCTTTCATCTTACCTAACCTCAATTGGGCATAAGCTCAAAAAGATTCGATGACCCGATAATTTTGAATGGCTGCGCTGTAATTCCTATGCGGGAATTATATCGCAATTAGTGTGAACAGGCCCTAAATCAATCATGGAGAACTGATATGGCATGGTTAATAGGCATAATTTGCGTAATTCTAATTGTGATCTTCTGGCGAATTTCCCTGCCCATTTTTTTCTTGGCTGTGGCCGGGATAGGAATATGGTTATTGAGTGAGAATGCCGAAAGAGAACAGCGGGAGTCCATGCGAGCGAAGGCAGCGCAAGAGTCCCGGCAAAAGATTGAAGAAGCTCGTAATAAGATTGAGAGAGCGCTAGCTCAAGGTGGCGAAACACATCACACCTGGAAAGTTACCACTCAGGAGGACCCAGCAAGTGGAGAAGAAGTCCCTCGCAATGCGTGGGTGAGCTCGGATGGCAATCTCTGTAAGCTGCAAGTAGAGCAAAGGTTGAACGGAACCAGACTTACGGCCCTGTACTGTCCTGATATTAGAGTACTGCATGATGAAGATATCGAGCTGAAATTCGACAATCGCGATACGTCTGACAAGATGCAGATTAGCAAATTCTCAGACAGTGAGAGTACATATATACAGAGCTATCAGAAGAACTATAGCGGATACCTTAGCTACGACGACATGCTACAGAGAATGTCGAATGCCAATAAGGTGGCGATTCGGCTTACTGTGGAGGGCGGATCAAAGCATTGGATACGATTTTCTCTCTCGGACAGCAGGCCGGCATTAGTTAGGATTGGAGCAATAGCTCCACCAGCGCGCGCAGCCGCGGCCAATCCGGAGCTTAGAACCAACAACCAACAACACGACGTCAACCTCTAGTATTCCCGCCGTTAAAAATGAAAGGCTCGATGAGAGCGCCCCCGGCTTCCAGCCAACCCAAAACTCAATATCTACAGCAATGACTTGGTATGCGTCAGAGGTTTTCGTAGGCGAGGCCATGAGTGCGTTGAGATCGTCATTCCTAATAACACAAAGCTCAATGTGTACGTAAATGATTGGACGTGTTCCAGCGGATTTCGCAGAGCAGGAGACCAATGCACCCGAGTTCAGATTCCAGCAAACGCAAAGTTGAACGTATATGGGAACGACTGGTTCTGTACAAGGGGTTACAGGCGTCAGGGCAATATGTAAGACTGTTGAGATCCCTGAGAACGGAAAGCTCAATGTCTACGGAAACGATTGGATTTGTTTGCACGGTTACAAACGCAGCGGGAGCCGGTGTGAACTGGTATTGGTTGCGACGAACGGGAAGCTAAACATTTACGGCAATGACTGGACGTGCAACCGACGAGGCTACAGACGATCCGGTAGCGAGTGTGTGCCAGTAGGAGTGTGATACACCAATTTCGGCTCACCTACCCTCCCAAAAGTACGCTTGAGGAGCTGGAGGAAGAATTGACCATACTGGTGTAAAGAAATATGTAACATTTACTTCAGGGGTACACAGAGCGAGAAGTTTTAACTTCTGATACTAGGACCTGTTCACACTAATTGCGATATAATTCCCGCATGGGAATTACAGCGCAGCCATTCAAAATTATCGAGTCGTTGCTCCCTATTCCGCAGGGCAATGTAAATATATTACCTGCCCTGTTCAACTCGAAACTGTTTTGCATAGCCCACATCGACTCATCCATGATACCCACGCTAACCCTCCGAATGAATCACACTATAGAGGTCTACCTTGCCTCGTATCTGGAACGGCGATAGTACCTATTTTTGTTAGCCATTTCAGAAGCTTAACACCTCTCAGTAGATGCTTAACTCCCTAAGACCCAAAGAAATTATGAACGGAATGATTATGCCTACGAATACCATATTGAGTACCTGTCAATTGCAAACTGATGCGGAATAGCAGAGCTGTTGAGTATGCTGCTTTGAGCGTTATCGGAACAGCTAACTTGCTATCAGCTGGAGGTGCAGGTGATGGCGAAGTGGCTATGGCTGCAATCTGATTGGCAAACCTACAATCAGCAGGTGCTGGCAGCAGCTCGCCAGGTGCTAATAGCAGTGGCTGAAAAAGACGAGTAGGAGTAGGCACTGTTCAATGCTGGCAACGACGCACTGTATCCTCCTGCGAATCCTGCCATCAGCAGCACCAGCAGTAGCTCTAAGCAGAGAGCTACACTACTAAGAACAGTCCCGGTAAGCGCTCTATAAACCAGAAACAGGCAATTCCGCCTAAGCCGTAGGCCAACCCTCGGTAAGTGCTGACTACTAGTCCTCTGAATGCCCGACTGTAGGTGAAGTGCAGGGCGGCCATAACAAGAATAAACCCTACCTGGCCGGCTTCTACACCTAGGTTAAAAAATAGCAGGGCGAGTGGAATATCACTTGAGTTTAGCCCCAGTTCACCTAATGCACTGGCAAAGCCGAAGCCATGAAATAACCCGAACACGAATGCCACAAGCCAGGGTTTATCATGAACCAGGGTATGTATGTTTCCTCGCTGCGCCATGACTACTTCTCGGGCAAGCAGGACAATGGAGAGGGCAATAAGGGCTTCGATTGGCGCATTGGGGACTGGAAAAATCCCAAGCACAGCGAAGGCAAGCGTAATACTATGGGCGATGGTGAAAGCAGTAATGGTTTGGATGAGTTTCCAAAATCCTCTTAATAGCAGCAGGAGACCCAAGACAAAGAGCAGATGATCGATACCGAATAATATGTGCTCTACTCCTAACACTAGATAGCGAGTTGCGAGACTACCGACAGATCTGGCGCTGGCGCTGAGATCTGTGAGGGTTACGACAATTTCAGAGCCATTACCCGGGAAGTAGCTGGAAATATTGCTGCCATCCTGCCAGTGAGCAATTACCACAATACCTTCAAGTGGCCAGGGAAAACGGAGCTTATCTTCTATAGACAGTCTGGGTTCGCAATGAAATCGATAGCTGAAATTGCCTGGGGGCAAACCCTGGCAGTGACCTGGTAAAATTCTTTCGACATTAAACAGGGGTGGAATTTGCTGATCGACAATAGAAAGTCGATAGTTGTTTCCAATTTCCTCATCGAGGAAAACTCTAGCTACGCCAGTGATGTCAACATCGTGCCCAAAACTCAGGCTTGGAAGAAGACAAAAACACGCAATTATTAGTTGAGTAAGCTTGCGCATGATTTTCTTACTTTCTTTCTTTCTTACTCTCTTACTCTTTCTCTGTTTCTTCAGAGATAATAACCGTGTACTTGTCGAAAAGTTTGGTGATTTCCTCTTGCAGGCGAGCGTCTTCTTCAGATTTAATCCATTCCAACCGCACCTGGTCCTGTATTTCCTCCAGTGGGGGCAATCTTTCAGGAACTACATTGTTAATTTGA
The DNA here is from genome assembly GCA_965198435.1 of uncultured Pseudohongiella sp. GTDB lineage: Bacteria > Pseudomonadota > Gammaproteobacteria > Pseudomonadales > Pseudohongiellaceae > UBA9145. The sequence goes on along the minus strand of OZ240664.1, from coordinate 2,575,313 downwards.
ATCCAGTGTTGGCCACGGTTGCTGACAAAAGGGCCTGTCCAGTGTCCCGGCTCGGCAGCCATCAGCTGTGTGGCAAACTTATCATCAAAAATATTAGAAAGATCTACCTCAGTAACCAAGGGGAGCGGGCCACTGTTTCCGGGAGATAAAGCAAGTATTTTTTCAGGGTCAGTTTGAGCATTTAGTAATGTTTGGATTTCCTCTGGCAGTGGCTCTCGTGAATCAAAGACCAATTCAACCACATCAAGAGATTTGGGAATAATGTAACGAAATTGATTATCGTCATAGTATTGTTGCAACTCGTCCTGGGTTGGCTGGATGATATCACCACTTAGTACATGGAGCATTTTTTGCGCGAGCATGTCATGAATTCGAGCATCATTGTCCAGGTTTAAGGCCAGTGCTTCCCTGACTAGAATTTGTTCCTCAATGTAGCGCGTTGTAACTAGATGGCGCTCTTCTTCAGGCAGTGCTTCGCCTCTGCGCATCTCCTGTGCGAAGATGCGCGCATCGATTTCCCATTGATCGATCTCAAGCACGTTTTCCTGGTTCAGGCTATTGATTCCATAAAACCCGAATATCAATATTGCGATCAGGAAAAAGTGAACTACAGGTTCATGGGCAATTTTCCCTAGGGTTGACATGACAGTTTCTTCTTCGGCCATCAAGCTCTCCATCCATTATTATTGTTTGAAGCTTGTTGAATATGCTGTAGGGCTCGATTCTGTTGCATTGGCCCTGTTGATAGGATTGTATAACCGTGAAAGGAGGGCAATCCAGTTGTGGAATCACTCAGCCAGCAATTTATAGATAGCTGTCGCCGGGAAGGCGGCAAAATCATTCGCGGCGACAGCATGACCCGCATAGAAACCTTTGTCGATGCGGCCTTCGCTTTCTCGTTCACCATGCTGGTCATTAGTATCGACGAAATTCCTCGCAGCCCTGAAGAGCTGTTCGAATTGTCAAAAGACATACCGGCTTTCCTGCTAAGTGCGTCTATTATCGGCGCAATTTGGTTAACTCATTCAAATTGGTCTCGGGTGTTCGGCTTGCAAGACAGAGTCACTGTAAATCTCAGCCTGGCGCTGGTGATGCTGGTTTTGATTTTCGTTTATCCGATTAAACTGGTATCACAAGCCACAGTCTTATACTTCTCGCTAGCAGTATTTGAGATAGAAGCGCTGAACACAGGAATGTTTGAAAACGCAGGTTGGGCCAATAATCAAGTGGCGGACCTGTTTGTCTATGTAGCGGTATTTCTCATTTTTCTGGCAGCAATTTTGATCGCATTCTCCCAGAATGCACTGCGTTTTCAGAGACAGCTGCATTTAAATGAGCTGGAGAAGAGGTACTGCTACGAGATAACCATCACTTGGCTGGTAGTGATTCTGACTGCAATCTGCTCGTTCATCGCAGCAAATATCTACGATGCTGAGCGTATCGCAAGGGCGGGACTAATCTATTATTCGCTGTTCTTTACTATCCCTCTAGCAAACCTGTTTTACAAAAAACGCATTGTCGGAAAGAATCAATCACGTGTTTGAAAGCTCCCCACCGTTATTTAGTTGATAGCCAGAGGCACGGCAATCGACTGAATGGATTTTCATGCGCATTTCCAGTACAAAAAGTGAGCAAGTGACACTACCTAGTCGATCTGAGTCCAAAAATCATACACTTATGCTCATCTTCGACGCGATAGAGGCGTTCACTCGAATGCCCTGTAACCAGAGGAGCAGTATCTGTACAAGTATTAGGCCGATCTGTATACTCTGGTTTTTTCCGGATAGTGAAAATCTTATGTTACGTATTGCTGAAGAAGCTCTAACATTCGATGATGTTCTGCTTCTGCCCGCGCACTCTGCAATACTCCCTCGCTCAGTCAGCTTAGAAACGCGAATTACTAAAGCGATTTCTCTTAACATTCCGCTTGTCTCCTCGGCAATGGATACTGTTACTGAAGCCAGGCTGGCTATAGCCATGGCGCAGGAAGGCGGCCTCGGGGTTATTCACAAAAGCATGAGCATTGAGAAACAAGCTCGTGAAGTTCGTACGGTTAAGAAGTATGAAAGCGGCGTTGTTAGAGATCCCATCACCATTCCTGTCAGTGCAACCATTCGAGACTTGATTGCACTGATGAAGGAAAACGACATATCAGGTATGCCAGTAGTTGATGCTGGCGGCCTGGTTGGAATCGTTACCAGTCGTGATGTGCGATTTGAAGCGAATTTAGATGCCGGTGTCGAATCCATCATGACTCCTAAAGATCGACTTGTAACTGTCCGGGAAGATTTCGGTCTGGATGAAGTTAAAGAGCTGCTTCACAGGCATAGAATTGAAAAGCTGCTCGTAGTGAATGGCGATTTTGAACTAAAGGGTCTGATTACATTAAAGGATATTCGCAAGTCGGAAGACTTTCCTAATGCCTGCAAGGACGAGCTTGGTCGACTGCGATCAGCGGCTGCGGTTGGAACCAGCGGAGAAACTGAAGACAGAGTGGATGCACTGGTTGAATCAGGCGTTGATCTGTTAGTGGTCGATACCGCCCATGGTCATTCTCAAGGCGTAATTGATCAGGTAAAAATGATCAAAACTAAATATCCTTATTTGTCAGTCGTTGGTGGCAATATCGCAACTGCTGATGCAGCAAGGGATCTGGTTGAAGTAGGTGCAGATGCAGTTAAAGTAGGTATTGGGCCAGGGTCTATATGTACGACGCGTATTGTTACTGGTGTCGGTGTGCCGCAAATTACAGCGGTGGCTAATGTTGTTGAGGCGGTTAAAGGCACCGATGTATGTGTGATTTCAGACGGTGGTATTCGTTATTCAGGCGATATAGCCAAGGTTGTGGCCGCAGGTGCCCACGTAGTGATGGTTGGTAGTTTACTTGCCGGGTCGGAAGAGGCACCAGGTGAAGTGGAGCTCTATCAAGGGCGAAGCTACAAATCTTACAGAGGTATGGGCAGTATGGGTGCCATGTCCTCATCCCGGGGTTCAAGTGATCGATACTTTCAGGACATTGAGTCAGGCACAGAAAAGCTGGTGCCCGAAGGTATCGAAGGTCGAGTGCCTTACAAAGGTCCTATGGCAGCAATTGTGCATCAGCTCATGGGTGGTTTGCGCTCCAGTATGGGCTATACCGGTAGCACCAATATTGAAGATATGCGAGTGAAGACACAGTTTGTTCGAATTACAGGAGCGGGGATGAGTGAATCCCATGTCCATGATGTGAGCATAACTAAAGAAGCACCTAATTACCGAGTTAGTTAACGGCGATGACCTCTCAGCGGCACGATACTTCGTCAAATGGAAATTCTGATTCGGTCACTTACTAATTGTAAGCTCCCAAATCTGAATTTCTATCTGCCTCGTCTCATCCTCACTGAGGGATCATCTTTAAGTCCCTATAAATTTTCAATTGGAATTAGGGAACCTCTGATTAATTACCTACGTTGTTATTGCTGCGTTAAAAATCAGCTCAACATGCGCATTTATGACCTATAAACTGCGCTTTTTCGCTGATTTTTGCCTTGCACTCACTGCCTCGCAAACATTAATCAGAGGCTCCTTAGTTTTTTGACTGGTTCGGAACATTGTTTATTTTTTAAGTAATGACGAAACGAAATATTCATAGCCAAAAAATTCTGATTTTGGATTTCGGTTCGCAATATACCCAACTCATAGCCAGACGTGTTCGAGAAGCAGGAGTGTATTGTGAGATTTGGGATTACGAAGTCGAAGAGCAGGACTTTAAAGAGTTTGATCCTCAAGGAATTATATTTTCCGGAAGCCCAGAATCTGCCAACACTGATATTTCACCGCGACCCCCAGCATTTTTCTATGATGCTGAACTGCCTGTTTTAGGAATCTGTTATGGCATGCAAACTATGGCTGAAGAGTTTGGTGGCAAAGTAGAAGCATCAAAAAAATCGGAGTTTGGTTTTGCTCAGGTAAATGTGATGCAGGGTTGTGCACTTTTGGACGGCATCGAAGACCGTATAACTGATAGTGGCGAATCGCAGCTGGATGTTTGGATGAGTCATGGAGATAAAGTCACTGAAGTTCCGCCTGAATTTAATTTAGCAGCAGCAACAGAAAGTGCCCCAATTGCTGCGATGTGTCATAGGCAACGACCACTGTTTGGCATTCAGTTTCATCCCGAAGTTACCCATACACTGCAAGGTATGCGTATTATTGAGCGATTTGTGCATGAGATTTGTGGTTGCGAAGCTTTGTGGACACCAGCCAGTATCATTGATGACGCCATAACTGCAATCAGAGGTCAAGTGGGTGCAGATAAAGTTTTGCTTGGGTTGTCTGGTGGTGTTGATTCCAGTGTTGTTGCTGCCCTGTTGCATAGAGCCATCGGCGATCAGTTGACTTGTGTGTTTGTGGATAATGGACTTTTGCGTCTTCACGAAGGCGATCAGGTCATGGCGACATTCAACAAAAGCATGGGAATAAAAGTTATTAGAGCTGATGCTGCTGATCTGTTTCTTGATGCATTGTCGGGAGTCGATGAGCCGGAAGCCAAACGAAAGATTATTGGCAACACTTTTATCAAAGTGTTTGATAAAGAAGCAGCCAGGCTCAATGATATTAAATGGCTGGCGCAAGGTACGATTTATCCCGATGTAATCGAATCTGCAGGCTCCAGAACTGGAAAAGCCCATGTCATCAAATCCCATCATAATGTGGGTGGGCTTCCGGAAGACATGAAAATGGACTTAATTGAACCACTACGCGAATTATTTAAAGACGAAGTGAGAAAAATTGGCCTTGAGCTCGGTCTGCCATATGAGATGGTCTACCGGCATCCTTTTCCCGGTCCAGGTTTAGGGGTAAGAGTGCTGGGTGAGGTTAAGAAAGAATATTGCGATATCCTGCGGCAGGCAGACGCCATCTTTATTGAAGAGCTGCACAATGCAAACTGTTATGACAAGATCAGTCAGGCTTTTGCGGTTTTCTTGCCTGTTAAGTCTGTAGGTGTGGCAGGGGATGCGCGGCGCTATGCTTATGTGATCACACTGAGAGCGGTAGAAACTATAGACTTCATGACAGCGCGCTGGGCTCGTCTCGATCCGGAACTATTGGAGTTGGTATCGAATCGCATTATGAATGAAATCCCTGCTGTTTCTCGCGTTAGCTACGATATCTCAAGCAAGCCGCCAGCAACTATTGAATGGGAATGATTCTGCGTCTAGCAGTGTCAGGTATCTACAAGCAGTAAATCAACCATAACCCATTGTATTAAATGAGTTTTTCTATTTCTTTCCAGCAGTGCCAGACATCCCTTAGCGCCGTCAAGCAGGCTTTTTGATGGTATTGTCCGACTTAATACCACGAATTAAGAAAAATACCATACCATGATTTCATCTTTAATCATGGTATTGAAAACTCTTAACATACTGAAATTAAAAGATATATCCGCTAAAAAACGGCCATGCTTCATCATGGTATCAGGGAATGGACTGCAAAGAGTTTATCTACTGCGTGTATAGTATACCTTGGCGGTAACGACGGACCGCCTGGAATTTTTGATCCAACAGCCCGATCGGTATTAAAGGGAGTTAACTATGAATATGCATGAAGCAAGGGTCGGCCATAAGTATGGAGCTAGTTTTTAAATGAAATCATTAGTCCATTTTTTATTAGTTCCTGATGGCAGCGCCGCTCGTTGCCTGCGTCGAATAATCGCTACACAAACTCCCTGCATGGGTGTGCAGATAGGCACATGGCCAGAACTTATTGAGCAGGCCAGAAGCGCTTATTTAGTTCCGAACCGGTCAACCGACTGGAGCCAGGTTTTCCACCGCGCACTTGAAAATGTTTCCGATGCATTCTGGTCACAAAGCCTTGAAGTGGCACCCCAAGAAGCGGCTGCGGAAGTAGAAGCCGCTTTATCACTCCTTATCGGTGCAACCCAGCCCGGTGACGAAGATGGAATTGCCAAGGCTGATTTTGATCAGCTTCCTGAACGCCCAAGAAAGTACGTTGAAGATCTTGTGCGATTGCTGGTTGAGTTAGATGGCAGGTTGCCGGAGGAGCTAGGGAACCTCTGATTAATTACCTGCGTTGTTATTGCTGCGTTAAAAATCAGCTCAAAATGCTCATTTATGACCTATAAACTGCGCTTTTTCGCTGATTTTTGCCTTGCACTAACTGCCTCGCAAACATTAATCAGAGGCTCCCTAGAGCCCATACAACAGTTGATGATTGCAGAGTCAGTAGCGCAACACGCAAACTGGCGGTCTGCCATGTTGATCAACTCCCGGTGTTAACACGTTGGCAGGCAGAGCTGATCGATAAGCTCAATAAAGATGCCGATGCCGAACCTGATGCAGCTTTGCTTGCCGCCCTGGAATCGCTGCAGCCCGATGCTGATTCCGAGGCTCCCGAGAACAGTCTCGAATTTATTCAAAAACACCTGTTTTCTTCGCCAGACGAAAAGACGTCACTGGATAACAGTGTGCAATGGTTAGGTGTTAGAGATTATCTCCAGGAAGCGGAAGTTGCCGCTGGTATAGCTCAACAGATACTGGCGGAAAATCCGGGGCTATCCGCTTCTGAAATTGGTCTACTCCTCCCCGATACGTTTGAGTATTCGCTGGCAGTCAACGATGCCTTTACCACAGCCGGTGTTTCTCTTTCCGGATTGCCTGTCGATCATTGGCAAAGAGGCGTTATTCCATTTCTTGTACTGTCGCCAGAAAACTTCTCCAGCAATGGCCCTGGCGGTTTGTTTGTCGTCTGCCTTGATGCCTTGGACGAAAGAGCATGGTGCAGTGTTAGCTTAGACGGTCATGGATGGTGACTACCGCTTACGGCCATCGAGGTCTGCAACACACTGGATGAAGCCAGAGAACATATTAGCCAGTGGCGGCACCACTACAATACAGTCAGGTCACATAGCTCGTTAAATTATTTGCCCCCTGTGCAGTTTGCTGGGCAGGTCGCTTAGGAGAAAAATCTACGAACAACTGGCTTAGTTTCAGGGGAAGAGTCAATATCCCGGCCTCCCGGTCTTCGGAATCGAAGCACTCAATGTTTTCGTTTAGCTCCCAGTCAGACTGCAGGCATATATTGAAGAAGCAGTGCTGGGCCACATTGGGATTTGTGACGGCATCCCAAAGGAGTGCATTGCTGGTTTGAATAATGATGTTGTAGATGTGTTTGGGTGTTATGCTTCTTTTCTTTTGATGTCTTGTTCAATGCTGTCGTGTAGATCAATAAGCCCTTTTAAGCCTTTGCCATGGGCGCAGTAAATAGCGAGATCCAACAGTCGGCGATTTCCTGACTTGGCATAACATTCAAATTTCAGATAATGATGCTTACAGCGACCAACCCAGCGAGTGTTGAATAGCTGAGCCTGTTCCAGAATCTTGAGATGCTTCATAACCGAAGCGCGTAACTCCGGGAAAATGGCTTTTCAGTTTCCCAACTTCCCAACTCCCCAACAGTCTGACCATTTTCTGCCATCAATAAGTCCAGAATATGACGTCTTGCTGAGTCGGCCAGAGCTTTGAAAACAGGGTCCATGGTACTGACTATATGTAACTTAAAAGCCACATGCCAGGATTAAAAAAAGGAGGATGGGGCAGTGCTGCCAATATCCCCTTTCTGTATTGGGTTACTGGCTGTCTTCGGTCAGCCAGGAGAAATCATCCTCAGTTTGAACCAGGACTTCTGAGCGTTCGCGCCGGAGCTGTTCAGCATGACGCGCAGTTTCCAGCACGTCTTGTGGTAAATCTTCGCCTACCACGATTCCTCTGGGTGTTGTGGGTGCGAAGTAAATACGCGCATTGGCCATTTCGTCAGTGGTTGCTGGGCCGTAGACCACATCCTGAGTTGGATCTGGATTCCAGCGATTGCCTTCAGAATTATCGAACCACCAGCTCATGTGCAGAGTCGAGCCTGCTGGCAGAAATTTAGGCACTTCATACTCATAAAGAAACTGCCAATTGAAATCATACCTGGGCACCCATAACAATACTTCACGTTCGCCATCTGGATACTCCACTTCATAACGCATGGCTTTACCGCGATAGTGCATATGGGGACCCATTGAAAGCAGATAGATGTCCTCTTCAATGTCGAACGTATTGTTCACTTCGTAGTTCGGGTGACCTGCAGGAATTGTCCAACCACGGTGAGGCAGCAGGTTGGTTTCAACTACGTAGTCAATCACATCACCGTCTTCGTAGAATTTAAAGCCGGCGCGGGTTTCATCTACAACACCCGTGCCTTCACCGCTATCCTTGTGATAGTGCATGTTTACTGTGATGAATGGATCTTCTGGCAGCAATACGCCCCAGCCTTCTGGATAGGTAAATGGACCACGCCCTGGGACTCCTACACCCATATGACTGGAAACGATATGGTGTACCCACGAGCCACCTGGGTCCAGTTCGGCCATGGAAATCCACTTGGGATTTTCATGCGTGCCTTCGGGCACTGGCATGTGTACAGTGGGCTGCCAGTCTTCTACATCGGGTCCAACATAAACGGGCTTTTCAAAACCCACTACCAGATCCGGCTCGCCAATCCACCAACCTGATTCTGGCATGGCAGTGCCCACACTGGCGGAACTTAAAGCTTCGTTGGCAGCATGTGGATCACCTTCCAAGGCACCGCCGTTGACCCAGGCAATAAGCAGCTCACGATCTTTTTTGTCCATGTAGCGTTCGCCCTTGAATTCGCCGCGATGACGCTCATGAGCACCCCACGGAGGCATATAGCCCGTGGTTACCGCATTTTTGATTAAAGGAGCCCAGATTTTTGCCTGTTCATAATCCATCAAAGACATGGGTGCACTGATGCCACCAACATCGGGTGGATTGTCCTGATGACAGGCAGCGCAGTTATTCATGAACACTGGCAAGGCATCCTGGTAGAAAGTGGGGGTGCCCTGTGCTGTAACGGAACCTGCGATTGAGGAGCTTAGAGCGACAGCGAATAGTGTTGCAATTGAGGGTTTCATGGTGCTTCCTTTGTATTAGCTGTACTAGCTTTCGACCAAACTTCGGTAGCAAGCTTTATTATTGATACGCAGGGAAGCCTAATCCCAATTAAGGGGTTTTGTCTATACCAGAAAACCCCGGTAGCAGGTATTCCAGCTCATTAACTCCCTGTATTTATGCGGTTTTTTCTAAAGCGTAAGTTGGCTGTATTCAGTAAATACAATTGATCGTATTCTTCGATAGAATCTATCGAAATTAATCGTTTTACCGATTGATGGGAAGGAGCTAATCTACCTTCACTGTTATTTATTGACTTATGGAACCTCTGATTAATTACCTGCGTTGTTATTGCTGCGTTAAAAATCAGCTCACAATGCGCATTTATGCCCTATAAACTGCGCTTTTTCGCTGATTTTTGCCTTGCACTAACTGCCTCGCAAACATTAATCAGAGGCTCCTTATTGTTTTTCATTGAGGTGAGTTATGAGCATTTCCCAGGTACCCCAGGTGGTCTTCAAAACCCGCGTCAGGGATGAGTCCATTGGCGGGGACAATCCTTTTCGTTGGCAGGACCTAAGCAGTGATGACATCTTTGCTGGTAAAACGATTGTGTTATTTGCATTGCCCGGTGCTTTTACACCGACCTGCAGCAGTACTCACCTGCCAGGCTACGAAACTGATTATGACGAACTGAAGAACCGGGGTGTAGACGAAATCTATTGTCTTAGCGTAAATGACGCTTTCTCTATGTTCCAGTGGGGCAGGCAACTGGGAATTGAGAAGGTAAAGCTATTGCCAGATGGTAACGCTCATTTTACGTGTGGCATGGAAATGCTGGTGCAGAAGGAAAACCTGGGCTTTGGTGATCGATCCTGGCGCTACTCAATGCTGGTGAAAGATGGTCAAATTCAGCGCATCTTTGCTGAAGAAGGCAAGGAAGACAATTGCGAATCTGATCCGTTTGAGTGTAGCGACAGCCGCACTATGCTGGATTACATCAAGTCTCTCGACGCGCAGGCCGCATAAGCCTGTGCATTGCCCTGACGGCGGCCAATTTTGATATGCCCCTTTGCCGCCGTTCTTTTTTCTTTTCCTCTGTTCTTGCTTATTTTTCTAGGCCTATTGAGCCAATTCGCATTTCAAGGCACTGGCCTGTGTAAATAAAGAAACGTGGTTAGTGTGAGCTGTGCCATATTCTGAATCACAGGTTACTGGCAATAACGGAATGTCCTACTTAGGGAACCTCTGATTGGGATCAGGCCCAGGGGTCCTGCATGGCATCAAAGAACTCTTTGTGGCCAGCAACAATTCTGCGCATGTCACCTGCGTCTGGTGTTGTATCGTAAACATTACGATCATAGGTACCGCCCAGGAGGACACCGTCTGAGCGAGGAAACATGTAAAGTCCACTGTTACCAATTACGATGTAATTTACTTCGGGTTGGGGTAACAGGAAACTTAATTGCCCTTTTATGGCGAGCATGTCTTCATCGTTGAATAATGCTTTAGCACCCAGGCCTGTGCTGTTGATAATTACCGGCTCAGTCAAGCTCATCAATTCATGCTGAGATCTGAAATTGCGCTTTGTGATTGTTCCGCCTGCGCTATAGAAATCATCCATCAGTGCAGGAAGAAACACAGCTGGTTCTACCAGCATCGTATCATAATGATACACATTATCTTGCGGGAACGGATGTTCGTCACGGCCTAGTAAGGTGCGCTGTGGGTATAGATAAGGATACTGCTCCGGCAAGGTTTCTCCGTTCAGCTCACCATCTCCGTCCAGGAACTGATAATTGGTAATCCAGCGCACTCCGTATTTCGGGCCAACCAGATTTTGAAAGTAGCGGTATGAATGTTGTTGTGCGGCTTCAAATTGAGCCATGAACGAAGCTGAAGTCATGTCTGTGTCGTAGACAGAAGTCGCAGACCATTGGCCACCTGCTATGTTAGAAGTAGTATGTGGTGGTAGATCTTTCGCATAGATGTTTACTTTCCAACCTTGATCCTGCATCAAACGTGCAGCAGTTAGCCCAAGGGCTCCGCAGCCAAGGACAGCACATTCTTTATGAGGAGTTTGGGTAGCCAATTCCATAGCCAGGTGGGAAGAGCCCCAGCTTAGAGTAATACCACCGCCGCCGTGTCCATAGTTGTGAACTATGACTTTATCGTTGCGTCTTTCAGCGCTGACGTTGAATCCAGTGCAGCGAAAGGGGCGCAAACCTGCGATGGTTCTTATTACCCGGTCTTCACTGACTTTCACTCGGCGCAACGGAATGCCAGATAAGGTGTAATTCGCGTTTGACCTGGAGCGTGTTGTCACTGCGCACTGGGTAAGGAGAGGAGCAAGCGCGAGAGACTTAACAAGGGTGCGGCGGCTTGGCATAGGACTACTACTCTTTAGTTATTCTCAGATGAGCTACAGACCGTAGCATAGCCCAGTCTTCACCAGAGTTTAAGTGTCGGTTTGCTATTGAAAACAATCGAGGAGTGGCTATCTAATCTGTATAACTTTCAGTATTCGGTGATGAGCATGTTGCAAGATAAAGAACTGAGCCTAAAACAATTACTGTCGAGCTTTAAAGGCAAGATTGGAGTGACCTGGGGTCTGGTTGGTATGGAAAATATCCTGCTGGCTCTGATTCCGCTGTTAATCGGATTGGCGATTGATGACCTGCTGGGTGACAACTTTGACCAGCTCCTGAATCTCGCGATTTTGATGATTGTATTAGTTTTTGTTGCAGTAGGGAGGCGGCTCTACGATACCCGTGCTTACGGAACCATAAGAGTGGAGTTGGGAAATGAACTACAACAACGGCATGCTGAATTACCGGTATCCGCCCGTAATGCGCGACTGACCATGTCTCGAGAACTGGTGGATTTTTTCGAAGAGCAGATGCCAGAAATCCTCACTGCACTCATTCAGATTGTTGTCGCATTTTTCGTGCTGGCGTTTTTTCATATCAATCTGGCATTGTCCGCATTGGCGGTAACGGCTTCGATGACGGTGCTTTACAGCTTTGTGCATAGGCGATTTTATCAATTGAATGCTAACTTAAATGAGCAGACGGAGAAGCAAGTATCGATTTTGGAAGGAGAGAAACTAAAAGATATATTGATGCATCTAATGAGCTTGCGAAAGTGGGAAGTGAAATTGTCGGATACTGAGGCTTCCATGTATGGTGCAATTTTCATCATGGTTATACTGTTCATCGTGTACAACCTCTGGTTTGGCACATCACTGGCTGAAGTGACAACAGGTAGTATTTATTCAATTGTCAGCTATAGCTGGACCTATGTAGAAGCGGCAATTGTCTTGCCCTCCACATTGCAGTCTCTCACGCGGCTATCTGAGATTACTGAACGCCTTAATCGATCAACTCTTAAAACCAGTGTCGCCAAAGCACAGTGAGGACTAAAGCTAAAGTAGGTCAATGGAATCGAGATAGTGGTTGCCAGTGTGGAGTATGGAAGCTTTTGCATCAGGGTCCATACTGTCCCATGTTTTATAGAGCATACTCATACGCCGGTTTTTGGAAAATCGTTCACGGTGTTATTGTATGCAATGCCAGTAGAGTGGATTAAAAGGGCATGAATGATCACCGTCAGTGCAATCGATTGAACGTCTCTGTCGCGTCGAAGGTGGACAGGAGTTTATAATTTTCGGACCCAGATCGACGAGGAAGAGCCACTTGTTCACTTTTTGTACTGGAAATGTGCACGAAAATCCATTCAGTCGATTGCCCTGTGATCACCGTGTTTCTTAGTGACGGAATAGCTGCAACTTTTGCAATAATCACTCATTTTATAGATATAGTTTCCACTCGCGGCGTAAGGCTTAGTGCCAACTATCCCCCATCTACATGCAGCGCCATTCCCCGGCGCTGGGAAGCTCTACCCATTGCAATGCATCAGTATAGACTCCCAAATATCAGGCATCTACTGCATCTGGACCGATGCCAGCCAATAAACTAAGGAACCTCTGATTAATTACCTACCTTGTTATTGCTGCGTTAAAAATCAGCTCAAAATGCGCATTTATGACCTGTAAACTGCACTTTTTCGCTGATTTTTGCCTTGCACTCACTGCCTCGCAAACATTAATCAGAGGCTCCCTAGCCAGGTCTGTGCCGCACGCAGCATTAGACTGCTAAGCATCCTGCTGTTTACTGAGTTTCAATGCCTTCAGAGTCATGATGTAAACTGTAAGTCTCCCTTAAAGTCGTCCCGCGCAAAACTCGAGTTCTCAACCATAATCAATGCGGTGAGAAGAACGCCAATGCGTCAATCCCGATTCACAGCATCGCAGAGTGTGAAGGTGCCCAAGGCAGTTGAAGGCGGCGCAGGTGATGGCGGTTTGCCACGAGTACAGCACTCAGATGCGACTGACTACAGTTGGAAAGCCAAATACGGTGACATGGAGGACATGAAGGTCTCTGATATCCGGCGATTAAAAGCGCTTGAGGAAGAGAACGGGCGACTTAAACGCCTGTTCGTCGATCTGAGTCTCAAGCATGAAGCCCTGAAGGATAGCGTTGGAAAAAAGCGCTAAGGTCGGCAGCGAAGCGTGAGCTCGTCGACTTCGCCAGGCAGAGACATGGGCTGAGTCTCAGGGCAACATGCCAGACCCTGAATCTCAGCCGTGCTGTTTGCCGCTACCGGCTGGACACGACCAGGGATACGCCCATGATCGAAGGGTCATTGAGGCGTCCCTCGGCTGTGGCGTTCCCAAGGGGTACAACACGCTGAGGCGTCGTGGATACGGTTGGAACCATCAGCGTGTGCATCGTGTTTACTGTCTCCTGCGATTGCACAGGCGACGCAAAAGCAGGTGTAGGCCGCCAGCACGCAATCCGGTGCCATTGGCGGTACCGAGCATGGCTAATCAATATGGGTCGATGGAGTTTATGAGCGACACGTTCTGCGATGGCCGTCGGTTGCTTTTAATACTCTGGGGGGTTTCAATCGGGAGATATCCGGGATAATCGGGAGGTACCCGCGATAGAGAGATATCTGAACGTGCCCGCTGCCAGGGTCACCCGGGTGCTGGATCGCATTGCTGAGCAAAAGGGTTAACCGGAGAAAATGCGCGGTGATAATAGCCCGAGTTTGTGTCAATCGCATTGGCAGGCTGGGCCGAAGACCATGGCATCCATCTGAAATTCATCAACCAGGCAAGCCAACACAGAACTGGTACATGGAACGCTGTACCAGAACTTACAGAGACGACATGTTGGATATAGACCTGTTCAGCTTGCTGAGTGAGGTAAGGTCTCTCAGCAACGAATACGAATAGACGACGAAATACAACGAACAGCAGCCGCATGATTTTCTCGGAGACCTGACTCCGGCTGAGTATCTGGTGGCTGCCAAACAGGCGGAAAACTCGAGTAATGCGCGGACCTGAAGGAGGGAGTGCTTACAATCCTCGTGATTGAGCGCAGAGATGGCCAGGGCTACTCATATGGCCCTGGCTTTACCTCTGGCCGCTTCTAAAGCTGTTGGCACTCGCCTCAAACAGACCGACAAGCTGTTTTGCCAAAGGTGTAGCGTATGTCTCGGGCTTTATTAATAGTGCGCTCTTCCAGGTAAGTTCCATTGGGAAAGCAACTTCACGCAGATTGCCAGCTTTGACCTCTTCGACGAACACAGCCCGCGGTCCTGCGCAGATCACATCCGTTGCAGCGGTCAACATCCTCAACACGGCATAGTTTTCCGTAAGAACTTTCATTTGGCTCAGTGCTGGATGATTGTCGAGTCTCTCGACAGTGCCCTGGGTTCTAGGGGCGACCCATTGGTAGTCTTGTATCTCCGGTTTGCCTTCCGCCGCATGTTTGAACACGGGATGCTCCGGTCGTGCTACAGCGATTATTTTGTCGCTAATCATTGGTATAGCGATGCGGTCAGTTGCAGCATGTTCTTCCGGACTGAACGGACCAACGATGACGTCGAGCTCAGAAGCCGTGAACATTTCCAGTAGGGTGTTTTCATCTTCCGTCAGAATAGTTAACTCGACCATTCCGGTGCTCTCGACGAAGCGGGTTAACACATCGGGCAATATCGTCTGCTCCACGATTGGCCCCACGCCCAAACTCAAGTGACCGCGTTCAAGTTGAGTCATCAACTCGACGTTACGTTCAATCTCCGATATCTGGGCTCGCAGGGGTTCGGCTTTTGACAGGATGTAGAGAGCGATGTCTGTGGGTGCCAGGCCTCTTGGGTAACGGTGGAACAGCTCGGTGCCGAGTATTTGCTCCAGCCGTGCCAGGCGCTTACTCAATGTGGGCTGCGACATGTGCAGTTTCTCAGAGGTGTGAGACAGCGTACCCGTTTCGGCGATGGTGCGAATCAGTTCAATATCCTGAACATCCATTTGAAGGACTACCCGATGGTGAGTTGTACGATCAAGGTATTCCAATAGTTTAATCAATACCTAAAAAGTATTCATTAGCTTTCGTCAAGTCCCGAAGCTAATGTATCTCCACAACAACGGAGGTACCGATGACAGCTATCAGTATTTGGGGAGCGGGGACTCCTCGCAGTTTTCGCCCTATCTGGGTTGCTGAAGAACTGGGCCTTGAATATCGGCATTTTCCAATTGGCCCCAGGACCGGCGAAACTCAAACCAGAGAGTACACACGCATGAACCGGAAGCAGAAAATCCCGTTTCTGGCCGATGGTTTGGTTCGCCTTTCCGAAAGTCTGGCTATCTGCCGCTACCTTCGTAATGCCTATCCGAGTAAGAACCTCTTCCAGCCAGAAAGCCTGGAAGCGATGGCTAAGGAGGATGAATGGTGTTGCTATGTCTATGGCGAGATGGATGAGACAAGCCTCTATGTCATGCGCAGACATACCGATCTAGCCAGTATTTATGGCGCGAGTGAGCAGGTAGTTAACTCCGCGAAAGCCTACCTGAAACACCATTTCTCGGTGTTAGAAGTACACCTTGTAGGCCGCGAATTTCTCATGGAGCAGGGTTTCGGTCTGGCCGATCTGATGCTGGTCTCCTGCCTGGATTGGGCGCTTTTTTACGGCCTGGAATTACCGGAGGCGTTGTCGAGCTACCGCGATCACATTGCCGCGAGGCCAGCTTACGACCGGGCCATGCAAATCAATTACGCAGAACTTCCTGGAGGACTGAACAATGGGACCGCTTAACGGATTGAAGGTTGTCGATCTCACCACCATGGTGTCCGGCCCGGTAGCTGCAATGATGTTGGCAGATCAGGGGGCAGAAGTGATTAAGGTTGAGCCGCTTCACGGTGAGCAGATGCGTCATATTGGCCCACTGCATAACGACGTGGCTGCGGGCTTCTTCTCTTGTAACCGTGGCAAGAAATCTCTCGCGCTGGATCTTAAATCCGAGGAGGGTCAGGAGGTCCTGCTTAAACTAGCCGAGTCAGCCGATGTGTTTCTGCAAAATTTTCGCCCCGGCGCTATTGAACGCATGGGCTTTTCGGAAGAACGTCTGCGAGAGCTGAATAAAAAGCTCATCTACGTCTCGATAAGCGGTTTTGGCGAGCACGGTCCATACTCTAACAAGCGCGTCTACGATCCTGTAATTCAGGCACTTTCGTGCGCAACTGATATTCAGGCGGACCGCGCCAGTGGTCGCCCGCAGATGTTCCGCATTATTGCTGCGGACAAGGTCACTTCACTCTCCGCAGCGCAGGCCATTTCTTCTGCGCTCTATGCCCGCGAAAAAACCGGTGAGGGGCAGCACATTCGCCTGTCCATGCTGGACGCCATGCTTTCTTTTTTCTGGCCCGAGGGTATGGCAGGCCTGACCTACGGCGAGCAGGAATTCGATGTCACCAAGTTTCAGGGAACGATGGACCTCATCTACGAGACAAAGGATCGGTATATAACCGCAGGTGCAGTCTCGGATAAGGAGTGGGCAGGGATGTGCCGCGCCCTGGACATGGAGGAATTGATTGAGGACGAGCGCTTCAGTACGGCATCGAATCGTTTTGCGAATGCGGAGGAGCGTAAGCAGATCACCGCAGAAGGGATTTTGAAGTGGGACAGCAACGCCATCCTCGAACGCCTTGATGCGGAAGGTGTGCCCTGCGCACCACTTTTGAATCGCATGGAATTACTGGGCCACGAACAGATTGTGGCGAATGGTTCCATTCAGAAGATTGATTACCCGGGATTTGGGGAAGTGCGCCAGGCGCGGCCCCCAGCACAGTTCGACAAAACTCCTGCTGAAATAGCGGGACCAGGCCCAAAACTGGGAGAGCACAGCTATAATATCCTGTCGGAGCTGGGCTATTCGGTTGAAAGAATAGAAGCGATGGTTGCGGCGAATACAGTTGGGCAGTTTGCCCAGGGAGAATGAGTATGAAAAAGGTTTGTCTGGTTATCGGAGCCGGTGCCGGAATTGGCGGTAGCGTGGGCAGGAAGTTTGCCCAGAATGGTTACCACGCAGCACTTTGCCGCCGCAGTGACGAAGAGGGTCTGAAAAATATGGTAGCCGCCATTGAAGCGGAGGGTGGCTCTGCCAGCGGTCATCTCGTTAATGCAGTGGAAGAGAACGCCTTGGAAGACCTGGTTTCTGAAGTCGAGAAAATCGGACCGATTGACGTTGTCCTGTTTAATCTCGGTGCCCAGATTGGTGGACGTTCACTGGAAGATACCACCTTGAAAGTGTTCAAGCTGGGTTGGCAAATGGCGTGTATGGGGCTTTTTCGCGTTGCGAAGTCTGTTATACCGCAGATGGAGCAGCGCGGTGGAGGCACGATTCTTGTCACTTCAGCGACGGCGGCTGTTCGAGGTAATGCCGGTCAGCACTCCCATGCTGCGGCGATGGGCGGGCGGCGCATGCTGTGCCAGACGCTGAACGCGGAGTATGCCTCCAAAGGTATTCATGTCGCGCACATTCTGATCGATGGAGCCGTCGATGCACCGGACACACTCGGGAAACTGCTCGGTCCGGAGCTCTACGAAGAACTCCGCCGAACACGGGGCAGGGAGCACGATGGGCTGTTGCTCCCCGAAAAGATGGCTGAAACCTACTTCCACGTGGCACACCAGCATCGTTCCGCCTGGACCCATGAACTGGATCTTCGCGCCTTCAGTGACCTGGCCTGGTGGAATCATGCGCCTTAATCGGCAGTGAACCGACGATCAAGAGCAAACACTTTCCTTCACGTTCAGAATTGATAAGAGGCAACCCACAATGATGACTTTCGAACCGACCGGCGAGCCTTGCGGCGTTGTGGTCACTGGCATAGATTTGACTCAGGATTTGTCGAGCGATGAGATACGCACGCTACGGTCGCAATGGCTGATACACAAAGTCATGGTATTTCCTGACCAGAAACTGAGTAACCATGATCTTGAGCGGATCTCGCAGTACTTTGGCGAGCTGGGGGAGGATCCCTTTTTCGGTCATATAGAAGGGCATGAGCATATTTGTGCGATACGTCGTGACGCCGATGAAACGGCACCAGTTTTCGCGGAATTCTTCCATTCGGACTGGAGCTTTATGGATGTGCCTCCTGCGGGCACCGCGCTTTATAGCATCAAGATTCCACCGCAGGGTGGTGACACCCTGTTTGCAGATCAGGTGGCTGCCTACAAGAACCTGCCTGCGGAGCTGAAGACCCGCGTGGAAAACCTGATTGCTGTTCATTCCGCCGAGCTGGGCTACGCGCCAGATGGTGTTTATGGCGACAGTGAAGAGAATGCCAAGCGCAGCATGACCATCCTGCCGAGTGAGAAGGCACGTGAGAAACGTGAGCATCCCCTGGTGATCACGCACAGGGAAACCGGGGAGAGGGCGCTTTTCTCCAGCCTGGCCTATATCCAGGGTTTTGTGGGGATGGACAAACAAGAGGCCGACGCGCTCCTGGTTGAACTGTATCAGCACCAGTCGCAAGACGAATTTATTTACCGTCACAAGTGGCAGCCCAACATGCTGGTGATCTGGGACAACCGCTCGGTACTGCACTCGGCAACAGGAGGCTATGACGGCCATGACCGCCTGCTGCATCGTACTACGATAGCGGATACCCATAACTAATCGATTATGGACTGATGACGGTGGTGACTCACCAGTAACACACAGGATCATTACGGTTTCGTTATAGTGGGCAGCGGCTTTGGCGGCTCGCGGTTGAACCGGACCTGTTGCAATCTCAGGTTTATGCTGGGAAAAGTCCGCTATGAACCATAAGAGCGAGGATCAAATCATGCCAATTGCATGTTGCAAAGTTGCAAAATACCCCCTGTTACGCCAATTGTATTGCTGTGTCTCTGGGTGTCGCCCGTTCAGACGCACAGGATGCTTGAGTGGAGTTGAGTCGGCGAATGGTGAATGCCGTCAACGCGTTTTATGGATAAGGCTTATGAAGGCGATGACACACGACCATGGGTGTTCGACCTGGGTATGGAAGCTGTGGTTCCTCCTAAAAACAACCGGCTGTCGATCTGAGCGTAAGACCGCGAGTTGTGCAAGAGGCGAAATGACATCGAACGGCTGTTTCGAAGGCTTAAGGGTTTTCGCCGGATAGTCTCTCGGTTCGACAAACTCAAACTGGAGGTTATATTCGTCTTCTTCATTCATTTTGCGCTAATCGCAGATACACTCTTTAGTGTGAACAGGCCCTAGATAGTCTTCCGTCTGCTTCCAGCACAATCGAGCGGTCTTAGCTTGTGATGATGAAGAGCGTTTGAATTGGCATTTCATCCCGCGTGACCGTGAAGGCGCAGTATTCAGAGATATGACCGATGAGCAACGGGGTTTGGCGAACAATTTGTTGCGTATATTCTCCAGTGCAGAGGGCTTTGCTCAAGCAGAGGCAGTGCAGGATTTAGAAAATGTGTTAACCGAGATCGAGGTCAATGGCCGATTCGAGCGCGGTCCGGGATTGTATTACATTACCATTTTCGGTGAGCCCGCGATTTGGATAGTACCTGAGCACTGCGTTATGAAGGTCATCATCCGGCATTCAATTGGACATTTATGCAGGGCGCTGGCATTGCAGTTTCACCACAGTTTTTCGGTAATCCAGCTAAGGTGCGCACCGGAAGTCAGCCCGCCACCCGGGTACTGGGAAGAGAAGAAGAGTTGGCTCGGGAGTTGGTGATCTCATTAAGTGCTGAGCAGAAATCCCAGGCGATTATTGAGACGACCGTTCCTCGCGATATAATCACCGGAGCAAATAAGCAAGTGACTGTTTTAGGGAGCCTCTGATTAATGTCTGCGAGGCAATTAGTGCAAGGCAAAAATCAGCGAAAAAGCGCAGTTTATAGGTCATAAATGCGCCTCTGATTAATGTTTGCGAGGCAGTGAGTGCAAGGCAAAAATCAGCAAAAAAGCGCAGTTTACAGGTCATAAATGCGCATTTTGAGCTGATTTTTAACGCAGTAATAACAACGTAGGTAATTAATCAGAGATTCCTAAAGTATGAGTGCTGTTCTTTGAATGAAGATTCAAATACTAAGGTCTGGGCGTTCGCGCTTTAGGCCCTAACTGGCCTGGTAATATTTCATAGGCTAGTTTCACCCAATCGCACAACATGGGCCGGGTGTCTCGAGGATCAATGACTTCTTCTATGCCAAAAGCCTCTGCAGTGCGAAGCGGTGATCGAAATTGCTCCAGCATATCTTCCAGTTCTTTTCGGCGTGCAGTGGGATTGGCTGAAGATTCAATGTCTCTGCGGTACGCAGCCTGAACTCCTCCTTCAATTGGTAAAGAGCCCCAGTCGGCAGAAGGCCAGGCATAACGGAGATTTAAGCCATCGGTTTTTCCATGGCCTGCTCCGGCAACGCCGTAGCACCGCCGAATGATTACAGAAACCCAGGGAATAGTTGCCTGATAAACCGCCATCAGTGCGCGACTTCCCAATCGTACCGTGCCTTCTTGCTCTGCTTCTATGCCGATTAGAAAACCTGGATTGTCTACCAGGTTCACAACAGGCAAATGGAAGGTGTCGCAAAGGTCAACAAAACGCATCATCTTTTCGGACGCAGTGGCATTCACTGCACCGCCATGATGTTGAGTGTCGTTGGCAATGATGCCTACGGGATGACCATCAAGACGGCCAAGGCCAACAACCAAAGATCGCCCGTAACCTGGGTTGATTTCGAAAAAGGCATTCCGATCCACAATACGGTTAATGACATCTCTTATTTCATACATTGCACGTCGGTCACGGGGTATAACAGACACTAAAGATTCATCACGCCGACCTGTCGGATCACTGCAATCGATAACAGGGGGAAGTTGCCAAACGTTTTGCGGCAAATAAGAAAGAAACTGTTTGATGGTGCCAAATGCCACTTCTTCGTTTTCTACTTCGTTGTCGACAGCACCACTTTGATGGGCATGAATTTGCGAACCGCCGAGTTCATTTTTCTCAACTGGCTTACCGAATCCCCTTTCCACCACGGGAGGGCCGGCGACAAATAGCTGGCTTGTGTCCTTAATCATCAAAGAGAAATGAGAAATCGTAACTCGAACAGCGCCCAGTCCAGCTACCGAGCCCATGCATGCGCAGATTACCGGGACCTGCCCCATGAGTTCCATCGTTGTGGAAAAGCCATGCAGAGCGGGAATGTAGGAGTAACCAATCATCTCCAGAGTTTTCACGCTGCCGCCACCGCCACTGCCGTCTACCAGTCGAACTAATGGTAACCGCATTTCCAGAGCATACTTCTCACCATAACCAGACTTGTCGCCAACTTTGGCATCCGCTGCCCCTCCGCGAACAGTGAAATCGTCGCCACCTACTACGACTCGTCGACCATTGAGATCTGCTGTTCCTAGCACAAAATTGGAAGGTGTGAATGCTTCGAGTTCGCCTTTCTCGTTATATTTTGCTTTGCCAGCGAGTGCCCCTATTTCGTGAAAGCTACCTGTATCGACTAACTTATCGATGCGTTCGCGAACCGTGAGTCGTCCGTTATCGTGTTGACGCTGGACTCTCTCCTCGCCGCCCATTTTTCTGGCAAGGGCTTCTCGATGCTTTATTTCTTCGACTTCTTTTTCCCAGCTCATCAGTTTGCACTCAGCATGAATTGCGAGAGCAGTTTCTACCATGCTTTGCCTGGGGATTTAAAGCGGTGAGTTACCGAAAGGAGAGGGTGCCTTTTAAATCTTGGCAAATAAAAAGGCCTCCTGTTGGGGGCCTTTTCTTATGGGTTAAGTGAAATACTTTCTACATTTATTCAACTATTCAACTTCAACACTGACAATATGAATGTCACTGTTAGTGGTTTCCAGATAGATTCTATCACCACCGCCGTTAATCGACCCCCTGCCTAAGATATTTCCATCGTCATCCTCGTTAATGGTGAGCGGGAAATCTGTGTAGATTCGATAATCACCGCGGGCTCGTCGTGAAACCTCAAGATTCGCGACAATATCAGCACTGTGATTACTGGGGAGTCTAATGGTAACGTCGCCACCAGCAGTTTCCAGCTCAACAGTTTGGTCATTGCTATCCGAAGACACCAATTCAGCATCAATACGTCCGCCAGCCGTATCAGCACGGATAGGGCCTACTGCAGCCTGAATCGTGATACTGCCTCCTGACGTGTCAGCGTTAACAGGGCCATTGCTGCCATCGATCTGGATATTGCCACCTGACGTATCAGCCTCAACACTCGTGTCGCTCCCAGTAAGGATAATGTTTCCGCCTGACGTATCTGCAATAAGCGTCCCTGTAGCCCATCCGGCCCGAATAGTGCCGCCAGAAGTCTCTAACTGAACCGACCCGGCTCCTTCTCCCATGGTGATGTTGCCGCCAGAAGTGTCAGCATAGGTATCACCTCCCACATCACCTATTTCGATTCTTCCACCTGAGGTATCGGCTGTTACATCGCCGGTGGCACTTTCGATAGTGATTCTGCCACCCGAGGTGTCTGCCTCTACACTGCCAATGATATTGCCAATGGTGATATTACCGCCGGATGTATCTGCTCTGACATCGCCTTCGCTATCATCGATAGTGATGCCACCACCGGAAGTATCTACGGCTATTGAACCTGTGATACTGCCGATCTCGATACGACCACCACTGGTGTCAGCCACTACATCACCAGTAAGTGGGGCAACCACAATCGCACCTCCACCAGTATCTAAATCGACGCTGTAGGTTTCAGGGACATTCACATCGAAACGAATATTGGACCTGCCAAAACCAAAGATACCGCGACGTTCTGACTCGGCTCGCACGGAAACGTCATCACCACTCTGGGCAAACTCCACTTCGAAATCATCAGCATTTTGAATTCGCACTCTGACACTGTTTTGATTCCAGGTGCTCACTTCAATTGGACCTGAGTCACTATTGATGGTGAGTGTGCCACCGGGTCCGACGGAAAATTCTTCATCATAGTCGTCGGCGGTCGCAGCGATCACCTTGGTGGAGAAAAGCACAGACAGCATCACTGCAACAAGTGACATTGCTGATTGCTCATATATTTTCATGATCGTTACCTCAATTAGTATGGTTATTTCTTTGACTGGTATTATTTTTAACTGGTTACAAAATTTGATCGTTATCGGCTGGCTGACCTAATGACTCCAGAATCAATTGGGATTGAGTTCGGATGTATTCGTTGCTGTCGGCATTAACTTTTTGTCTAAACACCGCTAGCGTTTCCTCATCGCGATAACTACTCAATGCGTTGAATGCTTCAACTCTCACGCCCTGATTAACATCTTCACGAAGAGCAAATCTCAAGGCATCACGAACCCTGTCCTCATCAGCCAGGGCGACCAGGGATTGCACGGCCTGATAACGCACGCCTGGATTCTGATCGTTGGCAAGCACATAGATCAGTGCTTCATAAACCTGATTTCCACTGACAACTGGTTGCAGTGCATTGATAGTGTCAAGACGCGAGGCACTGTCGATATCATTCTGTAACGCAACAGCCATCAACTGATGAATATTTTCATCTGCCACATTACCAGTAAGCCTGGTTTCCGATGCCAGGGAGAACGAAATATCGATATCTCCTGTCATAGCGTCGTAGTTGTTCACCTGCATCTGGTAGATCTCATAATCACCTTCATTGACTAATGAGAGCGGTGACAGCTCGGCAATTACAGGTAAGCCAGTTAAGTCTGTATCTATAGAGCTTGAATCAGGTAGCGCTACCATGATGCCGAGGACAAATGTCATTGCCATCGCTGCCCCTTGAAAAGCAACAGTTAAAGGATGTTCAGTCAGGCTTCGAAGCCATTGAGATATGGAAAATCCTGGGCGCGCTTCTCGTTGCAGATTCTGTCGCAACAACCATCGATTACCTTGAATACGTTCCTCATCAATTAAAGGTTGCGATCCAGCGGGTATTGCATTATCGAATCGCTTTTCAACTTCAAGCAAACGTTTTAATTCTGTATTCGATTCAAGTGCTTTCTCGAAGCTCTGCATTTCATGATAGTCAAGATCACCATAAAGATACTGAATAACCCGTAACTCAAGCTGTTCAGTACTGTTCAACTGTGTCATTTCACTTCACCTCAAGATTTTCAGGGCCATGACTTGTTGGTAGTCAGCCAGTTGTTCCTGTAATTTCTTACGCGCTCTAAACAACATCACTTTGATTGAGTTGTCAGAACATTCCAAAACTTCTGCTGCTTCTCTCAGCTTAAAGCCTTGTTGATGACAAAGTACGAATGCCATGCGTTCGCTGCTTGTCAGATGGTTCAGAGCTTTGTTTATCTGGCTTCCCAGCTCATCATCTAGCATGGATGAATCCGGCCCATACCCATTAACATACTTTTCCTGATGCTCATACTCACTTTGCACTGCATTCATTTTTTGCCAGGTACGCTTCAGCTTTCTACGATACGAAAGCGCGGTATTCACGACAATCTTGTGCAACCAGGTACTGAACCTGCTCTCCAGCTTAAAGTTGGGGAGTGCGCGATAAGCCGCCAACATGGCATCCTGGTAGATATCATTTGCGTCATCCGGGGTGTGGGCAAAACCGGCTGCAACCGCCAACATCTGCCTTTCAAATGCGCGCACCAGGCGCTCAAAAGCAGCGATATTTCCCGTTTGCGCTGATCGAACCAGTTCTTCTTCAGTTTCCCGTAACAAGGGAATTCCCCGACTTTTGCCTGCCCAGGCGACCCAGGTCGCAATTTAAGCTCAATTTACACTATTAGAGGCGTGTAGCAGGGAAAAGGTTAACAAGGTATCAGCAGGAATTTTCAGGAACATACGAAAATCTTTGCCTGTTATCAATGCAGCGACCACAGGCAACAGCCTGGAGAGCATTGTCTAACCAATTCAATAGCTTAGACTAATCAGCAGAGTTCTCGGTCTGAGCGTCATGGCAGTCGCAGGACTGATGCACTGTTCTTCTGATACCTGCCCGGCGCATCATGCGACGGCGTTCCTGCAAGGCCGCCCGCCCATCTTCACTGAGATTGAAAAGCCGATCTTCAATCTTCCGGCGGCACGCTTGTTAATCCTCTTTAATCAGCTCGCGCAGCCCGGTGATTTCTGCTTGCCTCTCTGCCTGGGCTCGCTGTCTGGGCTGTGTCTTCGGTGAGTTCAGCTTCATCCTGAGTTCACAGATTTGTTGACAGGCCGAGAGCTGGTTCACATATCAAAGATTTCACAGGTTTTGCTGCCATACATCATTCTTCTTATACCACCTTAAAGAGATTTACTGGAGCAACATACAATAGGGGATTGGTTTACAGAAAACTGAAAAGTAAACCTAAGGAACCTCTGATTAATGTTTGCGAGGCAGTCAGTGCGCCAAAAGCAGCCGCTTTAGGCGAGGCAAAAATCGGCGAGCCGAAGTGTAGCGAAGACGGCACCCGCAAGGTGAGCAACTTTAGCTGTGTAAAAAGCGCAGCTTATAACGCATAAATATGCATTTTGAGCTGATTTTTAACGCAGCAATGGCAACGCAGATAATTAATCAGAGTTTCCCTAAATGATTATCCATCTTCAGAATCAGAGCTATCTATAGAAGATTTTTTGTAACGTCCTGCCTTAACCAGACTCTCCCTCAGAGCGAACTCGATCTGCGCATTTAAACTGCGCAGGTCATCATTCGCCCACCGCTGAACCGCAGCGAGAATTTCAGGATTAATCCTTAGTGGATAAGTCTTACGCTTCATAGGTTCAGATGCCGACCATCAAAATGAAGAGCTGCATCGGATACTAAGTATAGAGGCTACCAGCATTCACTACTGGTGCCGCTGCGCTTTCACCACACAGTACTACCAGTAGATTGCTCACCATAGCAGCCTTACGCTCTTCATCCAGGTTTACTACTTCTTTATCTGATAACGATTCCAGAGCAAGCTCAACCATACCGACCGCGCCCTCCACAATTTTTTTGCGCGCCGCCACGATTGCTGAAGCCTGTTGTCTTTGCAGCATGGCATTAGCGATTTCGGGCGAGTATGCAAGATGACTAATGCGCGCCTCTATCACTTCAACGCCTGCCTTACTGAGACGATTGTGAACTTCTGTTTTTAGCAAGTCTGCCACTTCCTCAGGATTACTTCGTAAGCAAAATCCTTCACCGTTATCATCATGGCTGTCATAAGGATGCGTAGTCGCAAGATTTCGAAGCGCCGCCTCACTTTGAATTTGTACATAGTTTTCATAGTCATCGACTTCAAATAGTGCCTCTGCTGTGTCTACTACTTTCCACACGATGACTGCTGCAATATCAATCGGGTTGCCATTGCTGTCATTCACTTTCAGCGTGCCTGACTCAAAATTACGAATACGTAAAGATACCTTTGCTTTCATATACAGCGGGTTAGCCCAACGCAATCCTTCTGTGCGCTCACTCCCCACGTAACGTCCAAATAGTTGCAGCACCCTGCCCTGATTTGGTGCCACCATAAAAAAACCAAACCAGCAGACAGCAACAACGATACCGAAGATTATTAGTGCGATTTTCAAAGTTGGAGGCAGCACTGCAATACCAACTGGAATAGTCACGGTCAGCAGGAACAACACAAGGATGGCCATGTAACCGTTGCAGGTGGATGCCTGGCTCTCTTCAATCATGGAAATTCTCCTCCAGGGAACCTCTGATTAATTACCTACGTTGTTATTGCTGCGTTAAAAGTCAGCTCAAAATGCGCATTTATGCCCTATAAACTGCGCTTTTTCGCTGATTTTTGCTTTGCACTAACTGCCTCGCAAACATTAATCAGAGGCTCCCTGGTTACATCTAGTTACATCTTCCTCCTGGCCGAGCAAGCGGCTTGGGTGAGATGATTTCAGTAATGGTACAAGTTGATATCATATTGATATCAATAGGTCAAATGAGAACCATTGGAGACCATCTATCTCGCTGTTTTTAAAACAATGTCTGAGTAACTGAAATGCGGCCTCAAGCCGAGAATAAGCCTGCCTGGTTCAGGGGGGCTGAAATGCCCCCTATTCGAAGTGCGCTGAGCAGGGGCTCGTAAAAAGGCTTTTCAGTCGTAAATTAAGATTTCTTTGGTTCGAACGCTGCGGATGATCAAGTACAGTACAAGACCCACAGGCCCCGCCAGGAATGTGAGCACGAAACAGGGAATCAACATCCAGTGAGGTATGTTTTTGTTCTGCCCATCTTTTAACTCCCAGGCTCCGATAAACAAATCGAACGCCAGGTAGTGAATCCACCCTACCAGTACGGCTTCTGGGCTGGTGAACAAAATCATCAGTGCCTCCAAAGAACCAAAACCGCCTCCTTCAGGCAAAGAGGTTATCTGTGATAGCAAAAGCGTCCCGTACACCAAACCCAATACGAAAGGAATGATTCCTGAACTAATAAGCCCCAATGTCCATTTCCATCGCGGCAATAGAATCAGCAACGCCCATCCTGGCAACACGGATGAGCTGCAAATAGAAAACAGGGTATCGGCAGGCATAGAAATTCTCTCTTAATGAGTATTATTGCAGACTACAGATAAAATTGAAGCCGCTATTTGGCATCAATTCATAAACTTCAAAAAATGTGCGCTCAGTAATTATCGCTATAGGAACATCTTTGTGCTTAAGCAAAAATGCCTTCTCAATTTTTCTGTTATGACTGGCGTATAACCAGTACTCTACTCGCTAAAGTACCTAAAGCGCCGACCACAGGATAGTTGGCATCTTTATTATTAACGCTTGGAGAAGTTTGTGCGCCAAGTAACCGAAAAGTGGTATCCACGGTATTCCGATCGCCACTTACAAATTACAAATTACAAATTACAAATTTACAAATTACAAATTTACAAATCCACCAGATAAACAAAACACAGAACCAGCCAGCTACACATTTTTCACTGTATCTTTCCACACTTCAGTGAAGGCTTCATGGCTGACATCTTCCCCTGTGTTTCCGCACCAGCTATTTGATGCACAGCCATCATCAAATCTTCGGGCTATTCTTCTATGTCTTTCGTGTCTTCCGTCTTACATCTTATGTCTTACGTGATAATGCCATCCTCTCATCACTGACAACCTTCCCTGCTTCAAGAGCTTCACCCATTTGAGAGAAAATGTTGACTACACCTCCGTGATTGCGCAAAGCATCTTGAGACCGCAGCCAGGCATCCGGAAAAAGTCCTTCCTTTTCATTAAGCTGCTGATCAGCCACCCAGCCAGTTGGAATGACTCGTAATCCGTGCATGGCCTTTTCGTTCCGGCCTTCCGGCCTTCTAAACTTCCTGGCCTTCCTAGCCTTCCTGGCGTGAAAAACTGAAAGTCTGGATGAGGGCCTGACTGTCAATATCTTTGCTTATAACCAATGCTGTTTTCCCCACAGTTCTTATTCGCAAATCATAAAACTTTCCCCGTTCTCTGTCGAAAAATTCAGGTCATTAAACCAGGCTGAAAACCGCTGGAGGACTGCCTTTGAGACTTGACCCGTCAATGCGCCAGGTGGTGTGTAAAAATTAATCAGCATGGTGCCAGGACAAGCGTTTTCCTGGCCCTGTCAGTAGGTTAATATTGCCTTCTCGGTATATTTATCGGAACACCTTAATGAACACCTCAATGAACATCCAGGTACAAGGCGAAGCCATGGACGATCGCTCCTTTATGAGCAAGCTTCTTGCTGGAGAATACGGCCTGGCGATTAC
This sequence comes from uncultured Pseudohongiella sp., assembly GCA_965198435.1. GTDB lineage: Bacteria > Pseudomonadota > Gammaproteobacteria > Pseudomonadales > Pseudohongiellaceae > UBA9145. The sequence continues at coordinate 2,546,297 of OZ240664.1, read as the reverse complement.
CTATTGGGTGCTGTATTTTTTGGGTGTCACACTGTTTTCCGTATTTGGCAGTCAGGCGGTGGATAACGAAGCCTGGATAGCTTATTTTGGAATGGTTGCAGGGATGCTGGCCTATACATTTCTGCTCATCACAGGCATTCGAGCAGCATACCATGGCCCGCAGCTCTGGAAAGTGATGTCACGGACCTCGTCGATTTTCATGATCATCAACATCCTGGTTGGCATCTGCATACTTGGGTTCATTTATTGATAGCTGCTCGCCGCATTTCTGACATAACAACAGGAAAACACATTTGAACACTTCATCTGCAGCAAGCTATACCTTGGTTGTTAAAAAATCCTGCCCCACTTGCGAACTTATTGAGTCGGTAATTCCACAACTTGCCGAACAACTGAATCTGACAGTTTACTCACAGGATGACCCTGCCTTCCCTTCGACGATCGCTACTCCCATAGATGATACTGAACTTGAGTTTTCATTCCGCAACAACATTGAGATTGTCCCAACATTAATTCGCCATGAAGGTGATAACAGCGAACGCATTGTGGGCTGGGACAAATCTCAATGGGAAGAATTCACCGGTCTGGACGCTTTGGGCGAGAACTTAAGCCCATTCAAGCCTGGTTGCGGATCGAAATCGATGGATCCTGGAGTACCAGAGCTACTCGCTGCAAAATTTGATTCAGAAAAACTCAAAGCAAGACGGGTGAATCTTGCAGCTTCTGAAGATGTCGTCGAAGCCTGCTATGAGCGCGACTGGACCGATGGCTTGCCAGTCGTTCCTCCAACAACTGTCAGAGTGATGCGCATGTTGGGAGGAACCAAAAGATCAGCCGATGAAATTGTCGGACATGTTCCGCCTGACAATGCGCCCTGCTCAGTGGAAAAAATCGCCATCAATGCGGTGATGGCGGGCTGCAGGCCAGAGTATTTTCCAACAGTGCTGGCAGTAGTTGAGGCAGCTCTGCAGGATAAGTTTTGCATGCATGGTTTATTATGCACGACTTATTTTTCATCTCCCGTTGTCATTGCCAATGGTCCTGAGAGCCGACTGATAGGCATGAATTCCGGAATCAACGCTTTGGGGCAGGGAAATCGGGCAAACGCAACCATTGGGCGTAGCCTCCAATTGTTAATTCGCAATATCGGTGGAGGCAAGCCAGGCGGCATCGATCGCGCTGCACTGGGAAACCCTGGCAAGTACACCTATTGCTTCAGCGAAGATGAGAGCGACCTTGAATGGCCAAGCCTGGCAATGGACAGAGGCTTTGAAAGAGAAGAATCAATAGTAAGTTTGTTCGCCGGTGAGGGACTGCAACCAATCATGGATCAGCTATCCCGCACGCCGGAATCTTTAGCCAAAAGTATGGCCGCCAGCTTACGTACAGTAGCTCACTACAAACGTTTCGGGATGGCCGATGCCATTTTAGTGGTTTGCCCCGAACACAGAAGAGTGTTTAAAGAAGGAGGTTGGTCGAAGGAAGACCTGCACAGGTCTCTATACGACGAATTGATGACTCCTGGAATGGAACTAATGCCAGGCGTGGACGGTGTTGCGGAAGGCATGCCTGCCAGGTTAAAAGACAAACTACTCAATAAATTTCGAGACGACGGCCTGCACATCGTCAGCACCGGAGGCACCGCAGGCATGTTTTCCGCTATTATCAGCGGATGGGTAGCTTCTGGTGATAAAGGTAGCCAACTCGTCTCACAACGAATTGGCTAAGACGTTAATCAAGGAGTAAATCATGACAAGTGAACCCTTATTAGATCCAACGGCGGAATTGGCACCAGTTGCTCGCCAGTTGCGGCCACGCCTGACAGTGCTGAATGGAGCGACTATTGGTCTGCTGGATATTTCCAAACCAAGAGGCAAAGAGTTCCTCGATGTCGTTGAGAGATTTCTTGAGGACCGGGGGGCAGCAGTGCGGCGATACATGAAACCTACATTTGCACGTACCGCCCCCATGGAACTGAGCCAGAAAATCAGTAACGAATGTGATGCGGTGATTGAAGGGCTGGCTGATTGAGGTTCATGTACCTCGTGCAGTTTGCATGACATCATGAACCTGGAAAGTCGCGGCATTCCTGCAGGTTTTGTTGCATCGACAGAATTTATTCAGGCAGCAGAAGCCCAGGCCAGGTCCTTAGGCATTAGCCCCGCAAGTGTGTTTGTACCCCATCCGATTCAGGATCGTTCAGACGCAGAAATGAAAGAGCTGGCGCAGGCAGCAGTTGAACAAGTGGCTGCCATGGTTGTTGAACAAAATTAATGGGATCGGGAATTTCTGGAGGCAGGCGAAGCGGCATTGACGGAAATTCAATGGTGTTCCAAGAGACCATTTTCACCTGTATTTGAAGGCATGTGAGTGGCGATTTAATAATAGCGACCCAGTAGCTTAATTAAGGAGTCTCTGATTAATGTTTGCGAGAGGCAGTCAGTGCAAGGCAAAAATCAGCGAAAAAGCGCAGTTTATAGGGCATAAATGTGCATTTTGAGCTGATTTTTAACGCAGCAATAACAACGTAGGTAATTAATCAGAGGTTCCTTAAGTCAGTTGAAACAATGGGCTAAACAGGAAATGGGCTAGTTATCCAGGACAGCCCCAAATTAATTAATGGAGCGCCTGCTATCAGGCATAGCTTAAATAGGAGTAAATGATGACCAAAGAAGCAGTAATTGTAAGCACTGCCCGAACACCCATTGGCAGAGCTTATCGCGGTGCCTTTAATGATACCGACGCCCCTACATTAGGTAGCCATGTTATCGCTGAGGCGGTGCGACGCGCCGGCATCGAACCCGGTGAAGTTGATGACATCATTATGGGTTGTGCTATGCAGCAAGGCACATCCGGATACAACATCGGCCGCACTGCCGGAGTGGCAGCAGGGCTGCCTTCTTCAGTATCTGGCATGAGCATCGACAGACAATGTGCCTCCGGCATGATGGCTATCTGTACGGCTGCCAAGCAAGTTGTCGAAGATAATATGCCCGTTGTGATTGGCGCTGGCCTGGAATCCATCAGCCTCGTGCAAAATGAACATCGCAATGGATTCAGAGCCCAGTCTCCTTTGGTAATAGAGAAATCGGAACATGCTTACATGTCCATGCTGGAAACTGCCGAAGTTGTTGCAAAGCGCTATAACATTTCCCGCGAACAACAAGATGAATACGCACTGCAAAGTCAGCAACGCACAGCAGCAGCACAGCAAGCTGGAGCATTCGATGACGAAATCGCGCCATTGCCTTCAAAAATGGTTTTCGTTGATAAAGATACCAAAGAACAGAGCATTCACGATGTAAATCTGGACAAGGATGAGGGCAATCGCCCCACTACAACTCTGGAAGGCTTGAATGGTTTAAAACCGGTATTCGAAGGTGGCGTGATCACCGCTGGCAATGCCAGTCAGTTATCCGATGGTGCCTCAGCAAGCGTCGTCATGGATAGCACTTTGGCAGAACAAAAAGGCCTTGAGCCCCTCGGCGCTTACCGTGGTATGGCAGTTGCGGGAGTAGAGCCCGATGAAATGGGCATCGGTCCTGTCAAAGCCGTTCCAACGCTGTTAGAGCGTTTCAATCTTGGTATGGATGACATCGGCTTATGGGAATTGAATGAAGCGTTTGCCGTACAAGTGGTTTATTGCCGTGATGAGCTAGGTATTCCGAATGAATTGCTTAATGTAAATGGCGGCGCCATTGCCATTGGACACCCTTATGGTATGAGTGGTGCGCGCATGGTCGGCCATGCGTTAATCGAAGGAAAGAGACGGGGCGCCAAATACGTCGTGTGCACAATGTGCGTGGGTGGTGGTATGGGTGCTGCTGGATTGTTCGAGGTGTACTAGGGCCTGTTCACACTAATTGAGTAGCCTCTGCTAGAGGGCATTTTTGTGTTCAGCAAAGCAGAAAGAGTGCCGTATATAACTATATACAAACGATTGATAACGAAGCTGGGCGCAAAAATGCGCCTAGCCCTTCGGGTTGTGGCTGAAAAAGCGAGACTGTGACTAAATCTGTGTAACTGCCTATTATTAACCTACGAGATGGGTGAGGATAGGCAGACCATGAAGAAGAAAGATCTGGGAAGCGATTGTCCAGGCAGCCGCCAAAAACATCAAGACAGAGGCGGATCTCAACGAGTTCCACCAGATGCTCACCAAGATTACCGTTGAGACGGCGCTGAATGCGGATCTGGACGATTATCTTGGCTTTGAGCGACATAAGCAGATTCAAAAGAACGTCGCATCTGTTGTGGCACTGTCAGTATCACATAGTGTAGACACCGACATACAGATACCGGATATTAAAAGGGCACATGGGTCGAGCGGTTGATGGCTCGATGATGATATTTTGTGAGCAGCAAGGCTGCGAAGTGATTGAGCTGAATGTATCAGTTGACCCTGTCCATTTGTTGGTGAAGATTCCGCCGAAGATTTCAGTGTCGAAGTTGGTGGGTGTGTTAAAGGGTCGCTCAGCGATTCGGGTTTTTAATACGTTTCCGCATTTAAGGAAGAAGCTCTTTTGGGGTAATCCCTTCTGGCCAAGGGGTATTGTGTTGATACGGTAGGGGTGGATTCTGAGATGATACGCAAGTACGTAAAGTATCAACAGAAACAGGAAGAGTTACAACAGTCGTTGAAGCTGAAGTAACGGATTAAATTCGGGATAACGAGGAGTGCCTTCTGAGAAGGCACTCATATGGCCCCCTTTCAGGGGGCTTAGAGCAATACCACGTTCTATGAACGTGGGTTTTTACTCCAGAAGAAGTATCAACTAGCCCACGCGCCGCGATCGTTTCTCTTCTGCGGTAAGTGAAACCACGTTCTGAATGATCCTATGCCCAGATTGATTTTCCAGAGTCATAATGGATTCAGGATGAAACTGAACCGCACGAATTGGTAGTGACCTGTGTTCAACTGCCATGACACAATCATCCTCAGTTCGAGCTGTAACTTGCAAATCTGCAGGCATTTCACTGGCAAATAAAGAGTGATAACGGCCCACCTTAAATTCTTGCTCTACACCGGCAAATAAGGGGCTGAATTCATGCTTCACTTTAGAGGGCCTGCCATGCATAGGTGACCCCAAAACATCTAATGCTCCTCCGAAATATTCCACCAAACCCTGCAATCCCAGGCAGACCCCAAACACCGGCAGGCTCTGCTCAATGCATAAATCGACAGTAGCTGACATTGCAAAATGTTGCGGATTGCCTGGGCCAGGCGAGAGAATTGCTAAATCGAACTTCTGATCACGTAAACAGGCCCTGGCGGCTGCGGGTCGTAAAGTATGCACCTCAACCCCAAACTCACGAAAATAGGTTGCCAGGTTGTGCACGAAAGAATCCTGATGATCCACCATCAGCGCCCTTAAGCCTGCACCACACTGCGGCCTTTCCTGCTTGCCGAATGCAGCAATTGGTACAGCCTTTCCTTTCACCGCATCGATTAGGGCTGATGCTTTTAGTCGTGTCTCCGCTTCTTCTGCAACTGGATTCGAATCACTGAGCAGCGTTGCACCCGCCCGAATTTCTGCAATGCCTTCTTTGATGCGCAAGGTTCTGAGAGTAAGCCCGGTATTTAAGTTGCCATCGAAGCCAATATGCCCCATTGCCCCTCCATACCAATGACGCGGCGACTTCTCAAATTCTTCGATATACTGCATCGCTGCCAGTTTTGGCGCACCCGTGACAGTTACAGCCCATGTGTGAGCCAAAAAACCATCCAGCGCATCGAACTGTTTTTTAAGAATGCCCTTTACATGGTCAACGGTATGAATCAACCGGGAATACAATTCGATCTGACGTCTACCCACGACAGTGACTGAACCCGATTCACAGACACGGGACTTATCATTGCGATCAACATCTGTACACATCGATAATTCAGATTCGTCTTTTTCAGAGTTCAGTAATCTTCTGATTTGAGTTGCATCTGAGATGGCATCTTCGCCTCGTTTAATGGTGCCGGAAATAGGACAGGTCTCTATCTGTCGTCCTTCCACTCGTACAAACATCTCTGGTGATGCCGCCACCAGGTACTCATTTTGACCAAGGTTTATCAATGCCCCGTAGGGAGCCGGGTTACTGTGCTTCAAGCGATTGAAGACTTCTGCCGGACTGTCTTTACATGGCTGATAGAAACACTGCCCAGGCACAACCTCAAACAAATCTCCTCGTTTAAAATATGCCAGAGCCCGCTCAACTTGAGCGGCAAATTCACCCGGCTGGTGATCACAGGAAAACGGCGCATGAATTCCAGGGGCATATGGTACAGCTTCGCCAGCTCTACGGTAGCCACCAGTAGTTTCAGTGCGATTCGCTCGCATCCAACTTCGGCAATGAAACTCGTAACTGAAACAGAGCGCATGTTCCGCACGATGATCGGCGACAGTGATTTGATCAGGCAGATAGAGAACCAGGTCCCGTTGCTCTGGCGATCGATTCTGGAATCGTTCGACATCTTCGAACTGAAACGTGAGGTCATAGCCAAATGCGCCATAGAGTCCTAGATAAGAATCTTCCGGACTATAGAAATGACTTACAATTGCTCGCAAGACAGAAAACACACTGGGCCTCCTGCTACGCTCTTCTTCAGCAGCTTCAAAACTGTCTTCAATAACTTCTGCAACAATACTATTTTCTGAAACCTGCAGATTGTGCAGCGCCTTATTGCCGTCGATGGCAGCATAGATTTCTGGTAATAGTATTTTCCCCCGCTGATTGAGCGCCTCAATCATGACAACCCTTTGTTTCACTTCGAGCATTACTGGCGGGTTTATAAATCCAATATCCCAGCGGGTATACCTGCCCGGATACTCAAAACTTGAAGTCAGCAATACTCCCCGATGACTGTTAAGTGCTGTAGCTAACTCATCGATAGCAGTGCGATAGTTTAGAGACAGCACAGCACGTCGGACCTGTAATCCATCGGCGCATTTATATTGGATTTGTTTTGGGACCTGCATAAGCATTTCTCCAACACCTTCGGAACGTCAGAGCCATGGCAAGAAAAGATTTTTGAGGAACGATAGACCGCCACAACCCTGGGGCGGCCGAGATGAAAAGGCGTTTTAGTGACTTGTCATCCGGCAACCCGAAAAGTCAGGCCACCAGAAATAAAAGCGAGTATTCATAGGGGCGCGATAATGATTGAGCACGTACACGATGTCAACCTGTTGCTTTATAGCTTTATTTTCCTTGTTATATCAATAGCTTACCACCAATATGACCATGGTATGCACGACGCATCGTCGCCTGGGCATGCTCAATCAGCCCAGACCCGGCACTGCCAGGCCAGGCACTCACACTGGCCTGCCATGTGAGAGGACAGGCAAAGGAGGTTATGGTCCATTCCGATCAAGGCCACCATGACACCAGCAGGGCTTTCCGGCAACTGCCATGGCGTTATCGGATCAAACAGAGCATGAACAGACAGGATCTCACTGCCGGGACAACAGCCCGATAGCACCTGTCTCAGCTTCAAAACCGAATTGATACTCAGGTATGGCTATGCCAGTTTTGAGCAGGTACAGAGCGATAGGCTCAGTGACATCAACTATTACAATACAATGCGACGCCATAGTGATAATGCCTGCTAACCCTGTGAAGAGGTTTTTAACGATACTATTACTATATAAGTACTAAGGAACCTCTGGTTAATTACCTACGTTGTTATTGCTGCGTTAAAAATCAGCTCAAAATGCGCATTTATGACCTATAAACTGCGCTTTTTCGCTGATTTTTGCCTTGCACTAACTGCCCCGCAAACATTAATCAGAGGCTCCTTAGTATTTAGCCTAGGACTGTCGAGAAATTATTCCAATCCAGCTTTCGGAATTATCCAGGAACGCAGCGCACCCAATTTCTTTTAAGTCAACCTTGGTCCAGTGTGATCTGTAATTTTCGTAAGGATTTGCTTCAACATACTGCTCAATAAACTCTTTAGGGGTACTTATCAGGACTTTCCTTTTAGAGACATCTTTAAGCAAGCTAACAAACTCTAGTCCTCTTCCTTTATCAAAGTGCTCCAAAATATCAATAGCAAGAACCAAGTCATATTTTTTGTCTAAAACAGGCAAAACTTCCAATGCATCACCTTTATAAATGTTGTTATACGCGTAGTCGTGTACGGGTGTTATATAACCTGAATATGCCTCAATTCCGTCAATCACGGTGTTCCATTCCGATTTTTCTTTTCGGCGAGCAGTTTCGCCAATCACCTCATACAAGTTAAAGTGCTCAAGATTAGTTCGAGACAAAAAACCATACTGACCCATGCCAACACCGACATCCAGAATAGATACTGGCTGATGGCTTTCGATAAAACCCATAATGGTAGATATTTGGCTGCTTTGGCTGAATGGCATCACTAAAACTCTTAACTATTGCCTCTGAAACACTCTCATAAGAAGGCTTTTTCATATTTAAACCCGATTGAGCTGACCCCAACATTAGGGGTCGCCTGAATTACCGCGAAATACAGACTGACAACTCACCAAGGGTGGTGGCTGTGATAACCATTAAACTGCAACTAGCTGTATGCCTAGTATTTTTAAGTTATTCTACCCCCCCTCACTTTGCCTCAACACCTAACAGATCAAGAGTTGGGACAAAGCAGTGATCTGCACTGCGAAAGTGGTTTTATGCCTGCCGACCTCGAATCGCTGGTGGGGGTAGCCGACCTTCATCGTAAGGAGACCATTCGGAAAGCACCTGAACCATCAATAGTATTGGGGAGTATTGGGGGTACTCGAAAGAAGGAGGCAGGAAAGAAGAAGGCAGGGATGTTGCCACAGAGGAAACAGCAGTTGCCGAGTTGGATCACAATGGACAAACTCCACAACCATCGGCAGGGACTTCCCATGAGCGGATATGAAACCCTGGTGGATGAGATACTATAAGGAGAATCAGCAAGCGATCTGCTGCTTTTTCAGAGATATGAGCCTGAGCCTCTTGATCGAACATTAACGAATCTAAGGAGCCTCTGATTAATGTTTGCGAGGCAGTTAGTGCAAGGCAAAAATCAGCGAGCCGAAGCGTAGCGAAGACGGCACCCGCAGGGTGAGCAGCTTTAGCTGCGTACAAAAAGCGCAGTTTATAGGTCATAAATGCGCATTTTGAGCTGATTTTTAACGCAGCAATAACAACGCAGGTAATTAATCAGAGGTTCCCTAAAAATAGGGAGGATTTTCTTCTTTGGCCACGGAGGAAAACAATTTACTATGTGGAACTCATTTCTGGACAAAGGGGCTGTTTCAGATCTGAACAACGAGGACGGCGTTTATGCCTCCCGTGAGGAATAAACTACCCCGCAGCAAGCTGAAGGGGTATTAACCGTGCCACCAGCTAGAACAATGCCAGCGGGTGATCACTATGGAACTCCTGGCAATTGCCACCCTGATTCTTTACATACTTACCAATCATTGCTTCATCACCAGGCTTACCAACGCTGCCAGCAAAATATCCGTCACGCCAAAACTCTCCACCCCAAAGCATTTGCTTAACACGCGAACAGCACCTAAAGCGTTCTCTTGACATTAAGCGTTTAACCAACTGTACGATCTTTTTAACGCGACACATCGGAACTGACTGAACCAGAAGATGAACACAGCCTTCGTCCGTACCAACCTCCAGAAACGTCAACTCATAGCGCTTTTCAATTTCTAAGGAGCCTCTGATTAATGTTTGCGAGGCAGTCAGTGCAAGGCAAAAATCAGCGAGCCGAAGCGTAGCGAAGACGGCACCCGCAGGGTGAGCAGCTTTAGCTGCGTACAAAAAGCGCAGTTTACAGGTCATAAATGCGCAAAGCTGGCCCCGCGAGCGAAGCGAGTGCTTTGGGTCTTTTGAGCTGATTTTTACCAAAAGCAGGCGCTTTTAGGCGACGCAGCAATAACAATATAGGTAATTAATCAGAGGTTCCCTAAACAGACCGCTTTAAGTTCCTCATCAACCCGTTCATCAAACACCGCACGCCTGTGCTTTGCTGGAAAAACCAGATGATACATCACTACACTAACATTGTGCATTGCGGCTTTTGTGAATATATTCGCTCATCCACACATTTTGGCAGCAAGCTGCTGAGAATATAACCCTTAGAGATTGAAGTGATTGAACCTGCCGAAGAAAAGCCGTTCTTTGTGGAAAACATCCATAAGCGGGCATTTGACTTTATTCCTTTCATGGCAGTTGAAATCGTTGCAGAATTACCCTCCGAGGAGGTCGCAGGCGAAAGGCATGGGAAGCAACCACTTCGGAACAACCCCAGCAAGCGATTTAGTCCTGCTGCTGGGGAATAGCCAGGGCAATCGACTGAATGGATTTTCGTGCACACTTCCAGCACAAAAAGTGAACAAGTGACACTCCCTAGTCGATCTGAGTCCAAAAATTATAAACTTCTGCCCATCTTGGACACAACATAGGCGTTCAGTCGATTGCCTTGGGGGAATAGCTTTACAAACATTTGTATATACAGTAGTGATACTATGGCCTGTTGCCTGACGCGATGGTTCTTCCCAATCGTCAACCTGCGATAGTGACAAACAGTAACAATGCGTCGCTGAAATTCTCGAAAAACCGGTGATATCATCAGGCTCCGAAATCCTGGACAGGGCAGGTTGAATTGTTGTAACCCATATTTTAATTAACTTTTCCTAGACACTCACATGGGAAAAGAGCACCATCCCACAAATAAAATCTGGGCGTCATTTGCGTGTATCTGACTTATGGCTCATGAATCACTTATAACTCACAAAAAATAATACTAAGGGGAAATACATGAAACCGGATAAAACCATCAATAAACAGCTTGTTTGCGCCGGAGCATTGCTATTTGCTTTTTGCGTACCTGACGGACTTTTCGCTGCCGAGCAGGAAAGACGCATAGAAGAAGTCACCGTCACAGCGGAGAGGCGAGAAGCTTCAATCCAGGATACTTCTATCTCCATCACTGCCTTCACTGCTGAATACCTGGATGATTTCGGTATTCGCAATCAAGAAGACCTGCAAAACTTCATTCCTGCAACCACCATCCAGCCTTACGATTCCACTATCAGAGGTGTGGGGCGAAACTTCCGCGCATTAGGAGGTGATCCTGGTGTAGCCACTTACATGAATGGAATCTATTCTGAAGATTTGTTAACTGCAACGGCGGCAACATTCTGGGACGTTGAGCGTATCGAAGTGTTACGTGGGCCGCAGGGAACATTGTACGGTCGTAATGCGGTTGGCGGCGCAATCAATGTCCTGTACAAAGAGCCAGCCGATGAATTGGACTACTCGCTGAAATCCATTGTTGGAAATTTTGGCACAGCAGAAGTCTATGGCATGTTGAATACACCACTAATCGAGGATGTACTGTCGGCACGCGTGAACTTTGCCTTACGAGACCGCGACGGTGTTGTTGAGGAAATTGGTCCTGGAGAAGATATCGACGGTCTCGGCACTGAGAATATTGCCGTGTTATTTAAGTGGACCCCAAGCGATACGGTCGAAGTCAATCTGCGCCAAAATTTCATGGATATTGATCGTTCATTCGGTGGAGCCAACGGTGCCGGGCTGGTGGTATTGAACGAAGACGGTAACCCGACAAGAAATACAGAAAACCTGGTCCCTGGCTTTCGGTTCATCGACACCAACAATACTGATCCCACAAACTTTGACAGCAACGACTGGTACGATCAGAGCCAGCCCATTCTAACATTTACTAATCCGCTGACAGGCGCACTGGATCAAGCCCAGCGGGTCCGGCCCGGAATCGATCCTACCAGCGGCTTCAATGGGTTTCAAAATGCCGCTGCCTCTCTCGATGGATTTAATTACACGTCGCCAGAAACGGCTGCCATCTATAATGCCTGTGTTTTCCCTGGCGATATTGACGGCGATGACATTTGTGCGGCGACTAACGGCCTGAATCGCGAGTTGTTTGAACAGGAAGGTACTCAGTTCAATATTTCATGGGACGTGAACGACCGCCTGGAGCTGAAATATCTATATGGTTTTAACAGATTATCCTATCAGCGAAATACGGATGACGATAACACTGCCAGTATGTTTCACGACCGTCAGTTCTACGTGAATCACGAAGCTGAGTACAGCTCCCATGAGATACAGGCGTTCTACGATCTCAGTGATACAGTATCGGTCACATCCGGGTACTTTATTTACGATGCCACCATCGACCAACGAGGTGACTTTCATTCATCGGTCGGCGAAGCCAGGCTGGTAAATCCCTACCAGGACAATACGTCACTCAGCGCAGGTGCCGCTGCAGCCATTAATAATCCGGGCGCGGCTGGCATTAATGCCAGCACTTTGGCCTTTCAAGGCCGACCTATGGTCTCGTTATTCAGCGCCAAAATGGCCTGCGAGGTGGCCGCCCCTGCTGAATCCTGCGCTCGAAATCATGGCGGAAACAATTTACAGACTTCCGCCTGGTTCGGCGACAGCGGCAACCCAGGCTTGAACGTGATTAATGGTCCACGGACTACAGCATCTGACCTGTTATATGCCACTCAGACCAAGCGAGACGCCTTTGCTGCTTACACCCAGGCGGCCTGGGATATCAATGAAACATTTACTTTGACTCTGGGCATTCGTTACGCCGAAGACAAAGTTGCTGCCGAAGAAAATCTATGGCGCTATTCAGAAACGGGAGCCACCAGCTTCCTGGCGCTTTATGGGGGACTGGCTGCCGTAAATCGTATAAATGGTGGTTTGGTTGACGATGGCACCGGTGCATTGATTGAGCCAACTCCTGCTGTCACCAACGGTGGCATTCCGTTTGCGTTAAGTGTGTATAGGCCATTCGAGCGCACTGACCGCGAGACAACCGGGCGCATTAACCTGGATTGGGACATCACTGACAATGCGATGATGTATTTTTCGGCAACGTCGGGCTACCGCTCCGGCGGATTTAATCTGGTGTTTTTCAGCAACACCAATACTTATGACCCGGAAGAACTGATCGCCTATGAAATCGGTTACAAGACACGCTTCCTGGACAACACGCTGCAACTGAATGGTTCATTCTATCTGTATGACTACGAGACCATTCATACTGTTGGCACTGAAGTCACCAGTATTGGTGGAACCACAACATCAGTATTGGAAGCGCCAGGTGCCGAAGTGTGGGGTATTGAAGCTGAGGTACTGTGGTTGCCCACCAACAATCTAACGCTGGGCGGAAACTTTAGCTTTACAGCAAGTGAATATAATGAGTCTCTGTTAATCTCCGACCCAAGCAGAACAGAAGTACCGGAGTCACTGTACCCTGATTTCGATGCCTTGACTCAGGACATTAAAGGCAATCAGGTGCTGCAGGTACCGGAGGGTAAAGTTACCACTTGGGCCAGCTATCTGATTCCGATGCAAGGTGGGGCCAGCGTGGAACTGTTCGGAGTTTATAGCTGGACCGATGATGTCTACTACTCCCCATTCGAATCTCAGGCTGAAAAGGCAGAAGCGTATGGCCGAGCAGACGTACGTGCTAGCTGGACGTCTGCCAATAACAATTGGACAGTGTCCGCATTCGTGAACAATGTCTTTAATGATGTGGCCAATCTGCAGATTCTTCGACAAGGGGAAGCTGAGTTCTTTCGGCATAACTCTGCCACTACGTTGCCGAGAGCTTACGGCCTTGAGTTTACATACGCCTATTAACAAAAACAAAGCATTCAATTGCGCATAGAGCATAGAGGGCCAGGGCCATCGACTGAGTGGATTGTCGTGCACACTTTCGGTACAAAAAGTGAGCAAGTGGCACTCCCTCGTCGATCTGAGCCCGAAAGTTATAAACTTCTGCCCATCTTCGACGCGACAGATGGCGTTCACCCGATTGCCCTGCATAAAGAGGTAAAGGGGTAGAGAGGTGAGAGGTAAAGGGGTAAGTGAGAATAATACCTAAGGAACCTCTGATTAATGTTTGTGAGGCAGTCAGTGCGCCAAAAATAGCCGCTTTAGGCGAGTCAAAAATCGGCGAGCCGAAGTGTAGCTAAGACGGCACTCGCAAGGTAAGCAGCTTTAGCTGCGTAAAAAGCGCAGTTTATAGGTCATAAATGCGCATTTTGAGCTGATTTTTACCAAAAGTAGGCGCTTTTAAGCGACGCAGCAATGGCAACGCAGATAATTAATCAGAGTTTCCCTAAGTATTATTCTCACTTTACCCCTTTTATTTTGGGCCTTAGGAAGTTAAGCATCTACTGATCTAATGAGAGGTGCCAGGCTTCTGAAATGGTTAAAAAGAAATAGTTAAAAAACAGATACTACCGCCACTCCCGAATCACGCAAGAGTATTGTCGTCCATTGATTCGCTCTGTTTCGCTCAATTTCTCGGCTGCAGGTATCGACCGCCTGCCCCACATCCGGGGGCACTCTGTGAACACCATTGACATCACATTGCATCACTCTCTCGCCGAAGCATGTGAACCGCACTCTCCCGTGTCGGGGCAGATTGACGCCGAGGTATCCTGTTTTTTTAGCCCCAGGCGTGTTTGAAGCAAGCGAGGCCCTGGAGCCCCTGGCAAACCAATGGGTTTTGGCCTGGTTAAATACAATGGCCAGGTCTCGACGTCTCAATGGACATGGTGCCCGATGGTCACAAACATACGCTCAACCAGTCATAGGCAGTCAGGTAGACCTCGATAGCCTGATTCATTCGGATGACTGGCGTGATTATCATGAGTGCGTTGATGTCGGTTATGCCAGGCATGTTCGGATTGAGCAGGGCCACCATGAATTGGCCAATGACCCCTCTCATATGAACGGTATCGAATCGTTCCGGGCGTCTGCCAAATTGAGGTTGGGCAAAATGAAAGGCATCCAAAAGCATCGGTTCTATTACCCTCTCAAAGAGACTGACTGAATGTTGATTGAATCATCGGTGTGATAACCGCTGTCTCGTCTTGCTTAAGCGGCTTCGTGACAGGCCAGGTTAACGTCTTAACTTCCCAGGAGCCTTATTTTTAAGAAATTACCCACCTGATGGAGCATTTTGTGTCTGGATCAACCTATCCTGACAGCCACCTGCTTTTTCTATCGCTTACGCGAGAGTACCTTTGAGATGGATGCAGTTGGCTGACGTAAACATAAACATCAGACTGAGTGGTTTCCTGTTCAAATCCACCGTGATTGACAGTTTCGGCTAGATTCCGGACCATGTCCTCCACAATGAATGAGTGGAAATGATAGGCGTTAGCGAAGATGGTGTGGAGTATGAGCTGTTACATGCCCGATGAAAGAGAAAGAAAAAGAGACCGCCAATCAATTTTGGTCATGGCAGAGGATCATCTCCCCAGGTATCAGAAATTTTATAAATGAAAGAGTACCTTCCTCTTCCTTATCCCGGCGGTGCAGGGAATGTTTGAGGGCATAAATATGCAACCCTTCAAGGTATGTGGGATAGCCATGAATATGAAAGGATGATGAGCCTGCCCGTAAGAGTGGGTTACGGCTCCAGTGCCGAAGAAGTTAAACATCCGGAAGCCTGAGAGAAGGGCCTTAAAAAGCAACGCCGATAAGCCAAAACGATATATCTGGAGATAATTGGATTAATGGAGGGTTTGGAAAACGAAATGCAAAGCAGGCTGTTTCCTGATGACGTGCACGCTGATAACAGGTGTGTAAACGATGCTGTGTAACTGCTGTTTACACACTCTTCGTCTCTCCAAAACTGCTTTGTGCCGGAATACTGCTTCCTCAGTAATAGCGGTGTTTTATTTCAGGGTATCAATGAAAATCGCGCCAGGTAACACAGGCTAGCCAAACACCTTGGTGGCTGTGAATAGTGTTCCAACCGGATAGACACAGGGCGAACATGAAACAACCGTTACCAGCGCAGAATTTTCATCAACAAATTCAATTTCCAATTCGGCTGTACCTGGACCGACCACCTTGGTAACAACAACCGAATTGCCTTCCAGATTACCAAGGTATGCCTCCCAGAACAGGAAAGTACGGCCTAGTACAACAACTACAACTTCATTGTCGTTCTGCGTGACGGTAGCATAACTGCTGTTTGAATCCAGCCAGATGCCGTCATACACACCGGCGGCATTGGCAGAAATTGGAATGGCAAGAAGGAGGGCAATGCATAGTAATTTCTTCATAATAAATTGCTTATAGACCCTGTTTCAGGCATGAATATTTAAGGAACCTCTGATTAATTACCTATTAATTATCTACGTTGTTATTGCTGCGTTAAAAATCAGCTTAAAATGCGCATTTATGCCTTATGCCCTATAAACTGCGCTTTTTCGCTGATTTTTGCCTTGCACTAACTGCCTCGCAAACATTAATCAGAGGCTCCTTAACAGAAATAAGAAGAGAAAATAGCACTTTCGGCCCAATCTCCCTGCCTATACAACCGCCCGGCTGATAATGGCTCATGCGGAAGTGTCCTCGTTGTTGTCTTTATCTTCATTTCCCTTTTCATCACTTTCATCACTGCTGTTTTCGTCAATACCGGTGTCCGGCCACAGGGCCCCCAGTGAGAAGCTTATAGCATCAAAGGGTGGCACAGACACGGGTTGGTCATTGCCCAGTGAGGCAATCAAGGTCCACTGGCCATTATGCAACGCAAAAGCTTCCAAGGTACGGATATCCGGGTCCACAAACCACAGGTGCGACACTCCTTCACGGGCATACACATCCCGTTTTACAGTGAGGTCAATATTGCGGGTAGAGGGGGAAAGTATTTCACACACCCAGTTCGGGGCAATCTCGAAAAAGGCGGTATCGGGATATATCGGCATTGTCTCCCGCCGCCAGCCCGCCAGATCAGGCACCACAATGTCCTCTCCCAGGTGCAGCTCCGGTTCAAACACAATCCACCAGCCGCCAGGGCCGCCATGACCTCGCCCAAAGGGACCGGTCAATTCATAACCCATACCTGAACTTGCCCAGGCATGAGGCGCAGCAGGCCGCGGGTGCATATGCAATACACCCCGAATCACTTCCGCCACCTTGTGGGGCGGGGCATCCAGCACATCCTGGTAGGTGGCGGGTTTAAAGTTCTGCTGGGGCGCAGCCATGATAATCTCCGTAAAGTGAATTATTTGTTAATTATCTGATACCCCTTTGCCCTGTAAGAGTGAAGATTTATACACCCCGACAAGCTCTCTTATTACAGGGCAATCGACTGAATGGATTTTCGTGCCCACTTCCAGTACAAAAAGTGAAGAAATGGCACCCCCTCGTCGATATGAGTGCGAAAATTATAAACTTCTGCCCATCTTGGACACAACATAGACGTTCAATCGATTGCCCTGCTCTCTTATAGTCAAGAGTGGCCAGGCGTTGGATCGGAGTAAAATCGCCCCCAAACTCCATAAGTTGCCTCTTTTGCACTCTTTATTTATGCACTCTTTTTTTGCAGCACATTTTGTCGCAGTCAAATCAATCACAAAGCCAGGAGGGCCAGGAGGAATTGAGTAAAGAAGTCTGGTGGTGCTTACAAATTGATTACCGCCATCACCAAATTCCTGATAGATGAGTTCTTAATCGAACTTCAAATCCTTTGCAAGCCCAGATCTTTTACAATCCATGAGCGGACACCCGCTTTGGTACTGTTATCTGTTATCTGTTATCTGTCTTTTATCTATGTTTGCACTAAGAATGCCGAGTTTTCCAGGTGACTTAACCTGGCTCGGCTTCAAGCCCAATTCAAGTTGCCGAAGCGATGAAATCAATCTTGTCTGATAGAGGGGCGTGAAAACTGACGCCAAGTCTCTGTGAGTCCAATCAAATTTCTGCTTTCCAGATCACTAATCTGATTAGATCCAAAATCGTCATAACTATAAATCTGCCGTTAAATAGACATTCTTCGACACGGCCAGTGAGTCACACCCAACCCCCCAACCAGTGCTCCAGTGCTGCTGCCAAGACCGTCATCATTAACCTTGGTGCTGATAGCACCACCTTCCATAAATTTGTAATTAAAGTGCAATTAAAGTCTGTACGCTCATTCGCACGAACTGTAGTAATTGTCAGGCCAAAAGCAAACAGACCAAGGACATGAATAATTCCAGTTAAAATCCAACTCCTCTGCTCCACTGGTTTCCCCTCGGGGTTGTTAGCTATTGCAGTACCCACACACTCGCTTATCAATCAATGCCTGAGAAGCTCTTCTTAGACTCGATTCTGTGCCTCAATATCCTTTATGGATTGAAGTTATATTCCTCTGGGTCAGTGACATATCCTGCTTGGCAGCCCCGGCCCGGGATCTGTTCCCTGACCGACCCTTTCAGCCTGTTTTTCAGGCATGCCAGTGCTGACCAGCCGCTGAATGACCGCATGGGTGTCATAAACAATGTTGGTCGTGGGCATGGTGTTACTTAATTGTCCTGTCCTGCATCAAACAACAGCATCCCACAAAGACCCCTTCACGAGAGTGCACCGAAACAGAGAAAACAGAGGCAACCCCGGGTGGAAAGACACGCAGCGTTACCCCGTAACTGGACCTGCTTCAGAAAAGTGGAGAGCCAGAGAAGAGCTGATCTCAAATTGAGGGGCCGTCCTTTGCTGATCAGAACTGATGCCAATCAAGCTCTCTAAAGCCTGACAGAAAGTTTTAATATGGTTTCATACCCAGTGTAACAGAGACATTCAACAAGCGATCAAGCCCATGCGCTCATGATACGCTGCCAGCAGGTCGTATTGCTGCTTATACAGCAAATGCTGTGTTCCGGTGGTGATCACCATCTCAAGGCGTTTAATGTGCTATTCATAATAGACACGCTGGAGTTCCTCGGCTGAAACAGATTCAGGCAGGCCGCCGTTATCAACGAAATTCCTCAAATCCTTGACGACATTAGACATCGCTTTTTCAAATTCCTTCAATGTTAATGCCACAAACTTGCGTTGCCTGGCTGCTTCCCGACACCTCCACATACATTTCACAGCGAGTTGTATGGCAGATTCAATCAAATCAATGAAAATACTAACGATGATTGCATCAACGCGGTTGCCCATAAACTCAGCGATGGTGATTAGTGGTTGGTGATTCATGCTTTACTTCTATTCATCAACAGTTTGCCAGGGTTTAATGCATCTGAAACAAATCAGGCAACCTGCATGAGTCGCCGATAGCAGTTAATCGGCAGTGGAGGCAGAAACGCCTGTGATCAGCGTGAAGTGCGACACTGGAACAGCTTTCATAATAGCCAACTCCAATATTCGAGGTATGCGTTTTCTCGATTCCAACCAATTTTTGGTCTGGTGGATAGATTACAGATCAACAACCCTGCTGAAGAGATACCGCAGTATATGTATCAGACATCGCAGCATGTGTTACGGTGAGGTGCGGCATATGCCTGTACTGACGTTGAGTTTTGCCAGCTAATCATAGATAGTCTGCCTGGAACAACACACAGGTATCCAAACATGAGAGCATTGATATTCGTTCTGAGCAGTATGTTGCTGGTGGATTCTGCCCATGCCCAACTAGCCACACCCAACGAAGACGGCATTACTTTTGGCCATGTCCACCTAAATGTGGCCGATATCGAAGAACATGCAGGTATTTGGAGTGAGTTTTTTGGAGGTGAAATATTCTCCATAGGTTCGCTTACCGCTGTCAAATTCCCGAATATGGTGCTGATCATGTACAACGAAGCACCCATAATGAGTTCGCGGGAGACGGTCATGGATCACTTCGGTTTCAAGGTTCGCGACATCCAGGCCTTTCGAGAGAAATGGGAAGCCGCAGGTTATGAGATGGAACCTGATTTTAGGGGTGCCGAAAGACAAACCAATGCCTATCTGACCATGCCCGGTGGAGTGTATGTGGAGTTGCAGGAAGACCAGGGGCTGCACGAATCCGTGACAGGCTACCATGTCCATTACCGAACTGAAGGCCATGAAGAGCTTTTAGACTGGTATACGGAGCTACTTGGCGCAGAGGTTCGTACTCGGGGCACAATCGGTACAACAACCAACGTCCCTGGAATGAACTTAAGCTTTGGCGGCTCCGAAACGCCACGTGCACCAACTGAGGGCAATGCCATTGATCATGTTGGGTTCGAAATCAAAAACCTGGAAGCGTTTTGCCAGGAGTTAGAGGCTCAAGGCATTGAATTTGATAAGCCTTACTCGGTTATTGAGTCAATTGGCCTTGGAAACGCATTTATAACTGATCCTCGCGGCGTGCGCATTGAACTCACCGAAGGTTTAGCCAATCTCTACCAGTAAGCTGCTCACTTTTTGAAAGAGGCAAATAAGGTTGAGATATGCTGCAGGATATCCAGCAGCGATTCCGCTTTGTAACGTCTGCCTATTTCTACACCGACCCAATATCCCAGATAAGCAACAGCCACCCAGATTAACATTGAATCTGTCGGCCAATAGCTGAACCAAAGAAACGCCTGTAAGATATTACCCAGCTGACTGATTAGGAAGTCGATTAATACTGTTATCAGCCCATCTGCTGCTAAGCTCGAAAGCGATGAAATATTAAGCAGAAAACCAATAAATTCCCTCACCTCAATTACAAGCAGGGTCCAGAGCCCCGCCAGGCCATAAAACCCGCTTCCGAACCACATCCATTTATCATAGATCAGGTTTTTCCCAGGCTCTCGCTTCGATTCTGCACCTTTTTTTAACTCCTTCACTCGGCTGGAAATGACCTTATGATCATCTTCTCGATTAATTTCTCCACCCTCGAACATCCAGGAAAACAGAAACCAGCTCAGTAGTGTCATAGGCAAACCAAGCATAAGTATTGCCTGCAAAAGATCGAACAAGTTAAACGAATTAATCAAAAACTTTACAAACCCAAAGGTTTACCTGGAATCAAGACGAACGAAATAGTGAGGCGGAAAGGCAGTGAGAAATCGAAATAAAAACCCAGCAGGGTTATCAGCTTGAACCTGGTCGTATTCATCACCAGCCACCTCTTTTGTGGTAACAGGATTTTTGCGGTGACAGGATGCATCTACACATTCTATCTATACCCTCTATACCCTCTATACCTTATATAACTTCTACCCCTTCTCGCTCGCTCCATCCGCATACTGGAATTTGACCTCGACCGTCGATACCAGGCACGAGGCCAATGATACACTGCAACATAAAGTTGATCATTGCTGGTAAGCAATGAGACAACTCGACGAAACTCCTGACCGCCTTCTCCTGTTACGGTCGTGATTATCACTGTGTTTCCAGCTTCTGACTGGAAGTAGCCGAGAGAAGACTCGACAATGCCACTAAACCGATATAAAAAACAACACACCAACTGCGATTTTTAACCAGGTTTTACACTGAATGTGTGTTATTTCAAATGTCAGTTCTGCGCATTCTCGAACATGACCAACACCCCTAGTTCATATCCAATGCATGTTGCCTAAGTTTTTCCAGGGGGACTATTTCCAGCGCACGTTGATGAGTGCGAGTCAGATAAACCCTGGGGGCAAGGACATGCTCAAAAGCTTCCAACCAGCGAGCTGCACATAAACACCAGATGTCACCGGGAGACAACCCTGGAAAACCGAACTCCGGCACAGGCGTACTTAAGGAGCCTCTGATTAATTACCTACGTTGTTATTGCTGCGTTAAAAATCAGCTTAAAATGCGCATTTATGACCTGTAAAAAGCTGCGCTTTTTCGCTGATTTTTGCCTTGCACTAACTGCCTCGCAAACATTAATCAGAGGCTCCTTAAGTCATTGCCGCAGAAACGCGAAAACTCCAGGAATCGTTGATCAACTTCCACGCATACGGTATGCGAACCCAAATCGTCATCACTGGTATTACAACAATTGTCGCGATAGAAACCAGTAACGGGGTCAGTTCCGCAGGGCTCTGGCGGCTCACCAAAAACATTGAGGGACTCGTCCACCGCCGTAATCTCCGAAACAAAACGATAGGGATTTTTTAAGTCTACTCATTTTTGAGCATCAACAGACTGAGAGGCTTCGCACTTATTGCAACAATCTAGCCGGACCGTCATCGACTATCAACATATCCCGGTGCACAGGTCGAATAAATCCTTGATTCCTGCAATGATCCATAAAATCCAGCGGGCCATTGTAGTATTCAGCAGCAGTATCCAGCGACATTCAGCAAGCCACATGGCTTTTGATGAATTTTCAGTTGCGACCAGGTGAGAATTTCAAATAACTCTTCAATAATGCCAAGCCCTCCTGGCAGAGCGATAACACAATCCGCCAGATCTGCCATCAATGCTTTTGGTTCATGCGTTCATGCATAGAATCAACATACATCATTTCCGTTAAATCATCATGAGGGACCTCAGTGCTAAATAAATTTTCAGGCATGACGCCGGTAACCTTCCCTCCCCCAGACAAGATTGTATTAGGGTCTGTTTACACTATTTGAGTGATCTCTGTTGTGACTAAAAAAGCGCCAATTGAGGCGCGAGGAGCGTGGTTTGGTGATTCCAAATGAGCGACGAGCAACGACAAGTGGCGCTTTTTTAGCCGCAATCCGAAGGACCAGGCGCATTTTTGCGCCCAGCTTTGTTATCAGTTGCTTGTATATACTTATTATACGGCACTCTTTTTGCCTTGCTGAACGCAAAAATGCTCTCCAGCAGAGGCCACTCAATTAGTGTGAACAGGCCCTAGCAACTTTTCCCATAAGATCAATTCGAGCCCCTGTCATATACCAATTTTTGATTCCTGCTTAAAAACTCTTTACCTAACAGTTCAGCAAGTGCAGCATAAACTTCGTCGCTACCATTCGCCAAATCACAATACACGCAAATAGAATTCATCAAATTTCTTCTCGTTATCTGTGCAGCAGTAGCAGTCAGCGCCCTGTATTTAGTAAATTGGATAATGCTGCTGCAAAATAGGTTAACGCAGGTGCCGACAAGTGAAGACGATATTGTTGCGGGGGATTCAGTGTAAGCGAGTAGATTCGACCCCAAAAACAACCGATTAAGAATAGTATACGGGACAATACTGCCGTGTTTCTCATTGAGACACCACTCCTTCATGCAGAATTATTGCCAACTAAGAACCCCGATCGTCAGCTCAGGAATCTACCGAGCCCTAATCTTATGAATGAATTGGAATTTGCAGTATCACCCGCAAAGGGGTGCTTGAGAGCTAAGCGTCGATGAGTCCCAGATTTATGGCCTTGATGGTAATCTCTAATCGATTATTTATATCTGGTTTTGTATAGATGGTTTGGCACTGCTCAATAAACAAGGGTCTTAGGAAGCATGTTAGCTGGATTGGGTTAAATCTTAGGGAGCCTCTGATTAATGTTTGCGAGGCAGTTAGTGCGAGGCAAAAATCAGCGAAAAAGCGCAGTTTACAGGGCATAAATAAGCATTTTGGGCTGATTTTTAACGCAGCAATAACAACGTAGGTAATTAATCAGAGGTTCCTTAGGAGTAGATTAGCAGTTAATCTGCTTCCCAAGACCCGCGCGAATATTACGAATGCGGGCGTGCAACTCATCTCATCTCGCTGTTAACCATTGATCGCGATTCTTAGCCGGGTTTTCGCCAGCGTCTGTTGTCGTTACGCCAGGTTCAATCACATCGATCGAGAACCTATTTATCTGGGCTTGCTCTCGCAACGGCAAAATATCGTCTGCCAGTTCATCAGCGCGGTTAGGATGGCTAATGGTGGTGGTAATGAAGATGAAGAAAATCAGCGTTAATAGCTGCTAAATCGGTTGGTAATTCAGCAGGCGCATATCAAGTACATGCGTTGAAAGTGATTAGTCTGAGACTGATATTTTCAACGAAATTCATGGCAGCGATAGCGTATAATCAGCATCAAATGAGAATTAACAGATTATCGGGGAACAATCATGACGGATGATATGGCTAGGCAGTCTTCTGATTCATTTAATCCGGAAAAGCATGTATTGCATGAATCAACATACTTCGATGAATTGGAAATTGGGCAGCGTTTTCCAATCCCATCGCGCACGCTTGGTGATGGCAGTTTCGCGGCTTATCAGATGGCGTCGGGTGACAATCATCCCATTCACTATGACGTCGAATACTGTAAGCGACGCGGCCATCCTGCGCTTTTGGCCCATGGCTTTCAGGTGGCAATACAAACTACGCCCGGCGCTGGCATGCTACCCCATATTCTCGAAGATGCATTAATCGCATTACTGGAACAAAGCAGTAAGTTTTTGCAGCCGGTATATTGTGGAGACACAGTTTATCCAGCTCTTGAAATCGTAGAGCTTACTCCTGGAAATACCACTGGCGTGATTACATTGCGTAGTACAGTGCACAATCAGCATGGCGATTTGGTATTGGAGGGCCAGCAGAAGATGCTGGTTAAAAGAAAGCCGAGCTAGTTCTGCAGGTTTAAAGATTGCCATGTGTTGAACTCACAGCGCAACCTGATCGCTTTCCCACACAGCAATGTAAAGCGTAATGAACTGATTTCCCTTGCGCTCCCGTTTTTCAACGGGCATGGTGCATACTTCGATGGGCTGTCTTAATCTCATAGCCTTAGGAATTATCAATTTGCTCCCGGTATGGACCCACGCTGATAAATAAAACATGCGCATGGGTGCCTTTTTACAAGCGTCGAGAATGTGAAAAGGATACAGATAAGCATCGTTTTCCTGGTAGCCTGGTAGAGTAGGGTATTGGTCCAAGGCAATCGACTGAATGGATTTTCGTGCACATTTCCAGTATGACGTGCACATTACCAGTATAAAAAATGGACAAGTAGCGCTCCCTCGTCGATCTGAGTCCGAAAATCATAACCTTCTGCCCATCTTCGACGCGACAGATGGCGTTCATTCGATTGCCCTGGATATTGGTCTCTTTGTAAAGCTATATGGTCGCTGTTTTCTTCAGTTGTGGGTTGCCTGCCATTGAAAGAAAGCAAGGGTAAATCAAGGGTAAGTTTTATGGATAGTTATCACTTCCCAGCTTATTTTTGGTCGTTTTGATACCTCTGGACCGCTTTGCATATTGGCTAATGGATTAACTGGGGGCAATTCATCAGGTAGCCAGGATTCCAGTTCTGCGAGCAGCTTATCATCTTCGTTAAAAATTGAGGTAAGATGGCTACGTTGACAGGATTCCTGTACGAGATATTCAGATGGTATGTTGAGCAAGTCATCCTGGCAGGCAGGCTTAAGAAATAACACATTCATAATGCCTTGTTGCAGAAAAGACTCACCGTAAGTCCACACTAAGGGTTGTGTGAGAGCCAGACACATTGACGCCGCTAACCAGTTGCGTTATCAAATCCATGTCGCTGAGCAATCTCATCGCTATGAATGCGACTTTCTGATTGTCCTGCATTATTCAGCGCAAGAGTCTGCATCGGAGTCACAATACCGATCATCAAGCATACTGTTGGTTTGAATTAGGGAGCCTCTGATTAATGTTTGCGAGGCAGTTAGTGCAAGGCAAAAATCAGCGAAAAAGCGCAGTTTATGGCCATAAATACGCATTTTGAGCGGATTTTTAACGCAGCAATAACAACGTAGGTAATTAATCAGAGGTTCCTTAGATTTAGAGAACAGGGGAGTTGAACTAATCAATCAGGAATGCTGAAAATACCAGGGTGCCAATTGACTGACTGATCTGGACCTGCTCCGCATAACTTGCGCAAACAGCAGTTCATTTGTGGCGTTTCAAGGCGCAGTTTTTCGAAATGTCTGATGCTACAACAATAGCCTGCAGCCATTTTCGGAAGTTACCGGCCCAGTGATGCCGGGTGCAAATGGTCATGCACCATAGTCTCCTTCAAAGAGCATGGTTTCGCTATTTAACCTGGCATTGCTTTTGGCTAACAGGCACAACAAATCCCCTGTGGGCTCCAGGCTATGGCCGGGACCAGGTTCTTTTATTCCGCCAACATGGCTGAGTTTTCCAGGGCTGTCAGGCTAAGGCCCGCAGACTGTACCTGTTTAGTGATTGCAGATCGCATGGCCTCTTTACAGGCACCAGCAGGGTATTGCGGGTGTTTTATCGCCATTGAAGCTGGTTATTTTTTCTATTGTTTCGTGATTGTTCTGGCTGTGGTTATTGGTCGCTCAAGGCCAGTCGCCAAAGTAGCTGTAGACTATCTACCTGCTACCTGCTAACGGGGGATTCAAGGGGCAGCTATTTATGGGGATGTACTGAGAAAATGCTGGGTTTTTCCCGAAATAGCAGTCAAGATCAGCGAGTAGCAAAATAGTCTAACGGTTGGTGACTGAAAATTGTTCGCTTTTTTATCTGCCCATGGCATGAAATTCGGGGTTTGGGGGTAGCGACGACATGTTAGCCAGGCGGTTGGACATAGCGAAAAAGGCGGCAATTGCTCCGATCTCCCAGATATCATCCAGTGTAAACCCGGCCTCCAGTAATGGAACATGATCTGCCTCGCTGACTTCCTGCGCTGCTTGTGACACTTTAACTGCAAAGTCCAACATTGCCCGTTGTCGGTCACTAATGTCGGCTTTGCGGTAATTGGTGGCTACCTGGTCAGCGATTAAGGGATTTTTCTCGCGGATACGTAAAATTGCGCCATGGGCGACAACACAGTAAAGGCACTGGTTTAGTCCAGAAGTAGTCACCACTATCATCTCTTTTTCCCCGGCGGTGAGATTGCTGCGTTTTTCCATCAGCGCGTCGTGATAGGCGAAAAAAGCGCGAAATTCTTCTGGCCGGTTTGCAAGTGCGAGAAAAATGTTAGGGACGAATCCAGCCCTTTCCTGAACTTCTTCAATGCGTGCTTTTACATCGCTTTCGAGATTGTCCAGGTCTCCCATGGGGAATAAACTTTTTGCTGTGCTCATTAATTAGTCCTTATGTGTTAAGCAATAAAGCCTGGTCTAGTGACGAGGTACTTCATTCGCCATGTAAATTTTCAGTTGTGGATTTGAGGTCGCTGTTTGCCCAGGTCATGCACAAACAGGCCCAACTCTGGCATGCGAAAATGTTGCTGCAAGGCATCTATATCGGCCCATTGTTCAACAAACACCGGGCGGTCAGGGTTTTTTCCATCGACATAAATTCCATTGGTGATACAGCCCGGTTCTTTATCCTGGGCGATCCACATGGGATTGGCTGATTACGAGTGCTTTCTCTAAGGAGTCTTCTTCTGTTTCTACACTTCCTATTCCTACACTTCCAGATACGATTGCCACTTCAATACCCTTCGTTCTGGTTTATTGTTGTGTCAGATTTTATTGTACGCCTACACATTGTTGGAGTTGCAATATAGCTCAGTAGCAATCAATCTAGTAGTAAAAGTGTAAGTACCCCGTGAAACAGCCCCATGCATTGTTAGCAATTTCGGCCATAATCAATGAGGTGAGGAGAACGCCAATGCGGAAATCTTGATTCACAGAAACCCAGATTGTCAGGGTGCTGAAAGAGGTTGAAGGTGGCAGGCAGGTGATGGATATCTGTTGTGAATATGGCAGCTCAGACGCGACCTTTTACAACTGGAAGGCAAAGAACGGCGGCATGGAGGTCTCCGATATCACGCGGCTCAAGCGCTGGAGGAAGAGAATTCGCGACTCAAGCGCCTGTTCGCGGCTCTCAGTCTCAAGCACGAAGTCCGGAAGGATAGCGTTGAAAAAAAGCGCTAAGGTCGGCAGCGAAACGCGAGCACGTCGACTCCGCCAGGCAGCAACACGGGCTCAGCCTCAGGTCAGCATGTCAGATCCTGAACCTGAGCAGAGCTGTCTACCGCTAGCGGCCACAAACCAACCAAGGCATCAGGGCAATCGACTGAATGGATTTTCGTGCACACTTTCAGTACAAAAAGCGAACAAGCGGCACTCCCTGTCCGAAATCATACCCTTCTGACCATCTTCGACGCGACAGAGGCGTTCACTCGATTGCCCTGACCAGGACATGCCTGTGATTGAGGCAATCCAGGCTATCGTGGAGGACTCCCCTGGCTGGGGGTTTACCAGGATATTCAAGACATTGCGACGCAAGGGGCACCCCTGGAACCCCAAAAGGGGTCATCGCATTTACTGCGAGTTACGGTTGAGCAAGCGATGGAAAGGGAAACGGCGGTTGCCCACCAGGAATCCAGAGCCCCTGGCCGTGCCACAAACAGCGAACGACTGCTGATCCGTCGACTGCATGAGCGACACCTTATTCGACGGCCGCCGGGTCCGCACCTTCAACGTGCTGGACGACTTCAACCGGGAGGTACTGGCCATCGAAGTTGATCTGAACCTGCCAGCCCTTCGAATCATCCGGGTGCTGGATGGTATTGCACAGCAGCATGGTTACCCTGAAAAGCTACGCTGCGATAACGGTCCTGAATTGGTATCAATTGTGTTGGCAGGATGGGCGAAGGATCACGGTGTGTATCTAGGGAACCTCTGATTAATTACCTGCGTTGTTGTTGCTGCGTTAAAAATCAGCCCAAAATGCGCATTTATGACCTGTAAACTGCGCTTTTTCGCTGATTTTTGCCTTGCACTCACTGCCTCGCAAACATTAATCAGAGACTCCCTGGACTTTATCAAGCCAGGCAAGCCTAAACAGAGCTCTTATGTTGAACGATTTAATCGGACGTACTGCGATGAAATCCTGGATATGTACCTGTTCATTTCGCTGGACCAGGTGCGGAATCTGACTAACAACCGGATGAGGAAATACAACGGTGGGATATCAGCGCTTGATCACCAGGATGGCCCGCGCTATCTGGAAGGGCAACTTGTTGGTGTGGCGGTAAGGCCTGCGGCTGCGGTCCTGTAGGCCATCGAGGCCGGATTCCTTGTAGCGATTGAAGATCTTGTAGCCTGTGACTCGGGAGATACCGAACTCACGGCACAGGGCGGACATACTCTCGCCTTCGAGGCAGCGGGCTATAAACTTAATCAGAGGCTCCCTAATTACTATTGCCGATGCTCTTCCCGGAAACTGCCCTGTCAGAATTCCCCAGACCATGATATTCAGCAATCGCCAGACCGGCTGCAACACTGGTAAACGGATCGTGCTCGATGACCTTGTTTGGAAATTGCTGATCAAGAATGCGTTTGACCGCTGGTATCAGGGATGATCCACCAGTGCGAATGACTAACTGAATTTGCGAGCGCTGTAAGTTAGCTTTTTCCAGCACTTCAAAGATTACCTGTTCTATTTTTTTTAACACTCCCGCAATGAGTTGCTCAAACTGATCCCGGCTGACTTTCAGCTCTATGTCCAGCTCTGGGATATCAAGATTGGCCTGTTCAGCGGATGAGAGTTTGGCTTTGAGATCCTTGATCGTTTGAAATACCAGATAGCTGTAGTTGTTCTTTATCAGGTCATACAGGCGTTGAAACTTAACGGCAGCCTGATCCCCGAATTCGATGCGTTGCATGAGTGGCGTGGTGTATCGATTCTGATTGAGCATATAGCTAACCGCCCAATTCAGTAGCAGGTCTTCATAGTCTTCAAACGGGAAGGCCGTTTCGATTTCCCTGTCTTCACCTGGCCTTTGCCAACGCTCACCTTTTCCCAACAAAGGAAAAATCAACTCTCTAAAGATCAGCTGGTCTATATGATCGCCACCGAGGCCGGTACCGTGGGTTGCCAAAACTTCAAAATCCCCGCCTTGACGTTGCAATATGCAAAGATCCAATGTCCCTCCGCCAAAATCAACGGCCAATAGAATCTCCTCGGTCGATGATGGATTCTGATAGAGGTAGCTTAATGAGGCTGCGATGGGCTCTGGATAAAAACTTTGCTCTGAGAAATCGGCGTAGCCATAAGATTCAGAGAGCAGGGCAAGGGCAGATTCGTTGCGTCCCTGTTCAGTCCCTTCAAAATTCACCGGATGACCAATACAGGCATGATTGGGAGAGTTATCCTGTAAGCCCAGACTTTTGTTGAGATCGATCAAACTGTTTCGAATGCTTACTATCAGTGGTGTAATAAGCGCTACCAGCCGAAAGGGTCGGTTGAACACCATAAGTCGGGGAGCATTACGATTGCCCAGCAGGCGTTTAATCCCGCGGAACAGGCGACCTTTCTGGCCTCCATCGACGAAGGACTGGCCGTAGATCATTTCGGTTTGTGCTTCTTCGGGTAAGCCGCGGTCACCGATTTGACCGGTTGTGGTTCTTCCTTCGCCCAACACTTCTGCGCTTAATTCCACTGTCCGGCCCATGTTGCTATGGATGTAGTTCTCGATGGCTTCCTGGCCCGTACTCATCTTGAAGTCGCGATCAATGTAGGTAGCCGATGGCATCACCGGAGATGTGGTTTCCAGTGGGAGCAGATGAACCTGCTTACCATCAAAAACCGCTGCTGCGCTGTTTGAAGTTCCAAAGTCGATGCCAATACCGACGGAGTTAGAGGTTTGCTGGTTGGAATGGGAATTCAATGGAGGTACGTCAGAATCAGGTTTGCCCTGTTTGGAATACAGGGCGTTTTGAAGTTTCGAAAAAAGGATTTACTACCTTCGGTTAAATTTAACGGGATGTATTTTACACCAGCCTGGGAGTAGGAATCAGCTGCATTCACAATCCAGGGCAATCGACTGAATGAATTTTCGTGCGCACTTCCAGTACAAAAAGTGAACAAGTGGCACTCCCTCGCTAATCTGAGTCCGAAAATCATAAACTTCTGCCCATCTTCAACGCGACAGAGGCGTTCACTCGATCGCCCTGATTCACAATCAGCGCTATGTTGCAGTTTCTGGTAACTTCACCTATGCTCCTCCGGTCACATCATCAGGCGTTTCAGGGTATTTGGAGAATAAATGGACGCTTCTTTTCAGGTATATCATATATACCAGATGCGCCAGATACAGATACGGGTTAGAAGATTTTTCGTATCACTGATTGCAATTGTCCTGCTGGAGGGTGCGGTGCATGCCGATGCTGGAACTATTGTTCGGGTTAGCACTTCGATTGGGGATTATTCAATTGAGTTACTGGATGATATAGCCCCGGTGACTGTGCAAAATTTTCTCGGATACGTCAACAGAAACAATTATAACGGCACCTATTTGCATCGAGTAGTAGACGATTTTGTTGTTCAAGGTGGGGCCTATCGATTTCAGGAGTCCTTTGGTCCAGTAGATATTCCGGTGCAGACGACCATTCCCAATGAGTTCAATGTCTCAAATATTCGTGGCACTGTAGCAATGGCTAAACTTGATGGTCAGCCTGATAGCGCGAGCAATCAGTGGTTTGTCAATCTGGCTGATAATGTGCAATTGGATACCACCAATGGCGGCTTTACAGTATTTGGTAATGTGCTCGGTGCAGGCATGACTATTCTTGATGGTATCGATGACCTGCCCACGATTAATTTAGGGCCAAAAGCAACCGATGCGCCTTTTATCACGCCGCAGTTTAGTAATGGCCTGGAATTCGTCTACATGACGGTCGAAGTTGTGCAGCGATTTAGTGAGGCACCTCATGTTTATGAGGCTCAGTCGGGGTTATTGATCACTTCGGTGAGTGTTAATGAGGGTGAAGAGCTTGTCGCCATCAATTTTAATACTGTTGCTTCCGAGCCTGAGGTAGTAATTCAGGCAAACCTGGAAAGCCTGATCCGCCGAAGAGATTCATACATCGGCATTGCAACTTATTCCGCCTCTGATAATCGACTCAGAATTCCCAGCCTTGAGGTCAATCAGAACGGCAGTGTATCTGTCCTGAACAACGTTGTTTTCGTGTTAACAGATTCTGATCTTTCTCGTTTTACGCTGGAGTCATACGATCAATAGCGCGTTTACCCGATTTAAAGCATGAGCTACTCCTGGTATCAGCGTATATTTATCGTGCAATTCATGCCGCACCATAGAATCATAGACTGTATAAGCGTCACGACGCAGTTGCTCAGGCAACAACGGCTACAATTAATAATGACTAAAATAAAGGATCAGTATGGCAGCTGCCCGGGGTGAATTCAGTTCCAGATTTGGCTTTTTGATGGCAGCTTCTGGCTCGGCAGTAGGTTTGGGGAATATCTGGGGATTTCCTACGAATGCTGCTTCCAATGGTGGTGCTGCATTCCTTTTCACTTATTCGATCCTTGCTTTTCTTCTAGCGTATCCCGCACTCATGGCGGAGCTGATTATTGGCAGACACGCCCGGGCTAACGCGGTCACTGCACTAAGATCTATTGCGCCAGGAGAGAAATCCCGACTATTCGCCTTGTTGGTAGGATTTGCGGGTATTCTTACGGTCAGTTTCATCCTGAGTTTTTATGCCATTGTAAGCGGTTGGATGATCGCATTCTTTTTCGATCCGCTGGCCCGCCTGTTGGGTATGGAGGGCTTAGCCCAATGGCTTACCGCAGATGCGGTCATCAGGAACAGTATATGTGTTGTGCTGTTTATGGTGCTTACCGTATTCATTATCAGCGCCGGTGTGAGAAATGGGATCGAGAAATGGGCGTCTCGATTAATGCCTTCACTAATAGCCATTCTACTCTTGTTAATATTGTATGTTCTCACATTGCCGGGAGCGTCTAATGGTTTGCGCGCCTATCTCGTGCCAGATTTCAGCCGCGTTGCTGATCCTGCGTTACTTGTCGATGCCATGGGCCAGGCATTTTTCTCCCTGTCCCTGGGAGTAGGTACCATGTTGATTTACGGCTCCTATATAAGCAAGAAAGAAAACCTGCCTGCAATTGGTAGTCTGGTAGCTTTGCTGGATGTTGGAATAGCAGTGCTGGCAGGTATGCTTATCCTGCCAGCCATGTATGTCGCCTTAAACAATGGTGTGCAAATCTTCGATGATGCAGGGAGGCTTATTGCAGGACCTGGGTTGATCGTTTCTGTATTGCCGGCCCTGTTTAGTACGATGGGGTCAATCGGTGTTTTCGTTGCTCTCGCATTTTTCGCTTTAATGACGATCGCTTCTCTGACTTCCTCTATATCTATGTTGGAAGTGCCAGTGGCATATGGAGCGGAGCATCATGGATTAGAGCGTCGTAAAGCAGCGATTACGATCGGTGCCATCATTTGCCTGATTTCACTCATTATTGTTTTTAACTTCGATCCGTTATTCGATCTTGTGGTTACCTTTACCACTGAAGTAAGCCAACCGTTACTCGGGTTTTCATTCTGTATCTTTGTTGCCTGGATCTGGAAGCGTAACGATATATTAGAGGAAATTCGCCAGGGCTGCCCCGAAGTGGAGTCTGGTTTGTTCTGGAAGATCTGGCCATTTTACGTCAAATTCATTTGTCCGCTGGCCATCCTGATGGTCTATTTTCAATAGATTGCTCTGTCTCTATTTGTCGCTGGTCTGTCCGACGGGTGCTGATTGTAAAAACTTGTAATACGGTGCCGATGAATCATGTCTCAACCTCATAGCTCTGATAGCGAGGTCAACGATATGCCCATCCCTTCCATTTTATCAAGCGCATATGACTCGAAAGAATTCGCAGGCACGAACTCAAACAGACGCAGGTTTTTACAACAGATGACTGCTTTGGGATTTGGTCTGGCCGTGCTTCCTGTCAGTAGCCGCGACGTCTTTGGCCAGGAACCCTTAGCCGACTCGGTTCAAGCCCTGGTATTCGATGTATTCGGTACCGTAGTGGACTGGCGGGCATCGATAATCCGCGAAGGGCAGTTACTTGCCGAGAAGAAAGGTTATGATGTCGACTGGGCAGAATTCGCTGACAGGTGGCGCAGTGGATATGGTCCAGCGATGAATCGGGTTAGGAGCGGTGAACTACCGTGGACCAAAATGGATGATTTACATCGCATGATTCTAGACGATCTGGTCGATGAGTTTTCATTAACAGGTCTTTCTGAAGAAGAGCTTGATCATTTTAATCGGGCCTGGCATCGACTAAGTCCATGGCGTGACAGCGTCGCGGGACTTAACCGATTAAAGACTAAGTATGTAATTGCGACTTTATCTAATGGTAATGTGTCACTGCTAACCAATATGGCAAAAAATGGCGGTCTGCCCTGGGATGCTGTGTTGTCCGCTGAATTGTCTGGGCACTATAAGCCCGACCCCGAGGCTTATACGAAAGCAGTGCATCTGCTGAGCCTGCACCCCGAGCAGGTAATGATGGTTGCGGCGCATCCTGGCGATTTGCGCGCCGCTGCTCGTGTGGGTTTGAAAACCGCCTATGTCATCAGGCCTTTAGAGCGGGGTCCTGGACAGCCTGTAAACAGAAATCCGGATGGTGAGTTTGACTATACCGCTGATAGCTTTATTGATCTTGCAGTTCAGTTAGGTGCCTGATAATGGCAGCAGTAGAATTACAGGCTTCTGAAAAAGAAGAGGCTGGTCAGAGGCTGCAAACGTATCCTAAACAGGAATTGGATATTGAAGCTGGGACTTTCGATATAGGGTTTCTGCCCAATTTCTTTGCTGAACATGCAGGCTACCGTTATTACCGCCAAGGATTGTCTGCAGCGTTAGCGGCAATGTCCGCTAAGATGAAAGAAGCCGGTGATTTAGCCTATGAATCAGAAATATCACCTCCGGACTAGCTGCAGGCAGTCGCTCAGTCATTTGTTCGCGAAGTGACAGACAAATAAATAATTCGCTCCCTGAATCTTTTTCAAATTCAAACACTGCCCGATCATACAGGCACTGGCTTAATGCGGCAGCAGATACATAAGAAATCCAGAGGTTCATTTCTGCAACGCCACCTCAAAACCAGACACGTCCATGCCTGTTTGCGTCAGGAAGAACACCAACAGGCTGCCAAAAATATTGTGTAGCCTGTATAAGTTCAGAAACATATTGCACTATTCTTAAGGAGCCTCTGATTAATGTTTGCGAGGCAGTTAGTGTAAGGCAAAAATCAGCTCAAAATGCTCATTTATGACCTATAAACTGCGCTTTTTCGCTGATTTTTAACGCAGCAGTCAACGTAGGTAATTAATCAGAGGTTCCCTAGGTATAAGGCAGTGCGATTTATTCTGGCAAGCCGTATTTCCTGAAAAAATCGTGCAAACAAAGAATTGGCATCCATAGTTTTTTACTGGCGAATTATAAGCCATAGACTCCGGTAATCCTGCCGTACAAGGGAAGGTTTGAGCAAATATCGAGTGATGTTGACTAAATCCGCCAGCCGTGTGACATTATTTTCCTCTCAATTTACAGGACATATTGGAATGAAAACTCCCATCCTCACCTGTTTTGTTTGCCTTGTGGGCCTGTTAACGAACGCCTGTTCCCAGGATAGCAGTGACAATACAACGAATAACCAGTCGGTCTCTGAAGTTATGAATAATGAAGTGCTTGAAGCAGCACCAGAATCTGAGACTTCCTCGAACCCTTTTCTGCAAGAGAGCCCTCTCTATCTCAATTACCCGCAGTTCGATTTGATTGATGAGAGTCATTATCTACCAGCGTTTCGTCAGGGAATGGCCGAGCAGTTAGTAGAAATAGAAGCGATTGCCGGGCAGGAAGAGGCACCCGATTTTGAGAATACGATTATCGCGCTGGAGATATCTGGACAGTTACTGGATCGAGTGGCTCGCGTGTTCTTTAGTATGACTGGCGCTCATACCAATGATGAAATTCAGGCGCTGCAGCAAGAACTGGCACCCGATCTGGCAGCGCACCAGGATTCAATTTTACTGAATCGAGGTCTTTTTGGCCGGATCAGTGCTTTGCATGAGCAACGGGAATCGCTATCCCTTGATGCTGAATCACTACGCTTGTTGGAGCAATACTATATTGATTTCGTAAGAGCAGGCGCCGCTTTAACGGTAGATCAGCAAGATAGGATGCGAGAAATCAATGCAGAAATTGCGGTTCTGCAAACTGAGTTCAGTCAAAATGTGCTCAGCGAAGTTAACAGTCTGGCGATTGTCGTGGATTCACGAGAAGAGCTCACGGGTTTAGATGAGGCAGCGATCGAAGCAGCGGGCAATCAGGCCATTGACAGGGGCATGGCAGGTGGTTTTGTTATTCCGCTGTTGAATACCAGTGGGCAACCATCACTGTCACAGTTGCAAAATCGCGCTCTGCGAGAACGTATCCATACCACCTCTCTTTCCAGAGGAAGTAGCGGGGGCGAGTTTGATAATCGCCAAATCTTATCTGATGTGCTGCGCTTACGTGCGGAGCGTGCCCAGCTACTGGGCTACGAAAACCATGCTCACTATATATTGGAGAATCAAACAGCGCAGACCGTTACAGCAGTGAATGCAAGGCTGGCGCAATTG
This sequence comes from uncultured Pseudohongiella sp., assembly GCA_965198435.1. Classification (GTDB taxonomy): domain Bacteria; phylum Pseudomonadota; class Gammaproteobacteria; order Pseudomonadales; family Pseudohongiellaceae; genus UBA9145. The sequence goes on along the minus strand of OZ240664.1, from coordinate 2,510,251 downwards.
GCGATTCCTGCTGCTGCAAACGCACGGCGGGAAGCCGCAGACCTGCAACAGGTGATCTACGATTCAGGAGAAGACTTTACGCTTGCTGCCTGGGATTGGGATTTTTACACAGAGAAACTGCGTGCCGCCCGATTTGATTTTGATGCCAGTCAGCTAAGGCCCTATTTCGAATTAAATAATGTTCTGCAGCGAGGAGTATTTTTCGCAGCCACAGAATCATTTGGAATCACTTTTAAAGAGCGAACCGATCTTCCGGTCTATCAGGAAGATGTTCGTGTATTTGAAGTATTCGATGCCAGTGGCACTACGCTGGCTCTTTTTATTGCTGACTTTTATGCGCGACCAAGTAAGCGGGGTGGTGCATGGATGAATGCTTATGTATCTCAGAGCGATCTGTTAGGAAACCAACCGATAGTCGCAAATCACTTAAACATAACCAAACCGCCGGAAGGCGAGCCTACGCTCCTGACGTTCGACGAAGTAACAACCATGTTTCATGAGTTTGGCCATGCGCTGCATGGAATGTTTTCGAGTGTGATGTATCCACGGTTTTCTGGAACCAGCGTGCCCAGAGATTTTGTAGAGTACCCAAGTCAGGTAAATGAAATGTTTGTTACTTTTCCTGAAATACTGAAAAACTATGCTGTGCATTATGAAACTGGCGAGCCCATGCCCATCGAGTTATTGGATAAAGTCTTATCCACCCAAACATTTAATCAGGGGTTTGCTACTTCAGAATATCTGGCAGCATCAATCATTGATCAGGCGCTGCATCAGTTAGGACCCGGCGAAGTGCCTACGGCTGAAACGATTATGGCTTTTGAAGCCAGCGCTCTGGAACAGGCAGGCATTGCTCTGGATGAAGTCCCGCCAAGATATCGCTCAACCTACTTTTCTCACATTATGGGTGGGTACTCAGCCGGTTATTATTCTTATATCTGGAGCGAGGTATTAGATGCTGACACTGCGGCCTGGTTTCTTGAGAATGGACGCCCTCTAAGGGAAAACGGTGAGCATTTTCGACAGACTCTACTAAGCAGGGGAGGCAGTGTAGAAGCTATGTCGATGTACAGGGAGTTTCGCGGTCAGGATGCAGATATCACCCCGTTATTGGAACGTCGAGGGCTGAATTAGTTAGGGAGCCTCTGATTAATGTTTGCGAGGCAGTTAGTGCTAGGCAGAAATCAGCGAAAAAGCGTAGTTTATAGGGCATAAATGCGCATTTTGAGCTGATTTTTAACGTAGCAATAACAACGTAGGTAATTAATCAGAGGTTCCTTAGCGTAATGCCATAGCAGCAGTCGCAGGTTCTTTTCCTGCCAGATCTGCGAGCAAAAGGCTCAGCTCATCCCAGGGATTGGCCAGATTCATGCCTTTAATGGACTGGTCAATTTTTTTTGCATGATCCAGCATGTCCCAGATATCTTTGGTATGTAATCTATTGATCGCATTACCTACCGCTTGTTTGCGATTGAACCATACCCTTGAAGATTGCAGAATGGCATTGATCCCCTGTCCAGATTCTCTTTTTGCAATCATCGGTAATAGACTACGCAGTTCTCGGGTCATGCTGCCTAAGATGACCAATGGAAATGTATCTTCCGCCTTAAGTCCGTTTAAAATTTTCTGGGCACGGCCCAGATCACCCAATAAAGCAGCATCAACCAACTGAAAAGCGCTATAGCGCGAGCTGTCAGCAACTACCTGCATAACAGTAGTGCTGTCCAGAACGATAGGCTCATCGGACCCGGACCCATTGTTTGCCAGTAACTTCAGTTTCTCAATTTCCTGCATTGCTGCCAGCAAATTGCCTTCAATTTTGTCCAGCAGAAGTTGCAGGGCCTGGGGCTCGGCGCGAATTCCCGCTCGCATCAATCGCTGCTCCAGCCATGCGGGTAGATTTTCTCGATTGACTGGCCATATCTGGACCAATACGCCTCTGCTTTCGATAGTTTTAAACCATTTGGTGTTAGGGGTGGATGAGTCGAGTTTAGGGCTGGTAATGAGTATGACATTATCAGATGACGGGTCTGACAGAGCGTCTTGCACTGCCTGTTTGCCTGCATCATCGAGTTTGTTGCTGCTGAGTCTCAGCTCAATGACTTTCTGCTCAGCGAATAATGAGAAATTGTAATAAGCCTGGTTAAATTGCTCCCAATTGAAGCCGCGATCGACATTCAGTATTTCCCGTTCTGTAAAACCCTGCCTGCGAAAGTGAGAACGAACAAGGTCCGTTGCCTCTTGCATTAGTAAAGGCTCATCACCTGCCAGCCAATATATAGGTTTAGAATCTTGTTCCAGGCTGCGTCTTAGTTGTTCGGCCTTAAGCTTCATAAGCCTGCAGCGCCTGCCTGGAGTCGGCGTAAAAGTTGATTGACCAGGTCTCTTCGCATCTCTGTGGTAATGAGTTCCACTTCATCCTGATTGCCGGCTATGTTGGCAATATCTTCAAAATAGGCCCTCTCGACCATCAGTGTTTCGGGAGAAAGCAACGCTGTCTCATCTTGTATCAGCGCAATGTCTATTGAAAGTCTGATTTCATATTGTGCTGCTCGCGCTCTGGGGTTGATTGATACCGGACGACTTGCTGACTGCTCATTTCTGATTATCAGGACCGGAGCAGTGCTGGAAGAGGGTTCAACACGGACATTAGCAACATCCAGCGATCGCCGCAGCATGCGAGTTAGATCGCCGTCAGGTTGGTCCGTATCCAAAACTATTGCACTATATCCGGTAGCGATTGAATCGCTTCCTCGCAGTGCGAAGCCGCAGGCACTGAAAGATAATATTGCATAGGTTAACACTGAGTAGTGGCTGATTTTTTTTAGCGGGTTCAATGAATCAGTCCCGTAATATTTTAGGGAACCTCTGATTAATTACCTACGTTGTTATTGCTGTGTTAAAAATCAGCTCAAAATGCGCATTTATGCCCTATAAACTGCGCTTTTTCGCTGATTTTTTGCCTTGCACTAACTGCCTCGTAAACATTAATCAGAGGTTCCTTAGTTTACTACGATGTTTACCAGCCTGCCTGGCACAACAATAACTTTCCTAATGCTACCTTCGCCTGTGAAACGCTGAACAGTTTCGTCTGCGAGCACCAGTTTTTCCAACTCTTTTTGTTCGATGCCTTCAGGGACTTCCAGCTTGCTGCGCAACTTGCCATTTACCTGAACCACGATTAAGGCAGAGTCGACCTGCAACGCACTGGTATCCACCTCAGGCCAACTTGCATCCATGACAGCTCCTTCATGGCCTAAATGCCGCCACGCAGCATGACTGAAGTGTGGCACGACAGGAGCCAGCATCAACACGCTGAGCTCCAGTGCTTCCTGGATTACACGCTGGTCTAAGTCACTGTCTGCCTGTTCTGAAAACCTGCTTACAGCATTTAACAATTCCATTATCGCAGCGATTGCGGTATTAAACATTTGTCTGCGCCCATAGTCATCCGCTACTTTTTGTAGAGTCTGATGAGTTTTTAATCGTAATTTCTTCTGCTCAGCATTTAGCTCTGAATTAATAAAATCTCCAGTTTCAGTTTCTACGGATTGATGGCTGCTAATAGTTTTCCAAAGTCGCTTCAAAAACCGAAAACTTCCTTCTACGCCACTGTTGGACCAGTCCAGAGATTGATCTGGAGCCGATGCGAATAGAGTGAACATCCTTACCGTATCGGCTCCATAGGTATCAATTAATGATATAGGATCTACTGTGTTGCCTTTAGACTTTGACATCTTTGCGCCATCTTTCAGCACCATTCCTTGAGTAAGCAGATTGGTGAAAGGCTCATCACTGTTGACCAGTCCTTCATTACGCATCAGCTTGTGATAAAAGCGTGCATACAGCAGATGCAGAATTGCATGTTCAATTCCGCCGATGTATTGATCCACTGGTAACCAGTAACTGGCGCGTTCATCTAGCATGGCTTCATTCTGGTCTTTGCAGGTATAGCGTGCGTAGTACCAGGAAGATTCCATGAATGTGTCGAATGTATCAGTCTCTCTGCGAGCCGACCTGCCGCATTTCGGACAGTCCACGTCCGTAAACTCTTTTAAACGTGATAAAGGGGACCCCCCTTCATCAATTTCAACATCTTCGGGTAATAAAACCGGCAAATCATCCATTGGCACTGGCACTGACCCACAATGCCTGCAATTGATCATTGGAATGGGAGCGCCCCAATAACGCTGGCGCGACACACCCCAGTCTCGAAGGCGATAGTTTACGGTGCGCTTACCTTTATTCTGTTCACCCAGGAAATCTGCAATGGCATTGAATGCAGTATCGAAATCTAAACCATCAAATTGCCCGGAGTTTACCAGGCGGCCTTTTTCAGCGAAGGCTTCTTTATTCAGATCGCAAACTTGTGAATCTTCTACAGGCTCGATTACTTGCTTGATCGGCAGCCCGTACCTGGTCGCAAATTCCCAGTCTCGTTGATCGTGGCCCGGAACAGCCATCACGGCACCAGAGCCATAACTCATAAGAACGAAGTTCGCGACAAATATGGGAACGGTTTCTCCTGTAACAGGGTGTTCGGCTTTCAGTCCTGTATCCATGCCCAGCTTTTCCATGGTGGCCATATCAGCTTCGGCCATTTTCAACTTGTTCTGTTCCTCGATAAAGGCAGCCAGCTCTGAATTGGTAACCGCAGTTTTTTCCGCAAGTGGGTGTTGTGCAGCAATGGCCACATAAGTCACGCCCATCAATGTATCAGGCCGAGTTGTATATACGGACAAAGTGCGCAGGTTTGCATCATTCTCACCCGCAACGATAAAGTCCAGATTGATGCCCTCTGAGCGTCCAATCCAGTTTTGCTGCATAGTGCGGACTTTTTCCGGCCAGCCGTCCAGTGTCGCAAGATCGTCGAGCAATTCCTGGGCGAAATCGGTGATCTTGAAAAACCACTGTGGGATACTGCGGCGCTCTACCGGTGCACCTGAGCGCCAACCTCTGCCATCGACGACTTGTTCATTTGCAAGTACGGTTTGGTCAACGGGATCCCAGTTAACCTCCGCCTCTTTTCGATACACCAATCCTTTTTCAAACAGTTTAAGGAAAAACCATTGTTCCCATTTGTAGTAGTCTTTGTGACAGGTAGCTATTTCTCGTGACCAGTCGTAGGCATAGCCGAGACGTTGCAACTGCTCGCGCATGTAGTCAATATTGCTATAGGTCCAGCGAGCAGGTGGCACTTTGTTTTGCATTGCTGCATTTTCAGCCGGCAGTCCAAAGGCATCCCATCCCATAGGTTGTAGAACGTTCTTGCCGAGCATACGTTGATATCTGGAAATAGCATCACCGATGCTGTAATTACGCACGTGTCCCATGTGCAGGTGGCCACTCGGGTAGGGCAGCATGGACAGACAGTAGTACTTCTCTTTACGAGGGTCTTCAGTGACTCGAAAGCTGTCGTATTCGTTCCAATACGCTTGGGCCTCCGCTTCAACGGCCTGAGGATTGTATTGATTACTGGTATCTTCCTGCATGGTTTGCCTGTTACTTCACTATTACGGATTTCGCCGCCGAAAAGTGCGCAATCATACCGCAGTCATGGGCAGTTGATCACGTGTTGGATTCTTTGGATATCCTAACCGAGCGGCTGATACTTCTTCGGCCAAAGAAGGCATAGATCAAATCTGTGGCTTAGCCGAAGGTCAGGATTCTGATTCAATTTCCAGGGCTTTGACTTTCAGTAGCTTGATTTGGCGACTGTCTGCATTCAGTACGGTAATGAGGAATTGGCCTATTTCTACTGTTTCACTGCGCTCTGGAATATGACCAAATTCCTGCAGCACAAGCCCGCCGATTGTAGTGAATTCCTGATCACTAAATTCCGTAGAAAAATATTCATTGAATTCATCCACCGGGGTAAGTGCTTTTACGATGAAATTGTTTTCATCAAACTTTTTGATGTAACTATCATCATCTACATCGAACTCATCTTCAATTTCACCAACGATCTGTTCCAGCACATCTTCAATGGTGACGACACCGCATACGCTGCCATATTCGTCGATGACGATAGCCATGTGTTGTCTCGTTTCTCTAAACTCCTTTAACAGAACATTGAGTGGTTTAGACTCGGGCACAAAAGTGGCAGGGCGGATAATGTCCTTAATCTTAAACTTTTCCTGACCCTCACCATGCAGCAGAGGAAGCAGGTCTTTTGCCAGAAGTATACCCATCACGTTATCGACGTTATCGCCGACAACTGGAAAACGGGAATGAGAGGCACGAGAGACCAGATCAAGAATTTCAGAGAGCTTTAGATTGCCCGACACAGTAACGACCTGCGAGCGAGGGATCATGATATCTCTCACCTGCATACTGGAGACCTGGAGGGCACCTTCGATGATGCCAAGAGCATCAGCATCTAACACCTGATCTTGTTCTGCATTGCGCAGCAGTTCCAGTAAACTTTTGGTATCAGTGGGTTCGTCGGAGAAAACTTGAGCAATTTTATCGATCCAGGACTTTGGTCGTGGATCGATGCGGGGTTGGTCGTCAGTCATGACCTGGATTTTATCGGCCTCCTTAGCTGGCTTTTTAAAATGCATTAAAAATTACCCTATCAAATAAGGATTCGAGATTCCAAGCTTTTTCAGTATTTCAATTTCAATATTTTCCATATTGGAAGCCTGTTCTTCGGTCTGATGATCATATCCAAGCAGGTGCAGGCAGCCGTGGATAGTCAGGTGAGCCCAATGGGATTCCAATGATTTCTGTTGTTCAGAAGCCTCTTCTGCGACAAGTTCAGCACATATCACCAGATCGCCCAGAGGTGGATGATCTATTTCTTTCGCGACTGCATTGGGAATTTCCGCTGGAAAGGAAAGGACATTGGTCGGAGATGCTTTATCACGGTAGCGCTGATTGAGTGATTGAGATTCAGCTTTACTGACAAATCGCAAGGCGATAGAAAAATCATTTTGCTGTGCCAGATGTGCAAGGGTAGCTAGCAGCCATTGTTGGCACATCGTCTCATCGGGAGTCCATTGGCTGTCACAGTGGTTGTCTATTTCAGCCGTCACTGTCATTTTGCTGAGAGTTGTCCTGGCCGGTTAATGTAGTGACAGATTGACGATCGTATTCATCATAGGCTTCAACAATACGTTGCACTAACCTATGTCTTACAACATCTTTTGCGTTGAAGCAGGTGAAACCAATGCCATTGATGTCCTGCAATACTTTACTGACATGAACCAGGCCGGAGCGAGTGTCTTTGGGTAAATCGATCTGGGTAATGTCTCCAGTGATGACAGTGGTTGAGCCAAACCCGATCCTGGTCAGGAACATCTTCATCTGAGCAGTGGTGGTGTTTTGACTTTCATCGAGAATGATAAAGGCGTTATTCAGTGTTCTGCCGCGCATATATGCTAAGGGAGCTACTTCGATAACATTTTTGTCTATTAGCCGACCAACCTTTTCGAACCCCAGCATTTCATAAAGTGCATCATAAAGCGGCCGCAGGTAGGGATCGATTTTCTGGGCTAAATCGCCGGGTAGAAATCCCAATTTCTCACCTGCTTCCACAGCAGGTCTTACCAGCAGCAAGCGTTGTACCTGCTCATGTACCAGTGCTTCTACCGCACAAGCGACCGCCAAATAGGTTTTACCGGTTCCAGCTGGCCCTACGCCGAAGTTGATGTCATTTTCACGAATACTGCTGACGTACTGACGCTGGTGTTTGCTGCGGGGTTTGACGCTGCAGCGAGGCGTTTTTATCAGCGTGTCTGGTTCAGCCGGGGTAAGCTGGGTATCTTCCTGGTATTCCTGCAATGCCAAATGCACCTGATTTGGATTTAATTGCTTGCCTTCTCCTGTCGCTGCATAGAGCGCTTTCAATAGTAAGCCGCTACTGTTTACTGCCTTTTCACCGCCTGAAATCTGCAACACATGGCCACGCTGCTGAATACTTACATTCAGACCCGTTTCAATTTGTTTGATATGCTCATTCAGGCGTCCGCAAAGACTGGCCAGACGATGTGTACTTTCAGGCAAGAGAGTGATATGTCTGGAATGTGCACTCATAGTTACAGGACGCCCAGCAAAGAGTTCGGTAATGCTTCGGTAATTTTTACATTGATAAACTGGCCGATTATGGAATGGTCATCGCAGCGGAAATTAACCACTCTGTTATTTTCGGTGCGCGCCTGCAATGCGCCCGGGTCTTTGCGTGATACTCCAGTCACCAGCACGGGTACGATTGTATCCACCATGCTCTGACTTATGGCATTGGCCTGTTGTGTAATTTGCGATTGCAAGATGCCAAGTCTGTGCTTCTTTTCCTGTTCGCTGGTTGCGTCGCGCAAATCTGAAGCAGGTGTACCTGGTCGGGCACTGTAGATAAAGCTGAATGAAGTATCGAAGCCTATTTCGATAATCAGATTCATGGTGTCTTCAAAGTCAGCGTTAGATTCACCGGGGAAACCCACAATAAAGTCTGAGGACAGGCTGATGCCAGGTCTTGCAGCTTGTATTTTTCTAATTAGAGACTTGTATTCTAGGGCAGTATGACCACGTTTCATGGCAGCCAGGATGCGGTCTGAGCCACTCTGCACCGGCAAATGCAAGTGGCAAACCAACTCGGGTACGGCAGCGAAGGCCTGGACAAGGTTTTGATTGAACTCTACAGGATGGGAAGTGGTAAAACGAATTCTGTCGATACCCTCAATCGCCGCTATGTAATTTATAAGCAATGCGAGATCCGCGATTTTTCCATTGTGTTGTATGCTGCGGTAGGCGTTGACATTCTGGCCCAGGAGATTGATTTCACGGACGCCTTGATCGGCCAGATGCACTGCTTCTGCCAGCACGTCATCGAAAGGGCGACTGACTTCTTCACCGCGAGTGTAGGGTACTACGCAAAAGCTGCAATACTTGCTGCAACCTTCCATCACAGTCAAAAAAGCCTGACAGGAATCGACTTCAGGTTCTGGCAGACGATCGAATTTTTCGATCTCAGGAAAGCTGATATCAACAACAGGCTTTGAACCATTGGAAGACTTAAGCATTTCAGGAAGCCTGTGCAAGGTCTGCGGGCCGAACACGACATCCACATAGGGTGCGCGTTTGCCGATGGCTTCACCTTCCTGGCTGGCAACGCAACCGCCAACAGCAATCTTGAGATTTGGATTGCCCTCTTTTAGCGAGCGCCAGCGGCCCAGCTGATGAAATACTTTTTCCTGTGCTTTTTCGCGAATAGAGCAGGTGTTAAGCAGGAGAATGTCTGCTTCCTCAGGGGAATCAACCAGCTCTGCTTTCTCAGACTCGCGCAGCAGGTCCAGCATGCGCGCGGAATCATACTCATTCATCTGGCAGCCATGGGTTTTAATGTATACCCGCCGCGTGCTTTCAGATTGCACGGTGCCGATTTTGTCTGGTAAGGCCTGGCTGTTCATTTAATCGCTGGTCGTTCCTCCGCTAAGAGATTGATGACTAAGCGCTGTTTTCACTTAAATGTGCTTAAAAAAGGAGCGAATTATAGCAGCAAGGCTGCCTGGAACCCTATGGCTATTTTGTCTCTGCACGGGAGAGCATTCGGGCCTGTTGCGGGCGGCAGGCTTGATTTTCATCGCATTAACCAGATATTAGAGGTAATCTAGCGCTGAACGGTGCTGCCGCTATGCTCAATATTCGCCAAGAGATTGATTTTCATGACAAACTCATCAGAAATCTACAAAATTACCTTCCTCAATAAAGGCAAGGTCTACGAAGTTTTTGTAAAGCAGGTATATCAAAGCGATCTCTATGGATTTATTGAGATTGAAGAATTTGTTTTTGATGAGCGTTCGCAGGTGGTGGTAGATCCCAGCGAAGAAAAGCTGAAAAATGAATTCTCGGGGGTGCGGCGTAGTTTTATCCCCATGCAGGCAATTGTGCGTATAGATGAGGTGGAAAAATCTGGAGTTGCCAAGATATCCAGTGGAGATAACATCGCGCCTTTCCCTGTGTCTTTGGTTGGTGCAGGAAAAGCCGACGGTCAGGATTAAAATTTTTTTCCAGTTCTCTCATTCGCAGCTTTCACGGGTAAGTCGATTTGACCCGAGAGGAGCATCATCCTTACTCAGCCTTAACACCTGACTCAGTCTTAAATGCGGTTGAAGCACTGGGCTATCAGCCGGATGCGCGTATTTACCCACTGAACAGTTATGAGAACCGAGTCTATCAGGTAGGGCTGGAAGACAGGCCTTCGCTGGTGATGAAGTTCTATCGCCCTGAGCGCTGGACGCAGGATCAGATTCTGGAAGAACATCAATTTGCGCAGGAACTGGCAGATTTTGAAATGCCAGTCGTGCCACCGATTATGTTTCCAGGTAAAGGGAGTCTGCTGCACCATGAAGGCTTCGATTTCGCTGTTTTTCCGCTGTTTACTGGTCGGCCTCCTGAACTCGACGATCTGGACAATCTTCTTATTATGGGCCGCTTCATTGGCCGCTTGCATGCTGTGGGATGCCAGGCGAGTTTCAAATACAGAAACACTCTGAGTTTGGAAGGCTTTGCGATTCAGAGCAGTCAGTACCTACTGGAAAACGAATTCGTCCCTGTAGATTTAGTTGCTGCCTATGAATCTTTGAGTCAGCAGCTCATTGAAAAAATTCTGCAGGTATACTCATCGGTTGAAAATCTTATAGAGTTGCGCATCCATGGTGATTGCCATCCTGGAAATGTGTTATGGAAAGATGGCACGCCGAACTTCGTGGATTTTGATGATACGATGGCAGGCCCTGGAATACAGGATTTATGGATGATGTTGTCCGGGGATCGCATTCAACGACAAGCACAACTACTGGAGCTGGTGGAAGGTTATAATGAGTTCCATGAGTTCAAAGTAAGAGAACTGGCACTTATTGAGGCGCTAAGAACCATGCGCCTGATGAATTACAGTGCCTGGCTGGCTCGTCGCTGGTCTGACCCGGCGTTTCCTTTGAATTTTCCCTGGTTTAATACTGATCGGTATTGGGCGGCGCATATACTTGAGTTGAGAGAGCAACTGGTGGTGCTGGATGAGCCGCCTCTTGAACTCATCTAGGGAGCCTCTGATTAATTACCTACGTTGTTATTACTGCGTTAAAAATCAGCTCAAAATGCGCATTTATGGCCTATAAACTGCGCTTTTTCGCTGATTTTTGCCTTGCACTAACTGCCTCGCAAATATTAATCAGAGGCTCCTTAAGTTTACTGCAGCAGATGGGTTGCTTGTCTTCGTTTCTTACACGATTAAAGATTTCTGCATCGGATGGGAAAATATCATCTGCCGCGTGACTAAAGCCAAAGCCCAGTGTGGTTAAGTCGTTATTAAAACGCCACTCACCGCTGAACTCTGGATTAAGTGGGTTGGTCGTCGTTCTCTTCTGAATGCCCAAAGTAACCAACAATGCTGCTGTCTTCCATATAATGGCGTGTGCCAATCAGGGCAATCGAGTGAGTTCCTCTGCCGCGTCGAAGATGGGGCAGAAGTTTATGATTTTCGGACGCAGATCGACGAGGGAATGCCATTTGTTCACTTTTTGTACTGGAATACTGGAAGTGCGCACGAAAATCCATTCAGTTGATTGCCCTGGTGTGCCAATGCTCAGTTCTGTACGGTTATCGGTAGTACCACTGGCCCACTCATATTTATGATCGGGTTGCTATCACTGTCGGCAGTTGAAAACCAGGGCGCAGGGCGAGGCGTCACTCATGGATTCATGACTGGCATCGATACTGATGGAAAGATTTCTGCCAACAGGAGCAATGTACTCAAACTGGTGAATATCAATATCGTAACGGACCCGGCTCACCGAGTGGCACCTGTTCCTGATTGAAACTGGATAGCTTACAGGAAACCGTGCTTTCCATTGGCGGTATGTCCGTATTGGAGATGCCGGGCAGGACCAATGCAGTGGTAGGTGGTAGAAAGAGCAAAGAGGCAAAGAGGCTGCGCCGCGAAGGCTGACCCTTCATATCAACGATTCCAGACAATCCTGCTCTGGCAAAATGCTGGTTGCAGCCGCAACCGCCTGAAGACGCTTCTTTACTGAAGAAAATGTGATCGTTAGCTGATGTTCTAGCGAATCAACGTTCCACAGCATTTCATCCCTTGCTAAATAACCCCGTTTCCGGGGTCGCACTTCCGCGCAGGCAGTCAGAAAATTGCAGAGCATTAAAAAAGCAATATGCGTTTCATTTTAATCGTCAGTCAGGTAAATGTTCGATAATGGCAGCCTCTATGATTTCCATATCGCCGTTGCGAAATCCTATATGAACCAGTTTTACTTCACCATCGGGACCTATAAGGTATGAAGATGGCATACCGATGACATCAAACAATGCTGCCGCGTTACCTTCCGGGTCTGAAGGAAGCAAAAAATCCAGTGGGGTATCTTCCAAAAAGTCCAGGCCATCTTCAACTGGATTGTCGACATTTATGGCAACCACTTCCAGCCCCTGACCCTTGTATTTGTGATACATCTCATTATAAAGCGGCAGAGAAGTCAGGCATGGTGCGCACCAGGATGCCCAGAAATCGACGTAAACAGCTTTGCCCTCTAAGGCTTGTAATGAAATGTCAGGCCGGTCGGCATAAATGGATGGCAGCGTCAGTTCAGGGGCTGGGTCACCTTCTTCCACAGCATATGCACTGCCCGACAGTATGCTCAGTAAAAGCACTGCAGCTGTGTGCACGCCTGGTTTCCTGGTCATGACCTGGGTTTCCTCTCTGGTTTAATACTGCTTTATGGTTTAATAGTGTGTTGGGCCATGAGACCTGCAACCAGGCGGAATTGTCTCACATCTGATCACTGTAACGTACAGTATTAAAATTCGCCTACAAATCAGCCATCATGCTGGCAGCATCAACGGGTCTTTAAGGTTGCGCAGCATTTCCCGCCAGCGTCGCTTCTGAACTTTGACCCGATATTGCAGCTCTCGGTATTTGTCCCGAATTTCCAGGCGTTCCCAATGGGCCAGAGTTTCCTGGATGCGCTTGCCTTTGGCTTCATACCAGGTTTGACGCTGATCATTCCATTGCTGCAGCAACTTCAAAAACTGTTCGTATTCCTGCTCCAGGCGATCACGCCAATGTTCAGGAATATTGCTTCCTGCCAGTCGCACGGCAGCCTGCTGGTACTGCATCTTAAGTCTTGCGGCCTCGATTTTTGCCGGGTTGGTGCGCTTTAAATCTGTAGCCAGACCAAACCAGGACAGCATATGAATTAACCACTTGGCTGGATCAAAATGAAACCAGCGCACGCCATTGCGATAGTCCCATTGAAATGTGTGATGAAAGTTGTGATAACCCTCACCATAGGTGATTAGAGCCAGTAGCGGATTGTCACGGGCTGAACCTGCATCACTGTATGTTTGGCAGCCCCACATGTGGGCGATGGAATTGATTAGATAAGTAACGTGTTGGCTTAAAACCAGCCTTAACAATCCGGCCAAAAGCAGGCTGGCAACAATATCACCGTGCAGATAGCCAAGCAGTGCAGGCAGACCAATGTTCATTAGCAGTACCAGACTTAAGTAGTGCCTGTGTTGCCAGACAGCTATCGGGTCTCTTTGTATATCTTTAATGCCGGAGAAGTCGACGCGACCACTTTCGTAGTTACGTACAATCCATCCGATATGCGAAAACCAGAAACCTCGGTCGGCTGAATAAGGATCGTGATCGTTGTTGTCTGTGTATTGATGATGGCGACGATGGCCTGAGGCCCAGTGCATGACATCGTTTTGCAATGCGCAGGCTCCACCCAGAGCAAAAATGAAACGGACAACAGGGTGAGCCTTATAGGTCTTATGAGACCACATCCGATGATAACCAGCGGTAATTGAAATACCACAAAATCCCATCATCAAAACAAACATCAGCCACTCAAACAGATCATATCCGTAGACAATTCCATACAGTGGTACCAGGATAATGGCTGCTGCAGGAGTAATCGAAAACAGCAGCATATTGGTCCAGTTAATCGGTGCTTTTTCCATAATGTCGCAATCTCTGAATGGCTGTAAATTATAGACAGAGTGTAACTGAATATCGCCATGGCGACAGTAATGTTGAATACTGAAATCTGACAATATGCTTCTTAAGCTCTTAACGGAGAGCGGTTTGAAGTGCATTGAGAAGTGCATTGAACTGAATTTATCACTTGTCAAAAGGGGAATTGCAGGACGTGGACAAACTGGAACAGCGAATATTAGAGTTGGAAACCCGCTATAGTTTTTTGGACGATTTATTGCAAAAGCTTAACGAAGTGATCGTCCAGCAGCAGCGCCAAATAGAGGATCAAGGACGAATAGCAGGAATGTTGCAGCAGCGCATAGTAGAGTTATCAGAGGGAAATAGTGCGGGTGGAGCCAACCCCGCTGACGAGAGGCCACCTCATTACTAAGGAACCTCTGATTAATTACCTACGTTGTTATTGCTGCGTTAAAAATCAGCTCAAAATGCGCATTTATGACCTACAAACTGCGCTTTTTCGCTGATTTTTGCCTTGCACTCACACTGCCTCGCAAATATTAATCAGAGGCTCCCTAAATCTAAATGCCTGAACCTGAATACCTGAAACAGTACAGACAGCTTAAGTTTCTATTCAGCTTGACCTTGTTAGATTAGCAACCTGCAATGCAGTGATAGGCCATTTTTTATAGAAATGTGACAAGATAGAGATATGACAAGTCGCTGCTGGTGCTGGTATTGATATTAGTGATTGAATAAGTGATTGAATGAGGGTGCCCGCAATGAACACACGACGCGTTCTGTTGGCAGTGAGCTGTGCATTGTTAAGTGCAGAATCCTGGGCAGAAACCATATATGAATATGCACAGGTGGTAGCAAGCCGCCCGATTTATCAGATCGTGGAAATTTCAGAGCCTTATGAGCAATGCCGAGAAGAGGAGATAGTCATTGATCGATATCCTTCCCGCGAGGCTTCCAGAACGCCTGTTCTCGTTAGTGCTATCCTTGGCGGTGCTTTAGGAAACGCAGTAGGAAATGGGAAAAGTAATAAGCGGGTTGGCGCGGTGGTGGGAGCTGTTTTGGGCCACTCTATCGGACGTGATATAGTCCGCAATAATAGAAATCGCTCCGGCATTCGTGAGTATGAGACGGTGCAGCGCTGCGAAACTGCTTACGAGCTGCGGGCAGAGGAGCGACTAATGGGCTATCAAGTTACCTATCTCTATAATGGCAAAGAATACTCTATCCGCACTGACTCTGATCCCGGCGACGAAATCAGACTGAGAGTAGACATGCAACCGGTTTTATAGAGCATCACAATGGGCACAGAATTCTCGCAGTTTGTCTGCGAGAATTTTTTGGAGAGGCTGGTTTTGAAATCTACTGGATCAGGTGTATTGACCTGCTGGGTGGTGCTGAGCCTGGCCGCGCCTGCATGGGCGCAAGGGATACCTGATCAGATAGAACAGAATCAACTTGATCGAGCTAATCCCCCTCGCGACCTTCGTGGTCCTCAGGCCAACCTAATCAATGAGCGGCACGCAGTCAATCTGGCTCGCCAGCGATTTGCGGGCAATATATTGCGTATCAGCCTGGTTGGAGAGGGGCCCAATCAGCGCTACCAGATTCGCATGGAAAATGAAGGTAAAGTTTTCACTGTATTCGTTCATGCGACAACTGGTGAGGTGAGTGGCGGAGCCTGACGTTTCTTCGCGAACATTTATCGGGAATATTTCATGCGGTTACTGGTCGTTGAGGACGAAGAACTTCTGCGCAGGCAATTAGAGCAGGGATTAAGTAAAGCAGGTTATGTGGTAGATGCTGCCGAAGATGGAAAGTCCGGGCTCTATTACGCGTCTGAATATAGCTATGACGCCGCGATTGTCGATCTGGGATTGCCGGGGATCGATGGTATTTCACTGATTAAGCAAATCCGGACCGCTGAAAAAGAATTTCCGATCCTGATACTCACAGCACGTGGCGACTGGCAGGACAAGGTAGAGGGTCTTGACGCTGGTGCTGATGATTATGTAGTCAAACCATTCCAACTGGAAGAAATATTGGCCAGGCTCAATGCCCTGCTGCGCAGAGCAGCAGGGTTTTCCAAACCCAGGCTCCAGTTCGGGTCTCTCACCCTGGATATAACTGCCAAACGCTTGACCATGAATGGGGAGGGTATTGATTTAACCGCCTATGAATACAAACTGCTTGAGTACTTAATGTTGCACCCCGGTCAGGTAATTTCGAAAACGGAGCTCACCGAACATTTGTATGCTCAGGACTATGACAGAGACAGCAATGTGCTGGAAGTTTTTGTGCGCCGCCTGCGACAGAAACTCGATCCAGAGCAAACCTTAAAGCCTATCGAAACGGTTCGAGGGCAGGGCTATCGATTCAATCTCGCCGAGAGCTGAACCTGCCACACTGATCTGGATCAATGACCAATCAGAATTCATCACCAACTTATTCACTGCAATCGCGCTTGCTCCTGGCATTCAGTGTGTTGTTATCTGTGTTCCTTGGCTTGACCGGTATCGTTGTTGATCGGGCTTTCAGCTCAAGCGTTGAAGCAGGTGCTGTGGATAGATTGCAGGTGCAAATCTACCTGTTACTTGCGGCCGTGGATGAACAGGACGGTGAATTTTACTTCCTGGAGGACTTACAGGAACCAAGGTTCAGCAATTTGAATTCAGGACTGTATGGTTATATTAGCAGCGTAAGTGAAGGTGAGCTATGGCGAAGCGAATCTGCGCGAACCTTTAGCCCGCCAGGTAACCAGTTTTTGCGGGAAAGAGTGGTAGTCGGTGAAACGAGTTTCGAACGTCTGGAAAGTGCAGAGGCGATTTTTTTCAGGCTCAGCTACGGCATCCTGTGGGAAGATGGTATTAGCGAATACAGTTTCAGCGTTATCGAAAATGCCGAACCCTACTATGCTGAGATCAGTGATTTTCGCGCAAACCTGTGGTTCTGGCTGGGCGGTGCAGCGCTGGTGTTATTGATGATACAGCTCTTTCTTCTGCGCTGGAGTCTTTCGCCTTTGGGACGTATGGCCAACGATCTCAAACGTATTGAAAGTGGTGACACTGATCAACTGGCCCATGACTACCCGCAGGAACTGCAAGGTGTCACAGCCAATCTCAATATGCTGATTGAATCTGAGCGTAAACAGCAAGATCGCTATCGGACAACCCTTGGCGACCTGGCACATAGCTTAAAGACGCCATTAGCTGTCATTTCTGGCATCTTGCCTGAAATAGGCACGGCAATTAAGCACAGGAACAATGCTGACGCTAAACTGGATACAGTAGAGGAGCAGTTGGGACGCATGAATCAGATTGTTTCTTATCAGCTGCAAAGGGCAGTTCAATCCAATAGAGCCAGCACGCTTGCCCGTCACGCAAACATTTCAGCAGCAGTGGAAAAAGTCGTGACTGCCCTGCAGAAAGTGTATGCTGATAAAGTTATAGATGTAGAGACCAGGTTAAATCGTGCAGGTTTTTTCTCAGGTGACGAAAGAGATCTTTTAGAGTTGCTGGGCAATATTCTGGACAATGCGTTCAAATATGGAAGGTCTCGAATAAAAATTGAGGTTGCAAATATTGTGGACAAAGGCAATCGTCGGGTACTCATGCGAATCGAAGATGATGGTGAAGGAATTTCAGAAAATCAAATTGAACATGTTCTGCAGAGAGGGGCCAGGGCAGACACGCTGGTTCAAGGCCAGGGAATCGGTCTGGCTGTGGTGACTGATATTGTAAACAGCTACGATGGTGAGATTCGGGTGGAACACAGTTCATTGGGGGGAGCCGCAATCGAAATCGAGTTTCCGTAGTGTGCAATGACGGACTTTTTCCCGTCAAAGCTAAGGAGCCTCTGATTAATGTTTGCGAGGCAGTGAGTGCAAGGCAAACATTAATCAGAAGCTCCCTGAGTTTGTGAAGTGGCAAGGCTGCCGTAATTGAAAATGAAATTGGTACGAAAAAGTCAGCAAATGCATAGAAAAGTGAGTAAAACTAAAGGCTTTTCTTTGGTAGAGTTATTGTTCGTGGTCGCCATCCTGAGTGCTTTGCTCGCCCTGGCTTTGCCTGCCTTTATCGACACCATTGAATCCGCCACCACTGACTCTCAGGTTAAGGTCATGCTGACTACCCTGAATCTGGCAAGAAGTGAGGCGATCAAGCGAGGTCAGGATGTTTCGATCTGCGCCAGTTCAGACGGTGCTGACTGTGATGCTGACAACTGGACCGAAGGTTGGATAGTATTTGTAGATAACAATAACGATGCTACCGGCGGCAGTGGTTCGGTTGATGCCGGTGATGTTGTGATCAGGGTATTCGATACTTTGGGTGCCGGTGCCATCGGCACATTTACAGTAACCCTTTTCTCATATGACGACTTAGGTTTCAGTGCCACGGGTGGCAATCAACAATTTACTGTAACTCCGGCAAGCGGCAATCTGAACAATGAAATGTGTATATTAATCGGACCCTCAGGACGCGGCCGTCGGGCAGAAGGAGCGGATTGCTGATGCGTCGCAGCAGGCACAGCAAACAGTTGAATCTGCAGTCCGGCGCTACCCTCATGGAAGTGCTGGTGTCGTTACTGGTGCTTTCATTCGGTTTGCTGGGAATTGCTGGTGTGCAGTTGGTAAGCTTGCGCAACAATCAGGCTGCTTATTTCCGAACTCAGGCCACAATGCTCACGTCAGAAATTATTGAACGTATGCGCGGTAACAAAGCAGGTGTTGAAAGCAGTGCCTACGACAATGTTGCTGGTGCAGCTACTGCTGCATGTTTTACCACTGCCGGGTGCACACCTGCGCAAATGGCTGCTCAGGATATTCTGGATTGGCGTACGAGTGTTAGCGCTGCTTTGCCAGGCGGTGTTGGCGTGGTGTGTCTGGACTCTACAGGGAGCGATGGCTCTGCAACATCATTTGATTGTGATGGTACAGGCACGGTCTATGCCGTAAAAATTTTTTGGGATGACAACCGGGATGGTACAGCCAGCCAAAGTTTAATAAACAACTGGCGGCCGCTGTAAGTGAGTAATACGAGTAATTCGATGCAACAGTTCCAGTACAACCATCCTGCCAGGATCGGAAAAAGCAGCGCAGGTCTTAGTTTAATTGAATTACTTATTGCCATGGTGCTTGGTCTTACTCTGGCGGCTGGTGTTATCCAAATCTATGTTGGGTCTACAACTGTCGAGCGTGATCAGGAAGCGCGTCTTCGTATGCAGGAGAACGCCCGCTTCGCGCTCAACTTTCTTGCCAGTGAATTGCGTATGGCCGGGTATCTGGGCTGCTTCGCGTCCATGGACGGGCTGACCGCAAACGACACACTGAATCATCCTGCCAACTCCACGATGCAGCCGGGATATGGTATACAGGGGTGGGAAGCAGTCGGTACCGCGCCGGGCGATGTTGCTGACAGCACATTGAACGTAGCAACTATAGCTTCTACAAATGCAGAGTGGACGGGATCAGATTTCCCCGGGTTTTTTATACCAACCGTTCAAGCTGTTCCGAATTCGGACATTTTGCGCCTTTGGGGTGGCGCAGGTGAGCCTGCCATCGTTAGCAGTATTTCCAATGCTGGCGAGAATCCAGTTTTCACCACTACAACCAATGCAGGAATCGAGGAGAATGACTTCCTCATTATCAGTGACTGTGAGCAGGTGGATTTTGCCCAGGCCTGTGAGGTGGCTAATGCAGGAATTGTCACTACAGTCATATTGGACGCCAGTTGTCCTATGGGTAACGGCGCTGCTGCATTTATATCGTCGGTTGCACCAGCCGAGGTCATGCGGCTTGAGGGCTCCTTATTTTATGTTGGCAAGCGCGATGACGACGCAAACAATGTTCCCGCTTTATTCAGAGCGACTTTAGATGCTGATGGCACCATCGCTACCCCTGAAGAACTGGTTGAAGGGGTGGAATCGATGCAGTTGCTGTATGGCGTTAATACCGGTCAGGATACTCGTGCCACTGTCAATGCCTGGGTAACCGCAGATAATGTATTCGACTGGAATGAAGTTATTGCTGTGCGGATCAATCTTTTGATGATGTCACCAGAGGATGGCACTGTGCCCGTGCCCCAGGCTTATACTTTCAACGGTGTCGTCTATGATGGTGCAGGGGGTAGCAATGGTGCCCTTCCACAGGATGAGCGGGTAAGACGCATTTTTCAGACCACCGTCAGCCTCAGAAACAGAGCCCTGGGGGTATAAACTCAAAACCTGGGAGATTAGCGCCAGATCACAGATTTCCGGGCCAGATACTGTAAATTTATGCATTATGGGCTAAGATAAATCAAGCTGGAATCCAGAAAAACAGGCCAGGTATGCCGCAACAAACACCACAACGACTGCCACAACAACAGGGCGCGATCCTGGTATTCTGTCTGATTTTCCTTACTGTGCTGACTATGGCGGGTGTGAGTGGCATGGAATCCACCACGCTGGAAGAACGTATGTCCGCCAATATGGTCGACAAGGAGCGGGCATTTAATGCTGCTGAGACAGCGCTTCAGGCTGGTGAAGCCTGGCTGGCAGCGCAGATTGATCCGCCAGTTGCGAGCACGGATGGTTCGACTACAGTGTGGGTACAGAATTCTATGGATCCAACGCCAGCAGGCAGTGATACCGATGATGGCCAATACTGGTGGGAGCATGCAAATATGACGCCTGCCTGGTGGGCTAACAATGGCGGTGCGCCAGCCAGTTTGCCGACAGTGGCAGTTCAACCTCGGTATCTGATCGAGCGGTATAGAATCGTAACTACAGGAAAGTCCATTGCTGTTGGCAACGGGGAAAACACTAACCCGCGAACGTTTTATCGGATCACAGCTATCGGATGGGGCATCGCGAACACCACCTCGTCAATGGTGCAGGCGACCTTTGTACAAACTTATGCAACAAATTAACTGATCATGTTCAGGGTGGTTAACACCCTGAAAGCCAGCATGAGTATTACGCAACATTTAATACTTCTCTTTTCCTGGGTTACCTCAGTTATTGGCATTGCTTTTACATCCAGTGCCAATGCTGATCAACTGGCATTGTCTGACAACCCATTGTTTTTGGCTACGCAGACAAACCCCAATGTGTTTTTTATGATGGACGATTCCGGCTCCATGGACTGGGAGATTCTAACCATCGGCTATTATCCATACCATATGTACACCACAAATACGCATTCAAACTTGCTTGATCATGGTAGCTTGTATACACGCTCCAGCGTAGGCAGATGCCCTGGATCAGGAAATTACCATTATGTATTTGCAAATTCAGATAACGCCTCTATTGTGGCTTGCGCATTTAAGTCTTTAGAAGAGCATGATGAAGCACTGGACAATGACTGGCGGGTAGGGTCAGCGGAATTCAACGTCATGTATTACAACCCGGAAGTGGATTACAGCCCCTGGGCTGGCTATACCGATGCGAGTTTCACTTCTGCGCGCAGTAATCCGCATAACAGCACTGCTGGATATTCTGTAACACGAAACCTGAACGGGTTTAGATTTAACGTCTGGAATGACACGCATGGCTACAGTGGCGATGAGCCAGATGGGCCTTTAGATGCACGAGACGGAGCTAATGGGGAAATCGACTTGTGGGATTCATTTACCGAGTACACAGTTAATTCCTTGGATATTACAGTCGAAGTTCGCACGACTGGTCTGGCCGGTGATGATGGGTTTAACAATGGCAATTGCTATGATGATGATGTAGATGATGATCCTCCCTATATGAATTGTTTCGATACGGTAAAATCCACTTCCACCATTACTGGCGCGTCTCTCACTCCCTGGGGCCGCACAATCACACAGGAACAGCAGAATATCGCTAACTGGTATCAGTACGCGCGCAGGCGTTCTTTCGTGGCAAGAGGTGCTGTTTCCCAGGTTGTTAACTCGAACCCCCGCTTCCGTTTTGGTTTCTCTCAAATCAATGACTGGAATACTGTATTTGTAGAAGTTCCAGACATGAGCCTGGATGATTATGCAGCTCACAATGCGACATTGCTGGATACCATGACTGGCTGGGAGTGGGTAGGAGGAGGGAGTACCACGCCATTGCGTTCCGGTCTGGAAGTTGTTGGACGTTACTATGATGGTGGTTTCCACGATTATGCCGACCCTATCGTAGCTGAGTGCCAGCAAAACTACACGGTACTTTTCACCGATGGATACTGGGTTCTAAACGACCCCCTTCATACATCAGCGATTGGTGACGAAGATGGTGATGGTGTCGGTGAGACATTGGCAGATGTAGCGCACTACTTTTACACAAAGGATCTGTCGCCTCTGGATGACAAGGTACCGACTACAGCAGTCGATCCGGCAGAACATCAGCACATGGTGACCTTTGCTGTTGCCTTTGGTGTGGCTGGGTCGTTGGTGGATACCGATGGTGATGGTTATCCCAATCCAGAGCAGGCTGAGGATGATCTCTGGGGCCGCAGCGGGGAGGTTAACACGAATTCTGAGAGAATTGATGACCTGTGGCATGCCGCGTTCAATTCCAGGGGCCATTTCCTTTCTGTACGGTCACCTGAGGCAGTAAATGCGGCGCTTGGTGAGGTGCTGCTGGACATTGCAGGCCGTGCGCGTGCTGCAGGCTCTGTTGCAACCAACACCGGATCTTTGACTGCTGGCAGTAAACTGTTTCAGGCGCGATTCGACAGCTCTGACTGGAGCGGTCAGCTGCTCGCTCTCACCATTAATCTGGATGGCACAATTCAAACTGCACCTGCCTGGAATGCGGGTGATAAACTTAATGACCAGCATTATGATACTGGCCGTGAGATCATTACTTTTAATCCTTTGGTAGATTTTCCTGCGGGTGGTGATGTAGAGGGGGCAGGTATCCCTTTCAGATTTCCTTTGGACTACACCAGTCCGAATCCAGTCTCTGATCTTAATGCTGGTCAATTAAAAGATTTGATGGCCAATGCGCCTTATTCTTTTGCAGCAGATGTTACTGATGAGGTCAATGATAATCAGGATTTTGGCGAAGATATTCTGAACTACCTGCGTGGTGATCAGAGCAACGAATTGACGGGTCAAGGCTTTAGATTGCGTAGCAGTATTCTGGGCGACATTGTCAACTCAGCCCCTGGTTTCGTGGATAAATCCAATAACGGATACAGCGATTCCATGGAGGCGAAGTCATACAATGACTTTGTCACATTGAACCTGACACGACAGGGCATGGTTTACGTTGGTGCAAACGATGGCATGTTGCATGGATTCAATAGTGACACCGGTGCAGAGATGATTGCCTATGTACCTTCTGCCGTGTATGAAAATCTCGCCGAATTGACAACTGACAACTACAGCCATCGCTATTTTGTGGATGGTGACCTCAACATCGTTGATGTGTATTTCGCCAATACCTATGACACAGCTACTGCTTCGAGCGGTGTATGGCGCACTGTGCTTGCCGGAAGCCTCAATGGAGGCGGGCAGCAAATCTATGCTTTGGATGTCACTGACCCATCGAATTTCGATGAAGCCAACGCAGACGATATTGTGTTATGGGAATTCGATGATGATGACGATGCAGATATGGGCTACAGCTTCGGCAAGGTTCAGATGGCCAAGCTGAATGATGGCAGTTGGGCAGCGGTATTTGGTAATGGATACAACAATTCAGAACCTGACGACAATACCAGTACCACAGGCCATGCTGTCCTGTACATTGTGGATGTAGAGACAGGTAATTTGATTAAAAAGATCGATACGGAAGCTGGCTCAGCAGCAACACCCAATGGTCTGGCTACACCGTTATTAATCGACGAGGATTCTGATCAAATTGCTGATTATGCCTATGCAGGTGATCTGCTGGGAAATCTCTGGAAATTTGATCTGTCCAGCAGCTCAACCGCTAACTGGGATGTTGCATGGAGTGCTGGTGGCGCGCCAGCACCCCTGTTTAATACTCAGGCGAATCAGCCAATTACCTCTCAACCTCAGGCAACATTTCACCCTGATAATCTGGGTGGATTCATGATTTTCGTCGGTACCGGAAAGTACCTGGAGATAGATGATAATCTGGGCCAGGGTCAGGCAAACCAGAGTTTTTATGGTATCTGGGATAAAAATACGTCCGCTGTGCCTGACATCGCGCTCGAAGATCTGCTCCAGCAGACAATCACCAACCAATATGTTCAATCATTTGATACAAACGACGACGGTGTAGAAGATCAAATGTTTACCCTGCGCGATGTGTCTGATAACAGTATCGACTGGGGTATGCATGACGGTTGGTATATCAATCTGCTGCCGGACAATATTGAAGGTTCGCCAAATTTTGCTAACTTTGGTGAGCGTCAGGTGAGTAATGTTATCGTGCGAAACGGTCGCGTGATTTTTGTTACTCTGTTGCCTTCAGAAGAGGAATGTCAATTTGGTGGTACCAGCTTCCTAATGGAAGTCGATTTCCGGGACGGCGGTGCGCTTGAGTTTCCAGCATTCGATTTGAACGGTGATGGCGAGTACGATGCAGACGATACCGATGCATCAGGCCGCGCTTCTGAAGTAGGCATCATTCCTGCCGTAACTATTCTCGCTGACGGTGCCCAGGATGTGGTTTTTGGTGGTGGTTCTGGTGGTGATATCGATGTGATGAAGATAAACGCGGGTGGGAAATTCTATGGCCGCCAGTCGTGGCGACAGCTGAGATAAGCCGGAGCAGCGGTTCACTGCCAGACCAGAGGAATACGACAATGATATCTGCTAGGGCCTGTTTACACTAATTGAGTGGTCTCTGTTGTGACTAAAAAGCGCCAATTGAGGCGTGAGGAGAGTAGTTTGGTGATTCCAAATGAGCGACGAGCAACGACAAGTGGCACCTTTTTAGCCGCAACCCGCAGGGCCAGGGTCATTTTTGCGCCCAGCTTCGTTATCAATCGTTTGTATATAGTTATATACGGCACTCTTTCTGCCTTGCTGAACGCAAAAATGCTCGCTAGCAGAGGTCATTCAAGAGGTCATTCAATTAGTGTGAACAGGTACTGAGAGAATGACTGGCATGAAATCATTTATGACTGAATTAGTGCTGGTACTCACATTCGCAGGGGTCTCACCAGCCACGATGGCGCAGGGGGCATTGCAGCCGACCCAAACCGGTGTTATCCAGAATTTAGTGGGCAATGGTCGCCCATTCACCCTGGTTATCTCCGGCACTTTATATACCTACGACACAGAAGTGACAGAGTTTCTGATGCGTGGGGAGGAGATTAGTTATGTCGACCTGGTGCTGGGTATGGTTGTGCGTTTCAGCATTAAAGATGGTATTCTGCACAGCGTTGAAGTGTTAGGCCCGGACAATCTGGTTGAAGCCTTTTACTCTCATTGACGACAAGCTGCGTAAAACTTGAGAGGCCATAGTGACCAGTCTTCCAGTTTCAAATGTCTTAGCAGGTTTAGGGAAAGAAGCCGGATTTACCCTGGTCGAGATTCTTATTGTGATAGCAATACTTTGTGTGCTGGTTGCAATAGCCTTACCTGCCTATCAAAACAGTATCATCCGCAGCGGCCGCGCAGAAGCGAAAGGCGAATTGATGATCGTTGCTTCTGACCAGGAAAGATTCTTTTCCAGCAACAATGTCTACGCTGTTGATGCAACACCACTTGTGACCACCGATGACACAACTCGCACCACAGAAAATGGCCTGTACCAGATAACGGTAGCCGCTGGTACAACGGGTGCTATCGCAACTAGCTTCTTGGCAACCGCTACTCCTCAGAGACAGCAGACAGGTGATACCTGTACAACTCTGACAATAAGTAACACAGGTGTGCGTGGCGCGACAGGCGATACTGTTGACGAATGTTGGGGCCGCTAGCGGGCGACGATATTTCGATACTTCTCCTTCCGGCGACTAACTGCAACGAATTGGACGCCTGCGGCTGTCTTCCCTGATGCCATCTCCATCCTTGTCCTGCGCATGTCGAACACGGGCAGTTCGATTGATGATGAGCTGTCGGGCGAACCTTAAGTCCTTATTCTTTGGACAAATTGTAAAGTTACCATTTTGATATTTTGTAAATCCCAGTGATGTAATTTGCAGATACTGTCTGTTTTGGAAAGCTCGCCAGGTGATTGTGCCATCGTAGTCATAAAAAACCACATAACGAACAACCGAATCTTCTTTATCCAGCTCTCGATTCTCGTTCTGGTCTGTGAATACAAGAACACCATCGTGCCAGGCACCGTCGCAGTCTTCCCCATTATTAGATCGACACAGGGTTACAGTAAGATTTCTGGTGATAGCCGCATTGCGTGCGAGCTCAATGGCCAGCTCTAATTGTCTGGCGCTGACATCGCTGCGTTTGTGTGTAACTGCCTCACCCAGGGCAGGCAATGCTGAGTTCAAGAGAATAGAAAGTATAAAGAGACAGACCAAAAGCTCGAGTAATGTGAGCCCTCGATTTTCTTCGACAACAGTATGCAGCTCCACACCCAGCACCTCCATGTGACAGCAATATCGTATCTATTCAGTGTAGGAGCTGAGTTGGCGAAACGGCAAATAGCTGGCGAGGATACCTTAACTATAGATACCGTCGGAGTCTGTAAACAGACCGTTTGGGAGCTTAGTCCAGGCCGAGTTTTTGAGCCGGTAGCGCAGTGAATGGAATGATATGCCCGGCTTTCTGGCTGCTGCGGTTTTATTCCAGCGGGTCTTTTCCAACGCTTTTTCGATGGCTTCTATTTCGATAGCTTCCAGGTGTTTTTCAAGCGAGAAATCCTCATCTATTTGCATATCCGATGGTGTATCAGGCGCGGTATCAGAGTCTTCAACTTCAGAGATCACCGGTTCGGCAGCCGGGGCAGTAATGCACTTTAGATTGGCCAGGCAGGGTAATCGACTGAATGGATTTTCGTGTGCATTTCCAGTACAAAAAATGAACAAGTGCACTCCCTCGTCGATCTGAGTCCGAAAATCATAAACTTCTGCCCATCTTCCACGCGACAGAAGCGTTCACTCGATTGCCCTGATTGGCCAGGATAATGCTATTGTCTTCGCACAGGCTTGCCGCGCATTGTAAGAGGTTTTGCAGTTCTCTGATGTTACCAGGGAAAGGATATTCCTTGAGTGAATTCAGTGCTTCACTGCTAAGACTGCATTGTGAAATAGCATTCTCGAGCGCAACTCTGTACAACTCTGCGCAGCAATGCATCTGCCAGATCTTGTAAATCCTGGGTGCGTTCCCTTGGTGCGGATACAGACAATTTAATGAGATTGATTCGGAAAAACAAATCCTGTCTTAATCGATCTTGTTCAATTTCCTGTTCCTGTGCCATATTCTTGTGTGTAGCAAAAAGTAAACGGACAACTACTGCCTGTTCAGCTTGCGACCTCACTGGTCGTACTGCTTTTTCCTGAATGGCCCGTAACAGTTTCACCTGAGTATGCAGAGGCAGGTCAACGACTTCATCAAGCAACAAGGTCTCACCGCTGGCGGCTTGAAACAAGCCTTGCCTGTCCTGGCCCGTTCCTGTGAAGCTGCCTTTAAGATGGCCGAACAACTCACTTTTCATCAGCTCCTCTGGAATGGCGTTGCAGTTCACGGCAACAAAAGGACCGTCTCGGCGCGAACTTTGTGTAAGCCTCCCTTAAAATCGTTCCGCGCATAACTTGGAATCCTGGCCATACTGAATATGGCAGGGAGGAAGCAGAATGCGTCGTTCACGATTAACGGAATCGCCGATTCTGAAGGGCATCAAAGCGGTCGAAGCTGGCAGGCAGGTGGTCGATGCCCGCCAGGAACACGCTATCTCTGATGCGACGTACTGCAACGGGAAGGCGAAGTATGGCGCATGGCAGCATGGCGTTGTCCGATATCACGCGTCTCAAGGCCCTGGACGAGGAGAACAGACGCCTCAGGCCGATGTACGCCGAGCTTATGCTCATGAATTGCTCTGGCGGCCAGTTCTTTACCTGCGCCGGACTCACCGCTGATGTAAATGGGTGCCTGGCTGCGTGCAGGTTTGGCGATTTGTTCGCGTAACTTCACAATACGTGGTGAGTTACCAGTAGTAGTGGAAATTGCTTCCTTACTTGTTATTGATTGTTGTTCTTGATTGAGGTGCTGCTTCGTCCGCGAATTAAAAGACTGCCCGAGGCTATGGTTATAATCATAATAAGAAGGCCGAAGTCGCTGGCAATCCCGCCGCTGATATGGATGACTAGGGCCTGTTCACACTAATTGAGTGGCCTCTGCTAGAGGGCATTTTTGCGCTCAGCAAGGCAGAAAGAGTGCTGTATATAACTATATATAAACGATTGGTAACGAAGTTGGGCGCAAAAATGCGCCTAGCCCTTCGGCTTGTGGTTAAAAAAGCGCCAATTGAGGCGCGAGGAGCGTAGTTTGGTTATTCCAAATGAGCGACGAGCAACGACAAGTGGCGCTTTTTTAGTCACAACAGAGGCCACTCAATTAGTGTGAACAGGCCCTAAGGTAATGACCAGAGTATCTGCGATCAACATGCTGGTAAGTGCTGGCTCGCTACTCATGAAGCTTCGGGCGGAGGGTGTGAAAAATGTAATTCCAACGCCGAAAATGGCGTAGGCAGCATTGATCTGCACGAACAGGGCAGGGTCAGGTGCTCCCGACACAGCGGTGTCTGGCAAACTTAGGGAGCCTCTGATTAATGTTTGCGAGGCAGTTACTGCAAGGCAAAAATCAGCGAAAAAGCGCAGTTTACAGGTCATAAATGCGCATTTTGAGCTGATTTTTAACGCAGCAATAACAACGTAGGTAATTAATCAGAGGCTCCTTAGAAAAGTGACCAGTAACACCAATGGCAGGGCGATTCTATATTCTATAGATGTTACAGGCTGTGGAAGCGCTGGAAATCTGTTCTTCGAATTGGGCAGCTCTTTCAGCCATGATCACGTTTATTTGGAATGTCGTACGACATTTTTTTCATTCAATTTATCATACAATAGACTGGCAGGACTAAGGTGAAAAGACCTCTATGGCTGTTTGACTTACATTATGGTGCCTGCTGGCAAGACTCGGGGGATAAATGTCAGGAAAGTTAAAAGTTGTCATGGCTCAGCTCAATTTACTGGTAGGTGATATCGAAGGTAATACCAGCAAGATCATAGCGAGCTGTCAGCATGTCATTGAAACAGATCAAGCAGACTTAATTGCTTTTCCTGAACTGACGTTGACTGGCTACCCTCCTGAAGATTTGCTGTTGCGCCCTGGTCTGCAGCTGCGCATCGACAAAGCCCTGCAGCGCATCCTGAACGCCAATTTAGCGATTTATTTTGTTGTGGGCTATCCGCAGGTTGAGGGCGAATCCCTGTATAACGCTTTAGCCGTGATTCAAGGCGACAAAATTCTGACCACTTACTACAAACAGTGTTTGCCGAACTATCAGGTATTTGATGAGCGTCGGTATTTCAGCCCTGGATCGGATTCTTGTTTGCTCACTATAAATGACATCGAAGTGGCATTTACGATTTGCGAAGATCTATGGGAACCGGAACCAGTAGCGCAGGCCTCTGCTGCTGGTGCCAATTTGCTTATCAATATCAACGCGTCTCCCTTTCATATTGGCAAACAGGGTGAGCGCAAAGAATTACTAAGGCAGCGTAGTGAAGAGGGGCAGTTTCCTATCGTCTATACCAATCTTGTTGGTGGTCAGGATGAGCTGGTGTTCGATGGAGGCTCTTTGGTTGTAGACACTGCATCGCAAAGAGTTTTCGAAGCGCCTTTGTTTGAGGAAAGCCTGTCTGTCATAGAGCTTGGTGTAATCGATGATGGTTCTGTAGTACTTGAATCACAATCCGAAAGAAATGACATCACGCAAGAAGAACAAATCTATAACACCTTGGTTTTAGGCGTGCGTGACTATGTCAACAAAAATAAATTTAGAGGTGTTGTGCTGGGATTGTCCGGAGGCATTGATTCAGCATTGACTCTGGCAATCGCAGTCGATGCACTGGGTGCTGAAAGAGTGGAAGCAGTGATGATGCCGTTTGTATACACTTCGCAGTTAAGTCTGGATTGTGCGGCACAGCAGGCTGAAACGCTGGATGTTGAATATAGAGTAATAGCGATTAATGAGATTTACAGCAGTTTCATGCAAGCGCTTGCAGATGAGTTCAAAGGCTTGCCGGTAGATGTCAGTGAGCAAAATATACAGGCGCGGGCACGCGGTGTAATTCTTATGGGGATATCCAACAAGAAGGGCTCACTTGTTCTAACAACTGGCAACAAAAGTGAAATCGCTGTGGGCTATTCAACTTTGTATGGTGATATGGCGGGGGGATTCGATGTGCTGAAAGACGTATCCAAAACCATGGTGTACAGATTAGCTGGATACAGGAATCAGCAGGCAGGTGAATCTCGACCAGTGATTCCTGTGGATGTAATCGAGCGGCTGCCTTCTGCTGAATTAGCGCCGGATCAAAAAGATCAGGACTCATTACCACCCTACCATGTACTGGATCAAATTTTAGAGTGTTATGTAGAGCGAGACATGAGTGCTCTGGCGATTGAAGCAGAGGGCTTTGATAAGCAGGATGTGCAACGCGTGTTAAAGCTCGTGGATTTAAATGAGCATAAGCGCAGGCAGAGTCCAATTGGTGTGCGCTTAACCCGGAAGGGTTTTGGGCGCGATCGACGCTACCCTATCACCAATGCCTGGTCTATCGGCGAATAAGGTGAGCAGGGGGTGGTCAATCCGTAGTGCCTGATTGGGGTCTCGATCGTTAAGTCTTTGTTGTTGCTCTATTGTTGCTGCTGCTGAGACTGACGCAGTATTTGCTGGGCTCGATGCTGAGACTGGCGGATTTGTTGCGCTGCTTCGCGCTGAACCTGCTGTTTTCTTTGCAGGGCTTCCAATTGTTGGCTGTATCTGCGCCGCAATTCCTGCCGTTGAGGTTTTGATAACTGTTGGAATCTTCGCTGCACGCTTGGTAATCGGCGTTGCTGGTCCAGACTCAAACCGTTAAAGCGCTGAACTTTATTGTTTATTAATTGCCTGTGCTGTAGCGCTTTTTTTCAACGCTACCCTTCAGGGTTTCGTGCCTGAGACTGAGAGCCGCGAACAGGCGCTTGAGCCGCGAATTCTATCCTCCAGCGCTTTGAGCCGCGTGATATCGGAGACCTCCATGCCGCCGTACTTTGCCTTCCAGTTGTAACAGGTCGCGTCTGAGATGCCATATTCACGACAGATATCCATCACCTGCCTGCCACCTTCAACCTCTTTCAGCACCCTGATGATCTGGGTTTCTGTGAATCGAGATTTCCGCATTGGCGTTCTCCTCGCCTCATTGATTATGGCCGAAATTTCTAACAATGCATGGGGCTGTTTCACGGGGTACTTACACATTGATCAGCACTGCGTCTTAAATGTTGCTGCTTTTCGTAGCTTAAACCTCTCCCGCTGGGATTCAGGTTGCTTCGGAATCACCCTTTCCCGAAAGAAAGATTTGTCCAGGGGATAGCCTCCTGAGCCAGCAGGGCAGGTGAGCAGAAAAAAGTAAGCTTCTGAAAAAAACAGTGCCTGACACCCACTTAATCATTTTTAATTATCCTGCTGATTAGCTGCAGTATCCTCGTTTTGTCAGATTGATTGGTAATTCCATCTATCCTGGCAGCCGCAGCCAGTTCAAACAATTCTTCAAAGTCATGGTTCAATAACATTTTTGGATCAATCCATTCCCCACTTTCGGTCTGAAACCTGCTTAAAAATTCCAGTAATTTCATGTCAGATGCCCATGGCTCCGTTTATGCACTTTCTTCTTCTGCGGCATTCGCTATCGGATTTTCTCCGTCAGAATGCAACCAGCTACGATATTTGTTGTGAACACCTGTACGACAATACCAGTCATTAATCGGGTTGCCAGGCATACGATAAAACAAAGAAGTCCATTCTGGTTGGTTTCGATCGGAATATTCTTTGGCCAATTTGAACATCGCTTTCTGCACCAGACCCAACGCATCCGCAGGGTTTCCTGTTACCAGTTGCGCTACGCGACAGGCTCGACCTTGAATCGATTTCAGGAATTCATCCAGTTGTCTCGAATTGTCCAGGACAGCGCTCTCTCGGAAGGTCGACCAAATGACGGCTTGTTGGTTCATTGTCAGATTTCGAGCGGTATATCGGCTGCTTAACTCAAAGTTGCGTTTTCCCACAGGATTAAACGCACTGGCAGCCGGGCAGTGGTTTACAGGAAAATGAAAATAATCAGCCTTTCCCGTGGCCAGAGAATACCGGCATTTGGGGTTAGTTAAAGATGCCGAAGGTGATTACATCAAAGAATGAGCGATCTTGTTCTGACTCCGCGCCGGTTTGGGAATCGATGATTTGCTGACTGCCGGACGTGAATGGTCTTTGGGTTGGTGCCAGCGCAGGGTTGCCACGATTGTCCCCCAATAGCCCAAATGTCACTGTATAAAGGAGGGAAGGGTCGGTGATTTCCGTGCGGACAACGAAATCGCCATCTTCATCAATGGCTGGATGCTCCGGGTAGTTTTCGCGTAGCAGGGCGAGAGAAGTATCAGCCAGATCATTTAGACCCAGGCGTAGATAGCACTCCACCATTATAGCTACGCCATCAGCCACTGCTGGTGTGCCCTGGAAATTTTCCACTACGTACTGACCGCGCCTGAGGGCCGCAATATAGGCGCGGCGTTCCAGGTAGTAATTAGCGACGTGGATTTCGTAAGCAGCGAGATTATTACGCAGAAACACCATTCTGGAGCGGGCATCCGCTGCATAAGCACTGTCAGGATACAGCGCCAGGAGCTGGGCAAAATCACTGAATGATTCTCTTGCTGCACCGGAATCCCGTTTCGTGTAGTCCACTGGAACGAAACGGCTGAAGAAACCAGATTCTCCGGTGAAAGAAGAAAGACCGCGCATATAATAAGCGTAATCCACGTTTTCATTGTCTGGATGTAAACGAATGAATCGGTCGGCTGCCGCACGTGCAGCTTCTTCGTCCCCATTTCGATAATAAGCATAGACGATTTCAATCTGTGCCTGTGCAGCAAACCGTCCAAATGGGAAGCGAGACTCAAGTGCCTGATAGGTTGAGATTGCACCGCTGAAATTCTGGCTATTGAGTTGATCCAGGGCCCGTCGATAAAATTGTTCCTCGGTACTCAAGCCCGCAAACTCATCTTCATCGCCACCGCCAAACAGGCCGCAGCCGCTAAGAAAACCTGCGAAGAGCAAAATTGTGATGAGTCGCGTCATTCGGCCTTTAAGTCTCCAGTGTGATTTTTGTCGCATGAAAAGTCGCTATTAGACCATAGCCCTGCGGCTAAACCCATAGTTGTCAGGTGCTGCTTTTCCCGTCGCCTGTGAAGTATCATGGGCGGGTGACCAGGCATACTCAAACCATCTCTCTAAGCGCGGTTGTGCCTGAGAAACTGGCTGCCGGTAGATTGGACCAGATTGCTGCCAAAATGTTTCCTGATTACTCCAGGGCCAGACTTCAGGCATGGATTAAGGAGGGCGGTCTGCTGGTTGATGGTAAGCGCATGCGACCTCGAGATACAGTGATGGCGGGAGCCGAACTCGCTCTTGAGGTGCAGTTGATGCCTGAGCAGGATTGGGTTGCTGAAGCCCTGCCCCTCGACGTGATTTTCGAAGATGAGCAAATCATCGTGCTCAATAAAGCGGCCAATATTGTGGTGCATCCGGCTGCTGGACATAGTCAAGGGACCTTGCTTAACGGATTGCTTGCCCGCTGCCCGCAATTAGAATCAGTGCCGCGTGCTGGTATAGTCCATCGCCTCGACAAAGATACGACTGGACTGATGGTTGTGGCGAAGACCCTGAAGTCTCATGCACATCTTGTGCAGCGTCTGCAGGAGAGACGAATAAGTCGAGAGTATGAGGCAGTAGTACAGGGCGTGCTGACGGGTGGCGGGACTGTAGATGCGCCGCTTGGCAGGCATCCTGTGAATCGCAAAAAACGCGCTGTGTGTCTGGATAAAGAGAGTAGCAGCAAGGTAAAAGAAGCGATTACTCATTACAGAGTGATTAAACGATTTCGTACCCATACTCATATTCAGGCTGTCCTGGAGACTGGCCGCACGCATCAGATTCGAGTTCATATGGCCCACCTCAATTACCCATTGGTTGGGGATCAAATGTATGGTGGCCGTTTACAAATTCCCGCAGCCAGTTCTGCAGAACTCATCGACACTCTTCAGGCATTCAGGCGCCAGGCGCTTCATGCCAGGCGTCTTTCCCTGACCTTGCCAGATTCCGAAGAAGAGTTAAGCTGGGAAGTTCCCATTCCTGCAGACTTTGCAAAATTATTACAGGCATTGAGCAGTGATTTAAGTACCGGTGCAGTGGAATGAGTACAGTGCAGTTTCTGGAACCGGATTGGCCGCAACCTGAATCCATTGGCACGATCATTACGACCAGATCGGGAGGTGTCAGTGAAGCGCCTTATGATAGTTTGAATTTGGCTATGCATGTTGCCGATGATCCGTCCCATGTGTCCCAAAATAGAAAGGCAGTAAGTGAATGCTGCGGAGTGAGCACTGATACCTATCAATGGCAGTGGATGGAGCAAGTGCACAGCGCCAATGTAGCGACGATTAACTCAGCAATCGATCCACCAGCAGCCGATGGTCTTCGAACCACGCAAAAGGGAATTGTCTGTTGCGTGCTTACTGCCGACTGTTTACCTGTTTTGATTTGTAACAATGCTGGAACTGAAGTTGCCGTTGCGCATGGTGGTTGGCGCGGATTGGCTGGTGGCATTTTAACAAACATGTTGGACTCAATGCAGAGTATGCCGGAAATGCTTATGGTTTGGTTAGGGCCTGCAATAGGTCCTTGTCATTTTGAAGTAGGTGCTGATGTTCGTGAACAGTTTTTAGGTGGTGATCTCGGCGGCGAAGTTGAACAACACTTCGAACCTAAGCCTGCTGGAAAGTTTATGGTCGACCTGTATGGAATCGCAAAGTCTCAATTATCTTCCTTGGGTGTTAAGCAGATTTATGGTGGTGAATACTGTACTTATCGCGACAGCGATCTATTCTTCTCTTATCGCCGCGAGGGTGAAACAGGTCGCATGTTAAGCGCCATTTACATCAAGCCCTAGGCCCGATCTATGATAGCTTGATCCTGATCAATATTCTGTAATTCCGCATTGAAATCAGGGTTCTGCATCCCAATAAACAGATTCAGTATAAGAATGGATTCGTTCCGGGTGGCTGTCCCAGACTGCTTAGGAATCTACAGGGCTTACTCACTATGCGATTCGACAAGCTAACGAGCAAATTACAGGCTGCGTTTTCTGACGCACAATCTTTGGCCGTGGGTAAAGATCACAATTTGATTCAGCCGATACATTTGATGTTGGCTCTCCTTGAACAAAAAGGCGGGTCGGTTAAACCACTGTTGTCTCAAACTGGATTCAACATTCCAGAACTTCGTCAACAACTGCAACAGGCAATCGATAACTTACCACAAGTGCCGGATGGGGATGGCGAAATCGCAGTTGCACCGGAACTGGGAAAACTGCTGAATCAGGCCGACAAGTTGGCGCAGCAAAAAGGCGACAGCTTTATTTCCAGCGAGACTGTGCTGCTGGCAGCAATGCAGGATAAAGGTGATACTGGCAAAATACTCAACGACTTCGGTGTATCTCAACAAGCACTTGAAAATGCGATTATGAATCTGCGCGGTGGAGAGTCGGTGGACGATCCATCAGCTGAAGATGCATGGCAGGCATTGAGTAAATATTGTGTCGATTTAACCGCAAAGGCAGAGGAAGGCAGCCTGGATCCTGTTATCGGTCGTGATTCCGAAATTCGCCGGACTGTTCAGGTGTTGCAACGTCGAACTAAAAACAACCCCGTATTAATTGGTGAACCGGGTGTTGGTAAGACTGCCATTGTCGAGGGGCTTGCCCAACGGATAGTAAATGGTGAAGTGCCAGAAGGTTTACGCGATAAAAAGATTCTTGCCCTGGATATGGGCGCATTGATTGCTGGCGCGAAGTTCCGAGGAGAATTTGAAGAGCGCTTGAAGGCCGTGCTCAATGAACTTTCAAAACAAGAAGGTTCAATCATTCTATTTATTGATGAGCTGCACACAATGGTTGGGGCAGGCAAGGCAGAAGGCTCCATGGATGCTGGCAATATGCTGAAACCCGCGCTGGCCCGCGGAGAATTACATTGTGTTGGCGCAACGACGCTGGATGAGTATCGCCAATACATTGAGAAAGATGCTGCTCTGGAACGTCGTTTTCAGAAGGTATTGGTGGAAGAACCAACTGAAGAAGATACCATCGCGATTTTGCGTGGCTTAAAGGAACGTTATGAAGTGCATCATGGTGTGGATATCTCGGATTCAGCCATTATCGCTTCTGCCCGTTTATCCCAGCGCTACATTACGGACAGGCAGTTACCTGATAAGGCTATCGATTTGGTAGATGAGGCAGCCAGTCTTATTCGCATGGAAATCGATTCCAAACCAGAAGAAATGGACAAGCTGGAGCGTCGCCTTATTCAGTTAAAGATTGAACGAGAAGCGCTGAAGAAAGATGAAGATGCTGCTGCTGTAAAACGTAAGGAAAAACTTGCGGAAGAAATTGCGGAGCTTGAAAGAGAGTACGCTGATCTGGAAGAAATCTGGAAGGCAGAAAAAGCATCTTTACAAGGGACAGCGACAATTAAGAGTAGTCTTGAGAAAGCCAGGCATGATATGGAAACAGCACGCCGCACTGGTGATCTGGCGCGCATGTCGGAAATCCAGTATGGCGTAATTCCCGGGTTGGAACGCAAACTGGAGATGGCAGCAGAAGCTGAGCTCGCTGAAAAGAAGCTGTTGCGTAATCGCGTAACTGAAGAAGAGATCGCGGATGTGGTTTCTCGTTCTACAGGTATTCCAGTCAGCAAGATCTTACAGGGAGACAGGCAGCGCTTACTGGAAATGGAAACCGCATTGCATGAACGGGTTATTGGTCAAAATGAGGCGATTCAGGCGGTATCCAATGCCGTGCGGCGTTCGCGCTCTGGCTTATCGGACCCGAATCGTCCAAATGGTTCGTTCTTGTTTCTCGGCCCGACCGGTGTAGGTAAGACGGAATTATGCAAAGCATTGGCAGAATTTCTATTCGATTCTGAAGCTGCCATGGTCCGAATCGATATGTCTGAGTTCATGGAGCGGCACGCTGTTGCTCGATTAATCGGTGCACCGCCAGGCTATGTTGGATATGAGGAAGGAGGTTATCTGACGGAAGCTGTCAGGCGCAGGCCATACTCTGTTATGCTGTTAGATGAGGTCGAAAAAGCCCATCCTGATGTGTTTAACATTCTGCTTCAGGTTCTGGATGATGGGCGCCTGACCGATGGTCATGGCCGCACGGTGGATTTTCGCAATACCGTGATTGTCATGACATCCAATCTTGGGTCTGATCGCATCCAGGAAATGATGAACGATGAGGAAATTAATGCTGACAGCTATGAAAAAGTGAAGGCTGTTGTTCTGGAAACAGTGGTGAGGCACTTTTCACCGGAATTTGTTAATCGAATCGATGATTCTGTGGTTTTCCATCCGCTGCAGCGAGACCAGATTCGAGGCATTGCCGGAATTCAGATTGGGTTGTTGAATCAGCGCCTGGCCCAGAGCGAGTTGTGCCTGGAAGTATCCGACTTGGTGCTGAATAGGTTGGCGGACCTTGGCTACGATCCTGTCTATGGTGCCAGGCCCTTAAAGCGGGCAATTCAGAACTGGATTGAAAATCCATTAGCACAGCATGTATTGCAGGGCAGCTATGTACCTGGAGACGCAATATCAGTTGATATCAACTCTGCCGGTGAAATGCAGTTCCATAAAGCTGCTAAATCCCCGAAGCAGGCTGAGGTGGCCCAGGCGCCTCAGCCCTAAAATCCCCATAAGCAGGGCAATCGACTGAATGGATTTTCGCACAGATTTCTAGGACAAAAAGTGAACAAATGGCACCCCCCTCGTCGATCTGAGCCCAAAAATTATCAACTTCTGCCCATCTTGGACACAAAATAGGCATTCAGTCGATTGCCCTGTCCCCATAAGAGCTTGACTTTCCTGACTAAAATGGCAGAATCGCCCTGATTTTGCGGCGTACAGCGGTAAATCCCGGCATGTCGCTGTAGTCTGATCCCGCCACAACCAGGCAATTCTGCAGACTACTACCCAGGTGTAGGACAACATCCAGCCAAGGCCACTCTCTCGGTATCCATCACGTTATCGAGTACGAGGCCGACAAGTTGCTTTAGCAGTAATGCAGTAATAAGAAGTAGCGGCCATGTTCAGGGCACAGGTAAAGTGCGCCTGGGTTGATTGGTTGTTACAAGGCTGTAAAAACAGGCAACGCAATCACAGTTTAGGTTTTGTGACGACTGGCAGTCTGTCAGCGATCGTCATGATTTTTTGATGTTGTAGATTAATGAATAGTTAGAGGCAAGAAAAGTGGAACAGTTATCTGGTGGAGAGATGCTCATTCGTGCTTTGCACGATGAAGGTGTGGAATTACTGTTCGGTTATCCGGGTGGCGCTGTGCTGCACATATATGACGCGATATTTCATCAGGATAAGGTGGAACATATCCTGGTGCGCCATGAGCAGGCGGCTACTCATGCAGCAGATGGATACGCGCGTGCTACAGGTAAACCTGGTGTTGTTCTCGTAACCTCAGGTCCGGGTGCAACCAATGCCATTACAGGAATTGCCACAGCCTGCATGGATTCAATTCCTGTGGTGGTAATTTCTGGCCAGGTAGAAAGTCGCATGATTGGCTCTGATGGGTTTCAGGAAACCGACATGGTTGGCGTATCCCGCCCCGTCGTTAAACACAGTTTTATGGTTCAAGATGCAACGGAAATTCCCTGCATTGTTAAAAAAGCGTTTCACATAGCGACTACAGGTCGCCCCGGGCCCGTTGTTATTGATATTCCTAAAGACGCGACCGACCCCAAAGTGAAGTTGCCTTACGAATATCCGCAAGACATTAAGTTGCGCTCGTATCAGGTGCCAGCCAAAGGCCATACAGGCCAGATCAAGAAGGCAGTTGATGCGTTGTTGGCAGCAAAACGTCCCATGATTTATACCGGTGGTGGTGTAATTCAGGGGGAGGGCTCGGAAGAGTTAATACAGCTTACCCGTGAGCTTGGCTATCCAATCACTAATACTTTAATGGGCCTGGGTGCTTACCCCGCTTCCGACAAACAATTCCTGGGTATGTTGGGAATGCATGGAACCTATGAGGCGAACATGGCTATGCACTATTGCGATGTGCTTTTGGCTGTTGGTGCGAGGTTTGATGACCGGGTAACTAATTCCGATACCAGTAAATTTTGTCCTGATGCCACGATTCTGCATGTGGATGTCGACCCAGCTTCAATATCCAAAACCGTTACGGCAGATGTTCCTATCGTTGGGCCGGTTAAAGTTGTGTTAAAGGAAATGCTGGATCAATTGAGGAGTGCAAAAGCTGAGATTGATTCACACAGTTTGGGAGTGTGGTGGAAGCAAATTGGTCAGTGGCGGGAAAAGCAATGTCTGGCGGTTACACCTTCAGAAGATGGTGTGATTAAACCACAGCAAGCTGTTCAGGCATTGTACGAAATCACGAATGGTGATGCCTATATATCCTCTGATGTCGGGCAGCACCAAATGTTTGCCGCACAATACTACGGGTTTGACAAGCCTCGTCGCTGGATTAATTCAGGGGGTTTGGGGACCATGGGGTTCGGGTTGCCCGCAGCGATGGGTGTTCAGTTTGCATTTCCTGATGCGGTTTCTGTTTGCATAACCGGCGAAGGCAGTTTCATGATGAATCAGCAGGAGTTCGCAACCTGCATGCAATATGGTTTGCCAATAAAAATTGTTTGCCTGAACAATCAGGCGCTAGGCATGGTGAAGCAATGGCAGGATATGCAATATGGCGGGCGTTACTCACACAGCACCTATGCCGAATCTCTCCCTGACTTTATAAAACTGGCAGAGGCTTATGGTCATGTTGGTATACGTATAGAACAGGTTGATGAATTACATAGCAAACTGGAAGAGGCGTTCGCGCTAAAAGATAAACTTGTGTTCGTAGATGTATTGGTAGATCCAGGTGAACATGTATACCCCATGGCAATTAAAGGTGGGGCAATGAAAGACATGGTATTAAGTAAGACGGAGCGTACATGAGGCATATAATTTCAGTTCTGATGGAAAATGAACCGGGTGCCCTGTCTCGGGTTGTTGGTCTGTTCTCGCAACGTAACTATAATATTGATTCATTGACGGTTGCTCCGACAGAAGATAAATCACTTTCCCGCTTAACCTTAACCACCAGTGGTGACGATGCACGGATTGAGCAAATCACCAAGCATCTGAATAAGCTTGTCGATGTAGTAAAGCTGGTGGACCTTACTGAGGGTGCGCATATTGAACGGGAGTTGATGTTGATTAAAGTGCGGGCGACTGGCGCACAACGTGCTGAAGTAAAACGCACTGTGGATATCTTTCGCGGTCAGATAGTGGATATGACCGCAAGTGTGTTCACTATTCAGATTACCGGTGCTGGTGATAAGCTGGACGCTTTTATTCCAGCACTGGGTGATAACCCAGTGCTGGAAGTAGCGCGCACTGGTGTATCCGGCATTTCGCGTGGTGAGAAAACACTGGCGCTTTAAGTATTTCGGAATGTCCCCGTGAATTCCGTCTGATGCTCATACTGTCGTTTATCTATTTGCGATTATTGAGACTCTGGATTCCTTACTCATTTTGAGGAATAACAGTTGTGTGTTTTCTCTAAAATCTCATTCAGCTAAAGCATTTCCGATTTTTTATTTGATCTGGAATTAATCAACAGGGTAAGAAAATGAAACTGACTCGGGATCAGCTCAATAACTTTGAAAAAGATGGATACCTGGTTGCGGGTTTTGTTTTTGATGATAGCCTGCTGGGATCGACCATTCGGGAATTGGCATCTCGCCATGATCAGGGTGAATATAAAAACAGGCATCCAGGCACACGAGTACAAGATGCATGAAAGGCTATCGATGAAGTTCGTCAGCTAACGAGAAATGACAATGCTGCGAGTGCGCTCATTCAGCTTTATGGATGTGCCTTTTTACCTTCAGACGTTGAATTTTCCTTTCGGTACAGGTCATCAACCTGACTCAGACACAATGCATGTCAACTCAATACCTGTGCAGGAAATATGACGGGTGCCTGGGTCGCGCTGGACGACATTGATGAAGATCACGGACCTCTTATTTATTACTCGGGAAGCCACACACTAAAAGTGTATTCAATGCAGGCTCCTGGGTTGAAGAGTAGCTATGATAACTACCCAAAGTATGAAGATAAGATTCAAAGAATTATCGAAAAAAAGAATCTGAAGCCAGGGCTGGGAATAATGAAAAAAGGAGAAAGGAGAATGTGTTGATTTAACATGCCAACTTGCTGCATGGAGGAGCGCCGATAAAAAATTTACCTCGAACGAGACATTCACAGATAATTCACTTGTGTTTTGAGAATTGTAAGTATTACACCCCAATGAACAGTCGTTTGTGGCGCAAGCAATACAGACAACCTTTCTGGATTCCGGAAACCAGTGAGTTTGACGTGCCGCCAGACCCTGTACCACCTTTCACGTGGTACAAGTGTTGGCGAATTCATCCGGGGCTTTTTAGAAGGAGAATTGGGATAAATAATAAGTCGCGTACTTCTAAGGAGCCTCTGATTAATGTGGCAGTGAGTGCAAGGCAAAAATCAGCGAAAAAGCGGAGTTTATAAGTCATAAATGCGCATTTTGAGCTGATTTTTAACGCAGCAATAACAACGTAGGTAATTAATCAGAGGTTCCCTGAAGGGTTGCGCTATACCACTTTCTTCATTGCAGTCATGTAAGAACGCAATTTTTTACCTACCACTTCAATTGGATGCGAGCGAATGCTGTCGTTGACTTCAATTAGCTCGGCATTGTCCACGTTGTTATCTGCCAGTTGCAATCCTTTACCAATTACATCCGTGTCGATTTTCTTCATGAAGTCGGCAAGTAACGGTTCGCAGGCATGAGAGAAAAGGTAGCAACCATACTCGGCAGTATCGGAAATTACCGCATTCATTTCATACAGCTTCTTGCGACCGATTAAGTTGGCGATAAGTGGAACTTCGTGCAGCGACTCGTAGTAGGCAGATTCTTCGATGATGCCGCTGTCTGTCATGGTTTCGAAAGCGAGTTCTACGCCGGCTTTGATCATGGCGGCCATCAAGATACCGTTGTCATAGTATTCCTGTTCAGAGATTTCCATATCGCCAGCTTGGGACTTCTCAAAAGCAGTATCAGCTGTCGCTTCGCGCCAGCCTGACAATTTGGCGTCATCATTCGCCCAATCTTCCATCATCCCTGATGAGAAGTTTCCAGTGATGATGTCATCCATGTGCTTTTGGTACAGCGGCACCATTAATTCTTTCATCTCTGCTGACAATTCATTGGCGACGATTTTGGCAGGATTGGAAAGACGGTCCATCATGTTGGTAATGCCGCCATGCTTAAGACCTTCAGCAATCACTTCCCACCCGTGTTGAACTAACTTGGAAGCGTAAGCTGAATCGATGCCTTTCTCTATCATCTTGTCATAGCAAAGCAGTGAACCCGTTTGCAGCATGCCGCAGAGAATTGTCTGCTCGCCCATCAAATCAGACTTCACCTCTGCGATGAATGAACTTTCTAAAACACCTGCACGATGACCGCCGGTAGCGGCAGCATAGGCCTTAGCGATTTCCAGGCCGTCCCCGTTAGGATCATTTTCGGCATGGACGGCGATTAGCGTAGGCACGCCAAACCCCCGTTTGTATTCCTCACGCACTTCAGTACCCGGGCACTTAGGAGCAACCATAACAACAGTGAGGTCATCGCGAACCTGCATGCTTTCTTCAACGATATTGAAGCCGTGAGAGTAGGCCAGGCATGCACCGTGTTTCATTAAGGGCATGACCTGATTCACTACGGGGCTGTGTTGCTTGTCTGGAGTCAGGTTCAGCACCAGGTCAGCGGCAGGCAACAGTTCTTCATAGGTGCCTGCCGTGAAGCCATTTTCTGTGGCATTTTTCCAGGAAGCGCGCTGTTCGGTGATGGCAGCTTCTCTGAGTGCGTAGGATACATCTAATCCGCTGTCGCGCATGTTGAGGCCTTGATTGAGACCTTGGGCACCACAGCCCACAATGACTACTTTTTTCCCATGCAGTTTTTCCACGCCATCACTGAATTCGCTTCTGTCCATGAAGCGGCATTTGCCCAGTTGCTCCAGCTGCAGTCGCAAAGGGAGGGTATTAAAGTAGTTCATCGAGTCGCTCCAATTCGCCCGTAAATAGTGTAAATGGGTGTAAAAACGGTCGGAATTTGTTCGAAAACCCCGGAAAGGCGCGCATCAT
Organism: uncultured Pseudohongiella sp.; assembly: GCA_965198435.1. Lineage (GTDB taxonomy): Bacteria > Pseudomonadota > Gammaproteobacteria > Pseudomonadales > Pseudohongiellaceae > UBA9145. The sequence continues at coordinate 2,466,882 of OZ240664.1, read as the reverse complement.
ATAGCATCTGCTGGTTGCCGTAAATTGTTTACATCATAGGCTGCGGCACCTTCTCTGGCCTGTATAATGCGCAGATAAGCTATATCCCTGAGTTTTTAGGGATATCCACCTGTATAGGCTCGGAAAGCCCTGGAAAATCCCGTAATGTCATGAAAAGCAACGACGTAGAGACAGCAATCGAGACTGACGAAGAATCTCTACTGCCCATTGATGAGCACGAAGAAGTTGTCTCCGAAGGCGGCAGGCAAATTCGTCGCCGTGGGATTTATTTATTGCCTAACCTGCTCACTCTGGGTGCCTTATTCGCTGGATTTTACGCTGTGATTGCCGGCATGGCGGGCAATTTTAACGAGGCTGGCTGGGCGATTCTGATTGCTGGTGTGTGCGATGGACTGGATGGTCGCATTGCCAGGTTAACCAACACCCAAAGTGCTTTTGGTGCGGAATTTGACAGCCTGTCTGACATGGTTTCATTTGGTGTTGCGCCAGCATTAATCATGTTTAGCTGGGCCCTCGATGAGCTGGGCAATGTAGGCTGGGCCGCCAGCTTCATTTATATGTCTTGTGCAGCGCTGCGCCTGGCGCGGTTCAATGTGCAACTGGGCACTGTGGGCAAACGCTTCTTTGTGGGCCTATCCAGCCCGTTGGCTGCCGGCCTGGTAACATTCATGCCCTGGGTGGCTTTCAAATACAGCATAGAAGTGACACCTCTGATTTCCTGGTTTGCTGCATTAATCACTGTATTTACAGGATTTTTGATGGTGTCAAACTATCGCTACTACAGTTTTAAGGAGTTGCATTTCAAGGGCACGGTACCTTATGTGGTGTTTTTCTTTGCAGTAGTATTGCTGGTAGTGATTGCTCAAAACCCGCACGAAGTACTTTTAAGCATGTGTGTGGTTTACGCCGCATCCGGACCGATAAACTGGATCTATCGACGCCAGCTTAAAAAACCACCTGGTGCTGTAGCAATCGAGGCTGAGCCAGAATCGGAGAAAGAACCAGAGTGATGCAGTTCACGTATTTAAAGCAGCAGGTCTGTAAGAGAATTGCCATTGAGCCTGTCTACAGTGTTATGACACCTGAATTGAACTTGAACAACCAAGCTGATTGAGAAGACAATATGCTAATCAAGAAACCCTCTGATATTAAGCCCTCAGAAATAACCTCCGAGCACGTATACCGTAACCGTCGGCAATTCATGAAAGATAGCGGCAGCTTTTTGCTTGGCGCTGCAGCAGTCGGGGGAGGGGCAACGGTATTGGCGCAGAGTGGTGATGCATTAAGAGCCAGAGCGCCTGCTTCGCTGGAAGCGACTTCAGCTCCATCCTGGATGCAGGAAAAATTCACCAATGTAAAGTCAGCTCCTGATAAGGAACCTTATTTCACAGGCGAATCGCTAACGCCTTATAAGGATGTTACAAATTACAATAATTTTTACGAATTCGGCATGGATAAGTCAGATCCTTCCAGACGCTCCAGTGAATACAAGACAGATCCATGGTCAATCGCTGTTACCGGTGAGGCTGCAAATACCGGCACCTATCATTTGGAGGATATTCTTAAGCCTTTGGATTTGGAAGAACGCATCTATAGATTGCGCTGTGTAGAGGCCTGGTCAATGGTTGTGCCCTGGATCGGTTTTTCGCTAGCTGATCTTCTCAAGCGCTTTGAGCCAAACTCAAATGCGAAATATGTTGAATTCGAAACTCTGGTTGATGCGGAAACCATGCCCGGGGTTACTTCTCGCTTTGCTATCGTTGATTGGCCTTATCGCGAAGGTTTGAGGATTGATGAGGCGATGAATCCACTCGCTTTTATTGCAGTTGGTTTGTACGGTAATCCTCTACCTGCACAAAATGGTGCGCCACTGCGATTAGTCGTACCCTGGAAGTACGGATTCAAAAGCATCAAGTCCATTGTGCGAATCAATTTTCGTGAAACGCAACCGAATACGACCTGGAATGATTTGCAGGCCAATGAATATGGCTTTTACGCGAATGTTAATCCAAACATTCACCATCCTCGCTGGCGTCAGGATATGGAGCGTCGCTTGCCACAAACTCTGTTCAGTCGCCAATACATCGATACCCGACTGTTCAATGGCTATGCAGAACAAGTTGCTCATCTGTATAATGGCATGGATCTATCGGTTTATTACTAAGGAACCTCTGATTAATTACCTACGTTGTTATTGCTGCGTTAAAAATCAGCTTAAAATGCGCATTTATGGTCTATAAACTGCGCTTTTTCGCTGATTTTTGTCTTGCACTAACTGCCTCGCAAACATTAATCAGAGGCTCCCTAAGCGATAATTCCTATCCCTAACTGGCATGAATAAAGTGCTGAAGTCGGCCGTCTTTCTGGCAGCCCTGATTCCATTCGCCATGCTGCTATGGCGGGTATTGCAGAATGCTTTGGGGCCCGATCCTGCCCAGGAACTAGCTATCGAAACAGGAGAGTGGACACTTCGGTTTTTGCTTATCACCCTGGCCTTGACTCCTTTACGCCAGCTAACAGGAAGGCCTGAGTTCGTTCGGGTAAGGCGTATGCTGGGGTTGTTTGCCCTGTTTTATGCGTCTGTGCATTTCCTGGTATGGATGAGTTTCCTGCTGGGATTTCGTTGGTTCGCTATTGCTGAAGAGTTGGTAGAGCGCCCTTATATCACAATAGGGTGTGCTGCATTTTTGATACTGATAGCGCTGGGAGCCACTTCACCAAAAGCGATGGTGCGCAAACTGGGCAAGAACTGGAAACGCCTTCATCGCCTTGTGTATGTAGCCGCAATCCTGGCGATAATTCATCTGCTGTGGATATTGCGGACTGATGTGGGTGAAGCTGTAGTCTACGGAGCAATAGTGGCGCTGCTGCTTGGTTATCGGTTTACTCAGTATTTACAGCGCCGCTATTAACTATCTTTTAATCCCGTTATCAGCATGAGATGTCCATAAATCCGGATGGTTCTCTGTATGTTACATTGCTGGATAAAATAGCTGAATTACATGCCAAATGAATGTGGCATACACTGAATGATATGGAACAGAGATTCTTTATGGATAAGAGAGAATTTGTCAGTTGGCCAATAGCACTTTTTCGTTTAGCAAACGTTTTTGCAATAGCGTTGGCTGTTGGTTTTGCAGGCAGTGCCGTGGCTCAGAATGGATCACAGACTAATGATTGGCTGACCGTGAGCTTCGAACAGCAGAGTCGCATTCAGACTCTTGATGGACAATTCCGGGCCGGCCTGGAGGGAGAGGATACCTTGTTTGAGATGCGCAATGCGCTTTCATTAGAAGGAAATTTCGAAGGGTTTTCGGTGCAAACTGAGATCGCCGATATGCGCACCTACCTGGGTGACGGCGATACCCCATTAGACAGTTTTACAACGAATCCAATAGATATACTTCAGGCCAATATCTCTGTTCCGATTGCTGGTGTCTTTAGTGATAACGATGAAGGCTTTATCAAAACAGGCCGCTTCACTATGGATCAGGGCAGTCGCCGCTTTGTTGCCCGTAATCGTTACCGCAACACAATTAACTCATTTGGCGGAATTCAAGCGAGGTTAGAAAGTGGTAACAAGGCATTTGAGCTGTTTTACACACAGCCTGTAATCCGTCGCGTCTCGGGCGATCATTTAGACAACGAGCCACGTTTGGATAAAGAATCCAGCGATAAAATCTTCTGGGGTGCGAGATTAGAAACGACGTTGGGTGCTCAATCGGATCGCTTTGAAGCTTATATTCTCGGCCTTGAGGAAAACCGTAAGCAGGCAGCCAATCAGCGCTTCGATATTCTTGGAACGGGTGTGCGGGTATTGCGCAGTCCTTCGCCTTCTGCCTGGCATTATGAGCTGGAAGGCTTGTATCAGTGGGGTGACGCGCCGTCTTTAAGTGTTGACGGTGAGCTGAGAGATCATCGAGCCTACTATTTCTTTTTGAACCTTGGCTACAGTTTTGAAGCGGCCTGGAGTCCTCGCTTTAGTTTTTTGTATCACCTGGCCAGCGGAGATGAAAATCCTGTAGATGATGAATCAAATAATTTTGATCACTTTTATGGTGTGCCGCGTCCAGACTTCGGGCCAACAGGCAATTTTCGTGCTTTTCAGCGATTCAATGTTGATTCACCTGGCCTCATGTTGAATTTACAGCCAGCAAGCAATGTGGATGCTTATATCAGGCTGCAGGAATATTCCTTAGATGAGCCGACTCAAGGTTGGAGCACAACACGTTACAGGCATCCAGGGAGCCTGGAAGAGGACAATGTTGGTACTCAATTGGAAACCCGGGTTCGCTGGCATATTCCAGGTAACAAATTAACTATTGATGGTGGTTATACCTGGCTTAGCGCCGGTCCCTATATGGATTTAGTGAATAAGGGAGACAGCCACTATTTTTATTTGCAGACTATTGTGCGTTTGTAAACCATCCAGGTTGGCAGCACACAGGTGCCAGTATGGAAACTTTGTTATTGGGTTTGAACGACTTCAATCTGTGGTTGAAGACTGGAGAACTGAAGATAGGTTTCTGGATTCCGCCAGGCTTGATCAGTTGGTGGGTCTGGGTGGATTTGAACCACCGACCTCACCCTTATCAGGGGTGCGCTCTAACCAACTGAGCTACAGACCCAATCAAGGCGAGGTATTATACGCAACTAATTCGAGCAGGCAAGAATTCGCCGATCCAACAGCTTAAGGAGCCTCTGATTAATGTTTGCAAGGCAGTTAGTGCAAGGCAAAAATCAGCGAAGAAGCGCAGTTTACAGGGCATAAATGCGCATTTTGAGCTGATTTTTAACGCAGCAATAACAACGTAGGTAATTAATCAGAGGTTCCTTAAATCGATTTATCTATTTGATTTCCGCAGTATTAATGAGCGACTGATACGAATTATTCTGACTGACGATCAAATTGAATAACCACGGAATTGCACGGAATTAGGTGTAAGCCGGGGCCTCGTACTAAAAATAACAAGTTGAGTAAGTTTAATTGAAACCCCTCACCTCTTTTATACTGATCATCACCATATTAGCTGGCTGTGCAGCAAGCCCTTCAAGTATCCAACCAGCGGCAGTATCCCGTGCTCTATATGTAAACATGTCCTGCTCAACTCTTGAAATGCAAATGGATCAAGAAATCAGCAATCTAGGGAGCCTCTGATTAATGTTTGCGAGGCAGTTAGTGCAAGGCAAAAATCAGCGAAAAAGCGCAGTTTATAGGTCATAAATGCGCATTTTGAGCTGATTTTTAACGCAGCAATAACAACGTAGGTAATTAATCAGAGGTTCCCTAGAGAATTTAACAGGAGAGCAGATTGCTTCCAGAAACTGGGATATAGCATTAAACCTGTTAATCATACCTGGGTTTGGTGCTCTCACCGAAGACCAGGAGGAAGAAATTGCGCAATCAAAAGGCCGCATGGTTGTGATGCAAGATGAATATTCGTTGCGCTGTAACGAGCAACCTTCAAACTAATCTATGCGCCAGCAGGCCTCATAGCTCTCATAATCAAGTTTCATCCGGCGCTGCTGAACGAAAGAGTCGAGAAGAAATTGCAACAATTTCATGATTTTCTCTTCGCCCTGCATGCGATAGGGTCCATGCTTCTTTATCTGTTTGATACCAAATGGTTTCACGTTGCCGGCAACGATGCCGGAAAATGCTTTTCTCAGATTAGAAGCGAGCTGGAAAGCTGAGAGGCTGGAGTCAAGTTGCAGGGCTGACATGTTTTCGTGAGTGGGTTCGAATGGATACTGCAATTCCGTCGGGATATACAGTTCCCAATTAAAACCATAGGCCGCACCGGTTTTCATTCTGTCTTTACGGCATTGAATAACATGGTGTTTCGCCCGTCTTGCGGCTTCAGCTGCATCGCCAATTACAATTTCGTAGTGCCTGGTTGCTTCTTCTCCAAGCGTTTCTCGGATAAAAGCATCAACTGCCTGGAAATAGCCTCTGCTTTCTTCTGCTGCCGCAAGAATTACACCAAAAGGGTGATCGGCATTGCGTTCATGCATAAGAATGCTTAACAGATAAAGTAATTCTTCCGCCGTACCTGCTCCGCCTGGAAAAACGATAATGCAATGTGCCAAACGAACAAACGCTTCCAGTCGTTTTTCAATATCAGGCAGAATAACAAGTTCATTGACTATAGGATTAGGTGCTTCAGCGGCTATGATTCCAGGCTCAGTAATCCCTATATAGCGTCTTAATTCCTGCAATTGCTTGGAGTGACCAATAGCAGCGCCTTTCATTGGGCCTTTCATGGCACCAGGGCCACAACCGGTTCCAATATTCAGGCCCCGCAGTCCGAGCTCATAACCAACTTCTTTCGTATAGTCATATTCAGAGCGGCTAATTGAATGCCCACCCCAGCAAACCACCAGGTCCGGGCGTAAGTTTGGCCTGACGATATCTGCATTGCGCAGAATGTCGAAGACTGCATCAGTAATACCGTGGCGACTTGCAAGATCATAAGTGCCAGAAAGTGAATGGTTAACATAAACCACGTCGCGCAACACAGAGAAAAGATGTTCTTGAACAGCGCGAATCATGTTGCCGTCTACAAAGGCCGTGGCCGGTGCATTTTTGACAGACAGAATTGGCCCACGTGATTGTGGAATTACGGTAATTTCAAAATCATGACAGGTTTCCAGCAGGCTTTCGACGTCATCATGGTCGCTGCCAGCGTTTAATACAGCAAGTGCACATTGACGAAACAATCGGTGCACCTGATCCTGTGAAGACATTAAGCCCTGTATCTCCTTTGCGGAGAGTAAATTCAATGTGCGCACAGGTCGCAGATTTTCTTTATCAATTTTCTGCATAATTTCCTTCTGGTGTTGGGGCTCAATCCAGGCCGGAAGTGTGCGGTCGAGCGGGTCTTGCAGAAAGGGAGCTGGATTATACCATCATTGTCAGCAAGACAGACCTGTAGAGAGCGCCCGAGAATTCTCTTTGAATTTTTCGTAACGGGTTGAGATTAATCTTTAGGGTTATAGATGCTCTGTTTGCTCAACTAATTGCTTAAGGAACCTCTGATTAATTACCTATGTTGTTATTGCTGCGTTAAAAATCAGCTCAAAATGCGCATTTATGACCTGTAAACTGCGCTTTTCGCTGATTTTTGCCTTGCACTAACTGCCTCGCAAACATTAATCAGAGGCTCCTTAACTAACTGTTCACCTAAGCATTTTAAAAAATGTAGTTAAAACAACCTTTTGCAACCACCTATTGGTGGTAATGACAAGCTGAGTAACAGGGGCCTGTAAACCAATTCACATTAGATTCACAAAGGGTACAATGCCAGTTCTTTTCTTTTCGGGACGGAGTGAGCTGGAGTGCCTCATGATACTGAATGTCATTCATCTACAAGCAAAATATCTAATTAACCTTGGGCTTGCCTTCCTAAGCGCTGTACTGCTTGGCAGCTCGGTTAATGCCCAGGTTCCAATTATTCAGCCTGGAGCGCCGGGTCAGGATAGCCGGATCATAACAGCAGAAGAAGCTTCCGAATTGGCAAACCAGGAGTATTCCCTGGGTGATATTCGCTTCCTGCAGGGCATGATTCCTCACCATACTCAAGCCAAAGAAATGTCAGCACTGGCTGAAGGGCGGACTAACAATGATCTGGTATTGGCAGTCGCTGAGCGGATTACCCTGTCGCAGGATGATGAAATTCAAATGATGCAGGGGTGGCTCCGCGACCGAGGTTTGGAGGCAACCCCGGAAGATGCGCATCATGATCCTTCTTTTATGCGTATGGCAGGAATGTTGACAGATGAACAGATGGACGCGCTTGCAGCGGCGAATGGTATTGAATTCGATCGCCTTTATTTAGAAGGAATGATAGATCACCATCAAGGCGCGCTTGATATGGTAGAGACGTTGTTAGATCAAAGAGGGTCTGCGCAAGATCCATTGCTCTACGAATTCACTGTGGATATACAATCTGATCAAACATCTGAAATAGAAAGAATGGACGCAGTGCTGGCAAGTCTGAATCCGGACCCTCGGGTGGGGCTTACTGCCGGATTCAGAGATGCAGGTGAAGCCGCGCTTAATATGCGTGTCATAGCATCCTTACCGAAGCCTGCTGGTTTTTTCGATCCTGATCGCCCATCTGGATTATCAGCGCGTCGATTGGCAGAAATCGAAGCTGAGCATGCAGCAGCAGAGGGTGATGCTCCAGAGACTCCAACGGAAGATGAGGAGGAAGATGAAAATTCTGATCCCAGACCCGCACTCTTGAGCTTTTCCAATACCGATTTACTTTTCTCTGGAGATTACTTAATCGCTGGCAATTATCACGGCTTCAATACCTATGACATCAGTAACCCTTCAGCACCTGAACATGTTGCTTCAGTCGTGTGCCCTGGTGGGCAGGGTGACGTTTCGCTGGTAGGTGATCTGCTGATCATGTCCGTGCAGGAAGTGCGAGGCAGACTGGATTGCGGACTTGAGGGAGTGCCTGATCCCGTGAGCCAGGAACGGGTAAGGGGTATTCGAATTTTTGATGTGAGTGACCATAGCAATCCAACCCAGGTTGGTGCTGTGCAAACCTGCCGTGGTTCCCATACACATACCGTTGCCCGTGAGGCAGCCAATGATGGCAACATTTATGTTTACGTTTCCGGTACAAGCCGCGTGCGCGATGATGAGGAATTGGCAGGTTGTTCCAACGACTCACCTTTTGAAGATCCTGATTCGGCGCTATTCCGAATTGAAGTGATTGAGATTCCACAAGATAACCCAGGCGCTGCCCGCATCATAAATCGTCCGTTTATTTTTTCTGATCCCGATACTGGCACTATCGCAGGTCTTTGGGATGGCGGAGATCATGGTGAAGGCACTCAAACCACCAGCCAGACTAACCAGTGTCATGACATTACCACTTTTCCCGACATTGGATTAGCAGCAGGTGCCTGTTCTGGAAATGGCATCCTTATGGATATTTCAGACCCTGCGAATCCACAGCGTTTGGACCAGGTGATAGACCCGGGTTTTGCTTACTGGCACTCTGCGACATTCAATAATGAGGGTACTAAAGTTATTTTCACTGATGAGTGGGGCGGTGGCGGTCGACCGCGTTGCCGTGCACAGGATCCGCTGACTTGGGGTGCGGATGCTTTCTATGACATTGTTGATGGCAGGTTACAGTTTCGAAGTCACTATAAAATGTCGGCACCGCAAACAGATACAGAAAACTGTGTAGCTCACAACGGATCCTTAATCCCGGTTCCTGGCCGAGATTTGTTCGTACAAGCCTGGTATCAAGGTGGGGTTTCAGTTGTCGATTTCTCAGAGTCTGCAAACCCAGTGGAAATTGCCTACTTTGATCGTGGGCCGATAGACACAGAGGAATTGATCACTGGAGGTTATTGGTCAACGTATTGGTATGCGGGTCATATCTACGGCACTGAAATTTCCCGAGGTTTGGATGTGTTCGAGATGCAGCCCAGTGACTATATTTCAGAAAGTGAAATTGCAGCGGCTTCACTTCCAGAGCTAAAAGGTACGGTGAATGCCCAAACTCAAACCCTGGTCGTATGGCCAGATGTGCCAGTAGTAGCTCGCGCTTATCAGGATCAGTTACTGAGAGATAGTGCGATTGACCCGGCCCAATCGCAGTTGCTCACTGAGGCACTGGATCGCGCACAAGCGTTGATGGACGGAAATGATACGGGTCGAAGTGTCTCAAATTCATTACGGGATCTTGCTGAGGAATTTGAAAGTGAAGCAGATTCACGCGTCGGTAACACTCGAATGCGTTATCTCCGCCTGGCATCTACTGTAGAAGGCATTGCGCAGGCAATTCGCTAATTTCAAGTTATTGGAATTGAATGGGTGTGGTACTGATCCGCACCCTTGATTCCATATAAGTAATCGATTCTCCATCGACCGATGTAAACCAATGAGGAAAACTAATGAGGAGTTCCTGGTTGAATGACCAGAATGTCTCCAGCATTGACCTGCCTTTCCAAACCTCCTGCAATTCTATGCTCTGTTCGTACTACACCTTCGTTGTGAGAATCTGCCAGCGGTAAACGCAATGAACCTCCTGTTAAAAGGGTGCCGCTGCCTTCCAGGATGCGATAAATTTCTACACTATATGGATGTATAACTGCGTATTGCAGGACGCCACTCATGCGACGTCGAACAGAGATACCGGGATAAACCGTAACTGAAACACCAGCAGCGGGTGCGGTTTGGAGTGATCCGAAAAAATTTGACTCAAATCGGTTTTCCCGTGAATGGTGCGGAGATGCTTTTCTTCCATTTGGTGTGGGCGGGCATCTTCATACTGGTATACTGGCAGTCGTTTCTCTATTTTAGGGAACCTCTGATTAATTACCTATTAATTACCTACGTTGTTATTGCGGCGTTAAAAATCAGCTCAAAATGCGCATTTATGCCCTGTAAACTGCGCTTTTTCACTGATTTTTGCCTTGCACTGACTGCCTCGCAGACATTAATCAGAGGCTCCTTAGAGTTTACTTTAGAGTCTATGCCTGTGTCGGCTTCAATCGGTCAGCGCTTTGATTTTTCTCTGGCAAACGATCAAGCGGTTGTTCCCAATGCCCAGCTTACCCTGTTACCTGCAACGGAAATTAAAATCAATACTGCGCCTCGTGCCAGGGGTTGAGAGCAGGTTCTTCAAGCGCAGCAATTTATCGCTGTGCCATAGACATCTGGCTTGACCCCTTTCACTCTTTAAATTACTGTCTGCAGCACTTTTATAGCAATTATAGTCATCAAAGCTGGCACTATGTTTAAAGCCCTGGTTCGTCCTTTATCACACCCACTTTTATCTTTTGTTGTCCTTTCTTCGCTAACGGCCTTGTCTGCTGAAGGGCAGGGACTGCCTGGCACGGAAAATGGCGAGTGGCGTTATTTGGGTGGTGACGCAGGGCATACACGGTCTTCCCCACTCAATCAAATCAATGCGGAGAATTTCGAAGAGCTGGAACAGGCCTGGCTGTGGCGAAGCGATAACTTCGGTCCGAATCCAGACTATTTTTCCCGTTCTACACCGGTGTATGTGGATGGGACTCTCTACACTGTAGCGACGCCAAGGCGGCAAGTTATTGCTATTGATCCGGCGACTGGTGAGAACCTCTGGACTTTCCGTGAACCAGAAACAATTCGGCATCAACGATCGCCCAGGCAGGCTTATGGTAAGGGAGTTGCATACGCAGAAGTGAATGGAAGAGGGGTTGTCTATATAACAACGCCAGGCTTTTTTCTTTGGGCACTTGATGCCGAAACCGGAAGACCTCTGGAAAACTGGGGAAACAAATTTCCGGTTGGTTCTTATCCGGAAACTGGTGTCATTGATTTGATTCCACACTTAGTGGAAGGGTGGGGGCCCTGGGAGGACTATGTTGTGGCTGGCGGCGAGTATGATGCGGACTATGGCATTCCCCGCGAACTAGGCATGGTGACAGCTTCGGCTCCCCCAATCGTTGTAAATGGTGTGGTGGTTGTGCTGGTAGGTCATCAACCCAGCTACGGTCAAACACGAATCGAAAATGTGCCGGGCGACATCATGGGATTCGATGCGGAAACCGGCGAGAGACTTTGGAAATTTCATGTGATCCCGCGTCCAGGGGAAGTTGGTCACGAAACCTGGCATAACGATGCATGGCGCTACTCTGGGGATATGTCCACCTGGGCTCCAGCATCCGCTGACCCTGAATTGGGGTTGGTGTATTTAGTGACTAATGCATCGACAGTGCAGGCCTATACCGGTCATCGTCCAGGGGATAATTTGTTTGGTGGTTCCCTGCTTGCCTTGGATGTTGCTACCGGCGAGAGGCGTTGGCACTTTCAAATTCATCGCAGCGATCAATGGAACTATGATCTGCCCGCACCACCTATGCTGATGGATATCGATGTAGACGGGCAGCGTATTCCCGCCGTAATTCAAAACACCAAGCAAGGCTTGGTTTTCGCTTTCAATCGGGAAACCGGTGACCCGATCTGGCCGATTGAAGACAGGCCAGTGATCCAAACGGAGGTGCCGGGGAATTACACTAGTCCAACCCAGCCTTACCCCACCTGGCCAGAGCCGGTGGATTCGATTGTTATCAATGGCATTACGGAAGAGTTTGTCATTGATTACACGCCTGAGCTTAAGGAAGAGGCATTAACGATTCTTAGCGGCTTTCGATTGGGTGGGCTTTATGTGCCGGCTTTGCCTGATACCTATGAAGGTGAGTACATTAATAATGTTGGTTGTCTTGGGGCTGGCAATGTAATTCCCCATCCGCCAGTTGCCGACCCTGCCACTGGTCTGATGTTCAATTCCCACAGGCGGAATTGTTTTGCTCCAGGATTTATGCGCCCGACTAACGGTCGAGATCGCGACAATCCCAACTACCCGGAGCCCGGAGAAGGAGGTGCGACGCCTAACAGCACGCCAACAACAGGAACTACAGTTGCAGCCTGGTTACCCGGAGGAGGGGGAGGTCTGCCGACCATAGATGGGTTGCCGTTGTATAAACGTATGAACAATCAGCTCACTGCTTACAATATGAACGGTGGTGACAAACTTTGGTCAATCCCTATCGGTGAAACACCAGCGCAGATTGTTAACCATCCTCGTCTTCAGGGAGTGGATGTACCTAACAGCGGTGGTACCGGCTGGTCAATTCAGATGGTGGCGGGAGATTTATTAATTCAGACCCGTGCCTTAAGTGAAGGAATGGCACAAATGGAGCCAGATGCCCCATTAACTTTAAATGCTAGAAACAAGTTTACGGGGGAATTGATAGGACAGGTTCCGCTTCCTGCACCAGGGCAGTACGGCATGATGACTTATATGCATGAGGGTAAGCAGTACATTGTGGTTCAGATTGGAAGTTCCAGGACTGATTTTCCTGGCGCATTGGTCGCATATCGCCTGGCAGATCAGTTAAGAAGGACCGAATAGGTGGGTGATTACATCTGGATATGGATTTCTGCATAAACCAACTCTAAAAAAGAATCTATGGATAGGATGCGTGAGTAAACCATTTCTGATTATTCAGTTGCGACCAGAAGATGATACGTCTGACAGTGAGCTTGAAAAGATTAAACAGTTTGGCTGTTTGGATAACGACGAAATCGAACGCTTCCGGATAGAACAATCAGCCTTACCTGATATCAACTTCGATAGCTACTCAGGCATTATTGCGGGTGGAAGTCCTTTCGATATCTCGACACCAAAGCAACAAAAGACTCCTCTGCAAAACCGTATTGAAGCTGATTTTCATAGATTGTTTGAAGAACTGGTTCCCAGAGACTTTCCTTTCTTAGGCTGTTGTTCGGGCAACGGCTTACTGGGTGCTTATTGCGGAACATCCATCTCCACAAAGTATGGTGAAGGTGTTGGCGGGGTTGATGTTTCGATAACAGAAGCTGGCAAACAAGACCCATTATTAAAAGGTTTACCGCAAAAAATACGTGTGTTGCTAGGGCATAAAGAATCCTGCGACGAAGTGCCTGCTGGTGCGACCCTGCTTATTAAAGGGGAAGGCTGTCCAGTACAGATGTTCCGGATAGGTGCCAATGTTTATGCTACGCAGTTCCATCCGGAAGGGGACGCGGAGGGGTTTACTGTGCGTATTCATGCCTACAAACATCATGGTTACTTTCCAGCGGAAGAAGCTGATTATTTAATTGCAAAAATTGCCAGGGAAGATGTCCCTCATTCACGCAAGATCTTAAAAAGATTCGTTGAACGCTATAGAGCCTGAGTCAATAAGGGAACCTCTGATTAATTACCTACGTTGTTATTGCTGCGTTAAAAATCAGCTCAAAATGCGCATTTATGACCTGTAAACTGCGCTTTTTCGCTGATTTTTGCCTTGCACTCACTGCCTCGCAAACATTAATCAGAGGCTCCTAAGTTTTAAGCTACGCGTCCTGAACACCTGGCTGACCAGCTTCTACTATAAAGCGTTTGCGTGTATCAATCGGTGCGCCGACTTCAGTGACTTTATTCAGCACTTTGTATTCTGATAACCATTGTTCTGGCGTCAAGGTCGCCTTCACATAGCCACGCTGTGCATTGTAAAACTTCACATGGGGGTTATTGCTTAGCAACCCAGCACCATATTCAGTCATGTCACTGCCGTCGCCACCTGAGGTAATGGAAGTGCCCACAAACTCACTGCCAACAGTTTTCGATGCCTGGTCATCGAAATCCAGTTTTAAATCTGCCGCCCAATTGGAGTGGATGTCACCTGTAAGCACTACAGGATTTGGAGTTCCAGCTTCATCCATAAAGTGCAGTAACTCTTCTCGTTCATGGGGGTACCCGTCCCAGATGTCCATGGGCCAAAGTTCATTCCCGTTTTCATCGCGGGAACGTAAACCTGCCATCATTATCTGTTGAGCCAATACGTTCCAGGTTGCATCTGTCGTAGCGAGAGAATTGTAGAGCCAGTCTTTTTGAGCGTTGCCTAGCAGCGTGCGACCAGTGTCGCGATGCGCCGCGCAACTTTGCCTGCGCCCATCCCCACACGCCTGATCGCTGCGATACTGTCGTGTATCCAGCACGTTCATTTCCATTAACTTACCGAATCGAAGGCGTCGATGAATCGGCATATTGGGACCTTGCCGACCTACTGGTAACCGAATGGGCATGAATTCATAAAAGGCCTGATAAGCGGCGGCGCGACGCATCAATAGTTGTTCAGGGGTTTGATCGTCTTCTGCACTTTCTGCTGCATAATTGTTATCGACTTCGTGATCATCCCAGGTGACCACCCAGGGAGCAGAGCTATGTGCTGCCTGCAGATCAGGGTCCGACTTGTAAGTGTTGTAGCGCGCACGATAATCATTGAGGGTTAATATTTCAGACCCTTCGTGAGCACGCACGAGGTTTTCACCCCAGCTACGTTCGTAGATGTAGTCACCGAGGTGCACAATCAGATCGAGTCTTTCTTCGGCCATATGCCGGTATGCGGTATAGAAGCCATATTCATATTGTTGGCAGGAAGCAAATGCAAACTGGAAGCTCTGAATATCCGCATCGGCGTGGGCGGCAGTTCTGGTGCGTCCAATTGGACTGGTCGCGTTGCCTATATGCCAGCGAAAGAAATAGTCTGAATTGGCATGCAAACCTCTGACCTCAGCATGGACTGAATGACCGAGATCGGGGGTAGCGGCAATGGATCCTGTCCTGACTATACGGTTGAAATCTGCATCTGATGCCAATTCCCATCTAACATCCAGGACATCGTTCTGGCTGCCTGCTTCCCGCAATACATCATGGGCTAACCTTGTCCACAAAACCACAGAATCTGAAGTGGGATCGCCGGATGCAACGCCAAGCGCGAATGGGTCGGCAGGTAATGAGCTTAGTGATCTGGAGTCGCTATGAGAAATGCCTGGAACTGCACCGAGAGAGAGGGCGGTTGCGAGTTGCGTTCCAATTTGCAACAAATGTCGTCGTGAGATTGATCGATTGTACTTTCTTTCTATACCCATTGGGCTCACCACCAGGACTCAAAACTGTATACGATAGAAACAGTTTATTGCGAATTCATGACGATTTCATCTGGGGCGTATTTCATTGTCAGTGGCGCAGTGATTATCGCCCAGGCTCAAACCGTCTCGACAGCCTTTCCTGTGCTGCCATGGCATTAGCAAATCATGCCCATATATCACTTTCATTAACATCCAAATGTGGATGGTGTAAACAGAATTATTGTGCCCATACCATTGCATTATTTGCTGGTAGTAATTCATTTGCTGATAACTTTTTCATTTTCCTTCTCACTTTTAAGCTTGTTGTATTTATCTCTATATCCAACCATAGTAGAAATAATTGATTGTAATATCAGGGAACCTCTGATTAATTAACTGCGTTGTTATTGCTGCGTTAAAAATCAGCTCAAAATACTCATTTATGACCTATAAACTGCGCTTTTTCGCTGATTTTTGCCTTGCACTAACTGCAACTGCCTCGCAAACATTAATCAGAGGCCCCTTAGATATTGATCTACTTCTAAATCTGGAAAATATAATTCAATTTGCTCTGACCCTATTTTAGGATCAGAAATGTCATGTAAAAGTAATGGATGTATTTTTGCTTCGTATCTTTCACGATATTGCTTGCTATATGCCATTTTATGATTGTGCTTTACGTTATCTGAATGCATATAAAAAGGCATAAATATTGAATCTGATCTTTCATTTTCATAATTTTATATCCTTTTGTTTACTTGCTTTTGTTCTTTAAGGTAATGGCATCTCTTCACTCTCGGCGTTTCGCGCTGCCTGAAATGCCGCAACGGGAGAATCTGATCGAACTTGTTCCAGCCAGAATACGCCATCGAAGGGAGTGCTATTGCCCCGGGTTCCTACAAAATCTATATCACCATCATTGTCTAAATCTCTGGCTATAAATTTGTCAAACATCCCCCGTTTGCGCCTGGAAATATCGTGTCGGATCCATTCCTGTTTGGCATCGCCGGGGTTTTCGAACCAGCCTAAACGCCCCAGCGCATCACGCTCGTCAACATCACCATCGCCAGTGCGAGGGCCTCGACTATAACTCCCTGACATAACATCGATATCACCATCACTGTCGATGTCAGCCAATTCCAGGCCAGTAATGCTGTCAGGCATGAATGTACCGATTGCGAATTCGTTCCAGGCATCTCCTTTACGTTTGGGTTGTTCAATCCAGCCCAGGCCATTACCAGCTCTGCCGATAATATCTGGAAGGCCGTCGCCGCTTAGATCAGTATATTCCAGGTTAAAGCCGGACATTGGCCTGCCTGCTATTCCTATGGCGTGCTCCTTGAACTGCAAGCTGCCATCGCCGGGATTTTCAAACCACAGAAGGCGATTTTCGCCCCGCGTGCCCACCACAATATCCCAGTCACCATCTAAATCCAGATCAACGGGTTCGCTGTTCTGCGGAATGCTGTAATGCCCTATGATTTGTTCTTGCCAGCTCGACTCTAACAGCGGGTCACCATCAAGTGAATAAATGGAAACGGCTGTTGAGCGAGCATAATCGGCTGGTCCGGGACGCTGAGCGCCTTTATTGGGTGCAATGATTTCCGGTGGTCCTTCAGCATCCAGGTTTGCGACGAATACGCGAATAAAAGACCCTTTATTGCGCGTCATTGGCAGAATAAGTCTTGGCCAGATTGCCGATCGTGCATGGTCACCGGGGTTTTGCAGATAAATAAGATGGGAGAGTTCCGCTGCAACCACAATGTCAAGAAACCCATCGCCATTGATATCCGCTATATCTACATCTTCCGGTGCAGGGGAATCGGTGCCTTCGGCGACTGTTATATTCACCCATTGATCTGGGTCGGCAGAACCAAATGCAATGCGAACGTGGCCATCAAGAGGAACATCGACCCCATCGTCGTATGCAGCAGAATCGTAAGTGGAATCGAATTCATGTACTGAAACGATATCCTCAAAGCCGTCTTGATCCAGATCCGCCATTTCCAGCCCATCGCTGCCACTGAGATTAAACCCCGCGATTTGTGGATCATCGATAATATGTTCCTTCCAGCTAATGTATTGACCATTGGCTGCGCGGGCCGTGCTTGCTGTTTCCCCGACCAATGTCTGGGCGCTGAGATGGCTGGCCAAAGCAGCACCGCAAAACATCAATGCGAGGAACTGGCCTGTTAAGTGGGACTCGGGTGAGTTCATGAATTTTGCCTGTACTCCTGTTACTGGGGACAACTATTGTGCAAATAGTAAAGTTCTTATGCTTGCAGTGTGCGCCAGGTTGGAGCGGGAATCAATCTCGCTGGTTTAGGTTGAAAACTGGATTTGCGAGGTCTGCAGAGGGCTGGAGCTAGACCGAAAGTTCTCCGGCAGGTAGCGTTCAACACTTGTATCTGGTTTCACAATAATGTGCCTGTCTCTGGTGATATTTTAACCTGCAATAATCCTGGTCTGAGGGAGAATCGAAAATAATGGCTGCAACAAAGGACATCATTCTTGGTATTTGCGACACGATGAGTGCAGCGGTTTGTCCGATGGTGCCTGAAGCATTGGATGAGGCTGCGGTTGCCATGCGTAATTTCACCGCCACCTCGCCTGAAGGGCAGGAATTATTTGATAAGAAGCGCGAAGTGCTTGAGCGGTTTAAGGTATTGTTCGGAGTGAATTTCGATCATTTAGTGATGGAAAAATCCGGCTGCGTAATTCCTTTAGATTACAGTAGTTTGAGCCTCGTTCAGTAAGAAGACTTGGGAGCCATTACCGCGATAGAGGGTATGATCCATGCCAGAAACTGCGACATTCATGGATAGTTGTGCTGTACAACCGGTCTGGACCCCATGTTCTTCGGTACTCGAATCGATGAATCTAAGGCACCTATGATTAATTACCTACGTTGTTATTGCTGCGTTAAAAGTCAGCTCAAAATGCGCATTTATGACCTATAAACTGCGCTTTTCGCTGATTTTTGCCTTGCACTAACTGCCTCGCAAACATTAATCAGAGGCTCCTTAATAAAGAGAAGAACTGGTTGGGCGAGGAAGCATCAACGCATTCACAGCGAATGTTTTCCACGATAGGCAGACTCTCATGCGCAGTATCGGAGCCTCGCCCGGGAATCCTGGCAATACTGAAGCTGGGACTGCATCAACTTCCGCGCAGCCGGTAAAGGGCATAGGCAATGTGCCGACAGGTTTACAAGTCGGCATGATGGTTGCCGGTCGGTAAGTGGAAATGGTAGCCACTGAAAAACTGGCTGAATTGCTGGACAGCCAGACAGACTCGAACCTGTAGACAACCTGGTGATCCAGGAGGCGTCGAAAAAGTGGACCATGCCAGTCCGCAACTGGAAGCTGGCCTTGAATAGATTTATGATCGAGTTCGAAGGCCGCTTGGCAGACTACATTTAACCTTGGCAGTTACACAGAAATTTTTACAGGGTCACAGAAAGTGGAGGCTCCATCCCAAGGGTATAAGGCTTATGTTATGTAGAGATGCATTATCCCATGCGGCATCGGTGTGCCTTTTAAGTTCAGTGCCGGTGTTAACATCGTTCCCGATGTAACTGAGCATGAGTGGCGGTTCTTGTCAGACAGTGCCAGGTAATAGTTTAAAATCCTCCCATCTCGAATGGATGTGCTTATATAGCACGATCCCAGGGACTCCCCGACGTCTTTAGAATTCCTGGTGCTGGTTCACAATTTCTCCTTTTCTATTCCCTTCTGGCCACGCTTTTTCCGGCTGATGGGGTTAACTATTGCTGTTCTTATTCCGTAGCGGAATGTGACCTGGTTACGCTTATCTAATTCCCTGGCTTACCAGACTCAGTTACAGCACATTGATCCAGACATGCTGCGTGCGAAGGGTTTCCAACTAACTGCATAAACACCACTGCTGCTGCCTGAATCAGGGGGCGGTATTATGTTTGAACTGGCGCATATACAGCTACCGCAGATTTAACTTTGGACAGCTATCCTTTATCATAGGCGTATGCGTTTCCGCTTACTCTTGGCCTTTTTATTCTTCCTTAACTTATTATTCCTTAACACCATAGCATTTGCGCAGGATCGCCGGGATCAAAGCTTTGCTGCCTGGCTTGCCGATTTGCGCGTTGAAGCACGTGAGCAAGGTATCGGTGATGTTGCGCTGTCTGCCCTTGATGAGCTGCAACCAGTAGAACGTGTGCTGGAATTTGACAACTCGCAGCCTGAATTTGTGCAGACTTTTACTCGTTACCTGGGACTGCGAGTAACTCCGGGTCAAATAAGTCGTGGGCAGGAGTTGCTGCAGCAACATGGCGTGTTATTGGATCAGGTTCGAAGAAGATACGGAGTGCAGCCCCACTATCTGGTTTCATTTTGGGCCATTGAAAGTAATTATGGGCGTACTACTGGTGGGTTTGGTGTATTAGAAGCACTGGTCACGCTGGCTTATGATCCAAGGAGGGCAGACTTTTTTCGACGTGAGCTTTTAACGGCTCTCCGTATCATTGACGAAGGACATATCCAGGCGGAAAGAATGAGCGGTTCCTGGGCGGGTGCTATGGGCCAGCTGCAATTTCTTCCCAGTGTTTTTTATCGCTATGGTGTCGATGGTGACGGCGATGGTCGTATAGATATCTGGAATAGCTTGCCTGATATCTTTCATAGTGCAGCCAATTTCCTGTCCCAGTCTGGTTGGCGGGGAAATGAGCGCTGGGGAAGAGAAGTAGTGCTGCCCGCTAATTTCGATTTCAGTTTGGCTGGTACTGGCACTAGAAAACCTTTACAGGACTGGCGCAACCTGGGTGTCGCACAAACTGATGGTTTGCCAATTCCTGTTGCAGCGGGCATGGAAGCCTCAATAATTTTACCTTCGGGTGCTCAGGGCCCGGCGTTTCTGGCCTACGCTAACTTCCGCGCTACCATGGCATACAACCCATCAACTTTTTACGCGCTGACTGTGGGCCATTTGGCTGATCGCTATACCGGTGGCTCTGAGATTCAGAACATGCCTGAGAACGAACAGGCAATGAGTATTGCTGATGTGCGTGAATTACAGCAGCGTTTAAACGATATTGGCTTTGATTCTGGTGAGCCTGATGGTCGAGCAGGCAGAAGAACCAGAGCTGCGATTCGGGCGTATCAAGAGAGTCAGGGCCTGCCAATGGATGGATATGCATCTCTGACGCTGCTTAACGCCCTACGCAATTAGATCCAGTGATAGTTTTGTAATGAGTTCAATTCAGTATTCCGACGCCGCTCTTGCTCGATTCCGCAAGCTGGCCACTGTTACATTGCTGGCTGTGTACTTTTTGATTTTGGTGGGGGCAGGTGTGCGCGCATCAGGGGCTGGAATGGGTTGTCCAGATTGGCCAACTTGCTTTGGTCAATGGATTCCTCCTACGGCTGAGAGTCAACTACCAGCAAACTATCAAGAGATCTACGCAAATTCAGGATACGCTGACACCGGCTTTAATGTAGTGAAAACCTGGACTGAATATTTAAATCGATTAGCTGGGGTAACGATCGGTTTTCTTATTTTTCTAACGGCATTAGTTTCCTGGCCGCTGCGTAAGTTTTACCAGTCCGTAGCGGTAGCATCTATTGCTGCATTCTTCATGGTGGGATTCCAGGGTTGGCTGGGTGCCAGGGTTGTCAGTTCGAATCTGCAACCGGGCATGATCACGTTGCACATGTTGATGGCCCTGGCAATTGTTGGTACTTTGCTGTTTGCGCTTGCTCAATCGCGTCGTCAGATAATGGCGACACAACCTGTGCTTGGTATCGATAAACGATTTTCCATGTGGTTGGGAGTTGTACTGGGAATGACAGTGTTGCAGGTAGCCATGGGGACACAGGTTCGGGAAATGACCGACATCATCCGAGAGTCTCAGGGCGAGGAACTGCGACCCCTCTGGATTGAGGCGATGCCCTGGTTTTTCTATGTGCACCGCAGCTTTTCGGCCTTGATGTTGTTTGCCAATCTCTGGTTAGCCTACCTTTTGATAACTTCCCTGGGTTGGATGCATACCCTGACACGATTCACTTTTGCCATGATTGCGGTAACAGGTGTATCAGTAATTTCGGGTGCGACTTTGGGGCATCTGGGTATGCCGGCACTGGTGCAACCACTGCACTTGCTGGCGGCAACCGCATTGTTTGGGTTGCAGTTTATGATCTGGATGAGCTACCGGCACTCCAGAGATAGCGCACGCGTCTTTGCCTATTCATAAAACCTCATTCTTGCGTTTTTTATTGCTAACTGAAACCCACGTCCTGAGGACGTGGCCATCTACGGGTTGGCTTAGCCTGCCAGATTGAGGCTGCCCATGCAGGCTTGATCTGAGTTATCCCCATAACTTGAATCAAGAGGAACCTGCATAAGCAGATTCAAAAGAACGTCGCATCTGTTGTGGCACTGTCAGTATCACATAGTGTGGACACCGAAATACAGATACCGAATATTAAAAGGGCACATGGGTCGAGCAGTTGATGGCTCGATAATGATATTTTGTGAGCAGCAAGGCTGCGAAGTGATTGAGCTGAATGTATCAGTTGGCCCTGTCCATTTGTTGGTGAAGATTCCGCCGAAGATTTCAGTGTCGAAGTTGGTGGGTGCGTTAAAGGGTCGCTCAACGATTCGGGTTTTTAATACGTTTCCGCATTTAAGGAAGAAGCCCTTTTGGGGTAATCTCTTCTGGCCAAGGGGTATTGTGTTGATACTGTAGGGGTGGATTCTGAGATGATACGCAAGTACGTAAAGTCTCAACAGAAACAGGAAGAGTTACAGAAGTCGCTGGAGCTGAAGTAACGGATTAAATTCGGGATAACGAGGAGTGCCTTCTGAGAAGGCACTCCTATGGTCCCCTTTCAGGGGGCTTAGAGCAAGACCACGTTCTAAGAATGTGGTTTTTACTTTGAATGCTCCCTGCAGGGGGTGCATGGATCCCAAATCTCTCTGCTGTTCCGGCCCATATTTCAAGTGTTAACATGAGGCCTTACTTGATTAATGCACGGAGAAACTTAGAGAGATTGCAATGATTAATAAAGAATTCGACATGATTGTGTACGGGGCTACCAGCTTTGTGGGTCAAATTTTGTGTCGATACCTGGTGTATGAGCATACTGAGCCCAATTTCACCTGGGTGATGGCAGCCCGCTCCGAGACTAAGCTGCAGGAATTGAAAACTTCCCTGGGGCCAGACGCCGAATCCATTCCGACAATTGTTGCTGATTCTTTCGACGAAGAGGCAATGAAAGGGCTGTGTGAGCGGGCCAAAGTTATTATTTCTACCGTTGGGCCATACGCGCTGTATGGAGAGCTATTAGTCAAAGCCTGTGCTGAATCTGGAACAGACTACTGTGATCTCACAGGAGAAGCGCAGTGGATAAAGCGCATGATTACGGCTTATGAGGACAAGGCTAAGGCCAGTGGTGCGCATATAGTACATTGCTGCGGGTTTGACTCCATTCCGTCCGACCTGGGTGTGAAATTTCTACAGCAGAAAGCACAGGAGCATTTCGGCAGAACCTGTGATCAGGTCAGGATGGGTGTGAAAGCCATGCAGGGCGGTGCGTCAGGCGGCACCATTGCCAGCGGAATTAATCTTTACAAGGAAGCCGCGAAAGACCCGCAGCTCAGAGAAGAATTGAAAGACATGTATTCACTCTGCCCGGAAGGTCATGGCAATGAAGCCAGGCAACACGTCGTCTCTGGAGCAGAATATCTTGAGGAGTTTAATTCCTGGTCAGGTCCTTTCATTATGGCAGGCATCAATGTGCGCATCGTTTTACGCACTAATGCGATTACCGATGGAAGCTATGGCTTACCGTTTAAGTATTTCGAAGCCAGTCTTACAGGTGATGGCACAGCCGGAGAGAAACGCGCCAAGCGGTTAGCTGGAGGCTCCCGCCTGATCGGATTGGTTATGGTATTGCAGCCTCTGCGTTGGCTGGCCACTACATTCTTCCTGCCAAAACCAGGTGAGGGACCTGGCCCGGAGCAGCAGGAAAAGGGATTTTTTGATATTCGCATTCATGGTCGTACGGATCAGGACGATCAAATCGTAGTTAAAGTGACTGGGGATAGAGACCCCGGATATGGTTCCACGGCGAAAATGTTAGCCCAAGCGGCTATCAGCCTGCATCGTGATGTGGACAAAGGTGAAAAAGGCGGGGGAATATGGACGCCAGCCGCTATCTTTGGTGATGACTTGTTTCGCCGACTTGAGAGCTACGCGGGTTTGAGTTTCGAAGTACTGGACACACAGGCTGCCGCTGCTACTGATGAAAAAAGGAGGTAGGGGACGGGCAAATCCTCTCAATACCCTCTCAATGCCTCCACAATTAATCAAAATTCCAGTGCTAACTGCTAATAGTAGACGGCTCTGTAACCTTTCCAGCCCGATTGTCGTCTTATCACTAAGAACTTTATGGTCTCCCTGATCAATAATTGCGCCTGGTTTCGACTGCGGGCCTCAATCCCCGGGGTCTGTGGTCGAACCTTTTTCGGCTACAACCTCTACTTATTAATTCCATGTGCAGTTCAAACTGGGGGTTTGTCGTTTACAGGATTTGTTATGGCTCAGAAAAATGCCGATGAATTCATTCAAAAAACTGGATTACGGTCCCGGCTCAAACGCTTTCTGCTATTTCAGATTAAACTCTACCTTGATGCAACGAGAGATTTTTCTCAGTTTCTTCGCGTTTACAGCAGATGTGATTTTCCAATTGCATGGCGAGGCCAGTTTGCTTGAGAAGTCACTGAGTATGGGGCGCAAAACTGCAAGGGCAGTCAGTTTGTTTAATCAATATGATGCGGCAGAGCAGGGTATGGGTTTTGTGGATGGTTTAGCGAGAGAGGCAGAGGATCGATTGCGTAATCCGTCAGAGTGAGTCTAAACATTCACAGATAAAAAAACGGCAATGATTGCTCATCGCCGTTTTTCGTTTCAGACAAGTCAGACCAACTGATTAGAATTGCCACAGCGCACGTGCGTACCAGCGACGTCCGCGGGCATCAAACACAGATCGGTCAAATGTTTGACGACGATGCAGAGGGATATCTGCATTGGTTGCATCAATCACACCAATCGTGAAGTTTGTTGATCCGAGGCTGCTGTTACCCCATGTGTGCGTATAATTGTACTGGATGTCCCACGTGTTGTAACTATCGATCATGGGTTTAGCCAGCGCGATATCGAATTGATTCTCACGAGGGTTTTCTATGAAGTCTGTATGGCTGAGAACCTCGTATGAACCAATATGGCGATTAAAAATCGCTACCCGATGATTATCACGGGACCAACTGAAGTTGATGTTGCCCTTGTTGTCTGGAACAGAGCGTACCAGAGGTGATTCACCTTCTGTGCCTGCTGCATCAAACCGACCTGATTCCTGCAGGCCGAACTCGTATCCAGGAATGTTCTTCACAAGATACTCATCAACATGGGTGTAGTCCAAACCTAAGCGGAAGTTACCCCAGTCAGTATCCCAGGCGTAGCCCAGTTTGACATCGATACCTTGCAATTCGATATTACCCGCGTTAACCGCTGGCAGTACGATGGTGACCAGGTTAGCATCGAGATCACCTGCCAGTCGATCAATTTCAGGAATAATGTCATAGAGACGTGGGTCTACTACACAGTTACGGCGCTCATCTGAATCGATGCCAAACTGCGCCTCAAGTGCATTAGGATCGCAGGAAACAAACCGAGGAGTGGCATCCAATGCATAGGATGTATTCTCGATATAGTTGTTTGGATCCTGAGCAACCTGAGCAAATAGATCAATCTGTGGCTGAATCGCTGCACGTCCCGATTGCGGGAGTACGCGATCAGATACTTCGAAGCGCCAGATGTCAGCACCTACGCTCAAGCCATCAAGGTCACCCCCAGGTGTCCATTGAAAACCGATGCTGTAAGTATCTGCTGATTCGTTACCCAGGTTCGGGTTTGGAGATCCCACTGTAAATGAATCTTCAGGTTCGGCGTTTTCGTTAGTAGGTGGCAGGATACCGGCGCGCACCAACTGGTTAGAGATAGGATCTTGAACCGTAATGCCAAAAGCTTCGAAAGATTCGAATACCACACCAATATTTGGTGCACGGAATGACTGAGAATATGAACCCCGTATCAGTAACTCGTCAATTGGTCGCCAGCTCATGGCAACCTTGGGAGTTAACTCACTGCCAATATTCTCACCGTAGTCTTCCCAACGCAGAGCTACCTGGGTTTCTACATTCTCTGCGAAAGGCAGAGACAGCTCCAGAAATGCTGCTCTCACATTTCGATCATGATCGAAGTTGAAGATACACTCCGCACACTCGAGGTTGTTGGTGAAGTTTTCATGGAATGTCGCTGGATTACCTTCAGCATCGTAGCTGGCAATTGTATTGATACCTGGCTGATTCAGAGTCGGTGCAACTGAGTTCGCATTACGAGAGCGATATTGAAAGCCAGTCGCAAACTGCGCAGTGCCACCAGTCATCTCGAACAATTCACCGTTGAACACAGCGTCGATAACCAACAGCTTGTTTTGCTTGTCGGCTCGCATTACGTCTTGAGTGATCCAGTCCTGCAATTCTTGTGAGTTTGCAAGATTTGGATCAGTTAGAGCTGTCAGGAATGGATTCAGGAACTGACAGCCACCCTGACCATGGTTGTTACTGGTCAATGCATAAGAGAACGTTTCTCTCATGTTTAAAATATAGCTCGGGAAAGCCACATCGTTGAAGTTGTCAGATAAGCCAGCCCATACGCCAAGTGGGTCTACTGCCGGATTAGTGAAATCAAAACCC
This sequence comes from uncultured Pseudohongiella sp., assembly GCA_965198435.1. GTDB lineage: Bacteria > Pseudomonadota > Gammaproteobacteria > Pseudomonadales > Pseudohongiellaceae > UBA9145. The sequence goes on along the minus strand of OZ240664.1, from coordinate 2,440,637 downwards.
GGTACACCATTCGGAGTACAATCAGGTCCACCCAGGCCCTGCAGTGCCAGCTCGGTGCGGTCACGCTGCAGAGTCAGATAATTCTCCTCAACGCTGGAGTAGCTCCAGGATGCGCTGATGTCGTAACCAATAGCACGATCGGCTACCTCAAACTCGCCTCGGAAGCCGGCTTGTAAGCCGGAAGTCACGTTGTCAGTAATCAGCGTATTACCTAGTCGTGGCCAACCTGTAGCGACGTTACCGGTAGTAAACATCGCAGTACCGATACCGCCGTTTTCTACTGAAAGCGGTGAATTGGTAATAGTTGGACGTGCCATGCCAAACAATGGGGCAAAAGCACCTAACTCAAGTGCAGCAAAGACCGGCTGAGCTGGGGTGAGTGGCGCAGTGCCGGGGGGGGGCAGGAAGAAGTGCGCCGAGCGTGATCGGGTTCGACCATCGCCTTCTCGCTCCGTCTCTGCATCCGAATACTGGAAGAATGAATAGAACTCTACATCGTCACTGAAGCGGTGTTCAAAAGTACCCGCCAGGCTCAGGCGTTCAGCACCAACTGCGATAAACTGATGCGGAACAGTACTTTCACTGCAGTTGCCATCCGGGTTACCGAAATCTGCAAAACGATTGTCTATATAAAAAGCACCTTCCGGTCCGCTTAGCGTCTCACAAAGTGGATCGGACAATACCAGCGACGCAGCACCAGCAATTGGCAGACCAAGTGCTGCCCGCTCGGCCGCTTTTTGCGCTGTGAGGGTCTGATTAATGTAGGCAGGATTAACTCGAGCTCCACCCAGCGGCAAAGGCATTCCCAGTGATCCAACCCGGCCGTTATAGGCAGTCAGGTCTTCACTATACCAACTGGAATCTTCAACACCTACCGGCTCCCGTTCGAAGTATTCGCCAGAAATTACAAAGTTGGTGTCACCGTCATCGCTGCCCCAACCCCATATACCAGCAACAGTCCGTTCGTTGTCGGTACCCGCTTCTGCAATACCGCCAATATCACCATACAATTCCAGACCTTCGAAATCAGTACGCATGATCACGTTTACCACACCGGCTACCGCGTCCGATCCGTAGAGTGCTGAACCACCGTCGGTAAGTACTTCCACCCGGTCTGTCATCACCAGTGGGATAGCATTCAGATCGACAAACTCCTGACCAGAAGAGGTGACCACTGCCGCTGGTGTGAAGCGTTTGCCGTTAATCAAAGTGAGCGTTGAGTTACCACCCAGGTTTCTCAGGTTTACTGAAGCAGTACCGGTAAGCTGGCCAGCATCGTTAGTACCTGCCACAGAAGTGTCTGAACCCTGGTTAACTTCCAGGTTACGGATGACATCCCAAATAACAGCAGCACCCTGTGCCTCAATGCTGCTGCGGTCAACAACTGTAACTGGAGACGGGGCATCGAGCGCCGAGCCTCGGATGTAAGAACCAGTGACCACCACCTCTTCGATGTTGGATTGGTCCTGTGCGGCTGCTGGCAATGCCATACTGGCACTGGCAAGCATTACAGCCAGGCTGATGCCGCGACGTTTACTGGGGAATGAATTGCGCATGGTTTCTCCCTTGAGTTACTTCTTTACGGGTTTTTACAGTTCTCATCGCTCTTATTTTTATCGTGGCAGCGCACAAACGCCGTGCACGGAGGCGACAATTAATGCGAGTATAGAACTATGGGGGGTCCCAGGCAATGTTATCGATCAATTGTCCGGCAAGTGAGAATTAATGTAATGCTCTGAATTATTGCTGTTTTTCCCATCATGATTTGCCCGTGATCAGGCAATTTTGAACACATCGGTGCTGGGAGATTAACCGGAGAATGCAAGGTTCAGGATATACCCAAAGCGTGACGGGGCACTTCAGGCCAGAAGTGGCTGCAAGACAGCACATATAGGCCCGGGCACGCCCTGCTTTGTAATTTGTGGTGGCTTCTAGTATGGTCGAAACAGTGTTCAGATTACTCGTTGGAAAGTGACACGTGCCCAATTCCCTGCTTCTTTTTGGTGCACAGATCGTGGCTATCATGTCCGTTCTGCTGCTGGCTGCGGGCTATCTCAAGACCGACCCTCGCGCTGGCAGTGCCCGGGCTTTCGGCATCATGGCCGTGTTCGTGGTTTTCTACCTGTTAAATGGTATGACCAGCCCTAATATCGATCCAGACTTTCGTATTGACCTCAGCGCTATCAGTGTGCTCCTGACTCTGGGCATTAATGCCATTTGTGGCTTGTTCATGATCTATTGCTTTCTGATTTTTCAGGAGCAGCAAAAGTTTCCTGTGATACTGGGTGCAGCATTCGCTTTGCAGGTATTTCTCGATTTTCTGCCGGTATTGCTGGATTTCTCAGAAGGCGTGGTACCAGCTGAAGGATCAGCATTGCTTTCCACCAGCATGGGTGTGCTGCAACTGGTATTTGTGGGCTTTGCGATCTATTGGACATTAAAAGGTTGGCGAGCCGATCTGGTTGCTGATCGTCGTGCCTTGCGCTGGTTTATTATCGGTGTGCAAGGTGCTTTGATATTCGTGGTTGTGCTCGTTGAAAACTTTCTTTTGCCTGGAGGGTCAGTCAATGATGCAACTGGCCAGGCGGTAATTGTTTATTCCATCGCTATATTAACGCTGATTATGTTGGTTGGCTCAATGCGGTTTGATTTCGTTTCTCTCAGCAATGTCATCCGAAAAGTGGCAGAACTGACAGAAGAGCCAGAGCGGGAAAGTGTAAAAACCTTTGATATCGAATCATTCAATCGGGCTTTTAAGGATGGCAGGCTCTATCGAGAAGCGGGTCTGACCATCGCAATGCTGGCAAAGAAACTAAACCTTCCTGAATACCGTCTGCGTTCTTTTATAAACAAGCAACTCGGCTTCAGAAACTTCAATGCAATGTTGCACAAGTACCGTATTGAAGACGCCAGTGAGGCACTTTCCGATCAGGAGAATAAATCGGTTCCAGTACTTACTATCGCACTGTCTGTGGGATACCAATCAATTACGCCGTTCAATAATGCATTTCGCGAGATCAAGGGCGTAACTCCTTCGGAGTACCGAAAGCAACATCTCAACTAAATCGCGTCTCTTACTTATCGGATTACTGCGGTAGATTCAATCCGGCAGGTGGTGGGTATGCTGGATTTGGCGCAATGGGCTGGGGTATTCTTGCGCTGGCTTGCAGACTACTGGCTGGTAGAAAGACTTAATGCCGCTATTACTGATCCGCTTCAATGTTAGGTTGAGTCTGAATCGAATAGAATAGAGCATTTAAGGAGCCTCTGATTAATGTTTGCGAGGCAGTTAGTGCGAGGCAAAAATCAGCGAAAAAGCGCAGTTTATAGGTCGTAAATGCGCATTTTGAGCTGATTTTTAACGCAGTAATAACAACGCAGGTAATTAATCAGAGGTTTCTTAAGGATTTGCAAAAGGTTCAATTCCCTGATCCCTGAACGCAAGGGCTGGAGCACAAGCACAGTTGTGGGAAGACAGGTTATGAGAGGACAGAGTGTTAAACGAGTTTGTTTACAATATTGCAATTTGGCTGGATGACACCCAATGGAGCACCATGCTGCATGAGTCTTATTATATGTATGCGTGGGTTGAATCCACTCATGTTCTCACCTTGATGGTAAGTCTTGGTATGCTGTTCCTTATCGATCTGCGCATGTTGGGCTATGCCTTGCCAGATGTTCCAGCCAGCAAGTTGGCTGAACGTCTCAACATGCCGATGTTTATTGGCTTTACGGTCATGTTCATTACTGGCATTTTGCTGTTCTACGCTGTACCGGTCCGCAGCACGCAAAGCCTTTGGTTCCGGATAAAGATGGTGTTACTGGTTGCCTGTGCGGTAAATGCTTATTTTTTTCACAGGCGCCTGAATGAATCTGTTTCAAGCTGGGACAATTCACCCCGTGCCCCCGGCCGAATTCGCACGGGCGCGCTTTTGTCATTAGCTTTTTGGTCGATCATTGTCATCTGTGGTCGATTCATTGCTTATGATTGGTTTGATTGCCGCGCTGACTCTTCTGGATGGATTGCAGTAATCTCAGGTTGTATAGAAGGTCAGACCCGCTTTTAAGCGCTTGGGGACATCACAATGCCAGTATCATTTTTATCAGCATATTCAAGATCAATCGCGGCAAGCTTATCTATAGCACTTACTGTATGGTTGTTTTACGGCGGTCCCGGAAACGACTTACACCCGGACTTGTATGGTTTTTTCGAGTGGATGGAAACCACCTGGTTTGGAGTCATTGGTAAGACCTGGGGTGCTGCCTTTGCCTTTGTTGAAGCGATTCATCTGCTTGCATTGGCAGTTTTAGGGGGCAGTGTAATTGCCAGTGAAGGTCGAGTCATGGGCTTGATATTAACTGATATATCAGCACGCACTGTTATTGATCGTTCCCATCATTTGTTTGTCTGGGCACTGACGGTATTGTTGTTTACCGGCGTGTTTATGGCCTGTGGAGTGGCGCTTAAGGTTTACTACCTGCAGGTTTTCTGGTTCAAGATGTTAGCGCTTGGCGCTGGTATGCTGTTTCACTTCTCTATCCGTAAACCGCTGTATCAGTACGATCTGGAAACAATTAATCCAGTGATAGCCAAACTGACTGCAGTATCATCATTGCTTGTATGGTTTCTGGTAGCGGCTGCTGGTCGCTGGATTGGTTTTAGCGGGTAGTCGAAGAAAAATGATGAATGATCTCAGTTCGGTAAAAAACGACGACATAAGAAAGGGCGATATAAAAAAGAAAGACGCTCAAACTGCAGCCTTAATCGTAGCGCAGACCTTCATTATGTTTTCCGCGATATATTGGTTTGTCCAAATTGAATCGGTGCGGGAATTATTACAGCTTGCTTATGGCTAGTGCTTGATTGATCGTGCTGAGTGCACAAAAATAACTAAAAGTAATTAAAAATAAGTAAATCAAAGACACATGAAAACAGGGTGCCCGGTTGGCACCCTTCTTTCTTTGCTGCATCGATATCCGCTACCGTTACTGGAGTGGAGAGTAGTCGGTCGCAACCATGAACTCGCGTTCTATGCCGCCAAGAATCTGGCCATTGGCATTAGAAGCAGCTGCAACCTCCTGCCACTCTGGATCTTGAATAAAAGCCTGCCAGGAAGCGTCTGCTGCCTCTCTACTGGCATGTTCCAAAACGTAGATCAGCGTATCATCGGCTTTTTCTTCATCAGTGGGTGTCCAGTACCCCACCACTTTCATGCCGTGCTTTGCAAAGATACGTGTGGTGTGCTCCCGAAAGCGAGCGTGCAAATTGTCCAGATTGCCTGGAGTAGCGGTATAAATTCTTAACTCAAAAACCTTTTCACTCTGCGCAGAGGCACTGAAAAGAAACCCGCCAATGGCACCTGTAATGATCGAAAGTACTGAGATTCCCATAATCTTTAAGAGCTTGTTCACTAAATCCTCCCGAGGAATTTTCCTTAATATTTTGGTCAGTATAATGGCGGCTATGCGAAAAATACCAGGGAAATCCAGCCTAAACGGGTTTTCGCAGCTGGCTCGGTCCCCTAAATCGGTGCTAATGTAAGACTGTGGACTCTGAGAATAGAATGATGAAACAGGCGTTTACTCTCGGCATTTCTTTGCTGTTTGCTATGCAGGCCATTTTGCTTTCAGCGCAAACGACCAGTAGCACTGGGCATTCCTTAAGCCAGGCGCTTGAGCAATTCGAGTCGCTGGTAAACGCTTCCACGGGCAACACCGATTTGATGTTAGCCGAACCCCTGTATCAAATTGCTGAAGAGTACAGACGCCTTGGAATGTTTGCCGATGCTCACGCTGCTTTGGACCGCGGCATGCAGATCGTGCGTATCAATGGTGGGCTTTATGTTCGCGATCAGATCCCCTATATCGAGAAAAAAATTGAGAACTTCTCGGATTGGGGAGACTGGCAGAGTTCTCGCGAGCTGCTCGAACATCTGCTTTGGCTGCACCGCACTAAATCCACCCAAATAGACAGCCCGCTACTTAGCGATCTGATGGAACTCTCTCAGTTTCATCTGCGTGGTATTAGCGAAGACCTCCCTGCATTTCAGAGCTATCACTTTCGTCGTGCCTCAGCGGCTAACTGGTTAGCGGTGGCAGCAGCAGAGAGAATTTGGGGGCGCACTGACCGCAGGTTAGTGCCAATGCTCTATGGGTTGCTGTATCAATACCGTTTGCAGGCGATTGCTGTCGAAGAGGGCGGGCGCACCGGATATGAGCTTCGGGAAATAGTGCCTGGGTCGGATTGGGTGCGTGACAAATCTGATCAGATTCGATATTCCTATGAGACTGGTATGCGTATCCTGTTGCAGATGGACGATATATTTTCGTTACCAGAGCAGGAAGATGCTGAAGCCCTGGCAATGACGCAAGTTTACAGGGCAGATTGGCAGTTGATGTTTTCTCGTAATGAGCAAGCCCTGGAGTCTTATAAAGGAGCTTTCAATAGCCTGATTGAGGCCGGTGTATCAAGACAGCAGGTAAATCAATATTTTGCCAATACAACATTGCTGCCTGTTAGAGAATTTCACCCCACTCTGGCTGATGCCCTGGTTGCACGAATCGCTGAGCCGGTGATTGCAGACCTAGAGTCAGATACTGAAGCGGCTCTATACTTTGCGGAGTGGAGCGTGAATTTTCCTTATGTGCGAGCACCTTATTCCTATCAGCAATTGAGTATTCCTGACAACAACTTCGCGCTGTTTTCGTTTAATATTGCTGGTGTTAACGAATTTACCCGGTGGCTGAGCAGGCAGACAGTGCAGGAAATTGGTGTGCTTCTGGATGTTACGCTTTTGCGTTCAGAACTGGAATCTATCGAAGATCAGGAAGATGTTCTGCGGCGGGTGCGGTCCCTTGATTTTCGCCCGCGATTGGTTGATGGTCGGCCAGAAGATTCATCGGCAACATTGGTCTATCAGCCAGCTCAACAGCTGCTTGTTCCGAGCTTTCAGTAACACTCTTCACTGTTTTTAATCAGAGGTTCCTTAAATTATTGTATCTGTCAGGCGGTACTTATTAAGTAGCACAGAGAGTTTATGCATCTGGGAAGTTCTGGTCCATGGTTTGAGCGGGTGATTGCTTGCAAGGTTTGCCGACAACGCGAGCAGGGATGCCAACAACTGTGGTGTGAGGGTCCACATCTTTGAGCACAACACTACCGGCACCAATTTTTGCAGATTCTCCAACTGTGATATTGCCTAAAACTTTTGCGCCAGCCGCGATGAGTACACCAGATTTGATCTTTGGGTGACGGTCTCCCTGCTCATTACCCGTACCACCTAGAGTGACTTGTTGCAGTATGGACACGTTATCTTCGATAACAGAGGTCTCGCCGATTACGATTCCCGTTGCATGATCAAACATAATGCCTTTGCCCATAACGCAAGCCGGATGAATGTCGACGCCAAAAACTTCAGAGTTGCGGGATTGAGTAAACATGGCCAGTTCATTGCGCCCCGTTTCCCAAAGATAATGGGCAAGACGATGTACCTGGATGGCCTGGAATCCTTTCAAGTTCAGAATGACCGGGAGAAATGTGCTAATTGCAGCATCTCGTTCAAATACCGCTCGAATGTCGGCTGCAGCGCTGGTGCTGTTTTCTGGCGAAGATTGAAACGCGCTCTCGAAAAGCTCTCTTACTGTTACGGCTGGCACAACATCATCTGATAGCTTGTTTGACAGAATAAAGCTTAATGACGATTCCAGACTGTCATGATTGAGCACACAGGCATAGACATAACTTGCAAGCAGGGGTTCTTTCTTGATGACCAGTTCTGCCTCTTCCCGGAGCTGCTGCCAAACTTCAATAGTCATTTCCTGCAACCTGTACTACTAAGGCGGGGGGCTGATTATAGACCGGGAATTCACTGATTCAAGCCTGAATCTGCTCTAAGCTCAGGGCAATGGACTGGATGGATTTTCATGCACACTTCCAGTACAAAAAGTGAACAAGTGGCGCTCCCTGTCGATCTGAGTCCGAAAATCATAGACTTCTGCCTATCTTCGACGCAACAGAGGCGTTCACTCGATTGCCCTGGCTCTAAGCCTGTGTGGTATAGCTCGAAAGGAAAGTGCCTGGTTTTCCGAAAAGCGGCCGCTAAACAGTCGCTCAGTCCTGGATTTTTCGCGCTGTCAGGTTTCCATATCAGCATATAGTTGCTCGCAATAGCTGCTTGCATATGTGGTGCATCGACAGTGCATTCGCCTTTGCCTTTGCCATACGCCACCATCAGTGCTTTGCATGGGGCGAGATGTGAGTTAAAAAATCACTGCAATTGATGAAAGCTTGAAACCAGTTACAAGGGAATTCAGGTAGACAGAGTCGCTGCGGCTCTATAGCTGCTGACAAAGCTACTTTCTAAAATGAAATCGGACTAAGTTATAGTAAGCTATAACTCGTCATGACAAATTCGCTACAGAGACTTCTTTATATGCTGAAAACACCGCGCATACTGATTTTCGTTCTGAGTCTTTCGACTCCGCTGTTGTGGGCGCAGGAACGCAGCCAGTATCAATATTGGTTAGACCTTGCCGCTGCCGACCAACGATATGCTGATCGCGCCATTGAAGTGGGCCGCAATCAGGCTTTTTTGGAATTTCTGGGTGAAGACTCTGTGATTTTTAGAGATGGCCCTCTGGATGCGCTGGTCTATTATTCTTCACCGAACTTTTCTGGCAATGACCTGACCTGGGAGGCGCATTACATTGATGTATCTCGTGCCGGTGACCTTGGGCTTTCAGCAGGCCCACTCACCATTGTGGATTCCGATAGCAGTGATGGGGGCGATTTCGGACATCTTATTTCTATCTGGAGGAAGCAGGATGGTCGGTGGAAATTAGCAGCAGACATGGCGGTGCTTATACCAGGATTTTTGAGTCTGGAAGTTGAACCATCCTTCGAAGATACACAGCCAACATTCGAAGAGACTGCCCATCCAGTGGTGGCGATGAATGAAACCAATACCATGCAGCGTCTGATCGAGGCAGATAATACTTTTGAACGATCAATAAATATTCGTGGTGGTGAACGCGCATTGTTGCGCTACGGTATGGAAAATATTCGGGTGTATTTGCCAGGGATGGGACCTGCCATTGGCGCAGATGTTGCCAGTTCAGTGTACGGCACATTTCTTGATGCTGAACTTGAAACTCTCACACCGCTCAATCTGGACCATATGGGTGGGTTTTTGAGTGAATCTCAGGAAATGGGATTTACCTATGGTGTTATGTCGACAAATCCGGAAGAAGTCCAGCAGGGTTTCCGCACGAATTATCTGCGACTTTGGCGTCTGTCCAGCAGTAATGAATGGCGAATTGCCGTTGAAGCGCTGCGACCAATATCAAATTAGCGAATTTGTTAGTTTGAGATATGTATCGTACGTTCGCCGTATATGATTTCCGCACCAGCGTTGTTGCGCAGGACAATTGCTAATTCATATTTGCCATTAGCGAATTCACTGGTATTAAAATTGATAGCAAACCCTAAGTTCGGGGCATTTGGGTCGTTACTTACATGTCGGGCATCTACTACATCAGGTCTACTGATCCCGTAGTCAGCAATGCCTGATATGTTTCCATTTATCATTAGCTGCACTGCACTGATTCCAATATCTTCGCTAAATGCCCATCCGGCAATTTGCACCGTATTACTTAAAGACTCGTTGGCAGGGGGGAAGTCGATCCAGGCCTGCATAGGATAAGGGCAGGGGAAAGCGCGGGTTAGCTGGTTAGACGGGTTGATTGCACTAACCTGGTAGAAAGAAAATGCTTTATCACCGTTAAACAATGACAGTGATTCAAGTTGTTCTACACCTTCTGTCAGTAGACACAGCTTGTCCAGCAATCGAGTTTTATGCTCAAGAATGAGATTGCTGTCTTCGACAATGAATAATGCCGGGGAATTTTTATAAGCGGCTAAGCCGCTTTCATCTTTATTCCATAGCATGAGCTGCGTAATTCGACCATCTCTTACTGCTTTATCATCATCGAAGGTCACTGTGTCAGTGGAGATTCCGGCGAATTCTAGTTGAGCGGCAGTATAGTAATTGTTTGTAATCAGCAGTGGTTGCTGGTTTTCAAAATCCTTTCGCAGGACCTGTTCTGTGTAGTCAGTAAACTCTTCCCAGCCCGCCATCTTATTGGAAAGTACACCTCTTCCTACCCAAGCTTGCAGCTGTGTCTGGAATGCCTGGGATCCAACGCCAATAAACGCGATAAGGGTGCCTAGAAAACCCAAAGCGGGAATTAAAATAGTGTAGGAATTTGCGCGAGATTCATTCCATCTGCGAGCACAGTACCCATGAAAAGTGCGCAGCGAAACGGGCATTGCGATTAACAAAGGAAAATACCCCGAAAGAGGCCAATGGATAGATGTACTGTTGGCGTCAGTCCATGGGGCCAATACGAAATACACAGCCAGATTCACGCAGGCAAAAGCACACAACAGAGCGGAGTTTCTGTTTCCCTGTTTGGCCTCTCGCCACAAGACCAAGAGTGTAAAAAGCAACATGCAGTACAGTGGAGGTGTAACAATTCCAGCCTGCTTGAAGACGTGCAATAGCCCTGAGGGCTGAAACTCCCAGGGATGGCGTTCTACAAGATAGAAGCTGGCGCTGCTTAGCTGATTGCTCAGGTTAAACCAGGTAATAGGGATTAAACCCAGGCTCGCGATTACCATGGCTAACCACAGTTTACTGTTTCGCCATTGCTTTCTTTCAGGAGCAAACAACGCAAGGAATAGAACTGCGGCTAATGGATAAAGAAAAAAACGATAGTGTGTACTTAATCCAAGTGCGACAAAGATTCCAGTACCGATCCAGCAGCCAATTTTGTCCTCACATAATGCTCGTTGAAAAAAACCGATAGCTAATAGTCCAAGGAAGATCAGTGGCACGTCAGGCACAGCGAGCAAGCCTAAAAATCCACCTAAGGGAAGGCAAAGTGTCAGTAAGGCTGATTCCAGTGCCATTTGCGGGTTGCTTATTGGTCGTGCTATCCAATACACCAAGCCCGGAATTGATGTGCCTAGAATAAGAAATAAAATGCGCACCGAAAAACTATCAGCGGGCCCAAATCCACTTCCCAGGCCCGCCAGCAAGGCTGTCATGAAGGGCAGATCACTATAGGCCAGTGAGAGTCTGGTACTCGCCCACCAATAGAAAACTTCGTCGCTGTAGAGGTCCAATAGCGCCGCGAGTGCAAGCTTCACTGTAAGAATCAGGAGGAAAGCGGTGGTAAACCAACCCAGCAGGAAGGAATTTTGAAGCTGAGAACTATTGCTCAAGTGAGCTCCTGCAGTTATACCGCTTTAATCAAATTAGAGGGTAACAGCTCTGACTATTGACTATGGGCGTTTGAAACTGATGATGAAAGGCAGCAATACAGACAGCACAAGGCAATCGAGTGAACGCCTCTGTCGCGTCAAAGAGGGGCAGAAGGTTATGATTTTGGGACTCAGATAGACGAGGGAGTACCACCTGTTCACTTTGTGTACCGGGAGTGCGCACGAAAACCCATTCAGGCGATTGCCCTGACAGGCAGCATTGCTACAATCCAAGTCACTGAGAATAAAGGATTGTTGGAAAAAGTGCCAATCTGGTAAATCACCGTGCGCCGAATATAGATCAGGCTGCTGCCCATTTTGCCTGCATCGGGCTTTCCTAGGAGTGCGAATTTGAGAGTTTCCAGAACAGAGACTGGAATTACTCCCAGGGTGTATAGTCGACTCTTCAGCTCAGTGGGCTCTGACTCAATATCTAAGGAGCCTCTGATTAATGTTTGCGAGGCAGTGAGTGCAAGGCAAAAATCAGCGAAAAAGCGCAGTTTATAGGGCATAAATGCGCATTTTGAGCTGATTTTTAACGCAGCAATAAAAACGTAGATAATTAATCAGAGGTTCCCTAATACCATACAACCGCCTCCTGGTCCGGCTTCTGAGAGGGAACCTGAATTCATTGAGAAATTACTTATTTTTCAGTAGCTTATCAGGGATTGAGAGATGTAGCTTTCAGCCAATCGGAAGACCACTGGATTCAAACTTTCTTGACAATCATTCTCATTTAGATTTAGACTATGGCAATCCCTGTGAGAATTTAATGTACGTCTGTATTTGTCGCCAAATCACTGATAACCAAATCAAGGACATGTGCCGAGATGGCGTAAGTTCCATGGATGATTTGCGCAGCCGATCAGGCGTAGCGAGTGAGTGTGGTAAATGCGGTAAGCTGGCGCAAAGTATTGTTAAGGAATACGCCCGCACCACCTCCTTCGTTAATGCTGCCGAATCTTAATTCCTTCCTGAATCGGCTACACCAGGGTATCCATGTCTGGCTCTCTGCAACCAGCATCATTGTAATTGTTTCTCGAATCCTGCTGCCTGTGCAGCAGTGAGCACTTTACGTGAATCTTTGGTTTTGACCGTCGCTATAAATCCTTGCGGCGCATAGTATTTGTAAATCGATCACTGGGAACTTAATACGCTGTAAATGTTAACAGGATTGCTTATCATTTACTTTTCTTATTTATTTCAATCACTTATAGCGATTTTTCTTGACAGCAAATGGCAAAACACGGATGCTTTCACAACCCTGTACCTGAGGAGTAAGCCATGCAAGCGGATGCTACTGTCATCAAACATCTAAACCAGGCCCTGGCCAACGAATTAATCGCTATTAATCAGTATTTTCTACATTCGCGCATGTATGAAGATTGGGGGTTGCATAAATTGGCAGCAAAAGAATATGAAGAATCCATTGATGAGATGAAGCATGCCGACGAATTGACCAGGCGCATTCTTTTTCTGGAAGGTCTGCCCAATCTGCAAAACCTGGGTAAGTTGTTAATCGGCGAGAATACTCGGGAAATGCTGGAATGTGATCTGAAGCTGGAAATGATTGCCTGCCCGGACTTGAAAGAAGGCATAGCTCATTGTGAATCCGTTGGCGATTATGTGAGTCGTGATCTGCTTGGCAGTATTCTCGACAATGAAGAAGAGCATATCGACTGGTTGGAAACGCAACTGTCTCTCATTGATCGCGTTGGATTGGAGAACTACCAACAATCCATGATGTAAAGTCACTCTCCGACCTAGGGCCTGTTCACACTAATTGAATGGCCTCTGCTGGAGGGCATTTTTGCGTTCAGCGAGGCAGAAAGAGTGCCATATATAAACGATTGATAACGAAGCTGGGCGCAAAAATGCGCCTAGTCCCTCGGGTTGTGGCTAAAAAAACGCCTTGTCGTTGCTCGTCGTTCATTTGGAATAACCAGACTACGCTCCTCGCGCCTCAATTGGCGCTTTTTTAGTCACAACAGAGATCACTCAATTAGTGTGAACAGGCCCTAGTTACCTATCCATATACCCATCCTTGCTGCCGCCCTTTAGAGGGCGGTACCATCTAGAATCATTAGCAGAAAACGATAAGATTAGAGAGGTTCTCTCTGGTTTCCACTGCGTGGTCATTGCATGCTGCGTCCAAAGGATTTCCGAACTTAAGTTATGCACGCCTGTATCGATCTCGGTTCCAATAGTTTCCATTTACTCATCGGCGAATGGCAGAAAGGCAAGATCAGGGTCATTGAGCGACTCAGCGAGAAAGTACAACTGGGTGAAAATGTATCTGATTCGGGTGTCATATCCGATGCAGCTTTTACTCGTGGCGTAAACTGCCTACGCCGTTTCAAACGCCTGATGCGGCAATATCCCCTTCAGCAATACTGGGCCTTAGGCACCAATACCTTTCGTGTGGCCGATAATGCCAAAGACTTCATCGAAGCGGCCCAGGAAATAGGCATTGATATTTCGATAATTAGTGGCGTGCAGGAAGCGGTGCTGATTTATGCCGGTGTTATTAGTGATCTGCCCGTGAGTGATACCCATCGATTAGTCATCGATATTGGGGGCGGCAGCACGGAAGTAATAGTGGGATGTCATCATGATCGCCTACTTACCGAAAGTCTTGCTATTGGCAGCGTCGCCTGGCGCGATCGATTTTTTCGAAATCTACACAGTGAAGAGTCAGCGATAGTAGCAATGGCTGATGCCAAACAAGCTGCCTTTGATGCATTTAGCGCAGTTGCTGCTGGCGTGAAACGTGCAGGCTGGAGCCAGGCTTTTGCTTCATCAGGTACAGTCAAGATGCTGAGCAATATATGTCATGGACTTGGGGCAGGTGATGGAGAAATTTCTCTTAAACAATTGCAATCTCTTCAACCATTATTGGCAGAGATTATTACAGCAGGTGGTAATCTTTCAGGTTTAAAAGAATCCAGGCGAGACCTGTTGCTGCCAGGCTGGGCGGTATTGACTGGACTTATGGAAGCTTACGAAGTTAGCGTACTGCAATTTAGCGCAACCGCGCTGCGGGAAGGTATGTTAGATTTTCTGGTGAAAAACGGAAAAACCCTGAAGGTAATGGAAACATCTGATTTGCCGGCTGTGAGTTTCGCCAGGCACTGAACATTTCTATGAGAAATTCGAAAACCAGATTTGAATTTGGCGCTAAATGTGTGCCAGGGACTTTAACAACATACTTTGAATGCCAGAACTGTCTTCTGCTGAAGGTTTGGCAAGACGATAGTTACCTTTCGCCTGCTGGTCCCAGCTTTGGGTTTGGTCGTTTAGGGAGCCTCTGATTAAGACGGTTATGATTAAAATGTCATATATCTGTCATATTTACTGACTGAGTGAGTAAGGGAGGTCGAGGTTTCTGTGATCTTTTCAGGAACGTCATTTCCGGCCAGGTCGGCAATTCGGTAGCGTAATACAGGAAGTTTACAGGTGAAACGACTGCCCTCACCAACCTCGCTTTTGATATCGAGTTCTGCGTCATGGCGTGCCAGTATATGTTTAACGATGGCCAGCCCCAGTCCCGTACCGCCGGTCTCTGAAGAACGGCTGGCATCAACTCGATAAAAGCGCTCAGTGAGGCGTGGGATATGCTGAGGATCGATACCAATGCCATTGTCTTTCACCTCAATAGTTAAAAACTCCTCATCAAATGCTACATCGATTGCGATTTTTCCGCTTTCGGAGGTATATTTCGCGGCGTTCACCACCAGATTGGAAAGAGCCGAGTAAAGCTCACTGCGGTCACCGAGTATTTCGATGTTTTCAGGGCAGTGCAGATCGAAAGTATGAGACTTTTTCTTGTATATCTGCAAGGTGTCGTTGCGAATTTCAGAAAGCAGATTGCTTAGGGAGAACGCATCTTGGGGTTTAGGGCGCTGTTTGGTTTCCAGTGAAGACAGCAACAGCAAATCTCGCACGATATTTTCCATGCGGTTGGATTGCTGATGCATCTGCTCGATAGGCCTCTGCCATTTTGGATCCAAATCCTGAAGGTTATCGATAATCGTCTCCAGGTACCCTTTGATTACAGTGATGGGCGTTCCCAATTCGTGGGAGACATTTCCGACGAAATCTTTACGCATCAATTCCAGACGATGCAATTGCGTGATGTCTCGAACCATCATCAGACGTTCGTGCTTGCCAAAAAGGGCGATTTCGAATTCAAGAATCTGGGTGTTATCCCCAGGAGCAGGCAGTTTTAGCGGCTCATCGTAGTTTTCTTTGTTGAAATATTCTGCAAAAACCGGATCGCGAATCAAATTTGTAATGGATTGCCCGCGATCCTGGGGGTGCCGAATGCCCAGCAGGCTCCCACTCGCACTATTCCACCAATCCAGATTATTGTATCTGTCGATCATGATGATACCCATCTCCAATGCAGCAGACGACTCCTGGGCCTTGTTAAGCAGGCTTTCGAGATGGGCGCTGGCTCGACGTTCCTGCTTTTGGAGTCGATAGATGCCGTCGAAAACAGCACCCCAGACACCGAAACTTTCCGGCGGGGCTGATTTATCACTGCCGTGATCCCTGGCCAGCCACTTCTGCAATCGATTGAGTTGAAGCAGATCAATGCCCAGCAAAACCAATGTGAGCACAAGCAGGCTGGGCAGCAAAATGCCAAGGAAATAGCCCGGCAGTCCTACGACTCCATAGATCAGAGCGTATCTTCTGATTTCACCGCGCCAGGTGTACAAGGCTATTGTCTCCCCCAATGAAAGAAGGCACTTCAGAATTTGCTGAGCAACCCGTCAAAACGATGAATATTGTAAGACTTTGGGCCAGCAGCGTGAACTGGATATTACTTTAGCTGTGCATCTGGGAGTATAATTCAGGCAGCGTTTTCAACGGCGCGTTTCTTCAGCCATTGCGTAAATTTGCGTAAACTTGGAAGTATCTATGAATTATCAGATAGCGTTGCGGTATGTCTTTTTGTTTTCCCTGGGAAGCACTATGTCTCATACGGCATGGGCAGATGCAGGACAATTCTATGTTGTGCCAGGCATACAGTGGTTGGATTTTGATAATTCACTCAATCTTGATGATGAGTGGGGTGCCAGTGCTGGCATCGGATTTCAGGCATCTGGTCGCTTAAGCTTTGAATTAAGTACATTTGATTTGGATCCAGATGATCAGACTGGATCTGATATCGATTTGGATCACTATCGATTAGATGTGCTTTACGATATTGGGGATACCATCGGAAACTGGCAGCCATTTATTGTGGGCGGTGTTGGCAACACTGAATTTGGCAACCACAATGATACGCTGGGCAATTTCGGCGCTGGTCTAAAATGGCAAATTCGTGACGACCTGCAGTGGCGAACCGCTGTGCGTTCTTACCATTTCCTGGGCCGTTCATTTGGCGACAATGATGTAGGCATCGACCTGGGTTTAGTCTTCTTTTTTGGCTCCAGTGATCGACCTGCGCCAGGCAGCAATGATTCCAGACGCGCAAGCAGCTCAAGTACGCCACGAAGCGAACCTGCACGTCGTTCAGACCCGGTTGAAGAGGAACCGCCAATGGACTCAGACGGCGATGGCGTAGCTGATGCTGGAGATGCATGTCCAGAGACACTGCGTACTTACGCCGTTGATGAGAGAGGCTGTCCGATACCGGTGGAAGAGGTAGCCCGGGTAGAGTTATTGGTGAATTTTGACTTTGATAGTTCTGAGGTAAAACCCGAGTATTTCGATGAGATTCAGGAAATAGCCGATTTCATGGAGCAGTATCCAGATGTTGTTGTCGAGCTGGAAGGCCATACGGATAGCAGAGGCACAGCAGCCTACAACCAAGGTCTTTCCGAGCGCCGCGCTAATGCTGTTCGTGACGTAATGGTTAATCGCTTCGGTATCAGCGGTGGTCGCATCACAGCCCACGGATTCGGTGAAAGCCAGCCTGTTGCCAGTAATGATACGGATGCCGGGCGGGAAGAGAACAGACGTGTGATCACAGTCATAATTCGAACTTTGCAAAACTACCAACCGCGTTAATGAATGAAATGCCAGTGCCTGTTAGCGCTGGCATTTGCCGGAAAGCGTTCTATACTTAATATAGACTGTGAAGTGATAGCGATGGGGTATTGTCAGCGTTGATCAGTCTTGGTTAGATCAGTCTTGGTTAGATCAGTCTTGGTTAGAAGGGTAGAAAACAAAAAAAGCCAAAAATACGCTCAGTAAAAGAACAAGGAGGTTCTATAAATGAGCAATACCTGTCCGCCTGCACAGCCCTCGAATGCGCATATTCCTGATAATCCATCCACTTTCTTTAATGAGCTTGATTTACCCGATGTCAGTAACTGGCGAAAGCATGAAACAACAAAAGCTGTCAGGTCTGCAGGCTCAACTAAAATACCAAAAAGCTCAACTGACCCTACCGCGCAATACCTGAAAGAAATTGGTTCCAACTCTTTGCTTAATGCGCAAGAAGAGGTCCATTATGCCGAACTTGCTCAACAAGGTGACAAGGCCTCTCGATGCAAGATGATTGAGTGCAATCTCCGCCTGGTTGTGAAAATTGCGCGCCGATATCTCAATCGTGGATTGGAGTTATTGGATCTGGTTGAGGAGGGCAATCTTGGGTTAATACATGCTGTGGAAAAGTTTGATCCGGCTAAAGGGTTTCGGTTTTCTACTTATGCAACCTGGTGGATCAGGCAAAGCATTGAAAGAGGTTTAATGAATCAGACCAGGACCATACGTTTGCCTGTTCATGTTTCTAAGTCGCTATTTGCCGTGTTAAAGATCGAACGCGAATTGGCTACCAGTCGGCATGATGATCCATCAGCGGAAGAAATCGCCGTAACTTCAGGGAAAAACCTTTCCGAAGTAAAAAATCTCTTACGCTACAACATGTCCACAGCATCAGTTGACGTTCCTCATTCGAGAGAGTCTGACCAACCTCTTGTAGATTCTTTACAGGCACTCGATACCGCTGAGCCGGAAAATCAATGCATGAATTCTGATCTGGCATTGTGTCTCCAGCGTTGGCTGACTCAACTGCCTGCTGCACATTGTGAAATTATCCAACGTCGGTTCGGGCTCGCGGGATTCGATTCAGATACATTGGAGAATGTCGGGGTCGAAGTAGGTTTAACTAGAGAAAGAGTCCGACAGATCCAGATCGAAGCTTTGAAACAGCTTAAACTGCTTATCCTAAAAGAGGGCCTGCAGATAGAAACTCTTATCAACAGCAGATTCACTGGCATGGATTGTTAGCTGAGCTTGAATCGCAGCTACCCCTGCATTATGCTCTCCGCCCGTTCGGTGGCGATGCCTGTACTTTTCCTGTGGGAATTTGCGGGAATTAACGGAGCTATCTCTCCAGCACTTCATCGCAGCAAAGTATCCATTAAGCAGCAGGTGGCGTAGACCTTGATCTCAGACTCCTTATCAAGCGCCTTAGACGGCACACTGGTCATCGATCTTAGTCGAGTGCTGGGTGGTCCTTATTGTTCGCAGATTCTTGGCGATCACGGTGCAGAAATAATCAAGATAGAACCTCCAGGGGGTGACGAAACTCGTGATTGGGGGCCTCCTTTCCATGGGCAGGATTCGGCTTACTTTCTTGGTGTTAATCGTAATAAGCGCTCAATGGGATTGGATTTATCTACCGAAGCAGGACGCGAGGTGTTACTGCGTTTATTAGAGAAAGCCGACGTGCTTCTGGAGAACTACAAACCGGGCACCATGGAGGCCTGGGGCCTGGGATATGAAGAAGTGCTTCGTGAAAAGTTTCCTGGATTAGTGCATTGCCGAATTAGTGGTTTTGGCAGTGATGGGCCATGGGGTGGTTTTCCGGGCTACGATGCCATTATTCAGGCCATGGCTGGTTGGTTTAGTATTAATGGTGAGGAGGGAAGTAATCCCACTCGCCTGGGCCTGGCCGCAGTAGATATGGGTACAGGTTTGTACAGTGCAATTGCCATTCTCATGGCCTTGGTGGAGCGAGAAAACTCCGGGGCCGGGCAGTATCTGGACATGACTCTCTATGATTGTGCAGTTTCCCTGATGCATCCACATATACCTAATTACAACTTCAGTGGAGAAATCCCGGCTGCTACCGGCAATGCTCATCCGAATATTAGTCCTTATGACACATTTAAAACCGCAACAGTGGATGTTTTTATTGGGGCAGGAAACAACCGCGCCTTTGGCAAACTCTGCAAGGCGTTGGAATACCCTGAATTGGCTACAGACCCTCGCTTCTTAAATAACATTGATAGGGTGAATAATCGCGAACAGTTGAAAGACGAACTGGAATCACGCCTGGCGAAGTTTGAAGGTGAAGATATTTGTAATCAGCTGGCTCGGGCCGGATTGGCGGTTGGACCAATCCATGATACTCAGCAAGTGGTTGATCATCCTCACACCCATCACCGGGAAATGACCATTGAAAAAGACTGGTACAAGATGACAGGTACGCCGATAAAATTTAGTCGCACACCGGGGTCCTTGCGTCACCTCCCGCCTGAATTTGGAGCCCACACTCAGGAAATTCTGCAAGAATTTGGATTTAATGAGTCTGAAATCAGTGACTTGCTGGCAAACGATACGGCATTAGAGAATCGCAAAAGCTAAGGAGCCTCTGATTAATGTTTGCGAGGCAGTGAGTGCAAGGCAAAAATCAGCGAAAAAGCGCAGTTTATAGGTCATAAATGCGCATTTTGAGCTGATTTTTAACGCAGCAATAACAACGTAGGTAATTAATCAGAGGTTCCCTAAGTACTGCCCAGGCTCACCGTCTGCTATTTGATCAAATGGCTTGTCTGTCGATATCGTCTGATTTGAGTTAGACTGAAGCGCCTGTACTGATAACCTTGGTCCATATTTAATCATGATAAGCAACCGACGCCTTCTCTTCACCAAACGCCCAGTGGGAGAGCCTGCTGATGACTGTTTCACCATAGATGATGCTCCTGTTCCTGAACTGGAAGAAAACCAGATCCTTATCAAAGTCTGCTGGCTATCTCTTGATCCCTATATGAGAGGCCGGATGCACGACATTAAATCCTATGCTGCACCTATGGAAATAGGCGACCTGATGGTGGGAGAGTCCGCCGGAATTGTAGTGAAGTCCAATTCTGATGCTTATAAAGAAGGTGATAGGGTTGCTGCTCATATGGGCTGGCAAAGTTACATCGTGGCTGATGCTGATGATTCTAGACTAATGAAAATCGATTTAAACAACGGTTCGCTGTCCGCCCACCTGGGCGTAGTAGGCATGCCTGGTCGCACAGCCTATTTTGGTCTCAAGGAACTGGGCAAACCTGTCGCAGATGATACATTGGTGGTGGCTGCAGCAAGCGGTGCGGTTGGGTCTGTTGTCGGGCAGATGGCTAAGATACTGGGGCTTCGTGCTATAGGCATTGCCGGCGGACCAGACAAATGCAGGTTTGTAAAAGAAGAATTGGGATTCGACCACTGCATCGATTACAAAGCAGGAAACCTGGCTGCCGAATTAGCAGAAGCTTGTCCTGATGGTATTGATATTTATTTTGAAAATGTAGGTGGCGATGTAACTCGGGCAGTTATTCCCCTGTTAAATGAAGGAGCCCGAGTACCAATTTGCGGCTATATCTCCAATTACAACGATTCCGATATTGGAAAATCAGAACTGCCCGCCATGATGTTGAAGAAGCTTGACCCTGTCCCCGAGCATCGCTTTTTCGTAGTTACGGAATGGCATGAGCAATGGGGAAAAGCAACTAAGCAATTAGGCGCGTGGATTAAAGAAGGCAGGCTGAAGTATCGTGAATGCTTTGGCGAAGGAATTGAAAATGCACCCCGCTATTTTCGAGAAATGTTACAGGGGGGCAATTTCGGAAAACAACTTGTTAAAGTCGCGGATGAGTAATAAATCTGAGCGCAGCAAAATCAGGAAACACAATGAGTCTATTCAACTTAGAAAACAAAGTTGCCCTTATTACAGGTTCTACAAAAGGAATAGGTAAATCTATTGCAATGAGAATGGCCGAACAGGGTGCTAAAGTTGTTATTTCCAGTCGCAACCAGGATGCGTGTGATGGAATAGCAAATGAGATAAACAGCAATGGCGGCGAAGCTATTGCGGTGGCATGCAATATAAACTATCCCGAACACTTACAGGAACTTGTGCAAGCTACCATCAGTAAATGGGGAAAGATTGATACGCTGGTATGTAATGCGGCGCTAAATCCTTACTTTGGTCCTTCCCAGGACATTCCTGACTCGGCTTTCGATAAAGTGATGAATGCCAATGTCGGCAGCGTGCATCGTCTGTGTCAGTTAGTGATTCCACAGATGGCGGATGCCGGTGGTGGCGCTGTTGTGATTGTGAGTTCAATTGGTGGCTTGAAGGGCACTGCAACTCTTGGTGCTTATGCTATTTCAAAGGCAGCGGATATGCAGATTGCGCGCAACCTGGCGGTAGAGTGGGGGTCAAAAAATGTTCGAGTGAACTGTATCGCCCCAGGTTTGATTAGAACAGATTTTGCCAGAGCGCTGTGGGAGAACCCTGAAATTTATGAAGCCACAGTAGCGAATTATCCTTTGCGTCGCATTGGGGAGCCGGATGAAATTGCAGGAGCGGCGGTATTTCTCGCTTCTGATGCAGGAAGCTTTACCACAGGTCAAACTTTGGTAATCGACGGCGGTGGTACGATAAGTAGTTAAATAATCAGAACCTGGAAAGGGGTCCTATGAAAAGAGAGAATGATTCCATGATGAACCTTGGTCTTTCAGAAGAAATGGTCGAGATACGGGAAAAAATCCGCAACTTTGTTGAACACAAAGTGGAGCCTGTAGAACAGGAGTATTACGAAGAGATAGGTGTAGGAGACCGCTGGTCACATACGCCTCGTCAGGCAGAAATTCTTAACTCACTAAAAGATGAGGCTCGCAAGATGGGCATGTGGAATTTCTTTTTGCCAGAAAGCCAGGGGGGAGCAGGAATAAGCAATCTCGAGTATGCACACCTGGCGGAGATTATGGGTCGCAGCCGTCTTGCCTCTGAGGCATTTAATTGCAGTGCGCCAGATACTGGCAATATGGAAGTATTGGAGCGCTACGGTTCTGAAGAGCAGAAGAAAGCCTGGCTGGAACCCTTACTCGCTGGTGAAATTCGTTCAGCTTTTGCCATGACAGAACCGGATGTGGCGTCATCAGATGCAACCAACATCTCAACCAGTGCTGTTCTGGAGGGGGATGAATGGGTAATCAATGGAGAGAAGTTTTATATCTCCGGTGCTGGCGATGCTCGCTGCAGGATCATGATCACTATGGTAGTAACTGATCCTGGTGCTCCGAAGCATAATCGTCAATCGCAGATATTAGTGCCCATGGATACAGAAGGTGTGGAAGTTGTTCGGCCAATGCATGTATTCGGTCGTGATGACGCACCTCATGGTCATATGCACATCAAGTTTCACAATGTGCGTGTGCCAGAAAGCAATATTATTCTGGGTCGCGGCCGCGGATTCGAAATTTCTCAAGGGCGTTTAGGTCCAGGACGTATCCATCATTGTATGCGCTCTATTGGCGCGGCAGAAAAAGCTCTGGATCTAATGTGTCGTCGGTCAACCGAAAGAGAAGCTTTCGGTAAGCCACTTTCTGAATTAGGTGCTAACTACGACATCATTGCAGATTGCCGTATTGAAATAGAGATGTGCCGCCTTTTGGTGCTCAAAGCGGCCTGGCTTATGGATACTATTGGTAACAAGGCTGCACGGGATGCTATCTCGCAGATCAAAGTGGCTGTGCCGAATATGGCCTTACGCGTGATTGATCATGCTATTCAAATGCATGGAGCTGCTGGCGTTTCGCAAGACTTCCCGCTGGCAGCTTTATGGACAGGGCAGCGTACTTTGCGACTCGCAGATGGTCCCGATGCTGTGCATCGCCGAGTGATAGCGCGTAAAGAATTGGCCAAATACCAATAATATGAAGGGCCGTGCAGTGAAACGCTGTACGGCCCAGGGCAATCGACTGAATGGATTTTCGCACGGACTTCCAGTACGAAAAGTGAACAAGTGGCCCCCCGTCGATCTGAGTCCAAAAATTATAAACTTCTGCCTATCTTGGACATAACACAGGCGTTCAGTCGATTGCCCCGCTGTACGGCCCTTGCCTCCTCCCTTGCAGCTAGTTTAATTCGCCAGGGCCTGTTAACACTAACTGAGTCGTCTCTGCTAGAGGGTGTTTTTGTGCCCAGCGAGGCAGAAAGAGCGCCGTATAGCGTATAGTAAGTATATACAAGCGATTGATAGCAAAGCTGGGCGCAAAAATGCGCCTGGCCCTTCGGGTTGTGGCTAAAAAAGCGCCACTTGTCGTTACTCGTCGCTCATTTGGAATGACCAAACCACGCTCCTCGTGCCTCAATTGGCACTTTTTTAGTCACATCAGAAACCACTCAATTAGTGTTAACAGGCCCTAGATGATGCTCCCGGTCGCCGTAATTATTCCAAGCTTCAACCGTAGTCATACCTTGGCACGGGCTATCGATTCAGTTTTGAAACAAACCATAATGCCTGATGAGATTTGGGTAATCGACGATGGCTCTACTGACGATACCGCCCAATTGATTGCTGCGAAATATTCAGATGTGAATTTCATTCAGCAACAGAACGCTGGAGTCAGTGCAGCACGAAACGCGGGGATCAGACAGAGTCAGTCACCATGGTTGGCTTTTCTTGATTCTGATGATGAATGGTTACCCGGCAAGCTGGAGGTCCAGTTTTCAGAAATTGGGAAAAATTCTGAAATTGAAATCCTCCACACTGACGAAATGTGGATTCGCAGTGGTAAACGTGTCAATCCAATGAACAAACATAAAAAGCAGGGCGGGGACATATTCGAGCAGAGCCTCGGCTTTTGCGCTATGTCTCCCTCGACGGTCGTTTTGCAACGTAGCTTGTTGGATGAACTGGGGCTGTTCGATGAGTCTCTGCCTGCTTGTGAGGATTATGATTTATGGCTGAGGCTTTGCTGCAAATACCCTGTTACGTTTATCGACCAGATGTTGATTCGAAAGTACGGCGGTCATTCTGATCAGCTAAGCAGGCAGCACTGGGGTATGGATAGATTTCGAATTGCTGCGATTGCGAAACTGCTGAGGCGGGGTGTATTAACGTCGGCGCAGGATCATGCAGCACGAAATATGCTACAGGAAAAATGTCGCGTGTTGTTGTCAGGTGCTAATAAACGTAACAATCAAGATGTTATTGATTATTGCACTGATCTTACAGATGAATTCGGGATACATTAACTGATGTGGTTAAACCTGATTGTCGCTCATACTCTGGAAGCCTTGCCTCTGGTAAGCATGTTCTCAATGCGTAAAGTCAGCAGTGACCCTCCAGCATATGAAAATGAATCAGGGCTGCGTTTATTGGTTTGCGGACAGGGGCAACAATGTGCAGCCGATGCCCTCCATGCACTCGCCGATAAAAATGATGAATCCAATTGTGCTTGGCTAAATGTTGGCATAGCTGGCCATCAATCAATGGAAATTGGATCCTGCATAGTGGCAAATAAAATAGTACAACGGTCCAGTGGCGCCAGATTTTACCCAATACCTTTTCGTCATGAGTTGGCCGCGGGTGAACTGCATACAGTGGACCAGACTGAACTGAGTTATCCTGATGACGTGGCCTATGATATGGAAGCCGCTGGCTTCTTCGAGGCGGCCTCTCAGATAAGCACTTTGGAACTGGTACAGTGTGTGAAAATAGTTTCTGATAACGCAAAATCCGGTGTGGAAAATATTAATAAGCAATTTGTGCGAGAGTTATTTGAGGCCAATCAATCAGCGATATCAGGTTTTGTTAAAAGTCTGGCAGTGATTCATCAAATACATCGACAGAGCCTGTTCGTCCCGCAATTGACCAGAGAAGTTTTCGAGAAGTTCCATTTGACCGCCACACAAAAAGCGCAGGTGCACAGGCTCTGTCAACGTGCTGAAGCATTTGGGTTAATAGCTGAATTAGAAGCAGTTTTAGACGGAAATGCTTTCGAAAGTATGGACGCCAGAACGCTGGTTGCTCAGCTCAGCAATTTTTTGGAGCAACAGGAGAAAGTATTCTAGCAGTATGTTTTCCGCAATTTATATAGAAAAAGAGGTGGCAGAGCTGCCTCGTGTAGAGGCGATTAGAAATCGATTGCCCGGTATTCCTGTAGTAGAGATTGAACACTACGGTGAAATATTTAATCGTACTAATCAGAATTTTCGATTACAAAAGCAGTCGTCGGCACTTATTCTTGCAAAGAAGTATGGCAATCTGGTTTTACCGACACCTGAGGGCTATGGCTTCGAAGATGAGGCGCAACCAAAAGGATTCTATTTTTCGCATATGCTCAACTGCATTTACGATTGTCGTTACTGCTTTCTGCAAGGCATGTTTCGTTCGGCGAACGCTGTCCTTTTCGTCAATTATGAAGACTTCGAGCAGGCAATAGAAAATACAATTAAAGAGAACACATCCAAAGGAATTTTTTATAGTGGGTACGATTGCGACAGCCTTGCGCTGGAACCTGTAAGTTATTTTGTTAGTCATTTTTTGTCGCTATTTGAGCGGCATTCAGAAGCAGTACTGGAGATCCGCACCAAAAGTACCCAGGTCAGAAATTTACTTGAAAGACCACCCCTGCAGAATTGCGTGATCGCAATGAGTTTCTCACCACAGCATCAGAACAATGCTTATGAGCATAAAGTGCCGGGCGTAAATAAACGCCTGGAAGCTCTGCAAAAATTGCAGGAAGCTGGCTGGCCGGTCGCTTTACGGTTCGAACCCCTTATAGCAGAGACAGATTCGTTAAAACATTACAAAGAGCTGTTTGAGAAAATATTTAGTCAATTGGACCCGCAGAGAATCCATTCCAACAGTATTGGTGAATACCGCATGCCAACAGGCTTTTATAAACGCCTCATTCGACTCTATCCCGATGAGCCGCTGCTGGCGCGCGAGGTTAAAAATGAATCTGGCATAACTATGCTAGCTGCGTCTCAAGAGGGACTGATCGCTGAGCTTGAGAATATGCTGCTGCAATATGTGGATGCTTCTCGTTATTATCGTTGTGCCTGAAATTTTGTGAGGAAAGCTCTCCTATGGCTGAAAGTGAAGCTGAAAAATCCAATAAAGATGGTGAAGCTGTTTTAGTGACAGGTGCGTCATCCGGAATTGGATTGGCGATTTGCAAAACATTGGTTGCAGTCGGTTATTACGTAATCGGTTATGCAAGAAGTTTCGACAAAACGGACTTTATTCACAAGAGCTTCGAACAGAAAACGCTCGATCTCTCTAAGCTGGATTCAATCTCTGCGGAGTTTAAGAATTTGTTGGCCTCTCTGGACAGGCCTGTCAAGGCACTGGTAAACAATGTTGGAATTGGCAGGATGGGATATCTGGAACAGCTTTCAGAAAGCGATATCCGGGGTACGATGGATTTAAATTTTCTT
Organism: uncultured Pseudohongiella sp.; assembly: GCA_965198435.1. Taxonomy (GTDB): domain Bacteria; phylum Pseudomonadota; class Gammaproteobacteria; order Pseudomonadales; family Pseudohongiellaceae; genus UBA9145. The sequence goes on along the minus strand of OZ240664.1, from coordinate 2,413,857 downwards.
AGTCATGTTCTGGTTACGAAATCCTTGATTCCCGTACTAAAGCAGCAGACTGCTGACAGTAACATCATATTCATTGGATCTGAAGCGGCGCTACAAGGTGCGCAGCAGGGCAGTATTTATTGCGCCAGTAAATTCGCCCTGCGAGGGTTTTCCCAGGCGCTGAGACAAGAATGCGCCAAGTCAGCAGTACGAGTGACGCTTGTGAACCCTGGTGCCGTTAGAACCGATTTCTTTACAGATCTCAACTTCGAACCCGGGGATTCGTCCGATAATGCCATTGAACCAGAAGATGTGGCTTCTGTAGTCAAAGATATTCTGCAAATGCGTGCTGGCACCGTGGTCGATGAGGTGAATTTATCACCTCTCAAGCGGGTCTGGCAGAGCAAGAGTTCTTAGGGAGCCTCTGATTAATGTTTACTAGGCAGTGAGTGCAAGGCAAAAATCAGCGAAAAAGCGCAGTTTACTAGGTCATAAATGCGCATTTTGAGCTGATTTTTAACGCAGCAGTAACAATGTAGGTAATTAATCAGAGATTCCTTAGTTATTTAGTCGCTTACCGACACCACCCTGTGACGATATGTCGCAGTTCGGGAATACCTCCACGCTAGGCAATTTTTCAGCCAGTTGCGATAATCCGGTGCTGTTCCCTGGCTTGATAACTCTGAACAGAGATCGTTAAACCAAGACCTTCGAACCAAGTTGCCGACGTAAATTTCATAACTATCGAGAGCTGCCCATGACCCCGCAGAAGATCATTTCATTATTCATTAAATTTGCCATGCTGATCGCGTTTATTGCGAGTTTCGGTGTCGTCGGTGCTCACACTGGACTCAAAGTGTCAACTCCAGCTCATGAGGCGACAGTTCAGACTCCTCCAGCAGAAATTAATCTGGAATTTAATGGTCCAGTTCGATTAGTGAAATTTAATCTGATGGCTGACGATCAAAAAGTGTTTACCGGTTTTAAACTGTCCGCAGACGCTGTAGCGACTTTTGCTATTGCTACTCCTGGCCTGAAAGCGGGACGGTATACTGCGGAATGGGCAGCGATTGGTGAAGATGGTCACACCGTATCCAATTCGTTTAACTTTGTGGTTAGCGGTAACCCGGCGACAGCGTCTCGCTGAACTTCCCTTGCGTATCAGCTGTCCTCTAACAGGAGTCTATTGTGGATATGTCTCCTGTTCCCAATTGTTGGGAAATAGCCAGTGTTATCTGTAAATTTTTGGTTTATCTTGGTACCGCTTCCAGTTTAGGCGGCGGCGTAAGCTTATTGCTGTACGGTGGCGGTAAGCGTCAAATGGTAAGCAGCATTCTGATTTATCAGCTGGTCGGCTCACTATCAGGTTTTCATGCAACACTGGCATATTTTTTAATCCGGGTTGGTCAGATCAACGACAGCGGATTGACTGGTATCTTTGATTGGACCATGGCGCAAATCCTGCTGGATACGCCAGTTGGTGATCTTAGTCTTTATCGGGTTGTTGGCTTTGCCTTACTCATTGCAGCAAGTGTTCTCTTGCTGCGTCAAGCTGCTCAGTACTCTGCTGCCCCTGGCCTCAGTTTCTACCGGCGTATCTTGTTGCTCAACGGATTCGGCTTCACGTGGTTGTTGCTTAGCTTTAGATATGACGGTCACATATCAGTACTGTCATTGCCAGTTCAGTTTTTACTGGTGATTCACCTCACTGGATTCGCGATATGGATTGGCTCTCTTTTTCCCTTAGCTGTGTTAAGTCGGACTGATGATAAAGAACGTCTCCAGTTGGTGCTGCGCAAGTTTAGTGATCATGCCGCTTTTTTTGTTGGCACCTTATTGATAGCAGGAGTTTTATTGGTATTGAATCTTATTCATGCGCCATCAGAGCTGGTTACCACTGCTTATGGTAATGCACTGTCCGTAAAATTGGCTTTGGTTCTCGCTCTACTGGGAATTGCAGCAATCAACAAACTGCGCCTTGTGCCAGCCTTGATGGAACAAGAAGGTGTCTTGGCATTTCGTAAATCCTTACGAATAGAAATTACAGTAGCCAGTTTGTTGCTGGTGGTTACTGCTTATTTGTCCACAGCAGTTGGCCCTATGGGCCATATGTAGCTCAGAGATTGCAATTGGTTTAAAAGTGCTGACTAAGTAAGGCTCAACTTGCTGCTGTCTGTATGTGTTGGGTCAAGTGGCGGTTTTTCCACTAGCTTGCTTAGTCTGAACGAATCCAGATCGAAGGAAAAAAGCTCAGGCTTCTGATTTTGCTTTTCATCATAAAGCGCTGGGGTTAAGGCTGGTTTACTGGCAAAGATCAGCGCATTGCCGAGTGGGGACCAGGTCAGGTTGTAAAGTACATCCAGGCTGTTGAATACCGGTACCGGTTCGAAATCACTGTTTACCTGACTGAGATAAAGTGTTGATCCGATGTGATCATACTGAATAAATGCAAACTGCTTCTTATCTTGTGATAGCACAGGCCTGCTAGTGGTTTTGCTATTTTCGTTGAGCGGGATTGCAGAGCTAAGAACGATATCGTCTTTTAAGGTGGCAAATTCTGTTGATACAACCAATTCATCTGACCATTCTTCTGATGTCAGGGTACTGTTTGGTGAACCTGGTGTATTGGTTTGCAACCAGCCACCTAATATCAGCGATAAGCACAGGGCAGCGCCAACAGACTGCCTGGCGGCAGCGAATACCGGAACAGTTTGGGATATAGCATGCTGAGAAACTGAATAGTTACAGGAAGAATCCAGAGCTGGATTTTGAGCGGATTCTTGGGCTTCCTGTACCGGTAGCCGCAGTCGATAACCACGTTTAGGTATCGTCTCAATATAGGTCAGTTTCTCTGCGCCAGGACTGCTGAGTTGTTTGCGCAGTTCTGATACGGCACGTGTGAGGGAGTTTTCATTCACTATGACCCTGGGCCAGAGCAAGGTGACTAAAGTGTCACGATCCACGACTTCTGGACCGTGCGCCGCCAAGTAACATAACAATTTTACCAGTCGAGGCTCCAGATGTCTGCTAGTACCATCATGCAGGTGTTGCAGTTCATTTAACTGGGGTTTCACAAGCCATTCGCCGAGTAGGAAATCGGTGGTGAATAGCTTAAGAGCTGTGGGGGCATTGCTTAGCGAATCGCTTTCAATGCTGGCTTGGTGGAACACATTAGGATTCATTGCCTGTCCTCAAATTGCTTTTGGTTGTGTCTGTTCGCGGACTGGGTTCTTAGGGCCTTTTCACACTAATTGAGTCGTCTTTGCTAGCGAGCATTTTTGTGTCCAGCAAGGTGAAAGAGTGCCGTATATAACTATATAAACGATTGATAACGAAGCTGGGCGCAAAAATGCGCCTGGCCCTTCGGGTTGTGGCTAAAAAAGCGCCACTTGTCATTGCTCGTCGCTCATTTGGAATCACCAAACCACGCTCCTCGCGCCTCAATTGGCGCTTTTTTAGTCACAACAGAGAGCACTCAATTAGTGTGAACAGGCCCTAGCTTATATAGACGCCTGCAGACCCTGTTTTGTTTCATTAGAAATCGGCTCGAAAATGCGATTTATCTGATGTGTTGGCATTTCTTTGTAATTCAAGATTTAAGGCCCTCATTTTAGGCAAATCGCCTCAATCCCTAAATAGACCGCCATATTCTGTAGGTTTTCTGGATATAAAGTTCATTGCAATTTCAGGTATTTAACAGCTTCCAGGTCTAAATTTCCAATCACTGTACACCTGTTCCCGGGTAACCCGGGGTGCCAATCAAGTTTGGAGGTTTTTATGCGTAGACAGTCTTTAATTGCAGTAGTGTGGTTAGTTTTCAGCACTGCGCTAGCGGGTATATCCGCTGCCGTGAATGCTCAAGAAGGAATAAGCAGAGGCTATCCGTCCTTAGCTCCCATGCTGGAAAATGTCACTCCAGCCGTGGTGAATATAAGGGTATCGAAATCTATTCCCACCAGTAGCCGGTATTTCTTCCAGGGAGAAGAAGTGCCAGATCAGCTGCGACGCTTTATTCCTGATATTCCTCAGGAACAGAATCGCGATAGACGCCCCTTTGCAGTTGGAGCGGGCTCGGGCGTTATCATTGATGCGGAAGAAGGCTACATCGTGACTAATCACCATGTGGTTTCTGGCGCTGCCAATATCACTGTGCAGCTTTCCGATGGTAGAGCCCTGGAAGTTGAGATGGTGGGTAGCGATGAGAACACGGATATAGCACTGCTGCAGGTGCGGGCAGAAGGGCTGATAGATATCGATTTTGCGAATATCGATTCAGTTCGTGTCGGAGACGTTGTAGTTGCTATTGGTAATCCCTTCGGAATTGGTCAGACAGTCACATCAGGAATTGTAAGTGCTCTCGGTCGAACCGGGATTAACAACGCTAATTTCGAAGATTTCATTCAAACAGATGCCGCCATCAATGTTGGTAACTCCGGTGGTGCTCTGGTGGACATGGAAGGCAGACTGATAGGGATTAATACCGCCATCATTAGTGGAGATGGTGGTAACAATGGCATCGGCTTTGCGGTGCCCGTAGATATGGTTTCGGCCATTACCGCTCATTTAGAGCGCGATGGTGAAGTGAGAAGGGGAATGCTCGGTGTTTCTATTACCACTCTGACGCCTGATGTCCAGCAGGCATTGGGAGTTGCAGTTGATGAAGGCGCATTAGTAACCAGCGTGTTACCTGATAGCGCCGCTGAGCGTGCGGGTTTGCAGGTTTCCGATATCATCACTGCGCTGGATAGCGAAGCGATCGCCAGTGGCCGTGACTTGCGCAATCGAGTGGGCCTGATGCGCCGTGATGAAGAAATCGAGCTTACAGTACATCGTGATGGTGAACAGCTGACGGTGGCGGCAGTTATTGGCGGAGAAGGTGGTGTTGCGTCGAGTGCCGATGCCCGTTCTGTAGAAAGCAGCGCTTTTCGCGGCGCACAATTGCGCAACATAAATTCTCAAGATGAGGCGGAAGTTGAAGCAGGCGTCCTGGTTGATGGCCTAAATCCTCAAAGTAGGGCAGCCGCTTCTGGTTTAAGAGACGGCGATATTATTGTGGCCGTCAACCGACAGGTCATTGATGACCTTGAGGCTTTTAATGAGGCTATTGCAAGTGGTGATCGATTCGCTGCGCTGACAGTAATTCGTGATTCAAGGGAAATGTTGCTGATAGTTCAATAATTCTGGTTTGCAGGCGAGTGGCCAGGAGTGGCCAGGAAAAGGCACCACACATTTTCGGGCAATCAGTCAGAAATCCGCCTGTAGACTGGAAACCAGGCTCCTCATAGCACTAAAATGTGCCCCTTAGTGGCCGACTTAACTTGACTGGGTCGGCCTTTTTTTGTCGTGTATTACATCTTGGGAGCTTAACGGTGGAAGCGATTCTTACTAGGGCCTGTTAACACTAATTGAGTGGTTTCTGTTGTGACTAAAAAAGCGTCAATTGAGGCGCGAGGAGCGTGATTTAGTGATTCCAAATAAGCGACGAGCAACGACAAGTGGCACTTTTTTAGCCACAACCCACAACCCGAAAGGCCAGGCGCATTTTTGCGCCCAGCTTTGTTATCAGTCGCTTGTATATACTTATTATACGGCTTATACGGCGCTCTTTCTGCCTCGCTGAGCGCAAAAACACCCTCTAGCAGAGACTACTCAATTAGTGTTAACAGGCCCTAAATAACTGTCTAATTAACTGCGCTTTGCAGTCATTCTGTCTGTGAAATTCTTTTCTAATAAGCTTTCCTCATTTAAGTGCTTAAGTGTTTGTCTGCTGGGGTCTGTTTTGCTGTCAACTGAAAATCTATCCGCTGAGGATCGTATTAGCCTGCTGTCTTACAACTATGATTTTGCTGACTATATACAATGGCTGGAGTCATTGATGTCGGAAAAAGAGATACCCGGTGCTGCGTTGGCAATTGTATCTCGCGAAGGCATTATGCATTTGCAAACCTGGGGTGTACAACATGTGGATGAAAGACCACCGATTACGACCGATTCCATTTTTAGAATTGCCTCTATGTCGAAAACCTTCGCGGGGGCGGCAGCTACCCTGATCGTTGATCAAAATCTACAGTCATGGGATATGCGAATCATGGATTTGTTTCCCAACTTGCAAATGGGAAACGGAAGAAGTGCCAAGTATATCACTCTGAAACAAGTGGCTAGTCATTCTACGGGTTTAATGCCCCATTCTTATTCGAATTTACTGGACGATGGCATTGAATATGAGCGCATCAAAGATCGTTTTGGTCAGATTCCGACAGTCTGCCCACCTGGCAATTGTTATGGTTACCAAAATGTAGTGTTCTCACTGATTGCTGATGTTGTGGAAGAGAGCACGGGCGAAAGTTACGAGCAGTATCTACAAGAATATGTATTCAAGCCTTTAGGCATGATTACAGCAACCCTGGGCTATGAACAGTACATCAACGATCCAAATTCAACCCATCCGCATCGGTTTATTAGAGGTCGATGGCGGCCAACTACAACTAATGCCGCTTATTACACAGTTGCACCAGCCTCCGGTATCAATGCCGGTGTGTTCGATATGGCTATGTGGCTGCGGGCGAATTTGGGTGCTTTTCCTGAAGTCTTTGGCCCGGACTTTCTGGCGCAATTGCATGAACCAGTTATCGAAACTCCTTACGGTAATTACTTCAACCGCTGGTCCGGGTTGGAAAAAGCTTACTATGGTATTGGCTGGCGCGTATTTGATTTTAAAGGCCTGAGAGTAGTGCACCATGGGGGTGGTGTACGTGGCTACCGTTCAGAGATGGCCTTCGTCCCTGATGCAAATATTGGCATGGTGCTGCTGTTTAATGCAGAATCCAATGCGGCTAATGATGTGGTCCCGAATTTTTTGGATCATTTACTTGGCAGCCGTTAATTCGGCCGATATTCACTGTCATCCTCAACATTCCAAGGATTTATTCATGAACTCAGTGCTGGATCTGTTGAAATCCCACCGCAGTATTCGACAATTTACTGACCAGGCTATTACGCCGGAATTGCTGAACGAGCTGTTCCTCGCTGGTCAGGCCGCTGCTACTTCTAGCTTTTTGCAAGGGTCCACGATTATTCGCGTAACTGATCATTCCAACAGGGAAAAAATTGCTGAATTGGCTGGAGGGCAGGGTTATGTGGCGAGCGCGGCAGAGTTTCTGGTGTTCTGCGCGGATTTAAAACGTGCTGGAAATTATTGCAAAGAATATGACATGCCATTCGAAGGGAACTACACTGAGCATTTTATAATTGCCACAGTTGATGTGGCGCTGATGGCCCAGAGTTTAGCTACTGCTGCGGAATCTGAAGGCCTGGGCATTTGTTACATCGGAGGAATTCGGAATAATCCAGGCCCTGTGAGTGCGTTACTGGAATTACCACGTGGAGTTTATCCGGTATTTGGTTTGTGTCTTGGCTATCCTGATCAGAATCCGGAGATTAAGCCGAGGTTGCCATTGTCAGTTGTAGTGAAACAAGACAAGTACAATGAAGAAGGCGACAAAGAAGCTATCACCAAGTATGACGAAGGCATTCGTGAATACTACCGCACCCGTACAGGAGGTGGTCATGGCATTAGCTGGTCAGAGCAGGTCGCAAATCTGCTATCGGAAAAAAGCCGCCCGCACATGAAAGGATTTTTAGCCGACCAGGGTTTCACCTTCAGGTAAGTGCAGCTTATTCGATATTTCGTGCCTTATTCATGCGTTAGTGGAAATTTTAACTTGTGCTGGGTGGTTCGAAATACACCATGCATTGTCTGGATAGAGCGCACAGTTTTCCATCTTCGGTAAAGATTTTTCCTGATTGTTGTGTATATCCATCTGCTGCGGCTTCCATGTCGAAGTGCAGGTAGAACCAATCCATAGGAAGGTCGGAAGGAGCGATGAGAAATTCCAGTGACCAGGTGAGTGAGCTCGCCTGTACTGGCCCTCGGTCGAAGTAGGATAGTACGACTGGGGGCGGCACATCGGCGATGGCTATAATCGCTTCTGCGCGAAACTCATCCATGTCAACTTGATGTTTTGCCCAGAGGTTCAGCTCTGGCTCTGCATTGCCTGTAAATGGCAATCCGCCCCCTGCCCAACATCCATCGAAGTACTGTATGAATGAAGGTACTCGTTTGGTATGTGCAGAAAAGGGAATCCCTTTGTCTCTGGGAAGGGGGTTGAATTCAGCGGATGCCGTTACTTCTAATGCGGCCCTGCTTCTGCCGTAGACTCCCATTGCCTGCAGGCATAGTTTTCCTTCTGAGAACACGTCAGCACTGATTTGAAGAACATTTTTGCCCTGGCGTTGAATTTGAGTTTTGACACTGACCTCTCCGGGAGGTATTGGCGCAATAAATGACACCATCAGCGATCGTATGGGAATGTCGGCTGGCACTATCCTGCCCATGGCCGTCACCGCAAATGCTGCGGACAGCCCCCCAAAAGCTGATCTGCCTTGAGACCACTTTTCGTCAAATTCGGTGCGATTGTCTACGCTGTCCCGCAACTGCCTGAGGATTCTATCTAGATCTGAATGCGCCATACCGCTGACACTGCTCCATATTCCGGGCCGCTTAGCCCATTCTCCACACGCTCAATATGGTATTCTTGGGCTCTGGTAAATAGCGCTGCTGTCGCTGGTCTGAAGCGACCAGCGACAGCGTAAACATCCAAAGTCTAAAGTTCAAAGACCAAAGAAAGACTAAAGTCCAAAGATCAAAGCGTGAATAAAAGTATTCGATTAATCCGTACTGTGAAGTTGCTGCTGAGCTGTACATTCCTTGCAGGTCATAGCAGTGCATCATTATTGGCACAACCGACGAATGCCCACATTTATCAGTTGAGCACGAATAGTACCGAAATACTCAGCAAAACAGAATCGCTGCCAGCAGACGATGCTGTTCTGGTTTCGGCACCAGAAACGATCAGAATCAATTTCCCAGCGCGGGTGCGACTGGTTAAGCTGATTCTTCGAAATGAAAACTATGAGTGGGTGGACATAGATTTTCGCTATAATCCACGACCTGATGATCAATACCAACTCGCACTGCCAGAATTGCCTGCAGCCGAATACTACACTGCAGAATGGGCGATTTTAGGCTATGGTGACGAGCTTATTCGCGGCAGTTTCAGTTTTTCCTTTGGACCTGATGCCAAAGCACCCTCCATCATCAAAGAAGCTGAACAGGCTTTGCCGGGTCTTCGCTATGGCGATCCGACTATTCAGTATGTAGCGCCACCACGCACCATTATTATCCTGCCTCAGAACCAACCCAGTTACGATCCGCCTTTTACGATAGATCTGGATAAACCACCGCTCAACTAAGACACCCTCTGACAAGCTTTGCCTGGGGACTGCTAAAACATTCCCTGTCACTGTGCCTATGCAGTATAAGTGTGGAGATGCAGGCGCAATCCGCAATCGAACTGGCAGAAGAATGTGACGGAATTTTCTTTCCTTTGGAAAGAGTTGCATTAACTATTTGTGGTGAGTACCACAACCGGAATAGAGAAACAGTAGCGCCATTGTTTGCTGACCAGGTCAATCTGCTTAGCACAGCGTGCATTGCGGCGTTTCTGGCAGACGGCGATGGCCTTTGCTCAGTGTATGTAACCGAGAGTGATACTGAATTTGGACATGTATGGCTTTATCTCTAACCTGCGGAAGCTGGCCAATAGCATTGAAGGGGTTAAATACATGTACCAGGAGCGCTTCGATGAGAGCATCGGGCAATCGCTTGCTGGGACAAAACCTCCAGGCTGAAAAGGCCAAGGTAATAGTAAGGCAGGGATATCCAGGTGCCAGCCAACATCTGGAAGAGGAGTACCACAGTTTACTGGGGGTTATGCTGACTTACAGGTTGTGGATGGCGAATGGAAATTTCATACCCGCTAAATTAAGAAATTAACTGGAAATAACAAAGCCTCGATGTTAAATGCATCAAGGCTTTTTGTGTCAGTGGATAGCGAAAATTATTCGCTGACGTGAACTGTCAGATAGCCATCGTGGTATAGACCACCGTCATCAGCGCGACCCCATAGCACATAAGTACCAGGTTCATCGAAGGTTGCATTGACTTCATACACGCCATCTTCAGGAATTTCCGGCGGTAACCACAACTCACCCCAAGGCGAGTTGGCGGAAGCACGTGTATCTTCCCATGGTTTGGCTAATGGTGGATCGAAAGCCACATTGCCTTCGCCCCGGTACACATTCCAGGAAAGAAACAGGCCATTGATTTTACCCACCGTCACCTGCGAAGGACGTTGCATCATGCGGCTGGTTAAGTCTTTTGCCGTAATCGTGCTTTCGCGTCGGCGTTCTGGCAGGCCGTCATCCCAAATGTGAGTGGTGATATTAAGCGGCTCGCCGACTCTGGCAGTTCTCACCAGGTCTCCCTGCACTGTAAGTACTGGTGGAACATTTGCACGAGATTCCGGGCTGGATGTTCCTGCGCCCAATGAACCGGTTTCTGATGCAATGACCATATTATCCACCAGGTAATCCTGGCGCAATGCTGCATAGGTTTTACGCTCAATACCATTGGCTTTTAGCGTCCAGACCAATTCTCTATCGCCCCGGTCAGCGGGAACCGTGACTTCGAAAGTAAATCGGTTTCGTCGCGGCAGGAAATGGGCAGGTTGGCCACGGTCCGCCTCACCGGGAGAAAAGAAATTTTCCTTTCCCACTGCAACGTCTGGTTCTTCTTCCCAATTCTCATTCATGTAGCCAAACATGAAATTGAATGTGCCGTCAGGGTTTGGTCTCCATCCCTCAAATGCTGGCTCAACATGTTGACCAGTGCGATATGTTTGAGCTTGGGCCAGTCCCGAGCCGGTTATGACAACAAAGGCCAACAGACGTGCAATAAGTGTTGCACGTCTGTTGATGTGATGTGTGCTGATAAACCCAGCAATACTGCTATTCTGTTAGTCGTCGTCGCTAGCCGCAGAGTCGTCGTCATTTTCGGCATCCGCTAAAGGAGCAACCAAAGGTGCACCACACAGAGGACAACCAATGACGTGATCATTAGGTCCTAGAGCTAATGCCTGACGACGTTCCTCCATGGCTTCGAAGAACTGTTCATCAGTCATGGTTACGCGGATGCCAAGATCGATGAACATGTTGGTTACTGATCGATTACCGGAACCCTGCCAGTTGCGTGGATCAGGGACATTTGGATTGGATTCAGTATTGTTCATGTAGCCAACGATGTGCAGGATGGTGCCTTTGGGCAGCAATGGTGCGGCGTGGTTGGCATAAGGGTAACCACGTACCCAGTTGTGGTCATAGCCAACGCAGGACAGGGTTTCGATGGTGTATCCCCAGATAGCTTCCAGACACATGCGCTCGCCAGGTGCGTGCAGATGCGGTTCGAAGCTGATGACCTTGGTGTGCTGATCCAGCACAGTATAGGCGTGCAATTCCTGGTCTTTAGTATTACCCTGGATGCTGATATCCACGCCATTACCTAAACCGATGAAAGCATTTTGATACTTGGGTTTGTAGTCTTTGTCATGGAAACGGAAACCAATTTCCAGGTGACCTGTCGTATCAATACCGTTTGAGTGCAGGTGGACTGAATCGGAAACAATCCAGGAACCAGCACGCAGCAATCGACCGGCATCTTCGTCGAAGATATCAGGGTTACGACCAACCTCGTGCACAGGCCATGGAATGGCCAAACCGGGAACACGCTCACCGTTTTCATCCACCTGTGCAGTAGCCCAGATCATATGGTGGAATATATAGCGTCCACCAACAGTCTCGCGCCCGGTGCCGGCTTGAGGTATATCATTTACTTCGATGACTTCTACAGACTTAACGTAGCGGTCTTCAGTCAATCCAGTTGGAGCATAAGGGATTTCACCCCACCAATCTGGCGTACCAGCCAGCTTAGTGATGTCGTCCATTACCACAACAAGGTCTGGCTCGCCTGCACGCCACTTGATGCTGTCATCAAACACTAATGCCTCTGGAGCATCAGCAGGATCACCTTTTGGAGTGCCGCTGCGGGCCCAGGTAGAAATTGCGGCCAATTCAGCATCAGTCAAAGATGGGTCATCTTTGTATTGCTGAATGCCGATATTTTTCTCCATGTACCAGGGCGGCATGGCACCAGCTCGGTCACGCAATTGGGTTTTGTATTCGATCAGTCCAGCGAAGGGGGCTACCTCTTCATAGGTGACCAGGGACATAGGGCCAGCGCCACCAACCCGGTGACAGTTCTGGCAGCTACGCTGCAAGATTGGCTCAATGTCTTTGTGAAAAGTCACTTCTTCCGACTGACCCAGGACAGAACCTGAAACAGTGAAAGAGAGCGCAAGGGCTGCTCCGCTTAGCAGGGTTTTAACAGGCGACAATGTGTGCATGGTTTTGCTGCTCCTCAATGCTTGGGAATATGGATTATCGGAAATTTACAGCTCGGTAACCATAGCATCTTCGGTAAATGATTTGAACGATTGCTTCGAATAGTCATCATGTAAAATCAACGGTTTAGCGCTATTTTATCTGAGAATTGATTACTGTTTCCTGAAAAAGTGCCGGATTTCGAAAAGCGTCACTGATTTGGCTGGATTATGTCTGGAATTGAGGGATCTTTACCTTTCAGCAGTTGCCACAGGTTGCTGCTGGCAAACAGGCTGGCCAGGGCCATAATGCTGGCAAAAAGGAACCATTGCAGCGCATAAAACAGGTGCTGGTTGACATCGATTTGTACCGCAGGCCAGTGCCTCACCAGCACACCAGGCTGGTCATCAGTCAGCCTGACTGCAAACGGGAATACTGGCTCTCCCAAAATTGCGGAGATTACATCGATTTCAAGGCTGCGCATTTGCAGAGGCCATGCTAAGGCATCTATCTTGCTGGATAGGACGCGGGTGTTCTCAGGAGGGATGAAAATTTGTGCATTTACCGTCACCAGGCCGTCCACAGGGTGAGTACTTGGGGGTGTATTCGGTGGCAGGATTCCGCTGGTCCAGCCGCGGTGCACCAATATCAGTTGCTTGTTGCTGCGTAATCGAAAAGGCGTCACCACACCATAGCCGATCTGGCTGTCAAAAAATTCAGCCATCAACAGAATAGTATGCTGATTTTCATATTCCCCATCTAACGCGACATGCCGATTCGCAAGCTCGGGGTTGGTTCTGTGTAAATGGCCTGAAGGGATGTCTTCGATCGGCGTCGCATTGGCTTCCTGCTCCTCAAGTAATGCCTGCTGTGCTTCGATTTTCTCTGCTGCTCGATCCAATTGCCAGATTCCCAGGCGACCGAGCCCCAGGCTTGTGATTACCACGCAGCCAGCAATCAACCAATTCCAACGAATGGTGAAGTTGCCAATAGAGTATTGAATAGAAAGTTGCATAGTGGAATCTGTTACGACGCTCAAAAAGGAATAGTGCGTAGTTTAACACCAGAAGCATCAATGGTAAGAAGGTCGGAAATACGCAATTAGCCGCCTAAATACAATGACTCCGCACCAGCAGGACAGTGATATCAGTGCCACAGTTTTTGCAGAGATGGTCATGTTGTCCGCTGCAGACTGCTGTTTTATATAAGCATCCAGACTGCGGCAGTAAATCAACATATTGATGCCAGCGACCGCCACTAACAGAAGCTTTGTTTGAAATGCAGGGTTATACAAATACTGATCTGGTGCTGAACTCAGGAACATCGTGCCAGCAGTTATCATATTCAGGGCGTAGCCCGGCACTCCAAATGGTACCAAACGATGTAAATACTCGTAGCTGATGCCTTGTCCAATTCCAATCAAGCGTAGGTCATATAGACCAACTGTGCCGATCAGGAAGCTCAAGCCCGGAATAATGTCAGGGGTTGTCCTGGATAATTGAATTTATCTAGGGCAGCCCCAAATGTAAAGATTCCACAACAGGCCAACCCCAGGGTGAATGCATAAAAGCAAAGATGCCAGGACTGTGCCTGAAATCCAGTAGGAACGCTTCCATGATTAGAAAAATCGAGAGGTAGAAAGGCAGGCAAAATCGAATTTGCGTAAACAGGAAAGCGGCCAGCACCTGTAGTGATTACCTGGCACCTTGGCATCGTCAGGCCGTACGATAAAGGACTACCCAACTCTCCTCCCCATTTTGATGGAGTTTCTGCTGAAGTTTGCTGGTTAGGGTCAATCTGATGCTTAGCGCCACCAACTTCAGGTAAAACATTGGATTGGTGAGTGCTTTTGCCGGGCAGGTGAGAAGCAAGGCGCCCCCAGATATGAATATCAATGCCACAGCACTCAATGTAAATGTATACACTTTAGGAAACCCGAAACGTTTAGTGTTGATGCAACCCCTGACAACCGTAGGGCAATTGCGAGGTTAATGCCCACAACGAATGTCATGGTCAGGTAATGATCAGGTAATGTAATGTAAGGTCAGCGATCTGAAAAATGCGAGTCCAGACTCTCTCAACCAAATGCTAAGGAGCCTCTGATTAATGTTTGCGAGGCAGTTAGTGCAAGGCAAAAATCAGCGAAAAAGCGCAGTTTATAGGTCATAAATGCGCATTTTGAGCTGATTTTTAACGCAGCAATAACAATGTAGGTAATTAATCAGAGGTTCCCTAAGGTTAGTTTCTCCGCATTCGAGCGAGGGTTTGCAAGGGAATCTCCAGTTAGTTTGAATTAGCTTTCCTGCTTATTGCTGGCGTTCCAAATCACTTACTTGTGATAGTATTTTCGCACTGCCATTGTATAACAACAACGGAGAAAACTATGGCTGTATCCTGTGCTTTGCGTTTCAAGAATTTCGTCAGTTTTTTACTTGCTACCCTTCTGACAGCGGGCGCTTTGGCTGCGGAAGCTGATTCTATTCCTAGAACAGCAGACGGCAGGCCAGATTTCAATGGTATCTGGCAGGCCCTCAATACAGCCAATTACAATATTGAGCCCCATGCAGCAGATTTCGGCCCTTTAGTCGAAAACGGAGCTATCGGCGCGATTCCCGCTGGGCTGGGAATCGTTGTTGGCGGCGAAATTCCTTATACGCTCGAAGCCAGAGAGCAACAGCAAGCAAACAAAACAGACTGGCTTGCCAATGACCCACTGGTAAAGTGCTACATGCCCGGCGTGCCGAGGGCAAACTACCTGCCATTTCCTTTTCAGATTGTGCAATCACCGGACCACATCATCATGGCTTATGAATTTGCCAGTGCCAGTCGAATTGTCTATGTCGATCAGCCAGATTTCGAAGCGCCAGTTTTATCCTGGATGGGGCACAATCTGGCACACTTTGAAGGCGACACACTGGTAATCCAGGTGACTGATCAAGTTCCGGATACCTGGTTTGATCATGCAGGCAATCACCATACGGACGCCTTGCGAGTAACTGAGCGATACACACATATGAGTCCTAATGTGATTATGTACGAAGCGACCTTGGAAGATCCCAATATCTACATCGAGCCTTGGGTTATAAAGTTTCCGCTGTACCGCCGCCTTGATGAGAATATGCAACTGCTTGAATTCAAGTGTGTCGAATTTACTGAAGAGTTGCTTTATGGTCATTTGCGTAAACAAAAGGAATAATCCTGTGAATTGATCCACAAGTAAGGTCAGTTATGGCCTTAAGCCATGAGACTGCTGAAAAGCAAAATGGAAAAGCAATATGGAAAAACAAAACCCGCTGCAGAGCGGGTTTATTGTCTTCGACTGTATGATTGGAGTTTCGGCAGAAACGGCTATGTCGCTGGAGTCTGGAGATAGTCGCTGAAGATATAAGGAGCCTCTGATTAATGTTTGCGAGGCAGTTAATGCAAGGCAAAAATCAGCGAAAAAGCGCAGTTTATAGGTCATAAATGCGCATTTTGAGCTGATTTTTAACGCAGCAATAACAACATAGGTAATTAATCAGAGGCTCCCTAAATATTTATGATGCGGGTATTATAGGTGTTGATATGGGGCTGGATGACAATGGTAATAATAAATACCTGGTCTTAGAGCCTTATATTGAAGAAGGGCAATTATTTTGGTCATGCTACGGAGAAAATATTCAAAACCATCTTCTGCCACGAAATTGCCAGTAGCAACCCATACTCTTTTAGACAATAGAGACGATGAGCACAGGCTTGTATAAGCGATTTGAGAGAATCTGATCTACCAAGGTCTTTGAAATCTTTGTGATTTTGTCTTCGGCGGTGTTGATTGGAGCTAAAAGCCATTCTCTTAATGACCGTCTTCTCTCAGTCATTTATGTTCTGTATTGGAGTATTACTATATAAAACAGTGAAGCATGCGTTTGACCGGATTGCTTTGCATAAGAAGAGCGGCGAGAGCCTGGATGATGTGTAACATGATTTTGACCACTGGCGGGTCAAATACAAGACTCGATGCACTCACCAAGGCAAGCTGTGCTGCGGGAGAACGCCAATGGGGACAGGCATCGAAGGAACACACACCTGATATCTGGATGGAGAAGTTTGTAAACTGAACCTGACCTGACAGACACCACAGATAAACGGGTAACTGTCAGATCATGTCTAAACTTCTACACCTGACAGATACCATGGATAAACGGCTTACTGTCAGGTCGGATCAGGTCTAAACTTTTACACTTTATCTAACTGGCAAAAACCCGCCAAAAGGTGGGCTGAAATAAGCTTGGTTATGCAGGCTAGTGGAATGTCGCTCTAATGTAGAGTTTTAGGATTTTTGTGTACGGGTTCTTTTTCTTGCTGCTTAATCTCAACGACAAAACTTGCCTTCTTACCAGTCGACTGCGCAGCTTTCTTAACTTTCCCAACTTCCTTAACTCTCTTAGGTTCCTTAACTTCCTCACCGTCTGCCTGGCGTGCTATTTCGGCTTCGAGTACAGCGGCAGGCTCAGCTTCTTCCTTGAGCTTTGCCTGCGCGGCAGCTTGTGCCTTTAGCTGTTCACTCAAGTGCTCTCGCAGCCGATTAACGACGCTGGTCATCACCTCAATGGTCTGACTCAACTGATCCAGAGTCAGTAAGGTTCTTTCAGGATCATTATTTGTGTGTTTCTCTTCGCTCATAGTGTTCCTGTGCCAGGCACGGCGATGGGACGTGCCTCGGTAATTAGTTCCTTTTAATCCCAGGTAAGAGCTCCGCCTGTTTGATACTCAATAACACGAGTTTCAAAGAAGTTTTTCTCTTTTCTAAGGTCCATAATTTCTGACATCCAAGGAAATGGATTGGAAACTCCTTGGAATTGTTCAGGCAAACCAATTTGCACCAGGCGGCGATTGGCGATGAATTGAAGATAGTCCTCCATCATTGCGGCATTCATTCCCAGCACACCTCTAGGCATGGTGTCTCTCGCGTACTCAATTTCAAGCTGTGTCGCCTGCAAAATCATTTGAGTTGCCTGCTCCTTCATGCTATCCGTCCATAGCTCCGGGTTTTCAAGCTTGATCTGATTGATCATATCGATGCCAAAATTCAGATGCATGGATTCGTCACGCAATATGTATTGGAACTGCTCAGAGGTACCAGTCATCTTGTTGCGGCGGCCCATGGAAAGAATTTGGGTAAAGCCGCAATAGAAAAAGATGCCTTCTAAACAACAATAGAAAGCAATCAGGTTCTTAAGCAAATCCTGATCAGTTTCCAAAGTACCGGTTTTAAAGTTTGGATCGCTGAGTGATTGTGTGTACTTTAATCCCCAGGATGCTTTCTTCGCTACCGAAGGCACTTCGTGATACATGTTGAAAATTTCACCTTCGTCCATGCCCAGCGATTCAATGCAGTATTGGTAGGCATGGGTATGAATGGCTTCCTCAAATGCCTGCCGCAAAATGTACTGGCGGCATTCTGGATTGGTGATAAGACGATAGATCGCCAGTACCAGGTTATTGGCAACGAGCGAGTCGGCTGTAGAGAAAAATCCGAGGTTGCGCTTAACGATCAAACGTTCATCATCAGTCAAACCGCCGGACGTTTTCCATAAAGAAATGTCCGCATTCATATTAATCTCTTGCGGCATCCAGTGATTCGCACAACCATCCAGATATTTTTGCCATGCCCAGTCATACTTAAATGGCACTAACTGATTTAGATCGGCGCGGCAATTAATCATGCGCTTGTCATCAACAGCGACACGATTAGCTGTGCCTTCTAATTCTTCCAGTCCGGCACTGACATCCAGATCTTTTAGATCGATGATGGCTTGCTCCAATGCGGTCGCATTGACCTGGCCGTCTGCCGATTCCACTTCGGGCTCAAATGTTTGTTCTGGTGTCGGCGCAGCAGCGTGAGGCATAGCTTCTGCAACCTGTTCTACAGGTGCGGGCTTGTCTGGCTTTGCTACTGCTGGTTTGGTGGCCAGTGCGGGTGACTCTTCTTGATGAAACTCATCCCAGGACAACATATTTCTACCCCTTCAAATCTTTCAATTAACTTCTGCTATTGATAAGTGTTGTTTTCATTCTATTGGCATGCTTCACAATCCGGGTCATCCAGAGAACATGCCATTGGCACTGCAGCAGGTTCGGCAGACGCAGATACTTTATTCAGGCTGGTATCCGATACTGTGGATTTTTCAGTGGTGGTCGCTGCGAGTGCCCGCAGGTAGTAAGTCGTTTTAAGCCCTCTTAACCAGGCCATGCGGTAAGTGATATCAAGTTTCTTACCACTGGCACCGGCTACATACAGATTTAATGATTGAGCCTGGTCGATCCACTTCTGACGACGACCAGCCGCATCTACCAACCAGCGAGGCTCAACTTCGAATGCCGTGGCATAAACATGCTTGATTTCCTCAGGTACACGATCAATGCGCTGTACACTGCCTTCGTAATACTTCAGATCATTAACCATGACTTCATCCCAAAGATCTTGCTTCTTAAGATCCTCCACAAGATATGGGTTAACGACCGTGAACTCACCGGACAGGTTGGATTTCACATAGAGGTTTTGATAAGTGGGTTCTATTGACTGAGACACACCACAGATATTGGCGATAGTCGCAGTAGGTGCGATCGCCAGACAATTCGAATTACGCATACCATGTTGTTTGATTCGGTCACGCAAGCCTGCCCAGTCTAAGCGTTGGTCGAGATTGACATCGATGTAGTCATCGCCACGTATCTCTTTCAGTTTGTGTAATGAATCGATTGGGAGAATACCCTGATCCCACAAAGACCCTTGGTAAGATTCATACCTGCCACGTTCCCGTGCTAATTCATTAGAAGCACCCAGCGCGTAATAGCTGATCATCTCCATAGATACATCGGCAAACTCAACCGCCAGGTCTGAGGAATAAGATATACGCTGTTTATACAGTGCATCCTGAAAACCCATTACACCCATGCCCACTGGACGATGTTTCAGGTTTGAATTCCTGGCTTGATCAACGGAGTAGTAGTTAATGTCGATGACGTTATCCAGCATACGAATGGCAGTCTTGATTGTCTTCTGGAGCTTTTCTTGATTCAGGCCATTTTTATCAACATGGTTAACGAGGTTTACTGACCCTAGATTACATACTGCGATTTCATCCTGATTAGTATTCAGGGTAATTTCTGTACACAGATTGGATGAGTGAATGGTGCCCACATGTTGCTGTGGTGAACGCACATTACAACTGTCCTTAAAAGTGATCCAGGGATGGCCGGTTTCGAACAACATGGACAGCATTTTTCGCCAGAGATCAGCCGCATTTACTGTCTTGTAAGGTTTAATCTCACCAGCAGCTGCCTTACGTTCGTAATTTTCGTAGGCTGTTTCAAATGCTTCGCCATGCAGATCATGTAGATCCGGCACAGTGTTTGGTGAAAACAGAGTCCACCTCTGCTCATTGAACACACGCTTCATAAACAAGTCGGGAATCCAGTTTGCTGTGTTCATGTCATGGGCACGGCGACGATCATCACCGGTGTTTTTTCTTAGCTCTAAAAACTCTTCGATATCCAGATGCCAGGTTTCCAGGTAGGAACAAACCGCCCCTTTGCGCTTACCACCCTGGTTAACAGCTACAGCAGTGTCGTTTACTACCTTTAAAAAAGGCACTACGCCCTGCGATTTGCCGTTGGTGCCTTTGATGTGGGCGCCAAGTGCTCTTACTGGAGTCCAGTCATTGCCGAGACCGCCAGCCCATTTGGATAACATGGCGTTGTCGCGAATGGCTGAATAAATGCCATGCAGATCATCGGGCACAGTAGTAAGAAAGCAAGAAGAAAGCTGTGGACGCAATGTGCCTGAGTTAAACAACTGCGGCGTCGATACCATGTAATCGAAACTGGAAAGCAGGTCATAAAACTCGATAGCTCTTTCCTCTTTATTGTCTTCTTCGGAAGCGAGTCCCATGGCCACGCGCATAAAGAATACCTGTGGTAATTCAAAGCGAATGTTTTCGCTGTGAATGAAGTAGCGATCGTAAAGAGTCTGCAATCCGAGATAGGTGAATTGTTGATCTCTTTCTGCCTTAAGTGCCTGGCCCAGCAGCTCGAGGTCAAATTCCAGTAAGTGATCAGAGAGCAGGCCGAGTTCAACACCTTTTTCTATATAGGGCCTTAATGTGGCGGCATAGCGATAGTGCATTTCTGATTGGGTTGCCGCACCAGTAATACCCAGGAAGCTCAATGCTTCAGCACGCAGAGTATCCATAAGCAGACGGGCGGTGACATAGGAGTAGTTTGGATCCTTTTCCACCATGGTGCGTGCTGTCATCACCAGGGATGTGCGGACATCTTCCATCTTCACGCCAGGATAGAGATTTTTGAGTGTCTCGTCATAAATGGCATCAGCCGAGATGTCATTCAGTCCTTCGCAAGCTTCATCAATAATTGTGCGCAGGCGTTGTTTATCAAGCGGGCCTTGTTGGCCACCGTCGAAAGTGACATTGATGGCTGGCTCTTCTGCGCGACGCATATCTTGCTTCTGCCGACGCACCCGAGAACGTTCGGCGCGATAGATAACATAACTACGGGCGATCTTGTGTTCACCGGTACGCATCAGCGCCAGTTCGACCTGGTCCTGAATATCTTCTATATGAATAGTGCCGCCGGAGGGCATGCGTCGTTTAAAAATTTCTGTGATTTGTGCGGACAGTTGTTCCACCGACTCATGAATGCGAGTTGACGCTGCTGCATTACCACCTTCGACTGCCAAATAGGCTTTAGTGATAGCGACAGAGATTTTTGATTCATCGTAGGCCACTACGGCACCATTCCTCTTAATGACACGTAATTGACCGGGGGCGGTGGAGACCACCGAGAGAGATTCATGGTTGCTGGAAGCGGTCATGCGCGGCGCCCCGTCCTTTGGTTGAACATCAATCTGCATTTAATCATTACTCCAGAATTTGGTTTTACTGCGGGCCTTGCTGGCCTGTTTATTGTTTTGGTTATTGTTTTATCGTTTTGGAATTTTTAGTTTAGTGTGAGTTGTCCTTCTCTGGTTCAGGCCCTGGTTCAGGTTGCTGTCGGGAAGACGTGTTGTATGCCCTTAAATATATGTGCAAGTTGGCGGTGCCTGACGGCTGATTCTCTGCTCTCCCTGCTCTTTACTCTACTCTCCACTCTTTTTTTCTTTAACACTGCTCTCACTGCTGCGCAGTACTGCGGTTTTCACAGCGAATCGAACCCCGTTTAGCGATATCCATCAGACATCAGAGTAATCCTGTCCATTGGATCAACTGGGTAGCTGCCGGGCAGTGTTTAAGCCATATACTATATATTGTGTTTTTGCGTCTGGACTTTAACGTTTTTTCTCGAATTTCGAGATTTTTGCTTAACAACTGGGTTCGTTCTGAAAATCAGCATTTCCAGCCTAATTTTCGTCAAGTGCTATTCTTATTATTTGTTCGTTATTTGCTCGATTCACCTTGAGGCTGGTGGCCAAATTATCCTGCTTACTGGACGTTTTACGCAGCAGGACAAGCCCTTGGTTTATGCTCAGCCAATACAATATATAGACAAACTATAAAACAGAGAGCACAAGATAATGCGGTTTAAGTGCTTATGCAAGCGCTTTTTCCTGTGAGTTAGCTGTGAGTAAAATGTGGGGATAAGTGGATATGTGGCAGGTAACCCATGAATTCCTACCCTTATGACAATTCAATCAAAATCGATCTAATGAAATTAGTGGCTTATATAAGAGTCAGTTTGCGCCAATTTCTGTGCAAAATCGCCCCCTCACAAGAGATTTCATCCCATACTATATGTTGTGTCGGCGTGTTGCCAGAATACTCCCAATAAATTAAGGAACCTCTGATTAATTACCTACGTTGTTATTGCTGCGTTAAAAATCAGCTCCAAATGCGCATTTATGCCCTATAAGCTGTGCTTTTTCGCTGATTTTTGCCTTGCACTAACTGCCTCGCAAACATTAGTCAGAGGCTCCTTAAGTGTTAAGCAGGTACTCCAACAGGGCTTTTTGAGAGTGCATTCTGTTCTCTGCTTCGTCCCATACCACAGCGTCTGGTGCATCTAACACGTCTGCGCTGACTTCTTCGCCGCGATGGGCAGGCAGGCAGTGCATAAAGAGTGCCCCCGCAGCGGCACAGGCAAGTAACTCAGCGTTCACCTGGAAATCGGCAAACTGCTGTTCCCGCGCAGCCTGTTCGGCTTCCTGGCCCATAGATGCCCATACGTCAGTCACAACCAAATCCGCAGCCTGCACGGCCGCAATCGGATCCTGAGTCAGAGTCACGCGCTGGGCATGCTGTTCTACGAGTTCCGCATTGGGTTCAAATCCAGCAGGTGCGGCAATGGACAGATTGAAATCAAACACGGAAGCGGCATTGATGTATGATTGACACATATTGTTGCCGTCACCAATCCAGGCTACCCGAGCACCTTTAATATCCCCGCGGTGTTCCATAAAGGTTTGTACATCTGCCAAAAGCTGGCAGGGATGAAAATCATCAGACAGGGCATTGATGACTGGTACCGAAGAATAATGCGCAAATTCTTCCAGGACACTATGGGAAAACGTTCGAATTGCCATGCAATCCACCATGGAAGACACAACTCTGGCACAATCTTTAACCGGTTCGCCGCGTCCGATTTGCGAAGCATCACTTGTTAGAAACAAGGTATTGCCATCCATTTGCGTCATGGCGACTTCGAAAGCCACCCGTGTGCGAGTCGACGCTTTCTCGAATAGTAAGCCCAGGGTTTTTCGAGCCTGGCTCGCTGCATTACCAGGGTCTTTTTTTAGTTCTGCAGCACGCTGCACAATATTCAGTACATCGCTGGCAGGCAGATCGTGTAAAGTAAGAAAATGCTGTTGGCTCATGGCTGGACTTTTGTCACGCTCGGCCTCGCTTGTCGTTGAGGTGGCTTTTTAACTTTCTAAAACAAAAAGGGCAGCGCTCGCTACCCATTGGAAAAGCATTCTAGCTTCTTCTTAATTACCGGGCAATTGTCATTCTGCAGGCTGTCGGATAATCTGACCGGTATCTGCGTTGGATCACATTACTTACTGTACATTACATTGCAACATTGCAGAATTAGAACCGATGAATCCAATTGAATTAAAACTGTTTGCCAGCCGAGTGTCGTCCATTTGTGACGAAATGGGATTGGTGCTGAAGCGCACTGCGTTTTCGCCTAATATCAAAGATCGCTTAGATTTTTCCTGTGCATTGTTTGGTCCGCAGGGTGAATTTTTCGCCCAGGCCGCTCATATTCCAGTGCATTTGGGGAGTATGGCCTATGCAATGACAGGTCTCGTTGATGAACAGGACTGGCGAGCAGGCGATATGCTGGTGGTTAACGATCCTTTCCAGGGAGGTACACACCTTCCGGATGTCACGCTAATCGCGCCAGTGTTTTCACAAGATGAAAACCAACTGCTCGGATTCGTGGCGAATCGTGCCCATCACGCAAACATTGGATGCGACACCCCAGGATCGATGCCTGTGTCTCAGTCCCTGGAGGAAGAGGGGATCATCATTCCTCCCACTTTTCTCTATCGAGCTGGCCTGTTACAGGAGAATTGTCTGCGACTTTTACAACTGGAAGTGTCAGAGTTGACTGGCGACTTTGCCGCGCAAGCAGGAGCGAATCAGATTGGCGTGCGTCGCTTACGAGAGCTGGTTGATAAAACCGGGGCAATTACATATCAGCAAGGTATGACGGAGTTGAACGACTATGCTGACCGAATCTCTGAGAGTGTATTGGCCCAACTCAATCCTGGGCAATATGTGTTCCAGGATTTTCTAGACGATGATGGATTTGGTAGTGGTGCAATACCACTAAAAGTCAGTCTGGAAATAGATTCTAAACAAGCAAGCCTCGATTTCGCTGGTAGCGCCAAGATGGTGCCAGGTAACCTTAATTGTCCCGAGGCGGTAGTTGCTGCTGCGGTTTATTATTGTTTTCGCTGTCTAATGCCAGATGAATCTCCATCCTGCGAGGGATTATTTCGTCGCATTCATATAAAGACCGAGCAAGGATCCATAGTCAATGCGCGAAGACCAGCGGCCGTGGCAGCAGGTAATGTAGAAACCTCTACTCGTTTGGTGGATCTTGTGTTTGGTGCCTTGTCCAAGGCCTTGCCCGATCGCATACCCGCCGCGAGTCAGGGCACAATGAATAATATTGCCATGGGACGTATAGATGCAGAGTCGCAAAAGCGTTGGGACTATTATGAAACACTGGCAGGCGGAATCGGTGGAGGACCGCAGTATCAAGGGTTGGATTGTGTTCACAGTCACATGACAAATACCTTAAACACCCCCATCGAAAGTTTGGAGATGCACTATCCTTTGCGTGTGCGGCAATACGCTGTGCGACGAGGAAGTGGTGGTGCCGGAATCCATAGCGGTGGCAATGGCGTGGTGCGGGAATACGAATTTTTGGAACCAGCGCAGTTGAGTATTTTGACGGAGCGACGCAGCTACAATCCGTGGGGCTTGCAGGGAGGCAGGCATGGTGCTGCGGGTGAAAATTTGCTTAACGGTGAGCTATTACCGGGTAAATGTTCGTTAGCGGTGAAGTCAGGTGACAAACTAATGGTGCGTACACCGGGCGGCGGTGGCTGGGGAGAGCCGGATGATTAAGTGCTCTGGCGGAGAACAGATGACTGATGTAAACTCTCGCGCTCTGACCTGCTATTAAATTATTCAACAGTGTAAGTTGTACGAGGCGAGCCCATGACTACTGAAGAAACCATTCAGGAGCAAATCGATAGCAATAGCATTTTGTTGTATATGAAAGGAAATCCTGAACAGCCGATGTGCGGGTTTTCTGCTCAGGCGACTCAAGTGCTTATGGCCTGTGGTAAGCGTTTCGCTTATGTGGATATTCTAAGCAATCCTGAGATCAGAGCCACGCTACCCCAGGTCTCGAACTGGCCTACTTTTCCGCAACTTTTTATCGATGGCGAGTTAATCGGAGGCAGCGACATTATTACTGAGATGCATGAGAAGGGTGAGTTACAGCCGCTGGTAGATAAAGCGGGCGGCAACGCTGAAGCTGAGACCACTGAGCCTTGAGCCTCTAACTGTATTTGCCATGTTCGAGATTCGAATTTCCAGTCTCAGGCAATTCAATCGACGTAGGGCTGGAGCAGTTACTCATAGCCACCCAATTCCTTCCACCTATTGACGATTCCGCAGAATAGTTCTGCCGTTTTCTCTGCGTCATAGCGTGCGGAGTGAGCCTCATTGTCATCGAACTGAATTCCTGCTGTGGCACAGGCGCGAGACAACACCGTTTGTCCGTAGGCCAATCCGCTTAATGTCGCCGTATCGAAGCTTGAAAAGGGGTGGAATGGATTACGTTTTATATTGTGACGGTCACTTGCCGCCCGCACAAAACCATGGTCGAAATGTGCATTATGTCCCACCAGAATAGCGCGCTTACATGCCTGGACTTTCATGGACTCCCTGATAAGTTTAAACATGGCCTGAAACACATCCTTTTCGCTGCGAGCAACCCGCAGTGGATGATACGGGTCGATTCCAGTGAATTTTAAAGCGGCTTCGTCGATGTTGGCACCTTCGAATGGCACTACATGATGAAAAAAGGATTGTTCGATTTCCAATATGCCGTCGGAATTCATGCTGAGAATGACGGCGGCAATTTCTAATATTGCATCGGTGTCGGCGTTGAATCCGCCGGTTTCAATATCGATTACGACAGGAAGAAATGTGCGGAAGCGATCCGCCATAATCGACGTATGAGTTTGCAAAGATTCCAGGTCGCTCATCCGGAATCCTTAATCCGCCAATGCACAGACTCACCCGCCCGGAGAGGAACAACCTGGCTCTCGCCCAAATCCATTGACTTTGCCATTGTCCAGGCGTGCTTTTGTAAAGTGATCGAGTCCTGATTAACGGGAAGTCCGTAGAAATCAGGCCCATAGAGGCTGGCGAAGCCTTCCAGTTTATCGAGAGCATTTTCCTGGTCGAACACTTCGGCGTAGAACTCTATGGCGGCCGGGGCAGTATATATTCCGGCGCAACCGCAAGATGACTCTTTGTCTGTTTTTGCATGAGGTGCAGAATCGGTTCCCAGGAAAAACTTTGGATTACCGCTGGTTGCTGCCTCAATTAACGCTTGCTGATGGGTGTTACGCTTTAATATGGGTAAACAATAGAAGTGAGGTCTGATTCCTCCAGCCAGCATGTCATTTCTGTTATGCAAAAGATGGTGAGCAGTGATAGTCGCTGCAACATTCTCATTTTCACTGATAACAAAATCCACGGAATCTTTTGTAGTGATGTGTTCCAGTACTATTCGTAAATCGGGAATACGCTGTAACAATGGCTGCAGGATGTTTTCTATAAATAGCGCTTCACGATCAAATATGTCTGTATCCTTATCAGTGACCTCTCCATGCAAAAGTAAAGGCAAGCCCAGCTCAGCCATTCTTTCCAAGGCTGGATAGATATTTTCAATGGCTGTTACGCCGTTATCCGAGTTGGTGGTGGCCCCTGCGGGATAATATTTAACGGCATGCAAGCCGTCGGTCTTCGCAGCCAATTCGATTTCGCTTATTGCAAGACTATCGGTTAGGTAGAGCGTCATTAAGGGATTAAAACTCGCCCCCTCCGGAATTTCAGCATTGATGCGATCGCGATAAGCAAGCGCAGCACCCACCGTTGTTACTGGCGGTAAAAGGTTAGGCATGACAATCGCCCTGGCAAAAGTTCGAGCAGTAGCCGGGACAGTTGTACGAAGTGATTTACCATCGCGCAAATGTAAGTGCCAATCGTCAGGTCTGACTAAACTAATTTGCTCGATGGTCATGGGGTTCCGCTAAATAGAGTAGTAGACGGCAGTTAAACTGGTGCAAATCTCAAGCCTATAGTGTAGCCGAATCCTGAATTGAACTAAATGATTGCTATCTCTGCCCGCCACATTCGTGTCTGTTTAAATTCTAAGCAGGTGTTAGAATACGCTCCTTTTTTCCGGCACAGCCTTTCCAGAGTCGCGCCGGATTCTGCATTATCTAGGTAGCCTCTGATTAATGTTTGCGAGGCAGTTAGTGCAAGGCAAAAATCAGCGAAAAAGCGCAGTTTATAGATCATAAATGCGCATTTTGAGCTGATTTTTAACGCAGCAATAACAACGTAGGTAATTAATCAGAGGTTCCCTGGAATTTTTGCTTACTAAATCCTTTGGAGACAGGCAATGTCAGCAATCAATAAGGTCGTTCTTGCCTATTCTGGTGGATTGGATACATCAGTAATCGCTCGCTGGTTGCAGGAAACTTATGACTGCGAGGTCGTGACATTTACAGCGGATATTGGCCAAGGTGAAGAGGTTGGACCAGCGCATGCCAAGGCTGAAGCCATAGGAATCAAGGAAATCTTTATTGAGGATCTGCGGGAAGAGTTCGTGCGAGACTATGTGTATCCGATGTTTCGCGCCAATGCGCTTTATGAAGGCGAGTACCTGCTGGGTACGTCCATCGCTCGCCCCTTAATTGCCAAACGGCTGGTGGAGATTGCTGCGGAAACCAGAGCCGATGCAATTTCTCACGGGGCTACTGGCAAGGGAAATGATCAGGTGCGGTTTGAGTTAGGTGCCTATGCACTGAGTCCAGGTATTAAAGTCATCGCTCCGTGGCGGGAATGGGATCTTAATTCCCGTGACAAACTAATGGCCTACTGTGAAACCCATAATATTCCAGTGGAGAAGAAGCGGGGCAGTAAGTCTCCCTATTCTATGGATGCAAACCTGCTGCACATCTCTTATGAAGGCGACATTTTAGAAGATCCTGCAGCGGAGCCAGAAGAGTCGATGTGGTTGTGGTCAGTGTCTCCCGAGTCAGCTCCAGATCAACCTACTTATATCGAATTAGATTATCGTGCTGGCGATATCGTAGCGATAGACGGCAAAGAATTGACTCCAGCACAGGTGCTAACCCGACTTAATAAGCTCGCAGGAGCTAATGGCATTGGACGGGCCGATATAGTTGAAAATCGCTACGTAGGTATGAAATCGCGGGGTTGTTATGAAACACCTGGTGGCACCATCATGTTGAAAGCTCACCGAGCTGTCGAATCTCTGACCTTGGACCGAGAGCTTGCCCATCTTAAGGATGAGCTTATGCCAAGATATGCTTCACTGATTTACAACGGCTATTGGTGGTCAGCAGAGCGCAAAGCCTTGCAGGTACTTATCGACGAGTCGCAACAATATGCGAATGGTAAAGTGCGTCTCAAACTCTATAAAGGAAACGTGATTGTTGTGGGTAGAGAGTCTGCAGACTCATTGTTTGATGAAGACGTGGCTACCTTTGAGGATGATGCCGGAGCCTATGATCAAAAAGATGCTGAGGGTTTTATTAAGCTTAATGCCCTGCGCATGCGAATAGCCGCAGAAAAGGGGCGCAGATAAGTCGGCCTAGGGCCTGCTCACACTAATTGAGTCGTCTCTGCTAGAGGGTGTTTTTGTGCCCAGCGAGGCAGAAAGAGCTCTGTATATAAGTATATACAAGCGACTGATAACAACGCTGGGCGCAAAAATGCGCCTGGCCCTTCGGGTTGTGGCTAAAAAAGCGCCACTTGTCGTTACTCTTCGCTCATTTGGAATGACCAAACCACGCTCCTCGTGCCTCAATTAGCGCTTTTTTAGTCACAACAGAGATCACTCAATTAGTGTGAACAGGCCCTATCAGGCTGTTGATTTTGTCGCCCGCAAATACAGGGCCAGATACAATACGAAAAACTATAACCCATTGAGGAATTCGGTTCAGTGCGCGGAGCAGATGTTTTCCAGGAGTCGCTTTTTACAACCGTTCAGTTGGAATCATGTGTGCCAAAAAGTCATCCGCTGAGGCCAATAAGAGCGCTTTTGAATGAAGCAATGAAGAACCTGGATTGGCTCTTCAGCAGTATTTATTGCGACACCGGCAGAGAATCCATTCCCCCAGAACGTCTTATCAGGGCGCAGTGGCTTCAGGTACTCTACAGCATCCGCAGTGAGCGGCAGTTGGTCGAACAAATCAACGACAACCTTCTGTACCGATGGTTTGTGGGTTTAACGATGGATGATGCCGTTTGGGATCATTCCACCTTCAGTATCAATCGGGATCGATTGTTGGAAAATGATGTGATCACAGACTTGTTTGAAGAGGTCGTTCACCTTGCCCGTAAACAAACGCTTCTCTCTGAAGAGCACTTCAGTGTAGATGGCACGCGGATTCAAGCCTGGGCCTCACAGAAGAGCGATCGCCGTAAGGATGATGACAGTGAGCCCCCTGCGGGCATTGGTCGTAACAGCGACGCTAATTTCCGTGGGGAAAAGCGCAGTAACGCCCCGCACGAGTCCAAGACAGATGGTGATGCCATGATGGCCAAGAAGGGCCCTGGTAAAGAAGCGAAGCTATCTTATATGGGCCACACCGTCATGGAAAATCGCAATGGCTTGATTGGTAAAGCGGCGGCGAGTCAAGCAACGGGTAAGGCTGAGCGTGAAGTAGCAGCGGATTTGTTAGCGGCGCTTCCAGGTATGAAAAAGCGTCCTGTGGGAGCAGACAAGAATGACGATACGGCGGGCTTTGTAGGAGATTGTAGGGCGATGAACCTAACACCGCATGTTGCTCGCAACGATACTCGTATAGGTGGCTCAGCCATTGACGGCCGAACCCGTCGACACGAAGGTTACCGCATCAGCCAGAAGAACAGGAAGCGAGTAGAAGAGCCCTTTGGCTGGGGTAAGTCGATAGGCCTGATCAGGCAAATGAACGTGCGCGGTTTGTCGAAGGTGAACGGCGTATTTATGTTAACGATGATTGGCTGGAATTTAACTCGAATGAGGGCGTTACAGGGGTCGTCTGCCTTGAAAGCGGGAAAGCCCTCGCCAGCAAGGTATGGAACGGCAAAAAAGGGTTGTATCAACACTTTTGACCGAGAAATCCAGTCTCAAACAGTTAATGCGTTCGAAACTGGGGGAAAATCAACAGTCTGCTAGGTAAGTTGATAGCCCGAGATTTGTAATCTGGTTGGCGGTTTCAGGCCGCTTAAATGGTTACATTTGTCGAGTTTTCGCGACTCACATGATGGTGCCGCCAGACCAGGCTGTAGAGGTGAGCAGGCTGTGCTGTAGAGGTGAGAGAGACGAGAGAAGTGAGAGAGAAAGAGAGACGAGAAAGAAAAGGACCATGAAAATACTTACTGATAAGGCCAAAGCGGAGACAACGAGGATTCTCGAGGATTCTCAAAGTCAGGCTTGTTGATGATGGCTGTGCTGATAACACTGTTTTTTACAATTGGTCTTAAGGCTGGTCCTCTCTATGTGGATCACAATCTGATAACAGGTGTTTGTCAGGAAATGATTGATAATGGTGAAGCCGCAAACATGACCATTTCGGATGTCCGCAATAGAGTTTCGAACACTTTGCATATCAATGACGTCATAGATTTCGATCTTTCCAGCGTTCGTATGTGCAAAGAGAATAACGCGCCTATCATTATCATCGCCATTACCATCGCCGGTGAACGCAGAGTGGGAGTTGTCGCAAATCTCGACGTGGTAACCACTTTCGATACAACTTTGCAGTAAATGCCAGTGGATCTTAGGCAGCTCCAATCTATTTTAGAGTATCGATTCGCAGATACTGATCTGGTTCGTCAAGCACTTACACATCGTAGTGTCGGCAAAAAAAATAATGAGCGCCTGGAGTTTCTAGGCGATGCATTGCTCGATTTTATTGTCGGGGAACTTCTATACCAGGCTTATCCCGAAGCGTCGGAGGGAGACCTCACTCGTATGCGCGCTGCGATAGTTAACAAGGCGGCTCTCGCTTCCCTCGCCAAACAAATGTCACTTGGGGAGTACCTATACCTGGGAGCCGGAGAGGCGGGCAGTGGTGGTAAACAGAGAGAATCTATATTGGCTGATACTTTCGAAGCCATAGTTGCTGCTGTTTATCTTGATGGTGGTATCCAGAAATGCAAAACACTGGTAGCGAAATTTACTGCTGATTTGATTACCGACTCTGATCAAAGACAACGTAAAGATTTCAAAACCCGGTTGCAGGAGTTATTGCAATCCAGGGGAGAAACTTTACCTCTGTATAGGGTCATCGAAACCAGCGGCCAGGCGCATGCACAGGAATTCCTGGTTGAATGCTCTGTGGGCTTACTGCCAGAGGCTCAACAGGGCAGAGGAGGCAGTAAGCGATCAGCAGAACAGGATGCGGCGCAAGCCGTTTTAGAGCGTCTGGATGAGCTTCATAGCGATGAATGACGAAGAAACCAGTAGCGGTTTAGTGGCGTATTGCGGATTCGTCGCAATAGTAGGCCGACCCAATGTTGGAAAATCAACTTTGTTGAATCATCTGCTTAAACAAAAGATCAGCATAACCTCCCGCAAGCCGCAAACAACCCGACACCGAATTCTGGGAATAAATACCGTTGGGCAATATCAGACACTGTTCGTTGATACGCCTGGTATGCATCAACAAGAACGCAGGCAGTTAAATCGTGTGATGAATGAAACCATTCTTACTGCTTTGCATGATGTTGATGCTGTTTTGTTTGTTGTCGAGAGAACCGTATTCAATGCTGGCGATGAGCTCGTCCTAAGTCATTTACTGAATCTAAAGGTGCCGGTAATCCTGGTGATCAACA
The DNA here is from genome assembly GCA_965198435.1 of uncultured Pseudohongiella sp. Taxonomy (GTDB): domain Bacteria; phylum Pseudomonadota; class Gammaproteobacteria; order Pseudomonadales; family Pseudohongiellaceae; genus UBA9145. The sequence continues at coordinate 2,381,881 of OZ240664.1, read as the reverse complement.
AAGTGGATTTGATAAGTGATAAACCACAGTTGCTTCCACACATCCAAGATCTTGCCAGGAAGTTGCCGTTTAAAGAGATTGTGCCTGTGTCTGCGCTAGGTGGGCATAATCTGGATGTACTGGAGGCGCTGGTGCATGAATGTCTTCCGGCAGGGCCATTCCTGTTCCCGGAAGATCAGGTAACTGATCGAAGTTCTCGATTTCTCGCTGCAGAACTGATCAGGGAAAAAGTGACACGCCAGCTAGGTGATGAATTGCCTTATGAGGTCACAGTTGAAATTGAACAGTTTCAGCAAGCGGGTAAAGTGCTGCATATTCATGGGCGCATATTAGTTGACAAGCCTGGCCAGAAGAAGATTCTTGTTGGTAAAGAAGGCGGGCGTCTGAAGCGCATTGGAAGCGCTGCCAGGGAGGATATGGAAAAGGCTTTCGAAAGCAAAGTGATGTTAAATCTGTGGGTAAAAGTAAAATCAGGCTGGGCAGATGATGAAAGAGCACTGCAAAGCCTTGGTTATGTGGATAGTTAGGGGCCTGTTCACACTAGATTGAGTGGCCTCTGCTAGAGGGCATTTTTGCGCTCAGCAAGGCAGAAAGAGTGCCGTATATAACTATATATAAACGATTGATAGCGAAGCTGGGCGCAAAAATGTCCCTGGCCCTTCGGGTTGCGGCTAAAAAAGCACCACTTGTCGTTGCTCGTCGCTCATTTGGAATCACCAGACTACGCTCCTCAATTGGCGCTTTTTTAGTCACAACAGAAATCAATCAATTAGTGTGAACAGGCCCTAGTTAAGTCACGCGCAAAAACACCGTGAGTCGTGTAAACAATGGAAACCCGAGTAGCGCTGCAGCCAGCCTATGTGCTGCATACCAGACCATTCCAGAACACCAGCTTTTTAGTTGATTTTTTTACACTGGATTATGGACGCGTGCGTGCTGTCGCCAAAGGAGCACGCCGGGAAAAATCTCGTTACCGATCTCTATTGCAATTGTTCCAGCCCTTATTGGCTTCTTTCAGTGGGCGCTCCGAACTAAAAACACTGACAAATCTGGAGTGCAATCTGGCACCTATCCGGCTGCACGGCAACCGCATGTTCAGTGGTTTATACATCAACGAATTGTTGACACGGCTTTTGCACAAACAGGAAGAGCATCGAGACCTGTATCGTGCCTATCAAAATGCATTAGTCAGATTACAAAGCGATACTGAATTAGAGACAGTGCTACGTGAGTTTGAATTGATAGTGTTGGCGGAGCTTGGATATGCCATTAACCTGGAGGAAGACTGTGCGTCTCACAAGCCTATTACAGAGAAGGAAAACTACCTGTTTAACCCAGACCTTGGTCTCCAGTCCGCGCAAGGTCAGGAGTTCATGCTCCCGGCTGAGAGTCTGTATCCGGGCTCCCATTTAATAGCCTTGCGAAAGCTCGATTTACAAGAGCCAGCAATCGCAAAAACAGCCAAGCGCTTGCTGCGAACTGCCCTGCTTGCGCATTTAGGTGACAAACCTCTGCACAGTCGCACGCTGTTTGGCTAATTACTCACTTTTACCCCTGCCTCAAACCAGTTAGAATTTTGCGCTTTCCTGCCACAAGCACTCAGAGTTATTCGCGTGTCCTATCCCAGCATCGAAAATCAGATTGGTAACACTCCCCTGGTGCAACTACAACGCCTGCCAGGGAATTCGTCGAATAAAGTTCTCGCGAAGCTGGAAGGCGATAACCCGGCAGGCTCAGTTAAAGACAGGCCCGCCCATAACATGATTCTTCAGGCGGAATTACGTGGAGATATTCAGCCGGGAGATACGCTGATAGAAGCCACCAGCGGTAACACGGGAATAGCTCTGGCGATGGTAGCGGCGACGAAGGGTTACCAGATGATTCTCATTATGCCTGATAACCTGAGCGATGAACGCAAAGCTTCAATGCTTGCCTATGGCGCGCAATTGATTTTGGTGACTGAAGACCAGGGCATGGAAGGTGCGCGCGATCTTGCCCAAAAAATGCAGCATGAAGGGGAAGGCAAAGTCTTGGATCAATTTGCTAATCAGGACAATCCAAATGCCCATTATGTGCACACTGGTCCAGAAATTTGGCGGCAGACTGAGGGCAAAGTCACCCATTTTGTGAGTTCAATGGGTACTACTGGCACCATAATGGGTGTGTCGCGCTATCTCAAGGAGCAAAACCCTGATATTCAGGTGATAGGTTTACAGCCAAATGATGGATCAAGAATTCCGGGCATCAGGCGCTGGCCAGAAGCCTACCTGCCCAAAGTGTTTGATCGTAACCGCGTTGATCGAATTATTGACATAGAGCAGCGGGATGCCGAAGACACTATGCGCGCCTTAGCAAGAGAAGAGGGTATTTTCTGTGGAGTATCATCCGGTGGGGCAGTATGGGCCGCATTACAACTTGGTCAGGAAGTAGATAACGCTACGATAGTGGCTATTATCTGCGACCGTGGAGATCGCTATCTCTCTACTGGTGTTTATAAAACCAATTGATTAGCAGTGAATCAAACTGCCTTAGTCACCCACATAACATGTTTTAGTTTCCAGAACTCTCTTTAAGTCACCAAAATATGCCCTCCAGACATCGCCGTCGATCATTACCGACAGAAACCATCACGCTGGATATTGAATCACTCAGCCATGAAGGGCGTGGCGTCGCCCATGTTGATGGCAAAGTTGTGTTTGTTGACGGTGCACTTGCAGGTGAGCAGGTCACGGCAAAATATGTGAGGCGTAGAGGCAGGTTTGATGAATTAGCTGTTGTGGAAGTACTGGACGCATCACCCGATAGAATTGAGCCGGATTGTGAGTATGCGGGCATTTGTGGCGGTTGCTCCTTGCGTCACTTTAATGCTGATGCGCAACTGGCCTTTAAGGAATCAGTTTTACTGGAGCAATTGCAGCACAGCGCAGGAATAGATCCGAAACGTATTGAAATCCTGCCAAGAATTACCGGCGACACTCACCACTATCGCCGCAAAGCTCGTCTTGCAGTCAGGCTTGTACGGAAAAAAGGTGGCGCTCTGGTGGGTTTTCGAGAAAAGCACTCAACATTCATCACAGATATGCACTCCTGCCAGGTACTGGATAGCGGAGCCGCAATACTTATCGATCCATTACGTGCTCTGATCACTGAGCTGGACAATGCAGATCAGATTCCACAAATTGAGGTCGCTGTTGGAGAAACGTCCTCAGATTTAAATAGCCCTGGTGTAGTAGCCCTGGTTTTTCGGTATCTCGCTTCACTCGGTGACAATGACACGGTGAAGTTGTTGGAATTTGCAAAACTGTATCAGGTTGAAATTTATCTTCAGCCAGCCGGCCCGGACAGTGTGCACAAGTTGTTTCCTGATGCCAGTGAGCGTCTGTGTTATTACCTGCCGGATTATAATTTGCGAATGCAGTTCCATCCGCAGGACTTTACCCAGGTCAACCCTTGTATCAATAGGCAGGTCGTTAATCGGGCATTAGCCCAACTGGAGCTTGAGCAATCAGATAAAGTGCTTGATCTATTTTGCGGGTCAGGAAATTTCACGTTGCCGATCGCGCAACATAGTGCCCGGGTTGTTGGCATTGAAGGTAGTGAGGAGATGGTAAGACGCGGCCAGGAGAATGCGACAATCAATGGCATCGATAATACCGAATTTCATTGCGCTGATTTGAGCAAACCATTCGACAGTGACTGGGCGCAAGCTAAGTTTGATAAGGTTTTTTTGGATCCACCACGATCTGGTGCGCTGGAGATACTGTCTGGCATAACAGGATTGAAACCGGGCAAAATCGTGTATGTGTCATGTAACCCTGCCACACTGGCTCGAGATACGGGAATATTGGTTCAGTCCGGCTATGAATTGAAATCCGCAGGCGTAATGGATATGTTCCCACACACTACGCATGTGGAATCTATGGCTGTTTTTAGCTACAACAGCTAACAATCTCAAAACTAACAGCCTCAACTAAGAGTTCCAAAACTAAGAGTTCCAAAACTAAGAGTCCCAACACTAAAAGTCCTAAGGGAAAAGGCATTGACTGAAAGCAATTCGCAAAAAAATCCTCTTTCTGTTTCAGGCTGCAGTCAAACACAGCGCCTCTTGCAAATAATGACCATGCTACGGCATAGCGAGTTTGGTTGTCCCTGGGATTTGGAGCAAACCATAAAATCACTGGTTCCTTATACGATTGAAGAAGTGTATGAAGTTGTTGATGCCATAGAGCGAGAGGATATGGTGGATCTGGAAGACGAGCTTGGAGACTTGCTGTTTCAGATCGTGTTCTATGCTCAGTTAGCTAATGAAGAAGGTAAATTTGCTTTCGAGGACGTTGCGAAGACAGTCGGAGATAAGTTAGTCCGCCGCCACCCCCATGTTTTCCCGAGGGGCCTGATTGAAGAATTTGGCAGGAAACAAGGCTTAAGCCCGGATGAAGTTGTAGTCAATTGGGAAAGTATCAAAGAGCAGGAAAAGGCCGACAAGCAAACTAAGCGAACCGCAGACACTCAACCAGTACAGCCAGGGTTACTTGACGATGTGCCGCGGGCGTTACCAGCATTGGAAAGAGCGCGTAAGCTGCAAAAGAAAGCTGCTATTGCAGGATTTGATTGGAATAATCCGGCACCCGTCATTACTAAACTGAAAGAAGAGGTAGCGGAATTGGAATCGGCAATTGCTGCTAACGATGCTACAGAAATTCATGCTGAATTTGGTGACGTACTCTTTTCTTTAGTTAATTTGGGGCGTCATATTAATCAAGAGTCCGAGGGTGCTTTGCGAGCAGCCAATTCGCGCTTCGAGACTCGATTTCGCTGGATAGAATCTACTCTTGTCGAGCAAGGAAAAAGTCTTGCAGACGCTTCCCTTGAAGAAATGGAAAATCTTTGGCAGCAAGCCAAAACTCAGGAAGTATAATCTCAGGCAGCCATTAGTTATGTTATTAGGAGAATAGGATGCGAATCATCTTGCTTGGTGCCCCTGGTGCAGGAAAAGGCACCCAGGCCCAGTTCATCACTGAAAAATTCAGTATTCCTCAAATATCTACCGGGGATATGTTGAGAGCTGCGGTTAAAGCGCAAACTGAACTTGGAAAACAAGTTGAACAGGTGATGGCATCTGGAGGTTTGGTAACTGACAAAATCATCATTGCCTTAGTCAAAGAGCGCATCACAGAAAGTGATTGCGCAAATGGCTTTTTGTTTGATGGATTTCCACGAACTATTCCTCAAGCGGAGGCCCTGGTAGGAGCTGACGTTTCAATAGATGTTGTGCTGGAAATTCATGTGCCTGATGATGAAATAGTAAAGCGCCTGAGTGGAAGGCGTGTGCATTTGGACTCAGGCCGTATCTATCACATAGATTTTAATCCACCACAGGTAGAAGGGCAGGATGATGTCACTGACGAACCATTAATTCAGCGTGATGATGATAAGGAGGACACTGTACGTAAGCGATTAGCTGTATATCATGATCAAACAGAACCGTTGGTCGCATTTTACAGCCAGCAACAGGTTGCTGGTGGTTCAGTTAATGTTATAAAAGTAAACGGCGTGGCTTCAGTAGATGAAATTAAGGACGAGATATCCGCAACGCTCGGCTGATTTATCCACAAATCTTTTTGGCATTGGAAAACCTGCACATTGCAGCGGGGTTTTTGTGCGCGGAATTAATTTTTGAAGATGCAGGTTAAAAAAGTAAAGTATGGGATGCAGCACATATGAAGTGATTAAAGTTAGCAGGCAATTTATCGGCTAAGATATTGCGCGTTAAATTTAAGGAACCTCTGATTAATTTTTGCGAGGCAGTTAGTGCAAGGCAAAAATCAGCGAAAAAGCACAGTTTATAAGTCATAAATGCGCACCTTGAGCTGATTTTTAACGCAGCAATAACAACGTAGGTAATTAATCAGAGGTACCTTAAATTAAACACGAAGCAATATGACTTTTTTAGAATCCAATATTCTTTTTGAAAAATTGCGTAAAGCTTGTACAGTTTTTATTTAACTTCAATTTATTTTCAATCAAATGTCCATTTAAAACTTAAAGTTTTCACAGCAACAAGCGAAACAGTGGTTGAATGACATTAATCTATGGGTGTTGTGCGCGTATTAAAATGCGCATATTAAATGCATACTAAATATAGTTTCTTTATATAGTTTCTTTATATAGTTTCTTTCATTTAGTGCGTTTTATATACAGTGTGTTGTTCGCTAAATAAAAATTGTGATATGTTGCCGCCGAGCAGTGGGATGACGTTATAGCAGGTGGTTGTGTGACGACAGCTTGTCACTAACCAGAACACTTATGGACAAAGCGAAAAAAAAGTCCGCTGCTGAAAACAAAAAGAATAAAAAGAACAAGGAAAACAAAAAGCCCGACAAAAAAACAACAAATGCCGCATTACTAAATGTCAATGCACAAGCTGTGGTCGCAAGGCTGGAGAAAAAAGCGGAAGCACAGGAAAAAGCATTTAACACAGCTAAAAAGAAAGCTGCTGCGGGTAAGCGTGCAGCAAAGAGTGCTATAAAACAGAAACAGAAGTCAGCTGCAAAGCTTGCGGCTACCAAAGCAAAGATTCGAACAGCCAAGGCCAAAGTCAGAGCGGTTGAGCTGGCAGCAAAGGAAAAGGCGAGAAAACTCGCCGAAGAGGCAAGGGTAGAAAGGGATTTGCAGAGAGCGATAGCTGCTTTCACTGCTGAATGGAAAAGAAAACGAGTCGAAGCAGACGCCGTTAAAGTTGCCGGGCAAGCACGGAAAGATGCCATAAAGGCACGGATCGCTGCTAAAGCTACCAAAAAGGCAGCAAAGAGCAAAGAAAAAAAGCAAAAGTCAGGACGTCAGAAAGGCGGCAGGAAAGGTGAAAGCAGCTGCCAGGAAGACAGCAAAGCGCATTGAGACGAAACATTAAGGCATGAGAAAAAAGCCCTTAAGATTAAGATTAAGATTAAGAGAAAGTCTAAAAAGCCACGAAGAAGCGCGCAAAGCCTGCATGGGCCACGGACAGGAAACGGGTTAAGGGACCATCTTCTGGTAAGAGGATGAAGAAAAGGAAGAAAAGTCAGTAAAGAAGTAAGGAAGGAAGTTAGTTAAAGAAGAAAGGGGCATCTAATCGAAGCTAATCAGCTGGCAAATGGAAGTCAGTTGCAGCGGGTTTTTTCGTTAGAGGCAATTTAGTTATTAGTTAGCAGTACTCTGCGATGTAACTTTGACACTAGGTAGCGAGGTCGAAAATGGCTAAAAAAGCAAAGAAGAAAGTTGCAAAGAAAAAGGCAGCGAAAAAGAAAGTAACTGCAAAGAAGAAAAAAGTAGCAGTAAAGAAGCAGGTTGCTGCTAAGAAGAGGGTAGTTAAGAAGAAAGCAGCCAAGAAGAAGGTTGCTAAGAAAAAAGCCAAGAAAAAGGTCACTAAGAAGAAGGCCAAAAAGAAGGTCACTAAGAAGAAGGCCAAAAAGAAGGTCACTAAGAAGAAGGCCAAAAAGAAGGTCACTAAGAAGAAGGCCAAAAAGAAGGTAGCTAAGAAAAAAGCCAAGAAAAAGGTAGTTAAGAAAAAAGCCAAGAAAAAGGTAGTTAAGAAGAAGGCAGCGCCTGGGAAAACTAAAAAGCGTTAATCGCTGGCTATGTAAGTCTGTAAGTCTTTGAGCCTGATACCTGCTGGCCTCGTTGTATCAATGGCCACCAGGTCTATGCGCTTCGCACCTAAATCCCCCTTGAGTAGAATCAACGGGGGATTTTTCTATGTCTGGGCACTTTTAAATCAGGACTTTTAAAGCTCATGACCACCGTATTGACCTTTGATACCTCCGGCAGTAATTGCTTTGCAGGTCTTATAAAATCTGGCCAGATCTATTCGAAGTCGAGCGATTCAGTTCGTCATGGTGCACAAGAAATTCTCGGTCTGGTAGAAGACGTGCGTAAACAGGCAGGAATTGCACTGAAGTCTATTGAAGGAATCGTGGTTTTAACCGGCCCTGGCTCGTTTACCGGGTTGCGAATCGGAATAGGAGCCGCTCAAGGTCTCGGTGCTTCCCTGAAAATCCCGACTATTGGTGTCTCAACGCTGGCATTTGAGGCTTGGCTGGCTACTCGGAAAAACAACTTGCAACATTGGCTGGTAGCGCAGCCTGCGAGGGAGCATGAAGTGTATTTTGGTGCTTATAAGGTCAATACCGATACGGGCTTTAAGCTGATTGGCTCCGAGCAGGTTGGGCCGCTGGGTACACTCTCACTGCAATATATCAAAGAAATTGATGCTGTTTGGGGTGCGACTGGCGAGGGCTGGGGCAGTGCCTGCAGTAGACAGCTTGCCCTGCCTGTTTCAGCCGATTTCTATTCGTCCCAGCGATTAGGCAGTGTTGGGGAACTTTGCAGTTTAGGTGTCCTCTTATTGAATAATTACTCCTGTTCATCTGAAACAGTGCTGCCTAACTACGTAAAAGAACAAATGGACTACTCGTAAAGCATGCCCTCAGAGGATCTCAGTTTTCTGCAGTCCACCCTCCTGGCCTTTATTCAAGGTCTGACCGAATTTTTACCCATATCCTCTTCTGCTCATTTGCTGTTACCACGGTTACTTCTCGATTGGCCAGAGCAAGGGATGGCTTTCGATGTAATCGTGCATTTTGGTAGCTTACTCGCTGTAATTCTCTATTTCCGAGAGGATCTCAAACTATTTATCGTGGCATGGATTTGGAGTTTAAATCAGATTCTGGGTGGGCACATATCCTGGTTTGGAAGTTCGCTTTCTGGGCAGAGAGAAAATCATGCAACTCTCGCATGGCTTTTAATCATTGCTACTGTGCCAGCCGGAATAGCGGGGTTGCTCTGGCAGACAGAAATAGAAACTTTTGGGCGCGAGGGTACGGTCTTGGCTGCCAGCTCCATAGCTTTCGGGTTGGTTTTGCTTATTGCTGATCGAATTGGTGAAAAATCGTTGGCGCTTTCAATGTTGAACTGGAAATCGGCCTTACTAATCGGCTTATCTCAGGTGTTAGCTTTGATTCCAGGTACATCTCGCTCTGGAGTAACCATGTCAGCCGCCTTACTTTTAGGCCTTAGCCGCGCTGCTGCCACGCGCTTTTCTTTTCTGATGGCAATCCCGATTATCGCGGCAGGCAGCGCACTGGAATTCAGCGTATTGTGGTCGCAAGGATCTGATCCTGAGCTTTGGCTACAGTTATTGCTGGCGCTTTTGGTTTCAGCAATTGTTGCGTTCACCTGTATTCATTTCTTCTTGCAGGTCATCGCCAGAATTGGATTTCTGCCATTTGTTGTCTACCGCCTGGCGCTGGGGGCTTTGATTCTGACCATTAGCGTGTTTTGAGCGAGTCAGGAGAATTGCAGCTAGTCGTTTTGTATTCAGCAGCAGACCCATCGGAAATTGAAACTCATTTGGCTAAACAACTGGGATTGCCGCTTTTCCACGAGTCTGATTTCATGGACGGTGTGCGACCGAAAGAGGTCACATCGCAATTTGCATTGCGTTATGCTGCAGAAGGTTTGTGCCTGATTGGCCTGCAAAGGCAAAACGCAGGAACTTTGCTGGTTGATTTTAATAGCGCGCCAATGCGCCGACGCACTATGGAATCACTGCACTCCCAGGCTATTGGTAAGGCGATCGGGGCGGGGAAGCACCGACACTTAAAAATACTGGATGGCACTGCTGGCTTTGCCACAGACAGCTTTTTAATGGCTACAGCAGGTTATAAGGTGACAGCATTAGAGCGCTCAAAGTTTGTTTATGCCCTGGTTGAAGATGCCTTCGCTCGTGCCGGTGCGGGGTCAAGGCATGCACCATCTGCATTTCAGCGGTTTAGTTACAAGCTATCAGACTTTCTGGAATTTTCGGTGGCACCTGGACGTTTCGACGTGGTCTATTTAGACCCAATGTTTCCTGATAAGAAGCGTAGTGCGAAAAGCAAAAAGTCGATGGACTTTTTGCAGCAGCTCTTATCTGCGCCGAGTAATGAAGCCGATCTGCTGAACCATGCGTTGGGGCTGGCGAGTATGCGTGTTGTGGTTAAGCGAGGTAGACATTCACCTTTTTTAGCGGGAACCAGACCAGATGTTCAGTTCAGTGGCAAAAGTAATCGGTTTGATGTCTATATGAGTGTTAACTAAGCAAACCAGAGCATAGCTCGCATAATGCGTTCGTAAACCGTAGAGAGTTTCTCAAGATCATCAATGCTGACCATTTCATTGGGCTTGTGAATCGTGCCATTGCAAGGGCCAAACTCCACAACCTGAGTACCCAGTTTGGCAATAAATCGCCCGTCTGAAGTCCCACCGCCAGTGGAATGTTCAGGTTCGATGCCCGTGATTTCCGTAATTGCTGCCGTAGCCTGCTCAATAAGCTTGCCACCCTCGGTCAGGAAAGGTTCGCCCGACAAATGCCAGTTCAGTTGATACTCCAGGCCAAACTCATCAAGAATTGATTCAACCTGTTGTTCGATTTCTTTGGCGACAAGCTCTGTGGAATAACGTAAATTAAATTCAACGGATACAGTTTCAGGAATAACATTGTTCGCCCCAACACCACCATGGATGTTGGAAATTTGAAAACTCGTGGGAGGGAAGGGTGAGTCACCACTGTCCCAGGTAGTTGTTGTCAGTTTATGCAGTGCAGGTAATACCTTGTGGATTGGATTATCAGCGCGCTGCCAGTATGCAATGTGCCCGCCCATGCCTTTAACAGTCAATGTGCCACTAAGTGACCCTCTGCGACCGATACGCAAGGTGTCCCCTAAGCTTTCGCTGCAACTCGGCTCGCCCACCAAGCAAAACTCAATGTGTTGGCCGCGCCTTTGAAACTCCTCAACGACCTTACGAATGCCATCCACCGCATGGCCTTCTTCATCGCTGGTGATGAGAAAGGCAAGGCTGCCATTGAGTTGATGCTTGGAGCTCAAGAATCTCTCTGCAGCGGTAATCATCGCTGCCAGACTGCCTTTCATGTCTGCAGCACCACGGCCAAGTAGATAGCCATCCTGTTCTATTGCCTTGAATGGTTCTGTATGCCAGTTTTCTAACGGTCCCGCTGGCACAACATCGGTATGTCCCGCAAATGCGAGTATGGGGGAGCTATCGCCTGAAGTCGCCCAGAGGTTTTTCACATCGCCAAATGGTAAGTGCTCGATTGTGAAGCCGAGTTGTTTCAGGCGTTGAGCCAGGATGTCCTGACAGCCGCCGTCTTCAGGTGTCACTGAAGTGATTTCTATTAGCTGTTTGGCCAGGTTGAGTGTTGCGGACATAAGGGTTCCTGAATCATTAGGGAGCCTCTGATTAATGTTTGCGAGGCAGTTAGTGCAAGGCAAAAATCAGCGAAAAAGCGCAGTTTATAGGGCATAAATGCGCATTTTGAGCTGATTTTTAACGCAGCAATAACAACGTAGGTAATTAATCAGAGGTTCCTTAGTTTAGATTGAGATCAGTTATGATGATGTAAATCTTTGTTCAGGCTGATACTGTTTCCTGTGGGTACCGCTTCTACCGCTCCACTTAAGGAGTTTCTACGATAGAGTAAATCGGGTGTAGTAGAGAGATTCGCTGCCTTTACGGTTCGGCTCAGCGAGCCATCTGCAGCAATGACATTTACTTTTGTGCCGCCAGTAACATATAAACCGGCTTCAACAATGCAGCCATCAGGTAAAGGAAAACCAATGCCGGCATTGGCACCTATAAGGCAGTTTTTCCCGACAGAGATTATTGCAGTCCCACCACCGGAAAGTGTTCCCATCGTGCTACAGCCACCACCCAGGTCACTGTTTTCCTCGACAACGACGCCAGCACTGATTCGACCTTCAACCATTGCGGTTCCCAAAGTGCCAGCATTGAAGTTAACAAAGCCTTCATGCATTACTGTAGTGCCTTCTCCTATATATGCACCAAGTCGCACGCGGGCTGTGTCGGCAATTCTTACGCCGGCGGGCACAACATAGTTTGTCATCTTCGGAAATTTGTCGACGGCTATCACATCCAGCACTGAGCCGTCGCGGCGTGCGGCTAGTTGCCGTGCTGGGAGATCCTCAAGTTCTATAGCGCCTTGATTCGTCCAGGCAAGATTTTTCAGTACGCCAAATATGCCTTCCAGATTAATGTCATGGGGTTTGGCAAGCCGATGGGACAATACATGCAGTTTTAAGAAACCTTCGGCAATGCTGACAGGAGACGAGTTGGTGCGGGATAGGCAAAAAATCACTGCTTGCTCTCCGCCATTGCATTGATCTAGCTGGGCCACCCATGCGGATTCTCCAGCTTTCCCTAACTCGGCTGACAGTTCAGCGATTTGATGTTCTGCTACTTCAATCCAGACATTGCCATCCGGCAAATTCAAAGCGTTTGCTATCACAGCAATTGCACCGGCCGCTGGATTTACCTGGGGATCAGGATAAAACACTTCGATAAGCTCACCACTTGAATTTTTGGTAGCTAATCCAAATGCCGCACTGTGCACAGATTTGTTGTTCATTCTAGGGAACCTCTGATTAATTACCTACGTTGTTATTGCTGCGTTAAAAATCCGCTCAAAATGCGCATTTATGGCCTATAAACTGCGCTTTTTCGCTGATTTTTGCCTTGCACTCACTGCCTCACAAACATTAATCAGAGGCTACCTGGTTAATTTCCTGGTGTTTAATCGTTGCAAGCCACTGTTGTTCGTCAAAACCAATTAACCATTGTTGTTTATGGTGGAGGATAGGGCGTTTTATTAATGAAGGATTTTCTGCCATGAGCTTAATCGCAGAATCACTGTTTAATGATGCTTTTACGGATTCTGGAAGTTTACGCCAGGTAGTGCCTCGACGGTTAATGACAGTTTCCAACCCGAATTGTTTTAGAATTTTGTTAGCCAGAGCAGGTTCGCAACCATCCTTTTTGTAATCATGAAAATCATACTCTATGCCTTGCTGATCTAGCCATCTGCGCACTTTCTTGATGGTGTCGCAGTTATTAATGCCGTAAAGACTGGTCATAAATATCTCATTTACGCAGTGAGTCGGTCTTCTAATTCGTCTTTAATCTCATTCTGCAGCTTTTTCTTTAAAGACTCGTCAGAGATGGTTTTGCCAGACTTATCAGTAATAAAAAACAAATCTTCGCTTCGTTCACCAAGTGTCGTTATGCGGGCATCCTGCAGGCTGATAGCGTTTTCAGCAAATACTTTTCCGACACAGGCCAATATTCCAGGTTGATCCGGACAATTCAGCTCCAATGTGGAATAAGGCTTATCGGATGTGCTTAAAAACGTCGTCTCAATGGGTTTGGTAAAATATTTTGATTTTCGACTGCGGCGAACTCTGGTTAAAGGCACAGGATTGTGCCTGCTTCTCAATGACTGGGCTAATATTGACTGAATCTCTTTTATCCGGTGAGGGTCCTTGCCTACTGGTTTGCCATTTGTTTCAAGTACGGTGTAAGTATCCATGCAGTAATCGTTAGATGACGTAAAAATCCGGGCACCGTGAATATTTAGCTGTAACTTTTCAAAAGCTGCTGTGCTGTTGGCAAACAGGAAATCAGCATTGTCGGTATATATAAAGACTTGTGTAGCCCCTTCGTTAATTGTGCCGGATTCAATATCCCGAATAGAAATAAGCGGTCCTTCATCATCGAAGGCAGCTATCGCTTGAGTATGCCAAACGATATTCTCCATCGATTCTCTAACAAAATACTCCTCAGCGGCGTTTTCCCATATCGATTCAATGGTGCCGGGGTCTAAGCCTGACCCGATGAGTTTTCGGTGAGCGCTTTCTCGCTTGTCAGCGATACGTTCTTCTCTGTTCACCGTATTTTCGAGACCGCGACGAAATGCTCTGTTCGTGTTCAGATACAACTGAGTCATTAAAGCGGCACGCCAGCTATTCCATAGCTCAGGATTTGTCGCTCGAATATCAGCAACAGTCATAACGTAGAGATAATCTAAATGGAGTTTGTCACCCACCAACTCACCAAATTCCAGAATAATATCTGGATCATTAATGTCTCTTCGCTGAGCCGTCATCGACATCAGTAAATGTTTATCGACCAGCCAAACCACCAGCTTAGTGTCCCAGTCACTGAGCTTATGTCGTCGGCAAAAATTTTCGGCATCGATTTTGCCTAGCTCGGAATGATCGCCACCTCTGCCTTTAGCAATGTCATGGTAGAGGCCGGCAATATAGAGCAATTCAAGCTTGGGTAAATTGCGAGCGATTTTTGCAGCCATGGGAAACTGTTCTTCCGCTTCCTCCCGCAGAAAGTGCCGCATATTCTCTACGACTTGCAACGTATGTGCATCAACGGTGTAAATGTGAAACAGATCGTGCTGCATTTGCCCTGCAATGTGGCCAAATTCGGGGAGATATCTTCCCAGAATGCCGTAGCGCGCCATTCGACGTAGCTGGAAGGCCATTTTATGAGGTGAGCGCAGCAGTTCCATGAACAGGGAAACGTTTTCAGGGTCTTCCCGGTAGGCATTATCAATAAGGCGCCTGTTGTCTCTTATCAGTCGGATAGTTGAGGCACGAATCCCTTGAATTGTTGGGTTCTGGGCCATGAGCACGAATATTTCCAGCAGTGCGCCTGGGGTGCGCTCAAATACGCCGGGGTCGACGGTTTCAATATAGTCATTACGAATCTGAAATCGCGTATTCAGCGGTTTTATTTTCTCTCTTTCCCCAGCCTGCAAAATAACTTCATCCAGGTGTTGCAACAGCACATCGTTTAATTCACGCAGATTAGCAATGACTCGGTAGTATTGCTTCATCAGCTTTTCGACGCCGAGAGACTTCTCATCATCTTCATAGCCAAAGAGGCGAGCGAGCTCTCGTTGTTTGTCGAATAGCAGTCGATCTTCGCAGCGGCCTTGCAGGTAATGCAGGCCATAGCGAAGCTTCCAAAGAAATTGTTGGCCTTTGTTGATCATGGCCTCTTCAGAAGGTTTCAAAAACCCCAGGTCAACCAGATCAGCAAATGAAGCTGCGCTAAAATGCCGCCGCGTTACCCAGGCAATCGTCTGAATATCCCGCAGCCCACCTGGAGAAGTTTTAACATTGGGTTCCAGCGCATAGTCCACGTCATGATATTTTTCATGACGTGCCATCTGCTCATCGAGTTTTGCGCGAAGAAACTTTTTTGAAGGCCAGACGCGTTTGTGACCCGTTAATGCCTGCATTTTTTCATGAAGCTCGGGAGGTCCAACCAGTATTCTGGACTCCATCAGTGCTGTGGCAACTGTAATGTCATTCAGGGCTTCCACCCTGCACTGCTTGATTGAGCGCACACTCTGCCCAGGCTCCAGCCCGATATCCCATAATAGAGTGAGAAAAGCACTGATATATTCTTTGTACTTCGCGTGTCTGCTGTGACGGGTAAGGATGAGTAAATCAATATCAGAATGGGGCAGGAGTTCTCCGCGCCCATAGCCACCGACAGCAACCAGGCTAATATCTCTGGGCTTTGGCCAATCCTGATGTTCCCAGGCAATGCGTAGAATTTCATCCACGACCCAGGCGCGACCGCGCACTATCTCAGTAATGTTGAGATTTTGTTTGTAACGCCTATCCAGAATGGCAGATGTGTTTTGCAGGGCTGCGCGAAGCAAGGGAACAGGCGTGGCTGCATCTGCCAGTCCTTCCCGTAAGGCGTCTATGTCCAATAATTGGTCGCTGTTAACGGAAGAATGATCGGTAGCGGCTTCATTTATAAAAAGTGTATCGAAACTCACAGGGATTCATCTGAGCGAATGGTAAGAATATCGCAGCCTTCCGCCGTGACTGCCAGTGTATGTTCCCATTGAGCAGAAAGTCTTCGGTCTTTGGTGGTCACTGTCCAACCGTCTTTCTTTGAAAGCCTGGTATAGCGCGACCCAGCGTTAAGCATTGGCTCGATTGTGAAAGTCATGCCCTCTACAATCCGAGTGCCGGTATCAGGCTTGCCGTAGTGCAGCACCTTTGGTTCTTCATGAAAGATCTTACCGATTCCATGCCCACAATACTCGCGCACTATAGAGTAATTGTGTGCCTCACCGTGTTGCTGAATAACATGCCCTATATCCCCCAAGGTCATGCCCGGTTTTACTATGTCTATTGCCTTGTAAAGGCATTCCTGCGTAATTCGAATCAGTCGCTTCGCATGATCTGGCACATTGCCAACACAGAACATTTTGCTGGTGTCACCGTGGTAACCATCTTTGATGACAGTGACATCTATATTAATAATATCTCCTGCCTTCAAAATTTTCCCATCGCTGGGGATACCGTGACAGATTACGTGGTTCACAGAGGTGCAAATGGATTTGGGAAATCCGTTGTAGTTCAGAGGTGCCGGGACAGCCTGTTGTTCCTCTACTATGTAGCGGTGGCAGATTCGATCCAGCTCACCAGTACTTACTCCGGGTTTCACATGCGGCCCAATCATCTCCAATACTTCGGCGGCCAGGCGGCCGACAACCCGCATTTTGTCTACGTCTTCAGGGCTTTTAATGTGGATACTCATGTCTGCAGGGGTTTGTTCTAAACTGCTGGCTTAATTAAAGCAGGGTATTTTAAAGCAGAGCTCGCTCCAGATACAGTGTGCTTTGGGGATTGGACGGCAATCGAGTGAACGCCTCTGTCGCGTCGAAGACAGGCAGAAATTTATGATTTTCGGACTCATCTCGACGAGCAAGTGCCACTTGTTCACTTTTGGTACTGGAAATGCGCACGAAACCCCATTCAGTCGATTGCCCTGGGGGAGGTTGGAACACCCTGGAAGGGGAAAATCTTTCGGAAATCAGCAGATTATGATATAAAGCGCACCGCTCGACAGGGCTCCAGAGTCTTTAAGAGTAAAAAATAGTATTTAATGTCGCACATACACCGACACGTGTGTTCTGGGTGCCCATGACAGTTATGTCAGCGGGTTGAGCCATGGGGTGTATGGAGGCCTAACCCAAAAGGTAACAACATGACTGTAAGCATGAAAGAAATGCTCCGTGCAGGAGTGCATTTCGGGCACCAGTGTCGCTACTGGAACCCCAAAATGGAGCCATATATTTTTGGCGCCAGAAACAAGATTCATATCATTAATCTGGAACACACCGTTCCAGCTCTCAATTCCGCGTTAGACCAGGTTGCAGGCCTGGCTGATAAAAAGAAGAAGATTCTCTTTGTCGGTACTAAACGTGCTGCGACTAAGATAGTCAGAGAGCAGGCCGAACGGGCCGGTATGCCATACGTTAACCATCGCTGGTTAGGTGGTATGCTCACAAATTACAAAACCATTCGCGGTTCCATCAAAAAGCTGAAAGAGCTGGAAACTCAGGAGCAGGACGGTACTTTCAGCCGCCTTACAAAGAAAGAAGCTCTGATGCTGACTCGTGCGAAAGAGAAGCTGGAGCGCAGTATTGGTGGGATTAAAGACATGGGCGGATTGCCAGATGTTTTGTTTGTGATCGATGTTGAGCATGAACGCATCGCGGTGAAGGAAGCTAACAGCCTGAAAATTCCTGTGATCGGAGTAGTGGATACGAATAGTGATCCTGATGGCGTTGATTATGTGATCCCGGGCAATGATGATGCGATTCGCGCTATTCAGCTCTACGCAACTTCCGTGGCAGATGCATGTATTGAAGGGACTAAGCGTAGCGGTCCTGCTGATGGCGATAGTGAATTCGTTGAAATAGGCGATGATGAGCCAGCAGTGGCAGCGGCAGAAAAAGAATCTGCACTGGAGGAGGCAGTAGAGGAGCCTGAAGCTGCTGAAGAAACTGCAGGAGCAGCAAGTGCGGAAGCAGTAGCAGAAGAAGCCGAGCCAGCGGCGGCGGGTGAAACTGAAACAACTGAAGACGCTGCCGCTCCTGAGAAAGCGGTTGTAAAGAAAAAGGCGCCAGCCAGGGAAAAAGCAGCAACCAAAAAGAAGACGCCAGCAAAGAAGGCAGCAGCCGCTAAAGACGACGCCAGCTAACAAGCAGCGATAGTGGCAGTAAATACACTATCGGCATCCCCTCAAATGAGATGCCGATATTGCAGTTCAAATTGGAATCGCATTTTGTGCCGCCTGATAACCAGGCAGTAGATTGTCCAGCCAGTGCAGGTTGATAGCAATTCATGAGATGCAGGCAAAACAAAACATTTAGGTGGGAGCGGACAGCTCTTGTCGGAAATATGAGGCAAAAATAATGGCTGATATTACTGCGAGCATGGTCAAGGAACTGCGTGAACGCACTGGCCTTGGCATGATGGATTGTAAAAAGGCATTAGCGGAAGCTGATGGCGATATGGAAAAGGCGATTGAAGATCTGCGTAAAGCGAGTGGTCTCAAGGCAGCCAGGAAGGCATCGCGCATTGCTGCAGAGGGTGTGGTTCTCACCCGTATCGCAGAAGAAGGAAATTATGGCGTCATTGTCGAAGTAAATAGTGAAACTGATTTCGTTGCTCGCGATGATAATTTTTTTGGGTTTGCTGAGCAGGCTCTGGATGCGGCCTTTGCTAACAAGGAAGCCGATGTTGCTGCTATTTTGGACAATGGCCTGGAGGACGCACGCCAAGCACTGGTGCAGAAAATCGGTGAGAATATCAATCTGCGCCGCGTTGAAAGAGTTGAGCTGGAGGGTGCTGCTTCCGGTGTCATTGAAAGCTATATCCATAATAACAAGATTGGTGTCGTGATAGCTTTGCAAGGTGGTAACGAAGCTCTGGCAAGAGATGTTGCCATGCATATTGCGGCCGTTAATCCTATGGTGGTTCGTGCTGAAGACATCCCGGAAGACATTCTTGCCAGGGAAGCCGACATTTTCGCGGCGCAAGCCAAAGAGAGTGGTAAACCAGAAGAAATCGTTAACAAAATGATTGAAGGACGCTTGCGCAAGTACAAAGCGGAAGTCAGCCTGCTTGATCAGCCTTTCGTGAAGGACCCAGACACTAAAGTGGGTGATTTGCTGAAAGGGGCAGAGGCTGATGTAATCAGCTATGTTCGCTTCGAAGTGGGCGAAGGCATTGAAAAAGAAGAGGAAGACTTTGCGGCAGAGGTTGCTGCGCAGTTGGGTGGCTAATCGTTAATCTACCAGCACATGACCATACCGAATCGAGAACGAAAATATAATCGCATTTTGCTGAAGCTCTCTGGTGAAGCACTCACCGGGGACGCCGATTTTGGAATCGATCCAAAGGTGCTGGATAGAATGGCAGTCGAAGTCGGACAGTTGGTCGGTTTAGGCGTTCAAGTTGGTATGGTCATCGGTGGCGGTAATCTTTTCCGTGGAGCGTTGCTTCATGCAGCGGGAATGGAGCGCGTTACTGGTGATCATATGGGCATGCTTGCCACGGTCATGAATGCCCTGGCTATGCGTGATGCCCTTGAAAGAGCAAATATCTCAACCCGGGTTATGTCCGCCATTCAGATGAGTGGGGTTGTGGAACACTATGATAGAAGGACCGCGATCAGGCATTTGAATGCAGGCGATGTTGTAATTTTCTCTGCAGGCACAGGTAACCCATTCTTCACCACCGATTCTGCGGCGTGTTTGCGCGGAATTGAAATCGATGCCGATTTGATCCTGAAGGCGACACGTGTCGATGGTGTGTATTCTGCTGATCCAGAAAAGAACTCAGATGCAGAGAAGTTCGACACACTTACATACGACGATGTGATTCAAAAGAATTTAGGTTTCATGGACCTCACTGCTATCTGTTTAAGCAGGGACCACAAAGTTCCTGTTAAAGTGTTTAACATGACCCGGCCAGGTGCATTACTGGATAACGTAATGGGTAAGCCTGACGGTACTTTAATCGAATAGTCGAATTTCCTCAGTGGGATGGCTGAGTCTATTGCAGCGCGGTACTAAGCGCAGTACTACAAAGAGGCAAATACAATGATCGATGAAATAACTGCAGATGCCGAACAAAGAATGCAAAAGACCCTCGGTTCTTTAGAAGATGCATTTAAGCGCATTCGAACAGGTCGGGCTCATCCTTCATTGCTGGATAGCGTACAGGTTTCTTACTATGGTGCAGATACTCCGTTAAATCAGTTAGCCAATGTCACTGTGGAAGACGGGCGCTCGTTGGCTATCTCTCCGTGGGAGAAGCAGTTGATAGGAGAAATTGAGAAAGCCATCCTGAAATCTGATCTCGGTCTCAATCCTTCCAATAATGGCGACACCATTAGACTGCCTATGCCGCCTCTTACCGAGGAAACGCGCCGTGAATTTACCAAACAGGCTAAACAGGAAGCAGAAAGTGCTCGTGTCGCTATCCGAAACATTCGTCGCGATGTAAACTCAGACTTTAAAGAGCTGGAAAAAGAAAAAGAAATTTCTGAAGACGATCAACGTCGTGCTGAAGAGCACGTTCAAAAACTCACCGATAAATACATTGCGGAAGTAGAAGCTTCCTATCAAAAGAAAGAAGAAGATTTATTGTCATTCTGAACAATGGCACCTGAATCATCATCTGGCCCGCAGCATATTGCCGTCATCATGGATGGCAATAATCGTTGGGCTCAAGCCAGGGGCTTACCTACAAAAACTGGCCATAGACATGGCGCAGAAGCAGCTAAGGAATTAGTCAACTCCTGTGTTCGGCGCAATATTCCATACCTTACTTTGTTTGCCTTTAGCAGTGAGAATTGGCTGCGGCCTGCCACTGAGGTTCAGTCGCTGATGGCGTTATTCCTGATGGTACTGAAACGCCATGAAATCAATCAGTTGCATGAAAGTAATGTGCGCCTGAAGTTCATTGGAAAGCGCACTGGTTTCGCGCCAAAACTGGTGCAAAGCATGGCAGAAGTTGAAGGGCTTACGGAAAACAATACTGGCACAACAGTAGTTGTTGCTGCGGACTATGGCGGTCGTTGGGATGTGGCTGAGGCAGCGCGTACGCTGGCGGGTAAAGTTTCGTCTGGAGAATTGCAGAGCGATCAGATTGATGTGGATATGCTGCATAGCTGTACATCGCTTGCAGAGTATCCTGATCCTGACTTGTGCATTCGAACTGGTGGGGAGCACCGTGTCAGTAATTTTCTGCTTTGGCAGTTCGCTTATACAGAGCTGTACTTCAGCGATTGCTACTGGCCAGATTTTGATGACAATGAGCTTCAAAAAGCACTGGATGATTACGCAAACCGGCAGCGTCGATTTGGCGGTCATGAAGATCAGGTGGTGCAAAATGATTGAGGGTTTAAAACTGCGAGTGGTTACAGCACTGATCTTGCTATGCGCGCTGATTGCAGTAACAGCCCAGCTTAGTGCTTATCTTTTTTCACTGCTGATGGCTGTGATAGTGCTGATTGCAGGTTGGGAATGGGCGGGGCTGATAGGTTTGGATAAATCTCGTTCCAGAATCGCTTATCAAACAACAGTTGCTTTGATGTTGATGGGGGCATTTTTTTTCATTGGAGTACGGCCGGGCGCAGAGAGCATCGATACAGTTCGTTCAGCCATGATTCTTTTCCTGGGGTTGTTGTGGTGGGTTTTTGCCTTCTTTATGTTATTAGGTTATCCAGCCAATAAACCGATGTGGAACGACAAGTCGCGTATTGGTCTAATGGGTTTGCTCACATTGGTGCCTGCCTGGGTAGGCATCACCTTACTTAAGTATCTTGCTCCACCGGGCTATCTCGTTATTGGGTTAGTGATTTTGGTAGCAGCGGTTGATGTGGGGGCCTATTTCTCAGGCAGCCTGTTTGGCAAACACAAGCTGGCACCTGAGATCAGTCCGAAAAAATCCTGGGAAGGTGTATGGGGTGGGGTTGGAACCTGTGTAGCAGTAGGGCTGTTATTTACCTGGCTGTTCTCTCGTTATGTAAATCCTTTGGACGTATGGCAGGTATACCTATTGTTTGGTTTGTGTTTTGTAGTTTCCTGGTTGGCAGTGGTTGGCGATTTGCTTGAAAGTATGCTTAAACGAAATTCGGAAGTGAAAGACAGTGGCCAGCTACTGCCCGGGCATGGTGGTGTATTAGATCGAGTCGACGGGCTGGTAGCCGTTACGCCAGTTTATGTTCTCACTTTGCTGCTTGTACTGTTTGAGCTTGAGTAAGAATGGCGGTGGTTCGCAGACTTTCAATTCTGGGCTCTACCGGATCCGTGGGCCGCAACACCTTAAGGGTTGCAGCGTTGGATTCGAGTATCGATGTTTTTGCTATAAGTGCTAACCAAAACGTTCAACTGCTGGTAGAGCAGTGCAGTGAGTTCGATCCGCAGTTTGCAGTGATAGCAGACGAGTCCCGCTATCAGGAATTCAAAGAGATGCTTGCAAACACCAGTTGTAAAACAGAACTGCTGGCAGGGAAAGAAGCGTTGGTCACTATTGCCTCTCATCCAGATGTTGATCTGGTGATGGCGTCCATCGCAGGAAGTGCTGGTTTAGATTCAAGCCTGGCCGCTGCGGCCTCCGGCAAGCAATTATTGCTGGCTAATAAAGAATCGCTGGTGATGTCCGGTGAGTTATTCATGGAAACTGCCTGCGACAATGGTGCCCGAATCGTGCCTATTGATAGTGAGCATAATGCAGTCTTTCAGTGTCTGCCAATTGGGCGTATGGCACAGAGTGGTGTTGAAAAAATTACCCTCACGGCATCTGGGGGCCCGTTTTTGGACCTGCCCCTATCGGACTTTGACAATGTGACTCCGCAGCAGGCATGTAAACATCCGCGCTGGTCTATGGGTCAGAAAATCTCCGTGGACTCTGCAACCATGATGAACAAGGGCCTGGAAGTGATTGAAGCCAGCTATTTGTTCGGTTTAGAAGCAGAAAAAATAGCAGTTCTGGTTCATCCTCAAAGCATTGTGCATTCCCTCGTCCACTATATTGACGGATCAGTCCTGGCTGAGATGGCTAACCCTGATATGCGGGTTCCTATTGCTCACGGCTTGGGCTTTCCAGAACGAATGCAATCTGGAGCACAGGATTTGAATTTAGCCGTGCTGGCGGATTTGCAGTTTTTTCCACCGGATTTGGATCGATTCCCTTGCCTGAAGCTTGGAATAGAAGCGGCCAGGCAGGGAGGAAACGCCCCAATTGTACTAAATGCGGCTAATGAAGTTGCGGTGGAGGCTTTTCTTCGTGGTCAGATAAAATTCACTCAAATCGCGCTCATAAATGAAGCCGTACTGTCGAAAACACCTTGTGAACCAGCGTCAAGTCTGGCTATTATTCGAAAAGTAGATAAACAGGCAAGAATTATTGCTAAAGAATTGATTTTAAAGGATTAACTTTGAGGATTAGCTGCGTCCATTCGGGTCGCAGGCAAATCGAAAGTGGAACAGCAAAGTGCTTGAATTTGTTATCAGCGTCATTGCCTTAATAGTCACCCTTGGTATTCTGGTGACCATCCATGAATTTGGCCATTTTTGGGTCGCTCGGCGCTGCGGTGTAAAAGTGCTGCGCTTCTCTATTGGCTTTGGAAAAGCAGCTAAATCCTGGACCGGTAAGGATGGGGTGGAATACGTCATTGCGCCCATTCCATTGGGCGGTTATGTCAAAATGCTCGGTCAGGAAGACACCAGTGTCGCCGACAATTCTGACGTTCCCGTCAGTCAGCGGCACCTTTCATTTGCCTGTAAACCCCTATGGCAGCGTATGGCTATTGTGGCTGCAGGCCCGGTGGCGAACTTCCTGCTGGCGATTTTCGTCTACTGGCTGATCAATATCAGCTATGGTGTTAACGGCATTGTCCCTGTAATCAGCGGGATTGCCGAGGATTCGCCAGCAGAAGTGGCGGGGTTGCGTGCAGGGGACCAGATTCTGGCGGTAGATGGCGAAGAGACCATCATCTGGCAACAGGTCACGCTGCAGATGCTCTCGCGCCTGGGAGAGAGCGGAGACCTGGTACTCACCATCGATGCAGCGGAATCCAGCAGCCAGCGAGATGTGATTATTCCAATAGACACCTGGATGGGAGGCGATACCGCTCCCGATCCAGTCTCTACTCTGGGAATTGTACAATTTGAAATACCGGCTGTGATCGCTGGTGTTATACCCGGGGGTGCCGCAGAAGCGAGCGGTATTCAGCCCGGCGATCAAGTCATTAGTATAAATGACAGACCAATTAGGGGTTGGACTCACTGGGTTGAGGTGATCCGGGCTAACCCGGAACTCTCGCTGGATGTGGTAGTCCAACGGGGTAGGTCAAATACTGAACTGGAATTAACGCCGGAAGCCGCCACACTTGATGATGGTACTGTCATTGGCAGTATCGGTGCTTACGTACAAGAAACGCAACTCTCAGAAATTGTGCCTGCAGACTATCAGCGCCAGATCAGCTACGGTCCGATCGCTGCGATTCAACCGGCCTTGCAGGAGACCTGGGATAAATCGGTCTTTGTTCTGGATTCAGTTAAGAAAATGCTGGTTGGTCTGATATCAGTTAAAAATATTAACGGACCAATAACAATAGCACAGATAGCGGGGGAAACAGCGGCATATGGGCTCGACGTATATCTGGGATTCCTGGCACTTTTGAGTATTTCTCTGGGGGTACTGAATTTATTGCCGATACCAGTGCTTGATGGTGGCCATTTGTTGTATTACATGATTGAAGCTGTCATTCGTCGCCCTGTTCCGGAACGCATACAAGCCTGGGGTCTACAACTGGGTCTGCTGATTATTTCCGGCATTATGGTACTTGCGATCTATAACGATGTCAGTCGCTTGCTCTAAACAATAACGTTACTGCCCGCCACGACGATTTAATTAAGAAGTATCAATGAAAAAGCTAGCTGTTCTATTGCTGGGCGTGTTGGGGTTTGCACTCCCAACGACACTGCGTGCTCAAAGCTTCACTATTGCTGACATTATCGTCGATGGCTATCAGCGCATTTCTCCCGGCATCATTTACAACCTGCTCCCGGTTGGCATAGGCGATGACGTCGATCGCAACACGCCCGCTCAAATCATTCGCGCCCTGGTTGAATCTGAATACTTTGATGAAATTGAAGTGTCCCAGGAAGGTAATATTCTCGTTATAACAGTGCTTGAGCGGCCTTCGGTTGCAGAGATTACGATTGAAGGCAATAGCGTACTGGAAACAGAAGATATTCTGGATAATATGGCGACCGCAGATATCGCGGAGGGCCAGATTTTTACGCGGGCCGCGCTTGAAGCAATTCAGCAGGGTATTCAGGAGGTCTACTCGTCACGCGGCCGTTACGGCGCTGCTGTTGATGTTACCGTAGAAGATCTGCCCCGGAATCGAGTTGCGATTAACCTGGACATTAATGAAGGTGAAGAGTCCCGTATTCGCCATATCAACATTGTCGGAAATAAAACTTTTGCAGAAGAGGATTTACTCAGTTTGTTCGAATTGGGCACCAAGCCCTGGTGGTCGTTTTTTAGCCGTAAAGACCGGTATTCACGGGAACAGTTCTCTGGTGACCTGGAGCGTCTTGAGTCTTTCTATCTTGATAATGGTTATGTTGAATTTTCAGTGGATTCAACGCCAATCTCAATTACACCCGATCGTAAAGAAGTGTATATCACAATAAATATCACTGAAGGTGAGCAATTTTCAGTAAGTAACGTAGATCTTGCTGGCGATCTGGTCGATGCTGAAGCACTTCTTCGCGCTGCGATTTTTGTGCAACCTGGGCAGATTTATTCGCAAAGCCTGGTTACGGGTACTGAAGAAATCATGGTGCAATTTTTAGGAAACCTTGGCTATGCCTTTGCAGAAGCGACAGGTATCCCAGAAATAAACGAGGAAGATCGTACAGTTGAGGTGACTTTTTTTATCGAGCCGGGTAATCGCACTTACGTTAACCGAATCAATTTCAGTGGTAACTTGTCCACGGCTGATGATGTACTACGCCGAGAAATGCGCCAGTTAGAAAGCGCACCGGCATCCAGTCTACAAATCGAGCAATCGAAAGTGCGTTTAGAGCGACTTGGTTATTTCGAAACAGTGGAAGTTGAAACGGAAGAAGTTCCGGGAACTGAAGATCAAATTGATGTTAACTATGATGTCCTTGAACAGAACTTTGGGGCAGTTAGCTTTCAAGTGGGCACCGGGGGTGGCGGAAACTTCTTTATCAGTTCCAGTCTTCAGGCGCAGAATTTTTTGGGGACCGGGCGCGCAATTGGCGTTGGGGTAAATCGCAGTCGTTTCCAGCAAGGACTCAATTTCAGTTATACCGATCCTTACTTTACACCCGATGGAGTGAGTAGAGGATTCAATATTTATGCTCAGGAAATTGACTCGCCCTTTAACGTTGCCAATTTCAATACATCATCCTTTGGTGCCACAGTTAGTTTCAGCTACCCATTGAGTGAAATTCAGGTTCTTGGTTTTAATTTAGGCTATAGCCATACGGAGTTAGGAACGGGAGTTGGCTCAGTACAGGAAATTATTGCCAGTCCGACTTTGATTGATGGTATCAATAGCTATGTCATTGAGCCGGCTGTAACCAATCCGTTTGAAAGCCCGGTTCGCGATGCCGTGTTAGGAAATGTCGCGGATTTGCGGCCAGAACAATTACAAGCGAATACGGAACCCGGCTTTGTAGACAAGTTCGGTGATACTTTTGATGATTTTAGTATCACCGCTAACTGGATTCGGAACACGTTGAATCGTGGTCAATTGGCCAACGACGGTGCTTTGCACAGTATTGGGTTGCAGGTGACGCTCCCTGGCAGTGATCTGGAGTACGCCCGTTTGACTTACAATAATGATATGTACTGGCCAATCACGTCTGATCGTCAATGGGTTGTACGCTTAACCACCAATCTGGGATACGGCTTTGGTTATGGTGATGATGGCGAGTTGCCTTTCTTTAATAATTATTTTGCCGGTGGCCTGATTGCTGGTGGCGGCAGGGTAAGAGGTTTTGAAGAGAATAGTTTGGGTCCGGAAAGTACCGCAGGTGCCCGTTATCTGACCGAGGGGCCGATCAGTCTGGCGCGGAATGCCAATGGCGAGATCATTCGTGATGCTAATGGCTTCGCTCAGTTGAGCGGTGAGTTTGGCTATCAAACTACACCTTTGCTGGACTCAAATGGTAATCCTGTACTGGACGCCAACGGCAATCCTGATGTGGCCTTGGCGGTACAAAATTTCTTCCTGGATAGGGACTTTGACAGTTTCGGTGGTAACATACTCACCACTGCTTCGTTGGAGCTGATCTTTCCGGTACCGTTTGTACCAAATCAGAATCAGGTTAGGGCCTCGTTGTTTTTAGACGCTGGAAATGTGTTCTCGTCAAACTGCACCGAAAGAAGGCGATTGGTCAAAAATTGTTCGGATTTTGATTTTGGTGAAATCCGTTATTCGGCAGGGGTTTCTGTAACTTATCTGTCACCATTTGGGCCTCTCACATTCTATCTGGCTGCACCATTCGGCAAAGATGGAGACGACACTAAATCCTTTGATTTTACAGTTGGAACTGGGTTCTAAGCATTGCGTAGCTTAAGCCGAAATAAGTATTGGCAGCACCGACTAATGATAGTTTGGCTGCTTATTGTTGGAATTAGTTGGAGAGTTAGAGTGAAAACACTGAGAAGCATCGTTGCTTGTTTAAGTCTGGTTCTTTTTGCACAGAGTGCATTTGCGCAGGATACCAAGATTGGAATTTTGAATCCTCTAGCGGCACTGTTTAATACAGATGCTGCGCGAGTTGCTCAAGAAGAGCTGAACCAGGAGTTTAGCACTGATGAAGCGAGAGCTGTTGAATTGACAGAGCAATTACAAGCGCTGCAGGAAGAGTATCAGCAAAATGAAGCTGTGATGACTGAAGACGAGATACGTCGTATGAATGCTAATGCGCAGGATCTGCAGGTCCAATTACAATTGATCCAGGAGCGGGCACAGCAGGCTATTCAACAAATGAATCAAAACTTTCTTGCTGATATGCAGGATGAGTTGGCGGCAGCAGTAACAGAAGTGGTAGCAGAAGGCGGGTATGATCTAATACTCAATGCTGACAGTGCGCCATTTTACTCGCCGGTGTTGGATATCACGGCTCGCGTGACAGCTAAACTGAACGAAACGACTCAGGCAGCTATGGAAGAAAACTAACATCGATCACTCTTACAGCCAGGAAAGTGTCAGGTGACACATCAAAAGCGTTACACACTTAAGGATATTAATTCCTTCCTAGGCACAACTTTAATTGGCGACGAAAATTGTGAGATATTCGGACTAGGGACTCTTGACAGAGCCAGCCCGGGGCAGCTCAGTTTTCTTAGTAATCAGTCATACGTCGACCAACTGGCAGTATCGAAAGCTTCCGCAATTATTCTAGAAGAGCGTTTTACTGAGCGCTGCAAAACTAACGCCATAATTTCCACTCAACCCTACGTAAGCTTTGCTCTGGCAAGTTCTTTGTTCGCCCAGTCTTTATCTGCGAGTGAGGGAATACACCCCACCGCTGTCATTGCTGCAGGAGTGGAAATCCCCGATGGTGTGTCAATAGGTGCTCATGCAATCATAGAAAAAAATGTGGTCGTTGGCGCAGGAAGTGTAATCGGCCCGAACTGTTTTCTGGGGGTGGGTGTGCAGATGGGAGAAAACTGCCGTCTGTATAGCAATGTCACTTTCTATCATGGCGTTAGTACAGGATCGAATGTCATTGTTCACAGCGGTGCCGTTATTGGTGCAGACGGATTCGGTTTTGCGTTCGATGGCGAGAAATCAGTAAAAATTCATCAGCTAGGCGGCGTTTGTATCGGAGATGATGTTGAGATCGGTGCCGGTACAACCATTGACCGGGGTGCAATTGAAGATACGGTGATAGAGCATGGCGTTAAAATAGATAACCAGGTACAGATTGGTCACAACACCCGTGTTGGTGAACATACAGTGATCTGTGGTTGTACCGCCATCGCTGGCAGCACAAAAATAGGGAAATACTGTGTGCTCGGAGGGGCCAGCGGCATAATTGGTCACCTCAGTATTGCTGATGGTGTGCAAGTCAGTGCAATGTCATTGATCAGTCAATCCATCACTGAGTCGGGAACTTATTCTTCGGGTACCGCGCAGATGAAAACATCCGATTGGAAGCGGGCTGCGATTCGTTTTCAACAGCTCGACAAACTTGCCCAACGACTCAAAGAATTGGAAAAGCTAAACGATAAACAATAAATACCTGTTATGACTTAATGCGTCATAGTGATGCCGAAATGAGAGACCTATGCTACTGGACGTAAATGAAATCAAAGAGTATTTGCCACAACGCTATCCGTTTTTGTTGGTGGACAGGGTTGTAGAAATGGAAGTGGGCAAATCGATCGTGGCATATAAAAACGTCACTAATAATGAACCTTTTTTTCAAGGCCACTTTCCCAGCAGGCCAATAATGCCAGGCGTGCTGATCATAGAAGCGCTGGCCCAGGCCGCAGGTGTACTAGGTTTTAAAAGTCAGGAAAAGAAACCTAAAGATGGATACCTGTATTACTTCGTTGGTGCGGATGATGTGCGTCTGCGGCGACCGGTTGTTCCTGGTGATCAATTGCGTTTAGAAGCAACGGTTATCACTAACCGTAGAGGTGTTTACCGCTTTTCTGCGAAGGCGTCTGTGGATGATGAGTTAGTAGGGACAATGAATATTCTCTGTGCAGAAAGGAAAGAGAATGTCGACTGATAACATTGATGCGGATACTCGCATCCACTCTGATGCAAAAGTTCATAAAGATGCAAGGATTGGCCCTTGGTGCGTTATTGGGCCCAATGTTGAAATCGGTGCAGGCACGGTTCTCGAATCCCATGTGGTAATACGCAGCAACACGAAAGTTGGCGAAAACAACCACATCTATCAATTTAGTTCTGTTGGTGAAGAGCCTGCAGATAAAAAGTTTGAAGGTGAAGAGACCTGGCTGGAAATAGGTGATAACAATGTGTTTCGCGAAGGTGTCACTCTGCATCGAGGCACTGGAGCAGGTGGTGGTATTACCAGGATTGGCTCTAATAATCTTATGATGGCGTATACTCACGTAGCCCACGATTGCATGGTGGGTAGCAATGTTATTTTTGCCAACAACGTTGGACTATGTGGTCATGTTGAAGTTGAGGATTGGGCGTTTCTGGGCGGCTATGCAGGTGTTAATCAGTTTCTTTCTATAGGTGCTCATGCTTACGTCGGAGGTATGACTCACATAAATAGTGATGTGCCTGCCTATATGATAGTCAGCGGCAGGCCTGCGACTGTGCGCAGTATAAATACAATTGGGCTGGAGCGTCGCGGATTCGATAAAGATACCATTGTGGATTTGCGTGAAGCGTTCAAAGTAATTTACAAACGCAACTACAGCTTGCAGGAGGCTATTGATCAATTGAAAGTCATGGGTAAAAGTCGTGAAGCACTCAATGTGCTTGTAAAGTCTCTGGAATCCTCAAAGAAAGGCATCACCCGATAACTGTTCATTCATGCCTGCAACGTCAAGATCAGATAGATAGCTATGGGGCAGCAGTTGCGCATAGGCATCGTTGCCGGTGAAAAGTCAGGCGATATTCTTGGTGCCGGGCTCATTCGTGAGTTAAAGAAGCTATTTCCTGACTGCGAATTCATTGGTGTCGGTGGCCCTGATATGATTGCAGAGGGCTGCCAGTCTATCGTGCCCATGGATCGCCTGTCGGTAATGGGTTTTATTGAGCCCCTGGGTCGTCTACCAGAATTATTTTTTATCAAACGTCAACTTGAAAACCTCTTCATCAG
This sequence comes from uncultured Pseudohongiella sp., assembly GCA_965198435.1. Classification (GTDB taxonomy): domain Bacteria; phylum Pseudomonadota; class Gammaproteobacteria; order Pseudomonadales; family Pseudohongiellaceae; genus UBA9145. The sequence continues at coordinate 2,351,283 of OZ240664.1, read as the reverse complement.
CAATCCGCCAGCGCTCTTTGTTGGAATCGATTCTCCTGATTTTAATCTTCGCATTGAGGCAACTTTAAAGCAGCACGGAATTCCAACAGCTCATTATGTGAGTCCGAGTGTTTGGGCTTATCGCAAAAAGCGTATAGTCAAAATAAAACGTGCGGTGGATTTAATGCTGACCCTGTTCCCCTTCGAAACAACAATTTATCAGCAGCATAAGATTGATGTGAAATGCATCGGTCATCCTTTAGCTGATGAAATCGGCTTTGAGGATCGCCGAGTTGAGTCCAGGGCACAGTATCAGCTCACCAAAGAAGATCGGATTGTTGCACTGCTGCCCGGTAGTCGGGGTGACGAAATATCCAGGCTGGCACCAGCTTTCCTGGGCGCCGCGCTGGAATCCTTGCAGGACATGCCGAGCCTTAAGTTCCTGATACCATATAGTGGGGTGGAGGCGCGAGCTCGCCTGGACGAACAGCTCAAGCATGCTGCTATCATCGGGGATGACCAATTTCTGTTAGTAGAAAATTCTCAGACCGCAATGGCGGCAGCTGATTTCGTGGTATTGGCTAGTGGTACAGCGACCCTGGAGGCAATGTTGTTACGCAGGCCAATGGCTGTTGCTTATAAATTGGCGACACTCACTTACATGCTGGCATCACGCATCGTCAAGGTGCCTCATTTTGCATTACCGAATTTGCTGTCTGGTGAGAGATTAGTGCCGGAGTACATTCAAGATGAAGTAACGGTGTCCAATCTCAAGCAGGAGATTATCAACTTTTTTAACGACCAGGCTGCGAGCGAAGGCATGCTTTATAAGTTTGAGAATCTGCACCGTGAATTACGCAAAAATGCGTCAGCCAGTGCCGCAGCGGCAATAAAAAAGTTAATCGATTGAATCGTGAGTGATCGATATATGCCAGGGGAGCTGCCGCTGTTTGGCGGCGATAATATTGCGCTGGAACAGGGGGTTTTAGTAGCAGGAACTGATGAAGCAGGAAGAGGGCCTCTGGCAGGTGATGTCGTAGCTGCCGCTGTGATACTGGATCCTGAGCAATCGATTGCTGGTCTGGATGATTCTAAAAAACTAAGCAAGCTGCAGAGAGAAATCCGCTTCGAAGAAATTCGTCAGAAATCTCTGGCCTTTGCAGTCGCTCGTGCAGACGTTGATGAGATTGATGAGCTGAACATCTTGCAGGCGAGTTTACTGGCGATGTCCCGGGCAGTGAGTTTGCTAAGCCTGCAACCCGAATTCGTATTCGTGGATGGTAAGCATTGTCCTGAATGGTCTTATCCATCGCAGGCTATTGTTAAAGGTGATTCGCGTGTTTCTGCAATTGCCGCTGCCTCAATATTGGCCAAGGTGACGCGAGACCGGGAGATGGAAGCGCTGGATAAAGTCTATCCAGGCTATGGTTTCGCTTTGCACAAAGGCTACCCCACAAAACAACATTTAGCGGCTCTCAGTATGTTGGGAGCAACGCCTATTCATCGCAGGTCATTTGGCCCTGTTGCAGAGCTATTAAAAGCATAGGGAGCCTCTGATTAATATTTACGAGGCAGTTAGTGCAAGGCAAAAATCAGCGAAAAAGCGCTGTTTATAGCTCATAAATGCGCATTTTGAGATGATTTTTAACGCAGCAATAACAACGTAGGTAATTAATCAGAGGTTCCATAGGTTTTGCACAGGCTTCCGCAGACTGTCTATAAACATATCTCTTGAAAAAGAGTATATTGTGACACTGCACTCAAAGTCTCAACCTGGCACCACAGAGATCAAAGCACTGGACGTTTCAGCCACACCATTTACCCATCTTCGACTTCATACCGAATTCTCTATCAACGACGGTCTGGTCACTATCGGGCCTCTTATTGATCATCTCTCACGGCTTGGGATGCCGGCAGTTGCTATCACAGATATTGCTAATCTGTTTGGATTGATCAAGTTTTATACGGCTGCAGAAAAAGCAGGAATTAAGCCTGTATGCGGTTGTGATGTGCGAATAGAAGACGATGAAGGGCTGCAGTCACAATTCGTGCTGCTGGTGCGTAATCGGACAGGGTATCTGAATCTGACTCAGCTTATTTCTGATTTATATACAGAAGCGGAGGGAATTGCTGATCCGGTGCTTGCAAAATCGAAACTGGCTGGACGTGGTGAAGGCTTGATTGCCTTATCCGGCGCGCAAAACAGTGACATTGGGGAAGCATTACTGGCAGGGGGAATAGAACTCGCTGAGCAACGTTTAATGAGTTGGCAAGCCCTGTTTCCTGATAGTTTTTACCTGGAACTGCAACGGGTGGGTAAGGCTGACGAAGAACTTTATATTAACGAAGCAGTGAGGCTCGCTGCACGCACTTCCTGCCCGGTAGTTGCTACAAACGATGTTCGATTCCTGTATCCGGACGAGTTTGAAGCGCATGAAGTGCGCGTTTGCATTAATGATCGGCGCACACTGGATGATCCCAGGCGACCTCGGAATTATACCGATCAGCAGTATTTGAAAGGCTCGGCTGAAATGGCAGAGCTGTTTAAAGACTTGCCTGAGGCGATCGAGAATGCTACTGAGATCGCAAAGCGTTGCACTTTAAGTCTGGCGCTCGGCCAACCCAGTCTTCCCAACTATCCGATTCCGGACAATGTAACACTCGAAGAATATCTCTCGCAGCTCAGTGCGCAGGGCCTTGAGGAGCGCCTTAGATCTATTCTGCAAGAGCGAGCCTCCGACGAATTGGCAAGGAAACCATATTTTGATCGCCTGGAGATGGAACTCTCCATCATCAATCAAATGGGCTTTGCGGGTTACTTCCTGATTGTGATGGAATTTATTCAGTGGGCAAAACAAAATGATATTCCGGTAGGTCCGGGCCGTGGATCCGGTGCAGGGTCGATTGTTGCCTATGCACTTGGTATTACTGACCTGGATCCTCTGCGCTACGACTTGCTCTTCGAACGGTTTCTCAATCCAGAACGAATCTCAATGCCAGATTTCGATGTGGATTTCTGTATGGAAGGTCGCGATCGGGTCATTCAACACGTGGCAGAGTTGTATGGTAAAGAAGCGGTGGCCCAGATCATTACTTTTGGCACCATGGCTGCTAAAGCGGTAGTACGTGACGTAGCTCGAGTACAGGGCAAACCTTATGCCCTTGCAGACAAACTGTCCAAACTCATTCCATTTGAACCCGGTATCACCCTGAAGAAAGCATTCGAAGTAGAACCGCAGTTAGCTGAATTTGTCGATAATGATGAAGATGCGCAGGAAATTATGGAGATGGCCTATAAGCTGGAAGGCATCACCCGTAACGTAGGGAAGCATGCGGGAGGTGTGGTGATAGCGCCCACTATTCTGACCGATTTTACCCCCCTTTACTGCGAACCTTCAGGTGGTGGCCTGGTAACTCAGTTCGACAAAAATGACGTGGAAACAGCGGGCCTTGTTAAGTTTGATTTCCTCGGGTTGCGAACACTGACCATCATTGACTGGGCAGTGAAAATGATCAACGAGCAGCTGCCGGAGGATGAAGATCCCATCAATATTGACAACTTGCCGTTAGACGATGAACTCGTGTACGGGCTGATGCAGCGTGCGGAAACTACGGCGGTATTCCAGTTGGAAAGCCGCGGTATGAAAGAGCTGATTAAACGCTTAGCACCAAACTGTTTTGAGGACATCATCGCTCTGGTGGCTTTGTTTCGACCTGGTCCGTTGCAGTCAGGCATGGTGGATGACTTTATCGATCGCAAACATGGCCGTACGCGGGTGGAGTATTCACACCCAGAGTTACAGCCAGTGCTTTCGAATACCTATGGGGTGATTCTCTACCAGGAACAGGTGATGCAAATTGCACAGGTCCTGGCCAATTACACCTTGGGTGGCGCAGACATCCTGCGTAAAGCCATGGGTAAGAAAAACCCCGATGAGATGGCAAAGCAGCGTGCCACCTTTATGGGAGGTGCTGAAGCGAGAGAGATAGATTCCAGGCTGGCCGGGTCAATTTTTGATCTCATGGAAAAGTTTGCTGGCTATGGATTTAACAAATCTCACTCTGCAGCTTATGCCCTGGTGTCATATCAAACTGCCTGGTTGAAAGCGCATTACCCAGCGCATTTTATGGCAGCAGTCCTGTCTGCTGATATGCAGAACACAGACAAACTTGTCACGCTGATTGATGAGTGTCATCAAATGGGGCTGAAAATCGTACCGCCAGATGTCAACGTAGGCCAGTTTAGTTTCACCGTGAATGCCGATGGTGAAATCGTCTATGGATTGGGTGCCATCAAGGGCTTGGGTGCAGGTCCGGTTGAAGCGTTGCTGCGAGCGCGTAATGAGGCACCGTTTACTTCATTGCTGGATATTTGTCAGCGCGTCGATTCGCAAACGGTGAACAAGCGAACGATGGAAGCGCTGATTCGTTCCGGATCTCTGGATAAACTGGAAAAGGGGGATCTGGATCAAGCCAGGGCAACACTTAGTGTTATGTTATTAGATGCCATGCAGGCTGCAGAGCAGAGTAATCGCAATCAGGCTTGTGGCGTAGAAGATTTATTTGGTGAGATCGCGCCCAGCCAAACCCGTGATAATGTTTATAGTGGTAATGGGAGTGTAATTAAGCCCTGGCCAGAACAGCAACGTTTGCAGGCTGAAAAAGAAACCCTGGGTTTGTATCTCTCCGGGCATTTAGTGAATGAATATTTGCCGGAACTTAAACAACTGACAGGCAATCGTCTGGTTAATCTGTGCCCCGAGCGAGGCACTCAGTTAGTGGCAGGTTTGCTGTATGATTTTCGAATTATGAAGGGCAGAAACGGCAGTTCGTTTGCATTCATTACGCTTGATGATAGCAGTGCACGGTTTGAGGTGACTTTGTTTAAAGAATTTGATCAGTATCGCCATCTGCTGCAGAAAGATCTGATCGTTCTCGTCGAATGTTCGGTGGAAGTTGATGATCGCAATGGCGGAATCAGAGGTCGCGCAAAACGGATTATGACCATCCAGGAAGCGCGCACAAAATTTGCTTATCGTCTAAACCTGAAAATGCGCCAAGAGGAACTACAGCCGAGTTTTTGTGACCATTTGCAGGCGATTCTCGAACCTTATATCAGGCCAGTAGCCATGCCTGCAGTTAGTGCTACTGGCACCGATGATGTATTTGAAGAACTTGTGGTGCAACCCGCGCAGGAAGAGGGTTGCAGGATTCAGGTGAATTATGAACGCGCCGATTCCCAAGGGTGTATAATGCTTGGCCAGGAATGGTGCGTGTTACCCTCTGAGGAACTTATTCAGCGATTACGCATGGAGTTTGGGAGGGATATGGTTGAGTTGGATTACCGGCAGCCAATATCGCTAAATCAGTAGTCATTCAATGTAATAACGCCAACCGGTACGCCGCAGAAAGACCATAGAAAGGCTGCAGGAAAAGACCATAGGAAGGCCATAGCCATAGAAAGACCATAGAATCAGGCCAGGAAGAAGCATGGACCCCAATTATCTCGAATTTGAACAACCTGTCGCTGAGCTTGAAGCGAAGATTAGAGAGTTGCGACTTGTCGGTACTGATAATGCATTGAATATCAGTGAAGAGATTCAAAACCTTCAGGACAAGAGCACAAAGCTTACCGAAAAGATTTACGCTGATTTAAGTCCCTGGCAGATTTCACAAGTGGCGCGCCACCCTCAGCGTCCTTACACGCTCGACTACATCGAGCGTATTTTTACTGATTTTGATGAACTGCATGGCGACCGTCTGTTCGCCGATGATTTAGCAATTATTGGAGGCCTGGCCAGGCTGGATGGTAATCCTGTAATGGTAATCGGTCATCAAAAAGGCAGGGGTACCAAAGAAAAAGTCCGACATAATTTTGGTATGCCTCGACCCGAGGGATATCGAAAGGCACGCAGACTCGTTAAATTGGCAGAACAATATCAGCTTCCGGTGTTTACCTTTATTGATACACCTGGCGCCTATCCAGGAATGGACTCAGAAGAAAGAGGAATTAATGAAGCGATTGCCGAGAATATGGCCATGATGTCGCGGGTAAAAACTCCGTTAATCGCAACTGTAACAGGAGAAGCCAATTCAGGGGGTGCTATTGCCATAGGAGTAGCAGATCAGTTAAACATGTTGCAATACTCGACGTATACAGTCATCACGCCGGAGGGTTGCGCGACTATTCTTTGGAAATCAGCAGATCATGCAGCAGCAGCGGCTGAAGCGATGGGGGTGACATCAGAGCGTTTGGTGGAACTCGGCATCGTCGATCAAACTATTGCTGAACCTCTAGGTGGTGCTCACCGTGATGTTGCAGCAACTTCCGCCAGTATCAAGACTGCCTTGTTAGAACAGCTGCAGAAATTACAGGCTATGGATACCGATGAATTAGTAGCCCGCCGATATGAGCGCTTGATGAGCTACGGTATTTCCAGTGGATAACCAACTCAGGCTCTGTGGTTTACCATAGTCAGTAAACCTCGCTGACAGACCAGGTTTCTGTAATGACACTGACGCTTCAGCATCTTTCTCAGCAATTGGATTTGGTGCCACCAAATGATCATCTGGTGGTTGCACTTAGTGGTGGTATCGACTCTGTGGCGCTTCTGCATGGGCTGTTTCAACTGCAAGAGAGCGGCCAGCTAAATAAGCGGTTGAGTGCTATTCACGTGAATCACGGATTGCAGCAAGCCGCTTCGGAGTGGCAGGCATTTTGTGAAGCGTTTTGTGGCACCCGGAGTATCCCTCTTGTCTGTCGACAAGTGGATGTCAGCAGTACAGGGTCGCTGGAGAATGCTGCAAGAGAGAGTCGCTACCGGGTGTTTACTGAGTTGCTTGAGCCTGATGACCTGCTGCTGCTGGCCCATCATCTGGATGATCAGCTGGAAACGTTTCTGCTTCGCCTGCAGCGTGGTGCTGGCGTTTCTGGTCTGGCCTCAATGTCAGCGGTGCGTCCGTTGGGCCGAAGCTGGCTCTACAGGCCATTGTTAACAGTAAGCCGACAATCCATTGAGGCATTTGCCGCAGCAGAATCCTTGAGTTGGGTAGAAGATACCAGTAATCATGAAACCCAATTTGATCGTAATTTTCTGCGCCAGGACGTGCTGCCTGCTGTCGCTTCTCGCTGGCCGCAGTATCGAGAGAGCTGGAGCAAAAGCATCGCTTTGCTCAATGAAGCATCATTCCTGCTGGCCGAACTGGCAGAGCAGGATTTGAAATCTATCGAAGCGGAGCAAGCCTCCTTAAGCTGTGCCAGGTTAGAGCTGCTGTCAACCTCTCGGCTGCGCAACGTCTTACGTTGCTGGCTAAAAAAATATGGGAAAGATGAGCCTGGTTGGAATTTGCTGCAACCCATCACGCAACAAGCTTTCCAGGAACGCCATGCAGGAATCCTGTTAGAGACACAGCATTACAGACTGCAGATTTTTGCCGATTCACTACACATTTTGAGCCGGGCATGGGAACAGAATCTGCCTGATGCAATGACGCTTCATTTACGGGCGAACACGAAAGTTCCATTTGGAAGCAATGGCGTTTTATCGATGCAGTCGGGGCGCGGAAATGGAATCACGAAAGATGTGAATGCACTTGAGGTGAGATTGCGTGAAGGTGGTGAAAAGATTCATTTGCCTGGCAGGCCGAGGAAAGCGTTAAAGAAACTTTTCCAGGAAAAACAGGTGCCACCTTGGCTGCGAGAGCGAACACCTTTGCTTTATGCGGATGGTACTTTGATTTGTGTGCCGGGGATTGGTATAGCCGATGGTTATCAGGCATGTTCTGAGGAAGAGGGCATTACTATCTCTTGGGAACCTCCCCGATTTTAGTTTAAGGAACCTCTGATTAATTACCTATGTTGTTATTGCTGCGTTAAAAATCAGCTCAAAATGCGCATTTATGCCCTATAAACTGCGCTTTTTCACTGATTTTTGCCTTTCACTAACTGCCTCGCAAACATTAATCAGAGGCCCCTTAAGTCAAGCGTAGAGCAGACAGGGCATTTCCCCTGTTTAGGATTGGAATCTCAATTGAGCTTGATTTGTTGTTCTGGTAAGCTGCAGTTCCATCTGTGTGTGTTCTGCAAAGTGCTCAAGATCATAAAAAGAGAGCGGTAAAAAGAGAGCGGCGAGAACATAAATCTTTAGATGGGCTTCTATGACGCGATACATTTTTATTACCGGTGGTGTTGTTTCTTCACTGGGCAAAGGCATCACTTCTGCGTCACTCTCTGCGATTCTAGAGGCCCGCAGCCTTAAAGTGACCTTGCTTAAACTTGATCCCTATATCAATGTTGATCCAGGCACTATGAGCCCGTTTCAGCATGGTGAGGTATTTGTGACTGAAGATGGGGCAGAAACCGATCTGGATCTTGGCCACTATGAACGCTTCAGTCGTACTACCATGACCCAGAGGAATAATTTCACCACCGGGCGCGTCTACGAAGAAGTGCTGAAGCGTGAGCGTCGTGGTGACTACCTGGGAGCCACCATCCAGGTCATTCCGCACATCACCGATGAGATCAAGCGTCGCATCGTGGAAGGGGCGGGTGATGCTGATGTGGCTCTGGTCGAGATTGGTGGCACTGTGGGTGATATCGAGTCCCAACCATTCCTGGAAGCAGTGCGCCAACTCCGAGTGGAACTGGGCTCTGATCGCACGTTATTCCTGCATCTCACGTTAGTGCCATACATCAACACTGCTGGTGAGACCAAAACCAAGCCAACCCAGCACTCTGTTAAAGAACTGCGCTCTATTGGTATTCAGCCTGATATTCTGGTGTGTCGCTCTGAACAGGAAATTGAAGAGTCTTCCCGTGCGAAGATTGCCCTGTTTACCAATGTTGAGCCAGCGGCGGTTATTTCTCTGCCGGATACAGATTCCATTTATCGAATTCCGTCTATTCTTGGAGCGGCTGGTCTTGACGACATCGTGGTTAAGAAATTCCATTTAGATGTCCCTAAAGCTGATTTCTCAGGGTGGGACAGGGTTGTAGACTCTCAACTAAACCCAGAGCGCGAAATAAAGCTGGCAATGGTCGGCAAATACATGGATTTATTGGATGCCTACAAGTCACTCAATGAAGCGATACTGCACGCAGGAATCCAGACCCGAACCAAAGTGGAGATTAGCTATATTGACTCCACCGAAGTCATGGACAAAGGTGTTGGACTATTAGAAGGGCATGATGCCATTTTGATTCCAGGAGGGTTTGGCGAGCGTGGGTTTGAAGGCAAAATTCTGGCAACCGAATATGCCCGTGAGCACAAGATTCCGTTTTTAGGAATTTGCCTTGGCTTGCAGGCTGCTGTTGTGGATTTTGCCCGTAATGTTGCCGGGTTGGAGAATGCTAACAGCACCGAGTTCGAAAAAGACTGTGTCCATCCTGTCATAGCTTTAATCAGCGAATGGCAGGATGCGTCTGGGGTCACCGAGTACCGGGATGAAAATTCTGATCGGGGAGGCACTATGCGCCTGGGTGGTCAGATCTGTGTGTTGAATCAGGAATCCACGACCTATCAGTGTTATCAAAAAGAGAAAGTAGTCGAACGCCACCGCCATCGATATGAATTTAACAATGATTACCTCGACACCTTGCAGAAAGCTGGATTGAAATTGGTCGGTAAATCGGGGGACGGCATGTTGGTTGAAGTCATTGAATTGCCAGATCATCCCTGGTTTGTTGGCTGCCAGTTTCACCCGGAGTTCACTTCTACGCCGCGCCAGGGCCATCCACTGTTTACTGGATTCATTGAAGCCGCAATCACTTTTCATGAAAAGCAATCTAATCATGAGAGTTTGAGTTCCCTGGCGGCGTTGACTGCCGAAGTTGCACAGGCTTGATCAGCACAGCTTCACACATTATTTTCTCACCATGACCGCAAAATCTATCGCAATTTCTTCTTTGCAGGTGGCCAATGACAAGCCCTTCACGCTATTCGCCGGCATGAATGTATTGGAGTCTGAAGATTTGGCAATGCGTGTTGCGGAGCAATGCAAACGCGCAGCAGATTCGCTGGATATTCCCTATGTGTTTAAAGCGTCTTTCGATAAGGCTAATCGGTCTGCATTGGATTCATACCGTGGTCCTGGCATTGAAGAAGGACTGAGTTGGCTGAGTCAGGTCAAAGCAGAGTTTGGGGTGCCGGTGATCACAGACGTACATGAGCCGGCTCAGGCGGCTCAAGTGGCGGAAGTGGCGGATGTCATTCAATTACCCGCGTTCTTATCCCGTCAAACCGATTTAGTTGCGGCTATGGCGCAGACTGATGCCGTGATCAATATTAAGAAAGCACAGTTTCTGGCCCCCCGGGAGATGGGGCACATCCTTGATAAGTTTGAGCAGGCCGACAATGACCGCTTAATGCTCTGCGAGCGGGGCAGCAGCTTTGGTTACAATAATCTGGTGGTGGATATGCTGGGATTCTCCACGCTGAAGCGATTTGGCTATCCAGTGCTATTTGATGTGACCCATGCTTTGCAACAGCCCGGAGCCCTGGACCGCAGTGCAGGGGGTAGAAGAGCACAGGTGCTGGAGCTTGCTAAAGCAGGGATGTCCCAGGGATTGGCTGGATTATTCCTTGAGGCTCACCCAGACCCTGATGCGGCATTATGTGATGGGCCTTGTGCGCTGAGGTTGAATGCCCTGCCAGAATTCCTGAAGCAAATTAAAGAGTTGGATCAACTGATCAAATCTCAGGCGGGGTTAAACACCGCTTAAGCAGTTCCAGCTCCTTGTTATTCCCTTTACAGTTATCCCAATAAGGTATTGAAATGGCTGAAATCTCTACAATTCGGGCACGGGAAGTATTGGATTCTCGGGGAAACCCAACAGTATCAGCAGATGTGGTGTTGAGTAGCGGCATTATCGGCTCTGCCTGCGCACCATCTGGCGCATCAACCGGCTCCAGGGAAGCCCTGGAGCTACGGGACAAAGACCCGGCGCGTTATGGTGGGAAAGGGGTGCTAAAGGCGGTGTCTAATATCAACACTGTGATATGTGATGCGGTAGTGGGTCAATCTGCTGCAGATCAGGCCAGGATAGATCAGACAATGTTAGATCTGGATGGTACGGACAACAAAGCCAGGCTCGGCGCCAATGCAATCCTGGCGGTATCCCTGGCTGCGGCCAGGGCGGCAGCAACTGAGGCTGGTATTCCCTTGTATGCACACATCGCCAGTTTGAACGGTAGCGGTGGACAATTTAGCCTGCCGGTCCCCATGATGAACATCGTTAATGGTGGGGAACATGCGGATAACAATGTCGATATTCAGGAATTCATGATTCAGCCAACCGGCGCGCCTTCATTCACCGAAGCGCTGCGTTATGGTGCCGAGATTTTCCATGCCCTCAAATCGGTTTTAAGCAAGCAGGGTTTGAGTACAGCGGTCGGGGATGAGGGAGGGTTTGCGCCAGATCTGCCTTCGAATGCAGCCGCTCTGGATGCTATAGTTCAGGCCGTTGAATCAGCAGGTTTTTCGATGGGTTCAGATATCCATCTGGCCTTGGATTGCGCAGCCTCTGAGTTCTATAAAGATGGGGCCTATGATTTAACAGGAGAGGGCAGGTGCTATTCCTCAGATGAGTTTGCAGAATATCTGGAGGCTCTCTCCAAAAATTATCCAATTCTCTCCATTGAGGATGGGATGGATGAGTCCGATTGGGATGGTTGGGCTAAATTATCGGAGAAAATCGGCGATAAAGTTCAATTAGTGGGGGATGACTTGTTTGTTACCAACACCAGCATTCTGCAACGCGGTATTGATGAGAATATTGCCAATGCCATTCTGATTAAATTCAATCAGATTGGTTCATTGACTGAAGCTTTAGCGGCAATCAATATGGCCAGGGCCGGTAACTACACAACAGTAATCTCTCATCGATCTGGCGAAACTGAAGACACCACAATTGCGGATCTCGCAGTGGCGACCGCTGCGGGTCAGATTAAAACCGGGTCTTTGTGTCGTTCGGATCGAGTGGCTAAGTACAATCGCCTGTTGTGTATAGAAGAGGAGTTAGGTGCAGGCTCCGTTTACAATGGCTTATCGGAGTTTAAACGCTTTACTGGCTAAGTGCTTATGAAGGTTCTGGTTTTCAGTATGTGTGCGCTGGTTGTCCTGCTGCAATATCAATTGTGGCTGGGAGAGGACAGTGTGCGCGCACTCAATCTGCTTGAAGAGGAAGTGTCGGTCCAACAGGCAGTCAATGACGATCTGCAAGCGCGCAACAGATTATTAGAAGTGGAAATCATCGATCTTAAAAATGGCCTGGAAGCTGTTGAAGAGAGAGCGCGCTCCGAGTTAGGCATGATCGGTGAAGACGAAGTGTTCTATCTCATCATAGAATAGTCGCTGGTAACTGAATTCATCAGCCGTTTGGAACGACTATGACAATCTGGGCTATTCTGCCTGCCGCAGGTGTGGGACGACGTATGGAGTCATCCATACCAAAGCAATATCTTATGCTTGCAGGCAAACCAGTAATTCAGCACAGTATTGAAAAACTGCTTCAGGTAAACGGGTTAGCAGGCCTTGTGGTTGTCCTGCATCCAGAGGACTCCCATTTTTCAGGGCTAAGCATTGCCAAAGAGAAAATAATCCGCGCTGCTGGTGGTGAAACCAGGCAACAGTCTGTGCTCAATGGTTTGCAGGCTATTTCTGATCAGGCCGGTGCCAACGATTGGGTGCTTGTGCACGATGCAGTTCGACCTTGTGCCCTGGTTAATGACATAGAGTGCTTGTTAGGATCAGTGACGAGTCATGCGGCAGGAGGCTTGTTAGCCACACCGCAAGACAATACTTTGAAAATTGCCGATCAAGCAGGGCGGGTGGAAAAGACTGTAGATCGTAGCCAATACTGGCAGGCTCTGACTCCTCAGGTGTTCCGATACGCAGTGCTGTTAAAAGCCATGAGTGACGCAGTGTCTGGAGGGCTGGCTGTCACCGATGAAGCCAGCGCCGTTGAAGCCGGGGGGTATAGTCCTTTATTAGTAAATGGCGATCACAATAACATCAAGTTAACCCGGGAGTCAGATCTCCTTCTGGCAGAAGCCATCTTGTCAAGGCAACAGCAAAAGCAATGAGCGCTACAGATTTTCGAATAGGACATGGTTTTGATGTGCATAGATTTTCCACCGCATACGATGCTGAAAAACCACTCAAGTTAGCAGGCGTATTGTTAGCAGACCAATTGAGTCTTGAGGCCCACTCGGACGGGGATCTGGTTCTGCATGCTGTGTGCGATGCTATGCTTGGTGCTGTTTCGGCAGGGGATATTGGTGATTATTTTCCTGACGATGACAATGAGTATGCTAATGCTGACAGTGCAAACCTTTTACAACAGGTACTCCACATAGCCGACAAAAAAGGGTTTCGTCCAGAGAATGTCGATGCCACTGTTATCGCGCAAATTCCCCGGCTTTCCCCGCATCGACAGAAAATGGTGGTGTCACTGGCAGAATTGCTGCATCTGGATACCGATAGAGTAAATATAAAAGCCACGACTACGGAAAAACTGGGTTATATAGGACGGGAAGAAGGCATAGCCTGTCATTGTGTCATTCTAATGAGTAACGGCTCCGATATTTAGCAATAGAAGATTTCAACATGGCTGCAGTGGAATTTAAGAATCAGTCTTATCTGGCCTATGCGACCAGTGAGCCCACTGTTCTGGTTACCCTTAAACAGCAACCGGAAGATTTCAAAGTAGATGAAGAGTTGGGCTTTGAGCCTACCGGTTCGGGCGATCATGTTTTTTTAAAAGTAAGAAAACGCAATTACTCTACAACAGAGGTGGCGAGAAAAATCAGTACAGCTTTCGGTGTCAAAAATCGAGATGTGAGTTACGCCGGTATGAAAGATCGGCGCGCCGTTACTACGCAATGGTTCAGCGCCAAACTGCCCCAGGGGGAAAATTCTCCAATAGATGATTATATTCAAACTGGCGAGTCAGACATCGAAGTCCTGGAATCCCTGCGTAATAAAAGCAGACTCAAGATCGGCAGCCACCGCCGGAACCGGTTTCAGTTAGTGTTAAAAGAGTTTGCAGGTGAAAAATCTGAATTGGAAGGTAAGCTGAAGCAAATTTCTCAGAACGGCTTTCCTAACTACTACGGCAATCAACGATTTGGCAAAAACCTATCCAATCTCACGCAGGTGCAGGCATTATTCCATAGCCACTCTGAGCCAAAACAGCCACGTAAGCCAAAACGTGTTGGAATGTTGTATTCAGCCGCTCGTGCCTATCTCTTCAACCAGATTTTGTCAGAGCGGATACAGCAGGGGGCCTGGAATCAATACCTGCCCGGCGATGTGCTAAATCTGGACAGCACAACGCGCTTTTTCGATGTGGATGAAAACCAATGGGATCAAACCCTTGAAGATCGCTTGCAGACACTGGATGTTCACCCCACTGGCTTGCTCTGTGGAGCTTCAGAAAATCAGGATAGCTATGTAACCAGGGCGCAGGCGGCCGATATTGAAGATGCTGTTGTTGCAAGTTATCCCAGTTTGGCCGAAGGGCTGAAACGGCATGGGTTACAGGCAGGCAGACGTGCGCTACGCTGTAAAGTCTCAGATTTGCAGTGGCATTGGCAGGACGGCCAGACATTGGCGCTGAGTTTCGGGCTGCCGAAAGGTGCTTATGCGACAAGTTTCCTGCGTGAGATCTGTCAGATACGCGCTCATTAACGTCCGGGCAAACAGCAATAAATAAAGGAGCCTCTGATTAATGTTTGCGAAGCAGTTAGTGCAAGGCAAAAATCAGCGAAAAAGTGCAGTTTACAGGTCATAAATGCGCATTTTGAGCTGATTTTTAACGCAGCAATAACAACGTAGGTAATTAATCAGAGGTTCCTAAAATGATAAGCAGTAGAGTTACCAGGGCAGGGCATTGAACAGCAAATACAATCTAAATGGTATCGGTATGACTTCCCAGAGAACACGCGAGCGTTTATTGGGTCGCTTGATGGATCAGGGGATAGATAGTATGGAAGTACTGGATGTCATGCGAACAACTCCAAGGCATATCTTCCTGGATGAGGCTTTGTCCCACCGCGCCTATGAAGATGTGGCTTTACCTATAGGTCACAATCAGACCATCTCCCAGCCCTATGTTGTTGCTCGCATGACGGAAGCGCTGGTGAAGAGCGGCAGCATGGACAGAGTTTTAGAGATCGGCACCGGCTGTGGTTATCAAACAGCGGTAATTGCGCAATTAGCCGGTAAAGTTTTCACTGTCGAACGCATTAAGCCCTTGTTAGACAGAGCAAAGAAAAACCTGAAGCTACTGGGGTTGCGTAATATTGATTACAAACACAATGATGGCAGTCTGGGTTGGCCAGATAAAGGATCATTCGATGCCATTATCACAACCGCCGCGCCGCAACAGATTCCCCAAAAGCTTCTGCAACAACTGTATGAAGGCGGTCGTTTGGTGATTCCGGTTGGCGGTGATGGCGCGCAAGAGCTTAAACTGATTCAAAGAAATGGTAATGAGTTTGAAGAGCGAATACTCGATCAAGTACGTTTTGTTCCTTTACTAATGGGTCAAGTCCAACATTAATACCGGGCGCACAGTATGTCGACGGATTCCAGTCAACAACACTCTGACCAGGCTGGCGAAAGTCACAGTCCAGTCCTGCGGGATACTATCCTGCTCTTTGCCAAAGGCGTAGCCATGGGGTTAGGAGATTCTGTCCCCGGTATTTCCGGTGGTACTATCGCAGTAATCACGAACACCTATGATCAATTGATTCATTCTATTCGGGCTGTTGATCAGCTTGCTCTGAGCAAAATTTTTCAGGGAAATTTTGGAGCAGCCTGGCATCATATCAATGGGAATTTTTTATTCATACTCGCAATGGGTATGCTTTCCGGGTTGCTATTGTCAGCCAACACCGTTTTGTACCTGCTTGAGAAGCATTTCGAAATCCTGATGGGGTTTTTTGTTGGGCTGGTATTTGCAGCCAGCTTTCTATTACTGCCTCAGGTCTCTCCGAAGCGAGCTTCGCAATTGGCTGGCCTGTGTCTTGGGGTTGTGTTGACGGTCGGCATAGGGCTACTTGAACCGCTGCAAGGTGAACCGGCTTTGTGGTTTTTGTTTTTGAGCGGCGCAATTGCTATCAGCGCCATGATTCTGCCAGGGCTTTCAGGTGCTTTTATCCTGCTGTTGCTCGGCACTTATGAATATATGCTGACCGCCTTGATAGAGTTTCAGATTGGCAGCATCGGGGTATTCGTAGCCGGCTGTGGCTGCGGTTTGTTGGTGTTTTCCCGACTCCTGGCCTGGTTGTTAAAACACTGTTACCAGCTAAGTTACAGTGTGATTATTGGCATGTTATTAGGCTCGCTTAGTGTTCTATGGCCCTGGCAGGAGGTGCTTTCTGTGTATGTGGATTCCGATGGCATTGAACATCCATTACAAACAGGGTTGGTTTGGCCGCTAAACTATACAGAGGTTACCGGTCAGGACCCGCGAATATTCGTTGTTGTCCTGGCATTGATACTTGGCGCCGCAGTCGTATACTCACTGCAGCGTATTTTTGCTGGCAGTAAATAGGTAGCTATCTGTAGGCAAATGAAATGCTAGGTATTACTCGCAAACAGTTGATCCTCAGCCTGGTGCTTTGTGTGCTGGGCTCCCTTGTGGCTTGCGGAAACTACCAGGCACCGATTTCTGAACAGGGTCGCAACCAGGTTGTACAGGTACCGGAAATCATCAGTAGCAATACGGGTAACGAACAAAGCCGGGTCCAACCGCAGAGTTCTACGCCCGCTTATTCTTCCGCTCAGCCGGATTCGAGAATCCAGATAAGCCCATCCAGTAGCAGCAGTAGCAGGCCTGCAACTGCGAGGGTGAGTACACCGACGACTGTCCCAGCCAGTCAGGGAGGCATAACACGGCGCTCGATTGGTGAATCGAATAGTCCGGGACTCAGTAACACCGTTCGTTCAGCCATAAATCATTCTCCAGTAGCAAATTCAGTATCAAATGCAGCTGGTCGTTCCAGCTCAGCTGCCAGTTCCGCATTGTCGATATTGAACCCTGTTTCTCATTTGGTGCAGGCAGGGGATACCTTGTTTTCTATCGCATATCAGTACAATTTGGACTTTCGTACCCTGGCAATGGCCAATGCACTAAATCCCCCTTACACTATATTTGTTGGGCAGGAGCTCGACCTTGCTGCACAGGTTGCTGGAACAGTATCAGAAGCATTAGTCGATGCAGCGGGTAACATTATTTCCAACAATACACCTTCTTCTGTGTCGGTTAACATGCCTCAGCGATCTGTTTCTGAAGGTCCAGCTCCAGTGCGCTGGCAGTGGCCGCATCAAGGGAGGATACTCAACAGCTTTCAGTCAGATAATAGTGCTGGCATTGATATAAGTGGCAATGTGGGAGACCCGGTACTTGCTGCAGGTGATGGGGATATCGTCTATTCAGGGCGAGGAGTGCAGGGGTCGGGCAACCTGATCATAATTCGTCACAGTGATAGATTATTGAGCGCCTATGCGCATAACAGTGCCATACTGGTGCCTGAAGGGCAGCGAGTGACAACAGGTCAACAAATTGCTGAAGTAGGAGTAGACGATCAGGGTGTGGCCATGTTGCATTTTGAGATTCGTCGAGATGGTGCGTCGGTCGACCCTCTGGATTTTCTGCCGCGCCGCCAGTAGGCTATTAGGCCAGTAGTAAGGACAGCTTGATACAGTTCTAAAACTCAGCGTTCCAGATATTCACGCTTGTTGGGTTTATCTGCCCATTCTTCAGCATCGGGCAGTGCGTCTTTCTTTTCAGTGATGTTGGTCCATTGGTCTGCCAGCTCAGCATTCAGCTCCAGGTATTCTTGCTGGTCTTCCGGCAGTTCATCTTCTGCATAAATGGCATCTACCGGGCACTCTGGCTCACATAATGCGCAGTCAATGCATTCGTCCGGGTGAATCACCAGGAAGTTGGGGCCTTCATAGAAGCAATCTACCGGGCAAACTTCCACACAATCTGTATGCTTGCAGCGTATGCAATTATCTCCAACTACAAATGTCATCTAAAAACCCTCTGATGTGCTATCAATCTTACAATCCTGCGGTTTTATGTGTTCCTGGCTGCCCAACGCATAAAACAGAGTTTGTCATCTTATAAGCCCATAAAAAAACGGGCAGAATTCTACCAGTTTCCCTGACGTTTCTCACTACCTGTCAGCTTTCTCTTTAAGATCGTAGAGGATGCTGAGCGCTTCTTTTGCGGTAATTTCGTCGGGACTGAATCGTCGCAGGAAGTCCACCACGGGGTGATCAACGCTCACAAACAGTTCATTCTGCCGGGGGGTGGTTAATCCACCAGAGGCAGCCGACTCTTTGCTCGGTTCACCAGCTTCTGACTCCAACACCCGCAATTTGTCGCGAGCAGCGTCTATCACATCGGTCGGAATACCTGCTAATTGAGCAACCTGAAGGCCATAGCTCTGATTGGCAGGTCCAGTCTTAACAGCATGCAGAAACACAATGCCTTTTTCATGTTCCACTGCATCCAGATGCACATTGGCCATACTGGAATACGATTCCGGCAGGGCTGTTAACTCGAAGTAGTGGGTTGCGAATAAAGTAAATGCCTGCAGCTTCTCAGCAATATAGATCGCTGCTGCCCACGCCAGAGACAAGCCGTCAAAAGTGCTGGTGCCGCGCCCAATTTCGTCCATCAATACCAGGCTCTTGTCCGTGGCATTGTGCAGAATGTTTGCAGTTTCAGTCATTTCTACCATGAAGGTAGAACGCCCGCCGGCCAGATCGTCGGATGATCCGATGCGGGTAAAAATACGATCTACAGGACCGATAGTGGCTGTAGCAGCAGGAACATTACTACCACATAATGCGAGCAAAACTATCAGAGCGGTTTGTCGCATGTAGGTGGACTTGCCACCCATGTTTGGGCCAGTGATGATGAGTATTTTTTGTTGTGCATCCAAAGTCAGATCATTTGCAACAAAGTTTTCATCGGTAACGGTTTCTACTACCGGGTGTCGACCACCTTCGATTGCAATACCGGGCTCATCACTTAGTTGTGGACGTGAATAATTCAGATTGGTGGCGCGATCAGCGAAACTGTTTAAAACATCAAGAGTTGAAATGGCTTCACTACTCTTCTGCAAAGCTGTTAGCTCTATAGCCAGCTCATCGAGAAGAGCATCGTATAGCGCTTTTTCTCTTGCCAATGCTTTACTGTTTGCGCTGAGTACTTTGTCTTCGAATTCTTTTAACTCCGGGGTGATAAATCGCTCAGCATTTTTTAAAGTCTGACGGCGAATATACTCAGCGGGCATCTCCTTGTCTGCCTGACCTTTGCTGACTTCGATGTAGTAACCATGGACACGATTGAATCCAACTTTCAACGTGGACAATCCGGTGCGCTCTCTTTCTCGCAATTCCAGATCCACCAAAAACTGCCCGGCATTGCTGCTGAGATTTCGCAATTCATCTAACTGACTGTCATAGCCTTTGGCTATAACGCCACCTTCGCGAATGACTACCGGTGGATTTTCCTCAAGAGCACGCCGCAGTAAATCCGACTGCGAGGGAAACTCCGCGATTTGCCTGGCCAGGTCGGCTAATTCAGGACTGCTGATCTTGGCAATGAGTGTTTGCAGTTCCGGTAGCAGGTTAAGACTATCCCGCAACTTCGCCAGATCCCGGGGGCGGGCAGAGCGCAGTCCGAGGCGTGCCAGAATTCGTTCAAGGTCTCCTATCTGCTGCAAGTAGTTTGTCAGTGGTTCGAAACTATAATCCTGTTGTAAGGCACTGACCACCTCCTGTCTTTGCAGCAATTGTGCCTTATCCCGCAGAGGACGATTTAACCAGCGGGAGAGCAAACGGCTTCCCATAGCGGTCGAGCAGGTATCTATTACCGCCAATAAAGTGTTATCCCTACCGCCTGCCAGGTTGATATCCAATTCTAGATTGCGTCGGCTGGCTGCATCCAGGACAACACTGTCGGTAACGTGCTCTACTTGTATGCTTTGAATATGTGGCAGTTCAGATTTCTGTGTTTCCCGGGCGTACTGCAATAGGCAGCCAGCCGCCGCGAGTGCTGTTTCCAGATGATGGCAATCGAATGCATTGAGATCCCGGGTATTAAAGTGTTCGGTTAATAAACGGACGCCATTTTCTAATTCAAACTCCCAGGGTGGGCAGCGGCGCAGGGAATTGTGGTTCAGGCTACCTTCCAGTTGCAGTAAGTTATCAGGGATCAGTATCTCGGCGGGCTTGATGCGTTCAATTTCCCCCAATAAATTTTCAATTCCGTCGACTTCACAGAGCACAAACCGGCCGCTGCTTAGATTTGTATAGGCGACCCCGAAAGTGGCATCAGCTTCTATGCTTGAGTTAGCACTTATTGCTAATAGGCAGTTGTCCCGGCGTTCATCCATGAGCGCTTCATCACTGACTGTCCCGGGTGTGATGATGCGAATGACTTCACGCTCGACAGGCCCTTTGCTGGTTGCCGGATCATTAGTCTGTTCGCAGATAGCCACTGCAACCCCCGCATCGACTAACTTCACCAGGTACCGATCCACTGCGTGAAAGGGTATGCCGCACATTGGAATAGGGTCACCCGCTGATTTGCCACGGGCAGTTAAAGTGATGCCAAGAATGTCAGCGGCAGATTTAGCATCATCATAGAAGAGCTCATAGAAATCTCCCATGCGATATAACAAAAGTTCTGAAGGGTGCTGAGCCTTGATGCTGAGGTACTGTCGCATCATGGGAGTGTGTTTTAAGTTACTGATTCTAAAATCCTTTTCACGTACACTGTCTAATATACTGTTAATTGTCCAGGCCAGGTAAGAATGGTGAAGAAATTGCCCATAACGGCGGCTGTAGCCGAAAACTGACATTATTGCCATTAATGTCCCATAGTCGTCTATATCAGGAGATTGACGGACAAAAGCAGCAGTCATGGACTGCGTGTATATAGAGCCCTCGGCACGGAGCTAACTCTAACATATAGTGGGTTAGTATCTTTACCAAGGGCTTTTCTTTTGGTGGGGACTAATCACAAATCAATATCATTCCAGCAATAACAATTCGAATAGTGGTAAAGCATCTCTGCAAGCTGGAAAGCCTGTAACAATCTTAATCGACGGCGGTTTTTTTAAATAAGGTACAAACAATGCTATGGGCATTTCCTTTCAAATCCAGTAAGGGTTGCGAAGGCAATATATACGACGGCATTGACTCATGTCTAACA
The DNA here is from genome assembly GCA_965198435.1 of uncultured Pseudohongiella sp. Taxonomy (GTDB): domain Bacteria; phylum Pseudomonadota; class Gammaproteobacteria; order Pseudomonadales; family Pseudohongiellaceae; genus UBA9145. The sequence continues at coordinate 2,330,063 of OZ240664.1, read as the reverse complement.
CGCCAGCCTTTATCGAATCATGTACTACGATTGCCCATCTTTGGATAAGGGTTTTCTGAATCCCATCTCAAGAAAATATGTGGATTTTGGAAAATCTGATCATGCTAAGTTCAGATTAGAGTGTAAGTGTCCCCTAGTTAGCCCACGCATTAGTTAGTATTTCGGCCGATTTATTAGCCACCAGATACTCGATCGGAGTCAGGTCTCCGAGGGGATCATGGGGCCGCTCTTCGTTGTATTTCTTCATCCAGCTGTTAGTCAGATTCCGCACCTGGTCCAGCGAACTGGAAAAGACGCGCAAAATTGCAATTCGATTAGGTTATCTCAAAGGAAACAGCAGGTGGGTTGTGGGTTATAGACCTAAGAAAAGCAAAACAACTTATGATATGAGCAGGAAATTAGAGATAAGTGATTTACAAGTCACAGACGTGGAATTTGATATTAGGCAAAAAGGTGTGGATATGAAAATTGGGTTAGAGGTCGCTTCTTTAGCGTATAAAAAGTTAGGGAGCCTCTGATTAATGTTTGCGAGGCAGTTAGTGCAAGGCAAAAATCAGCGAAAAAGCGCAGTTTACAGGTCATAAATGCGCATTTTGAGCTGATTTTTAACGCAGCAATAACAACGTAGGTAATTAAGTAGGTAATTAATCAGAGGTTCCTTAGTAGATCGCATTATTTTGGTGTCCTCAGATGCTGACTTTGTTCCAGCGGCAAAGCCTGCAAGGCATGAAGGAATGGATTTTATACTGGATCTAATGTGGAACCCCATAGAACCAAATCTCCACGAATACATAGATGGGTTAAGGTCTACATGCCTTAAACCCAGATATATGGCAGGGGAATAAGGAAAAGCTAAAGCAAAGAAATAGGCAGTATTTTCACTTCATCTACTCCTGCTACCTTTTATCAATTATGCCTGTTTACAAACTGTCTAATACTATTTTTTCTTAACCGACCGAAGCATTCAGTTTTTCATTTTTCCGTCATATTTATGTTAGACATTCCAAAACTACTTCCGCATTTTAATTTAACTACTTGCATCATTTGCGTCGACATTGTCGCATCATAGGCGTATGTGATTGCAGATCGGCCAAGCGTTTTTCTGTGGTGTTTTTTTGTTGACGGTTACTGTTGAATTGTAACTGTTGATCGTACACGGTTTGTTGGGAAATTTTTATCGATGCTGATTGGCCCGCCATGCAGGGAACAGTTAATATAACTGGATGCAAAGCCATGACTTCGAAGCAATTGAAAATCTGGTTCCACAGCTCGCTGAACTTCTCCTCGCAAAAAATTTATTCATGGCTGCTGCTGAGTCCTGTACTGGTGGCTGGATTGCTCAATTTTTAACCAGTTTGCCCGGCAGTTCCGCCTGGTTCGATTCCGGATTTGTGACTTATTCCAATGCAGCGAAGCAGCGCTTACTGCAAGTGCCCGGCGAATTGCTGGGTCCGGACGGGCCAGGTGCTGTCAGCGAAGATACTGTTCTGGCTATGGTTAAAGGAGCGGTTGATAACAGTGAAGCCAGCGTTTCGGTGGCTGTAAGTGGCGTTGCTGGTCCCGCTGGAGGGAGTGCTGAAAAACCAGTCGGAACCGTCTGGATCGCCTGGCTGGTGGGGGGTGTAGCCGATGCCCAATGTTTCCAGTTTGCTGGAGACAGGGAAGCGGTGCGGCTGGCTACCGTGCAGGAAGCGCTGGTTGGGCTGATTCAGCGATTGGCAGGACAAAATTAAAGGAATCCAGTTTTTTGCCAATATACTGGTTGTATATACAGTAAAAAGCTGATTTAATTTCTACTGGTTGTATGTACAGTATCGCAGGAGCCGGGACACTCCGTCTGGGTATCAGGCAGCTATTTAAGCGAATAACTCGATAGGTAGTCGGGGACAGGCTACCTTTATAAAGAACTGAGCAAAGAACAAAAAGAACGAGAAAGAACGAGAAAGAACAACCGGATACTCAAGGAACCAGAATCGGTTGTAAGTCTACTTACAAGGAAACAATGATGATCGAAGATAACGGCAACAAAGAAAAAGCATTGGCAGCAGCGCTGTCGCAAATTGAAAGGCAGTTCGGAAAAGGTTCCATGATGCGTCTCGGTGAGTCCGAGCGCGAAGCCATCCCCGCGATTTCAACCGGTTCATTAGGCCTGGATGTGGCATTGGGAATCGGTGGTTTGCCCCGCGGCAGGATAGTTGAGATTTACGGACCAGAATCCTCTGGTAAAACCACCTTAACTCTACAGGTGATTGCTGAGGCGCAAAAAATTGGTGGCACCTGTGCGTTCATTGATGCTGAGCACGCACTCGACCCAATTTATGCAGCGAATTTGGGTGTAGACGTCGATAATCTACTGGTGAGCCAGCCAGATACCGGTGAGCAGGCATTGGAAATTTGTGACATGGTGGTACGCTCCGGAGCCGTAGACGTAGTGATTGTGGACTCTGTTGCTGCCCTAACACCAAAAGCAGAGATTGAAGGTGGCATGGGCGATAGCCACATGGGTTTGCAAGCGCGCTTGATGTCACAGGCACTGCGCAAGATGACTGCAAATATCAAAAACTCTAACGCTCTGGTCATATTCATTAATCAGATTCGCATGAAGATTGGTGTGATGTTTGGCTCACCTGAAACCACTACAGGTGGTAATGCGCTGAAGTTTTACTCATCGGTACGCCTGGATATCCGACGCATCGGTTCTATTAAAGAAGGCGATGAAGTGGTGGGTAATGAAACTCGCGTTAAGGTAGTCAAAAACAAAGTCGCACCTCCTTTCCGTCAAACTGAATTCCAGATTATGTATGGCGAAGGTATTCATCATCTTGGTGAGGTTATCGATATCGGCGTTAAATTGAACATGATCGATAAGTCTGGCGCCTGGTATGCCTATAAGGGTGAAAAGATTGGCCAGGGTAAGAAGAATGTCAGTCTGTACCTGGAAGAAAATCCAGAAATTGCCGAAGAAATCGAAGCTGCCATCCGCGCTGAGCTATTAGACGGCGACAAAAAGGATGAGATGGACGAGCTGGCTGACAACGAGGATGTTGTTGTGTTGGCAGAGGCTAAAGCCAAAAGCAATAGCGCATCTTAACCTGATTCACCGGTCTCTCAGGATAGGGCGGCGACAACATGGATGATTCATCCGCAGTTGCGTTGACCTGTTCTGAGAGCTTGGTGGAAACCATAGTTGAAGATCATCAGAGTTCTCCAGAAGTTAACTTCATGAGAGATCATGCTACCAGTGATGTCCCCGTTCTCAGGCGAGCCGCCATGGACTTCTTGGCTCGCCGGGAACACTCTTTTCGGGAACTCACCCGGAAAATGCAACTAAAATTCCCTGACTCAAAACCAGAAGCTATTGAAGCGGTGCTTGACGTGTTACGCGCAGAGAAATTGCAATCGGATGAGAGGTTTGCTGAATCCTGGGTCAGATATCGGCAAAGCAGAGGTTTCGGCTACTTGCATATCCTGGCTGACCTTAAAGAAAGGGGTATCTCAGCATCGGTAATCGATCGGCATCTCTTTAGCGATGATGATGTCTGGATAGAATCTGTCCATAACCTGATTGGGAAACGCTTGGGAACCGCCCAAAAAATTGCTTGTGGTTCGGAGGACCATCAAAAACTGATGCGGTATCTTCAATCGCGCGGTTTTGCTGCTTCAGAGATCAACAAGGCACTACAGTCTGGATTCGGCCTCTGGCCACCATAAATTATTCATTGCATTCATTTGGTCTTAGAGCTTCGAGTCCCTGGCGCGTATAATTCCGCCCACTAAAAAGCCGACCAGGCCGGGTTTGTCTGTCAGGAATCATTCAAACTGGACAAGGCAATCACCTGAATAGGCACGTTGTAGTCGCGATAACACTGCTTCTGGCTCTTGTACCAGACATAAACCATGCAAACTGGTTTTCTCAGTTGAGCGCTGGAGATTGGAAGTGAATCTAAGGAGCCTCTGATTAATGTTGCGAGGCAGTTAGTGCAAGGCAAAAATCAGCGAAAAAGCGCAGTTTATAGGCCATAAATGCGCATTTTGAGCTGATTTTTAACGCAGCAATAACAACGTAGGTAATTAATAGGTAATTATTAAAATAGGTAATTAATCAGAGGTTCCATAGTTTTAAGTGCGCAGTCTCAAGATGAATCTATCAAAGTCTCTATAGCGGATAGCGATGGTCAGGCACTGTCAGATGCTGTGATTGAATTGCTTTTCTCTGAATAGCTGAAGGGTGAATATCAAAGCACGACTCTGCTATAAATCGATCAGCGTGATAAAGAATTCATCCCTGCCATCAGCTCTGTGAATGTCGGCAGTGAGCTGAACTTTTCCAGCAGCGATGACATATTGCATCATGTTCATTCATTCTCATCAGTAAAACTTTTAACATCCCGTTCTATGATCAAGGAGAAAATAGCAATTAATCTGAAACCTTTACAGAACCTGATGTCATTGAGACAGGGTGCAACATGTATGATTGGATGTTGGCTTATCGCTTACGTAGCTGAAACTGACTTGCAAGCAATCAGTTATGTATCTGATTTGGCAGCTTTTAATGAACTGTCGGAAGGTGAGTATCAGTTACGTATATGGCACCCTCGCGCAGTCATGGCCATTTCTGCACTCCTGCAGACTGTGAGCATTACCTCTCAAAGCACCACCGATTAGTTTCGCGCTGATGTCAGAACTGGCCTTATACGATAAAGCACTGTCAGTTTACCAAGAGAGAAACTGGCAACAAGCCAGCGAATGATTTACTGAGCTTTACCGCACATGCGAAAATACCCCCGCTTTATTCGATCTTTCTCGACAGGACTTCCTGTTTTCAGAAAAACCTTCCAGGTGATGATTAGCGCAGTGTGTTCACATTCGGCGAAAAATAGTTCATTCCAATTAGTTAAAGCCTGAAAAATTTTCAATTAACCATTAACCCAATTCAATTCGGACATCCATATAATATGAAACTTGTAAAAGCCTTTCGGGCCTTAAGGCCTACCCAGGAACTCGCTTCCCAGGTAGCTTCCCATCCTTATGATGTTTTAAGCCGAGAAGAAGCATTTGAGATAGCGAAAGACAACCCTTTGAGCTTTTTACATATCAATAAGCCGGAAGTGGATGTGGGTCCGAACGTTAGTGTGTATGACGCTCAGGTCTATGCAAAAGGGCGGGAAAACCTGGATCGTTTTGTGGATGAAGGAATACTGCAACGAGACGAAGAGGAGAGACTTTATATCTATCGTCAAACCATGGGTGAGCATAGCCAGGCAGGAATCGTTGCCGTGGCTTCAGTGGCTGCTTATGAAGAGGATTTTTACAAGAAACATGAATTCACCCGACCAGACAAGGAAGATGACCGGGTTAACCATATGGATGCTTTGGCGGCCCAGGTAGGCCCTGTGATGGGAACATACAAAGCTAATGTGGAAATTGATGCAATCGTCAATGAAATCATAAGGGCAGCACCCACTTATGATTTTAATGCTGAAGATGGAACTGCTCATACTTTATGGGTGGTTGAAAACAGCGAGACAAACCAAAAGTTAGAGCAGGCAATGAATCAACTGGATTGTCTCTACATTGCTGACGGACATCATCGATCAGCGGCTGCTTCGCGAGTTCAGGCTCTGTATCAGGACAGAAATGAATCTCATAGCGGGGAAGAGTCATACAACTGGTTCCTTACGGTATTGTTTCCACACAATCAGGTGCAAATTCTGGATTACAATAGAATACTGAAGGATCTGAACGGCACTACCAGCGAGGAGTTTTTGGCGGCACTCGCTGGTGATTTTGATGTAACAGTTGTTGAAGACGCTGATGCAGCAAAACCCCTGGCAACAAAACAATTTGGATTGTATCTGGCCGGCGAAAAAGCAGGAAAAGGACAATGGTATAGCTTATCGGCAAACTCCCGACTGTGTGATCGAATAGATGACAACGATCCTGTGAACAGTCTTGATGTCAGCATTATGCAACAAACAATTTTGACACCACTATTAGGCATTGAAGATCAGAGAACTGATAAGCGCATTGATTTTGTTGGTGGTATTCGAGGTTTGCAGGAATTGGAGAAGCGAGTGAATTCCGGAGAGTGGGGTGCGGCGATTGCGCTTTATGCTACCTCAGTGGAGAGTTTGATGGCTGTTGCCGATGCTGGTGAAGTAATGCCGCCTAAATCTACCTGGTTTGAGCCGAAACTAAAAAGTGGTTTGGTTATTCACGTGCTGGACTAATACAACTAAGTCATCGTCGTCTGAAGTGGCACCCTGATTGTCACTGTTGGGCTGCAATTAATGAGCAGGCATTGCTTTGCACTTCACTTTGCAGCTATTGCCAAAAACACTCGCTTCTGATTTGTTTAAATTTTCACGCAGTACAGTGCTGCGAAATTTTATCCGCATGCAGAAGTAGTGTGCGAACGCTTCTTTAAGCTGGTTTGTTGTATCGGCCAGGTAGTTCATTGCCGCTCCTGATTCGAATTTCATGATCCTGTAGTTTCAGTGCCTTTTTTGTGTATTAAACGCCGCCAGTTCCGATTTGGTTGACAATGATTTCATTAAGGAGCCTCTGATTAATGTTTGTGAGGCAGTGAGTGCAAGGCAAAAATCAGCGAAAAAGCGCAGTTTATAGGCCATAAATGCGCATTTTGAGCTGATTTTTAACGCAGCAATAACAACGTAGGTAATTTCAGAGGTTCCTTAAATATGTGAATAGGAGATGAATCGAGCTACTCCGAAGTCAAAATGTTGCTCAGGTGACTATGGAGTGAGGTGAATCGCATTTTTCATACAAAAAAGCTCCGCATTTTTCGATGCGGAGCTTTTTGAGCTCAGGAGCTGGCTATTTTCTGACGTCGTTGTTGTCGTTGTTTATGGTGCCACTGTTTATGACACCACCGGACAAATAACCCGTTCAGGCTATTTATTTTCCAGTCTATCTTCCAGCCCGACTTTTCAGGCGACATCTCTATCTTCATTAACGTCAATCAGCTTGCTCGCGCCGTTCCCGATAGGAATGCGCTTTGGCTTCATGGCTTCTGGCACTTCTCGTACCAGGTCTATATGAAGCAGGCCATTTTCCAGGCGCGCATTGGTCACTTCGATGTGCTCTGCCAATTGAAAGCGACGTTCGAAGTTTCTCGCAGCAATACCTTGATGCAGGTAATTATGCTCTGCGTTGTCCACCTCGCGCTTACCCTTGATGGTCAGGGTATTCTGTTCTGATTGAATATCCAGCTCGTCATTGGTAAACCCAGCTACAGCCATCGTGATGCGGTAGCTGTTTTTCTCCAGCAGCTCAATATTGTAGGGGGGATAGCCTCCAGTGTTGGTGTCGCTGTGGCTTACTGCGTCCAATAGAGACGACAGGTGATCAAATCCTACGGTCGTGCGATATAGGGGTGTAAAATCAAGACTTCTCATAGTCATATCCTCGTAGATGGCCAAAAAGGCCGGTTAAGCAATATGTAAAAGGTGTCCACCCACAGGGTCGGACGTTAACGCAGGCCTGGGAGCACCTGCGTTGTTACCTACATAAGGGTGGGTGCCGCAGTTTCAAGACCCTCTTATTTGGTCAGAATCTGTCAATAGGTGGCACAGGTAGAACAGTGTTCAGTTCCACGGAGGTTGGGAGTGTTAACTAAGGAACCTCTGATTAATTATCTACGTTGTTATTGCTGCGTTAAAAATCAGCTCAAAATGCGCATTTATGACCGATAAACTGCGCTTTTTCGCTGATTTTTGCCTTGCACTCACTGCCTCGCAAACATTCATAATATTAGTATATACTAGTTATTTATAAACGATATAAAATTGCAAAAGCATATCTGCTTAGCAGAATTCTTAACCCCTTTAACTGAGATTGATCAAAGAAAGATGACTGACAACAAGATATTGAATATGGCGAATGACGTAGGCTCTAACGCAAGCTCTGGGACTAATATTATTACAGACACTGCAGCAGACACGCCTTCCGAGGCAGTCCGTTCCATGGACCCCAACGAGGCGGGCACACCGGGCAATGACACACTGAACGGGGATGATAACGCCAACCGGCTTGAAGGCGGTGGAGGTGATGACACCTTCAACGGCGGAGATGGTGCGGACACCCTTGAGGGCGGAGATGGTTCAGATACCGCCTCTTATGCGTCTTCTGACGCGGCAGTGACGGTTGATCTTGCTGCTGGCACGGGGTCTGGCGGCCATGCAGAAGGCGATACCCTGATCGGCATTGAAAACCTGATCGGCTCGGGCGCGGGTGACATGCTGTTAGGGGACCCGAACGCCAACCGGCTTGAGGGTGGGGAGGGCAATGACATGCTCACCGGTCGCCCCGGAAACGACACGCTTATCGGCGGTGCCGGACTTGACACATTCAGTGGCGGTGTCGGAGATGACATTCTCATCGGGGGTGACGGGAATGATAGCCTTCGTGCCGGTGTCGGAGATGACACCCTTGAGGGCGGGGATGGGGAGGACACCCTTGAGGGCGGGGCTGGTTCAGATACCGCCTCTTATGCGTCTTCTGACGCGGCTGTGACGGTTGATCTTGCTGCTGGCACGGGGTCTGGCGGCCATGCAGAAGGCGATGATCTGACCAGCATTGAAAACCTGATCGGCTCGGGTGCGAATGACACGCTGAGCGGGGATAATAACGCCAACCGGCTTGAGGGTGGAGAAGGCAATGACACCCTGACCGGTCTCCTCGGAAACGACACGCTTATCGGCGGCGCTGGAGGTGACATGTTCAGTGGCGGCGTCGGGGATGACATGCTCATCGGGGGCGACGGGAATGATGACCTCCGAGCCGGTGCCGGGGATGACACGCTCTATGGCGGGGCTGGCAATGACGTCCTGTTCGGCGGTTCGGGTGCTGACCGCTTCCTGTTCACGAACGAGGCGGAAGGCAATGACACGATCACGGACTTAGGCACGGGCACTGACACTCTGGTCTTCGATGCGGACGAATGGAATGGTGACACCGATGATGAAAGGGAGGCGAGCCTGTTTAATAGTATCGGTTTTGATGATGGCAACATTGTTATCATCCGACCCCATAACAGGGGCTCGATCACCTTGGAGAATTTCAGGGACGAAATCGATCTAGACGACGCAGTCGGAAACGCAAGCATAAGCTTCATCTTCAACGTCAATGATCAGCCCACCGGCTCGGTGATGATCAGCGGGAATGTTGCGGAAGATGCGGTGCTGACGGCGGATGTATCGGCGTTGCGGGATGCGGATGGTCTGCCTGCGGATGCGGCCGGTTACAGCTACCAGTGGCAGCGCGGCGACGGCCAGGGCGGCAACTTTGCGAATATCGGCGGGGCGACCGCCCGGACCTATGCGCTGGGCGATGATGATGCGGGCCAGACCGTGCGGGTTCAGGTGCGCTACACGGATGGCCAGGGCACGGTGGAAACCGTGACCTCTGCGGCGACGGCTGCGGTGACCAATACCAATGACGCGCCCGCGGGCGATGTGACGATCAGCGGCACGGTGACGGAAGGTCAGACGCTGACGGTGGAAACCGGCACGCTTGCCGATAATGATGGTCTGGGCGCGTTCAGCTACCAGTGGCAGCGCGGCGACGGCCAGGGCGGCAACTTTGCGAATATCGGCGGGGCGACCGCCCGGACCTATGCGCTGGGCGATGATGATGCGGGCCAGACCGTGCGGGTTCAGGTGCGCTACACGGATGGCCAGGGCACGGTGGAAACCGTGACCTCTGCGGCGACGGCTGCGGTGACCAATACCAATGACGCGCCCGCGGGCGATGTGACGATCAGCGGCACGGTGACGGAAGGTCAGACGCTGACGGCGGAAACCGGCACGCTTGCCGATAATGATGGTCTGGGCGCGTTCAGCTACCAGTGGCAGCGCGGCGACGGCCAGGGCGGCAACTTTGCGAATATCGGCGGGGCGACCGCCCGGACCTATGCGCTGGGCGATGATGATGCGGGCCAGACCGTGCGGGTTCAGGTCCGCTACACGGATGGCCAGGGCACGGTGGAAACCGTGACCTCGGATGCGACGGCTGCGGTGACCAATACCAATGACCTGCCCACGGGTTCGGTGGCGATCAGCGGCACGGTGACGGAAGGTCAGACGCTGACGGCGGAAACCGGCACGCTTGCCGATAATGATGGTCTGGGCGCGTTCAGCTACCAGTGGCAGCGCGGCGACGGCCAGGGCGGCAACTTTGCGAATATCGGCGGGGCGACCGCCCGGACCTATGCGCTGGGCGATGATGATGCGGGCCAGACCGTGCGGGTTCAGGTCCGCTACACGGATGGCCAGGGCACGGTGGAAACCGTGACCTCGGATGCGACGGCTGCGGTGACCAATACCAATGACCTGCCCACGGGTTCGGTGGCGATCAGCGGCACGGTGACGGAAGGTCAGACGCTGACGGCGGAAACCGGCACGCTTGCCGATAATGATGGTCTGGGCGCGTTCAGCTACCAGTGGCAGCGCGGCGACGGCCAGGGCGGCAACTTTGCGAATATCGGCGGGGCGACCGCCCGGACCTATGCGCTGGGCGATGATGATGCGGGCCAGACCGTGCGGGTTCAGGTGCGCTACACGGATGGCCAGGGCACGGTGGAAACCGTGACCTCGGATGCGACGGCTGCGGTGACCAATACCAATGACGCGCCCGCGGGCGATGTGACGATCAGCGGCACGGTGACGGAAGGTCAGACGCTGACGGCGGAAACCGGCACGCTTGCCGATAATGATGGTCTGGGCGCGTTCAGCTACCAGTGGCAGCGCGGCGACGGCCAGGGCGGCAACTTTGCGAATATCGGCGGGGCGACCGCCCGGACCTATGCGCTGGGCGATGATGATGCGGGCCAGACCGTGCGGGTTCAGGTGCGCTACACGGATGGCCAGGGCACGGTGGAAACCGTGACCTCTGCGGCGACGGCTGCGGTGACCAATACCAATGACGCGCCCGCGGGCGATGTGACGATCAGCGGCACGGTGACGGAAGGTCAGACGCTGACGGTGGAAACCGGCACGCTTGCCGATAATGATGGTCTGGGCGCGTTCAGCTACCAGTGGCAGCGCGGCGACGGCCAGGGCGGCAACTTTGCGAATATCGGCGGGGCGACCGCCCGGACCTATGCGCTGGGCGATGATGATGCGGGCCAGACCGTGCGGGTTCAGGTGCGCTACACGGATGGCCAGGGCACGGTGGAAACCGTGACCTCGGATGCGACGGCTGCGGTGACCAATACCAATGACGCGCCCGCGGGCGATGTGACGATCAGCGGCACGGTGACGGAAGGTCAGACGCTGACGGCGGAAACCGGCACGCTTGCCGATAATGATGGTCTGGGCGCGTTCAGCTACCAGTGGCAGCGCGGCGACGGCCAGGGCGGCAACTTTGCGAATATCGGCGGGGCGACCGCCCGGACCTATGCGCTGGGCGATGATGATGCGGGCCAGACCGTGCGGGTTCAGGTCCGCTACACGGATGGCCAGGGCACGGTGGAAACCGTGACCTCTGCGGCGACGGCTGCGGTGACCAATACCAATGACGCGCCCGCGGGCGATGTGACGATCAGCGGCACGGTGACGGAAGGTCAGACGCTGACGGCGCAAACCGGCACGCTTGACGATAATGATGGTCTTGGGGCGTTCAGCTACCAGTGGCAGCGCAACACGGGCGCCAATGGGGATTTTGAGAATATCGCCAATGCGACCGCCCGGACCTATGCGCTGGGCGATGATGATACGGGCCAGACCGTGCGGGTTCAGGTGCGCTACACGGATGGCCAGGGCACGGATGAAACCGTGACCTCGGATGCGACGGCTGCGGTGACCAACACCAATGACGATCCCACCGGGGCGGTGACGATCAGCGGCACGGTGTCTGAGGGCGAGACGCTGACGGCGCAAACCGGCACGCTTGACGATAATGATGGTCTTGGGGCGTTCAGCTACCAGTGGCAGCGCAACACGGGCGCCAATGGGGATTTTGAGAATATCGCCAATGCGACCGCGCAGACCTATACGCTGGGTGATGCGGATGCGGGCCAGACCGTGCGGGTTCAGGTGCGCTACACCGATGGCCAGGGCACGGCGGAAACCGTGATCTCGGATGCGTCAGCGGCGGTGACCAACACCAATGACGATCCCACCGGGGCGGTGACGATCAGCGGCACGGTGTCTGAGGGCGAGACGCTGACGGCGCAAACCGGCACGCTTGACGATAATGATGGTCTTGGGGCGTTCAGCTACCAGTGGCAGCGCAACACGGGCGCCAATGGGGATTTTGAGAATATCGCCAATGCGACCGCCCGGACCTATGCGCTGGGCGATGATGATACGGGCCAGACCGTGCGGGTTCAGGTCCGCTACACGGATGGCCAGGGCACGGATGAAACCGTGACCTCGGATGCGACGGCTGCGGTGACCAATACCAATGACGCGCCCGCGGGCGATGTGACGATCAGCGGCACGGTGACGGAAGGTCAGACGCTGACGGCGCAAACCGGCACGCTTGACGATAATGATGGTCTTGGGGCGTTCAGCTACCAGTGGCAGCGCAACACGGGCGCCAATGGGGATTTTGAGAATATCGCCAATGCGACCGCCCGGACCTATGCGCTGGGCGATGATGATACGGGCCAGACCGTGCGGGTTCAGGTCCGCTACACGGATGGCCAGGGCACGGTGGAAACCGTGACCTCGGATGCGACGGCTGCGGTGACCAATACCAATGACGCGCCCGCGGGCGATGTGACGATCAGCGGCACGGTGACGGAAGGTCAGACGCTGACGGCGGAAACCGGCACGCTTGCCGATAATGATGGTCTGGGCGCGTTCAGCTACCAGTGGCAGCGCGGCGACGGCCAGGGCGGCAACTTTGCGAATATCGGCGGGGCGACCGCCCGGACCTATGCGCTGGGCGATGATGATGCGGGCCAGACCGTGCGGGTTCAGGTCCGCTACACGGATGGCCAGGGCACGGTGGAAACCGTGACCTCTGCGGCGACGGCTGCGGTGACCAATACCAATGACGCGCCCGCGGGCGATGTGACGATCAGCGGCACGGTGACGGAAGGTCAGACGCTGACGGCGCAAACCGGCACGCTTGACGATAATGATGGTCTTGGGGCGTTCAGCTACCAGTGGCAGCGCAACACGGGCGCCAATGGGGATTTTGAGAATATCGCCAATGCGACCGCCCGGACCTATGCGCTGGGCGATGATGATACGGGCCAGACCGTGCGGGTTCAGGTCCGCTACACGGATGGCCAGGGCACGGATGAAACCGTGACCTCGGATGCGACGGCTGCGGTGACCAACACCAATGACGATCCCACCGGGGCGGTGACGATCAGCGGCACGGTGTCTGAGGGCGAGACGCTGACGGCGCAAACCGGCACGCTTGACGATAATGATGGTCTTGGGGCGTTCAGCTACCAGTGGCAGCGCAACACGGGCGCCAATGGGGATTTTGAGAATATCGCCAATGCGACCGCGCAGACCTATACGCTGGGTGATGCGGATGCGGGCCAGACCGTGCGGGTTCAGGTGCGCTACACCGATGGCCAGGGCACGGCGGAAACCGTGATCTCGGATGCGTCAGCGGCGGTGACCAACACCAATGACGATCCCACCGGGGCGGTGACGATCAGCGGCACGGTGACGGAAGGTCAGACGCTGACGGCGCAAACCGGCACGCTTGACGATAATGATGGTCTTGGGGCGTTCAGCTACCAGTGGCAGCGCAACACGGGCGCCAATGGGGATTTTGAGAATATCGCCAATGCGACCGCCCGGACCTATGCGCTGGGCGATGATGATACGGGCCAGACCGTGCGGGTTCAGGTCCGCTACACGGATGGCCAGGGCACGGATGAAACCGTGACCTCGGATGCGACGGCTGCGGTGACCAATACCAATGACGCGCCCGCGGGCGATGTGACGATCAGCGGCACGGTGACGGAAGGTCAGACGCTGACGGCGCAAACCGGCACGCTTGACGATAATGATGGTCTTGGGGCGTTCAGCTACCAGTGGCAGCGCAACACGGGCGCCAATGGGGATTTTGAGAATATCGCCAATGCGACCGCCCGGACCTATGCGCTGGGCGATGATGATACGGGCCAGACCGTGCGGGTTCAGGTCCGCTACACGGATGGCCAGGGCACGGATGAAACCGTGACCTCGGATGCGACGGCTGCGGTGACCAATACCAATGACGCGCCCGCGGGCGATGTGACGATCAGCGGCACGGTGACGGAAGGTCAGACGCTGACGGCGCAAACCGGCACGCTTGACGATAATGATGGTCTTGGGGCGTTCAGCTACCAGTGGCAGCGCAACACGGGCGCCAATGGGGATTTTGAGAATATCGCCAATGCGACCGCCCGGACCTATGCGCTGGGCGATGATGATACGGGCCAGACCGTGCGGGTTCAGGTCCGCTACACGGATGGCCAGGGCACGGATGAAACCGTGACCTCGGATGCGACGGCTGCGGTGACCAACACCAATGACGATCCCACCGGGGCGGTGACGATCAGCGGCACGGTGTCTGAGGGCGAGACGCTGACGGCGCAAACCGGCACGCTTGACGATAATGATGGTCTTGGGGCGTTCAGCTACCAGTGGCAGCGCAACACGGGCGCCAATGGGGATTTTGAGAATATCGCCAATGCGACCGCCCGGACCTATGCGCTGGGCGATGATGATACGGGCCAGACCGTGCGGGTTCAGGTCCGCTACACGGATGGCCAGGGCACGGATGAAACCGTGACCTCGGATGCGACGGCTGCGGTGACCAACACCAATGACGATCCCACCGGGGCGGTGACGATCAGCGGCACGGTGTCTGAGGGCGAGACGCTGACGGCGCAAACCGGCACGCTTGACGATAATGATGGTCTTGGGGCGTTCAGCTACCAGTGGCAGCGCAACACGGGCGCCAATGGGGATTTTGAGAATATCGCCAATGCGACCGCGCAGACCTATACGCTGGGTGATGCGGATGCGGGCCAGACCGTGCGGGTTCAGGTGCGCTACACCGATGGCCAGGGCACGGCGGAAACCGTGATCTCGGATGCGTCAGCGGCGGTGACCAACACCAATGACGATCCCACCGGGGCGGTGACGATCAGCGGCACGGTGTCTGAGGGCGAGACGCTGACGGCGCAAACCGGCACGCTTGACGATAATGATGGTCTTGGGGCGTTCAGCTACCAGTGGCAGCGCAACACGGGCGCCAATGGGGATTTTGAGAATATCGCCAATGCGACCGCGCAGACCTATACGCTGGGTGATGCGGATGCGGGCCAGACCGTGCGGGTTCAGGTGCGCTACACGGATGGCCAGGGCACGGATGAAACCGTGACCTCGGATGCGACGGCTGCGGTGACCAACACCAATGACGATCCCACCGGGGCGGTGACGATCAGCGGCACGGTGACGGAAGGTCAGACGCTGACGGCGCAAACCGGCACGCTTGACGATAATGATGGTCTTGGGGCGTTCAGCTACCAGTGGCAGCGCAACACGGGCGCCAATGGGGATTTTGAGAATATCGCCAATGCGACCGCCCGGACCTATGCGCTGGGCGATGATGATACGGGCCAGACCGTGCGGGTTCAGGTCCGCTACACGGATGGCCAGGGCACGGATGAAACCGTGACCTCGGATGCGACGGCTGCGGTGACCAACACCAATGACGATCCCACCGGGGCGGTGACGATCAGCGGCACGGTGTCTGAGGGCGAGACGCTGACGGCGCAAACCGGCACGCTTGACGATAATGATGGTCTTGGGGCGTTCAGCTACCAGTGGCAGCGCAACACGGGCGCCAATGGGGATTTTGAGAATATCGCCAATGCGACCGCCCGGACCTATGCGCTGGGCGATGATGATACGGGCCAGACCGTGCGGGTTCAGGTCCGCTACACGGATGGCCAGGGCACGGATGAAACCGTGACCTCGGATGCGACGGCTGCGGTGACCAATACCAATGACGCGCCCGCGGGCGATGTGACGATCAGCGGCACGGTGACGGAAGGTCAGACGCTGACGGCGCAAACCGGCACGCTTGACGATAATGATGGTCTTGGGGCGTTCAGCTACCAGTGGCAGCGCAACACGGGCGCCAATGGGGATTTTGAGAATATCGCCAATGCGACCGCCCGGACCTATGCGCTGGGCGATGATGATACGGGCCAGACCGTGCGGGTTCAGGTCCGCTACACGGATGGCCAGGGCACGGATGAAACCGTGACCTCGGATGCGACGGCTGCGGTGACCAACACCAATGACGATCCCACCGGGGCGGTGACGATCAGCGGCACGGTGTCTGAGGGCGAGACGCTGACGGCGCAAACCGGCACGCTTGACGATAATGATGGTCTTGGGGCGTTCAGCTACCAGTGGCAGCGCAACACGGGCGCCAATGGGGATTTTGAGAATATCGCCAATGCGACCGCCCGGACCTATGCGCTGGGCGATGATGATACGGGCCAGACCGTGCGGGTTCAGGTCCGCTACACGGATGGCCAGGGCACGGATGAAACCGTGACCTCGGATGCGACGGCTGCGGTGACCAACACCAATGACGATCCCACCGGGGCGGTGACGATCAGCGGCACGGTGTCTGAGGGCGAGACGCTGACGGCGCAAACCGGCACGCTTGACGATAATGATGGTCTTGGGGCGTTCAGCTACCAGTGGCAGCGCAACACGGGCGCCAATGGGGATTTTGAGAATATCGCCAATGCGACCGCCCGGACCTATGCGCTGGGCGATGATGATACGGGCCAGACCGTGCGGGTTCAGGTCCGCTACACGGATGGCCAGGGCACGGATGAAACCGTGACCTCGGATGCGACGGCTGCGGTGACCAACACCAATGACGATCCCACCGGGGCGGTGACGATCAGCGGCACGGTGTCTGAGGGCGAGACGCTGACGGCGCAAACCGGCACGCTTGACGATAATGATGGTCTTGGGGCGTTCAGCTACCAGTGGCAGCGCAACACGGGCGCCAATGGGGATTTTGAGAATATCGCCAATGCGACCGCGCAGACCTATACGCTGGGTGATGCGGATGCGGGCCAGACCGTGCGGGTTCAGGTGCGCTACACCGATGGCCAGGGCACGGCGGAAACCGTGATCTCGGATGCGTCAGCGGCGGTGACCAACACCAATGACGATCCCACCGGGGCGGTGACGATCAGCGGCACGGTGTCTGAGGGCGAGACGCTGACGGCGCAAACCGGCACGCTTGACGATAATGATGGTCTTGGGGCGTTCAGCTACCAGTGGCAGCGCAACACGGGCGCCAATGGGGATTTTGAGAATATCGCCAATGCGACCGCCCGGACCTATGCGCTGGGCGATGATGATACGGGCCAGACCGTGCGGGTTCAGGTCCGCTACACGGATGGCCAGGGCACGGATGAAACCGTGACCTCGGATGCGACGGCTGCGGTGACCAATACCAATGACGCGCCCGCGGGCGATGTGACGATCAGCGGCACGGTGACGGAAGGTCAGACGCTGACGGCGCAAACCGGCACGCTTGACGATAATGATGGTCTTGGGGCGTTCAGCTACCAGTGGCAGCGCAACACGGGCGCCAATGGGGATTTTGAGAATATCGCCAATGCGACCGCCCGGACCTATGCGCTGGGCGATGATGATACGGGCCAGACCGTGCGGGTTCAGGTCCGCTACACGGATGGCCAGGGCACGGATGAAACCGTGACCTCGGATGCGACGGCTGCGGTGACCAATACCAATGACGCGCCCGCGGGCGATGTGACGATCAGCGGCACGGTGACGGAAGGTCAGACGCTGACGGCGCAAACCGGCACGCTTGACGATAATGATGGTCTTGGGGCGTTCAGCTACCAGTGGCAGCGCAACACGGGCGCCAATGGGGATTTTGAGAATATCGCCAATGCGACCGCCCGGACCTATGCGCTGGGCGATGATGATACGGGCCAGACCGTGCGGGTTCAGGTCCGCTACACGGATGGCCAGGGCACGGATGAAACCGTGACCTCGGATGCGACGGCTGCGGTGACCAATACCAATGACGCGCCCGCGGGCGATGTGGCGATCAGCGGCACGGTGACGGAAGGTCAGACGCTGACGGCGGATGTATCGGCGTTGCGGGATGTGGATGGTCTGCCTGCGGGTGCGGCCGGTTACCGCTACCAGTGGCAGCGCGGCGACGGGTCCGGCGGTTTTGATGATATTGCTGGTGCAACCGGTCAGACCTATACGCTGGGCGATGCGGATGTCGGCCGGACGGTTCAGGTTCAGGTGAGCTACACCGATGGTCAGGGCACAGACGAGAGTGTGACTTCTGATGTAACGGCGGCGGTTGAGAATGCCAATGTCGAAGGTGCAGGTGGTGCTCAGCAGGGTGGTGGTGTTGAACCTGGGGATGGTGATGTTTCTCGGCCGGACTCAGGCAATCAGAACATTGATGGTGGTGCTCAGCAGGGTGGTGGTGTTGAACCTGGGGATGGTGATGTTTCTCCTCCGGACTCAGGCAATCAGAACGTTGATGGTGGTGCTCAGCAGGGCGGGGGTGCTGAACCCGGAGATGCGGGCGGTGTGGACACAACACAACCACCTGTAGACCCGAATACCAATACCGATGGCACAGGCAGTGGCACTGTTACACCGCCTACCCCGCCGCCTGTCATTCCCGACACCGATGCGGGTACCGATGGTGATGAGGCCGGTGGCACAGACAGTGATTCTGATCCTGTCGACAATACAGGGACAGGTGGCAGCGGCACTGATGGTATTGATAGCACTGATGGTACGGATACCACCATCCCGCCTGCGCCGCCTGTTACAGGCCCGAGCACTGGTGCCGGTACAGTTGGCAGTGATGTCCTGACCGGTTCAGCAGGCGAGGACTTCCTGAGAGGGTCGGCAGGGAATGACCAGCTCACTGGTGGTGCGGGGGGTGACCGTCTGTTTGGAGGTGCTGGCAGAGACAATGCCCTGTATCGGGATTCCGGGGCTGGAGTGATGGTTGATCTTGAGTCTGGCACAGCCTCAGGAGGCGATGCTGCAGGTGACACACTGGTTGCAATCGAGGATCTGACCGGTTCGGCATTTGACGACACGCTGAGCGGCGATGCGGAAGCGAACGGGCTGTCCGGAGGATCGGGTGATGACCGTCTCAATGGTGCGGGCGGTGCTGATTTACTGTTGGGTGGTCTGGGCAACGACGTGCTGGATGGTGGTTCAGGCAGAGATGCACTGTCGGGTGATGAGGGCGATGACACGCTTGAGGGCGGTGCGGGTGTGGATGAGTTGCTGGGCGGTCCTGGTAACGACGTATTGCGTGGAGGCGATGACACAGACCGGCTGTTTGGTGGTGCTGGTAACACGATGCTGTCTGGTGATGGGGGCGCTGATGTGCTTTATGGGGGTGTTGGAGATGACACGCTCAGTGGTGGAGAAGGTGCTGATGTGCTGAATGGTCTGTCGGGCAGTAATGTGCTGACAGGTGGAGCAGGCAGTGATGTGTTTGTATTTTTTGGGGATCGCGCAGAGACGCGTGTGACGGATTTCAATCCGTCAGAGGACCGGTTGTCGGTACTGGCAGGAGATGCAGAGGGGCTGACGACTGGGAATGATGAGTCAGGTCACCTGGTGATAGAGGTTGGTGAGACCCGGGCAACGCTGGAAGGGGTCAGTGCGATTGATGAGATCAGCATTGACTATCGGCTGGAGAGTCCGCTGCAGGATGCTGCTGAGGTGAATGAGCGTGTGGATGAGGATGGCAATCTGGTGCTTGAGGTTGTTGATACGTCGGTGGTGCTTGAAGGGTTGAGCAGTTTGGCGGGGATTACGATTGGGTATCAGCAGGGCGATGCTGATCATGAGGTGCTGGTGGGCAGTGCTGGACATGATGTGTTGTACGGGGGAGGTGGCAATGATGTGTTGTCAGGCGGGCTGTCCCGTGATCTGGTGATTGGTGGCAGTGGTCATGATGTGCTGTATGGTGGTGCGGCGGGTGATCTGTTGCTTGGTGAGTCAGGAGATGATCTGCTGTTTGGAGAAGGCGGTGCGGATGTTATTCGTGGCGGTGCGGGCAGTGACATACTGGTGGGAGGCGACGGAGACAATGTGCTGCAAGGGGGTGCTGGTGAGGATATGTTTGTGGTTGATGTGGGGGCTGTGGGTAATGAGCGGATAGTGGATTTCAATCTGTTGGAGGATTCGCTGGTATTTTTGGGATTGGAGCCTGCTGATCGTGGTCTTGAGGGGACTGCGGTTGAGGGTGGGACATTGTTGACGCTGAGTGATGAGCATACGCTGCTGGTGGTTGGGGTGAATCCGGAGGACCTGGGTCGAATGGATGTGGTGTTTTTCTAGGTGACAGGTCTGGACTGGTTTGGTCTGGTTTGAGGGAGGCTTTCAGGGTGCTCCCTCGGACCGGCACTGGTAGCTGGTAGATAGGCGCAGATAGACACGGTGCAGCTATCAGGATGTGCTGCTATATGTTGGATGCAGGGCTGTGCTGCACGTTGGCCTGGGGAACCTCTGATTAATCACCTGCGTTGTTATTGCTGCGTTAAAAATCAGATCAAGATGCTCATTTATGCCCTGTAAACTGCGCTTTTTCGCTGATTTTTGCCTTGCACTGACTGTCTCGCAAACATTAATCAGAGGCTCCCTAATAAAACTGAATTGGCAGAAAAGAATTGTCAATGAATAACGTCAGAAAGATAGCATATGGAAGATGCAGGGCCCGGCGAACCCTGCGACATATTTATCTTACCCTTTGGATAGAATTGTCCTCCAGCTGTGGGTAATCGATCCCCAATTGCTGGAGGTAAGTATCATACTGATCGGGATCGTAATAGAGTGCTTCAAGTAGTGGACGAAACTCCTCCATGATTGCAGCATTTTTCTCAATAGCGGGAGGATCATCAGGGCCGATGAATGGTTCGTAGGTTTCCTCGACGGTTTGCACATCATCAAAGTAGGCTTGGGCTTCTTCAATGAGTGTTTCGCTCTGCACAAGATCCAGCATAGTAGTTGCTATAACCTTGGCTCCAGAAACTGCGCCTTTGTGCGCGATAGGTGTTGCCATTGCCATGGCGCTAGACCAATGATGTCCTTGCAAGCCTCGGACATTGGAGGGAAATCGCAGAGTTACTGTTGGCACGTTCCACGAAACATCGCCGATATCGTCAGAGCCACCAGAGACCGGATTTTGCAGAGGTACCCCCATCTCAGCCAGTTCAGTAGTTAATCCTTGTGGATCGTCATTTCCCATAAGCATTTGTAATGCTTTTGCAAACTGTTGATCGTCTTCAGACCAGTTAGGTAATCCGACTTGTTGAATGTTTTCATTCATGGCTTCGGCAATGGGTTTATTGAAATGCCTTGGATAGGCCGCTCCGACTATGCGCCGACTCATACCAGTATCAGTCATCAATGCAGCGCCTTCGGCGATATTGTTGAGTATGTCGAAATTTGCGCGAATGCCATCTGCTGTCACCTCACGAATGAAATACCAGACGCTGGCATAAGAGGGGACCACATTGGGTTGGTCTCCGCCATTGCTGATGACATAGTGAGAGCGTTGTAATGGATGCAAATGCTCACGGCGAAAATTCCAGGCGATATTGGTAAGTTCAACCGCATCTAATGCGCTGCGTCCCTGCCATGGATCGCCTGCGCCGTGTGCAGCAACACCATCAAACATATATTCAACTGACACTAGTCCGGTTCCACGCGCTGGACCCCAGCTCACGCTTAAGTTGTTTGATACGTGAGTGAATAAAACCGCATCGACACCTTCGAACATGCCATCTCTTGCAAACCACGCCTTGGTGCCTAGCAATTCTTCAGCGATGCCAGGCCAGATGACAATCGTGCCAGGCAAGTTTTCTCGCTCCATAATGTCTTTGACCGCGAGCGCTGCAACAATATTAACGGCCTGGCCAGAGTTGTGACCTTCACCGTGACCAGGCGCTCCTTCAATCATCGGCTGTCTATAAGCTACACCAGGCATCTGCGAGGCACGGGGGATGCCATCTACATCTGACCCGAGCGCTATTACCGGTTCGCCACTTCCCCACCTGGCCCACCAGGCGGAGGGAATGCCGGATACACCAAGTTCAACATCAAATCCATTGGCTTCGAGAATTTCTGTTAAATAGCGCTGAGTTTCGAATTCCTGAAAACCCAGCTCTGAAAAAGAAAACAAACTGTCTACAATTTCCTGTGCCATTTTGGTTCGTTCTTCCACGCCAGCAATGGCGGCTGCTTTGAGGCCGGTAAAGTCAGATTGGGCTGAAGAGCAGCTTGAGCCGATAAGGGAAAGGAGGAAGGTGCAAGTTACAATGCCTGGAACATGTTTCATGAGTAGAACTCCGTAATTATCGTGGACCAGATTACGCTGTTTTAAAGGGCTCTTCCAGAGCTGTCGTTGACCATCTTGGGTCAGAAGGCGCACTATCTGTAATGTGAACAGCGCCTGACTTTATGATAACAGGAGATTGAGGAGGATATGTCAGTGATCGGCATTAGCTGGTGGGGCTGACTATACCTCTGCATTCAGGCATGGGTGAATGTGGTAAACCGAGCGTATCAGGCTGTCTCTTTCGCGAACACAGCGAGCGGTTTCCTGCCCAATGATTGATGCGGTCTGACATTTTTGTCATGGTCTCGCCAGATGTCGATGTCCTCTGTGGCATCTTCCAGGCTGGCGAACCAGTGAAGGTCTAAGCAATAATCTCTGAACCTGCCATGGAACCTCGCCACGCAGGCATGCTGTGTCGGCTTGCCTGATTGAATAAAGTGCAGCTTCACACCTCGCCGCTTGGCCCAGAGAAACTGGGCTTTACTGGTCCGCGGGCCCATTATCCAGAACAATACGTGCAGGCAGTGGGCGCTCCTCAGCAAGCTGGTCCAACTCCCGAACTCATCGCTGCCTGCCAATGGTAAAAAAGACTCCAATTCAGGGTTCATATCTGAGTCTCATTTCAAATTGATTCAAACTGTCAAGGGTTTGGCAGGAGCAAACCTTCGCAGGCGTCACACTTTGCATGACGCCCGAAGGGTAAATAATTTAGCTTAGCTAAATCATCAACCAATCCTGTACCACTTTAATGAATGCATGCATCTGAGTAGCCTCTGATTAATGTTTTCGAGGCAGTTAGTGCAAAGCAAAAATCAGCGAAAAAGCGCTGTTTATAGGTCATAAATGCGCATCTTGAGCTGATTTTTAACGCAGCAATAACAACGTAAGTAATTAATCAGAGGTTCCCTAAATCAAATTGAGTTAAAATTAAGCCCAGCATTTTACTCCATAAGCTTTGTTTAAATTTTCAACTACATTCATGTTTACAAGCAACTTAACAAGCACAGCACGACCTGCTTCCGACACACAAGTTGTCCGTAACTTTCTGGATCGAGTCAATCCTCCTGAAAAACTGTCGCAGGAACAGGAAGCAGATCTGCGGCAGCAGATAAAAACAGTGATGAACGCCAAGAATGCCAGACTGGTTGCGCATTACTATGTTGATTCTGTTTTGCAAGATCTGGCGGAGGAAAGCGGCGGGCTTGTTGGCGATAGCTTAGAAATGGCACGTTTCGGTCGCGACTGCGATGCAGAAATTCTAATCGTCGCAGGAGTTCGGTTCATGGGGGAGTCCGCCAAGATTCTCAGTCGTGACAAAAAAGTGCTCATGCCTACATTAGAAGCGACATGCTCTCTTGATATCGCATGCCCTATAGATACTTTTTCTGCTTTTTGTGATCAACATCCAGATCGTGAAGTTGTTGTTTACGCAAATACTTCTGCTGCAGTTAAGGCCAGGTCTGATTGGGTGGTCACATCAAGTATTGCCCTGGAGGTGGTTGATTATTTAAAAGAACAAGGAAAAAGAGTTCTGTGGGCGCCGGACAGGCACCTGGGTCACTACATTCAAAACTCGACCGGAGCGGATATGCTGCTCTGGGATGCCGCCTGTATAGTCCACGAAGAGTTTAAAGCAAGGGGTTTGAGAGATATGCAAACTGTATATCCAGACGCGGCCATTCTTGCTCATCCTGAGTCACCGGCAGCTATTTTAGAAATTGCTGATATAGTGGGTTCTACGACACAAATTATTAAGGCAGCTCAATCGATACCGCAACGAGACATAATTGTAGCTACCGATCAGGGAATCTTTCACAGGCTGCAACAGCTAGCGCCGGAGAAGAATTTTATCATTGCACCAACAGCGGGAAATGATGCAACTTGCAGAAGTTGTGCGAACTGCCCCTGGATGGCAATGAACTCGCTGGAGCGCATGTTGCAGAGTTTGCAGGATGAGGCTAATGAAATTACAGTGGAACCGTATTTAGCAGATAAGGCAATGGTTCCATTACAACGAATGCTGGATTTTGCTGCTGAAAGGCAAATAACGGCGAAAGGCAAAGCCTAGCGCTAAACTCCTAGCCGCTGAGTTCTCGTTGTCGCTCTTCGACTTCTCTAATTTTTTGACGCAATCGCGCTTCTTCGGCTGGGCTTGCTCCATTCTCTGATTCTATTCGCAGTGCAAATTGAAGTTGTTCGCGAGCGCTCCTTAAGTCTCCAACCAGCACGAAATATTCAGCCCGGGCCTGATGCACCTGGCTGATATCACCAGCCTGACCCCAAGTCTCAGCCATTTGGTACCACAAATGATGGTCATTCTCACGCAATCGGGAATGGGATGCCATCAGTTCCGCAGCCTCATTATAAGCTCTGGCTTTGATTAGAGCTTCCACATAAGCCATGGTTAACGGGTGGTTGTTTGGATTGATTTCTAAATGACGGTCCAGGTATTCCATTGCCCGGTAAGGCTCATCCTGACTGGTATAGATTTCTGACTGAGTAACCACCAGGCTGATCCTGTTTGGGTATTTCTGCAGCAGAGGCGCAAAGGTAACCTCTGCAGCGTGGTATTGTTCATTTTCCCAATAGGCCACCGCGAGCGCATAACGATTCGCGTCTTGAGTAAATTCTGCGGTGCTTTCCGCAAGTCTGCGTTCAACATCAGCGACCAGCGCTTCTTTGTCCCTCGCATAGTGAGCAACAACACGCGCCCGCATAAACTGGTATTCGAGGTTCGGGCTGTAATCTCCAGGCGCATATCGACTCGCTCTGCTCCGACTTTCGGCGATACGCGATTCTGTTAATGGGTGGGTAAGCAGGAATTCTGGAGGACGTCGGCCAAATCGATTGGCTGCCAGAAGTTGTTCATACATAGTTGCCTGTGCCCGGGGATCAAAGCCAGCTGCATACATGGTGTCCTGGCCTATGCGATCTGCCTCTGACTCATTGCTACGGCTGAATCGCAGTTGTTGGTCCATGGTAACGCCCTGAACGGCACCCAGGGCTGCAGCACCCTGGCCTGCATCTGAGGTGGCCATAATCAGCACACTGGCAAGAAGCCCGGCTAGTTGGCCAAATCGTCCAGCCTGAGCCTGATCAATACCCCGTGCAAAATGCCGCTGACTGACATGGGCAAGCTCATGCCCCATTACTGACGCAAATTCTGCTTCCGATCTGGCATTGAGAAACAGGCCGGTATTGACTCCTATGATCCCACCGGGTGCTGCGAAGGCATTAATCTCTTCGCTATCTATAATGACGAATGACAAGCGACGATCCTGCAACTGGCTGCGGGCTGCAAGCTTGAAACTAATGTTCTCAAGATAAGAATTGAGCAGTGCATCAGGGACGGTGGGCGCACTGCGCCTTATCTGGCTTAAAAATTGTTGACCAAGGCGAAATTCCTGATCCAATGAGACCGTCCCGGAGATACGATCTCCCAGGCTGGGCAGGTTAGCCTGGCCCAGGCTGTAGCGCGTCATCAAAATGCCGATCAATAAGGGAATAAGGAGGAGGTGCAGGTGCTTAACCATGACGATGCAAAAGGTCGAATATGTAAGCCATTATATCCAGGTTATCACAAATAACTTCAATTGTTAGAGTAACTTATCGCGTCTCATGGGCTTCAGAACTGCTTGCCTGAGGGAGACTCAGCCCTTTAGGGCCTGTTAAAATACTTGAATGACACAAAATGCTGATATAGAACTGGACGTCACTGGCCTGCAATGTCCCATGCCATTGCTGAAAGCCAAGCTGGCGCTGAATAATATGGAATCGGAACAGATTTTGAAGGTAGTTGCTACCGATCCTGGTTCTGAAAAAGATTTTCATCTGTTTGTTGAGCAGAGCGACCACCAGATCCTCGATTTCAAGAAAGATGACTATGCTTATTCCTACTGGATTCAAAAGGGTTGAACCCGTTGCGGTAAACCCTGTACTTAGTCAATTAGTCGAAACCTTTAACAGGTAAAACAGATAAGGTCAGCATGAAAAAATTGCTTCACGATTTTTTTGATCGTTACTTTCACGATGAAGAATCCATCATATTGCTGATCCTGCTTACGCTTGGGCTGGTAGTGCTGGTGGTGCTGGGAGGAGTGCTTTGGCCTCTGATAGCTGCTGTAATCATCGCATATTTGATGCAGGGCCTGGTCAATCTTTTACTTAGATATGGCTTATCCATTGGGCTAGCGTTTGCTGCAGTTTACACATTGTTTATCGGCATCTTTTTGTTGCTATTGTTGTATTTGCTGCCGCAGGCATGGACACAACTTCGTCGCCTGGCAAATGAGTTCCCAAATTTGTTAAATGATTGGCGAGACTCTTTGATGGCGCTGCCGGAAAATTATCCTATTTTTTCCGAGGCTCAGGTTCGGGCATTCATTGATGGTTTGGGTGGTGAGGTTGGAAGTTTTGGTCAAACCATCTTGGAATACTCTCTCGCAAGTTTACCGAGCGTATTCGCCTGGATGATTCTCCTGGTGCTAGTCCCTATCCTTGTGTTCTTTATGATGAAAGATAAAGACGAGCTGGTACAGTGGGTCGCTAACATACTGCCTCGCAATCGCCCATTGATGAGTCGTATATGGGAAGAAATGGATGAGCAAATTTCAAATTACATTCGCGGTAAAGTGGTCGAGATACTGATAGTTGGTGGTGTGGCATACATCCTGTTCGTGCTTACCGGAATTAACTATGCACTACTGCTCTCTGTCCTGGTCGGATTGTCTGTGATTGTGCCTTACATCGGTGCAACAGCAGTGACAGTGCCAGTGGCGGCCGTTGCTTATGTCCAGTGGGGAATCGGAACTGACTTTTATACTGTACTAATCGGTTATCTGATATTGCAAGTATTAGATGGTAATGTGCTGGTGCCCATTATTTTCTCTGAAGCGGTTAATCTGCATCCAGTGGCCATTATTGCGGCGGTATTGGTGTTTGGCGGCGTATGGGGCCTTGCTGGTGTATTTTTCGCCATTCCACTGGCGACCCTGATTAAAGCCATAATCAATTCCTGGCCCAGTCGGATGCAATCTCGTCCAACAGAGCAGGAATCCTGAATTTTGCTGCGATTCCGGACGCTATGATAAAATTTTGCGTCTAATCAGA
Organism: uncultured Pseudohongiella sp.; assembly: GCA_965198435.1. Classification (GTDB taxonomy): domain Bacteria; phylum Pseudomonadota; class Gammaproteobacteria; order Pseudomonadales; family Pseudohongiellaceae; genus UBA9145. The sequence goes on along the minus strand of OZ240664.1, from coordinate 2,302,574 downwards.
CAAAAACTGGGCCGGAATTTCCCAATAATCAATAATAAGGAACCTCTGATTAATTACCTACGTTGTTATTGCTGTGTTAAATATCAGCTCAAAATGCGCATTTATGACCTATAAACTGCGCTTTTTCGCTGATTTTTGCCTTGCACTAACTGCCCCGCAAACATTAATCAGAGGCTCCATAATAAGGTGTGGGTGTTTTGGCTCGCATCCAAAGCCGAGAAACATCTATGTCAGATCGTCTACAGGGTAGCCTGGTCGCCATCGTAACGCCGATGAAAGAAAATGGAGCATTGGACTTCGGTGCGTTCGATAGGCTGATCGATTGGCATGTGAAGTCTGGCACCGATGGTATCGTTGTAGTGGGAACCACAGGTGAGTCAGCAACTTTAAGTACCGAAGAGCATTGCGATCTTGTTGCGCATTGTGTGAAGATTGTTAATCAGCGTTTGCCAGTTATTGCCGGTACCGGTTCCAACAACACTGAAGAAGCTCTCTACTTTACAAAATCTGCTCACAATCGTGGAGCAGATGCCTGTCTCCTGGTGACACCTTACTACACAAAACCATCTCAAGAAGGGCTCTACCAACACTTCAAATTGATCGCAGAGTCTGCAGATGTACCGCAGATTCTTTATAACGTGCCAGGTCGCACAGCTTGCGATCTTTCCTTAAACACAGTACAACGATTGGCTGAGTTAAAAAACATCAGCGGAATAAAAGATGCTACTGCCGATTTAGACCGTGGACTTGAGCTTATAAGAACCTGCGGCGACCAATTAGCTGTTTACTCAGGTGAAGATTCTCTTTCACTCCCTTTAATACTGGGAGGGGGTGATGGAGTAATTTCTGTAACTGCTAATGTCGCTCCTCAGTCGATGGCGCAAATGTGTACTGCTGCACTGAAAGGCGATGAGGATTTAGCGCGGTCAATAGATGGGAAATTAGCACTGCTGCATGATAACTTGTTTTTGGAAGCCAATCCTATGCCGGTGAAATGGGCTTTACAAAGAATGGGTCTTATTGGGCCGGGGATTCGCTTACCGCTTGTGGAACTCAATCGGGATTATCACATCCAAGTGACTGATGCACTTGTAAAGGCTGGAATAGCACTGTCGGAAGCTGCATGAGCCAGAAAATCGACGTTACATCAGGTGGTAATCAGGTGGCAGGTAGGTAAAGGCATCAATGGCAAAGGAAATACTCATCAAGGCAAATCTCAGTGCGGTATTGTTGCTGCTGCTTTCTGCCTGCAACTTCCTGAACCTGGGTGGGGAGGATGGTGTATTCAGGGATCGCACCAACGATTATCAGGAAGCTCAAATCGCGCCCAACATGCGTATTCCAGCCGAATTAGATAGTTACACAATCGATCAGCTCTATGTGATTCCAGAGCAGATAAGCGAGGAAGCTGTCGCTTTTGAAGAGATTCCATTGCCAAAACCTATTGAGACACGGCGGCGGGAAGGAGTTGTTATACAAAGCTTGAGTGACAAACGTTGGATTTTGATAGATGCAACACCCGGGCAAGTGTGGCCGCGAATACGGGACTACTGGACTGAGCTGCAAATAGCATTGGACTATGAAAACCCCAGTGCAGGAATCATGGAAACATCCTGGGTTGAGATTGGCAGTGATCGAGAAAACAGGCACAAGTACCGCATTGTGATCGAACCAGGCCTTCATTCCGGGTACTCGGAAATCTATGTGTTGCATCATGAGAATCTGCGCACAACCCCGATTCCCGTTGTCATCAACTGGCCAGAACTCTCAGATTCGCAAGACCTTGAGCAGGATATGTTGCGCTCGGTTTCTCAATTTCTGGCAGATAGAAATGATATTTACCAGGCCTCATCTGCAAGCTTGTTAGCAGGCACCATTCAGGCTGAGAGTAAGGCAAACATCATTGAGGATGGCAGCGGTGACCCGGTTCTAGAGCTGAAAGTTGATTACAATCGTGCCTGGGTGCAGATTCGGCAAGCTTTAGAGGCTGCTGAGATCGACATTGTTGACTCAAATAGAGACCAATCATTTTTCAATGTGCGGTTTGCCGGAATCGTCCAGGACGAAGAGTCCCCCGGCTTCTTTGGCCGCCTTTTAGGCCGAAGTAATGAAGTCTCCGCCCAGGAAGTCAAAGATTTCAGCGTACGTTTATTGGACACTGGATCGGTTATCAATGTTGTACCAGAAGCCCTGGAGTCTTCATCAGAAGCTAATCAGCTAACGCTGGAGCTACTGCAAGTCATCAATGACAACCTTACCTGAATTGTTTTACTGTCTTTTGGAGTGCTCTGAGCGCCTATCCTTATGACCGAGTTATTGCCCTTATTGTTGTTACTGCTGCTGGTTTTAGCAGTGGTTGGTGCAGTTTTGCTATTACGGCAGCTGCAAGCTGTCAAGGTTTCTGAAGCGCAGGCAATTGAGCGCTATTCTGCAAAAGAGGCAGAGGTTGTGCAGCTGCGAGAGGAGCTGGTGCAGTTAGATGCTGATAAAAATAGCTTGCAAGGGGATCTGCAAAGACTGCGAGAAGATCAGGCCACGACTAAAACCTCTCTTGAATTGGAACGAAAGCAGTTCGAAGAAAAGCTGACACTGTTAAATGAATCCAGGGAGCAGTTGAGCACTTCCTTTAAGAATATTGCTAACGAGATTTTTGCAGACAAGACAAAGACGTTTGCTGATACTTCAAAACAAACCCTCAATAATGTTTTAGGTCCGTTGCAGAAAAAAATCACGGACTTTGAAAAACGAGTAGAAGAAACATACGATAAAGAATCCAAAGAGCGTTTCTCTCTCGTGCGTGAAATTAAGTCACTGCAAGAGCTAAATAATCGTATCAGCGAAGAAGCTGTAAACCTCACCAACGCTCTTAAAGGAGACAATAAGGCGCAAGGCAGTTGGGGTGAGTTTGTGCTTGAGTCCATTCTTGAAAAGTCTGGATTAGTAAAGGGTAGGGAGTATGAGGCTCAGGTCAGCTTAAAGTCTGAAGATGGGAGTAACTATCAACCGGACGTTGTAGTCCATCTTCCAGAGTCAAAAGACATCATTATCGACTCTAAAGTTTCTCTCATAGCATGGGATCGGTTTTGTTCGGCAGAATCCAGTGAAGAAAAAGCCGAGTTTTTAAAGCAGCATACCAATTCAATCCGTGCCCACGTAAATGCGTTGTCTAACAAGGATTACCAGCAACTGGCTGGTGTTAATTCTTTGGACTATGTTTTCCTTTTTATGCCTATTGAAGCTGCTTATACAGCCGCAGCGCAGGAAGATCGGGAACTCATGCAGTATGCTTTTGATCGCAATATCATCATTGTGGTGCCGACGACTTTGCTCACTACCTTGAGAACCGTGCAGAATCTTTGGCGGCTGGCACAACAAAATCAGAATGCTACAAAAATCGCGAAGCAGGCTGGCGCTTTGTACGATAAGTTCGTGAACTTCGTCGACGATCTTGATGAAATCGGCCAGCGAATTGATGCAAGTCGCAAGAGTTTTGATAAAGCCCGGAATAGATTGGTTAGCGGACGTGGAAATCTCATTCGTAAAGTAGAAAATCTAAGGGAGTTGGGAGCAAAAACTTCCAAAACGCAAAAAGCGCCTCTACTGGAGGAATCTTTGGATGAGGATACTGAATCTGCAGCAGAGCCAAAAGACAACGGTATTCGGGACGAAACCACTCGCCAGTAATTCCCATGAATGCGCCTGTTAAAACTCCGAATTCGGAAAATCTTACGGTCCCTGTATACCGCTTCTTCGCTGTGAAACTCCTTCTGCCTGGTTCGACAAGGCGCTTGAAGAAATCATGACCGAGCGCGGTGTTCATTACCATAAATCAGGCCCTTTCTGCTATGCGGCTGGTCTTCGCAAACATATCAGAAAAGCGGAAGGGCACAGGCATTGCCGGATATTTTGATTATGGCGCACATTGCGGCATGTTCCCGTGAGCAGTTCGCAGGTTTAGTGCTACGCCTGGAAGCAGAAGGTAAAAATCAACTGGCTAAGTTTATCGAAGCCTGCTGGGGTCAGAGGCTTGTCATTTTGGAGATTACCTCAAGCTCGCCCGGACAGGTGCGACTAAAAACAGTGAGAGCTGTGACCCTGGAACTAAGAAATTCATAGCTTTTGAAAATGAACTGGCCACTGACCATAATTTTCGATTTCACAGTGGCGTTCCGGCTTAAGGAGCCTCTGATTAATGTTTGCGAGGCAGTTAGTGCAAGGCAAAAATCAGCGAAAAAGCGCAGTTTATAGGTCATAAATGCGCATTTTGAGCTGATTTTTAACGCAGCAATAACAACGCAGGTAATTAATCAGAGGTTCCTTAAGTCAAAACTGATTGCTTAATTCCTGCAGGATTCTGGCGCTAATAGATTACTGCCCATCCGGTTCTGCAATTGCTTTAGCTGAGAACAGGGAATATTGTTGTTCCCTGATAGGCTTACCGAAATGAGGCCTGTCATATTGAATAGTGGTGCAATATCAATTATTTCGTTGTTGATAAGGCTGAGGCCACCCAACTCTTGCAGGCCTTCCAGGGGAGTGATGTTGCTGATGTTGTTATTGCTTAAATCCAGGAAGCGCAATTGACCAAGCTGTTCGATATTTTCCAGGTTACGAATTTCTGAATTCGCACAGGACAAAACAGTGAGTTCAGACGGGTCGGAAAGGTGTTGTTGACGAACTGCGAGGTTAATGCAGCCCTGCAAATCAGCGTCGATACTGTCTGCGTCAATTACTCTCCCAGAAGGGTCAAAAACAGCATTGTTGTTTACTGAAATCGTGTAAGTTTGAGAGCAGCTGTAACTGACAAAAAGCAGTGCACAGAAATACATGCTTCTGCTTGAAATTACTCTGTTTTTAAAGCAATTCATGTGTTGTGGGGACGCAGTCTCGTGGCTGGTAATTGCTATTTTTCCCGGTTAGTATGCGCTACTCACTGGGAGTGAGCCAGCGAAATTTGCTGATTTGGTGAGCTCCACAGTTTTTCGATTCAGGGACAGGAAATAAGGTATGAATATTTTGAACAGCCTCGCTCGTAGCCTGGTGGCGATCTCGATTTTGAGCTTTTCCATGACAATGATGGCTCAATCAGAAGTGGATCTGTCTAGTCAGGAGAATCAGATTAGCTACGCTGTTGGTGCCAATGTTGGACAGGGTTTGAATGCACAAGCAATTTTAGATGGTCTTGACCTGGAGTTGTTTGTGGCCGGCATGCTAGATGGGATATCCGGTGAAATTCAGATGAGCGAGACTGAAGTCATTACTGCGCTACAGGCTTTTCAGCAGCAGATGCAGCAGGAAGCTCAAAATGCACTGGTGCAAAACCTGGCGGCTAGCGAAGCTTTTCTTGCAGAAAATGGCGCTCGCGATGGTGTTGTTACCTTAGCTTCAGGATTGCAGTATGAAATACTGGAATCTGGTCCTGCAGAGGGTGTTTCACCATCGGTATCTGATTCTGTGCTGGCCCATTATCATGGAATATTGTCAGACGGCAGTGTGTTCGATAGTTCGGTCGATCGTGGAGAACCAGCAACTTTTGGACTCTCGCAGGTAATTGCTGGATGGACTGAAGCATTGCAGTTAATGAAAACAGGAGACAAATGGCGCCTTTTCATCCCGCCTGACCTTGCTTATGGTGAAGCCTCTCCGACTCCGGCAATTCCACCAAATTCAGCACTGATTTTTGATGTAGAGCTGTTGGAGATTCGCTAGAACCGGCTCGGTAAATCTCTTTTTAACAATGAGCGCCAGTCAATTTAATCAGGAATTGCTTGAGTTTCTTCAGCGGTCGCCCACTGCATTTCATGCGGTTGCAGGTATGCAGAAGATGTTGGATGAAGCTGGTTTTCAGTCTCTCGACGAAAGTGATTCCTGGAATCTTGCCCGTAACAAATCCTATTATGTGATTCGCAACGACTCTGCGCTCATTGCATTTAAAACCGGGCATAAAGATTTGCTTAAAAACGGAGTACGGATGGCAGGTGCTCATACCGATAGTCCATGCCTCAAAGTTAAACCTAATCCAGAGATAGAAAAGCAAGGTTATATCCAGCTGGGAGTGGAGGTTTATGGGGGTGCCTTATATGCACCCTGGTTTGACCGTGATTTATCGCTCGCTGGCAGAGTCAATTTTGAAACACGCTCCGGCGCAATCAAATCGATATTGATCAATGTTGAGCAAGCTATCGCCAGCATCCCCAGTCTTGCTATTCATTTAAATCATGGAGTGCATGAGAATCGCACTTTGAATCCACAAAAGGAGCTCAGCCCCGTTATTCAGTTGGCACAATCTCGCAAGAAGTTCAGTTTTGATGGTTATTTGCTGGCATTGGTGCGCAGGCATAGCGGGGGCAGCACAGCGAAAAAAGTGCTGGCTCATGAGCTGTATTTTTATGACACTCAAGAGCCTGCCCTGGTAGGCATCAATCAGGAATTCATTGCCTCGGCAAGGCTGGATAATCTGCTCAGCAGTTTTGTTGCTTGTAAATCTCTAATAAACAGTAAAGGAGGTGGAGCCAGCCTGTTAGTATGCAATGACCATGAAGAGGTAGGAAGTGCATCTACATCGGGTGCGCAAGGCCCCTTTTTGAAATCCGTTCTACAACGCTTAGTAAGCGCTGAATCGTCTGAAGCCGAAGCGATGCAACGTTTCAGTACGAATTCAATATTCTTATCTATTGATAACGCCCATGGGGTTCATCCGAACTATGTTGAAATGCATGATGATAAACATCAGCCACTGTTAAATGCAGGGCCTGTAATCAAGTTAAATGCAAATCAGCGTTATGCCAGCAACAGCGAATCGGTCGCTATGTTCAAGGCGCTTTGTTCCAGAGTGAATATTCCATACCAGGAGTTCGTCATGCGCAACGATATGAGGTGCGGCAGCACTATAGGTCCTGTCACTGCAACGGAAACTGGGATAAATACCGTTGATATTGGTGTTGCAACCTTTGCAATGCATTCCATTCGTGAGTTGGCAGGTGCAAAAGACCCCTTTGCATTATCTAAAGTGGTAAGCGGATTTTATGAACAGTGATTATCAGCAACTCTATTGCCTCTGACGTTTGAGATTCCTGATCAGGAATCGGCTGGGATTCAGTAGATCCTTTATTTCCTTGTTAACTGGCAAGCTTTCACCGCTTATAAGGGCCGCTAAATACTCTCCGGCCAAGGCAGTTGTGGCCACTCCCGTAGACCCATGTGCAGCTGAAACATAAAGCCCGTCATAGTACTGACCAGGCTCATGGAATTTCTGCCTGGCATTCCGGGCAAGATCTTTGTACTGCTTTTCCATTGCGCCAAAAACTGGCACTTGCCCTACGATAGGTAAGCGGTCTTCACTGTTTGCCCGTACTCGAGCATGGCTGAAGCTTCGATTCAGCTGTGTTTTCTCAGATATCCCGAACATTACTGCTATTTTTTTAAGATTAATTTCATCGTCTTCTGGTTGGGGAGACAAGCCTGAACTAAGCTCTCGATAACTTGCGGAAATCGTATGAACTTCATCCTGAGGTGGGAAGATACTGCGAACACCTGATACTACCGGCTTAATGCTTTCACTAAATTCACGAGAATAAGATTCGCACTGTGTGCTTTGCCCCACGCGCAACTCTAATGGCAAGGATTGGAATTGCGAGAGATTACGTAATTCTGACCCTGTCGCTCCTATCAGCACAGGTGCTTTTGCTACCAATTCACGGTCTTTATCGGTCACTCCCCAGAGGCCGTTTTCTTGCCCGATCTGAGTAACACATCGATCAAGTTTTACAGAGATTCTGGGAGAATTGAGCAGGGCCTGGCATAGATCGCTGGAATTAATCCAGCCGCTGTGCGGAAACCACAGCGCCTCATCATCAATAGTGAGGTGAGGCATCGCAGCCTGAAGCTCAGGTGTGACCCCGGTTACGATATTGTCAGCATAATTTTTCTCTATATCAGGCAAGCTAAGCTTATTGCTTTTGTTCATGGCATCAGCTTGCTGCACCATACCTACTTCATGCCAAAAGCTGCGATTAACAGATTTTAAAGAAGAGTAAGACCGAATGGCATAGAGATAGGCTTGCAGGTAAAATTGCGCTTCAGCTTTGGCATGCCTGAACAAGCGACAGTGTAATGCCAATTGAGGTATGCCGCTGGCACCAGCGCCGAAATTTCTGGCTTTTTCTATAACTGTTACCTGGTAGTTTCGTCTTGCCAGCGCAAAGGCGGCATTTGCACCGGCAAGTCCTGCTCCAATAACTATAGCTTGCTTGCTGGTGTCTTTATTATTGTTCGAGCTGTCTGAAGCACTTCTTGCAGGGTATTGAAACCAGGGAGATTGATTTTCGAATGATCTTTTCCCGATATCCTGAATCAGGTCCTCTGCAATCAGCATATGCCTTTTGCGCCCAAACCCTGTTCTCCTGGAAACTTTAAATCCAGCTGCTTCGAGTCCTCTGCGGACCTTTCCCGCGCTACTGTAAGTGGTGACTGTAGAGTTGCTATGACTATGTGTGGCCATAAGCTTAAACACAGATTGAGAACAGAGTGATTCATTGCGATCCGGACTGAAACCGTCAATAAACCACGCGTCAACGGCTTGGTCGGAATGCGAACGCACGGCGAGTTCCCGTTCAGCTTCGCCAAAATACAAATCAAGGCAGATGCTGTCTGAAATATCGAAGCGATGCCAACCGGCACTTTTGTCATCGTATATTTTTAATAAAGTCGTGGAATAGGACTTTAATGCAGGCCATAGACGGTGAATTTTTGCCATATCCCTGGCGCAGAGCGGAAACTGTTCCAGGCCGATGTAGTGGAGTCTTTGTTGACTGGAATGTTTATTGGTCAACTTTTCCCAGTGATACCAGGTGTTGAGAAAGTTAAGTCCTGTACCAAAACCAAGCTCTGCTATACAGAAGCAGCAGCCAGTTTCCGCAGTCTGTTGCCATCGTCTTGTTAAATTGCTGCCCTGGATGAAAACATGCGTACTTTCAGCCAAAGGATCAGCATCAGAGAAAAATACATCATTGAACTGAGTTGATGCAGGCAGACCAGCTTCATTCCAGCGAATTTGAGGCGGTGTGGTTCTAAGGCTGATATGGGTCACAGAGAGCTGAATGACATGTTTTGGGAAATCAGCAGGGAGCTTACATCAGCCATTTACACGCTGCCAGAGTATCACTGGAAACCGTGCCTTGATGAGGTAAAATGCGCCTTTTTCGCGTACCCGTCGGGAATGAATCGTTGGAAATCAATCGCCAGCTGGCGACATTAAAGGAACTACAATTCAGGACAGATAGTCTTAGGGGGTATCTTTGACTACGAAGTCAAACAGGACAGGCTGGCTGAAGTAGAGTTAGAGCTTGGTGATTCGGCAATCTGGAACAAGCCCGGATACGCGCAGGCATTGGGCAAAGAACGCTCAACCCTGGAAGCAGTAGTCCTCACAATAAATAAGTTATACACCGGTATTACTGAAGTAGAAGAATTGTTTTCCCTGGCCAGGGATGAATCTGATCAGGATTTGTTCGATGCTGCGGAAAACGATCTGGCTCATTTGGAAGAACAGTTGCAAGGGCTTGAGTTTCGACGCATGTTCTCCGGCCAAATGGACAAAGCCAACGCTTATCTGGATATTCAAGCCGGTTCTGGCGGTACAGAAGCCCAGGATTGGGCAGAGATGTTGCTGCGCATGTATCTGAGGTGGGGTGAGGCGAAAGGATTTAAAACAGAACTGGTCGAAGTATCTGGCGGTGATGTGGCGGGCATTAAGAGTGCTACGCTGCATCTATCCGGGGACTTCGTGTTTGGCTGGTTAAGAACCGAAACTGGCGTTCATCGTCTGGTGCGCAAATCCCCTTTTGATTCAGGGAATCGTCGTCATACCTCTTTCGTGTCAGTATTTGTGTCTCCTGAAATCGATGATGACATTGAGATCGATCTCGATATGTCCGATGTCCGTATCGATACCTACCGATCCAGTGGGGCGGGTGGGCAGCACGTAAATAAGACGGACAGTGCTGTAAGATTGACTCATGAACCTTCTGGGACCGTCGTACAATGTCAGAGTCAGCGCTCACAACACAAGAATAAAGATATGGCGATTAAGCAGCTTAAGGCGAAGTTGTATGAGCTGGAAGAGCTAAGGCGTAAGCAAGAGATGCAGTCCATTGAGGAATCCAAGGCTGACATAGGCTGGGGCAGCCAAATCAGGTCTTATGTATTGGATTCTTCTCGCATTAAAGATTTGAGAACCAATGTGGAAATGACTAACACAGGTGCTGTGTTAGACGGTGACCTGGATAAATTCATTGAAGCAAGCCTTAAAATGGGTTTGTAAGCAGTAACCTGGATAGCCTCTGTAAGAGAAGGAAAGATGTCAGAAGACCATCAGCAAACGGAAAATCCTGAAAAAGAGCATAAGCTAATTGCGCAGCGTAGAGCCAAACTTTCGGCTATTCGAGAGCAACGACAGGCTTTTCCTAACGATTTTCACAGGGAGAATACCTCTGTCGAGTTGGATGCTGATTTTGGCGACAAAGACGCAGAAGAGCTGGCTTCTTTATCCAGTCGCGCAGCGGTCGCTGGACGCATTATTCGCATGCGTGGACCATTTGTGGTGATCCAGGATGGGTTCGGTCAAATCCAGCTCTATATAAACCACAAACAATTAAGTGAAGAATTGTCTGTTGAACTGAAGGGGTTGGATTTAGGAGACATTGTTGGTGCAGAGGGAGAGGTGTTCAAAACACAAAAGGGTGAGTTGACAGTGAGAGTGTCAGAATTTCGCCTGCTGACCAAGTCTTTACGCCCTCTGCCTGATAAGCACAGAGGTTTAACCGACACAGAAATGCGTTATCGTCAACGCTATGTTGATTTGATCGTGAACAAAGACTCTCGGCAGGTCTTTGAGACACGTTCCAGAATCGTGCGCTTCATCAGGGAATATTTTGATGGTTGCGGGTTCATGGAAGTCGAAACGCCAATGATGCAGGTAATACCGGGAGGTGCGACTGCTCGACCTTTTATTACACATCACAACGCACTGGACCAGGATATGTACCTGCGTGTTGCACCGGAGTTGTTTCTGAAACGACTTACAGTAGGAGGGTTTGAGCGGGTCTATGAGTTGAATCGGAACTTTCGTAACGAAGGTTTGTCTACGCGCCACAATCCCGAGTTCACTATGTTGGAGTTTTACTGGGCCTATGCAACTTACCACGATCTCCTGGATCTGACTGAAGACCTGTTCCGTAAAATTGCCGAGGAGGTTACAGGAAATACGACTGTCAACTATCAAGGTGCTACTTATGACTTTGGAAAGCCTTTTCGTCGTCTCTCTATGCGGGAATCAATTACTTCGACCTGTGATGCAGCAAATGGCAATGACTTTGACTCCCTGGATTCAGTTATCAGCCTGGCAGAGACATTGGATGTGCATTTTGAGAAAAGCTGGCCAAAAGGCAAGATAATCATGGAGATATTCGAGCAAAAAGTTGAAGACACGCTCGATCAGCCAACCTTTATTTATGAGCACCCTACTGATGTGTCACCATTGGCCAGAAGAAATGAGCAGGATCCAGAAGTCACTGATCGCTTTGAGTTGTTTATCGGGGGTCGTGAGTTGGCCAATGGATTTTCGGAACTCAATGACCCAGAAGATCAGGCGGAACGCTTTCATGCGCAGGTGAAACAGAGGAATTCAGGGGACAAAGAAGCGATGCACTTCGATACCGATTACGTAACGGCGCTGGAATACGGATTACCACCCACGGCAGGGGAAGGTATCGGGATAGATCGGTTGATTATGCTGTTTACGGATTCACCATCGATTAAAGACGTTTTGTTATTTCCATATATGCGTCCACAGTATGACAAGCCATAGTCTAAAAGCGTCAATAAAAAATAGTCGGGAAGTTAAATTGGAGGCAGGGTGGCGTAATGCTCTGGCAAATGAGTTTGTCAGCGATTATATGCAGCAACTCCGGCAATTCCTGCTGCAACAGAAGGCTTTGGGGAAGCGGGTATTTCCAGCGGGCCATGAAATCTTCAATGCGCTAAACACTACAGCGTTTAGTGACGTTAAGGTTGTCGTGCTTGGGCAAGACCCTTATCACGGACCTGGCCAGGCCCATGGTTTGTGTTTTTCTGTGCAACCCGGCGTCCCAATCCCTCCTTCACTGCAAAACATCTATAAAGAGCTGGCAGCGGATGTCGGCTTTAAACCGCCCCCTCATGGCTGCCTGACGCACTGGGCCCGGCAAGGGGTTCTATTACTTAATTCTGTGCTCACAGTGGAGGCTGGCAGGGCCGCTTCTCACCAAGGCAAAGGTTGGGAGCGTTTCACCGATAGCGTTATTCGTTTGTTAAATGCACAGCGTCAAAATCTGGTATACATGTTGTGGGGTAGCTATGCGCAAAAGAAAGGCGCAATAATAGATAGAAGCAAGAACTTGATCTTGCAGTCGCCACATCCCTCACCATTATCTGCAAGCCGAGGTTTTTTCGGCAATCGTCATTTCTCCCGTGCTAACGAATATCTGAAACAACAGGGAATAGATCCTATAGATTGGCAGTTACCTGAGCAGGGTAATCAGTACCAGGGAACCTCTGATTAATTACCTACGTTGTTATTGCTGCATTAAAAATCAGCTCAAAATGCGCATTTATGACCTATAAACTGCGCTTTTTCGCTGATTTTTGCCTTGCACTCACTACCTCGCAAACATTAATCAGAGGCTCCCTAAACATTATTGAGGTTGTTACACCTATGGCTAATTCGAACTGTCTTATTGTTGGTGCCAGTCATGCTGGAGTGTCTTTAGCATTGGCCTTGAGAAAGGAAGGTTGGGAGGAGGGGATATCTGTTATAGGGGCTGAGAATGAATTGCCTTATCACCGCCCACCTCTGAGTAAAGAATATTTGTCTGGTACTAAGGCAATGCAAGCAATGCGCCTGCGGCCAGAAAAAATGTATACAGATAATGATATTGAGCTCAAGCTGGGCATGACTGCTTTGTCTATCGACAGGGAAGCAAAGAAACTGAGTCTGCAAAACGGCGAATCACTTGAATACGCGAAGCTGGCCATTTGTACAGGTGCTTCTGTACGTAAGTTACCTATAGGACAAGATATAGAGCAAGTCCACTATCTGCGTACGGCCGCAGACGTAGCTTTAATCAGGGAACAAGCCACTGAGGCCAGGTCTGCTGTCATCATCGGTGGCGGCTACATAGGATTAGAAGCAGCAGCTGTGCTGAGTGCTATGGGTATCCGCATGACCGTGCTGGAAATGGCTGAGCGCATACTCTCCCGTGTAACAGGGCAAGTGATGGCAGATTTCATGACAGCTCTGCATAGGGAGCATGACGTCACCATCAAAACAGCAGCCAAAGTTGTTGCAATAGAAAAGTTGCCGGGAGCTGACCGGGAACTGGTGATTACCTGTGGTGATGGTTCTGAACTTTACGCTGATTTTGTGTTAGTTGGTGTCGGCGTTGACCCAAATGTTGGTTTGGCAGAAAGTGCAGGTCTTGAGGTTAACAATGGAATAGTGGTCAATGAGTTTGCCCAGACCAGCGATCCGGATGTTTATTCGGCAGGTGACTGTACCTTCTATCCAAGCTCTCTGTATAAGCGTCAATTGCGATTAGAATCTGTACAGAATGCGAATGATCAGGCACGAGTAGCAGCGGCGAATATTTGTGGCAAACAGCAAAGTTATAACGCTGTACCATGGTTCTGGTCAGATCAGTACAATGTGAAGCTGCAGATGGCTGGGTTAAGCGATGGTCACGATGATTTTGTTGTACGAGGGGACCCGCAGAATGCAGACGGGGGATTCGCCGTGTTCTATTTTGCCTCGGATCAGTTAATTGCAGCGGATTGTGTAAAAAGGCCGAAGGAATTTATGCTGGGAAAGCTATTGGTACAAAGCAGCGCTGAAATTTCGAAAGATCTCTTAGCGGACGACTCCAGCGATCCAATGACATGGAAAGCGCTGGTTAAGTAGTGGCCGGTTTTCAGTAACCCCGATACACGCAGCCGCTATTGCAGGTTTCTCTGACTTCAACAGCACTGAGCTGCGGTAAAGCCGACATCAATCTATGCCAGATCCATTTAGCGATGTTTTCACTGGTGGGGTTTTCTAAGCCTTCAATTTCATTGAGATAGCAGTGGTCAAGTTGTTCAAGAATAGGCCTGAATGCTTTACTGATATCAGCAAAATCAATCACCCACCCTGAGCCCTGGTCAACACTGCCGGATATTACCACTCTTACGGTGAATGAATGCCCGTGCAGGCGAGCGCATTTATGTCCAGGAGGAACATTCGGCAAGCGGTGCGCTGCTTCAAAGGTAAATTCCTTGAATATGTCCATTACTGATCTTTAGGCAGCGAAAAGGCGGCCAATAGTACAACTGGCAACTTTTTAAGTACAGTCACGATAAGCATATAATGCATTGAAATTACAGGAATAAACCAGCATTCCACAGCTGTTCCCAGCATATCGTTAAAAACCCGCTTGAAACCTGTTTAGCACTTCCTGTCTACAGGCAGGAAATTGTCTAAGTATCCGGGTATCCTGGTCACAGCATTTACATTCTACCTGCTTTTCATATGCACCCCCATTCCTGCGGGATTTTTCGATCATCTGGAACTGGTGATCTATGACCAGCACTTAGAAATCATGTCGCGTCAGCAGCGCAATGAAGAACATCGAATGGTCATAATTGAATAATTAAGGAACCTCTGATTAATTACCTACGTTGTTATTGCTGCGTTAAAAATCAGCTCAAAATGCGCATTTATGATTTATAAACTGCGCTTTTTCGCTGATTTTTGCCTTGCACTAACTGCCTCGCAAACATTAATCAGAGGCTCCTTAAATAGTTGAATAGTTGATTTGGATGAGCGCAGCCTGTGAGCAGCAGGAAAATTCACTCGTAATAGAATCAAAACAGGCAGATTGGTAGAAAAGCTGCGAGATTATGGCACGCTAGTTCTGGGTTTTAGCGTAACCTTCCCAGAGCCTGATCGCAGCGTGCGCGACCTGTTTGAGCCAGTAGATCTGTCGGCATTAGATCCATCACTTAACGCCACGCCTGAAGACGTTGAACCGTTGATCGATTCAGACCGGTACTTACACTTCGCGAATGTTATGCAAAGTGGCAGTGGTGTGGTGTTGGCCATTAATTTCAATATTCTGAAGGATGCCGGATACAACGATCTCCCATTCTCAATTGGTGATGTACCATCAGATCTCGCTGAACAACTGTCGTTGCACGATATGCCAGGTTACCTAGATAATATTCCAATTTTGCAGGAAGCAGCACTGGGTAATGGCAATATGAATCAATTGAATCAACTGCCCGATGCTGCTGGCATGGTGCGCAGCGTGCCTTTGTTACTACGCTACGGTAACGGTCTGTATGCGACTTTATCTCTGGAAATGGTGTGTGCTTATCGCTTTGCAGAAAGCATGCATTGATCACAGAGTTGTATGGAGACACTGATGTCGCCACCACTATGCGCATAGGCATGGGTGCCAGGAAATTTGTTATTCCTACCGGCTGATCGGTTTCAGTGCTGGTGCCTTATATGAGTCTGAGTTCAAGACGAACCAATGCATATTTTGACTATGTGTCTGCCACTGACGTATTGAACGACCGGGTTGAAAATGGCGTATTCACCAATGGTCTGGTGTTGATAGGAGGTTGATAAGAGGTTGATAGGAGATGGTGCACCCGGAAGATAAGATATCAAATATGCCATTGAGTGGTGTGTTATCACAGAGTAGCAGTGCATGCCAATATGCTGCATGTCTTGCCTGAATCAGTCCCAGTTGCCCAGGTGACAGCCGAAGATGAGAAGATGAGCATACCGGGAGCTTGTTTGAGCGTTTTCAAAATTCCAATGCAATAACGTTCCCTTATACATCTGATTGGGGGAATGGTGCGCTGTTTCTTGCCATATTAATGCTCGGGCTTGCAACGTCCATGACCTTTCCATTTATGAATGCGGCGATTATGGCGAGCACTGCTGTTACTCTTTTTGCAGGCAGTGTATGGCGTAATTTCCAGTTGTGGGCGGCTTATAGCATGGACTTCTCCCTGGTGTTATTGCTGTCAGTAATAGCGCTGGCTGCAACGGTAAATCTGACTTACAGATTTTTGGCCGAAAGCCAACCCTGTAAAATCATAAAAGGCATGTTTGATCAGTACGTGTTGCCAACACATAGTGATTCGATGCTGAAAGACCCTGACAACTGCTTTTTTGAGGAGGAAAGCAAGGAACTGATTATCCTGTTTTCTGGTATACAAATTCCTGGTATATAAAGTGTTATCACGATTTCCGAAGCGCCAGGTAAGAGCAAGCTTAAAACTTTACTGAATGATTTCTTCACCCCCATCACTGAGATTTTTTTAAACACAACGGCACAATCGATAAGTATGTTTGATGATATGGTGATGATTTTGGGGTGCGTCTCTGGATGATGAAGAGTATCGCGGGAACGCAGTAAAGGCAGCTTTGGAAATGTTAAAGAAAGTCGAGGACATGAAAATGGAGTTTTCCGAAAGACGATATCCCGAAGTGAATATGAATGTTAGGGTAAATACCGGTTTTATGCAGTGATATGGGCTCTAATTACCGATGAAGTTAGACACTACTGGGTGATGCCGTTAATTCAGAGTCTCATCTGGAAGGACTGACTAAGTTCTATGGCATTGGCTTGTTGGCTGGTGAAGAAACTGCCAGGCAGCTCGATGGATTTCTACTGCGACTAATCGATAAAGTGAAGGGTAAACATGAGGCGGTGGAATGTTATGGACCCATTTGTTTTGAAGCTTCGGCAGGTGAGCAGTTAAAAGTCAGAGCGGCTGATTACTATGAAGCACTGGAGCATTACCATGCTCAGCGGTGGGATGAAGCAGAAGCGCGTCTGCCAAATATACTGGAAAAAACTAGGGCCTGTTCACACTAATTGAGTGCCCTCTAGCAGAGGCCACTCAATTAGTGTGAACAGGTATCCTAAGGTGTGTTTTGTACAAAGTGTGTTTGGAGAGAATTGAAACCCTGCGGAAAACCCCGCTACCTGAAGATTGGGATAGCGCGCTTACCCACACCAGCAGGGCCAATATTTTGGCCTGAACAACTTAAGAGTATCGCCTCAGGATTCTTTGTATATCCCATGAACACTGGCTTTATCACTCATTGACATAGAGGTTTAAGTCGGTAAAATGCGCTGTCTCCTGTGACGGGTGGTTAGCTCAGCTGGGAGAGCATCGCCCTTACAAGGCGAGGGTCGCAGGTTCGATCCCTGCACCACCCACCAATCAGCGTCCTGTATCATAACCATAAAATAAGGCGCTAGTCGCGGACCGGTAGTTCAGCTGGTTAGAATGCCGGCCTGTCACGCCGGAGGTCGCGGGTTCGAGTCCCGTCCGGTCCGCCATTATTCTTCTACCATTGATCATTGCCTATGTCAGGTAATTGGTCGTTTCTGCACAAGACCCTCCATCAGAGAGTTTATGGCAAGGCTTGTTGACAGCAACGGGAATCCAGTTTCGGGACACAATCAAGTTAAGGAACCTCTGATTAATTACCTGCGTTGTTATTGCTGCATTAAAAATCAGCTCAAAATGCGCATTTATGACCTATAGACTGCGCTTTTTCGCTGATTTTTGCCTTGCACTAACTGCCTCGCAAACATTCATCAGAGGCTCCTTAAAATTATTCCAGTGCATTGAATTCAGTTATAACGGCCTGCTCATGATAGTGCTGAAGAGCTTTTAGTAAAGGTGCGCTGTTGGCGGGATGGCCGTTGATAGTATTTGGAACTGTGCTGGAAATGGGCTCATTGCAGCGCGGCTATTTTGGCATTCGTAACCAGCTAGATTGACATAAAGATAAAGCATTTAGTTCTGACCGCACTGCTGTCTGTCGCGACCTTTTCGGCAATTGCAGATAAGTATGATAGATATCTGGCCACATTGATTTCAGAAGCACAGTCAAACCCGCTTACCAAAGAAGGATACTGGCTTGAGATGATCAACGTACTTGGAGAATGGGAGAAGACCATCCTCATTTTTGGGTACGCGAATGACTTGCCCGCTTGTCATGAAATAATGGAATTGGCTAGACAAACCACCACCTGACAATTTCGGTGCAACCCAGTAAGTGAGTAACCAACCATTTCCCTAAAAAAGTCTTTATAGACAAGGGCTAAGAGGGACATATAGCAGACCAGGTTGTTGCTGCCATGGGTCGTCACAATAAACCAGATTCCAGTTCGGTGTCAGACAGGAGAAACTCGGCCGCTATTGCAAGTAATACAGCACTCATTGCTGGATGCGTTTGATGTGTTTTTGTCTGTTCTTCACCTGGATCTTATTCATCCAGCAATGGGGGCAACAAGTGATACAGGCTGAAACGGAATCTGCAATTTATTCAGTGCCAAAATATTGACAGGGTGCTTAGTTCTAGTGGGTCCTGCTGGCTGCAGCCGGGCATTATTTAATTCTGGGTTGGAAACTTTTGGTGTAGCTTTTGGTGCAGTGAGAGGCGAACAAATTGATTCACCGACACCGGCCCAAGTAAAAGCCTGACAACTGGGCATGTCGCTCATGTCTATTTCACGCCAGCAATATCGGGAGAAGATATATCCCGATTTCCTGCTGTCGCCAGAGCAGGAAGCGGGTGCGTTTTATTACCTTCTGGAAGGGGAAGCAATGAGTTGGCGATGCAAGGCTGCCAGGAAAGCGTAAGTTTTCTCAGTGGCAGTCCGATAGTAACGAACAAACTGGTAACGGCAGCCTGTAGAACCGGAGCGATGTTGAGTAGGATAATTCTCGGGTTTGATACCATCAGTATAAGCCCTTTGATGCCATCAGTGCTCGGCCAGTACTCGGCATAGGTATGCTAAAAGCGCTAGGTCACCTGGAACGGGAGGTTTCAAGTTGGTTGTCCCGGTTTGACTTCAAAGATTCGGTAAGCTGGAGAATTGCAGATTCCTATCATTGTAGAGGTTATGCGAACACCAGCACTGAATTAATGAACTTCCTGGCTTGTCTGAATGGTGCCATTCTTATATCAACAGAATCGGTTTATACCAGAAAACCAGCCCATGGTTTATGATAGAAATTGACGTCAGGCAGGATTCTTCCGGGCACGAAGTCATTGTTTTTCACAGTGGCAAGGTCCATGATTGAAAGGAAGGTTATTTTTAATAAACAATTACTTGCGGGAATATTTAAGAATCTGCCTCAGCTCAAGAATAACCCAAAATGGCAAAACGCTTAAACAAGCAATAGAATTCATATTCAGCAGGCCAAACACCTTAATCGCTGCAGCTTAACTGCCACTTTCTATGAACAGATTTAGCATGAGAAGTCGGTGTCAATACCTTGTCAGGGTTGGAGGTCTGACGCTGGCTTTTGCCTTCTCCTTAGGTCTAAATATCAGCTCCTTCGCACAGGAACGGCTGATCAGCTTCAGTGGCCAGCATAGTGATCAGCTCGGGGCTCCGACACATGCTGCCAACAGCCAATCAGTGCAGATTGATCCGGCAGTATTGGCAAAAATTCGGGCTGGCGATTCAGTACTGGTCGAAATTTCTCCGCAGGTAATGGCAGAAGTAGTCATTGACGAGGTGATGAACTTTGTAAATGGAGATATCGGAATCAGCGCCAGAGGCAGCAATCATGCTTCGACCTTAAGCTTCACACTGACAGTTGGACTGCACAGTCTATTCGGCTACATCGCATCATCGGATGGACTCTGGCAAATTATTGCTACCAATAACGGTGAGAAATATCTTGGCTGGGTGTATCAGCCAGCACTGTCAAGAGAAGGTGGAAGCGAGCTGGAAAATGATTTCATCATTCCCGACTATGAAATGGCGTTAAGCAGACGAGAGAAAAGTAGCAGTGAAGTGATTCCCATTTTGCCTTTAGTTGTGGATCAGAAACCCATCCCTGACATTCCATTAGCGGCCAGCACAACGGAAATATCCCCAAATAATTTTGCAGTAGAGCAGGTGTTCAGCCCTTCGCCTGTGGTAGCTGGAAAAACTACTACCGCACAAATAACCCTGACTAACACCAGCGGTAAAAGCTATTTAAATCTGCAATTAGAGGTTTTCTTTGTATTGGAAGATAGCGAACTTGTAACCGCTGATGCTACTTGTGAACAAGCATTATCTGTTTCACTGCAATCTGTTCTGCGCTGCGGACTGGGAGATTTCCAGCCGGGTGAGCAGAAAGTATTAAAGTTTACGGTGAGAACCCAGGCTCAATCTGTATCTGCTCTATTCAGCACAATCGTGATTGGTGATTTACGTCATGACAGCACAGTAAATGTTGTAAAAGATGTGCGAACTGATTCCGATGAAGATGGGATTAGTGACTTTAATGAGATGCTACTTGGAACAAATCCAGGGAATAGCAGTTCAGTGGATTATTCTGTGTCGGTTATCGATGTTTTGGTGCTTTATTCACAAGGTGCCGAAAGCGCCTACCCCCTTGGGGTAGAAACTCGCATAAACCAACTTATCTCGGTAGCGAATCAGATTTATCGCGATAGTAGAGTGGCTATAAGTTTGCGTCCTGTGCATCACCTCGCAGTGGATTATAGCGATAGTAATGACATGGATGTGGCGCTGGATCATTTAATGAATCAGACCCACGAAGCCTTCGGGGATTTAGACTCATTACGAAGTGCATACGGGGCAGACCTGGTGATTTTCTTCCGTCTGATGGAAAGCAGCCAGGGACGCTGCGGACTAGCGCCTGTGGGCGGGTTTGAGAAGAATGGGTACTTTAATCGAGAAGTTGAACAACAGTTTGCCGTTTCAACTATAGCAACGGACTGTCCTTTGGATACCGTGGTGGCTCACGAGCTAGGTCATAACATGGGCTTGACCCATTCTCATCGAGAGGACGGCTATGGCGGGACTTTCAACTTTGCGACGGGGCATGGTGTAGATTCGCAGTTTGTAACAATCATGGCTCACCCCGGTGCTTTCAATGACGCTACCCGGGCTGCGAAATTTTCCGATCCAGATTCAGACTGTCTGGGGTTTGCTTGTGGTGTCGATGCGGACAGTGAGGTTGGCGCAGATGCGGTGCAGGCACTTAATATAGTACGTCACCAAATAGCGAACTATCAGCCAACGGTCGTGCCTGATTTACCCTCGACTTCCGTTACGGCCTTGAGCGGAACAACAAATGCTGCTATTTCGATTGCTGCAAGCCGAGATGACGGGCTGAGTTTTAGTGGCGAATTTTCGCCAAATGACAGTGTCGATATGTCTGCTGTCATCGAGGTGGATGAACGGCATATAGGGTCTGAAGGATCTTTGCATGTATTAGTTGGTCAGCGCGGTGGCACTCGATTTTATCAGCTAAACAATGATGGAAATTTGGTCGAATGGAATGGAAGCCTTGAAGGGTTGATTCCCATATCCGGGCGGCGAGTTCTAAACGCTGAGGAAAGATTTACAGTGTTGAATGAGTTTCAATTTGGGACAGATTTAGTTGGATTGGACCTGGTCTTCTATGTGGGTTATCGGGTTTTTCAGGAAGAAGATCTGGTCTATACAGATTCACCCCTGTCATTGCGGATCATACCTTCCAATTAGGATAAATGCTTTAGTTTCAGCTAAAGGTTCAACTGAAAGTTAAACATAGGATTAGATGCTGACTTGACAATGTTTTTTTGTTGAGCAGTAACGCATTTACAAACTCCCATTAATTCGATTTTTCTGAAACAGTTGCTTTACGCCAAAGACTATATATTGTTCTTTGCATAATCGATTGATCCTATCGATACCTATTTCTCTGAAATCTGTACGGGCAACAGCAATAATTACGGCATCATAAGAAGTAATTTAAGAACCATTCCCCAGTTTTTGGATTACATGAGGAGAATCATTCTGGTCAATCCGGGGGTCATATACATCAACATGTGTATGATATGAGTGTAATGTAGAGACGATAGCTGCTACTTGGATATTTCGAGAGTCTGGGCAGTTTTCCTTGAAAGCATATACAAGGATCAGGATTTTTGCGTCAACGACATGAATTCGTTTTGATAACATCAGGCGGATTACGCGCTCAGCAACATGCGTGCCCATAGAGTCATTAATGCGTCTTCTGGCCAGGATGGCACCAGAATGGTATCCCACCTGTTGTGCCTTGTATGTAAGGTAGGGAGTAAGGACCAATTCCTATACAAAGAGCGGCCACCAATCCCGGGCTGAATTCAAGAAAATTCCATTTACTTCCTGCAGCCCAAAGAACATCCAGGGTACTGATTTCCGATTTTTTGAGCAGTACAGCTAATTCTTTCACAAGTGCGGCGTTTAAATCGCGCTGAATGTGTTCTATAAATTTGGTGGCTTATGCAACTTTGATACTTTCCGCGCAAAGGGTGCCTGCCGTAATGCAGCCTTTATAGAAATTATCGATTACTTTCGCAGCTTCCGGAGTGAGCCCGAAGTCACTTTCACTGCATTTATAATTGAATGTGCATCTTCACCAGAATTGACCTGCTCAGGGCTATACCCCACAAAGAAATCCACGTTGGATTTTAGTCCGGATATTGCTTCCAGAATCGGCACGCATCCTTCTCAAGCAGCTCGCGGATAGACTGTAGATCCAAATACCACGATGCGCCCGGGTTTAAGATATTCAGCAGGCAATTGCGTTGTGTTCAGGATAAGACTTCAATCAGGCTGAGTTTACGCGTCCACAGAGGTCGGAACTGTCACAATAGAGATTATGGCATCTGCCAGAGTGGCAGGGTTGCTGATGTGCTTTGCGTATCTGTTTTACTCTGGTTTATCTGAGATCAGGGCGAGGGTTTGATCAACCCTCTGATTAATCTCTCTTATAGTTGCTATCAATATCGAACCCTGCTGTTTCGTAAGTGCATGCGATGGTATGAGCGAGAGGGTAGGCCCACATCCATGCCCTGGCACCACAATTCGGGCATCTGGTCCCATGCTGCTGGTTGCTATGTTCAATAATCCTGCCAGCACAGGCATCATTTTAAGGTTCCAAAAAATGAACGACTGATATTGGACTGATATTAAAAAGACCGCTGGGTTCTATTCGATATAAACATTTCGATATAAAAATAGAGAATTGGCCGCAGGAGAGAGCGCCTGGGTCTAAGGAGCCTCTGATTAATGTTTGCGAGGCAGTTAGTGCAAGGCAAAAATCAGCGAAAAAGCGCAGTTTATAGGTCATAAATGCGCATTTTGAGCTGATTTTTAACGCAGCAATAACAACGTAGGTAATTAATCAGAGGTTCCCTAAGTAAATCCAGCCTCATGCTATACTGCCATTGCTGTTTGATGTCTTTTCTGTGACAAGTGTGGTCAATATCAAACCATGAGTGGGTTTTCGAAAATTGCGATTATTGGACGCCCCGATCATAAAGGGGTCATAGAAACGGTTAGGCGCTTGATTCAGTTCCTGAACAGCAAATCTGTATCTATAGTTATCGATAATGTCACCGCCGAGCTTGCAGAGGATGCTAACGCGGAAGTGTTTCCACGAGCCGAAATTGCTGCGCATTGTGATTTGGTAATAGTCGTTGGCGGTGATGGCAGCATTCTAAGCATGGCTAAATTCATTGTGTCAAAGGATATTCCTGTTATGGGAGTGAATAGAGGCAGACTTGGATTTCTGACGGATGTATTGCCTGACGAAATTGAAGATCAAATCGCCCTGGTTCTGCAAGGTGAGTACAAAGTCGAGAAACGCTTCTTATTGGATGCGCACTTAATCCAGAATGACTCTCTCAAACCGTTGGGCCTGGCTCTGAACGACGTGGTTTTGCACCCCGGCAAGGCTGCACAGATGATTGAATTCGAGCTGTATGTCAATGATCGCTTTGTTTACAGTCAGGAATCGGATGGCATGATTGTGGCAACTCCAACGGGCTCTACGGCGTATGCTTTATCAGCCGGCGGACCCATCATGCACCCTGATCTTAATGCGGTTGTGTTGGTACCTATGTATCCGCATTCGTTGAGCAGCCGACCAATAGTCGTGGGTGGCGACAGTGAAATTCGATTGATTGTGTTGGCAAAGGAATCACTGCAACCGCAATTAAGCTGTGATGGCGAAGTGGTCCATTCGGTTGCCATTGGTGATGAAATACTCATTAAGAAGATGTCGACGCCACTGCAGCTAGCTCATCCCTTGAGCCATGATTATTATCAAGCCTGCAGAAGTAAATTAGGATGGGGAAGTCGGCTGGTAAGATCGGATGGTTGAAGCTGTCAGACTTCCTATAGAGATAAATCTCAAGGGTTTTAGTAAGCAGCTGTATGCCTTGGGATTGCAGCACCGTGTTGTTGAAGAATCTGGACAACAAATTATCTGGGTACATTCTGATTCCGAAGCAGTGCTGCTAAGGGAGGCATTAGAGCGGTGGCTGTCGCTGCAAAATCGTGAGCAGGATTCAGGTGCATTGTCAGCGGATCTATCCAGTAAGTTAGCTACTGCTAAAAACTGGCCTGATCGTATATGGCATGCGGTTTATCGCAGCCCGTTTACCTGGCTTGCTATGACAATTTCTGTGCTGGTTGCTGTGGTTTCTCAGTTGGGCGGAAACCCATCTACAGTGAGGGTGTTGTTTTATCCATTGTTGCCAGATTCAGATTTAGTGTCGTTGCTTGGTGCCATTGATAGCCCAATCGTGTTCCTCAATACCCTGAGTCCCATGTTTTTACACTTTGGCGAGATGCACCTGGTGTTCAATATGCTGTGGCTTTGGTATTTCGGCAGACAGCTTGAGTCGTTGCAGTCACATTGGTGGTTCCTCGGTTTAGTGGTTTCTGCTGCATTCGTGAGCAACACAGCACAGTATCTGGCGCTGGGATACAACAATTTTGGTGGAATGTCGGGGGTAGTCTATGGACTGGTTGGTTATAGCTGGATCATTCATTATTTTATGCCCAGAAGTAATCTGGTAATAAACAACAGTATGTTCGTTTTTTTCGTCATTGCACTGACTGCGATGGAAATCTTCGCTTCTTCCTGGATTGCTACCGCAGCCCATGTTGCTGGATTGGGAACCGGGTTGGTTCTAGGCCTTATTACAGTAGTTGTCTACCGTTTCATTCTGCAGCGGGAAGTGATTGGATAAAATAAGCCTGACTAAGCGCTGTCTAAAGCTGAGAAAATTCTTATGATCGAATACGAACTGCCTTTAGGACTTAACAGTCAACCTGATTCTCTGGAAAAACTTATAGAGAGCATGACATATAATGTTTATACAAGGCTCAGGCAGGCGGTAGAACTTGGAAAGTGGCCTGATGGTAATGTGCTGAGTGAGGAGCAGTTGGAGCAGTCATTGCAACTTGTCATTCTTTACGGTGAAAGAAATTTACCGAGCGACCAGAGAATTGGAGCGCCGATGCAGAATACCTGTAAGACTAAGGAGCCTCTGATTAATGTTTGCGAGGCAGTTAGTGCAAGGCAAAAATCAGCGAAGAAGCGCAGTTTATAAGCCATAAATGCGCATTTTGAGCTGATTTTTAACGCAGCAATAACAACGTAGGTGATTAATGGGTA
Source organism: uncultured Pseudohongiella sp. (assembly GCA_965198435.1). GTDB lineage: Bacteria > Pseudomonadota > Gammaproteobacteria > Pseudomonadales > Pseudohongiellaceae > UBA9145. The sequence continues at coordinate 2,277,005 of OZ240664.1, read as the reverse complement.
ATTAATCAGAGGTTCCCCAAGAACCAGAAGGAAAGGCCATCTTTTATTACCAGTGATCAGGAAAGAGGACAGACATGAAAGTGGTGGCAAAAGGCATACTGCGCAAAATGGCGAGCCGCCTGGAGCAGCCAGTGGCATATCAGATGCGACTCGGCGATGAGTGCATTTCTGTCAACGCCTTGCTGGGCAAAAAAATAAGGCTTGAATACAACGGCAGGATATTTTGCGTAAATTGTGGGCGTAAAACCAACAAAAGTTTTAATCAAGGGTACTGCTATCCATGCTTTCAGCGCCTGGCGCAGTGCGATTCATGCATTATCCATCCTGAAAAATGTCATTTTGACCAGGGTACCTGCCGAGAGCCGGCCTGGGGTGAAAAATACTGTATGCAGGATCACATAGTGTATCTGGCAAATAGCTCTGGTTTAAAGGTTGGGATCACTCGTGCAACTCAAGTGCCAACCAGGTGGATTGATCAGGGAGCGACTCAGGCTCTGGCAATTATCAGAGTCAGAAGTCGATTACAGTCAGGAACACTTGAGGTCATGTTCAAGCAGCATGTTGCGGATAAAACGAATTGGCGCGATATGCTGAAAGGTGAAGCATCACCACTGGATATGGAGTCGGAGCGAGACAGACTTTTGGAAGAATGCAAAAGTGATATCGCCGAGCTTGAGGAGAGCTTCGGCTTTTTTGGAATCAGCATGATCAATGGTATTGCCCCAATGGCTTTGGAGTATCCCGTAATTGAATACCCAGAAAAAATCAGTTCATTCAACTTCGATAAAGATCCTGAAGTTGGAGGAAAGCTTAAAGGCATAAAAGGGCAATACTTGATCTTTGAAAGTGGGGTAATCAACTTGCGTCGATTTTCCGGCTATGAAATATCACTGAGCCACCAGGTGATGTAGGAAGATTTAAGGAGCCTCTGATTAATGTTTGCGAGGCAGTTAGTGCAAGGCAAAAATCAGCGAAAAAGCGCAGTTTATAGGTCATAAATGCGCATTTTGAGCTGATTTTTAACGCAGCAATAACAACGTAGGTAATTAATAGGTAATTAATCAGAGGTTCCTGAAATTGAAAGATTCGCAAACCAGAATTACTTATCTGAAAGACTATCGTCCACCATCGTTCAATATTGAAACTACCCATTTGTATTTCGATCTTTACGAGGACCATGCCACAGTTAAGAGTGATTTACTCTTCAAGCGAAACTCCAATGCTGAAACTTCGGATGAGAAGGACCTGGTATTGCATGGGTCTCATTTAAGTCTTGAATCATTGCAGATAGAAGGTAGAGAGCTGGATAAAGAAGAGTACTTACTGGACAGGGAAACTCTGACAATTTTAGATTTACCTTCATTACTGGGGGAAAAGGTTCAGGAGTTTCGCTTAAATTGCGTTACTCGCATTGAGCCGCAAAACAACACTGCGCTGGAAGGGCTCTATAAGTCGAAAAAAATGTTTTGCACCCAGTGTGAGGCTGAGGGCTTTCGACGCATGACTTATTACCTTGATCGACCTGATGTGATGTCCAGGTTCACAACGACGATTGCTGCTGATCAAGGTAACTATCCAGTTCTGCTTTCTAATGGAAATAAAATTGATAACGGAAAAGTCGACGGTGATAACACCAGGCATTGGGTCACCTGGGAAGATCCTTTTAAGAAGCCCAGCTATTTATTCGCATTGGTTGCAGGAGCTCTGGTTAGTAAAGAGGATAGTTTTGTCACCTGCAGTGGACGGGAGATTGCGCTGCAAATATTCGTTGAACAAAAAGATCTGGACAAGATCGATCATGCCATGGTGTCTCTTAAGAGTGCGATGAGGTGGGATGAAGAGGTTTATGGCAGGGAATATGATTTAGAGATATTTATGATGGTGGCCGTTGATGATTTCAATATGGGCGCGATGGAGAATAAGGGTTTAAATATCTTTAATACGTCTTGTGTATTGGCAAATCCTGCAACAACAACAGACATCGCTTTCCAACGGGTTGAAGCAGTTGTGGCCCATGAATATTTCCATAACTGGTCAGGTAATCGGGTTACTTGTCGGGACTGGTTCCAATTGAGTTTGAAAGAAGGTTTCACGGTTTTTCGCGACTCAGAATTCTCTGCTGATATGGGATCGCGCACAGTAAAGCGGGTGGAAGATGTCGCTTTTCTGAAGACAGTGCAGTTTGCGGAAGACGCAGGGCCCATGGCTCATTCGGTACGCCCCGACTCCTATATGGAAATATCTAATTTCTATACTGTCACTGTTTATGAAAAGGGCGCCGAGGTAGTGCGCATGATAAGCCTTCTATTAGGCCCTGAATTGTTTCGCCAAGGTTCTGATCTCTATTTCGAACGTCATGATGGCGAAGCAGTTACCACGGAAGATTTTGTAAAGGCCATGGAAGATGCGAGTGGAATGGATCTTGGGCAATTTCGTCGCTGGTACTCACAAGCTGGCACGCCAGTGCTGCAAATCGAATCCAGCTATGATGCAGCGCTTAAGCAATACACACTATTAGTCAGGCAAAGTTGCCCACCATCTCCTGGGCAAGCGGAGAAAGAGCCATTCTATATACCACTGCGAGTGGGCTTGCTTGCCTCCTCTGGTCAGGAACTTCCGTTGCGTTTAGTTGATGACAAATCAGTATCAGAAGTAACCGACAAGGTTCTAACCCTGTCTGAAGCCGAGCAAGAATTCGTTTTCGGAAGCGTGGACTCTGAACCCATACCCTCATTGTTAAGAGGTTTCAGTGCACCCGTTCGTTTGCACTATGAATATTCCGACGAAGAACTCGTGTTTCTTATGGTGCACGATACTGATGGATTCAATCGATGGAACGCTGCCCAGCAGTTGTCAATCAATGCCATTAACCGGATGCTGGAGCAACGAGCTAATGGCGATACGTTGCAACTCAGTAGTGCATTGATTGATGCCTGTAAGGGTGTGTTAGAAAAGGCCATAGTAGATGATTCATTGGACAAAGCCATGGTTGCTCATTTACTGAGCCTGCCTGCAGAGAGCTCTTTAATCGAGCAATCTGCGAAGGCTGATATTGAAGGTATTCATGAGGCCAGAGAATTTGCCGCTAATGAACTGGCTTCAGCACTGGAAGATAAATTTTCCCAAATATACAACGCCAATCTTGAGCCAGCTGAGTTTAGCGTGGATGCTGCCTCTATCGCGCGCCGCTCACTCAAAAACTGTGCCCTTGGATATTTATCGCGCACCACCAATGAGCACTGGATTAGTGAAATCCAGGATCAGTTCCAAACCGCGACAAATATGACTGATCAATTCCATTCACTGAAAGTGCTGGTTCATAACAATAAAGACTTTGGGCAGGCCATAGGCAAAGAGATGCTGGAGAATTTTTATCAGCAATGGCAGCATGAAGCGCTGGTAGTTGATCAATGGTTTGCCGTGCAGGCTGGTAATCCAAACGATTCGGCGTTGGCTGATGTTAAGCGACTCATGGAACATCCTGCTTTTTCGATCAAGAACCCTAACAAAGTGCGCTCCTTAATTGGCGTTTTTTGCGGTCAAAATCATATTAACTTTCATCGAGCCGATGGGAGTGGCTATGAATTCCTGGCGGATCAGGTCATAGCCCTGGATAGTCTCAACCCGCAGATAGCAGCACGCTTGCTGACGCCACTTACTCGATGGCAGAAGTACGACAGCAGGCGACAGGCACTCATGCAGGCTCAGCTCCAGCGAATCAAGTCCACCCCGGAGCTTTCCAGGGATACCTATGAAGTGGTAGAGAAGAGCACTGTCTAATCTAGCCAGGCGGATAAGGTGCTCATGTAATCACACTGCTTAAGAAAGGCTTATTTAGTTGGAGGAGGGTATCTGGTACTTAGCGCTGTTGTTGCTTTGCTGCCGACACCTCCCCTGGTATTGCTGGCAGCGTTCTGTTTTGCACGATCATCAGAGCACTTATACACTGGGTACTTACAGGTTGACCAATCATCACCGTTACCTCGGTCCAATCGTTGCCAGTTTTGAGGCGGGCAGGGGTATGCCTCAAAAAGTGACAGTAAGAGCGATAATACCAATATGGATTAGTATGGGGATTTCGTGTTGAATTGTGGACAGACTATTGTCCTGTCTGATGCTCTTCGGAATAGGCGCGGCAGTTTCTGCTTACTTGTGGCGCCTACCCGAATACGAGTCATCACAGTGCTAAAAATTGTAGCGCTATGAGTAGCACTATGAATTGTTTCTGAACAGCAATTATGCCACTTCCTGTACATGAGTCACAGGAATGTTCTTAGCGCGCTCCGCTGCTGCCATGAAAGACTCAATTTCATTGAAATTGAGATAGCGGTAAATGTTATCTGCCATGGTGTTAATGTTATCCATGTAGCTCAGATACTCTTCCGTAGTTGGAATTTTGCCCAGAGCGGCGCTTACTGCCGCTAATTCAGATGAAGCAAGGAATACATCTGCACCTTGCCCCAGTCGATTGGGGAAATTACGCGTTGAGGTCGACACCACAGTTGAGTCAGGTGCAACCCTGGCCTGATTTCCCATGCAAAGTGAGCAGCCCGGCATTTCGGTGCGTGCACCTGATACACCGAACACGTTGTATATGCCTTCTTCGGTGAGCTGGTGCTCGTCCATCCTGGTGGGAGGTGCTATCCAAAGTTTTGTTGGTAAACCGCCATCCACTTGCTTGAGAACCTCACTGGCTGCTCGAAAATGGCCGATGTTAGTCATACAGGACCCGATAAAGACCTCATCAATCCTGGTGCCTTGCACTTCAGACAATGGTTTTACATCGTCTGGATCATTAGGACAGGCAAGCAATGGTTCTTTGATCTCATTGAGATCAATTTCAATGACCTTAAAGTATTCCGCATCGGGGTCTGGCTCCATCAACTCTGGATTCTCCAGCCAGGCTTCCATTGCCTGGGCTCGTCTCTCTAAAGTACGGGCGTCCTGGTAGCCATTGTCAATCATCCAGCGCAGAAGCGTGATATTGGATTTGAAGTATTCGATGATGGGCTCTTTGCTCAGCCGAATTGTACATCCGCCTGCAGAACGCTCAGCAGATGCGTCGGAAATTTCAAACGCTTGCTCTACTTTCAGATCAGGTAGTCCCTCAATCTCCAGGATGCGTCCAGAGAAAATGTTCTTCTTGCCTTTCTTTTCAAGCGTCAAATCCCCAGCCTGAATAGCTGCATAAGGTATGGCATTCACTAAATCCCGCAGGGTAATGCCTGGTTGTATTTCACCTGAAAAGCGCACCAGAATCGATTCCGGCATATCCAGAGGCATGATGCCGGTAGCAGCAGCAAATGCCACCAGACCAGAGCCAGCAGGAAAAGAGATGCCAATGGGAAAGCGAGTATGGGAATCGCCTCCAGTTCCTACAGTATCTGGCAGCAACATGCGGTTCAGCCAGGAGTGGATAATGCCATCACCAGGGCGTAAGGACACACCGCCGCGAGTTTGAATAAAATCGGGGAGAGTATGCTGGGTTTCGATATCAACCGGTTTGGGGTAGGCAGCGGTATGACAGAAAGACTGCATTACCAGATCGGCCGAAAAGCCCAGGCATGCTAAATCCTTTAATTCATCCCGTGTCATTGGTCCAGTAGTGTCCTGACTGCCAACGGTTGTCATACGTGGTTCGCAATAACTGCCAGGTCGAACACCTTCCACGCCACAAGCCTTGCCGACCATTTTTTGTGCCAGGGTATAACCCCTGTCAGAATCCTGCCCCGTGACTGGAGAGCGAAACAGGGTGGAGGCGTCCAATCCCAGATGGTCTCGTGCGCGTTGAGTCAAACCGCGACCAATGATTAGTGGTATGCGTCCACCGGCACGAACCTCGTCTAACAGTACGTCAGTTTTTAATTCGAACTCGGAAATCAGTTCGTTGGTACTGTGGCGAGTGATTTTCCCCTCATAGACATCGATATCTATAACATCACCAGTGCTTAGACCATCAACATTGCATTCAAAAGGCAGGGCGCCAGCATCTTCCATAGTGTTGAAAAAGATTGGGGCGATTTTGCCTCCGATACAAACACCTCCAGAGCGCTTGTTAGGAATGTGAGGGATGTCGTTTCCGATGTGCCAAAGTACCGAATTAGTAGCAGACTTTCGCGAAGAACCGGTTCCCATTACATCACCCACCAGCGCTACGGGGTGGCCTTTGGCTTTCAGTTCTTCAATTTGTTGCTCTGCATTAGTCACACCATCCCGCAGATTTTTGTACATCGCTTTGGCATGTAATGGGATGTCTGGCCGGGACCATGCATCTTGAGCAGGGGAGAGGTCATCGGTATTGGTCTCGCCGGACACCTTGAATACAGTGACAGTCAGCTTCCTGGGGAGTTCTGGATTAGCTGTAAACCATTCACCTTCAGCCCAGCTTTGCAATACCTGCTTAGCCGAGACATTGCCATTGTCTGCCTTTTCAGCCACGTCATGAAATGCATCGAACATCAAGAGTGTGTGGGACAGTTGTTCAGCAGCTTCGCTGCCAAGCTCGGCATCATCTAATAAGTCTACCAGGGTGGCGATGTTGTATCCGCCAAGCATGGTGCCCAGCAATCTAACAGCACGGGATTTATCAATTAATGGGGAGTTAGCCTCGCCTTTGGCCACAGCAGATAAGAAACCTGCTTTCACATAAGCGGCTTCATCAACTCCTGGTGGAACGCGATCAGAAATCAAGTCCAGCAAGAAGTCTTCTTCGCCTGCAGGCGGGTTTTGCAGTAACTCCACCAGATCTGCAACTTGCTCGGCAGACAGTGGTTTTGGGACTACGCCTTCCACGGCGCGTTCTTCGACATGTTTTCGATAGGCATCTAACACTATCAATTTTCCTCTTAGTGCTAACTTATGCTAGTGCATCCGCCATTGTGACAGCAGGTTACCGTCACCTGGCATTGCTGCTGGATTAAACAGGAATCACTAACAGGTGGCGTAAGAACAGGCACTGTCTGTCACAACTGTTGAACTGTTTGTTGAACTGTTTGTTGAACTGTTGACTCATGCTGCCTGTGTTCAAGTCTGGGATAGCAGACTGAACCGGGCGCGCATTCTATTGTAAATACACGGAAAAATCCAGATGCCCTGCCCTGACATATAAGGTAATCAAGTGAACGACTCCGTCGCGTCGAAGATGGGCAGAAGTTTATAATCTTCGGACTCAGATCGACGAGGGAGAGCCACTTGGTTACTTTTAGTACTGAAAATACACACGAAAATCCATTCAGTCGATTGTCCTGCCTTGGCATAAATTCAACAGTGAGAGAGACTGTAGGCCAAATTGAGCTGTTTTAGAAAAAGGTCGATGCTCTAAATTACACAGTGATTACAATCCAAGGAGCCTCTGATTAATGTTTGCGAGGCAGTTAGTACAAGGCAAAAATCAGCGAAAAAGCGCAGTTTATAGGTCATAAATGCGCATTTTGAGCTGATTTTTAACGCAGCAATAACAACGTAGGTAATTAATCAGAGGTTCCCTAATAAAACTTGCTAAAGTCTCTTTCTCTTCATACGAATTTATTCAAGAGATAATCATGCCAGGGAAATGTTCAGTATGAACGTAAAGACTCCATGTATCGGTATTTGTTCTACTACATCGCTAGGCGATATGGTTTGTCGTGGGTGCAAGCGCTACGCCTTTGAAGTAATTGATTGGAATAATTACGACGCCGAAGCTAAAGCCTCAGTTCTTAATCGCATTGAAAAACTTGTTACACAAATTCTGGAGCACAAATTCAGAATCTTTTCTGTGCCGAATCTGAAAATAGGTCTGGAGCAGGCGCGGATACCCTACGATGAATCATTGTCTCCCTATTGCTGGTTGCACAATTTGTTGCGCAGGCACAGCGATCAGATAGATGATCTCAATCAATATGGTGCATACCCGTTACTTGAATACAGTCATCTGTCGCTGCAACAGTTGAATGAATCTATAGAGATGGAGCTACTTGAGTTATGTGAAGCCCATCTGGATCGCTACTACAAAGTGCCAGAGTCAGATCAATCAAACGCTGGTTAATACTGCAGAAGCTAAGCTTCAGACAGCGGAAATTCGTGAAGCTTCAGGTCATTGGCAGTGAGTTCGGCATACCACCCGGATTTATCCCAGTCTCCCAGCACTATTCTTCTGGCTGTTTGTATATCCGAGTGGTCTGGTGAAATCTCCACATCATGTATTTGTGGGCGATGAGTATGCCCGTGTAACAAAGTAGCTTTCTGATGGGTATTCAGGGTATTGATTACAGCCTGACCATTCACATCCATGATTTCAGATTGCTTATCAGATGTTGCCTTTTGGCTTTCTGCCCGGGCTTGGCGGGCAAACTCCCGTCTTGCATCCAAACTTTGGGATAAAAACGCTTCTTGCCAGGTGGGGGTCCTTACCATCTCACGAAACTGCATGTAGGCAGTGTCATCGGTGCATAGTGTATCGCCATGCATGAGCACGATATCTCCAGCAGGGCCCTTTAAGATATAAGGGTCAGTGATCAGTGAGGCACCGCACTGCTGCGCGTAGTCTTTCCCAATGAGGAAGTCGCGATTGCCGTGCATGATGCGAATCTGACTCCCTTGCCGGGAAAAGCTTATCAGAGCATCCGCTACGGTCTGAGTGAGTGGTGTGGATTCGTCGTCTCCGATCCAGACCTCAAATAAGTCACCTAATATGTATAAACATTCGCATTCGCCAGAGTGCTTATGCAGAAAGCTGAGCAAACTCGCGGTGATGTCCCGGCGTGAATCTTCCAGATGTAAATCAGAAATGAAGAGTATTGGTTTGCTCAACGTTAATCCGGTTCATTAATGTCTGTAGATTCAATCACTACATCATCTTCAGGAACATCCTGGTGTCCCCCTCGTGATGTTGTTTTACAGGTCTTGATTTTATTAACAGCCTCCATGCCCTCGGCGACTCTGCCGAACACAGCATAACCCCAGCCTTGCATGCTTTGATCTTTATGGTCGAGAAAAAAATTGTCATTCACATTGATGAAAAACTGGGATGTGGCGGAATGAGGATCCTGAGTGCGCGCCATTGCTAAAGTGCCGACAGTGTTGGAAAGGCCATTATTGGCTTCGTTCTCAATAGGGTCTCCGTTAGGCTTCTGCTGCATGCCTGCTTCAAAACCGCCCCCTTGAATCATGAAGTTATCTATCACTCGATGAAAAATTGTGCCGTTATAAAATCCATTTTTGGCATATTGCAAAAAGTTGGCTGCAGAATTTGGAGCACGATCGAAATCCAATTCGATGGAAATATCGCCGTGATTGGTGTGAAAAACGATCATGAATCAATACCGGGGTTATAAAATTAGTGGTGAATGGATGTAGCAGGACGCGTTATAATACGGCTTTTGCCTGCGCGCCGGAAGTCTAGAACCTCTCGAATCTTTCTAACCCAGGGCAACCGAGTGAACGCCCCTGTCGCATCGAAGATGGGCAGAAGTTTATAATTTTCGTACTCAGATCGACGAGGGAGTGCCACTTGTTTTCACTTTATGTACTGGAAATGTGCACGAAAATCCATTCAGTCGATTGCTCTGCTCTCGAACCTCACAAATTCAGGGGATTTCTCGCAGGTTTCAGACTAGCAGGTTGCCAGGTTAGCCAGGTGAATAGTTTCTATCTAACTAAGGAGCCTCTGATTAATGTTTGCGAGGCAGTTAGTGCAAGGCAAAAATCAGCGAAAAAGCGCAGTTTATAGACCATAAATGCGCATTTTGAGCTGATTTTTAACGTAGCAATAACAACGTAGGTAATTAATCAGAGGTTCTCTAAGTGATGTGCAGGCAACAATCCGACAGACAGTTTCAGGAACGCTTGAACAAGCCTTATGACAGACTCCGAAAAAGCCGCAAATGAGCCCCGCTCATCTGCGACCCCCTCTAATTTTATCCGCAATATGATTGCCAAGGACTTATCCGACGGTAAGCATGATGGCCGCGTGCATACACGGTTTCCTCCAGAGCCTAATGGTTATCTCCATATTGGGCATGCAAAGTCTATCTGTTTGAATTTCGGGGTCGCCGCAGAGAATAAAGGATTCTGTAATCTGCGGTTTGACGACACCAATCCGGCTGAAGAGAGCCAGGAGTATGTGGATGCCATCAAGGAAAACATAACATGGCTGGGATTCGACTGGCACGGAGAGGTCAGGTATTCCTCTGCTTACTTTGATGTGTTGTATGACTTTGCCAGGCAACTGGTAGAAAAGAATCTGGCCTATGTTTGTAGCCTGAGCCCGGAGCAGGCACGTGAATACCGGGGAACCTTAACCGAACCAGGAAAGAATAGCCCTGATCGCAACCGATCGTCTGAAGAAAACCTGACGCTGCTTGCAAAAATGAAAGCAGGGGAGTTCGCCGACGGTGAACTTTCCCTGCGCGCAAAAATTGATATGGCGTCGCCCAATATCAATATGCGTGATCCGGTTTTATACCGGATTCGGCACATTGCGCATCATCAAACCGGCAAGCAGTGGTGCATCTATCCAACCTACGATTACACCCACTGCATATCCGATGCCATTGAAGGCATTACTCATTCACTTTGCACACTGGAGTTCGAAGATCACCGGCTGTTATACGACTGGATTCTACAGAACCTTGATCTCGAATCTCTTCGAGAAGTCAGCGACCTGGCAAATACGCAGTTCAACTATGTGCTGCCACAGCAAACCGAGTTTGCAAAACTCAAGCTGAATTACACCATGGTAGGTAAGCGCTATCTGAAGGAAATGGTGGACACAGGAACAGTGCAAGGCTGGGACGATCCACGTATGCCAACTTTGGCGGGCATGCGACGTAGAGGGTTCACGTCAGCGGCGATAAGAAATTTTTGTGAAAGTGCAGGAGTGAGCCGCAGCGAATCAGTTGTTGACATGAGTATGCTTGAGCATGCAATCAGAGAAGATCTGGATAAGACAGCCCCCCGCGCTATGTGCGTGCTTCATCCGCTGAAAATTGTTATCAGCAATATAAGCGCAGAAAAAACCTTGCAGTTAAGTTTGCAAAATCATCCAAAGGATGAATCTATGGGACGGCGTGACGTCCCTTTTACTCGTGAGCTGTATATAGATAGAGCGGACTTTGCAGAAAAACCGCCAGCCGGATTCAAGCGTCTTATTCCAGGCGGTGAGGTGCGTCTACGCGGCGCCTATGTGATCTGCTGCGATGATGTTGAAAAGGACAGCCAAGGGAATGTGATGCAACTTAATTGCACCGCTGACCTGGATACCTTGGGCAAAAAGCCAGAAGGGCGAAAAGTCAAAGGCGTCATTCATTGGGTGTCGGCAGAGAAAGGCGTGCCTGTCACTGTAAGATTATACGATCGACTTTTTAACGTTGAAAATCCGGAATCGAGGGAAATTGAAGATTATAGAACTGTGCTGAATCCGAACTCATTGCGAGTTATTGATACTGCAATTGCAGAGCCCTCGGTGCTGTCTTCGGTATTAGAGGACGCTAGAGGAGCGAGTTACCAGTTTGAGCGTGAGGGATACTTTTGTTTGGATCAAATAGATTCGAAAGATGGTGAAGTGGTATTCAATAGAACAATCACTTTGAGAGATTCCTGGTCCAGCAAACAGATGCAAAATTAAGGAGCCTTTGATTAATGTTTGCGAGGCAGTCAGTGCAAGGCAAAAATCAGCGAAAAAGCGCAGTTTATAGGTCATAAATGCGCATTTTGAGCTGATTTTTAACGCAGTAATAATAACGCAGGTAATTAATCAGAGGTTCCTTAAATGGAAATTTACAACACTCTCACGCAACGTAAAGAAGAATTTACACCCATAAATCCGGGCAAAGTTAGAATTTATGTTTGTGGTATCACTGTATACGACTATTGCCATATCGGGCATGCTCGTATGCTGGTTTCCTTTGATGTGGTTGTCCGGTATTTGCGAATGAAAGGACTGGACGTCACCTACATTCGCAATATCACCGATATAGACGACAAGATTCTGGCCCGTGCAGAAGAAAACGAGGAGGCTTTTACCGAGGTCACGGCGCGCTATATCAAAGCGATGTATGAAGATGAGGCTACGCTGTCCATCCAGAGACCTGATCAGGAACCGCGAGCAACAGAGTACATTGAGCCAATCATTAATATGATTGAGACCCTGATAAACAATGAATTTGCTTATCGTGCTGACAATGGTGATGTTTATTTCGCTGTCACGCATTTTCCAGAATATGGAAAGCTTTCAAAAAAACGCCTTGATAAGTTGTTAGAGGGTGCCCGTATCGAGGTCGGTGAATTAAAACGTGACCCCAGAGACTTTGTGTTATGGAAAGCCGCGCCTGATGAGGGTGTGGGTTGGGATTCTCCCTGGGGTTATGGACGGCCAGGCTGGCATATTGAGTGCTCTGCCATGGCAACCTGCACATTAGGGAAGAATTTTGATATTCATGGTGGTGGTGCGGATTTGCTGTTTCCCCATCACGAGAATGAAATCGCACAATCGGAAGCGGCAAATCAATGCAGGTTTGCAAATCTTTGGATGCATAACGGCCCTCTGCGTATAGACGATGAGAAGATGTCCAAATCTCTGGGAAACTTTTTTACTGTGCGAGAGGTGTTGGAAAAATACCATCCAGAGGTCGTCAGGCATTTGTTAATTGCCAGCCATTACCGCAGTCCAATCAATTATTCTGATCAGGGTTTGCAGCAATCGGCAAAGGCATTGGAAAGGGTTTATCTGTGCCTAAACAATCTTGACGTTAAATCAGCCAAGACTTTAACAAACAGTCCGTTCGAGAAAGCCTATATGCACGCAATGGACGATGACTTTAATACGCCGGAAGCTTTTGGTGTGTTGTTTGAAATGGTTAGCGAGATCAATCGCATTCGAGCAGAAGATCCGGAAAAAGCCAATCAACTGGGAGCTTTGCTGGTGCGTTTAGGAGAGCCTCTCGGATTATTACAGGTGAATCCAGAGGAGTTCTTAAAAGAAGGGCAGGGGGATGAAGAAATTGATGCCCTGGTGGCTGCAAGAGACCGAGCACGTGCCGATAAAGACTGGGCAAAGGCAGATGAAATTCGTGACCGTCTGACAGCTATGAACATCGCAGTTGAAGACAGTGCTGAAGGGAGTACCTGGCGCGTAGAACGCTGATTCTGGCCTGAAGCTCAGGCAATACAGGAATTCTGAGGTTTTTTCCACGGTGGTCTAATTGACGGACCGAGGCAGCGCGAGTATTATGCCACCCTCCTGAAACCAGGCTCTGTAAGCCAGTTTCAACAAGCCATCGGGGTATAGCGCAGTCTGGTAGCGCGCCTGCTTTGGGAGCAGGATGTCGGGAGTTCAAATCTCTCTACCCCGACCAGTTTTTTGAATCTATGATTCGATCAATGGTGACTGTAGCTCAGTTGGTAGAGCCCCGGACTGTGACTCCGGTTGTCGTGGGTTCGAGCCCCATCAGTCACCCCATTATCCCTCTTTTACTCTCTCTGTCATAACATGGAATCCGAGCCGGTCTGGTTATTCATGGCAAAAGTTAAGGAAGTTAAGACAGTAGATGGCGAAAGAACCCGGGTGGATGAACTGAATACAGGAGTACAACTCACCGACAGGGATGGATTAATATTAAGGAACCTCTGATTAATTACCTACGTTGTTATTGCTGCGTTAAAAATCAGCTTAAAATGCGCATTTATGAGCTATAAACTGCGCTTTTTCGATGAGTTTTGCCTTGCACTAACTGCCTCGCAAACATTAATCAAAGGCTCCTTAATAACGCTCCTTAACAGAGTTGCTGCAGCGCTGGCTGGCAAATCTCAATCTGGTGATGGCAGGGATGTATACTGGCTTGAACTGTTATGGCACTCCAACAACCGATCACGGGTTTGCAACAGATGAGAGGGATTCGCCCCCAAAATCAGATTGAGCACTCATTTAATCAGTGCGCATTGCTGCAATTCAGTTAAACTGCCCGCCGCAAACACTGTGCCCGTCGCTCAACTGGTTGTGGGCAGGCGTTTTTGAGGCGTGAGCTTCAAGTGCAGATCGAGCGACAGCGGGCTGTGCTCGCTGGCTGGCTGGGGCAAGCGTCGGCCCTTATAAAAAGGTGCGGTTTGGAAATAGGAGGACTCAACTTAGTCAGAGTTAAAAATGCGCCCGTAGCTCAACCGGATAGAGCACCGGCCTTCTAAGCCGGGGGTTGGAGGTTCGAGTCCTCCCGGGCGTGCCATACAAAAAGAGATCAATCCTTTTCTATACGCAAATCTATGCGAAAAAGCGTAAAGTAATTTATGAGTAGTTTATCCTAGGACTTTGATACAGAATGTGAAAACCGGCCTTGTACCGGTATTGAAAAAATCATTGCTCCGAAAGAAAAAGGCCTGGGTGGGTTCATTGTCAGGAGAGCACTATCAGCATTTGAGCAACGCAAAGTCGGCCCCTGGATATTCTTCGCTCATGTCGGCTCAGCGGTTTTCCCAACGGGAGAAGGTGTCGGTCAGATCCTATGCTCATATTAATCTGGTGACAGTGTCCTACCTGTTCGATGGCGCAATCATGCATCGCGATTCTTCAGGTAATGAACTGGCCATTGAGTCTGGTGATACCAATCTGGTGGCGGTCAAAGGCATCGAAACCCGGATGAGATAAGAGCGGCAGGGCTTACTCTGCACCTGCTACAGCTATGGTTGGCTTTGCCAGAGGCGGACGAGAAAATAAATCCCGCTTTTTTATTACCATGACATCAGCGAATTACCCACAATAGAGGTAGGTAGCGTGGCCATCCGAGTCATGATGGAAGGCGCTTTCAATGTGACATCCGCTGTTAAGACATTCGTAGAAACCCTTTATTTCAAAGCAGATTTTCAAACAGGGCAATCATCAGATATTCCTGTAGCAGACGAGTGTGCAACCTATGTCGCTGCCGGTGGTATCGAGATAAACGGTAAGGCCGCAAATGAATTCAGCATGGCTATCCTGGATGGCAATCCAAACATCACAGTTACAGCAACCCAGGACAGTCGCATTGCCCTGGTCGATAGCGAAGCTATAGGCTATCGCCATCTGTTCTGGAATTTTGTACCGAGCCGCAAAGAGCGAATTAAACAAGCCAAAGACAATTGGAAGAACAGCCGTTTCGGCAAAGTACCAGGCGATAGAGAAGAATTTATTACTTTGCCTGAGTAACAACACCTATCTTTATGAAGACAGTGCTGAAACCACTAAGTTTCAATATGCCTTCCACTCCATTTTATGCGCCTGGGTTGGGTGAGATAGTGCTTAAAAAATCAGTTTTGAGATATCAGCTTTGGCTTTACACAATTTCCCCAGGGATGAGCTGGATTGGTGAGCACGCGTTTTAAGCAAGGCGTAAGCTTTGCGCGTGATGAACGAGGTCAATCTGTGATTGACGGCCGGGAGAGTGATTATGCATCCGTCAGTAATGTCTGCTTAGGAGGGGATTTAGGCCCAGGGCAATCGAGTGAATGTCTCTATCGCGTCGAAGATGGGCAGAATTTGGTGATTTCGGACTCAGATCGACGAGGGAATGCCACTTGTTCACTTTTTGTACTGGAAGTGCGCACGAAAATCTATTCAGTCGATCGCTCTGGATTTAGGCCACTTAATTATGTTCTAAGCCTCAAGTTTCGGTATACTTCGCGACCTTCGCCAATCCACTCAACAAGAATTCAGGCTGGATGGCAGAGTGGTTATGCAGCGGACTGCAACTCCGTGTACGCCGGTTCGATTCCGACTCCAGCCTCCAATTCAACTCTGATGCATTGCCCAGGTGGGTGAGAGCAAGCGGTTTCGAAGCGTAAGCTTCGAGTGCTGCTCGAACGACGCCAATCTGTGATTGGCGGCTGGAGAGATTGGTAGACAGCAGCGCAAAGCGCTGGCAGCTAGAAACATACGAAGAACTTACCGCCTTCCTTCGTATTAAGATATGCCCAGGTGGGTGAGAGCAAGCGGTTTCGAAGCGTAAGCTTCGAGTGCTGCTCGAACGACGCCAATCTGTGATTGGCGGCTGGAGAGATTGGTAGACAGCAGCGCAAAGCGCTGGCAGCTAGAAACATACGAAGAACTTACCGCCTTCCTTCGTATTAAGATATGCCCAGGTGGGTGAGAGCAAGCGGTTTCGAAGCGTAAGCTTCGAGTGCTGCTCGAACGACGCCAATCTGTGATTGGCGGCTGGAGAGATTGGTAGACAGCAGCGCAAAGCGCTGGCAGCTAGAAACATACGAAGAACTTACCGCCTTCCTTCGTATTAAGATATGCCCAGGTGGGTGAGAGCAAGCGGTTTCGAAGCGTAAGCTTCGAGTGCTGCTCGAACGACGCCAATCTGTGATTGGCGGCTGGAGAGATTGGTAGACAGCAGCGCAAAGCGCTGGCAGCTAGAAACATACGAAGAACTTACCGCCTTCCTTCGTATTAAGATATGCCCAGGTGGGTGAGAGCAAGCGGTTTCGAAGCGTAAGCTTCGAGTGCTGCTCGAACGACGCCAATCTGTGATTGGCGGCTGGAGAGATTGGTAGACAGCAGCGCAAAGCGCTGGCAGCTAGAAACATACGAAGAACTTACCGCCTTCCTTCGTATTAAGATATGCCCAGGTGGGTGAGAGCAAGCGGTTTCGAAGCGTAAGCTTCGAGTGCTGCTCGAACGACGCCAATCTGTGATTGGCGGCTGGAGAGATTGGTAGACAGCAGCGCAAAGCGCTGGCAGCTAGAAACATACGAAGAACTTACCGCCTTCCTTCGTATTAAGATATGCCCAGGTGGGTGAGAGCAAGCGGTTTCGAAGCGTAAGCTTCGAGTGCTGCTCGAACGACGCCAATCTGTGATTGGCGGCTGGAGAGATTGGTAGACAGCAGCGCAAAGCGCTGGCAGCTAGAAACATACGAAGAACTTACCGCCTTCCTTCGTATTAAGATATGCCCAGGTGGGTGAGAGCAAGCGGTTTCGAAGCGTAAGCTTCGAGTGCTGCTCGAACGACGCCAATCTGTGATTGGCGGCTGGAGAGATTGGTAGACAGCAGCGCAAAGCGCTGGCAGCTAGAAACATACGAAGAACTTACCGCCTTCCTTCGTATTAAGATATGCCCAGGTGGTGAAATTGGTAGACACAAGGGACTTAAAATCCCTCGATCATTGCGATCGTGCCGGTTCGATTCCGGCCCTGGGCACCAACTGCCTTCCGAGTATGGGCACTAAACAACCCGCAGAAGATCTTTATTAGTCTGTTCATGGCGTCTCCTTTACCGTTTTATCATAGAGAGAATCAATGAGCTCAGACAGTTTTAGGGAACCTCTGATTAATTACCTACGTTGTTATTGCTGCGTTAAAAATCCGCTCAAAATGCGCATTTATGGCCCATAAACTGCGCTTTTTCGCTGATTTTTGCCTTGCACTCACTGCCTCGCAAACATTAATCAGAGGCTCCTTAGTTCAATTAGTCACTTTCTTTGCATTTATGCTCAAGAACATAGTCCGGCATAGCCTGCAAATTAGGTTTAGCAGTCCCTAAATAAGGCTCAATCTGGTTTGTAACTTTTTCCGATGTTATGCCAATAATTACCGAAACTGTGGGATGGAATAGAATGAAAACAAAAACCTCGCTCACCACAGGAGTCAATCAAACAGAAGAGTGCGTTTTTGATGAGTTATCTAAAGCATCTAAAAGATACGGCTCCTCAGAACGGCAGCTTCGGACCCCATTCTAAAATAGCCAACCTGCTCTCAGATCAAATTTTGAATTCTCCTACTGGAGGCGCTCTATTGGTATTGAGGGTGGGTGAGGGAGCGGTAAAACTATAAACCCTTTGCAGTGAAGACATACATGACTCCTCATCATAATTGATTCATCCTGAAACTCACTACTTTATCGACACAGGCCCATGAAGATTAAATTCCTTGTAACTATTCGGGTATGGGTGCGTCTAACGGGTATCAACAATGAAAAATCCTGGAAATCCGCCATTTGAGGGGCCTGATATGAGACAAATAGCCAAGCATCGCTCACAAGCTAAAAATCATGTGCTGGGACACCTTATTTTGTTAGCTGTATTTGGCATGTTCCTGGCCTCAACATCTCATGCAGCGAGTTCCAAGCGTATTGAGCGCAGTTTTGAAGCATCAAATCTGACCCATATCGATTTCGATATCTCTGTGGCCGAGATTGATATTCAAATTTACGACGGTGATACCATAGAGCTGGACATTGAGATTCGAGCGGACCGCCATTGGTGGTTCTTTGGTCGTCGTGATGTTGATGATATTGACTTGGAAGTATCTCAGAGTGCTGAATACATCGATCTGCGCCTGGACAAGGATAATCTTGAGCAGGATTGGCGCGTTCGCCTGCCAGCTCATCTGGCAGTCTCTATGGAGCTTGGCGTTGGTGAACTGGAGATCGAAGGGTTATCCAATGAGTTAAACCTGGAGGTGGGGGTAGGCGCGGTTGAGGTCATCGTTGATGATATCGACTTCTCATCAGTGCGACTTGTCACCGGTGTGGGTGATTCCAGTTTACGCGGGTTTGGGAGAAGCACAGAAAATGAGAGAAACTTTGTCGGTGCTGACTCTACCTATTTTGGTGACGGTGAATACCGCATTGATATTGACGTTGGGGTAGGCGATGCCAGAGTAATTCGCCGCTAGTGATTCAAATCTTAAGGGCATATACACCAGATATGTAAAAAAACCGGCATTTAGCCGGTCTTTTTTGCCTGTTATTTGATGAAGCCTTTAGCTTTGCTGCAGTGCAGCAATGCGTTTTTCTAAAGGCGGGTGACTCATCAACAATTCCATCATGGCGCCTTTTCCGTTAATACCAAATGCCGTTAACTGGCCTTCAAGCTGGCTTTCGCTGTGATTAGACTGCAATCGTTGCAGTGCGGCGATCATCTTCTGGCGACTGGCCAGTTGTGCGCCACCGGCATCTGCCCGGTATTCGCGGTAACGGGAAAACCCCATCACGATAAAACTGGCGAGAATCCCGAAGATGGTCTGAAACGCCATTACAGTCATGAAATAGACAAACGCATTGTTGCTGCCACGATTGACCGCCTGGGCCACTATACGAGCAAAAAAGTAGACGAATGTGTTCAGCACGCCCTGTATCAGAGTTAGCGTTACCATGTCACCATTGGCGATATGACTCACTTCGTGCCCCAGCACAGCCTCGGCTTCGTCTGCCGTCATATTGCGCAGCAAGCCAGCACTCACTGCTACCAGCGCATTGTTGCGATTAGCTCCGGTAGCGAAGGCGTTAATTTCTGGAGAATCGTACGTAGCCACTTCCGGCATACCAATACCGGCAAGTTCGGCCTGTCGGCGCACGGTATCCACTAACCATTGCTCATCCTGGTTGCGCGGATTTTCGATCACATAAGCGCCGACACTGCGTTTGGCGACGAATTTAGACATGGCAAGGGAGATAAAAGAGCCTCCCATGCCAAATACAGCGCACATAACAAGCAGTCCGGCATTCGAGCTGGAATCCAGTCCGAGCACAGGCATGAGCACGCTCAGCACTGTTCCCAGTACCAGCATTACGGCGAGGTTTGTTGCGATAAAGAGAAATACCCGTTTCATGAAACTCTCCCTGGTAAAGAGATAATTACTAACTATGGCGGCGAATTGCGGGTTTTAAAGGGCGAGGGTAGCTTTTGAAACCATGACTGATTACTCCCTGGGCCGCACGTTCTCATAGCAGGAGATCCAATCTTCAGCAGTTCTTCGGCGCATCAACTCTGCTATGAGTCCAAATGAGGTCTTCTCCGGCTTCTTAAAGCGCACGCAGATATTTCCCGTGCCCAGTATGTGGTTCAACTGCGTCGCATACGCTTTCTCAAACCATTCCAGGAGTGGTTGATCCATATACATACCGAAACGATAGAGGGTTATATGGCCCATGCTGGAATGCGAAACTTACAAACGGTAGCGGGAGTCTCTCCCAATGTGATAGCAGTCCGGGCAGACTTCCAGCGGAATAACATGGCTGGGCAGGCTGCCAGTGATGGTTTTTTCAAAGCCTGAAGCTAGGTTGCCGCAAATAACGTCCCGCAATTTTGTCACCGCTTCCTGATGATCTGCGTTGGCCGAACAAATATTCCTCTACTCATTTATAACTTATAGCAGGTATCCGAAAATTCCAAGTAGCAAGAGCAAGGGTAAAGGGTACAAGCAGCTAAAGTGCCATACCTTGCATAAAGAGAGGTATGGCACTTCGTGTTTTTTGAATTAGGGAGCCTCTGATTAATGTTTGCGAGGCAGTTAGTGCAAGGCAAAAATCAGCGAAAAAGCGCAGTTTATAGGGTATAAATGCGCTTTTTGAGCTGATTTTTAACGCAGCAATAACAACATAGGTAATTAATCAGAGGTTCCTTAGTTTTCCGTCTAACTCTATTACTGACTGCAAAGATTTTATAGGAAGTTATTTGGCCAGATAATGCTACGCCACATGTGGGCAACCGGAGTGCCGTCAAATCCCAGTCCTTCTTTAGGCTGACGGAAATGACGACCGACTATGTCTTCGAATTCATCAAAGTCCACCACAACACCTTCTTCGAATGAGTACAGGTCATTGAGAGTGATCAGGCGCCCTGTCATATACCACTTGTGATTCTTCGCTGCTTCATAAGCCTGCACAATATAAGGTTCAGGTTTGTAGTCGGCACCGAAGTTGCGAATGTACGCTTCGGGGTATTCGTAGCCTACAGACGCATCCGGGAAGAATCGGAGTGCCTGGTGAGCTTCAATTGCCCAGGCGACTTCTTCATCAACATAAGGTCTGATCATCTGCGCACACCAGTAACCGTGATCGGTGCGGATCAGATTTGAGACACAGATATCGTGTAACAAACAGGCCAGTACAACCTTCTCATCCATACCTTCGATTCTTGCAAGGCGGGCGCTTTGCAATACATGATTGGCGGGCGCGAAACGCAGCTTAAAGAAATCCCGCAAAGTGGGTGCTTCCGGCATCACTGGAAGGCGCGGGTCCTGATGCTGATAATAGGGGCGGATATCTCCAGCGACTTCTTCTGGTGTAGGATCAATGTTGCACATCCAGGGCGTGGCAATGCGCTTGTCCAGCTCCAGGCTCATCGCTTCTTCCAGCGCGTCTGCTTTCTCAGATAGGGTTGCAGCGCCGACGATAGAAGCTGCGGTGGCAGCACTCATATCTCTCAGGAATTTGCGTCTATCCATCTTGTGTCCTCCTCGATTCTTATCTCAATTCTTGTGCTGGGTCTCTAGTTAACCATTAGAAGTTAACCATTAGAGTTAAGGACCCTCTGATTAATGTTTGCGAGGCAGTTAGTGTAAGGCAAAAATCAGCGAAAAAGCGCAGTTTATAGGTCATAAATGAGCATTTTGAGCTGATTTTTAACGCAACAATAACAACGTAGGTAATTAATCAGAGGGTCCTTAACTACTGGTTGTAGTTGGCTTCTTGGCTGTCAGGTATCTGGCGTGAAAGGTCCTGTTTTGAACTGATCTTTCACCACGCACAACAGCCAGGTCGATTCAGATGCCTCATTGTTATATATAAGGGCTGAATAATAGATCAGCTATATCACATAATTGCGCCGGAAACTATGTTTTTTGTCTATTTCATCCCGTCAGCAAAACCTTTATAAAACCTCTATACTGCCGACCGTAGTGCTTATTGCATTTCCTATTATAAGACCCATGGGAGACAGGCCACCGTATGTACGAACCCAATTGGATGTCAGTGATGCCACCTTTACTGGCCATCTTTCTCGCAATTATTACGCGTCAGGTCATTCTTTCCTTAAGCATCGGCATCTGGATTGGCTTCTGTATTCTGGAATCGGCAAATCCACTTACTGGCATCGGACTGGCGATAGACGGTGTTATCCATGTGTTTGGTGACGCGGGCGATACGCGGGTACTGGTATTCACCCTGGTAATCGGAGGGCTTATCGCCACTATTGAACGGGTAGGTGGCGTACGCGGCTTTACCCATTTGCTGGCGTCCAGGAACTGGGTAGACAGTGCGGTCAAGGCAAAGTGGCTGGCCTATTTCACCGGTGTGGTAGTGTTTATTGAGTCGAATATTACGCTTTTGGTGGCAGGATCTATCTCCAGGCCCTTATTCGATCGCTACAAAATTGCCCGAGAGAAGCTGGCCTACATAATCGATTCCACGTCTGCCCCGATCTGTATCATGATTCCGCTGAATGCCTGGGGAGCTGTGGTGATTGGATTACTGGCGTCTTCGGCAATAGACGATCCAATCGGGGTGTTTATCGCAGCGATCCCATTCAATTTTTATCCGATTATAGTCATCAGTTTCGCTGCGCTTGTTATCAGTAAAAACCTGCAAATTGGGCCTATGAGAAAGGCTCAGGCGAGAACTGAACAAGGCGATGTTCTGTGGTCAAACGCCACACCAATGGTCGATCCAGAAGTGCTGGCCGCAGAAAATAACCAGGCTGATCCGGGGCAGGATAAAGCGCGATTCATGATCATACCCATTGCGGTAATGGTCTTATCCATGCCATTGAGTTTGTATATCACAGGAGATGGGAACATTAGTGCAGGTTCCGGTTCCACATCGGTGCTTTGGGCTGTACTGCTTGCGCTGTCCGTATTATGGGTGATGGTGCTGTTACAGCGCCGCATCCGCCTGGATACACTTATGAATACCTTTCTAAAGGGGGCAGGTGGCTTTTTACCGGTTGCAATGATTCTACTCTTTGCATTGGCTCTGGGTGATGTTGCCGGATTTTTAGGAACCGGGGTTTACGTTGCGCAGGTAGTACAGAACACCATTCCAGTAATCTTGCTGTTGCCATTGATGTTTTTAGTATCCAGCTTTATTGCATTTTCTATCGGCTCAAGCTGGGGCACTTTTGCTATCATGATTCCACTGGCTATGCAGATCGTTGTTTCTCTCGAATTTCCACCTGAGCTGTTTTTAGCAGCCGTGCTGTCTGGTTCAGTGTTCGGCGATCATGCATCACCGATCAGCGATACAACTGTGGTTTCTTCGATGGCGGCGGCGACGGATCATATTGATCACGTACGCACGCAACTTCCCTATGCGCTCATAAGTGCGGGGGTGGCAACTCCGGGATTCTTGTTGGCGGGCTTGCTCTTCCTCTGAAGGGGTGAAGGGGATAACAGCAAAGCGATTGAAACAGGAGGTAAAGCCATCCGTTGTCTATGCTGCCAAAATCCCGGATCTCGTTGATAGGCAGCATATGCATGTCGCAAAACCTTCTTAGGGGCTGTCCTGGATAACTAGTCCATTTCTTGTTTAACCCATTGAATCAATGGACTTAATTGGACTAATGGGTCGTTGTTATTAAATCGCCACGCGTACTCCTTCAAAGACAAGTGGAAATGATCTCTCGGAATCCCGTTGAATTTCCGTAAATGGTGCTTGGCCTGGTTCCAGAAATTCTCGATGCCATGACTGTGATTAGGCTGCTCAACAAAGCACTCACTACGGTTCATTCGGTCGTGCCTGAACCCAGACAGATCCAAGGCGTTATAGACCTTAAAACCATCGGTGTGCAGGATACTATCCGGCTTCACTTTCTCCCGAATGATCGGCAGCACTGTTGCCGCCTTGGCATTCGGTATCATCACCGCGTAAACCTTGCCACTACACCTTAAAAGGCCAAATACAGGGACTTTACCTGCTGCGCCTCGACCTTGTTTGCCTTTTCTTTGTCCACCGAAATAACGCTCATCAAGTTCAACTTCACCCTCAAAGAAACCGGCCTCATCACTGTGTTCATCAATCCGCTGTCTAAGACGAAGAAAATAATCGCTCACTGCCATCTTATCCACTCCAACTAAAGAGGCCGCTGTACGGGCTGTCGGTCCGGCTATGAACCGTTCGATTAATCGTTTTTGTTTGCGCCAAACTAAACGGCTTTTCCTCATCAAACCATCCTGGATAAATTCACTTATCTAGGACAGCCCCACTTCTTATTGTTCCGATGATCCTCATCCATAAGGCTGTCTGGACTGACGTAGGTGTCGACCACGAAAATCGTGTCACGGTGGGCCGAGCGTCGGGAGATACTGAAGATTATTTTCTTGCTTTTTTGCCAGGTATTTGATTTAAGGAATCTCTGATTAATGTTTGCGAGGCAGTTAGTGCAAGGCAAAAATCAGCGAAAAAGCGCAGTTTATAGGTCATAAATGCGCATTTTGAGCTGATTTTTAACGCAGCAATAACAACGTAGGTAATTAATCAGAAGCTCCTTAGAAAATCCAGCAGGAAATCACCTTTCAGCTACACCGGGCTGTAGGTAAATAGAATGCCTTGGCGATAAAAATAGATGTAGATGTGTAGATGTAGATGTAGATGTAGATGTAGATGTAGATTTAGGTGTAAGTGTAGAGGTCGAACAACTCAACTTCGCCACGGTTTTGCGGCAGACAGAGAAGGGAAGTGCACCATGGCCTCTTTGCCAATACTCCCCACATCAGCATACAGAGATTTCAATGCATTCAGCCTGTCAGGGTCGGTAGCAGAGTAGAGCTTGATTAATGCCTGTTGAGAGAGGCGCTTTTTCGCCGCCGCCATATGCAGCTTTAAGGAGTTCATTAAGCTGCTCATCGTCCTGAATTGGTTGAATGCCAACCAGCAACGTGAGCAGATTACGCTCTTCCAGATCACCTGGCAGATATTCACCAGCCGTAAAGGAAAGAGGTAAGAGGAAGCCCGTTCATGTCACCCAATTAACTCAAAATTATTGTTCACCATAATGTATAGCCGGTAATGTATAGCGGGCCAGGGAACGAGTCGATAGCAGGTTCAATAGTCAACCGGTTAAGTATACAGTTTAAATAAAGTGGTAGGAGGGTTCTTGACAGTCTAAGTCCAAAAACGCAGATGAGGCGTATTTTTGGTAGTCTTTGCCTGCTTGTCTGGTATGTAGTTCCAGTGGAGAAGTATGAATTTCAAACGTATCAATATTGAGGAAGCGAAGCTGTTGATTGCTGACTCACCCGACACCCAAATTGTTGATATTCGGGATGACGAATCCTTTGCCAGTGGTCATATCGACAATGCTTTTCATCTGCATAATAGCAATCTGCAGGAATTTATAGATGATGCTGATTTGGACCAACCGATTCTAGTGTACTGCTATCACGGGCATATGAGTCAGGGTGCCGCCGCATTTTTCGCTGAGAGAGGGTTTGCTGAAGCGTTTAGTCCTGATGGCGGTTATCAGGCCTGGTCAGAGGCAGAATCTGACTCATGAGTCTGATTATCGTCGGAATGAAGCCCCATGGCCTTGTCGATTTTGCGCTTATATGCCATTACCGCCACTATATAGATCATATTGAGCATGGCCCAACTGAAAATCTCAAATAGCCAAAGCCGGTGACTGCTGCTGTCGGTCATCCGTGAAAGAGCGATTAGAGCGACCCAAAGGAGCAGTAATGCCAGAGGTGGCAGTGCAGCAATTCTCCAGCCCCCGGACCATTGCCGAAGTGCCGCCAGAGGAAGCGCGGCGCTTGCAAGCAGTGTCGCCAGAACAATTAAGCTAATGACAAAATTCCACAAGGTAGCGCTTGCATTACTATCTGACTCCGCAGCAAACGCCAGTGTGGCTATCAATGACATGCAGCAAACCAACACACTGTCAGTCAATATGTTGAATGAAGACTTTTGCATCACTATGAATTCGCTATCTTGTTGATTCTGTTGGGTCGAGCTGGATTAAATCAGACCGTACCAGGAACTTAAAGCCGACCTGCAACAATTTCAGAGTACAATTCACATCGCAATCAAACAGGAAAGACGGATGGCTGACAAAGGACTGATCAAAGATATTTATGAAAAGGAAGTTGAGCTTAAATACCAGCTCTACAATAGTCTTTTCCTAACTCTGCCTCTCGATGCCGTAGAGCAAACCGGATTGTTGCTGCCATTGCTGGATGAAGCATGTAAATCCGGGCTGGATGCGGGGCTAAGCCCGGAGCAAATTATCAAAGAGTTCTTTGCAGCTCACAGGCCGCAATTCACATCCGAACAGCAGATTCAGTTTTTATTTAAAGTCATTCAGTATGTAGAGCGGCAGGTTGTATTGATCGATGCGTTGGAAGACTCAGCCTATGCTGCTATTCACCGAACAGAAGAGCGCGATCGTTTACGACAATTATCGGAGCGAGCATCTGCGGACGATCTACAAACCGAATTGACAAATCTTCTGGAAACGTTCAGTGCGCGAATCGTGCTTACTGCGCACCCAACCCAGTTCTATCCTGGGCAGGTCCTGGCAATCATCACCGATCTTACTGCGGCAATTGGCAACAGTGATGCGGACCAGATTCGCGATCTGCTGCAGCAACTGGGCAACACACCATTCTTTAAACAAGAGAAACCCTCGCCTTTTGAAGAGGCTGTAGAGTTAAGTTGGTATCTTGGCAATATTTTTTATCCTGTTTTTGGGCAGATTATCGATCGCCTTTCCGATCAAGGTTCCGTTAATAATCAGAATCTCCTGAGCATAGGGTTCTGGCCTGGCGGTGATCGGGATGGAAATCCATTTGTAACCTGTGATGAGACTCGACGTGTCGCGCAAAAACTGCGTTTTATTATTCTGGAATGTTATTGGAAGGACTTACGTGCGCTTAAACGGCGCTTAAGCTTCAAGGGTGTTTATGAAAGTCTGGAAAATCTTGAGCATCAATTACACCTCGAGCTCACAGGTGAGACGGATCGGAGTTTTGCTGATGTAAACGAATTCCTATCCGGCCTTGATGCCATAGCCGAAAAAGTTGCGTCAGATTATCAAGGTTTGTATCTGGATCAGTTAGTTTCTTTCCAGCGCAAGGTGGCAATGTTTGGTTTTCATTTTGCCAGTCTGGATATCAGGCAGGATTCACGAATCATCAAACGCACCATTGATGCCATTATTGATCAATACCCACAATTGCTCCCTGATAACTATTCGGCACTGCCCGAAACCGAACAACTGCTTCAGCTAATCGAAATCAACGGTGAACTCACTGAACTGAGTTTTGAAGATGCCGTGTTAGAAGATACCTTGTCCTCCCTCGCGCTTATCAAAGAAATTCAATCCAGGAACGGCGAGAGAGCCTGCCATCGTTATATTATCAGTAACTGCCGTGGTCCTCGAGATGTCATCAACGTGATTGCATTGAGTCGCCTGGCCGGTTGGACCAGCAACGAATTTACACTGGATATCGTGCCGCTGTTCGAAACCATTGATGACCTGCGCATTGCACAGGAAAGCATGACTGTGCTGTACAGTATGCCGCAGTATGCCAGTCATCTTGCCAGGCGCAGCAATAAGCAAACGGTAATGCTTGGATTTTCCGATGGCACGAAAGATGGTGGCTATTTGATGGCGAACTGGGCTATCTATCAGGCAAAAGAAAATATTACTGGTATATCAAGAGAACGAGGGATTGAAGTTGCTTTCTTTGATGGTCGAGGGGGACCACCTGCCAGGGGTGGCGGTAGTACCTACAAGTTTTACGCAGCGCTCGGTAAGACAATCGAAAGCAATCAGATACAACTCACAGTACAAGGTCAGACCATAAGCTCTTACTACGGCACTGAAGTTGCCGCCTTGCATAACATCAATCAGTTATTGGCAGCTGGTTTGGAATGCAACCTCATGGATCGATCTTCACATGAATTAAGTGAAAGCCAGCGCCAGTTGCTGAATGAGTTGGCAACTATCGCTTATGAAAAATACCTGGAATTCAAGAAAGATCCATTGTTCCTGCCTTACCTTGAAGAGATGAGTACTTTGCATTATTACGCGCAATCCAATATCGGCAGCAGGCCGACCAAGCGTGGTTCTGGAGCGGAGTTAAGGTTTGAGGATTTAAGGGCGATCCCATTCGTTGGCTCATGGGGGCAGTTGAAACAGAATGTGCCCGGATACTATGGCATCGGTACGGCGTTAAAGGCGATGGAAGAGGCTGGCCGGATGGAAGAGTGTCAGGTACTTTTCCGAGATTCGAAATTCTTTGAAGCGCTGATAAGTAACAGTATGCAAAGTATGAGTAAATCTATTTTCGGTCTTACCAGATATATGAAAGGCGATCCAGAATATGGTGAGTTTTGGGAGTCAATCTACCAGGAATATCTGCTGAGTCGCGACATGGCATTAAAAGTGTCTGGGTATAATGAGTTGTTGGAAGATAATCCAACCAGTCAAAACAGTATTCGCCTACGCATGGAAATCGTTTTGCCCCTATTAGTCATTCAGCAATATGCGTTAATGAAAGTGCGGGCAGAAAATCTTGAAAAAGATTCAGTTGAACCTTCCGTGTATGAAAGAATGATTGTTCGCAGTCTGTTCGGCAATATTAATGCCTCCAGGAATTCAGCCTAGAGGCATTAATCGATAATGAGCGATTAATGCCTGGTATCTGACATCCAGGTGTCAGCATAATAGTTAAAGATGTCATGAATATCCTGATCAATCACCGAACCCGACTCACCTTCGACTTTTAATGCTTGCTGCGTACCGTATAGACTCCAGAATAAACCCCATAATAGACCCCAGATGTTATGAGGATGTTCGCTGAGACTCTGACGATATTGTGTTCACTTCTCCCATTTGATCCCAGGTATCGCTTGGCGTGGGTGAATCCGGAAGACCCGGGTCGAATGGATATGGTGTTTTTCCAGGTGACTGGTCTGGTTTGGTGAAGACTTTTTGGGTGATCCCCCAGATCGGCAGACAGACGCGCAGCTATCAGGATGTGCTGGATGCAGCGCTGCACAGGGTGTCGGAGGTGATTCAGGGGTGTTGCACATGCACCCGGGACTCCATACCCCATGCGTGGACTTGACCTTGAATACTACGCTTCTCTGGATCGTAATCTTTGGTATAACGCACTGGCAATGCACGAATCATGTCAGCTTCTTTTTGCAATGCAAAGTAAGCCTGAGGTGCTTCGGCGGAGCAGTCATTGCGCCATTTTAGATAAAAACTTCACGCTCAGGCTTCACTCAAGTAGCATATGGCACAGTCCAAATCTCCGAATGGGATTGACGAAAAAAACGTGTTGCATCTTACTTTGCGAATGCGTACATCAACTGAAAACCTTGGTTGAAATATACCTGCGCATCCGCATTGCCTGATAAAATTTCAAATTCAAGTTCGCCCGGCGTTTCCGAGATCAGTGGCATCAGCTCACCAAAAGCAGCCGGGTAGTCGATTTCTTGAGCGCTGACAGTTAATGAAAGAAATAGCCGGGCATCCTCCGGCCAAAATATTCAAACGTATTATTTATTATTGGCAGGTCTAATCTTCTATTGAGTGTATATGTAAACTGTTGGGTAGTGCTTATTGGAGCGTAAACTCGACCGGTGCGTTTGGACCCAGTGGAATACCTACAGCAACCCAGACCATTGTCATGATTATTCCTGAAATGAGCAGCAGGATTGAATAGGGCAGCATTGTTGCAGCCAGACTCCCAATACCGAACTCCTTTTGCCACCTCTGACAGAACACCAAAATTAACGGAAAATAAGGCATCAGCGGTGTGATTATATTAGTCGCTCCATCGCCCACCCGATAGGCTGCTGTGCTCATTTCAGGACTAATGTTGAGCAACATCAGCATTGGTACTAAAACTGGCGCTAAAAGTGCCCATTTGGCACTCGCTGAGCCCACAAACAGGTTAATAAAAGACCCAAACAGGATAATAAAACCTAACAACACTGCATCCGGCAGACTGGAACCTTCCAAAACTGCAGCGCCTTTAATAGCCAGGATTAGTCCCAGGTTGGACCAGTTGAACATGGCAACAAAATGGGCTGCCGCGAAGGCGAGCACCAGATAGTAGGCAAGATCACCCATGGCCTCACTCATCATCCTTACGATATCACGATGGGTTTTGACGACGCCAGTGGCAGAACCATAGGCCCATCCAGCGGCAAAGAACAGAATAAAAAAGCCAGCTACCAGAGACTGATACAACGGGTTAAATCTTGCTTCCGGGCTGGCATCTTCAGCGATTAATGGAGAGCCAGGTCCCACAGTTAACAAGATCCATACGCCCGTTATTGCGAGAGTTGCCAATCCAGCGCGCTTAAGGCCTTTCACTTCAAGGTCAGATAACGCTGTACCTGGATCTTTGATGACACCCGCTGTGCTGCTTTCTATTTCACCTGGAACAATGGGCGTAAGTCTTGGTTCGATTATCCTGTCGGTTACATACCAGATCGTAGGTAGAAAGATAAATGTCATCACCATGATGAAGTACCAGTTGCCGGCGATGTTTGCATCCCATGTCGGCATTATGGTCTCAGCCGCAGCTTCAGTGATACCAAACAATAGTGCGTCAAGCTGTCCAGGCAATAAGTTTGCAGAGAATCCGCCGGAAACACCAGCAAAAGCAGCCACAATTCCGGCGATGGGATGGCGACCCGCAGCGGCAAAAACCACACCTGCCAGAGGAATAAGAACAACATATGCTGCATCGGCTGCCAGGTTGCCCATCATACCAATGAAAGCTACCGCTGGGGTAAGAATGATCCCTGGCGCCTTTGAAACAGCACCACTCATTGCCGAGGCAAACAATCCAGAGCGTTCTGCGACACCGGCTCCCAGCATTACCACTAATACATAACCCAGTGGATGGAAACCTGCGAAAGTTTCTGGCATATCAACCAGAAGTCGTTGGATGTTATTGGCTGACAGCAAACTTTCTGCATAAACCGTTATGGGATTACCAGCACTATCCACTTGAGTTGGATGAGGTGCAGATACTCCGGCTAATGCTGCTAGCACACTGATCAGCATCACTGCCCCGATACACCAGAAAAATATGAACACAGGATCTGGCAGTTTGTTACCTGACTGTTCTATCCAGGCAAGAACGCCTTTCATTTCATTAGCGGGGGCCTGAGCTGTATCTGTCATGTATAAATTCTCGTTGCGGTAGTTTGGTTATATTGATCTCAGCTATTTCTTGCAACTGTTTATCTCAGCAACCTATAAAAGCTGCGCACATCTTCCAGGTAAAGTTCAGGCTGTTCCAGAGCAGCAAAATGGCCACCTCGCGGCATAACAGTCCAGTGCCGTAAGTCGTATGCTGCTTCTGCCCATGATTTTGGCACGATATAGATTTCTGCCGGGAAAATTGCAGCGCCAGTGGGCACATCTATGTAAGTCATGGATTTACCCGGTGGTGTGTTGCGATTCTCATAGTAGATTCGTGCTGACGATGTAATGGTATTGGTGAACCAATAAATAGAGATGTTGGTAAGCAGCTCATCCATCGTGAAATTGTTAAGCAGATTACCATCTGGCCCTTGAGGTAAATCTGACCAGCCGTGAAATTTTTCAACTATCCAGGCAGCCAGGCCAGCAGGTGAATCAGCCAATCCATAACCCAGGCTTTGGGGTTTAGTGCCCTGTATTTGTTGATAGCCAACTTCGTTCAGCATGTAGCGACGTCTAGCTTCAACCAGCGCATTTTCATCATTGCCAGTTTGCTTGCGAACTGACTCATCACTGGGCGGTCCGGCCAGCATCATGTTGGAATGCAGACCAATTAAACGGTCCGGATAATGATTCGCGATATGGCGATTGATAATCGCTCCCCAATCACCACCAGCCAATCCATATCGGGAATAGCCCAGGCGCTCCATCAGTTTGGCAAGTATTAATCCGATCTGCTCAGGATTCATACCGGGTTCCGTTGGTCGATCGGAAAAACCAAATCCCGGCAGTGAAGGTGCGATAACATGAAAGCTATCGGTAATTTTTCCGCTGTGACTGCCGGGATCTGTTAATGGCCCGATGATCTTGCGAAACTCACTGATCGATCCAGGCCAGCCATGCACCAGCAGTAAAGGCATCGCATCGGGATTATCCGACCTTTGGTGAATAAAATGAATAGACAGATCATCGATTAGAGTAGTGTATTGGTCGAATTGGTTCAGGATTCGTTCCTGTTCCCGCCAATCGTAGTCACTTTCCCAGTATTGAAGTAGCTCGGTTAAGAACTCCAGTTCTGTGCCATATTCCCAACTGGCATCGGTTATTTGGTCGGGAAGTCTGGTTCGTGCCAATCGACTTCGTAAATCTGCGATATCAGCATCATCTATGGCTATTTCAAAGCGGTGAACTGCAACATCAGCGCTTGCTAACCTGTGAATTTCACCACTTTTTGAAGTTATATCAATCATCATAGGTCCTGTAGTGGTTACTGCTGCTATATCAGTAAGTTGTAGATCACTCAGCGATAGCTCTCCAGGATCATTGCCGAATGCGATTGTGCTTAACTGGGTCAAAGCCATCAGGGTAAGCAGTGTCAGTTTGCTAAAAGCAGCGCAAACCGAGGTGCCAACTGAGTTCGGAATTGCTGGTTGGGCAGAATCAGGTTTGGAAAACTGTATACTCCTGCGGGGGCTTGAATTGCTGTAAATCATAGGGCTGCTAGACTCCGTTCTGGTCTGAGTTATCTAATGAATGGAATACAATGAGGCGCTTGAAATCAGTGTAATTCAATCCTATTTTGTTATTTGCTGGATGCTGTGCAGCTAATTTTTGACTCGATCATGCCCCAAACACCTTGTTCGATCAATAAGATGCTTTTTAAGGCCAGATAGTAGATAATACTTTAGACGCTATCCTGGATAAGTGACTATATCCAGGCTGGTTTGATGAGTGGGTGAGTGTGAGTAGGTGAGTAGGTGAGTAGGTAAGTGGATGAGTGTGATTAAATGAGTAAAAGTTGTTTAACCTGGAGTCGGCAGAACCTTTTAGTCAAATACTCAAACGCTTCGTAACCGTTTCGACATCACGTACAGCAACCTCTTTCTCTTTAGTTCGACGTCAATAAGATCACAGGCTGTTATTTCCCTGGTCTCAGACAACGGATTTATGCACGCAGCAATGAGGCCGTTTTCTTTCAAGGTGAGGTCGACCTTGATAAACGTTATACTGACGGGCAGAGGTTGGCAGGCAGAGGGCAGGGAGCAGAAGAAAGGTAAGCGAGATCGAGGCGCGCGGCAGGTGAGGGTTTGAGGATGTGGGGATGTGATAATGTGAGTATGAAAGTCCTGTGTTTGGCCTGTTAAACCGTAGTAGCAGAGTTTATGCGGTGGTAATAGCCGATGATGCGAGGGCAACGGCCCTGCTGCTGATTATCCGTGAGCAGGTGAAGCCGGATAGCATGGTGTACACGGATAGTTTTAAGGAGCCTCTGATTAATTACCTGCGTTGTTATTGCTGCGTTGAAAATCCGCTCAAAATGCGCATTTATGACCTATAAACTGCGCTTTTTCACTGATTTTTGTCTTGCACTCACTGCCTCGCAAACATTAATCAGAGGCTCCTTAAAGGCTATAACGCTTTAGACGTGTCGGAATTTAAGCACGACCGAATTCACCATGCTGAGCGCTTTGTCGAGAAGCCTGATCCTTTGAATGCATGAACGCATGAATGCATTACATTAATAGAATCGAGAACTTCTGAAATCAGGCCCCACAGGTGCCATTTAAGGCAATTCAATGGAATTGTGAGAGCGTATTTCCACTGATAGTTGAAAGCATGGTGAGTGGCAATTTAACAACAGCCACCCAAAGGTCCAATTAAGCATAAGCAGTTGAATCATTGAATTAACAGGGGGCTGTACCAGATAACGCTGATTAGGTGTTATTATGGTTTATATGAGGAAGAGCCGATTAAGTAAATACAAGCAAGGTCGATTGGTTGAGCATTTTGTTTCTGGCAGCACAGCGAGAACAGCGGCAAGTCTTGTTGGCGTGAACGTCAAACCCTCGGCCTATTACTTTCATCGCCTTCGGGAGATTATCGCGCATGAGCTGGCCCTTGAGAAAGATATTGCCGTTGATGGAGAGATAGAGGTCGATGAAAGTTACGTTGGTGGCAGGCGTAAAGGACAGCGTGGTCGTGCTGCGGCAGGCAACGTTCCGGTGTTTGGCCTGTTCAAGCGCGGTGGCAAGGTCTACACCAAGATCATTGCTGATGCCAGCAGCCGGACTTTATATCCTATCATTGAACGCAAGGTAATCCCTGACAGCATTGTCTACAGTGATTGCTGGCGTGGCTATAAGGTGCTGGATGTCAGTGAGTTCAAACATTATCGCATCAACCATTCGAAGTTGTTTGCGGACAGGCATAACCCCATCAATGGTATTGAGAACTTTTGGAATCAGGCCAAGCGACACTTACGCAAGTTCAATGGTGTACCGAGGGAACATTTTGGGCTATTTTTGAAGGAATGTGAGTGGCGATTTAACAACAGTGACCCATCGTTCCAATTACGGCAATTGAAGCAATGGGTTAAGCGTCACATGGGATAGTTATCTGGTACAGCCCCTTAACAGGTTAAACAACAAATGGGCTGATTGTTCAGGATAGCCCCAAACTTTATGCTATTTAATACTCGTAAAAGGTCTCTTGAGATTCCATCTGCGGCTGATGCTCTGCCGGACAGAGCGGAATCACTGCAATTTAATCCCAGGCACTTTGTAAATGGCAATCCTGTTGTCGAGCCAGTACCTGATCACCTGGAAAAAGCTATTTTTGGTTTAGGATGTTTTTGGGGGGCTGAGCGTCTGTTCTGGGAAATGCCTGGGGTTTTTAGCACAGCGGTCGGTTATGCCGGTGGTCACACAGCGAATCCAAGCTATCAAGATGTATGCAGTGGTAACACCGGCCATACTGAAGTGGTGCTGGTGTATTTTGACCCGGCTGAAATTAATTATGACAGGTTGCTGCAGGTGTTTTGGGAAGAGCATGACCCTACCCAGGGAATGCGACAGGGGAACGACATAGGAACCCAGTACCGTTCTGCCATCTATGCTGCTAATGAGGAACAAGCCTGGCAGGCAGAAGCTGCCAAAGAACGGTTTCAAGCAGCTCTTTCAGAGAAAGGGTATGGAGAAATATCTACGGAGATCAAGCCATTGGCTGAGTTCTTTTATGCAGAGGATTACCACCAGCAATATCTGGCCAAAAATCCTGGCGGATATTGTGGTTTAGCGGGAACTGGTGCTTGTTATCGCCGAACCGGGCAAAAGGGAAAATAGCCGCTGATAGCTACGCAGTCAGTCTGAAGAACTCTCGTATTTCCTGCTCCTTCTTCATCGCGTCCTCATAACCCAGTTGCATGAGGGCGCGGCAAAACCCTTTCTCGAACAGAATCAGACTCAAGATCGTGCCAGACCCACCAGGCTTGATATAGCGAGACAATGGTTTCGGTAACTCATCGGCGTATTCATTTGCTAATACATTCAATGCTTTAGAGGGCGAAATTTCCAGTAATTCTATTTCATGTAATTGAGGGCCTAGCTGCTCGCGAATATTGGTCGGCACCAGAGTCAGCACGCTATTCATGTGGCGCAAAAACTCGATATCATTCTCCAGGGTATCCACAAAAGCACTGTTCATGATGTGCCCAAGCATTTGTAGCAGGGTCGGTGGTTCATTCATCTCATCTTCCAAAGGAGCTTTGGTGCGGTTGCCACTGATTCCAATGACCAGGAGTTTTCTAGCCCCAAGTTTAAGCGCAGTGCTGGTAGGCGCTAGCTGACGAATAGCGCCGTCTCCAAAGTATCGATTGCCGATCTTTACCGGAGGAAAGATTAAGGGAATGGCGGATGAAGCCATTAAATGTTCAATGGTGATATGTGCACGTCGGCCGATGCGATGAGGCCCGGACCAGTCCTGAAATCCGTGCATTGCCTGATAGAAAGACACTGATTCACCTGTGCTGAATGCCGAGCAGGTGACACTGATCGCATCTAATAAACCAGCATCTATATTATGTTGGATTCGTGGGAAACGAATTACCCTCGACAACAGCGTGCTGAGTGGCTGGTTATCAAATAATGCGACGGGTTTGTCATTGGTTTTGCTGGTGCCAAGCGTGGAGAGCAATACACCCGACGCGCTTCCAAGTAAATTGCCGGACTCAGGATCATATATTTGATCACTGCGAAGGTTGTTCCATACATATTCCAGGCGTCGCACCGCAGTGCTGAACCGCCAGGCATGAGAAGCCAGAGAGGTTGCATTCAGAGCACCGGCAGAAGTACCGGAGATGACATGGAAGGGATTGGGATGGTGTTTAGGGAGTACATCAGCAATAGCGCGTAATACTCCGATTTGATAGGCCGCTCGCGACCCGCCCCCGGACAAAATAAGGCCGGTGCGCGGCGAATCATTATGACTGAGTATGCTATTGCCCATGGGAATATAATGATTGCGGCTATTACGATAACTCTTTATCTGGCTCGACTTAGTGTCGGAGATTCATAAAAAAGATATCGGCCAAAGCTAATGCCTCTACGCTGCAGGGTTAGCATCAGGCTGTAGTAGCATAAGCGTTAACACTAACGGCGAGTTTAAAAGTCGGTAAATCGATCTTCTCGACTAATCAGAGACTTACAATTGGAATAATAAGTGCCCAAGCATAGCAAACAAGTTTCAATCGATCCTTTGGTAATAGGAATTTCATCCCGTGCCTTGTTTGATTTGAGTGAAAGCCATGAGGTTTATGAATCTGAAGGCCTGGATGCTTACCAGGAGTACCAGATAGCGCGGGAAGAAGAACCATTGGAGCCTGGAGTTGCTTTCCCATTGGTAGAGAAGTTGCTCAATCTGAATGGCAGCCTGGACCAATCTCCAGTAGAGGTGATTTTGCTCTCGCGCAATAGTGCGGATACGGGGCTGAGAATTTTCAATTCAATCCAGCATTACGGCTTGAGTATTACCCGCGCTGCTTTTTCTGGTGGCGAAAGTCCATACCGTTATATTTCTGCATTCAACAGCCATTTGTTTCTATCTACTGATGGAGCTGATGTGCGTCGGGCACTTGAACTGGGTATTGCTGCAGCTACGATTTTGCCTTCGAAGAAATCTTCGCCGCGCCGGGAATTACTGAAGATTGCCTTCGATGGCGATGCAGTTTTATTTTCCGATGAATCTGAAAAAATCTTCAAGGACAAAGGGTTGGAAGCATTTACTAAGAATGAACAGGAAGCTGCTAATGACCCTTTAGCTGGCGGGCCATTCAAGCCATTCCTGAGTGCGCTACAGCAAATCCAACGTGCCTTTGAAGCTGGGGAAGCTCCTATCAGGACTTGTCTGGTGACCGCTCGGGCAGCACCGGCCCATGAGAGAGTAGTGCGTACCTTGCGCGCATGGAACATCCGTATTGATGAGTCTTTGTTCCTTGGTGGCTTAGACAAAGGGGAATTTTTGCAAGCGTTTGATGCAGATGTGTTTTTTGATGACCAGCAGGATCACTGCGAGTCAGCTCGCAATCATGTTGCCACCGGTCACGTTCCCCATGGAGTAGCGAACAATTAACGGGACTACTTCACGTCAAGCAGCACTGTAGTAGGCACCAAGCCCGAATAACAGGCAGGTTAGTAATCGTTGCAGAAAGATCTCCGGAACATTGCTGCTAAGGCGAGAGCCCAATGTTATTGCTGGCAATGAACCCACAAGTAGACTCAATAGCAACAGCAAATCCACGTAACCACTGAACAGATACCCCAGGCCCGCAATGAATGTGAGTGGCACTGCATGGGCTATATCCGTGCCAATTATTTTCGCTGCTGGCGTCTGGGGGTAAATGATTAGCAAAATGGCTGCACCAAAAGCGCCCGCACCAACCGAAGACAAAGTTACGCAAACCCCTAGCAGTAATCCCATTATCCAGGTCACGATACCGCGATTGTTGTGTACAAGATGCATACCCAATGCTGGCCTTAGCGCTATAGCATTTCGTCTAAGCTTTGCAGGAAAAATCAGTATTAAAGCCGTCACTATTAACATGATGCCTAAACTTTGAGTGAGCAGAGCCTCGAACGCTGGAAGCTGTTGAAAGCTGCGATCAAGAAAAAACAGGTGCAATGCAATGGAGACCGGAATACTGCCAGCGGCTAAAAAGCCCATGACCCGCCAGTCAACATTGGCTCGTTGATGATGTGAAACAGCGCCTCCGGCTTTAGTAACAGCGGCGTAGAGCAGATCGGTGCCTATCGCAATGGGCGCAGGGTAACCAAACATCAGCAGCAAAGGAGTCATTAGGGAACCGCCGCCAACACCAGTAAGGCCGATAGCAAACCCCACTGCAGCACCTGCAGCTATATATAAAATAATATCCATTTGAAAGTTTGAGCTCGAAAACGAGATTTGTGACAGGGCAGTTGGATGAGGGGAATTTAGCGTAAAATTTTTATGCAGCAAAAGAATATATATTAATATTTTTATAACAATAATGTATAAATGCGGTATATTAACAGCCAAAAGCCATATCGCCATGAAACTCCAACAACTCCTATCCATCGCAGAAGTCCAGAAGAATGGTCTCAATGTGTCTCAAGCTGCGCAGGTATTGCACTCCAGCCAACCTGGAATAAGTAGAAGTATCAGACAATTAGAGGATGAACTTGGAGTAGAGATATTTGAGCGAAGCGGTAAACATCTGGTTGGAGTAACCGCTGCTGGCCAGGATATTCTCAGTGCTGCACATGACATTCTGCAGCGGGTTGAAAATATAAAAACCGTTGCTGATGAGCACAAATCAGAGCGACAGGGCGCTCTGTCAATTGCCACAACTCATACCCAGAGTCGTTATGTATTACCTCCGGTCATACAACAGTTCATCGAGCAACACCCTGAAGTTGCTCTGCACATGCATCAGGGGACACCTATACAGATTGCAGAATTGGCCGCTGATGGAACAGCCGATCTGGCCATAGCCACCGAAGCTATGGAGTACTTCGATGACCTTTTGATGCTGCCCTGCTATACATGGAATCGAGCTGTACTGGTGCCAAAGTCTCATCCACTGGCTCAGGAAAA
The DNA here is from genome assembly GCA_965198435.1 of uncultured Pseudohongiella sp. Classification (GTDB taxonomy): domain Bacteria; phylum Pseudomonadota; class Gammaproteobacteria; order Pseudomonadales; family Pseudohongiellaceae; genus UBA9145. Next base: position 2,238,201 of record OZ240664.1, on the reverse strand, counting down.
TACCTTAACTCTTGAAAATATATCGAGATATCCTATCGTAACTTATACCTTTGGATTCACTGGCAGATCCAGGCTGGACGAGGCATTCCAGGCCCGACACCTCTCTGCAAAGGTTGTGTTCACGGCTGCAGATGCCGACGTCATTAAAACCTATGTACGGCTGGGTTTAGGTGTAGGCATTGTGGCCAGGATGGCGTTTGACCCCAAGAGTGACGGGGATCTCCTTGCCCTGGACGCCAGCCACTTATTCGCGGACAGTATTACCCATGTAGGCGTCAAAAAGAACAAACAATTGAGAGGCTATATGTATGATTTCATTGAGAGCTTTGCACCGCATTTAACTCGAGACTTGGTGCAGGAAGTAATCTGTACAAAATCTGCCGCATATCAATCAGGATTACTCTCGGAATTGAAGACGCCCAGCTACCCGGTGAATGGCTGAAGCTTCAGAGTTCAGGTCTTATCAAGATTGCCCCGATGTAAGCCACATTCCTTAATCGTGGCTTCTTCCCACCACCATCTACCTTCCCGCTCATGCTGATTAGGACCAATAGGCTTAGTACAGGGCTCACAGCCGATGCTGACAAACCCCTGATCGTGCAATGGATTGTAAGAAATCTCCAACATTCTGATCGCGTCCCAGACTTGAGATGAAGACCAGTCAGCCAGCGGATTTACCTTGATAACCTGGTGTTCTGCGGTGGAGAAACTGGCATCAATCTCCAGCACCGGGACTTCGCGGCGGGTAGGACTTTGATCTTTGCGTTGTCCAGTAACCCATGCATCATAGTGCTTCAGATGCCTGCTCAGGGGAGCCACTTTGCGAATACCACAGCATTCTTCATGCCCATCCTCGTAAAAGCTAAACAGACCTTTGTTTTTAATAAAAACATCGAGTTCTGTCTGATCCGGATGCAGGACATTGAGATCAAGCTTATAGCACTTTCGGACCTGCTCGATGTAGCGCTGTGTTTCCGGGTGCAGGCGCCCCGTATCAAGAGAAAAGAACGGCGGCTGACGTTCAAAGCTGCTTGCCCAATGCACCAGCAATATGTCTTCAGCACCACTGAAGGCAAGTGTTAGTTTTGGTAAAAGTGACTGAACCTCCAGGATGATTTCTTTCGGATCCATCTCTTTAAAGGAATTATTAAGTTTAGCGACTTCACTGATTGTTAACATGGGGTTGAATCCAGTTAGCAAAGGATATGACGTGAACTGCAGTGTTTAAGCGGCTTGTTTGCAGCAAGCGCATTTTCGGCGAATTCCTGTCTTTGGTAAAGCGACTCAGCACTTATTGTGCCAATGCCCCATGGCGACACATCTAATGTTCCACGTGAAAACTTTTTTAAAATTAGGTAGTTAGGCAATCTAATTGCAATCTGATCCGAGCATAGACATTTGTGTGCCAGACAGCATGCCGCTTATAGTAGTTTCTAGTAGTTTTGCCCAGTAGTTTCGCCAACCAGCAGACAGATGTAATCTCGCTGTAGTCGCAAGTCCAATTCTGCTACATTTCGATTGTCTACTACCACTGTTCACTGTTGAAAGGAATATCAGCCATCATGGAGCTCGCTTGTTTAGACTTGGAAGGGGTTCTAATACCGGAAATCTGGATCGGTTTCGCCGAGAAAACGGGAATAGATGAGTTACGGGCGACCACCCGTGATATCCCCGACTACGACGTATTGATGAAACAGAGGCTTGGCTTACTCGCGCAGCACAATCTGGGGCTGCCAGACATACAGCAATTGATCTCCACGATGAAGCCTCTCGAAGGTGCACAGGAGTTTGTTAAATGGCTGAAAGAGCGTTTCCAGGTGATTATCTTGTCAGATACTTTTTATGAATTCTCCCACCCCCTTATGCGGCAGCTCGATTTTCCAACCTTATTTTGCCACCGACTAATCGCTGACGAGTCTGGAGCAATTGTTGACTACAAGCTGCGTCAGGCAGATCCCAAGCGTCAATGCGTGCAAGCTTTTCACAGTCTGAACTTTCGTGTAATTGCGGCGGGAGACTCCTATAACGATACCACCATGCTATCGGCAGCTGATGCTGGCATACTTTTTAAAGCGCCTGACAATATAATTCAGGAATTCCCACAGTTTCCGGCGGTGCATACCTATGAAGATCTGAAGGCACAGTTTCTGGCTGCAAGCGACCGGAATTTGAGCTCACAGGGTGAGTAAAGCACAACCGTAAAGCATAATCAGAGACGGACCAGTCCGGATCAGCTATCAGGCTGCCCTGACAGACCAGTTCAAAAAGCAGGGACTGCCAGCTTTTTAAATCAGCAGCCGTGGTGATTTCCAGGACGTTATCGATAGTTACATCGCAAAGCGGAATCACTGCTTGAAGATTATTGCCAGGCTGTTCAAAACGATCACCATTGACGAATAAACACAAGGTGGCAGGGGATTCTGTTTCTATCCATGCAAAGCGGGAGCTAGGGCTCTTCACCAACTTGCCAGATGCCAGCTCTTCAGACGCTAACTCACGAGCTATTGGCACAACCCGCTCAGGGTAGCGCGGCTGAGTGACCAGGCTTGCAAAGCTATTTACAAATGCGGATTCATCAGCCAATACTGCATTCAAGGTTTTCCATGCTCTCATCACGTTCGCCTGAGCAATTTCTCCAGGCCTTGGACCCTGTTGCATTTCATGAACATTATCCTGAGCGTTCAGCAGGGGAGGATCTATCCATTAGCTCATCACTAAAGGATTCTATGAGTTCTGCCCTGGATGGGGCTCTAAACCCTACCGAACAGCACAGGTCTTCATGCGTGGCCACGCCCCAATGAGGCATCTCGGGAGGAATGTAGAGAACATCTCCAGAATTTAAAGTAAATTCTTGTTTTACTTCAAATTCTTCTAAAAGCTTAAGGCTTGATTCGGTCACTGTTTGGGCACCATCGGGCAGTGAATCCCAAGCTTCCAGTTTCGGGATCCTGTGCCCTGGACTAAAAATACATCGTAATAATCCAAATGCGGCCCTACGCCACCGCCGGGTGCGGCGAAGGAAGTCATTACATCATCAATGCGCCAATCTGGCAGGAAGTTAAAGGTCCGTTTTAGTCCTGCAGTTCTGCAACTTCTGGAATCAATTCATCAACAGCCTGCACCAGCAATGTTCAGTTCTCATTACCCAGGTCGTCGAATCGGCCGGCCGTAACAGGCCCCTGTTCCAGGTGGTAGCTGCTTGGCGGGGTGTACAGAACGAGTCGGCTCTCAACGAATTGCTCCAGGGCGAGACCGGCCAGCTCTGCTGATGCTACTGGTTCAACAAAAGTGCTGAAAAAACCCTTTATAAGTACCGGTTTTTGCTGCCAATACTCACTTAAGGAACCTCTGATTAATTACCTACGTTGTTATTGCTGCGTTAAAAATCAGCTCAAAATGCGCATTTATGACCTATAAATTGCGCTTTTTCGCTGATTTTTGCCTTGTACTCACTGCCTCGCAAACATTCATCAGAGGCTCCTTAAGAATTCCTCAAAGCTAAAGTTTGAACTCCATTGAAAATGCTTCAAATAGTCTGCGCCTGCTGGATCGCGTTGCCAATGTATTTGCGAGGTGTCAAAGCCAGTAAATCAGCCTTGGCCTGATCCGGAATCTCAAGCGTCTTGATGAAGCTGTGGAGACCTTCTGCAGTGATGCCTTTACTGCGGGTGAGCGCTTTCAGCTTTTCATAGGGCTCTGCCACGCCATAGCGACGCATCACTGTTTGCACGGGCTCTGCGAGAATCTCCCAACAGCCATCGATGTCTGCATCAATGGCAGCCGCGTTGAGTTCAAGTTTTCCCAGGCCTTTTTGCAGTGATTGATAAGCGAGATAACTCTGTGCCAGACCGCTACCGATGTTCCTGAGAACTGTAGAATCCGTGAGGTCTCGCTGCCAGCGAGATATGGGCAGTTTTTGCGCCAGATGCTGCATCACTGCATTTGCCATACCCAAATTCCCTTCAGCATTCTCGAAATCGATGGGGTTCACTTTATGGGGCATAGTAGAAGATCCTACCTCACCTTCTACAGCCTTTTGCCTGAAGTATCCAAGGGCAATGTAAGCCCAAATATCTCTTGCCAGATCAATAAGTACTGTATTAAGCCTGGAGAAGGCATCAAATATTTCTGCCAGATAATCGTGCGGTTCTATTTGAGTGGTATAGGGATTCCATCCCAGGCCCAGTGAACCCACGAAATCACTCGCAATACCGGGCCAATCTGCGTCTGGATAAGCTGCAAGATGGGCGTTGTAGTTACCAACCGCACCGTTGATTTTCCCCAGGACCGGAGATTCTTCAATTTGTTTTGCCTGTCGCTGCAGCCGGAACACCACATTGGCCAGTTCTTTTCCCATCGTGGTAGGAGAGGCTGGCTGGCCATGGGTTCTCGACAACATTGGCTGTCCGGCAAAGTTTATGGCTAATTGTTTAATAGTTTCAATCAGTTGCTTGATATATGGAAGGATGACCTGATCGCGTGCCTGCATCAGCATGAGTGCGTAGGCCAGGTTATTAACATCTTCTGAAGTGCAGGCGAAGTGCACGAATTCCAGGTGCTGCTGCAGATCTTTTGAGTTTTCAAGTTTCTCTTTAATAAAGTACTCTGCTGCTTTGACATCGTGATTTGTTCTGCTCTCTATTTCTTTAACGCGATTGGCGTCTTCGAGAGAAAAATTCTGGTGCAGTTCTTCGAGTTTAACGATCTGTTCCAGGTTGAGAGAATCCAGTTCTGTTATTGAATCGACTTCTGCCAGCTTTTGCAGCCAGCGACATTCCACCATCACCCGGTAACGAATGAGGCCAAATTCAGAGAAATAGGGGGCTAGTGCTTCGCATCTGTCCCGATAGCGGCCATCTATTGGGGATATAGCTGACAAAGGGCTGAAAGCTGTGTCTGTCATTGTATTTTCCTATACCGGTGCAATCAGGCTCCTGTGCAGACTGTTTGCCGTTTCCTTTATGCGTTTTCGGTGCACCACCAGCCGCCAGCGACGGCCTCCAAGCTGGTACCATAAAACTGCAGAACGAATTCCCGCTAACAGCAATGCGCGAATGCTGTTAGCAATGCGTTCGTTTTTAAGATTGTCGATTTTTCCCTGTACCTGAATCCGGTACGAGAGCGTACTGATTGTATCCTGATACAAGTTGGCAAGCTGCTCCAAAATGTGTTCCTGAAGAGAAAACAGTTTGTTCTCTGTGTCATCGCCCTGGTTATCGTTGCTTTCCTCAGGCAACGAACTGGGAAATGGGTCCAGGTACTGCAAACGCCGACGCAGGGTGTCCTGCATGGAAGAGTCAGCCATTAACTTATTGCGCAGCAGAAGCATGTCCAGTGTATAGCGGATGGTTTCACCATATGCTTGTAATCTGTCGTTGCTGAACATGTCCTGAAGTGTTTGAAATCCACGACTTAGAGCACCAGGCTCAGGATAAATATGATCTATGCCGGGAGCCTGCAGCTGGATGAGCGGGTTGATACAAGCCGCCATCTGATCCTGTGGAACCTGGCCTTGATAAGCCAGGTCGCGCACTAATGCAGCACATTGTGAAACTGCGGCAAGGGCCACTAACTGTTGTTCCCATTTATTTAGAGAGCTAGCTGTAAGCATCGATAATTGCGCCTCCTAAACAGCGCTCGTCCTGGTAAAACACTATGTATTGACCCGGAGTAACTGCCCGTTGGGATTGTTCAAAGCGTACCTTAACCGCACCGGAATCTGAGTCTTGATCGAGAAGTTTAACGACACAGGCCTGGTCCTGTTGGCGATAACGGATTTTCGCAGCGCACTGCAACGGTAATTCGGGGGGCTCATGATTAATCCAGTTTGGTGCCTGGGCAATAAGCTGAGAAGAAAGTAGCCCTTGGTTTTCATTGCCTTGCGACACAATTAATACATTCCTGCTTAAGTCTTTGCTGACAACATACCAGGGTGCTTCCGGGCGATTTTTCACACCCCCGATACCCAGTCCCTGTCTTTGCCCAAGTGTGTAGTACATCAGCCCGGCATGTTGGCCCAGCAGGCTGCCATCAACAGCTTCTATATCTCCAGGTTGTGCAGGCAAATAGGTTTCCAGGAAATCTTTAAACCTGCGCTCACCGATAAAACAAATTCCCGTGCTGTCTTTCTTGTCACAAGTAGCGAGGTGTAACTCTGATGCAATCTGTCTGACTTGTGATTTACGCAAGCCTCCCACCGGGAACAAACTTTGTTTCAAACAGGTTTCACCGACTTCACAGAGGAAATAGCTTTGATCTTTATCCCTATCAAGACCTTTTAGCAGATGTGTTTCCCCACCCATATCGCTGCGTCGCACATAGTGTCCGGTTGCGATTAAGTCGCTACCGAGCTCCTGAGCGTATTCCAGGAAGGCTTTGAATTTTATTTCTTTGTTGCACAAAACATCAGGATTCGGGGTTCGACCCGCTCGATATTCTTTTAAGAAGTGTTCAAACACATTGTCCCAATATTCAGCGGAAAAATTGGCAGTATGCAGCGGGATGTCCAGTCGATCACACACTGCCCGAGCATCTGCAAGATCGGCTTTGGCAGTGCAATACTCAGTGCCATCATCTTCCTCCCAGTTCTTCATGAACACACCTTCAACCTGATAGCCCTGGGTTTTTAAAAGATGAGCAGACACTGAGGAATCCACACCACCTGACATCCCGACAATGACACGCAATGACGCCGGGTCTTGGTGTGCTGCTGCTGGTTGTTGTTCGCTCATAACTTGATCAAATCGAGTGGATAGGATTTTCCAGACCGAAAATCTTCGATTGCACGCCAGACCATAGGGCTTCGAAGTGTATCCTGCAGGCCTTTGATTTCACTCTCAGTCAGCCAATGTACAGATTCGATATCTGAATCGAGGATTGCAGCCTTGTCGTCTTCCAGCGGTCTCCCGACAAAACAATGTCGTATGTAGGTAACTCCGTTAGTTTCAGCAAAATGCTGATAAATACCAAGCAAGCTGATAATTTCGACATGCCAACCGGTTTCTTCCAAAGTCTCGCGCCGTGCCGCTTCCACCAATGTCTCTCCAGTTTCCAGGTGGCCTGCTGGTTGGTTATAAACCAGGTGACCTTTGTCGCTTTCACGAACCATAAGGAATTTGTTTTCCAATACGACGACGGTGGCCACGGTTGTATGAGGTAAGTCTGACATTGATATCGGGCACTTACTGAATAAATTAGGGAACCTCTGATTAATTACCTACGTTGTTATTGCTGCGTTAAAAATCCGCTCAAAATGCGCATTTATGGCCTATAAACTGCGCTTTTCGCTGATTTTTGCCTTGCACTAACTGCCTCGCAAACATTAATCAGAGGCTCCTTAGGCGCTTTCAGTGTGATAAAACTTTTAGCTGAGATCAATTCTCATACTTTTGACTTTAGCTGCAACAGCGAACAGGGGATAATACGCCCAATATCACTCGGGGCAACATGAAATGGCCACACAACTCACTCATCTTGATCAGGAAGGCAATGCCAATATGGTCGACGTAGGCAAAAAGGCCGACACAGCGCGAACTGCTACCGCTGTTGGCCATGTGTCTATGGAGCCTGAGACGCTGCGACTAATTGCCGAAGGCAGCCATAAGAAAGGCGATGTATTGAGTATCAGTCGAGTAGCAGGAATCCAGGCCGCAAAACAATGCGCGCAATTAATTCCCCTGTGTCATCCGCTTATGTTGAACAAGGTGCAGGTTGATTTGACTCTTGATGAGGCGGGTAATCGGATAAATATATCGGCGAACTGCAAGGTAACTGGCAGGACCGGTGTTGAGATGGAAGCCTTAACCGCAGTATCCGTTGCTGCGTTAACGGTCTACGATATGTGCAAGGCTGTTGATAAAGAGATGGTAATCGGCGGCATCTGTCTGCTGGAAAAAGAAGGCGGCAAGCACGGTCACTACAAGCGTCTGGAGGCGACATAGACCGTGTTGGAAGTATTGGAAGTGCATTACTTCGCAAGTGTACGAGAAGCTTTGGACCGGGATAAGGATCAAGTGCCTTGGTCTGGAGAAGTTGCTACGGTCGCAGATTTGGTACAGTTGCTCTCTGCTCAAGATGCTGTATTTAAAGCGCTGAATGAATCAGACAACCCGTTGCTGGTCGCGGTAAATCAAACAGTTGTAGATAAGACTTATCCACTTTCCTCAGGTGATGAGGTTGCGTTTTTCCCACCGATGACTGGAGGATAAGTCTCCAATGAAACGCATCGGTATAACAGTTCAAGAATCCGATTTTGATTTATCCGTCGAGTACGCAGGCGTTCGGAAAATCGCTGGAGATTCTGGAGCTATCGTGACATTCACAGGGTTGGTTCGGGAGTTTTATACAGAAGATTCAGCCGATGCAATACGAACACTGACCCTGGAACATTATCCCGGCATGACGGAGAAAAGCCTGGCAGAAATTGCCCGGCAAGCTGATGAAAAATGGCCTCTGTTAGCGATACGCATCGTGCATCGGGTTGGGGAATTAAAACCTGGTGATCAAATCGTGTTGGTGGCAACCGCAAGCGCACATAGATATGCTGCTTTCAAAGCCGCCCAATTCATGATGGATTATCTAAAAAGCAAGGCACCGTTTTGGAAGAAGCAAAAGACGGACAAATCCACAGATTGGGTACAGGCACGACAAACTGATGCTGACGCAATCAAGCGTTGGCGCAACTAGGGCCTGTTCACACTACTTGAGTCGTCTCTGCTAGTGAGCATTTTTGCGCCCCGCTTCGTTATCAATCGCTTGTATATATCTATATAAGGCGCTCTTTCTGCCTTGCTGGACACAAAAATGCGCCTGGCCCTTCGGGTTGTGGCTAAAAAGCGCCACTTGTCGTTGCTCATCGCTCATTTGGAATCACCAAACCACGCTCCTCGTGCCTCAATTGGCGCTTTTTTAGTCACAACAGAGGCCACTCAAGTCAGGGCAATCGAGTGAACGCCTTTGTCGCGTCGAAGATGAGCAGAAGTTGATAATTTTCGAACCCAGATCGACGAGGGAGTGTCACTTGTTCACTTTTTGTGCTGGAAGTGTGCGCGAAAATCCATTCAGTCGATTGCCCTGCCACTCAAGTAGTGTGAACAGGCCCTGGTAAAAGGCTTACATTAATTAGCTTTCTATCTCAATCCACTCGCCAGGTTGTAGTTTCCCCAAACCCCAATCACCTACTGAATACCTAACCAGCCGCAGAGTAGGGTAGCCTACTGCGGCTGTCATACGTCGCACTTGTCGGTTCTTACCTTCTTTGATGGTGAGTTTTAACCAGGAAGTGGGGACATTCTTACGAAATCTAACCGGTGGGACTCTCTCCCATAACTGAGGTTCAGCAATCACTTTAACTTTGGCTGGCAGTGTCCTGCCATCCCTTAGCTCGACTCCATTTCTAAGATTTTCCAGGGCTTCATCATCAGCAATTCCTTCTACCTGAACCAGGTAGGTTTTTATCTGCTTGTAATGGGGATGGGAGATGCGCTGCTGTAGTGCGCCATCATCGGTTAACACCAGCAGCCCTTCTGAATCCTTATCTAATCGACCTGCGGCATAGACCTTTGGTATTGATATGTAAGCTGACAGCGTTGCGTCGGGCTCGTCGCCCGAGAACTGAGATAGCACACCGAATGGTTTATTGAATAGAATGATCATTATGATGGCAGGGAATTTTCAGCCGTCAGATAACAATAGGATAGGTACACGATACACAGTTCAGCGCGAACAATGCTTTCCAGGGAACCTCTGATTAATTATCTACGTTGTTATTGCTGCGTTAAAAATCCGCTCAAAATGCGCATTTATGACCTATAAACTGCGCTTTTTCGCTGATTTTTGCCTTGCACTGACTGCCTCGCAAACATTAATCAGAGGCTCCCTAAGTGTAAGACAACAATAAGTTAACATCGCACTGACCACAGGCGCAGGGTAAATACCTGCAACCTGTAGTGGATGTCTTACTGAGCGTTTAGCTTAACTTGGCGGCTGCAATTGACTCCGCAGGTTGCGATTCAGTGTTTTTTGAGGATGGACTATCGGCGGAGCCAGATATCAGTTTGATGTTGGCTGCATGTAATCCTTTAGGCCCTTCAACGGTATCAAACGAAACCAGTTGACCAGCTTTTAAAGTCTTATAGCCTTCCATGCCAATCGCTGAATAGTGGGCGAACAAATCGTCGCCTCCATCGTCCGGTAAAATAAAGCCAAATCCTTTAGCATTATTGAACCATTTAACTTGCCCGGTACTCATTGCCTACTCCGTGCCTGTTATTATTTGTTTTAATTATTTTTCGGGTGTTGCTGTGAGTGGCCCCAGCCATTCACTTAACGCTATACACTATCACTATAGGAATGTCAAAATCCTGTCTCGATGGTGCTACCCCTGAATCGTGCGCAGGTGCTTGAGATTATAAGAATTAACCCCAAATAATGGCAGGAAGTTATAGAATCTGTGCCCTGAGGATCAGCTGATAAAGCTCTTTCCAGGAATTCGGTTCTGGCGCAAAATATTCCTATTCTGATGCTAGTGAAATCCTCGGCCTTAACCTAAGAAACAAAAATGCGAAGCAAACATTTAGTAGAATTTCAGATGAGCAAACTTCCTATGCGCCCAAACAACTCTAAAGATGATCTGGGGGATGGGGATGCTACGGGGGTAGCAACAACTACCGAAAAACCGAAACTTAAACAGCCGCCTCTTTATAAGGTGATTCTCATCAATGATGATTACACACCAATGGATTTCGTCGTAGACGTACTAAGATCGTTCTTTAATATGAATGTGGAGAAAGCGACGCAGATAATGCTTAAAGTACATACAGAGGGAAAGGGGGTTTGCGGTGTGTATAGTAAAGATGTCGCAGAAACCAAAGCAGCCCAGGTGAATGATTATTCCCGAGAATGTGAACAGCCGCTCCTTTGTTCCGTTGAAGTTGACAGATAGTATCAATACAGGATTACGAATTAGGGAGCCTCTGATTAATGTTTGCGAGGCAGTTAGTGCAAGGCAAAAATCAGCGAAAAAGCGCAGTTTATAGGTCATAAATGCGCATTTTGAGCTGATTTTTAACGCAGCAATAACAACGTAGGTAATTAATCAGAGGTTCCTTAGACGAGACCGTATGCTAAGTAAAGATTTAGAAACAACCTTAAATTACGCATTCAAAGGAGCGCGTAAGAAACGGCATGAATTCATGACCGTAGAGCATCTATTGCTTGCGTTACTTGATAACGAAGTAGCATCCAGCGTGCTTATTGCTTGCGATTGCGATCTGATCAGGCTACGCAGCGCGCTTACTGATTTCGTCGATGCAACGACACCACTTATCCCTGAAACAGAAACCAGCAGAGAGACACAGCCCACATTGGGTTTTCAGCGTGTACTGCAACGCGCTGTGTTCCATGTGCAGTCATCTGGGAAACGAGAAGTTACTGGCGCAAATGTGCTGGTGGCTATATTTTCTGAACAGGAGAGTCAGGCCGTTTACTTTCTCAGGCAGCAGGACATTGCTCGAATTGATGTAGTGAATTACATCACCCATGGAATTTCCAAAATACCAGGGCATGCGGGCGATAATGAACGGTCTCATGAACAGGCTGATGAAGAATCCATGAGAGAGTCATCAGGAAATCCGCTTGAAAGTTTCGCAACAAACCTTAATGCTGAGGCAGAAAGTGGGCGGATTGACCCCTTAATAGGTCGTGAAGACGAAGTTACTCGTGTTGTACAAATTCTTTCTCGCAGAAGAAAGAATAATCCACTGCTCGTTGGTGAGTCAGGTGTTGGTAAAACTGCAGTTGTCGAAGGCTTAGCTAAACTCATCGTTGAGAAAGAAGTGCCTGAGGTATTGGAAGATAGTGTTATCTATTCGCTGGATTTAGGTGCGCTCCTGGCAGGAACAAAATACCGGGGGGACTTTGAAAAGCGATTCAAAGCACTCCTTGCCGAGCTTAATAAAAACCAACACGCTGTTTTGTTCATTGATGAAATTCATACCATTATCGGCGCTGGAGCTGCTTCTGGTGGCGTGATGGATGCGTCTAATTTGCTGAAGCCTGTGCTAACGTCAGGTCAGTTACGCTGCATCGGGTCCACTACCTACCAGGAATACCGGGGTATTTTTGAAAAAGATCGAGCCTTATCGCGCCGATTCCAGAAGATTGACGTGGACGAACCCGATGTCGATACCACTTATCGTATTTTGAAAGGCTTAAAGTCACGCTTTGAAGATCATCATGATTTGCGTTATAGCGATAAAGCGCTTAAAGCGGCTTCAGAACTGGCTGATCGTTACATTAACGACCGTTACATGCCTGATAAAGCCATCGATGTAATCGACGAGGCGGGGGCATATCAACGGTTATTGCCGGTAAGTAAGCGGAAGAAGATTATTAATGTTACTGATATGGAGAAAGTGGTTGCTTCGATGGCCAGGATTCCGCCCAGGCATGTTTCCAATTCCGACATTGACGCGCTGAAAAACCTTGAATCTAATTTGAAGATGGTTGTGTTCGGACAGGATGAAGCCATTGATTCCTTATGCACCGCCATAAAACTGTCCCGCGCAGGGCTTAATGAGGGTGAAAAGCCTATCGGCTCATTCCTGTTTGCCGGTCCAACTGGTGTCGGTAAGACGGAAGTCAGCCGTCAGCTCGCAAAGATAATGGGAATCGAATTGGTTCGGTTCGATATGTCGGAGTACATGGAACGGCATACAGTTTCGCGACTGATCGGTGCGCCTCCCGGTTATATAGGTTTCGACCAGGGCGGTTTACTGACTGAGGCAATCACCAAGAGCCCCCACTGTGTTCTACTGCTTGATGAAATAGAGAAAGCCCACCCGGATGTTTTCAATTTGTTATTGCAAGTCATGGACCATGGAACCCTGACTGATAACAATGGACGCAAAGCCGATTTTCGGAATGTGATTTTAGTGATGACAACTAATGCAGGTGCGCAGGAAATGTCTCGTGCATCCATTGGTTTCACCGAGCAGGATCACAGTACTGATGGTATGGAAATCATCAAGAAAGCGTTTACGCCGGAATTTCGCAATCGACTTGACGGCATTATTCAGTTTGGCGCTTTGTCGCACGAGACGATTCGCACGATAGTGGATAAGTTCCTTGTGAATCTTCAAGTTCAACTGGATGAAAAGAACGTCATGCTGCATGTTGATAATACAGCAGTCGATTGGTTTGTTGAGCATGGATACAGCGAATCCATGGGTGCAAGGCCGATGGCTAGACTGGTTAAGGAAAAACTTAAGAAAGGGCTTGCGGAAGATATCCTGTTCGGCGATCTGGCGAATGGTGGCGATGTTTACGTAACTGCCAGCAAGGACATTGAGATTGAGATCAAAGGAAAGAAACCCGCCACTGAAAAAGAACTCACTTCAGAGAAACTTTGAGTTGGTGCGACACATACACCAACTCGAAACCTGCTGAGTGACTGATTTTCTGATTGAGAGGGCTATCGCGCTCGATAAGTGATTCGACCTTTGGTCAAATCATAAGGAGTGAGTTCTACTCTAACCTGGTCTCCTGTCAAAATGCGAATGTAGTTCTTGCGCATCTTGCCTGAGATGTGAGCGGTAACGATATGACCATTCTCGAGCTTAACGCGAAACATGGTGTTCGGAAGGGTGTCCACAACTTCACCTTCCATTTCGATTTGATCTTCTTTAGCCATTAGCCCTCCAGAGCTGATTGCAGCGGGCGCATTTTGCCGGATTTTGGGAGTTGAAGCAAAGAGCGGCTGCAATAAGCTACCTGATCAAGACCCACCGGCCATCCAGCAGCATCTCTAAAGGCCGAAAATCGCTCTTATAGTGCATTTTGGCGCAGCCTTTAATCCAGTAGCCCAGGAACAGATAGGGCAGGCCGAGCTCCTGACATTTGTCGACCTGCCAAAGGATTGCATATTTACCCATGGATCGATGGGATTCATCAGGATCGAAAAATGTGTAGACAGCCGACAGGCCTTGTTTTAATTCATCCACTACACTGACTGCGATGAGTTTTTCTCGTTGATAAAAAAGATAAAACCGTGTGTCCACAGTTTTGGTTTTTATAAACGCTTCAAATTGTTCCTCTGATGCCGGAAACATGTCGCCATCAGCATGGCGGCTATCGATGTAGCGGCTATACAGGTCGTAAGCGCCATCAACAGTTAAATCACTCTGCCCGACAACATGCAGATCTTTATTGCGATTAAGCACTCGCCGTTGAGAGCGACTAAAACTGAATTGCTCGACTGGTATGCGGCAAGAGATACATGCCTGACAATAATCACAATCGGGTCGGTACAGGTGAGCGCCGCTGCGGCGATAGCCCAATTCGCTCAATTTGCTGTTAAGGTGGCGATCGATTACCAAATCTGGATCTACAAAGACAGTAGCAGCCTGTTCATTAGATTTGTAACTACAGAGATGCGGAGAAGTGCGAAACAACCTAATCGAGCTTATGTTCTTTGAATTTGACTGCATGTCTGGTTGTTGCCTAACTGAATCTCTTCATTTTGCGGCCATTGAATTGCGCTCTCGCCGTTGCAGTACCTACTTAGAAACCCGCTGAATTCGTGTCGGGGAATTTCCTCTGCGCCCAAGGCCTTCAAATGTTCGCTGCTGATTTGACAATCAATGACTTCAAATTGCCATTGTGCCATTTTGCTGACAAGTCCTACCAAAGCAAGTTTGGAAGTGTTGGATTCACGGCTGAACATGGATTCCCCAAAAAATATTTTGCCTAAAGCGACGCCATATAGACCACCGGCTAACTCATCCTCACGCCACACTTCAAATGAATGTGCAAAACCCTGTTCATGTAGCTTTAAATAGGCATCGGCCATTTCCGGGGTAATCCAGGTGCCCGGAGAGGTGACTCGTTGTGCTCCACAAGATTCAATGACCGTGCGGAAATCTTTATTGATATAAAACTGGTAGGGGTTGTTGTTGATTGATTTTCGAAGGCTGCGGGAAATTCTTAAGCGTTTGGGAAAGAGCACCAGCCGTGGGTCAGGAGACCACCACAAAATTGGCTGACCTGCTTCATACCAGGGGAATATGCCGCGTTGATAAGCTTCTAACAGCCAGTCTGTAGTCAGAGCGCCACCGGCTGCCAGCAGCCCCTCTGGTTCCTTCAGCGCTGTTTCGATATCAGGGAACTCGATCACCTTTGGGTCGAGCCAGGGTAGCGCCATGGTTAAGCTGGAAGTGATATCATACGTCCAGGAATTTCTCGGCATCCAGAGCCGCCATGCAGCCAAAGCCCGCACTTGTAACGGCCTGGCGATAAACCTGGTCAGCGATATCACCGGCAGCAAAGACTCCCGGCACACTGGTTTCGGTGGCATTTCCGCCGGTACCGCTGTTAATAACAACATAGCCGTTTTTCATTTCCAGCTGGTCCTGGAATATCTCAGAATTCGGCACATGGCCTATGGCGATAAACACGCCATCCACGTCCAGTTTCTGGATAGATTCGTCCCTGGTGCTCTTAATGTTGATACCAGTGACCCCCATATCGTCCCCCAGGACTTCTTCCAGGGTATTGTCCCAGGCTATTATGACTTTGCCCTCCTCTACACGGTCGAAGAGCTTTTTCTGCAGGATCTTTTCTGCACGCAGGGCATCTCTGCGATGCACCAAAGTCACGTGAGAACAAATGTTGGATAGATAGAGTGCTTCTTCAACAGCGGTGTTGCCGCCACCAATTACAGCCACGGGCCTGTTACGATAGAAGAAACCATCGCAGGTAGCGCAGGCGCTTACACCTTTGCCCATAAACGCAGTTTCCGACTCAAGACCCAGGTATTGTGCTGAGGCTCCGGTAGCAATGATCAAAGCATCGCAAGTGTAGGTGGCAGAATCGCCCTGCAATTGAAAGGGTCGTTCACTCAAATCTACTTTATTGATGTGATCAAAAACTACTTTAGTAGCAAACCTCTCGGCATGATCTTTCATCCTTTCCATCAAGGCAGGACCCTGCAGACCTTCAACATCTCCTGGCCAATTATCCACATCGGTTGTAGTGGTTAGCTGGCCACCTTGTACCATTCCTGTAATCACGATTGGGTACAGGTTTGCGCGGGCAGCATACACTGCAGCGGTGTAACCTGCGGGGCCTGAACCGAGAATGATAAGACGGTGGTGTTGAATTTCTGACATATGCCGTTTCCTTACTAATATGGGCGACTGATACCTTGCCTGTAATGTAGAGGCGATCGCAGGGTTTTAAAGACCGCGTGAATAAAACTGTATATTTATTCTTCAGGCAATGGCGCCCATTTCTCGGGGAATCCTGCTGCTAACCCTTAATCCAAAGAGACTTTCGCCCGATAACTGTTAGGGAGCCTCTGATTAATGTTTGCGAGGCAGTTAGTGCAAGGCAAAAATCAGCGAAAAAGCGCAGTTTATAGGGCATAAATGCGCATTTTGAGCTGATTTTTAACGCAGCAATAACAACGTAGGTAATTAATCAGAGGTTCCTTAGATGGGTAAAATGATAGTAGATTATTACTGCCCAACTCTCAGGCATATGACAAGAAACATGTCAGCAGTGTGCATGTATTTTCTAGAAACTCTTATATAAACTATTCGCAGGTCTCTGAAAAAGTTGAAGAATGCTGTGACCAACAAACCGGATCCGAAGGCAGAAGTTAATACTCTCATGCAGCGCCTGGTACGTGAGGGTAGCCTTATCGTCTACTTTCTTCTGGCACTTTTCCTGTTAATCGCTTTAGTTAGCTATTCACCGGCTGACCCCGGACATACCACAACCGGTACCGGTGGCGAAATTAATAATTCAGTTGGCATCTATGGTGCCTGGCTTGCGGATATTCTGTTAGACCTGTTTGGTTATCTGGCCTATGCATTTCCAGCAATGCTTGCTTTCAAGGTTTATACCTCATTTCGTGAGCATGAACTGGAAGCTGAATTCTCCTGGCTGCTGTTTAGTATCAAAGCAGGGGGCTTTGTTTTATTGATGCTGGCCGCGTGCGGATTAGCAACCCTGCATTTCGAAATTCCTGAAGATGCGCCTTACATTGCGGGCGGCGTACTAGGCTCTATCGTTGCAGATATTACAGTTCCTCTGCTGGCAGTATTGGGAAGTACTTTACTTTTGCTGGCTATCTTCTTGTTTGGTTTAACTATCAACGCTGCAATCTCCTGGTTAAATGTGGTGGATAAACTTGGTCTCATCACTATCCAGCTTACCACGGCGGTTCGTACCAAGGCCCTCAAATGGGTCGAAGAGCGTAAGCAGGAAGCCGCCAAGAAAGAGCGCCTTGAGTTCCGCAGGAAAGTCCTGGATATCCATATTGCAAAAGAAAAGAAACGGATACCGCCCACTATAAAAGCGCCGACACTGAAGGAAGTCGTGAAGAGCAAGCGAGTGGAAAAAGAACGACAGGGCACTTTATTCGAGGCCACGTCCATTAAAGAGTTGCCTGCTATTGGATTGCTGGATGCCTGGGTAGAAATCAATGAAGCCGGTTTCTCCAAGGAATCGCTGGAAGCGATGTCCAAGCTTCTGGAGTTGAAGTTGAAAGATTTCGGCATTGAGATCGAGGTGACGGCAGTAAATCCTGGTCCGGTGATTACGCGTTTTGAAGTGCAGCCAGCACCCGGGGTTAAAGTGAGCCGAATTACCAATCTTGCCAAGGACCTGGCGCGTTCCCTCGCTGTTGTGTCGGTACGTGTTGTGGAAGTGATACCTGGAAAAACTGTTATAGGTATTGAAATCCCCAACGAAAAGCGGGAGATCATTCAACTCAGTCAGGTACTGTCATCTGTCGAATTTGATCGCGCCGGCTCCACTTTAAGCATGGCTCTGGGTCATGACATCGTGGGCAAACCGGTAATCGTAGATCTGGCCAAAATGCCTCACTTGCTGGTAGCGGGCACCACAGGCTCCGGTAAGTCTGTTGGCATTAATGCCATGGTTCTCAGCCTGCTGTTCAAATCTACACCTGAACAGGTTCGGGTCATCATGATTGATCCCAAGATGCTGGAATTGTCCGTGTACGACGGCATACCGCATCTGCTCACTCCGGTGATCACCGACATGAAAGATGCCGCCAACGGATTACGCTGGTGCGTAGCGGAAATGGAAAGACGCTATAAATTGATGTCAGCGCTAGGGGTTCGCAATCTGGCTGGCTTTAATAAGAAAGTCGTGGAGGCGAAGAAAGCTGGCAAGCCTGTGGTAGATCCAACCTGGAAACCAGATCCTATGCTGCTGGAAGAAGAGCAGTCTGCCCCTGAACTGGATGCCTTGCCTTGCATTGTTGTTGTCGTTGATGAATTGGCAGACATGATGATGGTAGTGGGCAAGAAAGTTGAAGAATTAATTGCTCGCATTGCTCAGAAGGCAAGGGCAGCAGGAATACATCTCATCCTTGCAACCCAACGTCCATCGGTTGATGTGCTGACTGGCCTGATAAAAGCCAATGTACCGACTCGCCTATCGTTTATGGTGCAATCAAAAGTTGATTCCCGCACAATTCTGGGAGAGGGCGGTGCAGAACAACTCCTGGGGCATGGGGATATGCTGTTTTTACCCCCGGGTGGCGGTGTTCCTACCCGTGTACACGGGGCCTTCGTTAGCGATGAGGAAGTGCATCGGGTGGTTGCTGACTGGAAAAAGCGAGGTGAACCCGTCTATATCGATGCAGTGACTCGTAGCGCGGAAGACAGCGACATGCTTGGCGGTAGCATGGGAGGCGAAGACAGTGAGGGAGCGGATGCCCTCTACGATGAGGCAGTACGATTTGTTACCGAGTCTCGTAAAGCTTCTATCTCGGCTGTGCAGCGTAAATTACGCATCGGATATAACCGGGCAGCGCGCATGATTGAATCAATGGAGGCGGCTGGGGTAGTATCAGAAATGAATAGCAACGGTTCCCGTGAAATTATTGCTCCACCCCCACCTCGCGACTAATCTTTTTTCCTTATGATTTATTACCAGAGGTTTTTCCGTGCTCTGGCAGCAGCCTGTGTTCTCCTGGCAACAAGTGGATTTAGCCTTGCACAACAATCCGCGCTTGAGGATTTAGAATCTCTGCTGGATGATATTGACACTCTCAGTGCGGAAGTCCTGCAGTTGATAGTTGAATCGGATGGCGGTGTTTTGGAAGAAAGTCTGATTCAAATGCACCTTAAGCGGCCTAACGGATTCTACTGGGAAACATTGCATCCATTTCCCGAACTGGTAGTTACAGACGGTTCTACGCTTTGGAACTATCAACCCGATTTAGAACAGGTTGTACTTGAAGACTGGGATAGCAGTCGATCTGAATTGGCCGCTCGCTTACTCAGTGGTGAAACTGAAAGTTTGCAGGAAAAGTACAGTATACAGACGCAGCCATCAGAGAACGATACATACATTGCTTTTGATCTTGTCCCATTTGCAGCAGACAGCGTGTATGAGCTTATTACTATCAGTTTTAGTGAAAGTAAATTAGATACTATTCGCATAGTAAATAAGAATGGTCAAAGAACCGTTTGGGAATTCCAGCAAGTTGAACAAAACGAACCGCTAAGCGATTCCCAATTTGGGTTCGACATTCCAGATGGTATAGAGGTAATCGATAACAGCACCGGCGACTGATCAAAGCCAGGTAAACAGTCTCATAGTCATTGGTAAGGCATAGGGAACCTCTGATTAATGTTTGCGAGGCAGTTAGTGCAAGGCAAAAATCAGCGAAAAAGCGCAGTTTATAGGTCAAATGAGCATTTTGAGCTGATTTTTAACGCAGCAATAACAACGTAGGTAATTAATCAGAGGTTCCATAGATGAATTTTTTAGCTGTAGCTCTCGGCGGCGCAATTGGAGCTGTTGCCAGATACTGGGTTAGCGGCACTGTTCAAGAACACAGCTCCTCAACACTGCCCTTGGGAACCCTCGCGGTAAACATTCTGGGGAGTCTGCTTATTGGGGTCTTATTTGTAGTCATTACTGAAAAATCCCTACTTTCCGAGCTATATAGGCAGATTCTTATAGTCGGCCTGTTAGGGGCCATGACAACTTTTTCGACTTTCTCATTGGATGCTCTTTTGTTGTTTCAGGAAGGTCACTACAATACCGCTCTTTTTTACATCCTGGGCAGTTTCGTTAGCTGCCTGCTCGCCGCGTATACAGGGTTGGTATTGGCGAGGATTGTTTTCTAACACAGATGCTGAGCCCGTCAGGGCTGATAGCTCAGGAATCAACCATGTTAGACCCCAAACGGATTAGATCTGAACCAGATCAAATTGCAGAGTTGCTCAAAAAGAAGAAATTTGAGTTAGATGTCTCGCGGTTGGCAGAGCTGGACGCTCAGCGCAAATCTCTACAGTTAGATACAGAGGCTTTGCAAAATGAGCGCAATTCCCGTTCCAGGGAAATAGGTAAGGCGAAAGCAACGGGCGAAGATATATCCGAAATTCTGAATGCTATGGAAAACCTGAAACAGGAATTGGAAGAAAAGAAAGAGCTGCTTGGAAGCTTACAAAATGAGTTCAGTGATTACCTTGCAGGAGTGCCAAATATCCCCCATGCAGATGTACCGGAAGGCAATGATGAATCCGGTAATGTAGAGGTAAGTCAATGGGGCACCATTCCTCAGTTTGATTTTCCAATCAAAGATCATACAGAAATTGGTGAGCAGTTAGCCGGATTGGACTTTGCAAATGCAAGTAAGTTAACTGGTTCTCGATTTGTTGTGCTAAAAGGGGCGGTTGCGCACCTGCACCGCGCCTTGGAACAGTTTATGCTGGACAGGCACACCAATGACCACGGTTACATCGAGATCAATGCGCCCTATATCGTGAATCAGGATTCACTGGCAGGTACAGGACAGTTACCAAAATTTGAAGAAGATTTATTTAAACTAAGGGTCGAGCAGGATTATTACCTGATTCCTACTGCCGAAGTGCCAGTGACTAATCTGGTAAGAGATGAAATTGTTGACGCGGATTCATTGCCTCTCAAATACGTTTGCCACACGGCATGCTTTCGATCTGAAGCGGGGAGTTACGGCAAAGATACTAAAGGCATGATCAGGCAGCATCAGTTTGAAAAAGTCGAACTGGTACAGATAGTGGCCCCTGAAACTTCAGGTGAAGCACTGGAAGAGCTCACCGGTCATGCTGAATCTATCCTGCAGGATCTAGCGCTGCCTTATAGAAAGGTAATACTGTGTGGCGGCGATTTAGGGTTTGGTGCGTCTAAAACGTACGATTTAGAAGTCTGGCTTCCTTCCCAGGATTGTTATCGCGAAATTTCTTCCTGCAGTAACTACACAGACTTTCAGGCACGCCGCATGCAGGCCCGATGGCGTAACCCAGCCACTGGTAAACCTGAACTCGTTCACACCTTAAATGGGTCAGGTCTCGCCATAGGACGAACTCTGGTAGCCATTCTGGAGAATTTCCAGCAAGCCGATGGCAGTGTTGCCATACCTAAAGCCTTACAGCCTTACATGAATGGCACTGAGATCATCAGCTGATGGATCTGCTTCCTATATTCTGGAACATCAGGGGCAAGAAATGTGTTGTGGTAGGAGGCGGTGAGGTAGCGTTTCGCAAAGCCAGCCTATTGATTAGAGCTGGATGCAAACCCCGCATCATTGCCACGGCATTCGACGATCGTATTGAAGAGTTATCTGAGCAGAGTACTGTCCGTGTCATCAAAGCTGAGTTCGAGCCACAGATGATCGATTCTGCGGCACTCGTCGTGGCCGCAACCGACAACGAAACGGTTAACCTTGCCGTCAGCGAGGCGGCTACAGAACGCGACATTCCTGTGAATGTTGTTGATCAACCTCATCTCTGCTCATTCATCATGCCTGCAATCATAGATCGGTCTCCGTTACTGGTGGCTATTTCCAGCGGTGGCACTTCGCCTGTGCTCGTACGCCAAATCAAAGAACTCAATGAGACCATGCTGCCAGGCAGAATTGATCGTTTGGCCAGACTTCTGGGCTCCTATAGGGCCAAAGTAAAGCAGCGTCTGCATAAATTTTCTGCAAGGTTGAAATTTTGGGAATCGGTTCTGGAAAGCGAAGTGCCAGAATTGGTTTACAACGGCGACCAAGAGCGAGCAAGAACCACAATTGATGCAATGTTATCTGAGGCAGTAGCAGCAGATGCCACCAGCGGTGAAGTTTATTTAGTGGGCGCTGGTCCTGGAGATCCTGATTTGCTGACATTACGGGCACTGCGTTTAATGCTCAAGGCGGATGTTGTCCTTTACGATCGTCTGGTTTCTGAAGCAATTTTGAAACGCATCAGGCCTGATGCAGAGAAGATTCATGTTGGAAAACAGTTCGCCAGGAAAAGTGTTGCCCAAAAGCATATCAATCAGATGCTGGTGGACTATGCCGAACAAGGCAAACGCGTACTTAGGTTAAAAGGAGGGGATCCTTTCATTTTCGGCCGTGGCGGGGAAGAAATCGAAACTCTGGCGGCAGCTCGGATTCCTTTTCAGATTGTTCCTGGCGTAACAGCAGCTACCGGCTGTGCTGCCTATGCCGGCATCCCTTTAACCCATCGAGACTATGCACATTCGGTCCACTTTTTACCGGGGCACTTAAAAGAAGGGGAAAATGAGTTAGATTGGTCCTCTTTAACGGCAGACAAACAAACCCTGGTTTTTTATATGAGTCTGGTAGGCTTAAGCACCATATGCAAAGGTTTAATCAGCGCAGGGGTAAAACCTGATATGCCTGTTGCAGTGGTTCAGCAGGGAACTCTGGAGACACAAAGAATAATAATTGGAAACCTGCTGACTATTGCAGAGTTAGTTGAACACTCTAAACTAACGGCACCAACGCTAACGATCGTTGGTGAGGTAGTCAATTTGCACAAGCAGCTTGACTGGTATCGACCGAGGGCAATCGAGTGAATGCTTCTGTGGCGTCGGAGATGGGCAGCAGTTTATGATTTTCGGAATCAGATCGACGAGAGAGTGCCACTTGTTCGTTTTTTGTACTGGAAATGCGCACGAAAATCCATGCACTCGATTGCTCTGGATATCGACCTTAGGAACCTCTGATTAATTACCTACGTTTTACCTACGGTGTTATTGCTGCGTTAAAAACCAGCTCAAAATGCGCATTTATGACCTGTAAACTGCGCTTTTTCGCTGATTTTTGCCTTGCACTAACTGCCTCGCAAATATTAGTCAGAGGCTCCCTTAGTTAAAGTGCAGGCTTGACTAATTCAAAGACAATTATCCGGTTTAGGCAGACCAGCAATTTTCGCTGCAGTTTTCGCGGCACTTCCCCCAAATAACTTCATCAAATAGGTACTCTTTCCTTTATCTGGTCCGAGTTCCCGCTTTACATAGGTTATTAAGGCACGCGTCGCGGGGGAGGACTGATAACGGCTGTAATAGCGGCGCAGTAAGTTGATTACTTCCCAGTGATTGCTGGATAAGCGAATGGCGTCATCCAAAGCTATGGATTCTGCCACTTGCTCCGACCAATCATCCAGATTTCGCAAATAACCTTCTTTGTCGCACGCTACCATCGTACTTTAAAACCAACTGATTACTTTGTCATGTTTCGCACAAAGCTCGACAAATTTACGGTAGTTGGCAAGATTGGCGTGTTCGCTTACTTTGTCAGCCAGACCTCTGGCAATTATATCTTCCTTTAAGAAATACATCGTAATGTCACACTTGATGTCCTGAAACAGATTCTGTGCCATGCAGTGATAAGTGCCATCTTCAAGAAACAGCACGGCATCACCCGACTGTAATGAAGCAGCGCATCTCTCGATAAGGTTTATCGAAGGTGCTTTGTTGACTGTATGCAAAACTGTCATACGACAAACACGTGACCCGATTTATGAATCATATCTGCAATTGCCTTGGCTGAAATCTCTTTCGCTGGCAATATCAGATCTTCCCTGGATAAATGCCTGGCGCTTAAAGAATCGGTATCGACATACACCTTCTGGATTCCATAAAGTTCTAGCGTCTCCAGGGCATTACTCAACGTCCTGGAGTAGATGGCATCTGCATTCTGTTCTTTAAGGAGTTGATATACGCCGTCATCAAGAAACACATAATTTACAATTTGCTCGAAAACCGCTGTCGCCAGGGCGGCATCAAGACACAACTGGGGCCTGTTGCTTCCGTAAGGAGCGGTACGAGATAGAAAGGTAAAGGTATGCCTGGCGTCAGTCACTGCACATCACCCAAACTGTACAAGTCGATCAGCATTCACAGCGGCATCTACTAATTGACCCAGGCCAGCTATTTCAGAACTACTAAACAGTGAATGAGTATCCAGTTCGTATCGCTCCGCTTCCTGCGGATTCAAAACACCTCGCTTTATGGCGGAACTGACGCAGGCAACAGAGTCTATTGCATAGTTTTCAATAAGCTTGTGCCAATGCTTAGGCAGATTGAATTCACCCTGGGGCGTAACAATCAGACGATTAACGTTCTCTACTCCATCTGCAAAAAAGAACAGGCGATATATCTCATGACCTTCATCAAGCAAAGTTTTAACAAAGCTGAATGCGGTAGAGGCGGCTTGAGACGAAGCGGGGGAGCTATAGATGACGATTGCGAATTTCACGAGATCAGTTCAAATGAAAAGCCCCAGACATGCTGGGGCTCAGGCTTTAGCAATAATTTTGCTTAAGAAACTATTTTTTAATCATCACCTGAGAATGCCGTTAATAAATGCAGCAGACTCATAAAGATATTATAGAGTGAAACGTATAGAGTGATAGTAGCCAATAAGTAGTTTCTTTCGCCGCCGTGAATGATTTCACTGGTTTGATAAAGAATCACAGCACTGGAGAAAAGCATAAACGCAACTGACATAGCCAATTGCAATGCAGGCATAGGCCAAATCAAACTAATCAGAATGGCTGCGATCAAAACCAGGCATCCAGCCGCAATAAAACCTCTTAGAAAAGAAAAATCTTTGCGCGAAGCGAGCACCCATCCAGAAAGGCCAAAGAATATAAACGCCGTACCACCGAGTGCGGTCATTACAATTTCACTTCCGGATTGCGTAGATAGCAAGAATCCGATTAATGGGCCAATGCCATAGCCAATGAAACCAGTAAATCCAAATGTTGTTAATAATCCCCAGGGACTGTTAGCGAGTGCATGAGTAGCAAATAGGAAGCCATAGGCCCCAATGAGAAATACCCATGGGCTCAATACAGGTGCGTTGAAGCTGAATGCTGCTGTCAGGGCGCTAAATGCCAAGGTCATGCCAAGCAGCAGATAAGTATTCTTTAGAACTTTATTGACGGCCAGGACCGATTCCTGGCCCTGAGCTGTGGTCAAATCGACTTCGTTCATCGTTGTCTCCAGTAGTTAGGAATATTTAGTTTAACAACCCACCTGATTTAGGGCTTGATTCAGTTATGCGGGGCACAGCCAGCAGAATCTGAGCCTGTTCATTGCAATATGCGACCTGGGCCTGGTATTTCAAGCTACTAAAAATGGCTAAACCGAAATGGGTAAACCGTTGTCGTAACTAAGAATTATGATACCGATGGCAGGGGTAAAATCAATGAATTTCGACCTTCTGGATGTTTAATTCAGGGGATTAAAAGGAGAGATCGACCGGAATTTGCGCCCACGCAAATTCCTCACCCTGCGGGCATCGCTAACTAAAGACGCGACGTCTGCCGCGCTTTCGCGTCTGTCGAACTGGACAGTTCTCACTTCCTCCACCACCAGGTGAATCGGGAGGTGACCGATAGGAGAGTAACCGGGAAGCTTATCGAACGATTGGAAGAATCAGTATGGCGGAGGAGGAGAGATTCGAACTCTCGGAGGACTTTCACCCTCGCTGGTTTTCAAGACCAGTGCATTCAACCACTCTGCCACCCCTCCGCAGGCTGCGCATGTTACAACAAAGCAAGTGTAAGATGGAATGAGTGTAATGAATTTGTTGGGTTGGGTGCGTTTTTGGGCAGTCAGCAGGCAATTTTATTAACCTTGAAGATGGTCAGCAAGCAGGTCTGGCAAGAGGTTATTTTTAGCTGAAGAGTTTGGTCAGCACGCAGGTTTAGCAAATGTAAGCTAGCTGAACTGCCATATTCCCGACACATTTTATCGCTGCATTGCCCTGATTCAGTATCGGAGTAGTCAGATTCAACTGGTTCAATGAACACCCAATCAGCTTCAAATCGACCGAATCCTCCTGGAGCTCGACCCGCTCTGTTATGGCCTTCTTCATGAAGGCCAGTTTTTTGTAATTCGCAGGTTCTTAACGGGGGGCAGGGAGGCGATCTATGGCACTTACACGGCGACTATTGATTGCGATAAAGTCAGCGAGTATACGACCGCTCTCCAGAAGCAGTGGATCGTCTTCATCTAATTCCTCTTCAGATTCGATCTCATCATTTCCGGTGCTTGAATCATTGTTTGCTACAAGTGGCTCCTCATCTTCAGGTTCATCTTCACCTTCTTGCACCCATTCTTTGAAGGGTAAGCCTTTCAGAAATCGGCGCATATTCTCTGCATCAAATTCTTCACGACGATTTCTTTCGCGTTCGGCTTTTACTTCAGTTTCATTGAGAGAAATTTGCTCTCGATCTCGGTACTGACGTGTACGTTCGATTTGATCGACCAGATAGTTAAAGTCAGGCGATACTGAAGCTCTTTCCTCATACTGCTCTTTAAGCTGAGGCAACAATGACTGAATAGAGTAGTAAGGTCGATATTCGACCGGTCGCACAGTATCCCAGGGCAGGGCACCGTCCAGGCTGCTTTCGCCGATATCTTCATAGGCATCATAGAAATCAGGAAACTCGATATCCGGGATTACCCCCCGATGCTGGGTGCTGGCACCAGAGACCCTATAGAACTTGGAGCGGGTCACTTTTACCTGTCCATAGTCCATTGGAATAATTTCCTGCACTGTCCCTTTGCCAAAGGTTTGGCCACCAAGCACAATTCCTCGCTGGTAATCCTGTATAGCGCCTGCAAAAATTTCTGACGCGGAAGCACTGGTTCGATTAACCAGAACAGCTAATGGGCCATCGTAGGCAACCTCTGGATCATTATCGCCAAAGGAACGAGTGAACCCATTACGAATTCCCGAGTAACGAATCTGTACAGTGGCTCCGGTTTCAATAAATAACCCAACTAGCTGATTAGCTTCACTGAGGCTTCCGCCACCATTATTGCGTAAATCTACAACCACAGCGTCTATGTCTTGCTGCTTAAGATCTGCCAGTATTGCGCGAACATCCCTTGTAGAACTTTTATAGTCTTTCTCTCCACGTGCGGCTGCTTCGAAGTCGAAATAAAAAGTGGGCAGAGTGACCACACCAATCTTGTAATCCTGATCGTTGTAGCTGAGTTCAAGCACTTCACCTTTAGCAGATTGATCCTCCAGCTTTACGGTATCTCTTGTGATGCTAAGTACAGTAGCACTGGATTCGCTTAAGGCATCTGTCGGTATGACATTAAGCCTTACGGTCGTCCCTTTTTCACCACGAATCTGGGAAACCACATCGTCAAGACGCATACCAACCACATCCTGAATCTCACCATCAGATCCTTGTCCAATGCCGATTATCCGGTCTCCCGCCTGCAGCTCCCCACCACGTTCCGCAGGACCACCTTTAATGAGTTCAACAACTTTCGTATATTCCTCATCAGTTGTTAATTGTGCACCGATTCCTTGCAATGACAAGGACAGCTGCATATTGAAATTTTCAGAGTCGCGAGGGGAGTAGTAATCGGTATGCGGGTCAACTGCTTTAGCTACAGTCGATAGATAAGCCTGAAAAATATCACGCTCATTGGTTTTCAAAACCTGGCTGAGTTGATTGCGGTAGCGCTTGCTGAGCTTGTCTTTAATTTCTTCATCGCTATCGCCGGTTAACTTCAAACTCAAAACGCTGTTCTTGATTCGCTTGCGCCAAATCTCATCAAGTTCAGCAGAGGTCATTGCGTAGGGATCATCCTCTCTGTCGATGTCGATAAATTCTTCGACAGTGAAGTCCATGTCAGGAATATTATTTTCCACTCGCCTAATGGCATAAATCAGTCTTTCAATTACGCGCTTGTAGTAGACATTGTAAATCTCAAAACCAGGCTCAACGCTACCTTCTTTCAATGAATCATCCATTGTGTAGCGATAAGTGCTCAGTACATCGATATCGGACTTTAGGAAGTAGAGGTGAGAGCCATCCAACGCATCAAGATAGCTATCGAAAATTTTAGAAGAAAAACCATCATCAATCTCGATTGAGGAATAGTGTTTGGTTTGCAGCTCCCGTAACAGCTCAGCTGCCGTTTCGCCATGAACCTCCAGAGACGCTACAGGTTTATACAGTGCATCAATATTAAGAACAGTATTTAGTTGTACAGGGTCTTCCTGAGCGAAGCTGGTTGCTGTAAACGCCAATGCACCCGCTATGAGGCCAACTTGAAGATGGTGTTTAAAATTGGCGATTGAATTCGTCATTCCCATTCTGCTCAACTCCTGATCCTGGCTGGACCTTAATTCGACTGAAGTTCAACTGATTCTGTCTTCACAACTGCATACGACAGGAAGACCTGCCTCAGTCTTTCATCAGGCCATTATCCCTTTAAATTTCCTATTTGCCGGAATTCAGCAAAGTAAGCGTACATCCAGGCAGGCCATAGTAATCCGGAGACTAAGCTAAATACCTGACTCTGAGAAGTAATAAACTGCAACTGCCGGAAATTTCCTGCGGCTGTAAATCAGCGAATTTGCTTGTGGCGAGCACTGGCATGGCGTTCGGCTCTCTCGACATCGATATAGCGATCCGTAATCGCGCTGGATCCATGGCCAGCATCATCTCTAACGTGCTCTCGAGGGCGATGCTTAACGTCTTCAGAGATCCCTGTGTGGCGCAACCAATGAACTGTGGCGTCTCCCAGACGCTCTGCTTCCTCGTTGAAACCTTCCTGGCGCATCTTATCGGCGGCAGTATTAAAGCAGGTCTGAACGATTCCGCGAATTTGACGGGTGCTGCTGATTCCTCCTTTACCCCGGGTCTTATGAATGAGGGGGGTGGCTTCCCCAGGACTGGGCAGGGCGGCCAAGCCTCTGGATTGTCGGTAGCGCTTTAGTGCACTCAGCATGGCGTCGCTGACAGAGATTTCCCGCTCCTTATTACCTTTACCGACGGTGACAAACCACCAATTGCCTTCCTGGTCCGGCTGGAAATGGCCCATCTGTGGCTGCCAGCGGGGCGTTTCCACAAGTTCTGAAACTCGCAGATACATGGCAAACAGGGCATTCATAACAAATAAAGTGCGCTCGTGGACTGTCGGCTGCTCTGTAGCCAGTGTTTCTGCGGTATCCATAACAAATTCCCACTGCAGAGGGGAAAGACGGCGAATTTTCCCCTGTGACTGATGTTTCCGCAAAAACTTACTCTTTTGACGCATCTGGGACACTGGATTGGCAGAAAGCTGGTTTTCCTGGATTAAGAAATTGAAAAAACTGCTCAACACACTGAAAAGGGACTGTACAGCGGCCCGAGAGGATACGTATTCTGCGCTCTTGCTCACATAGGGCCGCCAGGCGACATTGGGTACTCGCTGGCCTTCTTTAAGAATGTATCGGGCCACATTCTTGCTGCCAATCCAGGCTTTAGGGGGGTGTCGGGTAAACTCGATATAAGTCTCAATGTCTTCTCTAACTATCTGATTCAGCGATCTTTCTGCAACTAACCAGCACCAATGAAGAAAGTGTTCAATCTCTCGTCTATAGGTGCTGAAGGTGTCCGGACTGCCGCGATAGCTATAGATGAATTCGCTGGCGTGTTGATAGTCCGCTATAGCGTCGCCAGGAGGGTCCAGGAGTAAATGGTCCAGATTCGCTACTGGGTTTTTAAATGGGTTAGGCATTTCTTCCAAGGTATCGAAGAATGCGACTGGTGATTTATCAATTGACATTAAATAATCTATTTAAAATTATGAATATTATAGATTTTTAAGGATATTTTTATGTAAAAACTACCGGAAATAAGTACATATTCTCAATGCTATTAAGAAATTAGTCGGTTATCCAGGGTTGGACTTTAAGCGCATTTTGAAGATTCGGCGCTTAACTCATGTAATTTTATTGTTGGAGCAACTGTAGCAGGGGCAGGGGCAGGGGGTGGGGGTAGGGACAGGGGTAAAGAGTAGGGAAAGGACATGCAATATCGCCTTAAACCCTTCACAGGTTATGGGGTAGATTTAGCACCAGCTGCAGGAAGCCACAGGAAATAGTAGCTTGTGTATTACTAACAGATCAGTCCAATAATACCCGACTAAGTGAGTAAGTGAGTGAGTAGGTTGCATATTGAATGCTGTTTTAAACAGGTCCTTAGAAAATTAAGACGTTAACCTGGCTTGTCACGAAGCCGCTTAAGAAAGACGAGACAGCGGCTATCACGCCGATGATGAAAGATAATCAGGCTTTGGGTAGTTATAACTTGCATCCCACTCAAAATTTTTTACCGGATTTGAAATATATTTTTCAAAGGGATTACGTAGATTGCCAGATATATAAACACCCTGAACCTCAAGAGAGCCAAAATCCGTTAGCACCCCCTTATCATCATCATAGGCTACCAGAACATAATCTATGTTGCCGGCAGATTGCCTGTTCCTGTTGACAAGCCTGATCTCCGTGAGTGATGTCCAGTTGCTGTCATTTTCAAAAAGGAATTGAGCGGCATTTTCGACAATTAGCCAGTCCTCCCTGAAACGAACAGGACAGGTAATGACCTGATAATCACTATGATTGACAGAACAAACGCCTAGCGGATTATTAGCCTTGTCTTTTGTGCAATTAGGTACCTTGTTGTTAAAGGGGCAGAGTTTCTTTTGCCTATATCTCAGGGCTTTGGCTGACTGGTTGTCGCCAGGGTATCCAAATATCTCGCCTAATGGATTTTTAGGATGGGTCATTCTTCGATTTACCCTTTAACTTCTGTCGGCTGATAGAAGTTAATATATCCAACATACATTCACTAACGATTTTTCAACTGTAAAAGTCCAAAGGTCGAAAGGTCCAGGTGATATGAGACTCTTATTACGTTCTGGAACAGGTAGCCTGAACTAGGCACCATTGGGGTGTTAATCCGTCGATTGATTTATGGGGGCATCGACGACATCAGGGCCATGCAGAACATGGCATATGCCCGCAGGCAGTAAGGGAGATAGAGCCCAATTAACACCAGTCAAACTTAATTTCCGGTAATCTTTATTACCGGAAATATTATGGTTAAGCCTGGAATTGCATATTTCGATAGCTTCTTTCTAATTTTAATTCATATCAATGTGTTAGCCAGGATATGTAAAGCTAACCAGCAAAAACTCTTCATGCTGAATGGGCTTTCCTGGGTTCGCGCATTGTGACGAATTCTTCCGCTAAAGTTGGATGAATTCCGATGGTGTTATCAAACTGCGCCTTGGTGGCACCAGCCTGCATAGCTACAGCAATTCCCTGCATTAACTCTCCAGCATCAGGTGCGACCAGATGAACCCCTAAAACGCGATCAGAGGTTTTATCTACAATGAGTTTGATAAAACTGAGCTCATCCCGGCCACTCAGCGTGTGCTTAAGTTGTTTGACAGTCGCTGTATAGATTTCCGTGTCTGAGCCCTGATCAGAAGCTTCCTGCTCAGTCAGACCACAGGTAGCCACATTTGGGTGGCAGAATACGGCTGTGGGGATGTTTTTGTAGATGACAGTCTGATCCGGGTTACCAAATAGGTGTCGAGCCAGCCATTGGCCCTCAGCCAGAGCAACAGGTGTTAATGCCATACGATCGATTACATCGCCAACAGCATAAATACTGGGCTCTGTGGTTTGAAACTCATCATTGACCACAATGGCGCCATTGCGGCTGAGCTTAACCGACACATGCTCCAGGCCCAGGTCAGCGGTCAAAGGGCGCCGACCTGTGGCTGACAGCACAAGACCTGCTTCTATATCATTTCCATTACTAAGAGAAACAGATAAACCTTTGTCATGCTTACTGATTTTAGTTATATCTGTCCTTAATTGCAGACTCATGTGAGTTGCTAGTTGGTCTGAAATGAAGTGTCTAACATCCTCATCAAAGCCCCGTAACAGCTTTTCTCCGCGATATACTAATGTGGTTTCACAACCCAGGCGGGCGAATATACTGGCAAACTCAACTGCGATATAACCACCCCCGACAACCACTGCCTGAGCAGGTAATTCTTCCAGCTCGAATATTTCATTGGATGAGACAGCGTATTCATTGCCTGGATATTCGGGTTTCCAGGGCCATCCACCTACGGCCAGCAGAATGTATTTAGCGGTCACGGTTTGGTCGCCTACGAGCACCGCGTTTGGACCAGCTACCCGCGCTCTCTCCTGAAACACGGTCACCTTATTATTATAAAGTATCGATTTATATATCTGATTTAATCTTTTGATTTCATTATCTTTATTTTCTTTTAGAACTCCCCAGTCAAAACGAAGATTGTCATAACTCCAGCCAAAACCCTGACTATCTTCCATGTCATCCTTGAAATGGGCTGCGTAGCTGAACAGCTTTTTGGGTACACAACCGACGTTTACACAGGTGCCGCCAAAGTAACGCTCTTCAGCCACGGCAACTTTGGCACCCAGAGACGCCGCTATTCGGCAGGTTCTTACCCCGCCAGACCCTGCTCCAATAACGAACAGGTCATAATCAAACTCACTCAATCTACGGTATCCTTATGGTAATGCTGGTGATACAAGGCGGCATTATGCCTTAGCCTTACCAACAGACCTACTGTGATCCACTTCCGCCCTGCGATTTTCTTATGCAATCTGGACTCTTTGAACAAAACATCAATTCCAGCCATTTTGAAGATCTCAACCTGGGCGATGCTGCGATCAGAATTTGGCCAGCTGCTTTTAGTGAAGGCGAAGCAAACGCCTTCTTTAATGACCTCTACAATGGCATCGACTGGCGTCAGGAGACGCTTTGGATAGCTGGCCAGGAGCGCGCAGTGCCGCGCTTACAGTGTTGGATGGGCGACACCGGCTCTCTTTATGGCTATTCCGGTATGCGCTTAGAACCTGTGCCCTGGTCTACTGAAGTCAGTGAAATCAAATCAAAAGTAGAAGCCTTGACCAGCCAGTCATTCAATTCTGTTCTTTTAAATCTGTATCGGGATGGCCAGGATAGTGTGTCATGGCACGCCGATGACGAACCCGAACTTGGACTGCATCCTTGCATAGCGTCGGTTAGTCTGGGTACTGAGCGAAAATTCGAGTTAAAGCATAAAAGAGATAAGAATATTCCCATATCCCGAATTCAGTTACCCCATGGAAGTGTGCTGTTAATGGACAGGTACCTGCAGCAAAACTGGCTGCATCAGGTTCCCAAGGTAAAAGGACTATCAAGGGCACGAATCAACCTCACCTTTCGACAAATTTTTCATCACAAGTAATCTCCGGCTGAGATCGATTATCCATGGACAGGTTTTCCGTTTGTATTATTGGTGCTGGCGTCATTGGTTTGGCTATAGCAGAGCGGCTGGGGAGGTCGCATTTTAAAGAGCACAGTGACATCGTATTGCTGGAACAAGAGCCTGCTTTTGGTCAACACACTTCAAGCCGCCACAGCGAAGTTATTCACGCGGGGATTTACTATCCTCAAAATAGCTTAAAAGCTGAGTACTGTGTTCAAGGCCAGAGTCTGCTCTATGAATTTTGCAAGAAATATGACGTGCCTCACCAAAAGATTGGTAAATGTATCGTCACTAATGAGGTAGATACGTTGAGTCTTGAAGCACTAAAAAGAAACGCTAATGCAAACGGGGTTACAGATTTAGAGTACTGGGATGCAGCAAAACTGCAGGGTGAAGAGCCTTCACTATCTGCACGCCACGCGATCCATTCTCCTTCCACAGGAATTATTGACAGCCACACTTATATGCGAACCCTGCATGGCTTAGCTACAGATAACGGTGTTGTATTTGCTGCCAACACACGTGTGCTGACAATAACGAAACCTAACGAAACCTTCTACGTCCACACTTCGATAGGCAACCAGCCTACTCCTGAAGATTACACTTTTGCGTGTAATGCAGTGATCAATTGTGCTGGACCATCTGCACAATCAATCGCAGGTAAGATAGACCGGGTCATAACCGAATCTATACCAGCCTTGTATCTTTGCAAGGGCGATTACTTCGCCTACAGTAAACGAAATCCTTTCAAGCATCTGATCTATCCAATGCCTGAAAAGAATACCGTTGGCCTCGGTATACATAGTACTCAAGACTTGTCCGGTCGGCTGCGCTTTGGTCCCGACACTGAGTATGTTGCAGATGTCACTTATGACATTGATGCTTCAAAAAAGGAGCATTTCGCAGAATCGATACGGCAGTATTTTCCTCGTGTTGAAACAGAGGATTTGCAACCCGCTTATTCAGGAATCAGACCAAAGATTGCGGGGCCCGCCGAGCCCCCTGCTGACTTCATGATTCAAGATTCAGACACTCATGGTGTTGACAATCTTGTGCAGTTATTTGGGATAGAGTCCCCTGGCTTAACATCCAGCCTCGCTATTGCCGAGGCAGTATTTCAACAGCTTAAAAGTTAAAGAGTAGTTTATCTATAACATAAAAGAATTACTTCTATCGTTAATCCTGGATAGCAGTAACGTTTCGATGGCAGAACGTAACCGGCCATTATCTCCCAGGAACTGCAAACCTGCCCCGTCAGCTATGGCCTGTTCACACTAATTGAGTGATCTCTGTTGTGACTAAAAAAGCGCCACTTGTCGTTGCTCGTCGCTCATTTGGAATAACCAGACTACGCTCCTCGCGCCTCAATTGGCGCTTTTTTAGCCACAACCCGAAGGGCCAGGCACATTTTTGCGCCCAGCTTCGTTATCAATCGTTTATATATAGTTATATACGGCACTCTTTCTGCCTTGCTGGGCGCAAAAATGCCCTCTAGCAGAGGCCATTCAATTAGTGTGAACAGGCCCTGACATAGTCCCGATGCAACCGGGAGTTGTCCATACTACTCGACAGTTCGCTGCATACTGTATTGGATCATAGAGTAGCCGGATCACAAGAAAAACCAAATCT
Organism: uncultured Pseudohongiella sp.; assembly: GCA_965198435.1. Taxonomy (GTDB): domain Bacteria; phylum Pseudomonadota; class Gammaproteobacteria; order Pseudomonadales; family Pseudohongiellaceae; genus UBA9145. The sequence goes on along the minus strand of OZ240664.1, from coordinate 2,203,140 downwards.
TCCAATGCCAGTTCCAGTGCCAGTGCCTGGCTGGGGATGAATCGCGCCATTGCTTATAAATGGCATATACAGTCTATGCAGCATTTGCTCAATCGCAGTATGAGCATTAATGATACGAGTACCTGATCCCGGCATTACTCAACCAGCAAGCGACACAGTAGATAGATTGAAACAGGATTGATGCAGGTTAGCCCGTAAACGGTGCCGAAACTCGCTAAAGCACTAAGGACATATTACACCAATGCCATAGCAGCGACTCGATAATAAGCTGTGGGTTAGGATTGGCTGCGCTGTGCAGCAGGCTCCAGGAATTCTTAGACTCTCGATAAAATTCCGACAGTCGCTGAAGATTGTTTTTTGCATTTCCATTGCAATTGAGTTTCTCAGCCAGGCTGTATAATTCAGGGAATGATTCCTTGGATTCAGACCTCAAATCTTTAATATCTTCTGTATCGCTACCTGATAAAGTCACGATACTTTTTATCACTATAGCTGATGTTTCCATTAAACACTCAATAGCTGTTGATTCCCCTAGCTTAAGCGCTTCATTCACGAGTCCCTGCACTGATTGCTCTACGGTTAATGCAGAGCATAGACTCCGGATGAAATTTTCCCGCACATGCAGATTACCATCCCCTGCAAGCTCCAATGCAAAAAGTGGCCTGTTGTTTGCGGCTACCAACAATTTGACACTGTCCTGCTCATTGCCAATTAGTGGTTGCAGCCAATCACTAGCCTGATCGAAAGCGGGGCTTTGGAATTGCAGTTTTTGACATCGGCTACGAATGGTTGCTGGCAAACTTCCTGGGGAATCACTGATCAGGAATAAGTAGGAACCAGGCGTTGGTTCTTCCAATGTTTTAAGGATTGCATTAGCTGCGTTAGTGTTCATCTGATGAGCGTGATCAATTATGGCGATTTTCGCACCACCTGCATGGCTGGTTTTTGTCAGAAAGTCAGCCAGAGAACGTATTTGATCGATTTTGATATCCCGCGCCCCTTCTTCAGGCTCCACAAGAACAATGTCGGGGAGCAGGCCTGGTTTTCCGAAAGCACGCTTATTGTGTTGCCCGCTGGCTGATGCATTATCAGCCGACGAGCTAACCACCATACGGGCAAACTGCTTGGCAAACTCGGCCTTGCCCAGCCCACCTGGACCAACCAACAAATACGCATGGGCAAGCTGATTATCATTGAACTGCAGGCGCAGGCGCCGCCATTGGGTGGACTGCCAGGGCAATGGTATTTGATTACTTAAGTCGATATCAGTCATTAAGTTTGTTTGCTGAACCAGAGTTCGAATTGCTGTAACAGGGAATTTTTAACCTGATGAATTTCCTGGGCAGCATCAATGACGACACAGCGATCTGGATTCGCTGCGGCAATTTCTAAATAGCAATTCCGCACCGTTGCAAAAAAATTCCACTTCTCTTGTTCTATTCTATCCAAATCTCCCCGTTGGCGAGCACGTTGCAATCCGATAGCAGGATCAAGGTCCAGTATAATCGTGAGATCAGGTCGTAAAGTACCCTGTACTATGTTTTCCAGTTGACTAATCAAGTCCTTATCAAGATTTCTGCCCGCACCTTGATAGGCATAAGTCGCATCGGTAAACCGATCGCACAAAATCCATTTGCCTTCTCGCAGGGCTGGCTCTATCAGGGTTTTTAAATGCTGTGCACGGGCAGCAAAGATCAGCAGTAATTCGGTTGTTGAATCCAGGCTCTCTTCATGTGTATCCAGGATCAGTCGGCGTATCTTTTCTGCTATCAGAGTCCCGCCTGGCTCCCGTGTCTGTATGAAATCGATGTTATGAGAACCAAGAAAAGTTTTGATAGCTTCGATATTGGTGCTCTTGCCAACACCCTCTCCGCCTTCAACAGTAATGAATTTGCTTCTTTTTTGCGCCATGCTTAGTTACTTACCTGCTCCTGATTGCCTGATCTTTGATAGCGATTGACAGCAGCGTTGTGCTCTTCAAGAGTTGCGGAAAACTGATGCCCACCATCACCTGTTGCCACAAAATAGAGGGAATCTCCCGCTGCCGGATTTAGTGCTGCAGCAATCGCTTCCTGACCAGGAATTGTTATTGGTGTTGGAGGAAGCCCATTGATTCTGTAAGTGTTGTACGCAGTTACTTGTTGCAGATTTTCGCGGGTAAGGTTGCCATCATAGCTGGAGCCAAGACCGTAGATCACTGTGGGATCGGATTGCAATCGCATGTTCTGCTCAAGACGCCGGACAAAAACCCCTGCTATTTCTGCTTTTTCACCAGTGACGCCCGATTCCTTTTCTATGATGGATGCCATCACCAAAGCCTGATAAGGCGTTTTATAGGGTAATGCTTCCATCCGATTCTCCCATAACTGATCCAGTATGACTTGTTGCCTATCTCGAGCACGCAATAGTATTTCTATATCCAGGGTTCCCCGTTCAAAGAAATAGGTTTCTGGGTGCACCATGCCTTCTGCACTGGATACTTCGAGATGCATTAGTTCTGCCAGCTGCTCCCCGGTTAGATTGTTAGCTGTGCTTACAATTGCTTGATGACTTTGAAGAGCCTCCATTGCTTGTTGCAATGTCCATCCTTCGACAAAAGTTACACGATACTGCACAACCTCCCCAGCAGTAATCTTAGCCAGTAAATCGGCACTGTTCATACCCGGCACTAACTTATACTCGCCAGCCTGTATAGAGTTTGCCACTCCTGTGATCCGGGCGATAATACTTAATACAAAGGTATTATTTATGATGCCTGCCGCTTCGAGCGCATTCACTATTCCAGTGAACGAACTACCGGCTTTAATCTCAAACTGTTGCGGCTCGGTGATGAGCAAGGGACTGTAATAGCTGCAATAGCTGCTGCGGATGAGCAAAAGCAGAGAGGAAATAAGTAGCAGACCTGCCGCAATCAACGCGATGTGGTAGCGTTTGCAGTTAATGCCATTATCCGGGTTGTTGCTCTCCATATCAGTCTGAGAGGCTCTTCGAGTGACATTGCGATGTAGTAAAAGTCTAAAAGTTCTAACCTTCTAACCTTCTAACATGATCTCCTATGGCTTACTGGCCCTGCGCTATCTCAAATGCAGGCCAACCCAATAGATAGATCGCAACTAACGGTATCGAGTGAAGATCAAACTGCCATTAGTACCGCCAAACCCAAAAGAATTTGTGAGTACAGCACTCACAGCTTGTTCTCGTGCAAAGTGAGGCACGTAATCCAGATCACATTCCTCATCAACATTATCCAGATTGATAGTTGGTGGAATCACCTGATCGCGCAGGCTCAGCACCGAAATGATTGCCTCTGCTGCTCCGGCTGCCCCCAGCAAGTGGCCAATCATAGATTTACTGGAGCTTACACACAGTTTATGAGCATGAGCGCCGAACACCGATTTGATAGCGTTGCTCTCCGCGACATCTCCTGCAACGGTAGATGTTCCATGGGCATTAATATAACCAACGGCAGCAGGATCCATCGCAGCGCTGTGCAGGGCATTCTGCATGCAGCGGGCTGCCCCCTCCCCGCCGGGTGAAGGTGACGTGACATGGTAGGCATCGCTGCTCATACCGAAACCATCGAGATAGGCATAGATATTTGCACCACGCTTACAAGCGTGCTCTTCTTCCTCAATAACCATGACCCCGGCCCCGTCACTGAGTACAAACCCATCGCGATCCTTGTCCCAGGGTCGACTTGCCAACTCCGGTTCAGCGTTGCGAGTGGACAATGCTCTTGCAGCGCAAAACCCGCCTAAACCAACCGATGTAGTTGCCATTTCAGCACCCCCCGCCAACATAACATCAGCCTGATTCGAGCTAATCAGGCTTGCTGCCAAACCAATATTATGGGTACCCGTTGTACAGGCAGTGACTACAGCGATATTGGGGCCTTTAAGCCCAAAACGAATGGAAAGGTTTCCGGAGATCATGTTAATGATTGAGCCAGGAACGAAGAACGGGCTCACTTTACGCGAGCCGGAATCGCGAATCTGCAGCGTTGTATTTTCGATCGAGGCAATGCCGCCAATACCAGAGCCAACAGCAACTCCAAACCGATCTGGATCAAAGCCTGAATCGACAATGCCTGAATCATTGAACGCCTGAATGCCTGCCGCGATACCGTAATGTATGAAGGTATCCATGCGGCGGGCCTCTTTCGGCTCCAGGTAAAGATCGCAATCAAAATCCTGCAGTGAACCCCCAAAGCGGGTTGAAAATTCACTGACATCAATACTGGTGATTGGGCTAATGCCACTTTTTCCCTGGCAGATGTTTTGCCAGGAAGTTGCAACGTCATTACCCAAAGGGGTAAGCAATCCCAGTCCGGTAACTACAACTCTTCGCCCATTCATAGCTTGTCCTCCTGATTAACAGACTCCCAATGCACAGAAGCTACTCCAGAGAATTCCAGAGTAGCTTCGCGGTAAGTCATTTAAATCAGGATTTACAGGTGTTCGTTGATGTAATCAATGGCGAGTTGAACGGTGGTAATTTTTTCGGCGTCTTCATCTGGAATTTCAGTTTCAAATTCTTCTTCCAGGGCCATTACCAGTTCGACGGTATCTAGTGAATCAGCACCTAAATCCTCGACGAAAGATGCGGAAGGCTTAACTTCGTCCTCTTTAACGCCAAGTTGCTCGCAGACAATCTTCTTAACGCGCTCTTCAATGCTACTCATATCTCTTATTAGCTCCTAACATTTTGTTTCTTAAGGCTTTATTTACCAGCCTCTCTGTCACGGCTGGGTAATTTCCTGCTAACCGTATAAACCAGAGACGCGATTCTACCTCTATTTAGAGGCATTGTAATGTGTAAATTCAATTTTCCTGACTGTCTAAAAGTTGATCAATTTGCAGACATAGCTCTGCGCAATAATCCATCGATACAGGTCTAGTTCATAAACATGCCGCCATTGACATGCACCGTCTCGCCAGTGATGTAGGCACCGCTCTCAGAAGTCAGGAAAGCCACCACTGCAGCAACTTCTTCAGGCTGTCCCAGGCGCCCAAGAGGAATTTGACTAAGCAACGTTTCAGCCTGGGCTTCCGGTAATTTCTTCGTCATGTCGGTATCAATAAAACCCGGCGCAACCGCGTTTACGGTAATACCTCGAGATCCAATTTCTTTTGCGAGAGATCGGGTGAAACCTTCTATGCCAGCTTTAGACGCAGAGTAATTTGTCTGACCTGCGTTCCCGGAAGAGCCTACCACTGAACTGATATTCACGATGCGACCTTTGCGAGCTTTTGTCATTCCTTTCAAACAAGCTTTGCACACCCGATACATTGAATTGAGGTTGGTATTCAGTACGGCTCCCCATTCGTCTGCTTTCATTCGCATCAACAAATTATCACGGGTAATACCAGCGTTATTGACAAGAACTGTTGGAGCTCCGAACTCCGCACTTATTGATGCTATCAGCGCTGAAACAGAATCATCATTGCCAACATCTGCTGCCATACCTTTGCCTGATGCACCTGCAGCGGTGAGGTATTCTGATATGAATCCGGCACTTCGTTCTGTTGTCGCAGTGCCAATCACTATATGCCCCTGCTTTCCTAACGCTGCTGCTATGGCTCGGCCTATGCCACGACTGGCCCCCGTTACCAATGCTATAGACGATTCTTCTGTCATGACTTATTTAACCTGCTCTCTGTTTATTCATCACTTGTTGAATGCGCCGCTACAAATCATCTAAGGAACCTCTGATTAATTACCTACGTTGTTATTGCTGCGTTAAAAATCAGCTCAAAATGCGCATTTATGACCAGTAAACTGCGCTTTTTCGCTGATTTTTGCCTTGCATTAACTACCTCGCAAACATTAATCAGAGGCTCCCTAAGCAGACATTTCTGCTAATGCACTATCCAAAGCCGCTTGATCTTCACTCCCAAAACACGCTATTTCTGAATCGATACGACGAATTAATCCACACAGAACTTTACCCGGCCCGCATTCTACTAAATGAGATATACCGGCTTCCGAAATTACTTGTACGCAATCAACCCACAAGACCGGTGCATAAAGCTGTTTCACCAAATTAGCGCGGATATCCTGTGCAGTTGTGGATAGCTCTGCATTAACGTTTTGGATGACAGGAATCTGCGGCGTACTCACTCTAATTTCATCTAAGACAGCACTTAAGCGCTCTGCGGCTGGACGCATTAACTCACAATGGGAAGGAACGCTGACTTTTAAGGGCAACGCACGTTTAGCACCGGCTTCTTTGCACAATTCAATTGCCCTGTCTACCGCAGCAGATTCTCCCGCAATTACTGTTTGACCGGGCGAATTAAAGTTTGCAGCCGACACCACACCAATCGCTTCCGCCTCATCGCAGATTTCGTTAATCTGATAATTCTCAAGTCCTACGATAGCCGCCATCTTGCCAGCACCTTCCGCTACTGCCGACTGCATAAATCGGCCCCGCTGATGCACTACTGAAACGGCATCTTGAAATTCAAGCGCACCAGCACAGACTAAGGCTGAATACTCCCCCAGGCTATGACCAGCCAGTATTGCTGGAGCAGCACCCCCGCATTGTTCCCATAGACGATAAACTGCAATCGAGGAAGCAAGTAATACCGGTTGCGTAATGCTCGTCTGATCCAGATTGTTACCGCCATCATGCTGACAGATTTGCCACAAATCCATTCCTAACACAGACGAGGCTTCAGCAAATGTCTCCTCAATGATTCGATTCGAACCAGCGAGATCAGACAACATGCCCAATTTTTGTGAGCCTTGACCAGGAAAAACGAAACCAAACTTAGGCATAAAATCAGTCTTCAGTTGGGGTATTTTGATTATTCAAGATTAGGAAATTGATCAACTTACAGCCAATTGCATGTTGGTTTGCATAATGGCAGCTACTTTATCAGCAATCAATTGAGGAGATGAATTTTCGATTTCACCGATCGCCTGCTGAATGGCGTAAAAAAAACCTTCGGTCGTTGCATTGCCATGGCTTTTTACTATGCTGCCTTGCAGGCCAATAAGACTCGCGCCATTAAAACGCTGCGGATTGATCTGGGCAGACAGACGGCTAAGCATGGAAGATGAGGAATGGCCTGACAATCTGGGACCTACACTGTCTTCGCGTCGGCTATCTATCAGTTGGTTAACAACATTGGCAACTCCGGCGCTCGACTTAATAGTGACATTGCCCACAAAACCATCGCACACTACAACATCTATCACACCAGTGAATAGCTCGTTTGCCTCAATAAAGCCTTGGTAATTTAGCTCAGAGCACGCCGCTATAGTTTTTGCTGCCTGCTGTACCTCATGGGTTCCTTTATAGTGCTCTGCACCGATATTCAGTAAACCTACAGTGACCGGACTCTCCGATAAAGATTCAGCTAACGCCGATCCCATGACTGCGAATTCAAACAACTGGCGACTATTGCATTCAGGATTAGCACCAACATCTAAAAGAAATGTTTGTCTACCTGCACCTGGCAAAGTAGCTACCATTGCCGGTTTTTGAATACCAGGGAGTGTTTTTAACAAATGGCGGCCAATCATCAGCAAGGCCCCGGTGTTACCAGCGCTGACCATTGCCGAAGCACCTTCCTGCTTAACAATCTCAATCGCCTTGAACATGGATGATTGGCGTCCGGAGCGCAGCACATTGCCAGGCTTGTCATCATCAGTGATAGTCTCGTCGGTGTGCACAATTGTAAAGCGACCGCGCAGGTCTGGGGATGCGCTTTGCAATAAGCGTTGTATACGCTGCTCATCGCCTACCAGGAGAAGGTAAAGATCTGGATTATAGTGCAACGCCTGCAGGCAGGCTGGGACGGTGACGTTCACTCCCCCGTCACCACCCATTGCATCGATGGCGATGCGTTTAGTGGTGTTCAAAAGTCAGTCGTCGCCAAAATCCAGGACTTTCTTACCTTTGTAGAAGCCGTCTGCGGTGACATGATGACGACGATGCACCTCTCCGGTGGTTTTGTCAGTTGACAAGGTAGCCTCTGGTAAAGAATCGTGAGTCCGTCGCTTATCTCGCTTGGAACGGGTAACTTTGTTCTGTTGAACCGCCATGCTGTTTCTCCAAAAAACTTAAAAGTTACAGGCCTGAGCTTTTCTCTCTTAGGTCTGCAAGGTAAAACTGTTACTTGTTCGCTTCATCCATTTTCAATTGTTTCAGAATTGAAAATGGATTGCCCGATTCATTGTCGGCCGATTCCGGCAAATCCCTATCTGTCTCCGCGTGATAACCCAATTTCTCAATGCATTTAACATCTTCATGCATGTGGACTATGGGTAGCGCTAACATCAACTGTTCTTCAACCAGGTCTGCCAGTTCCAACCTGGGCTCGCTGGTGATCCAGGGATCCCACTCTGGGTCCAGACCACTAATCTGATCTTCCGAGGCCAGCAGGGCCAACTTTATGCTTTCTTGAAGCTCCAGGGGAGCTGGTTGTAAACAGCGCTGGCAAATCATTTTCAGCTTCGCCGTGACAAATCCCTGAATTTTTTTTTGTCCGAACCTATCTACCACAAACTTCAGACTTACCTGGACCTCAATTCCCTCACTGGCAGCGGCTTCGCTGATCTGCGGCAGTCTTGTTGAATCCACAGAACCAGCTACTTCCAGCTCCTGCGAAAACGCCTTTCGGATGTCGATACAGGCTGTAATCGGACCCTCTGACATAGGCGCGCAATTCTAGGGCCAGGCGACAGTTCTGTCAAAGTCAAAATTATTGCCAGACCAAAGCAAATTACCGCGCTATCTATTTGTAATCATTGAAATTAGCTAAGCTCTTGTAAAATAGCTTTCATTCCCTCTTCTGGCTCAGCAATCACTTCTATAAACCCCCCTGATTCAGGGGTGGCAAATTTGATCCTTTGAGCATGGAGACATAGCTGTTTGTAGCGTTTAAGCTGCTGAGGGGCTTGTGAATCACCTGCACGGTATTTGGCATCTCCCACAATGGAATGGCCTTGTGACTGACAGTGGACCCGAATCTGATGGGTTCGCCCTGTCAGTGGACTCGCTTTCAACAGGGTGGCTGAAGAATAGCGCTGAAGGACCGTAAAATCAGTAATACAGCGCTTACCTGCCTCGTCAGCCCTCACGATGCGCTCTCCTGAGCTCAATTGATGCTTACTGAGAGCTACATCTACGCGAGAACAGCTTCCCGGCCAGGCCCCATAAACTAATGTCAGGTAGTCTTTTTGAACAGCTTTGGCTTTAAGTTGCCGCTGTATATCTTTTAAAAAGCACATATTTTTGCACAATACAATGCAACCAGATGTATCCCTGTCCAGGCGATGGGCTAATTCAGTGGTTTGCCATTCATCACGAATCTGCCGGATAACTTCTATCAGACCAAGCTGAACTCCCGTGCCGCCATGAACGGCTAATCCTGCTGGTTTATTGATAATTAGCAGATTCTCATCCTCATGGAGCACTCTGGACTCCAGAAGGTTTATCAGAGCTCTCCCCGGAGCCTGGGGCTTTGAGATATCGCCGGGTTCATGTGGTGGTATCCGAACCAAATCGCCTCTAGCCAGCTTTGTTTGCGGCTTGCATCGCTTTTTGTTTATCCTGACTTCACCACGGCGAATACATCGGTAAATTCGGGATCGCGGTACCCCCTTTAACTCATGGAACAGGAAGTTATCGATCCGCTGACCATGGTTAGGCTGTTCGATACGAACAAATTGGACTTGTGATTGAAGTTGGGACAATGGATTTAATGATTTCAGTGCTTACAGGACTGACACATTCTAACTGATATGTATCAACATGCCCTTTAATCCTCAAATAATCTGCAATTTTGATGATTGCCAGATACAGTCGCACCTAACTGGCGTCGATAACCTGGGAATAGTGTAAAATCCCCCACTTTTTCCATCACCAGCAATCGCACACCATGCAGCCCCTAAAACACAGTCTAAATACTATTTTTGCAACAGCCATGTCAGAAGCGTCAGGTCTGAATGACTGTAATCCCAATGTCGTCACCGCATCTAAACCTGAGTTTGGCGATTATCAGGCAAATGGTGTGATGGGGATTGCTAAACAGCTAAACACCAACCCAAGGGACCTGGCGCAACGCATAGTCAGCGACATTGAAAAAAACAAGCCAGAATGCATAGAAAAACTGGAAATTGCAGGCCCTGGATTTATTAATATCCACTTATCAACCGAATATCTTTTAGCGTGCGCAAATTCCATTTTGCAAAACCCGGCTTTCTTCATTGAATCAGTCACTGACCCGAAAAAAGTAGCAGTCGATTATTCTTCTCCTAACCTTGCCAAAGAGATGCATGTTGGCCATCTACGAGGCACCATTATTGGCGACTGCCTGGTGCGGGTACTTGAAAAACTGGGGCATGATGTCATGCGCCAGAATCACGTCGGCGACTGGGGAACCCAGTTCGGCATGTTGATTACTCATCTCAAGAGTGGAAAAGAATCAAATACTCAAATTTCAGCACAGCTCACAGACCTGGAAGTTTTTTATCGTGATGCCAAAGAAAGGTTTGATAATGATGGAGAATTTGCAAAAGAATCGCGCTTGAGTGTGGTCAAACTGCAAAGTGGAGAACCAGAGTATGTTGCAGCCTGGGAGCAGTTTATTGATGAATCACTAAAACACTGCGAAATAGTTTATGAAAAGCTCAACGTGACCTTAACTCGTGATGACCTTGATGCTGAAAGTCGATACAACGATGACCTGCCTAGAATTATTGATGATCTCACATCAAAAAACATGCTTACTGAATCAGATGGTGCAAAGTGTGTTTTTTTGAGGGAATTTAAAGGCAAAGAGGGTGAACTGTCACCACTGATTGTACAAAAGTCTGATGGCGGTTTTCTGTATTCTACAACAGACCTCGCAGCGATAAGATTGCGAATGTCAGAAGCAGTCGATAGATCACTTTATGTAGTAGACGCACGACAATCCTTACACTTTCAACAAGTATTCGCAGTTGCAAACAAAGCCGGTTTTGCCAATGCCAGTATTTCCCTGGAGCATGTCGCTTACGGTACGATCATGGGGAATGATGGCAGACCATTTAAAACGCGCTCAGGCGGTATTGTTAAGTTGGAAGAATTACTGGATGAAGCGGTACGCCGTGCCCATGATCTCGTCAGTGAAAAGAATCCAGACCTGAGCGATGAAGAAAAATTAAATGTAGCGCAGCAAGTGGGAATCGGCGCGGTTAAGTACGCCGACTTGTCGAAGAATCGAACCAGTGACTATGTTTTTGACTGGGATGCCATGTTGTCATTCGAAGGGAATACCGCACCCTACATGCTATATGCGTTCGCTCGAATCCGTAGCGTACTAAGAAAATCTGAAACAGATGAACCAACAGAGGCACAAAATGTAGAGACAAAAACTATCACTTCGGCTGAAGCTGCGGAAGAGCGAGTCTTACTTCTAAAGGTTACTCAATTCCCAGAAATCGTTGCTGCCGTTGCAATCGATTGTTACCCGAATCAGCTATGTAACTATTTATACGAATTGGCTGGATTATTCATGCGATTCTATGAGGCCTGCCCTATTCTTAAGGCTGATTCCCCTGAACGTGAATCGAGGTTAGCACTTGCAGCCCTTTCAGCAGAGGCGTTGCAACAGGGACTGGAACTCCTGGGAATTACGACCCTGGAGCGCATGTAAAATGCAGAAGTTAAGACCTGATGACACTGACCCGTTTATCCGTGGTGTCTGTCAGGTGTACTGGTTCAGGCTTGATCTGACAGGTTACCGGTTTATCTGTAGAGGCATATGACATGAAAGGGAGCCAGCAGACTTTTCTTTTTTACCTACCTACCTACCTTATTTTAACTGTTAGCTATTCTCATACACCCCAATTACCTGCAGTTATGGTGTATTAGCTTAGTTGCAGAAGCACTTTATTCAGACGACTGGAGAATTCACCCGGATCTTCTAACTGTCCACCTTCTGCCAGGCTGGCCTGACCAAATAGGATTTCCGTTAAGTCACCAAAGCGTTCTTCGTCTTGCTCCTGATCCAAACGCTCAATCAAAGGGTGATTGGGGTTGATCTCGAAATGGGGTTTGATGTCTGGAATGGCCTGACCGGATGCCTCCATAATTTTTCGCATCTGAGCGCCCATTGCATGCTCATCAATGGCCAAACAGGCCGCTGAATCTGTCAAGCGATGGGTAAGTCTAACTTCGTTTACTTTATCACCCAGGCAGGTTTTGATGCGTTCCGTCAATCCTTTAAGTTCTTTTTCTGCCTCTTCTTGCTTTTCCTTGTCTGCATCGTCTTCCAGTTTTCCAAGATCGAGTTGGCCGCGAGAAATGTCCTGAAACTGTTTCCCATCAAACTCGGTGAGATGCCCCATCAACCATTCATCGATTCGATCAGACATCAAAATAACTTCGATATCCTTCTTTTTGAATATCTCCAGGTGAGGGCTATTTTTGGCCGCCTGCAGTGACTCGGCTATCAGATAATAAATCTTATCCTGATCTTTCTCCATGCGCTCAACATATTCAACGAGGGATTGATCCTGGGCATCAGATTCTGATTTCGATGTAGTGAATTGAAGAAGCTTCGCGATCTTTTCTTTGTTTGCAAAATCCTCTGCCGGACCTTCTTTCAGCACTTGGCCGAACTGCTCCCAGAACGTGTTGTACTTCTCTTTATCTTTCTTGCGTAGCTTTTCCAGCATATCCAATACACGTTTGGTTAGCGCATTTCGCATCGAATCGACCGCAGGATCCTTTTGCAGGATTTCTCTGGAAACATTGAGAGAAATATCATTACTGTCTACAACGCCCTTCATAAAGCGCAAATACAGGGGAAGGAACTGCTCCGCATCATCCATGATGAACACACGCTGTACATACAACTTTAAGCCTCTGGCAGCGTCCCTGTTCCAAAGATCATAAGGTGCTCGAGCAGGAATATAGAGCAAGCTTGTATACTCTAACTTGCCCTCAACCTTGTTATGGCTCCATTCAACGGGGTCTTCAAAATCATGACTGATGTGCTTGTAGAACTCTTTATACTCATCTTTCTCAACTTCTGACCTTGATCGTGTCCATAATGCTTTAGCAGCATTGACAGTCTCGTATTTTTTCTCCTGAGTTTCTTTTTCCTTTTCAGCATCTTCCCCATCAGGCGTGCTGAAGTCCTGCTCTTCCATCATCACTGGTATAGAAAGATGGTCTGCATAACGCTTTACGATGCTGCGTAAACGGAATGCTGCGGCAAATTCCTTTTCTGCTGATTTGAGGTGAAGAGTAACCGAAGTACCACGACCCGCTTTCTCAGCATCACTGATTGTGTATTCGGACTCACCTCTTGACGTCCACAAGCAGGCAGTCTCTGGTTTTTCACCAGCTTTACGCGTCAAAACCTCAACCTCGTCGGCTACGATAAAGGCGGAATAAAAACCTACACCAAACTGACCGATAAGCTGGGAATCTTTCTGCTGATCACCAGTAAGGGATTCAAGGAATTGCGACGTGCCTGATTTGGCAATGGTTCCGAGGTTCGTCACGACCTCATCTTTGGTCATACCTATCCCGTTATCAGAAATTGTGATTGTACCCTGCTCAGGATCGAAATCGATCTGTACTTTCACATCAGGATCTGATTCATACAGATCAGGGTTGGCCAAGGCTTCAAATCGTAGCTTATCAGCAGCATCTGAGGCATTGGAGATCAGCTCGCGCAAAAATATTTCCTTATTGCTATAGAGCGAATGGATCATTAAATGTAATAGCTGCTTGGCTTCTGTTTCGAACCCTCTGGTTTCAGATTGAGTTTCTGTGGCCATTTCCTACCTCTTCTCCTGCCTGTGTGGCATAGTCATATATACAAAAACCCGAGCACTTTCGTGATCGGGTTTTTAATGGGGCCTATGACCCTGATTTCAAGTGATTACAAGCAGTTAATCGAGCAATGAGGGGTAAGGTTGATAGTAATCGATGGCTTGTGCTTTACGCTCTTCGATGATGCTAAAGCGCCGCTCTGTGCTGTCAATCAAAGTGATGTAATTAGACGCAGCATTGCGACTGCTGTCACTGTCTGCAGAATCGGCTGCCTGTCTGGCGGCTGAACGCGCAGCCTCGAACTCGTCCAGCTCGTAGAGAGCCCGAGACAGAAATAGCAGGGTTGATGCGCGATTACTCAAGTTTCCCTTGTCTACAGCAGATTGAAACGCTTCTACCGATTCTTCGTAGTCAGCCAGCATGTAATACATATAGCCTACCGTGTCCCAGCCATCGCCAGTTTCATCAAGCTCAGCGACTTTGCGTGCGACTTCCAGCCCATCGGCATAGGTGCTGGCAATCATATACATTTGAGCATTGATTTCGAGATTATCCAGGTTTTCCTCGACAATACCCTGCCCCAGCCCCTGCTCAATAATCTTTGCCCCGGAAAGCGGAATATCAAGCCCTGCCAATGATTGGCCCAGGTTTAAATAATACTGTTCGTCGTCAACATGGCCCATTAGATAGGCCATGTTAAGGGACTGGATACGTCTTTCATCGTTTTCCAGGCTGGCATATACAGCATTGAGGTTTAACCAGTCAGAAGGCTCGTTATAAAGCACGATCATGGTCTTAGTAAGCTCAACCAAAGCTTCATAGTCTTCTAAAGAGAAATAAACACCGGATAGATACTGATAGTCGTCACGAGCAAGTTCCTCACCGGTTTCCAGAGACAGATTCATATAATCCAGCCAGAAAGGTAAGGCACCTGCATAGTCTTCCGTTTGGTAATAACCGTAAGATAAGCCTTTATAGACGGTTGTATCTTCAACTTCTGACAGGTTGCGCCATGCGATATAGCTATCGATGGATTCCTGCCATCTCTCCTCAGCCATATACAACTGGCCAAGAGTTTTCAGAGTACGCAGGCGTTGATCGAGGCGTAACTCTTCGATTGTCAGCATCTCTTCAAAGATTAAAAGTGCACCGGCGTAATCCTCCAAACCAAGATAGTAGTTGGTATAGAAAGATAAAGTAGTCGACTTCTCAAAATCATTCATGCGCTCCCAGCGACGTTCACGTAACCGGTCCAGTTCTTCCTTCGCTCGCACGTAATCAGGCTCACCACCATCTTCTGGTGACATGAGTTCCTGAATTTCGGAAATAGCACGCATCACCTGTGGGCCCAAGGTGCCTGCAGTGCGCGCCTCTGGTGGAGCACGTTGCTCTTCCCCGGCCAGTGTGGTCGATGGCAATCCAGCAACAATCAACAGGCTTGCAAGGAGGGATAGCAATAATCTATTCAGAGTTTTCATAATTCAGTTACGACCTCCAATTACTCTTCCAACTTATAACTGAACAGGTATCTCACCCCTTCCACTTCCACACCAACACCATCTACTACCCGTGGCTGAAACTTAAAGCGACGAGCAGCACGCTCTGAAGAACGATTAAATATATTGGGCGGTTCAGCATCGACAACGACTATCGTATCCTCGACAACATCTCCATTGCCGTTCACTGTAAAGGAAACCAGACACCAACCCTCAATCCCACGTTCTGCAGCACGGGGTGGATACTGAGGTGCGATAGCTACCAACGGCAGGTAATCACCATCAGTTGCAGAAATCTTTGCATTGTCGATGTCGAAACCATCATCGAGTTTAACCATCTGACGCTCAATATTCAGAGCAGGGCCTGCATCCAGATTGATTTTCCGTTCCGGTACATCCTGTACCTCCTGTTCAACTTCTTCAATCATGTCTGGACGATCAATTTCCTCAATCACTTCTAACTCAATGTCAGGCATGGTCGCATCGACAATACGCACAACATTAACCCTTTGATCAAAGCGTTCACCTGTCGCGATAAGCGCTTGCATAAAATAGAACAGACCTAAGGTAATAACTACGGCCATGCCCATTGATATTGCCCATCGAATAAAAATCATGATCTATACCTCCGCAGAAATTCTAACGTCTTCGATGTTTGCTTCCCTGGCTGCATCAAGGATCAACATCACCTGCTCATTATTCGCATTCTCATCCGCTTGAATAATGACTGCCGAGTTCGGTGCATCGGCAAGCCGCAATTCAAATCGAGAACGAATGAAACGCGGATCGATCTGATCACCGTCAATCCAGATATCTCCACCCGGCCCAACTGCAATCAGAATCAGATCGCCGGAGGTATCGCCAGCAGTGGACGCTTCCGGCCTGGTTACATCAATACCCGCTTCGGTTACAAACACTGAAGTAACGATGAAAAAAATCAGAAGAATAAAAACCACATCGAGCATTGGCGTAAGATCAATTTCACCTGCTTCTTCCTGGTCTTTTTTCCTCATTAAACCTGATTTCATAGTGCGCTAACCTTATTTTGCGTACTGCTTCGTATTTATTGATTAATTGGAAGGTGATCTTCCAATAATTCCAAATCTCTATCGATGGTACTTTTTAAGTAGTTGAACGCGAAGATGCCGGAAATGGCACCCACCATTCCTGCCATGGTAGGAATAGTAGCTTTTGACACACCGCCCGCCATGGACTTCGCATCACCACCACCGGTGAACGACATAACGAAGAACACTTCAATCATTCCGGTTACAGTGCCTATCAACCCCAGCAAAGGACAGATAGTTACCAGCACTTCAATGATCGGTATTGTGTTTTTAACATCTAAGGAGATTTTGGAAATCATCATGGTGCGGATTTGGTGTGCGCTCCATGATTGCTTATCAGCTCTAGCATTCCATTCAGCAAGTGTGTTTTTCACATTCTGCTTGTGAGTTGTATTGATATACCAAATGCGTTCGAAAACCAGCGACCACTTGATTAGGAGCAGACCCATGATGATAGTCAACACAGGGCCGCCTCTATTCATAAAGGTATCGATAGCATCCAGGATATCCAGAAGCACTAAGGGCATCGGATCACCTCACGTATCTATTTCTGTCAGGACTGACCACCGGCTGCTCGCTCAGCTTTCTGAGCAATCATACCGGTCGCCTGTTCTTCCAGAATGTGAATGATATTGTCGCTTCGACTTTTCACTACGGTATGCATGAAGATTGTTGGAATCGCTACAACAATACCCAATACTGTAGTCATCAATGCCTGTGATATACCGCCAGCCATAATGGTTGGATCACCAGCACCATATACCGTGATTTGCTGAAACACTGTGATCATACCGGTAACCGTACCAAGAAGACCGCCTAACGGTGCGATGGTCGCGATCATCTTAATCAGTGTCAGCATACTTTCCAGTGATGGCGTTTCTTTAAGAATTGCTTCACCCAACTTCAATTCCAGCGTTTCTGTATCTGCATTCGGGTTCGATTCAGCTACAAGCAAAACACGCCCCAGTGGATTGTTCTTCACAGGTCTATCGCTCTTCAATTGTGACCGGACTTTAATAGAAACCAGAGTCAGCATTAAGAGACGGAAGAATCCAAGCAGAATACCAACCACACCAACACCAATAATAATGAAACCAATTGGGCCGGCATTTGCTTCCACCTGCTCCTGAGCACTTGGGAAATTAACCAGGTTGGCCATTACCTGGCCGCCAACACCACCGGTTGGATCGATGGCCGTGCGAACGAAACCTGAACTGGCAGATTGCAATGCTCTTGCGGAGGCCAGCTCTTCAGAATCAGGCTGGCGAGGCAGTACCTGTAAATGACCGACCTCTCCTTGATAGCTCAGGTACTCACCATCAGAAATTGCATTAAATGAACCAATGCGAGTGATAATGCGATTAGCCGTGTCACCACTTGGAAGTGCAATGTCACCGTTATAGGTCACCACTCGGCCAGATTCGGTCACTTCCTGATGCATGAAGTACCAGAAGCGTTCCATTTCATCGACATTTAGCTGTTCGATGGTGCTTCCGGCACGCTCGATAATCACTTCAAGTTCGGCACTGCGACCCGGGTACTGAGCACTGATAATTGAATCCTGAAAATTAGACAGGAAGTCGCCAGCCACGCCTTGCAAGGTACCGAACAGTTCATTCAAATCACCGCGGCGGTTACGTAATGTCTCACGCAGATCGGTAATAATGATTTCATTAGCGGCGAATTCATCACTGAGCTGCGCCTGAAGCTCTTCCTGCTCAAAGATGCGCTCTTCGGTTATTTGAAGAATTTGTTCCTGACGTGCCGCATTCTGTTCAAATTCCTGCTGACGTTGACGATACTCTTCTGACTCCCTTACGCGGTCGTTCTCAACAGCGTCCAACAGATCAGCTAGCCCGGTTTGCGCCCAGGATTGGGAAGAAGCGATAAAGAGAAGTGTTGCCAAAGGAAATACTGCCAAAGCAAGACTGATAAATTTAATTAAATGCTTCATTACTGTGCCTCCGGAGCCATAACTGGTAAGAACAGAATGTCTGGCGCATCCAGATTAGACACAACGCGCTGCGCCTGCTGCACTTCCTGGCGATACTCGCCAGCAGGTAGTTCTTCCCACTGGCGTGTCGTATTATTCCAGGCACCGGTAACTTCTCGGTCAGTGGTTTGATACATCAACGCTACACGACCAATGCGCACAATGTTTACGTCACGCTCCACACCGCCGATCTCGATTGTGCCTGGATAAGTTTCATTAGTGCGACCAAACGCCGCTTCGGTCTGATACATCACCAGAACTTGACGAAATTTTTCAGCAATAGACACGTCAGGGTTGTCGATGGCATCCCTGGCAAATTGTAATCGCGCTCGACGTTCATCTATTCGAAATGGATAGTCCAGAGCAACGAATTCTTCCAGTCCAACAAGCATCTTTTCCATTAAGAGTGGAATTTCGCGAGTGACTTCCTCGACCGAATCAATGGACTCATTCAGCGTCGCGATTTGTTCTTCCTGCGCTGCGATCTGACGACGATAACCAGCGTTTAACACCAGCATGGATTCGAGGTTGTCATTCGCACGCTTGAATGATTCGAATGTAGAACTCGCTTCATTAGCCAGCCGGGTAAGTTCTTCCTGAGTTGCAGCAGACTCTGCATATTTTTCACCGAGTATATCCATTGCCTGATCCAGAACGCTGCTGTCTACCAGGATCTCCTGCGCTTGGGTAGCGCTAAAGAGGCCGGAGGTGAGCATCACAAGAGCAGACAGGCTCAATCGGTTTATGCGACGGTTATTCATGTGCCATCCTATCTATTTTTCTATTTTACTTGTCGAATCGGTTGTAATTTTAGTGGTGGGCGTTTTTTTGGTTTCCCTATCCCACTACAAAAACCAGACCGGAAAACTTCTCTTTATTTTGATTTTGTCCATACTTCCTTATCGAAACTGTTTGAGAAATTCATGAGTTTTCTACTCGCTCAATAACAACAGTTTCCCTGAATCACAATTAACAAGAGTTACCGATCTACCCAAATAAAACTAATTTGAGAAACATCGTAACTTTTGTTTCTTGCTAACTTTCTTAAGGCTCATAAGAACACTTAAAAAGCTAATTACTCTCTGAAATTCATCGCGTTGCGCCAATTTCGCAGCTAAGCGTAACACAACCTATCAGGTAGATTGAACCTTTTAACCGAGAAAGAATCAGCACTTGGTTTCGGTAAGTTTTTATGGGGAAAACAGAGAAGACTCAGAATTGGTAACTAACTACCAGCCCATTATTTCGCTGAGACCGAATCCAATGTCTGCAAGACTTCGGACCGTCTTCACGCCAGCACCTTGTAAGGCTGCAAATTTTTCATCAGCAGTCCCTTTGCCACCTGAGATGATCGCACCTGCATGGCCCATGCGTTTCCCTGGTGGAGCAGTGACACCAGCGATATAAGCCACTACAGGTTTAGAAACATTACTTTTAATAAAGGCAGCAGCCTCTTCTTCAGCAGTGCCGCCGATTTCCCCGATCATTACAATTGCTTCTGTGGCCGGATCAGTTTCGAACATACCCAGAATGTCGATGAAATTGGATCCTGGAATCGGATCACCACCGATACCGACACAAGATGATTGGCCAAAGCCATGATCAGTTGTTTGTTTTACTGCTTCATAGGTCAAGGTCCCAGATCTCGATACGATACCTACTTTACCGGGCATGTGAATGTACCCCGGCATGATACCAATTTTGCATTGGCCAGGCGTAATGACTCCCGGGCAGTTCGGGCCAATCAACCTTACCTCTAACTGATCGCATTTCTCTTTAGCGACCAGCATATCAAGCGTGGGTATACCCTCAGTAATACACACAATTAATTTTACGCCTGCTTCTGCGGCCTCAAGAATCGAGTCCTTGCAGAAAGGAGCCGGCACATAGATTACAGATGCATCAGCTTCAGTTTCTGCGACAGCTTCATTAACCGTATTGAATACGGGTAAATCGAGATGAATCTGACCACCTTTTCCGGGAGTGACGCCACCAACCATCTTGGTGCCATATTCGATTGCCTGCTCGGAATGGAACGTGCCTTGAGAACCAGTGAACCCCTGACAGATAACGCGGGTATTACTATCAACTAAAATGCTCATGACTTGCCTCCCGCAGCTTCTACTGCTTTTTGCGCAGCATCGGACAACGAATCCGCAGCTATGATATTAAGGCCGCTTTTACTCAGCATCTCCCGACCTAACCCGGCGTTGTTTCCTTCAAGCCGGACAACTACAGGAACCTCAACACCCACCTCTTCCACGGCACCAATTACCCCCTCCGCTATAAGGTCACATCGTACGATTCCGCCGAAAATATTTACCAGAACAGCAGCCACATTTTTATCGGATAAGATTATTTTGAAGGCTTCGGTCACACGTTCCCTGGTGGCACCGCCTCCGACATCAAGAAAATTAGCGGGTGTTCCACCAAACAGTTGTACGATATCCATCGTGCCCATGGCCAAACCGGCACCATTTACCATGCAACCGATATTACCGTCTAAAGCCACATAATTCAGATCCCACTCTGCCGCCTGTGCTTCGCGCTCATCCTCCTGAGATGGATCATGCATCTGTTGCAATCTGGAGTGGCGATAAAGCGCATTGCCATCAACATTGATTTTGCCGTCCAGGCAATGGAGATTGCCTGCTGAGGTGATTGCCAGAGGATTAATTTCGAGCAGGGATAGATCGAACTCGGCAAATAGTTTCGCTAATCCCAGAAACAGTTTAATGAATTGGCTGATTTGATCGCCCTGCAATCCCAAATGAAACGCAAGCTCTCGGCCTTGATAGGCCTGCGGTCCTGTCAAAGGGTCTATGGTAGCCTTAAGAATCTTCTCCGGCGTCTCTGCAGCGACTTTTTCGATTTCGACACCGCCCTCAACTGAAGCCATGAATACAATGCGCCGTGTGGAACGATCAACAACAGCGCCTAGATAAAGCTCCTGATCTATGTCAGTGCAGGCTTCCACTAAAATTTTACTAACCGGCTGACCGTTGGCATCGGTCTGGTAAGTCACCAGGTTTTTACCGAGCCAGCTACTGGCAAATTCTTCTGCATCTGCCGCATTATCTACCAGCTTCACACCACCAGCTTTACCTCTACCACCAGCATGCACCTGAGCTTTTACTGCCCATTTGTTGCCGCCTATTTCTAACGTGGCTGCTGCTGCTGCTGCTGGAGTGTCTACAGCAATTCCTTTTGATACAGGCAAACCATAGTCGGCGAACAACTGTTTCGCCTGATATTCATGTAAATTCATTAACGATTGGTCCTATTGAAATTCTTATTGCAGCCACTGCTTCAAGCCTGTTTCTTACGCCTACGGTTGCCGATATGAATCGCATGGCCGTTGGCAGCTAATGCTGCTTCATGAACCGCCTCAGACAGAGTCGGATGTGAAAACATGGTTAACCCTAAATCCTCTGCGCTGGCACTAAATTCCATGGCAATGGCAACCTGTTGCAGCAGATCAGCCGCACTGGGTCCGATTATATGGCAACCAAGCACACGATCGGTTTCAGCATCAGCGATCAGCTTCACCATACCTTCAGAGTCATTTGCTGCCAATGCCCGACCACTGGCAACAAATGGAAACACACCAACATTATAATCAACACCTTGTGCCTTAAGCTCTTCTTCATTTTTACCTACCCAGGCGATCTCAGGATGGGTATAGATGACCGAGGGCACTAATTCATAGTTCACTTGTGCCGCTTTATCCACCAGGCGTTCAGCAACCATGATCCCCTCTTCCATGCCTTTGTGCGCCAGCATCGGGCCACGAACAACATCGCCACAAGCGTATACATTTGGAATATTGGTCGCGCATTGGTCATTTACCTTGATAAAGCCACGTTCATCTAGTTCCATGTCCACCCCAGGACCTAACAGATCAACCGTATAAGGTCGGCGACCAACAGCAACGATCAATTTATCGAATGTTGCTTTCTGATCACCTTCTTTATCTGTGTATTCAACCGTTACAGCTTTCTTTGCACCTTTACTGCTGCCTAACTTGCTGCCAGTGACCCGCGCACCAAGTTTGATATCCAGCCCCTGCCTGGTGAGAATTTTTTGTGCTTCTTTGGCAACCTGTCTATCGACAGCAGGCAAGAAATCCTCCAGTGCTTCTAAAACAGTAACTTCAGACCCAAGCCTTACCCACACGCTACCCAGTTCCAGACCAATCACACCCGCGCCAATCACACCAAGCCTTTTTGGCACCTCCCGAAACTCGAGCGCACCGGTGGAATCAACGATTGTTTCCTGATCAACCGGAGCTGGAGGGATGTCAATTGGAACCGATCCAGCAGCGATAATAATGTGCTTCGCAGTTAACTCTTCAGTTTTACCATCGTGCCCGGTAACCAGCACTTTATTCTTTGCAATGACTTTACCCGTACCACTGATGCCATCAACTTTGTTCGCTCGAAACAAGCCGGCCACTCCATCAGTAAGCTGAGAGACCACCTGGTCTTTTCTCTCAATCATCGCTGGCACATCAATACCAACTTTATTGACTTTGATTCCATGGGTTTCGAAATCATGTTGTACCTCTGCATATTTATGGGAAGTATCCAACAATGCTTTGGATGGAATACAGCCAACATTCAAGCAAGTGCCTCCATAAACAGTTTTATCCTCTCTGTTTAGCCACTTCTCGATACAGGCAGTACTGAATCCTAACTGCCTGCAGCGAATTGCCGCGTGATACCCGGCAGGACCTGAACCAATAACTACAACGTCGTATTGTCTACTCATTTTGAATGCCGATACTAATAAATTAAATTTCCAGAATCAGTCGCGTTGGATCTTCCAGAAGCTCTTTAATCGTTACCAGGAATTGAACTGCTTCTTTGCCGTCGATCATGCAATGGTCGTAGGACAAAGCAAGATACATCATTGGCAAAATTTTCACTTCGCCATCGATAGCCATGGGGCGTTCCTGAATTTTATGCATGCCCAATATGGCAGTTTGCGGCGGATTAAGAATTGGCGTTGATAGTAAAGACCCAAATACGCCACCATTGGATATGGTAAAGGTGCCACCTGTCATTTCTTCAATAGCAAGCTTGCTGTCGCGTGCCTTTTCACCAAAGTCCCGGATTTCCCTTTCAATCTTGGCCAGGCCCATGCTGTCAGCATTGCGCAGCACAGGAACTACCAGGCCACGGGGCGACGATACGGCGACTCCGATGTCCTGATAGCCGTGATAAACGATATCGCTGCCATCGATTGAGGCATTTACGGCCGGAAAACGTTTCAGTGCTTCAATTGCAGCTCTGACAAAGAAGGACATGAATCCCAATCGAATGCCATCATGAGCCTTTTCAAACTCTTTTTTATAACGCTGCCGGATGGCCATTACCGGACCCATATCAACTTCATTAAAAGTTGTCAGCATGGCAGTTGACTGTGTGGCATCCAGTAATCTTTCTGCCACCTTCGCTCGCAGGCGACTCATGGGTACGCGTTCTTCGATACGCCCTCCGGCGCTTGCTGCAACCCCATCTGCTGGAGCAGACGGAGCACTTGCTGCCGCCCCGAGACTATCGACGTGAGCTATTACATCTTCTTTAGTAATGCGGCCATCTTTTCCTGTTCCCTGTAATTGAGAGACATCAACTGCATTTTCTTCAACAAGTTTTCTCGCTGCTGGACTCAACAGTGCTGCCTCTGCCGCTGCTTCACTCGTACCTGATACGGCAAGCGCAGATTCAGTTGCTGCTTCAGGCGCTGCCTCGCCCGCCTCAACAACACCGATAGCTTCGTTACTGACAATAGTGTCCCCGGTATTCTTCAGAATCTCCTTAAGCACACCATCACTTGGTGACACTACTTCAATGACCACCTTATCGGTTTCAATATCTACCAGTAGCTCATCCCGTGTTACAGCATCGCCAGCATTTTTGTACCAGGTAGCTATCGTTCCATCGGGTACCGACTCTGGAAGTTGTGGCGCTTTAATTGCTATTGTCATTTTCTTTCCTACCAGTAACGCTTTACAAAATAGCGTTATCACTTATTCCTCTAAGGAACCTCTGATTAATTACCTACGTTGTTATTGCTGCGTTAAAAATCAGCTCAAAATGCGCATTTATGCCCTATAAACTGCGCTTTTTTGCTGATTTTTGCCTTGCACTAACTGCCTCGCAAACATTAATCAGAGGCTCCCTAACTTAATGCATCATCAATAAATTGTTTTTGCTGACTTAAATGAAGTGCCGGATATCCTGCCGCGACCGACGCGGAAGCGTCGCGTCCCGCATATCTCAGCCAGATATCTGGGAAATGTTCTGATATAGGTCTACGTAGATGGTGCTGGCTTGCGTACCAGGCACCCTGATTCATCGGCTCTTCCTGACACCAGACTATTTCCCTGATGCTCTTGTACTGCAGAAGACATTGCACAAAATCTTCGTGAGGAAATGGATAGAGCTGTTCCAATCTGACAATTGCGATGTCATCTATATTTCGCGCACGTCTTTCTGCTCGCAGGTCGTAATAGACTTTACCGCTGCAGAAGACAACCTTGCGCACTTGTTCTTTCTTGAGATCGTCTGTCTCATCTATCACTACCTGGAAACTGCTTTCAGCCAGCTCTTCTAAACTTGAAACAGATTCTTTATGCCGTAATAAACTCTTTGGCGACATCACTACAAGTGGCTTACGCAGGGGACACAATACCTGCTTACGCAGCATATGGAACACCTGAGCGGGCGTCGTGGGCAAACACACCTGGATGTTGTGCTCCGCACAAAGCTGCAAAAACCTTTCCAGTCTTGCTGAAGAGTGCTCTGGACCCTGGCCTTCATACCCATGAGGCAATAAAAGTGTGAGACCACAGAGGCGTTGCCACTTATGCTCGCCGCTGGTGATAAACTGATCGATTACTACTTGTGCTGAATTAGCAAAGTCACCAAATTGTGCCTCCCAGATAATCAAGGCGTCCGGAGCCGTCGTTGCATAGCCATATTCAAACGCCAGCACGGCTTCTTCTGACAGTAATGAATCATATATAGAAAACTTACTCTGGCCCGGTGTTATCTCCTGCAGAGGGATGTAGCCCTCAGCAGATTGCTGGTCGTAAATTACTGCGTGTCTGTGAGAGAAAGTGCCACGCCCCACATCCTGTCCAGTGATACGTACGCTGTTACCGCTGGTCAGGATACTGGCATAAGCGAGTGTTTCAGCCATACCCCAATCCAGAGGAAGTTCTCCTGCAGCCATTTTCGCACGGTCGTCATACACCTTTTTAACCTGGCGCTGCATATTCAGGGATGCTGGTAAATCCACTAACTTCCTGGCCAATGCCTGTAGATTTCCCAAAGGCAAGGAGGTATTGAAATGAGGGCTCCAGTCGTGGCCCAGATACCGGCTCCAGTCTACGAATAATTCCACCGATGGCTCTTTCACCAGGCTCTTAACCACGTGTTCTCCGGTGTCCAAAGAATTACGGTAGTTAACGTTTAGCTCATCGGAGTCTTTCTGACTCATGACGCCGGTCTTTGCCAAACGCATTGCATAAAGTACGCGAGTTGTTTTGTGCTGCTTAATCGCAGAATACATCAATGGCTGAGTTGCTGATGGCTCATCGGTCTCGTTGTGGCCTCGGCGTCTGTAGCATACCAAATCTATAACCACATCTTTTTGAAACTCGTTTCTAAAATCCAAAGCCAGCTGGGTTACAAACAGAGCCGCTTCTGGATCATCAGCATTAACATGGAAAATTGGTGCCTGAACCATGCGCGCAACATCTGTGCAATACTCGGTAGATCTTGCGTCATCCTGGCGTGAGGTTGTGAACCCAACCTGATTGTTAACGATAATATGTACTGTACCGCCGGTTTTATAAGCACGGGTTTGAGATATCTGAAATGTCTCCATGACAACACCTTGCCCGGCAAAAGCAGCATCACCATGCACAATAATGGGTAGCACCAACTTACCTTCGCTATCCGAGCGCCGTGATTGTCTGGCGCGAACGGAACCTTCAACTACCGGAGATACAATTTCCAAATGTGAAGGGTTAAATACGAGCGCCATGTGTAACTCACCACCAGCGGTCATAATGTTCGATGAAAATCCCTGGTGATACTTCACGTCACCGGAACTCTGGTAAGTTGCTTTACCTTCAAATTCGTCAAATAAATCGGCAGGATTCTTTCCTAAAATGTTTACCAACACATTCAGGCGGCCGCGATGAGCCATCCCCAGGACGATTTCTTTGGCCCCATAGCGCCCTGCTCTCTGCACCAGTTCATCGAGTACTGGAATTAGACTCTCACCACCTTCAAGTCCAAAGCGCTTAGTACCGGGATACTTGGAGTCAAGATGTTTTTCCAGACCCTCGGCAGCAGTTAATCGCTCCAGCAGATGTTTCTTAACATCATTTTCAAAAACCGGATGCCCGTCATTGCTTTCGATGCGTTGCTGAATCCATTGCTTCTCCTCAAGATTAACAATGTGCATGAACTCATAACCGACGGAGCTGCAGTAAATACGCTCAAGAATCTCGATAATTTCACGTAAAGGTGCTTTGTCCTTGCTGATGAACAAAGAGCCGGTTTGAAAAACAGTAGAGAGATCAATGGGCGAAAGTTCATGAAATTCCAGCTCGAGATCCGGAACTCGCTCCCTGTACATTAATCCCAGAGGATCCAGTTGAGCTTTTTGATGCCCTCTTACCCGATAGGAGCTGATAAGCTGGAGCACATCAACCTGCTTATGTTCATGTTCAGAATCAACGATGTCTTCATTGCTGAATACTTGAGCATAGCGACTGACTTTCGCCAATGCCTTGAAATCTTTGCGAATCTCGGCGTGAGAGATATCTTGATGACCAGTTCCAATTTCAGCTGGCAGACTTTCAAAGAATTGTTTCCACTCGGCAGGAATTGATTCAGAATCTGATAGAAATCGCTCATAGAGCCCTTCAACATATTCAGCATTCGCACCAGAAAGGTGTCCGGTGCTCCACATTGCTTCCATTAGGCTATCGTGCATCGTCATAACCTGTAATCACTGAACAGAACCTTGTCGTTTGTGGCTTGATCCAAAGGATGGCTGAAGGAAAATTAAGTGCCTTGGGATATGAGCATACTCCGAATATGCCCAATTGCTCGAGTTGGGTTTAAACCTTTCGGACAGACCGCAACACAATTCATAATGCCTCGGCATCTAAATACACTGAACGGATCATCCAAATCAGCCAGCCGCTCGTTGGTGGCAGTATCTCGACTGTCAGCCAGGAACCGGTAGGCTTGCAGCAATCCAGCAGGTCCAATGAATTTGTCCGGATTCCACCAAAAGGAGGGGCAGTTAGTACTGCAGCAAGCACACAGAATGCACTCGTATAATCCGTCTAGTTTTGCCCTATCTTGCGGTGACTGCAGACGTTCGATGGCAGGCGCAGGTTCGTCGTTGATTAAGTAGGGTCTGACTTTCTCAAATTGTTTGTAGAAGATAGACATATCTACAACAAGATCACGAATTACCGGTAGTCCCGGCAGCGGGCGCAACACCAGCTTTTTGGCCGGACCAGCAACTTCAGATAAAGCGGTGATACAGGCGAGCCCATTGGTACCGTTTATGTTCATGCCATCGGAACCACAAACGCCTTCACGACATGAGCGACGATAAGTGACCGATGCATCCTGCTCTTTCACCAGAGCAAGCACATCAAGCACCATTAAATCTTTACCCTCAGACACATTGATTTCGAAATCCTGCATTGAGGGCTTGTCATCAGTCTCTGGATTGTAACGATAGATACTTACCTGCACGTTTCACCTAACTATTGATTTACTAATTCAAACCAGGGCCTGTTTACACTACTTGAGTGGCCTCTGCTAGAGGGCATGTTTGCGCTCAGCAAGGCAGAAAGTGCCGTATATAACTATATATAAACGATTGATAACGAAGCTGGGCGCAAAAATGCGCCTGGCCCTTCGGGTTGTGGCTAAAAAGGTGCCACTTGTCGTTGTTCGTCGCTCATTTGGAATCACCAAACTACACTCCTCGCGCCTCAATTGGCGCTTTTTTAGTCACAACAGAGATCACTCAAGTAGTGTGAACAGGCCCTAGTACGTTCGGATTTTTGGTTCGAAGGTATCGACAGTTTTGGGGGTGAAATTTACCTCCCGTTTACCCACTCGCTTCGAAGTTGGGAAATAAAGCGAATGACATAACCAATTTTCATCATCCCGTTCTCTGAAATCGTCACGAGCATGGGCACCGCGACTTTCGTTGCGCATTTCTGCTGCAATAGCTGTAGCTTCAGCAACTTCAAACAGGTTTTCCAACTCAAGCGCTTCGATTCGAGCAGTATTAAAAGTCTTACTTTTATCCTGCAAGTGCAGATTGCCGAGACGCTCTCTAATTGTTTTCAGTTTCTTGATACCTTCCTGCATAAACTCGCCTTTACGGAATACACCAAAATAGTTTTGCATAACCTGCTGCAGTTCAGCTCGTAGCTCTGGAACGCTTTCGCCCGAGCTTGATTCATTTAAGCGATGCAGGCGCTGCATTGCTTCCTCAATATCAGTTTCTGCGGCTGCTCGCTGCTCAAGACCTTGGGACAACATCTGTTCGATGTGTTTGCCGGCAGCGCGACCAAACACCACCAGATCGAGCAGGCTGTTACCACCCAGTCGGTTTGCACCGTGTACGGACACGCAAGCCACCTCTCCTACCGCAAACAAGCCAGGAATAATCTCGTCTTCCCCTGCAGAATTTTGCGTGAGGGCTTGACCATGAATGTTTGTTGGAATGCCACCCATCATATAGTGACAAGTTGGAACCACTGGAATTGGTTCTTTAATGGGATCGATATGCGCAAAGGTGCGCGACAACTCCAGGATGCCAGGTAGCCTGACGTTCAGCACATCAGCTCCCAGATGATCCAGCTTCAGCTTCACGTGATCACCGTTTTCGCCACAGCCTCTGCCTTCGAGAATCTCCAACACCATGGAACGGGCAACTACATCTCGACCTGCCAGATCTTTCGCGGTAGGTGCGTAACGCTCCATAAAACGTTCACCATCCTTATTGATTAGATAACCACCTTCTCCACGACAACCCTCTGTAACCAGGGTTCCGGCACCGTATATTCCTGTCGGATGGAATTGCCACATCTCCATATCCTGCATGGGATAGCCTGCGCGCAATGCCATTCCTACGCCATCGCCTGTGTTGATCAGGGCATTAGTTGTTGATGCATAAATACGACCGGCACCACCCGTGGCAAATACTGTTGCCTTAGATTTAATAAAGACTGCCTCGCCATCTTCAATACAGATAGCAATTACGCCCACGATGGCACCATCCTGGTTGCGCACCAAATCTGTGGCATACCATTCATTAAAGAAAACCGTATTATTTTTCAGATTGCCCTGATAGAGGGCGTGCAAGAGTGCGTGGCCAGTACGATCAGCTGCAGCACAGGTTCGCGCTGCTTGTCCGCCCTTGCCAAAGTCTTTGGATTGTCCACCAAAGGGTCGCTGATATATCCGACCATTCTCAGTTCGCGAAAAAGGCAATCCCATGTGTTCCAGCTCGAATACAGTTTGTGGCCCTTCACTGCACATGTACTCAATAGCATCCTGGTCACCGATATAGTCAGAGCCTTTAACTGTGTCATACATATGCCAACGCCAGTCATCATCAGGGTCGGCGCTCGCAATGGCACAAGTAATGCCGCCTTGAGCAGATACTGTATGAGAACGGGTTGGGAACACTTTCGAAATTACTGCAGTTTTATACCCTGACTGCGCTAATTGCAGAGCCGCACGCATTCCCGCACCACCACCGCCAACAATGACAGCATCAAATGAAATATTTCTTATCGCGGACACCTAGCTACCCCAAAAAATCTCAACGCCCCACAGCATGTAGATGACAATCGCCAACACGCAGACAGCTTGATAAAAAAGCCGAATGAAAGTGGCAGCTCCACCAAGTTGACGCTCAGTCAGATAGTCGGTGCCTACAGTCCACATGCCTATCCACGCGTGGGCGCACAAAGAAATTAATGCCAATAAACTAAATAAGCGCATTGCGGTGGAATCGAACAAGCCGCGCCACTCGCTAAAAGTCATATCGGGTGTTAAAGCCAGGCTACCCAGAATGCACAAGATATAGGCAGCAAGAACAACCGCTGAGAATCGTTGAATGAGCCAGTCCGACAATCCGGAACGGCTTAAATTGGTGGCGTTAGTTACCATACCCAGACTCCTGCCCCAATAATCGCAGCAGCAGCCAGCCCGATAGTCAGAGTAGCGCCTGTTCTGGCACCTTGCCTGGATTCTCCAACGCCAAAATCCAGCAGCAAATGTTTCGTCCCGGCAATTACATGGTAGAACAATGCAGAAAGCAGGAGCCAGATAATCAGTTTGGCCGCGGGACTGCTGAGTATCTGAAGCGCTAAATCGAACCCGGCTTGGGATTCAAGGGAGAGCTGCATGATATAGAGGATGATGGCAGTGCCAATGAACAGCGCGACACCCGAAATGCGATGCATAATCGAAGCAATCGCGGCTAGAGGAAATTTTATTGTAGTGATGTTGAGGTTGACGGGTCTGCTGTCTTTCACGTCCGTATAAGCCCGGGATATCTTTTCGACAATTACTGAGAAATTCGCAAACTAATTGAATTAATTACACAAATTGGGTATAGCTCCGACCGCAAAGTATATTCCTAGAGACTACGCAATACAATAAATCTGACTGTCCTACAGGGAAATTTGACAATGGATTGTCAATCTTCAGCGCGAAGCCCAGAACTCACTAATTTTTGCCCAGTTGCCGTGTGATACGAAGATTCTCAGGCCCTTGATCGACATTTACGCAAGTTTGTATTCAATGCGTGACACCGCAATTACAAGTACATTTTACCGCTGATTACCGCTGACTTGTTTCCATTCGTCACAGTCAAAGATTTGACAAGGACTGCGCTTCCTCCCTATTCTCTCCAACCCGATTCAGACTGGAATTAACATCCTGTTTAAACAGGTCCATGCTGCTCCCAGCACATAACAATAAGTTAATCCGTGAGCGACAATTTCCTTACCTAAATCACAGGAGTTAGGCATGAGTGACAAGAAGGCCCGGTTAAGCATTGACGGGATTGATGAGTCTATCGAGCTACCCGTTTATGCAGGCAGCACTGGACCCGATGTTGTAGATGTACGCAGCCTGGTCAGCAATAAAGTTTTTACCTACGACCCTGGATTCGTATCCACAGCAGCCTGTGATTCTGAAATTACATACATTGATGGTGGCGCTGGTATCTTATTACATCGCGGCTATCCGATTGAGCAACTGGCAGAAAGATCTAATTTTCTAGAAACCTGCTTCCTTTTACTAAATGGTGAATTGCCATCCGCAGACGAAAAGCGCTCTTTTGAAAATTCAATCCGCTATCACACCATGGTGGACGAAGCGATTCATCAGTTCTTCCGAGGTTTTCCCCGCACTGCCCACCCAATGGCAATGCTATGTGGAGTGGTAGGCGCTCTATCAGCTTTTTATCATGACGATTTAGACATCGATAACCCAGAGCACAGATTACTGGCGGCTAGTCGTGTCATTGCGAAAATGCCGACACTTGCGGCCATGTGCTACAAGCATGGCATGGGTCAGCCTTTTATGTATCCACAAAACTCAATGGGTTTTGCTGAGAATTTCCTGCACATGATGTTTGGCACTCCTTGTGAGGAGCCAAAGGTAAGCCCCGTGTTGGGCAAAGCAATGGATACTTTGTTCCTTCTGCATGCTGATCACGAACAAAACGCGTCTACTTCTACAGTGCGGCTTGCCGGTTCAACAGGGACTAATCCTTATGCCTGCATTGCGTCAGGTATCGCTGCACTCTGGGGTCCTGCACATGGCGGTGCCAACGAAGCTGTATTGGATATGCTCAATGAGATTGGCGATGAATCACGCATTGAAGAGTTTATTGCCCGCGCCAAAGATAAAGATGACCCATTTCGTTTAATGGGATTTGGACATCGGGTTTATAAAAATTATGATCCAAGAGCCACTGTTATACGCGGCATCTGTGATCAGGTGCTGGATGAACTTGGCGCAGAGAACGATCCTCTGCTGCGCATGGCAAAGAAACTGGAGAAGATTGCGTTGGAAGATGAGTACTTCATCGAACGTAAACTGTTCCCGAATGTGGATTTCTATTCTGGAATCATTCTTAAAGCTATAGGCATTCCTACCAGTATGTTCACAGTAATTTTTGCAACCGGGCGCACTCCGGGTTGGATTGCCCATTGGCATGAAATGCTGAGCGAATCCTACCGTATTGGCAGACCTCGCCAGTTATATAAAGGGCACACTAAAAGAGATTATCCAGCATAAAACATGCATACGACTCGGCCCTTCGCTAACCAAAGCAACAGCTTCTTTTCAGCAATAGAGTCTGGCCAGCATGCCGTTTCAATGCTGATAAGAGGAGTGAGTTGGCATGAAATGCTGAGCGAATCCTACCGTATTGGCAGACCTCGCCAGTTATATCAGTTATATAAAGGGCACACTAAAAGAGATTATCCTGGTCAGCTTAGGCAATTAGTCCATGCCTGCTAATCACTTTCAAGCTTTTGCAGTCGAACAATTTCTCTCCGAGAATGAACATAATGTTCAATTCAATTTCTCGGAAAGTGGCGTTCATCCCTTAAGCTATGCCGAATTTTTTGAACTCGCAGAAGTTGATACTGAGGCTCTTTTCGCTCAGTTAATCGATTATCCCCAGGTCAATGGCTTCGAGTCTCTAAGAGAAGTCATCGCTTCGCGGTACCCAGGAGCAACAGCAGAAAATGTGCTTGTAACAGTGGGTGCCAGTGAGGCCAACACTTTGGTTGCTTCAAGCTTGCTTGAACCTGGTCATAACCTGGTCAAACTAACTCCTACTTACGAACAGCTCAGCGGCAATGCTATTAACCTGGGCTATGAAGTTCGTAACGTGCCGTTAATAGAGCAACAGGCATGGGATATAGATACCGATCAGCTCTCCGCTGTAGTAGATCAGCAAACGGACATCGTGCATGTGGTAAATCCGAATAACCCCACTGGCAAAATCCTGACTGAAAACGATCGAGCAGCTTTATTGGAATCTGCACAAAACAATGGTGCCTGGCTGGTAGCCGATGAAGTTTATACAGGCACTGAGCGAGACACTGACGACGAAACTCCCTCTTTCTGGGGCAACTATAATCGCACGATTGTGATCAACTCCATGAGCAAAGCCTATGGCATGCCAGGACTCCGGATGGGTTGGATGGTCGCTCCGCTAGAAGTAATAGAGTCCTGCTGGCGCAGACATGAGTATGCCGCCATCTCTGCCAGCCGCTTCTCAATGAGACTGGCCGAGTATGCCCTGCGTGAGCCCGCTGCTAAAAAGCTGAAAGAAAGAGCGAGAAATCTTATCCGCACAGGATTTGGTACCTTGCAAGAAAAACTGGACGTGCATCCAGGTGTGTTTTCAGTTGTACCTCCTCAAGCATCTGCCATGTCCTTTGTTAAATTCGAGCTACCAGTAAGCTCTGACGAATTTGCTCTCAGACTACTGCGCGAACAAGGTGTTCTGGTAATTCCTGGTTCCAAGTTTGGAATGGATGATCACTTTCGATTTAGCTCTGCCCTGCCAGAAGACCATTTAGCAGAGGGACTTAACTGGTTTAATAAGGTGGTTGGGGATATTCTTGAAAGGGCTTAACTCACTGGACCTCGACCTTCGGTTAAGTCCAGCGATTAAGTCCAGTAAGAGGTTTTTTCTGACTTCAGAGTCCGGCCAACGCCCTATCAAACCCTGCAGGAGATTTTATTTAACCACAGGGTCTGACCAACATGTTAGGCATGTGCACGTAAGATGAGGAAGTTCCCTTCGTTTAAATCTGGCAGGACATGCTTTTATGTTTAAGTGCCTGGCCTGTACACTAAACAGTCTGACAAGAGATTCTTTTTGGCCTGAGAGTCTGACCAACACGGGAGAACAGATAACGGATAAGAGTAAGCTAAGGAACCTCTGATTAATTACCTACGTTGTTATTGCTGCGTTAAAAATCCGCTCAAAATTCCCATTTATGACCTATAAACTGCGCTTTTTCGCTGATTTTTGCCTTGCACTAACTTGCCTCGTAACCATTAATCAGAGGCTCCCTGATTGAGTTGGTGGAGCCTACCGGGATCGAACCGGTGACCTCAACGCTGCCAGCGTTGCGCTCTCCCAGCTGAGCTAAGGCCCCACGATTAGCTTGGGGAAAAAACGCGCATTCTAAGCAGAGGCTGAAATGCTGTCAATCTGAGTGCTACCCCAGTGATCGGTACTCACTTTCCAATATTTTAGCCGCCTTTTTCGATGCCCCGCCTAAAACATCAATCCCGTTCCTGATTCTTGCACGCACAATATCAAGACCTAGGATTGCGATCGCTTCTATAACGGATACTGAAACTGCTTTACCACTAATTGATACAAATAAAGGAAAGAGAAATTCTCTTATTTTCAGATCGAGATTGGATGCCAGGTTTTGAAATTCTTTTTCGATTTTATCGCGGTCCCAATCTTTCAGATTTTCCAAGCGCCAAAGAGAAAACTGCAGGATTTTTACTTTCTCCTCATCAGTCAATTTTTTGTGATCAAAACTATCCAAAGACAATTCTGGCAGACCATCTATAAAAAGACCGGCAAGGCTCACTACATCGGTAAATTTCTCCACTCTTTGTTGAATAAGAGGCACAATCCGCTCCAGTCGATTGTCTTTTGCAGCCCAACCCAAAAAACGTTGTGCAAATTCTGCTGCGTTTAAAGTTTCTCTAAGATAAACGCCGTTCAACCAATTCAATTTCTCAATATCAAAAACTGGCCCTCCGAGAGAAACCCTTGTTATTTCGAAGGCATCAGCCATCTCATTAAGAGAGAATATTTCTTTCCCATCAGGCATGGACCATCCCATCATGCCTAAATAGTTAACCAGTGCTTCTGGCAAATATCCCATGTCACGATAGTAATTAATGCTGGTCGGATTTTTACGCTTACTCAGTTTACTCTTGTTCGGATTCCGCAATAGAGGCATATGGCAAAACACCGGTGCATCCCACTCTAAATACTCATACAAAAGCACATGTTTAGGCACTGAATTGATCCATTCCTCCCCTCGTATCACATGCGTGATTCCCATATGATGATCATCAACGACATTTGCAAAGTGATAAGTCGGTAGCCCATCTGACTTCATCAAAACCTGCATATCGATTTGTGGCCACTCAATACTCACTTCACCTCGAAGCAAATCGGTAAATACGCAGCTACCTGACTCAGGAATTTTCATCCTGATTACTGATTTTTCACCTGCTGCGTGCTTAGCAGCAACGTCTTGAGCGCTTAGCTTTAAACAATGACCGTCATATCCAAGCGGCTGTTTGTCAGCCATTTGCTGTCGTCGCAGTTTATTCAGTCTTTCGCCGGAGCAGAAGCAATGAAAAGCATGGCCTTTTTGCACCATATCATCGATATGAGTTTGATAGATTTCCGCTCGTTCACTTTGCCGATAAGGCCCTGCATTACCGCCTATATCCGGCCCTTCGTCCCACGTCAGGCCCAACCAGTGCAGAGAGTCGAGGATATCTGTCTCTGACTTTTGAGTACTGCGGGCTTGATCCGTATCTTCAATGCGCAATACGAATTTACCGCCATGCTTCTTCGCGAAACAGCGATTAAAAAGCGCGATATAAGCTGTTCCAACATGGGGGTCACCAGTTGGAGAAGGCGCTATTCGAGTTCGAATCTCAGTCATGCGATCTGGTTTAAAATTTTAGGAAGACGGGCGATTATACCCGAATAAACCTCAATCCCTATTGATCGCCTTTTCCATCAGAAACTTGACTGATCCTGATTCATCCGCAAAATACCTGGCCTATCAATTTCAAGACAGATTCTTTGCGTAGATGCTGGATCACACTTTTTGCGTAGCTCCTATGATGGACTGGACTGACCGGCACGACAGGGTTTTCCTGCGGCAATTCAGCAAACATGCTCTGCTGTATACGGAAATGGTGACCAGTGCCGCCTTAAAGCATGGCGATGCCAGTTACCTGCTAAGGCATGATCCCGGTGAGCATCCTGTAGCACTGCAATTAGGGGGAAGCAACCCGGCTGAGCTGGCCGAAGCAGCAAAACTGGGGCAAGAC
Source organism: uncultured Pseudohongiella sp. (assembly GCA_965198435.1). Lineage (GTDB taxonomy): Bacteria > Pseudomonadota > Gammaproteobacteria > Pseudomonadales > Pseudohongiellaceae > UBA9145. The sequence goes on along the minus strand of OZ240664.1, from coordinate 2,166,604 downwards.
GCGGGATTTAAGGAGATTAATCTCAATGTAGGCTGTCCCAGTGAACGGGTGCAGTCCGGTGCCTTCGGTGCCTGTCTGATGGCTGAACCAGAACTTGTTGCAAACTGTGTTGACAGCATGCGATCAGCTATCGATATTGATGTGACTGTAAAAAGCAGAATTGGAATCGATGACCAGGATTCCGAAGCCTTTTTGCTAAATTTTGTTGATCTTGTTTCCAGCAGTGGATGCACAACGTTTATTATCCATGCACGAAAGGCAATTTTGCAGGGTCTTAGCCCCAAAGAAAACCGAGAAATTCCGCCACTTATCTATGAACGGGTATATCGAGTCAAAGAGAAGTTTCCCCATTTAAACGTTATTGTGAATGGGGGGATCACTGACCTGAATGCGGCGCAGGAGTTTCTAATACAATTAGATGGGGTGATGCTTGGTCGAGAGGTTTATCAGAACCCTTTCATTTTACATTCTATAGACCAGATGTTTTTTGCGGAAAATCCTGATGCAAAGAACAGAATTGAGTATCTTCATGACTACATGCCTTATATGATTTCTGAACTTGAAAAAGGTACACCTTTGAAACATATGTCACGTCATATATTAGGGCTATTCAAGGGAGAAAAAGGCGGCAAACAATTTCGCCGTCATTTAAGCGAAAACTCTCATCGACCGGGCGTCGGCATAGAAGTGGTGAATGATGCTCTGGCATTTGTCGCATGAAATATCTGATTCTGCGCAAAAGAATAGAGAAACCTTATGTTGAATTCAATTAAGTCTTTTTTCGCAGAAAAGCTACAACAGTGCAATCAAACTGGCAGTTCGGCGGTATCGGCAACCGACCTGGCCTGTGCTGCATTGCTCATCGAGGTGATTAATTCAGACCACGAGCTGGATGATCCAGAAACTGAAGCGTTTCTTGAAATACTGCAAAGCAGCCTGAATATTCCGGAAGATGATTTGAAAGAAATGGTTAGATTAGCGGAAGCACAAGTCCATCAGGCCACATCCTTGTATGAATTTACCCGCTTGATTAATGACGATTACGATTACAATCAAAAACTCAAACTAGTAGAGAATATGTGGAGAATAGCGTTCTCTGATAGAAAACTCGATAAGTACGAAGAACACCTGATTAGAAAAGTTTCTGAATTGATCCATGTCTCACACAGCGACTTCATTAAGGCAAAGCTGACAGCGCGTGACGGTCAGGGAAACAGATAATTAGCTACCTGCTAGACCTACTAGAAAGCACCAAATTCGTCTTCCACTACACCATCGTTGACCAGATAGTCACGACGTTGGATATAGGCTTCGCGGAAGAACAAATACTTGTCCCCGCCCACCAACTCATCAAGCGCCAGCAAAGATGCCCGGGTGTCGGTCTCCTGTATAAGCAGTAGGCTGGCACGAAGTGAAGTGTCATCTTGATACTGTATGGGATTGAAAAGTGTATCAAGCGCGAGGCCAAATGAATCCCGCACATTACTTGAACCGAACACGGGTAACACCACATAAGGACCGGTACCAACCCCCCAATACCCAAGGGTTTGTCCGAAATCTTCCTCGTTTTTCTTAAGGCCCAAATCACTGGCAACATCGAGCAGGCCGCCAATACCCACTGTCGAATTTACCAGGAAGCGTCCCGAGTCTGAAAGCGCGTCATCGAATTTTAACTGCAGCACATTATTGACGAATACATTAATATCATTGATGTTCGAAAAGAAATTTCCTATACCCTGGCGAGCGAATCGGGGAATAATTGTTGTATAAGTGCTTGCGATTGGTCGCACTAATATCCTGTCAAAGAAGTCATTAAACTCAAAAACCCGCTGATTAGTTTCAATCCAGGGGTCATAAGTCTGACCGTGAGCGGTCATGGGCAGTAGCAAGCAGGCCAGCAGCGCCATTAAAACCGTTTGGGCCCTGATGGATATTGGCAGTTTGTTGTGGGTTCTCGGCATACTAATTTGGCTAATTATGTCGATTCAATAGGTATAAGACAGCATGTTTGGCAAGAAGTTACTCTATCTAAAATGTAGCGGTTTAGACCTGATCCGGCAGTGACCCGTTTATCCATGGTGTCTGTCTGTTCAGATTCAGTTTACAAACTTCTCCATCCAGATGTCAGATGTGTGTTCCGTCGATGGGTGTCTCCATCAGCTTTTTCCCGCAGCATAGTTTACCTCAATGAGTGCGTTGAGTATTATATTTGACCGCCAGTGGTCAAAATTATTTTGCCAGTCATCCAGACTTTCGCCGCTCTTCTTACTTCTTACGCAGGACGATCATGTAAAACACATCCTTCACTGTTTTACGGAACCGCTCACAGATACTATGGGTTTGCGGTGACCTGATCTTTGTCCGGGTGTAAGCCTCCCTTAAAATCATCCTGCGCATAACCTGTAATCCTGGCCATACTGAATATGGCAGGTAGGAAAGAAAAATTTATCGATCACGATTGACGGAATCGCCGATTCTGAAGTTCATCAAAGCAGCCGAAGCCGACAGCAAGGCTGTCGATGTCTGCCGGGAACACGCTATCTCCGATGCGACGTACAGCAACGAAAAGGCAAAGGATGATGGCGGCATGGCGTTGTCCGATATCATGCGTCTCAAGGTTCTGGATGAGGAGAAAAGACACCTCAGGCCGATGTACACTGAGCTTGGCAGCAGGCATGACACCTTGTAGGATGTTGTGGGGAAAAGTGTTAAGGCCGAGCGACGGGTCGATGTACGCCGAGTTTGGCAGCAGGCATGACGCCTTGCGGGACGTTGTGGGAAAAAGCTGTAAGGCCGACCGAGCGACAGGCGTTGGTGGACAACTTGCAGGCAGAACACAATCTCAGCTTCCTCGGTCTGCGAGGTAGTGGACATCGGTCGTCCGGTTTATCGCTACCGGCCTCACACCGATAAGGACATCCTGGTCATTGAAGCGATCCAAGCCGTGGTGAGTGCGTATCCAGCGTATGGCGTCAGGAAGGTGTCCAAGGTCTTGCGTCGGCGCGGCTATCGCTGGAACCACAAACGGGTCTGTTGCGTGTCCTGCCTGCTCACGCGCAATACGCGTCGGCAGGGCAAAAGACGGACAATAGGCGTCTGGCCAATCGATATCCAGACAACATCCAGAACCCCTGGCTTTGACGACGGCTCTTAACCCATGCGGGTCCATGGACTTCATGCCCTACGTCTTGCTCGATGGCCGCTGGTTTTGCACATGCAATGTGCCTGACGACGTTAATCGCGAAGCCCTGGCGATCGAGGTCAACAGCCATCTGCCTGCCACCTTCAACCTCTTTCAGCACCCTGACGATATGGGTTTCTGTGAATCGAGATTTCCGCATTGTCGTTCTCCTCGCCTCATTGATTATGGCCGAAATTTCTAACAATGCATGGGGCTATTTCACGGGGTACTTACAAATGGGCCGACGACCACGGCATTCACTTGGACGTTATCCAGCCAGGCAAGCCAACGCAGCACTCATCTGTGGGACACTTCAACAGACTGACAGAGATGCAGTCCTGGATAGGTATTTTGTTCAGAACTCTGAATGAAGTCTGTCAGATTACGATGGAATGAATCAGGCAGTAGAATTAAGCAGTACCACGAAAAACGGCCCCATGGTGCACTCGGAGACCTGACTTCGGTCGATTATCTCAAGGCACGATTAAGATCGAAAACACTACCAAAACTAAAAACACTATATTATGCGTGGACCTGATTTAGGGAGGTTTACACTATCTCATTAGTTAGGGAACCTCTGATTAATTACCTACGTTGTTATTGCTGCGTTAAAAATCAGCTCAAAATGCGCATTTATGACCTATAAACTGCGCTTTTTCGCTGATTTTTGCCTTGCACTAACTGCCTCGCAAACATTAATCAGAGGCTCCTTAGGATATACGATTTCCCTGGCCTTAAAGCCTGGTCTTAAAGCTTGACCTTAAAGAGAGATGCTCCATCTGGACCTCTCTTCTTTTGAAATCCCCTCCTTCCCTTTTTGTGCAGCATCTTGACAGTTTAACTACTGCTTTATCTGCGGCTGACTTGTAGTGATAAAACGTATCGCGTGTCGCATGACAGGCCCATCATCTTGCAGGTGTTGAATAGGTTACCCGATTCTTCGGCCAGATTAAGCAGGCTGATTTTGTGTTTAATCCATTCTTCTGCAGTATGAATCATGCGAGTGACTTTTTGTTTTGATTTTAGCTTTAGTTTTGATTCACGGCGTGGTAACCCCGTCAAAACGGCTAACTCTCTTGCGGGCAATCCTCACAGAGCGACAACTGTCAGATCAGATTCAAATTTCTACACCCATACGCCGGATTATGACAGCAGTGATTCTATGGCTTTATCCAGCCGTTTCGCAGATATGGAAACACTAGTCCCCAGCAATTGCGCAAAAAGGGATACTCGATATTCTTCAATCATCCACCGCAAACTGTCAATTTGACTCTGCTCACTGGTGTGCCTGTGGTCACAAATATCCAGGTATCTACGCCAATAAGCATTTAGCTCCTCGGTATAGGCTTTGTCCTTTGAGTCAAGATGAGGTGCTTTCTCCAGACGATAAACGACAGCTCTCAAATAGCGAGGGTATTGTTTTAGCCACCGCCACGCCGTATCCTGCAAAAAACCGGCTCTGAAGAGCTCAGCTAATTGCTGTTCTACATCTACTATTAGGTACGAGGGACTCTGGTCTTTGAGCTTTTGTAACAGCGAATGAATCTGTGACCGCTGATCCCCTATCGCCTGCAGAAGCCTTTCGATTTGCTGGCTGACTTCGAACAGCGCTTGTTTTCCACTGTTCAGGCGTTTATCGAACTGAGTTTTATCACGGATATCCTCGCCGTTTGAATCAAAAGCGACTTTATAGGAGATAGCTACAGCCTCTTCTTCGATTTCTGATATTACTGAACTCAGTTTCAGGACGTTTCGCTTTCCAAATTGCGCGAATTGTTTGATCAGCATACGACGCTGTTGACTGGTTCTGATCATGAAAAGCCTGATCAGCCCTTTTTGGTGTGACAACTGAGCCGAATGCTCATCTGAAAATAATCTAACGGCAACGGAGTCTTTTTCATCCACCAGGGCGGGATACCGCAATAATATTAAATCACCTTCTACTTCAAGTATTTTAGGGAGGGCATCCAAATCCCAGTCCTTTAGCCCATCCACCACTATTGGATGGACTTTTTTCTCACCTCGTCTCGACTCAGGTGCAGATTGATCTTTTGGTGAAAGCGCTCCCTGGAGTTTTCGCAAATCCTCACCGAAGCCAACTTCTTTACCACTTTCATCGATAACACAGATCTTTATTCGCAGATGATTTGGCAGGGAATCCTCGTTGAACGTTTCTTTGCTCAGTGTAATTTTCTTAACCCGTTTGATTTGAGCTGTTAGCGCTTGCAAAAATCCGGACTCTCCTGAAATCATTTGCGGCATGATTTCGTCCACAAATCCACTCACAGGAATAAAGTTTTTACGCATTGCTTTGGGTAAAGCCTTGATAAGTGCGATGCATCTTTCTCGAATAATTCCCGGAATCGCCCAATCAATATCCGCTTCTGTAATTTGTGGCAGCAAGGCCAGTGGGATTTTGATTGTGGCACCATCCCGCTCATGACCGGGCTCAAACAGATAGTCAACCTTTAATGGGCTTCTTGTCAGGGGAATCAGATCAGGGAAAGATTTATCTGCATCGCTACCCGCACTATTCTCCGTTTGGAGAAGCGATGCCATATCCATTAACAGGCGATCTGATTCAGATTTGCTGGCAGATTTTAACCAGCCTGCCAGACTCTTTGTCGAAGCGACATCCTGCGGCAAGCGCTCGTCATAAAAACGCACGATATCGTTCTCACTTACAAAGTGTTCCGGTTTTCTGATTTTCTCTTCTTGTCGAGCTAATTCATCAAGGAAATGTCGATTTTCTATAAGGAACCTGTCCAGTTTTGGGTTCAATTCAAGCTGCTCATTAGCTAATCCATCACGAATAAATAACTCGCGCGCTTGCGCCAGATTAATTGGCGAGAACGGTACTGGGTTTTTTTCGATTATGACTAATCCGTATAGAGAGACTTTCTCATACACGATGACTTGCTGACGCTTCTTGCTCCAATGGGGTTCAAAGTACTCGCGCTTGACGAGATGAAGCGCCTTTTCTTCTACCCATTCCGGTTGAATTTTTGCTGCCAGGCTGGCAAACGTAGATGAAGTTTCGATTTGGTCTCCTGTAACAATCCATTTCGCTTGCTTATTACTTAAAACCGAACTGGCTAACAACTTAAATCGCTTGTTTCGGCTTCCGGTGTATTCCTGTTTTTCATAGCGCATCGCAATCTGATTAAGTGACCCACTAATGATGGCGTGATGCACAGCGCTGTATTTTGCAGGGGCTTTATTCAGTCTAAATCCGAGCTGTTGGCAGGCCAAAAGCAATTGCCGATGCAGTTCTCGCCACTCACGCATTCGCATAAAGGACAGAAAGTGCTTTTTGCAAAACTTTCGAAGTTGATTTTGAGTAAGCGCCTGTCTTTCTTTCTCGTATTCATTCCATAAATTCACAAACCCCAGAAAGTCTGAATCTGGATGATGAAATCGCTCCAATTTAGACATGGCTAGCTGTCTATTCTCCACACCAAGCTCGCGGGGATCCTGAATACTCAGGGCACTGACAATGACCAACAATTCTGAGAGGCATCTTTCGGCATTAGCAGTGACCAGCATCCGAGCATATTTAGGATCCACAGGCAGCCGCGCCATCTGTTTACCAACATCAGTTAGCCCTCTGCTTTGGTCCAGAGCATTCAATTCAATAAGCAGCTTATACCCATCGTTGATCGCTTTTGTGGCTGGAGGTTCTAGAAAAGGAAATTGACTTACCTCTCCCAGCGACAGAAACTGCATGCGTAAAATCACTGACGCCAGATTAGTTCGAAGAATTTCTGGATCGGTAAATTCCGGGCGACCCTGAAAGTCAGATTCGGAATACAGGCGGATGCATAGGCCGTCTGCGACTCGCCCGCAGCGACCCTTGCGCTGATCAGCGCTCGCCTGTGATACTGGCTCTATAGGAAGTTTTTGCACTTTATTCTGCAGGCTGTAGCGACTTATTCGCGCAAAGCCCGTATCGATCACATAGTTGATTCCCGGGACAGTAATCGATGTTTCTGCGACGTTAGTGGAAAGAACAACTCGTCTACCTTTATGCCCCTGGAAGATTTTTACCTGCTCTGAATGCCTTAGTCGCGCATATAAAGGCAGAATTTCCGTATTGGGTATGCGTTGTTTCCTCAATGCCGCTGCTGTGTCTCTTATCTCTCTTTCAGAGCTAAGAAACACCAATATGTCACCGGAAATACCTCCCATGTTTTTGTCTGCTTGAGATATCTGCCCTACTGCATCGATAATTCCCCGAATCTGCAAATCTGCGCTGTCAACGTCGGCTGCTTTTTTTTCGAGAGGTGCATAACGAATCTCTACAGGATATGTCCTGCCGGATACCTGAATAACAGGCGCATCATCAAAGTGTTTTGAAAATTTCTCCACATCGATGGTCGCAGAAGTAATAAGGAGCTTAAGTTCTGGTCTACGTTTCAGTAACCATTTCAAATATCCCAACAGAAAATCAATGTTCAAAGATCGTTCATGGGCTTCATCGATGATGATCACTTCATATTTATTGAGAAACCGATCCTGCTGTATTTCTGCGAGCAGAATACCGTCTGTCATGATCTTGAGAAATGACCGTGGGGAGAGTTGCTCAGAAAATCTAATCTGAAAACCGACACCCTCCCCCAGTCTTACCCCCAGCTCTTCAGCGACGCGATTAGCCACCGAGACTGTGGCCAACCGTCTTGGTTGGGTATGTCCGATTAACCCTCTACGTCCATATCCTGCCTCCAGGCATATTTTTGGTAGTTGCGTGGTTTTTCCAGACCCGGTATCCCCCGCAACAACCAGTATCTGATTTTCCTGCAAAGCGGCAACTATATCTGAGGCTTTTTCTGAGAAAGGCAGAATTTCGGGATAATGAAATGCACCGGGAATAGCCTGAGCGCGAACTTTGCAAGCAGCAATGGATTTTTGTATTGATAGTTGAAGTTTTACTATGCGCCTATTGAGATCTTTACCCGCTTTTGCTTTAAGCAGACGGTTTAACTGTGAACTAAGCCGATGGTAGTCCACTGTTTGGCACTTAAGTAGAGACTGACGGAGCTTATCAAGAGTTTGCGTGGTCAATGCACTAGGGCCTGTTCACACTACTTGAGTGATCTCTGTTGTGACTAAAAAAGCGCCAATTGAGGCGCGAGGAGCGTAGTTTGGTGATTCCAAATGCGCGACGAGCAACGACAAGTGGCGCTTTTTTAGCCACAACCCGAAGGGCCAGGGTCATTTTTGCGCCCAGCTTCGTTATCAATCGTTTATATATAGTTATATACGGCACTCTTTCTGCCTCGCTGAATGCAAAAATGCCCTTTAGCAGAGGCCACTCAAGTAGTGTGAACAGGCCCTAATAAACAACAGTTTTGTAATGGGACAGAATGGAGAGTTTCATTCGAATCCTTAGTGGCGTAAGTCGCGACGAATGATCTTGCCAATGATGGATTTAGGTAGATCGGTCGCATATTCGATTTCCCTTGGAATCTTATATGAAGTTAATCCAGCTTTACAGTGAGCAACTATTTCCGATTCATTTGGAGCATTGTCGCCGCAAACTACAAACAGTTTTATGCGCTCACCCATAGCTTCATCAGGCACTCCTATCGCAGCGCTTTCCAGAATATTGGGATGTTGATTAACCCAATCTTCGATCTCGTTTGGAAACACGTTAAAGCCGGATACCAGGATCATGTCCTTTTTGCGGTCAACAATTGAGATGAAGCCATCGTCACTCAGCTCCACGTAATCGCCAGTCTTGAACCAACCGTCTTCTGTAATTGCCTCTTTCGTCGCTGCTTCCTGCTGCCAGTACCCAAGCATCACCTGTGGCCCTCTAATCCAGGCTTCACCCCGCTCACCTGCAGGCACATCTTCGCCGACTTCATTTACCACACGTAGTTCGGTTTCTGGAACCAGCTTACCCACAGTGCCTATTCTGACATCTCCAGGTAAGTTGACAGACACCACCGGAGAACATTCGGTAAGGCCATAACCTTCATAAATTTCACTACCAGTAATCTCAGACCATTGTTCAGCCACAGAAGTGGACATGGGCATACCACCAGCTCCGCAAAACTTGATGCGGGAAAAGTCGATAGAGGAAAAATCCTTATGGCGCATCATAGCCAGATACAAGGTGTTAATCCCCACCAGTCCAGATATAGGATAGGTTTTGAATATCTTGATTACATTTTTAATATCGCGGGGATTTGGAATGAGTACGTTATGGTTGCCAGCAAAAGGCATCGCAAGACCATGTAGTAAAAACGCGTAGCTGTGATATAAAGGCAATGGTGCTGCCAGGGTTTCTATTTTGTCTTCTATCACTAACAAACAGCGTGAACGCAACTGCATCATATTTGAAATCAAGTTATTGTGACTGAGCATTGCGCCTTTCGCGAAACCGGTAGTCCCGCCAGTGTAAAGAATGACGGCCACATCATCTCCCGAACCAGTCTGCACGTCCAAATATTTAGATGAGTACTCTGACCGCAAACACTCAGTAAAAGAGATAGCCTTTGGCAGCCTGTATTCCGGCACAGCTCTTGCGATATACCTGGCCGCAGCGTTTAGCAATATGGCTTTGCAACATGGCTGCAAATCTCCAAGCCTGGTCACAATAATCGTTTCGATCGCGGTTTTTCCAATCACCTGTTCCAGTTTGCCGCAGAAACTATCTAAGATAACGATACCTTTGACTTGCGAATCTACAAACTGGTGCTCCATTTCATGCGCTGTGTATAAAGGATTGGTGTTGACCACAACCAATCCAGCCTTGATTGCACCGATGAGTGCAATAGGAAACTGTAGAAGGTTTGGTAACTGAATGGCGATATGGTCGCCGGGTTGTAGCCTGGTCTCTTTAATAAGATAAACCGCAAACTGAGAGGTCAGCTTATCGATATCTCCGTATGTCATTGTCAGGCCGAGACATGAGAATCCGGCACGTGCGCCATGCTCGCTGGCAATATAACGGTATACGTCACTTAGCGACTGGAACAGTTCTGGTCGCAATTCATCTGGTAGTTTTTCCATAAGCTACATGTAAGAGGAGTGCCAGGAATTGCTACCTGGTAAGTAAGGCCATAGCGTCTTCTAATCCTTTAATGGTCAGAGGAAACATCCTGTCTTTCATCAGCTCTTTAACAATTTCAATTGAATAACTATGTTCCCAATAATCCTTTGGCGTTGGGTTAATCCACACCAAATGTTCGAATACATCAGACATTCGTTTTAACCAAACTGCTCCAGCTTCATCATTATAATGCTCAATACTTCCGCCAACATGTGTAATCTCATAAGGTGCCATCGTTGCATCGCCTACAAAAATCACTTTATAGTCTTTACTGTATTTATGAACGACATCATAGGTCGAAGTGGTCTCGGCATGTCGGCGTCTGCTTTTTGTCCAAACAGACTCATAGAGAAAATTGTGAAAATAAAAATATTTGAGGTGTTTAAACTCAGTACGAGCCGCCGAGAACAATTCTTCACATAGCTTTACATGGGGGTCCATTGATCCGCCTACATCAAAAAAAAGCAAGACCTTAACAGCATTGTGTCGCTCAGGCACCATCTTGATATCAAGCAGGCCCGCTTTTCTTGCTGTGGAGGATATGGTGTTCTCCATATCCAGCTCTTCGTCGGCACCTGTGCGGGCAAATTTACGCAAACGTCGTAAAGCCATTTTTATATTGCGTGTACCTATCTCAACTGAATCATCCAAATCACGATAACTGCGCCGGTCCCAGACTTTAACTGCCCGCTGATTGCGCCCCTCGTCCTGACCAATGCGAATACCCTCCGGGTTATAACCGTAAGCACCAAAGGGAGATGTGCCGCCTGTTCCGATCCATTTATTGCCTCCCTGGTGACGCTTCTGTTGCTCTGCCATGCGCTTCTTAAACTCTTCCATGAGTTTCTCAAGTCCACCCATAGCCTCAATCCGGGCTTTTTCTTCATCGGAAAGCATGGCCTCAAACTGTTTGCGCAACCACTCATCGGGAATCTCAAATAAAGCAAGGTCATCGACTAAATTGATCTGTTCGAAATACTTCGCGAAGGCAAGGTCAAACTTGTCAAAATTCTTTTCGTCTTTGACGAAACAGGCTCGTGATAAGTAGTAAAAGTCATCGACATTTCCGAAGATAACATTACGCTTAAGACATTCCAGCAAAGTGAAGAGTTCGGTAAAAGATACCGGTAAGCGCTCTTGCTTTAATGTCATGAAGAAATTTATCAACATTAACATTTCGCCCGGTGCATGAATGCCAGCTTTTCAAGCAAATGAACATCTTGTTCATTTTTCAGCAATGCCCCGTAAAGAGGAGGGATTGCATTTTTCGCATCATGATCTTTCAAAATGTCCTCGGGTAAATCATCTGCCATTAAAAGTTTTAACCAATCGATCAATTCCGAAGTGCTGGGCTTTTTCTTTAAGCCAGGGACTTTCCGTACTTCGAAGAAAATATCCATCGCCTGACTTACTAATTGCTTCTTAATATCTGGATAGTGAACAGAAACGATTTTCTCCATGGTTTGTGCATCCGGGAAATCGATATAGTGAAAAAAGCAGCGTCTCAAGAAGGCGTCTGGCAATTCCTTTTCATTATTACTGGTGATAATAACTATAGGCCTGGTTTTTGCTTTGATAAGCTCTTTGGTTTCGTAGACGTAGAATTCCATCTTGTCCAACTCAAGTAGCAAATCATTAGGGAATTCGATATCAGCCTTATCAATTTCATCAATTAACAGTACGGCTTGCTGATCCGAAGCAAATGCCTGCCAAATCTTACCTTCCAGAATGTAATTGGAGATGTCTTTTACTTTCTCGTCTCCTAACTGCGAGTCACGCAATCTCGACACCGCATCATATTCATAAAGACCTTGCTGAGCCTTGGTGGTCGATTTTATGTGCCATTGGATAAGCGACAGATCCAACGCACTGGCGATTTGTTCTGCCAGCATTGTTTTGCCTGTGCCCGGCTCACCTTTAATAAGCAAGGGTTTTTGCAATTCGATTGCAGCATTAACCGCGAGTTGCAACTCGGACGTGGCGACATATTCCTTGGTGCCAGTGAAGTTCATACATCAATTTCCAGTGTGAGTTAATGGTATTCATTCTAAATGGAGGCCGATGATTAATACAGAAAAAACCAGCTTCCTCACGGCTGCTGGGTTTGTTTTCTTTATATAAGGATGTTACATAAGACTTTTACTGAATGGTCTGGCACCGCTCAATAAAGAAAGGTAACTGTAAACCATGCCACATGCACTGGCCAAAATGCCGGAGAGCCGGACGGGCCAAAAACGGCTATGTCCGCAGAAAACAGCGGTGCCCGTATAACGCCTGCTGGCGTGCGCTATGTACAGGGTAGGTTTGAACTCCTCCGATGAAACCCTGAGTGACCCGGAAGGCATTACCAATAATTCAATCGATGCCAATTGCGGTGGTGTATTTACAGGTGCTAATGCTGATGCATTCATGGGCAGGTTTAATATGAATCATCAACTCAACAAGCTCAACACTATGAATGGCATTTATACCATCGAAAGATAGAGCTTAGCTGATAAAATCTTAAGCGAAATAAAAAAGGAGCCAGTTGCCCTCTTTTTTATTTCCTTGTCCCGTCCTGAAATAAGTTGACACCTGAGAGGTGAGATTTATGGAAAGGTGTGATTCTACCCGGCGTAAGCGAACACAACGGGATTACAAGCTGGCCTTTAAATTATTGATTTGTTCTGATTTGACCTATTCTTCTTCAGACTTCTCGAAATCCAGTGATGCCGAGTTTATACAATAACGGAGCCCGGTCTCCGGCGGGCCATCAGGAAACACATGGCCTAAATGTGATTTGCACTTATTACATACCACTTCCGTGCGAATCATGCCATGGGAGTGGTCTGATACTTCACCCACAGCATCACTGTCTGCAGGCGCATAGAAACTGGGCCAACCTGAGCCAGAGTCATATTTGGTCTCAGATGAGAACAGGGGAGCTCCACAGGCCGCACAGCGATAAGTTCCAGCATCTTTCAGGTCCCAGTATTTGCCTGTAAATGCCCGCTCTGTGCCTTTCTCACGCAGCACATGATACTGCTCGGCATCCAGATCATTACGCCAATCCTGGTCTGTTTTCTCGACACTGGTATTAGAATTGTTATCTGAATTCATCATTAACTCCTTGATTATAATGGAAATACTATAGTGGCTGAGGAGATTTTCCTGTAGAATTAGACCATTTTCACGAGCTGCTTCATTCAGCAGCATTCGACATGCAGCGCAAGATAACCCGCCGAAAAGTGCGCTATAGCTACCAAAGCCCAATTTTAACCTGCTAATTTGGCAGGTGACCTTATCTCCGGCGGATTAACGGATGTAACTAAAATATGGATCAAGCGCACATTGTACAAGAGATCTGCCAACAGATTTCACAGTCAGACAAACTCAGCAATGTCTGCTACGAAATCCGCGGCCCGGTGTTGGAAAAAGCAAAGCGATTGGAAGAGGAAGGCCATCAGATATTGAAACTCAATATCGGTAATCCTGCTCCATTCGGTTTCAATGCGCCTGATGAAATTTTATATGACGTGATCCACAACCTTTCAGCAGCCCAGGGTTATTGTGATTCGAAGGGATTGTACTCCGCACGTAAAGCGGTAATGCAGGAGTGCCAGCGTATCAATGTTCGAAATGTCGAGATCGATGACATTTACCTGGGCAATGGGGTAAGTGAATTGATCACCATGGCAATGCAGGCCTTGCTTAATAACAGTGATGAAGTACTAATTCCCGCACCTGACTACCCTCTTTGGACCGCTGCCGTGAGCCTGTCGGGTGGCTCACCAGTTCATTATGTGTGTGACGAAGCAGCAAACTGGTACCCCTCGATTGAAGATATCAAGTCAAAGATCACAACGAAGACAAAAGCACTGATTATCATTAATCCAAACAATCCTACCGGAGCAGTTTATAGTGAAGAACTATTGCTGGAACTCATTGAAGTAGCGCGCCAGCATAAACTGGTAGTATTCGCAGATGAGATTTACAGCAAAATTCTCTACGATGATGCCAGGCATATTCCTGTTGGCTCACTGTGTGATGATTTATTGGTAGTGAGTTTTAACGGGCTTTCAAAAGCCTATCGTCTCGCCGGATTTCGTTCTGGCTGGATGGTAATCAGCGGCACCAAAGAATCAGCGCAGAGTTATATCGAAGGCCTGGAGATTCTCTCCAGTATGCGCTTGTGCGCCAACGTACCTGCACAGTTTGCAGTACAAACAGCATTAGGCGGCTATCAAAGCATCAATGAACTTATTTTGCCCGGCGGCAGACTGCGAGAGCAACGGGATGTCGCTCATGATTTGCTCACACAAATTCCCGGCGTGACTTGTGTCAAACCTGAAGGTGCGATTTACTTGTTCCCCAAACTGGATCCATCGGTTTACAAGATTAAAGAAGACGTGGATTTGGTCATGCAGATACTGGAAGAAGAAAAAATTCTTCTGGTACACGGTAGCGGGTTCAACATCAATGATACTCAGCACCTGCGCATTGTTTTTCTCCCAAGAGAAGACGAGCTGCGTCAGGCTATGGGCCAAATTGGTAAAGTGCTGGAAAAACTTCGCTAAAGGAAAAGAACACACCGGAGTTTCCTGTCAGACTCTGAATCCTAGTGACTGATACATCCGGATTCCTTCATCGCTTAGCCCATTGGATTCGACTCTCATTTCTCTGAATTCTTTGCGTGCTGCCAGTCTTACACGATAGCTATCGAACTCTTTTCCAGCGCTCCCCTGATTTACGCTTTCCTTAAAACTATCGCTTAGCGTTGACACATCAAACGCTTTCAGCGTTGTATGCCAGATGCTTTCATTTGGGCTCAATAATTCAGTAGCTTCAACCTCAGTAGTCTGTGGATCAATCCATGACCCTTCACCAAGGATATAGTTATGCAAATCACTGATGATCATACTGCCAGCGGTTTTTTTGGCCAGTGCTGAATAACCCGCAATATGCGGGCTCGCAATAAACACATTTTTGGCTAACTCACTGTCGATATCAGGTTCCCTCTGCCACACGTCAATTGCTGCAGATAAGTTTCTACGTACTATTTCTTCTTTGAGCGCGGTTTCATCTATCACCTCACCCCGACAACTGTTAATGAAAAGACAATCGTCGAGGAGTGACTGAAAAAACCGGGTATCAATCATCTGTGCTGTTGGATGCTTACCGGATTGCGTGCAGGGGACGTGAATAGAGACGATATCGCACTGACTTATGTGTGCCAGATCGACAAAATCATATCTGTTTTCATCGCTTTCTCTTAAAAGCGGGTCGCAAACTACTACCTCACAACCAATACCAGAAAGTCGCTGAATCAATCGAGAACCCACCTGCCCTGCACCAACGACACCAACCGATAATCCGCCAACATCCTTACTGTTGCGGATGCTCCAATGGGCTATGCAGGCAAAGCAGTAATCCACTACTGCGTCTGCATTACTACCTGGAGCCGCAGACCATTCGATTCCCTGCTTGTCCAGGTAGGCGTGATCAATATGATCAGTACCTGACGTTGCCGTGCCGACAAACCTGACGCCACTTCCTTCAAGCAATTGTCGATTTACTGGAGTAACAGAGCGAACCAGCAAAGCGTCAGCATCTGTCAGTAGAGCATTTGTAATTTCTCGGCCATTGACTCTGACTAATGCCACTTTGTCTGAGATTTTTGAAAGGTCCAGATTCAGATTTTCATCACAGACTACTTTCAATTCCTAGCTCCAACGGTGATCCGACTGGCCTGATTCATCAATCTTTCACTCTCTTCAGATTGAAACTGATACTCCACCAAAAAGGAACGCAATTCATCCATATCAATACCTGTTCTGGAAAGTTCCTCCAGCCCTGCTGAGCCAAAGTTCTCTGCAGGATCCGCTACCTCACACACCACTGTCGCCAGTTTAAAACTAAGTTCAGCCGATGCTTTATGCTCTGCCAGTTTATCAGCGAGACCTTTAGCGCCGCGCAAAGGCAGCTCACGTACAGCATCCAGTTGGGTATACACTTCTTCCAGAGTTCCGAATTTTGACAGTAATTCTCGAGCTTTGACCGGACCTACGCCTGGCACTCCAGTGATACAGTCCACGGAATCCCCGGCTAAGGCCAGATAATCACAGATTTGGTCAGGATTAACACCGAACTCTGATTCAATGTCTTCTGCATATCGTCTTTGGTTTTGAGAAAACTCCCACAGGCAATCTCTATCACCTTGTAATAATTGCGCCAGATCTTTGTCCTTGGAAACGATGTGCATGACGTAATTGGCACGCTCTCCGTGGTCTGGGCGTCGCCGGATGTTGCTGGCTAATGTGCCAATAATGTCATCAGCTTCATATACCTTGCTGGAAAACGCACTTAACCCTAACACCTCACAAATTTCTATGCATGCGGCTAATTGCATGGCGAGGTTGTCATCAGGCAATTCACGATTTGATTTGTATTCAGGGCTCAGGTCATGACGAAACCCACAAAAGAGACTTTCATCATGAGCAACACCAATGAACTCAGGATTGGCTCTACGTAAAAACTGCAGTAAGAACTGAGTAAATCCGTAAACAGCGCTGAGATCATTGCCATTGCGATCCAGGCATTCTACGTAGGGTGAGAAATGCGCCTGAAAGATATAGATAGAGGCATCAATAAGATAAACAGGCACGTCATCTTTAGACGCTGGCATGATTACTGGTCGCCCTGCTTTCGGATGCGGTAGAAATAGAACTCACCCTCGCGTCTGGAATCAACCAATTCATGCCCAAGATACATGCAGAATTTTGGCACATCACGAGTAGTCGATGGGTCTGTCGCTTTCAGCTTTAATGTGCCCCCAACCTCCATATCTCGAATCTTGTTGTGCAACAGCATGACGGGTTCTGGGCAATACAGCCCTGCAGCATCAAGGAATAACTCTCCTGCTTCATCCATGGAGTCTTGTACTGGTATTTCGTCTGCCATTCTTCTGAGGATTTATTCGACTGGTTCCAGATTGCAGGTTTCAGATTCAGGATCAAATGTCAGCCTGATTTGACCGTTTTTCAACTGTGCTTTTACTTGTGCGATCTTGGTCTCGAATGAAACATCAGCATGTCCATAGTCTGTTCCTTCCCGCAATACAAATTCCTGGATAATACCCAGCAGCGCCTCTTCAGACAGTTCAAAATAGGGAATTTCCATCTATCACTTTAAGGTATGGCTCAGCTAACTCTGTAACTGGCAGCTTCTGACTTCGCTCCTGTTTACCATTGCTCCCTTGAAGAGAGGCGAAATCAAACAGAGCGCTATCTGCTAACTGACTGGGTGAAACATTGGCAATTGCTCTAAATATACTCTCTACTCTGCCTGGGTGCTCAATGCTCCAGGCCCTTAGCATGTGTTTGATTGCCTGTCTTTGTAAATTGTCCTGGGACCCACATAGATTACAAGGAATAATTGGGAAGCCGGAAAGCTCGGAATAGCGCTCGATTTCCGCCTCTTTGCAGTAAGCCAGGGGACGAATTACAACATTGCGCCCATCGTCACTTAGCAGCTTCGGTGGCATGGCTTTGAGTTTGCCTCCGTAAAACATATTCAGAAAAAGCGTTTCAACAATGTCATCCCGATGATGACCCAAAGCTATTTTTTGCGCACCTATCGATTCTGCAAAGTTGTATAGAATACCCCGGCGTAGACGAGAGCATAGACCGCAATAGGTTTTATCTTTGGGAATTTTTTCAGTCACTATTGAATAAGTATCTCGCTCAAGAATAGTGAATTTAACACCTTTGGATTGCAGATATTCTGGCAATACCTCTTCAGGAAAGCCCGGCTGTTTCTGATCCAGATTCACGGCATGAATTTGAAAATCGATAGGCGCATGCTGCTGAAGATTTAGCAGGATATCCAACAGGGTATAAGAATCTTTACCACCGGATAGACAAACCATCACCAAATCACCCCCTTCAATCATATTGAAGTCAGCGATGGCTTTCCCTATATCACGCCGCAAATTTTTACGGCTGCGATTTAATTTGAAACGACGGTCTTCTGACATAATTCACAAAAAGCTGAGACTTTCTAAGCGAAAATCTATCAGACTCTTTCCAGTACCGTTGCAATACCCTGTCCCAGCCCTATACACATAGTTGCCAGACCAAGGGTTGCGCCCCTGGCTTCCATGTTATTCAGCAGAGTGGTCGTTATGCGCGTACCAGAACAACCCAAGGGATGCCCAAGCGCGATAGCACCGCCTCTTAAGTTCACCTTGTCGTCAGCAACATCCAGTAGGTTTAGATCTTTCATCACCGGCAAAGATTGTGCAGCGAACGCTTCATTAAGCTCTACGCACTCAATATCAGATATGTCGAGACCTGCTTTCTTCAATGCTTTCTGAGAAGCGGGCACAGGTCCATAGCCCATGATTGACGGGTCAACACCAGCATATGCCATAGACTTAATCCTCGCTCTGATTTTCAGGTTAAGCGCCTGGGCTTTTTCGGCGGACATCATGAGCATTGCCGACGCACCATCAGATATCTGTGACGAAGTGCCGGCTGTGACTGTTCCATTGGCTGGATCGAATACAGGGCGCAATTGCGATAACCCTGCCATTGAAGTATCTGGCCGAATGGTCTCGTCTTCCTCTATAAGAGTTTTGAAGCCATCGCTGTTGTGTCCTTCAATCGCCACAATTTCGTTTTGAAAACCGCCATTCACCCTGGCAGCCTCTGCGAGCCGGTGAGATCTGACTGCAAATGCGTCTTGCTGTTCCCTGCCGATACCGTGCATTTTGGAGAGTACTTCCGCCGTTACACCCATCATCCATGACGCTTTGGCAATATGCTTCGATGCTTTCGGGTTAGGGTCTATACCATAGGTCATGCCCACGTGCCCCATGTGTTCAACGCCACCAACAATAAACTGATCTCCATTGTCCGATTCAATGGCAGCAGCCGCTGTATGCAACGCTGACATGGAGGAGCCGCACAAACGGTTCACCGTTTGCGCGCAAGTGGTATGTGGTAAAACAGACATGAGTGCGGCGTTACGAGCAACATTCCACCCCTGCTCCAGCGTTTGGTTGACACAACCCCAAATTACATCCTCGGTTTCTTCAGGGTTTAACTCAGGATTCCGCTCAAACAATGCATCTATCAACCTGGCAGATAATTCCTCTGCTCTGACATTGCGAAATGCGCCACCTTTGGAGCGCGCCATTGGTGTACGGATACCATCTACGATTACTGCATCTCTGGCTTGTAAACTCATGCTGGCTCCTTAGGAAAAATTGTAATACTTTGAGTTGGCTGCTGCTTTTTCGCGCATCGACTCCGTGGGGTGATAGAGTTCGCCAAGATCTGCGTATTTGTCAGCAATGGCACAGAACTCTGCCGCACCAATGCTATCGATATACCGCAATGCCCCACCTCGGAAAGCCGGGAAGCCCAAACCAAGCACCAAACCCATATCGGCTTCTATAGCAGAGCCAACGATGCCGTCTTCCAGACAGCGCACGGTTTCCAGACACATGGCTACCATCATTCGGTTCACGATTTCCTGATCATCAAATTCTTTCGGAACTGCCTGAACTGATTTGATAGCTGCCTCAGTATCTGGATTTGGCAACTTCTTAGGTTTGCCTTTCTTATCCGCTTCATAGAGATAGAAACCGCTTCCGGTTTTTTGCCCGTAGGCGCCATTGGCATAGAGTTTGTCGATAGCACTTTCGAACTCTAACTGCATGCGATCAAAACCTGCTGCCATGACACCCTGCGCATGCACCCCGGTATCAATACCGACAACATCAAGCAGATACGCTGGCCCCATGGGCCAGCCAAATTTTTCCATCGCCTTGTCTATCTGCCGGAAGTCTGCACCATCATGAATCAGGCGCGAGAATGCCCCAAGGTAAGGAAACAGAATGCGATTAACCAAAAAGCCGGGGCAGCTATTCACAACGATAGGTGTTTTGCCCAGCTTTTTCGCATAGGCGACAGTGGTTGCGATCGTTTTCTCGCTGCTTTTTTCTCCGCGAATGACTTCAACCAGAGGCATAACCGGCACCGGGTTAAAGAAATGCATGCCGCAGAAATTTTCTGGTCGCTTCAGTCCAGTCGCCAGGTCATCAATAGCAATCGTAGAGGTATTGCTGGCGATAACAGTATCCTCAGTAACAATATTTTCCAGTTCCGCTAATACCGTTTTCTTAATATCAGGATTTTCAATAATGGCTTCGACAACTATATCCACACCCTTAAATCCATCATAATTTAAGGTAGGTTTAATCGAAGTGAGCGCCTGAACCATTTTGTCATTGGAAAGCCTGCCCCGTGCCACTCGTTTATTAAGCAACTTCTTCGCTTCAGCAATTCCCAGATCCAGTCCTTCCTGGCGCACATCCTTCATTAACGTCGGCATACCTTTCAGCGCGGACTGGTATGCGATACCTCCACCCATGATCCCTGCACCCAATACTGCGGCAGCATTGACGTCATCTGCTGCTGACATTGCCTTTTTGGCTTTGCCGACTAAAAATTGATCATTTAGAAACATTTGCACCAGATTGGCAGCCACCTCGGTTCTGGCCAAAGTCACGAAAGCATTATGCTCTACTTCAAGCGCACCTGCGCGATTAAGCGATGCTGCTGCCTGCATTGTTTTCACTGCAGTCACCGGTGCCGGATAATGGGACCCCGCCTGAACCATCACCATGGCCTTTGCCGTCTCAAATGCCACATTCAATTCAATCGGACCAAGTTGCAGCGGTGCTTTTTTCTGAGCGCGCGTCGCCTTGTAATCCAGCTTTCCGGAATTCACCTGTTCGATCAGATGCTCGGCAGCAGTTATCAGCTTGTCGTTGTCAACAATTGCATCCAGAGCACCTTCCTTAAACGCTTGATCAGCTTTGATATGTGAGCCACTGCTAATCCACTGGTTTGCATTATCAGCCCCAATGATTCTAGGCAGGCGCACCGTGCCGCCAAACCCAGGAATAATTCCAAGCTTCACTTCCGGGAACCCAACAACAGCAGAGCCTGTTGCCACTCTGTAATCAGTCGCTAGCGCAACTTCAAAGCCACCACCCAACGCAATTCCATTGATCACTGTGACTGTGGGAAACGGCAAATCTTCAAGTGCGTTAAAAATGGAGTTGGCTTCAACCACCCACTCCCTTATCTGCTCTTCGGGTGCAGCGAACATTCCAGTAAATTCTGTAATGTCAGCACCAACTATGAATCCAGGCCTATTACTGGCAAGCACTAATCCAGCTATATCAGCATCCTGCAATGCCTGCACTGTTTCCTGCAACTCTCTGAGAGTCTGTTGATTGAATTTATTAACAGAAGAATCTTCCAGATCAAAGGCCAGTTTGGCCACGTCAGACGGCAATAATTCGACGCTTAGCGCCTTGCCAGAATACATCATGCTTATTCTCCAAATGATGAGCAGGTTAAGGCTGCTCAAGGGGTCCGCATTATACCCTATCCCGGATAGGGCGACAGGCAAGCCGATAGGCCGGATTGACTGCTGGTGCGCGGTGAAATCAGGTAGAATGGGCGTCAGCATGACCTCCCAAAAGCATACCCACAAGCCCTTTCCCCGATCAGCCACCGGCGGCTATGCATCAGCGGTAGGCCTTTGGCTGTTTCTGAATATGGCTACTTTCGCGCAAGCCTTCGCACAAGACAGCGGCACTATTCTGGTCTATCACCATGTCGCGACCGACACGCCACCTTCCACCAGCATCTCCCCAGAAGATTTCCGCGCCCATCTTCAGCATCTTCGGGACAATGGTTTCAATGTAATTCGCCTGGATGAAATGATTGAACGTTTGCGAACCAGGCAACCGTTGCCTGAGCGTGCTGTAGCCATAACTTTCGATGATGGCTATATATCCATCTACGACACAGCATTTCCCCTTTTGCAGGAATATGACATGCCCTTCACTCTCTTTCTCAGCACTGAACCCATAAACCACAGGCAAAGGAATTTCATGTCCTGGGATCAGGTGCGGGAGATGTCAGATGCTGGCGTGCAAATCGCCAATCATCTAGTCACGCATCCGTATATGTTAGATCGCAATGAAAACGAATCTGAAGACAATTGGTTACAGCGATTGCGGCAGGAATTGATCGAAGCAGAAACAACTATAGAAGAAGAAACAGGCCAGTCACACCAATACCTGGCTTACCCCTATGGCGAATTTGATCCTGCTATAAAATCGCTCTTAAAAGCAGAGGGCTATATCGGATTTGCACAAAATTCTGGAGCAGTCGGGTATGAGTCGGACTTTCTTGCCATTCCCCGTTTCCCACTCGCAAGCATCTACGCCAATTTGGAAACTGCCAGCACGAAATTTGAGACTCTGGCCTTTGATCTGGATTTGCTTTCTCCACAATCACCAGTTACAGACTCCCTGAGCCCATCTGTCACACTGCGATTTAATGAAGGGGATTACAGCCTCTCTCAGGTTGGCTGCTTCGCTGACAGCCAACCTATTCCGATGCAGTGGGACGAAGAAGAGCCTGGTGTTGTGACATTAACCCCAGAAGCAGAATTCACGGGACGCCGCTGGCGCTATATATGCACTGCACTGAAACCTGGCACAGGCCGATACTATTGGTATTCAGTGCAGTGGATTAACCCGAATCGCTAACGTCTGCATGACAACATCAGCTTTTGTCCCGATCTGCCAGGTTGTTTTGCATGATGATGTTTTGCACTTCATCGACGTAGTGGTCGCCACGTTGTGAATAACGACCCAGGCCAGTTGCCAACAGCATCGAATCCAACTGGTTGCCTTTCTCTCGCATTTCTGCCCGCAGGTCTCTCAGATAGCGATAAGATCGATGAGTGTTAATATTGAGAATGTAAGACTCAATAGATTCAGCGATTGAATCAAATCGCTGCACTTCATGGGATGCGCCACTTGGCCTTCTTCGCGGCACGATTCCACAACCAGGACTGAAACACCACTCACCAAAGATATTATTGCCTTCCAGCGTAAACCTGGACGTACCCCAGGCTGATTCATTCGCTGCCTGCGCCAGTGCCAGGGACACGGGAATTTCATCGACTCTTAGCGATAACTCGTTTGCAATTTCCTGCTCTGTGAGAGTTTCAACATCGACTCTGTAAATTTCAGCAACTTCGAATACAAAGTTTCTCTCTTGTTGACTAAAAGGAACTCCCGTATTTGCGACTTCGATGTAAGGCAGCAACTCTGCCCGCAGCGCCGCAATCGCCTGGTTTTCAGCAATAATATAGTCTTCAAGATAATCGAAGAACTGGCTCTTTTTTACTGTGACGTCGCGAACCGAAACAAAATCTGGAAACACAGCAATTGTATCTGCATCATCCAGCCCCGCAATTTCATTAACAGCAGGTGTCTGGCTAATAACAGTCACCTCATAAATTAGCGCCGCCATTGCAATTGAAGTTATTCCGGCAATGCTCAACTCTACCTGGCGAGGAGACAGCGTGAGTGATCCTAACTTGAAAACTGCACGGGATTCCTGCATGACTTGCTTTCTACCTCCTACAACACAAAGAAAACTACGCTCGCGATTTGATTGCAGATGACACATTTACGCCAAAAGCCTGCAGCGAAATCCTTATTTGATGGACTTTTAAGGGGTTGACAAATCCATTTAACTTATCATCACAGGTATCTGAATGCATTTCAGATGCGGATAAGTAGTTCAGCAAACAGCCTTAATAATCAAGCATTTGGCTATAAATAAAGCCTCAAGTAGGAAAGAAACTCAACCAAAACTGCTCTTTTGAAAGCTAAGGAACCTCTGATTAATTACCTAGGTTGTTATTGCTGCGTTAAAAATCAGCTCAAAATGCGCATTTATGACCTATAAACTGTGCTTTTTCGCTGATTTTTGCCTTGCACTAACTGCCTCGCAAACATTAATCAGAGGCTCCCTAAGGTTTCTAATGGTCATTGGCTTCCACCACGGCAGTTTGGGGAATCAGGCACGGTATCATCCACCTCCCATTCTGTGGGGGAATGCAAATGCAACGCCAGCGCATGCACACCATTATGCAGTTGCTCAGACAGCAGCTTGTAAACATGTTGGTGTCGTTTGATGCGGGATAGATGACTGAATGATTCTGCAACAACAGTCACTTTGAAATGGGATTCTGTTGCAGGGCCACTGTGCTGATGACTCTCATTTTCTACTTGCAGCACAGTTGGAGACAGGTCTTCTCGGAGAATTTGCTCAATTGTATTCTGTATGCTCATTAGCCTGGAAACTCATACATATCGACAGAAGAAAAAATGCAGATGTATTAGGGCCTGTTCACACTACTTGAGTGACCTCTGCTAAAGGGCATTTTTGCGTTCAGCAAAGCAGAAAGAGTGCCGTATATAACTATATATAAACGATTGATAAAGAAGCGGGGTGCAAAAATGCCCCTGGCCCTTCGGGTTGTGGCTAAAAAAGCGCCACTTGTCGTTGCTCGTCGCTGATTTGGAATCACCAAACTACGCTCCTCGCGCCTAAATTGGCGCTTTTTTAGTCACAACAGAGGCCACTCAAGTAGTGTGAACAGGCTCTAATAGGAAGTTGCTTGTTTATTTGATTAACCTAAGGAACCTCTGATTAATTACCTACGTTGTTATTGCTGCGTTAAAAATCAGCTCACAATGCGCATTTACGACCTATAAGCTGCGCTTTTTCGCTGATTTTTGTCTTGCACTAACTGTCTCGCAAACATTAATCAGAGGCTCCTTAGAACCAATTATACTGAATTCAAGCCATCATTGCCGATACAGTAAGCATGAAGATTTCCTGGTATCCAGGCCACATGCACAAAGCCAAAAAAGAACTCATTAAAACCTTGGGCTCTACGGCCGTGGTTATCGAAGTGCTTGACGCACGGGTGCCAAATGCCAGCAGCAATCCCTTGCTCGCAGAGTTAGCCGCAGGGCTACCGGTCATTAAAGTTTTGAACAAGTGTGATCTTGGCGACAGTAAAACAAACTCAGCCTGGATTAATCATTTCAAAAAGTTTCCCAATACGGTTTGTTTGTCCACCGAACTGGACAAGCAGCAAGTTCTGACCTCCATTCTGGCTGCACTGAAGACTCTCAGTCCCAGCGATGAATCTGCTCAGTTAATGAAGCAACAATGCCTGATTGCAGGCATTCCCAATGTGGGTAAGTCGACACTCGTCAATGCTATGGCCGGAAGAAAAGCAGCGAAGACAGGCAATGAACCTGCCGTTACTCAGGGTCAACAGCGCATCAAATTAGATCAACATTGGACCTTAATCGATTCCCCTGGAATGTTATGGCCCAATCTCCAAGACCAACGCACTGCACTCTGTTTGGCATTAACCGGTGCAATTCGACAAACAGCTTTGGATATCGAAGATATCGGCTGGCAATCAGCCGAATTGCTCTTCCAGCTTACCCCGCATACCTTAATGTCTCGGTACAAGATCAATCAACCACCAAAAACCACTAAGGCATTGATGGAAGCGATTGCCGGGCATATCGGTGCTATCGGCAAAAAAGGGTCTCTGAATTGGCATAAAACAGCGGAAGCATTACTTAATGACTTTCGCTCCGGTAAACTAGGCCGTCTTAGCCTGGAATCACCTCCAGAGTAGTAGCAGCCTCAATTAGCTTGTTCAATTTTGAGACCCCAGCAGCAATAGATATTTTCAGGATTCATCTTACACATGACAGACACCCCAACTGCCAATGGCGAGCAGATTCATAACCCGGAATCCGCGCAGGAAACCCACCCCGCTTTCAATCAACTGCGAAGTGAACATATTAACTCGCTAAACATCACCATTGAAGAATATGCCCATAAAGTCACTGGCGCTCTCCATTATCATTTACAGAGCAACAACGACGAGAATGTATTTTTAGTGGCATTTCGAACAATGCCAATGGATTCCACAGGAGTAGCTCACATCCTTGAGCATACTGCACTCTGTGGTAGTGAAAAGTATCCAGTCAGAGATCCATTTTTCATGATGATCCGCCGCTCCCTGAACACATTCATGAATGCATTCACCAGCAGCGATTGGACCGCATATCCATTTGCCAGTAAAAACAAGAAAGACTTTGCAAATTTACTAAGCGTTTACCTGGATGCCGCATTCTTTTCTCGATTACACGAATTAGATTTTGCCCAGGAAGGCCATCGACTGGAGTTTGCAGAGTTGGACAACCCAGAATCAGAGTTGCAATACAAAGGTGTTGTCTACAATGAGATGAAAGGCGCCATGAGTTCCACAAATAGCATTCTGTGGCAGATGATGACTCAGCATTTGTTTCCCAGCACCACTTATCACTACAACAGCGGCGGTGAACCGGAAGACATCCCTAAATTGAGTTATCAGCAGCTAATAGACTTTTACAAAACTCACTATCATCCAAGTAACTCGGTATTTATGACCTTCGGTGATATGACTGCGTATGAGCATCAGGAAAAGCTGGAAGAGCTGGCTTTATCTAAATTTGAAAAGTCAGATGCCAATATTCATGTTGTGGATGAACAACGCTACCAGACACCGATACAGGTCGAAGAGTTTTATGCCACCGATGCACCAGCGGATAATAAGACCCATGTTGTTATGGGTTGGTTGCTTGGCAGAAGCACCAATCTGAAAGCCCTGTTCCAGGCTCAATTGCTTTCTTCTCTGTTGCTGGAAAACAGTGCTTCCCCATTACTTTATACATTGGAAACTTCAGATTTAGGCCAATCACCCTCCCCCATGTGTGGGCTGGAAGACTCAAATCGGGAAATGACTTTCATGGCAGGCCTTGAAGGCTGTACTGAATCAGCAACTGCCGACGTAGAGAGCCTGATTCTGAATTCGTTGAAAAACGTTGCCGAAAATGGTGTCGACCCTGATCAGGTGGAAGCGGCGCTGCATCAACTCGAGTTGAATCAACGGGAAATATCTGGAGATAGCTACCCATATGGATTGCAGCTAATTCTGGCAGGCCTATCGACAGCACTGCACCGAGGCGATCCAATCAAATTATTAAATATTGACCCTGTACTGGAAGAATTGCGTGAAGAGGTTAAGAATCCTCAATACATCCCCCAATTAATCAATTCTTTACTACTGAATAATCAGCACCGTATCACCTTAACCTTACGACCCGATACAGAGCTAGCTCAGAAAAAACTCGCAGCCGAGAAAGAAAAACTGAACCGAATTAAACAGGCATTATCCGACACGGCTATTCAGTCTATCATCAGCCAGTCAAAAGCATTGGTTGAACGGCAGAATCAAGCGTATAATCCAGAGCTGTTGCCCAAAATTGGCCTTGATGATGTACCTGCAAACATTTCCGAGCCGGAGCGCATAGACGGTACATTACGATCTAACGGGCTGCCCACAAGCTTTTATGCACAGGGAACGAATGGCTTAAGTTACCAGCAGTTAGTGCTGGAGCTACCGGTCCTTGAACCGGAATTACTTGAAGTCCTGCCCTTATACACCAGCTGCATTCCGGAATTTGGTATCGGCAAGCTAAGCTATGCGGAAACCCAGACTCGCCAGGCTATTATTAGCGGTGGTGTAAGCTGCTTCACCAGTATTCATAGCGACAGAGAAAATGAACAACAGGTTAAAGCACTGTTGAGCTTTTCGTCTAAGAGCCTGACCAAAAACCATTCAGAGCTCACAAGTTTATTAGCAGAAACATTTAACCATGTGCGCTTCGACGAGGATCAACGTCTCGCAGATTTTATTGAACAACTTTGCGCACGCAAAGAAAACAGTATTACGGGAAGCGGCCATAGCTTAGCCATGAGTCTCGCTTCCAGTCGGCTAAGTCCTGCAGCCTTACTGCAGCATCAATCCTCTGGATTGCAAGGCATTAAGCGTCTCAAATCTTTGCGCAACAGAATTAACTCGGCAAGCTCACGAAGCGAGTTAATGGAAAAACTCGCTGCCCTGCACCAACAAATCAAAGCCACACCTCTGCGCTTTTTGCTGGTGTGTGATGCACAAGCTCAGACACAAATGACTGAAGATCTGGAGCAGTATTGGAGTACTCCGAAGAATGTTTCTGATTTCAAGCCTTTCACACTGCCGACCAGCAGGCAACAAACTGTTCAAGCCTGGAGTACTGCGACCCAGGTGAATTTTTGTGCCAAAGCATTTCCGACTGTTCCCGCCGGTCACAGTGATAACGCGGTATTGCATGTTTTAGCGGGCTTTTTGCGCAATGGCTTTTTACACACCGCCATTCGTGAACAAGGAGGAGCTTATGGCGGCGGTGCCAGCCAGGACCCGAATTCAGCCTCTTTCCGGTTTTTCTCATACCGAGACCCTCGACTGGATGAGACTCTCACGGATTTCGATCGCTCAATTGAGTGGCTATTAAATTCTGGCCACCCGGAATATCAACTGGAAGAAGCCATTCTTGGGGTCATTGCCGCAATGGATAAGCCTTCTTCTCCAGCCGGCGAAGCCAAACAAGCCTTTTATAATCATGTTTTCGGGCGAACCCTTGAGCAGCGCATGGTATTCAGACGCCAGGTGCTGGACACCAAAATGGAGGATTTACGGCGCGTAGCGGAGGCTTACTTCCAGCCTGAATCCGCCAGCATTGGCGTTATTAGCAGCCAAGACAATTTACGGGCCAGCAAGCTAAATGGCATAGAAATCTGTAATATCTAAGGCTCATCTGATTAATCGGTAAAAATTGAAGAATCTCCCCAGAGGCGTGTTTCTTCCCCATGGAGCAAATCGGGCAGAATCTGAGAGTCGTGGACGTTAGCTGCTGTGGCGACCACGGAATGAATGAGCTTTGTCCGACTATCGACACTGATATGGGCCTTCATGCCGAAGTACCACTGATGGCCTTTGTGTGTTTGGCGCATCTGCGGACCGCGCCCTTTCTTTTTGTTCCTGGTGGAACTCGGCGCATTATTGATGATGCTGGCGTCAACGATGGTGCCGTGGGAGACCCTCATCCCGCTCTCCTGTATATACTGGTTCACCAGATGGAACCACTGATCGCCCAGATGGTGCTTCTCCATCAGGCGGTGGAACGTGCAGATCGTGGTCTCGTCCGACACGGGCTCTCGGCCAGGATCAATACCGACGAACTGCCGTAACGCGCGAGAATCATAGAGAGCGTCTTCGGCAGCAGGATCAGACAGGTTGAACCCGTGCTGGATAAAGTGGATGCGCAGCATACGTTCGATGCCGATGGGGCGACATCCGGCCCCCTGGGGCTTGGGATAGAACGACTCGATAGCGTCGGTCAGCGCCTTCCAGGGAATGATAGAATCCATCTCCTCCAGGAACTGCTCCTTGCGAGTCTTCTTGCGGTATTTCTCGAAACTGGCATCAGAAAAAGAATCCTGGCGCATCGGGCCCTGCTCCTGGTTATGATGCTGCCTGTTATGTACCAACATTGGAATTAATCAGAGAAGCCTTAATATTTGCAGCATATTGCCTGACTTTTCTAAACCAGGGATTGAATTTAAGCCGCTAAAAATACTGGTAATTTTTGTGTATTTTTTGCAGGGCAATCGAGCGAACACCTCTGTCGCGTCGAAGACGGACAGAAAGTTATGATTTTCGGACTCAGATCGACGAGGGAGTGCCACCTGTTCGCTTTTTGTACTGGAAGTGTACACGAAAACCCATTCAGTCGATTGCCCTGGTATTTTTTGCAGATATTTCCGGAACTTTCCTGGCAAGAGGCAGTCTGACTAAATGTAGGTAGATGGCATACAAAATTGTGGGTTTTGTTTCATTTATCTCTCCCTTGATAGTATGTTGGGCCCAACAGGAAATCCTGTTGGGCTCTTTTCTTTTCATTCTTAATGTGCAGGAACCACTTACTTAAAAGAACAAAGATCTTCCTCATTTAATCCGTATATTTCTCTTCAGGTAGTACTTAATCAGCATGTCTAAAGATTCAGCACAAGCTCAAGCTACCAGGGTCAAAGTAGTCGGCATGCTAATAGACCTGGTTTCAGGATTCACCAAAATCATAGATGGTAGCACGGCTCAATCTTTCATCAGTCACTGATGGCATTCACTCTCTCACCGACGCTATTACTGATATATGGATATTGGCAGTCGTCCGGGCAGCACACTCTGAACCCGATGCGGAACATCCATATGGCCACGGTCGATTCGAGACGCTGTGCACGATCGCCATGGGAGTCGTGTTTTTTACTACAGCATCTTCCTTTATGACTCCTGCAAACGCTTACAATCTTCTGTAGAATCATCCATTCCGGCTCCTGTTGGGCTGGCCATCGCAATAATTTCTATTGACAGCAAAGAATGGATTTTTTACTACATCATACGTGTAGCCAATCACCTGAATGACAGCTTGCTGAAAGCTAACGCCTGATATGGCCGCTCCGATGCCATATCTCCTACCGCTGTATTACTCGGCATACTGACCACTTAACAGGGCTATGCCTCGATGGACAGGATAGCCGACATTTTTGTATCTCTGATCATCGCCAGGGTAGGCTGGGAGTTGTGTACTGACAACTTGAAAGAACCGGTGGACACAGCAGTTCCTGAAAAGCGGCGACAGCAGATTGAATAATCCGTTCTGAGTGTTGAAGGAATTTTGGGAATCATCAATAAATCCACGCACCCGTTCTTCTGGCATAAAGATCATAATGGAGTTGCGATTGCTGGTTAGCCCTCGCATCTCTGTATCCGAAGGTCATCAGTCAGGGGAAATTGTGGGCAGTCGAGTTACAGGAAAATTTAGGGAGCCTCTGATTAATGTTTGCTAGGCAGTTAGTGCAAGGCAAAAATCAGCGAAAAAGCGCAGTTTATAGGCCATAAATGCGCATTTTGAGCTGATTTTTAACGCAGCAATAACAACGTAGGTAATTAATCAGAGGTTCCTTAGCAATATTGCTGATGTCACCGTGCATACCAACCCAGAACCCCATCACCATGATCATGCATGGAATGACAATCGGTCCCTGGAATTACCTTCAAGGCAGGAAACCATCGCAGAAATTCGATGTGAATGGGACGATCAACTAAATCCAGAGCAAATCAATGACATCATCCTGCATTGCCTCGAACAAGGAATATGAGGTGGGAATAGAGATGGATTTGATCCTCATAAACAGCGATTTATCTGATAAAGATCTTGCTGCTTTGGAGGCATCGATTGGCAACTTGGCTTAGGTATTAAAACTGAAGATTTTCAGCAAATTAGCCGAAACTGCTGTCTTTCATAAACTGCTTTCAAATATCCTCTATTTCCCTATACTAGGCTTAAATGTATTGATCATTTACTGAGTAGTTCCCTGGCTATTGATGAGCAGCAGGCAGTGACGATGCGCAGTAATAATAAGAATGAAACCCACTGATACCTCCGATCCAAATTACTTCCACAAGGTTGTGGATTGCCAATGGGCATGCCCTGCTCATACTCCGGTTCCAGAATACATCCGGTTAATAGCTGAGAAGCGCTACACCGATGCTTACATGATCAACTGGATTTCGAATGTATTCCCGGGAATCCTTGGCCGCACCTGCGATCGACCGTGCGAACCAGCCTGTCGTCGCGGACGTGTAGAAGAAGAGCCGGTTGCTATTTGCCGACTTAAGCGTGTTGCAGCCGACTTCAAATCCAGTATTGAAGACCGCCTGCCAGAAATCCCCAGGAAGAAAAATGCGAAGCATATCGCCTTAATCGGTGCTGGTCCCGCCTCACTGACTGTTGCACGCGA
The DNA here is from genome assembly GCA_965198435.1 of uncultured Pseudohongiella sp. Taxonomy (GTDB): domain Bacteria; phylum Pseudomonadota; class Gammaproteobacteria; order Pseudomonadales; family Pseudohongiellaceae; genus UBA9145. The sequence goes on along the minus strand of OZ240664.1, from coordinate 2,134,686 downwards.
CCTGTTACCCCTTGGCTACGAGATTACTTTGTTTGAGAGAGATGCTGTTAGTGGTGGCGCAATGCGCACGCAGATTCCCCGCTTCAGATTACCCATTGAAGTTTTGGAGGAAGAACTGAATTACATATTGGATATGGGCATCAATTGTCGCTTCGGAGAAGAAGTTACCAGTATGAAAGCACTACTGGCTGAAGATTACGATGCAATTTTTGTTGGCACTGGTGCGCCCTTAGGGAAACGTTTAGAACTGCCTGGTTTCGAAGAGGCTAAAAACAATATCCATACTGGCATCGAATGGCTGGCCAGTGTTGCTTTCGAACACATCGATTCAATTGGTAAAAAAGTACTGGTGATGGGTGGCGGAAACACTGCTATGGATTGCTGCCGCACCTCGAAAAGATTAGGCGGTGAAGACGTCGCAGTTGTCGTGCGCAGTGGCTTCGATGAAATGAAAGCCTCACCATGGGAGATTGAAGATGCAATGAATGAGGACATCCCTGTTCTGAATTTTCATGTTCCCAAACAGTATCTGGTAGAAAACGGCAAACTCGTCGCCATGGAATTCGAAAAAGTTCGCAAAGAATACGATGAAAATGGCAAACGTTTGCTCGTACCCACAGGAGAGGATCCAGTTATTCTTCCTTGCGACGACGTACTTTGCGCCATAGGCCAGGACAATAGTTTCCCATGGATCGAACGTGATATTGGCATTGAGTTTGACCGATGGGAGCTGCCCGTTCTCAATAAGACTACATTCCAATCGACGCACCCCAATGTGTTTTTCGGCGGCGATGCGGCACTGGGGCCTGACAATATAATCACTGCCGTAGCCCATGGCCATGATGCCGCATTATCCATACATTTATTATGTAGCGAAGAAGATATCAACGACCGGCCCGCTCCACTGACTACTTTGGAAAGTCAAAAAATGGGCATTCATCAATGGTCTTATGATAATGACATCAGTAACGATGTTCGCTATGCCGTTCCTCATGCGGCAAAAGAACAAACGCTTAACGACATCAATATGGAAGTGGAGCTTGGCTTCGACCCAGAGCTAGCGTTTAGTGAAACCATGCGATGTTTGAACTGTGATATTCAAACCGTGTTTACTGACCAGTTATGTATTGAATGTGATGCCTGTGTCGATATCTGCCCCACAGACTGTATTACCTTCACGCAAAACGGAGAGGAAGCCGACTTACGAAGCCGTCTTCTCGCCCCTGCAGAAAATGAGGAGCAGGATATTTATGTATCAGGTGACTTGAGTACAGGTCGCATAATGGCGAAGAACGAAGATCTATGCCTGCACTGCGGATTATGTGCAGAGCGGTGCCCGACCAGCGCCTGGGATATGCGCAAGTACCTGTACAATACGGCTAAGGCAGTGAATGCATGAATGATCCAATGCATTCCAATGTTACCGCCCTTATTAAAGTCAATGACTTCGTGGTTAAGTTTGCAAACGTAAACGGTTCCGGTTCAGCCAGCGCCAGCAATATGTTTGCAAAGTCTATTTTCAGGATGGGTATTCCTGTAAGTCCGCACAATATTTTCCCTTCAAATATTCAAGGACTGCCTACCTGGTATGAGGTAAGAGTCAGTGAAGCGGGTTATCTTGGGCGACGCGAAGGTGTGGACCTGATGGTTGCAATGAATGAACAAACAATCGCCCGTGACATAGAAGAAGTTTTACCTGGCGGTTACGTACTCTACGATTCATCAAAAGCTCTGCCGGAAGCACTGCGTAAGGAAGAACTGAACTACCTGCCTATCCCTCTAAAAGATATCTGTACCAAAGAGTTCGAGAAACCCAATCAGCGGCAATTGTTCAAGAATATAGTTTACGTAGGTGCATTGTCTGCATTACTCAATATCGATTTTGAAGTGCTTACAGGTCTGGTAGGTGATCAGTTTCGTGGCAAAGAGAAATTGATTCTGCCAAACATTCATGCCCTTGAACTTGGTCATCAATTCGCCAGTGCGAATTTTCAATGCCCATTACACCTGCAATTGAAAACCAGCGACAAAAACACCGGCAAAATTTTGATTGATGGCAATACAGCGGTTGGCCTGGGTTGTGTATACGGTGGCGCCACAGTAGCCTCCTGGTATCCTCTGACCCCCTCTACCTCAGTGGTTGATGCGTTCAATAAATACTGCAATCGATTACGAATTGATCCGGGCACAGGCAAGCGTAAGTTCAGTGTTGTGCAGGCGGAGGACGAGCTGGCAGCAATTGGCATGGCTATTGGAGCCGGTTGGAATGGTGCTCGGGCATTCACCGCCACCAGCGGCCCCGGTATTTCATTGATGCAGGAATTTCTTGGCCTGGCCTATTTTTCTGAAGTACCTGTGGTGCTTTTCAATATTCAGCGAGTTGGTCCTTCTACTGGCATGCCGACACGGACTCAACAAGGTGATCTACTAACCTGTGCTTATGCATCCCATGGCGATACCAAGCACATCTTATTGTTCCCATCGGATGCTAAAGAATGCTTTGATTGCGCAAGTGATGCGTTTGACCTGTCAGACCGTTTACAAACTCCAGTGATTGTTATGAGTGATCTGGAAATCGGTATGAATGAACAAATCTGCGCTCAATTGCAGTGGGATGATGATAGACGCTATGACCGCGGTAAAGTCCTCTCGGCAGAAGAACTGGAAGACATCGATAAGTTTGGGCGGTACATGGATAAGGATGATGATGGAATACCCTATCGGACTTATCCTGGCACACACCCTTCTAAAGGCAGCTACTTTACTCGCGGTAGTTCGCATGATGCTAATGCAGCTTATACAGAAGATGGCAATGTGTATGCAGAAGTCATGGACCGGATTGCGAAGAAATTTGATACAGCTTTGCAATATCTTCCTCAGCCCGAAATCAATAATGCTGGCAACAAACTAGGACTGCTTTACCTGGGATCCACTGCCAGCGCGATACAGGAATCATTGGATGCACTCGCTAAAAAAGGCGTAAAACTGGACACGCTGCGGATAAAATCATTTCCGTTTCACGGCAGCGTCAAGGAATTCATAGATAACCACGAACTGGTGTATGTCATCGATCAAAATCGCGATGCTCAACTTAAGAGTTTATTAAAAATAGAATTGAATATTAATGAAGAGCAGATGCACTCCATACTGAGTTATAACGGTGTGCTAATCACCGCACAGCACATAGAACGTGAAATACTCGGATCAATGTCGGACGCACTGGAATCAAAGGAACTGCCCGCCTGATAATCTGTTCATCAGGTCAATACGGTTATGAGTTATATCAACAAACCCAAATTCCAGCATCCCCAGTTAAATACCAATGAGATTGGTCTTACTCGTAGAGATTATGAAGGTACCTTAACGACTTTGTGTGGCGGCTGTGGTCATGACTCGATCAGCGCTGCCATCATCCAGGCTGCGGCTGATATGTCATTGGAGCCCCATCGAGTTGCGAAAATTTCAGGCATTGGATGTTCATCCAAGATCCCTTCTTATTTCCTCAGTAAGGCACATGGCTTTAATTCCGTGCATGGTCGCATGCCATCGGTAGCCACAGGAGCCAATCTAGGAAACAAGGAATTACACTATATCGGGATATCCGGCGATGGGGATAGTGCCTCGATTGGGCTTGGACAGTTTTGTCACATCGTCCGACGTCGTGTCAATATGCTGTATATCGTAGCGAATAACGGCACTTACGGCCTCACCAAGGGACAGCTTTCCGCGACAGCAGACCTGGGTTCCAGGACGAAGTCGGGTGATGAAAGTCTCTATGACAATATCGATATGGCCACTCTTGCTATCGAGCTCGGAGCCAGTTTTGTTGCCAGGAGTTTTTCCGGTGACAAGCAACAACTTGTGCCTTTGATGCAGGCCGGCCTAACCCACAAAGGATTTGCTTTTATCGATGTGATCTCCCCTTGTGTGACTTTCAATAACACTGACTTCTCAACCCATGGCTACAAGCATACCTGGGAAAATTACATTGCTTTGAGCCAGGTGGACTATGTGCCCATGCGCAGGGAAATCACCACGAGTTATGCTGCGGGCAAGGAGAAAGAAATTACTTTGCATGATGGCTCTGTAATCCATTTGCATAAGACTGGCAGTAACTACGACCCTTATGATAAAGAGAATGCCTTGCATCATATTAATGAGCACAAGAAACAGGGAAAAATTGCAACGGGGTTGCTATATATCAACCAATCCGCGTCAGATTTGCATGAAGTCATTGATACAGTGGATAAGCCGTTTAACAGCCTCACTGAACATGATTTGTGCCCCGGCAATGAAGTGCTTGCAGATATTAATCAGACTTTTCGCTAGGGCCTGTTCACACTAATTGAGTGGCCTCTGCTAGTCTGCTAGAGGGCATTCATCAGGCACACTTTCCGCCGAGACCCAGCCATGGCGTTTGAACAGACCAAAGACCATGGTTTTGCTCCCGGTGCCACGACCTCGTTTGCCCCGAACTCACTTTGGACCAAAGTAAGATTCATCGCCTTCAATCTGACCCGATACGGCAGAATACGGTTCACATTCTTCTGCCAGGCGCTGGCGCAACTTACTGTAAATGCTGTTCACAGAGCGAACACGGATACCGGTCAAACGAGCCGTATCCGAAGCCGACAAATCGAGCGAAACATAGCGAATCAGCTACCGAAAAGTCTTCTCTGCGATTCGGGAACTGCGTTAGTACCTGTTTTTGTTAACCATTTCAGAAGCTTAGCACTTTTTAGTAGATGCTTAACTTCCCAAGGCCCATATTTATATACGGTACTCTTTCTGCCTTGTTGAACGCAAAAATGCCCTCTAGCAGAGGCCACTCAATTAGTGTGAACAGGCTCTGGTTATCCTCATCAAGATCGTTGCGACTTGATTAGCTCATAAGCCGCTTTAATGTCCTGAGTTTTCTGAGTAGCGATTTCTACCATTTCTTCCGGCAAGCCTTTAGCCACTAACTTATCAGGATGATGCTGGTTCATTTGTCGTCGGTATGCTTTTTTTATCTCAGCATTACCAGTGGATGCATCGACGCCCAATAACTCGCACGCAGCAGTGAGCCTGTCTTGCAGAGAACTCTGTTCAGCAAAATGCGCCTGGCCAGTGACGCGATTTAACAGATCAGCAAATTGGCTGAGGCTGTAGCCAAGATCAGCGGCGATGTTTTCCAGAATTGCCTGTTCCTGGTTATGCAATCGACCATCGGCAAATGCAGTTGCAATGATAATCTCCAAAAACATCTGAATAAGATTCCTGCGACGGAAGCACTCTTGCTTGAACTGGATCAGCACTTCATGAGCTGGAAAATCTGGCTTCTTACCTTCATTGAACAACCGCTTGGCAACTTGCCGCTGCTGGGGAGAGAGATGCATTTGGGACATGACCTGTTCGGCTATATCGATTTCATCCCTGGTGATGCGCCCATCAGATTTCGCGACATAGCCCATGATGGTAAAGACGGAAGTGAAGAACACAGACTGGACTCTTTCAGTTGCTCCCAGCCCTGGCGATTCATCGAAGGCGATGCCACTTAAACCACCATCAAAGTAGTTACCCAGCGCCGCTCCCAACAGCGCACCTAAAGGTCCACCCATCATGAACCCGAAAGTACCCCCTACTACTTTGCCCCACCAACTCATGGTTGTTTGAAAGATCCGTTCAGTTAAATTTGTTGAGAAATGATTTGATAGTTTTGAATTGACGCGAATAGCAGTAGAAGCATTACATCATGTCAGCGCGCATTTCAGGAAAGAATGCGTTGCCACCAGCTGCGACCCAGGCGATCGCGACAGTCATTTAATTGCATATCAAAGCGAACTGCATTGGACTGCACATTATTTGCTGCATTAATCAACCATTGCTTCTCGCGATAGGTACCGCGTTGATAACCACCATTCCCTTCGTGATAGGCGAAATAGAGATTGCGGGCATCACTTGGTCCGATGTTACTCGTGCGACGGGAATTCGCATTGTACCAGGCTACGAAATCTATCGCGTCGGCAAAATTACTGCGTGCAGCCCTGCGATTGCCTGATGTGCGCTTATACTCTGCCCAGGTGGAATCGAGTGCCTGTGCATATCCATAAGCAGAAGAAGGCCTGGGGCCTGGTAACACCCAGAGAATGCGGGTGCGCCTCGGCTTGGCCCGAGCCTTGAAGCTGGATTCCTGATAGATGAAAGCCATGTTCACGGCTACAGGAATTTGCCAACGCGATTCAGCCTTTATTGCAGCACGATACCATGCGCGGCGGTCTTCAAATATTTCACACACATTCGCTATGTTGCGCGGCGGTGAGCTGACACAGGCACCAAACAAGCTGGCACCCAAACCCAACAGTACTGTCTTCGGCAGAAAATTCATCTAACTACGTCCTGTCCTTATCAAATTAAGCCGTTCGTTTTCTGTCCCAGATAGCTCGAAACCCCAAAACTGATTCTTATTTTGGGGCTGTACCAGATAACTATCCCATGTGACGCTTAACCCATTGCTTCAATTGCCGTAATTGGAACGATGGGTCACTGTTGTTAAATCGCCACTCACATTCCTTCAAAAATAGCCCAAAATGTTCCCTCGGTACACCATTGAACTTGCGTAAGTGTCGCTTGGCCTGATTCCAAAAGTTCTCAATACCATTGATGGGGTTATGCCTGTCCGCAAACAACTTCGAATGGTTGATGCGATAATGTTTGAACTCACTGACATCCAGCACGTTATAGCCACGCCAGCAATCACTGTAGACAATGCTGTCAGGGATTACCTTGCGTTCAATGATAGGATATAAAGTCCGGCTGCTGGCATCAGCAATGATCTTGGTGTAGACCTTGCCACCGCGCTTGAACAGGCCAAACACCGGAACGTTGCCTGCCGCAGCACGACCACGCTGTCCTTTACGCCTGCCACCAACGTAACTTTCATCGACCTCTATCTCTCCATCAACGGCAATATCTTTCTCAAGGGCCAGCTCATGCGCGATAATCTCCCGAAGGCGATGAAAGTAATAGGCCGAGGGTTTGACGTTCACGCCAACAAGACTTGCCGCTGTTCTCGCTGTGCTGCCAGAAACAAAATGCTCAACCAATCGACCTTGCTTGTATTTACTTAATCGGCTCTTCCTCATACAAACCATAATAACACCTAATCAGCGTTATCTGGTACAGCCCCCTTATTTTTATTATTTTCTCAATCTTTTAGACTCTCGATGAGGTCTAATAATTCTGTCTCATCAATAATTTTTATATCCAGCTCTTCAGCTCTTGTGCGTTTGTAGCCGGCTCCTGGGCCTGCTACAACACAATCAGTATTTTTTGATACGCTCCCTGCTACCTTGGCACCTAAGCCCATCAATATTGCTTTGGCTTCATTACGCGGCATTTGCTCCAAAGTTCCTGTAAGGACAAAGGTTTGATTCTGCAAAGGTTGAGATGCAGGTTTTTGAGTAGTCGGCCATTCGATGCCATGACTGATAAGCTGTTCGATAAGCACCAGGTTATCTTTGTTCTCGAAAAAAGTGGTAATATGCCTGGCAACAATTGGTCCTATGTCAGCCACTAGTTCATGTTCCTTTGCAGTAGCGTCAATAATCGGCTGCAAATCACCATAATGAATCATTAAGGATTGGGCTGTCGCCTCACCAACCTCTCTGATACCCAGGGCGTACAAAAAGCGCGGCAATGTTGTTTGCTTACTTTTTTCAATGGCAGCCAATAGATTTTCTGCCGACTTTTTACCCATTCGCTCCAGCTTAACAAGCTTGTCCACCTGCAACCGGAAAATGTCAGCTACATTGTTAATCAGCGCTTCATCAACCAGCTGCTCTATCAGCTTATCCCCAAGCCCCTCTATATCGAGTGCTGCTCTGGATGCAAAGTGTTTGATTGACTCTTTTTTCTGCGCTGGACAGATTATTCCAGCACTGCATTTGTAAAGCACATCACCGTCTTTCTCTATTGGTGAGCCACATGTCGGGCATGCTTTCGGAAGTTTTACAGGCCTGGTTTTTTTGTTTTTTGCGGGATTAATGACTTTAACGACTTTGGGAATAACATCTCCTGCTCTACGAACAATTACAGTATCGCCGATACGCAAACCCAGACGTTCTACTTCGTCCATATTATGCAAAGTGGTATTGCTTACCGTAACACCACCAACAAACACTGGATCCAATCTTGCTACCGGCGTAATTGTACCGGTTCTACCCACCTGAAATTCGACATCGAGAACTTTGGTGGACTTTTCTTCCGCCGGAAACTTGTAGGCCATTGCCCAGCGCGGAGTGCGAGCGTTCTGACCAAGCGATTCCTGAGTTGATAAATCATTTACTTTTATAACAGCCCCATCAATCTCATAGTCCAGGCTATTGCGCTTTTCCAGAAGTTGCACACAATAAGACAAACACCCATCTACCCCCTTCTCTGTGCTGCAATCCGGATTGATCGGTAAGCCCCACTCGCCGATGAGATCGAATACCTGACTAAGCTTCTTAGGAAGCTTTATTGAATCAACAATGCCAATGCTATAACAGTACATCTGCAAAGGAATGCGAGCGGCTTTGCGTGAATCTAATTGCCTGACAGCTCCAGCAGCCGTATTTCTTGGATTTACGAAAACTTTACTGCCTTCTTCCTCGACTCGTTGATTCAGGCGGCTGAAACCTTTTTTGCCTAAAAAAATCTCCCCCCGCACTTCCAGTCTGCCGCGTATTTTTTTTCCAGCAAGCCTTAAGGGAATAGATTTAATAGTGCGAACATTATGGGTGATGTCTTCACCTGTTACCCCATTGCCGCGAGTTGCGGCTCGCTCCAGTAACCCATCTCGGTATAACAAACTGACTGCAACACCATCCACTTTTGGTTCGCAACTGTAATCAAGCTTCTCATCGCTCCCCAATCGCTTTAAAACACGAGACTCAAAATCTCTGAGATCTTGCTCACCGAATACTTTATCCAGCGAAAGCATCGGGATCTCATGAGTGACCTGAGTAAAGCTGTCTAGCGGGTTGCTGCCAACCCGCTGCGTTGGTGAATCCGGTGCGGTGGCGTCGTACTCTGACTCCAGGTCGAGTAAACGCTGAAACAGCGTATCGTAATCGGAATCTGGAATTTCAGTGGCACCTAGCGTGTGGTAAAGCCGGTTATGGTGCTCGAGCTGAGAGCGCAGGTCAGTAATTTCCTGTTTTATTTTGGCAGGAATTTTCATTTTTTGTCACTACTGCAGATGAAGAGAGATTTAGCTGCGTGCACTGGCAACTTTCAATTGCCGAAGCTCAAAATCCCTCACTCGTTGACGATAGTGCTCAATAGTTTGAGCAGTCATGACATTACGATGATCGTCTTTGAGCTCGCCATCAAGTAATGCACAAAGTTGCTGAGCGATATCCAGCATCTGCTCGAAGGCTTCATAGTTGCTATGTGCAACGGGAAGCGCCAGGAACAAGCTCACCCCAATCGTACTGAAATCGGACATACTGCTTAAATCGAACGTGCCAGGATTGAGAATATTTGCCAGGCTAAAGATTATCGGACCTTTGGGATAGTTTTTGAATCGGTAGTGGAAGATATTCATCTCACCGAACTGCAAACCCTGTGTTATCACCGCATGCAGCAGTGCATCACCTTGGAAGGAAAGCCCTTCTTGAGCCATGACGTTTAGCACCAACAGCTCTGAAGGCTGGCCGCTCGTCGCCTGCTGCCTGACTTCAGCTGGCTGGCTGGTCGCCTGGTGTTGTTTTATATCAGTGGCTGCACTTACTGGTGCTTCATACTCACTCTTAGACTCCTTTTGCACAAAATCCTGCTGCACAGGCACAGGATCGGAGGGATCGGAGTCAAATTCTGTATCGCAGGTATCTGATTCGACGCCCTGATGATACTCACCATCTTCATACTGATCTTCTTGACCTGAATACTCATCATCAACGCTCTCTGCAGATCCAGCATAATCATTTTCAAAAGCATCAACTTCAGCCTCTGACAGTTCACTGGACTCATCTACATCTTCTTCGGAACTTCGAGCTGCAATAGTCTGTGAGATCTTGTTACTTAAGATTGTGAATAGCGACGTTCGTTTCACAGGTATCGCTGGTTCGGCGCAATCGAAACCTGAAGACGGGCCCTGAACAGTTTGTTCTGCTGCTGCCGCTGTTTGATAGCCAATGCGCTCACCCGCTGTCATGGAGAAATCATCAAAATCACCGCTCAGGATCGGGTCAAAGCCCGGTTCAGACCGACTCGAATCTGATCCTTCATCAACATCAGGGCCTTGATCAGGGTCTTGGTCTTCTTCATAGTCGATTTCAGCAAGCACGTCATCCGGATAGTCAGGCTGCACACTTTTCAGGTCATGGCTTTCTTCAGCCTCATAGTCCAAAAGAATGCCATTGCTCTCTTCGTATTCACCCTGAACCTCAGCCTCAGCGCTGTATCCTTCCTCAACGTCCGCAGCAAAGTCATCAATATCTGTAGTAGGGTCATCAAATTCAGAATTCGGCAAAACTTCATCATAATCAGGTGTAACTGACTCCATTCCGACAGGTGGTTGATGTTCGGAATAGGCATTCACCAGTTCTTCTTCTGAATTCCGGTCTAAATCTTCTTCCAGGCTGCGTTCTCTGCCCTCGAAACTTTGTTGATACTCGTCACCAGCATCCAATGCAGATGCTTTGGTGTAATTCTCAGACTCAACGTCGTCTTCGTAATCATTAGCCGTCAGCTCGGATTCTTCTCCCAGATCCAACTCACTTTGATTGAGAGTGACAGAATCCATTAGGACAGGAATTGCCTCAGCATTACGATCCAGCTTCATCGATTCCGCCCGTGCATTGGCTTGCCCGACAGGATCCAGCTTATCATTGGATGCCGTACCTGTATCCCGCTGTATAACTCTTGCCCCACCACCAGGTAGCTCGGCGAACTCCAGCGCATCCAGATTAATGTCTTGAGGTATGTTTTTGTCGATTGCCAGCTTTATCTGCCCCTTGCGAGCCTGAATAGCGACATAGAGGCCGCGCAAAATGACTGCCACGATGACAAGTCCAAGCAATAGAATGATCAGCTCTCTAGAACTCATGTTTTAGGTCTATTAATCGACTAATCGACAGATAGAAATTCGGAAAATTAATAAGTTTATCTTGCAGTTAGCATCAATTCTTTAATGTCAGAGGCGGCATCTATTCTTATTTTTAAGCTGGTTAGGATTACATGGCTGCCAATTCAGAAGCTTCATCAATATCCACCGCAACTATGCGGGAAACCCCGGGTTCATGCATGGTGACACCGAGCAGCTGATTCGCCATTTCCATGGTTATCTTGTTGTGAGTAATGAAAATGAATTGCACACTCTCAGACATCTCTTTCACCAAGTTGGCGTATCGGCCAACATTGGCATCATCCAATGGTGCATCCACCTCATCCAACATACAGAACGGCGAAGGATTCAGATGGAAAATGGAAAAAACCAGTGCGATCGCCGTCATCGCCTTCTCACCACCAGATAACAGATGAATCGTACTGTTTCGCTTGCCAGGTGGGCGGGCCATGATAGCAACGCCAGTATCCAGCAAATCTTCACCTGTCATATCTAAATAGGCATGACCACCCCCAAATATTCTGGGAAAAAGGCTCTGCAGACCGCCATTAATCTTATCGAAGGTTTCTTTGAAGCGAGCACGGGTTTCCTTGTCAATCTTACGAATGGCGTTCTGCAACGTTGCCAAAGCCTTTTCCAGGTCTTCATTCTGCTTATCGAGATAAACCTTGCGCTCTGACTGTTGCTGATATTCATCGATCGCAGCCAGATTGATAGGCCCCAGACGCTGAATGCGATTACTAATTTTCTCCAGCAACTGTTCACACTCCCGCTCATCCATGCCTTCGGGCAGCTCTGCGATTACCTTCTCCAGATCGAAGTTGGCTTCTTTTAACTGTTCCAGCACCCCATCGCGCTTAACGGATGCACCTTCCGACTTGAGTCGATTCTGCATCAAAGTTTCGCGCACAACATTCAACTGTTCTTGCTTCTCGTTACGCTGCTGCTCCAGTTGGCGCATCTTGTGCTCGTTTTGATCTACAGCGGTCTTGGCTGCAGACAGCGCTTTCTCCACCTGTAATCGGGTTTGGAGATGCTGTTCCAGCTCGGTTTTCATGGTGTCCAGCGGCGCATCGGAATCTTCAATTTGTACATTGAGTGATTCCATACGTTCTTTGGAACGCTGCACCTGGCTTGCCATGCGATCCATGGTTTCCCGAGTGGATTGCAGTTGCGACTGTATTGATTGCTGTTTCAGTGCAAGCTCATGTGCTAGGTCTTTGCTTTGCTTAGACTTTTTACGACTCCTTTCCAACCTGCTGCGGACTTGCTCGCGACTGGATTCCAGTGCTTCCCGTCCACCAATGTCCTCCGCCATACTGTCCAGAGCTTGCTGTAATCTTGCCCGGGCTTCGGCTGTGTTCTGCTCTTCGGTTGTCAACTGGCGGGTAAGTTCTTCCAGGTCATGCAGCACCCGTTCTTTGCGGGTAGTGCTCTCCTCAATCCTGGCCAACCGGGCGCTGTATTGAGACTTCAGCTCACCAAGATGCCGGGTTTTTTCGTTAGACTCTTCCTGTAGCTGATCGCGATTTGCTTCCGTATCCGTCTGGGCTTGTCGGAGGTGATTCCGCTGCTGATAAAGTGCATCACATCTCTCTTTTAGTGATTTGATTTTATTGAATAAATCAGTAATCAAGCCACGTCGTTTAACGATCGAGTCCTGCTTGCTTATATTGATAACCTGCACCCAGCTAACACCCAACCAAACACCATCTTTGGTAATGATAGATTCTGAGGCAGAGAGGCTACTACGATGCTGGAGCGCCTGACCAAGCGATTCGGCTGCATAGATGCCATTCAGCAGACCCGATAAGTTCCACTCACTGCCCACCTTGCCTGCCAAAGCCGGTAATTGGCTGGAATTGCCTCCCACCTCAGCAGTGGCCGCGACATCTATGAAGGCCAGCTTTGCCTGGGGAAAATCTGCTAACAAAGTTGCGATGTTCTCCATGCCTTCGACACAAATTGCCTGTAATGAGTCTCCCAGTACAGATTCGACGGCCAATTCCCAGCCTGTATCTATTCTTAAGCCTTCTGCCAGGCGCAGCTGATTATCGAAACCTTTGTTTTTGAGCCACTCATTCAATCCAGCATTGTCCTGCCCAAGGGCCGCCTGTTGCAGCGCCTGAAGTGATGCCTGCATGCCTTGAGCTTCCTGCAATTCACCACGGGAGTTATCCAGAGTCTCCTGGCACTGGGCCAACTCTGAGCGCAGAGTTTCTAACTGTGATGCCTGATTCGTCGTACGGGATTTCAGCTCAGCGATGCCCTGCTCTAATCGACTTATCTCATCAGCTAATTCGTACAGGCTTTGATCATCGGGTTGCGTTATTAACTCCTGCTTCTCTTTTTCAAGTCGCTGTTGGCGCTCTAATCCGCGCTCAATAATAGATTCCAATTGCTGTATACGAGATTGCTCAACCTCGGCTTTCTGTCTGGGTTCTTCCGCACGTTTGTTGAATTCGTCCCACTCCTGCTGCCATTTTTGTAATGCAGACTCTTCTGCGCTCAACGCTTGTACAGCCTGCTCTTCGTCCTGGAGAGCAGATCCCAATCGGGGTTCAAGTTCACTTAGTTCAGCTTTAAGCTGCGTGATCTTGCGTAAATCTATGTCAAGTTCTTCCCGGGTTCGTTCCCAGCCTTCTTCCGTCTCGCTAAAATCGAGCTTTAGCTGTTCAACACGTTCAATGTGATGTTCGATGGATTGTTCGAGACGAGCAATGTCATTGCCAATGCTGTAGTAACGCGCCTGAACTTCCCCAAGAGCATCTGTTAGGTCAGCGTTATCCGATAAATGCTTTTCGACATTAGCATCAATCTCACGTTGCTCAGCGATGGTGGCCTCAATCTGGATTTCTAATTGATTGATGGTTTCCTGGTTGGTTTTAATCTCTGCATCCAGACTCTGCCAACGCATGGCATTAAGATTCGCCTGGGTTTGCCTTTCTTCTTGTTTTAATTCGCCGTATTTTTCCGCAGCAACTGATTGGCGTTTTAAATGTTGGAGCTGCCGCTCCAGCTCCTCACGAATATCAGTTAAGCGTTCAAGATTTTCACGTGTACGCTTGATGCGATTCTCAGTTTCCCGGCGACGTTCTTTATATTTAGAAATACCAGCCGCTTCCTCAATATAAACTCGCAATTCTTCAGGTTTAGATTCGATCAAGCGAGATACCATGCCCTGCTCAATAATCGAATAACTTCTAGCTCCAAGCCCGGTGCCAAGCAAGATATCGGTAATATCTTTGCGCCTTACTTTGGTGCCATTGAGAAAGTAATTAGATTGCGCTTCTCGATCCACTTTGCGCTTGATAGAAACCTCACTGAAATTAGCGTATTCACCCGCAAACTTCCGATCATGGTTATCAAAAACCAATTCAACCGTTGCCTGACCAACAGGTTTGCGGGCTCCGGAACCGTTAAAAATGACATCAGTCATGTTTTCGCCACGGAGATTTTTAATCGAACTTTCACCCATTACCCAACGTACAGCATCAATCACATTGGATTTACCACAACCATTAGGGCCAACAACAGCACCTAAATTTGAAGGGAATTGGATGGTTGTTGGATCGACGAAGGATTTAAAACCGGCTAACTTAATGCACTTTAGGCGCATTTAGAGATCTCTAGAGGTTAAGCTGCGTACAATCGATATCATCCTCATCGGCTGGTCGACCACAATCAAGCCATCCGGTCCTGCACGCAACAGTTTTGTAACACGAACTGCATCTCAAGTTGGATCCATTGCTCCGCTTTGTGACAGTGTTTCCACGGATGGAATTCTAACGTAAAAAATGAGCAATAACACTAAATATTGTGGCTGGAGATGATCTAACCCCTATTTTTCGCGTCAATACCAAATAGCGATCACCTGGATAATCTAAGGATTAGCAAACCCCATTCGAGGTGATTCAATAACCCACATTTAGCACCTCAGATAGTTTTCTTTATGTAGCAGCCGATGAAATTTGCAGGCAACAGAACCTTCCACGCGAGGGCAATCGAGTGAATGCCTCTGTCGCGTCGAAGATAGGCAGAAGGTTATGATTTTCGGACTCAGATCGACGAGGGAGTGCCACTTGTTCACTTTTTGTACTGAAAGTGCGCACGAAAATCCATTCAGTCGATTGCCCTGCCCTCCACGCAGTTCTTCCCTCCGTAATGATGCAATTATCAGAAATAGAAATAGCGGTACAGATCAACGCAGTGCAGGAATTGCTGCAGTGAGTAAGCGGACCACCTTAACGGGCGATAACAGGTTGTCTGGTGCTGCCTAATGGATCATGGCTATCGCGTACTTAACCAGGCATGCAAAATATTGGACTAAACCTTCAGGGAACCTCTGATTAATTACCTGCGTTGTTATTGCTGCGTTAGAAATCAGCTCAAAATGCGCATTTATGACCTATAAACTGCGCTTTTTCGCTGATTTTTGCCTTGCACCCACTGCCTAGCAAACATTAATCAGAGGCTCCTTAGATTTATAAGATATGCGCTCAGTTTGCAAAAAGGAGGCACTGCCACGTCTTTTTCTCGTTAATTGCAACGCGAATTATAAGTATCCCCTAGTTAGCCCCAGGCATTAGTTAGTGTTTCGGCCGATGTATCAGCCACCAGATACTCGATCGGAGTCAGGTCTCCGAGGGCATCATGGGGCCGCTCTTCGTTGTATTTCCTCATCCAGCTATTAGTCAGATTCTCCACCTGATCCAGAGAACTGAACAGGTACAGATCCAGGATTTCATCGCAGTACGTCCGATTAAATCGTTCAACATAAGAGTTCTGTGTAGGCTTGCCCGGCTGGATAACGTCCAGATGCATACCGTGATCCTCCGCCCATCCCGCCAACACAATTGATACCAATTCAGGACCGTTATCGCAGCGTAGCTTTTCAGGGTAACCATGCTGCTGTGCAATACCATCCAGCACCCGGATGATTCGAAGGGCTGGCAGGTTCAGATCAACTTCGATGGCCAGTATCTCCCGGTTGAAGTCGTCCAGCACGTTGAAGGTGCGGACCCGGCGGCCGTCGAATAAGGTGTCGCTCATGCAGTCGACGGATCAGCAGTCGTTCGCTGTTTGTGGTACGGCCAGGGCTCTGGGTTCCTGGTGGGCAACCGCCGTTTCCCTTTCCATCGCTTGTTCAACCGTAACTCGCAGTAAATGCGATGACCCCTTTTGGGGTTCCAGGGTGCCCCTTGCGTCGCAATGTCTTGAATATCCTGGTAAACCCCCAGCCAGGAGAGTCCTCCACGACAGCCTGGATTGCCTCAATCACAGGCATGTCCTGGTCAGGGCAATCGAGTGAACGCCTCTGTCGCGTCGAAGATGGTCAGAAGGGTATGATTTCGGACTCAGATCGACGAGGGAGTGCCACTTGTTCGCTTTTTGTACTGGAAGTGTGCACGAAAATCCATTCAGTCGATTGCCCTGATGCCTTGGTTGGCTTGTGGCCGCTAGCGGTAGACAGCTCTGCTCAGGTTCAGGATCTGACATGCTGACCTGGGGCTGAGCCCGTGTTGCTGCCTGGCGGAGTCGACGTGCTCGCGTTTCGCTGCCGACCTTAGCGCTTTTTTTCAACGCTATCCTTCCGGGCTTCGTGCTTGAGACTGAGAGCCGCGAACAGGCGCTTGAGCCGCATGATATCGGAGACCTCCATGCCGCCGTACTTTGCCTTCCAGTTGTAACAGGTCGCGTCTGATCTGCCATATTCACGACAGATATCCATCACCTGCCTGCCACCTTCAACCTCTTTCAGCACCCTGACAATCTGGGTTTCTGTGAATCGAGATTTCCGCATTGTCGTTCTCCTCGCCTCATTGATTATGGCCGAAATTTCTAACAATGCATGGGGCTGTTTCACGGGGTACTTACAGAATCTCCCACAGCCATCTTGTTATTCTGCAGGATTCAACTATAGTAATATCAAGCAAGGACGGCTTTATGATTACAAGGATGTAATCAGCTCCTTCTGCTTTGGCAATCCAATAAACCAATTCGAATAACAAGGACGTGCCCATGCTTACTCTGAATCTACCCGAAGATATCTATAACCGACTGGAGGTATTGTCACTTAGTACTGGTCGCTCTATGACTTTCTATGCTTTAGAAGCATTATTGGAACATCTCGATGAAATCGAGGAACACTATCTTCCGATACGTGGCGATGGCGGGCAGTTTGGGCCTCCATTGGCCTCACGCATTCCATTGGCGCGTTAATAGAGATCCCTCTGCTACATGTAAAATAACTGACGCGTTTATACACCTCTCTCAGCTACATGCGCAATGATGATGAGATGAGTTGACAGCACAACAGCACTATTTAGCTCTTGAGTGCTCTTACAGAGTTTAAGAGAGGGAACCAGCCGAGACGGCTGCTGAGTGTTTCTGCACCCTTCGACGAAATCGACGTTTAACGACCAGTTTGCAGTACCTGAGACATGGCTAACAGCATATTACGGGGACATAGTTTACACATTGAGGTAGTTGGAAGAGATCTCCAAATGCCGTGGAAAACCTGTAAACCGATGGATGAACGACTTAAGGAGCCTCTGATTAGTGTTTGCGAGGCAGTCAGTGCAAGGCAAAAATCAGCGAGCCGAAGCATAGCGAAGACGGCACCCGCAGGGTGAGCCGCTTTAGCTGCGTACAAAAAGCGCAGTTTATAGGTCATAAATGCGCAAAGCTGGCCCCGCGAGCGGAGCGAGTACTTTGGGTCTTTTGAGCTGATTTTTACCAAAAGCAGGCGCTTTTAGGCGACGCAGCAATAACAACGCAGGTAATTAAGCAGAGGTTCCTTAAGTTTGCAGCCCGCTGCCTCGAAGGCGAGAGTATGTCCGCCCTGTGCCGTGAGTTCGGTATTTCCCGAGTCACAGGCGACAAGCTCTTCAATCGCTACAAGGCATTCGGCCTCGATGGCCTACAGGATCGCAGCCGCAGGCCTTACCGCCACGCCAACACGTTGCCCTTCCAGATAGCGCAGGCCATCCTGGCGATCAAGCGCGGGTATACCACCTGGGGTGCCCCCAAGACCCGCGAAAAGCTGATCCGAGAGTACCCGATGCTCACGCCTCCCGCCAACAGCAGGCTACCTGCGGTACTCGACCGCAATGGGCTGGTGAAGTCCCGTAAGCGGCACCGCTACCAGGCCGAAGACACTGAACGGCGAGAAGCTTACACACCCAATGGTTTGTGGTGCGCTGACTACAAAGGCGAGTTCATGCCGGGCAACAAGCCGTACTGCTATCCCCTCTATCCCCTCACCATTACCGATTACCAGAGCCGGTATTTACTGGCCTGCGAAGGCCTTGGTTCCACCAAGTCGAGCCTGGCCTTCGCCGTGTTCGAGCGTGCTTTTAAGGACTATGGGCTGTCCGGGGCAATACGCACCGACAATGGAGTCCCGTTTGCCTCGCCTAACGCCTTCTTCGGCCTGAACCGACTGTCCCTCTGGTGGCTGCGCCTGGGTAGTGATATCCAGCGCATCAAACCCGGTAATCTGCAACAGAGCGGGCATCATGAACCCATGCACCTGACCCTGAAGAAAGCGGCCACCAAGCCTGCTTCCTTCAACTGCTTGCCGCAGCAGCAGCGCTTCGATACCTTCCAGGGGGGTTTACAACAATGAGCGCCCCCATGATGCCCTCGGAGACCTGACTCCGATCGAGTATCTGGTGGCTAATACATCGGCCGAAACACTAACTAATGCGTTGGGCTAACTAGGGGATATTTACAGGAATACTGCCCGCCTGAGGAACCCGAGTATCCCACCTATTTCACTATCCATAATCCAATCTCATCGTCAGAGAGAATCAGGCAAGCCGTTGCTGATAGCTTAATGGTTCGAACTCACGCAGAGGCCAACACTTTGGGAGCAAGAGAAAAATAATACTAGCCGTAGAGAAGCCGCTTTTGATTCTGGTGCGCAGTGCATTTCTACTGATTACTATCAGCCTTGAGTTGAATTCAACGACTGCCAAGTGTCTTTACCAGGATCACAAATCACCCGCTGCAATCCTGTGAGCGCAAGCAAGTGTTCGCAATGAAGCTCTTTCCAAGTCAGGCATTACTGATCTACCATAAATCATGCAAGTTGTTTTTATCTATGGGCCTGCTGCGTTTGGCAAGCATACTATTGCATCTCTGCCAAGCGAGAAGCTTAGCTGGCCCAGGGCAATCGGGTGAACGCCTTTGTCGCGTCGAAGATGGGCAGAAGTTGATAATTTTCGAACCCAGATCGACGAGGGAGTGTCACTTGTTCACTTTTTGTGCTGGAAGTTTGCACGAAAATCCATTCAGTCGATTGCCCTGTTAGCTGGCCCTTGTTTCATAATCATCTCACGGTGGATCTGGCACTAAATTTGTTTGAATTCGGCAGTGCTGAGTTCATCCGGCTGCGGGCAGCCGTTTGGAAAGAAGCCTTTCGCAGCGCCGCTGATTCAAACCAGCCCTTTATCTTTACCTTTCATCCAGAACAATCAGTACAGGTTGATACAATCCCGCAACTGCAAGAGATTATTGAAGATTCCGGCGGGGACGTGCAGCATATCCGGCTTCTTTGCAACGAATCTGAGGTGATGAGGTGGTGAGGTGGAAAGACGCCTGGGCCAACACAGCAGAGCTCAATTCAGCAAACTACCAGACCTCAATCTTTATAGAGAACTAAGAAAGCTCTGATTAATGTTGGTGAAGCAGTCAGTACGCCAAAAGTAGCCGCTTCAGGCGAAGCAAAAATCGGCGAGCCGAAGTGTAGCGAAAACGGCACCTGCATGGTGAGCAGCTTTAGCTGCGTAAAAAGCGCAGCTTATAACGCATAAATACGCATTTTGAGCTGATTTTTAACGCAGCAATGGCAACGCAGATAATTAATCAGAGTTTCCCCAAGAGAATCTGGACAATTCAATTACCCGCATATTCCAGAGGCATAGCTGACGATCAATACTCAGGTGATGGATGCGAACACAGCCGCCGACCACATAGCTCAGTATTTGAATGATTCAGGCTAAAGACATACCGGGTTTCACTCGCCTCTGTAAAAAGCAAGAATCTCGAATATGTCAGTAGATATCACTATCAGTGAGGTGAGGTGAGGTGAGGTGAGGTGAAGACAATCTACAACATTTCCAGGGCAGTATCGACAAAGGCAGGCTTGCTATCTCGGATGAAGAAAAAGCCAGGAAATCGAGGAAACTGCCTCAACACTCATTGAGAGAGCATATGAAATTGATTTACCCCAATTCATCTTCGACCGACTGCTAAATCTTCAGATACTGCTCAACATGATTCGAGACGACCAATGCAACAGCATCCGCAGCGCTCTACTGTTTTATCGATCCTGAAGACGTTATTCCTGATCACATTCCCGGTATTGGCTTTCTCGATGACATGATGTATGCGGGAATCCTGATTCAGGAATTGGTCACAGAAATCAGAATGTATCGGGAGTTTTGCCAATTCCGTATTGCTGAAGAAGATCGCCGACGAAACCAGGGTATCGACCCTTATCCAGGATGGGAAGACTGGATTGAGGGCAAACGTGCCGTACTGTATACAAGAATGCGGGAACGTCGCGAATTGAGGGGTGGTGATCGTGGCTTGAGTATGCGCCTGGTTTAGCCCTTGTGGCTGAATTACTGTCACAAATTACAGAAGTTTGCAAAATGCGTGCAAATCCGTGAAAGCAATCCTATTTGCCGCTACAAAAGATTCACCCCGCAGCCGGGAATTCTATCACTGTAAAGAGAAACCTGGTATGAATTGCATTGAGGACACTCCTTTCGCACTTGTGTCTGGAATAAACGGGGCAGTAATGCGCGTCCAAAAAGCTGAGCAGGTCGTCACACTCCCATATACGTTAATCGGCTTTGAGGTGGACGATCTGGAAGCTACTGTGACCAGAATTCAAGCTGCCAGCGTCAATCTGGAACACTACGGCTTTCTGCGTCAAGACGTAAATGGAAGCTGGACAACACCCGATGGCACCAAGATAGCCTGGCGCAAAGATCCCGATGATAATGTGATTTCCTGCTCGCAGTCCCCCTCCACTTCCTAAACTTATGCAAACCAGCCTCCATCAGATTCTTGTACACTGCATAAGAAAGAAACCCGCAGAGACACGGCGAAATTAGACGAGCTGCTACATCCCAAATTCATGGAAACTGATCGCAGCGGTAGGCGCTATTTACGGCAGAACATTCTGATAGAATTTGCCGCTGAAAAGTCTATATATGAAATAAGAGGTAAGTGCTGCAGAATTGCCTGAGCTTAACCCAGGTGTTGTGCGATTACACAGTATGTCGAATTATAAAACCGATCATACCCCAGGGCAATCGACTGAACGCCTGTGTTGTGTCCAAGACAGGCAGAAGTTTATAATTTTTGGAGTCAGATCGACGAGGGGCGCCACTTTTTCACTTTTTGTACTGGAAGTCCGTGCGAAAATCCATTCAGTCGATTGCCCTGGATCATACCCAGCAATTTACCTATAACAGTGCGCTGTGGGGATTTTGCGACAAACACTGGTTGATTCGATTTCACCAAGGCACAGCAATCTCAGATCAGCCAACAACTACTGCAAGAATTTGCTCGACTGCACATCGAGCTTTGCTGGCGATATGCTCCAGTTGGTTACTTTGACAACCCTTTCGATTACCTCGAAGATGGAGTTGAACAATTCAATGCTTACTCCCAACGTGATGCCCTTTCCCTGGGCGTCAGCAAAGCTTAAGGAATGCGTGTCCTGCCCCTGAGCATTGGGCTTTAAATTGATTTTTTCGACCAGAATACCCTCCTTGCCCAGGGGAAAATTTTCACCAGATTTGAAAGTAGTTTTGAAATTCTGCTGCGCCACAGCAGCCTCCTGCTCCAGCTGGGCCCGTAACAGCGTTTCATACTTCGAGCCTGGCGCGCCACCCTGCGCAGCCGCTACTGAACCAGACCCCACAGCAGATATTCGGTAAGCACTGGTTCGGGTTTTAAAGTCAGTGAGTAGCGCAGCACACACTCTGCGGGTCAGCCAGAATCGAAACTCTTCATTATCAGTATTGGTAATGCGCAGCAGTATACGATCCTCCTGCTGCCTGTAACCCACATCAAATTGACCCAAGGTACTCATAATTTAAGACTTCTCTGATTAATTCCAATGTTGGTACATAACAGGCAGCATCATAACCAAGAGCAGGGTCTGATGCGCCAGGATTCTTTTTCTGACGCCGGTTTCGAGAAATGCCGGAAAAAGACTGGCAAGGAACAGTTCCTGGAGGAAATGGATTCTATCATTCCCTGGAAAGAACTGACCGACGCTATCGAGCCGTTCTATCCCAGGCCCCAGTGGGCTGGACTTCGCCCTATCGGTATCGAACGTATGCTGCGCATCCACTTTATCCAGCACGGGTTCAACCTGTCTGATCCTGCTGCCTAGGAAGCCCTCTACGATTCTCGCGCGTTACGGCAATTCGTCGGTATTGATCTCGGTCGAGAACCGCTTCCGGACGAGACCAGGATCTGCACGTTCCGCCACCTGATGGAGAAACACCATCTGGGCGATCAGTTGTTCCATCTGGTACATCACTATCTGCAGGAGAACGGGATGAAGGTTTCCCGTGGCACGATTATTGATGCCAGCATCATCAATGCGCCGAGTTCCACCAGGAACAAAAAGAAAGAGCGCGACCCGCAGATGCACCAAGCATGCAAAGGCCATCAGTGGTACTTCGGCATGAAGGCCCATCTCGGCGTCGACAGTCGCACAAGGCGCATTCATTCCGTGGTCGCTACAACAGCTAACGTCCACGACTCTCAGGTTCTGCCCGGTTTGCTCCATGGGGAAGAAACGCACGTCTGGGGAGATTCTGCGTACAGCGGTCAGAGACAAACCATCACTGATTGCGCTCCCCGCGCCAAGGACTTCACCCAGGCGAAGGGCAGCCGCAATCGGAGGCTGACTGAAGATGAACGAGCCCGAAACAGAAACCAGTCCTGCGTCAGGGCAAAGGTGGAACACCTGTTCGGCATCATCAACCGCCAATTTGGATTCTCGACAGTGAGATACCGTGGGCTGGACAAAAATGCTCATCGTCTGTTCGTGGCCTGCGCGCTGAGCAATCTGGTGATCGCCAGGAAGGCGCTGCTGAAGCGAAGCAAACAGGGCTTACGGGCACGTTGTGCCTGATAACTCGGGATTAATGGAGAAATCCCATGCATAGCACCGAAATACGGGTTATCTACCTTATCTACCGGGTTTTTAAGTCCGGAAACCGACGATTCCACTATTGAGGTAATGTGCTGCATGAGTTTCTGCAATTTTTCCGATTAATCAGATGAGTCTTAAAAGATTACTGGAATAAATCGCGTGAAGCTGAAACCAAAACAATTAAGGACCTCGAAAAGCATCTCTGGCTAGCTAACGCTTTAGCCGCAACAGTAACAATCGCGAACGTAAAAAAACAAGAACTTGTGCATCTATGCCAATATTTAGGAGCTTAGTCTTTTGTTGCAGGCATTCTAATGATAGTTGTAATGAAATATGTATCGAGCATAGACAATTCGAGAGACAGATCTCGATTTCAAGATGCTAAATCAAGATTTGATGCTGAAGAAGCAACAGACTTGGTGTTTAAAGAAGTTCGCGACAAAACATTTAGCTGTAGAAGTTTAGACCTGATCTGACAGTTACCCGTTTATCCGTGTTGTCTGTCCGGTGAAGTCCAGGTTACACACGTCTCCATCCAGATTTGTTTTCCACCGATGAGTGTCTCCATCGGCGTTCTCCCGCAGCACATTTTGCCTTGGTGAGTGCGTTGAGTAGTGTATTTGACCAGCCAATGGTCAAGATCATGTTGCAAGTCACCCAGGCTATCATAGATTTTCTTACGTAAAGTGATCTGATAAAACTCATCCTTCACCGTCTTAATGGAACCGCTCGCAGATGCCATGGGTTTGTGGTGACTTGACTTTGGTCCTGGTGTGCTCACTATCGTTGAGCAATAAAGACAGCGGATAATCATGCTGTTCAGCTTTGCCACAATACGCCGTCCCACGATCCGTCAAAATACGCAACACAGGAAGCTCTTGCTCTTCGTAGAACGGCAAAAGCTGATAGACCCGGCCAAGGTCTTTGAATGTGCCGACGTAATACTTATCCTGAGAACCCAGATAGCCAGGGTGGGCTATTTCAATCTCGCCTGCGGCCTCATCGTCTTGTTGCTTGCGTTCCATCGCCGCCATCTGAGACTCTGTGAGGATGCGACCTTCCTGAGCAACCAGGGCTTCCAGCGCCTTTAAACGATCTTTAAAGCACGCCAGGTTATGACGTAACCAGATACCCCGAATACCACTGGGTGAGACAAAGGTGCCTCGCTTACGCCGTTCATTGCTGGCGCGTGTTTGTCCATGGGCAGGTTCTTCAACCGCGCACTCAACCACCACCGATCCAACGGCAGGATCAATCCGATTTTTCAGATTGGGCTGGCGGCGATTACTGTCAAACAGAGCATCAACGCCGCCTTCCTCTGCGGCTGATTTGTCACGATAACATGTATCGCGTGACAGCCCCATCATTTTGCAGGCTTTGGATACATTGCCCGGCTCTTTGGCCAGATTGAGCAGGCCGACGTTGTGTTTAATAACTTTTTCCGTAGATATGGATCATGAGAGTGACCTCTTTGTTTTGATTTAGGGTGTGGTAACCACATCAAAACGGGCAACTCTCTTCCTGGCAATCCTTTCGAACTACCAACTGTCAGATCAGTCAGATCAGGTCTGAACTTCTACAGCTAATGCAGGGCAATCGAGTGAACGCCTCTGTCGCGTCGAAAATGGACAGAGGGTTATGATTTCGGGCTCAGATCCACGAGGAAGTGCCACTTGTTCACTTTTTGTACTGGAAGTCCGTGCGAAAATCCATTCAGTCGATTGCCCTGACAGCTAATGTTTTTTGGATAGAGAGTGCATCAATCGAGCGGGCCTCGTAAAATTTGATCATGAGTAAATCAATTGGCGCACTGTTATTAGCAGCAGGCTTTAGTAAACGATTCGGTGACACTAAACTGTCTGCCAGGCTCAATACTGAAAACACCGTGCTGGCACAAACTTACTCTCGCCTGAGCACCACCATCCCGGAAGTCATCATCGTATCTCGACCCGAATTGTCTGAGGCTGTCGCTCAACAAGCGAAGTCTGCAGAAATATTCAGCGAAGCAGATAAGGGTATGGGAGCCAGTCTGGCCTTCGGCATCAGCAAAGTAGCAGAACAGAGTTGGGACGCTTGCATGATTTGCCTTGCAGACATGCCTTTCATTCAGGAATCCACCTATAAACAACTTGCTGAAGCAGCCGACAAAAACCGCATCATAATGCCGAGTTACGATGGCAGGATTGGCAATCCGGTAGTATTTGGCAGCATTTATTTTCCGGAACTGATGCAGGTTTCAGGTGATAGAGGCGGCAGTCTTGTGGTGCGCCGTCATCAAGATCAAACAATAGACGTGCCTGTTGCAGATCCTGCCATACTGGCTGATATCGACACACCTGAAGAGCTGAAGCGCTTCCAGCAAGACTTGTCCTAGACTGCGAATCCAGCTTGCCGCTCTACCTTCTTACAACCTAAAATAATCTTAAACTTAAGGAACCCCTGATTAATTACCTACGTTGTTATTGCTGCATTAAAAATCAGCTCAAAATGCGCATTTATGACCTATAAACTGCGCTTTTTGGCTGATTTTTGCCTTGCACTAACTACCTCGCAAACATTAATCAGAGGCTCCTTAAACTTAAAATCATCCAAAATATTGATCGCTCAATCCTTAAGGGCAGCTAAAGCCAACAATGACGGCATCAGTCACAAGCATCTCAATTCGATTACGCCGTTTATTGCTTGGCACAGTGAGCCTGTTGGTGATGCAGAGTGTAGCGGCTGATGTAAATTCCGCCAGAGAAGCTATGGAGGACCCGAATAACCCATTGCTTCTCATTACCAGCTCAAGGGGAGCGATCTATCTTGAGCTATTCCCAAATGAAGCTCCAGATAACGTGCAGCGTTTCATTGCACTAGCCAGTGGAGAGATTGAATTTTTCGATACGTTGACGAATCGAAGTTATTCGCCTCGCTACTATGATGGTATGAGATTTCATCGAGTTGTTCCTGGATTTCTAATTCAGAGCGGTTCGCCAAACTACCATCCTCTTGGCATGCCTGAGGAAACACCAGCCGATGAGATAAATGCAAACGCCCTGGGCCTGGACAGAGAACCTGTGCTTGCTGAAGACGGATCTGTTAATCCGCTGCTTGCAGTTAAAGATCAGAAAGATTTCGCAGAACGCGTTCTCGTGCCTTTATACCAGGAGCTTGGTATCGACAGTTTAAACGAGCTTGAAGACAAACAATCCGATATCACTTCAGCTCTGCAGTCCTTAACCATCATGCGCCTCTATGAATATGAGGGTTTCAGCTATCAGAATCAATACCCTACTCGTGGCATTGCACGCGGATCCGTAGCCCTGGCCAATGATGGGCCTGATCGAAACGGTCCAGAATTTTTTATTGCACTCTCAGATTCTGAATGGCTAAACGGTCGGTATACAGTAATTGGTCAGGTGGTCGAAGGAATGGAAATTGCCGATGATATTGGTAGTACAGCGATCGATCCTGCTGAGTTTGATCCCGGCAGCCCTTACATTTATTCTATTCGGCAAATGAATTAAGCGGACTCCAGTGATGTCCAAAAAACGCAAACAGCAAGCTAAACAAGGCACATTCGCAATTTGCATCACAGCCGGTCTGATTGTAGGGGCTGGCCTGGGACCCGCATTTGGCAGCGTAGCCGTTACAGCAGTTGCTGGTGCAGCACTGGGTGCTGTCGCGGGCTATTTATTTACCAAAGGTCGTTGAGTGTTGCATGCCTGCTCCCTGCTAATATTCCTCGATGAATACTTCCCTTCTATATGGCGGCAGCGACTCCAGTATCTGCTTGCCATAAAACTTCGAGACTATTCTTTCATCAAATAAAGTGATGCGGCCGACATCGGTTTCACTGCGCAACAAACGCCCACTGGCTTGCACCAATCGGAAAGCGGCATCAGGAACTGCCAGTGTGGTGAATGGGTTATTGCCTTGCTGCTCTACCCAGTCTGAGAGGGTCATTTCCACTGGATCATTGGGCACAGAAAATGGAATTTTCGCTATCAGCACATGAGTACAGTACTCGCCAGGAAGATCTACACCCTCAGCAAAACTCGCCAATCCAAATATCAAACTATCCTTGCCATCGTCCACACGCTGTTTGTGATATTTAATGAGTTGTGCTTTTTGATAGTCATCCTGGCACAGCACCATAGCTGCCATATCATCTGATAAGCCCATCAAAACATCTTGCATTTGCCGTCGACTGGAGAACAACATGAGTGCTGCCACCGGTGAATTGAGTAATTGCGGTAACGCATTAACAATAGCCAGGGTATGCTGAGTTTGATCGGATGGATCACAATTGAGTTTAGGAATGCTCAATGTTCCGGCATTAGCAAAATCGAAGGGACTGGGAATTGCCAGGTACCGGGTGCGCTCAGGTAAGCCTGCACGCATAGCGAGTACATCAAATCGTCCTAGTGCCGACAAAGTTGCGGAAGTCAGTACTGCCCCAGCGCAACTTGACCAAAGACTATGCTCCAAATTCTCTGCAGCCAGCACAGGACTGACCGCGAGTCCAATATCAGACTCATTCTCATAATTGCTAATGGTTAGCCAGCGGGCAAAAGGGGCTTGCTCTTGGTTATCGTCTAACGCGAAACTTGCGCACAATGCATACATCGCTTCACTGCGTTTCTTCAAACTACCGGCAACTGGATACCATTGTTCTGCCAACTCTTTACGTTCTATATCTGGAGATTGCTCGGCACAGTCCGCCAATTCGTCTGTGGCTTGCTGCAGGAGATGACTTAGCTGTTGAAATAAAACCGTTAGATTGCTGGCAGAGGCTTGCATTGGCTCAGGCACTTTACCCAACTTAAATGGCAACTGTGACTGAGAACCATAACTATCCAGCTCTGGCTCATTTTCAATAATATCCTGCGACAATAACCAGAGTTCTTGCATGCCTGCATGACATTGTTTTGCGGCCAAGCCTGCTGAATCCCGGGCTTGTTCATCAATAAAATCTTCCTTCAACAGTTGACTATGAAAATCCAGCACTCGATCCAGCCAGGTCATAGTGGATCTCAGTCGGGCAAAGTTTGAAAAATGATTGTTGCTCTTTATTGGTAAGTGATGGGCTTCGTCAAATATGTAAATACTCTCCTCTGGTGCGGGTAAGATCACACCTCCACCCAATGCCAAATCTGCAAGTACCAGGTCATGATTTGAAACAATGACATCTGCCCGATCCAGGTTCCCCCTGGCCTGGAAGAAGCAACAATTCTTGAAAAAACTGCAGCGCGGGCCCAAACACTGGGCATTATCGACTGTAATCGCTTGCCACTGAGCATCTAACAGGGGCGCTTCCCACTCGTCCCTGTCTCCTTTCCAGCGACCGGCGGCAATAGCATCCAGCATTTCCTGATACAAACCAGCCTGTTGCTCTGACGCCTGATCCAATTGCTCACCGTACAAATCGAGCATTGCCTGCAGGCTGTCATTCGGCCTGAGGCGACTGTCTAGCTGCGCCAAACAAACATATCGTCCGCGCCCCTTTGCCAGTGCATAGCTGAATTCCAGGTCGGCACCCTGGAGCAGCTCCGGGATATCCTTGAGCACGACCTGCTCCTGAAGCGCCACTGTAGCTGTGGCAACAATCAGCTTGAGTTCACGTGCCTGTGCAACAGGAATCGAGGCCAGTAAATAGGCCAAGGTTTTGCCAGTACCGGTTCCAGCCTCCACCACACAAATTGGACCTTCTCCCTCTTCCCCGGGTTGCATGGAGAGAGTATTCGCGATGTGGGCGATCATTTGCTTTTGCCCGCCTCGAGCTTTTAATTCTCGGGATTGAAGAAAATCAGAATAGGCCGCTTGGATGATTTCCTTAACATCGTCCGCGAGCATGAAGCTAAGTCCTTTTAAGATAAAAATTGAATTTCTGTGGACTGGAGATTATACACCAGCGATCTGGTACCCGATGGATTCTCAACATATCTTTGCCTGAATCCCTGCCTTAAAACTGAAGTCTGTCAGCGAGAAAAAGTTTTGCTAAAATCCTGTGTTATTAAGTAGTCTACCAATTTAATCCTTCCGCCAGGCAGTGTAGTCAATGGCAACAGCGAACGCTAAACAAACTGAAGAATTGGCAGAATCAGCTCCACCTGAGAAGTTTGAATCAGTCAAAAAAAGCGATACAGAAGCATCGCCAGCAGACAAAGACAAGCGTGATGCCCTTTCCAGCAACGCAGATATAGCAGATATAGATGCCGGTGCAGAGCTGCGTGCGATTGAAATTGAGCTGCAGTGTGTAAGCTTCAAGAACACTACCCGCCTGATCACGCTGGAAAATAGCCTGAATCGGTTTCGGAAACTCATACCAGAAGGCGAAGAAGAGCTTGCACAATTGGCAGGGCGACTCAGAACTATGCTGCAGGAGAAATTCACTTCCAACAGCACTCACCAGATAAAGCTTAAAGAACAAACCGAAGAGTCAGTTAAACGCTTGGAAGCTGCTTTAGAGGCAGGAAAATTCATGGCGGCCTTGTCGACCTGGAACAAAATCCAGGGCAATATAAGCAAT
Organism: uncultured Pseudohongiella sp.; assembly: GCA_965198435.1. GTDB lineage: Bacteria > Pseudomonadota > Gammaproteobacteria > Pseudomonadales > Pseudohongiellaceae > UBA9145. Next base: position 2,104,890 of record OZ240664.1, on the reverse strand, counting down.
ACTAACGGCGAGATCAGGCAAGGCTTGAAAACCCTCACGCTTACGTTTAAAGCGAAGATAGATGAACTGCGGGATTGGAAACTATTTGCAGCTACGGAAAAGAAAAAAGCGCTCATTCAGCAAATGGAAACGCTGAAAGATGCCAAAGCACAACCGGGAGAGAGAAGTAAGCAGATCAGCAAGCTGCATAAAGAATGGAAAGGGCTGGGCCATTCCAATCAAAATGAAGAGCTGTGGCAGCAGTTTAAAAACCTGTCTGATATAGCCTACGAACCTTGCAAACAGTATTTCAAAGAGCGCAAACACGTTATGGCAGCGAATCTAAAGGCGCGCCGCGAATTATGCGACCAACTGGAAGAGAAGCTGGCAGGCTTTAACAGTAACTTCCCTGATTCTTCTGAAATCAGCAGGGAGGTGAGAAATGCTGAAAAATTCTGGAAGAAGCATGCCCCGGTTGAGCAAAACCACATAAAACAAATACAAAAACGTTACTATACAAGCGTTAATCAGCTAAGGAAATTGCGCAGGGAAGCACTACGCAGCAGTGCTAGGCGTAAATCCGGGCTAATCGAGCAGGCAAGAGAGCTGTTGAAGCTCGATGATCGATCAGAAGCAATGAATAAAGCAAAGCAATTGCAGCAGGATTGGAAAAAAGCGGGGCAATCCAGCTTTAAAGAAGACAAAGAGCTCTGGAAGACATTTCGAGCCGTTTGTGATGAAATTTTCGAACACAAAGACAGAACCAGGGCTGAATTCAAAGCCAAAACAAGTGAAACACGAAAACAACTTGAAGAGTTGATCTCCCGTATAGAGAACCTATTGTCCCTTGAAGGCGAGGGACTGAGGGCCTCTAAAGCAGAATACCAAAACCTGCAGCAGTCTTTTGTGAATGCACTGGATGAGTTAGATACAAAAGCGAGAGGGAGGTTTAGAGACAAGTTCAACAATTTGAAAAGAAAGCTGGACACCAGAATCAAATCGCTGCCAGATAAGAAAAATCAGGCACTTCTACAATTACTGGAGAAATGCATTGCCTTTATCCAGCCCCTGGAAACAAAGCTGCTTAAATCTGAAGGAGAGGAATTCGACACCCGTAGAGAATCTTTCGATGAAGCGCAATGGAATGAGTTAATTCAGGGAGGTGATGAAAAGCAGCTCGCTCTACTGCAAGAGAGGGTCACCTTGATCAAAAAAGCCAGAAATGCAGACGCCTATCAATCAGCGGCAACTGCAGCCATTGACCAGTTACGCAAACTCTGTATTGAAGCAGAAATCAGAGCCGACACAGAAACACCCGTCGATGATCAACCGAAACGTATGGAATTACAGCTAAGTCAGTTGAAGAAAAAATTTGGCCAAAGACAGCCAGATCGAGATAGCAATATCAAATTCGTGCACCAAAGCAGGATTAATTGCCTGTGCTTAGGACCGAGTACACAGGAAGATAAGCAGCTTTTCAGTGCGAGGCTGGAAAACAGTTTACAGCGACTGATCTGATGATATTTCTACCCCGCCATCAGACAAGGATAACTTGTTCATGACAGGATTCGCATAGCTGAACAGCCAGTGTCGCAGCAGTTCGCTATCTACTGATTTGAGACGTTTCTGGAAATTCTTTCTGGAGTTCCTGGAGATGTTTTCAATACCTCCCAGCCCTGGCACTTTATGTAAAGAGATCATCCCGTCCTGCTTCAATCGATCCAAAGCAAGGTAATTTATGTCCTGCAACCGATAATTCTGAATAATTTGCTCATCGATCTGACTGGCTACAGCTTCTGGTTCATCTGAGGTAATGGATAATTCCTTGCCAAACGCCACATGGACCTTGCCTTTGAATCCAATCATACCTCTGACGATACTTTTAATATCGGTTTCGTCAGTCTTGGTATAGCTACCGGTCTTCTCAATCTGGTATAACTCATCGGCTTTGAACAGGTCACAGGCGTCGTACTCATAGGAAATTGACACAGGCATAATATGTAATTGTTTAAGGCTGGCGGACAAAGACAAATCACGCCTTCCCATCGCCAACATCTTGAGCAAAGCCGGATCGGTACGATCCACACCATCTTTTGCTCTGCCTTCTCTCTGCGCGATCCACACATTTTGATGAGTATCTACACAGTGATGTATATACTCTGACAATTGGGACAAAGACTGGAGCAATTCGCGACCTTTGAGAGAACGCTTAACGATAAAGCTCTTGTTCAGTCGCATTAGATCCGTCACAAAAGGCTTCTTTAGAAGATTGTCACCAATCGCTATCTGTAAAGTTTCATGGCCTGCGTGATACAGCATGTAGTTTACAAAAGCCGGGTCCATCGTAATGTCGCGATGGTTGCATATAAAAAGGTAACTTCTACCTTCCTGCAAGTTTTCTAATCCCGAGTTCGTGAGTTCCGTCGTCGTATCATGGATCATCTTGTCCATGTAGTCCGCAATCACATCCTGCATCGATTTCACGTCGTGGACAGATTTCACCTGGCTCAATAATTTCTTCGAAGCCATGGACAGGATGATGCCGGGAAAAAGCTTTATAAGGCGTGGGTAGTAGAAACGTGCAATGCTCCCCAGAAATTCAGGATCGGTCATTAATCGGTCTAACACTGGCCGAATTTCGTGATCCAGATAGGGTCTGATTTCCTTAAACCTGTCCTCGGAGGTGTCAAGGTGATTATCCTTATTGACCAGCATTTTACGACACTTTTTCATCGGAACGCTCAAGCAAAGCGCGCGCATTGTAGCGTTTGCAGTACTAAATGTGTACCTCAGATTTCTATGGAAATATGTGCCAAAAAGATGGTCACTATTACTTAAGGAGCCTCTGATTAATGTTTGCGAGGCAGTGAGTACAAGGCAAAAATCAGCGAAAAAGCGCAGTTTATAGGGCATAAATGCGCATTTTGAGCTGATTTTTAACGCAGCAATAACAACATAGGTAATTAATCAGAGGTTCCTTAAGAAGCTCCGCAGTTTTTACCAAGCGCTCAAGTAAGCAATGGATTTCTTAAAGCTTTAAACTCATCTCAAGAGGGTAAATCACCGCGCACAAATCAGACAAGTGAATCTACATATTGCTGCAACTGAGTCAGCACTTTGTGCTGCGAATCAGTCGCTTGCGCCTGTGCCTCTTGCCATCCAAGCTGATAGCGTTCTCGCTCGTTAGAGTCTGTCAATCTAGCTGTACGAAATTTTTCCCATGCAGATTGTTCTTCTTCATTAAGAGTATCGGGGTAGTTTCTTGCGCGATAGCGAAAAAGCATCTCAGCCAAGCGCCTGTCTCTAAAAGGCAAATCCAGGCGACCGAGGTCTTCAGGCCTGGTAGCACGCAGCATTCGCATTAGCTCTTTATCGTGCTCTGAGAAAAAACCGCCACTGTAAATCATAAAATCCGGGTCAAACTCCGTTTGATTAGACTCTGTACGAAATAGATTTTGTATTTTCTTAAACAGTGCGGGAGAAGTTTGAAGTTTCTCCCAGTGCGTTTTGCAGGCATCAAGATCAACCTCATACATCACTGCACGCTCGGCGGAGAGTACAGCCGGTGACGTGACTATGGGGCAACGATTGTAATGGATAGTTTTGAGCGGGATGCGCTCCAAACCGTCAGGCAGTTCTGCTCTTGGCGTAAAGAGCCGTTCTTTTATTTCTGAATCAGCCAAATGAGTCCAGGAATCTGGATCGACACGCAAATCATAAACTACAACACCATTGCTGTTTTCAGGATGAGGGCAAATTGGCATAACCAGTGCTAAACACCCTTTGATCGATGGATACATAACCGAAACGTGCAGTACGGGGTTTTTGGTGTCGAGATCTATCTCTTTCTGCACCTTTTGTTTTGATCGCAAGTTGTAAATGTATTCATACAGCCTGGGTTGATGCTGTTTGATCAACTTTGCAAACTCGATGGTTGCTAACACATCAGATAGCGCGTCATGGGCATCCGCATGCGCAATACCGTTGGCTTTAGTCAACTCTTGCAGACGAAAGCTATTGCTGCCATCTTCCTTTTTGGGCCACTCTATCCCTTCCGGACGAGTTGCGGCACACAGCCGTACCATGTCGATGATGTCCCAGCGAGAATTTCCGTTCTTCCATTCACGCTCGTATGGGTCATGGAAATTGCGGTAAAGTAATTGTCGTGTGACCTCATCATCAAATCGAATGCTGTTGTAACCTGCAACACATGTACCTGGCTGGGCAAACTCTCCCTGTATACGACTGGTGAATTCTGCCTCTGTCATACCTTTTTCCAAAGCCAATTGAGGAGTGATACCCGTAATAAGGCAGGCCATAGGATCAGGCAGGAAATCGTTGACAGGTTTGCAATACATCACAAGGGGATCGCCAATGATATTGAGATCCTCATCAGTACGGATGCCCGCAAACTGGCTGGCCCGATCCCGCCTGGGATTATTCCCGAACATCTCGAAGTCGTACCAATAGATGCTGTTAGCAGTCATAGGGCTTGCTTCCTTGCTGGAGATGGCTGCATCATAACATGACCACAATCTGGTGAGAGGCCCAAAATTCGTGTGCTCCAGACAATTGGTGTAGACTTCATGGTAGATTTACAAACCCGGTAATTTGATGGATTTTCGCGGCGCTCATATTCTCAGCGTAAAACAATTTGAACGGAGAGATATCGATCGCGTATTTCAAGTTGCCGACAGCATGGAACCCTTCGCCCACAGGAAAAATATTTCCAAAGCGCTTGATGGCGCGATTCTTGGCAACATGTTTTTCGAGCCCAGCACACGAACCCGTGTCAGCTTCGGTTGCGCCTTCAACCTGCTTGGGGGGCATGTCAGGGAAACCACAGACGTTAAATCTTCCTCCATCACCAAGGGTGAATCTCTATATGACACCGCGCGAGTAATCAGTGGTTATAGCGACGTCATCGTTATGCGACACCCGCAATCAGGATCCGTGGCTGAATTCTCCAAAGCTAGCCGTGTGCCGGTAATCAATGGTGGTGATGGCCCTAATGAGCACCCATCACAGGCATTACTGGATCTCTACACCATTCACAAGGAATTGCAATCCAACCACAGAGAGATTGATGGCATGCATATCGCTATGGTAGGCGATCTGAAGCATGGCCGTACAGTGCATTCCCTTTCTCAACTATTACTTCTATATAAGAACATTACTTTTACTCTGATATCACCGGACGAGCTACGAATGCCTGAATCTATCGTGGCGGATTTGAAAACTGCCAGCCATGAAGTGATTGAAACAGAGGATATGGAAATCGGGCTGCAGGACAACGACACCGTCTACCTCACCCGAATTCAGGAAGAACGCTTCGCAAGCCAACTGGAAGCCGATATCTACCGTGGCCGCTTTCGCCTGAATCAGGCTATTTATACGCGCCACTGCCAACCCAATACCGTAATTATGCACCCCCTTCCCCGCGATTCCCGCGAGGAGGCGAATGAATTGGATAACGACCTTAATCAACACCCCAGTTTAGCCATATTCCGGCAAACAGATAATGGGGTACTGGTGCGTATGGCACTGTTCGCGCTTATACTGGACGTTGCAGACAAAGTCAGTGATACTGCCAGCAGAGTGAACTGGTACACAGAAAGTCGGTTCGAATAGCTGGATAGCAGGAGAAACAAGATTTAAGGAGCCTCTGATTAATGTTTGCGAGGCAGTTAGTGCAAGGTAAAAATCAGCGAAAAAGCGCAGTTTATAGGGCATAAATGCGCATTTTGAGCTGATTTTTAACGCAGCAATAACAACGTAGATAGTAGATAATTGAGTAGGTAATTAATCAGAGGTTCCTTAAAGCATTATCGCCATTTCTTGAACGGCCAGCAGCCGGAAGAATAAATCCACTATGGGATTCAATGACTTACTTACTCAACATGATGATCGATAAGTATGATGAAGGATGAGAGCGACAGTCTGTTACTGGTCGCAGCAGATGGCAAACAACCTGGTCGTTCTAACCTCGCTCTGTGGTTTGCACTTTGACTGATCTTGATCATTACCTCAGCCTCGATGCCTGTTGCATCACAGAAGGGTTCCATGCAGGGGAATTTTCACCAGGCGAAATCATGGCCTGCGCAATTGCTCAGAAAGAAAAGGTGGAGTCGCAGATCAATTCGATCACCGTTGACCTGAGTGATCACGCGCTGGAGCAGGCGAAAAGTCTGGATGGAAAACCTCTCAATGATTTTCAAGGGCTCCCTTTTCTGCTGAAAGATCTAACGTCTTTGGAGAATACACAGATCACTTGCGGCAGTCGCTTATTCCCCTCAACGATTTCACAAGCCAACTCCGATATCACTCAAGCCTATCTTGATGCTGGCTGTTTGATTCTTGGCAAAACCAATACACCAGAGTTTGGTCTCACTATTACCACTGAATCTGTTGCCACTGGTGTCTGTCATAACCCCTGGCAGTTGGATTATTCAACAGGAGGATCCAGTGGCGGTGCCGCTGCCGCAGTGGCTGCCGGCATAGTTCCCGTTGCTCACGCAACAGATGCAGGTGGTTCGATTCGCGTACCTGCGAACTGTTGCGGCCTTTATGGGTTGAAGCCCAGTCGCGGCTTAACTGTATCTGACTATGGCGTTATAGCCAATCAAAGTGGACTGACAGTTAATCATGTGGTCAGCCGAACCGTCAGAGACAGTGCACATTTTCTTGACCTCATTACGCTTCAGCAAGGCACGCGATTTCCAGTGCCACCAATTAATGGCTCTTTTGCAGATGGCTTTAGACAAGAGCCAAGAAAGTTGCGACTCGGAATACAACTGGACCACCCTTTCGGCGAACAAGTGGATGGCGATGTAAAAGCGGCAGTTGAAAATACTGCTAAACACTGTGAAGCGCTAGGTCATCATGTTGAGGTGTTTTTGCCTACAGCTGACTACGGCGCTGCTGCGAAAGCCATGAATAGAATTCTTTGCGCCCATGTCTTTCAGTTGGTTAAACCTCGATTACTCGCACTCGATCTTTCCATTGATGATGCAGAGATCGAATCTTCTACACGGCAAATGGCGAAAGCTGGAAGTGCTATTACCGCAGCAGATTATGTCCTGGCTTTGAACGAACTTGCCAAAGTCGCTGAACAGGCCCATAAAGCCCATCAGGATTTTGATCTGATTCTCTCGCCGGTTTTGGCGAAACTGACAGCGAAGTTAGGTTGGCTGGATATGAATTCCACAGACCTGAAAAACTATAGCGAGCATTTTAGAAGTTACAGTGGTTTCGCGGCTTTCTATAACGGCACCGGTCAGCCCAGTGTGTCCATTCCTTCAATCATTAATACGAATGGGTTGCCTGTAGGCACCATGATATCCGGGCCCTGGGGTAGCGATCTCAGGCTGCTGCAACTTTCCCATCAACTGGAACAACAAAATCCCTGGCCACTTTTAGCCCCGCTAGCAGGTTGATAAAGCACCGTTTCGCGCCAAAATTTCTGTTATCACCAGATCTGAATCAGTACAATTGGGCACAGGTTTCAGCACAAACAATTATCAAATAACACGAAAGCGGAAAGAAGCATGAAGAATCCATTGCTGCCAGGCCTGATCTCCGGTGTATTAGTTTCAGGACTGACCAGTGCTCAGGAATACCAAACGCCAATCACTGAATGGGGTGTGCCAGACTTCCAGGGAACCTGGCGCAATAACACCGTCATGCCGTTTCAACGCCCCCAGAACCTCGGCAACACAGCGACCTATACCGAGGAAGAAGCACTTCAACTGGAACGGGCAGCTCAGCAGCGAGTCGAGGAAAACAACAAACCGCTGGCCCCTGATCGGCCAGCGCCAGACCTGGCCGCCCTGCCGCCTGTCGGGAACTACGACCTGTTTTGGACCGATCGTGGTATGTTTCTGCCAACGATTGATGGCGAGTTTCGCACTTCTGCCATTATCGACCCACCTGACGGTCGCATCCCCGAACGGGTCTCAGGATTTCGGGATCGTATGGAAGAATTGCGCACCAACCGGCCGGGAAAAAACGATGGCCCTGAGGGACGTTCATTAGGTGAACGCTGCATACTCGCTTTCGGCAACAGCTCTGGTCCTGTCATGTCACCTGTGATGTATAACAGTCACATGCAAATAGCACAGTCTCCTGGCTATGTGATTATCAACGTCGAAATGGTGCATGATACCCGCATCATTAAAATCACTAATGAGCGTAGCGACGCATCAGAAGCTCAGCAAAAATGGATGGGCGATTCGATTGGTCGCTGGGAAGGTGGCACTCTGGTTGTAGAAACCAAGAACTATAACCCTTCTATGTCTTATCAAGGTGCTCCTGTGGACAATCTCACAGTGATTGAAACCTTCCGACGGCAAGGCCCCAACAAAATCATATACGGATTCACAGTCGATGATTCCAGTGTGTACACGGTGCCGTGGTCAGGCGAATATCCATTGTCACGTATGGATGAACCTGTATTCGAATACGCTTGCCACGAAGGAAATTACGGCATCATCGGAATTCTGGCCGGGGCACGCCGTCTGGAAATGATGCAGACCCTGGGCATCGAACAGGAAATTCAGCAGTAAAGACCGCTGATTACTGCACAGTTAACATCCGGGGCATATTCTGCACTGCTTCTCTCGTGCAATGTTAAATCCCCGCATGTTTTCAAGGAAGCAGGATAATGCTTACCCTGCACCACCTCGAGTACTCCCAATAGTTTCATATTCTCTGGCTACTCGAAGAATTAGGCATCGAGTATGAGCTCAAAACCTACAATTGAGATCCGGCAACGTTTCAGGCACCTGCTGAGTACGAAGCCCCTCCCCCACCTGGCTCAGCACTGATAATTGCCGATGGTGATCTGGTATTAGCCGAAAGCAATGCGATCATGGATTACCTGATGGGCCGGGCTGGAAACTCTCCATCACGTCCAGAAGTTGAACATCCTGATCGTCTCGCTATCTGTTCTATATGATCCATCTACGGCATCTGCCACTATGAAACTGCCCTTGTATGCAAAAGGCGGTGAGCGATCGAACATGGCATCCCATTTAGCTTCACCTGGCAATTTCCTAAGATCGACATTATTAGTTCACCCTCCTGGAATAAACTGCACAGGTTCGCCACGCAGATTGTAAGCGCCAGGACCCTTCTGTTTATCGGTGCCAATCACCACACTCTGTTCCAGATCAGCAGGATGGATTCAGATTGCTGGATCATCTACAGCATCGTCACTGTTCTTAACCGGGTCGGTTTCTTCACTGGCATAGACAGTAACAGCAACCTGCGGTGGTGGAGCCACAAACTCGAATTTACAGGCTGAAAGAAGAGCTGATATTAATGAAGAAAGAAAACTACCTGATAACGACGCACTGAACACTTCATACTCGGGCGGAAAGCACCAGGTATAAAAACCCAGATGTCAGAATTGCGACAGCAGTGTCTTGTACTAGGCCCTGTTCACACTCATTGCGCTATAATTTCGTCCTGGAAATGACTGCGCAGCACTACAACATTATCGAGCCGTTGCTCCCTGTTCCCCGAGGTAACGTGAAAATCTCTAACCTCAGGCTGTTTCAAAACTATTACGCTCAGCGATATATTGTTAAAAACAGGCTCAAAATCCTCATTTACGCTCTGTAAACTCCGGTTTTTCGCCTGTTTTTGCCTCATCTCACTTTCCCTCATGACGTTTTGACACAGCCTGACGTGCAGGTGCCTAACACCCTTTTGTAGATTGCAGAGCAGGCTGCAAATGGCACGGCCTGCCCAAAGGGTTCTGCCGCTGGCATAGTCTTTATAGGAGGGCGAACCGTTGAGCTAAGCAAGGCGTTCTCGATCACGCGTTTCTGGCCCTCCAGGAAAATGAGGTCATCAACAGCCAGGTGGATCATGTTTCTATTGATTCCACTGCCGATTCCACGGCAGTAAACGTCCATCCAGATGGCACTGGCGCGCTAGGGCCTGTTCACACTAATTGAGTCGTCTCTGCTGGAGGGTGTTTTTGTGCCCAGCGAGGCAGAAAGAGCGCCGTATAGCCGTATATAAGTAGGGGCTGTCCTGGATAACTAGCCCATTTCCTGTTTAACCCATTGTTTCAACTGACTTAATTGAGCTACTGGGTCGCTATTGCTAAATCGCCACTCACATGCCTTCAAATACAGGTGAAAATCGTCTCTTGGAACACCATTGAATTTCCGTCAATGCCGCTTCGCCTGCTGCCAGAAATTCTCGATCCCATTAATGGGATTCTGCCTGTCTGCAAACAGTTCACTGGGGTTAATTCGGCAATGCTTAAACTCTGACACATCCAGTGCCTTGTATCCTCTAAAACTGTCCGTATACACGATACTATCAGGCCGTACTTTCTCTCCAATAATGGGGCGTAAAGTGTCGCTCCCGGCATCCGGTATAATCACCGTATAAACCCTGCCATTACACTTGAGAAGACCAAATACCGGCACTTTCCCAGCAGCACCTCGGCCGCGCTTCCCTTTTCGACGACCGCCAAAATAGCTTTAGCTTTCATCGACTTCGACTTCGACTTCGACTTCTCCTGCGAGAAAACCTGCTGCATCACAGTGCTGGTAAATAAGCTGTCGACGCCTTAGAAAACAGTCACTCGCCGTCGTCTTGTTTACACCAACCAGCGATGCTGCTGTGCGTGCTGTAGGCCCTGCAACAAACAGCTCTATAAGACGTCTTTGCCTGTTACAACTTAAGGAGCCTCTGATTAATGTTTGCGAGGCAGTTAGTGCAAGACAAAAATCAGCGAAAAAACGCAGTTTATAGGTCATAAATGAGCAAAGCTGGCCCCGCGAGCGGAGCGAGTGCTTTGGGTCTTTTGAGCTGATTTTTACTAAAAGTAGGCGCTTTTAAGCGACGCAGCAATAACAACGTAGGTAATTAATCAGGGGTTCCTTAAATGACTTTTTCTCATCCAGCCATCCTGGATATATTCAATTATCTAGGACAGCCCCTATAAGTATATACAAGTGACTGATAACAAAGCTGGGCGCAAAAATGCGCCTGGCCCTTGGGGTTGTGGCTAAAAAAGTGCCACTTGTCGTTACTCGTCGCTCATTTGGAATGACCAAACCACGCTCCTCGTGCCTCAATTCGCGCTTTTTTAGTCACAACAGAAACCACTCAAGTAGTGTGAACAGGCCCTAAAAAAACGGTCCTCAATCGATCGGCCACGACCGAGCGGTCGCTTTTTCTCTCTCTGCGGGGCAAGCCGGTGACGCGCCTGCAGGACGAAAACGGCTTAAAACACGGGAAAATGGTGGGTGGGATGGCACAAAAGTGATCATGGATAAGGCCTATGAAGGCGATGACACACGACCATGGGTGTTCGACCTGGGTAGGGAACCTGTGGTTCCTCAGAAAAGCAACTGGCTTTCGGTCTGGGAGTACGACCGCGAGTTGTACACGAAGCGAAATGACGTCGAACGGCTGTTTCGACGGCTTAAGGGTTTTCGCCGAATAGTCTCTCGGTTCGAAAACCTGGAGGTTATATTCGTCTTCTTCATGCATTTTGCGCTGATCGCAGACACACTGTTTAGTGTGAACAGGGCTTAGAAAAAATACAGAGGCTTGGTTGTAAGGGAGGTTAAGGGAGATTAGTTGCACAGGCACTTACAACTTAGTTGAGCACGCCGTGGCGTTTTGCCGTTACTTCAGCCATGATGGAAATGGCTATTTCCGCTGGTGCCTTGCTTCCAATCTGAAAACCAATTGGAGCATGTAAAATAGCTATCTCGTCCCTGGTGAGCCCAAGTTCCGGCAATCGCTCCCTTCTTACCGTAGATGTTCTCTCCGAACCCATAGCGCCTACATAGAACGCATTGGTTTTGAGCGCTTCCATTAACGCCATGTCATCGACCCTGGGATCATGGGCTAAGGCGATGATGCCGCTGAACGGGTTGTTGAATCGTTCACGCACAACATCATCTGGCAAGCGTGAGGTTTTCTCTACACCATCAACATGCCAGTTATCCAAATAGTTAGGACGAGGATCACACAGCGTAATGTCATATTCCAAAGCCAGCGCCATCTCGGCAACATACTTCGCAACATCTCCGGCACCTAACAGCAACAGGCGGTACATTGGACTGAGGCTATGTAACATCGTCTGCTGATCAATGATAACTGCCTCTTCAGAACTTTGTTCTGTTGCCTCGATGGCACCTGATACCAGATCAACCTTGCGGCTCACACGGGTATGATTCTCCAGGCCTTGTTGCAGCCGACTGAACACCGCAGGATTAGACTGCGATGGATCAATATATTCCAACAGCACATGTAACTGACCACCACAGGGCAATTTCAGTCTCGCCTGCTCCTCGGCAGTCACGCCATACTTAACGATAAACGGTTTCGCACCTTCTTCGTCATATTGCGCCTTTAAACTGCCATCACGCAGCCGTTCGAGGAAATCCTCTTCGATACAGCCACCAGATATCGAACCGATCATTTCACCATCCAAAGTACAGGCCATCATTGCACCGATAGGCCGCGGGGATGAGCCCCAGGTTTTCAAAATAGTACAGAGCCAGACCGGACGGTCTGATCCCAACCAGTTGGCAACATGAGTAATGATTTGTTGCTGACTACTTATCATAGCGCGCTATTCTACCTCTACCGCGATTTCAGACAATCACACGGTGCGTGCCTTCCACCTGCCGCGCCGAAATACCAACACGCCCGCTACACAAGTGAGATTGTCTGCCACAAAAACCGCCCAGAACACGCCCACTGGCCCCAAGCCAAGAGTTAAGGCAAGGCAATACGCCAAAGGAACCTGCACTACCCAAAAACACACTACATTGATGTAAGTGGGCGTCATGGTGTCACCAGCGCCATTAAACGCCTGAATTACAGCCATGCCGAACCCCCAACCGACATAGCCATAGGCAAAAATCTGTAAACATTGCATGGCAAATCTCAAGACTTCTTCATCGTCACTGAAGAATCCGACGATTTGGCTGTCAAACAGCAAGATCAGTAAGGCCGCCATTGCCATATAAGACGCATTGTATTGCGCAATCTTCCAGACAGTTTTCTCAGCTCGATCAGCAATTCCCGCGCCGAGGTTTTGACCAACCAGGGTTGCAGTCGCATTGCTTAACCCCCAGGCTGGCAGAATGCTGAACATCACGATACGCACTGCAATGGTATAACCGGCAACCGCCTGGGAACCGAATCCAGAAACGATTTGCATTAAGAACACCCAGCTTGCAGTGGCCACCAGGAATTGTGCAATACCCCCAACCGAAATTCGAATCAGTGACCAGATAATATTTAGTCGCAGACTCATTTCTGCCAGATGCACCTGAATACGGCCATGCTTACTCAACAGAAAATACAGACCGTAAATCACACCGGCACTACGACCGATATTGGTCGCAACAGCAGCACCAGTAACACCGAGTTCCGGAAATGGCCCGATGCCATAAATCAGACATGGATCCAGCACAATGTTGATACCATTGGCCAGCCACAGCGCACGCATGGCGATTGTGGCATCGCCTGCGCCACGGAAAATGGCATTGATGAGGAACAGAAACACGATAGTGAAGCAGGCACCGAACATCAAACGTGTATAGTTCTCACCTGTTGCAATGACTGATAGTTCGGCCCCCATCAGTTGCAGGATTTCTTGAGCAAAGAAAATACCGATTAAACCCACGACAATTGAAACAAAAGCGCCCAGGCATAACACCTGCCCTGCGGCAATTGATGCTGCAGCGGGATCTTTCTCACCGATACGCCTGGCGACCATTGCAGTTGCCCCCATTGATAATCCGATGGCGATGGCGTAAAGCAAAGTAATAACAGCCTCGGTGAGCCCTACCGTGGCAACTGCATCTGTGCCCAGACCTGAGACGAAGAATATATCCACGATGGCAAACACCGACTCCATCGCCATTTCCAAAATCATGGGAATTGCGAGAAGCACCGTGACCCGCCCGATGGAACCTTGGGTGTAGTCAATATCTGTATTGCCTGCGATGGCTTGTTTGAACAAACTCCAGGCGTCTTTAAATTTGTTTGTAGTTGTTGCCGTTTTCATAACTCATTCCATGTATGAGAGTTCAGCACAACTTTGTAACTGGCAGGTAGAAAGTTGCGCGAAAAAAGGTGATATGGCCTGTAAAAACAGCCAGATAGCAGATTTCCAGCGAGGTTTAGTACTCAGATATAGTAAAAGTAATGTTTGGATTTCTAGCCGATCTTGTTTTGATCTATAGTATAGAAAGTGTGCTAGGCGCTGAATGACTCAGGCCGCTACGAGTACCGATTCCAACAGGAACAAAATCCAGTGAACCGCCAGTTAATAGTCACAATTTAGTGAGGTTGATAAGGTTGATGAGGCTGATAAGCTTTATTGGCTTAGCCCTCTGAGCCTAACCCTCCGGGGCCTGGCCAAATCTCCAACCCAGATCCATAGAAAGTGGAGCGCGCACATATGATAGCAGAACCACAACACTGCCAGGCAGTATGTAGGATTATCGCTGCTGCACTCTAGGTTATTGCATTCTACGTTATTGCACGTTACTGCAATGCTTTGGATTGGATAACCACCCGGGCATCACCGAGAGTTTGTCGCGCTTGCTATGCCGCCTCACTCTTATCGGTTATAACGCGCATATTCTGAAACGCTCTGTTACCCAAATTACTGTTATGAGTAATGTCCGCCTCAATTTCTTCCATCAGGTATTCACTCATACCATTGGGCAAATCGGTATCGGACAGCCTGCCTGCCAAATTATCAGCATTGCTGGCGAAGGGTGGTAATGTAGCTAAGGAACCTCTGATTAATTACCTACATTGTTATTGCTGCGTTAAAAATCAGCTCAAAATGCGCATTTATGGCCTATAAACTGCGCTTTTTCGCCGATTTTTGCCTTGCACTCACTGCCTCGCAAACATTAATCAGAAGCTCCCTAACCGAAATTAAGCTCCGGGGCTGTAGCCTTAGATTCCAGATCCAGCAGAAACGCCTTGGTTTCCAAACCGCCACCAAACCCTGTGAGTTTGCCGCTACTGCCAATTACGCGATGGCAGGGAACGATTATCGGAATAGGATTGGCGCCATTGGCAGCACCGACTGCCCGCGACGCCTTCGGCCGACCAATATGCTTCGCCAACTGGCCGTAGCTCCAGGTTTGGCCATAGGGGATTTCAGTTAAGGCTTGCCAAACCGATTGCTGGAAATTGGTACCCATTGGTGCGAGAGGCAAATCAAACTCCTGGCGCTCCCCTGTAAAATACTGTTTGAGTTGTTTGATGACTTCCCTGAACGGCTTCTTGTCTTCGATCCAGTCTTTCACATGACGACGAGCCATGTTGCCACTGGGAAACCCAAGCAGCGTCAGCGAATTTCCGTCACCAGCTAACAAAATGCGTCCAATAGGCGAGTTCTGATAACAATAATATGTACTCATGACTTAGTCCTTTTCGTTCTTCGCTTTCGGTGGGCCAGGGTTTTCGTTGTCTTTTTGGATGACTTTTTGAACTCTTCATAGTTACGCCAAAGCAAAATGACAGAATAGGCACGCCATGGTTGCCAGGGTTCGGCTCTTTCCAATAGCTTCCTGGCACTTAGGGTTTCATCGGCATTAACCACTGCACGGCGTAATATGAGATCAGAATGAGGAAAGGCATTAGGATCATTTAACGCACGCATGGCAATGTACTGTGCGGTCCATTCACCAATGCCTTTCACCGAACAAATTTTCTCAACGAACGTTTCAGTATCAACCGTGCAATCAATGCTGAGTTCATTGTTCACCAGCATATTGGCTACGCTTTTTATGGCTTCGATGCGTTGCCCGACTATTCCCATTCCTGATAAATCAGCGTCAAGCAACACGTCAGGACCGGGAAAGGTGTATGCCAGACCTTCTATATCGCAATCGTACGATTTTCCACAGCGCTCCGAGATGCGCGCCACCAGGGTAGATGCTGCCTTGACGGTAACCTGCTGCCCCAGAATCGCCCTTACGGCAACTTCGAAACCGCTCCAGCATCCTGGCACTCGCAGGCCAGGGAACCTCTTCACCATCGGCTTCAACATCCTGTCTTTAGCAAGGTATGCATCGATCTGCGCACTATCGGCCCGCAAATCAAACACGGATCGCATGCGATCGATAATCTGATACAAATGCCGCACCTCTGAACAGGACACTGTTAATTGGATGTCATTGGATTTCTCACTGAACAGAGCAATGGCATGGCCCTGGACACCATCCAGTAAAAAAGTGCGGGCATAGCTTTGCGCTGTAACTTTCTCGACACCTGGTATTGCGCGGCGGGCTAGAAACGCCAGCAGGCTGTGCCAATCGTATGGCGGCCGGTAGGAAAGTGATATCTCAATCTCATTCAGCATACGTTTGCGGGAACGATGCTTTTTTTCCCGCAACTGTCCAGGCGAACGCTCATATACCGCATTGAACACTGCGTTGAATCGGCGCACGCTGCCAAATCCTGCGGCAAAGCAGATATCAGATAATGGCATATCTGTTTCATCGATAAGTTTCTTCGCGAAATGCAGCCGTCGAGTTTGTGCCACCTCCACCGGCGACGCCCCCAAATGATCGTTAAATAGACGGCTTAGTTGACGCGGTCCAATGTCTAATTGATCCGCAAGATCTTCAACCGACGAGTTATCCAGATATCCCTGATCAATCAGTTGCAATGCGCGGGAAACCTTCCAGGAAGAGCCGCTCCAGGCTGGGGTCCCGGGTGAAGATTCGGGACGACAACGCAGGCAGGGTCGAAATCCGGCGGCAGCAGCAGCGGCAGCTGATTTATAAAGCTGCACATTCTCCTTTTTTGGAATTCGAACAGGACACACCGGCCGACAGTAAATGCCAGTTGTGACTACACCAACGAAGAATCGACCATCAAATCGCGGATCCCGCGTCTGTCGAGCGTCTTCGTAGTCGTCTGGATTGAGTAAGGTCGCAGTGTCCATCAGTTATCCTTTGATGGGCACCATCATACTCTGCTTCTGATCAAAAACTAGCCGTTTTCGGACCTTATAATGAGAAAAAATTCTGTCCAGTCTGCGAGCCTTGCCCGCAGTCGTTAGAGCTACGCTCGAAGCCGCTTACTCCCACCCATGAATTTTTTCTTTGGCGCGCCTGATTCACTGGCGAAAACGCGGTTTTCCTTATCCATCAGCCACTCGTATTTATGGGCATGAATGTACGGTATGCAGACTTTACAGGCGCAAAACTCTGCTATTACGCAAAGGGCCCGCTCCCGAACATCCTGTTCTTCACGGCACCTGTGTTTCCTGCACGACGTCGGCATCCCTGTTCCACTTGTTTACAGCCACCTAGGGAGCCTCTGATTAATGTTTGCGAGGCAGTTAGTGCAAGGCAAAAATCAGCGAAAAAGCGCAGTTTACAGGTCATAAATGCGCATTTTGAGATGATTTTTAACCCAGCAATAACAACGTAGGTAATTAATCAGAGGCTCCCTAGGTTATTACACCAGCCCTGTTGTATAGTAGCGCCCTCTTCGAATCAGCCAGTAGTGCCGATGTTTGGACCGCATTTCAGGCTAAACCCAGGCTAAAGTAAAATCTTAAGAAAACTGGATCTCCTATGACAGACAAGGACTTACGAAAACAGTCTAAAACCATGGTTGATGGTGTTGAGCAGGCCCCGAGCCGAGCAATGCTGCGTGCCGTTGGCTTTCAAGACGCCGATTTTGCCAAGCCACAAATCGGTATTTGCTCTACCTGGAGCATGGTGACGCCCTGCAATATGCATATCAATAAGCTGGCCGAAGACGTCAATAAGGGCACTGATGCCGCCGGAGGCAAAGGCATCGTCTATAACGTGCTGACGATTTCCGATGGGATTTCCATGGGGACCGAGGGTATGAAGTATTCCCTGGTTTCCAGAGAAGTGATTGCCGATAGTCTGGAAACCGTATCGGGCTGTATGGGACATGACGGCATTATAGCCATCGGTGGCTGTGACAAGAACATGCCCGGCTTGATGATGGGCATCAGCCGACTTAACCGCCCTTCTATCTTCATTTACGGGGGCACGATCCAACCTGGCCCCGGTCACACCAATATCATTTCAGTATTCGAAGCGGTAGGTGAACATGCTGCCGGCACTGTATCCGATATCGAGCTAAAGCAGATCGAAGACACGGCAATTCCGGGGCCAGGGTCCTGCGGTGGAATGTACACCGCCAATACCATGGCATCCGCCATTGAAGCGCTGGGCATGAGCTTACCAAATAGCTCGGCACAGGACGCTATTTCGCCGGAAAAAGAAAACGATTGTCTTAGTGCTGGTGAAGCCATCATGTATCTGCTGGAGCATGACATCAAACCCTCAGACATCATGACCCGTTCAGCCTTCGAGAATGCGATTAAGGTGGTGATTGCATTGGGTGGGTCCACCAATGCGGTTCTCCATCTATTAGCCATGGCCCACACTATGGGAGTGGAGCTGGAGCTGGACGATTTCAGCCGTATTGGTGCACAGATCCCTATGCTGGCGGACCTTAAACCGTCCGGTCGTTACCTGATGTCTGAGCTCATCAAGATCGGCGGTATTCAGCCACTGATGAAAACCATGCTGGAGGCCGGGATGCTGGATGGCTCGTGTTTGACTGTGACAGGCAAAACCCTCGCCGAAAACCTGGCGAGTGTCGAACTCTATCCTGAAGGGCAGGACATCATTCGCAGCCTGGATAATCCAATCAAGAAAGACAGTCACTTGCGGGTACTCCGTGGCAATCTGGCACCAACCGGTGCCGTAGCAAAAATCACTGGCAAAGAAGGCCTGTTCTTTACTGGAAACGCACGGGTGTTTGAATCGGAAGAAGATTGTCTCAAAGGCATTCTGGATGGCGCCGTCGTGACAGACGATGTGCTGGTTATTCGTTACGAAGGACCAAAAGGTGCACCTGGCATGCGGGAAATGTTATCCCCTACTTCTGCCATCATGGGTAAAGGTCTGGGCGAGTCCGTTGCTTTGATTACTGACGGTCGATTCAGCGGCGGTTCCCACGGCTTTGTTGTGGGACACGTGACCCCAGAGGCTTTCGAGGGCGGCCCGATTGCTATCGTGCAAAATGGCGATCGTATCGCGATTGATGCCGAAGCCAACACTGTTACTTTGGAACTCAGCGACGAAGAGATTCAATCGCGCCTGGCAAACTGGAAAAAGCCGGAGCCGAGATACAAACGAGGTGTGCTGGCGAAATTTGCTGCCTCTGTTGCTTCGGCTTCTGAAGGCGCAGTAACTGACAAGTACCTTTAGGGGACCTCTGATTAATTACCTACGTTGTTATTGCTGCGTTAAAAATCAGCTCAAAATGCGCATTTATGACCTGTAAACTGCACTTTTTCGCTGATTTTTGCCTTGCACTAACTGCCTGGCAAACATTAATCAGAGGCTCCCTAAACTATTTCCAGCACACCAGTAAAAAAGTAATTTAGAAATGCCAGAGCTTTTTACCGTTATCGCTCCGCTGCT
The DNA here is from genome assembly GCA_965198435.1 of uncultured Pseudohongiella sp. Classification (GTDB taxonomy): domain Bacteria; phylum Pseudomonadota; class Gammaproteobacteria; order Pseudomonadales; family Pseudohongiellaceae; genus UBA9145. The sequence goes on along the minus strand of OZ240664.1, from coordinate 2,085,415 downwards.
GACAGACAGTTTTCTGCAGCGGGGCGCATTGTGGACTCTATCCAATATTCCCGGCTTCCCGCCCATTATTCAAACTGTACATATTCTCGGAATTGCTGTGGTCATGGGCACAGCCGTTCTACTTAATCTGCGAATCCTTGGCTTAGCGGCTCAATCTCAAAGTTTGTCAGAACTCACCAATCGCGCCGCACCCTGGTTTTGGTTTGCCTTAGTAAACAATTTTATTTCAGGGGCATTTTTCGTTTTTGGCAGACCCAATCGTTATTTCAACAACCCGGTGTTCGCTTCCAAGCTGGCCATGTTAATCCCGGCAGTGCTGTTATTCGCATTCTTCTATTTCATGCATAAGAAACAGGACAACTACTGGGAGCAAGACAACAAAAAGGTTCTGGCTAGAGGTTTGGCTGTGATTTCCATGTTGTTATGGATCGGCGTGTGTATCGGCGGCCGTTGGATTGCCTACCTGGAATACATCGAATATCCGCTGTGGTACATGGCACCTTACTTCGACGGTTCCGAATACAGCTTCTGGGTCGGTGTAGAGAATTGGGGAATCTCCCAAGTTATAGCGGCCACTAATTGGTTTCCTACATTAGAAACCATGCATGTTGTTGCTGCATCAATGGTGGTTGGCTCGTTGCTGTGGGTTGATTTGCGTTTACTGGGCCTTGCCGCAACCCGTTATCCTATCAGCACGATGAACAATGAACTTACGCGCTGGACCTGGGGCGCTTTTGTAATCGCCACCATTACCGGACTCGGAATGTTCATAACACGCGCTGCCGGGCATCTGGAAAACCCCGCCTTTCAGTCCAAGCTGGTGCTGCTGCTCCTGGCAGGTGTCAATATGGCTTACTTTCACTTTCGGGTGTACAAAAACGTAAGCCAATGGGACACATCATCTGTTATTCCAACACAGGTTAAACTGGCTGGCACCCTTTCGCTCTTCCTTTGGTCTGGAGTTATGTTCGCAGGGAGATGGGTTGGACATGTTGTATAAGCTGTCTATTACTAACCCTCGAATTTTCAAATTATGATTTACTCACAAAGACCTCAGATGAGCGCTTTTGAGTGTGGTTTCTGACTTTCGCTTTGATTCAGACATACAACCCGTTACATTAGGGAGCCTCTGATTAATGTTTGCGAGGCAGTCAGTGCAAGGCAAAAATCAGCGAAAAAGCGCATTTTACAGGTCATAAATGCGCATTTTGAGCTGATTTTTAACGCAGCAATAACAACGCAGGTAATTAATCAGAGGTTCCTTAATTTGTATAACAAGTTGCGGGCTGATGTGGGTGATCAATTAATACCAACGCCAGGTGTACGCAGTAATGCCAAATAGATACATGTGTTCCTGTTTAAAACCATAGGAGCGAGCGGCAACCTATCCAGCGCATCAAGATCTTTAGCACCCCCAGGACATGCGTTTCCTGGAGTAAGAGATTTTGATGTCGGCAGTGACCTTTCCCCCAAAAAGTAGGCCATAGTAAAATGGACTTTCTCCCCTGCACTGATGAAGAGGAGAAAGCATATGAAACGTAAACGGTACAACGAAGTTCAGATCATCAACATCTTGAAGGAGCAGGAGTCAGGTTGTAGGGTCGACGATATCTGTCGGCGCTACGGGATCGGCAGAAGCACCTTCCATAAGTGGAAATCGAAGTTTGGTGGCATGGATATCAATGAGGCGAAACGACTGCGTGAATTGGAAGTTGAGAATGCTCATCTGAAACGGGTGTTAGCTGATACCATGTTGGACAATATCGCGCGCAAGGATGTGTTATCAAAAAAGTGGCAGGGCCACGTGCAAAGCGCCCGGTGGTTGATTATCTAAAGAAAGAACATTCCCTGAGCGAGCGTCGTGCCTGTGGCCTGCTAAGATTGTCGCGCGCCAGTTATCTATCGTTATCAGCCGAAACGCTGCAACGACAGTGCCCTTCGTCAGCGTCTGAAGGAGCTGGCTACGCAGTAGCCAGTCTAGGGTTATTTGATGTTGCATGCCCTGTTGAAACAGGAAGGTTTGGTGGTGAATAGAAAGCCTACCTGCCGCCTGTATACCGAGGAAAATTTGCAGGTCAGGACAAAGCGGCGCAAGAAGCTATACCGGCTGTGCTTGCCAATGCTAATACCGACACAAGCCAATGAACGTTGGTCAATGGACTTTGTATCCGATGAGCTCAGTGACGGCAGGCGCTTCCGGGTATTAAATGCAGTGGATGATTACAGTCGAGAATGTGTGGGACAACTCACGGATTTATCGATCTCCGGTGAGCGTGTAGCATGATGTTTATCAACAGTGATTGCACATAGAAATAAGCCACAGGCCATTGTCTGTGATAATGGTCGCGAGTTTACCAGTAAGGCGATGTTCTTCTGGTGAAAGGAGCGGCAGGTTAGGCTCAGTTTTATTCAGCCGATCAAACCGACACAAAATGCGTTTGTGGAAAATTTCAATGGCAGGTTTCGGTCAGGCTGTTTGAATCAGCACTGGTTCAGAACACTGAATGAAGCCAGAGAACATATTAGCCAGTGGCGGCACCACTACAATACAGTCAGGTCACATAGCTCGTTAAATTATTTACCCCCTGCGCAGTTTGCTGAGCAGGTCGCTTAGGAGAAAAATCTACGAACAACTGGCTTAGTTCCAAGGGAAAGGTCACCTTGCCTGTTATTCAGGGCGTTATCCGCATACAAAACATATAAAGAAACAGGCATTTTTTCTTGATATCGGTTTACCGTTTAGGCATGAACTGGATGCAATGCTAAAACAATGCATAATGAATGGAGGATCTTGTCTCTTACAAGCTGACTCCCTGATGAATATGGCGCGCTGGTTTTACTGCCTGCCCACCTTCCAATATTTGCAGTGGTAGTGGCTCTTGTATCAAGTGACAATCATTTAGTCAGGGATAAATCTCGTTCTTTCGTATCGATCTTTTTAGTGATGCATGGGATACTGCGTCCAGCTTTTCTGGCAAATCATAACTATGAATTCGAATCTCTGATATCGAATATTCTAGGGAATCTCTGATTAATTCCAATGTTGGTACATAATAGGCAGCACCATAACCAAGAGCAGGGTCCGATGCGCCAGGATTCTTTTTCTGATGCCGGTTCCGAGAAATACCGGGAAAAGACTCGCAAGGAGCAGTTCCTGGAGGACATGGACTCCATCATCCCCTGGAAGAAACTGGCCGAAGTTATTGAGCCGTTGTGCCTGATAATCCGGGATTGCGGGAGAAATCCCATGCATAGCACTGAAATACGGTTTCTTTAACGGGTTTTCAGGTTCGAAAACCGAAGAGTCCATTATTGAGAGCATGTGCTGCACATGTGCTGCATTAGACTCTTCAATTTTTACCGATTAATCAGATGAGCCTTAGTTTATAGAGGAGCTGTGTGCGGTTGCGTGTGCCCTGCCCTCGATAAATATACAGCTTCAGAAAACAAATAACCGCTACATCAACCAGGAGCTTGAAGCGCTGAACCTCTGGCCTTTGGCTATGGCGCTATCAGCCCTATTAAATAATCAGAAAAAATCACTATGGAATATATCGATGGCTTCGTAGCCGCAGTACACAATGACAAAAAAGCAGAGTACATCGCATTCGCTAAACTCGCCGCTGATGTATTTAAAGACCATGGCGCGACCAGAATCGTTGAATGCTGGGGAGACGATGTGCCTGACGGAGAAACCACCTCATTCCCATTGGCCGTAAAGCGCGAAGAAAACGAAACCGTTGTATTCTCCTGGGTTGCCTGGCCGTCCAAAGAAGTCCGGGACCACGGTAACGAGAAAGTCATGGCTGACCCGCGCTTAAAAGGTATGGACGAGCAAGCGCCCTTCGATGGGGCCCGCATCATATACGGGGGTTTTCAAATGGTTCTGGATGAATGACATCAACCACAGAAGCAATTCTCCGTCTCGCTACAGGTAAAAACATTCTTATCGCACTGGCAGCGATGTTGCTGGCCAGTGCTGTACCTGGGCTGTTTAATGCCGACCCTCTCAACTGACAACGTTTGGCGTCGGCCTGCGCCTGAAGAAACCCTGACCCCTGTTGAGATATTGCCGGACTATCTATATATCTATACACCTATATAAATATCTACCTGTCTACATGCTACTTACATGTGCTGGATGAGCAAGGCCGAGAAGTCTATCAATCCCGTTTGATCTGGGATTTTCTAAATCCAATATTGATGACGCCTCTCTTCCTGTTACTACCAGCTCGTTTAGCCAAGGCAGGTAGATTCGGCCGCGTGCTTCCCTTCATTGTGCTGCGGCCTGCACTGATATTGCGCCGAGATAGCTGAAAACTCACTTCTATTGATCTGATTGCTGTGTACAGTTATCCAGAGTTATCTTCAGTTTTCTGATGCTGACAACATCGACTCTAATTGAAATTTATCTCCCCTGGCTGGTGCGCGGTCGGCTGCTGCATACTCGAGAGTATGGCTATTGGCGGAAAGCTATCGAATCGGCACTAATCTCAGGTAGCTTCAGATGCCGTCACTCCGGCAATACCAGACCCTTTCGCAGTAGCCAAATAAAGCAAGGGGCCAACTGAACCCAGAAACAAGGTCATCAACACCCAGGGCCAAGGACTGCGCCCTTCCCTTTGAGCTTCTGGAATCATCCAGGTAAATACCAGAATCAGCGCAATCACCAAATCAGTAAATACCTGCCAGCCCGCCGGACTGTGGCGGTGATAATCAAAAATTCCGATATACCCTACCTCCAGCACTGCATAGATACTGAGCAGTGAAAATGGAATCAAAATCGCTATGGCCAGTACTTTCTTTCGCTTCATCATGTTGTCCCCTATGGTGTCCTCTGCAGTACAATAGCGCCATTCTCTATCAGGCAGGTTATTTACTCAATTACCTGCCAGGTAAGTAAATCCACAATCAAGAGAAGGCATTCACCATGTCCACACCTGATTTACAGCCCACTCTGGAAGGCCCAAGGGTCACAATAAGACCCATTGACACTGATGACTGGGAAGGGCTATTCACAGCAGCCAGTGATCCATTGGTTTGGGAACAACATCCTGCCACAGATCGATATAAAGAAAGCCAGTTTCGAGGGTTCTTTGATGGTGCAGTCAAATGCGGTAGTGCCTTTACTTTTGTTGATCGCGAGACTGGAAAGCTATTCGGTTCCAGCCGTTATAACGACTACGATGCAAACTTAAGTGAAATTGAAATCGGTTGGACTTTTTTAAGTCGCGACTACTGGGGCGGCAGTTACAACCGGGAAATCAAAAAAATGATGCTGGAATACGCATTCACTTTTGTCGATACAGTTCTGTTCTGGGTTGGCGCTGACAATATTCGCTCCCAAAAAGCGGTAGAGAAAATCGGTGGTGTTAAACGAGATGGCAATTTCACACGGATGCACGGCGATATGGCATTTGCTTATGTGGTTTCTGAGATCAAAAAGGAAGACTACACCTTATAACATTCTTAAAATGTCTTAATTCGAGTACGTTTCTGTCGTTGTTTTTACCATGGTCGCCCTGGACATGGGCGAAGTGATGATTTGCCGGGCACGTCTCATTCAACATCGCGATCACATCGGTTTTTCGCCGATTCACCTTTTTGATCAACTTTCTTCATGTTGCTTATGATGCAGTTCTGGTTGGGTTTTTGGGACTTTCGCGAAGTCACAGAATGGTCTCTGATTCGCCTCACCCATACCCTGATTGAAACAATGGCATCAGTGGTTGGTGCGATGATCTTGCTGTCAGGCAGAATCATTTCAAAAGAATTGGACTTAGAGGCGTTTTACCTCCCACAATCTAAACTGTTCTTTGTGTTGGCAATCATCACTTTGGTGTCATCAGGCCTGGCTGACATACGCATTCTCAGCCTTCCGCTTCTACATAGTGAAAAATACGTGAGACTTTGTGGTGCAGCACGCATTTTTGACCCGATGCTAAACACTGATAAGAAGCTACATTATGCTTTCCCGTTAATCAGCATCGTCATGCTGGTGGTATTTTTGACTACTGGACAGCAAAGGGACTCCAGGCTAATCCACTGAATGGATTTTCGTGCGCACTTCCAGTATTCCAGTACAAAAAATGAACAAGTGGCACCCCCTCATCGATCTGAGGCCAAAATTTATAAACTTCTACACATCTTCGGCGCGACAGAGGCGTTCTGTCGATTGCCCTGCAACGACACCTTCAAGCGTTTCACTCAAGCTTGCCACCCAGGCGATGAAGCAGCGTTGGAGAGCCTCCCTATCCAGACGCGCAAACAGTATTCCCAACTGATCATGACCTGGGGTCCCTTGCCCGAAGGGCAGAAAGCGACGCAGCAATGCAGGCTTCTTTTCACCGTAGAGCGCAATGGACGTCCGGTTCTGTGCAGCGGATATCACGGCACACAAAACCAGAAGGAGGATTTCGTTGAGCGGATAGAGAATCTTCGCCTGCTGACGCGGATCTTCCATGCTCTCGAAATGAGCCAGAAAATCTGGGTTTTTTTTGGGGGGGTCTTGCGGCTGTGGGGCAGGCAACATCTCCGAAACAGGGGCCATTCCACACCTCTGATTCAGAAAAATGCATAAATGTCAGTAACCGGTAACTTGCTCAGTCGATTGCGCTGAAAGGTGCTCGGAACTCTGATTACATCCATTTAACCGGGTGATACACTGGTCAGCTAGTACCATTCTCACCAAAACACAATAACGAGGTGTGAGTATGAGAAGCATTCACCACTCCCGTAAACGGCAGGCAACACTGGTCATAGCTGTAAGCGGCTTGCTTGTTACATTGCCTGGCCCCGGCTCCATCAGCGTCGCTGAAGATGCAGGTAATCTCTACAACACTGCAACGGATGTTCGCATGGGTAAGCGCTACTTCGAACGGCAATGCTCGCGTTGTCATGGCTTCGATGCTACCGGCAATGACGAAGCAGGCGGACCGAACCTCACAGGCCGGCTGCAGAATGCCAGCACTGACGCAGGCATCTTTAATGTAATCCGCAACGGCGTGGCGGGCACTGCCATGTTACCCGTCGCTCCCGATGTAACTGATGCCACTATATGGCAGCTAGTAGCATTTATAGGTTCCTTGCGTTACGACCCTGGCTCCGTTGTTTTAGATGGAGATGCAGACCGCGGCACCAATCTCTTTACTGGCAAAGGCGACTGCGCCAGCTGCCATATGGTGGGAGGAACTGGTGGCCGCATGGGCCCTGATCTCTCACGCATAGGGGAAGAAAACACACCGGAAGATTTAATGCTTGCCATGACCAATCCCCACGAGGACGTCGCCCCCCGCTGGTGGACCGTTCGCGTCATTGGTCCGGATGGCGAACAACGAGAAGGGTTTCGCATGGGTGAAGACAGTTTTTCTCTACGCATCATGGACGGTGATGAAAATCTCTGGTCATTCCAAAAAAAAGATATTCAATCCTATGAACGGGTGGAAGAATCCACCATGCCCAGCTATGAGGGCGAGTTAACAGATGGCGAACTGGACGATCTGGTTGCTTACCTGTTTTCGTTACGTCGCGAGGTAATCCCACAATGAAGAACATAATCTCCCTATTCACCTGCCTGATCTGTTTTAACCTGGCATTGGCGCAGGAGGAAGAATTTTCCTCTGTTATTACACCTGCTTTTTCGCCCATCACCTGGGAACGCCTGGTCAATGCTCGCAATGAACCTGAGAACTGGCTGATGTATTCCGGCACGCTTGACAGTCAACGCTACAGCTTGCTGGATCAAATCAACGTCGACAATGTTGATCAACTGCAAATGAAGTGGGCTTATCAGATTCCAGTAATCGACCGCGCCGAGACTGTGCCTCTGGTAGTAGATGGCATCATGTTTATTACCGAAGCGCCCAGCAATGTGGTCGCAGTAGATGCCAGAACCGGTCGTGAGTATTGGCGCTACGATCATGAGATGCCAGAGGACCTACGTATTTGTTGTGGCCGTAATAATCGGGGCGTGGCGATCCTAGATGAGACATTGTTCATGTCTACCCTGGATGCGCACCTGGTTGCCATTGACGCCCGCACTGGCAACCTGTTATGGGATGTGGAAGTAGCACCTTATGATTCTGGTTACAGTAAAACTGCCGCCCCGCTTATTGTAAAAAACAAGGTGATCACAGGTGTTGCTGGGGGTGAGTTTGGTATCCGAGGATTCATTGATGCCTATGATCCGGAAACTGGCGGACTGGCATGGCGACAATATGTGATACCTGGCCCTGGTGAATTTGGTAACGACACCTGGTCCGATGATTCCTGGCGTACCGGCGGTGCCGCAACCTGGATTACAGGATCATATGATCCCGAGCTGAATCAAATTTATTGGGGAACAGGCAATCCAGGCCCAGACTGGAATGGCGATGTTCGTTTAGGTGACAATCTTTATTCTGACTCTGTAGTCGCTTTGAATGGTGATACCGGTGAGCTGGAGTGGTACTTCCAATTTACGCCGCACGATGTGCACGACTACGACTCTATTCAGATTCCAATATTGGCAGACATCGAAATCGAGGGTAAAGAAATTCCGGCCATGCTTTGGGCGAATCGCAATGGCTTCTTCTATACCCTGGATCGTCGCGACGGAAAATTTCTATTTGGCAAACCCTTTGCAACCGTCACCTGGGCAGAAGGGCTGGACCCGGTGACCGGCGCACCCATAAGAGTGCCTGGCATGGCACCCACCTACGAAGGAATCATGGTCTCACCACCTATCGTTGGCGCCACCAACTGGTACTCACCTGGATACAGTCAGGACACCGGCCTTTTTTATGTCACATCTTTTGATGGTGAGCAGGAATTTTTCAAGCGTGATGAAGATTATGAAGAAGGTGAACGGTTCACTGGTGGAGGCGGTCGTTACACCCAACCTATAGATGCTTTTTATAGCTCCATACGCGCAATTGATCCAACTACCGCAGAAATTGAGTGGGAGTTCCCGATCATGCCCCGCTCATCAGCCGGCATTATAACAACAGCAGGTGGGCTGGTGTTTACCGGTAGTGCCGATGGTTACTTTTTTGCATTGGATGCGGAAAGTGGAGACGAACTCTTCAATATATCGCTAGGCCGTCGCGTACACGCAGCACCTATGACATTTGCTGTTGATGGTGAACAGTATGTCACCATTGCCTCAGGAAATGTAGTTTATACATTTGGCCTGGACGATTAACCAGGATATTTACTCTTTTCACTGGGGATTGGAGCGCCGCTGTCTGCGTTCCAACCACCAACCTGCAAACAGGGACAAACCGGCTGCCCCTGCTCCGGTCACAATTGCTTCGGCAGCCACTGGACCAAACATGCCTGGATGCACAAAAAAGTCGACAATCGTCGTTGCCACTCCCAACACTAAAGCAATCACCCAGCGCTTTTTGAGTTGAGTAAAGGTGAGCGCCAATACGGTGATGGTGCCTGCCGCGATGCCAGTTTGTGAGGCAATCAGCCAATGGCTCAAGCCAAGCGCCAGCACATTGCCCTGCACCATTGTAATGAGACAAGCCACCGTTGCTTCTGACACATTCTCAACGAAAGGCAGCACCCGACCTTCACTTTCTTGCTGGTCACTGGTTGAATCTTGCAACGCTTTTAGCTCCTCCATAAATCTTCAAAGTTCCTGACATCACATTCCCTGATAGATGAACACGCAGCAGGAGACCCGACAGACCTGCACAAGATTTCAATGGGGGACTAAATATGTGAAGCCTGCCAGACTATTACTTGCCATTCAGAAATGGCGACGCCTGTTCTTCGCTGACAGCCCAGAATTTTTCTGGCCGATTCATCGGTAGCGAACTCCGCGATAGAGGGATTGCGACGGTCAAAAAAGCATTGCTCATTGGCTTCAACAACCTCTTGATCAGTAGAACTGGCCAGCCAGATGACCAAATGAAGGTGTCTGCACCCTTCTCGACTGACCACATGAATGGATGCATCACGATGCCGATTAGCATGACGAGGAAATCGCCCCTGCCCCAGATAGCTGTACTCACTGCAACAGGATGGCAGGAACTTGTAATAAGCTCTTTGTCACCATCGACGATGCAATTCTCTAGCGGTTAGGCGGTTCATTAGCCTGGATCGACCATAAGCTTTCAATGTACCGTAGTTATGATCCAGGTTTAAGTTGTCGAAATTTAATGCACTGTTTTCATAACCCAGTAAACTGATAAATACACTATATGCCTCTGATTTTCCTGCCTGATTCAATAAGGCTGGAAGCAGAATTTGAGTCAGCAGGAAGCCACTAAGATGGTTCATCATAAAAGTCAGATCAAAACCGTCGTCAGCAAGCTGCCTTTTGGTATTGGCTCCGACACGTTATTACACAGCACATCAATATTTTCATTATTTTCCTAATGTAAGAAGCAGTCGCTCACCCAGTTCCCGAATACTCACCAGAGAACTGAAATTTGCGATCTCGAGTATGACTTTGCTACTGCCTGTTTGCGACTCTATAGTCCTCGGCGCTGCTAATCCTTTGGTGCCGTTTCGATAAACCAAAACCACTTCAGCACCACAGGCAGCAAAGTCCTTGGCGGCCTCGAATTCAATTCCACTACTGCCTCGAGTGACAACAAGTACGTTGCCTTACAAATCCTGGATTGACACTCCTTGATGAGTAATCAGAAAATCTCAACATAAATTGACTTGCCCTTAAATCTCAAACCTACTCCACTAATTACCTAAATTATTTACCTTCACTTTTGTAAGTATCCCCTAGTTAGCCCCAGGCATTAGTTAGTGTTTCGGCCGATGTATCAGCCACCAGATACTCGATCGGAGTCAGGTCTCCGAGGGCATCATGGGGGCGCTCTTCGTTGTACTGCTTAATTGTACTGCCTGATCCATTCCGCCGTAATCCGACGGACTTCATTCGGGGTTCTGAACAAATACCTATCCAGGACTGCATCTCTGTCAGTCCGGTTGAAGCGTTCTACATAAGAGCTCTGTTTAGGCTTGCCTGGCTTGATAAAGTCCAGGGAGCCTCTGATTAATGTTTGCGAGGCAGTTAGTGCAAGGCAAAAATCAGCGAAAAAGCGCAGTTTACAGGTCATAAATGCGCATTTTGGGCTGATTTTTAACGCAGCAACAACAACGCAGGTAATTAATCAGAGGTTCCCTAGATACACACCGTGATCCTTCGCCCATCCTGCCAACACAATTGATACCAATTCAGGACCGTTATCGCAGCGTAGCTTTTCAGGGTAACCACGCTGCTGTGCAATACCATCCAGCACCCGGATGATTCGAAGGGCTGGCAGGTTCAGATCAACTTCGATGGCCAGTACCTCCCGGTTGAAGTCGTCCAGCACGTTGAAGGTGCGGACCCGGCGGCCGTCGAATAAGGTGTCGCTCATGCAGTCGACGGATCAGCAGTCGTTCGCTGTTTGTGGTACGGCCAGGGCTCTGGGTTCCTGGTGGGCAACCGCCGTTTCCCTTTCCATCGCTTGTTCAACCGTAACTCGCAGTAAATGCGATGACCCCTTTTGGGGTTCCAGGGTGCCCCTTGCGTCGCAATGTCTTGAATATCCTGGTAAACCCCCAGCCAGGAGAGTCCTCCACGACAGCCTGGATTGCCTCAATCACAGGCATGTCCTGGTCAGGGCAATCGAGTGAACGCCTCTGTCGCGTCGAAGATGGTCAGAAGGGTATGATTTCGGACTCAGATCGACGAGGGAGTGCCACTTGTTCGCTTTTTGTACTGGAAATGTGCACGAAAATCCATTCAGTCGATTGCCCTGATGCCTTGGTTGGCTTGTGGCCGCTAGCGGTAGACAGCTCTGCTCAGGTTCAGGATCTGACATGCTGACCTGGGGCTGAGCCCGTGTTGCTGCCTGGCGGAGTCGACGTGCTCGCGTTTCGCTGCCGACCTTAGCGCTTTTTTTCAACGCTATCCTTCCGGGCTTCGTGCTTGAGACTGAGAGCCGCGAACAGGCGCTTGAGCCGCATGATATCGGAGACCTCCATGCCGCCGTACTTTGCCTTCCAGTTGTAACAGGTCGCGTCTGATCTGCCATATTCACGACAGATACCCATCACCTGCCTGCCACCTTCAACCTCTTTCAGCACCCTGACAATCTGGGTTTCTGTGAATCGAGATTTCCGCATTGTCGTTCTCCTCGCCTCATTGATTATGGCCGAAATTTCTAACAATGCATGGGGCTGTTTCACGGGGTACTTACAGAATCTCCCACAGCCATCTTGTTATTCTGCAGGATTCAACTATAGTAATATCAAGCAAGGACGGCTTTATGATTACAAGGATGTAATCAGCTCCTTCTGCTTTGGCAATCCAATAAACCAATTCGAATAACAAGGACGTGCCCATGCTTACTCTGAATCTACCCGAAGATATCTATAACCGACTGGAGGTATTGTCACTTAGTACTGGTCGCTCTATGACTTTCTATGCTTTAGAAGCATTATTGGAACATCTCGATGAAATCGAGGAACACTATCTTCCGATACGTGGCGATGGCGGGCAGTTTGGGCCTCCATTGGCCTCACGCATTCCATTGGCGCGTTAATAGAGATCCCTCTGCTACATGTAAAATAACTGACGCGTTTATACACCTCTCTCAGCTACATGCGCAATGATGATGAGATGAGTTGACAGCACAACAGCACTATTTAGCTCTTGAGTGCTCTTACAGAGTTTAAGAGAGGGAACCAGCCGAGACGGCTGCTGAGTGTTTCTGCACCCTTCGACGAAATCGACGTTTAACGACCAGTTTGCAGTACCTGAGACATGGCTAACAGCATATTACGGGGACATAGTTTACACATTGAGGTAGTTGGAAGAGATCTCCAAATGCCGTGGAAAACCTGTAAACCGATGGATGAACGACTTAAGGAGCCTCTGATTAGTGTTTGCGAGGCAGTCAGTGCAAGGCAAAAATCAGCGAGCCGAAGCATAGCGAAGACGGCACCCGCAGGGTGAGCCGCTTTAGCTGCGTACAAAAAGCGCAGTTTATAGGTCATAAATGCGCAAAGCTGGCCCCGCGAGCGGAGCGAGTACTTTGGGTCTTTTGAGCTGATTTTTACCAAAAGCAGGCGCTTTTAGGCGACGCAGCAATAACAACGCAGGTAATTAAGCAGAGGTTCCCTAGGCTTCTTTGATGAGACTGAAGGGAGGGTGGAACCAACCACCAATCCTTTGTCACCAACACATGTGTAAACCATGTGTCCGGTACAGACCATTGATAAAAGGAAAATTGGAGCGGGAAACGAGATTCGAACTCGCGACCCCGACCTTGGCAAGGTCGTGCTCTACCAACTGAGCTATTCCCGCTTTGTCGTCTATGAAGCTTTCTCAGCAAGCAATACAGAGATTCACATTATGTCAATTTGAAATTGATTGGCAACTTCAGTAAAAGCATGAGACACCAATTCAAACAAGGCAGCTATTGTAATTACATTGCTTTTTCAGTCAAGCAGTTACGGGACTTTCTACAGGGCAATCGACTGAATGGATTTTCGTGTACACTTCCAGTACAAAAAGCGAACAAGTGGCACTCCCTCGGCGATCTGAGTCCGAAAATCATAACCTTCTGCCCATCTTCGACACGACAGATGGTGTTCGCTCGATTGCCCTGGGACTTTCTATACCTAACCACACTATAGCCAACTATAGTTGATACTCGCTAATCGATGAATGTCAGGGTGACTATGAATCCGATTGATCAATTATTGATCAGGAAACAGATGCGGGCGGGCTGCCTTGAAGTAATAGAGTGCCGAATATAGACTCAGGACTGCCGCAATATAAATCATCACATAGCCGGTCCAGAGCATCCAGTCCGGTGTGGCATCGGTAATAATCATCAATATGATAATGGCAATCATCTGAAAGGTGGTTTTTAGTTTGCCAGAGAATGCCACGGCCACCGTATCTCTAAGGCCTTTACTGGCCATCCACTCCCGCAGTGCTGAGATAAGCACTTCCCTGGCGATAATGACCATAGATGGCAGCAGCAGGAAGCTGTTCGCTCCCACCAGCATCAGCAGCACCGTCACTACCAGCAGCTTATCCGCTACAGGATCCAGGAATGCACCGAATTCCGAGGTGATATAAAGATGGCGGGCCAGATAACCATCCAACCAGTCACTGAGGCTGGCAAAAGCAAAAAGCGAAGCGGCAATCAGGTGACTGTGAACCAGTTCTGAGTGATAACTAAGTACCACTATCGGGATCAGAATAAGTCTTATATAGGTAACCAGGTTTGCCCAGTTCATTGCTGACTCTCAAAAATTTTTAGTTTGGAACTCAACTCTTATATTCTAAAATTTATTTTAATTATTCACTAAAAAGAACAGTTTGAAGCAATTTTCCAAACTGTGGACTGGCCGATATCACGCAATATTGTGTAAGTGCGCATATATGCTTTCGGCCAGTTTCTTACTAATGCCAGTGACTCGGGAAATTTCCGCCTCAGAGGCCTTGCGAATCTCCTGCTGGCCCCCAAAATGCCTTAGCAGTGCTCTTCTGCGCCTGGGCCCAAGCCCTGGAATTTCCTCCAGCACCGACTGCTTACGGGCTTTGCTTCTGCGCTGCCGATGCCCGGTAATGGCGAACCTATGAGCTTCATCCCTTATCTGTTGCAGTAATAACAGCGCTGGAGAGTCCGTATTCAGAGCAACTTCCCGATATCTGGCTTCGCTTGCGAAAAACAGAGTTTCTTGTCCGGCGCGACGTGAGATGCCCTTGGCAATACCGATTAACAACACTTCGGGTAGTTGGAACTTCTCCAGGATCTTGCGGGCCTGAGTGAGCTGTCCTTTACCGCCATCGATCAGCAGAATATCCGGGATCTTACCCTCACCCTTGCTAAGCCGCGTAAAACGGCGGTCCAGGGCCTGCTCCATGGCACCGTAGTCGTCCCCGGGGGTAATACCTTTGATATTGAAACGGCGATAATCGGATTTCACCGCCCCATTCTCATCAAACACCACACAGGAGGCCACAGTGCCTTCCCCTCCGGTGTGACTGATGTCAAAGCTTTCAATACGTTCTGGCTGAGACTCAAGTTTAAATGAGTCCTGTAACTGTATGAAACGTTTATGTATATTCTGTTTGTTGCTGATATGCAATTGCAGGGATTCTGCGGCCGTTGTTTCAGCCAGCTTGACCCATTTTGCCCGATGGCCTCGCACCCGCATGCCCAGTTTGATTTTCCGCCCAGCAATATAGGACAGTGCAGCCTCCAATCCTTCGCCTTCGTTCAACACCTT
Organism: uncultured Pseudohongiella sp.; assembly: GCA_965198435.1. GTDB lineage: Bacteria > Pseudomonadota > Gammaproteobacteria > Pseudomonadales > Pseudohongiellaceae > UBA9145. The sequence goes on along the minus strand of OZ240664.1, from coordinate 2,070,172 downwards.
AGGCACAATCAGCTCTGCTGGGATATTGGCGGCCTTGTCGTCCCCCAGGTACATCTGTGCAATAAAGGCTTCCAGTACCTCTTCCGGGCTATTAGCAAGCCTGGCACGTGGGTAGAAGCTCTTACTGCCTATAATCCGTCCTGCGCGTACATAAACGACGTGTACACAGACATAGCTCTGATCCAGGGTGGCCGCTAATACATCAGCATCACCTCCCTGGTTAGCCACAGATTGCTCTGACTGAATTCTACGCAAATCAATGATTTGGTCACGAATTGTGGCAGCTCGCTCGAAGTCCTGTGCCTCTGAAGCCTGCTCCATGGATTTAGTGAGCTCACGGGTCAGCAGATCGCTCTTCCCTTGCAGAAACAGGGTAGAATAGTGCACATCACGGGCATAGTCCTCAGGGCTGATCAAATCCACACAGGGGCCGGTACATCGGGCGATTTGATATTGCAGGCAGGGCCTTGATCTATTCTTAAAATATGAATCTTCGCATTGCCTTACACGAAATACTTTCTGTAAGGCCTGAAGTGTTTCACGGGTAGCATGGGCGCTGGGATAAGGACCAAAAAAACGCCCGGCACGCTTGCGGCTGCCCCGGTAAAAGCCCAACCTGGGGTAGCTGTCCTTGTCCGTCAGGAGAATGTAGGGATAGGACTTATCGTCCCGCAACACGATGTTATAAGGCGGGCGATGGCTTTTGATGAGGTTCTGTTCCAGTAACAGGGCTTCTGTATCACTGCTGGTAACTGTAATGGCAATATCCTTTATCTTCTCTACCATGGTCATGGTTTTGGTGGCCAGCCCTGAAGCCCTGAAATAGCTCCCCACCCGATTCTGCAAGTTTCGGGCTTTGCCAATGTACAGCACTTCGCCTCCGGCTCCCAGCATTTGATAGACCCCAGGGCGACTGGTCAAAGTCGCGAGGAAGGCTTTGTGATCGAATGCGTCTGGATTCTCTTCTGACATGAGGTGATGGGCTTAACTATTTGTAATATAAAAGAATAGTAAATTGTGAAAATTTACGAAACAACAGCAAATGCTGTTTTCTCTGGACAGGGGCAGAGTAAGCGAAGCTGCCTGGACTCTCAACTGCTATGGGCGACTGAACATCACTATCTATGGGCTATTCAGGGCAGCAGAAGATGCAGAGACCGGAGAAAAGAGGAGTATTGAGGGCTACTAAAGGCCTTTACCATGGTATGGACCTGCTTCGAAAAAATGAAGAGTTTAAGGATGAATCGACTATAATGAGGAGTTATGTGTGCCGTCATCCCACAGGGTTTATAGCGAGGAATGTCAGTGAGAAACGATTCGTTTGAGTGATGAAAGTGGAAAGTGGCCCGGGCATAGGGCGTTCGACGCTGATCACCTAACGGCGTTGTTTTCGGGATGAGTATGTTCGGGCTTCAGTCAATGAGCATCCGCACTCGACAATCGGTTACCAATCTCTCATGCAGAGAGAAAGGCTGGCCAATTAACTAAGGAGCTTCTGATTAATGTTTGCATTGCACTAACTGCCTCGCAAACATTAATCAGAAGCTCCTTAGTAAGGTTCAGACAAATCATCAGTAATCGTAAGCAGTGATTTTTCTTGTTTACTGTGCTGCCCTACTCGCCCTTCCTGGCGAAAGAACCAGCAGATCTACGCCGAACTCAGTATCCAGGCAAACCTTGCGGGATGCTGTGTAAAAAACTCTAAGGCCCACTGAGCTGCGTGTCATTTTCCATAAGGGTTCTCGACCCGCGTGATGTGGCGCGGCTATCCGGACACATCTCGAGTCGATAATGGCCCTGGGTTCGTCTCAGCAGTTTTGGCCGAGTGGGCAGGTGGATGCCGTGGTCTTCGGCCCAGCCTGCCAATGCGATTAACACAAACTCGGGGCCATTATCACCGCGCATTTTCTCCGGCTAACCCTTTTGCTCAGCAATGCGATCCAGCACCCGGGTGACCCTGGCAGCGGGCACGTTCAGATATCTCTCTATCGCGGGTACCTCCCGATTATCCCGGATATCTCCCGATTGAAACCCCCCAGAGTATTAAAAGCAACCGACGGCCATCGCAGAACGTGTCGCTCATAAACTCCATCGACCCATATTGATTAGCCATGCTCGGTACCGCCAATGGCACCGGATTGCGTGCTGGCGGCCTACACCTGCTTTTGCGTCGCCTGTGCAATCGCAGCAGACAGTAAACACGGTGCACACGCGTATGGTTCCAACCGTATCCACGACGCCTCAGCGTGTTGTACCCCTTGGGAACGCCACAGCCGAGGGACGCCTCAATGACCCTTCGATCATGGGCGTATCCCTGGTCGTGTCCAGCCGGTAGCGGCAAACAGCACGGCTGAGATTCAGGGTCTGGCATGTTGCCCTGAGACTCAGCCCATGTCTCTGCCTGGCGAAGTCGACGAGCTCACGCTTCGCTGCCGACCTTAGCGCTTTTTTCCAACGCTATCCTTCAGGGCTTCATGCTTGAGACTCAGATCGACGAACAGGCGTTTAAGTCGCCCGTTCTCTTCCCCAAGCGCTTTTAATCGCCGGATATCAGAGACCTTCATGTCCTCCATGTCACCGTATTTGGCTTTCCAACTGTAGTCAGTCGCATCTGAGTGCTGTACTCGCGGCAAACCGCCATCACCTGCGCCGCCTTCAACTGCCTTGGGCACCTTCACACTCTGCGGTGCTGTGAATCGGGATTGATGCATTGGCGGCGTTTCTATTTCGTCCAGATACTTAACCACTGACTCCATAGAACCGTCAAATGGCAAGTACCATACCGGGTAACCTTGATTCTCACGTGAGCTGGCACCGACCGTTGTATTTACAAAGTTCGAGACGTAAGTTACTACTTGTCCCGTGAGCTGTAAAAGATAGGCGTTCTTCTGACGAATAAGCCAGAGGCTACCTTTCATTCCTTGCTTCATGACACGAAATATTTCTCTCTTGTTTTCTTTGAGAGTGAGACTGTGACAACTATTTATAACGGCTTGAATATCAGGGTCCATGCGTACCTCAAGGAAATATACCGTTTGTATATAAAGACCTCTCATATAAAGACCCCCTATTGGAGTAGGGGTCTTCAAAACTAGCTCTCAGAACATTGCATTGCAACCTGATTCGTCGCATTTGTTGGGTTTCTGGTGTCGGCAAATTGTAAGTACTCCCTGTTTAGGTCCATGCATTACTTGGGTTTTCCACCAATGAGCGTTGATTTGCCAGCACCTGCCTGCATGTTTAGATCCATGCATTACTCGAGTTTTCTACCTGTTTGGCGGCCACCAGATACTCGACCGGAGCCAGGTCTCCGAGAGAGTCATGTAGCCGCTGTCCGTTGTATTTCGTCATCCATTCGTTGGTGAGAGTCTTACTTCACTCAGCGAGCTGCAGTAAGTCGCATCTGAGATGCCATACTCGCGGTAAATCGCCATCACCTGCGCCGCCTTCAACTTCCCTGGATACCGTCACACTCTGCGGTGCTGTGAATCGGGATTGGCGCATTGGCGTTCTTCTTACCGTATTGATTATGGTTGAGAACTCGAGTTTTGCGCGGGACGATTTTAAGGGAGACTTACAGTTTACATCATGACTCTGAAGGCATTGACACTCAGCAAACAGCAGGATGCTTAGCAGTCTAATGCTGCATGCGGCACAGACCTGGCTAGGGAGCCTCTGATTAATGTTTGCGAGGCAGTTAGTGCAAGGCAAAAATCAGCGAAAAAGCGCAGTTTACAGGTCATAAATGCGCATTTTGAGCTGATTTTTAACGCAGCAATAACAACATAAGTAATTAATCAGAGGTTCCCTAGATGATTCTGACTTCTGGCTGCAGTGCAATTCCGAAATGGGTGAGCACACTGCTGCTCATTGCCTGCGCCAGCAGCAAGATATCCTCACCGCTGGCCTTGCCCTCAGGGTTGACCAGCACCAGGGCATGATCCTGGTGCACGGCTGCGGCCCCGCGTTGCTTTCCTTTCCACCCTAAAGCATCTAATAACCAGGCAGCAGGCAACTTGACGAAACCAGATTCAGCGCTGGGATAATGAGGAAGGCCCGGGAATTCTTTCAATAGTTTCATATACTTATCGTCGGAAATTACAGGATTTTTGAAAAAACTCCCGGCATTTCCAAGTTGGTCCGGATCCGGCAGCCTGCTTTGCCGAATCTGGCAGACAGTATCGTAGAGGAGCTGCGGTGTAAGTGTCTGGCCTTCCAGCGCTTGTTCAAGGCCCTTATATCTCACCTCCGGTGTCCATGCGCCTAATTGCAGGCAAACATTGGTAATGATCAAATTGCTGCCCTGATCCTGCTTGAAGATACTGTCACGATACGCAAAACCGCATTGCGCATGAGTTAAAGAGCTGAACGTGCCTGTGCGTCTATCAAATACCTCTACCGAAACCAGAAACTGCTCCAGTTCCACCCCATAAGCGCCAATATTCTGCACCGGAGCCGCACCAACAGAGCCTGGGATAAGTGCAAGATTTTCAATACCATGAAACCCCTTCTTCATGCACTGACTAACAAAATCATGCCAGTTCTCTCCAGCCGCTACAGAAACCTGCTTATTGAACTCATCCCATTGTATGCCTTTGGTGGCCACATGAATGACCAGGCCCGGGAAGCCATTAACGAATAGCACGTTGCTGCCATGCCCCAGCAGCAATACCGGCAGATGATGGCTGTCTGCGTATTCCAGCATGTCCGGGAGCTGCCCCGCTTCAGCCAATTCCACCAGCTCTGCCGCTACGGCGGCCACGCCAAAGCTGTTATAAGGCCGTAGATCGACTTCCTGCTTAATTTCCATGCTATAGAGTAGTTATTCAGGGTTTCAGGTCCGCTCCGGCCCCAGGCCATGACTGGCAACGATATGATCCAATAATCCGGTACAGGCATCCTCCACCAGATCCAATACCAGCTCGAAACCATCAGCTTTGCTGTAGTATGGGTCTGGGATAGATTCGTGCTCAGCCTACCCATAGTGCAGCAAAAGCTGAAGTTTTGGGTGTAATGCTACCGGGCATTCAGCCCGCAAATCCCTGAGATTGGTGCGATCCATCGCCAATACATAATCACATTGCTCAAAATCATCCGGTGTCACCCGGCGAGCAGACTGATTGCTGATGTCATAACCTCGCTGGAACGCTGCCGCCATCGCCCGTTGATCCGGACTTTCTCCTGTATGCCAATCCCCCGTTCCCGCTGAATCTACCCTGATAAATGAGCTTAAGCCTCTGACATAAATCATTTTTTCCATGACACCATGAGCGGTGGGTGAACGGCAGATATTGCCCAGACATACCATCAGAACATTCACTTCAGGGAATCGATCAGAAGTGTGCACCAGCACTTATTGCTCGCTCAGGAATTGACGTACCGCTTCCAGATCTTTTTTCGTGTCGACCCCTGGCGGAATGTGGCTATCACTGATACTGACATGGATTCCTACCCTGTTATCCAGCGCACGCAACTGCTCCAGCTTCTCTGCCAGTTCCAGCTCTGAAGGAGGCCAGGCCACATACTGATTGAGGACTGCCACACGATAGGCGTATAGGCCAATATGGCGGAAGCAATTGCGTGCCGAGACACTGGCATTATGGGGAATAGTGCTGCGGCTGAAATACAGCGCCATACCCTGCCTGTCGAATACAACCTTGACCGAATTCGGATCCTCCACTTCATCTTGTGATTGAATAATTTCACACAAGGTCGCTATTCCAGCTTCCGAATTCTGCACCAGATTGTCGGCAACTTGATGGATGGCTGAGGCAGGCAGCAGGGGTTCGTCGGCCTGCACATTCACAACAATATCCTGTTCCTGCAATTGCAAGAGCATGGCGACTTCCTGTAAGCGGTCAGTACCGGATGGATGTTTTTCCGCTGTCATAACAACCTCGCCACCGAACCCGGTGACGACGTCTGCTATACGCTGATCATCAGTAGCCACCACCACTCGATCAGCGTCGCTCTCCTTAGCCCGTTCCCAGGTATGTTGAATCATTACCTTACCCGCGATATCAAGCAATGGCTTTCCAGCCAATCTTTGCGACGCGTAACGGGCAGGTATGATGATGGTAAAGCTCATTACAGGTTTTCTATCTCTTCCAAAATCATTTCCCGCGCTTCTTCCGCCAACATAACCGGCACATCATCGCGAACAGGAAACGCAAGTTTGTCTGCACGACAAACCAGTTCATGTTTTTCTTTATCGTAATGGAGTTCACCCTTACACAAAGGGCAAGCCAGAATCTCAAGAAGTTTCTTGTCTAACATGCTTCATGCTTCAGTTTCTCGACGAGCAGCCAAGGCCTGTTCACACTAATTAAGTGGCCTCTGCTAGAGGGCATTTTTGTGCTCAGCAAGGCAGAAAGCGTGCCGTATATAACTATATACAAACGATTGATAACGAAGCTGGGCACAAAAATGCACCTGGCCCTTCGGGTTGTGGCTAAAAAAGCGCCACTTGCCGTCGCTCGTCGCTCATTTGGAATCACCAAACTACGCTCCTCGCGCCTCAATTGGCGCTTTTGTAGTCACAACAGAGATCACTCAATTAGTGTAAACAGGCCCTAATACTACTCAACATTTTAAAAACATAAAGATACGTCTGAAGTGTGCATATTGGAAGCATGCAGCACAAACTTTAAACGATCAAAGAAGACAATATTTATTTGCTAAGGGCTGCGTCGAACAACTCCAGGAATGTTGCAGGCAAATCTACTTTGATTTGTAACGACCACATGTTACCGGTGGCAAAGTTACGACATTTAACGGCGTCTTTTTCTGTCATTACGATGGGTTGATTGGGATCAAACTTACTTTCGTCAAAGTCGGTGGGCTGAAACTCATAATGATCAGGGTACTCAAAACGTTGTAATCGATACGGCAAAGCTTCCAAAGAATTGAAAAACCTTTCAGGGTTTCCAATCGCAGCAACTGCCTGTACTGTATTTCCCATATTAAACGGCGCGCCAGTTGTTGGACGTTTTTCTCCTGAAACGAGATTTGTCATTGCTACGGAGCGAATCTGCATTTTATGGGCGTTTTGCAGACCGTTTGCCGTTTCACCTTCGCCACCATTTACAACAACAAAATCCACTTCCTTCAGGCGACTGACCGGTTCTCTCAATGGACCTGCGGGGAAACACAGGCCATTACCAAACATGCGCTTGCCATCAATCACAGCTATTTCTATGCGCCGTGGGAGTTTGTAGTGCTGCAGACCGTCATCGCTTAACACGATGTCCACTTGGTGGTTTTCAACTAAACATTCATAAGCCTGAACTCTGTCCGGATCTATCACTACAGGGCAGCCGGTTTTTTCAGCGATTAATATCGGTTCATCACCAGCTTGCTTCGCAGTAATTTCTTTTGAGATATACAAGGGAAAAGAGTTCGTCCTGGCACCATAGCCGCGACTGATAATACCTGGCTTCATGCCCTGTTCGATAAGATGCTCACAAAGCGCAATAAGTAAGGGAGTTTTGCCAGTTCCGCCAATAGTGATATTACCGATCACGACAATGGGTAACTCGCAAGATTCAGCCTGTGCTGATTGCTGTTTGCGTCGTAAACCGGCTATCAGTGTAAAAACCAGGCTAATCGGCCAAAGAATCCATAGCCAGGGAGATTTTTTATACCAGGCGCTAACTAATTTACTCATTCCAGAATCACTGCTTACTGTCTTGGCTTTCTTAACTTCCCTTAACTTCCCTTAACTTCCCTTAACTTTCGTCCCTGTTTCAGTCTCAACTTCGAGCTTAATTTCAGATCTTACTATGAGCCTGCTGTCTCATATTCAGAAAATTGTAAACGATGCAGGCGGGAATAGTGTCCATTATTGGCGATTAATGCGTTATGAGTGCCTGCCTCAACAATTCTGCCACCATCCATTACAAGAATTTGATCGGCATTTTCGATGGTTGAAAGTCGATGTGCAACCACGAAGGTAGTACGATTTTTCATGAGTTCCTGTAATGCATCCTGAATATGTTGCTCTGATTCCGAGTCAAGAGCGGATGTTGCTTCATCGAAAATCAGTATCGGGGCGTTTTTTAGTAGTGCTCGAGCAATAGCAATTCGCTGACGCTGACCTCCGGACAGCAAGCTCGCATCATCTCCTACATGGGTATCAAGACCATCTTCGAGCCGCTCGATGAACTCCATGGCATGGGCGCTTTCAGCGGCCTGTATGATGCGATCGCGCGGAACATCTATCTCACCGTAGGCGATATTGTCCGCCACTGTTCCATTAAATAACACAACTTGCTGGGTCACTAAAGAAATATGATGACGCAGGTTTTCTAAGCTGTATTCCTCTATTGGAATACCATCCAATGCTATGCGGCCGACAGTATGATCGTAAAACCTTGGGATTAAACTGACCAATGAGGACTTGCCTGATCCTGATTTCCCAACAAGAGCGATAGTTTGGCCTGGTTCAGCAGTGAAACTGATGTCATGTAATGCCACCGCATTTTCGTTGTAAGCGAAAGACACATGTTCAAATTCAATTTTGCCTTCGAGTGAGCTCGCAACATGTCCACCAGTATCCTGTTCCGAGTCTTCATCCAATAAGTTGAATATACTCGCGGAGGCTGCCAGACCTCGTTGGATAACTGCATTCACTTGAGTTAGCTGGCGAATGGGTTTCGCCAGCAATCCTGCTGCACCTAAAAAAGTGACGAACTCCCCAGGGGTGCTGTTGGAAAAAAAATCCGGGGACATAGCTATCCATACCAAAAAGGCTAAAGCCATAGCCACGATCAACTGAATCAATGGCGTGCTGATGTTTCGAGTCAACTCCATTTTCATGTTCTGACGTCGGTTGCGATCGCTGGCTGCATGGAGCCGATCATTCACATAATCCGACGCATTAAATGTTCTTATAACTCGATGCCCCTTGATGGTCTCGTTGGTGATTTGAGTCACTTCACCCATGGAGTCCTGCATCTGTGTGCTGTACCGCCGGAATCGCTTGGATGCTACGGAAACGATCCGACCCACCAGCGGAGCTATAACAAGAAAAACCAGTGTGAGTTGCCAATCAATGAAAAACATCAGCCCCATTAATGCCGCTACTGTCAGCCCCTCACGAAAAACTATGGTAATAGCTTCACTGGATGCTCCGGCAATTTGTTGTACATCGTAGGTAACCTTAGACACCAAACGACCGCTGGTATGGCGATCGAAATATGCAGCAGGAAGCCTGACCAGCTTCTCATTGAGCTGATAGCGGAGACGGTGCATTACCATCTGCGCCAGGCCGGCCATGGAATAACTCCCCATGAATGTGCCCAAACCTCTAAAGAATGCGATGGTGATACACAGGGCAGGACTAATGACCCTTGCCTGTTCATAGCTCTCAGAACGAATGGAATCCAGAGTCCAACCCAACCACCAGGTGGCCGCCGAATTTGCGCCAGCGAATATGCTAAAACCTGATATTGCTATGACTATTGCCAGCTTATTGTCGAGTACGTAGCTGAGTAGGCGCTGATACAAATACCAACTCGACTGCCCTGGAGACAATGAGTTACCTGCCATAGAAGTCGGATAGTTCATTGATGGACGGCCGACGGAGAAATTTCATCTGGTGTTCGTCGGGTAGCAATATTGAGCCGTGTGAAGCCCGATTGTCCAATAGCATCTATAGCGGTGACTACTGACTGATGAGCCGCCTCAGCATCCGCAACGAGCAGGACAGGCAAAGATACATCGCCGCCGGATTCTAATTCGAGCCCACGCAACAAGGCTGCGATGCGATCGTTCACCAGGTTTCTACCGTTAATCGAATAGCTACCCTCTTTCGACACGATTATTTCGATCATATCGGGTAGCGCTTCAGCTACCTGCGCATTGGCTTCCGGAAGATTGACCAACAAACGTGTCTCCCGGTTAAATGTGGTCGTAACCATGAAGAATATTAGCAGCAGGAACACAACATCAATCAGTGGTGTGATGTTGATGGATAACTCATCTCTTATTTTGCGGCGAAATTTCATAGGGATTTATGGGAATCGTATCCTATTCCTATTGCTTTACTTCGACCTTACGATCACTGTGCAGGACATCTACTAACTTTATAGACTCCTGCTCTAAACTCAGTACAAGAGAATCCACTTTTCGAGAGAAAAATCGGTGAAACATGTAAGTGGGGATAGCCACCGTTAATCCTGCAGCAGTCGTAATCAGCGCTTCCGATATCCCGCCGGCCAAGGCATTTGCATTGCCAGTTCCTTGCAGCATAATCTCGCTGAAAACCCGAATCATGCCCACTACGGTTCCTAACAAGCCAAGCAGCGGTGTAATTGCCGCAATCGTTCCCAGTGTGTTGAGGTAGCGTTCCATGTCATGAATAACTTGAGTCGATGCCTGTTCGATACTTTCAATCATTGTCTGTCGGCCATATTTAGAACTCAGTAAACCAGCGGCCAGTATCTGACCCAGCGGAGACGAGAGACGCAATTCTCGCAACCTGGCAGAATCCAGTTGATTGTTTTTAAGCCAGGTCCACACCTGAGCCAGAACATACTTAGGGCTGATTCGAGCCGCACTGAGCGTCCAAAATCGCTCAATAATAATTGCTATGGCAACGATGGAGCACAGAATGATGGGTAGCATCAGCCAACCCCCTGCTCTTACTATTTCTACCAAGCCAGACCTCCATAAAACAGACGCGTTAAGGTATCACACTCACCAGGGCCTGTTCACACTGATTGAGTGGCCTCTGCTAGAGGACATTTTTGCGCTCAGCAAGGCAGAAAGTGCCATATATAACTATATATAAACGATTGATGACGAAGCGGGGCGCAGAAATGCCCTGGCCTTTCGGGTTGTGGGTTGTGGCTAAAAAAGCGCCACCTGTCGTTGCTCGTCGCTCATTTGGAATAACCAGACTACGCTCCTCGCGCCTCAATTGGCGCTTTTTCAGTCTCAACAGAGATCACTCAATCAGTGTGAACAGGCCCTAACAGTATCGGCACGGCAGGCTAAGTCCTGACCAGGCCCAATAGCGCCGATGATCTCGACGAAACCGACCTGCCTCGGACCTCAAACCCGTGCCCCCGAAACTAAAACTCAGCATTCCCTCAATAGCAGTATTGTGTATCTGTGAGCCGAATTCAGCGTGGCGTGTCACTATTTCCGGTGCGGGATGTCCAAACCCGTTTTTATAACCTGCCGCAAACACCACATGTTTTACTTCGGTGGCTTTCAAAAGCGCATAACTCGATGATGTTTTGCTGCCATGATGTCCTGCGATCATGAGATCGCTGCACAATCCATCACCCCATTCAGTGACCAGATCGCGCTCAACTGATGTATCCACATCTCCCATAAACAGCGTTTTCTCGACACCATTTGATATCAACAGCACACAGGAGTTGTTATTGGAGTTATGGGAAACGGAATGGGGGTGAAGAAACTGAAACTGGATTCCTTCCCAGGTCCATCCCAGACCTCTATGGCAAAGCACAGTGTGAGTTTGATCCAAAGGTTCACCCGAGAATATAGCCTCTACAGGAATGTTATCCAGAATCGCCGGGAGGCCACCAGCATGGTCGCTATCTCCATGACTAACCACCAGTGCATCAATTGCATCGATGTTGAGTCGGCGCAGTGTTGGCAATACGATCGCATCCCCGGCATTCCAGGAACCAGTAATGCCCGGACCAGTATCGTAGAGAAGAACATGGGCTTTAGTTTGAACGATAGCTGCGAGCCCCTGCCCGACATCCAGAACATGAACCTGATACTCTCCCTCTGTCAGGCTGGATTTCTCTACGAAGACTAAAGGCGTGAGCAAGGGAAATGCCAGCCAACGAAACGGTGTTTTCCACGGCATCATCAGTAATGCCATTGCCGACACCAGAAACAACAAATGGGAAAGTTCAAAGGTGTTTGGCATCCAATCTGGTTGGAGCACATAGCTGCCAGCCATCCAATCCAGACTTGTATTCAGCACAAAAATGACCTGCACAGCGATCAGTAATAAGGAATCGGCCATCGAAGTGCTTAGCCATAGCAAAGCAACTGAAGCCAGCAGGAGTGGCACCAAAAACAACCCGACCAGTGGAATAGCAATGACATTAACCACAGGTGCCAGAACTGACACTTCGCCAACCCAGAATACCAGTGGAAGGAATAAGCCAATGTACACTATCCACTGCGTGCGGACATAGCGATTCCAAATGACATTAAAACCAGACCGGACATCAGGCTCCCGGATTGCCTCACCTGCGGGGATTACAAAACCCAGAATCACAGCCACCGCTGTAAACGACAGCCAGAATCCACTGCTTACAAGCGCCAGGGGATCCAGCGTCAGCACTACTGTCAGTGCTGCCAAAAAACGCAGCGACATACTTAGTTGCTGCTTGATCAGATAGCTGAGTAGAAATGCGCAACACATTGCAAACGCTCGTTGTACAGGAAGTGTCCAACCCGCTAACAGGCTGTAAACCAAAGCACCAACCATCGAGAATACCGCCGCCAGAACTGGTGAAGGTATATGGGTTAGCTGACTCGGGCCGAACCGCATTAAGAAATTAGTCAGTTTGAAAAATAGCAAACTGACCAATCCTATGTGCAAACCGGAAATGATGAACAAATGTGTTGTCCCTGTCCGAGAGTATCGCTGCCAATCTGTTGAACTCAGCTGACTCCTTTCTCCAAAAACTAACGCAGGCACAACTGCACTGGCACTCGGATTAATGTCAAGCCTGCCAAGGCGATCACGCAGGTGGTTTAAAAAACTGGCTCTCAGCCTGACAAAACTGAACGTTTTTAAGCCAAGCAATTCATTGCATTGACAAGCGCGTACATAGCCGGTTGCGATAATGTTTTCACTGAATAAGCTTGCTTCACGATTTTTAATGCCAGGGTTTGCGTATCCGTGCACTTGTTTTAGGCGTAGCAACAGGCGCCATCTTGAACCCGCCTCAAACAGCTCAGCATCTTCCTGGAAGAATGTGGAGAGCTTTACATACCCTTGTAAAGCAAAGGGCTCCGCGTGAGTTATCAAGAAATCGAACTGCTGACCTCTGTCATTGCTCGCGGGTATTGAAGATACCCAACCCTCTACTAAAACATCTTTGCCCTCAACGCTGGCAGGGATTTGCGCATCTCGCCGGTCAACGGCCCAAATCCAGTGCCAACATGCCCCGAGAATTAATGCGGAGACAAAGGCAATGGAGAATCTGCTCTTACTGAAAAAACTGCATATCAGTAAAGCCAGAAGCAGGCAAATAGTGGTTACAAAGAGATAGATATCGAGCACCGGGAAGAAGGCAACTACAGTGATGCCGATGCAGTAACCGAGTAGAGCGAGACGCACGAGAGGTTCTCTGAGGAATCTGGAGTGTACTTCTACTCTAGGCTCAGAATTTTATAAGCGCCAACCTGACGCGCAATTACTCGGCGCGCAATGCCTGCGCTGGCTGGATGGCAGCAGCGCGACGAGCGGGATAAATAGTCGCAAGCAAGGCCACAAGCAACACACCAATGACAACTACAGCTATGTCACTCATTGCCAATTGTGAAGGTAGGAAATCAATCGGATAAACTTCAGGGCTTAATAGCTGCAATCCGAATCGGGTTTCAATCCAGGCTGCAAAATCGCTCACCTGCAGGGACCCGATAATCCCCAAAACGACCCCAATTGATATTCCAAACAATGCGATCAAACAGCCTTGCCAAAGGAAAATGCCCTGAATGAATTGGGGTGTGGCACCCAGAATACGCAGGATTGCAATGTCGGATCGTTTATCACGGATAATCATGATGAGGCTTACAACTAAATTAAAAGCAGCCACCGCAATGAGAAGCCACAACATAAAACTAATGATACTGCGGGAAAACTGGATGTTGTTATAAATAGCCCCCAGTTGCCTGGTCCAGCTCTGCAAACCAACGGCATCGGGCAATTCCATCTCTAAATCACCAGACAGTTCATCCGCCAGTAAGGGATCAGCAGCACGAATTCGTATGGCGTTAAAAGGTGTACGAAGACGAAAAAGTGCCCTGGCTGCATCAATGTTTATCATGACAAGCTCATTATCCAGTTGCTGCGTTCCGACTCGAAACACGCCAACCACTTCAAAACGTCTGAAGGTCGCTAAAGGCGTTAACGGGTTAATTGATACACTGGGTGAATACAAAAGCACATCATCACCCACTGAAACATCAAGCAGCGAGGCCAGGCTTTCTCCTAATACTAAACCCCAACGTTCATCGCCTAATGCTGACAGATTACCAGTGCGCATGAAGCGTTCTATCACAGAGATATTGCCCTCAGCCGCCGCATTAATACCATTGATCAGCACCGCTTTACTGCCCTGCTCGGTAGCGACAACACCTGCCACCTGAATTACCGGCTCAGCAGCTAAGACATAAGGATGGTTAGCAATTGAGTCTGCCACGGCTGACCAGCTATCCGGTCCCAGATTCTCTTCTGAACTTACGGTAACATGAGGCACAATGCCCAAAATGTTGTCGCGCATCTCCCGGTCAAATCCATTCATCACCGATAACACTGTAATCAGAATTGCTACACCAAGCGCTAAACCAAAAATAGCGATTGCAGACATAAACGACACCAATTGGCTGCGTTTGCCAACACTCACGTAACGGGTAGCGATAAAACGAGAGACAGAACCAGACTCAGTGTTCAGTTGATGGTCAATCATGCAGAATTCCATCACGCAGTTCGAGTTTGCGTTGCATGGAGTCTGCCAGCGCATCGTCATGAGTCACCACGACGAAACTGATTCCCAGGCTACTGTTGAGGTCATTCATTTGCGCCTGCACTTCCAGCGCAGTGCGACGATCCAGATTGCCGGTTGGTTCATCAAGCAAAACGCATTGAGGCTCAGTTACCAGGGCGCGAGCAATGGCCACACGTTGACGCTCACCTCCTGATAGCTCGGAAGGTTTATGTTCAGCCCTCTCTTTTAAACCTACCCTGTCCAGCAGGGTTAAACTGCGCTTATGGCAAATGGAACTCTCAAGGCCGGCAATGAGCAGCGGCATGGCAACGTTTTCCAGAGCAGTGAACTCCCCCAGCAGATGATGGAACTGATAAACGAACCCTAAATAGCGGTTTCGCAACATGCCTCTTTCTGCTTCATTTACCGTAGCCAAATCTTTGCCAGCAACTTCGACACTCCCTGATGAAGGTAAGTCCAGCCCACCCAACATGTTTAACAATGTAGTTTTTCCAGAACCGGAACTTCCAACAATGGCAATCTGTTCACCGGCGGCTATAGAAAAATTCACTCCTCGCAGCACTTCGACTAACTGAGGGCCCTGGGAATAGGTTTTGACAAGGTTTCGACACTGGACAACCAGTTTGTCTGTGCTTTCAGTATCCTCATTGCTCATATACTCACTACTCATAGCGCAATACTTCCGCTGGTTGCACATGACCTGCGCGATATGCCGGGTAAAGAGTCGCCAGGAAACTCACGCCTAATGCGGCCAAGCACACCATAAAAACTTCTGGCATCTCAATGCGGGTTTGCAGATGAGAAATTAAATAGATGTTAGCGTTCTCGAAAATACTGTTTGCTGCTCTTTCCAGCAGAAGGCTCAGGTCAGTCACATAGCGCGCCATCAGAACACCACCTATGCCGCCCAACAAAACCCCCACTAACCCGGCAATCAGTCCTTGCACCATGAATACAGCCATTATTGACGCGCGACTTGCGCCCATGGTGCGCAATATCGCAATGTCAGCACCCTTATCAGACACCACCATAACCAAAGTGGAGATTATATTTACTGCGCCAATCACCACGATCATAAGTAACATGAAAGAAGTGAGCATTTTTTCCATGTTGAGCGCATTAAACAAACTCGCCTGCACTTCATACCAGGGGGAAATTGTGACGCCATCATCATCGCCCAGCGCAGCTTCAGCGATCTTTCCTGCATGGTCAACATCGCTCACCTTGAGTTGCAAGCTGAGTCTTGTTGCTGGATCGTTCACGAAAAGCGCTTGCGCTTCTGCCAGGTTCACCAGCGCAATGTTATTGTTTCCATATAATCCAAAATCAGCCAGGCCCAACACCTCAAACCCCCGCGCTGCATCTTCTTCCCGCGCAAGCAAGCTTCCTAAACTCAATACACTAACTTCAGCATTGTTATAAATACCAAGCTGAGCCGCCAGTTGTGCACCCAGAACAATGCCATTGCGGGTTTCCGATAAGCGCTGCAACAACTCCCTGTAAAATCGATTGTCATTGTTCGAGAATTCAGCCTCCAATTCTGGATCTATACCTCGGATTCGCAGAAAAATGATACCGCCCTGGTGGCGTACCATAGCCTCGCCCTCCACAAACGGAGCACTGGCCAGTATTTCTTCATGGGCGGTGATTGAGGACTGCAAGGCAGAATAGTTATTTTGGATAGACTCACCCTGCAAGGTTACATGGGGCACAGACTTAAGCGCTTCGTCGCGTTGAATAACAATGGAGCCATTAATCACTGACAAAGCAACGATAAGGATAAGAACTCCTAAGCTGATCCCCAGCATGGAAATCAGTGATACAAAGGAAAGAAATAGATTATTTTTACGGGTTAAGGAGTAGCGCAAGCCAACAAAGAGAGAAAATGGTCGAAGCATGGCTGTTCCAGCGTTCAGTACCTGTGACATCAGTACTGGGATAAGACGTATAAAACCGAAAGAGGTTTTTGTTTGCAGCGATTTTAAACGCTGATTCTTACTGATTTATCGACAATCTAGCCCTGCAATTGATCAGCATGTCTTTGTAATAGTCGCTGTACTGTCTTGAAGCTTATGGGCATGACGGGCGTAGATACTTCACTTGAAATAGCACGCAATGACTTGCCTTTTTTCTTGAGCTCCATAATCTTCTTCAATACCCGCTGCTCCATTGGGTTTTCAATCAGGCGCCCATTTTCATGAATCATGTAACCGAAAGGTCTGCTGCCTCCCAGATAACGGCCTTGTTTTCGCTGCCGTTGCTTTACACCTTTGATTCTCTCAGCTGATTTACGTTTCTCCAAAGATGAGAAAAGTTTTGCAACCTGCTCAAAATTCACCCTGCATTCTGCATTGGTGATATCGCCACCCAGCTCAACGATGTGCAACTGCACCTGTTTTCCCCGTAACAGGCTAATAAGTTTTAATGCTTCTGCACTAGAACTGACGATGCGTTCTAATTTGCTACATAAAACAACATCCCCAGCCTTTAGCATCGATAGCAATTGTTTGCCGTTATCTCGCTTGCGAAATTCCTGAGACCACCTGCAATTGTGATCTTCAATTGTTTCGGTCATGAACCAGCTCCGTTGCAGGCAATAGGTTTGAATCGCAAGCAATTCTGGTTCGAGAATGCCCCCCAAAGCCTCATGCTCCATGGAAGCTTCAAGTTCGGAAGTACGGCAATAGGAATAAATTGTCATTAATGTGGTCCCCAACCCTGGTTCGGCTCGCTGATTGCGCCTGATTCAATAAAATTTGCGGAGACGAGGTCCTGTGACCAGGCTCCAGCAGGCTGATCAAAATTCTTGTTTATTGATTGTTTTTCGATTATTTATCGATTGTTTTTCGTGACAGTGCTTCACTCCTGACCTGTCCACTGGCCAATTTATAATTGCAGGCTTTTCTTTCTTTTTGGCCTTCCGTCGAGTCTGGCAGCAGACATCTGGGAATTTCACCCAATCCTGCACTCTTTGACAACAATAACGCGAACGAGCACTTTTTATACTAATTTCGCGTGCTGTGTGTCTGTGTGAAGGCAAAGCCACGAAACCAGTTATTTTAACCATAGCAGATTTCTAGAATCAAGCAGAGGCCATGAGGACTCCTAGGCAATCGAGTGAATGGATTTTCGTGCGCATTTCCAGTACAAAAAGTGAACTAATGGCACTCCCTCGTCGATCTGAGTCCAAAAATTATAAGGGGCTGTACCAGATAACGCTGATTAGGTGTTATTATGGTTTGTATGAGGAAGAGCCGATTAAGTAAATACAAGCAAGGTCGATTGGTTGAGCATTTTGTTTCTGGCAGCACAGCGAGAACAGCGGCAAGTCTTGTTGGCGTGAACGTCAAACCCTCGGCCTATTACTTTCATCGCCTTTGGGAGATTATCGCGCATGAGCTGGCCCTTGAGAAAGATATTGCCGTTGATGGAGAGATAGAGGTCGATGAAAGTTACGTTGGTGGCAGGCGTAAAGGACAGCGTGGTCGTGCTGCGGCAGGCAACGTTCCGGTGTTTGGCCTGTTCAAGCGCGGTGGCAAGGTCTACACCAAGATCATTGCTGATGCCAGCAGCCGGACTTTATATCCTATCGTTGAACGCAAGGTAATCCCTGACAGCATTGTCTACAGTGATTGCTGGCGTGGCTATAACGTGCTGGATGTCAGTGAGTTCAAACATTATCGCATCAACCATTCGAAGTTGTTTGCGGACAGGCATAACCCCATCAATGGTATTGAGAACTTTTGGAATCAGGCCAAGCGACACTTACGCAAGTTCAATGGTGTACCGAGGGAGCATTTTGGGCTATTTTTGAAGGCATGTGAGTGGCGATTTAACAACAGTGACCCATCGTTCCAATTACGGCAATTGAAGCAATGGGTTAAGCGTCACATGGGATAGTTATCTGGTACAGCCCCAATTATAAACTTCTGCCCATCTTCGACGCGACAGGGGCACTCACTCAATTGCCTTGATGGAGCTTGATAGAGCCTGATAGCGCCTCCCGACGATTTTCCCGACGTCTGGCGAAGTTGGGGGAATTAATCTGCGAAAGTTTAGCCATGCTATTGTTTTTAAGCGAAATTTTAGCTTTGTCAGAGGCATTTTCTGTTGAGGGTATGAGGCCAAACTGTTATAGTCTTCAACCGGTATCGAATCCCGCCCTATTGGACGGGTAGTGAATGCAGCGTAATCACTGCATAATCCAAGCAAATCGATACACAGGGAGCAGTTAAAATTTTTATCAGGTCGACAATTTCGGCCACTCTGCTCCAAACCGCTGAATCGCCTTCTTAAGCCGAGGGGATTGGTTTGTAAAATTGAATTTCGACGAATAGGCGGATAATAGGTAAGGCAGGCTCAGCACTCGATGCGATGGCAAAAGCGCCAGCATGGTAACGCAGTACTCTGCCCAATTAACTGAATTAATCGCGCGCCAATACCCGCGCGCGAAATGGCAAAGTGAGAGTCACTCAGGATTATCATTCGACAGCCCCTCGAAACAACACCCAAGGGTGCTATATGCGGGCAAAAAGACGTTTAGAAAGACACAGGTTTATTAATAAGATCAATAAGTTAAATGCAATTCCCATCCGGATAACTAAACAGGTAAAGGAATTTACGAGCTAGCCCATAGCTTTGCTCAATCACTGCATTTTTTGATTTAACTGCTGAAAACGGTCCGTAATGGCCAATCAGCCCCCTTTGTAAGTGGGATTCCAATCCCGCTAAACGCCAACTCGAATACTTTCCTGTCCCCTCTCCTCAAGCAAGGAAAGTAATACATCATGAAACGCATGCTTATTAATGCAACGCAAGAGGAAGAATTGCGCGTTGCACTTGTAGACGGACAACGTCTATACGATCTGGATATCGAAAACCGCACCCGAATCCAGAAAAAGGCCAACATCTACAAAGGTAAAATCACCCGGGTTGAACCCAGTCTTGAAGCTGCCTTTGTTGATTTCGGCGCGGAACGCCACGGCTTTCTGCCATTAAAAGAAATTGGCAGGCATTACTACAAAAGTGATGCCCGCAGTAACGGTGATCGAGGCACCATCAAGAATCTGGTTTCCGAAGGAACAGAGGTCATCGTCCAGGTCGAAAAAGAGGAGCGCGGCAATAAAGGCGCAGCCCTCACTACCTATCTGAGCCTCGCTGGTCGCTACCTGGTCCTGATGCCCAATAACCCAAAAGCTGGAGGCATTTCCCGCCGTATCGAAGGTGATGACCGCTCAGAAATTCGCGAAGCGCTTCGATCACTCAATATTCCCGATGGCATGGGATTGATTGTACGTACAGCCGGTGTCGGCAAAGAACAGGAAGAACTGCAATGGGATTTAGATTACCTATTGGCTTTATGGGACGCCATTCAGGAAGCCGGCGCTCAGAAAGCCGCTCCGCTTCTTATCTTCCAGGAAAGCAATGCCATCATCCGCATGATTCGCGATTACCTGCGCAAGGAAATCAGTGAGGTACTGATTGATACAGAGGAATCCTGCGAAGAGGCAATCAGCTTCATTCGACAGGTAATGCCGCAATACGAAAGTCGTATTAAACGATACTCTGATGCGTTACCGCTGTTTAGTCGTTATCAGATAGAAAGTCAGATCGAGAGCGCATTCAAACGTGAGGTTAAGCTTCCCTCCGGCGGCTCAGTGGTGATTGATCCAACCGAAGCGCTTATCTCCATCGATATCAACTCATCACGTGCCACTCGCGGCTCAGATATTGAAGAAACCGCGCTAAACACTAACCTGGAAGCAGCAGATGAAATTGCACGACAGCTTAGGCTACGTGACATGGGCGGTTTGGTAGTCATCGATTTCATCGACATGACTTCGAATCGTAATCAGCGCGAAGTTGAAAATCGTATGCGCGAAGCTTTGAAAGCTGATCGTGCACGGGTACAAGTCGGCCGCATATCCCGTTTCGGTTTGTTAGAAATGTCTCGCCAGCGATTACGTCCTTCACTCGGTGAAACCAGTGAAATCATCTGCCCTCGTTGCGGTGGTCGCGGCACAATCCGTGATGTGGAATCACTATCACTTTCTATACTCCGAATTCTGCAAGAAGAAGCCAATAAACAAAAATGCACAGAGGTTAAAGCCACAGTGCCTTTGGTGGTTTCTTCCTATTTGCTGAATGAGAAGCGCTCAGCGTTGGCAGAGATAGAAGAGCAAAGCAAAACCAAAATTGTAATTTCTCCGAACCCAATGATCGAAACTCCCCATTACGAGATCATCGGCATTAACAAACATGCTGAAGAGTATGAAGTGGATGCAAGCTCGGAACCCGAACAGACACCAAAAGTAAAACCAGAGGTGCAACAGGAAGCAGCGGTGAAAAAACCAACTGCCAGGAGCGCTTCACCAGCACGACCTGCGCCCAGGAAAAAGGGATTCTTTGCACGCCTTTTCTCTGCATTGTTTGGAAATGAAGAAAAGAAGAAACCTGCCAGACGATCACGTAACAGGTCTGGCAGTCGCGGCAATAAAAGTCAGAACCGTAATCAGAATGGACAACAGGCACGCGGAGACCGTCGCGATAATCGCAAACGGAAACCTGATCAAAACCTTCGCAAGCAGGGTGGTCAAGAAGCTCGCGGTGACAATCGCAATCAGGAAAATCAAAAAAACGATAACCGCAGCAACAAGCGTGACAGTCGTGAGCGAAGTGACAACAGGCATGATAATCGAGACAACAAACAGGCCCGAGATTCGAGAGATCGTAACCGTGACCAAAAGAATGCTCGCAGCGGGCAAGGCAAGGAAATTCGCCAGGACAATCGCAATAAAGACCGGAACAAAGAGCGCAATCGAGATGCCGCGCCATGTCGTTCCTCTGACAAACGGCCGCGCAACACAACACCTCGCAAACGGGGCCCACGACCATCGCAGGATCAGCAAGCGCCTGATGAAATGTCAGAAACCTCCGTACAGCAAACTGAGAACGTAGCTGAGGCCTCCAAAGCATTGCCAACTACTCAAACTATTCAGGCTAAGTTGGATGCACAAAGCACAAACACTGTGTCTGCTGAAACCAAAGCTAATGCTATGGAATTTTCTGCGGGCAACACAGAACAGCCTTCTGGCCCAACAGGTGCGGCGTCTAACCCTAAAACACAACAACGGTCAGAGCAACCTGCGCCTGCGGATTCCGCTGCGCAACAATCATCACAACAATCAGCGTCTGCTGAAGCCAAAGAAGACAAGATTCAGAAAGATATGCCTGCAGCTATATCAGAACAGCAAGACCTGTCAGTGGGCGATTCTAACGTTGCAGCAAATACTGCCCAGCCTGATTCCAGTGATGCATCAACAGTGTCTGCGCCTGTAACCGCAGAAACACCAACCCGGAAGCCACAGAAGCCTGCTGCGGTAACGGTAACTGCAACAGTTTCTCCATCGCAAGATTCAGCTACATCTATATCGCCTGTTGTAACTGAGAGCAAGCAAGAACCACAGATAGATAATGCAGAAAGCAGCAAGATGCCTGGACATGATGTAGCGTCGTCAGATGCGCGACTCAGCTTTAGTGGTCGAGCTCCGAATGACCCCAGAGAAGTAAGAAGACGACAGCAACAAGAGCAGCCGTAATTCTTGATGGGTAAAAAAGCCTGGCTGATGCCGGGCTTTTTTGTGTCTCGGGTATTTATCTTTAAAGTGCTGCTTCTAATTCCGGCAGTGCTTTAAATAGATCAGCCACTAAACCATAATCAGCAACCTGGAAGATTGGTGCTTCTTCATCTTTATTGATGGCAACGATGACCTTACTGTCTTTCATGCCAGCCAAATGTTGAATAGCTCCGGAAATGCCAACAGCGATGTAAAGATCTGGTGCCACGATTTTTCCAGTTTGCCCTACCTGGTAATCATTAGGCACAAAACCTGCGTCCACAGCAGCGCGTGATGCACCAATTGCAGCCCCCAGTTTGTCCGCTACTTTTTCCAGTAATGTAAAATTTTCACCACCCTGCATACCACGTCCACCCGAGATAACAATAGAAGCTGCGGTAAGCTCTGGTCGCTCTGACTGCGAGAGTTGCTCGCTGACGAAACTGGATTGTGACTGCTCAACTACTTGATTAATGGCTTCAATAACAGCGCCACCACCTTGCTCAGTTTCACCGAAAGCTGTGGTACGCACTGTCACCACCTTGACTGAATCTGCGGATTTCACAGTAGCCATCGCATTACCTGCGTAGACAGGTCTGACAAAGGTGTCTTCACTCTGAACTTCTGTGATATCCGAAATCTGCCCCACGTCCAGCAAAGCCGCCACTCGAGGCATCAAATTTTTCCCCGTTGTGGTAGCCGCAGCGAGTATGTGGGTGTAACTACCGCCCTGCTCTGCAACCAGCGGCGCTACGCTTTCTGGTAATTGATATTCGTAGCATGGATTGTCTGCAAGTTTGACCGCGTTTACGCCAGCGATTTGCGCAGCTTCATCAGCCACTGCCTGGCAGCCACTACCTGCAACAAGGATATCAATATCTGCACCGATAGCCACCGCTGCACTCACAGTATTGAGTGTCGCTTTCTTCAATGAGCCATTGTCATGCTCTGCAATAATTAAAGTCGCCATATCAATACCTATATCACCTTTGCCTCGTTTTTAAGTTTTTCAACCAGCTCTCCTACTGACCCTACCTTGACCCCGGCACTGCGCTCTGGAGGTGGAGCAACACTCAGGGTGGAAATATTTGAAGTGATCTCGACTCCGAGATCTGCCGGAGCAACTGTATCAATTGGTTTTTTCTTAGCCTTCATGATGTTCGGCAAAGACGCATAGCGTGGCTCATTTAGACGCAAATCAGTGGTTACCACAGCAGGGAGATCTAACAATACTGTTTGTTCACCGCCATCAATTTCTCGCGTAACCTGAATTTTTCCGTCTTGCAATTCTGCTTTGCAGGCAAACGTACCTTGCGGATAGTTGCACAGTGCAGCAAGCATCTGGCCAACCTGATTATTATCGCTGTCGATGGATTGCTTGCCGAGAATAACCAGGTCTATTTGCTCTTTTTCAATAATGGTTTTTAGCGTTTTAGCAACTGCTAAAGGCTGCGCTTCTTCTTCGGTCTCAACCAGAATACCTCGATCAGCACCTAATGCCAGTGCAGTTCGAATTTGTTCTTGAGCAGATGATGGGCCAATAGAAACGGCAATTACCTCATCTGCGTTTCCCGCCTCTTTGATACGAATTGCCTCTTCTACAGCTATTTCACAAAAAGGGTTAATGGCCATTTTGGCGTTGGTCAAATCGACACCTGTACCGTCAGATTTGACTCTAACGCGTACATAGGCATCTACTACGCGCTTGATTGCAACAAGAATCTTCATGGATTTTCCAAAGACTAAACAATAAATTAACGATGCATGGGCCTGCCTTGCTGGCTGAAGTCATCAGACTGCAGGATTCTGCTCTGACAAAATCGGGCCCAAAAAAAGGGGGCAATAATGCCGTTTTTGCCTAGACAGGTCAATCCGGAGCACGCTTCAGGCCCTAGGGAACCTCCCCCAGCGGGAAATACACACCAGCACTGCTCACACCAATTGTATTAGCAGCACCTGGGTCATCTTTTGGTGCTGGCTCGGCTAATTCCACCAACCTGTAGAAGGCAGCGCGACTCAAAAGACCTTCCAAACCAGAGCGAATAAGCAAAGTTGGACGGGGCTCATCGCCATCTGGTCTTAACATGACATTTATAGGATGTTCACTATCCGCGACTACGGTTTCTCCAACATTGGTCGTGAAATGCAATATCTGTTGCCCCTCCTGCATCACACAGTCCGTTTCAGTTACGATAAAAGGACAGTCTTCAACCTGAATGCCTATTTTTTCCACTGGCGTGACTAAAAAGTAAGCATCTTGTTCTCGCTTCAGCACTGATGCAAATAATTGCACCATAGCCATGCGCTTGATAGGTCTGCCTTCATGCACCCAGGTACCATCTCGCTTAATAACAAGATCGATGTCGCCACAAAACGGCGGATCCCAGAGGTGAACCGGAGCCGGTCCTCGGTGTTTAAGTTTCGCAACCAAAGCAAACGGATCAGGGGGAGACGACATAGCGGATGATGATAACTTAAACGAAAACAAAATGGGGCATGTCAAGCAGCGCCTCATCCAGGTCCAGTTATCTGGCCAGTGGTATACTTCTTTTGACAGCAGTCTCAGCACGGTAGACCATTACCTCTTTCCATGGCAGATCTCATTCAGCTCGAACAAGTTCCAAAGCTACTTATCAAGAAGACTCCGTTGCTGGATGTTCGTGCGCCTGTAGAATTCTCAAAAGGTGCTTTTCCTAACGCTACTAACATACCTTTACTGACAGACTCTGAACGGGAAGCCGTTGGCATACGATACCGCCAGTGCGGTAAGGAAGCTGCAATCTCCCTGGGGGAAGAATTAGTCACCCCTGCCTTGCGCGAGCAACGTCTGAACCAATGGCGAGCCTACTTTGAAGCCAATCCTGATGCTGTGCTTTACTGCTTTCGCGGCGGTTTACGATCAGATATTGCACAGCGCTGGCTGAATGAAATTGGAACCAAAGTACCCAAAATTGCTGGTGGTTATAAGGCAATACGCCAATTTCTTACAGAAACCATCGAAGCCGTCTCCAGTGACGACAATTTAATTGTCATAGCAGGAAAAACCGGAACGGGTAAGACCCATTTGCTCAACACTTTAGCAAACAGTTTAGATCTCGAAGGTTTCGCCCTGCATCGTGGCTCAGCGTTCGGAAGGCGGGCACAGGCTCAGCCCTCGCAGATCAGTTTCGAAAACAGTCTGGCAATCCGCCTGTTAGACTTAAGCTGGAAAAATCAACAGCGAGTAGCCGTTGAAGATGAAAGCCGGACTATCGGCTCGCTGTCTGTGCCATATACATTGCATCAACGCATACTGCAATCTCCCGTCGCTATGCTTGAGGAATCATTTAATAACCGGGTTGATACAATTCACCTGGACTACATTCAATCCAATTACCAGGACTTTGTTCAATCTGACCCAGATAATGCCCCGGGCCTGTTTGCTGACTCTCTCACAGCAGCGTTACAGAAGATTCGCCGCAGATTGGGTGAAGAGTCATACGAATCTATTGATTCTCTTATGCAGGCTGCCTTAAAAGAACAACAAACGGATGGCAGCATCGATAGCCACAGGTTGTGGATCAGTGAGCTATTAAGAAGTTACTACGACCCGATGTATGAGTATCAAATGCAAAAGAAAGTGCAGAGGATTGTATTTCGCGGCAACAGACAGGAACTGGGCTCCTGGATCCAGGGCCTGATCTCGACCAGGGATTAAATAATTGACAATCAGTCGAATAAATATCGATCCGATCATTGAGCCGCTTTCCAGCGGCGCTACCGTTATTGTTCCCAATAACCGCTTAAAAGACGCAGTTGTACAAAACTATGCTGAAAGACAAGAACGGGATGTTTTTCGCACCCCTGCTGTATTTGGCATTGATGTCTGGGTTAGAGAACGCTGGGAATATGCTGCGAGCCTGGGCATCTCACCTTTTTGTACCAGGCAGCCCATTTCCGGATCTGAGGAGCTGTTTGTCTGGATTGAGATAATTGAAGATTCACTTGCTGTTTATCCTTTACTAAATCCTGAAGAAACTGCAATTCATGCCAGCCACGCTTATCAGTTAATGAAGCAGTGGCAATTACACTCTCACAAGACCGAGGAATTACAACTCTATACCGCAATACCAGATATTGCCGCTTTTCTTGTCTGGTGTGAAAAATTTGAAGCCATTTGCGAAGTGCGCAGAATCATTAGCCTTGTAGACTGTATAGAGCTTATTACCAGGCATCTGACAACCGCTCAGTTATTCCCTTTGCCAGATGCAGTGGTATTGTTGAATTTTTCCCAGCCACCACCCCTGTATGCCGAGCTGTTTGATTCCCTCAACACTTTAATTCAGTTGGAGACACTGACAACAGCAGTACAAAGTAATGTGCCAGAATTCACACATCATGTATTTCAAGACAAAGGCAGTGAATTTCAATTCATTGCAAACTGGGCGCTGGCAACGGTAACAGAAGACCCAACGGCGCATATCGGTATCCTTGGTGAGCTGGCGGATGATCAACGTAGTGAATTGGAACGTTTACTCAGCAACACATTGAACCCACAACACATTATCGAGTTCAATGTTTCGTGGAGCCTTTTCAACAGTTCGCACCACTCCCACAGCCTGTTAGATGAAACCCATATCCATGATGCATTCTTATTATTTCAGCTGACTGACAGCGAACAGGAAAGTGAAGAATTTTGCCGCCTGTTGCGCTCACCTTTTGTCTTACCAGATAGCGGAGAACAGCGAGCCAGGGCTGAACTGGAAAAAGAATTGAGACACCGAATTACCAATCGATATCGAACTCAGGGTTTGAGCTTTTATGCAGATCAGGAGGGAAAGAGTTATTCCTGCCATGAATTTGCGACGGCCATGTTAAGTGTTAGAGAACGTTTCCGCCGGTTACCGAAAACTGCGACTCCAGACAAGTGGCGAATCTTCCTCCTGGAAATTCTGGAAATTTTTAATTGGCCTGGCGCTAAACTTACCGTCACACAACGCAACTCAGTTCGACGATTTAGTGAATCATTGGAACAAGTTGGCGTGCTTACTCCTATTGTTGGAGAAATAACATTTCCGAAGCTTCTGTCTCGATTACGAAACCTGTGCCGCCGCTCAAAACATCAACAGCAATTTGATAGCCGCTGTCAGATTTCAGTGTACAGCATGACTGAGGCGACTGGATTGCAGTTTGATCACGTATGGCTTCTGAATTTCAACGATCAGGTCTGGCCGCCTCCAGTTTCCCCTTCGCCATTTTTACCTTATGCGCTGCAAAAAGAATTGCAGTTACCTGGTAGCCACACCGCTGTACAGCTAAAGCATGCGAAAGACACATTCGACATAGTGAGCAGCTCAGTATTGGGCAGCTTACAGTCTAGTCATCACCATTCCGATGGGGAGCAGGAATTTAGAAGTAGTAGTTTTGCACAGCACTTTTCCATCATTACGCACGAAGAAACACACTCACAAAAATCCATCACTGGCTATAGCAACTTAATCACCGAGAAACCCGAACTTAAAATTGCTCTCGATGATGCAGTCGTTCCTTTTACTCCAGGCAACGAGAGCGTGGGTGGACATGGCGTACTTAATGATCAGGCTAACTGCCCTTTTCATGCATTCATAACACACCGCCTTCATGCGCGACCTCTACCTCATTTCGAAACAGGACTGAGCCGGGCAGCGCGCGGCACCGCGATGCATGAGGCATTGGAATTTTTATTCAAGCAAATACAGGATCAGAGCACATTAGCCAGTTACTCGGATTCAGCAAGGCTCAAACTGTGTGAAGCAGCAGCCGGGCACGCCATCAATCATCTTATACGGTTCCATCAAGCTTTGATGACTCCTCGATTCAGCAAAATTGAACGAGCTCGTCTTAGCCAGTTACTGAATAAGTTTCTTGAAGTTGAGAAATCCCGTTCTGAATATTCGGTACTTGCCACTGAGCAGGCCCAGACATGGCGATACCGAGGCATGGAGTTCAACCTAAAGATTGATCGCATAGACAGGCTGGCAGATGGATCATTGGCAGTTATTGACTATAAAACAGGCAAGCGCCCCGTAAGTCTGTCAAGCTGGTTGAACGAAAGACCGCAGGACTTGCAGTTACCATTTTACTTAACTGCTATGCGATCAGCCTCAGCGGATACTATCTCTGCAGTAGTCATCGCTCATGTCAATCCAGAACGCACAGGTTACTCAGGCGTCATGAGGTCCAACGAGTTTCATTCCTCATTAATATCGGTAGATAAGAAATTACCAGAGGACAGGGACTGGGAAGCCCTCTCACAACAGGTTGAACAGACAGTATTGAGTATCGCTGATGAATTTCGTGACGGCATAGCATCTATCTACCCCAGTGATTACAGCGAGCAAGTGGGCAATTATCAAATAAGTGCATTGTGCCGGGTGCCACAATTTATAGAGAAATCCATCGCTGCAGAAGAGCGGAGCGACTAGATGACTGATCATTCCACGCTCCTGGATCAATCAGCTCGCGACCAGGCGCTTGACGTGACGAACTCGTTTATCGTACAGGCACCTGCTGGTTCTGGCAAAACCGAACTGTTGACCCTGCGTTACATGAAATTGCTTGTCACCTGTGAACACCCGGAAGAAGTACTGGCCATTACCTTTACCAAGAAAGCAGCAAGTGAAATGCGCGACAGAATCATACGCTCGCTAAACTGGTGCCAGGAATGCATTTCTCAAGGCTATGAGCCAGACTCCGAGATTGAAAATCTAAGATTAAGCATTGGCAGGGAGGTCCTGGCTAAAGATGCAGAGCTGGGATGGTATCTTTTGGATAACCCTTCCCGCTTTCGTGTACAGACAATTGATAGTTTTTGTTTTTATCTTGCGAAGCAACTTCCCGTACTCTCCCAGGTAGGCGGTGACCCACAGTTACTCGAGAATATTGATCTTTGTTTTAGGGAAGCAATCCGCAATACATTGGCGTATCTGGAAACTGATAGTCCTATTGCCGCCGACATCGAAGCGCTCTTAGTCCATCTTGATAATGACATTGCACAGGCCGAGGATTTACTCGCCAACTTGCTGCAACAGCGAGACCAATGGAATAACCATCTTTTCAAACTCAATGTCCCTGGTCGGACAGGCGATGAAAACCTGGAAGACAATGTCAGTGAATGGATCACCGAGTCCCTCACCTCACTCCGAGAACTCTTGCTGACAGAAGAAGATTTGCTGGTAAAACTTTTCAATCATGCCATTGCCTATCGCCTGGAATCTGAAAGCCTATCTTTACCTGATTTCAAACCGCTGAAAACACTTCCGGGCACAGAGCTTGGTCAGCTACAGCTCTGGAATTTGATGCTCAGCTTTTTAATGACTCAGGATATCAACACACCCAAATGGTTGATTGCCGCCCAGGCCAAACACGGCTTTCCAGCCAAAACTGTTGGCGATGCCGAATTTAAAGCAATTAATGCTGAATACAAGGAGCAGCGTCTGCAGCTGATCGATAAGTTTTCAGTGAGCCCGGAAATTTTAGAGTCTCTCAATTACATTCGGTTGCTCCCCTCTCCAGATATAGATAAAGATCAATGGAATTTTCTCACCTCGATCCTCAGTTTATTACATCATTTAAGCGCTGAGCTCTATATAGCAATGCAGCAACTGGGCGTTGTCGACTATACTCAGATCAGCAATAGCGCAATGCTGGCATTGGGCGAGGAAAATAATCCCACCGATATTGCTATGGCACTCGATCATGTCATTCGCCATATACTCGTGG
This sequence comes from uncultured Pseudohongiella sp., assembly GCA_965198435.1. GTDB lineage: Bacteria > Pseudomonadota > Gammaproteobacteria > Pseudomonadales > Pseudohongiellaceae > UBA9145. Next base: position 2,040,087 of record OZ240664.1, on the reverse strand, counting down.
ATGAATTTCAGGATACGTCATACTTCCAGCTAATACTTTTGGAAAAACTTACCACTGGCTGGGAAAACAGTGATGACCGGAGTTTATTCCTGGTGGGTGATGCGATGCAGTCCTGTTACGGATTCCGCAATGCAAACGTTGGCATCTACCTGGATGTCTGGGAGAACGGACTTAGAACAGTCGCTTTAAGCACATTGCGATTAACAGCAAACTTTCGCTCCCAGGCCAACATCGTAAACTGGGTTAATCAGGTTTTTGGCGCTTCATTTCCTGAACAAATCGATATATCAAGAGGAGCAGTTCCCTACTCACCAGCAGATGCGTTTCATTCCGCTATTGAAAATCAAAGTGTACACACGTCTATCATCACGTTTGAGAAAGAAGACAAACGGTTAGCCGATCAAGCCGAAGCGGCAGCGGTGGTGGCAAGAGCTCAACGCCTGTATCAGGAATACCCGGATGATGATATTGCAATTCTCGTGCGCAACAGAAGTCACCTCTCTTCAATCGTCCAAGGCTTGCGCGAAGCTGAACTGAAATGGTCTGCCACCGACATAGACAGGCTGAATAGCCTTGCGATCATTGATGACTTAATGGCCATCACCAGGATCATTCTTAATCCTGGTGACCGATTAGCCTGGATTGCAATGCTAAGGGCCCCCTGGTGCGGGCTGGGCGTGAGTGACTTACACGCTTTAGCGAACCATAGATTTGATGAGCTGGATATCTGGACTGCAATTCAGCAGTTTGAATCAATAGCCTCGCTTTCAGACAGAGCTCGATCGGTTCTTACACCATTTATTCAAACGATGCAGTACATGCTGTCAATGCGAGGTCGCAGAAATCTAAGGCATTCAGTAGAAGCTATCTGGAACTTACTCCGAGGCCCTGGCGTTTGCACAAGCCCACTGGAACTAGAATCCGCACAGCGATTCTTTAGCCTGTTAACTGAAAAAGAATGCGCTGGTGGGATCGCCAGTTTTACTGAATTCGAAGAAGCAGTGAATTCTGCATTTGTGCCCAGTTCTGCAGATTCAAACTCGAGCCGATTACATCTGCTGACTATGCATAAAGCAAAAGGTCTTGAATATGATCATGTAATTCTCCCTGCTCTTAACCGTGGTACCAGAAGCGATGGGAAGCCATTGCTGGTTTGGCATGAAAGACTAAACCGCCAGGGTGATAATAGACTTTTCATGGCCGGTTTAAACGCCACTGGCAAATCCGACAGCCAGTTGTATCAACTACTGCGCCATGAACAAAAATTAAAGAACCAGCTTGAAAGCACGCGGCTGCTTTATATCGCGGTGACTCGGGCAAAGAAATCCGCCTGGCTGTTTGCATCACTGGGCCTGGATGATTCTGGGGAATTGTTAAGCCCCGGCTTAAATGGCCTGCTTGGAAAAATCTGGGATGCGATTACAGATTCGTCAGAGCTGACCCTGTACAAAGCCGAGGATTTGGTAACGGATACGGGTACGGATATAGGCACTACAGATGGATTGACGTCACCTGTGCCTATACGCCGATTAGAGCCCTCTTTACGATTGGAACAAGAAGAGCTTACACTCATGGAGCAGCAGCTTAAACAGCTTGAGGCTGACGACAATCAGGAAGAGGCTATTGAAAAATCGCGCTTCGAATTAGAAAGTCTAAAAGGTGTATTGATTCATCAATGCCTCGAACATTACACGGAATCAAATGACAAAGAGCAGTTTTTACAATCCATTGTATCAATGCATTCCTATTGGCAACTCAAGCTCAGGTCTTTGAATTTATCCACTGAAAAAACCACCGCTGTGATCCAATCTATTGAAAAAAATGTCCTGGAAACAGTAGGACATACCGATTTGGCCTGGCTGTTTAACAATAGCTTACAAGACAGCAGCTGTGAATTATCACTAAGTCGTGCTGGCAAAGGCTATTTGAATAACCGAATTGTAGACCGAAGTTTTGTAGACTCTGATGATGTGCGCTGGATTATTGATTACAAGAGTAGCGAACCTGGGGAAAATGTTCCTGTTGAGGAGTTTATAGAGGAACAAAAGAAGAAATATCAAGATCAGCTGGATGATTACGAAGCGATGTTTCAGGCAATGGAATCCAGGCCCATCAAAAAAGCCCTGTTGCTCACGGCCATACCGCAGCTTGTGGAACTGCGCTAGGGAACCTCTGATTAATTACCTATGTTGTTATTGCTGCGTTAAAAATCAGCTCAAAATGCGCATTTATGACCTATAAACTGCGCTTTTTCGCTGATTTTGGCCTTGCACTAACTGCCTCACAAACATTAATCAGAGGCTCCCTAAGTCTACAGAAATCAGCAGTCGGCTTTTACTCAGGGCAACGCGTAATCACTGTCATGATTTTGTCACACTGGAAGAGTCACTCAAAGGGTTTTTTCCAGGGCCTGTTCACACTCATTGAGTGATCTCTGTTGTGACTAAAAAAGCGCCAATTGAGGCGCGAGGAGCGTATTTTGGTGATTCCAAATGAGCAACGAGCAACGACAGGTGGCACTTTTTAGCTATAACCCGAAGGGCCAGGCGCATGTTTGCGCCCAGCTTCGTTATCAATCGTTTATATATAGTTATATACGGCACTCTTTCTGCCTTGCTGAGCGCAAACATGCCCTCTAGCAGAGGCCACTCAATTAGTGTGAACAGGCCCTAGTCTGTCTATCACAGTCAGCCACAGTCATCTGAATCTACCGCATAAATACCTGGCGCATTACGCAGGTAACCTTTGTAATCCATGCCGTATCCATAAAGGTATTTATCCTCAATCTCCACACCGACAAAGTCGGCAGATAGGCCCTGCACTTTTCTGTCATGCAACTTGTTCACTAAAACGGCAATGTAAACCGCCTTCGCACTCTGCGCCAGTATATATTCCTTTATTGCGGCTAAAGTATCACCCTCATCCAGAATATCATCGACCACCAGCACGACCTGCTCACGTAAGTCACTCTCCGGATAATGCTTCCATTCCAGCTCGCTCCCATTTGTTTTGTCGCGATAGCGGGTAGCGTGCAAATAATCCATTTTTAAAGGAAAATTTAAGCGTGTCGCTAACTTGCCGACCGTGATAACAGCACCATTCATTACGCTGACCAAAATAGGATTCTCATTGCGCAGCCTGGCTGTAATCTGATTTGCCAAATCATCAAGAACAGACTCAACCTCATCCGTGGTAAGCAGACAGATTGCTCGCGCGCTGACCTGCTCGATTTTCTCTGGCGTTATTTCACTATCGTTCATGCAGGATCAGGTTCAGGTTTTAAGTTTTCCAATCCATCTAAGGTGGTAGTAGGAAATGCGAAATCAGCACCGTTGGCATGCACTATTGCAATAATCTTAAGTAGCACATCCTGCTTAATTTCATGGAAGCGAATCCAGTTAGTGGTGTTGGTAAATGTATAAATAAAGAAATCTAAAGACGATGGTCCATAACCATTAAAATTTACAATCAGGGTTTGCCTGTTATCGATTTCATCATGGTTGCGCAGCATCTCTTTTACCTCACTAACGATCACGCCCATCTTTTCTGAATCCTGATAGCGAATTCCAATGGTTTCTTTAATCCGCCGATTACTCATGCGGGAAGGGTTTTCCAATGAAAGTTTATTAAAAACAGAGTTCGGTACGTACAATGGTCGCTTATCGAAAGTTCTCACAACGGTGAGGCGCCAGCCAATGCTTTCTACGGTGCCTTCAATTTCTCTATCAGGAGATCGAATCCAATCACCAATTGCGAAAGGCCGGTCAAGATAGATCATGAGTCCGCCAAAGAAGTTAGACAGCAAATCCTGCGCGGCAAAACCAACAGCGATGCCCCCTACTCCACCGAAAGCCAGCAAGGCTGTAATTTCAATGCCAAACGTCGGCAGGGCCACCAGTACACCGGAAATAATCACAGACAGGCGTAGAAGTTTGGCCAATGCATGCAGCGTTGTTGGGTCTATACTGGTTTGATCTTCTCCTGACTCTTCTTTGAGATTCTCAAGAATACGGTCTTCGGCCAGGGTAATGAAACGCACCAGAAACATTATAACCAGTGCGATAAAAGTCACCTGTCGCACCACATCAAGGTTTTGTGCGCTGAAAAGCTCAGTTGTCAGATACCCCTCGCTGATATCTACTGCCCACAGCAAACCCATGATCAAGATGAACCAACTGATCGGCCCATGAGCCGCTTCAAAAACTGCGTCGTCCCAGGCGTTTCTGGTTTTGGCAAACTGCCGTTTCAATACACTTAGACCACGCATGGCTATGAAACGAGCAATAAGGGTAAGAGTCACGATTGTGAAAATCTCTAAACCCCAGTTCAACTCGCCGAGAGTATCCAAACCCAGCAACTCTTCTAAAGTCATCCAATTACCCCAACAAATTTTGTCCTGATTGCCCGTCTGCCGACACGGACATGGACTGCAGATCAGAAACTGCGCTCCGCCAACGCTCAGTCTCATAGAGATTCGCATTATCTGGAGCAGGAGATCCACGCAAGCCAGCCAGCTTGGCGCAACCAGGGTGTGAAGATGCTTCCAAAAAATCCGCGATAGCCAGAGCTGAACCCCTGTTATTGCATACCAACACCATATCGCAACCTGCAGACAGGGCCCTTTCAGCCCGCTCAGCAGGGCCCCCGCCTGCTAATGCAGCAGTCATACTGAGATCGTCACTAAAAACCATCCCCTGAAAATCCAATTGTCCCCGAAGTTTTTGCTGAATCCAAACTCGAGAAAATCCGGCACTCTCACTGTCGATTGCCGGATACAGTACATGTGCAGGCATTATCGCATCGAGCAAATCAGCACATTGAGCAAATACCTGGAAATCAGTGGCAAGTACTTCATCGGCGGGCCGGTTATCTACCGGCACAGTTTCGTGTGAATCCGCCACCACAGTGCCATGCCCCGGAAAATGCTTACCAGTCGCTATCATTCCAGCCTCATGCATACCACCAATATAGGCACGGCACATTTGGACAGTCTTGCTCACATCATCACTGAACGCTCTTTCGGCGATCACTTGAGACGCAGAGTTATAAAGATCCAGAACCGGTGCAAAACTAATGTCAATTCCAAAATGCAGTATCTCTGAAGCCATTGCCCAAGCATGAGTTTTGATTAATTTGAGGCCCGTGTCGCTGTCCTGTTGGTAAATTTCAGCCAGCTTATGCAAAGGTGGAAGTGCTAGGAAACCTTCTCGAAATCGTTGAACACGCCCACCCTCCTGATCAACCGCAATAATTATTTCAGGCCTGGACTCTCTGATTGCCTTGACTAACTCACGCAGTTGCACCGGGTCACTGTAGTTTCTGCTGAATAAAATCAGCCCACCCACACAAGGACGATTCAATAAATCTACATCTTCCTGGCTCAATTTGGGCCCTTTAATATCCAGCATCAAAGCACCAGGAAATTGCGAGTGATTTTTCATAAGAAATATTCGAACAGACGAAAAATAAATCGATTGCTGAGTATAGAGAGATTTATCAGTGGTTCAAACAGTTAGCGTTCAGTGTTAATTCAGTCGTTCAGCTTGTAACAATTTTTAGTCAAAAATCGCTGTTAATTATCCTCCGTTTCACTACTATAGAAATTGATTCATTAGTCAGGTGCAAGCCATTTGGGGAGCTTTTATTCGTAGTAGCAACTATTCGCAATAGCAATACAGTTGGTTGAAATCGTCGGAGGGCAATGCAATGAACACACCCGCGCCTGAAGTTTCTTGCTGGTATCAAGATGTCACTAATGGCAGCTTGTTCGAAGTCGTTGCGATTGATGATGCCAGTGACACTATCGAAATTCAGATGATCGATGGTGAAGTTGGTGAATACGATGCTGCTACCTGGCAAACTCTCTATCTGGCGCCTGCTGAAGCACCAGAAGATTGGCGCAGCCCCTACGAACTTAATATCGAAGATCAGATCTATTCAGATCAAACCGTGGTTCCGGAAAATTTCTCCGGCGCACTGTCTGCTATCGAACCCGAATTATTAGATCTCGGAGACGATTTCCAATTACTGTAATTTTAAAGCTAACCGCTCAATATGAGCCTCTTAATATCTCTCACCTTACTCATGAATGCTTCATAAGCATTTGTATTTGATACAAATATAAAAAGAATTAAAGATTGTTCATGAAACCCAGATAACTGTATATAATTACAGTTATTCCGTTTGGCATTGATGAATAAGTGCGATAAAGGTGGATAAAGGTAAATAAATGCAGTGCCAGACCATTATGTTTGGTTCCGTGGGCGTAGATGCTCAACTGGCCAGGCCCTTCAGACCCTGTGTGATGCCTGAGGAAAAACTGAGAAAAGCTGAGGAAGTACCGATGAACAAACTTACTACACGGCAGGAACAAATACTCGATTACATCAAAGATTATCTGCATGAAACCGGATTCCCTCCTACCCGTTCGGAGATTGCACAGGAAATGGGTTTCAAATCGCCTAACGCCGCAGAAGAACATCTACGCGCACTGGCTCGCAAAGGCGCAATTGAGATAAAGCCAGGTACCTCCAGGGGAATCCGCCTCCCTATCAGCGAACAATTGGGATTACCCATTGTTGGCCAGGTGGCGGCAGGTAGTCCAATCCTGGCTGAAGAGTCAATTGCAGATTACTGTGATGTGCCCCCTGACATGTTCACCCCGGCTGCTGATTATCTGCTGACTGTTAAAGGTACCAGTATGATCGACGTCGGTATCTACGAAGACGATCTTTTAGCAGTGCATAAAACCGATCGTGCTGACAATGGCGACATAATCGTTGCGCGTATTGAAGATGAAGTCACTGTTAAGCGTCTGGAAAAAACACATAATAAATATACATTGAATTTGATTGCGGAAAACCCGGACTTTTCACCGATTGAAGTGGATTTGCGGAGCCAAAGTTTTGCGATCGAGGGTATCAGTGTTGGTGTGATCCGTAGACAAATCTGATGAGGTGTAGCAACGCTGGTTTTAGTCCAGCGTTGAATTTCATTTAAGAGACGCCCGAGAATTCATCAAGGATTTAAAAACCAGGGAGCCTCTGATTAATGGTTGCGAGGCAGTGAGTGCAAGGCAAAAAATCAGCGAAAAAGCGCAGTTTATAGGCCATAAATGCGCACTTTAAGCTGATTTTTAACGCAGCAATAACAACGTAGGTAATTAATCAGAGGTTCCCTGGTGATCAGGATTTCTTTTTTGTCCTCTTCCTGGTTCTTTTACGGGCAGCATTTTTCTTTTCAGGGCGTGCCATTTCCCACTTACCGCCCTTATAAAAAGCCTTCCAGCCAGTCGCCTTCTTATCGACCTCAGTCTGCACATACTGCTCCTTAGTTTTGCGACTGAAACGCACCAAGGTTTTATTACCTTCATCATCTTCGGTTGGTGCTGACAAGAGAAAACTGTACTTGGGATCGATTTCATTCTTATGGGGAAGCAACTCTTCAACCAAGGGTGCTCTGGTTTCACGATTTTTAGGAAACTGGCTTGCTGCCAAAAACAAACCTGAAGCACCGTCACGTAACAGATAATGATCATCTACAGTTTCACACAGCAATTCAGGCATTGGCACTGGCGTCATTTTTGGTGGCGCTGGCTCACCATTACGTAGAAGTTTACGGGTATTCTTGCACCCTTCATTGGTACAACCAAAATACTTCCCAAAACGGCCTGTTTTTAACTGCATGTCGGAACCACATTTATCACATTCGATAACAGGTCCTTCATAGCCACGTATCTTGAATATGCCTTCTTCTACCTGAAAGCCTGAACAATCTGGATTACGGCCACAAACATGCAGCTTACGTTTCTCATCGATCAGATAGGGTTCCATAGCAGTATTACAGATATGGCAGCGTCGCTTTTTACGCAACAAGACATTCTCTCGTTCTTCCGCTTCTTCAGCCGTATCTGTACGAATTGCATCATCACCTGGCGTCAGATTAATAGTACTCTTGCAACGCTCTTTCGGAGGAAGAGAGTATCCAGAACATCCCAGGAAAACACCTGTGGATGCCGTACGGATTTGCATATTTCTGCCGCATTCAGAGCAAGGGATGTCTGTGCCTGTCGGGTCATTAAGGCGCATCCCACCTTCTTCGGCTTGAGCTTTCTCAAGTTGCGCGCTGAAGCCTTCGTAGAAATTATTGAGTAATTGTTTCCAATCTATATCCCCGGATGCAACCTGGTCCAGAGAATCTTCCATCTTGGCCGTGAAGTCGTAGCCCATCAGATCTTCAAAGCTCTCAATCAAGCGCTCGGCAACAATATCACCCATCTTTAATGCATAAAATCGTTTACTTTCTACACGGACATAACCGCGATCCTGAATAGTGGAAATAATCGATGCGTAAGTAGAAGGACGACCAATTCCCCGTTTCTCCAGTTCTTTAACCAGACTCGCTTCAGTAAATCGAGCTGGCGGCCTGGTGAAGTTCTGGGATGGATCGAGTTTTTCAAGTGTCAGCACTTCTCCGACCTCAATTGCCGGCAGCACAACATCTTCCTCTTTAGATGGCATTACCTTTAAGTAGCCATCGAATTGCATGATTCTGCCTTTAGTACGAAGCTCAAACTTATCGGCAGCGATTGTGATACTACTGCTCAAGTAGCGCGCCGGCGGCATCTGACAGGCTACAAAGAATTTCCAGATCAAACCGTAGAGACGAACCGCATCCTGCTCCATGGCGCGTAAATCTTTCGGCAGAACTGTCACATCACTCGGACGAATAGCTTCATGGGCTTCCTGCGCACCCTCCTTTGAGCTGTAAAAAATCCGCTTCTCTGGAAGATACCCCTTACCAAAGTTCTGCTCGATATAGTCACGACACATTGCAATCGAGTCATTGCTCAAATGCGTTGAGTCGGTACGCATATAAGTAATGTATCCAGCCTCATACAGGCGCTGCGCCATTAACATGGTCTTTTTAACCCCAAACCCAAGCCGGGTGCTGGCAGCTTGCTGCAGAGTCGATGTAATAAGAGGGGGACGCGGTTTAGATGAAGTGGGTCTGTCATCCCGCTTCGATACTTCATAGTCCGCTGTTTCGAGTATTGCCAGCGCAGCATCGGTTTCTGCTTTGCTACCAGGGCGGAAATTCTCACCACTCTGTTTAACAACCTGGCAGCGAAGCTTATCTTTGCCTGCAGTGGCGAGATCGCCAAACACTTCCCAAAACTCTTCAGGAATAAAGGCTCGAATCTCCTGTTCTCGCTCTACCACGAGGCGCACAGCAACTGATTGCACGCGACCTGCAGAGAGACCCCTGGCAACCTTTTCCCACAACAGTGGGGATACCATAAATCCAACAACGCGATCCAGAAAGCGGCGCGCTTGCTGCGCTTCCACGTATCGCATATCGAGCTCACCGGGCTCAGAAAATGCGTTGGTTATGGCGCGCTTGGTAATCTCATTGAAAACCACACGCTTGAACCGCTCGGGATCACCACCAATCGCCTCCTTTAGATGCCAGGCGATGGCTTCTCCTTCTCTATCAAGATCGGTGGCGAGATAAATGTTCTCTGCATTCTGTGCGAGCTTCTTTAACTCATTGACGACTTTTTCTTTGCCAGGCAGGATTTGGTAATTCGCTTTCCAGCCTTTTTCTGGATCTATACCTATTCGACTGACAAGCTGTTGTTTGGCTTTCTTCTTTTTATAAGCCGCTTTTTCTGCTGGCTTCATTTTGCGAGTCTTAGCCGCAGCAGCAACTCTCGCTTTAGTGTCTATGGCTTTAGCATTGCCGCTGACAGGCAGATCACGAATGTGACCTACGCTGGATTTGACCACATACTCGGGGCCTAAATACTTATTGATAGTCTTCGCTTTCGCGGGTGACTCTACAATAACCAGTGACTTTGGCATGGATTTCTTACTATTACTTAACTACTGCTTAGCTATTTGACCTGCCCCATTCCCAGGCAGCGCACATATATAAGGGCAAGTTTCTTTGCGGTCAAGTCCCGGATTTTTATCGAGTCGCTATCTAACCATCTTGCAGGCCACGTATTCTCTGGTCTCCAGGGCTGCTGAAATACCTTCAAAAAAATTCCAGAAAATCTCAAAGAGACGAGAGACGGATATAAGCGTGCAAATCTCTGCCGCAAAAACGCTTATCAATTGACTCGAAGGGCTGAATTTGTGATTTCTACCCAGCAGGCACCAATAAGCGCCAGGCAGCACATCGATAGAAATTATGCGTTTAGGGCTATTTAAAGAAGAAATGATGACGAAAAGATGATGAACTAGGGAACCTCCGATTAATTACCCACGTTGCTATTGCTGCGTTAAAAATCAGCTCAAAATGCGCATTTATGCCTATAAACTGCGCTTTTTCGCTGATTTTTGCCTTGCACTAACTGCCTCGCAAGCATTAATCAGAGGCTCCCTGGATTTCTACCTCGTGCAGCCAGCCGAAGCTATCTTCCAGCTCGCCGATTTGAATGCCGATTAATGTGTCGTACAACTTCTGCATAACCGGCCCAACGGTTTGACCATCCCCACCATGGCTGCCATTAACGATATTCCATTGGTCATCGAACCAGATGCGCCCTACTGGCGACAACACTGCCGCCGTTCCACAGGCCCCAAGCTCTTCAAATTCATTGAATTCAGTTCTCAGTTCAATAGGCCGTTCGGCAATTTCCATGCCCAGGGTTTTTCCTGCGATATCCATTAAGGAACGACGGGTAATACTGGGAAGTATTGCGTTGGAAGCTGGAGTAACCAGACTGCCGTCGGCCATAGCTACGATAATATTGGCGCTGCCTGCCTCATCAATAAATCGCCCTTCGGCAGAATCTAAATAAAGCGCCTCGTTTGCACCTAGCTCCTGCGCTTTCCTCGTGGCAAGCAAGCCGCCGGCATAATTGGCGCCAATTTTAAAGCTGCCAGTCCCATTGGGTGCTGCTCTGTCGATAGTAGAGACAGCCAGACTAATAACCGCCAGTCCTGCTTCTTTATAGTATGGCCCTACGGGAGAAACAAAAACGCGGAACTCGTATGAGTGCGCGGGTTTGAGCCCAAGGTTTTCCCCCACACCGATCAGCATGGGTCGAATATATAAAGAAGCACCAGAACCAAAAGGTGGTATCCACGCATAATTGGCTCTCACAGTTTCTTCTACGGCCTGCATGAAAAGCGCCTGTGGCACTTCCGGCATAAGCAGTCGCGGAGCAGCGAGATTCATGCGTTCACTGTTCAAATCAGGGCGGAATAGCAGAATGCGCCCATCCTCGGCTGTTTGCGCTTTCATACCCTCAAAACACTGCTGTGCATAATGTAATGATGGTGCGCCCTCATGGACACCGATAATTTCGTTATCCACCAGGGAACCTTTCCTCCACTGACCGTCGATATAACTGGCGGTGAAACGGAAATCAGTGCGCAGATACTGGAAACCTAGTTCAGCCCAGTTCAAATTCTTTTTTGCGACTTTTGTGCCCAAGGAATTGCTCTTAAAACATGTTTGAATAACCTTATTATCAGCTAACAGGGTTGGAATAGCCAGATTCTGCCTGTGCTGGCGCGATCTCAACGCTTGCTTTAGACTCTGCGCCGAAATCAAAATACCGGGCTATCGGGGAAGTATGGAACTCATTGATATCGGCGCCAATTTGACTCATGTATCGTTTGAGCAGGATTTCGATCAGGTGGTTCAAGATGCTCGCAACGCTGAGCTGAATCACATAATCCTCACTGGTACTGATTTAAAGACCAGCACCGCGGCTCAAGCGATGGCATCTCAGCAGCGGGATCTTTTTTCCTCTACCGCAGGTTTCCATCCCCACGTGGCTGACGCAATGGATAGCCCGGCATTTAATGCAATCGAAGAATTGGCTTCTACCTCTGAAGTAGTGGCCATTGGCGAAACGGGGCTGGATTTTAATCGCAATTACTCCCCTTGTGATAACCAGTTACATGTTTTTGAGCAGCATTTGGAACTGGCGAAACAAGTCCAAAAACCTTTGTTTCTTCATCAACGTGATGCGCATGATGATTTTTTACAAATTCTAAGTCGCTATAGAGCAGATATCTCTGGGGGCGTGGTGCATTGCTTCACTGACACTGAGGCAGCGTTGCAGGATTATATAAATCTGGACATGTACATCGGAATTACAGGATGGATATGTGATGAACGTCGCGGCTTGGAGTTACAGCAGCATGTCAGACTAATCCCAGATGAACGCTTGTTAATAGAAACCGATGCGCCCTATTTACTGCCACGTAGCCTTGAGCCAAAACCGAAGAGCCGACGCAATGAACCAAAACACTTGGTGGAAGTGCTAAAAACGATCGCAGCCTGTCGAGGACAAAGCGAACAGGAAGTGGCTGAGCTCACTACAGCTAATGCCAGGCGTTTGTTTGGCTTGCCAGCACAAGTTTAGAGGTGGTCGCAGCAGAGGTATTTTTGTTATATTTCATAACCACTTAAGTTCACGCTCTCAGGCGCTATGTAATGTCATTGCCAGGAGCAACATCAGAGCCGTAGCATGGAGCATTAAAAACAGGTCTCAAAATTAGAGCAGTCGGGTTGTAATGAAAACGCATGTTTTCAGCGGGTTTCTTTACAGCTAGCACCGTTACATGTGACGACGCCTGCAATCGGCAGATTCTTTACTGGTCAGATAACACCCTGCTTCTCCTTCCATCACAACATCGACTGACGCAGCTTTGGTTCCGCAAACCGGTGCCCAGTTTCGAATTTACACCGGTTGAGATCGCCGACATCCAGCCTGAAAAAGGCATTCCTACTCCAGCACCAACGCTGTCAATTAAAGATTCGCCGTCGCAAGACTTTCTGAACAATAATGGAATAGAAATCGCGGAGCTCAGTGACGAGCAAATTGTTGCCTGTTTGAGGAAGCTGAGGAGCCTTGATGCCATATTTGCCAGCGACATTTTTCCAGACTCCGAATACAAGACAGTTTTGCTGGAGACCACAAGATACCTCGCGAGAGTTGAGTCTTATATGGGCCGTGACAATCCCAACCTCATGAGTTTTGGCGAAATGCTGCGAACCGGTCGTAGCTTCTCCCAAATTGGCAGGTTTGAGGCGATGAGCTGGAGTTCCTGGAGGAAGCATTTTTTGTTAACCCGCATCGCTACGGATTCTTTGGCAGGAAAATCAACCTCAATATAACAGATGCAATTCTTAAGAATGATGTTGCCAAAACCCCACTTCTTATTAAAAGGCGAATCGCTTAAGGGCCTCTGATTGATGTTTGCGAGGCAGTCAGTGCAAGGCAAAAATCAGCGAAAAAGCGCAGTTTACAGGTCATAAATGCGCATTTTGAGCTGATTTTTAACGCAGCAATAATAACGCAGGTAATTAATCAGAGGTTCCTTAATTTGTATAACAAATTGCGGGCTGATGTGGGTGATCAATTAATACCAACGTCAGGTGTACGCAGTAATGCCAAATAGATACATGTGTTCCTGTTTAAAACCATAGAAGCGAGCGGCAACCTATCCAGCGCATCAAGATCTTTAGCACCCCCAGGACATGCGTTTCCTGGAGTAAGAGATTTTGATGTCGGCAGTGACCTTTCCCCCAAAAAGTAGGCCATAGTAAAATGGACTTTCTCCCCTGCACTGATGAAGAGGAGAAAGCATATGAAACGTAAACGGTACAACGAAGTTCAGATCATCAACATCTTGAAGGAGCAGGAGTCAGGTTGTAGGGTCGACGATATCTGTCGGCGCTACGAGATCGGCAGAAGCACCTTCCATAAGTGGAAATCGAAGTTTGGTGGCATGGATATCAATGAGGCGAAACGACTGCGTGAATTGGAAGTTGAGAATGCCCATCTGAAACGGGTGTTAGCTGATACCATGTTGGACAATATCGCGCTCAAGGATGTGTTATCAAAAAAGTGGCAGGGCCACGTGCAAAGCACCCGGTGATTGATTATCTAAAGAAAGAACATTCCCTGAGCGAGCGTCGTGCCTGTGGCCTGCTAAGATTGTCGTGCGCCAGTTATCGTTATCAGCCGAAACACTGCGACGACAGTGCCCTTCGTCAGCGTCTGAAGGAGCTGGCTACGCAGTAGCCAGTCTAGGGTTATTTGATGTTGCACGCCCTGTTGAAACAGGAAGGTTTGGTGGTGAATAGAAAGCCTACCTGCCGCCTGTATACCGAGGAAAATTTGCAGGTCAGGACAAAGCGGCGCAAGAAGCTATACCGGCCGTGCTTGCCAATGCTAATACCGACACAAGCCAATGGACTTTGTATCCGATGAGCTCAGTGACGGCAGGCGCTTCCGGGTATTAAATGCAGTGGATGATTACAGTCGAGAATGTGTGGGACAACTCACGGATTTATCGGTCTCCGGTGAGCGTGTAGCACGATGTTTATCAACAGTGATTGCACATAGAAATAAGCCACAGGCCATTGTCTGTGATAATGGTCGTGAGTTTACCAGTAAGGCGATGTTCTTCTGGTGAAAGGAGCGGCAGGTTAGGCTCAGTTTTATTCAGCCGGTCAAACCGGCACAAAATGCGTTTGTGGAAAATTTCAATGGCAGGTTTCGGTCAGGCTGTTTGAATCAGCACTGGTTCAGAACACTGGATGAAGCCAGAGAATATATTAGCCAGTGGCGGCACTACTACAATACAGTCAGTGCCACATAGCTCGTTAAATTATCCCCCTGTGCAGTTTGCTGGGCAGGTCGCTTAGGAGAAAAGTCTACGAACAACTGGCTTAGTTTCAGGGGAAAGGTCAGCAGGATTGGCTTGGGTACAGGAAACTTTACCGCAGACTTTTCCAGCACTGAGGAGTCTCAGCGTATAGCCAGGCTGAGATATGTAGATATTCGTTACTCAACGGATGATTCATTTGGGGTTGGGTTTGAACCCTGGCATATCAAGTCCAAACTTCTACAGCTAACCCCATAGCTGCTATCAGCCAAGTAATTTAGCTAACTGCTCAACATCAAATGGCCAACCGATTTCTTCTGCTGTTTCCGGGTTTTTAACTACCGGAATTCTGATTCCATATAACGCGATAAGCTCTTCATTTTCACTAATATCACAACTCTGTACGTCTATAGTCCTTTCTCTCTGCAGATACTTCAGCACCTCGGCTGCAAACTCGCACAAATGACAACCGGCTGTTGTATAAAAAACCAGAGTTGGCACAGAACCACTTTCAACTTGTTCAGTTGAATCCATTTCGATTTCCAGGACAGCAAAAATTAAAGAACCTCTGATTAATTACCTGCGTTGTTATTGCTGCGTTAAAAATCAGCTCAAAATGCGCATTTATGACCTGTAAACTGCGATTTTTCGCTGATTTTTGCCTTGCACTAACTGCCTCGCAAACATTAATCAAAAGCTCCTTAAGCAATCAATGCTTCTCCGCAGAAGACGTTGATTGGGCTAAAGTGAGTAGCTCTCTAAGTGTGACGGAAAACATCGAATAGTCTGGATTAGGCTCAGACTGCAATTGCTGTAACATCGAGCTGCTCCTGTGGATCTGAGCCTGAAATTTTTCACGCCACAGCTTGACCTTACCGACCGCTGACTTAGTGCCTTTGCAGCTTTCAACCACATTGCAGGTGAGTGCGCGTTGCTGCCACGAAAGATCATCCAAATACGTTTCCCGTGCCAGTGCCTGCCAATAATTTGAGACAGGCAACTTATTAATCATACGCCCCAGCCAATTCAGTTGTAGTTGCTCACCAAGCTCGTAATAGACATTAACCACTGATAAAAGCTTTTCACCAGTTCCATCACTAATCTCTGCCAGACTGGTTGCAGGAAACAAAAAGTCGGCTCGGCAAATTTCCAAAGCCAATGAATCGGGTACACCCTGATGTTTCAAGCTACCTAACTTTTCAGCAAACATCTGCTGGAACTCTTCAGGTAATCTGCCCGGGAGCATAGGCCGGAGCTGCGCAATATTTTTCCTGAAAAACTCGGTATCAGCCTGCCAGTCCAGATCAGCACGGCGATTGCGCAACAACCAGCGAGTAGCACGACGCACCAGGCGCACCAAACGGCCCATCATGTCAGTTTGAACCGAATTTGGCACTTTATAGTCCAGCGCCTCAATGGCTGACCACGGGTTTCTTACTTCATATATGTCTATAGCAATGATTGCTGCCTTGATAACTTCACTTACAGAGGAAGCCGTTGAATCTACCATGCGATAAACAAAGCTCGGTCCCAATAGATTCACAACTTCGTTCGCCAGTTGTGTTGCTATGATCTCTTTCTTGAGGGGATGCTGAACCAGTTCTTTACGGTAGCTGTTTACAAGCCTGGTCGGAAAAGCCTGATGTAAATATGATTCGAGGTAAGGATTGTCCAGATAGTCTGCATCAACCAAAGTCGCTTTCAAGTACATCTTCATATACGAAGTAAGCACTGCAAGTTCTGGCCGGGTTAGGAATTGATTACGAGCTGAACGCTCTTCAAATCCATCGCTATCTGGTAAAGACTCTAACTCTCTATCTAAGTCAGCATTGGCTTCTAAAAAATTAGTCAGATCTCTGTATTCGCGATGACGAACGTCTGCCTGGGCACATGCAATGCCTATTGTTTGCACTTGCGCATAATTATTCTGCAGCACTAAATCCGACACACCATCCGTCATCGACTCCAATAAACGATTCCGTTTAGCTTCAGAGAGTTTGTCATGGCGCTGTAAATCATTAAGCAAGATCTTGATATTGACCTCATGATCAGAACAATCGACACCGGCAGAGTTATCGACAAAATCTGTTGCTGAGATACCACCTGCCAGCCCATATTCAATGCGCGCTGCCTGTGTTAACCCGAGATTGCCCCCTTCCCCAATCACCTTACAGCGCAAATCCTGAGCATCAACGCGGAGACCATCATTGGCTTTGTCACCAACCTGTGCATGATTTTCATAACTTGCTTTTACGTATGTCCCAATTCCACCATTCCAGATCAGGTCAACAGGACTTTTCAGCAATTGATGAATTAGCTGGTCAGGAGTTAAAGAGCTCTGTTCAATTAAGAAACATTTTTTCATTTGGTTCGAGATTGGAATAGATTTATCTGACCTGGAAAAAACTCCGCCGCCACGAGATATCAATTTCTCGTTATAGTCTGACCAGGCAGACCCTGGCTTGCGGAACAGGCGTTGCCGCTCCCTAAAACTTGCTGCTGCATTCGGGTCTGGATCGATGAAAATGTGCATGTGATTAAATGCTGCCACAAGACAAATATGCCTGGAGAGCAACATGCCATTGCCAAACACATCGCCCGACATATCCCCTATACCAACGACGGTGAAATCCTGCTTCTGAACATTAATGCCTAATTCACGAAAATGACGCTGTACCGATATCCAGGCACCTTTAGCGGTAATTCCCATTTGTTTGTGGTCATAACCATTGCTTCCGCCTGACGCAAAGCCATCTCCCAACCAGAACCCATAATCGCTGGCTATGCCATTGGCAATATCTGAAAAGGTTGCTGTGCCTTTATCAGCAGCAACAACCAGATAAGGATCATCGCTATCGCGCCTTATAACCTCTGCAGGAGCCACTAATTTCCCATCTACCAGGTTGTCAGTGATGTCAAGCAGGCCGCGAATGAATGTTTTATAGCAGTCAACCCCTTTCGCCATAAATTCTTCTCTGTCTTTAGAGTCTTCCTTTACAACGAATCCGCCTTTGGCGCCAACCGGCACGATTACTGAGTTTTTAACCTGTTGTGCCTTCACAAGCCCTAACACTTCTGTTCTATAGTCCTCGCCACGGTCTGACCATCGTAGTCCGCCACGGGCTACATTTCCTCCTCGCAGATGCACACCTTCCATCTTTCTGGCGTAAACGAAAATCTCATACCTGGGCCTGGGCAGTGGTATACCGACGATTTCTCCCGGCAGGAACTTGAATGAGAAATAATCTTTGGAACGGCCATTTCTGTCCCGCTGAAAATAGTTAGTCCGCTGAGTAGCATCAATCAAATTGAGATAAGCTCGAAGAATGCTGTCTTCCGCGAGATTGGTGATCTCGTCAATCGCCGCAGTTATTCGTGCTTTGGCAGCATCAGCGCTTTTCTTTTGGCCTGCCTGCTGATTCGGATCAAACAATAAGTTGAAATAGTCTACTAGTGATGCGCAAACCTCAGCATGCCTGCCCAGTGTTTCCGCGATAAATTGCGGTGTGTATCCAGACTGAATCTGCTTCATGTACGCCGCATAAGCTCGCAGCAATGCTACATCGCGCCACTTTAAACCGGCGCGAATGATTAAAGAGTTGAAATCATCGTCATCGACACGTTGTTCCCAAATAGCTCTGAATCCATCTTCAAAATTTTCTTTTAATTCGTCACTGAGCTTGTCTTGAAACTCACTGCCATAAATTGAAAAGTCGTGCAGCCAAACCACTTCGCTTGATTCTGAGCGCAACTGAAATGCTTTCTCACTAATGATTCCCAGCCCCAGGTTCTCAAGGATGGGTGCGACATCCGATAGAAACAACTGGTCGCGATAATTAAATATTTTGAATCGGAACGGAGCACCAACTTTAGAGGCACAGGTACCCAGATCAAGATTTAGCGATTGATTCGTAACGACGTCTTCAATGCGTGCGATGTCATTGAGACCATCAACCCCAAAATAGGCTTCTTTGTAGGCTGCTGTGTACACATTGCGATAGATTCCCAGTAAGCGGTCGGCTTCATTGTCGTGATATTCATATCGCAAAGCGTCCAGAAAATACTCATCCCATGGCTTAACCAGATCAACCAGTTCTGATTCCAGTTTTTCGAGATTCAGCTTAACTTGTCCAATATCGTCAACCCGCAAAATGAAATGCAATCGGACAAGCAGCGATTCTGACATGTAAGTCGTGAACTCAGTCTCTTTTGCCTGAAGCTCAGACTCCAGAAAATACTGTATTTGCTCTCTAACACCAGTGTTGAAGACATCGCGTGGGATATAGACCAGACAGGAATAAAACTTTCCATAGGAATCTTTTCTAATGAAAAGCTTGCTGGTCTGCATGTCCTGAATCTGAGTGATTTCCAGCGCGGTTTTGTAGAGCTGTATTTCGGTAATCTGAAACAGCTCATCCCTCGGGAAAACATTAATGACCTGCAGCAGATCTTTGATGCTGTGACCATTGGGTATAAAGCCAGAATGATCCAGCACGGCATTCACCTTTTTGCGCACAATGGGGATGTCAGTGGCAGCCTGAAAATAGACACTGGAAGTGTAAAGCCCCAGGAACCGATGCTCGGTGGCCACGTTTCCTCTCGCATCAAATTCCTTCAGCAATACATAATCGTAATACGCAGGGCGATGAACCTTTGACAGATTCGAAGACTTTGCAAAATTACACACCTGCTTTTTTAAAATCAGATTTGCAGTGCCCTTCTGCAAGGAATCCAGCCTTACTTTGCTTTTTAGGTCTCCCTTGAGTTTCGAGACTCCCAAGGATGCAGATTTTTGCAGCTCAAGAAGCTTGCCATTGCTTCCTGATCGTATCCTGTATTTTTCATAACCTAAAAACGTGAAGTGATTATCGAGAAGCCATGAGATGAACTTCACAGACTCCTCCAGGTCTTTTTGGCTTACCGGTGCCGGGCATGTGCTGTCCAGTAAAGCCTGCTGGATTGCACGCGCTTTCATACACATAGGTACAAAGTCTTTCACTGCAGCTTTTACATGTTGCAGTGTATCCAGGAGAGCCGCTTTGACATCCTTTATCTGGCTATCGCCAATATGTGCGCAATTAATACAACTTAATGCCTCGGGCTGAAATCCTGAGCTGGATTTAGCCCTTATGCCTTTTAACTGACCTCTGCTGCCAGTAGAGCCTCCTGCCCGGTCAACATGCAGTACCGCATTGTGGATGTAACGGACAATAACGCCTTGGCGGGTCAGGCATTGGCGAATGGAATTCACCAAAAAAGGCATGTCATTTAACAGGACATAAATGCTTGTTTCTATCTGGCGCCTGGCGTCCTTATCCAGAGTACGCTGTATAAACTGAATCTTAGGAGCAGTGCTCTTTCGCTGCTGTAAAAATGCCCAGCCATCGGCAACAGATTGGAAGATTTCCTTGTCGGTGAGTTTAGCCAACTCGGATTCAGCCGTACTGGCGAAATAGCTTTTTGCAAACTGCTTTACTGTAACTGACTGGCTTTTACTAAAGCTGCTGTCGATTTTTCGATTTAGCGGTCGCGACCATGAATTTGCTGAAGATGGCTTCTTATCCATAAAACTACTCGGGTGTTGAAAACAAACTTTGTGCTTCTGTTTGGATTTCTGGAAAGGTGTGAACGATGGCTGGGCAGCTATCTCAAAACCCATAGAAACACAGTATTTACACTACACTGCAATACCATGTTCGCCTAGACATACCATTCAAAATGTTTAAAATCCCTCACTTCGCCCTCAGGCTCTACTCTATATGCAACTACGGCTAAGCGTATGAAAAGCTTCAGGGAACCTCTGATTAATTACCTGCATTGTTATTGCTGCATTAAAAATCAGCTCAAAATGCCCATTTATGGCCTATAAACTGCGCTTTTTCGCTGATTTTTGCCTTGCACTCACTGCCTCGCAAACATTAATCAGAGGCTCCTTAGTTTTATGCTTCATTTTCGGGCCACTATTGAGAGCCCATATACAATCGGCAGATCAATCAGAACGAGTGCCAGGGCGGCCTTCAAAGCGACCTTCAAAGCGACCTTAAGACGAGAGATTATCCATAATGAGTCACCACGGAATAATAACAGAACTGAAAAGCTGGTTGTCCCGGCAAATCATAGGGCAGGAAAAATTACTGGATCGTCTTTTGATAGCTCTACTGGCCGATGGTCACTTATTGGTTGAAGGTGCACCTGGTCTAGCTAAAACCAAAGCCATTAAAGATTTGTCGCGGGCCATTGAGGGTGATTTTCACCGCATTCAATTTACCCCTGATCTACTGCCCAGCGACATAACTGGTACCGAAGTATTTCGACCTGAAGATGGCTCCTTTCGCTTTCAGCAAGGTCCAATTTTTCACAACCTGGTGCTAGCTGACGAAATCAACCGTGCACCAGCAAAAGTGCAATCAGCACTTCTGGAGGCTATGGCAGAACACCAGGTGAGTGTCGGGCGGGAGTCGTTTACCCTGCCACCCCTGTTCCTGGTTATGGCTACCCAGAACCCTATTGAGCAAGAAGGCACCTACCCGTTACCGGAAGCCCAGTTAGACCGATTCCTGATGCATGTTACAATTGATTATCCGCAACTGGCGGCGGAACGTGATATTCTTCACCTGGTAAGGGATGAAGCTGCCAACAAGGTTGGTGAACCCCCTAAGCAAATTGCTCAAGCTGATCTGTTTGCAGCACGACAGGAAATTTTGGCCATGCATATGGCACCACAGGTTGAGGAATACATTATTCAGCTCATCATGGCGACGCGTAACCCGAAAACCTATGGCGATGATCTTGCAGGTTGGCTGGAATACGGCGCAAGTCCGAGGGGGACCATTTCACTTGACCGCTGCGCTCGTGCCCATTCCTGGATTCAGGGTCGCGACTTCGTAAGCCCGGATGATGTGCAGGAAATTATGTTCGATGTACTGCGCCACAGAATCCTGTTGAGCTTTGAAGCCGAAGCCGGTGGGGTCACCCCTGACAATGTCCTGGAGACAATTCGCGAGCGAGTTCCTTCCGCCTGATAAGCAGAGGCAAACTCCATGTCAATCAGGCTAGCCATTGATCCGCAACATGCCCGCTACCAAAGCAAAGGAGCGGTCGTTACTTTGCAGCAGTTGCTTATCCAGCGATACGCAGCCCGCACTCTGGAGTATCTCGCCCACTCACGATCCATAGCCGGCATTTCAGGTCTGCACCTGTCAAAGATGAGGGGACGAGGAATCGATTTTGAAGAATTCAGACCCTATCAGGCTGGAGACGATATTCGGCTCATTGATTGGCGTGTCACTGCGCGTACAAGCCGACCATTCACCAAAGTCTTTCGAGAAGAGCGTGAAAGGCCCGTCATAATAGCGGTAGATCAAACCCATAATATGTATTTTGGCAGTCAGATCGCCTTTAAGTCTGTCATAGCGGCCCAGGCAGCTGCGGTCTTTTGCTGGCTGGCTGTGGATAATGGCGATCGTGTCGGCGGCCTGGTCTACTCTGACACCAAGGCCTCTTTAGTAAGACCGAAACGCTCGCGGCGCTCGGCTCTGCATTTATTGAATCAGATCTTTCTCTATAACCAGCATTTGCAGGAAGTGAAAGATGTTGAAGCCCTGACTCCAACCGACCCGGATTTCAAACCTGGCCTGGCTCATGCTCTGGGACAAATTCGGCGCATCGCCAAACCCGGCAGCACCCTGTATGTCATATCGGATTTCATCAGTCTCGATGAAAAGGCCCTGCAATACCTCAATCAAATGTCTCGCCACAACAATGTAATCTGCTGCCTGGTATATGATGCGTTAGAGGAAACCCTGCCGATTCCAGGTATCTACAGCATCACGGATGGAGCACGTAAAGGTGCCCTTAATACCCATAACCCGAAAGCCCGACTGAAATATCGAGAACAATTTACCGCACGCATGGACCGGCTGGAATCTGAACTGGACAAGTTACAGATACGACTAATCAAAATGCGCACCAACCAACTGGTAGTGGAGCAAATCCGCGAGTGGATAGCGAAGAATTACTAGCACAACTGGCAGACATCCATCTGCCTGAGCCAGTGGGCTACTGGCCGCCCGCTCCAGGCTGGTGGGTGTTGGCTGTGATAGTCTTAATTGGCTTGATTTATAGTGGTCGTCGCTTCGCCGCTGCGCGAACTCGGCGCAAAATCTGTGAATACGCTTTGAACGAATTGGCAGTTTGTTACCAAAACCTGGCCTCTGCTACCGATGCTGATTCGGACCAATTAACACTGCGCTATCTGAACGAAGTAAATTCTGTACTGCGACGGGTCGCATTAGTGCATTTTCCCAATTCCAATGTCGCCAGCTTAGGTGGTGAAGCCTGGGTTGATTTTGTTCGACGATCAGGCGACGCTGGTTTACTGGATAGTAGCATCGCAGCGGCTTTAAGCCATGGCCGATTTCAAACCAGATGCGACGTCAATGCAGATGCGCTGTATGAGCTTGGACAAACCTGGATCAAGAGCCTCTATTTACCCACCAGGCCCCAAAACAGGGCCTCTGATGCAGGGCAACCCGACCAGAAGGATCAGCAGTCCTATGCTTGAATTCACCTGGCCCTGGGTATTTTTTGCCTTGCCTCTCCCATTCATCATTAATCGGGTTCTGAGTCGTGCGCCGCGCCAGGACGCCGCTCTTTACGTCCCTTTTTTCAGCGTGCTCAGCCGCCTGCAATCAGATACTGAAAATCTGACCAGCGGTCGACTGCTTAACCTGATCTGCTGCACGCTGATCTGGCTGCTCATCGTTATTGCCTCCAGCCGCCCGCAATGGTTAGGAGAGCCTGTACAACTGCCTTCTACAGGTCGAGACCTGATGCTTTCGGTGGATATATCCGGTTCGATGGAGGCTCAGGATATGGTGGTAGGCAACCGGCAGGCGTCGAGAATAGATGTGGTGAAGGCTGTGGTTGGTGACTTTGTGGAACGGCGTGAGGGGGACAGACTGGGCCTCATTCTGTTTGCCGCCCATGCTTATATTCAAGCGCCATTAACGTTTGACCGTGATACCGTGGGACAGCTTTTGGAAGAGGCAGAAATTGGCATAATCGAAGAGTCCGCCACTGCCATTGGCGATGCCATAGGCCTGGCTGTACTGCACCTCAGAAACCGACCAGAGAACAGTCGTGTGCTGGTACTGCTGACTGACGGTGTTAACAATGCCGGTGCTGTTTCACCTGAACAGGCTGGACAACTGGCACAGCAGGAAAACATCAAGATTTATACAATCGGTATCGGGGCGGACCAGGTGGTACAACGAACCTTCTTCGGTGCGCGTGCTATCAACCCATCGGCTGAGCTGGATGAAGCGGGTTTGACCGCCATTGCTGAATCCACTGGTGGTCGCTACTTTCGTGCTCGCGATGTCAACGACCTGGTAGAAATTTATGAAGAGCTGGATCGCCTGGAAACCATCGAACAGGACGAACAGACATACCGACCTACCAGAGTGCTTTTTTACTGGCCACTGGGTGCTGCCGTGATTATTAGTTTCATTCTGGCGTTGTTTTCTATTCCATGGCTATCTCTTGCAGGCCGTGCGCGAATTCAAGACCTGGATGAAGACAGCAGCAATGCAATGGCAGCGGAAGGAGGCAGCGGATAATGGAATTGCTCATTCCCGGCTCTCTTCTCGACAACTTTCATTTTCTGAGACCGCTATGGCTTCTAGCGTTAGTCCCTGCACTGCTGTTTTTTATTGTTATGTGGCGGGTTAACTCAGTAGTTACTGCCTGGGACAAAGCAATCGACAAGTCTCTTTTACCTTACCTGCTCGATCGCAGTAAGAATGCTGCACAACGCACTCCTCTGTTTTTATTGCTATCGGCCTGGACGCTTTCTGTTGTCGCAATGGCAGGACCCGTATGGGAACAACTGCCCCAACCGGTGCAAAAGCGAGAAGACGCGCTGGTCATCGTCATGGATTTATCTTTGTCCATGTTTGCCCCGGATCACAGCCCCTCGCGGCTGGATTTAGCGAAACGTAAATTAAGAGACATCCTGGCATTGCGCACCGAGGGTCAAACCGCGTTAGTGGTTTACGCCGGCGATGCTCACACGGTGACGCCATTAACTGATGATGTGGTGACTATCGCGGCTCTGGCACCTTCATTGAGTCCTAACATCATGCCCTTATTTGGCAGTAACCCGACTGCGGCAGTGGATTTGGCAATTGGATTATTGGATGACATTCAATCAACCCGGGGCAGAATTCTGCTAATGACCGATGGCATTAGCGGGTTCAGCGAAGAGCAGCTACTGGCCAATCGCATATTTGAGACTGATTACGAGTTACTGATTATGGGAATTGGTACTGAGCAAGGCGCACCAATCCAAACCAGCGATGGGAGTTTCCTCACGGATCAAAACGGCAATGTCGTTACTCCAACTCTTAACCGTAATGTTTTGCAGTCCCTCGCCAATCGAACCGGTGGACGCTATCACGATATTCAGCTTGCTGATTCTGACCTTGCTTACCTGCTGTCAGATTTTGATTTGCTGGATGGCGAAGAGCTGACCGATGTCGAAGAAGAATTCGATGTATGGTACGAGACAGGACCCTGGCTGCTTATTTTCGTTTTACCGTTAGCTGCCATGAGTTTTCGTCGCGGCTGGTTGTTTTCAATGGCTCTTGTTGTCGGCTCCGGCGTTTTATTGCCAACGGAACAGGCCCATGCATTTGATTGGCGGGATCTATGGAAAACTAAAGATCAGCAGGCAGCCGAGGCATTCGCAGGCGAAGAGCATGTGCTGGCAGCTTCATTGTTTGAACTGCCTGATTGGTCCGGGGCTGCAAATTACCGGGCAGAAAACTATGAGGCGGCTATTGCCTCTTTCAGTGCGATTAATACCCCGGATGGACACTATAACCGCGGCAATGCTCTCGCTTTAAGTGGCAACTATGTGGAAGCTGTCGCCGCCTATGATTCTGCAATCTCACTGGATTCCGAACACACTGACGCGATACATAATAAAGAGATAATCGAGCAACTATTGGCAGAGCAGGAATCAGAGGACGGCGAAAATCAGCAAGGTGAAAACCAGGAGCAACAGTCCGAACAAAACTCCGACAGCCAATCTGAAGAACAGCAGAATAGCGAAAACCAGGATCAACAGAGCCAGGAAGGCAATGAAGAGCAACAACAGGAGCAACAAAATCAAACTCCTGAAGAACAGGAAGGATCTGAATCCAATAGTGAACAAAACACACCGAGTGAATCCAGCAACGAAGAATTTGAGGAACAGCAATCGCTGGAGCAATGGCTGAGACGAATTGAAGATGATCCTGGCGAGCTTTTAAGAAGAAAATTTCGCTATCAGTACCGTCAGCGACAACTCAATGGTACTGCCAATAATGTTCCAA
This sequence comes from uncultured Pseudohongiella sp., assembly GCA_965198435.1. Taxonomy (GTDB): domain Bacteria; phylum Pseudomonadota; class Gammaproteobacteria; order Pseudomonadales; family Pseudohongiellaceae; genus UBA9145. The sequence goes on along the minus strand of OZ240664.1, from coordinate 2,014,073 downwards.
ATGGAGGGCAAATCTGGTGATTCGATTCGCACTCAAACTGATCATTGCACTCTTTGTCCTGTCCTGCCCTGCTCTCGCGCAGGAAATAGAAGTCACTGTCGACCGTACCGAGCTTGCCCGCGGTGAAACTCTGACTTACACCATACGTGTATTTGAACAGCGGCAGGGAATGCAGCTGGATCTGACACCCCTGACTGAAGAATTTGATGTATTAGGAACCCGCACGTCAAGCCAGATCAGAAGTATAAATGGCAGTGTTGAATCATGGACTGATTACATTGTTACCCTCTTCCCGCTGAATGAAGGCGATCTGGAAATCCCATCACTGACAATCAATAACATTCAGACCGATCCTATCGCTATTACGGTTGAAAATCAGGGGCCACATTCCAATCAATCAGCAGAAGAATTGTTTCTGGAGGTCGAAGTCAACAAAGAGTCGGTTTATGTCCAGGAACAGCTTCTCTTCACAGTTCGATTGTTCTACACAATCAACGGCATCCGAAACCCGCAGTTCACCGAACTGGAAATAGAAGATACTGTCATTCAGTTGATTGGCTCCCCAAATCAATATGAAAGACTCATTGATGGCGTACGTTACGGCGTTTATGAGAAGCGCTACGTGATATTCCCACAGCGCAGCGGACCGCTCGAAATCCCTGATATCTTGTTCCGTGGGGAAGTCACCGACGGCTCCAGCAATTTTGTATTCCGTAATCTCAACACCCGCAGAGTCACAGCCTTTATCGATGGGTTAACGATAGATGTGCAGGAGCGGCCAGTCGCAGCACGGGACAGCGAATTCTGGCTGCCAGTTGCCAGCCTTACTCTGGAAGAAAGTTTCGACAGAGATCTCAATGGACTGCAAATTGGTGATTCAGTGGTGAGAACCATAACCATGATAGCGGAAGGACTGGACGGCGCTGTGCTGCCGCCGTTCAGCGATGTAGCGATTGATGGCACCAATACCTATCCCGACCCGGCAGATATCGACAGAACATTCATCGAAGGTGAAATAGTTGGCACCCGCACAGAGCAAACGACCATCGTCTTTACTGAGTCTGGCTCAATCGAAATCCCTGGCATTTCAATTCCCTGGTGGAACATCAACACCGATCAAGCAGAAACCACAGTGGTGCCTTCTACTCGAATCGACATTGCGACTGTTGCTGGCGAAACCCCCTCTGAACAAGCGGTGAAAGGCGTGGAGAACATTGCGGAACTGCTCTCTACTGTACCCGTGGTCGATCAGGAAATGATAGATGCTCAGGCTGATGCAGAATTTATTGAAGTTGATGCTTTTTGGCTGAATGCGTTGATTACCCTGATCTTTTTAATCGTGCTGTTTAGCATCTATAGACTCGTGTTAAAGCCTAACCAGCCATTAATCAATGCTTATTTTACCTTGCAACGACAAAGGCTTGTTGATCATTACCATCCCGGCAATAATGAACGGGTTGCTTTCAATCAGTTGGCAAAAGCGTGCAAGGGCAAGGATCCGGCAGCTATGCGTGAATCGCTGATCATTTGGTGTAATCACTTTTTTCGAAGTGTAGAAGTGATCAGCATGGAAGATATTTTGCAGCAAAAGCAGGCTCCTGCTCTGCATGCCCACGTGAGCGCTATCCAATCGCAACTGTTTAATGGGGACAACGAATCTTCAAACTTCAAAGGTACTGCCTTACTGGCGACCGTATCAGAACTGCGTGCTGAGAGTCAGCAACAGCAAAAAATGCAACAACATCATGATCGATATGCACTGCCACCGCTTTATAAAATGTAGGCCACTGCGTGTCTGGTACTCGACTGGTTTACAGCACTGATCAAAAAAATACCTGTCCTGTTTGCAACGAACCACTGCGCAGGTGCAGGTGTAAGAATGCAGTAACTGAACCACCAACTGATGGGATAATTCACTTGCAACTGGAGCGCAAAGGACGCAGCGGCAAGCAGGTAACTACCATATCAGGTTTGCCTGACAACTTATCGGATAGCAAACCTCTGATCAAACAACTAAAAACACTCTGTGGCGCTGGTGGCTCAATAAAAGGAGCAGTGCTGGAAATCCAGGGCGATCACAGGGAGAAAATTAGAAATTACCTTGAGCAGCAGGGCCATAGAACAAAAATCAACGGCGCTTAACTAAACCGCTGACAAACTGGAGGTAGAGAGAGAATGTTTTAGCTGCCTGACGGATTGCTTGAAAGCCTGCAACTGCAGTGAAACCTCACGACCTGTTTCCTTACCGTTACGGTAATTCATAGTCACGTAGAGTTCGGTTAACATTTCCATCACCGCTTTTAGCTCAGGTTTTGCGGAGCAAACACGCCTACAATAGTTAATTGGTCCTTCACCAAAACGCCGCTCCAGCCCTACTTTTGCCAGTTCGTTGCTGACTGTTTGATAGAGTTTTAGTACTGGATCCCGCTTTCTACCCGAATCAATTCGAATAATACTAATTCCCACTCCCAGGATCACGATACCTGCTAATCCAATAAGCAGTAATACTGTTTTTTGCTGAGTGACTTCACCCAATAATCTCTCAAGCAGCCCAAACCGGGTCTCTTCATCATAATTGACCACGCGTCTATTCCATTCATACTCCACAGCATCTAAACGCAGACGTAAACTGTTTACCCAACTAAACCGGCCCACAGCAGCAAACAAAGATTCATCGATAAACGCTGGGTCATTCTGCAGTGCAGCCTCCACTCCCAGCCGGATTCGCGCAGGTGAAACAGCACCGGTTGGATCGAATCTCACCCAGCCTTCGCCTTCAAGCCATACCTCATTCCAGGCATGGGCGTTGTATTGATAGATCATCATGTAATCTTCAAAACGGTTATACTCCGCCCCCTGATACCCAACCACAACCCGGGTCGGTACACCGGCGGCACGCATAAGAAACGCAAATGTACTGGCATAGTGCTCACAGAATCCTTCGCGGGTATTGAATAAAAAATCATCGATACGATTCTCGCCTAATAAGGCCGGGTTCAAAGTGTAGAAAAAAGGATTTTGTTGAAAATGCGCGAGCACGGCATATACGTACTCACGATCGGTATTTACGCTGGCCCGTAACTCTTCAGCAAACTGACGACTGCGTTCATTGCCTGAGTCTGGAATATTCAGGTTGTGACGTCGCGCACTGTCCAGGAGCAGAATGTCCGTCTGACTTCCTACGTAGGAACGCATATCATAACTGATGCGTTTGCTTATCAGGCTGTTATTGAATGTTTCGAAGTTTCTCGATTGAAAGATACCACGCGACACCGGGTCAGCGAGATGCAGGCCATATAGCCACGGTTGCTGTGTTGGCTCCTGAATAACATTGTACTCCAGCGACTCATCGCTTAAGCGCACCCTGTCTCGCCACTTGAATTGGAAGCTGGCATACTCTGCAGCGCCGGAGTAGGAGGACCTGCCTCTTCTGCGTGTCCAGGTTTTGCCGTCAAAGTTTTCTAAAACCAGACCTCTCCAGTACATGTCCTCATGCAAGGGAAGTGGCCCATTCTCAAACTGTACGCGAAATGCAAGTTTATTCGAACGCCCTAAGGAGCTAAGGTCTCCGGGAGACATTTCATCGCTTACACCTGTAGTGCCAGCACTTGTTTGCACTGGTACTGCCCAAAGCGGCGCTATTCTTGGAAACACAAGAAACAAAACGATGGTCAAAGGCACCGCCTGCAAAGTTATTCGCCATGCCATGCGCCAGGTAGATTTATTAGTATTTTCGAACGATGATCGGTTTAGAGAAATCATAGCGCCAAGTATGATGGTGACACAAAACGCTATATAGATAGTTACAACGACGCTTTGTGAGTACAGGAAGACCACCATGCACATCACAAAGGACAGGCAAATCACCACAAAAATGTCGCGCTTATAGCGCATCTCTATAAGTTTAAACACGAATCCGAGGACCAGCAAACCAGAAGCACTTTCCAGACCCACCCCCAGATGTCGCATCTGGGAGACGGATACCAGCAAAGTAAATAGTACGACTACAACACGAGTCAGTTTACCTGGATAATCGAGACGCCCCATATAGATCAATAGCCGCCAGGCAACACAGGCTATAGCGACAATACCCAGCAAGATTGGCATTTGGGTGCTCTGGGGAATGATCACCAGGACCACAGAGGCCAGAATCCAAAGCAATGCAGCTCTAGGTATTTGGTAATTAATATCCACTACTTATCTCTATACAGTGCAAGTGCTTTAAGTATTCGTGCTTTGTGCCCGGATCCAGATCCAGGTTCAATTTCAACACCAGGTAGTTTTAATCCATAGGGATTACCGCGCTGGTCCAGCCGTAGCACACAATAGCACAACCTGCTAAGCCTCTCTTCCGTCGAGAAGCCATAGAACATATCCCAATCCAGCCAGGTCCTGCTGTCTGTATAATCTACAAATTGCTTTAGCTGCATACCTTGACCGCGGGCCACATTCTTCCAGGCCACCTGACGCAATGGATCGCCCGGCACATATTCTCTCAAGCCATAGAAATCTTCACTGCCCTCTCTGCTAATAGCGGTATTATCGCTTCCACCACCTCTACTGTTAAAGTCATCCATTCGAAAGACAACGGGTTTTGGATAGACAACGCAATGCAGATTCAGATCAACAATGCTCCAGGCTCTTGCCAGACCCAAAGGAAAGCAAGTGCTGACCCGCAACAAAGGTGCTTTGAAATTTCCGCGTCTGGTAGCCGACGTAAAAATTCGGATTTGAGTCTGGTCTTCTGCCACCAAATCCGCATAAGTCGTCGAAGTGGAACCCTGGCCACGCCAACTGTATTGAAACCGAAATTCCAAAGCTTCATGACTGCGTTTCGGTTGACGCGATAACAGCACATTAAATGAGATGTCGTCGCCACAAAAAACAGACGGGTTGGGTAATACAGAAAGGTGCAATTGATTGAGATTATTAAAGGTATAGAAAATAGCCAGAATAAAAATACTCACCATCAAGAATGCCAAACCGAAAGCCAGGCTCACGGCATAATTGATCGCGGCTACGAATATCAAACCAACGGCTATCAGAAACATTAACCCCTGGCGGGACGGCAAAATGTAAATCGTGCGCTGCTGAAGAACCACGGAATCAGAAGGCTCAATACGACTTCGCATCCAGCGTTCAACGCGTTGATTCCAGCTTTGGCGAATCGACATGGGTACTTTGCTCCACCCTTAAGGATAGGATGAATTTAGCTGTAAGTCAGCTGGCCTGATTAGCTGATGACGTCAACCTCGTTGAGCAATCGTTGTGCCAGGGAAGCACCGGTATGACCGCCCTCATCGGCGCAGGCGCGCAAGCGATGCTCTACCACTGAAGGCAGAACGATCTGCACATCTTCTGGCACGACATGGTCCCGGCCACACATCAACGCCCAGGTTTTTGCGGCCCGCATCATTGCCAGACTGCCTCGGGGTGACAGGCCATAGTGAAAGTCATCCTTACTGCGGGTAAATCCAACCAGGCGCTGCACGTAATCTAACAAGGCAGGGCTGGCATTCACTTCAGCAGATTTTTTCCGAAAAGTTGCTACGTCATCTGTGGTGAGACATTGACTGATCGTATCCACCTTATCTCGCTCGGTGTTCATTTCCAGCAATTCGCGCTCTGCACGCTGATCTGGGTAACCCAGACGCAGACGCATCAAGAATCGGTCTAATTGAGACTCAGGTAATGGATAAGTCCCCGCAAGCGTGACAGGATTCTGAGTAGCAATCACAAAGAAGGGCTCGGGCAACTCCCTTGTTGCCCCTTCCACGGTTACCTGCCGCTCCTCCATTGCTTCAAGTAAAGCGCTTTGGGTTTTGGGTGTAGTTCGATTGATTTCATCCGCCAGCACCAGTTGGCTGAAAATTGGACCAGCATGAAACTGAAACTGACTGGTGTTCTGATTAAAGATGGTTATTCCCAGGATGTCGGCTGGCAGCAAGTCACTGGTAAACTGAATCCTGGTGTACTCCAACCCCATAGTCTTAGCGAGAGCATAGGACAAAGTTGTCTTGCCCATGCCTGGCAGATCTTCAATGAGTAAATGACCACCGGCAAACAAACAGCAGAGGGCCAGCCGAATCTGGTGGCCTTTACCGAACAAAGCTTTGCTTACTTCAACAACAGCACGGTCCACCTGTTGTGAAAACTGATTATCAACAACCCGCGCTGATTTAGCTTCTACATCCCTTGAAAACATCAGCCATCGCTCTGTAAATCAGAAAACAGGTTGGATTGGCGCCGGTTGCCACCTTTTTCGTGCGCCGATCTGGCTGCATCGTTGCGCAATATTTCGAGGCGTTTTAAATACACCTCATCAACATCGCCAGTGATGTAATTGCCATCAAATACAGCACATTCGAATTGAGAAATTTGCGGATTACCCTCATGAGCGGCAGCAATCAAATCTTTTAAATCCTGGTAGATCAACCAGTCTGCACCGATCAGGCTCTCTACCTCCTGATCTGTCCTGCCAGCAGCGATTAACTCGGATGCACTGGGCATATCTATGCCATAAACATTTGGATAGCGCACGGCGGGGGCTGCTGATGCAAAATAGACTTTGTTGGCACCGGCGTCCCTGGCCATCTGGATTATCTGCTTACAGGTGGTGCCTCGCACTATTGAATCATCCACTAGCAGTACATTTTTCCCTTTGAATTCTAACTCAATAGCATTCAGCTTCTGACGCACTGATTTACGTCTCTGACTCTGTCCGGGCATGATAAAGGTACGACCGATGTAGCGATTTTTCACAAATCCTTCGCGGTACTTGATACCCAGATGATTCGCCAACTCCAGGGCCGATGTCCTGCTGGTGTCAGGAATCGGAATCACAACATCGATATCATGATCGGGGCGCAGCTTCTGCACTTTTTCGGCCAGTCGCTGCCCCATTCTTAAGCGCGCCTTGTACACGGAAATGCTATCCATCAACGAGTCTGGTCGAGCAAAGTAAACATGCTCAAAGATGCAGGGAGTATGTTCACCTGGTTCCGTGCACAACTGAGTATGCAACCCTCCATTCACATCAACATAAACCGCCTCGCCAGGTGCCACATCCCGCTCGACGGTAAAGCCTTGAGAATCCAGCGCCACGCTCTCGGACGCAATCATATATTCCTTACCCTGCTCGGTTTTACGATAACCAAACATCAGGGGTCGGATCCCGTTTCTGTCTCGAAATCCCAGGATGCCATAACCTGTAATCATGACTATCGCGGCATAGCCACCACGGCAGCGTTCATGAACTCCACGTACTGCTGCAAATAAATCACCAGGAGAAGGTTCGATCTTGTTCTGCTGTTGCAACTCGTGGGCAAATATATTGAGTAATACTTCAGAATCTGAATCAGTATTAATATGACGCAGGTCAGTCCTGTAAAGAGAACGGCTTAGCTCTTGCGTATTTGTGAGATTGCCATTGTGGGCGAGTGACAAACCATAGGGCGTATTTACATAAAACGGTTGGGCTAATGCGGGACCAGAACTACCTGCGGTTGGATAGCGCACATGGCCTATTCCCATTTGACCAGTGAGCCGACGCATATGGCGGGTTCGGAAGACATCTCTTACCAGGCCATTGTCTTTTCTTAGATTGAGTTTTCCATTGTCGCTGGTCATTATGCCAGCAGCATCCTGGCCGCGATGTTGCAGTACAGTCAGTGTATCGTAAAGACAAACCCCTACATTTTCCCGCGCTACTACACCTACAAGTCCACACATATTCGCCCCTGTTCACATCCGGTTTATAGTACGGATTCTGCGCTATTCAGATCCCCGATAAACAACTGTGACTGCTCGATCATCACCATTCCATACGGAATGAGCGTGGACTGCTGCCACCACTCTGTTTCTGACACAAGCACATCGACTATAAATAGGATGGCCAGCACAATCACCATGCCCTTGGCCACTCCGAATACTCCGCCTAACAATTTGTCGAATAGCTTGAGTCCGGTAATTGACAGCACCTTGTTTAAAAAATGATTGATCAATGCACTCACCAGAAACACGCCTGCAAACAACAGGCAAAATGCTGCCACGTAACGGATAGAACTGCTCTCTATCAACCCGGTTAGCATACCCGCAAAGGTTTCACTGTACAGGCGGGCGACCACTAGAGCTGCAATCCAGCTCAACAATGACAGCGCTTCTTTAATAAAGCCCCGCCATAAGCCAAACGCAGCCGAAATAGTTACAACGATCAATATGGCAGTGTCGACCTGGGTCATGTCTGATTCAACAAGCCTACTCGGCCACCTGAAATCGTACGATCATACCTGACAATTGAAACTGGGATTGTAACTCTCTCTGATAAGTTTCTACCCGCGCTCTGTCCAACCATGGCCCAACAAATACACCAGTCAGCTCTCCCCGGTTCGATTCGATGGCACGGGTATAGGCGCGATAGCCAGAATCCTGTAATCGCTGCATTAGATTTTCGGCATTTGCAGCATCTGAAAACGACCCGAGGCGCACACTCCAAGCCTGCGGCAATCCATCGGGACCTAAACCGGGTGGATCCCTGGTGAAATCTGGTTCTGAGGCTGTAATGGCAACTGGCTCATCGTCCTCGGTCGCTTCTTCTGTAACCACTGGTTCGGGATCTGTGGTGTCCGCTGATGCCAGGTCCTTGCCCAATAAATCAATTATTGAGCCATCAGTTTCGACCGGACTGTCAGCGTCGGAAGCTGCAGGCATCAAATCCGCAAGAATAGCCGGTCGTGACTGCACAGGTTCAGGCAAGATAGCAACCGGGGGTGGGTCGGGGATGCGACTGATCATAGGCACCTGATAACTACCCTGCCCGTCGAAAATGATCGGCAAAAAGATTAGCGCCAATGCCAGCAGCATAATCGTGCCTACGATTCTTTGCTTAGTGTTCTGCTGCAAACCTGTCTCTTCAAAAGTGTTTAATTTGAGTTGCCTGATTCAGTCATCGCTCTCGCAGCGGCCACGGTATAAAAGGAACCGGTGACCACGATCAAATCCCCATCGTCCGAGTTACCGCATGCGCTGCGAAAAGCTTCCTCTACGGAACCGAACAGACTGATGGGCTTCTCAGCACCGCATTTCTGAATGTGCTCAGCCACCTCTTTTGCCAGCATACAACGGGGTACATCAACCTCGGCAATATACCAGATGTCGGTGCATGAAGCTAAGCTGCATGTCATATCTTGTATATCTTTATCTGCCATTACTGCCAACACTACAACCAGTTTGCCAGATACCTCGTCTGCCTGCTTTAGCTGCCTGAGGCACCCTGCTAATTGTCCGAATGCAGCGGGATTATGAGCCACATCCAGCAGCACTCTGCAGCCCGTCTGACGGTCTACTCTATACTCCTGTCTGCCAGGCGGGCTGCAGTCCGCCAGCTCTTCCGCTAAGCCTTGATCAAGAGCCGCAACCCCAAGCAAGGCAAGCACCTGCAATGCACTGGCAGCATTCTCAGCGATAACATGAGGTAACTTCGTTCGCTCAATGGCACATGACTGACCATTATTGTCTGTATAGTACCAATCTGATAATCCATCTGATCGGTCGACAATTTGAAACTCATGGCCTGCCCGGTGCAGCAAACAGTCCAGTGCTTCTGATTGCAGCAGCAGGCTTGAGGGTGGGTCAGGGTCCCCGCATACGAATGGGATCTGGTGACGCAGAATGCCCGCTTTTTCGGCTGCGATGGACTCTCGATCAGAACCTAACCACTCTTGATGATCCAGGGCAATGGCAGTGATTACTGCTATATCAGGATCAATCAGGTTGACTGCATCCAAGCGCCCTCCCAAACCGACTTCCAGCACCGCTACGTCTATATTGTTTTGTTGAAGAATCAGCAGTGCAGCCAGCGTCGAAAACTCAAAATAGCTTAGAGAAATCTCTCCTCGGGCTTCTTCTATTGACCGAAATGCACCACAGATCAGCGCATCATCAACCGGCTTCCCCTGCAGTCGTATGCGCTCGTTGTAGCGTTCGACATGAGGAGATGTATAGCTGCCAACTGTCTGTCCAAGATGCAGCAACCCTTGCTCCAGACAGGACACCACAGAGCCTTTGCCATTGGTACCGGCTACCGTGACAACTTTACCAGCAGGGCGCTCGAGGCCCAGACGATCAGCTACCGCACCCACCCTTTCTAAACCAAGCTCAATCTCTGAGAGATGCACACTGCCAATATGCGCTAACCACCATTGCAGCGATTGGCCTGACAGTTTAATTGCGGGCATTAGCTACCTGTAGACTGCCGATGAAGTAATTTGTCGAGAATGGCGTTTATTTTGTCTCGCATATCGGCACGGTGCACAATCATGTCAATGGCACCATGCTCCAGTAAGAATTCACTGCGTTGAAATCCCTCCGGAAGTTTTACTCGTACAGTTTGGCGAATGACATCAGGACCAGTAAAACCCACCAAGGCATTAGGTTCAGCGATATTGATATCTCCCAGCATGGCAAGGCTTGCGCTTACACCTCCATAAACAGGATCTACCAACACAGAGATAAAAGGCAGCCCTTCTTGTCGAAGTTTTTCCAGTGCTGCAGAAGTCTTTGCCATTTGCATCAAGGAAACCAGCGCTTCCTGCATGCGAGCACCACCACTGGTCGAAAAGCATATCAATGGGAGTTTCTCCGCAATGCAGGTGTTCACTGCCTGCACAAACTTCTCTCCCACAACAGAACCCATCGAGCCACCGATAAAACCAAATTCAAAAGCGGCTACGACAGCGTAACGTCCTTTGATTTTACCTTTGATAACCACTAAGGCATCCTGCTCACCGGTACTTTTCTGTGCTGCGGAAAGTCGATCTTTATATTTCTTAAGGTCTTTGAATTTGAGCAGATCTACTGGTTCTAATTCTGCATTAAGCTCAACCTGGTCGTTGGCATCAAGAAACAATTCCAGCCTTCGGCGCGCACTTATTCTTAAATGATGGTCACACTTAGGGCACACCTCATGATTCTCTGTAAGGGATTTCTGATACAGCATGGCATCGCAACGAGGACACTTTTTCCAAAGCCCCTCAGGGACCACTGCCTTTTTCTCGCCGCCAGTGGTGGATATCGACGGTAAAATTTTATCTATCCAGCTCAATTTAGATCCTTGTACTTAGTCAGACCAGAATTCCTATAGTGTATCAATAGCTGTCCTTGCGGCACCTATTATGGAACAGGTTTCAGACAGCTCAGGCTGACCGCCCGTAGTTAGCTGTGCAATTTTCTCAACCAACGCACTGCCAATGATAATACCTTCTGCGTGCTTCGCCATGGCTTTAGCGCTTTCCGCGTTTTTTATGCCAAAACCAATCACGATAGGTAGATCGGTCAATGCGCGTATTTCTGCAATATTGGCTGCCACTGAAGCCTGGTCCGTCAAGGCAGCGCCGGTAACACCTTTAAGTGATACATAGTAAAGGTATCCGGAACAACGATTGACAATGATTGCTGCTCTCTCGGGTCCTGTGGTGGGCGCTACCAGATAGATAGTGTCTACATCTGCTGCACGCAATTGTGCGTGCAGGGAGGCCGATTCAGAGGGCGGCATATCAACTACCAGAACACCATCCACACCTGCTTCTTTGACCCGTTTGACAAACTGCTCATAGCCCATTATTTCAATGGGATTGAGATAGCCCATCAAGACGATACCCGTGGCTAAGTTCCGTTCACGGAACTTAGCCACCAGATCTAAAGTGTCATTCAGGGAAACCCCGACAGCCAATGCGCGTTGTAGACCCAACTGTATTACCGGGCCATCAGCAGCAGGGTCGCTGAATGGAAATCCTAGCTCAATAATGTCAGCACCCTGCTCTACCAGTTCATGCATTAAAGCCAGGCTGGTTTCACGGTCGGGATCACCCGATACCAGGTAAGGAATCAGAAGTTTACGGCCAGCGCTTTCCGCCTCTTTGGCAATGGTTTGAAGTCGTGACATAACACTACAGCTCTATGCCCTCGATACGCGCTACTGTTTCAATATCTTTATCACCACGACCTGACAGGTTAATCACGATATTCTGACCAGGATCCATGCTTGCTGCCAGTTTCATCGCATAGGCAACGGCATGAGAAGATTCTAATGCAGGGATTATTCCTTCAAGGCGCGTGAGATGGTGAAATGCTGACAAGGCTTCGTCATCGTTTGCAGCCACGTAGTTCACGCGCTCAAGATCTTTTAACCAGGCGTGTTCAGGACCGACGCCAGGGTAATCCAGACCAGCAGACACTGAGTGGGTTGCCATTATCTGACCATCTGGGTTAGTCATTAGATAGGTTCTATTGCCATGCAATACACCCGGAGTGCCCGCACTCAGCGGTGCTGCATGTGCGCCAGTTTCCACGCCTTTGCCACCAGCTTCAACGCCATACATCACCACATCAGAATCCTTAAGAAAAGGATGAAAAAGACCAATAGCATTAGAGCCTCCACCAACACAGGCCACCAGAGCATCAGGTAACTTCTCCAGTTGCTTAAGTGACTGCTCTCTCGCTTCACGTCCAATCACACACTGAAAATCTCGGACCAGTTGCGGATAAGGATGAGGGCCGGCGACTGTGCCGATAATGTAGTAGGTGTTATCAACATTGGCAGCCCAGTCTCTTAAAGCTTCATTCATAGCATCTTTTAGAGTGCGCGAACCCGATTCAACTGCTACAACATTCGCACCAAGCAATTTCATCCGGTATACATTTGGTGCCTGCCGAACGGTATCCTCAGCACCCATATACACATAGCACTCCAGTCCTAATCTCGCGGCCACTGTGGCACTCGCTACACCATGCTGTCCTGCTCCAGTTTCAGCAATAATGCGCGTCTTACCCATATGCCTGGCAAGTAGAGCCTGGCCTATAGTGTTATTGACTTTGTGCGCACCCGTATGATTCAAATCTTCGCGCTTCAAATAAATAGCGGCACCACCACAATGCTGGGTGAGACGCTCAGCAAAATACAACGGCGAAGGCCGACCTGCATATTGCGCTAACTCTTTATTAAATTCGGCCCAAAACCCTGCATCTGATGAGAGGTTCTCATAGACACGCGCCAGCTTTTCGACTGCACTCATCAGAGTTTCACCGACAAACACACCCCCATAAGGACCAAAATGCCCATCAGCATCAGGCCCTTCAAATCCCGTCGAATAAAGTTCGGCTTCAGACAACTCTGCCTCCCTTAATGAACATTTGCACTTTATCCAAACTCTTAATGCCGGGGGACTGCTCAACCCCTGAACTAACATCTACTCCGAAAGGAGCCACTTTTGTTATGGCATCAGCCACATTATCTGGATTAAGGCCCCCGGCAAGGATTACCTGCTTAGCGCAGTCGGTTACAATTCTCCGAGCAATATCCCAGTCGAATGTCTTACCTGTGCCACCTGGCACGTTTGTCTGGTAATTATCAAGCAAAATATATTTTGCAGAATCATGCCCCTTAATATCAGCCATTGCCTGCTCATAACTCTGCACACGGATTGCTTTCATATAAGGAAAGGCAAATCGCTGACAAAATTCAGCTGATTCGTCGCCATGAAACTGCAAGAGATCAATACAGTTACTTGCAATAGCAGATTGCACCAGGCCCACTGTTGGATTTACCAACAAAGCCACCCGCTCTATGTTGGAATCCAGCGCGCCCAAAATTGATGAGCACCGAACGACTTCGACTGCCCGAGAGCTTCCCGAGAACAACACAATCCCTGCTGCATCAGCCCCCATGTCAGCGACCGCTTCAGCATCTTCAACTCGGGTAATACCGCAGATTTTAATCCAAGTCCCAGACAAGGCAGGATAACTCAACGAGAAAGTAGAAACTCTAACAAATACGGAGCTTGGGGACTATTTTTATTTCAAAGGTTTTATTTCAAAGATCTTACTTTAAACGCTGTCGGCACCAGAATCTAACAGCAACGGCATGCGACAGGTTGGCGGCAAGCGAAAATTTTCCGGGTAATCCACCTGGACCAGATATAACCCGTCGGGGACTGCAGCAGTTCCTGCCTTCGTTCGTTCACGAGCCAGAAGCAGCTCATTGATCCATTCTGGCGCTTCTTCTCCCCTGCCAACCGAGATAAGTGCGCCGCATATATTGCGCACCATGTGCTGCAGGAATGCGTTTGCACGTATATCCAGATAGCACAGCTTACCCTGGGCGATTACATTGGCTTCAAACACCTCTCGCATAGGTGTTTTTGATTGGCAACCGGCCGCTCGAAATGTCGAGAAATCCTGTTCACCCACTAAGTGCTGAGCTGCCTTGTTCATGGCATCTGTATCAAGCATTTGTCGCACATGACTTAGCCGCCTGGCAAAAAGAGCCGAAGCCGGATTATCACAATAGATCACATAGACATAACGGCGAGCTGTCGCAGAGAAACGGGCATGAAAATCTGAATCAACCTGCTTACCCCAAATCACCCTGATAGAGTCTGGCAATAGGCTATTGACTCCTCGGGTCCAGGCCCTGTTACCACGATCGATTTCAGAATCGAAGTGAATGACCTGACAAGTCGCATGTACTCCGGTATCCGTTCTTCCCGCACATACGGTAGATACGCTTTCGTTTGCAACTTGAGACAAAGCAGATTCCAAAGTCGCTTGCACAGTAGCCAGCTTAGGAGAATTCTGCTTTTGCCATCCGCAATAACGGGAGCCGTCATACTCGACAGCTAACGCGATTCGTACAGGCGATTTGTCTGGGGAGTTGGTTTGACTCACGTCAAAAGCCAGCGGGAGTATCCGATATTAGTGACAGGGGAGTCAGTCGCCAGGATTATCCAGAGAGGTCATCAGTTTTTCTGCCTCTTCCTTTTGCGCATCATTTCCTTCGGAGACTACTTCTTGCAAAATCTCTTTGGCACCCTCGACATCGCCCATTTTTTGATAGGCATAGGCGAGTTCTAATTTGGTTGCGGCTTCGTCATCGTCAGATAGACCAGCAACTTCTTCTACGGTATCAACAGACTCAATCTCAACTTTCTCATCGTCTGAGAGAAAGCCTAAATCATCAAGATCATCTTTTTCAGATTCTACAGGCGCAGAATTCCCTTCTTCTATGTCTTCGAGGTCGAGGTCGATTTCAATATCTTCTTCTGCAGAATCAGGTTCGTTTGCCTTCTCTACTTCCTCTACTTCCTCTACTTCCTCTACTTCCTCTACTTCAGCTTCAGCATCCAGATCAAGAAAATCATCATCGTCGTCTAATGAAATTTCAACATCTTCAGGCTTTACTGTTTCTTCAAGGTTTGCGTCAGCATCAACGTCAAATTCATCAAAATCGAAATCAAACTCTTCGTCATCACCGTCTGTAACTGATTCATTAAAAGACTCAGAATCGGCTTCGCTTACCTCGAAACTAATAAACTCTTCCTCCTCCTCGTTTGCTTGCCGGAGTGGCTCAAACTCTGTCTTTTCGTTGGCCACATCGAACTCGAAAACCTCAAGAGCCTCTTGTGCTTCTGGCTCAGTATCGGCAGCCGACGCCAGATCAGATTCATCTATATCGAATTCAAGCACATTCTCGTCTGATTCTGCAGCGGCTTCGTCTCCCTTTTCTTCTTCCCCGTCTTCCTCGTCCTGTATAGCCTGAGGCAAGTCATCCGTATTAAATGCGAATGTCTCCAAATTCAGCTCTTCCTCGTTTTCCCTGGTCGGCTCAGCGGTGGTATCAATTTCATCAGCGTCAAATTCGAATGGGTCGATTTCAATTTCATCCGCACCTTTGCTGCTGCCACTGATTGACCCTGTATTCTCATCATCAGAATCTAAATCGAGGCTTTCAATATCATCTTCAGAACCCTCTCGTTCCTTTGTGGGCTTTGAGTCTTCATCACTGGCTTGAAGCTCAGCGAAAGTATCGACTTCTGAATCAGTATCAGATTCGGAATCGTCAGCACCTGTAATGCCGATTTCCAGTTCATCTGCAGAGGATTCTTCGTCTTCCTGGTCCTGATCTTTTTCTTGGCCTTCTTCGTTCTCCACCTCATCATCTGCAGCAGCTTTAACTTCATCCGCTTCATCAGAAGCGTAAAAGGGACCTGGATCAAATGTCATATCCACATCGTCACTGACTGATTTCAGGTCATCGATAATTGCTTCATCTTTTTCGCCCTCAGCAACTGGCTCATCCGCCTTATCTTGATCAGAGTCGCCACCGAAATCCAAACCCATGTCATTATCTTCAATCGCTGCAGGCGCATCGATATCAAATTCATCTCGCAGGTTTGTGATTTCACGATCCAGTCGTGGAATGTGTTCTTCGGCCACTATTGCTGCATGTTTATCAAACTCTTCAGTGTTGCCTGACTTCGCTAACACTTCACAAAGCTTAACCCGCAACTCATGATTGTCGGGTGTGTCAGCCAAGGCAGCCTTTAACTGCACTGCAGCAATCTCATAGTCGCCAGCACTGATGAGTTCGTCAATTTCTGAAGCGGTCGCAGGTTCACCTTCGATAGCTGCATCAGGTTCAGCAGTGTCTTCCGGCTTTTCACTGAGAATCTCGTCCAATTCCTGATCGAAATCATCTTCTGGTCCAGACTCCAGTTCAATGGGCTCATCTTCATAACTTTTCAAACTTTCTTCTTCCGCTGCAGCATCGAATTCCTGATCAGCCAGTTCATCAATCTCATCATCATCGAATGCAGCAGCAGGATTGCGACGAATCAATAAGACCACAAGCAACAGGATGATCAGCACTGCACCGAAAATCATCATCAGTGTGTTGCCGGTAACAATACGCATGATGTCGTCTACCACTGAGGCAGGCGCGGGCGTTTCAGCCTGGGTCTGCTGTGCTGCAGCCTGCTCGGCGGCCTCAGCTATTGATTGCTGCAATTGAGCTAACTGCAAATCCTGCAACCGGATTAACTCCTCGGCTGCATCAATCTGCTGCTCCAAATCGGCAAGACGGGAATTCAGCTCTTCCCTCTCGATGCGCACACGATCGGCCTCTTCCTGTCGCAATGCCAATTGGTTTTCCAACTCGGCAATGCGTCTATCCAGTTCCGCATTCTGCTCATCATCTAATTCGCCTGCTCTGCTGCTGTTAGCAGCATCCATGGGTATATCAGATATAACGACACTCAATTGCCCCTGCGGCTGATCTTGCGTCGGCTCGTCATCAGCCGGAGCGGCTAAGGGTTGAATACTGGCGATTTGTTGATTCTGCCTGGCGACTTCAGCAGCGGCCTCAGTGGCGTCCACTGCTTCAATTTCTTCGCGGGTGGGAAGGCGTAAAACCTGGCCACTCAGCATGCGATTGATGTTGCCACCTATAAAAGCACCGGGGTTCAACTCCTGTATCGCCAGCATTGTCTGCTGCAATGACAAACCATCCGGTCTAACTTGTTGGGCGATATCACTGAGCGTGTCTGATGGGCTTGTTACCAGAGTTCCTGGCTCTATAGCGGCTGGCTCAGGTTCAGCCAACGGCTCCTGTTCCTGGACGATTTCTTCAACGGTCTCTGGCTCATCAGCCTCGACTACAGGCGCTTCTTCTACCTCAGCTACCAGATCTTCGACAGAGTCTATTTCGATAATGATCTCGTTTTCCGGCGCTTGTTCAAGGGCCGCAGATTCAGGTGGCGACCTCAAATCGACTGGAGGTTCTGTCTCAGGCTGTGGTTCCGCAATAGCTGGTTCGGGCTCTGCAGGTGCAGGGTCTGGCTCATCTGGTGTGATGACTTCAGGTTCTAATACTGGTGCCACAGAACCTGCAGGCTCAGATACCACAGGAGGGGTGGGCGCAGTGGTGACGGGAGGAGATACTTGCTGATTGGTAGTTACCGCATCATCGGGCGCTCTTAGCACAGGACTGACTGGTCGCCTGACATCGGTGGTGTCATTGCTGACTCCATCCTGAAAAACCGGAAGATCTAACAGAATTGTGTGTTCACTCAACAAGCGCCCATTAGGCCAGCGAGTATCCAGTATGAAATTAAGATAGGGCTCTCTAACCACCTGGCTGGTAGTCAGATAAACGAAGTTTCCATTGGACGAAGCTTCGACACCGAAACGAATATTCGAGAGAAATCCAATGCGTTCAGCATCGAAGCGGGTGAAATCATCAACCGAGGCCAGCTGGATAGTGACATCCTCCAGCCTCGTGTCACCCAACTGTAGAATCTCAATGCGGACTCTAAGCGGCTGATTTAAATATGATTCAACGGTAGCCGTACCGAGACCGAGGGCATACACCTGGGATGCCAGACTGCTTAGCAGAATGGCCAGCATGACGACTGTTTTACGTAGCATAATCCTTGGATACTCTCACTGAACCACTGAACCACTGAACCTGCTGCTTTAGCTACCTGGATTGAGGCGCTTCTTAGACAGCATATTTTAGTCTGGCATGAGCTATGTGGGCGGACCTTTTTTCTTTCCAACTTACGACTTTCAACTTCCAGCTTCCCACTTTCCTAAAAGACCGTGAAAGGCCATGCCTGCAGAAAACTTCAAACCAAGCTGGATAGCCTTTCCCTGTTTTGTGTCTGCCTGCTCCTGCCAAATGTCAGACTGTGCGAAGAATTTTATTAAGACAGTTTCTTCACTACAATCTGCAAGTATTTATTATAAATAGTTTTTTATCAACTCTTCGGCTATTTGAACTGAATTCAAAGCAGCGCCTTTTCGCACGTTATCGGCCACCACCCAAAGATTTAAACCGTTGGCCATAGAGATATCCTGCCGTATCCGACCTACAAAAACTGAGTCCTGGCCCGCAGAATTGTGCACGGCGGTGGGATAAACCCCATCCTCACATTCATCCATCAGGGTTATTCCAGGAGCCTGTGCCAGCAACTCTCGAACCGCTGCAGCGTTGATAGGCTGTACAGTTTCAACCTGTACAGCCTCTGAATGCCCATAAAACACGGGTATCCGCACGCAGGTTGCACTTACCTCAATGCTGGCATCGTCAAATATCTTGCGGGTTTCCCAATTCATTTTCATTTCTTCTTTGGTGTAGCCGTTGTCCATGAACTTATCGATGTGAGGCAGCGCATTGAATGCAATCTGGCATGGATACACCTCACATTCGGGGTCTTTGCCGTTCAATAGGTCGGCGGTTTGTTTGGCCAGCTCCTCAACAGCGGCTTTCCCGGTACCGGACACCGCTTGATAAGTCGCTACACTGATGCGCTTTATTTTCACGGCATCATGTATTGGCTTTAGTGCCACAAGCATTTGAATTGTAGAGCAATTTGGGTTAGCGATGATGTTGCGATTGGGATAATCCGCGATACGTTCTGGATTAACCTCAGGGACTACCAGAGGGATATCGTCCTCATAACGGAAATGGGAGGTATTATCGATGACGATACAACCTGCCTTTCCAGCTTTTGGCGCAAACTCAGCAGATATGCTGCCGCCAGCCGAAAACAGGCCAATTTTCACCTGGGAAAAGTCGAATTCAGCAAGATTCCCCACTTTCACCGGCCTGTTCTTGAACATCACTGTGGAACCGGCTGAGCGTTCGCTGGCCAAAGGGTAGAGAGTATCAACTGGAAAATCCCGCTCTTCCAGGATGTTGATAAGCGCCTCACCGACTGCGCCAGTAGCACCCACGACGGCTATATTAAATTTTTTCATGAATTTTCCATCTTAACATATTGATAAGTAATTATTTAACGTGCAGGTGATTTCAAAGAATTACTAAACGCCATCAGCCGTACCGAAATACCAGGGCGCCGTCGTTCGCCACTGGCTTTCAAACTCTCTGATGGTTTCAGCGTCCTGCAAGGTAATACCGATATCATCAAGCCCTTCAATCAGGCAATGCTTGCGAAAGGTATCAACCTCAAAAGGAATAGAATTACCTTCAGGAGTAGTGATGACTTGATCTGGGAGATCAATCGTCAGGCTATAGGCTTCCTGCGACTCCACTTTTTCAAATAAATCATCAATTGTTTCTCTTTCTAAAACAATGGGCAAAAGACCATTTTTAAAGCAGTTATTAAAGAATATATCAGCATAACTCGGCGCCAGTATGGCTCGGAACCCATAATCGTCCAAGGCCCAGGGCGCGTGTTCTCGTGAGGAGCCACAGCCAAAATTGTCTCTGGCCAAAAGGACCGATACCCCCTGATATCGCGGTTGATTGAGAACAAATTCAGGGTTTACAGGCCGTTTGCTGTTATCGGCGTCCGGTTCTCCTTTATCGAGGTAGCGATGCTCATCGAACAGATTCACGCCAAACCCAGAGCGCTTAATGGATTTAAGGAACTGTTTTGGGATAATAAAATCTGTATCCACGTTGGCTCGATCCAGCGGTAACACTAGTCCATGTTCTATAGTGAATTTTTTCATAACCCTGTTTCCTGCTCCGCCAAATTCCGGACATCCACGAAGTGCCCATGAACTGCCGCTGCTGCTGCCATTGCGGGGCTCACCAGATGAGTGCGACCCCCGAAACCCTGGCGACCTTCAAAATTGCGATTAGAGGTGGATGCACAGTGCTTTCCTTCTCCCAATTGATCCGCATTCATCGCCAGGCACATTGAACATCCCGGCTCACGCCACTCCAGCCCCGCAGCTATGAACACCTTATCCAGGCCTTCAGCTTCAGCTTGCTGCTTGACCAGCCCTGAACCTGGTACCACTAAGGCCAGTTCAACGTTGGCGGCTTTTTGCCTGCCGGAAACAACTTTAGCAGCCTCGCGCAAGTCTTCTATTCGAGAATTAGTACAGGAACCGATGAATATGCAATCCAGCTTAATGTCTTTAATCGGAGTGCCACCCTGCAAACCCATGTAATTGAGGGCTTGCTCCATGTTTTGGCGCCTGGTGTCATCGGTTTCGGCAGTCGGATCCGGAATCAGGCCGTTTACTGGAGCCACCATTTCAGGTGATGTTCCCCAGGTCACCTGAGGTTCAATATCGGCACCATTCAATTCAATAATGGCATCCCACTCAGCATCTTCATCGCTGACCAGCTCAGACCAGGCTGCTGCCGCTTGATCCCATAACTCACCGGACGGTGAAAAAGGTCTGCCTTTGATGTAATCCAGGGTAGTTTGGTCTACCGCTACCAGTCCTGCCCTGGCTCCTGCTTCGATAGCCATATTACAGACCGTCATACGCCCTTCCACGCTGAGACCACGGATGACTTCACCCCCAAACTCGATGGTATAACCCGTCCCGCCAGCAGTTCCAATGCAACCAATGATTGCCAGAACAATATCCTTAGCCGTGACGCCGGTCTTTAACGCACCATCGACGCGTACCAGCATATTCTTCATCTTTTTCTGCATTAAGCACTGAGTTGCCAGCACATGCTCTACTTCAGATGTGCCAATACCATGCGCCAACGCGCCCAGAGCGCCATGAGTTGAAGTGTGGGAATCCCCACAAACGATGGTCATTCCTGGCAAGGTAATACCCTGTTCAGGGCCAACAACGTGCACAATTCCTTGACGCAAGTCATTCATTTCAAGCTCGAAGATATTGAATTCCCTGCAATTATCATCCAGTGTCTTCACCTGAATTTTAGACACCGGATCCTTAATGCCGGCCAGGCCCTGCTGCCGCTCCTCCAAAGTCGTGGGGATATTGTGATCAGGAGTGGCATAGTTTGCCGATGCGCGCCAAGGCGTCCGTCCCGCCAGGCGTAGTCCTTCAAAAGCCTGAGGTGAGGTCACCTCGTGAATCAGGTGTCTATCTATGTAAATAAGAGATGTTCCATCGTCCCGCTCTTTTACCAGGTGTGAATTCCATATTTTGTCGTAGAGTGTCTTACCGCTCATTGCCTTATCCATCTCAGGTTAGATATTCGATATCTGACCTATCTATTTGTAATAAATACTATTTTAACTGATTCAATGAATCGATTTTTTACCGATTCAGCCCCGGATTCCGTTCTGAGCACGGTCCCGCAGAGCGTGGTCGATTAATACCAGAGCCAGCATCGCTTCGGCGACTGGGGTTGCTCGAATTCCAACACAGGGGTCATGTCTGCCCGTAGTGACTATTTCAGTTTCCGAGCCTTCCACAGTAATTGATCTGCCTGGCAAGCGAATACTGGAGGTTGGCTTCAGAGCCAGATTTACCAGTATGTCCTGGCCGCTGGAGATACCGCCCAACACCCCGCCAGCGTTATTGCTAAGGAAGCCTTCGGGGGTGATTTCGTCCCGATGCTCACTGCCTTTTTGGCTCACCGAGTCAAATCCAGCACCAATCTCAACACCCTTGACTGCATTTATGCTCATCATGGCTTTGGCTATATCGGCATCCAGTCGATCGAATACAGGCTCTCCAAGGCCCACCGGTACAGACGTGGCCTGCACGCTTATCCTGGCTCCTATGGAGTTGCCCTCTTTACTAAGAGCAGCCATAAAAGCTTCCATTTCCGCCACTTTGTCCGGATCAGGGCAAAAGAACGGGTTTTGCTCTACCTGCTCTAGTTGAACCTGGTCGATGCTGATTGGTCCCAACTGGTTCAAATATCCGGCAATTTCAATGCTATAGGTCTGATTTAGCCACTTTTTAGCAATCGCCCCTGCCGCTACCCGCATAGCAGTTTCCCGGGCTGAGGAGCGACCTCCGCCTCTGTAATCCCGAATGCCATACTTTTTAAAATAGGTGAAATCAGCATGGGCGGGACGAAACTGGTCCTTAATCCTGCTGTAATCCCTGGAACGCTGATCAGTATTTTGGATCAACAATCCGATTGGCGTGCCTGTGGTTTTTCCTTCGAATACCCCCGATAAAATGCTGACCGCATCATCTTCTCGCCGCTGGGTAGTAAAGCGGGATTGACCCGGTTTCCGACGATTCAGATCCCGCTGCATATCGGCTTCACTGAGCTCCAGACCCGGCGGACAACCATCGACCACGCAACCGAGCGCGGGCCCATGACTTTCGCCAAAGCTAGTAACAGTGAATAATTTGCCGAAGCTATTGCCAGACATGGGAATTGACGAACTAAAAAAGGCGTGAATTGTACACTAATTGAAGGCCCCTCTGTACTCTGCAAGTTCGGCAGCCGTGATTGCCATCACACCCGATCCACCGTAAGCAAACTCTAGCCATAATAAAGGCACATCCCCCACTCGCTTCTGCAATCTATCCGCCGAGTTACCTACTTCAAGTATCAGCAAACCATCTTCATGCAGAAAATGTCCTGCTTCACGCAATATGGCCAAAGGCAAAGCGAGATCCTCTTCATCACACTCCAGGCCATGAGCTGGTTCATGACGGTACTCGGCAGGAAGAGCTGACATTTCTTCGCTGGATACATAGGGTGGATTAGCAACAATTAAGTCATACCTGCCTTCAGATTCAGCGAACAAATTTGATTGAATTGTCCGCACCCTCGCAGAGGTACCATGTCGATCTATATTTTCTTTTGCCAACGCCAGGCTGGCCTCACTGATATCCACTAAATCAACCTGCGCTTGATTAAATGTCAGTGCGCAGGCAATACCAATACATCCACCACCAGCACACATATCCAATATTCGCGTTGGTTGTTGTTTCAAAAACGGCTCAAATTGATAATCGATAAGCTCAGCAATTGGTGAGCGGGGAATTAAGGCTCTGGCATCGGAATAGAAAGGGTAGCCACAAAACCAGGCTTCACCCACCAGATAAGCAACCGGCTCTCTCGATTCGATTCGCCGCTTTACCAGAGCATCCAAGACAGCTAACTCTTCGCTGCTCAATGTTCTATTCAGGGACTCGACATCCTGCGCAAAGCCCAGGGAAAGTACTGAATAGACCAGATACACGGCTTCGTCCAGAGCATTGTCCGTACCGTGACCAAAATGAATTCCAGACTGATCGAAAAGTGCGGTTGCGTGCGTAATGTAATCACGTAATTGCATGGGCCATTGTGTTATTTGTGTCTCGGGTTTCCCATAACTGGAGCGTAAGTCAAACTTGAATTACTTTACCTCTATAGTGGTTTATCGTAGTTTTAGCGCCGTTATTAAGCGGTCGGATATGATAATCATCAGCGGTTGAACCTGCGAGCAGGCACTATGGAAAAAGCTTATCTGGAAATACTAAAAGCCATCGGCGAAGACCCTGAACGGGCCGGTCTGGTTAATACTCCATCACGTGCTGCTAAAGCGATGGAATTCCTCACCCAAGGCTATTCCATGGATATAGATGAAGTTGTTAATGGAGCGCTGTTTCCCTCCGATAATGACGAAATTGTGATCGTCAAGGATATCGAACTGTACTCAATGTGCGAACATCATCTCCTGCCTTTCATTGGAAGGTGCCATGTGGCTTATCTTCCAAAAGGCAAAGTCATCGGACTATCGAAAATAGCTCGCATTGTTGACGTGTTCGCTCGGCGCTTACAAATTCAAGAGAACCTTACCAGTCAAATCGCCAACTGTATCCTGGAAAAAACCGGTGCGGCGGGTGCAGCAGTTATTATTGAAGCCAAACATATGTGCATGATGATGCGCGGCGTCGAAAAGCAAAATTCAGTGATGACCACTTCTTATATGTCAGGCTCGTTTCGCAATAGCCCTGCAACCCGAAACGAATTTTTATCGCTGCTCAAATAGTGAGAAGCCCCGAATTAACGCAGCACAATTTCAACCCGTTGCTGGCAATCGGTTCCTGGACATGACGGTGCGAGCGGTCCTAAGCCCCTTGCGATAAGTCTACCGGCATCCACTCCCAGGTTTATCAGCTGTTGTCGCACTGTTTGGGCGCGTGCTGTAGAGCGATTGATAAGTTGTTGCAGATCCTGCATGCCAAAAAGATGAGCAACTATGTAGAATCTCAGATTTTCCTGCTCATTCATTTCAACAGCAATGGAAGAGAGGATTTCAGGGTTTGACAGTTGCCGGTCGTTCGTAAAACTGATTCCGGGGATTGCTACGCTGCCGCTTTCATTGATACTGGTCAGCACCTCGGTGACTGGAATGGTGATTTCTGGCAGCACTCCTTCTTCTTCAATTATCTCCAAATAGGCATAGAGTCGTCGATTGCCTCGAGTGATAATATACAAGATGAGATGAGCATCCACATCATTCGCTCTTAGCGCCATGAAATACTGGTTTCGCTCTGGACCGTATAATACTCGCTTACGGAATATGTCATTCGCCCAATAGTTGCTACTACCACACTCCCTTCCGCTACAAGTGAACAGGATTTCATATCCGCGCTCAGCAAACTGTTGTTGAAAGAATGCCAGCACATCTTCACCACTAAATTCAGGTGAGACTTCATAACGGAGCTTAGTCACATCACCACGCAACCTTTCCGAATCCTGTGGCACTACTACACCGCGTGTGCGCTGCAAGGTACCTAGAACTAATCGATAATTAGCATCTTCTTCAAACTCGACATCCACCAGGTCAGAATCAGGAAACTGACTGACGAGTGGGTGTTCCTCAGTCTGCGCTACGACCTGTACGCTTACCATAACGAAAACAGGTAATAGGAATGTTGAATAATAATTTCGCATAACTACGACCAGGGTCTTATCCAATAATCAATCTCTGAACCAGCCGGTGACATGTATTCGGCCTTGAGACATACTGGATTGCCAGTATTTAAGTACAGATTTCCCAACTCCTGCCCTTCAACTGAAAAAGGTACCAACTTCAATAACAGAGGATTGTTGCCTACCAGCATAAGTGATTCTAACTTCTCAGAGCCTCCCAAATCATCAGGGTAACTTGCTAAATCAGCAACAGGAATACCAGGCAGCGACATTGGTATATCGATTCTAACAGGCTCAGGTGGTGCACTAACCACATTAATGGCAGTTTCCTGTACTCGCCTGTAAGGGTCGCAAAATAAAGGAACCTCTGATTAATTACCTACGTTGTTATTGCTGCGTTAAAAATCAGCTCAAAATGCGCATTTATGACCTATAAACTGCGCTTTTTCGCTGATTTTTGCCTTGCACTAACTGCCTCGCAAACATTAATCAGAGGCTCCTAAAGTTGTTAACTCAGGCTCCTTGTGTACAAATTCATTGATAACTGTCTGATTTTCTCGCGTTCCTGTTGGGCTCAATGCTCGATCTGAATCATGTTTGGTATAAGGTTCTGCATCGTTGTGGCGCAATATATAGAGCAGCACCGGCTGTGTCCCTTCCTTTTAATTTAACCAGGTTCATGCTCGCTTTTATTTTCCTCTTCTATTAGCTTCGCGCCTGGAAGGCGCTTTCTTTTTTATGGTCTTTTTTACCGCCTTCTTTGTCGTTTTCCTTGCATTTTCTTTACCTTCAGGCTTAGCCGCCATCATGTCATCAATATCTTCTTCTAACGCAATACCAGGAAACTCGGAAAACGGAAAAGGTTTTTCGTGAGAGTTAAAAGTCAGGAACTGGATAATTTGAAAAATATACTGACTGAAAACTGCACCAAATTTTCGTAAGTTATCGTTATAATTACCGGTAACAATGGTAAAAATGGCCTGAGTTAACATCAGCACCAAAATAATCGGAGCAATAATCAAATAAAGCACCAGTGCGAATGCCAGCATAAAGGCAATTCTTAACCAGGTTGAGGGTTCCCGCAGGTTATCAACTAGATCATCCAACTCTTCCGACATACTACTCCTAAGATAGATTCTTTGCGGCACGTGCAGCGTATTCAACATCCAGTGCCTGCTCACTGAGCATCAAAGAAGAGATAATACTCTTGATTGATTGCCCCTCGTAGATAATTTTATAAAGTCCGGCTGCTAACGGCATATAAACGTTCATTTCATCAGCTTTCTCTTTCACCAGCTTTACAGTATTCACGCCTTCTGCCACTTGACCGACCTCTTCTACAGCTTCTTCAATAGATTTACCAAGGCCCAGCGCCTGTCCAATGCGAAAATTGCGGCTCAGGGGAGTGGAACAAGTAACAACTAAATCACCGACTCCAGATAAGCCCAGAAATGTCATTGGATCTGCCTTCAACTCGCTGCCAAATCTCGCCATCTCAGTCAGGCTGCGCGTCACCAGCATGCTGTTAGTGTTGTGCCCCATTCCGATAGCTTCCGCCATTCCCGCTATAATTGCATAGATATTTTTTAAAGAGCCGCCCAGCTCAACGCCAAACATGTCATCGTTGGTATATACCCTGAAGTGCTCTGATTTCAATATATCTTTAACAGTATCACGCACATGTTCGTGGGGACTGGCAATAACAGTGCCTGTCAGATGGCCTGCAGCTATCTCTTTCGCCAGGTTGGGGCCGCTCAGTACACCAGCGTCAGCCAATGGACACTCATCATTCAGGATCTGACTCATCAGCTTGAAGCTGCCGACTTCAATACCTTTAGTGGTACTGACTAAAATCGCATTCGGGCTGATACAGTTTTGAAGTTGCTGTACTACTGACCTGAAGGAACCACTTGGCACAGCTACAAAAACAAGGTCACTGTCGGCAACGGCCGATTCCATATTGTGAGTAGCGGTGACATTCTCACTCAATCTGTATCCAGGAAGATAATGGCTGTTCTCGTGAAGTTCATTAACCTCTTGCGCATGCTCCTCGTTACGCATCCAGAAATGAACCTCATGGCCATTGAGCGCTGTGATATTGGCAATCACTGTGCCGAAGCTACCTCCGCCGATTACCGAAATTTTACTCACTGCTGTCTCCCTGACTGATGATCACTCTTTCATAGACTAAGGAGCCTCTGATTAATGTTTGCGAGGCAGTTAGTGCAAGGCAAAAATCAGCGAAAAAGCGCAGTTTATAGGTCATAAATGCGCATTTTGAGCTGATTTTTAACGCAGCAATAACAACGTAGGTAATTAATCAGAGGTTCCCTAATTCAATTTACGCCTGACTATTAGAGTCAAGGGCCAGGTAATAGTTCTAATTTCATTCACACCAAACACTTCTTTGAGCGCTGGCGCAAGCTCATCGACAGGATTAGTACCATTATTGTCTATGTAACGCTGCACTGCAGACCAGGAATTCAGATACCCCAGAACCTGCTCTATCGACCATTGTTTCTGCAGCTTGAAATCTGGTGAGGACACTGCTTCGAATGGAAATTCAATTCCCTTGTAACCGGCTTCAACCATACGGCGTTGCGGTGCCCAATATTCTCCCAGCACATCTTCATACAATTTCTGCACCAGAGGATCGCAATCGTCGTTTACAGTATGCTGACCATAACTCCAGGTAGCGAATACACCTTCATTACAGAGCACCCGATCCAGCTCTGTAAAAAATTGCTCCAGATTAAACCAATGCAACGCCTGGGCGACCACGGCAAGATCAATCGTTTTAGCTCTGATTGCCAAAGATTCAGCCAGCATTACGCCAGCTTTGGCATTCCCTGTTTGTTGGTAATGATTGGTTTCGGCAATCTGCTTTTCACTGGCATCAGTCATTAAAACCGTATCGAAATAAGGCATTAAACCTGCAGTTGCCTGCCCATTCCCGGCAGCACAGTCCCAGGCTATGTTTTGCCTTGTAACAGTTGATGCCAAAAAATCATACAGTTCATTTGGATAGTCTGGTCTATTTGCGGCATATACCTGGGCATGACCTGAAAAGTGGTCATGGAAGCTCAACCGATTCTCCCTGCATTAGTTCAATGCGATTAGATAGATAAAAAACCAACTCGTCTCAAGCCCAATAGATTGATGCTAACGAGCTTAACACTTTGTCCAGCCGCAAGAATTAGATAGGCATCGAGAGCAACATCAATGTCATAACTGCCGGGTTCAAAAAACTGCAGCAGTTGTTATCGATCAAGCTGTAATTGCCGATCCGCAGAGGTTTGGCAACAACCCCATTCAGTAGAACAAAAACGGTGAATGCGCAAAGCATCACTAAAGCAGCAGCTACTGCGCCAGGGAACCTCTGATTAATTACCTACGTTGTTGTTATTGCTGCGTTAAAAATCAGCTCAAAATGCGCATTTATGACCTATAAACTGCGCTTTTTCGCTGATTTTTGCCTTGCACTAACTGCCTCGCAAACATTAATCAGAGGCTCCCTAGATTTATTTGAATTTGAATCGACCAATGGGTTTAAGCATCGTAGTTTTCAAAACGAGCCTGGCACAGTGTAGCTCATAGATACACTGCTTTAGTAACTTGACTTATAAAGGCTTAAGTCGATTTTGCGGAGTCGAATCTCAATTACTATCTGTATCATTTATATCGTAGCTGAAATTGATTCTATGATATTCATAACTGGTGTTGGGTAAACGCCTAATACCAGCAAAAGGAAAAAAAGAACAGCCAGGACGCCGTAAGCACTGCGACTTACTGTTCTATTACCTGATACCGCCATATCGTTTTCTGTTGACAGCACCATTCGATAAACAATGCGGAGATAATAGTACAAACCCATGCCGCTTCCGATGATCAGAGTCGCCAACAGCACCCATAGCGCTGACTCAACTCCGGCAAAAAACAGATAGAACTTGCCTATGAATCCAACCGTTAATGGAATGCCAGCCAGGGATAGCAGCATACCGGTAAACACAACCGCCAACCAGGGAGAGCGCCAGAATAATCCACTGTAGTCATGAATATCATCATTCTCATCAGCACTTGAAGACAATACGGATGCTACACCGAACGCACCAAGAGACATGATCATATACGCCAGCAAGTAGAAGCTTACTGCTTCTATACTGATACGCCCTTCACTATAGAAACTCGCAATAATTGCAATGAGCACATAACCCATATGAGCAATAGACGAATACGCCAGAATACGTTTCAAATTGTCTTGTAACAAAGCCAGCAAATTTCCAGCCAGTATTGATACTGCGGCTAATAAGGACAACACCAGCACGATGCTCGCAAATTCCAGGGCTTGCGATGTTTCGATAAAGCGTAGCAGCACAACAAACATGCCCACCTTACCAATCGTGGCGAGGTAGGTTGTTGCAGGGATTGGCGAACCCTCATACACATCAGGTGTCCACATATGAAATGGTGCGAGCGAAAGCTTAAACGCCATTCCAGCAACAATCATAAGCAGTGCGATAATTGAAAACCCTGCCCCAAGGCCGACAGTCTCACCATTAACCAGCTCGACGGTGCTGGCAAACGCTAAGGTGCCAGTTTGAGCATAGACCAGAGCCATACCGAACAGCATGAATCCAGATGCGGCAGCAGATAACACCAGATACTTCACTGATGCCTCTAACGGAAATTTGGCAGAATCTTTCACATGCACAGGATAGGCAATCATACCATACAGCGACATGCTCAGCGTTTCGAGACCAAGAATTGTGCTCACAAAATGGTTGCTGCTTACCATGACCACTGCGCCAATTGTGGCAACGCCGAGCAACAGAAAGTATTCCTCACGCTGATCTCCCAGGTTTTGCAGATACGGATAGCTGAGAATCGCTATGGCAGCTGCGCTGAGGCAGATTACAGCCGTGAAAAACAAACTATATTGATCAATCAGCAACAAGGGCGTGACCTGCTGATTGGTGAGTGACATCATATTAGCAGCAACTAAAGCTGCAAGCAGTAAGCCAGCCACTGTCACCCACACTATTAAGCCGTAGTTGCGCTTGATCGCAACAATGGTCATTGCAATTATTGCAGTGCCAGTTACCATAAGCAGTGGCATTAAAGGTAATAGATCGGAAAGCGTCATTGTCATTGCACACCTCCCGCTGCAGTCAACGCCACCTCACTTGAACTGGACAACAAATTGATTAACGTCCCGGCGGACAACTCGAGAAAAGACTGCGGATACATGCCCATCCAAACCAAACCAATCATCATAGCCGCGAAATACACCATCTCTCTTCTACTGAGGTCGCTGAGATGGTTGTCATCAAAATTACTGTTGCTGTATTCACCCTGAAAGATTTTCTGCAACACCCACAGTGAATATACTGACGCGAAAACAAGACCAAACGCAGACACGACTGTAAGCCAGACATTGGCCTGGAAAGCACCCAGCAAGGCCAGGAATTCGCCAATGAAATTGCCAAGGCCAGGCATACCCAGGGCAGCAACAGAAAAGAACATTGCGACGATAGTCATGCGGGGAACCTTTGCCCAGAACCCACCCATGTCAGGCATATGACGAGTGTGTATGCGGTGTTGCAATCCACCTGCCAGCATAAAGAGTGCTGCTGCACTGAGTCCATGAGCCAGCATCGTCATTACGGCGCCTTGCAATGCCTGCTCATTCCACGCATAGACACCCAGCGTAACAAATCCCATGTGACTGACACTGGTATAGGCAATCAAGCGTTTAATATCATCCTGTGCAAACGCTACCTTTGCACAATACAAAATACTGACGGCAGCCAGCGTCATCGCAATTGGTGCAAATTCCATGGATGCCGCTGGAAATAAAGGCACCGCAAATCGAATCAATCCATAGGCACCGGTCTTCAATAAAATTCCCGCAAGAATCACACTGCCTGCTGTTGGGGCCTGGCTATGGGCATCAGGCAACCAGGAATGAAGCGGTGCACTCGGAAGCTTGGTAGAAAAAGCGATAAAGAACCCGAGCATCACCCACATTTCCAATCGGCCGTCCGTGCTAACATTTAACAGATCGTGGTAATTAAAGCTCAATTCACCGAACTGAATGTAATGGAAATAAGCCAGCACAAGTATCGATACCAGCATCAACATGCCGGTCACTTGCGTAAATATGAAAAACTTCATCGCTGCGTAGTTCTTATTCTCATGTCCCCATATTGCGATGATGAAATACATAGGGATCAGCATGACTTCCCAGAAGAAGAAGAACAGGAACAAATCCAAGGCGGTAAATACCCCCACAACCCCTGCCAGGGTCCACAGCAGGTTGAAGTAGAAAAAACCTGCCCGATCAGTAATTTCATCCCAGGCTGATCCGACAGCAATAAGGCCAAGAAAAGCTGTCAGCAGGATTAGCAGTAGGCTTAAGCCATCAACAGCTAAATAGAATGAGATACCAAAACGAGGTATCCAGCCAGCTTCAACGGACGTTAACCATTCTCCCGCATTGACATCGTCGAGCAATGTAAGCATAACTAACAAATTGATCATTACTGTTGCCAAAGCAATGGTTCGAGGCAACTGAGGATTAATGCGTTCCGAAAACCAGGCGGCCACACCACCAAAAAACAAAAGCGCGATTAATATCACCAGGATCATAACAACACCCCTATGGTGATAATGCTCACCAGCCCGGTAGCCACACTAAGCGCATACCAGCGCAGGTAGCCGGTTTGAGAGCGTGCGATCATGGTATGAGCGGTGCGATTGATTTCCACTATCAGACCATAAAACTGATCAATGATGTCCCTGGCATTGATCCGGGCCAACCCCATAAATGGGTAGACAAATAAGCGGTCATATAACCAATCCATACCCCAACCGCTATTCCAGAACTTATGCAGGTTTTGAGACAAAGGCGAAGCCATTAGCTTCTCAACAGAGAAAGTTTTAGAACCGTAAAACAGATAGGCGATTCCAATTCCAATCAATGGCACAGCTATCATGATGCCTTCAATCAGCAGACTGGCATGATGTTCTTCATGGGCTTCTCCATGACTGAACACAGCTTCCACTGGAATATGGATAAAGCCACCGACCAAAGACAGGATCATTAAAATAAAAAGCGGCACCGACATATTCCAGCCACCATACTCACCTTCACAATGATGGCCTCGGTTCTCACCAAAGAAAACAACAAAGATCAGGCGGAAGGTGTAGATACCTGTAAAGAATGCACCAACTACTCCCCCTAACCATAACCAAAAACCAGCACCTTCCAGCTCGATCGCCGCCAGCAAAATTTCATCTTTAGAAAAGAAACCAGAGGTGAATGGGAACGCAGTTAGTGCCAGACTGCCTATCATGAAAGAAGCGAATGAGACTGGCAGCACTTTGCGCAATGCGCCCATCTTAAAGATGTTCTGTTCATGGTGCATGGCAAGAATGATGGAACCTGATCCCAGGAACAGTAACGCTTTAAAGAATGCATGAGTCATTAAATGGAAGATAGAAGCAGAGAAAGCCCCCACTCCCAAGCCTAAAAACATATAACCGATTTGGCTTACAGTAGAAAATGCCAGAATGCGTTTAATATCTGTTTGGGTCATGGCAGTAAAGCCAGCCATCAACAGAGTAACTAACCCTATCCAAGCCACCAGAATCTGTACATCTGGTGCCAATTCAAACAACACATGAGTGCGCGCGATCAAATACACACCAGCGGTCACCATAGTCGCCGCATGGATCAGTGCAGAAATTGGCGTTGGACCAGCCATCGCATCAGGTAACCAGGTCTGCAAAGGCAACTGAGCTGACTTACCTACTGCGCCCCCGAGCAACAGCAATGCTGCAATTGCTGGCAGATTAGTGCCACTTATCCATTCAGCCTCAGCAGCGTGCATAAGATCCTGGATATTTAGAGTGCCAAAATGGGCGAACAATAAAAACAGACCGATCGCCATGGAAGTATCACCAACGCGAGTCACCACGAAAGCTTTGCGTGCTGCATAACCGTTGGCTGGATTGGTGTACCAGAAACCGATCAGCAAATAACTGCAGAGCCCAACACCTTCCCATCCCAAATAGAGCAGCACCAGGTTATCCCCCAGTACCAGCATTAACATGGCAGCAACAAATAAGTTCATATAGGAGAAGAAACGGCTGTAACCTGGGTCCTCATCCATATACCCGGTGGCATAGACATGAATGAGAAAACCAACACCTGTAATCACCAGCATCATTACCAGTGATAAACCATCGAGATAGAAAGTGAATCCGGGCGTAAAACTACCTACGGACATCCAGGTAAATGTCTCTATTACAAAATAGTTTTCGCCCGCACCTAAAAAGCTCATGGCAATCATTGCAGCGACTGCAAATGACAAACCAACTGATCCGGCACCAATAATGGCTACAACAGGCTTAGACAAATTGCCGACTGTAAGCGCCAGGCAAAGAAAACCTAACAATGGAAAGGTTGGCAGTAACCAGATGAAATCTATCATGCTATCCAGTACCTCACACTAACCTTTCATCTCACTGAGGACATTAATATCCACAGTCTGATATTTGCGAAACATCTGGATAATCAATCCAAGCCCCACGGCCACTTCTGCAGCCGCCAACGTAAGAATCATCAGAAACATCACCTGCCCTTCAGCATGTCCCCACCGGGCCGCAGCAACGATAAACGCCAACCCGCTCGCGTTAAGCATGATTTCCAGCGACATTAAAACAAACACGATATTGCGCCGTGTCAGCACACCAATGAGCCCCAATGCGAAGAGTATGCCCGCCAGGATGAAACCGTGTTCTATTGGAATTGTGTCCATGTGACCTATTTCTTACCTGTTCGTTTTTCTAATTCTCAATTACTTTTTGACTAAGTTTACTCAGTTACTTCTTTGCCAGGTGATAAGCCGCAACTAACCCAGCGAGCAAAAGTATTGAAGCCAGCTCAACTGCCAGCACGTAAGGCCCAAATAGCAAGGCGCTTACCTCCAATACACCAACTCGGGTTACTTCTACCTTATGGTCCAGTTGACCAATTACGTTGAGTAATTGACCCAATAAGATGGCCGCCATAATTGCTGGTGCCACAAATACTTTGGCGGCTAACCAGCCTCGCTCCTGCTCACGCGTGTGCTGACCCAGATTCAGCATCATGATGACAAACAGGAACAGCACCATAATTGCCCCGGCGTACACGATAGCTTCCAGCACGGCAGCAAAAGGTGCACCCAATACATAGAACACTACCGCTACAGACAGTAATGAAAGAATAAGATACAGCAGCGCATGTACGATGTTCGTCTGCACAATGACAGCACATGTAGAAATGATCGCGATGGCACCAGCCAGGTAAAACAAAGTCATCACGGGAGCAGACTCCTCACATCAACTGGAGGCGCTTCATTCTTTGCTTCACCTTTATCCTTGCTGGCAATCTGCATACCGGCAACCCGATAAAAATTGTAGTCGTGATACTTGCCAGTACCGTCGATCAGTAAATCTTCCTTTTCCCAGACCATATCCTGGCGCACATACTCCGCCATTTCGAAATCAGGCGTAAGCTGAATCGCATTGGTTGGGCAGGCCTCTTCGCAGAAGCCGCACATGATGCAACGGGAAAAATTGATACGGAAGAATTCTGGATACCAGCGACCGTCTTCCATCTCACCTTTTTGTAGAGCGATACAATCCACCGGACATGCAACCGCGCAAAGGTTACAGGCCACGCAACGTTCTTCTCCATCAGGGTCCCGACTGAGGATGATGCGCCCTCGCCAGCGAGGGAACATATAAGGCTGCTCATCCGGGTACTCAACAGTATCTTTCTTGTCGAACAGCTTGATGAACACACCCCAAAGCGTTACTGCCTGACTAATTAGTGTGTCTTTAATCAATGTAAACATTGTCTGAACTCAAACTAGTAAAAATTCGTAATTACACAATCACATTAAAACAATGACGCCAGTTACCAGCAAATTGATCAGCGACAAAGGCAGCAGGAACAACCAGCCATAACTCATCAGTTGGTCATAACGTGGTCGCGGAATTGCAGCACGCAATAATATGAAGAATGCAATGAACATACCGCTCTTCAACGCAAACCACACTATAGGAGGCAGGAAAGACGGCCCCATCCAGCCACCAAAAAACAATACGGTAATCAGCGAGGAAACCAGCACCAGCCCCAGATATTCCCCGACGAAGAACATGCCGAACTTCATACCGGAGTATTCGGTGTGATAGCCCGCACAAATTTCCTGCTCGGCTTCAGGAATATCAAATGGCAGGCGGTGACTTTCCGCCACTCCTGCAATCAGGAAAATAACAAATCCAATGATTTGCGGAACGACAAACCACATACCTTCCTGCGCTTCGACTATAGTGCGTAAATTAAAGCTACCGGCTAAAGCAACTACACCCAGTAGAGAAATGCCCATGAACACTTCGTAACTCACCATCTGAGCGGCCGCCCTTAAGCTTCCCAGCAAGGCATACTTATTGTCAGAAGACAGGCCCCCAAGCATTACGCTATAGGCGCCAAGCGAAGCCATTGCCAAAATGAACAGCACACCAATATCAGAGTCAATGATGCCTATGTTTGGCGCGAAGGGAACAACCGCGAAGCTTAATAGAATCACCGTCATAATAATGGCTGGCGCTATGACAAAGCTCACCCGATCAGCAAACGGCGGAACCCAATCCTCTTTAGTAAAAATCTTGATCATATCCGCTACCACTTGTAGCGAACCGAACCACCCGACCCGGTTAGGGCCAAGTCGCTCCTGCCAGAACCCTAACAGTCTTCTCTCGACTGTAATTAACAACGCAGCAATGACAATCACCGCACCCAGTATCAGCCCTATCATGAGACCTGATCCGATTTCTAATTCCATCAGCAGGCCTCCTCAAATTTATCACTGATGATCAAACCATCGATGCTGCGGTCACTGTTTTGTTGTGCGGCCTTCTGTAATGAGATCGAGGCCGGCAATGCATAGACATCGATTGATTTATCGGCATATAGAGATACAACACCCGGCTTGATGCGCGACCGAATGCAGGCTGTTGCAATTGCACCATTCCCGTTGAGGCTTACAGCATCTCCCTGGGAAATACCCAGCGATTCGGCGTCTGCCGGAGAAAGACTGATATAAGAAGAAGTAAGTCTTTGTTGGATAGTTGAGGAACGTGAACTCAGGGCATCGCTACCAAAGATTTGCAGCGATCTGGTTAATGAAAACTGTCCATCTGTCACATTATCACTGCTCGCTTCCGGCACCAGATAACTGCCAGATTCGCTGCGCTCTATAAGCAGGCTACCGGTATGACCGTGTTTAAGATCACCATTAACCTCATCCTGGAACTTGCTAATGGATTGATTCGAGTTCCATGCCGGAGACCAGGCTGCACCCAAAACTGAAGCATCTTTTGTTACCGGGATTCCCTCCATAGAGAAGGACATTACCGAGTTTTCGTCCTGCGGCTGTTTAGGCTCATGTACGTTAATGTTCGCGATCATTGCTGTTCGGCCACTGTAGCGATGGGATTGCCTTGGCACTCTCATGCCAGCGACGAATTGGTCGAGCCGAGGGAGTAATGCCTCCAGCTTGTTGAAGCAGTTCACTTCCTCGCTGCATTCTTTAACAATGGCATTTACATCACTGCCATGCAGCCATTGCCAGGCTGGAACAGCACCAGCGGCACAATGATGAACCTGATGGCTTAACTGGGCGCGGCCTTCATAGTTGATAGTAGTTGCTTCATGCTCGCTAAAAGCAGTCGTCGGCAGTACATGAGTTGCTTTCGCGGTGGTTCGCGTGGGCAGTAAATCCAGCACAACCAATGTGTCCAGCTTTTCTATGGCCGTATCAACACTTGCGTGCAGCGCACACCCATAGAGGTCATTTTCTAACACGATCGCGTGCTTCGTGGCACCGCTTTCCATTTTTGCCAACGCAGCACCCAGGCTGTTTTTGCTGCGGACAAGGAGCTCTAAACCAAAACTATTGCTCTCTTTCTGCACCAGACATAAATCTATCGCTGTGTTGTTTTTCTCATGCAGCGCGCGCGCAACGTTGGCTGCGGCTTTGACTAATTCAATCTGACCGGTGCTGGATCCACTTACAATGAGCGGACGTTTAGCGGCAGACAAATGTGCAGCAATTGCATCGACCTGACTTTCCAACTCCGCATCCAGATTCCCTGCACAAGGCGCAGTATCCGACAGCTTGGCAGCAACAGCATTGGCAATTGCAACCTGGCCGACATAGCTATCAATAAGAACTTCAGAAGCCACATCATCGAGTCTGGTTGCATAGGAAGACACAATACTGAGAGGACTGCGTTCATGTTGAGCAAGCTCTCGTACTGCAGCGTCCTGCCATACTGGAATATTGTTGTCAGCTGCGAGTTGTGCAGCTTTATTGCGCACGCTTTGGCGCAACGCTAATGCAATACGTGCGGCAGTATTAGTGACATCTTCACCGACGATTAACACAGCATCGGCTTGCTCTATCTCTCTTACGCTGGGCGCATGAAATGCTGTGTCTCGCGCCAACTGCAAAATCAACTGGTTTGCTGCATGTTCATCGTCCGCAACACCCGCGTAGAAATTTTCTTCGCCAACCAGACAGCGCAACGCATAATTGGCTTCATTACTTGCCCTTGGTGAACCGATGCCGATAGCACCTTCAGCTTTCAGCCCGGCGAGCAGCTCTGCTACCTGATCATCTGATAATTCTGTAGACTGCTCACCCTGTTGCGCTACTGCAGAACGTAATCGCTCATTGCTATTGACATAATCAAAACCAAAGCGGCCACGATCACAAAGAAAATATCCATTCACTTCGCTGTTGTAACGGTTAGTAATTCTTCGCAATGTACCGTAACGCTCTCCTGGCGTGGTATTACATCCTACTGAACAACCAATACAAATGCCTGGTGCAGTTTGCAGATCCCACTTACGCGAATAATGCTCAGAGAAAGCTTTATCGGTGAATACTCCGGTTGGACAAACCTCAACCAGATTGCCGCTGAATTCTGATTCCAGCACACCCTCTTCATGGCGGCCAAAATAAACATGATGGTGTGACGCTTGCGCAGCTAAATCCGTTCCACCTGCATAGTCGTCGTAATAACGAACGCAACGATAGCAGGCAATACAACGATTCATCTCATGATTAATGAAAGGGCCAAGATACTGGTTTCTGTGTGTGCGTTTCTTCTTGTCATAACGACGATAGTTATGACCTGATATCAATGTCATATCCTGTAAATGACACTCGCCACCCTCCTCACAGACAGGGCAGTCATGTGGATGACTAATCATCAAGCTTTCAATAACGCGTTCGCGCATACCGACAGCCTGCTCATCCTGAATTGATATACGGGCTCCATCAGTGGCGGGGGTCATACAGGCCATGACCAGCGTACCTTCAGTATCATCTTCATCATGATACTGTTTCACCGCACACTGCCGACACGCACCAACTGAACCCATGCATGGATGCCAGCAAAAATAAGGCAAGTCCAACCCCTGCGACAGACATTCCTGCAGCAGATTGTTATCGGGATTCACCTCATACTCTTCCCCGTCAACAATTATCTTTGCCATTTAAGACCCCAGGCTTTCCTTTAATCTACATTGCTCTGCAACACTTGCTCAGTGTTTGTAGGGGCAACGCTTCTGTTTAATATGTTCTTTAAAATCATCTTCGAAATATTTCAGGCCGCTGCCTAATGGTGCAGTCGCCCCTGGTGCCAATGCACAAAATGTGCGCCCTGGCCCCATATAATCGACATGCTCTCGCAATATCTCTAAATCTCTTTGCGAGCCTTTGCCAGACTCAAATTCTTTGAAAATGGCATCAACCCAAGGCAGCCCGTCGCGGCACGGCGTACAAAAACCACAAGACTCATGACTGAAAAAGGTCATCAGGTTGCCTATCATCCCTACAGGGCAGGTCCTGTCGTCCAAAAGAATCATTGTGCCGGTCGCCAAACGACTGCCTGCACTGGCGATCTCACCGTAGTCGAGTGCCAGATCGAGATGCTCAGGCAGCATAAAATCCGTGGACCCGCCACCAGGTAAGAAACCTCGTAAGCCCAAACCATTCTGCATACCGCCTGCTTTATCTTCCAATAGCGCTCTGATTGGCAAACCCAGTGGCATTTCCCAGCATCCTGGATTTTTCACCTTGCCACTGACCCCGAACAATTTAGTGCCGTGATCCTTACCCCTGGTAAGACCATGATACCAATCGACACCATAAGTAAGAATTCCAGGCAGATTACAGATCGTTTCTACATTATTCACAATCGTAGGCTTACCCCAGAGTCCACTCACTTGTGGAAATGGCGGCTTCGCTCTTGGATTTGCGCGCTTACCTTCCAGGGCATTTAAAAGCGCAGTCTCTTCACCGCAAATGTAACGCCCTGCACTCGTGTGCAGAATAATGTCCAGATCAAACCCGGTATTCAGAATGTTCCTACCAAGATAACCTTTGTCATAGGCTTCCTTTATCGCCTTGCTGAGCGTTTCAACCGACCTTGTGTACTCTCCGCGCAAAAAGATATACGCCTTGCTGGCGCGAATCGTGTATGAGGCGATAATCATCCCTTCAAGAAGCAGATGGGGATCGCCTTCCATCAACAATCGATCCTTAAAAGTTCCAGGTTCCATCTCATCCGCATTAACGACAAGATATTTTTGTTGCTCTGACTCTGGCCCCTGAGGAACGAAGCTCCACTTCAAGCCAGTGGGAAACCCCGCGCCTCCACGACCTTTCAAACCAGAATCCTTAACGATTTGCAAAACATCATCAGCACTTAAGCCACCAGCAATTTTATGCAGAGACTGGTAGCCGTCATTACTTTCATAGTCCGCTACCTCTAAGGGAGGACGGGACATATCGATGTTTTTTGTTAAAGGATTATCAACCACTTTCTTTCACTTAAGCTGTTTCAGCTCTTGTTGCGATACTGCGCAACAATTTGATTAATTTTCTCATTGGTAAGATTGCGATGCAGATCATCACCAACCATCATTACCGGCGCACGATCACAGTCGCCCAGACAAGGCACAGGTATAAATGTAAATTCACCGTCTTCGGTCGTCTCACCAAAATCCACACCCAGGGTTTCATTAATGTGAGACCGAGCACCTTCGCAACCCATAATCCAGCAACTGACACTGTTGCAAAACAGGATCACGTTCTTGCCGACAGGCTGTCGATAAATAAGATTGAAGAAAGTTGCTACACCTTCTAAATCTGCAACCGAAATATCCAGATAGTTTGCGATTGCTGATAGAGACTCGTCAGAAACCCATCCTTGATGCTTTTGCACTATCTTTAAGGCTTCAAGACCAACAGCTTTATTGTCTGGATAGAGCGCTTTTTCATGCTCAATCTCAGCAATCTCAGCTTCAGTAAGCTGACGGGCTTTTTTAGTGCTGCTGGCGATTAAGTTGCTTTCCACGATCCTTATTCTCTTATCTTTCTACTCTTATCTTTCTACTCTTATCTTTCTACTCTTATCTTTCTATTCTTAACTACCGTAAATACCGCGCTTACCTTTACTATAGACAAGCGCGACTATAGCCATATGGCACTACAGACATATGGCGTCTTATCTATCCACATCCGCCATGACGAAATCGATACTGGCAATAATGGCGATTAAATCAGCCACCATAAAACCGCGACTGATTTCAGGAATCATTTGCAAATGTGCAAACGAAGGCGTTCTGATTCTTGTTCGATAAGACGTTGTATTGCCGTCACTTACAAGATAGTAACTATTGATTCCCTTGGTCGCTTCAACCGCAACAGTCACTTCGCTTGGAGGAATTACCGGCCCCCAGCTAACGCTCAAGAAGTGATTAATAAGCGTTTCAATGTCCTGCAGGGTTTTTTCTTTGCGCGGTGGTGTGGTCAATGGATGATCGGCTTTGTAATCGCCACCAGGCATGTTGTCCAGGCATTGCTTAATAATGCGCAGACTTTGGCGCATCTCTTCCACACGTACTGCGCAACGGTCATAGCAATCACCATTAACCGCTATAGGTACATCAAACTCGAAATTCTCATAACCGCTATAGGGTCTGTTCTTACGGAAATCCCATTCTAATCCGGTTGCACGCAAACCTGGACCGGTTACTGCCCAGTCAAAGGCCTGTTGTGTGTCATACACACCCACACCTTGGGTTCTGCGTTTTACGATGCCGTTATTCATGACCATCGAATCGTATTCATCAATTCGAGGCGGCATGAAGTCTAACAACTCCTGAACACGATGTTCCCAGCCTTGCGGCAAATCCTGGGCAACACCACCAATGCGAAACCAACCCGGATGCATTCGAGCGCCACAAATTGATTCGATGATGTTGAATATGCGCTCCCGCTCAACAAACATATAAAAGATAGGAGACAACTGCCCCACGTCCTGTGCAAATGTCCCATAGAACAGTAAGTGCGAACAAATGCGAAACATTTCCGCCAGCATTACTCTGATGGTCTGTACTCGGGCTGGCACTTCGATACCGGCCATTTTTTCGACTGCCATTACGTACGGCAGGTTATTCATTACACCGCCGAGGTAATCGATGCGATCTGTGTAGGGGATAAAGGTGTGCCAGGACTGCCGCTCACCCATTTTTTCAGCACCACGATGGTGATAGCCGATGTCAGGAACCGCATCTACCAGTATTTCACCATCCAGCTGGCAGGCAATTCGAAACGCGCCATGCACTGACGGGTGGTTTGGCCCCAGGTTCAGAAACATGAATTCTGAAGTCTCAGATTTGCGCTGCATGCCCCACTCTTCCGGCTTAAACAGTAGCGCTTCTTGTTCATAAGCCTCTTTCTCATCATCTAATGAGAAGGGATCCATTTCTGTGGCACGTGCAGGGTGCTCTTTGCGCAGAGCGTGCCCTTCCCAGGTAGGAGGCAGAACTATGCGACAGAGGTTGGGGTGACCATCGAATTCGATGCCAAACATGTCCCAGGTTT
Organism: uncultured Pseudohongiella sp.; assembly: GCA_965198435.1. Lineage (GTDB taxonomy): Bacteria > Pseudomonadota > Gammaproteobacteria > Pseudomonadales > Pseudohongiellaceae > UBA9145. The sequence goes on along the minus strand of OZ240664.1, from coordinate 1,971,653 downwards.
CCCGCTCATACCAATTGGCGCTGGGCCACAGGTCCACGACTGTGGGCAGGTGATTGTCAGCATCCATAAGCGGAACTTTCACACGAAAATCGCAGTTACCACTAAATGACATAAGGTGGTAAACCACCGTGAATTCCGATACCGGCTGCCCTTCGCGGTGAATTCTTAAGCGCTCATCAATGCCTGTAAGATCGATTAGCATTTCAAATCGCGGACTGGAGTCGTCTCGAAGCGCCTTCAGCAAGGCTTTGATGTCCTGGCGACCCACCCAGACTGTTGGAATCCTGTCCACAGTGGGCTGTTCAGCGAGGATTTTTCCAGTGAATTCTCGCCGGACGAAATCCAGTGCAGCACTCACTGCGGCAGCATCAGAGGGTTTGGCTTGTTCAGCGGAATCCATTAATTTTCTGTTAATTTTAGATTAACCTGGTGTTTTATCTGTTGGTTTTTATCGTACTAACTCAGACTTCGTCAGGTGATCTCAGCTCTGTTGCCGCAATTCGACCATCACGGCGAACGATACGTTGCACTGGGTCTGCCTCTTTTTGAATGATGCCTTGATCATTAATCACCCAACTAAGCGGGCGACGCTGACGGCCAATAGACTCCTGCAACAAAATCAGTCCCTGAAGCAATGCTTCCGGGCGTGGCGGACAGCCTGAAACATACACATCAACAGGCAAAAATTTGTCTACACCCTGAACCACTGAATAAATGTCATACATGCCACCAGAATTCGCGCAGGAGCCCATAGAAATCACCCATTTGGGCTCTAATAATTGATCGTAGAGAAGCTTCACGACGGGTGCCATTTTGCGAAATACAGTCCCAGCAATCACAATCATATCAGCCTGTCGAGGAGTGCCTCGAATGACCTCAGCGCCAAAGCGAGCCAGGTCATGACGAGCAGTGAAAGCAGTCGCCATCTCCACATAGCAACAGGAAAGACCGAAGTTGAATGGCCAAATGGAATTCTTGCGGCCCCAAGCCACCATATCTTCCAGCTTTGCCATCATGACATTGCGGCGAATGAATTCATCCACTGCATTGCCACCAGGCTGGGGTGATGCCGCTTCATCAACGCTCTGCAGTTCCCAGTTCATAGCTTGAATTCGTTCCTGTTGACCACACCACCGGGGCCAGAAATTGTGTTGAGCTCTCGTTTTTGGGTCTCAGTTCGCCAATCCAGCGCACCAATCCGCCATAGATAGAACAGAGCCACGATGAGAATGAAAATAAATACGCTGATTTCTATGAATCCAGGCCACCCTGCCTGCTCCACGGCCACAGCCCAGGCAAACAGGAATACCACTTCAAGATCGAAAATGATGAATAGAATCGCAGTGAGATAAAAATGCACTGAAATTCGGAATTGCGCACTGCCAACAGAAATAATCCCGGATTCAAATGGAGTTTCTTTATACTGCCGCTTGATTTTCTGCCCTAGCAAAAAAGACAGCCCGAGCATGGTGACAACAACTGCCAGAACAGCAGCGCTATAAAACAAAAATGGCTTTATGCCATCAATCATTGTGCTTGCAGTTTCCAAGCCTGACTCCAGTAATCCTGATTGAGATCGGCAAAGCTCAGCAGGTTGAACTCATTATTGCTAGGGAGCCTCTGATTAATGTTTGCGAGGCAGTTAGTGCAAGGCAAAAATCAGCGAAAAAGCGCAGTTTATAGGTCATAAATGCGCATTTTGAGCTGATTTTTAACGCAGCAATAACAGCGAGGTAATTAATCAGAGGTTCCCTAGATTTAAGGCACATAAATAAGAACTGATTCGGTTGTTATTGCCAGTGGTTCATTCGGCAATTCTTGAGTCTAAATCTACCGTCTCTACTGCCACTGTCTTTACTATCTCTACCGTCGGAATCTTGAAGTACCTGTCAGTTTTTTGGCGCTAAAAACTCGCCACTCATCCGGCCCCTTGAGCGCCGGTGAAGATACACGGAGTGGTGCCTGATAGCAAGTGCTTTCGCGGCTTTAGCCATCGACAATGAAAATTTTGAACAATGAAACCTGTTGTTCGATTTAAGCTGAAGATACTATAACAAGCCTCAAAAAACGCGATTCAATCCATCCAATGCTGCTGTGCGATAAGCCTCTGCCATGGTGGGGTAATTGAAAGTTGTTGTGAGGAAATACTTCATGGTATTGGCTGCGCCAGGTTGACGCATTACGGCCTGGCCAATGTGCACAATTTCTGAAGCTTGGTCGCCAAAACAATGAATCCCCAATAGCTCCAGAGTTTCGAAATGAAAGATCAGTTTGAGCATACCCACTTGTTCGCCGGTGATCTGAGCGCGAGCGGTATTCTTGAAAAATGCTTTACCCACTTCATAAGGGACTTTCCCAGCGGTGAGTTCTGCCTCGGTTTTTCCCAGGGTACTGATTTCAGGGATCGTATAAATACCAGTCGCCACTTCCTCAACCGGATAACATTCCTCTGGTGCAAAAATCGCATTGCTGGCAGCTCTACCCTGATCGTAAGCCGCTCCCGCTAATGCAGGCCAGCCAACTACGTCTCCAGCAGCGTAAATATTTTTTACACTGGTTTGATATTGGTAATTTACCTCCAGCTGGTTACGGCTATTAGTTTGCAGTCCAATGCTATCCAATCCCAAATCATGGGTGTTGCCGGTCCTGCCATTTGCCCACAACACGATATCGCTTTTTATCTTTTTGCCAGATTGCAGGTAGGTAACGATATGGTCATCATGATATTCAATATGATGGTACTCTTCATTATGTCGGCTGCGCACTCCCACATTTCGCAAGTGGTAACTGAGAGCGTCGCTGATCTCAGTGTCGAGAAAAGTCAGCAGACTGGCATTTGGATTAATGAGTTCGACTTTTGCACCTAAACCGCCAAAAATAGACGCATACTCACAACCGATTACGCCCGCGCCAATAACTGTCACTTTCCGAGGAGAATGATCGAGCGTCAGAATTGAATCACTGTCAAACATCAAAGGGTGGTCAAAATTAACATCAGGGGGATGATAAGGCCATGAGCCTGTCGCAATAATGAAATAGTCGGCTGAAAGTTTTTTACGCTTTCCTATGAGCTTTATCGTGTGTTTGTCCAGGAAACAGGCTCGCCCATAAAATATGGGCACATGATTGCGCTCATAGAAATCGGAGCGCATGCGGACTTGTTCATATACGACACGGTCAGCGTGATTCAGTATTTGCTGAAAACTTAGCTTACGCGTATCCCCAAAATCTCGAAACATGGGATTCGTGTTAAACGCGATAACCTGCTTCACAGAATGACGTAAAGCCTTAGACGGGATTGTTGCCCAATGCGTGCAGCTGCCACCGACTTTTTCATGATCGCTGATTACTGCCACCTGCTGCCCTTTTTTCCTGGCATTCATCGCAGCAGCCTCTCCAGCGGGCCCCGTACCAATGACTATCAAATCGAAATGGTCTTTCTGGCACATTGATTTTTTAAGCATGATTACTACTTTGCGTTATTGATTGAGATAGTGAGTAAAGCCAGGTGTCGTCAAGTCAGCGAAGCCTTGTTCTTCTCTATAAATAAAGTAAGCAGCTTGCGAGGTTTGGCTCGCCAGGGACTGCGCTGCTTCAAGCCCCAGCACCATAAATGCAGTAGCCAGCGCATCAGCACGGGCTGCAGATTCATCAATCACGTAGGCTGCTGTCAGTCTATGAGAGATGGGTCGTCCGGTTCTGGGATCAATTTCATGTGAATACCGAATCCCATCTTTTTCGAAGTAGTTTCGGTAGTCTCCAGATCCCGCAACAGAAATTGTATCGCCCCGACTGTAAAATATCTCATAAACCTGTGAATCAGTGCCAACTGGCACCTCTATCGCAGGCACCCAACTTTCCCCGCCTGGTTTAAGCCCCTTTATTTTTAGCTCACCACCTATTTCTACAAAATAGCTTTCAGAGCCCAGCCCATCCAGTAACTCCGCCAACCTGTCTACAGCATAGCCCTTTGCCACAGCACTAAGGTCGACAGTGATATCTCTGGTCTTTCTTATATGCGAAGCCGAAGCATCAACAATTACATGCTGATAACCTATATTCTCCAGAATTGACTCGATTTCCGAATCGGCCGGTACTGAGGCGTTCAGCAGGTTTGTCTCTGGCCCGAACCCCCATAGATCCACCAAAGGACCGACTGTGGGATCAAAAGCACCGGAACTAAGCATGGCTACCTCAAGCGCAAGACTCATTACTTCAATCAGCTCAGACGACGCTATAAAAAGCGTTCCCACTGTATGCCGGTTAAAGCGAGATAACTCTGAATCCGGTGCGTAAGTAGAAAATATTTCTCGGTCAAGTTTGTGCAATAGAGCAGCGATGTCGGAAGCTAACTCTTCACGAGAGATCGAATCAGGTATTTGAACAAGCTGCACCTCGAATGAAGTGCCCATGGTATAACCGGATAGTCGTTCCAATTGTGTTGAGCCAGCATCAAACAAAAACACAAAAGCGAACAGCAACACCAGGAAGGCGATAGGGAAACTGTGTCTTCGCAGAATTTCCTTCACATCAAGGCATCCTCTCATTAAGCAGAAGTTTTCAAGGCAGCCGGATCAGTCAGATTGGCAGATTCGTTTTTGTCCAGGGAACCTCTGATTAATTACCTACGTTGTTATTGCTGCGTTAAAAATCAGCTCAAAATGCGCATTTATGACCTATAAACTGCGCTTTTTCACTGATTTTTGCCTTGCACTAACTGCCTCGCAAATTAATCAGAGGCTCCCTAGCCTTTGGCAGGATAGTGCTGGTATGTCACCCCAGCCATCTTGTAAACCATGCGGCCTACCTGGCAGCAGTATCCGAATTCGTTGTCGTACCAAAGATACAGCACGCAATGGTTGCCATTAACGATCGTTGCACCAGAATCCACAATACCTGCTTCCCGTGTGCCAACAAAATCTGAGGATACTGCATCTGGTGACTCGGTGTAGCTGATTTGGTTTTGCAGTTCAGAATGCAATGCGATCTTGCGCAGAAATTCGTTTAACTCGTCGCGGGTCGTTTCCTTCTCCAGGCTCAAAGTCATTATTGCCATGGATACATTTGGAATGGGAACACGCACCGCGTTGCCGGTTAGTTTTCCTGCCAGCTCAGGTACCGCTTTAACCACAGCTTTCGCGGCACCAGTCTCGGTTAGCACCATGTTGAGTGCAGCACTACGCCCTCTTCGGCTACCCTTGTGGTAGTTATCAATGAGATTTTGATCGTTGGTGTAGGCATGCACAGTTTCAATATGCCCGTTAGCAATACCAAATTCATCATTGACCACCTTCAGTACCGGAGCAATAGCGTTCGTAGTACATGAGGCTGCTGTAACAATCGTGTCATCCGGCGACATTTGCTGATCATTAATTCCGTAAACAATGTTCTTCAGATCGCCTTTTCCAGGGGCTGTGAGCAATACTTTACCTGCGCCTTTAGACCTTAAGTGCAGACCAAGCCCTTCACGGTCTCGCCACTTCCCCGTGTTGTCAATGATCAGTGCGTTATCAATCCCATAGCGGGTGTAATCAATCTCTGCAGGAGAATTGGCGTAAATCACGTGGATGACGTTGCCATTGGCAATCAGACAATTGTCCTCTTCATCAACTCGTAACGTACCCTGAAATGCGCCATGCACTGAATCAGATGTAAATAAACTGGCTCTCTTCTGCAGATCTCCTTCCTGGCCAGGCCTCACTACTATGGCCCGCAGCCGCATTACTTCACCAGTGCTGGTGCGCTCGATCAACAGTCTCGCCATCAAGCGACCAATACGGCCGAAACCATACAAAACCACATCCTGCGACTTATCTATTGGTTTTTCATTTACCCCGTCTAAGTACGCTAATTCTTTGGCAACAAACGCATCGACATCCAGCGCTTTGTCCCTTTCCTGATCCTGGTGTTCCATGAAACGCACGGTAAGTTTGCCGAGATCAATTTGCGCATTCCATAGATCTAACTTCGACATAGCCATCAGCACCGGATGAGTTTCGAACTCAGACATTTCATTGCGCTCAACCTGCCGGACGAAACGATGAGACTTCATAATAAAAGTGACAGAACGGTTATGCAGTGGACGACCGTAGATAAAAACTCCGACATTGTGACGGCTAAAAAGCCCACCAATCACAGGAATCATTTCTTGTACTAAGGCTTCGCGTTGTTTCCAATCTGCAAAGTAGTCGTCTACCAGAGGTCGAATGTCTGATGCTTTATTCACTAAGGTCTCTTTTGGGGTGAGGGTTGAAATCGGGCGCTATTATCTTGTGAAAGATTAGGCAGTGCAACGGCTGACTATCCCATTCCTGAAGTCTTTGGAAGTTCTCAGTGTAATTGAGATTTAGGATACAATAGTGCCTTTTTTTGCCCTGCCCCCAATCACCTTTTTCACTTCCACTATTCCACTATTTTTTGATGTCCTCGATATTTAATCCAACACTCCCTGCGGATAACTATCAATCCGTCTACTGGTCAGATGCTCACGGCAGCGCCAGCAGCCTTGCTTTGATCCAGGCTGCCCGAGCTGCCTCTGGACCAATCCTCGTTATTTGCTCCAGTAATGAAGAAGTGGAATACCGCTTGAGAGAATTACGTTTCTTCTCCATGGATACTGCCAGCGAAGCGTTATTAGTAATGAGCCTGCCAGACTGGGAAACTCTACCTTACGACAGTTTTTCACCTCATCAGGATATCATTTCCGACCGCCTGCATGCCCTTTTCCATCTGCCAACGCTAAAGCAAGGCCTGGTGCTGGTTTCTGTGACCAGCCTGATGCACAAGCTGCCACCACAGCAATACATAGCTGCCAATAGTCTGGATTTGGAACAAGGCCAGCCGCTGACTATTGAATCCATTCGAAATCAGATGGTTCTTGCCGGTTACCATGCCGTGGAGTCAGTTATGGAACACGGCGAGTTTGCTGTGCGCGGTTCAATAGTCGACATATTCCCTATGGGCGCGCTGTTCCCCTACCGACTGGACCTGTTCGATGATGAGCTGGATTCTATCCGCATCTTCGACCCGGAAAGCCAGCGCTCTCATGAAAAGGTTGGCCGCATTAAGCTCTTACCGGGTCGCGAATATCCGATGGATAAAGCAGGAATAGAACGGTTTCGTGCGAGCTTTCGGGAAACCTTTGATGTCGATACCCGGCAGTGTCCTCTGTTTCTAGACGTCAGTGAAGGAATTGCATCACCGGGGTTGGAGTATTACCTGAGTTTATTCTTCGAGAAGCTCGACAGCCTGTTCGATTTCCTGCCCGGCTCAACCGTAATTTGTCGACTCGGCGAGATTAGAAAAACCGGCGATAACTTTTGGCAAGACATACAACAACGCTTCGAAGATCGGCTAATTGATCGCTATCGACCCATAGTCGAACCCTCAGAAGTGTTTGTTCCTATCGATGACATTCTGCGAGAGCTTAAAACGTTTCCACAAATTGAGATAAAGGACCATCAACAATCCCACAGTCTCGGTTCCAGACAACTTCCTGATCTGAGCAGCAATGCCAGATTGGCGCAACCACTGGCAAAATTGCAGGAATTTCTGCAGAGCTTCGATTCCAGCAGAGTGTTGTTTTGTGCAGAGTCCGCAGGTCGCAGGGAGACCTTACTGGGGCTGCTCAAGCAAGCCAATATTCAACCAAAACAATTTGCATCCTGGGGAGAATTTATCCTGGATGATGCCAGGTATGGCTTTTCGGTGGCGGCTATTGACCATGGCTTGTGGATCGATTCCTCTAACATAATTTTGATTCCGGAATCATTGTTGTTTGGCGAAAGAATTGCCCAACGACGGCGGCGTAAAAAGTCTCCAACTAATTCTGACTTTATCATCAAGAATCTGACGGAATTGAGAGTAGATGATCCAGTGGTCCATATTGAACATGGTGTTGGTCGCTACAGAGGCCTGCAAACCATCTCTACAGAAGGTCAGGACACTGAATTTCTGGCCCTGGATTACGCAAATGGCGCAAAACTCTATGTGCCAGTTTCGTCATTGCACCTGATAAGTCGTTACAGCGGTGGTGATCAGGAAACCGCTCCCCTCAATCAGTTAGGCACAGATCAATGGCAAAAGACCCGGCGCAAAGCTGCGGAGAAAATTCGTGATGTAGCAGCAGAGCTTTTAGACATTTACGCACGACGACAAGCCAGAAAAGGATTCAGTTACAAGTTACAGCGAGAAGAGTTTGAGAAGTTCAGTGCAAATTTTCCATTCGAGGAAACACCTGATCAGGAAAGTGCAATCCAGTCAGTGCTCAGCGACATGACCAGTAGCAGACCAATGGACAGACTTGTCTGTGGCGACGTTGGATTTGGTAAGACTGAAGTTGCCATGCGGGCGGCATTTATCGCAGTACAGAATAACAAGCAAGTGGCGCTTTTAGTCCCGACCACATTACTCGCCCAACAGCATTATGAAAGTTTCAAGGATCGCTTTGCCGACTGGCCCATAAGTATAGAAGTGATCTCCCGATTTAAATCCGCTGGCCAGCAGGCTAAAGCACTCGAATTAGTGCGATGCGGTAAGATCGATATCCTAATTGGTACTCATAAACTCCTGCATGCCGAAATTGATTACAGCAATCTTGGGCTCTTGATTATCGATGAGGAACATCGATTCGGTGTTCGGCAAAAAGAGAAACTAAAATCCATTCGGGCAAATGTCGATATATTGACCCTCACTGCTACACCGATTCCTCGCACTCTTAATATGGCTCTTTCCAGTATTCGAGATCTGTCTTTAATTGTTACTCCGCCAGCCAAAAGACTTTCAGTTAAAACATTTGTGCGAGAACAGCAGGATAGCCTGATTAAGGAAGCGATATCGAGAGAGATGCTGCGTGGTGGCCAGGTATTTTATCTGCACAATGAGGTGCGATCAATTGAGCGTTGCGCAGAGACCCTGCAAGAAATTTTACCGCAGGCCCGTATATGCGTCGCGCACGGTCAAATGGCAGAACGTGAGCTTGAAAAGGTAATGGCAGACTTCTATCACAAGCGCTATAACATTCTTGTATGCACTACGATTATAGAAACAGGCATCGATATTCCCAGTGCAAATACCATAATTATCGAAAGAGCTGACAAATTCGGCCTGGCACAACTGCATCAATTGCGCGGACGGGTTGGCCGTTCACACCATCAGGCTTATGCCTACATGCTATTACCGCCTGACAGCAGATTAACGCATGATGCGCAAAAGCGGATCGAAGCGATTCAAGCAGCCAGCACACTTGGCGCTGGATTTACTCTGGCCAGTCACGACCTGGAGATTCGGGGCGCTGGAGAATTACTTGGTGACGAACAAAGCGGCCATATGCATAAGATAGGGTTTTCTCTCTACACCGAAATGCTCGAAGAGGCCGTTGCCACAATGAAAACCGGACATACTCCCGGCATAGATTTGCAATCTGACAGTGCAATTGAGTTAAACCTTCATATCCCTGCTCTGATTCCAGAAGAATATCTGCCAGATGTCCATATCAGGCTAATAATGTATAAGCGAATCAGTTCAGCCAGAGAGATAGAAGAGCTGGAAGATCTTCAAGTTGAAATGATCGACCGCTTCGGACTGCTGCCTCGGCAATTGAAGTGGCTGTTTTCTCTGACGAGACTGAAACTTAAGTCTATGCCTTATGGAATAAAAAAAATTGATGCCAATGTGAGCACAGGGAGAATCGAGTTTAACCAACAAACCCTGGTCGACCCAATGTCTTTGGTAAACCTCATCCAGAATGACCCTCAAACCTACAAACTTGGCAACGCCAATCAACTGCAATTCAGCCACGGATGCGAAGATGCAGAGCAAAGAATAGAATTTATTGCCACCCTGATAGATAAAATGGAAATCAGCGGGCAGCAGGCTGCATAATCTCCATCAGGAGACTACTATGTTGTCGATGAACGTTCATAGAAACACACAAGCCAAATGGACTACCCTGCTCCTTATCGTCGCAGTGGCCTGCCCTGCAATTGGACTTTCGCAAGAACGCTGGTTTCAAATTGAGGTCTCAATTTTCAGTAATGAATCTTTAAGCGATCGTGCAGAAGAATCCTGGATTCCAAGGGAGAGACAGTTGGCTTATCCAGATGGCATGCAACGCTTACGGAGTTTGCTGGATATACTCACGATTGATTCACTCGCTCCCGATGCATCACTCAATTCTGACGAAGAAAATCCCGGGAACCTGGAAACCAATCAAGACCGAGAGGACCGATTACGCAAAGAGCGTATAGCACAGGTAGGTCCGTTTATCCCGGATAGTGCCCGAGCATCCGAGTTCAAATTTTTCGATTTTTTGCGTGACAGTTTCCTGCAACTTCCCCCTGCCCAAAGTGACTTTCAGCAGACGAACCGAGCACTGGACCGCTCTCCAGATCACCGATTATTGTTTCATGGATTGTGGAGACAGCCAGTTGAAAACGAAGCAGATGCCATTCCGATTAGAGTCACCGGAGGGCAAATATTCGGACAGTCACATGAACTGGAAGGCAGTCTGGTGATTCGCTTCAACGACAACCGGGATAGGGTGGTAATTGATGCCGACATTTGGCTGACTGAGTACAGCACTGTGCCTCTATCAAACTCCAGTTGGGAATTGCCTGAACCACCAGAAGATTTTACTGAGCCAGAAACTTCACAAACCGATCAACGCTTTTATCCTGTTCAGGTTTATCACATGAATCAAAGCCGCGAGATGCGTAGCACAGAGTTTCACTATCTCGACAATCCGGCCTTGGGTATTGTTGTGATGGTAGAGCCTTATGAGCTGCCTGTGCGAGCTGCTCAGGGCTTTGATTCCATCAACAACACCCAGCAGATTTTTGAAACGCAGATACTTGATATAAGGTATCAGCATTAAAATCTTAATCCCCAACAAGTAATCGTGATATTACCGCCTGCAAGCGGTCAGCGCCTTCAGCCAGCACAGCCTTGATTTCGTCCATGGTGATAGTGCCAGGCACCAGCCCCGCAGCCCAGTTAACCGAAAGCGCCAACATGCAGTACTCCATGGATTTTTCACATGCCAGACTAACTTCCGGCATCGCAGTCATACCAACAATATCGCAACCGTCATTCTTCATGCGTTGAATTTCTGCAGCACTTTCCAATCTGGGACCCTGCGTACAACCATAGGTACCATACTTTAATACCGTGCGCTCATCTTCCGCTTCTTCCAGCTCCTGATACAGAGCAATTAAGACTTTCCTGCTCAAATCCTCTGAGAACGGATTGGTGAAGTCAATATGTACGACTTCTTCTATATTCCCTTCAAAAAAGGTCGAAAGCCTGCCCTGGGTATAGTCAATAATCTGAGTTGGCACAATAATGGAGCCTGGGCTTGCATCGGCATTAATGCCACCCACTGCGTTCATTCCTAACACCTGCCTTACACCGATCTTTGCTAACACATCAATGTTTGCTCGATAATTAATCTGGTGAGGTGGTATTGCGTGGCTCTTCCCATGACGGGGGATAAACGCCACCTCCCCTGCCGGAGAGTCATAAATTTCCACTTTTACAGAATCTGCAGAATAATCTGTTGCCAGGTTTTCCACGCGGGGCTTACCCATACCAGTAAGCCCGTAGAAACCAGATCCACCAATAATTGCCAGCATCTGCCAGTCACCTGGAATTTTTCAGGCAGTTTAACAGTGTCAATGCCATAAACAACTGCAAAGAAAAGGCTGTTTGAGAACAGGCAAAGCATAGAATCGATAAGCCAGCTACCATGCCAGCAGGAGTCCTGCCCTCCTGGCAATTTATTTGAAATCTAAGGGAGCCAGCCAAAGCTTAACGAAGGCTGTTTTTATCGAGTAGTTGAACCAGTTATTCCTGCTATGATTAAAATATCCACCCTCAAAGGCTGGGCTCGCCTCAAAAATGCACTATGTTTCACAAAATGCCCGTTTTTCTCGCTGCAGCAGCTATCGATACTCCTTGGAACGGGAGTGGAATGAGGGTTCCGGCAGGGTATTGTTTATTGGCTTAAACCCTTCAACTGCTGATCATAAGACGGATGATCCAACTACCAGGCGCTGTGCAGGCTTTGCCAGAGACTGGAGCTATGCTGCGATGGAAATCGTCAACCTGTTTGATTTCAGAGCAACTTTGCCAAAAGACTTAAAAATGGCTGCTGACCCGGTAGGCAAATGCAATGACAAATGGATACGAGCAGCGTATGAAAAAGCAGATTTGGCTATTGCATGCTGGGGAAATGATGGGCAATTCAAAGGACGCGATAAGCAGGTACTTAAATATCTTCAATGTCTTCCAAAACTTCATTGTATACATTGTATAGCCATGACCCAGTCGACACGACCCGCACATCCGCTGTACCTGCGGGCCACCCTGCAACCGAAACCTGTAACTGACTTCCCCTCTGCGGTATAGACAATCCGATCGTTATGAGCTGGAAAACACACTTCTATCGCATGCTATGGCGACAAAACTGGATCAGCCTGAGGCTAAAAAAGTCCATTCATCGCCATCTTAAAGAGCAGGGAGACGCCCCTGATGCGCCATTCAGAGTAAATTTCTTTGGCTTACAGTATGAAGGCAATCTTAGCAGTGGCATTGAATTTGCCATCTATTACTACGGAGCATTTGAGAAGCCTCTCTTGTATTTTTTACGCGATGTCACCAGGCAGTTAAGAGGTCTGAGCAAGCAACCCATTACGTTCTGCGATATTGGCAGTAATATCGGCCAGCACTCTTTGTTTATGTCTTCGTACGCTGACGAAGTCCATGCTTTTGAACCTTATCAGCCAGTGCGCCAACAATTGGAAAAACACATCGCGCTTAACAATCTTACCAATATCAATGTGCATGAAGTTGGACTGGGGGCAACGAATAAGATGCTGGAATTTTTTGCGCCAACTGGCAGCAATCAGGGTATTGGCTCATTCAGCCCCGACAGCCTGAAAAGAGGCACCGAAGCTGCCGGACAACTGCAGGTCGTGCAGGGAGACCTCTACTTCGCCGAGCAGGAAATTAAGGCAGCACAATTGATAAAAATCGATGTAGAAGGATTTGAAAAACCAGTGTTATCTGGCCTGAAAAATTTTATTGCCGCTCAACGACCTATCCTGGTATGCGAGGTAACTTATGGAGAATCCTACTCATTTAATTCCTTAAAAGAGCTGGCCGAGGCCCTCCCTGCAGACTACTCCGTGTACCAATTCGACAAGCGGGACGCTGATGGCACAGTGAACAAACGCCGCAGTTCGAGAGCTAAGAGAACAGGCAATTACCAGTTACAGGAATTTGATCATTGGTGGGGGGATGGTCAGGATGATCTGATTGCCATTCCCAAGGAGTTAGCCTCCAAATTATCTCTAAAACTGCTCAATCCCAGCGTAGCTTCAAAAAACAAAAAAGCCTAGCGCCAGGAATCCAATCCTGGCCCAGGTTACTGTAGGTGTGTATTGCGGCCTGTTTTATCGGCTTTACTGGAAGTTTCTTTAGTAAGCTGTTGTTTTTCAAATCAATGTGCATAAGAGGCCCGAGGGTTGGATGATGATTATGTATCGGCTGATTAGGTATTGAAAATACGCTAAATCCTGGACGCAAACTTAGGGAGCCTCTGATTAATGTTTGCGAGGCAGTTAGTGCGAGGCAACAATCAGCGAAAAAGCGCAGTTTATAGGTCATAAATGCGCATTTTGAGCTGATTTTTAACGCAGCAATAACAACACAGGTAATTAATCAGAGGTTCCTTAGAAGTTTAACGAGCCGCATCTTACCTTTTCCTAACCAAAACAATTGCTTGATAATGTGTGCAATTACCTTACTCAAGGGAGATGGAGTTTGACTTGTCAGTACACTCTCACAGATGTCGCCTTTTCCTGTCGTTACGGCGATAACTTATTGCTTTCTTTCACCCGCAATTGTAAGGTAGTCGACCTCCAAACTGACAGGGATACCATTGATTATAATAGTCAAAATAAAAGATGAAAAAAATCCTGATCTTACTCCTCTCATTGTCCTTCGTATCTTGCACCATACCATTAGTAGTACCTCAAGCAACTGGTGGCAGCCGTGCCGACGGAATTATAGAAATGTCACATGAATATGGTATATATGGATTACCTAAACCGGACTGGTCTCAGGCTGGACGGAACGCTCTCCAGCATTGCCGGAATTGGGGGTATACCGGCGCTCAAGCTTTCGGAGGTAGTGGAGTGCCCAAATGTGTCATTTCTGACGGATCTGGAAGTTGTAATCGTTGGCGGATTACTTACACTTATCAATGTACAGGGCAACCTGACGCCACTAACCAGCTTGAGATATAAGACCGATCAAATGCACCTTAAATCAAATACACCTTAAATCAAATACACCTTAAATCAAATACACCTTAAATCAAATACACCTTAAAGGTGTACCAGGGAGACTGACTTAATTCACGATTTGTGCGGGCGCAAATCCTTCAGCCCTTCGGGGCGTCGCGAACTAGTCGCGAATTACCTGACGCCTGCGATGCACTCGCATCTTTCCAAGCTGGGAGGTTCTCGCATATTCACGCACGTGGCATACAATCAATGCCATGCAATACCATACAAAAAGACCCGCCTTAGCGGGTCTTTTGAAATTGGTCGGGACGGCGGGATTTGAACCCACGACCACCACACCCCCAGTATGGTGCGCTACCAGACTGCGCTACGCCCCGAAAAGAATCGTGAATTTTACCCGGTGCTTTATAGCACACTCATTGAACAGTATGCAGGTGTGATCTTGCCTAGAGCTTGGCTATTATGGCTTCCAAATCCTTGATCATGGATTTGATTTCGCCGGAATCCACTTTCGCCTGACCCATCTCATCCGAGGTATCACTCATTTTCTGACGCGCACCGCCGATGGTGTAGCCCTGTTCGTATAGCAAGCTCTTGATATGACGAATAAGGATAACGTCCTGCCGCTGGTAGTAGCGGCGATTGCCACGACGCTTAACCGGTTTAAGCTGAGGGAACTCCGCTTCCCAGTAGCGCAGAACGTGGGGTTTTAGCGCACACAATTCACCGACTTCACCAATGGTGAAGTATCGCTTGGATGGAATTGGGGGTAATTCATCGTTATTCCTGGGTTCCAGCATAGCCTTCTACCCTTGCCTTCAGTTTTTGTCCAGGTCTGAATGTAACCACACGCCTGGCTTCAATTGGGATTTCTTCCCCTGTTTTAGGGTTCCTGCCAGGGCGTTGTTTTTTGTCTCTGAGGTCAAAATTGCCATATCCGGATAATTTCACCTGCTCGTTGCGTTCAAGAGAGAGGCGTATCTCTTCGAAAAACTGCTCTACCACCTCCTTGGCTTCTCGTTTATTGAGGCCTAATTCCTCAAACAGGCGCTCTGCCATATCAGCTTTTGTGAGTGCTCTATCTGGCATAGTCCAACCCCCACTCAACTTCGCAAATTTGCATTAAATTGTTCTTGTAGTGCGTTGACGCAGCTACCAATTATTGTATTTATTTCTTCGTCGCTAAGCGTGCGGGAAGGATGCTGCCACGTCAAGCCCAAAGCCACACTTTTTTTACCTTTTTTGACTGCATCTCCTTGATAAACATCGAATATTCGAAAGTCATTAAGGAATTCTCCGGCGCTTTCCCCTATTACCCTCGATATTTCAGCTGCCGACACTGTTTCTTCGATAACAATGGCTAAATCACGGCAAACCTCTGGATAGCGAGAAAGAGCACTGGCTCGGGGGATGCAGGCTTTTTGCAATAACCCCAGATCAAGCTCAAATAGACAAACCAGACTATCCAGCCCCAACTCCCGCTGAATTTCAGGGTGTAGGGTACCCAAAACACCGACTACTTCGCCGGAATCAGCTAGCAGTTCTGCACACTGGCCCGGATGGAAAGGCTTTTGTTGAGCTTCCCGGCACGAAAACTGACCGCTTTTGCCTCCCATATCAGCTAATATTTCCACATCGCCTTTCACATCATAAAAATCCGATATCCTGTTAACAGTATTCCAATTTTTAGGGTTCTGAGAGCCGGAAATGACACCTGCGATCGTTGCTTGCTGGATTATTTCGTTATCAGCTTTTGCAAACACCAGCCCACTCTCGAAAAGACGCAATCGGCCTTGCTGGCGATTCGCATTGTATATGAGCGTTTGCAAGAGCCCTGGCAGTAGACTGGTGCGCATAACGCCCATATCTTCAGAGATCGGATTCTGTAGAGGAATTGTCTGCTCATCAGATCCGGTGACCAGTTTTGAGATCAATGGGTCTATAAAGCTGTAGGAGATGACTTCTTGATAGCCCATTGCGACTAAATGGTTGCGGATTCTACCAAGCTCCAAAACCGATTCTTCAACCTGAGCAAAAGATTGCGGCGCCATACCCTCACCCAGGGGGATATTGTCATAGCCATAGATTCTGGCTAGTTCCTCAATGAGATCGGATTCGATATCCACATCAAATCGGAAGCTGGGGACATCAATCAACCACTCGTGATCGCTTTGCTCGGAAACTGAAAATCCCAGTTGTTCAAAAATTTCAACCACCTCAGATTTCTCGATCGTCACACCAAGGGTACGGGCAATTGATTTATATCGCAGGGTTACTTGTTGTCGAACTGGCAAATTCCCTAATGCTTCGGTAACGGGCCCAGCCTCACCACCCACTATTTCGAGCAACAACTCTGTAGCACGTTCCATCGCGCGGTATTGTAAACCATGATCCACACCACGCTCATAGCGATGAGAGGCATCGGTGTGCATACCGTAGCTGCGAGCTTTGCCTGCAATTGCGAGAGGAGCGAAGAAGGCACACTCTAAAAACACGTCCTTTGTATCAGCACTTACTGCAGTGGACATACCTCCCATAACACCAGCTATCGCTACAGGTTTTTCTTCATCAGCGATGACCAGGGTATCTTCAGTCATTTCTACTTCTTTGCCATCCAACAAAGTTATTTTTTCTTTCGCGGCAGCCATGCGTACATTGATACCACCCTGCAATTTCGAAAAATCGAAAGCATGCATAGGTTGGCCAAGTTCCATTAAGACGAAGTTGGTTACATCTACAATTGGATCGATACTGCGTAGTCCAGATCGACGCAGTTTTTCCTGCATCCACAGTGGCGCTTCGATGTCTTGATTGATGTTTCGAATAATACGGCCCAGATAGCGAGGACATTCATTTGTGGCAGTGATTGAAATTGGAAACTCTTCTTCATGTACAGCTTTCACGGCGTTGATTGAGGGAACACTGACTGCACTCCTCGACAGAACACCAACTTCTCTGGCAACACCATTTACTGAGAGGCAATCTCCCCTATTAGGAGTCAGGTCTAATTCAATGCTGGAATCCTCAAGCTGTAGGTAGCTGCGAATGTCTTCACCTGCGGGCGCACCATCACTCAATGCCAGCAAACCATCTGAACTCTCCGCAAGCCCAAGCTCTTCTGCGGAACAAAGCATGCCATTGGATGCGACTCCACGTAGCTTTGCCGTTTTGATCTTGAATGGCTTTTCAGAATCTTCGGTAATAATTTCGGCACCGACAGTAGCAAATGGTACCTTCATTCCCTCGGTCACGTTTGGCGCACCGCATACAACCTGGTGCGTGCTCCTGCCATCGCTAACAGCGCATACTTTTAACTTATCTGCATTTGGATGGGGTTCAACCTTATCAACCTGGCCAACTACGATCCCAGAAAATGCTCGTGCAACCGGGGTAACTCCATCAACCTCCAGGCCAGCCATAGTAAGACGCGCCACCAACTCCTCAGTAGAACACTGAGGATCAACCCATTCTTTTAACCAGCTTTCACAAATAATCATAATGAGACTTAGGGAACCTCTGATTAATTACCTATTAATTACCTACGTTGTTATTGCTGCGTTAAAAATCAGCTCAAAATGTTCATTTATGGCCTATAAACTGCGCTTTTTCGCTGATTTTTGCCTTGCACTCACTGCCTCGCAAACATTAATCAGAGGCTCCTTAGTTGAATTGCCGCAGGAAGCGCACATCATTTTCGAAATAGAGTCGTAGATCGCTCACACCGTAGCGCAGCATAGCCAGGCGCTCGACACCCATACCAAATGCGAAACCAGAATATTTTTCTGTATCGATACCTGACATCTCCAGTACACGCGGATGCACCATGCCGCAGCCCATTACTTCGAGCCAACCGGTGTGGCTGCAAATACGACAACCCTTGCCGCCACAATTTACACAACTCATATCTACTTCAGCAGATGGCTCTGTGAATGGAAAATAAGATGGGCGGAATCGAACTGGCATTTCCTCTTCGAAATACGCTTGCAGAAATTTCACTACTGTTCCTTTCAGGTCCGCCATAGTGGCGTGCTCATCAATGAGCAAACCTTCGACCTGATGAAACATAGGGGTGTGCGTTAAGTCTGAATCGCAACGGTACACCCGACCAGGACAGATCACACGAAATGGCGGCTCGCCACTCTCCATGACATGCACCTGCACTGGCGATGTGTGAGTTCTTAATACCGTGCCGGGACTCACATAAAAAGTGTCATGCATTGCACGAGCAGGATGGTGAGCAGGAATATTCAGCGCTTCAAAATTGTGGTAGTCATCTTCAATTTCCGGACCCTCTGCCACATCGTAACCGGCTGAAGCGAATATCGTTTTAATACGCTCGATGGTTATAGTGATTGGGTGTAATCCACCCTTACTCTGGCGACGTCCAGGCAAAGTGACATCTATCTTTTCTGCACTGAGTTGAGCATCTAGAGATGCGGACACCAGATTGCTCTTTCTGGCTTCTATTGCAGATTGCAGCTGTTGCTTAGCACGATTAATTCCCTCTCCGGCTGCCGGGCGTTCTTCGGCTGGCAACCTGCCAAGGGATTTAAGAAATTCGGTAAAACTGCCTTTCTTACCTAAATACTGCACCCGTAACACATCAAGAGCACGCTCATCATTGGCCTGCTCAATCGCTTGCAATGCCTCTGCAAGAAGAGTTTCGGTGTCGCCCATAACAGGGATTTGACAGACTCAGGCAGCGAGGCTGGCTTTCGCCTGATCGACAATCGCAGTAAAAGCAGTTTTATCATGCACGGCCAGATCGGCAAGCACACGACGATCAATTCCGATATTCGCTTTCTTCAAACCTGCAATTAGCTGGCTATAGGTCATATCATTTTCACGAGCCTGTGCATTGATTCGTGTAATCCATAGTGAACGGAATATGCGCTTCTTCGCGCGTCGGTCTCGATAGGCATATTGGCCAGCTTTAGTGACGGCTTGTTTGGCTACTCGGTAAATGCGACTACGCGCACCGTAATAACCTTTCGCTGACTTTAATACTTTTTTATGGCGTCGACCTGCAACGACAGCGCGTTTAACACGGGACATGGTGAATTCTCCTGACCTTTGATTAGCCTGATTAGCCTGATTAGCTGACCACTAATGAGTTGACGATTAGTTCTCGCGCAGCATGCGCTTTACTGCTGGAACATCAACTGCGTGTACATCTATTGTTCCGCGTAATTGACGCTTACGCTTGGTCGTCTTCTTGGTCAGGATATGATTCTTGTTCATACGCTTGCGCTTGAAACCAGAAGCAGTTTTTTTGAAACGCTTGGCAGCGCCTCGGTGTGTCTTAAGTTTACCTACTGACATTTTTCTATCACTCGCATTTAGCTTTGGGGAAGCTCTGATTAATTACCTACGTTGTTATTGCTGCGTTAAAAATCAGCTCAAAATGCGCATTTATGACCTATAAACTGCGATTTTTCGCTGATTTTTGCCTTGCACTCACTGCTTCGCAAACATTAATCAGAGGCTCCTTAGATTAAATCTCGCAACTAACTCACAACTAAAAAGGCCAGAACCGTTGAACCTACTCGAGTAAGATTAACGGTTACTGACCTTTACTCACAATTACGAGCGCTTTTTAGTTGGTGCCAATATCATCACGATTTGGCGACCTTCCATCCTGGGTTCCTGTTCTACACTGCCATAGTCCGCTAAATCTTCTTTAATGCGTTCTACGAGCTCCTGCCCAAGATGTTGATGGGCTAACTCACGGCCACGGAATCGTAATGACACCTTGGCTTTGTCCCCATCGGATAGGAAACGTATCAGGTTGCGTAGTTTGACCTGATAATCCCCTTCTTCCGTCCCTGGTCGAAACTTGATCTCTTTAACATGTACGCGCCGCTGCTTTTTCTTGTTAGCGGCTTTCTGTTTTTTAAGATCAAAAATATGTTTGCCATAATCCATGATCTTACAGACTACCGGGTCTGCATCAGGTGCTATCAACACCAGATCAAGTTTGGCTTTTTCTGCTGCCGCTCGTGCCTCTTCAATTGGCACTATACCTACCTGTAACCCATCGGCTGCAACCAGACGTACCTGGTCAGCTTCTATAAATTCGTTGATCAGCGGCTTTTTGGCACTACTTCTCATAATAGGCGCGAGCGCTCTGACCTCTTCTTACTTATTGCAACGATGCTGATTCTCAAACTCCTTACCTAAGCCGCGCCTCTTTGGCCGACCTCATCGGCTTGCCTGTCCTCATTCCGGCCAAAACGGGCGACATCCTGGCTTAAGTGAGTACAAAAGTCTTCGAGTGTCATCGCTCCCAGGTCTTCACCCCCGCGCGTGCGAACCGCTACTTTACCGGACTCTACTTCCTTGTCGCCTACCACGAGCAGGTAAGGAACCTTCTGTAGAGTATGCTCGCGGATTTTAAAGCCGATTTTCTCATTTCTCAAGTCTGAAAATGCTCTAAACCCTTTATTTTTCAGGGATTCTTCCACCTCCTGGCAATAGCCAGACTGTTTGTCAGTAATATTCATCACCATAACCTGCTCAGGTGCCAGCCAGGCCGGGAATTTTCCTTCGAAATGTTCAATAAGGATGCCTATGAATCGCTCCAAAGAGCCAAATAACGCGCGATGCAGCATGACTGGCCGTTTGTTACGCTCACCACGCTCATCCACATATGAGATATTGAATCGTTCTGGAAGGTTCATATCCACCTGCAAGGTACCGCATTGCCAGTCTCTGCCAATGGCATCTCGCAGTACGAACTCTAATTTGGGGCCGTAAAAAGCACCTTCACCGGGGTACAGGGCATATTCCAGCCCCATTGTTTTCAAAGCGTTGGTCAGGGCTCCTTCGAGCTTATCCCAGGTTTCGTCGCTTCCGATACGTTTTTCAGGCCGTGTTGAAAGCTTGATAAGCACATCGTCGAAACCAAAGTCTTTGTAAATATCCAACACGAGCGCCACGACGTCGATACACTCCCGCTCCATCTGGGACTCTGTGCAGTAAACATGCGCATCATCTTGCGTGAAGTGACGTACCCGCATCAGGCCATGCAGTGCACCGGATGGTTCATAGCGATGCACTTTGCCGAACTCAGCCATTCGCAACGGTAAATCTCGATAACTTTTGAGGCCCTGAGCGAACATCGAAACAGAGCCAGGACAATTCATAGGCTTTAACGCAAACACCCGCTCGTCTTCCGTTTGAGTTGTGAACATGTTTTCGCGGTAATTAAACCAGTGTCCTGAGGTTTCCCACAGGCTGCGATCCATCACATCGGGTGTATTCACTTCGATATAGCCGGCTTTTTCCTGTCGCCCTCGCATATAGCCCAGTAATTGCAGGAACAATTTCCACCCTTTTGGATGCCAGAATACTGAACCCGGCGCTTCATCGCTCATATGAAACAGGCTCAGTTGACGTCCAAGTTTACGATGATCCCGTTTTTCCGCCTCTTCAAGGCGATTCAGGTATTCCCTCAGGTCTTTTTTCGATACCCAGGCAGTACCGTAGATGCGTTGCAGCATCTCGTTATTGGAATCGCCACGCCAATAAGCACCAGCAACAGATGTCAATTTGAATGCTTTGAACCTGTCTGTGTTGGGCACATGGGGTCCGCGACATAGATCGATGAAATCACCTTGTCTGTAGAAGCTGAGATCTTCATCACCGGGAATGCTCTCGATGATTTCGACTTTGTAGTCCTCTCCCATGCCTTTAAACAACTCGATGGCATCTTCACGGCTTAAAGCTGAACGCTCAACCTTAAGGCCTTCCTTTACGATCTCATTCATGACTTTTTCAATCTCTTCCAGATCTTCCGGCGTGAATGGCCGATGGAAAGAAAAGTCATAGAAGAAGCCATTCTCAATAACTGGCCCAATGGTCACCTGTGCTTTAGGAAACAGCCTCTGTACTGCCTGTGCCATTAAGTGAGCGCAGGAGTGACGCAGGATATCAAGACCTTCATTATCCCGATCAGTAATGATTGCTACTTCCGAGTCCGTGGTCACCGTGAACGAAGTATCTACCAATTCTCCGTTAACGCGACCAGCCAGGGCAGCTCTCGCCAGCCCGGGCCCTATGGATTCTGCGATGGCAGCCACGGATACGGCATCTTCATAATCCCGTTGGCTACCATCTGGAAGGGTAATCTGAGGCATGTCCTGTTCCTGTAATTTGCCCACACAAAGTTGATTGCTGCTAAACCAATATCACACAACCTAAAAGAGTGATTCGGAACGCCATGTTAATTAGGGCCTGTTCACACTAATTTAGGGAACCTCCGATTAATTACCTACGTTGTTATTGCTGCGTTAAAAATCAGCTCAAAATGCGTATTTATGCGTTATAAGCTGCGCTTTTTACGCAGCTAATGCTGCTCACCTTGTGGGTGCCGCCTTCGCTACACTTCGGCTCGCCGATTTTTGCCTCGCCTAAAGCGGCTACTTTTGGCGCACTGACTGCCTCGCAAACATTAATCAGAGGCTCCCTAAAAATTTAGTCCTGGTCCTAGGGATTGGTAGGCACGACCAGAGTCGAACTGGTGACCTCTACCATGTCAAGGTAGCGCTCTAACCAACTGAGCTACGCGCCTAATCAGAAAATCGATCGAACCCCTAGAAAAGACGTGCGATTATAGGGAATCGTCAGCATGACGTCGATTGGTTTTTAAGGAAAAACTCTATCAAGTCATTGCCTTAGCAAGATTTCTCGAAGCTCGGTAATACGATCGCGAGTCGCCGCCGCTTCCTCAAATGCCAGATTTTTGGCCTGCTCATACATCTGCGATTCCAGGCTGTCGATTTCCTGCTTCACCTCACTGGGATCACTGAAGTTGAGTTTACCGTAGGCACCGCTTTTTTCGGCTATGGCTCTTCCCCGACGGCGTGAACGGCTACCGGGCGCCGAATAAGCACCTTCCATAACATCCAGGACACGTTTGCGCACTCCAATCGGCGTGATATTATGGGCTTCATTGTATTCCAGCTGAGTCTGGCGACGGCGAGTCGATTCATCAATCGCCCGTTGCATAGACCCGGTTACTTCATCTCCATACAGAATTGCCTTGCCGTTAAGATTACGCGCTGCCCGACCAATCGTCTGTATGAGGGATCGCTCAGATCGCAGAAACCCTTCCTTATCAGCGTCCAACACTGCCACCAGCGAAACTTCAGGAATATCTAATCCTTCCCTTAACAAATTTATTCCAACCAGCACATCGAAGTTTCCAAGTCGAAGATCACGCAGAATTTCCGAGCGCTCTACGGTATCGATATCTGAGTGTAAGTAGCGTACCCGCACATCATGCTCTGCGAGATAATCGGTTAAGTCTTCGGCCATTCGTTTAGTCAGCACTGTGACTAATACTCTTTCCTCTTGTGCAACCACTCTGCGTACTTCGGAAAGCAAATCATCCACCTGACTGGAAGCAGGCCGTATTTCCAGATCTGGATCTACCAGACCTGTTGGGCGCACGACCTGCCGTACCTGCTGACCTTCGTGCTCCTCTTCATAAGGACCAGGCGTTGCAGAGACAAATATGATTTGTGGTGTTAGTGCCTCCCATTCCTCAAACCTCAAGGGCCGGTTATCCAATGCCGACGGCAAACGAAATCCATATTCGACGAGGGTTTCCTTTCTAGAACGATCCCCCTTATACATGGCGCCCAGCTGCGGAATACTCACATGAGATTCATCAGCCACCACCAATGCGTCAGGCGGTAAGTAATCGTATAACGTTGGCGGCGGCTGCCCCGCCTCACGCCCCGATAAATAGCGCGAATAATTCTCTATGCCAGTGCAATAACCCAGCTCTTGAATCATTTCCAAATCGAATTTGGTGCGTTGCTCAAGTCTTTGCGCTTCTACAAGCTTGTTGTCGCTTTGCAATTGCTTGAGCCTGTCTTTGAGCTCATCTTTAATATTATCCAATGCCCCTGACAAAATCTCTCTGGGCGTAACGTAATGAGATTTTGGAAACACAGTGAGGCACGGCACTTCCTTAATCACACTGCCTATCAAAGGATCAAAGTAAGAAAGTTTTTCAATCTCATCATCGAAAAGCTCGATTCGAATTGCATGCCGCTCTGATTCTGCAGGATAAATGTCAATAACATCACCGCGTACGCGATACGTTGCTCGCCTGAGCTCCATGTCATTGCGCGTGTATTGCAAATCTGCCAGGCGACGAAGCAGCTTGCGTTGATCCATGCGATCGCCAACGTCAAGATGCACCACCATCTGTAAGTAGGAATCAGGATTTCCAAGACCATAGATTGCTGAAACCGTAGCTACCACAATTACATCTGAGCGCTCCAGCAATGCTTTGGTCGCCGACAAGCGCATTTGCTCAATGTGGTCATTAATAGTGGCGTCTTTTTCAATATAGAGGTCAGATGAGGGTACGTAAGCTTCGGGTTGATAATAGTCGTAATAAGAAACAAAATATTCGACGGCGTTGTCAGGAAAGAACTCTTTAAACTCCCCATACAACTGGGCCGCTAAAGTTTTATTGGGTGCCATCACTAAAGTTGGACGCTGCACCCGTTCAATAACGTTCGCAATCGTGTATGTCTTGCCCGAGCCTGTCACACCAAGCAGGGTTTGTGCATGCAAACCATCATCCAGGCCTTCCACCAGGCTTGCGATAGCCCCAGGTTGATCGCCTGCGGGTTTAAACTTCGCTTCAATTTTGAACTGCTTACTCATACCGAAGAGTCTTGTTTTGAACCAGTCGGCAAGAGTACAACAAACCAGAGCCCCTTGCTTAGGAGCAGTTGACCAAAACAGCTTTTCTGCTTAGACTACGCGCCTTTTCAGCCGTCAGAAGCTGAAAAATCTACCCAGACTTTTAACCTTTTAGCGTCTGGCAAGCCATTGCTCTGCTGCCCAATAGCTCAATGGTAGAGTAGGTGACTGTTAATCACTTGGTTCCTGGTTCGAGTCCAGGTTGGGCAGCCAACTCCCCGTCTGTTTTGTGTCTGTCGTTGGTGTGAGATGAGCTTCATGGGAAACCCATCATTTCGCTCCTGAAACAAGGCTGTGCGCAATACCCCTAACCGTATTGGTTAAGGAACCTCTGATTAATGTTTGCGAGGCAGTTAGTGCAAGGCAAAAATCAGCGAAAAAGCGCAGTTTATAGGTCATAAATGCGCATTTTGAGCTGATTTTTAACGCAGCAATAACAACGTAGGGAATTAATCAGAGGTTCCTTAATCTGTAGTTAAGCAGCTAACAATTAATGTATAGTACTGGCCCAATCTATCTGATTAAAGCAAAATGCGAAGGAAGAATCCCATGCGAGCACTGTTACTTTCCATGTTGCTGATGTTCAGCAGTCAATTGATGGCACAAGACAATCCTGTGGTTGTGATGGAAACCAGTAAAGGCACAATTACGATCGAATTGTGGGCAGACAAGGCACCCATTTCAGTCGAAAATTTTCTCCGCTATACAGACAATGAATTTTACGACGGCCTGATTTTCCATCGCGTGATTGCAGGGTTCATGATCCAGGGCGGCGGGTTCAACGAAGATATGGTTCAGCTTTCACCTTATGAACCCATTAAAAACGAAGCGCGCTCCGATGTCCCTAATGATCGCGGCACTATCGCGATGGCGCGTACCAATATCGTCGACAGTGCTACCAGCCAATTCTTTATAAATCATCAGGACAACGATTTCCTGAACCACACTAATGAGACGCCCAGTGGATTTGGCTATGCCGTGTTCGGTGAAGTAACTTCAGGAATGGATGTAGTGGATGCAATCGCTGGAGTGCAAACAGGTCGCAGCGGACCTTACAGCGATGTGCCAACGGAATCAGTAGTGATTATCTCTGTGCGTCGCGCCGAATGAGAAAACATGCAACAACTTATTCTTTAAAGAGGGAGGTAACTTTTGCCTGCTCCCTTTTTTGGTTTTTGCTCATGCGATCGGAATCAATATTTTTTGCATAGTAAACATCCCATAAGGGGTCGCTTATTTCTTCTTTTGGCTCGAAACCATCAACCGCTTTTAACAATACCGATTTAATTTCTGGCAGATCGATTTGCTGACACGCTTTATCCAACCGTGCCAATAACCCTTGTAAGGAGTTCCAATCCAGCGTCTCCTCCTCCGCACGCATGATCTTAGGATGATCCGTACCCGTTACAGATTCACCTATTAACAATTCTTCATAGAGTTTTTCGCCAGGCCGCAAACCGGTATATTCAATGGGAATATCACCGCGAAAGGAATTTTCATCCCTGACGTTGTATCCCATCAAATGTACCATCTTCTTCGCAAGATCTATGATTCGAATCGGCTCATGCATATCCAATACAAACACTTCACCGCCGCTAGCCATAGAGCCTGCCTGCAACACAAGCTGAGCGGCTTCCTGTACGGTCATAAAGTAGCGTGTTACTTCAGGGTGAGTCACAGTCACCGGTCCACCACTGCTAATCTGCCTCCTGAACAGTGGCACGACAGAACCAGAAGATCCAAGCACGTTTCCGAATCGCACAATGCTAAATCTGGTGTGACTTCCTCGCTGAGCCATAGCCTGCAATACTTGTTCAGCAAGGCGTTTGGTAGCGCCCATAAAATTAGTCGGCCTGACTGCTTTATCAGTGGAAATAAATACAAAACTCTTAACTTTGTATGCTTCCGCTGCCTGCGCGGCAACTAATGTTCCGAAGATGTTGTTTTGCGCACCTTCAACAATATTCTTCTCAACCATTGGCACTTGTTTATAGGCGGCCACATGATAAACCGTGTCTACCTCGAAACTCCTGATAGCGTTCTCCATCTGCACGCGGTTACATACCGACCCAAGCAGAGCAACGATTTCAATGGCTTCGCTCTCCTCAATCGCTTTAAGATTCTCTTTTAACTCAGCCTCTAACTCATAGAGCCCACACTCAAAAGAATCCAATAAAATAAGTCGCGCCGGATTGATATTAATGATCTGGCGGCACAGTTCCGATCCGATTGAACCCCCTGCTCCGGTCACCATTACTGATTGTCCGCTAATACAGGCTCCCAGTAACTCAGGATTAGGTGGCACAATATCTCGCCCCAATAAATCCTCAATATCGATATCGCGGATTTCATCGACGCCTACTTTGCCAGACACCATGTCAAATAAATCGGGCACAGTTTTAATATGCACTGGCAGATGTTCAAGACGATTAAGAATTTCTTTTCTTTCGGTGTGAGTCGCGGAAGGGATTGCCAGGAGAATCTGGCGAACAGAAAAGCTTTCAATTAGCTCATAAAGTGAATTAGGACTATACACACGAATTCCATGAACCGTGCTGCCATTCATTTTTTGGCTGTCATCTACGAAGGCTACCGGTAGATACTGATCACCACTCTGTAAAGCAACTACCAGTTGCATACCAGAACTACCGGCACCATAAATAATTACTGGCTCTTTGGGCCTGAAGTTATGAATCAGGCTTTGCAACATTACCTTAGCAACAAAGCGGCTACCGCCTATGAACAACAATGAAATCATCCAGAAGATTGGCAGCACAGAAAAATCAGACCCTGCTGGTGTCTGAGCAAAATAATAAGAAGCCGCCAGCAGGCAGGTAGCAAAAGTCACACCTTGCAGAATAAGAAAGACGGCCTGCAATCCCATGTATAAAAAAATGACACGGTACAAACCAATCCGTAAGAAAAACAGCAAGCTAAGTGCAGTTGCGATGCCAAGATAAAAATACAGACGCTGGTCCTGCGCAAAAAGATCTTTTCCCAGTAAGAGGAAAGAAAATGTCAGCGCCATAATAATCATTACGGTATCGGCTGCCATCATCAACATCTGCTTGATAGATCTTGAAAGCGCAATGTGCTGTAAATTCATCGCCATTGTTAATCCAGTTCTCTTTACTCAGATACCAAGTTTACTGCAACGCCAGCATGCCATTTTAGCGCCAATATCACCAGTGGCAGCAGAGCTATCACACAAAGCAGCCAACCTATCGAGCTTTCCGTCACAGACAGGGCCGCCAACGGGCCTAACCATACACAGTTTATCACTATCACTGTTACCGTCACTTTTGTGTGACTCTTACAGTGTCTAGCCGCATGTTGATAAGCATGATAGGCATGCCCCTCGTACCAGCGTTGGCCTGTCAGCACACGACGTAAAAGGGTAACAGTCGCATCGGTGACAAAGACGCCCAGCAATATCAGCCAGGTCCAAAGAGACATCACTCCAGCTTGCATAGTAAAAAGCGCCAGTAATCCCAGCAAGAAGCCAACAAAGCCACTCCCCACATCTCCCATGAATATTTTTGCTGGAGACCAATTCCAAACCAGAAACCCAACTGCCGCACCAGCAGACGCAGCAAGTAGCAAACTGAGGCCAGCAGGCTCCGAATTTAAAGTGAATGTCAGGCCAAACATGGCAGTGGTGAGCAATTCACTGCCCGCCAGACCATTAATACCATCCATGAAATTATATAAATTGAGTAACCAAACCAATGCAAACAGGGCCAAAAGATTGAGTGTTAACGCCTGCTCCAGTACAAAGCCGCCGATACTGATTGGTGCCACTGAACCTATCCAAAATAGCGAAAAGATAGCTGCCAGGAACTGCAAAGCAACCCGTAGACGAACTCCAAGCTCCAGAAAATCATCAATCAGCCCAATGACTGCAACAGCGTAAGCTCCGCACAAAGCCAGAAAAGCAGCGCCGCTGATATAGCCTTTCAATAGACAATAAACACTGACCACCAAGACCGATAAAACAAGTGATAAGCCCCCACCGATTGGCACCGGCACACGGTGGGCGCTGCGGGACAAAGGTACGTCCATTAGTTGCTTGCTGAGGGCCCAGCAACGGATACCACCAGTTAGCACCACTGCCAGCAAAAATGTGCCGCACAAGATCCATAGTGAAAGACTGTAGCTGGTCATAGATTTCTACACTAAAGCCAGATAGTGCCGAGGAGTATATCTGGTTTTAGCTTTAAAATCAGGCACTTTCGATGCTGACTGAAAGTGCCTTTGGAGGTAAATTCTCTGGCTGTACTATTCAGAGGTAAGCGTGATACGACTACGATTTTTCTCCAGCGTGGCTACACCGATTCCCGGCACCTCCAGCAACTCATCAATACTGCGAAAGTTACCAAACATAGAACGATAGGCGACTATTTCTTCTGCTCTCACCATACCCACACCTACTAACATTTCGGCAATTGTGAGCGCATCAGCTTTATTAATATCAACCTGCTGGACGCTATGTGTGACATCTTGTGGCGACTCTGCACTAACTGCTAAAGTCGGAGCAAACAAAACAAACAAAGCGCTAAAAACTGCCGTTAAGAATCTCCTTTTCTGCATACTGGTATCCTTTTGTTTCCTGAATGTGGATGAATAGATCAGGCAATCCGTGATTGCTCTGCTCATTCAGTCTAGTCCAGAAAGCCAATTTAGCCAGTTACAGCAGAATTAAATGCTGCTAGTGCGCGTAAAGGGTTTTCAGCTCTTGTTACAGGTCTACCAACGACCAGATAACTGCTACCCATAGCCATGGCTTCGGCAGGGCCTACGACACGCTTCTGGTCTCTCGTAGCATCTTCGGGTCTTCGAATGCCGGGAGTAACCAATATAAACTCATCACCAATCGCTTGCCGCAGAACTGCGGTTTCTGCTGCCGAGCAAACCACGCCATTGAGATCACAGTCCTTAGTTAAACTCGCCAGCCTCAATACCTGCTCTTGCGGCGTTGTGGTATACCCGATTTCTGCAATGTCCTCTGCACCCAGGCTGGTAAGTACTGTTACTCCGATTAATAGCGGCTTGTCTGCCCCGAACTCTTCCAATGCCTGCTGAGTCTGCTCCATCATTGCTCGCCCGCCGGAGGCATGAACATTCATCATCCATACACCCAGGTCGGCTGCCCGCTTAGCGGCTCTGGCAACTGTGTTCGGTATATCGTGGAATTTTAGATCCAGGAATACATCAAAATTTTTCGCGATGACTTCGCGCACGAATTGTGGACCGCAGGCAGTAAATAATTCTTTACCAATTTTTACCCGGCATTGTTCTGGATCCAGGGAATCAAGCAGTGTCAATGCTTCATTTTCGTTTTCAAAGTCCAGAGCAATAATGATAGGGCTATTCAATACAGGAACTCCTCAATGGGTAATTTCTATCAGAATTTTACGATGAAAATTAAAGCAAATCGTTGACACGCGGGCCAGTTTTGTCCCATTTCTGGCAGCCTGGGCACAGCCAATACAGATTGCGTGATTCATAACCACAGTGATTGCATTGATAGCTATATTGTTTGTGCAGCTGAGCATTGAGACGATTTTCCAACCGAGCAAGATCATTTGCAATCGGACCTTCGGCATTCACCAGATGCATACGAAGCAAACTGACTAATCCATTCAGAGACGGATACCTGTCCTGGTATTTCTCCAGAAAATCTATGGCCTCACTATTACCACGGTTTGCTTGAATTTGATCTGCAAGATGAACCACCAGATATCTGTCTGCATTAGTTGCCAATTGTTCGGATAAGATAGCTTCCAGCTCATATTCAAGCAGGTTACTTTTATCCCAATCAACTAAAGTTGCGAGAACGTGGCTGCTAAATTGCGGATGGTTATTGCGTACTCTGAGCAGTTCTTTAATGGCTGTTTGCGTATTACCAATGCGTTGTTCCAATTGAGCTAACAAAAGGGATGCGCGAACATGTTTTCTATCGAAGGTAAACGCTGCTTTGATTTGTTCCCTGGCCCGATTTAACTGATTCTGCTGCAGCAATTCTTCAGCGAGCTCACAACAATAGTGTGCAGCAATCGAGCGCAGGCTCGTATCTTTCTTGTACTTAGCCAGCCGCAATCGCAATAAAGACTGAACAGCAGCTAAGGCTGAGTTCCATTCCTTTTCTGTTTGATAGATTGTAGTGAGTTGCTGCAGTGCCTCATCACACATGCTGCCAGCTTCCTGCTCGATTTCCTTCAGCAGTCTTTCCGCACGATCAAGTAATCCAGCAGCGATGTAGTCTAAAGCCAGTTGAAATCGAGTAGAGTCAAAAAATTGCTTATCGAGACCTTGTCGAGCTAACAACGCTTGATGAACCTTAATTGCCTTATCAACTTTACCGCGACGTCTTAGCAGTGCCCCCAATGCCAAATGAGTTTCCACTGTGTCACTATTGATTTCCAGCGCCTTGATGAAGGTGTCAATTGCCTCGTCAGGCTCATCATTCAATAGATAGTTCAATCCGACAAAATAGTCGGTGAAAATAGAATCCGAATTGCCTGATTTGTTGCGGTTTTTTTTATTATTTAACCGTCCAAACGTCCAACCAGCTACTACTGCGAGAAAAAGCAGCAAATAGATTGTTATATTTTCTATCACCGGTCGAGATCCTTCAGGGTCATCGATCTTAGCTGATTTATTTCTTGGCGGGATTCAAAAAGCTGTTTTTTTAACTTCCGAATTTCATTGCGAGATTTCAACTGGCGAACAAGGCCCAACCCCAACAGTAATCCGATAGCTCCCCCAATCACGAAAGCGCCGATAATCCACACAGCAATCGGTTGCGGCGCTGATTGAATATTACCAAGCGCGATTCCGATTTCAGTGGTGTTGAAGTAAGAAAATGTAATGCTGGCAACGAATACCAGTATTAGAAAAATCCCTGAAAGTATATTGCCTAATTTACGCATTATTGTGAGTCAGGCTTCAAACCAAATAATTGACATTATCAGGTTTAACAAAGAAAAACGGCATAGCTCGAAGAACTATGCCGTTCATGCCTGGAATTGTATGAGTGTAGCTAGAACTGTTGTTCTGCCAGCATGCTGTTGTTAACTCGGTCACGTAATTCTTTACCGGGCTTAAAGTGAGGAACATACTTTCCACTTAGCGCAACTGAAGTACCAGTCTTCGGGTTACGACCGATTCTAGGAACGCGATAGTGCAGTGAAAAACTGCCGAAGCCACGAATTTCAATTCGCCCTCCTTCAGAAAGGGCCTGTGACATGTACTCCAAAACAGCTTTCACAGTGAACTCAACATCTTTTGAAGACAGTTGAGTTTGCTTACTGGCGATGCGATCGATCAGTTCAGACTTCGTCATTATTATTATTCCCTGTGCCTGGTTACCGCTCGCGCTTTAATGCGCACTACACAACAGTGTCGGATATCTCTATGAAATGTCAGCTCTTATCCATTTCAGCTTTAATCAAATCTCCAATGGTACCTGGAGAAACATCACCGCTATCTTGTTTATGTTCCTGAATCGCTGCTTTTTCATCATCAATTTCAACCGCTTTGATAGAGACACTTAAAACACGGTTCTTGCGATCGATACTAACAATTTTCACATCAATCTCATCACCTTCTTTCAACGCGTTTCTAGCATCTTCTACCTTGTCTCTACTGATTTCAGAGGCACGTAATAGACCATCCACACCTTCTTGAAAGTTAACCGTAGCCGACTTGGCACCTACTTCTGTCACAGTTCCCTTAACGATGCTGCCTTTCTCGAACTCCGATGCATAGTCCATGAAAGGATCATCTTCAAGTTGCCTGATACCTAGAGAAATACGCTCACGCTCTGGATCGATGGAAAGGATAACTGTCTCGATTTCATCGCCCTTCTTGTAATTGCGGACTGCTTCTTCACCAGCCTCTTCCCAGGAAATATCAGACAAGTGAACAAGACCATCGATGTTGCCATCTAAACCAATAAAGATTCCAAAATCTGTAATTGACTTAATGCTGCCGGAAATCTTGTCGCCCCGGCTAAAGTTTTCAGCAAAACCATCCCAGGGATTTTGGAAGCACTGCTTGATACCCAGTGAAATGCGACGGCGTTCCTCGTCAATATCAAGCACCATAACTTCCACTTCGTCACCCAACTGCACTACTTTGCTTGGATGAATATTCTTGTTGGTCCAATCCATCTCTGAAACGTGAACCAACCCTTCTACACCCTCTTCCAACTCGGCAAAGCAGCCATAGTCAGTCAGGTTAGTGACAACCGCTGTTACTCGGGCATTTTCTGGATAGCGCTGTTTGATGGCAACCCAGGGATCCTCGCCCAGTTGCTTCAAGCCAAGCGAAACACGATTTCTCTCGCGGTCGTACTTTAATACTTTTACGTTGATCTCATCACCAACGTTGACGATTTCACTTGGGTGCTTAATGCGTTTCCAGGACATATCAGTGATATGCAGCAAGCCATCAACACCGCCTAGATCAACAAACGCACCATAGTCAGTCAGGTTTTTCACGATGCCCTTAACAGACATACCTTCCTGCAGCTTCTCAAGCAATGCATCACGTTCTTCGGAGCTGACTGACTCAAGTACTGCACGGCGTGAAACCACGACATTGTTGCGCTTGCGATCCAGCTTAATCAACCGGAATTCCAATTCCTGGCCTTCCAGATGCAGGGTATCTCGAACTGGTCGTACATCAACCAAAGACCCAGGCAGGAAAGCCCTTATATTGTTCAAATCTACTGTAAAACCACCTTTGACCTTGCCATTGATGATACCGGTGACGATATCGTTCTTCTCATAGGCAGCCTCTAATTCCATCCAGGATTCTGCGCGCTTCGCTTTCTCGCGAGACAGCCGGGTCTCGCCAAAGCCATCCTCAACGGTTTCCAGCGCAACCTTTACTTCATCGCCTACTTCGAGGGACAAATTGCCTTGGTCATCAAGGAATTGTGTGCGGGGAATAACACCTTCAGATTTCAGTCCAGCATGGACTGTGACCCAGTCGGTGTCGATGTCGATTACGGTGCCGGTTACAATGGCACCGGGGGTCATATCAATTTCATTCAGACTCTGTTCAAACAGATCTGCAAAACTATCATTCATTAATTAATCCAATTATTTGATATATTTACATTATATATTTCAGGTAACTAATTCATATAATGCAAAGCCATGATCCAGCTATCATGGGTCTGTTAATTTCGATTCGAAGCTTGTCTGTGCTGGTGGATCAAGCCGCAATCATCATCCAATCTGCCAACCTGCTGGCACTGTAATCAAATGCTGAGTGAAGTGCCTAAACGAACGTCTAAGTGTCTAGTCTATAAGGGCCATGACCCGGTCTATCACCTGCTGTTGTGACAACTCAGTCGTATCAAGCACAATTGCATCTGATGCTGGTTTGAGAGGTGAGATCTCTCGCTCACTATCCCTCGCGTCACGCTTTTTCAGGTCCTGCAAAAGGCTCGGAAGGGTAGCATCAATACCCTTATCTATCAACTGCTTATATCGCCTTTGGGCCCTCTCTTCAGAGCTCGCTGTGAGGTAGATTTTTGGCTTCGCATCAGGAAAAACGACAGTGCCCATATCGCGCCCATCGGCCACCAGACCGGGTGGCTCTCGGAAAGCCAGTTGCCGTTGCAGGAGGGCTTCCCGAACCTCTGGAATGGCTCCCACCAATGAGGCCATCTCGCTACCCTTGGCGGTTCGAATCTCCAGTGTGATGTCCTCGTCATTAAGCATCACTTTACCCGGGGGATGGGGATCAAATTGGATATTAAGAGAATAAGCCAGTTCTGCCACGGTCAATGGCTCGCCGAGGTTCACCCCTGCTTTCAGGACTGCTATCCCCAAAATCCGGTATAATGCGCCGCTATCCAGCAAATGAAATCCCAGGGAATTGGCGATACAGGCGGCAACAGTGCCCTTTCCGGTCCCCGAGGGTCCATCAATTGCGATCACTGGCACTATTTCAGAAGTCATCACTATGGCCGTTGCGAGACTTTCATGCCACTACTCGATGCAAGCTCCACAAAGTTGGGAAAGGATGTGGCTAAATTTTCCGCATTTAATATGGTGATGGGGCCAGCAGCGCGCAATCCCGCAACGGCGAATGCCATGGCGATGCGATGATCTCCCAGGCTGTCGATTATGCCAGCTTGCAGATGTCCACCAACGATGCGAATGCCATCCGCGAAAGTTTCCACCTCAATGCCAAGAATTTTCAAGCCATCTGCCATAGCAGCGATACGGTCACTTTCCTTAACTCGTAGCTCTTCTGCACCACGCAAAATTGTTTCACCTTCCGCACAGGCAGCAGCAACAAACAATACAGGGAATTCATCGATAGCCAGGGGAACCTGCTCAACGGGAACTGTTATGCCTCGCAGTTGACTATAAGCCACGTGTAAATCAGCTACCGGTTCGCCACCAGCTTCCCGCTCATTCTGCACCGAGATGCTTGCACCCATTTCCTGCAACAGGGTGATAATGCCGATTCGTGTTGGGTTAATTCCAACGTGCTCAAGTAACAAATCTGATCCAGGTGCAATACTGCCAGCAACAAGAAAGAAAGCGGCAGAAGAGATGTCTGCTGGAACATCGATGTTTGTTGCCTTGAGCCTTCCTCCTCCATGCAATGCTACTGTGGAATCGGGGAATCCACCTGTTAAAGGATATCCGAATCCACGCAGCATACGCTCTGTGTGATCACGGCAAATGGCAGGTTCAGTTACTGATGTCTCTCCATCGGCATTTAACCCCGCCAACAACAAAGACGATTTCACCTGGGCACTGGCCACTGGCATATCGTAGTGCTTGCCTTTGAGTTTTTTACCGCTGATTCTTAATGGAGGCGTTCCATCTGCTTCTGTTTCAATAGCTGCCCCCATCGCCCGCAGCGGATTCGCGATACGACCCATTGGCCTGCTATTGAGTGAGGCGTCACCAAACAATTCCGTGTCGAAATTCTGACTCGCCAAAAGACCTGCCAGCAAACGCATGGCCGTGCCAGAATTGCCCATATCCAATGCTTGTTTCGGCGCATCCAGACCATCAACACCGACACCATAAATTTTTAGATTGCCATTCTCTGGTCCAACAATGGTGACACCCATGGCACGAAATGCTGCCACAGTTTTCAGTGTATCTTCCCCCTCCAGAAATCCTGATACTTCAGCAACACCGTCCGCAAGAGAACCGAAAATGATTGAGCGATGTGAAATGGATTTATCGCCAGGCACACGAATACAACCTTCAACTTTGCCTCCAGGTTCTGCCTGCAATGTCAAAGATTCCTGTGATTCCATTCTCCCTTCCTTGTTCCCGTAATGATTGCGAACAAATTCATCCCGCGTTTCTTTCGCCCTGGCAAACAGTGTTTTCAATGCCGCATGATCTTTTTCATGTATCGATGACTTGAGATATCGCAGTGCCTCTATGTATTCATCCAACACCTCTTCTGTAGCTTCTGCATTCGCTACAAATACATCAGACCACATTTTGGCATCACTGGATGCTACTCGACTAAAGTCAGCAAACCCTCCTGCCGCATAGCGGAAGATATCGTCACTGGCTTCCCGATGCAGAAGCACGTCCACAATGGCAAACGCCAACAGGTGCGGTAAATGGCTGGTTGCCGCCAACACCTGATCATGTTTTTCCGGTGACATACCAAGCACTTCGGCACCGATTGTTCGCCACAATTGATTAACCAAAGCCACGGCTGAAGTCGAAGTACTGGATTGTGGTGTCAGTATCGTTTTTCTACCCTGAAACAAGGACCCATCTGCTGCTCCATAGCCGGTCTGCTCGGAGCCCACAATTGGGTGACCGGGTACGAAATTTTCCGCAAATTCACCGCCGATATCATTCACAACAGGTAAAATGTGAGACTTGACGCTTCCTACATCTGTTACGACCATTCCAGGCTTGCATTTGTTCGCTAATTCCGGAACCACATCAAACAGAGTTAACGGAGGAATGGCTAAAATACATAAATCTGTATCATCTGTTAATTCGCCAAGACTTCCACCCTTATTGATCGTGTCATCAGCAATCGCCTGGTCCAGGACTGAAACATCGGAATCAGTCGCTAGAATTATTTGGTTTGGAAGCTGATCACGAATTGCGCGCGCAATACTGCCGCCAATCATACCCAGACCGACAATGAGAATGGTTTTGTCAGAAAGAGAAGGCAAGATCAGCTCACTTTCAGGGTTTGGCACCGCTTATAGTATAGGAACCTAACACTTTCACATGTTGGGTGCGCTCTTCAAGCCTGGAAAACAACTCATTTACAGTTGAATCATCTTTATGGCCTTCAAAATCAATAAAGAACACATATTCCCATGCTTCTTTTTTAGAGGGTCGAGAATCGATTTTTGTCAGGCTTACTTGTAAATTTTCGAAAGGCTCAAGAGCTCTAAATAACGCGCCAGGTTTGTTTTCGGTGTAAACCAAAATGCTGGTTTTGTCATGGCCAGTCGCGGCTGTCGATTCTTTGGATAACACCAGAAACCGAGTTCGGTTGTGATCCTTGTCCTGAATTCCTTTGGCGGCAACTGTTAAACCATAAAGATCAGCAGCAATATTGCCAGCGATCGCAGCAATGCCTTTTTCACTGCTCACCTGCTGCGCGGCATCGGCATTGCTTTCACATTCGATCAGCTCGGCATCGGGATAATACGCCTGAATCCATTGGCGGCATTGAGCGAGGGATTGCTTATGAGATGCAATTGCTTGAATTTCAAAAGCGACATCGTCTGATGCAACAAGCAGATTATGCGCAATGTCGACAACTTCTTCGCCAACAATATTAAGTGAAGTATCAACCAGGCAATCCTGCGTATTGTTTACAATTCCCTCGGTGGAATTTTCAATGGGTACTACGCAAACATCGGCCCCATCTGATTCTGTTACAGAAAATACCTCGTCAATGCTCCCGCAGCTACGCTGCTCACATTCAGCACCAAAGTGATTGATCAACGCCGCCTGGGTAAAAGTTCCAGGGGGACCAAGATAAGCAATCACCTTAGACATGTGCTTAATTCGATTCCTGTAAGTAATGTCGGTATGGGCACATTCGAGTTTGGAGAGTCGATCGGTTTAGTCAACTATACGTAGAGACGAACTGGATAAGATTTAGGGAACCTCTGATTAATTATCTACGTTGTTATTGCTGCGTTAAAAATCAGCTCAAAATGCGCATTTATGCCCTATAAACTGCGCTTTTTCGCTGATTTTTGCCTTGCACTAACTGCCTCGCAAACATTAATCAGAGGCTCCTTAGTCTTGCGAGTTGCCGTCGGACTCTTTCAGTTCACTGTTTTGCGCGCTTTCAGTATCAACATCGGCTTCGATTTCAGCATCGACAGCTAGATTGCTGCCATCACCGTTAATCTGATCCCCCTTGGTTTCGGATGCAGCAGTATCAGGACCATCGATATCTTCAGGTTCTTCCACGCGCTCCAGTCCAACCATCTTCTCGCCTTCTTTTAAGCGAATCAACCTGACACCCTGAGTGTTTCTGCCTTGTACCGATACTTCTTCTACACGGGTGCGCACCAAAGTTCCTTTGTCAGAAATCAGCATTATCTCATCGCTCTCAGTGACTTGCACCGCACCCACCACCGAACCATTTCGTTCGCTGGCTTGCATAGCAATAATGCCCTGTCCGCCGCGTCCTTGAACCGGGAACTCTGCTGTTTCAGTACGCTTGCCATAGCCGTTTTCACTGACAGTAAGGATTTGCTGATCTGTATCGGGAATAATCAGGGAAATCATTCGAAACCCAACTGCCATCTTGATGCCGCGAACACCCCTTGCTGTTCGACCCGTCGGTCTCACATCTGACTCTGCGAAACGAATGGCTTTACCACTGCTGCTGACAAGCATGACGTCACGTCCACCATCAGTGACAGCAGTACCGACCAGCTCATCGCCTTCGTCGAGCTCAATTGCTCGCAAACCGACACTGCGCTGGCGTGCAAAATTCGTCAGTGCTGTTTTCTTCACTGTGCCATTTGAAGTTGCCATGAACACAAAGTGATTGTCTGTGTATTCACTCACCGGTAACATGCTCGTGATACGCTCGTTCTCTTCCAGAGGAAGAATATTGATAATCGGTTTGCCACGAGACGTGCGGCTTGCTACAGGAATCTGAAAGACTTTAAGCCAATACACTTTTCCAACGCTGCTGAAGCACAACAATATATCGTGAGTATTGGCAACTAACAGTTGTTCAACGAAGTCTTCACCTTTAACACTAGCGGCAGACTTACCCATGCCGCCACGACGTTGCGCAGAATAATCCGTTAATGGTTGTGACTTCGCATAACCACCTTTGGAAATCGTCACAACCCGATCTTCTTCAGAAATCAGATCTTCCATCGTCAAATCTTGCTGGGACCCAACAATTTCAGTGCGACGATCATCCCCGTATTCTCTGTTTACCGATTCCAGCTCTTCTCGAACTACAGACAGCAGGCGAGAATGGTTTTCCAGAATATCGATGTAGTCCGCTATCTGCTTTAGTAATTCTTTATAGTCGCTAATTAACTTTTTGTGCTCAAGGCCAGTCAGGCGATGTAAACGAAGTTCGAGGATTGCCTGGGCCTGCTCTGGTGAGAGGTAGTAATCAGCATCCTGCAGGCCATATTGCCCATCCAGGCCATCTGGTCGGCAAGCATCAGAACCGGCCTCGCCCAACATCTCCAATACGCTGTCAGCCTTCCAGGCCCCAGCCAGTAACTTCTCTTTAGCTTCAGCCGACGTGGGTGAACTTTTGATTAACTCTATAACAGCATCAATGTTTGCAAGTGCTACTGCCAGACCTTCCAGGATGTGTCCACGTTCTCGGGCTTTGCGCAACAAATAGCTTGTGCGTCGAGAAACCACTTCACGACGATGGCGCAAAAACGCATCGAGTGTTTCTTTGAGATTCAATAATCGTGGTTGGCCATCAACCAGCGCGACCATGTTGATGCCAAATACCGATTGCATTTGCGTTTGCGCATAGAGGTTATTCAATACCACATCCCCTATTTCACCTCTACGCAGCTCAATCACTATGCGCAGGCCATCTTTATCCGATTCATCACGAAGCTCGGTAATGCCTTCAATCTTTTTCTCTTTAACCAACTCAGCAATGCGCTCAATGAGTTTTGCTTTATTGAGCTGATACGGAATTTCCGTAACGATAATATTTTGCTTGCCTGATTTCTCATCTTCGATGATATCGGCTCTAGCCCTGACGTAGATTCGCCCACGCCCTGTGCGATAGGCCTGCACGATTCCCGCTTTACCATTAATGATTCCAGCAGTTGGAAAATCAGGACCGGTAATATGTTCCATCAAGCCATCGATTTCGATATCAGGATTATCCAGTAATGCAACGGTGCCACTGATGACTTCATGCAGATTATGCGGGGGAATGTTTGTCGCCATTCCAACGGCAATACCTGATGAGCCATTTACCAACAGATTAGGTATTTGCGTTGGAAGAACATCGGGTATCTCTTCAGTGCCGTCATAATTTGGTGAGAAATCGACTGTTTCTTTATCGAGGTCTGCCAAAAGATCATGGGCAATCCTGGCCATGCGGATTTCCGTATAACGCATTGCCGCTGCAGCATCGCCATCAATGGACCCAAAATTACCCTGACCATCCACCAGCGGATAGCGCAGTGAAAAATCCTGAGCCATGCGCACGATCGTGTCATAGACAGCACTATCACCGTGGGGGTGATATTTACCGATAACATCACCCACCACACGCGCTGACTTCTTATAAGGCTTATTGAAGTCGTTGGAGAGCACGTTCATGGCAAACAGTACGCGCCTGTGTACCGGTTTCAAGCCATCTCGGACATCAGGCAGAGCCCGCCCTACGATTACGCTCATCGCATAAGCGAGATAGGACTCTCGCATTTCGCTTTCTAGTGCAACAGGCAAAACCTGTTTGGCGAAGTCAGACATAGATCAGAAAATTCCTGGAAAATAACGCGCCGAACCCGCAGACGATGATTCGATGAAGAGCATTTTTGAAAACTTATGGAAAGTGATGGGTGTAACAAAATCAACTACGGACTATTTAATTCCAATGGCTCAGATGATATTTGACTGAGCCTTAACTATAGATTCTTTTAATTTTTTTTAATTTCTCTTAGATTCCGATATATGCAATTTTCGCTTTAATCGGCCGCCAGAATTGCACATTTTTTAACCTGTTTTACTGAGCGGAATTATAGCACAGGCACTCGCCGGAATGACACTCAGGATGGTAAATTTTGTCAATAATTACTGTATATATATCAATCGCTTACAAAGGTTTGGTTGGCACCATTTCAAGCGCGCTATTTGAAGTGAGAACAGGTATAATCCCGTCCCTGAAAATGCGATGAAAATAAGTCTAAAGAAACCTTGTTAACGGAGAATCTAAACTCAGAAATGGAAGCCGATCTAATCATCAGTGCGAAATGGATAGTGCCAGTTATTCCGCACAACACCGTGTTAACCGACCATGCCATTGCAATTCACAACCAACGAATCGTGGGTATCGATACGCAAGCAAGGATTAATCAACAGTATAGTGCGGCTGACCAGCTTACTTTAGAACATCATGCATTGATTCCGGGCCTGGTGAATGCCCATGGACATTCACCAATGGTGCTCTTCCGAGGCGTCGCCGACGATATTGCACTCATGCAATGGCTCGAAGAGCGCATTTGGCCACTGGAAGGAAAGCATGTGGATGCTAATTTTGTAAGAGAGGGCACTCAGCTAGCAATGGCGGAGATGATTTCCGGAGGCACTACCTGTTTTGCAGATATGTACTTCTTCCCTGAAGAAGTGGCCAAGGCAGCTTTGGATAGCCAGATGCGGGTACAACTGGCGACTCCTATCCTGGATTTTCCGACTCAATATGCCCAGGACACCAACGAATACATCACCAAAGCAACCCAGCTCCATGACGATTACCGCAAGAGTGAGATTGTCCATACTGCATTTGGCCCTCATGCCCCTTATACCGTTTCCGATGCACCTTTACAAAAAGTAGCGACTCTCGCCGAGGAATTGGATATCCCCATTCACATTCATATGCATGAGACTGCCCAGGAGGTAACTGACGCACTGGATGTAGATGGACGAAGACCACTGCAACGGATGGCAGACCTGGGGCTGATTTCTCCACGCTTGATATGCGTACATGCAACCCAACTGGCTAAAGAAGAAATGCAGTTACTCGCTCAGGAAGGTGCTCACGTTATTCACTGCCCTTCCTCTAACCTGAAATTAGCGAGTGGGTTGTGCGAAGTTGAGAGCCTGAGAAATACCGGTGTCAATGTGGGGTTAGGTACTGATGGCGCTGCAAGCAATAACGACCTCGACATGTTTGGTGAGTTGCAACTAGCCGCGATGTTGGCTAAAGCTGTCGCAGAAAATCCAGAGGCATTGCCTGCATCGGCTGCTTTGGAGATGGCAACTATAAACAGTGCTAAAGCCATGGGATTAGATAGGGATATAGGCAGCCTTGAGTCCGGAAAATTTGCAGATATCGCCGCAGTGAATCTGGATTCCTTGAGCACAGTTCCAGTGAATAATGTGATCTCCCACCTGGCCTATGCCGTACAATCCC
This sequence comes from uncultured Pseudohongiella sp., assembly GCA_965198435.1. GTDB lineage: Bacteria > Pseudomonadota > Gammaproteobacteria > Pseudomonadales > Pseudohongiellaceae > UBA9145. The sequence continues at coordinate 1,928,991 of OZ240664.1, read as the reverse complement.
ATCACGTGTCCCATGTTTGGTGTGGTGGTAAAGCATTGCTAACCGAGGGGGAGCTACAAACCCTTGACGTTACAGCTATAAAGCAGAGCGCTGCATGTTGGCAGCAAATATTCTCAGAGATATAGCAGACACTTAAAAGTTCAATGATAAACGTCGATGATTCCGAAATAAGAAAATTTGAAGCGCTGGCTTCACGCTGGTGGGACCCCAACAGCGAATTTAAACCGCTGCATGAGATCAATCCATTACGAATGAACTACATCAGTCGGCACATCAATTTAGCGGAAAAGCGGGTGCTGGATATCGGCTGTGGTGGCGGCATACTGGCTGAAGCAATAGCTCACCATGGCGCTAATGTGACCGCTATTGATAAAGCAGAAGCCTCGCTCGCAGTAGCTAAACTGCACTTGCTGGAAGGCGATTTAGAAATCAATTATCGAAACATTTCAGCTGAAGAGTTAGCTGCTGAACACGCTGGAAAATATGAAGTGGTGACATGTTTGGAAATGCTGGAGCATGTACCGGATCCAGCCTCTGTCGTCAAAGCTTGCCAGAAACTGGTGAAACCAGGTGGGTGGGTTTTCTTCTCTACTATTAACCGCAACCCCAAGTCTTATCTGTTTGCGATAGTGGGTGCCGAATACGTGCTTAATTTGTTGCCCCGCGGTACTCATAGCTATGACAAATTCATTCGGCCCTCGGAGCTGGCTGCCTGGTGCCGTACTCATGGGCTTAGTCTCCAGGATCAGATCGGAATGGGATACAACCCATTAAGCAAACGTTACTTTCTGCAAAGCAATGTAGATGTAAACTACATCGCAGCCTATCAACGGCCTGCTCCCTTATGAATCTCGATACTTCTATTGAATGCGTGCTATTTGATCTTGATGGCACGCTTATTGACACTGCGCCTGATTTTTTCAAAGCAGTCAATGCACTGACAGATGAAGAAGGTCGATCCGGTATTACCCGCACTGCTATCGATCAAACCGTTTCAGATGGCGCCCGTGCGTTAGTTAAGCTCGCCTTTTCAATCAGTGAAAACGACACTGATTTCGATCGCTTAAATCAACGCCTTCTGGATTTGTATCACGCGCAGTTGATGCGAACAGAATCAGTTTTGTATCCTGGATTGGAGATACTGTTAGAAGAATTGGCAGCAGCAAAGATCCCCTGGGGAATCGTTACAAACAAGCCCGAGAAATACAGCCTGAGCCTGCTACAACAAATGGACCTTCTGGAGCGCTGCGGTGTCCTCGTGTGCCCTGACCATGTAACAGATAGAAAACCGCACCCCGAACCTATAGTGAAGGCTATGCATGATTTAAATGTTTCCGCTGAAAGAACTGTGTATCTTGGGGATCACATTAGAGATATCCAGGCTGCGAAAAGCGCAGATGTGATTGCTATAGCTGCAAGCTACGGTTACCTCCCAGCCGATGCGAAGGTCGAAGAATGGTGTGCGGATTTCATCCTGCGAGAGTCAGACCAACTCATTCCATTGCTTAATATGTTGAAATTCGCCTAGCCATGTTCCAATTCGACCCACCAAAAGATTTACTAAAAGACAAAAATATACTCATCACGGGTGCCAGTGATGGTATAGGCAAAACCTGTGCGGAAACATTTGCAGTTTATGGCGCAAATTTATTTTTGCTAGGTCGTTCTCAAGAGAAACTCGAAGAACTATATGATGAACTACAAGCAGTTGCCCCGGGCAGGGTAACTATTCAGCCTTTGGATTTTGCTATCGCCAGACCTGAAGAGTACAAATCTCTGGCAAATCATTTCAGCGAGCAATGCGAATCCTTGGATGTGTTACTCCACAATGCAGCAATTCTGGGCGCTCGTTCTCCCATCGAGTTTTACCCGAACAGCGATTGGGAAGCCCTCATGACCGTGAATGTAAACGCTGCATTTTATCTAACGAAAGCATTTTTGCCTGCGTTAGCCGCTGCTGCCAGCGCTCGCCTGCTTTTCACATCTTCCAGCGTTGGGAGGAAGGGACGCGCCTACTGGGGCGCCTATGCTGTGAGTAAGTTTGCTAATGAAGGATTAATGCAAACATTGGCAGACGAACTGGGAATGACTAGTGAAGTCAAAGTAAACAGCATAAACCCCGGCGGAACTCGCACAGCAATGCGTAAGGCTGCCTATCCCGCAGAAAAGCCAGAAACTCAACCAGGCCCCGAGTCTCTCATGCCTATCTATTTGTATCTATTGAGTGATGCCGCGAAGAGCATTCACGGACAAGCAATCGATATACGTGGTTTCGATCCATCGCTGTATGCATAGAGCATATTTTCTACTGAGTCAGTTCTCCACCAGCTTATATAAGCTGTTTACCTCAGTGGTGTTGAGCTCTTGACAGGTTCCACGCTTCACTGCCGAAGGAATGAAGATAGTACCAAAACGTACCCGTTTCAGGCGACTCACCTGCATGCCCTGTGACTCCCATAGCTTTCTCACTTCCCGGTTTTTCCCTTCCATGAGCACTACGTGATACCACTGATTGATGCCTTCACCGCCATAGTGCTGAACATCAGAGAAGCGGCAAACATCGCCATCGATGATGACGCCCTTATGCATCGCCTGCACCATAGCAGGAGTCACTTCGCCCATAACACGTACGGCGTATTCACGCTCCACTTGTGAACTTGGGTGAGTGAGCTTGTTGGCAAGCTCCCCGTCGGTGGTAAACAACAACAGGCCACTGGTATTGATATCCAGACGACCAATCGAAACCCATCTACCATGTTTCAGTGGTGGCAGTTTATCGAAGACTGTCGGACGCCCTTCTGGATCGTTGCGGGTGCAGATTTCATCTTCAGGCTTGTGGTAAAGAATTACCCGCGCCTGTTCGCGAAACTTTTTTTGTGGTGCCAGCTTTTTACCATCAACGACTATCTTGTCACTGTCATCGACGCGAACACCGAGTTTCGCGACTTCACCATTGACCTTGATGCGGCCGGCAACGATCCATTGCTCCAATTGACGACGCGAGCCGAAACCTGCTCTGGCTAGAACTTTTTGAAGTTTTTCTGACACGTGTTTGCCCGATTATTGGCGTTTAAGATTATTGATGGAGAAGGAGCCAAGGGAGATTTGGCGGATGGTATATAGTATAAAGACTTATTCAAGGGTTTAGGCCAGGGCAATCGACTGAATGGATTTTCATGCACACTTCCAGCACAAAAAAGTGAACAAGTGACACTCCCTCGTCGATCTGGGTTCGAAAATTATCAACTTCTGCCCATCTTCGACGCGACAAAGGCGTTCACTCGATTGCCCTGGGGTTTAGGCATTATTGCCTACTGCCGTCTTCGATTTCCTCAGTTGAAAACTCCAGTATATCAGCACTGCGAGGCAAATCTTCCTCGCTCTGCTGATCTAATTCAACTTCCGGCTCTTCTGATGACAGATTCTCAGCCGGATCATCATCTGACTCATATGCACGCCCGTCGGAGTTTGCAGACTGCTCGCTCTGATCACTATCTGCAAGCTCATCTTCATCATTCGCCGCGTCTTCAGCAGTGCTCAATCCTAAAATCTCATCCAGCGGCTTTCTAGCAAGCTCTAAAGCTTCCTCTTCAGCAAGTAATACGGCCTTTTCTGCTTCGGTATTAATTCGCTCTTCGTTATCGGCATCATCAGGTAGATCAATGACTCGCTGCCTGGCCAATTCTTCAGCCAAATCAATTTCAGGTTCTGTTTGCACCAACTCTTTGATCTCAGACAGCGGCGGTAATTCCTGCAGACTCTTGAGATTAAAATAATCCAAAAATTGCCTGGTAGTGGCAAACATTGCTGGTCGGCCGGGCACATCTCGATGACCAACTACCCTCACCCACTCTCTATCGAGCAATGTTCGAATAATATTCGGACTCACAGTTACGCCACGAATTTCTTCGATATCACCGCGAGTAATCGGCTGCCGATAAGCTATCAACGCCAAAGTTTCCAAAAGTGCACGGGTATAACGGGGCGGACGTTCTTCCCATAATTTCGCCACCCACTCACTCAGTTCCTGTTTCACCTGGAAACGATATCCAGATGCCACTTGTTTCAGCTCGAATCCCCGATCATTACACTCCGCAGCAATGGCTTCCATCACTGTTTTTAGTTCCTTCTTATCGGGTTTTTCACTGCGGGCAAAGACTGCAATGATGTTATCCAATGACAACGGGCGACCGGCTGCTAACAGCAAACCTTCGACAATCATCTTGACTTTATTATCTACTTCGCTCATCGGATTGGTTAGGGAACCTCTGATTAATTACCTACCTTGTTATTGCTGCGTTAAAAATCAGCTCAAAATGCGTATTTATGACCTATAAACTGCGCTTTTTCGCTGATTTTTGCCTTGCACTAACTGCTTAAACATTAATCAGAGGCTCCTTAGGTTAAACGGGTTAATTGAACGGGTTAACAGTTGCCTGAACTTCGTTGCGGGTCTTCACATGAATTGGACCAAAAGGTTCTGACTGCACGATTTCAATCATGGAATCTTTGATTAATTCCATTACAGCCAGAAAGGTCACCACAACACCGAGTCGTCCCTCATTCTTTAACAGCAGGGAGCCAAGTGGGACAAATTTATGTTCAGTAATGCGGGTCAAAATTTCAGACATTTTTTCACGCGTAGATAAAGTCTCAAACTGAATATGATGATGCTCGAACATTTCTGCTCGATGCAGCACCCGTGAAAGGCACTTGAGGATTTCATCCAGCTCCACATGAGGATCGGCTTGCACCTTTTCTATTTTGGGTAAAGCTGCCTTAGCCATTTGAAGGTCGCGGTCCATACGCGGCATGAGATCGATATCCTCTGCTGCTTGCTTGAAACGCTCGTATTCCTGTAAGCGACGAATAAGCTGCATGCGCGGATCGTCTTCTTCAGAATCCTCTTCTTCCTGTCTTGGCAACAGAATGCGGGATTTGATTTCAGCCAGCGTTGCTGCCATTACCAAATATTCCGCCGCCAATTCAAATTGACTGGATTGCATGAGTTCCACATAGGCCATGTATTGATCAGTAATGTCTGCGACATTGATGTTTAAAATGTCGATATTTTGCTTCTTGATCAAATACAACAAAAGATCCAGCGGACCTTCAAATGTTTCCAGAAATATTTCCAGCGCATCGGGCGGGATGTACAAATCTTTGGGAAACTCGGTGAATTCTTTACCGCCAACTATCGCAAGAGGGATTTCCTGCTGCTGAGGAATGCTGGATGAGTTCTCTGCGGGGATGTCTGTCTCGCCCTCTGAATCGAGGGAGTGGATTTCTACTTCGTAGCCTAGGCTTATCAAACTTAATTTCTACCGGGTGAAAGCGCCCATTCTAATCAATTTAATGCCGTTCAGCACTCAGAAATATTGGATTAAGGATCAATAATATTTCTCGTTCATATAGCGTTATCGTGCGATTTTCATAACTTTTGACCCTTTTATTGATTGTTACAATTACCATCCCTGTGCCGATATGAAACTACCCCGTAAGGCAATGGTATTTACTAAAAATCACTGAAAAGGGGCCGGATTGCCCTTCCCTATCCGCATGACCTCAGGAACTCTTTCCACTAAATCGATCATTGTCGTGGGCTCTATATCAGCTGCACCGCCATCGATAATCAAATCGACAAGCTTGCCCAGCTTAATTCGCATCTCGTAGGGATCATAAAGTTGCTCTTCTTCATTAGGAAGTAGCAGGCTGGTACTCATTATCGGCTCACCCAAGTTTGCAATTATAGCTTGAGCAATCAAGTTATCGGGTACGCGAATTCCAACAGTCTTGCGTTTTGGATGCATGAGTCGTCGAGGAACTTCTGGTGTAGCTTTTAAAATGAAAGTGTATGGCCCTGGGGTATACGCTTTTAATAGTCGATAAGCACTATTATTTACCCGGGCATACGTGGCAAGAAAAGAGAGGTCACTACAGATAAGCGTGAAATTGTGTTTCGCATCTAATTGCCTGATGCGGCGAATTCGATCAAGGGCAGCCTTGTCCCCGATATGACATCCGAGCGCATAAGTTGAATCTGTCGGGTATACGATTACCCCACCTCGCAGTAAACAATCAACTGCGTACCGAATGACGCGGGGCTCAGGATTCTGCGGATGGATTTGTAGATATTCGCCCATTATTGAATCAATACAGATCAGAATTGTTTAAATTTGCGGGATGGAAACGCGAAAAGCCCGTGATTTTAAACTAGAATCAGGCAAAAGCAGACACATTTTTGCAGATGCATTACCATGTTATCTTCTATATCTATCCAGTAGTTATCGAGCCTGACCTCTATGAAGCAATTTATTGATTACATCCCGCTGCTCGTGTTTTTCACCATATGGGCAATGGATGAGCAGTCTATTGAGATCGCAGGTTGGACACATTCAGTGGGTGGGATTTTCAGCGCCGCTGAGTTTCTTTTGGTTGCCTCTATCCTCACCTATGGCGGCCTGTTGGTCGCCCAAAGAAGACTGGACAAATTTCAATGGATTACCTTAGGTGCAGTTGTCCTGTTTTGTATTCCGACGATCATTTTCAGGAACACAGATTTTCTAAAATGGAAAGCTCCGATTGTGAATTGGATTTTCGCTGCCGTATTTATTGCATCACGTTATATTGGCGACAAGCCAGTAATCGAGCATATGATGGGCCACGCAGTGAACGCGCCTAAGGAAGTCTGGATAAAACTCAATACGATCTGGGTTTACTATTTGATTACTTTAGGTGTCATTAATCTTGCGGTGGCTTTTCTCCTCAGCGAAGCGCTTTGGATTCAATTCAAAGTATTTGGAAATCTAATACTGACCTTTGGGTTTGTGATTGGACAAATGCCGATGTTAAGCAAATACATCGAAGTGGAAGAAGAATCTTTACCCGATTCAACAGCAGAAGAATCTACAAACAGTTAACCCTCAGTCAGAGCAATGTATGTATTTATTACACATCAGCACTGATATAGAAGACATAGAAGACGATGAGCAAGCGACCGTCAGCACGACCGGTACATTTAGAACGGCTCAAGCAGCTCTCTGAAGGAAATCGCATACTCACAAGCCGACACTGACACTACCCAGCATTCACTACCCAGAGCATGGCAATGCCGACTTTACCGGCAGTTTTGATCGTTGCGAAATTAGAAAACCTGGAGCAGGTACAGGAGGAGTAGACAGATGCTGACCCTTATGCAGCCGCAGGTTTCTATGCGAGTATGTCCTTGAAGCCATTCAAGCAAGTACTATAAACCTTTGGGCGAAAATGCCGGTTTTAAATCAGGAAAATTCTGATCCATTACAGCATTCCATTCAGCGATCTGTTCAGCTTTACGACGAAATAATTCTGAAGGGTCACCTTCAATTGTAATGCTGTTAATAACATCTCTACGCCTGATCTGCATGATGATCGGCAAACCGCTCGTCACTCGACCAAACACGGAATGCAAGCCATCAAGATGCGGTGTTGCCAAATGGGTAATGAAAAATTGGCTGCCATCTGTACCTGGCCCTGAATTCGCCATCGACAAGATCCCCTGCCGATTGTGTTTTAAAAGAATTTCACCTGCGAAACGGTAGCCTGGCCCACCAGTTCCGTTAGCCAGTGGATCTCCACCTTGCGCCATGAAATTCCTTTCTACTCGATGAAACGTAAGCCCATCGTAGTAACCACGCAGCGCCAGGTTAACAAAGTTAGCAACACTGGTTGGTGCCGCGCGATCATTCAACTCAGCACGCATTACGCCTTTGCTTGTATCTATAACCGCAACTAAAGGCTGTGCAAAACCAGTGTTGCATGCCATTAGCATACACATTCCTATCAGGCGCAGGATAATCTTGTTCAGAAGACTTCGATTGGTTTCGGATCGATTCATAGTTTTTCTTTCTATGGTCTGTGGAATGGTCTGTGGATTTTAGAAGTCCTGAATAATACTTTTAGTCTAAGGAGCCTCTGATTAATGTTTGCGAGGCAGTTAGTGCAAGGCAAAAATCAGCGAAAAAGCGCAGCTTATAGGTCATAAATGCGCATTTTGAGCTGATTTTTAACGCAGCAATAACAACGTAGGTAATGAATCAGAGGTTCCCTAAATAGTGTAATCAATAATGACCGGGGCATGATCGGAGAAATTTTCTGCCATGTAAATTTCGGCGGATTTGATTTTATCTTTCAAGCCTGGTGTAACCACATGATAATCGAGTCGCCAGCCAACGTTCCTGGCCCTGGCCTGCCCTCTGTTAGACCACCACGAATACTGATCAGGCTCCTGATTTATGACCCGGAATGCATCTACATATCCGACGTCATCATAGAGCGTATCCAACCATTGACGCTCTTCCGGAAGAAAACCCGAGTTCTTTTGGTTTGACCGCCAGTTTTTGAGATCTATCTCTTTATGGCAGATATTCCAATCTGCACAAATAATAAATTCGCGCCGTTTCCTGCGCAGCGACCGCATGTGCTCCATGAAATGTCCCATGAATTTGAATTTACGCTCCTGCCGTTCTGGACCAGCTGAGCCTGAAGGCAGGTACAGCGACGCAACACTCAAATTTGGAAAATCTGCCTGGATATAACGCCCTTCGGTATCTGCCAGTTCAAATCCCAGGCCCCTGGAAAGTTGTTTCGGCTTGTCTTTTACGTAAAGTGCCGTGCCAGCATAGCCTTTCTTCACCGCATCAAAGTAATAGCAGTGAAATTTTTCCGGGTGAAAAATTGGATCTTGCAGCTGACCAACCTGCGCTTTGGTTTCCTGCAGGCACACTATATCCAAATCCACTGTATCCAACCAATCGAAAAAACCCTTACGGGCTGCTGCTCTGATTCCATTACAGTTAAATGTCATGATCTGCATTAATATAGCCTCCTGACTCAGAACCTGTAATTTTAGCCCGCCCCTTGAACCAATGCATTAGAGTCAGTTAATTCTCAGCATATACGCGGCTGGAGTCCTTGAAACAAAGAACAGCAAATTGCTCTCTCAACCCTGGGCGATAACTGATTCTCTTTATGATGGGAATAGACCGAATTGGTGGCTCTTTAGCTAATGTTACCCATGGTAGCAAATGTGATGCATATCATATGTTTCAGTTTTTCAGGATTTAGTTATTAAAATTCAGCGAGTTATAGTCTTACATAGCCAGTGGTTTACAACAGAATTATGAATCCAAATTTCCTTAACATGTTGTATTTAATACACTTTATTTGACTAAAGTATCTGTTAAGTACGAATATGTTACATTTTTCTACATATGCGAAAAATTACTCAAATTTGTTACTATTATGCACAAACTGTGTTACTATGCGCGCCGTGCTGTGGAGATCACATCCAGAAATATTAACCACTCAATTGAATTTAAGGAGAGAACAATGAGTAAAGCACTAAAAAGCGCTCGGCCTGTGGTAGAAGCGATAATAGTCAGTGTTGCATTGGTTGTAGTTGCCCTTGCAGTACCTGCCGCAATTGTCTATGCAGCCGTGTAAATGACTATAAAAAGGAGGCTTTATGAATAGCCTTTCTGATAGATCAACAGGTCAGTGAACGCCAGCTTGGTGACGCAAATCCAAGCTGGCGTTTTTCATTGAATTCCCATCTCCTTAGCCTTCCTCAATCCCTCCCCACCCTGAATAAACACCCATGTTGTAAGCGCAGACAAAATTCACCCCAGCATAGCCCATGGCAAATTATACCGACGCAGTGCATCGATTCTGGAACTGACAAATTTAAGGAACCTCTGATTAATTACCTATTAATTACCTACGTTTTTATTGCTGCGTTAAAAATCAGCTCAAAATGCGCATTTATGACCTATAAACTGCGCTTTTTCGCTGATTTTTGCCTTGCACTAACTGCCTCGCAAGCATTAATCAAAGGCTCCTTAAGGTTTAAGAAATTTTATCGACGAAGTTACAGGGCTTGTGTGCACTGTCTAATTGTTCGGCGATGATTTTGTTCCATGCAGTGCGACAAGCACCTGGAGAGCCTGGTACGCAAAAAACGATAGTGTTATTTGCCAAACCAGCAAACGCTCTTGATTGAATGGTTGAGGTACCTATTTCCTCGTATGACAGCTGACGGAACAATTCGCCAAATCCATCAATGGAATCATCGAATAATGGCTGTATTGCTGCTTGTGTAGTATCTCTTTCAGTAAAGCCGGTACCGCCGGTCATAAGCACCCCCATTACCTCATCCTCAGCGATCAATCCAGATACAACAGCCCGTAGTTGATAAACATCGTCCTTTACGATTGTCTTGCTATGAAGCCGATGACCTGCTTGTTGCAAACACTCCACTAATACTGCACCTGATTTATCGGTTTCTTCGGTACGGGTATCGGAAACAGTCACTACTGCAAGTGAAAGAACAGTTTCGGCACGCATGAAACTACTAACCTCCTGTCATATTCATGAGCCGAACGGGTTGGACATGATCTTTGTCATAGAAGTAATGCCGCTCGGGTTTAATGTCCATCGAAGCAACGATAGCACGTTTTAAATCGTCATCTGTCTTTGACTCATCACGCAGTATTGCCCGTAGATCCACGGAATGCTCATTGCCAAGACAAAGCAGGAGTCGGCCTTCCACAGTGATCCGCACACGATTGCAATCTGCACAGAAGTTATGGGTAACTGGAGAAATAAAACCGATTCGACTCTTGGTCTCTGCAATCTGGGTATATCGTGAAGGCCCTGCAGTCTTTGAAGCGCTGTTTACCAGTTGATACTTTGTTTGAATTTGTTCTTTAACCCAATCATTACTGCAGGTTGTCTCTTCTCGGAGATGGTCCGAAGCCTCACCTAGAGGCATCTCTTCGATAAATGCAATGTCGATTCCTTTATCCAGAGCATAGTCTGTCAATGTCAACACTTCTTCTTCGTTATAACCTCGCATGATTACAGAATTGAGTCGGATTCGATCAAAGCCCTGAGCAATAGCAGCATCAATGCCAGCCAGTACTTTTTCTAACTTCCCAACTCTGGATATGCGCTTAAAGCGTTCCGCATCTAAACTATCGATGCTGATGTTTATTCGAGTTACACCTGCGGCCCTGAGCGGCTGTGCATATTTATCAAGCTGGGCACCATTGGTAGTGAGAAGTAGTTCTTCCAGGCCTGACAATTGACCGATCTGCTCAATAAGCGACATAACATCAGTACGAACCATGGGTTCCCCACCGGTAAGCCTGATCTTACGCACGCCGAGTTCAGTAAACACTTTCGCAACACGGTAAAGTTCTTCCAGAGAAAGAATTTGCCGACGAGGTAGAAAGGTCATATCTTGCGTCATGCAATAGACGCAGCGGAAGTCGCAACGGTCCGTCACTGAAAGCCGAATATAGTCGATTCGGCGATCAAATTTATCGATTAATACATCTGGTAAATCATGCGCTGTCATGCACTCCTCCGGCACATACTATACCCCAGATCATACTTCATATGTATCACGGTATTGGCTACCTATACCTATTCAAGTAGAAAGGACTATCTGAACAGCGAGAAAAATAAGCACTATCCCCGTTCCACGTTCAAGCCATGAGCCTGCTCGCAGCATAAACTCTCGCACGACGGGCTTGCCGAGGATAGTTGAGAGAAATGCAAACCAGACAAAGGTCGCGAAAGCCAGGTAAATACCATAACCGATTTGCACCACGGTTGGTGTATTGCTATCGATAACTGCAGTGAACAAGGCAAGGAAAAACAAGGTTGCTTTGGGATTTAGTCCATTGGTTAAAAACCCGGACCAAAATGCCTGCTTGAGACTCATATTCGACGGCTTGTCTAATTGCTCTCCACTTGCAGGACTGAAAGAAGCTCGTATAGATTGAAAACCCAGAAAACACAAATAGCCCGCAGCAATGTATTTCATCGCATTGAATAAAGTTAGCGATTGGGAAAGCAGGATAGCGACGCCAAGGATACAGTAGCTCACATGCACTAAGATGCCAAGCCCAACGCCAAAACTTGTCCAAACTCCCAAACGGGTTCCACCTGCCACACTTTGACGAGTAACGATTACGAAATCAGGGCCAGGCGACGCCACCGCAAACAGGTGTGCTACTGCGATAGTAAGGAATTCAGCCCAGTACATGCTTATTTGTGTATTTGAAGTTAAGGAACCTCTGATTAATTACCTACGTTGTTATTGCTGCGTTAAAAATCAGCTCAAAATGCGCATTTATGACTTATAAACTGCGCTTTTTCGCTGATTTTTTCCTTGCACTAACTGCCTCGCAAACATTAATCAGAGGCTACTTAAGGGACTTGTTCATTAACAACCAGGCTGATCGCATTTTGCCCTTCACTTAATGCAAAAGCTTCTGATACAACTCGGTAGTCACCAGAACCTGGTGTGGCAACTCCAGCAAAAGATACCAGCACGGAAACATAGATTGTCTCTGCGGTAGAAAGATTAAACGGCCCCACAGCCAGGCTGTTATCGAGACGAACTGTCGTTGGCAATTGACCTGCTACGGTATCCATAGCTGCTAATGGTGGCATTCCTTCCCTCTCAGCATTTCTTGCCGCGATGAATACACGCAATCCAGAATCAAGCTCGATGCCATCTCCCAGAGCGACGCTGACTTCCAACACCGGACCTTGTTCAGCATCAGGGTCATTCGCCGCCAGTCGGCGCTGCGCCGCAGAAATACGAATGCGCAATTCCGCTGCCATTTCAGAATTGGGAGCAGCCTGGATAAGTAAGCGCCAATAATCGATCGCTGAGTCCAGATCCTGCCGTTGTTCTGCATCAGTTGCCAGCAACTGCAGGATAGATATTTCGCCGGGATTCATTGCACGGGTTTCATCGATGACTGCCTGAACTTCAGGCGTTATTTCAAACTCGGAGTTTAAATACATAAATGTCGCAACGCGCCCGAGTACCAGTGCTTTTTCTGGAGAGGGCTCCAGTAATTCCGCTGCTCTGGAGTAAAACTCCTGGGCTTCAGAAAACATCCCCATCGCTGCAACATTCTCAGCGAGAAAATATTGAGGCCAGGGCATATCTGGATGACTTTCTGCGAATTCACCGATACTGAAAATCAAACGACGGGTTTCTTTCGGATCGTTCTGGTTGTCGACCGTTGCCTGGAATAAATCCATAACAACCACGTCGTCGTGGAACCCCCACTGGTTGTATAGGGGAAACGCAATCAAAGGCACAATGATAGAGAGAGCAAGCGGTATGCTGTAAGTGAGATTCCAGCGTTGTGAATGATATCCAGATTTTGGCCCCCCATTTCCTTTCTTCTTTTTGCTTCCTGTAGCCGAAGAATCTGAATCAGACTGTATTGCGTCGACGTCCGCTAACAGGTTTTGTTGAAACTCTAACAGAAGGCTATCGAATTGTTGCTGATCAATGTTACCAACAGCTAACTCAGATTCCAGTTCATCACTTCGCTCCTGAAACAACGCTATGTTTGTAGATTTACGCAGCTCTTCTGAATTTTCGCTTTCTGACTGCGAACGCCACCACAGTGGAACGATGACAAACAGCGCAGCCAAAAAGAACAGCAGAGTGGCAGTTATCCAAAACAAAGCAGTTGCCTGTTCTGATTCAGACAGATCGCTCCGGCCCCAGTATTTCCTTGAGCCGTGCCTGCTGATCGGAATTGAGAAAAGTATCAGATTTAGAGTGTCGCGATCTTCTTGCAATAGCAAAGGCGACGAAGCCGCCAGCTAAGAGAAAAATTGCAGGGCCAAACCAGAGAAGTACAGTTTCCACTCTTAACCTGGGCCGATAGAAAATGAAATCACCATAACGCTCAAACATAAACTGGTCGATTTCTTCATTAGTCAATCCTTCCATGATCATGCGGTGCACTTCTCGACGCAGATCTTCTGCAATACCGCCACTGGACCCGGTTAAGTTTGCATTTTGACATTGGGGGCAACGCAATTCATTAGAAAGCTGACGAAAGCGTTGTTGCTGTTCTATTGTATCGAATTCGAAAGTATCTACCTGGGCGAAGGCAATCGCAGGTGATAAGGCGAAGAGAGATAGTAAAATTGCGCCTGCAAGCAACAGCATTCCTGTCCATTGCTTGTGATTGTAAGCAAAGAAAGTCATGGGGACTCAGCTCTCAACTCAGCAATTGCTGGTTCGAAGTCGTTTTCCCAGACCGATTCATCTAACACAGCTACATGTCGATATCGAATAACGCCATTGGCATCTAAGAGGTAAGTCTCTGGCGCACCGTAAACACCGAGATCAATACCAAGCCGCCCTTCCGCATCATAAATGCTGTAGTTAAATGGATTACCGTTGGTTTCCAGCCACTCCAGCGCCAGGTCATCTCGATCTTTATAGTTAATCCCTACAACAGGAATTTCCCCTTCTTCCGAAAGTCGCATGAGCGTTGGATGCTCAACCAGGCATGGCAAGCAATAGCTTCCCCAAACATTCAACAAGAATATCTGATCAGGTAGATCGTTATTGCTAACGTGTTCTCCATCAATCGTATTCATTGCAAAACCAGGCATAGGCTTGTCAATAAGCACAGAAGGTAACTCTTTAGGGTTGAGATACAAACCACGCCACAACATTACCGCAAGTGCAATGAATGTAATTATAGGGATGAAGAACTTAATTCGGTTCATAATTTATAATTTCGTTTTTCACAGAGGTTTAAGTAGCAGGGTTTAGATGAGCTGCACTGCCTTTGGCCGATTTAGAATTCTTTTCTCTAACCCATAATCTACGATAGCGCTTGTCGGCTGCCGCCAACGTTGCACCGAAAGCCATAAAAATTGCGCCTAACCAAATCCAACGCACAAAGGGTTTAACATATATGGTCATAGACCAGGCGCCATCTTCTTTCTGCTCACCCAAAGTGACAAATAAATCGCGCAAAAAGCCAGGATCAATCGCCATTTCTGTAGAAGGTGTGCCACTGGCGATATAGAGTCGACGCTGGGGATAAAGATTCATCACAGGCTCGCCTTCTCGACCAACAGCAATAACCACTTCATCCGCAATGTAATTCGGCCCATGAATCTGTGTACTACCCGATTGCGTGAACTGGTAGCCGCCCAGATCAACAGAATCACCTTCATTAAGCAATACACTACGTTCAATACTGAAATAACTGGAAAGAGAAATACCAACGAGCATCACGGCAATGCCAATATGCGCAGCCTGCATTCCGTAATAACTAAATGACAGTGCGCGCAACCCTTGAGCCAAAGTCTTCTTATTAGACATTTTTTCCAGAACATCCTTAATAATAGAAGACACCATCCAAAACGCTAGCAGCATTGTTATGGTTGCCACAAAAGAAAATTCGAGCAATACCAGTAAAGGTAGAACGGTCCCTAATACTGCGCTAATGATCAGTACACGGCTTAACTGCGCCACAAGAAAAGCGGTGGAGGTTTTTTTCCATCGACTAATTGGTCCAATGCCCAGAAATACAACGAGCAGCATCATCAAGGGAGCAAAAACAGCATTGAAGTATGGTGGACCGACGGAAATCAGATCATCGGTAATAGCCTGATACACCATGGGAAACAATGTACCCAGAAATACTGATGCAGCGGCAACGACTAATATGACATTGTTGGCCAGCAAAAACATTTCGCGCGAAATCAATTCGAAACTGGAATCAGACTTCATTAGTGGTGCTCTCAATGCATAAAGCAGCAAAGAGCCGCCAATTGCTATACCCAGTATTCCCAGAATGAAAAATCCACGAGAAGGGTCACTGGCAAATGCATGCACAGAAGTGAGCAAACCAGATCGAGTAATAAACGTGCCGAGCAATGAACCGGAAAAAGCAAGAATCGCCAACAAAACTGTCCAGCTTTTGAACACGCCACGTTTTTCCGTAACAGCAAGAGAATGAATCAACGCCGTTCCAAGTAACCATGTGATCAAAGGTGGATTCTCAACTGGGTCCCAGGCCCACCAGCCACCCCAACCTAATTCATAGTAAGCCCACCAGCTTCCGAGTGCTATTCCAATGGTGAGTACTGCCCAGGCCATATTGGCCCAAGGTCGTGACCAACGTGCCCATGCAGCATCCATTCGACCACTTAACAGCGCTGCAATAGCAAATGCGAACACAACGGAAAATCCTACATAGCCCATATATAAAGTGGGTGGGTGCAAAATAAAGCCAATGTCCTGCAAAGCAGAGTTCAAATCCGCACCATCGCTCGGCGGCAGGGGAATCACACGATCAAAAGGATTCGATGTGGCCAGCATAAATAAAATATAGGAGAAGATCAGAATACCCAGCACGCCAAGAACACGCGCAACGAAATCCAAAGGCATACTCTTGCTAAAAATACCAACCGACAACATCCAGCCCGCCAACATGAAAGTCCAAAGCAGGAATGACCCTTCATGCCCCCCCCATACCGCAGTGAACTTATACTGGATTGGAAGTAGGGTATTTGAGTGTTGGGCAACAAATTGGACTGAAAAGTCATCAGTGACAAAAGCATAAGTAAGAATACTGATGCTAATAGTAAGGAATACGAAAATCCCTGCCGTCAAAGGGCGTGCAAGATTCATCCACACAGTGTTGCCAAGATATGCTCCTGTAATTGGCAAGGTGCCAAGTAAAACACTTAAGCATAATGCCAGTGTGAGAGAGAAAGAACCTAACTCAGGTATCATCCAGGGCTCCTAGAATTCTGGCGGTATGCTCATTGGGTGATTTTGATTGGAAGCGCCGGCAGCATCCAAAGCGGCTTTCACTTCTTGCGACATATAGTTTTCATCGTGTTTGGCCACTACTTTAGAAGCCATAAATACACCATTGGCATCGATCTGACCTTCAGCGACGATACCCTGCCCTTCACGGAATAAGTCAGGCAGAATGCCGTCATATCTGATAAGCACTTCGCTTGCATAATCTGTTGTGACAAAGTCGACCTTGAGACTGTCCTGTGCTTCTACAATTGACCCCTCTTTCACCATGCCGCCAATACGGAAATTGACGCCACTCATTACTTCACCCTGCGCAACCTGCGTAGGTGTGTAGAACATATTTATGTTTTGGCGCAAGGCATAGGCAGTAAGACCAACTGCCAAGCCCAAACCAACTGCAATAAAGATAATGATTCCCAGCTTCTTGCGTCTATGAGGTTTCACTGGTTCTCTCCTGATTCTGATGCCAGATGATTTTAGTCACAGGCATTCGGATTGGTTTCATTCAACATTGCCTTTCGCTTGAGATCTTTGACAATCTGTTTGCGTTTGCGCATTGGAGCAATAAGGTTAACTAATACAAAGATGAAAAAGACTGCATATACAGACCAGACATTAAACCCATAACCGCCCATATCTATAAACTCGGCGAAGCTGGAGAACTGAATTGCGTCTAACATTAAATCTTCTCAAGTAGTTAATCTATGCTACGAACTGGCAACGATGTCTTGTACCCACTGTGATTTTCGCTCTCTTTGCAAAATCTCATTCCTAGTTGCCAAGATCAAAGCCACCGTGAGAAACAGATAAACAGCCACAATCATCACGGCTGTCGGTATCCAGAATTCAGGCCCATTAACGCTGTTGGGAGACATGTTGATGGGGCTGCTAGGTTGATGGAGAACGTTCCACCATTCCACCGAGTATTTAATGATCACCACATTGACACAGCCAACTATGGATAACAACGCACAGGCTCCTGCTGCCTTTTCGTTATCTTCAATAGCAGACCTTAGCGCTACAACACTTACCAATAAAAAAAACTGAAACAGCATAGACACCAAACGGGCATCAGACCATTCCCACCAGGTGCCCCACATGACACTTCCCCACAGGGAACCAGTGGCCAGAGTTACGAATGAAAACCAGGCACCTAATGGTGCTGCGTTCTTTGCCACCATGTCAGCGAGTTTCATTCGCCACACCAAGGTAATGGTCCCCGCCAGAGCCATAATGGGAAAAAATGCCAATGATGTGCCGGCAACCGCAACATGCACTACCAAAATTCTGGTGGTATAGCTTTGTTGGTAGTCAGGTGGAATATATAGCAGCGCCCAAAGCACACCTACGGTAAGAAATATCACCATAGCACCGGTCAGCCAGGGCAGCCATCGGGTGGTAATTGAGTAGAAAGACTTAGGGGAGCCTAATTTGTGGAACCAGGTCCAGTTCACGGCACTATAACACTCGTTCTCAGCTAAATTAACTATATCATGGGATCACGGGCTATCCGAAGGCCCGTGTTACGTATTGTAACTCATTGTAATTACGCGGATAAGTCTGGCCAGGATCAAATTGGTTAATTCACACTTATTCTGAGGGCTGCCGCCGAGGCCAAAGGTGCCAAAGTAACTGTCACTAGCAACATAGCACCCAAAATAGCGAGATAGCCGGTTAAATCGGTGCCAAATTGAGATTCCTGGACCGCCAGGGTACCAAAAATTAAAACCGGCACACTCAAAGGCAAAGTGATAACTGCCAGTATCAAACCCCTGCTTCCCAACCCTACCGTGAGTGCCACTCCAATTGAACCCAGCAAACTGAGCACGGGTGTACCGAGTAACAAACTGAGAAACAACGCCCAGTAAGAAGCCTCAGGCAGCTTCAACATATAAGCAATCAATGGTGCTATCAACACAACAGGCAAGCCACTTACCAGCCAATGGGAAAGGTTTTTTGCCAACACCATGAAATAGAGTGGCTGCGGGCTTAGCAACAATTGCTCCAGTGAACCGTTCTCATAATCGGAGCGGAACAAATTATCCATTGCCAACAACGAAGCCAACAGCGCCGCTATCCACAACACGCCCGCTGATACGGCACTCAACTGTTCCGGATCAGGTGATATAGCAATGGGAAATAAACTGGCGACGATCAGGAAAAACATAAAAGGATTAAGTAAGTCATTCTTCCTTCTAAAGGCAATAACCAAATCGCGTTTTAACGTAGCAACAAATGCCGTTCGCGTGGAAGTTGCCGATAAATTTTGCACGGTACTCATGCTGCACCTTCTTCAATCGTGGACTGATCTGCTCCGAGCACAAGAGTCCGCAACCCTTTTATAGCAAGAGAATGGTGGGTTGTTATCAGAACACTGCCTCCCTTAGCAGCATGCTCGCCAATAAGCTGCTCCAATAGGGCCACACCATCGACATCCAGGGTGATAAACGGCTCATCCAATATCCAGAGTTTTGACTGACAGATTAACAGCCGGGCCAGCGAAACACGTTGTTGTTGCCCGGCAGAGAGTGTAAGACATTGTGATTCTGCAAATCCGCGAAGCCCCACTGCATACAGCGCATTTAAAATCTGTTCCTCAGAAACTGACTGCTGAATACTGCAGCTCCATCGTAGGTTTTCCAGTGGCGTTAACACCTTGTTCACGCCGACGCGATGACCGATGTAAAGCAAAGACCCGAAGAAATCTTCTCTTTGTTGCTTAATTGGCTGGCCATACCATTCGATGTCACCTTCATAACTTTCGCTCAGGCCACATAGCATGCGCAATAAGGTTGTTTTCCCCGTTCCATTGTTACCCTTAACCTGAACAACCTGACCTTCCTGTAGTTCGAGGTCCAAAGCTTCGAACAACACACGGTCATCCCGCTCACAATAAAGCGAACTGGCCTTTAGCATGATGCCCGATACCGATGCGGTTTCTGGTGAGTGCTCAGAATTCATGAAAAGAAGGGTAACCCAGGGAACCTCTGATTAATTACCTACGTTGTTATTGCTGCGTTAAAAATCAGCTCAAAATGCGCATTTATGCCCTATAAACTGCACTTTTTCGCTGATTTTTGCCTTGCACTAACTGCCTCGCAAACATTAATCAGAGGCTCCCTGGAATGCAGGAGATCGCCTGCTATGAATCACCAAGGTAAAAAGCTCCGCGATTAGGATTCTTACCAATCGCTTGGGACAGACGAGCGACCCAGCTAGAATACCAGGTCTCTTCTTCAACGCCAGTCGGTCAGTCTTGCCCGCAAGCGCATTGCCGCCTGACTGTGAATCTGACTCACTCTGGACTCACTGACCCCGATGACTTCACCTATCTCTTTAAGATTCAGCTCTTCATCATAATAAAGCGCAAGCACCAGCTTTTCCCGATCTGGTAAACCATTAATTGCCCGGGCCAGATGTTCTTTAAAGAGGTCTCGCTGCAGACCATCACAAGGACCAGGCAGCTCTCCTGCAGCTAACTCAATCGCAGAATCATCACCCTCCATGAGGTCATCGAAGCTGAACAAACGACTCCCGGTAGCATCTTGTAGAATTGTATAGTATGCATTCAGATCAATATCGAGTGCTTTTGCGATCTCCTGATCTTTGGCGTCTTTACCTGTTCTTGCCTCAATAGCTTTTATCGCTTCGGCGACTTTTCTGGACTTTCGATGAACTGAGCGAGGTGCCCAATCCCCTTTCCGAACTTCATCCAGCATGGAGCCGCGAATGCGAATTCCAGCATAGGTCTCGAAGCTCGCACCTTTGGAAACATCATATTTCCTGGCCGCTTCAAGTAATCCAATCATTCCGGATTGAATAAGGTCGTCAATTTGAACACTGGCTGGCATTCGCAAAAGCAAATGATGGGCTATGCGTTTGACCAGTGGTGCGTACCGTTCAACTACCTCGCCCAGGTTTTCTTCTTT
Organism: uncultured Pseudohongiella sp.; assembly: GCA_965198435.1. Classification (GTDB taxonomy): domain Bacteria; phylum Pseudomonadota; class Gammaproteobacteria; order Pseudomonadales; family Pseudohongiellaceae; genus UBA9145. Next base: position 1,908,405 of record OZ240664.1, on the reverse strand, counting down.
AGCATCGAGCATGGTTTGTGTTTTTTCACAAACCGATGCTGTTGTTGCTGAACCCATTCTCCGTTATCCCGTTTATAGTTGAGTCGTGCAGTTGCTTAGGCCTTGAGTTGCCCTGGTCAGACGTGCCACAACCGGATTGAATCCTGCCAACTGATTAGTACTCAGTGACGAGGACTCGGTGTTGGGGATTAGTTGTTGTTTCGAGTATGAAAATTGATGAATTTCGACAACAGAAGCTTTTGCTGTCCCCGCGTGTAAAATTGTTGCGTACGAAAATCCTGTAGCGGCAGAATGGAATACTGCCGGTGAATTTCGCGTAGCAGAATCTTCCTCCACCTCCTCTTTTAGCTCACCAAGGCGCTCCTGCGCTGTGCGCATGCCTACTTCGTACAACCTGGCTACTGCCATGCTCAAGCTTTCTCCCTATTTTTCTTAGCTACTCTTAGCTATTTTTTCTTATTCTTAACTACTTTTTCTTCACTACCCAAAATCCGTTTTGGCGCATTTTTTAAGCAGTGTTTTTAAGCACCATACTTTTTATACTTTTTCGCGCGGTTCGTCCTAAACAAAATTTTATTTCTGACGATTTATGATATAGCGTAATTCGATTTATCTTGAATCTTTCTTAGGCAGGCAGTGATCCTACCTCTCAAGTCTCAAGATCAGAATCTGTTCATGCATTACTGCACTGCATTGAATGAACTCTTGAGCTAATTCAAGCAATAACTATTCCAGAACACTATTTTGCTTAAACTAATTTTAAGAGGCGTCTGTAGACCGCATGAAAAAAGGGCTGTAGCGAATAAGTCACAAACATTACTGAACCAGAGATTTTTTCAGAGACAATTGAAGTGCCGGAAAATTGACGCTTTTTCACTATGAGCGCCAAAGAATCAGCGCTGCAGGTTGGGTTTATGCTTTGGGGGGCGTTACCCCGGTTTGCCCCATGTACTTACCGCCACGCTGCCTGTAAGTTACTTCGCACTGTTCGTCAGATTGATAGAACAACATCTGAGCAACCCCTTCATTGGCGTAAATTTTTGCAGGCAATGGCGTGGTATTTGAAAATTCCAAAGTCACATGGCCTTCCCACTCGGGTTCCAAGGGGGTCACGTTGACGATGATTCCACAACGAGCATAGGTAGATTTACCCAAACACACCGTTAACACATCGCTGGGAATGCGAAAGTATTCTACGGTTCTTGCCAGGGCGAATGAGTTGGGTGGGATTACACATACCGGTTCATCGATGGTGACAAAACTGCCTTCATCAAAATTCTTCGGATCTACCACATTAGTAGTATGAACATTTGTGAAAATTTTGAACTCACTGGCGCAACGGACATCATAGCCATAACTGGATGTACCATAGGAAATCACTTTCTGCCCATCGACATAACGAACCTGATCTGCCCGGAATGGCTCGATCATGCCATGCCCGGCAGCCATTTTACGAATCCATCGATCAGATTTAATTGTCATAATGAGTATCCAAACTTCCAGCTTATGGTGACAGACAGAACGCCAGGTTCCAGGGTTTTGTGTGGCCGGAATGATAAAGCCAATCAGGTTTTATCGCATTACTTACTTGCCTCATTTGATACCGATAGTACAACCGATAACACAGCCAATAGTACAGCGGCTGCATAGAATTTAATCAACTTCTGAAGTAATATGCGCACCTGTCATGTAGTGCCCTGGCCTCGGAGCTAAAGCTCCTCACCCAGATACTGATCCCATTTCCAGTCCTTCTGACACAACTTATCCGGTTCTTTTTTGTGCAATCTTCGTGTTTGACTAAAGAGCGGCAGCAAAAGAATCGTTATAATTTAATCGGGCTTGAATAAATCTTAAGGAGCCTCTGATTAATGTTTGCAAGGCAGTTAGTGCAAGGCAGAAATCAGCGAAAAAGCGCAGTTTATAGGGCATAAATGCGCATTTTGAGCTGATTGAGCTGATTTTTAACGCAGCAATAACAACCTAGGTAATTAATCAGAGGTTCCTTAAACTTTGGAGTGAACACGTGAAAAAATGGCAATGCATGGTCTGCGGCTTCATCTATGATGAAGAGCATGGCTTACCTGAAGAAGGCATCGCTCCCGGAACCCCCTGGCATGACATTCCGGACGATTGGATGTGTCCGGATTGTGGGGTCGGTAAAGAAGATTTCGAAATGATTGAGATTTAAGCAAACCAAAAGAACTAAGGGCTGACCCAGACTCTCTTTCTATATATAGGCGTTATTATAGATACCCGCGCAAGAATCGCCTGAGTGTGTATAAACTGGTGCATACTGTGTCTGGGTCAACAGCCCTGACGGCGACCAGGCTGTATGGCGTGAACCGCAGGACAGCGACCTGTTTTTTCTATTAGTTGCGTATAGTTGCGTAGTTGCGCCAGATGATTGCCATTGAGCGGACCGGCGATAGCAAAGCCCAATTGGGTAGCGATATTAAAGTAGATGAGCGCGATTTCAGCGGCATCCGAAAAGGTCGATGGGGCCCGGAGCGCTGTTAGGCAGGTCCCTGCCCTCGGCCTGTTGAAGCGCGGTGGCAAGGGCTATATGAAATATGAAAGGTCTATATAAATATAAGGAACCTCTGATTAATTGCCTACGTTGTTATTGCTGCGTTAAAAATCAGCTCAAAATGCGCATTTATGCCCTATAAACTGCGCTTTTTCGCTGATTTCTGCCTTGCACTAACTGCCTCGCAAACATTAATCAGAGGCTCCATAAAAGGTATATACAAAAAGTCTATACGAAATGTCTATATGAAAAGTATCCGGGATATTTCATCACGACCCCTGATGCTGCTCATCGAACGCAAAGTCATTCCTGACAATGATGATCTATTCGGATGGCTGGAAGGGGTATAATGCCCTTGGTGTAGCTGGGTTTTCCCATGCCTGTATCCACCACTCAAAACGCTTCGAGGACGGCCGTCATCACATGAATAGAATCGAGAATGTCTGGGATCAGGCAACGCGTCGTTTGCGGCGTTTGACTGATGTCCCGGGTGCCCGGTTCGGGCTCTATTTGGAAGCGTGTGAATGGCGATTTAATGACAGCGACCCAGCTAATCAATTCTCTCAACTAACACAATGGGTTAAATCTTATCTAAAGGCAGTCAGGTGGGTTAGCCCCAAGCACTTATAAGGACCAGTTTTGAAACGCAAAATCCTCGTTACCAGCGCCCTGCCCTATGCAAATGGTGCCATTCATCTCGGTCACCTGATGGAGGTTATTCAGACTGACATTTGGGTTCGTCTGCAAAAAATGCAAGGGCATGATTGTGTGTATGTGTGTGCAGATGACGCCCATGGTACGGCGATCATGCTCAGTGCTGAGAAACAGGGAATTACACCTGAAGAGCTCATCCAACGAATGCAGGCATCCCATGAAGCAGATTTTGCAGACTTTCTGATTGGCTTTGACAATTACCATTCCACTCATTCAGAAGAGAATCGCGCTTTCTCTGGAAGCATGTATCTTGCGATGGATGCCAATGGTCATATTGAGCGCCGTACAATTAAACAGCTCTATGATCCAGAGAAAAAGCTCTTTCTGGCAGACCGCTACATTACCGGAACATGCCCAAAATGTGGCGCTGAGGATCAATACGGAGACAACTGCGAAGTCTGCGGGTCCACATACAGTCCGTCTGAATTAATCAATCCACGTTCTGCAATTTCCGGTGCCGTTCCCATAGAAAAAGAATCGGAGCACTTCTTTTTTGATCTGCCCGCTTTCTGGGACATGCTCCGTGCCTGGACGCGCTCCGGTACACTGCAGGAATCTGTCGCCAACAAATTAAGCGAATGGCTCGACGAAGAGCTACAGCAGTGGGACATCAGTCGGAGTGCGCCCTACTTTGGATTTGAAATACCCAATGCACCGGGCAAGTACTTTTATGTATGGGTTGATGCACCGATAGGTTATATGGCGAGCTTCAAAAACTTTTGCGATCGTGAAGGCTATAACTTTGACAGTTACTGGCATAAAAACTCAGACACTGAGCTATATCACTTCATCGGAAAAGACATTATTAATTTTCACACATTGTTTTGGCCGGCTGTGCTAACCAGTGCGGGTTACAGAACGCCAACCGCCGTCTACGCCCATGGTTTCCTCACAGTGGATGGCACCAAGATGTCGAAATCTCGTGGCACATTTATTAATGCAAGAACTTATTTGGATCATCTGAATCCCGAATATCTGCGCTATTACCTGGCAGCCAAACTGACATCAGGTATCGATGATCTGGATCTTAACCTCGATGATTTTGTGCAACGAGTAAATTCCGATCTGGTTGGCAAAGTAGTTAACATCGCAAGTCGCTGTGCTGGCTTTATCGGTAAAGGGTTTGAAGGGGAACTAGCGGAACAACCTGACAATCCTGAGTTGCTTGCCGAAATTCAATCTATTAAAGGCCAGGTCAGTAAACATTATCAGGAAAGAGAATACGGCAAGGCTGTGCGACTCATCATGGCCGCAGCAGACAAAGCCAACCAATACATTAACGACAAAGAACCCTGGGTTATAGCAAAGACAGACAAGCAATCACCTGAACTGCAAGCGATTTGCAGCTCCGGAATCAATGCGTTTCGCCTGTTAACAATTTATTTGAAACCAGTGCTTCCGACATTGGCGGAAAAGGCAGAGCAATTTCTCAACGTTGATCCATTACAGTGGGATGATTTAGATAAACTCCTTTGCGGGCATAACATTAACAAATTCAAACCACTCATCACGCGGGTGGAATCAGACAAAGTGCAAGCCATGGTTAACGCAACACAAGAAGAATATGAACGGCAGCAACAAATCAGTCAGCAGCAGTCTGATACCGAAGCATCAGGGCTGGAACCTGAAATCGAGTTTGATGACTTTATCAAAGTGGATTTAAGAATTGCACGTATCGTTGCAGCCAATCGTGTTGAGGGTGCAGACAGGCTTTTGCAACTCACGCTTGATCTTGGCAAAGATAAAAACGGCAATCCTCTTACTCGCAATGTTTTTTCTGGTATCAAGTCAGCCTATGACCCTGCAGACCTTGTCGGCCAACTCACCGTTGTAGTAGCCAATCTAAAACCTCGCAAAATGAAATTCGGCGTTTCTGAGGGCATGGTCCTGGCAGCAGGGCCTGGGGGCAAAGACATCTGGTTACTCGAACCACACCCAGGTGCCGAGCCTGGTATGCGAGTGACTTGATCAACCCCATGTTCTCCGGAATTTTCATCCTCGGGCCAACCGGTCTGCGCAGGAGGCACATTCTGACGAACTGGCACGTCTGGGACGAAAGTAATAAGCTTGTGCTCTGGTCAATGTGATTAATCGAACCGATCAAGAAGACTCCATGAATTTCAAGCTTCGTAATATCATCAGGGCGCTGCCGGATAGCCCTTTCATGCTGTTATTGGCTGGCGTCTTTTTCAACAGCTCTGCTCTCGGACAACTTGATGAGATTCGCGATATCGAAGACTCCGTCATCAAAATCTATACCACGCAAGCTGCACCCGATTATTTTACGCCCTGGCGTCTATTAACACCTCGGCAAAGCAGCGGCTCTGGCGCAGTAATCGGAGGCAATCGCATCTTGACTAACGCTCATGTAGTTGCCAATGCAAGTTATGTCCAGGCTCAGAAGCATAACGATCCTCAACGCTATCAGGCTCGCGTGTTATTCGTTTCGCACGAAGCTGACCTCGCATTGATTACTGTTGATGAACCAGGCTTTTTCAGCGACCTCAAAGCATTAACCATTGGTGACCTTCCGGGTCCATTGCAGGAGGTATCTGTATACGGGTATCCAATCGGTGGCAAAACTTTAAGTATCACAAAGGGCATCCTGTCCAGGGTTGAACAGCAGGTGTATGCCCATGCCGGTGCGTACCTTTTGGCTGGACAAATCGATGCTGCAATCAATCCAGGCAATAGCGGTGGTCCTGTAATCGTTGATCAACAAATCGTCGGCGTTGTGATGCAGGCAAATGTCGGTGGTCGCACCGAAAACTTAGGCTATTTCGTTCCCCCAAGTGTGGTACGGCATGTTTTACAGGATAGTGAAGATGGATTACTGGATGGCTTTCCTGATTTGGGTTTCCGCACACAAACCTTAGACAGCCCCTCAGCAAAAGCAGCGTACGGCTTAGACAAAGATCAAAATGGTGTATTAGTCATCAAGGTATTCGAAGGCTCACCAGCCGACGGCGTACTGCAAGAGAATGATGTTATTCTGAGAATCGACGATTATGCAATCGCAGACGATGGCACGATCAAGCTAACCGATGACTTATTAACTGATTACAAGCACGCTATCGATATGCACCACATAGGTGACACACTGCAGATAACTTATTCCCGGGATGGGCATGAAAGAACTGTCAATTTGCTCGCTGAAAAAACACTACACAACTATAGCCTGGTAAGGGGAGAGAGGTTTGATGAAACCCCTCAATACTACATCTACGGTGGCGTATTATTCGTCCCGCTAAATATGAATCTGATTAAGCGCTGGGGTAATGATTGGAGCCGCAGTGCGCCAGTCAGCTTACTGCAGGCACGTAACCAATGGAGTTCGCCTGACCGACGTGAATTGGTCGTCGCATTGCAGGTTCTGGCTGCCGACGTGAACCTAGGCTATCACGACTGGCGCAACTGGGTTGTGGAATACGTTAACGGTGAGCCTATTCGCGATTTCCAACACTTCGCTGCAATGCTGAATGAAAACAGTGAAGAAAACATCGTATTCGAAAACAAAAATGGCTATCAAATGGTAATAAATCATGAGGCAGCCATAAGCTCTGAGGCCACCATACTAAACCAGTACAGAATTCCTGCTTCTTACTCCCTGGGGCTGTTCGATACCGAATAAACCATTTTCCACCCAGCAAGAATGCGGTCCCATCGCCCGACCCCGGTCATGCTAAACTTGCCAACTGCATCATGGTGGATTGCTGGCTTGGAGTTCCCGGGTTCTTGTCAATACTAATAACAACAGTACTCGCTGCGGCATTAGTTAACAACCTGTTGTTTATTCAGCTGCTAGGTGTTTCTTCTCTCTTCTTTTACACACACCGGTTAAAAAACACGATTGAGTTTTGTGGACTGGCATCCACCCTGCTGTTTATCGCATCAATTGTCAACCTGTTGCTTTATCGCTGGGTACTAACACCGTTGAATGCAGAATTTTTGAGCTTACTGCTCTTCGTTTCTGTCAGCGCCAGTATTGGCTTGGGAATCTCAACGACAATAAGAAAACTGTACCCACTGCTTGCGTTTCGTCAGGATCTCACTATCTCACTTTTCAGTGTTAGCAGCACCGTTATAGGTGCAGCACTAATCAACACCACCAGCTTACTTTCTACACCGGAACTGATCGCTTACTGCTTTGGCTCCGCCGCTGGCTTTGGCGCCACTATGAGTGCATTTGCTGCACTGCGGCAACGCATAGATCATGCAGAGGTTCCTCCAGTTATGCGAGGCACTCCTTTAGATCTGATAAGCGCAGGAATAATTGCCATGGCATTCCTCGGATTTGCAGGGTTGGTTTGATGACTCCATTTGCAGACACTTTATATTTTCAATACGGCTTCGGTGCATTGTTGTGCATGACATTGGTATTAAGTGTCTGGAAAGTTTTTAAAATAACAAAGCAAAGCGAAGCCTCTTTAGGACTTGTTGACTTAATTAATCTGGAACTGCCCCAAACCCAATGCGGTCACTGCGGCCATGCTGGATGCCTGCCCTATGCACGAGCGATTGCAAATGGAGAAGCAATCAACAAATGTGTGCCAGGCGGATCAAGTGCTGTACGTCGCTTGTCTACTCTGTTGAATCAGCAACTGGACACAGTTGATCCCGCCCATGGAACACCGGGGCCACGCTTAGTGGCAATGATAAGAGAGGAAGAATGTATTGGGTGCACCAGGTGTATTCAGGCATGTCCGGTTGATGCCATTTTAGGCTCTGCAAAACTGATGCATACGGTAATCGGTCAGGAATGCACGGGCTGTGACCTGTGCATCGATCCTTGCCCTGTGGATTGTATCGATTTGGTTCTGGTGCAAAAAAACAAACCCTGCTGGCACCTGCCTTCGCTGATCGAAACTACGCAACCCGATATCAACAAATTGCAAAACATGGGGAACACCAGCGCATGATGAGCCTTTTTCGCAGCAGCGTCAGGTTTGGCAGCATTAACCCCGAGAACCACAAGCGTGTGTCGTTGCGATCGCGTATCATGCCAACGCCTTTACCTGAATACCTGAGTATTTCATTACAACAACATCAAGGTACAGCTTCCACTCCATGCGCAAATGTTGGAGAGCATGTGCTCCAATATCAAAAAATTGCGGATGCTACAGATTCAACCAGCCTGGCAATACATGCGCCAGCATCAGGCACTATTGAATCTGTTGGGCATGAAATCCTTCTGCATTGTGATAGGCAACAGCAGGCAATAGAACTGATTCCTACCCGGCACTATCGCACTCTTGGGCATGCGGAGCTTGTTAACAAACTGGAGCAAGCCGGGCTCTGTGGAATGGGTGGCGTCGGCTTTCCAACAGCGAGGAAACTTAGAAGCGCTAAAAAATCTGGCGTATCTACTCTCATTATTAATGCTGCTGAGTGCGAGCCTTTCTTGAGCTGTGATGAAGCTTTGATTCGGGAGCGCGCCGATCATGCAGTGCAAGGTGCAGAAATATTGCAAGTCGGCTGCCAGGCAGAGCGCTGTGTAATTTGTATTGAATCCAACAAAGAAGAAGCCATTGCGTCGTTAAAGGCAAATCTGGATTCTGACTCTGTATCGTTGAAAGTTATTTCTCCACGTTATCCTGCTGGCGATGAAAGCCAACTGACTTATGCCGTTACTGGCAAAGAAACTCCCGAATCAGGACTACCGACCGATGTTGGCGTAGTGGTAATAAATGTCGGCACAGCAGAAGCGGCTTACAAAGCTGTAGCACTGGGCAGACCTTGTGTAAATCGTATAACTACTGTCACCGGCTCTGCTCTAAAGACGCCGAAAAATTTCGATGTGCCAATCGGAACGCCTGTGTCGCACCTGCTGAACCTTTGTGGTGTGAATTCTCAAACACATCATAAAACCATTCATGGCGGGTCGCTGATGGGCCAATTGATTGATGCCGAAGCGACTCATATCAAAAAGACCAGTCACTGCATAATTGCAGCAACAGAGCATGAATTCGCCGCATCCAGTGATACGCTGCCGTGCATCCGCTGTGGTTTCTGTGCCAATGCCTGCCCATCCCATTTGCTGCCTCAACAATTGCTGCACTATGCAAAACAGCAGGACTTCGAATCTCTGCTTGATCATGGACTTGCTGATTGTATTGAATGCGGTGCCTGCGCCTATGTATGCCCAAGTAAAATCCCGCTTGTTCAATACTATCGAGCCAGTAAAGAAGCGATAGAAATGCAGCAACAAGATCGTACGCTTGGAATACAGTGGCAACGTCGCTTTCAGTATCTGCAATACCGAAAAAAGAAAACGGATGAGGAGAAAGCAGCTATAACGCCAGCCGGCACTCAATCAGAATCTGTTAACAGCTCAGATACCAACAATGCAGGGTTTTCCCGTGAACAAGCACGTGCAGAAATCGCAGCAGCCGTAATGCGGGTTAAACAAAAGAAGGCTGTACTCAAATCATGACTCTGCCATACAAATCTTCACCGCATCAATTAGCCGATCGCAAAACACAGCAGATTATGCTTATCGTGATCCTGGCCACCTTACCCGGGATAATGGTGCATATCTGGTTTTTCGGTTATGGGATACTGTTGAATCTTATAGTCGCCAGCGTCACCGCGTTATCGGTCGAAGCATTGTGCTTGCAGGTCAGCGATAAATCCATCAAACAAGGCCTTGGTGACTACAGTGCTTTGGTTACCGCGATATTGTTCAGCGTCGCAGTGCCGCCAGGTTCCAGCTGGTGGCTCTTAACACTTGGGGTGGTGTTTGCAATCGCATTGGTAAAACATGCCTATGGTGGACTGGGACAGAATACTTTCAATCCAGCAATGGCTGGTTATCTTTTTCTGTTACTGGCATTTCCATTGGAAATGACCGCATGGCATTTGCCCGATGCGGCCCTATCACCAAGCTCAGATTCTTCCCCGTTAAGCTTTTCATCACTTCGCCAGAGTGCACAGTTTTTGCTGGCAAGCTCCAGTAATCAGCTCGAAGTAATCGATGGATTCGCCAAAGCCACTCCCCTAATCGAATTCAAAATGGCGGCACAAAGCGCGATATTGAAAAGTTTTGAGATGGATATCTCTGTTTTCGATCGAGCCGCTGCTACAGGCTGGGAATTAGTCAATATCGCTTTTATGCTTGGTGGTTTAGTGCTGCTGGGTCTTGGCATTATCTCCTGGCATATACCTGTCACCATTATTATCAGCGTCTTAGCCATGTCTCTATTATTTTACTCAGCAGATGGTGCATCAGTGGTTGGGACGCCGTATCTACATTTATTTGGCAGCGCCACTATGCTTGGTGCATTTTTTATCGCAACAGACCCCGTTAGCAGCTGTACCAGTAACCCGGCGAAAATTGCATATGGAATCATTATTGGCTGCAGTATTTACAGCATAAGAGTATGGGGCAGTTATCTGGACTCCATTGCGATAGCGGTTCTGTTTGGGAATTTCTGCGCACCACTGCTGGACCACAGTATTCGCCCCCGTATATTTGGCCACAAGCGGCTGAGCTATAAAGCGAGCGCCCCGGGAGCAGGCAATGAGTGACGTCCGACTTTATGCTGAATTGGAACCCAGTCTGTGGCGCAACAATCCCATGCTTGTCCATTTGCTGGGGATTACACCGCTGATCGCAGTTTCTGATTCAGCAACGAAAGCCCTGGCGCTTGGTATCGGCATGCTGCTAGTTGGTTTGATGAGCGCTTTCTCTCTTTGGGGAGTTCGCAAATACATCGGCCCACATTGGCGACTATCAGCATGCGCAGTAACCCTGTCAGCTTACTGCAGCCTATTCGCACTGCTCTTAGAGCTGTATTTCTACCCTTTGTACAGAGAATTAGGTATTTATGTACTTTTGATTCCATGTAACTTCGCCTTGCTTCTCAGGATGGATAGCGTAATTCGAACTGCGCAATGGACAAAGGTTGGTTTTCAGGTATTTACCCTTGGTTTAAGTTTAGTCCTTGCATTGGTGAGCTTTGCTCTCATTCGAGAATTTATGTTAGCAGGGTCTGTTTTCTATGGATGGCAATTACTGATTCCTAGCACGATCGAAGGCGGACAATGGATGATTGAAAATAGAGAGAACCTGTTTACCTTCAATCGACTACAGCCTGCGGGCTTTTTGTTTCTGGGTCTCTGCCTTGCATTGCTACGATTAACAAAGTCACAGAATCCGTCCCCCTTAAAACGGCGTAGCAAAAAACCAGTTGAAAGAGCCAGGGTTACTGGCAGGCTGAAAAACATCAAAGAGAATTAGAACAGGGCAATGAACAAACAGAAACGCATAGAAATCTTTTCCCGGTGGCGGAGGGAAAACCCGAACCCGACAACAGAGCTAAAGTTCGAAAGTGATTTTGAGTTGCTGATCTCTGTCATCCTCTCCGCGCAAGCTACTGATATTAGCGTCAACAAAGCAACAGAAAAGCTCTATGCGGTTGCCAATACTCCGGAAACTATCCATGCCTTGGGCGTACATGGATTAAAGAAATACATAAAGACTATTGGCTTGTTTAACACAAAGGCCGAGAATGTTATCAAAACCTGCCGACTTCTCATTGATCAACATGACTCTCAGGTACCACGAACACGGGAAGAGCTGGAGGCACTGCCGGGCGTAGGACGCAAAACTGCCAATGTCATTCTGAATACTGCTTTTAGACAAATAGCCATGGCAGTCGATACTCACATCTTCAGAGTATCCAATCGCACCGGCATCGCGCCTGGAAAGAACGTTATGGAGGTTGAAAAGCGGTTGATAAAGCTGGTGCCAGAGGAATTCTTATTAGATGCCCATCACTGGCTCATTTTGCATGGGCGTTATGTCTGCATAGCCCGCAAGCCCCGCTGTGGTACCTGCTTGATTGAAGACCTCTGCGAATTCAAACAAAAGACTGAAACAGCCTATCAGGCTGTTGATCTTCCCCCAGTTTCGAACGCATGAACTGTTTGAGACTGGATTTCTCGGTCAAACGTGTTGATACAACCCTTTTTTGCCGTTCCATACCTTGCTGGCGAGGGCTTTCCCGCTTTCAAGGCAGACGACCCCTGTAACGCCCTCATTCGAGTTAAATTCCAGCCAATCATCGTTCACATAACTACGCCGTTCACCTTCGACAAACCGCGCACGTTCATTTGCCTGATCAGGCCTATCGACTTACCCCAGCCAAAGGGCTCTTCTCCTCGCTTCCTGTTCTTCTGGCGGATGCGGTAACCTTCGTGTCGACGGGTTCGGCCGTCAATGGCTGAGCCACCTATACGAGTATCGTTGCGAGCAACATGCGGTGTTAGGTTCATCGCCCTACAATCGCCTACAAAGCCCGCCGTATCGTCATTCTTGTCTGCTCCCACAGGACGCTTTTTCATACCTGGACGCGCCGCTAACAAATCCGCGGCTACTTCACGCTCAGCCTTACCCGTTGCTTGACTCGCCGCCGCTTTACCAATCAAGCCATTGCGATTTTCCAGGACGGTGTGGCCCATATAAGATCGCTTCGCTTCTTTACCAGGGCCCTTCTTGGCCATCATGGCATCACCCTCTGTCTTGGACTCGTGCGGGGCGTTACTGCGCTTTTCCCCACGGAAATGAGCGTCGCTGTTACGACCACTGCCCGCAGGGGGCTCACTGTCATCATCCTGACGGCGATCGCTCTTCTGTGAGGCCCAGGCTTGAATCCGCGTGCCATCGACACGGAAGTGCTCTTCAGAGAGAAGCGTTTGTTTACGGGCACGGTGAACGACCTCTTCAAACAAGTCTGTGATCACCTCATTTTCCAACAATCGATCCCGATTGATACGGAAGGTGGAATGATCCCAAACGGCATCATCCATCGTTAAACCCACAAACCATCGGGACAGAAGGTTGTCGTTGATTTGTTCGACCAACTGCCGCTCACTGCGGATGCTGTAAAGTACCTGAAGCCACTGCGCCCTGATAAGACGTTCTGGGGGAATGGATTCTCTGCCGGTGTCGCAATACATACTGCTGAAGAGCCAATCCAGGTTCTTCATGGCTTCATTCAAAAGCGCTCTTATTGGCCTCAGCGGATGACTTTTTGGCACACATGATTCCAACTGAACGGTTGTAAAAAGCGACTCCTGGAAAACATCTGCTCCGCGCACTGAACCGAATTCCTCAATGGGGTATAGTTTTTCGTATTGTATCTGACCCTGTATTTGCAGGCGACAAAATCAACAGCCTGCTAGGGCCTGTTCACACTAATTGAGTGATCTCTGTTGTGACTAAAAAAGCGCTAATTGAGGCGCGAGGAGCGTGGTCTGGTGATTCCAAATGAGCGACGAGCAACGACAAGTGGCGCTTTTTTAGCCACAACCCGAAGGGCCAGGGACATTTTTGCACCCAGCTTCGTTATCAATCGTTTACATATAGTTATATACGGCACTCTTTCTGCCTTGCTGAGCGCAAAAATGCCCTCTAGCAAAAGCTACTCAATTAGTGTGAACAGGCCCTAGTTTATCCACTTATTATTGGAGAATGTTGGCATGTTTAAGCCAGGATCCTTATGCATCCAAACAGCAATCGCCTTACCTACAATATTCTCTTCCGGGACTGTCCCCCATTCTCTGCTGTCGTAGCTACTATCCCGATTGTCACCCATCATGAAGTACTGACCAGCCGGAATAACCCAATTAGTGCGAGTTGTGCGATTGCCTGTTCCGTCAATATACTGAGCAGCGTGTCGGATTCCGCCCAGCACCTCCGAATACAGGGTTCCCGGTAACTCCACTGTTTGAATGTCCACCGAAATATCCCGCACATACTCTTTATCGATCATTTCACCATTTATGTAGAGATTTTTGTCTTCATAACGCACGGTGTCCCCGGGCAGCCCAATAACCCGCTTAATGTAGTACTTCCCCTCCCGAGGATGGGTGAACACCATGACTTCTCCACGCCTGGGGTCGTCAACAGCCATGATTTTAGTGCCAATGACGGGTAGTCGCAGACCATAAGCATATTTATTGACCAGAACGAAGTCACCAACCAGCAAAGAAGGAATCATTGAACCTGTTGGTATCTGAAACGGCTCCACCAGGAACGAGCGCAATACCAATACGATGGCCAACACGGGAAAGAATGACCTGGCATATTCAATTACCAGCGGTTCTCGTGCCAGCTCCTCCAAATCTTTCTGGATCTGCTCTTCAGTTTTTCCTTTCTTATCACTGCGCTCGTATTCGGCAATGGCTTCATCACGGGACTTCTTCATCAGCAAATGATCCAGTAGCCACAATGCCCCACAAAAGGCTACCAGGCAAACCAACACTAATGCAAAATCGATATCCACGCTTAACTGTCCACCTTCAGCACGGCCAGGAACGCTTCCTGCGGCACTTCGACATTGCCTACTTTCTTCATGCGTTTTTTACCGGCCTTCTGTTTTTCCAAAAGCTTTCTCTTACGGGTGATGTCACCACCATAACACTTCGCTGTAACATTCTTGCGCAGAGCTTTAACCGTTGATCTGGCAATAATCTGACCACCGATCGCTGCCTGAATAGCCACATCATACAATTGCCTTGGAATTAACTCCTTCATCTTTTCCACCAGCAAGCGGCCTTTGGATTGGGCATGATCGCGGAACACGATAAGTGCCAATGCATCCACCCGATCACCATTGATAAGCACATCGAGACGCACAAGGTTTGACGGCTCAAAGCGTACGAAATGATAGTCCAAAGAAGCATAACCCCGGCTAACGGACTTCAAACGATCGAAGAAATCCATTACAACTTCATTCATTGGTAATTCATAGTTAAGAGAAACCTGCTTACCAATGAATTGCATATCCTTCTGCACTCCCCGCTTCTCGACACAGAGGGTAATAACGCTTCCCAGATGCTCCTGCGGCACTAAAATATTGGCGAGCACGATAGGTTCGCGCATCTCAGCAATGTTGTTGACCGGTGGCAAATTTGAAGGGCTATCGACATTCAGCACCTCGCCATTTTCCATTTCTACTTCATATACTACCGTGGGTGCAGTAGTAATCAGCGATAAATTGTACTCCCGCTCCAGCCGCTCTTGAATAATTTCCATGTGCAACATGCCAAGAAATCCGCAGCGAAAACCGAAGCCAAGTGCATCGGAATTTTCCGGCTCATAATGCAGAGAGGCATCGTTCAAGGTTAATTTTTCCAAAGCATCGCGAAAACTTTCGAAATCATCTGAAGATACCGGAAACAATCCAGCAAATACCTGGGGTTGTATTTTTCTAAAACCAGACAAGGGTTCAATATCAGGGGTTCTCGCAAGCGTCAACGTGTCACCCACAGGTGCACCATGGATATCCTTAATACCAGCCTCAACGAAGCCCACTTCACCGGCTGATAACTCGCCAGTGGTAGTTCGCTTGGGCGTGAAGACCCCAATATTATCGACGATGTGCGCCTTACCAATCGTTTTTGCAATTAATTTATCTCCCTTGCGCAGCGTTCCCTGCATTACGCGTACCAGGGACACGACACCCAGGTAGTTATCGAACCAGGAATCAATAATTAATGCTTTCAACTCTTCTTCGCTTTTACCTGTTGGCGGTGGCACTTTTTCAATGATTTGCTCAAGGACGTCTTCAATGCCGAGTCCGGTTTTTGCGCTGGCTTTTACCGCATCAGTGGCATCGATACCAATTATCTCTTCAATTTCCATGCGGACACGATCAGGCTCAGCTTGTGGCAAATCCATTTTGTTCAGTACCGGAATGACTTCTAATCCCTGTTCAATAGCCGTGTAACAGGTAGCTACCGATTGTGCTTCCACACCCTGACCTGCATCCACCACCAAAAGCGCGCCCTCACAGGCTGCCAGGGAGCGGGATACTTCATAAGTGAAGTCAACATGGCCTGGTGTATCAATAAAATTTAACTGATAGCGCTGACCATCTTTAGCGTGGTAGTAGAGAGTAACGGACTGCGCCTTTATGGTGATACCGCGCTCTCTTTCAATATCAAGGTTATCAAGAATCTGTGCATCCATTTCACGCTCAGGCAATCCACCACAGTATTGAATAAACCGATCAGCCAGAGTCGACTTGCCATGATCAATGTGAGCGATGATAGAAAAATTTCGGATGTGGGTATCAGTCACGACTACCTGGTGCTATTTGAATCGGCATCGTAAAACCGAATACTGTTGAAATAGCTCGCAATTGATAGCGGGCAAATTAACAAGCGCAGCACTGCGCACTATTGAATGCAGCCAAAAATACAATTTAATTACTCTGGATGACTTCTTAAGGCACCAACTCCAGCGCTAAGGTAGTAGCCTGCCCCTCTCGCACGATACGAATAGGTACAAAACCTGAATCGGGCAACGCATTAGCAATCTGAGCAAATTGTTGTGAGTTGAAAACATCCTGACGGTTGAGAGATACAATCACGTCACCTTCACGCAACCCGGCCTCACGACCAGGTCCAGCATTCAATTCTGCGATCCGCACCCCATCAAGTCCAGATACCTGACGCGCCTCATCACTCAGCTCTGCTACGCGAAAACCCAATGGGTTATTACGTTCCCTTGCAATTTCAGGAGCAGCATTGGCCACAGTGTTAGTAGGAGAACTGCCCAGGGTCACATCGCGTGTGATCAAATCACCGTCACGATAAATAACCACATCAGCCGAAGTATCTGGTCGATACTGGCCCACATAGAAGGGTAAATCTGTGTAGTACTCTATTTCATGGCCATTGAATTCCAGAATGATGTCTTCATTCAGAATTCCACCTGCGGCCGCAGGACTTCCTGGCTGCACTTCATCGACAAAAGCACCACGAGGTCGGTCCATATTAAAAATCTCGGCCAGGGCGTAATCCACTTCCCTCATGCGCACACCGAGTAAACCGCGTTTAACTGCACCGGTTTCCCGTAGCTGAGAAATTACATTCATAGCCACATTACTGGGGATAGAAAACGAGATGCCGTTCGAGCCACCAGTCGAACTTAAAATTTGCGAGTTAATCCCTACGACTTCACCATCCAAATTAAACAGCGGACCACCGGAGTTACCCTGGTTAATAGCAACATCGGTCTGAATAAAAGACATATAGTTATAAGCAGATCGGCCTGGCACGGAACGCCCTTTCGCACTCACGATCCCCGCAGCAGCCGAAAACTCCAGTCCAAATGGCGAACCAATGGCTAATACCCATTCACCAACGCGGAGCTGGTCGGAATCACCAAAACCCACATATGGCAAATCTTCAGCGTTTATTTTAAGCAGCGCTAAATCGGACGGTTCATCCAGACCAATGACTTCAGCATCAAACACTCGCCGGTCATTCAGGGTGACCTGAATTTCGTCGGCACCAACCACGACATGGTTATTAGTTATCACGTAACCATCATCGGTAATCAGAAACCCCGAGCCCACTGCTGCTCTTTGGCGCTGTTCAGGCACGCCTTCCAACAGCGAATCCGGGTCTTCTCCAGGATTAAGACGTCGAAGCAGCTCCTCCAGCTCTTCATCCGCAATTGGGGAGCGGGTATTGACTCGTCTGGTGGTAGAAATTTCCACTATGCTCGGCCCATTCTTTTCCACCAGACCGACGAAATCTGGCAATTCAGCGGCCGAGGCGACAGCGCCAAAACCAGCGACACCTAAATACAAAGATGCCAGAGCAATAAGGAAACGCATTGAGATTTGGAAAGTATTGAGCATAAACAAAGCTTAAGGCGCGGAATCAGCGCTGAAATTCCAGAAAACCAATATCGCTGCCAGCAGCGACTAAAATCAAAGATGGCTGACTAATTTAGCATAACTGCAGGGCAATCTCACCGCAGAAGGTGGCCAAAAGACGGATTAATAGACAACAGCCACCCGAAAGCGGCTAAGAAACGGACTTATGGCTGAGGTTGATACTCGTTAACCAGACGATACAGCGGCGAATCTTCGATGTGCTCCACTCTCACAGGGTCTTCTGGATCGAAACTCATCGCTTCGATGTATTCTCTTAACCTCTGTTGGGCGGCGGGGTCCAGTTCTGCAGCAGTTGTCACTTCCGCGATCAGGGCCTCTGCTGGAGACTGATCCTGAATTGAGGACGATTCCTGCACCAGGCTTGGTCCTGTTTCAGGCGAATCAGGTTGTAAAACCACAACAGCAACTACGGCAACGCAAGCAGCGATGGCAACTTTAGACAACTGCTGTTGCCAGCTACGGTCCGAGCTGGAAGGCTGACCTGGCACCGGCTCGTCCTGCAATGCGCTGGTCACATCAAGTACCAAAGATTCTGAAACTTTAATGCCACGATCGTGCAAAACCGATTGCGCGAGATGATAACGTTCCCAGCGCTGGGCCAGTTCTGAATCGGTCTCCATTGCTTTCAGCAGGCGACGCAATTCCAGCTCATCAGCTTCCCCATCCAGTAAGGCGGAAAGGGTTTCCTGTTCAAATTCACGCATACTCGGCCCCGATCATGTTGCCATATTAGCCTTTTCAGTAAAGACCTGACTAAGCTCAATCATTCATTCAGATTTTCTGATTTTGAAGTCTGCTCTTGTTTATCTGCTGTATGCAATCAAATTTACAGCAACTTTCTAATCTTCTTATCGATGGCTTCACGTGCTCTGAATATCCGTGAACGCACGGTTCCCACCGGGCAATCCATCACTTCTGTTATGTCTTCGTAGCTAAGACCGGAAAACTCTCTTAAAGTAAACGCCGTCCGCAAATCTTCCGGTAACTCCTCTATCGCCTCTACGATCGCCTGTTTCAGGTGAGCCGAGGCCAAATTTCCTTCAGGACTCTCAATATCTCTGAGTACAGCCCTCATATCCGTGATCTCTGCTTCTTCCACCTCCACATCACTTGCCGGGGGTCGTCTGCTGCGGGAAACCAGATGATTCTTTGCCGTGTTAACCGCGATTCGATAGAGCCAGGTATAAAAAGCACTATCGCCGCGAAATAAAGGCAACGCCCGGTAAGCTTTTACGAAAGCCTCCTGACTCACATCCTCCACTTCCTGTGCATCGTGAATGAAACGACTAATCAGTGCCGCAACCCGATGCTGGTATCGCAAAACCAACAGATTGAATGCGTTCTTCTCACCTGCCAGGACTCGGTCCACAAGCTGCTGGTCAGTCACTTCTGACACTTGCTCCTACTCCCTCACTCCCATTCCTTTGTTTTGAGAGCCCTGCCCGACACATCTCAGTAGTCGGCAGGAACAAATGTGCCCGCTCGCTGGGGTAGACAGCATGCGGGTGCAAAAGTTCTGGGAAGTTATAAAAATTAGGGGCTGTCCTAGATAACTAGCCTATTTCTTGTTTAACCCATTGAATCAATTGACTTAATTGGATCAATGGGTCGCTGTTATTAAATCGCCACTCGCACTCCTTCAAATACAAGTGGAAATGATCTCTCGCAATCCCGTTGAATTTCCGTAAATGGCGCTTGGCCTGGGTCCAGAAATTCTCGATTCCATTCATGTGATTAGGCTGCTCAACACAGTGCTCACTATGGTTAATTCGGTAGTGCCTGAACCCAGACAGATCCAAGGCGTTATAGCCCTTAAAACCATCGGTGTGCAGGATACTATCCGGCGTCACTTTCTCCCCAATGATCGGCAGCAATGTTGCCGCCTTGGCATTCGGTATCATCACCGCGTAAACCTTGCCACGACGCTTTAAAAGGCCAAATACAGGGACTTTACCTGCTGCGCCTCGACCTCGTTTGCCTTTTCTTTGTCCGCCGAAATAACGCTCATCAAGTTCAACTTCACCCTCAAAGAAACCGACCTCATCACGGTGTTCATACATCAGCTGTCCAAGGCGAAGAAAATACTAGCTCGCTGTCGTCTTGTTCACACCAACTAAAGAGACATCTGTATGGGCTGTCGATCCGGCTACGAACAGTTCGATTAATCGTTTTTGTTTGCGCCAAACTAAACGGCTTTTCCTCATCAAACCATCCTGGATAAATTCACTTATCTAGGACAGCCCCTAAAATTATGTCAACTTTATAACATTCAGCCGCCCGATGGGGCTTCATGCAATGCCTGAGTATGCAGTTACAGCTTAAATTCGCCATTTTCACAATGTATGCTTAAGCAGTGTCATTTGCCACGTTCACTAACATTTTCTTATAAATCTCAAAGAGATAATAGCCATTCATGAGTTCCCAGGCGGTCCCTATGGAGCGTGAGACTGATCTACTGATTATAGGCAGCGGCGCTGCAGGTCTTACCTTAGCATTACGCAGCGCCGATTTCGCTCGCATCACAGTATTAAGCAAAGGAGATCTGCAAGAAGGCGCTACATTTTATGCGCAAGGGGGTATAGCGGCTGTCCTGGATGACGGGGACAGCATCGATTCCCACGTGCAGGACACGCTCACTGCCGGGGTTGGGCTTTGTCATCGGGAAATTGTCGAGCACATGGTATCCCGCAGTGCCAACGCCGTAAGTTGGTTGGTGGATCAAGGGGTGCCATTCACCACTAAGTCTCCTCAAGAATCCGTTGATAATTCGTCGGCGGCACAAGATGCAGCGACGCTAAGCTCCCTGCATCTCACGCAAGAAGGTGGTCATAGCCATCGCCGCATCATTCATGCCACCGATGCGACTGGTAAAGCTGTTTTCGAAACCCTCCGCAAACGGGCCGAGGAGCATCCCCACATCAATCTCCTCGAAGGGTATACTGCTGTAGATTTAGTGACACAAATAGCCGACAGTGACTCTCAGCGCGTCTGCGTAGGAGTGTATGTCCTTAATCAGGCTACTCAGAAAGTGGAAGCGATTCGGGCTCGATTTGTTGCATTAGCAACTGGCGGAGCAAGCAAAGCCTACCTGTATACCACCAATCCGGACAGTGCCAGCGGCGATGGGATCGCGATGGCCTGGCGCGCAGGTTGCCGGGTGGCCAATATGGAATTCAATCAATTCCACCCTACCTGCCTGTTCCATCCCCATGCAAAATCATTTTTGATTACAGAAGCCTTGCGGGGCGAAGGTGCCTGGCTGGAGCTTCCTAATGGCGATCGTTTCATGCAAAGTTTTGATGAGCGTGGCGAACTTGCTCCACGTGATATCGTGGCACGGGCAATCGATCATGAAATGAAGCGCCTGGGTTGCGACTGTGTCTATCTCAACATTACCCACAAACCTGCAGAATTTGTTAGAGAGCATTTTCCCACAATCTATGAACGCTGTTTAAAATTTGGCATCGACATCACCAAAGATCGCATACCGGTTGTACCTGCCGCTCACTACACCTGTGGTGGTGTGGTTATCAATGCCCGGGGTGAAACTGATATTCAGAATTTGTACGCCATCGGAGAAACCAGTTTCAGTGGGTTACATGGTGCCAATCGCATGGCCAGCAACTCATTACTGGAATGCTTTGTTGTCGCTTTCGGTGCAGCGGACAGCATTCGTAATCTTATCGACACAACACGCCTTATCAGTCACATCGCTGACTGGGACGAAAGCCGTGTCACTGATTCAGATGATGAGGTCCTGGTATCCCATGATTGGGACGAAATTCGTCGTTTCATGTGGGATTTCGTTGGTATTGTGCGTACCACGAAACGCCTGCAGCGAGCAAATAGCCGAATTGGGCTCATCCGCGCAGAAGTCCGTGACTACTACATCAAACATAAAGTCACCAACGATAATCTAGAGCTCCGCAATCTGGCCCTGGTATCGGAACTTATAATACGCTCAGCCTTGCAACGAGAAGAAAGTCGGGGACTGCATTTTACCTTAGACTTCCCAACCCGGGCGGCTGAAGCAAAAGACACAATTTTGACCCCTTAGCCTAGCCGCCAAACAAAAGAAAGCGCCGCAATTGGCCCTGCTGCCTGGAATCCAATGAATCTGGGACAATTACTATACTATGAAACCGCTGGAAATAGTTCCAGTTGGGTTTTTCTGTCGCCTCAAACACTAATATAATCAGATATTCACTGAAGTAACTCACTGAAACCGGTTTGCAATTCACGTTTTCTTGTGCAGAAACCAACAGGCACGAGGTCTCTCCAAGCTGGCATTGCTGCCAGCGCTTCTTTCCATCAGGACTGTGGTAAAGATGGGTATTAAGCACACTGCCGATCAAAACTACCAACATCGCGACTTTAACCGGATAATCCACATTGGAAATGGCAACCGCTGACACAGCAAGGCCATGCAATACAATGAGCAGTATGTAGAGCAACAGTGAAAAACGGAGGAACAAGGTCACAATGCAATCTGAAAAAGCGTTGCGCGAACGAGGAACGAGGAACGAGGATAAAGTAAAGTTTAGTGTGTGTTTGCGTTGTGCGCGAGAATTTGACCGATTAGAGGCTTGAATCGCGAATCTGCGGGTTCTACACGCTCCAGGAACCAGCCAAAGAGTTCCTGGTCCTCAAACGCAAGGAGTTCAACATATAACATTTGATCTTGGGGAGAAAGCGCATCAAAAGCTTCTTCGGTGAACGGAATAAGTAACAAATCCAGCTCCAGCATACCTCGCCGACTGTGCCAGAAAATTTTCTGTTTATTTAATTCAACCATAGTTTGGGTGAAGTTTGCGAAACAATAGCATTCCCGACTTTTATGGTTCTGACTATACAGGTAATGTCAATGAATGGCCTTCGAATAACATCTCGAAGATAGTTATGATCCAATATTATAGCAGGCTTGCATTTTCATTAACCGCCACTACTTAAATACGGCATGTACCCAACACGTATCAATAGATGTTAGCTATGCGGGTCGTTTCACTTTCAGAGAATTCTCTTTTTGATTTCGTTTCCTTTACCGGCCCTGATGCTGCAGAATTTCTGCAAGGTCAGGTCACTTGCGATATGCAGCGACTGAGCCCCGACAGAAGCCTGCCAGGCGCGCTATGCAACCTGAAGGGACGAGTGATAGCAGATTTTCGCTTGCTGCAGGACAATGATGAGACTATCTATCTGCAATGCTCGGCAGGAATTGGCAACAAAGTTGTGGAAACACTATCTCGTTACGCCGTGTTTTCAGATGTGGATTTGCAGCTTATTGAGGGTCCTGTCGCCATATTTGGCATCATCGGTGATCAGGCAGATGCACTGGCAGAAATGTTTTCAGCCCTTCCTTCAGTATCAAATGCTGTGATTTCAGAAAACGACTATACGGTTGTTCGTATGCCAGGCCCAGTTTCCCGATTAGAAATCTGGTGCTACTCTGCTGAATCAGCTACCAATTTGCGACGCCTGGATATAATGGAGCATAGCGCACCATTAACTGACTGGATATTTGGCGACATTGTCGCTGGTCTTGCACACATAACGGCAGATGAGTGTGAACAGCATACTCCTCAACTTCTCAATTATGATGTATCTGGTGTCGTGGATTTTCAGAAAGGCTGCTATACCGGACAGGAAGTGGTGGCACGCATGTACTACCGAGGTAAAGCAAAGAAACGCTTGTTTAAGATGTCTAGCAATGCTGATCTAACGTCTTGGGAAACCCAGCAAGCGCTGCGACAGGCTGCCAGCCCAATAGCGATTATCAGCGCCGTATCAACACCGGATTCCGAGCAGCAGTCACTTGCCTTGGGAATTGTAAGCACTGAACAAGCGGAAACACCACAGCCTGTTCAAGCTACCGATGATATAACCGTATCAATTAATGCGCTGGCCTATTAGCTTAGCGGCGTCGCTTCAGGCTATTGGTTTCGGAATGTAACTGCTGTCCACAAATGCTCCATCAAACCTGGATCAAGGTTTTCCAGCATCTGCGCAATATCAATGCGTTTCTCGATCTCATCATCAGGGAGCCTCTGATTAATGTTTGCGAGGCAGTTAGTGCAAGGCAAAAATCAGCGAAAAAGCGCAGTTTATAAGTCATAAATGCGCATTTTGAGCTGATTTTTAACGCAGCAATAACAACGTAGGTAATTAATCAGAGGTTCCCTAGCAGGGCAATCGACTGAACGCCTATGTTGTGTCCAAGATGGGCAGAAGTTGATAATTTTTGGCCTCAGATCGACGAGGGGGTGCCACTTGTTCACTTTTTGTCCTGGAAATCTGTGCGAAAATTCATTCAGTCGATTGCCCTGGGTTCCCTAGGCTTCTTTGATGAGACTGACGGGAGGGTGGAACCAACCACCAATCCTTTCTTACCGACACAGGTGTAAACCATGTCTCCGGTATAGACCATTAGAAAATGGTGGGTCGTATAGGATTCGAACCTATGACCAAAAGGTTAAAAGCCTTCTGCTCTACCGACTGAGCTAACGACCCAGGAATTTTGTATCTCTATAATATGGAAACTTTGCTTTTAGAAGTTTCCTAAATAATCCAGTTCAACCGATCAGGACCTTCTGCTCATTCCAGCCAGCGATCAAAGATCGCTGTCGTTCGACTTTCACCGGGAGCTTACGCTCCCAAATCGTTCAGTCTCACCCAACTGAGCTAACGATAACCCAGAAATTTAGATATCACATGGTTGTTATTGCTTTGAACCAGTCCAGCAACGGTTTTTCCGAGCTTCATATTATGTTATACCAGCACGCGGGCTCGCTGCTGGTAAGTCAGGGAAGCTCCCAGAAAAGGGCGGTATGGTACTTGAACTGATAGTAAATTTCCATACATCTGGTATTACCCCGCAGAGCAATCGAATGAATGAATTTTCGTTCACACTTCCAGTATAAGAAATGGACAAGCGGTACTCCCTCGTCGATCTGAGTCCGAGAATCATAAACTTCTGCCTATCTTCGACGCGACAGAGACGTTCACTTGATTGCCCTGTATTACCCTGATCATTTATTGATAACGGGTAGAATCTGCAATACCTGCCTGTGCAAAACCTAGTTTTCTGAATCGGCAGCTATCACAAACACCACAAGCGCGTCCTTCTGAATCCGCCTGGTAACAGGATACTGTTTGACTAAAATCTACTCCAAGCCTGACCCCGGTTTTAATAATCTCCGCCTTACTCAGATCAATCAGTGGTGTTTCCAAATCTATGTTACCCCCTTCTACTCCCTTCTTCGTTGCCAGATTCATCATGGCCTTGTAAGCGGCGATAAACTCTGGGCGACAATCTGGATACCCTGCATAATCTACAGAATTCACGCCGATAAAAATGGTGTTCGCATCCAGCACCTCGGCCCAAGCCAGCCCATAAGAAAGAAACACCGTATTCCTTGCCGGCACATAAGTGACAGGTATGCCTGCTGTTTCCTCTTCGGTAACAGCTATAGAATGATCGGTTAGTGCTGATCCACCCAGTGCATCCATGCCCAAACTGATAATTTTGTGATCAATTACCCCGATGGAACTCGAGACCTTGTCAGCAGCATTGAGTTCGCTCCTGGAACGCTGCCCATAATTGAAGCTCATGGCATAGCACTCATATCCACGATCTTTTGCGATCGCAAGACAAGTTGCCGAATCCAATCCGCCTGAAAGGAGTACAATGGCTTTCTTCTTCATTTTACTGTGCTACCTTCCTGGCTCCGCTCCCCAGAGTAATTTATGCAACTGCACCTGCATGCGCACATCCAACTTGTCTTCGAGAATCCATTCAGCAAGCTGCGCGGCTGACAACTCCTCATGAGATGGCGAAAACAGGACCTCGCTCACACGGTCTGCCAGATTAAACTCGATACATTTCGAAACAGACCATTCATAGTCCTGTCGATTACAGATAACAAACTTAACTTGATCTTTTCCCTGCAAAAGCGCAATGTTTTCATAATTGTTTTTAGAAACCTCCTTTGAGGCAGGTGTTTTCAGATCCATAACAATGGATACACGCTTATCGATATGCTCTATAAGTATCGCCCCACTGGTTTCCAGAGACACCTCAAACCCTTGCTCACATAGCGTGTTAAGTAGCGGTGTGCAATTGGGTTGCGCTAAGGGCTCACCACCAGTGACTGTCACATGCCGACATTCAAAGCTTGCCACTGTATTAACTATTTCCTGCAAACTATAAATTTCCCCACCTTCAAAAGCGTATGCTGTATCGCAATACTGACAACGTAGCGGGCAACCAGTGAGCCGGACAAATACCGTTGGCATCCCTACAGTACGCGCTTCTCCCTGCAAAGAATGAAAGATTTCTGTTATACGAAGACTATTATTGGACATAGAAGAGTGATTGCCGACCGCAATTAGAAAGCAAATACAGAATAGTTTTTAGCAGTTAATCGAGGCTGAGTAAGCGCGTATCAGCCAGGTTGGCAACGCCTGTGTTGGGAAAACGACGCTTAATATCATTTAGCAGCTGACGGGCCTGAGGCACATTCCCCAGGCCCTGGTAGGCCTGGGCCAATCCATACATTGCATCAGGCAATTTTGCAGAATCGGGATAGTCATTAAGAATAATTTCAAATGATTCACGGGCTTCGGCGTAGGAATTTAGATTCAGGTAGGCCAGCCCTTTCCAATAGTGCCCATTCGTTACAAATCGCCCTGCGGGATAAATACTCAGATATTGATCGAATTCGGCAATTGAGCGCTCAAAATCGCTGTTTATCACAGAGTCATATGCCATTTGATAGAGCTGTTGTTCACTGAGTACTGCAGGTTGCAAAGTTCCTCTGCTACTGGGATTGCGCATACTGGTGGTATGAGGAGCCATCGGGCGAGTATTTTCTGCTGTAGAATTGCTGGTTGGCGTCAAAGAACCAGTGGGTGCTTCTACAGAATTGGCAGATCGGGCAACGGAATCAGGCGCACTGCTCAAAGTACCTGTAACGGAATTCACTGCGGGTGATATTGGATTGCCTGGCGCAGTGTTGGAAATTGCAGCGGTTGCGGCTCCAGTTTCTAGAGAACGTAGACGCTCATCTGTATCTGTATACCGATTCAAAGAATCTCGTTGTAGCTTTCTGATTTCAAATCCCTGCTCTTCAACCATACCGCGCAGCGCTTGAACCTCCGCCTGCAGTTGGCGGTTCTGATCCAGCAACAACTGCAATGCGTCATTGTTGCTGGTGGTTCCGGAAGACGAGGGAGCCAAAACCTGACCGGGGATAATCGGACGTGACTCGACTACTGACCCAACCCCCTGAGCTGTAGCCAGCGGCACAAACATAAGTGCTGACAATATAGATAGAGAAGCTGCAGCGCAGAAGAGTGTTTTCATATATTAACGAGCAACGATTTCAACACGACGGTTGCGACCGTAAGCCGCTTCCGTCTGACCTGACTGAGCAGGACGTTCTTCACCGTAACTCACTACCTCGATTTGTGAACGAGAAGCACCGTTAACAATCAGATAATTCAATATGCCATTAGCGCGACGTTCGCCCAATGCCAAATTGTACTCGCGAGTACCTCGTTCATCCGCATGCCCTTCGAGGCGCACACGCCTGTTTGGATTGGATGCCAAATCACGCGCGTGATACGTCAGAGTGTCACGATCGGCAGCTCTGAATTCGGCGATATCGAAATCAAAATAGAAAACGGTTTGACGCAGAGCGTTTTGAGCACGAATCTCTTCTTGAGTTAGATTTCCGCTGCCCGAGCCTGGACGACTGGAAGCCGAGCTACCAGAGCTACTGGCAGAGCTATTAGAGCCGGAATCAGCGCCATCATCGTTTTCGCTGGTCGAACTAGAACTACAACTTGCCAGGGCAAAAAGCGAAATGATCAGGCCCACTTTAAGAAAATGATTACGTTGTTTTCCCACTCTTTTTGTCCTCCAAAGAACTTATATGTATTGCTAAACTAGTTAAAAAACGGAGACCAGGAAGGTTCCCGCACATCGCCCTGTGAGGATGGTAAACGGAACTTTACACGGCCGTCAATGGAAACGGCGTCCAGCACTCCTCGCCCGGCAAACTTGGTCGCATACATGATCATACTGCCGTTAGGAGCCACACTTGGCGACTCGTCTAAAGATGTATCGGTCAAAGTAATCACACGTAAAGTCTCAATATTATAAATTGCGATCTGATAGTCAGGATCCTGGCGGGTCTCGCGACGGACATGGACCAGATTCACCCCGTCCGGAAGGAACCGACCCTTCATGCACTGAAAGCAATCGAAGGTTAGCCGCTCCACATACATATCACTCGCCCCTAACTCCATCTGATAGATCTGTGGTTGCCCGGTACGGTCTGACATAAAGACAAGAGATCGACCATCTATTGTCCAGCTGGGCTCGGTATCTATAGAAGGATGATTAGTAATGCGAATGAGCTCATTGGATATGAGATCCTGTACATAGATTTCTGGATTTCCGTCTTTAGAAAGTACCATGGCCAACTTGTTACCGTCGGGAGAGAACACAGGACTGCTGTTTATATTTGGATAATTGGTTATCTGTCTGCGCTGCCCTGTCGCAATGTTTTGTGTGTAGATGCGCGGCAACGTTGTTTCGAATGAAACGTACGCAATATCTTGTCCATCAGGAGACCATGCTGGCGACATAATGGGCTCACCAGACTCCAGCAGGACTTGTGCGCGTTGACCGTCGTAGTCAGCTTTTTCAAGACGATAAGTAGTGTTACCTGACCCTGACTCTTCTGACACGATGTAAAGGATTTGTGTAGAAAAAGCGCCTCGGGTGCCGGTCACCAACTCGTAAACCACATTACTGATTTCATGACCAATATCCCGAAGCTGTGCAACACTGCCAGTCAGCACTTCGCCTGCCAGTTTCATCTCTCGATTGATATCGAAAAATTCATACTGCACCTGGACTAACTGACTACCCGGGGCACGATCTATCTTGCCAACCAGCAAATAGTCCTGCGCTAATATGCGCCAATCACGAAAGTACACCTGGTCTTCCTGGTTCGGCAAACTCAACATATTGCCCGGCGAGAGAGCGCGAAACTCTCCTACCTGCTCCAAATCGTTGATTACGATTTGGCCAACGTCTTCACTGAGCACACCGCTGCCTTCCCAGGCGAAAGGTACTACTGCTATAGGTACAGGGTTATCGACACCCTGGGTAATTTGGATGCTTAACTCGGCACGCGCTGCGAATGAAGCTAATAAAAGTAGCAAGAAGCTGATTTGTAAATTCATATCAGTTCAATAAATCCTCTGGTTCGAATATCAGTGACAATGATCTGAAATTTGCATTAAACACATTAATTGGCAGACTCTGTAATTCTGAGAAAGGTGCTGCTCTATACACCGCTGTCTCCGCCGATCGATCAAACGCTGCATCTCCGCTCGATTGAGTAATGGTGACGTCCAATAATTCTCCGGTTGGCAGCATTCCGATCTGCAGAATGGTGCGCATACCATTTCGGGCACTGGGAGGTCTCGACCAGTTTTCCTGGACAATCTGTTGAATAAGGCCCGTTGCGCTCTGCACTAACTCAAATTCATTTCTTGCCGCTTCTGCCTGCTGTCTCTCCAACGCTTGTTGACGTTGCCGTTCCTGTTCTGCTTGTTCGGCTTGCCGTCGCAGTTCTTCTTCCCTTCTTTCCTGTTCACGACGTCGCTGCTCTTCTCTTTTTTGGTGCTCTAACTCTTCCCGCTCTCTGATCTCTGAGACTCTGCGCTCTTCTGCAATCCTTTGTCGTTCGGCGTCCTGCTGTTGGCGTTCCCTTTCCTGTCTCTCAGCCTCTCTCTCAGCCTCCGCCTGCCTTTGCCGCTCCCGCTCTAATTCACGCTGTCTCTGTTGTTCAATGTGCTGACGTTCCAGATTGCGCTGATTAACCACCTGCGGGTTCTCATCAATCAACAATGCCTTGATGATCGTTGGCTGCACGAGTTCCAGAGTATCGGCTTCTGAACTGGACTGTATATACAGAATAAAGACAAACAATACGGTGTGGATGCTTAATGCAACCACTACTGACAATGGATACCCATTGTAGATAATCAAATTATTGAGCACGTTATTCATAATGAGAATCGAGCCACCGCTCACAAACTGTCCAGGGGCCTGGTAATAAAGCTCGGGTTTGTCACACCAGCATTATTCAATGTCGTTAACAGCGTGATGATTAGGCCATAGCTTGCGTCAGTGTCCCCTTCAATAAGAACTTGAATATCAGGATTCGCATTTTGAATTCGAGAAACGCTTTCACCGATAGTAGCCAGGGTGGCCGCCTCCCGATCTTCACCAGCAGCACCCAGGCTTAAAAAATATTCACCTTCAACTGTAACCGAAACCACTAAAGTTTCTAAATTCTCGTCAATATCCAGAGGTTCGTTGTTGGCCTGGGGTAACTCAACATCAATGCCTTGATTTAGCATCGGAGCCGTCAGCATAAAAACCACCAGCAGTACCAGCATGACATCAATCAACGGTACCACATTGATATCGCTTACCTGCTGCCGTTTTTTTCGAGGTATGGTTTCCACTTTTTAGAATATGCCTCTGCCTGCTTAGGCGCTATGAATTTGCCTGTGCAAAATACTGGAAAACTCGTCAGAAAAAGTGATGTAACTGCTGGTCACATTATCCAATGTTGCTGAGTAGCGGTTATAAGCAACTACTGCTGGAATAGCTGCAAACAAACCGATCGCCGTTGCCAGGAGAGCTTCCGCAATGCCGGGCGCTAATACCAGGATAGAAGCTTGCGCCTGCGAAGCAATAGCCAGGAAAGTGTTCATGATGCCGATCACTGTTCCGAACAAACCAACATAGACCGATACGGAACCGATAGTCGCCAGAATGGGAAGGTGTCGCTCAAGCTTCTCTTCTTCACGAGAAAACGCTACGCGCATCGCACGCTGTGCCCCTTCCATTATCGCTTCTTTATCTACAGCTTGCTGGCGCAGGCGCATAAATTCCTTAAAGCCAGCGCGGAAAATATTTTCCATGCCCACTATCTGCAGATCTTCCTGCTGCATTTGACTGCCTTCTTTATAAAGCTGCCCTAAATCCATACCCGACCAGAAACGCTGCTCAAAGCTGAAAACTCCTTTTTTTGCTGCAGACAGCACTAACCAACGCTGTACGATGATGATCCAGGACACCACCGATGTTACGATCAAGACCAGAAAAACGAACTGAACCACTGGACTCGCGTTCAGCATCAATTCAATTGGGTTAAATCCTTCATTCACTCAGGTTTCTCCGGGCGCTAATTTCACGACAAATCACATACACTATGGCAACGAATTTTCGCCGGAAATCGGGGAGTTTAAGGCATTTATTCGGCCAAAATGTGAAATAGTTTCGGGAATTGGCATTTAACTGAGTAAAACTGACCCGCAAGCGGCAAAAACAGTCAAGATGCTGAAGAAATATGGCCTAAATATGACAATTTCGCGGAATTCGAGGACGCCGGGTTAAATTAAACCTACCTGCTTTCTGAGTTGGAATTGAACAGATCGGTGATTTGTTGGGGGGGAGTTAGCTCGAAATGCCGGTAAGCGAACTGAGTCACCATCCTGCCACGTGGCGTTCGCATAATGAAACCTTGCTGGATCAAGTAAGGTTCTACTACATCTTGCAGGGTATCCCTTTCCTCACTAAGAGCCGCCGCCAGGCTGTCAACTCCTACCGGACCACCCTCAAATTTTTCAATCATAGTCAGGAGTAAACGCCGATCCATCTGGTCGAATCCGTATTTATCAATACTGAGCATATCCAACGCCAGATTGGCAGACTCTGCACTCACTCTGCCATCGGCTTTTACTTCCGCATAGTCACGCACTCGACGCAGCAGACGATTGGCAATTCGCGGCGTTCCTCTCGAACGGCGGGCAATCTCTTCAGATCCACCCTCGTCTATTTCAGTACCAATAATCCCGGCCGAGCGCGATACGATTCGGCTGAGTTCATCTACCGAGTAGAACTCCAATCGCTGAATGATGCCAAAACGATCACGCAGTGGTGACGTGAGCAATCCTGCCCGGGTAGTAGCACCCACCAAAGTAAACGGCGGCAAATCCAACTTGATAGAACGAGCAGCGGGCCCTTCACCAATCATGATATCCAGCTGAAAATCCTCCATCGCCGGGTATAGAATCTCTTCAATAGCAGGGCTTAGACGATGAATTTCATCGATAAACAAGACATCACCTTCTGCCAGGTTAGTCAGCATGGCCGCTAAATCCCCTGCTTTCTCTAACACCGGACCCGACGTTGTGCGAATAGCCGCATCCAATTCATTAGCAACGATATTGGCAAGCGTGGTTTTACCGAGTCCAGGCGGCCCAAACACTAATGTGTGATCCAGAGGTTCCTTACGATTGCGTGCAGCATTAATGAATATATCCATCTGCTGCTTCACCTCTTCCTGGCCCACATAGTCAGCAAGACTCAAAGGCCTAATGGCACGATCTTGAGATTCTTCAATCGGGTCTGATTCAGGGGATATGAGTCGGTCTTCTTGCATTAAATGGATTCGTCTCGTTTTTCCAGGCTGGAATTGGCATCAGTCCTTACAACATACTCTTCAATGTGAGCCTGATGAGGGCCTCACTGTCTTCGATCTCTGGGTGCTGATTTAGCACTTTTGAAATCGCGTTGCTCGCTTGCTGTGGCTTGTACCCCAAGGCGATTAGCGCTGTTTCAGCATCATTGCTGATGGCAGAAGAAGAGCCTGGAGTTCCTGCCCGCACCGCAGAATCACCGACCGCTCCCCATTCCTGCAGACGGTCCCGCATTTCTACGATTAAACGTTCTGCGGTCTTCTTTCCAATGCCCGGCATTTTCACCATGGCCGACACATCATCCTGCTGCACAGTGCGCACGAATTCATCGGTATCCATCCCGGATAGAATAGTTAATGCCATCTTAGGCCCTACCCCGTTAACCCGGATAAGGGCTCGAAACAGAGTTTTATCTTTCTCCTCAAAGAAACCATAAAGCAACTGTGCGTCTTCGCGCACAACGAAGTGGGTGTAAAGCTTTAACTCAGCACCCACATCAGGCAAATGGTAGGCGGTACTCATTGGTACCTGAACTTCATAAGTTAACCCACCAACTTCAACCAGAATTTCAGGAGGTTTTTTCTCAACGAGTATGCCGCGCAATCGTCCGATCAAAATTTGGTCCCTGTGCTAGCGACGCAAGCGCTTGCGGCTAAAAGATTTTGCTCCCGCCATGCGCACAAGACTGGCATGAGTGTTGGCATGACATATCGCTACAGCTAATGCATCAGCAGCGTCTTCAGCTATGTTATCACGTATCAACAGCAGCGCTTTAACCATATGCTGAACCTGGCCTTTCTCGGCCGCTCCCGCACCAACAACTGCTTGTTTAACTTGTCGTGCGGAATACTCATCGACTGGCAGATTCTGATTAAGGCAGGCACTCATGGCTGCCCCTCTTGCTTGACCTAACTTTAGAGCAGATGCGGCATTACGCCCCATAAATACTTCTTCGATTACTGCTCGCTGAGGCTGGTATTTCGCGATAACTTCGCTAAGGGAGGAAAAAATAATTTTTAAGCGCTGGGGTAATGCACCGTCACCAGCCTGGATACACCCACAATCGATGTAACTGAGTGTATTCCCGCGAACGTCAATTACACCGTAACCAGTTGTCCGCGAGCCTGGATCAATACCGAGCACTAACATCGGTGGATCATCTCATTGTTGTTGGGGGTAAGGCAAAGTACCGATAGAAAGTTCCTTAAGCTCTGCAGGTGAATTGCCAAATTAGAGTTGCTGTGCAATCTCGTCAGAGATATTGGCATTTGAGTAGACGTTTTGAACATCATCCAAATCTTCCAGATGTTCTACCAGCGAGAGCAGTTTTTGTGCTCCCTCTAAATCCAGATCGATTTCAGTACCTGCTAACATCGTCATTTCTGCCCGCATTGGCTCCAAGCCTGCAACTTTCAGTGCATCCTGGGTAGCACCAAACATTTCCAGCGTGGTTAAGACGTCGATGCTGCCGTCATCATTTGTCACTACGTCGTGGGCGCCCGCTTCCAATCCGACTTCCATCAGCTTTTCTTCATCAGATTCCGGCGCGAATGAAATTACCCCGGTGCGTTCGAACAAATAGGCAACGGATCCACTGGTGCCCAGACTGCCTCCGAATTTACTAAAGCCGTGACGTACTTCGGCTACCGTGCGGTTTTTGTTATCAGTGAGGGTTTCGCACAGGATGGCGACCCCTCCAGGACCATAGCCTTCATAAACCAGCTCTTCGAGATTCTCGCTCTCTGCAGTCCCTGCACCTCTGGCGATGGCACGCTCGATAGTGTCCCGAGTCATGTTGGCACCAAGTGCTTTATCTACAACAGCGCGCAGGCGTGGATTGTCGGCAGCATTCCCCCCCCCCATCTTCGCTGCAACCGTTAGCTCGCGGATTATTTTGGTGAATACTTTGCCGCGCTTGGCATCTTGCCCAGCTTTACGGTGCTTAATATTGGCCCATTTACTGTGACCTGCCATGCCTTGCTCCCTGTCTCGCCTTCCAGTGCTTAAGCTGCTGAGCTTTCACCAGGCTTTTCACGAAGGCGTATGTTCAGCTCGCGTAGCTGCTGGCTGGAAACAGCGCCTGGCGCTTCTGTCAGCGGGCAAGCAGCTGTCTGAGTTTTCGGGAAAGCGATTACATCCCGGATAGATGTTGCGTTAGTAAGCAACATAATCAGTCTATCGAACCCAAAGGCTATTCCGCCATGGGGCGGGCAACCATAACTCAGAGCATCCAGCAGAAACCCAAATTTTTCACGGGCTTCCTCTTCGTCAATGCCCAACACTTCAAACACCGCTTGTTGCATGGACGGCTGATTAATACGCACCGAGCCCCCGCCTAACTCTGTACCGTTTAAAACCATGTCATAAGCTCTGGAAAGTGCACTGGCAGGGTCAGCCTTCAGCTCATCAATGTCTCCAGATGGCGCAGTAAAAGGGTGATGCAAAGAAGTCAGATTACCCTCGCCGTCTTCTTCAAACATTGGAAAATCGATAACCCATAATGGTGCCCATCTGCCAGTCATCAACCCCAGATCCTCCGCCACCTTTAGTCGTAGCGCACCCAATGCCTCATTCACCACCTGGGTTTTGTCTGCACCGAAGAAGATGATATCGCCTGTTTCTGCACCAAGTTCAGCCATCAAAGCCAGGGTGGTTTCTTCTCCGATGAACTTAATTATGGGTGACTGCAACCCCTCCACACCTGCTCTAATATCGTTGACCTTAACCCAGGCCAAACCTTTGGCGCCATAAATGCCTACAAAATCGGTGTAGTCATCAATGACTTTTCGACTCAGGGTCCCACCACCTGGAACCCTCAGCGCTGCCACGCGACAACCTGGATCACTAGCCGGCCCGCTGAAAACTTTAAAATCGACTCCTTTCATTAACTCAGCAATATCCTGAAGTTCCATACTCACGCGCAAATCCGGTTTGTCCGAGCCGTATCGAGACATCGCTTCTGCATAAGAAATGCGAGGAAAGTCGCCTAAATCCACATCCATATGCCTGAGGAAAACGTGGCGAATCAATGCCTCCATAACCCGCATAATTTCTTCCTCATTCATAAAGGAAGTTTCCACGTCGATTTGAGTAAATTCTGGTTGCCGATCAGATCTTAAGTCTTCATCACGAAAACACTTCACAATCTGATAGTACCGATCCATGCCAGACGCCATCAGAACCTGCTTAAACAATTGCGGCGACTGGGGCAACGCGAAAAAGCGACCAGGATGAGTTCGGCTGGGCACCAGGTAATCCCTGGCGCCCTCAGGAGTTGCTTTCGTGAGCAGCGGTGTCTCAATATCTAAAAAGCCATTCTGATCCATGAAATTCCGGATCGTATTGGCTACCTTGCTGCGAAATCGCAGGCGCTCCAACATTTCTGGACGGCGCAGGTCCATGTATCGATAGTGCAGACGAACGTCCTCTCCTATATCAGAATACTCGTCGAGCTGCATTGGAGGTGTTTTCGCAGCATTGAGAATGGTGATTTCCTTGCCTGATACCTCTATCTTGCCAGTCGGCATTTCCGGGTTGATCGTGCCCTCTGGCCGCAACCTGACTTTGCCCTTAACTTCCAGCACAAATTCATTACGCACGCCTTCCGCTATTGCAAAACTCTCTGCTGTGTCTGGGCCGAACACCACTTGAGCAATCCCTTCCCGGTCCCTTAAATCGAGAAAAATAACCCCACCATGGTCGCGGCGTCGGTGCACCCATCCGTGTAGCGTGACTACTTCATCCTTACAGGACTCGTTGAGCTCACCGCAATAGTAACTGCGCATAGTTTCTACCTGTCTTCCTCGTTTCCGTTTTGACTCAGGGAACCTCTGATTAATTACCTACGTTGTTATTGCTGCGTTAAAAATCAGCTCAAAATGCGCATTTATGCCCTATAAACTACGCTTTTTGACTGATTTTTGCCTTGCACTAACTGCCTCGCAAACATTAATCAGAGGCTCCTTAGTTATGTTCGTTTCTCTTTGAATGTAGCTCAGTCGTTGTTTTTCTTCTTGCTGCTGGTGTTAATTTCCGGCTTGTTTTCGGTTCCGGTATTCGAAGGCTTCGGTTTCTCTGCCGATTCTGACCCGGTCGACGATTTTGCTTCAGTTGTATCCTTGCTTTCTTTCTCTTTAGCGTTATCAGAACCGCCGGAATCAGACTCAGCCAGGTGCTTTTTGTCGCTGTTTTTGAAATCTGTCTCATACCAACCACCACCTTTCAATCTAAAGCTGGCCGCAGAAATCAATTTTTCTAACGCAGGACTTTTGCATTTAAGACATTCCACCAAGGGATCATCACTAATTTTCTGCAACGCTTCCAGCTGGTGGCCGCATTGCTGGCACTGATATTCGTAAATAGGCATTGCGATAGATAACAACCAAACAAATGTTTTTGGGCATGGTTAAAAAGGCGGCGATTATACCCTACAAACATGGGCTCAAGGCAAAACCGCAGGCGGCCAAAAACAAGAAATGTGACCCTTATTTTCAGACTATTTCGCCAAAGACAGCCCAATCTATACCTGTTTACTCTTGTTTACTCTGATTCTCGGTTCCAGGCCTCTGTCACTGACAGCTAAATCCCTGCGGCTGGAACGCATTGTAATGCTCTGCAATTGTTCTGAATTCGATCTGACGCATCCGGTTATTACCTTGAGTTTTAGATCACTGTGTTATTTGCCCAGTGCGCTTTAAGCTTTTTGATTCACTGCCAGGCATTAATTTGAAATTTCACGCTTAATCAATACTCGAATTTTTATTATCAGCATCCTGGGTGAGGTTTTTCACTAAATATGCAAAATAGTTAACAGACAAATCAGATACTCTTTGAATAACCATTGACAATCACTGTTTTCTCTATTTCAAAGAATGACTTTTAGCCTGTTTTTATCGATAGTTTGATTGCTGGAAAGAAATTGTCCAACAGGTAAGGAATTACTTGCGAGCCAGAATTGAATGCTTTATAAATACGTTCCTTGGCTGTCAGGCAGCAATTTTTTTGCTGCTCTGGCAGGTAGGTTAAAAACCCCTTAGAACAGCTAAAGATAATTTACCGGCGTAACAGTAGAATCACAGCACTGCTTAAATTTCATGAAGAGCAACAGTGCTCAGATTGAATGCACAGGCGCTGAATTATCAGGATGATTATTCACAACATTACTTCTAACCACTTAATATCAGTTACCTAAAAGAGAACGAGCATGGCTGTAAAGAAAACCTCCGCTGCTGGAAAAAAGAAGAAGGCAGCACCTGGCAAGAAAGCATCAGCAATTCAGAAGAAATACACGAAGATCGAAATCCTTAATGAGATTGCAACGAATACTGAACTCAGCAAAAAAGAAGTTGCTGCAGTTCTGGATGAGCTCGCGATTGTGATTGAGCGTCACATCAAGAAACGTGCGGTTGGCGAGTTTACTCTGCCTGGTCTGTTAAAGATCAAGTCAGTGGTTCGCCCTGCACGTCCAGCACGTAAAGGTGTTCCGAACCCTTTCCGCCCAGGTGAGTTAATGGATATTCCACGCAAACCTGCGACTACTCGAATTAAGGTCCTGCCTTTAAAGAAGCTTAAAGAATTTGCACTATAGGCTGAATTTGCCGGTTTTTCGGCATCTCAGTTCTACTTTCGAACGATATTATGAGAGGCAGCCCTGGGTTGCCTCTTTCGTTTTCAGGATAAACAATGCGCGCCAGCAAATATCTGCTCGCCACCATCAAAGAGACACCAGCCGATGCTGAAGTGGTCAGTCATCAATTGATGCTCCGTGCCGGTTTGATTCGTAAATTAGCCAGTGGCTTATACACCTGGCTACCGCTCGGAAATCGTGTATTACGAAAAGTAAGCCAGATTGTCAGGGAAGAAATGGACCGTTCGGGTGCCATGGAAGTCTCCATGCCAGTGGTTCAGAACGCTGAATTGTGGAAAGAATCCGGCCGCTGGGATGACATGGGGCCTGAATTACTCCGATTCCAGGACCGTCATCAGCGCGATTTTTGCCTTGGCCCCACCCATGAAGAGGTCATTACTGATCTGGTGCGGGGTGAGCTAACCAGCTACAAACAATTGCCAGTAAATCTTTATCAGATTCAGACCAAATTCCGTGATGAGCTGAGACCTCGATTTGGAATCATGCGGTCCCGGGAATTCATCATGAAAGACGCTTATTCCTTCCATGTCGATCAAGATTCTCTGCAAGCCACCTATAATCTAATGCATCAAACATATTGCGCAATCTTTGAGCGTCTTGGCCTGGATTTCAGGCCAGTGCTGGCAGATTCGGGCAGCATAGGCGGCAGCACATCACACGAATTCCATGTGCTGGCACAATCTGGCGAAGACGAAATTGTCTTCAGTGATAGCAGCGACTATGCCGCAAACATTGAGTTAGCCGAAGGCGCTCCAGCTTTTGAGCCTGCTGAAGAACAGCCAAACGAAATGTCTGTGGTAGATACTGGTGAAGCCCACAGTATTGAAGACGTAGCTACCCTGCTGGATGTCGAACCTACCCGCCTGGTAAAAACCCTGGTAGTTCACGCCGCTAATGAAGACGGCGAAACAACAGATGAGCTGGTTGCTCTGATTCTCAGGGGCGACCATGAGCTTAGCGAAGCAAAAGTGCAAAAAATTGCAGGGATAGCATCTCCAATAAAGTTTGCAGACGAATCCACTATTGAAAGTGCTTTCGGCTGTCTACCAGGCTGTATAGGGCCTCATGACGTTAAACTCAGAATCATCGCTGATAAAGGAGTGACGAACCTGAACAATTTCGTCTGTGGCGCAAACAAGACTGGTCAACACTTACGCCATGCCAATTGGCAGATTGATTGTCGCTACGATGAAGTTGCTGATTTGCGACGCGTACAGGAAGGCGATATCAGTCCCGATGGCCAGGGTAAACTGGCCATTAAACGTGGCATCGAAGTGGGACACATCTTTCAACTTGGCAATAAGTACAGCCAGGCCATGAATGCCACTGTGCTCAATGAGCAGGGCAAAGCTGTGGTGATGACAATGGGTTGCTACGGAATCGGTGTTACACGCATTGTCGCTGCTTCTATTGAGCAAAACCATGATGCTGCTGGCATTATCTGGCCAGACAGCATTGCGCCCTTCAACCTGACGATACTGCAAATCGATGCGCATAAATCAGAACAGGTTGTTGAGTTTTCTGAGTGGCTATATGCGCAAACTCAAGCACTTGGCATGGAGGTCTTTTTAGACGACCGTGACAAGAAAACCAGCCCTGGGGTTAAATTTACAGAAAGTGAACTTATAGGATTCCCACACCGGATAGTCATTTCTGCGCGCAGCCTCGCTGATGGCACGGTGGAATATACCGAACGTCGTAGTGGCGAGAAGCGGGCAATTTCAAAAGACGAGGTTTTGGATTTCCTAAAATCCAGATGGAATGCTTAACCAGGGCAGCAAGCCAGGGCCTGTTCACACTACTTGAGTGGCCTCTATTGTGACTAAAAAACGCCAATTGAGGCGCGAGGAGCATGGTTTGGTGATTCCAAATGAGCGACGAGCAACGACAAGTGGCGCTTTTTTAGCCACAACCCGAAGGGCCAGGCGCATTTTGCGCCCCGCTTCGTTATCAATCGCTTGTATATATCTATATATGGCGCTCTTTCTGCCTTGCTGGACACAAAAATGCTCGCTAGCAGAGACGACTCAAGTAGTGTGAACAGGCCCTAATCGAAAACGCTTACCAGATCAAGTCTGAACCTCTACACTGAACTTCTACAGCTTACCTGCTAAGCTGAAATTCCTCCTCGCAGAACCCATATCTTGCCCTTGCCTGTTATTCATCAAGCCCAACCAACTCCAAGCTATCAACCCGTGCCCGGGGAGGTCCTCGCAATAACCATTCCCGCATAATCCCTGGCTTCGCCTGCTCCCCACCAATCATGACTTCAACATAACCGTCACTGGTATTTCGGACCCACCCGGCAAGCCCCAAGCGCAATGATTCTGATCTTGTTCCTGCCCGAAAAAACACACTGTGTACACGCCCTTTGACCAGGCCATGAACAAATTACTTATGCTTTTCAGACTGTGACATGGTTAGCACCTTGAATGGATTCATCAAAATCTGGAATCATCAAACTCATCCATTGCCGTATAATAGCGAGATACACCTTTTCGGGATTACTCATGGCCCTGCAATTCGACACTATGCGTGCTGAAATCCGCCTTTTTCGACAAAGATATGACGCTTTCCTCTGGCAACAAAATCTTAAGTCCGCGTCTTTCTGGAGGCGATCAGTAGTTAGAAGTTTGCAAATATTGAATGCGGTGCTGCGGGATTTCATGCAGGAGCAGCTATCTCTTCGCGCCATGAGCCTGGTATTCACAACTGTCATTGGCTTCTTCCCTCTTTTCGCTTTGACTTTTGCCGTCATGAAAGGCCTTGGCGTACACAATGCGATGGAGCCTGCTCTGCTTAATTTCCTGCAGCCACTTGGCGACCAGGCCGAGGAACTTACCCAGCAGGTTCTAAACTACGTAGACAACTTACAAGTACAGCTTATTGGCGTTACCAGTGTGGGAGTTTTGTTTTATTTCGTGCTCAATATGATGAGTAAGATCGAATCTGCGTTTAACTACATCTGGGCAGTAAAACGCAGTAGATCCTGGGCCAGCAGGATCAGCGAGTACTTATTTGCAGTGGCTGTCAGCCCATTGCTGCTGTTTTTATCCATTAGCCTGACTTCTTATGTGCATACCAACTTCTTCGAGCAGTCCCTGGAGGGCTTGTTATTTGGCAGCGTCATTATTGAATACAGCGCTATCCTGATTTCATTTCTCTTGATGTCCCTTGCCTTTGCTTTTGCCTATGGCTTTCTACCTAACACGAAAGTCCAGTTTCGTTCCGCATTTACAGGCGGATTGGTGACTACAGCTATCTGGAAACTCATGGGTTCATTATTCCTGGGACTTTTCATTTCGCCACTGCGAGATAATCTTTATCTGGCATTTGCGTCCGCGATTGCCATCATGTTTTTTATCTATGCTGGCTGGCTGGTGGCGCTGATAGGAAGCAGTATCGCGTTTTATCATCAAAACCCGGGTAAAGCTCGCTCGGGAAGAGACCGGCTTGAGTTAAGTATCGCGCAGCAAGAACAACTGGGTCTTGCTACTGCATTAGCTATAATCAACCGCTTCAATAGTGGTAACAGACCTATGACTGAGGATGAACTGGCTCAGAGCCTGGAAACGAGCCCGGTAATCATCGAACAAAGTCTGGCCGCATTAAAGAGCATCGGATTGATTACCAAAACCGGTGACGAACCTGCGCGTTACTTGCCGAGGCACGCAGTTGATCATGTGAAGCTGGTTGAAATCTGGAAAGCACTGCGTAATCGCAATGCCGACGAATTGGTTCTCAATGCAGATTCCAACGAGTTAGCGATTATTGAAAAGTTTCAACACGAACTTGATCAGGCAATCGAGCAACAGTTAGGCAGCAAAACGTTTAGCGAATCTTTTTAATGATGTAGAAGGCACTATGAGCAGCATTACTATTTATCATAACCCTCACTGCTCTAAATCCCGAGCAGCATTGGCTTTGTTAGAAGAAAACGATGTCAGTCCAGAAATTATTTATTACCTGGACAATCCGCCGAGTCTTGAACAGCTCAAGGAATTGCTAAGCAAACTCGACAAAAATATAAGAGATGTCTTGCGGCGAGGCGAATCAGAATTCGAAGAATTTAATCTGGGAGATCCTGATTTAAACGATGAGATCATATTCGATATTGTGAATCGACATCCGCGCCTGATAGAACGGCCTATCGTGGTTAAGGGTGACCAAGCGCTCATTGGCCGTCCACCAGAAAATGTTTTACAACTTTTGGAAGACTAAGAATATGCCATCTCCTTATGTCCTGGTTTTGTACTACAGTCGCTATGGTGCCACAGAAAAAATGGCGCAATTAGTCGCCAGAGGTGTGGAGCAGGAAACTGGAATTGAAGCACGGTTGCGGACTGTTCCCAGCGTGTCTCCAGATACCGCAGCATCCGCAGCGGCAATTCCAGCATCTGGCGCGGTATATTGCTCTACCGAAGATTTGCAAAATTGTGCAGGTTTAGTCGTGGGCAGCCCTACCCGGTTCGGGCAAATGGCATCAGCTCTCCGCTATTTTGTCGATCAAACCAGTGGGCTCTGGACTCATGGCGCGCTTATCGATAAACCTTTTGCCACCTTTACCTCCAGCTCAAGCTTGCACGGCGGGCAGGAATCCACTCTGTTGAGTATGGCACTACCCTGGTTGCATCACGGAATGCTGTATTGTGGTATTCCATACTCCGAGGCAGGTTTGAATACAACGGAGGGAGGTGGCACGCCCTATGGCGCAAGTCATGTTGCTGGCGCTGAAAGCAATCGACCTGTCACAGAAGTTGAACAAGAATTGTGTGAAGTTCTAGGTCGAAGAATGGCTCAACTCTGCTTAATGCTGAAGAGCTGAATTTCAGTGATTGCAAACGATACCGCCCGGAAGACAGCCAGTGTTACCTGGTCACATAGGCTGGTGTTGTGGAGTTTTTATGGTCTTTTACTTTTCTTCGGCGCTGTTAGTTTAACCGCTCTGGACT
Source organism: uncultured Pseudohongiella sp. (assembly GCA_965198435.1). GTDB lineage: Bacteria > Pseudomonadota > Gammaproteobacteria > Pseudomonadales > Pseudohongiellaceae > UBA9145. The sequence continues at coordinate 1,865,301 of OZ240664.1, read as the reverse complement.
CAATTCGGATATCCAGTTTTGTCATCTGGCTACTGCAGATCTTTCCCCTGCTTCCTTTCGCACCAGATTTACACAGAGGACACTGGCGCAGCGGTATCTGGCTGAGCCTGCTCGTGCTGGTTTATTTTATGCACGGCGTATTGGTGGCTTTTGAGCCGACCAGACTGTGGCAGGGTATGATTCAAATTGGCCTCTGCACAATCTTGTTCTCTTCGTTGCTGGTCTATGTCAGAGCGACTAAAGAGTAATTTGCCAGCGCGCTACCACTGCATGACTTCACGCACTAATGGAATGGTCAAGCGCCGACCTAATTGTAGTGACTTTCCATCCAGCTTATCCAACACCTTGATCAGTTGATCCAAGTTTCGATCAGCTCTTTGCACGATATAATCAGCTACCTGCAGGTTTAAGTCCATGCCGCGATTTGTCGCTCGCAATGAAAGCATGGCACATTTATCTGCATCGCTCATATCGGTTAATTGGAAAGTTAGACCAGACTGCAGCCTGGAATGTAAATCTGCAAGTTGCAACTGCAAGTCCAGTGGCGCACATGAGGCACTGACTAACAAGCAGGTATCGCTCCCCTGTAAGGTATTGTAAAGATTAAAAATCGCCTGCTCCCACTCAGCATTGCCTGCGATTAACTCAACGTTGTCAAGGCAAACCATAGATAAGCTGTCAGTGCCGTGCAATATATCTGGATCAAACTGATCAATGCTCTGTAAAGGCAGATACAACACTCCGAGGTTGGCTTGAGCCTGCCGGTAGCAAGTCGCTTGCAGCAAATGAGACTTCCCAGAATTTGCTGAACCCCATATGTAAACAAGATCGCTTTCCAGTGATTCCTTTTTGAGCGCTGCAAGCAGCGCTTTATTAGCCTGGCTCACATAGAAATTTTCGAAATTGGCGTCATCCCGAAGATGAACGCCCAGGGTCAATTGGGTGGGTCGCTGATCGCTCACTGTTTAACGCGTCCAGCGGTAGTGGAGGACAGGTTGCAAATCTGTATGAGAAGACTGGATTGGTAGCAAATCACGATCTAAGGCAATCCATTCAAATAGCTGCTCAGCATCTCCCACTAAAGCCAACTCCAGCTCCAATTGTTCGCCATCGATTGCCGCAGGAAACACAGACTTAACCAATCCCAGGTTTCCCAAGTAGGCGATGAGCGCCGAATAATCTTCGAGATCGCTGACACCCTCAACAGTCAATCTGACTGTGGCTGAACTTATAGCCTCGGGAACTATGGCGAAGTAATCAGCCAATTGGCTGGTAACTCGATCCAAAGGCGTATGCAGGTACTCTTCCAGTTCTGTCGAAAACCCATCAAATACTTCGACTCGCGTGCCAAAGAGAAATTGCCAAAGCCCGACTAACTCGCCACTGGCGGTAAAATGGAGCCGCCCCGTCAAGACGCTATCTGCATCATAACGCTCACTGGCGCGTCTGATAACCTCCTCGTCCAATGCCCACACCAGATCTTCAGAAAGATTGCGTCGGTCATCAAAATCCAATACTGGGAAGATCACCGGCAATCCTCTCTCAGTCGCGAAGTTTTGGATAAAATCGATAATCTCTTGATTGATATCTGACGTGAGAAGAGTTCTGTTGCCGTCTGCATCTTGCAGCGCCATCCACACCAGGACGCTGGGGCGATTGCTATCCCAAACAGGAATATTGGCATCAGTAAGCAGTTCATTTATCAGACGCGATGAAAAATCCACTTCTACATAACGCCGCTCTACAATTCGAGGCAGCAAAGGAGCATTGTCTGGCTTTTGGCCTGGCTCTTGGTCTATAGCATCTGAATCAGGCTCGGGATTCTGAGTGACCATGGCTTGCTGTGGAACCTCTATCTCCTCACTGGAGTATGCAATAGCCTCAACATAGCTTTGTGCATTATCCAGAGCTTGCTCAACAACCGGATGCTGCAACCAACGTCGCTCGCCGGTGACCTTGAGAATGACGGCGGTCAGAGCATGCCTGAATGCACGATTTCGCTCTGCATCACTCTCATTAACTACTGCAACTCGCTCGCTATACAAGCCGTAAACTCGCAGCGCATTAATCGGCAGTGACGTTGCAGCCATTCCGAGCAGTAGCAAGCAAACCAGCCAGCAATGTTTTAATCGATCCCGATTCATAAGCCGGAATAATACTTTAGGGGGCCTCTGATTAATGCTTGCGAGGCAGTTAGTGCAAGGCAAAAATCAGCGAAAAAGCGCAGTTTATAGGTCATAAATGCGCATTTTGAGCTGATTTTTAATGCAGCAATAACAACGTAGGTAATTTATCAGAGGTTCCTTAGGGTCTTAGGAAGTTAAGACGTTATATTGGCTTCTGAAGAAGCAGTTTAAGCAAGACGAGATAGAGGTTATCACGCCGATGATTAAATCGAAATTCAGTCTCTTTCAAATGGTCATAAAACCTATGCTTTTGAAACCCTTTCATCTTGCTCAACCTCAATTTGGCCTAAGCCCAAAACGATTCGATACCGTGAATATGAGATTGATCATTGGCAAATTCATGACTGCCCTGTTCAACTCGAAAATGTTTTGCATAACCCACATCAACTAACCCATGATAACCGCGCCAACCCTCCGAATGAATCACGCTATCGAGACCTACCTTGCCTCGTATGGCCTTTTGCAGCGTACGTTTGCGCACATCAGGCACACTTTCCGTCGAGACCCAGCCATGGCGTTTGAACAGGCCAAAAACCATGGTTTTACTGCTGTCACCACGACCTCATTTGCCTCGGATAAGTTTGGGACCAAAGTAAGATTCATCGACTTCGATCTGACCCGATATGGCAGAATACTGTTCATATTCTTCAGCCAGGCGCTGGCGCAACTTACTGTAAATACTGTTTACAGAACGGACACGTATTGCCGTCAAACGGGCGTTATCTGTGGCCGATAAATCGAGTGAAACATAGCGAATCAACTGCCGAAAAGTCTTCTCTGCGATTTGGGAATGGCGGTAGTACCTGTTTTTGTTAACCAGTTCAGAAGCTTAGCACCTCTCAGTAGATACTTAACTTCTTAAGACCCTACTTTAAATCCCCTGCTTTCGTCTCCGGAATAAGTTCCGGGCTTTCTACTCTGACGGCAACTCCAGTTCCTGCTAAACTTGCGCGACTTCTATGCTCCAGCCTCTAACCTACAAGGAAACCCAGCATGCCTGCCGATCAAGATCCCTCCGATAATCAGGAATCTTTAAGCTACAAAGATGCCGGGGTAGATATCGATGCAGGCAATGCGCTGATCGATTCTATAAAATCAATAACCAAACGCACCCATCGACCAGAAGTGTTATCAGAGCTAGGTGGGTTTGGAGCACTGTGCGAAATCCCAGGCGGGTACTCTCAACCTGTCCTTGTTCCAGCAACAGATGGAGTCGGTACCAAACTTAAACTGGCCATGGAAATGGGGCAGCACAATACCATTGGCATCGACCTGGTCGCCATGTGCGTCAACGATTTGATCGTATACGGTGCCGAGCCGCTGTTTTTCCTTGACTATTACGCCACTGGCGGCCTGAATGTCGACAACGCCAATGATGTGGTTCGTGGAATAGGCAAAGGCTGCGAGCTCGCGGGATGCGCGTTAGTTGGTGGAGAAACCGCCGAAATGCCCGGCATGTATCAAGGCGAAGATTATGATCTTGCAGGATTTGCGGTAGGCGTTGTCGAAAAATCTCAGATTATCGATCAATCCAAAGTCAAAATAGGTGATATTCTGATCGGAGTCGATTCCTCTGGTCCCCACTCCAATGGCTACTCGTTAATTAGAAGAATTCTGGAACGCAGCGGCGCAAAATTATCCGATGAGTTTAACGGCTCGACTTTGGGAACAACTCTGCTGACCCCCACCACTATCTATGTTAAAGCCGTGCAGGCATTGCTTGATAAAGTAGATATTCATGGCATCGCTAATATCACTGGCGGCGGCATCACAGAGAACTTACCCCGCATTCTTCCTGCTCAATCCATGGCCAGAATTGATACTAATAGCTGGGAGACTCCCGCTATTTTCAATTGGCTACAACAGCAAGGGAATGTTAAAGATGCTGAAATGTATCGCACGTTTAATTGCGGCATAGGATTGATTATCTGTGTCCATTCAACTGAGGCAAATCCAGTTCTGGATATTCTGCAACAACAAAACATAGGAGCCAGAGTAATTGGAGAGATACTGGCAAAATCAAGCGATGGCGAAACAGTTGAATTAACTTAAGGAGCCTCTGATTAATGTTTGCTAGGCAGTTAGTGTAAGGCAAAAATCAGCGAAAAAGCACAGTTTATAGGTCATAAATGCGCATTTTGAGCGGATTTTTAACGCAGCAATAACAACGCAGGTAATTAATCAGAGGTTCCTTAACCCTCAGAATTCTCTCATTTCCTGTAAGGTAGACAGTGTATCCTCATGGAATCTACTCACTGTAATGTCGTCGTGCTTATATCCGGCAGCGGTTCGAATCTGCAAGCTTTAATCGATGCTTCAATGCATTCCAGTTTCAAAATTGGCGCTGTTATTTCCAATAAAGCAAACGCCTTCGGCCTGCAACGCGCGGAACGAGGCGCTATACCGACAGCAGTGCTGGATCATAAGGCTTTCGAGGATCGTGAATCATTCGATGCCACATTAAGCGAGCTGATCGACTCATTCCGCCCAGATCTGCTTGTACTCGCTGGATTCATGCGCATCCTTACACCAGGTTTCGTCAGTCACTATGCCGGGCGTATTTTGAATATTCACCCTTCCCTTCTGCCAAAATATCCTGGCATTAACACTCATCAACGAGCACTGGATGCGGATGATAAAGAACATGGCGTGTCGGTACATTTTGTCACCGAAGAACTGGACGGTGGGCCTGTAATCGCTCAAGGCAGGGTGGTGGTGTACAAAGATGATAATGCAGCAACGCTCGCAGCACGCGTATTGGAGAAAGAACACCTGGTTTATCCCAAGGTTGTATCCTGGTTTGCTGCGGGCAGACTTCAACTTGAGAATAATCATGCATTGCTAGACGGAAGCATACTGCCTCCAGGTGGAGTGCAGGTCCATGCCTGACAGCACCACCATACAGTTATCAGAACTCTGTTATGGGTCGCTATGATGGTATTTACCACCAACCAATTGAGCATGGCGCAGTCTCTCGCTGAGTTTTCTGCCTATTATGTATGTTGTTGCCAGTATCAGTGGCGAAGCTGAACGCCATCTTCATCAAGGTGATGATCGCTATCGATTGAATGTCTCTTTAAGAACCTAAAGTAGCTGGCATGGAAACAGGTGATTTGAAGCAGGCCAGCGAGCCTTTATGAACTCAACTATGGGCTCAACAAGGCATATCCGACCACTGCAGTATGACTACTACCAGGTTTCAGATGTCAGCTCTGATGTGGAATCAGTTCGCTTTAACTGGGCTTCTGGCATCGCAGTCAGCACAGGAGAAGATCAATCCTGGACCATCCAATTAGATAGCCAGGTACTCGACCAAATAGGTTATTAACAGACACTTGTCTTGGTTATCAAACGATCTGAAAGCTATGGAATTGACCTTTCCCCTGAAACTAAGCCAGTTGTTCGTAGACTTTTCTCCTAAGCGACCTGCCCAGGGGGCAAATAATTTAACGAGCTATGTGGCCTGACTGTATTGTAGTGGTGCCGCCACTGGCTAATATATTCTCTGACTTCATCCAGTGTTCTGAACCAGTGCTGATTCAAACAGCCTGACCGAAACTTGCCATTGAAACTTTCCACAAACGCATTTTGTGCCGGTTTGACCGGCTGAATAAAACTGAGCCTAACTTGCCGCTCCTTTGACCAGAAGAACATCGCCTTACTGGTAAACTCGCGACCATTATCACAGACAATGGCCTGTGGCTTATTTCTATGTGCAATCACTGTTGATAAACATCATGCTACACGCTCACCGGAGATCGATAAATCCGTGAGTTGTCCCACACATTCTCGACTGTAATCATCCACTGCATTTAATACCCGGAAGCGCCTGCCGTCACTGAGCTCATCGGATACAAAGTCCATTGACCAACGTTCATTGGCTTGTGTCGGTATTAGCATTGGCAAGCACAGCCGGTATAGCTTCTTGCGCCGCTTTGTCCTGACCTGCAAATTTTCCTCGGTATACAGGCGGCAGGTAGGCTTTCTATTCACCACCAAACCTTCCTGCTTCAACAGGGCATGCAACATCAAATAACCATAGACTGGCTACTGCGTAGCCAGCTCCTTCAGACGCTGACGAAGGGCACTGTCGTCGCAGTGTTTCGGCTGATAACGATAACTGGCGCACGACAATCTTAGCAGGTCACAGGCACGACGCTCGCTCAGGGGATGTTCTTTCTTTAGATAATCAACCACCGGGCGCTTTGCACGTGGCCCTGCCACTTTTTTGATAACACATCCTTGCGCGCGATATTGTCCAACATGGGATCAGCTAACACCCGTTTCAGATGGGCATTCTCAACTTCCAATTCACGCAGTCGTTTCGCCTCATTGATATCCATGCCACCAAACTTCGATTTCCACTTATGAAAGGTGCTTCTGCCGATCTCGTAGCGCCGACAGATATCGTCGACCCTACAACCTGACTCCTGCTCCTTCAAGATGTTGATGATCTGAACTTCGTTGTACCGTTTACGTTTCATATGCTTTCTCCTCTTCATCAGTGCAGGGGAGAAAGTCCACTTTACTATGGCTTACTTTTTGGGGGAAAAGTCAATTAGAATATGTTGCTGTCTGCTCAAAGAAACCGTATCTGAATGATTGCTTAAACTGCGTAGGAACGATCATTACATTTTAGTTTAGTCGACAAATTGCGGTAACGAATATGTTTTAGTATCAATGGCCAGCGATAATATTTCAGAAGCTTTTTGGGGCTGGGGATGATAGAGGGACCGAGCCTCAACTGTGTGCCAATCATGTAACCCGCTCCAGATTTTTTCTTTCTCACTTGTTAAATTAGATAAATAATAAAAGGACAGCAGATATAACATTCCAAACATAAAAAGTAGAATTTGTCTGAAAAAAGCGGCATTAATGTATCGCTGGAACCCCATTTCAAAAAAAGAAACGATAACCAAGGCATTAAGGGAAAGGGTATAAATTTGATAGCGAGAAGCTATTATCTGCCTTACCCCTAATTCATGCCTGAACATTGCAATAAGCATAATGGAAAGCAACAGGTATAAGAAAGTATAAAAAACAACTCCATTCTTTCTAAAATAACGAAGTGATATCAATATCATGAAATAGATATTGATGATCGCTCCTGAAATCAACGCAAGAATATCGAAGTGTAGATATCCCGCAGTGGCTATCAAATAACTTTTAAGCACAGGAACGATCATTCCCCTGCGCATTGCTAAATCTGTTAGATTTCCGGTGTCCGGTTGGTTTGGCAGGAAATAAAAAAACACAAGAAAGCCGAATAGGGTAGCAGTGGAGGTTACAATTATCGTTTTAGGGTGTCCCTGGTTGTAAAATAAATCTGTTAACGACCAAAGGAATAGTATTGGCAGCAACAACAGACCACTGCTATTCAAATAAGGGGCAATTAGCCCCAGAGCAACCGCGTAGATTAATCCTTTGGGAGTGCCTTTACTAAAAAAATGGAAAGTCAGAACGGCTATAAACAAAGAACCGTAATGTTGAACTGAAGCTGTTGCCCATGCCATGTTTGACCAATGGAACAATGAAAAAATGTTCAGGCAGAGAACACAAAAAAGAAACTCCCGATCAGAATAGCTTGTCATGTGTATGGAGCGACGCAACAACAGCACAACGCCCAACAAAGAAGATGCGCCGATTATCGCTATTATTTGGAAATTGGCCCCTTCACCGAATACCAATGTAAGTTTGGCCAGCATCCGAATAACAGCCAACCTATGGCTTACATGTACATCGAAAAGCCCATTAAGGAAAAAATCTTGAGCCCCAAGCAGATAGGTCAATATGGCATCATAGTCATCTTGCTGGGGAACATTGATGGTGAATATCAGAACTAAGCTATAGAAAGTCCCTATTACAAGGAATGAAAAGTTTTTGTAAGAAGGGTTGATCCTCTTTGGTTCGTTTTCCATTTTTTGTTGCATGTCTTTTAAAAGAGCAATGTGAATCGCCCCGGATTGGTCGAAGGCAGTTTTATCTGGGTTGTAGAAGTTTAAACGTGATCTGACAGTTGTCGCTCTGTGAGGATTGTCAGCAAGAGACTTGCCCGTTCTGATGAGGTTACTACGCCCTGAATCAAAACCAAAATCAAAAAATCACTCTCATGATCCATACCACGGAAAAAGTCATTAAACACAAAATCGACCTGCTCAATCTGGCCGAAAAACTGGGCATCACTACAAATCAGCCGCAGACGAGGGAAGTGTTGATACCCTGTTTGACAGCCATCGCCGCCAACCCAACCTGAGAAATCGGATGGATTTTGCTGTTGAACCGGTGTTGGTCGAGTATGCCATTGAAAATCCTGCCCCACAGACAGACACGAGCCCGTAACGAACGGCGCAAGCCTGGTGCTTTTGTCTCCCCAGTAGTAGGGTTAGGGGTATCTGGTTGCATCATCACCTTGCCTGCTTCAAAGATGCCTTCAAGGTGCTCAACGATATTGAACACACCACGACAAAGGTCAAATCACCGCAAACCCATGGCATCTGTGATGCGGTTCCACAAAACAGTGAAGGATGCGTTTTACATGATTATATTGCGTAAAAAGAGCGACGAGAGTCTGGGAGCAAAATGCTCTTGACTACGGGCTAGTCAAATACAACCCAGCGCACTCATCAAGGCAAGAAGTGCTGTGGCAGAACGCCGATAGACACCTTGCTTGATGGCAAACGAATCTGGATGGAAAAGTTCGTAAACTAGACTTCACCTGACAGACACCACTGATAAACGGGTCACTGTCATATCAGGTCTAAACTTCTACAATTTACCGATTCAGCATTTCTTTTCCTAAAGTGCCTCTCTGCATCCTATAGTCAACGAGTCATAAATATACTCAGGACCTATTGATGCCAAGGTAGGTATGCCGCCACCGCGCATGGTACCCAGAAGCTCTCATTGCAGAAGATCAAGCACGCGTTCAACCCCAGCCTGGCAGAAAGCACCCAAACCCCATCAATGGTCGACCAATACCGACTGCATCTGCACCTAGTGCGAGTCCTTTATAAATATCTGTGCCACGTCGAAATCCACCGTCTACTATAATTGGCACTCGACCATTTACTGTAGCAGCAATGTCAGGCAGACACTCGATGCTTGCTCTGCCACCATGATTAGATACCCAAACCGCATCTGCGCCATATTGCAAAGCCAGCGCAGCATCTGTATCCACTTCGATACCCTTGATGATGACATTCATATTAGTCACTTCTTTCATACGGCTAATAACATCCCAGGTTAAGTTTGGATTGCTTAATCCAACACCACACATATCTAAACCATCGAAGATTGCTTTGGCGCGCCAGTGTGACAATCAGTGCAGGTGCGTTTGAGCAGCTTGAAGGCAAGACTGCCCGGCAAAGAAACCCGCACAACAAAGGTTCGCTGGTCTACGCCAGCCTGGGTGTGTGTCCGCCTCGGTGGGTGGGCCGGTTATTACGGTAAACTGGGGCCCATTGCCATGCTGCGCGGACTACACCGATTAAGGGCCCTGCAAAAGGGCTGGGAACTCGCTATATTCGCTATACTCACTATAAATGTGTGAGCCTGGTAGAGTAAAACCAGGGCGGTTCTGAATCTTTAGCCAGAGAGAATCATAAAAGCGCCCTCCCTGAAATCCCGAAAACGGATTCAATCACTGACAGTGATTCTGTAAATAAGTCTTAAAATACAAACTAGTTTGTGATATAAACACTTTTTAAGTTTGAAATTAAAACTAATTTGTAAAATGGATAAACATAATGAAAGATAAAATACTAGATGATTTGAAGTATGCCAGCGCTCTGGCTCGCGAGGGTGCTTCGTCTCCGCTTTTAGGTGGACATATAGGCTTACTGTGGGGAATGTTGCTGTGCCTTACGTTCTCAATGCAATGGGCGATCCTTTCTCAAACCCTCAGGTTGCCTTTAAACACCCTGGCATATCTGTGGATAGTATTTGCCATAGTTGGCGGTGCTGGCAGTATGATCATCGGAAGGCAGAAAGAAGCCATAGATGGGGCTCAATCAGTCGCTAACAGAACTGAAAAATATGTATGGACAATGTTCTCGGCCATGCTGGTTAGCCTGTTTATCGGTATTTGTTTAAATATAGCTTTCTCAAATGGCAGGTATGAACTCTTTGGAATCATGGTCGCTGTTGGTTTTGCTGGACAGGGTTTGGCATATGGTGTTGTCGCCCTTATGAGCGGGGAGAGATGGATCCAACTGGTTTCATTCGCCAGTTTTGTCGTATCTACTTTATGTGTTTTCGCCTATGAAGATGCTCAAGTTTACCTAATGGGCGCTGTAGCTAGTCTCTTCACAATTGTGATCCCTTCTTTAATCTCAATCAGGAAAGAGGCTAAACATGGTTGATCAGGAAGATGCTAAGTGCTTAATCAACAGCCTCAATCGTGTTATCCATGGACGACTGCGTCTGGGAATCATGGCCTATCTCTCTGCGGTAAACTATGCAAGTTTTCCTGAGCTGACCCGCAAAACCGAAACGACAAATGGTAATCTGTCGACACATCTCACAAAACTGGAAGCAGCCGGATACATTCGGCTGGAGAAAGGGTACAGCAACAAGCGACCACAGACGCTGGTTTATCTAACAGATGAAGGCAGGTCAGCATGGATCGCTTATCTGGATACGATGAAAGCGATAATCGGTGACAATCTGTTAGGGTCTTAGGAAGTTAAGGATCTACTAAAAGGTGCTAAGCTTCTGAACTGGTTAATAAAAATAGGTACTAACGCCATTCCCGAATCGCAGAGAAGACTTTTCGGCAGTTAATTCGCTATGTTTCGCTCGATTTGTCGGCCACAGATAACGCCTGTTTGACCGGTATCCGTGTCCGCTCTGTGAACAGCATTTACCTTAAGTTGCGCCAGCGCCTGGCAGAAGAATGTGAACCGTATTCTGCCGTATCGGGTCAGATCGAAGTCTATGAATCTTACTTTGGTCCCAAACGTATCCGAGGCAAGCGAGGTCGTGGCACCCGCAGTAAAACCATGGTTTTTTGGCCTGTTCAAACGCCATGGCTGGGTCTCGACGGAAAGTGTGCCTGATGTGCGCAAACGTACGCTGCAAAAGGCCATACGAGGCACGGTGGACCTCGATAGTGTGATTCATTCGGAGGGTTGGCGTGGGTATCATGGATGAGTCGATGTGGGCTATGCAAAACATTTTCGAGTTGAACATGGCAGTCATGAATTTGCCAATGACCCGTCTCATATCAACGACATTGAGTCCTTTTGGGCTTAGGCCAAATTGAGGTTGAGCAAGATGAACGGATTTCAAAAGCATAGGAAACCTCTGATTAATTACCTACGTTGTTATTGCCGCGTTAAAAATCAGCTCAAAATGCGCATTTATGACCTATAAACTGCGCTTTTTCGCTGATTTTTGCCTTGCACTAACTGCCTCGCAAACATTAACCAGAGGCTCCATAGGTTTTATGACCATTTGAAAGAGGCCGAATTTCTATTTAATCAGCGCCGTGATAACCTCTATCTCGTCTGCTAAAACTGCTTCGTCAGAAGCCAATCTAACGTCTTAACTTCCTAAGACCCAAGATAATTACTCGCATAAAAGACACATAAGAGAACAGGCCAAAGAATAGAATCGGAGCTATTCTTCGTCTTCTGCTTCTGACTTATAACTGGTGCTGCGGGATTTCGACATAGAAGGCATCAAGGGATTCAGCTCCAGCATGCTGGCAATAAAGTTTCGGTGCATGTCGGCCATCACCATCCAGTTCTTCAGAAACATAGAACCGGTATCAGTCACATCATAGATGCGGCGAGCTGGCCCATCTTTACTGGTATCCCAGGTTGATGACACCAGCCCGGAATCTTCCATCTGCCGCAGAATGCGGTAGATGGACCCCTTGTTATAGTTCCCGAGACCTGCCTCTTCCAGACGCTGCGCCAATTCGTAGCCGTAAGCCGACCAGCCATTGAGCATCGCCAATAGGTGGGCCGTCAGCATATCACCGCTGGGCGCGACCTTAGGACCCTTTTCCTGTTTATCCTCTCGGTTTTCCTCAGCTTCCGCTGATTTGTCTTCTTTCTTCTTAGCCATGGGTAGTTAGTTTATATGAATAAAATTGTTTGACATATAGGTGCAATTTGCATATAAATAGCAATCAGAATTTAGATACATTGTGTCTGCTCCGGCAGATTCAAGCCTTGGAAAAATCTAACTTATTGTTTTTATTGGAGAATATGGCAATGACTAAGAAAACTGAAGAGAAGGTGGGAGAGGGGGTATCGGCAAGAGAATCTATCCAGAGCGCTGTAAAAAGCACTATGGATAGCTACTTTGACGGGCTGGCTGACAACCGTGAGCGTTTTGCTGAAGGCGTAAGCAAGGCTCGTGCCCGCAACGCTCGCATTATGGACAGCTTCCTGCAGACTCTGGAAAACGGTCAGAAGGATATATTGGAGTTTAGCCGCGCTGTCTCCGCTGCACCAACTGACTACAAAGCAAACCTGCAACTGGCCATGGAAACCATGAATCGTCGTCAGAAATGTGCGCTAGAGTTTGGCAAGACTCTTTATCGCGAGCAGTCTGAAATGACTGATGAAGTGTCTGAAAGAGCAAAAGAAATATTCGCTCCTCTTCGCAATGCAGACTTCGACTGGACTGCCCCTTATAAGCACATGGCAGACTTCTGGGCACCAGGCACCAAGTAAGACTAAGACTTTAGAAATACATTCTCTTCGTGCGGAATTTCGATACACTGAGATTCTGCGCGTTGTTTTTTAGCCAGATGAAAAATAGCTAACACTAATTCCCGGTTCTTACAGAGGTGCATGTGACGCAGTACTCGGAAGAAGAATACCAGGCCAACTTGTTCGATCATCTTAAAGATGCATTCGATCATGACCCTGGTGTCGAATACGCCAAGACTCCACTCTGGCGCGAAGTAATTTGGCCTTCCGAATGGATCAGATTGCGAATATCACCAGTCTACTATGGAGTTGGTGTAGAAAAAGGGAACAAGGAACCCGTTCTGCTAATTCCAGGTTTCATGTCCAGCGACCTGCATTTACTGGAGATGCACCGTTGGCTGCGCCGCATAGGCTACGACTCATATCTGTCAGGCATTGTCTGGAACACGGATTGCCCAGACAAGACAGCACGTCAAATGATCAGCCAAGTGCGCAGCATATATAGCAGAACTGGCCAAAAAGTCAGGCTCGTAGGCCACAGCCTGGGCGGTATGATTTCCAAGCACATTGTGCAGACCGCACCTGAACTGGTAGATCGCGTGGTCACTCTGGGCTCCCCTTTTAGGTCCCTGGTCAAAGCCCATCCATCGGTCATCGGAATATGGGATAAGCTTAAAAATAACCGTAGCGGGTTAGTAGGACGCAATTTGAAGCCTTCCTGCGCTACCGGGCATTGCACTTGCGGATTTGTAAAAAGCATCATGCAACCCAGGAAAGTTGAACCATTGCAGTTTGCAGTCTACTCCAAAAATGATGGAGTGGCTGACTGGCGTTCATGCATTGAAGAGGATAACAGCAGAAACACCGAGGTGAACTGCACTCATATTGGCATGATTGTGCACCCAACAGTCTACCGGACCGTTGCAGGTAGATTGGCTCAATAGTAAATCAGCAGTGACTTAAACACCATGCCATAATCTCAGCGTAAACTGAGTTGACAATCAAAGAATATAGAGAACAAAGGCAAGGGGTAAGGTGATGGCAGACAAAGATAATATGGATCCGATGACATTGATGCGTGACTGGTTCATCCAGTCTGAAAAAATGTGGAGCGACGCCATGTCCGAGTTTATGGCAGACGAGCGCGTAGCCAAAAGCTCTGGTCGCTTCATGCAGGAAGCACTGCACACACAGCGCATGTTTAGTGAATCAATGGGCCAGTATCTTTCAAGCCTGAACATGCCAACCCGCAGCGACATTCTGGATCTAAAAGATCGCGTTTCCCAGATGGAAGAAACCATGAACGCAATGCTTATCGAGATGCGAGCTTTGCGCAAGCAGGCAGATAGCGACGGATCAAGCTCTATTGCTAAGAAAAAACCTGCTCGTACCAAGAAAGCAGTAAAGAAATCAACTTAGGCCTCAACCAATACCTCAATCAAAGCAAAGATCATGAGTGCAACAGCTGAACAGCTAAATAACAAACAGGAAGAGTATACTCAGGCCGATATCGATGCCCGGGTTGATCAACTGGTGCGTCGCACCATCGAACGCAATATTCCTGGGTTGGCAGATTTGCCCCAAACTGAATCTGAACTTGAAATAGGCACCAGCCCTAAAGAGCTGGTATTCACGAAAGAAACTGCTCGTCTCTACCACTATGAATCCATGGCGAACGAAGTGTATAGAGTCCCTATACTATTCATCATGTCACCAGTAGCGAAGGGTTATATTCTTGATCTGGCCAAAGGTCAGAGTTTTATTGAATACTTCTTGAAGAAAGGTCATGACGTTTACATGCTGGATTGGCAAACCCCGCGCGCCAACCAAAGCCAGTTAAGTCTTGCAAACTATGTTAAGGATTTGGTGGGCGAATGTGTTGATCAGGTAATAGAAGACTCCGGCGAACCTGATGTCACACTCGTGGGTTATTGTTTCGGTGGCCTTCTCAGCGTTTGCTACGCCGCACTGCACCCAGAGGGCTCAGTAAAAAACCTGGCCTGTTTCACGACTCCTATTAACAGTGATGGCATGACCCTCCATCAACAGTGGGTTAGATCACAGAGTTTTGATATTGACCATCTTGTTGATGAACTAGGAAACATTCCAACAGAACTTATTAACGCTTCCATGCAAGCCTTAAGACCGTTACAACGTAACGCAGGGCAACTACGCTTACTCAATAACGTGCAAAACGACGAATTTGTAAAAGCTCACATGCGTTTCGAACGTTGGGCAGCGGACCAGATTCCTTTACCTGGTGCTTTGGCAAAAGATTGGACGAATCATTTCCTCAAGGATAATCTTTTGGTCAAAAACGAATTAAATCTTGATGGTGATGTAGTGGATTTTGGAAAGATCACCGTACCTTTCCTGCACGTTGCCGCTTCTTTTGATCACATCATTCCTGAAGGCGCCTCAAAAGATCTCATTAATCTTGTAAGCTCAGAAGACAAAGAAGAAATCATTGTGCGTGGCGGCCATGTCAGTCTAGTGGCTGGCGGCAATGCCATGTTCAGACTTTGGCCAAAACTCGATGAGTGGGTCAGCGAACGCGCAGAATAAGTCAGCCTAAGAAAAACAGATATTTTATACCCGAGAAAACAATGCCAACTCAATCCGAAGACATTAACTCAAACTATCCATTACAGCTTGATATGAATGGTGCCGAATGTATGCTGCGCAGCATGACACCGGATGATGGTCCTGCCCTGCTCAAATTTGCTAAAGGATTACCTCCGCATGATGTTTTGTTCATGCGTCGCAACATAGCGGAGCAAGCGGGTATCGACAAATGGATAAATGACATTCGAGATGGGCGCGTACATTCAGTTATTGCCATTGTGAATGATGAGGTTATGGGTTATTCCACTATTCACTTAACTGAACTGGACTGGACCCGACATGTTGCTGAACTTCGAGTTTCAGTTTCACTATCCATGCGCAAGCATGGCCTCGGTCGAACGCTAATCCGCGAAGCTTTTAAACTTGCATTCACACTGGATGTCGAAATCATAACGTCACGTATGACTCCCGACCAAAAAGGTGCAAGAGCACTGTTTGAGGAATTGGGCTTCCGCAATGAAGCCTTGCTCAAGGATCACATGAAAGATCAGGATGGCGAATACCATGACTTGCTGGTCATGGCGGTGAATGTGGATGAATTCCTCGCCCGCAGACAAGCTTATGGGCTAATCTAGCGGCATTTACCGCCTCGCAGGCACCCATAACCAACGCATTTTGTATTCAGGTCGCGACCACAGTGCTTAATATCAACTAATTGCAATGCCCCTGCCTCTAGCAAGCCTGCTGCCTGTTCGTGATCGTAAGCAATTGCTCACTCCGTCAGGTCTTCATCCTTATTTGTATCTTCATTCACACCAGAGGGCAGGTTAAATACTGCACAAACATCATCAGCTAATAATGGCTGCAACTGCATCAGCAAATTTTGCACAAACCCTCTTGGGATATGCTGGAAGATGGTGAAGGTGTATCCTAATTGTAGAGAGCCTGTTGGAATTTCATCTAGCAATGAATCTGCGTCATTCACATAGAGCGATACATTGTTTTTGAGCCACATTGTTTTTGAGCCACATTGTTTTTGATGCCAAATTCTTTTTAGTTTTTTTCAATGACTTTGTCCGAGAATCAGATGCAAAAACATAGTCATAGATGTCGCTAAGCCATTCCACAGATCGACCAAAACCACAGCCTATATCCTAAGCCATACTGTATTCGGGATATCGCATCTTAAAAAGTCAGAAAAGCTCCGTGCGTTTTGCCGCTCTCTCTAACCCTTCAGAGTAAGGCGCTGGCATTATGATATCGGCGACAGAATAATCGAGACTCACAAAGTCAGCGTCTAAAGATTTATCAGATTCACTGAATCCGTAACCATGATAGTCAGTATAGTGTGCATGATCACTGAAGTAGTCATTCTTCTGCATGCGCTCCCACATAGTTTTGAATGCGTTACGATCAGTCAAGAGTAAACTCCCGGACCTGGATTTACAGCATCAATTGATTAGGGAGCCTCTGATTAATGTTTGCGAGGCAGTTAGTGCAAGGCAAAAATCAGCGAAAAAGCGCAGTTTATAGGTCATAAATGCGCATTTTGAGCTGATTTTTAACGCAGCAATAACAATGTAGGTAATTAATCAGAGGCTCCTTAGATTAGATACTGGCAGGCTGCCAGCCTTTAATACGCACTTTTACCGTATCCATATCATGTTTACATACACCTGAACGGGCGATGAGTTTGTAATCACAGATATCACAGCGTACACACTCTTTAAAATCTATTTCAGGACCGCGAATCGCGCCAGTTGGGCAGGCATGTTCGCAAACTTTGCAAATATCGCATTGCTCTACTCGCTTGATGCGCCAGGGTGAAATGAGTGAAGTCACCCCTAATGCCGCACCCAGAGGGCACGCATATCGACAATAAAAGCGTGGAATGAAAGTCGCCCCTGCCAGGAAGAGTATTGATATCGCCCACAGCAACATGGACTGAGAGAAGTAAAAAATGGTGCCGAATGGTTCAAAGTATTGGAACAAGCTTAAGTCAGAGTAAGCGATAGCCATCACCACTAGAAAAGCCAATATGCCATATTTCAAATAAATCGCTTTATCATGCAGTGCTTGAGGCACTTGCAGCTGCCAATGCTTCGGAATGAAACGCGTCATAAAATCCTGCAAGGCACCGAACGGGCAGAGTGATGAACAAAAAATTCTGCCCCAGAACAAGGTAGTTACTGCCGTAAACACAATAATTAAAAGCAGCGGCAGATCATTAAGAAACATGGCAGGGCCAAGTTTTATACCATTGGTGATATGAGAAACGGAAACGAATCCACCGTTCATCCATCCAAGATAACCCAACGTAACTGCAAGAGTTGCCCAGCGTAAACTTTCGCTCTTGCGAAGAAATGCCATCATCACCATGGCACAAATCATGAGAATGGCCAGCACTTCAATTACTGGTGCGGTAGTTAGCAGACTCGCCCAGAAACCCTGCTCAGCAAACTGATCTCTTGCTTCATCGATTGCTGGCAATAGACCCGCAGGGATAGTATCGCCTTCAGATAGTGCCAACGCTAATGGAGGTATGGTGTATTCCAATGCATGAATGCCACCAAACTCCCCTACCACTCCACCTGTGTTGTACAGCACAGAGAAAGGTTGGGCTAAATCGATTTCGGGCATGAGCACTATGGCACCTGCAAAGCGTACTTGATCTTTGACCTTGCCGAAGTCCGCACTACCCGCGTAAACAAAACGGCGCCTTTCAACAGGATAAGTATCATCGCCTTGCTTAATGGCAAGACGTTCCTGTCTGAATGGTTTCGAAGAATCCCCAGCGATGCCAACCAGCATCATCCTTCCCCCACGAGAGCGATTGCTCGCATCCCTGTCAGCGCGAGAATAATCCTCTTCACCAATAAGAATTTCACCGAGGCCGTCGTGTCCCATGAAAGCGAGCGTAAGTTTTAACTCTGTATTATCAGGTTGAATAACCGACCAATCTCTAACAAGGCCATATTCCTTAAGCTGTTCCCAGGATTGACCTTCAAATACGCGAAGCGCAACACCGTCACCACTGGTTGCAGCAACATACTCAGAATCCGGTAAATAGGCCTGAGCTACTTTGCGCGCAGCATCTCTTACACCTCTGGCAACAGCCCAGCTGGTAATAGTTGCGCGAGAGATGCCATCAACATCCCTGCCGACACGAAAACCTTCAGTAATATTTTTACCGGAAAACTGATTAGGGAAATATTCAGAATTGATGAAGTCGCCACGAATACTTTTGTAAGACTCAATGTAATGCAGCACTTCAATGCCGGTGATGGCACCACGCATATCAATTCCGACAAGCACATCAATTGGGGCGCTGTATCCAATCTCTTCTGGGGGATAGTCCGGGGTTTCGAATAGGTAGCCTACAAGTTCTGTTTCTGAGCTGGCTGGATCACGACGATAGGCCCGATAAACTGGTGGTGAGCCTTCTTTTAATGAAAAAGTCTCAGCATCGCGCATCACTGATTTTAATATATCAGCATTCACCTCTATCGGTTCTTGCCCCAAACTTAGGCTGCAGAAACTAAAGAGAAAGAGAGTAAGGGAGGCAGGAAAGGGCACAATCTTGGACCACAATGACCCATTAGCTTCCCAACTAAGCGTCTGATAATTACAGGGCATTATTATTCTTCGGCTGTCGGCGGTGTCCGTATGCTACACAATTTGTCAGTGCGGAGGTAGCCACACATAAGGGGCCGAAAACGCAAGTTACCCCGCCATTGCCTGTTTTGGTCGTGCTCAACGTAACACGCATATTTGCTGCGTGTATCTCAGGGCAATCGACTGAATGGATTTTCGTGTGCATTTCCAGTACAAGAAATGAACAAGTGCACTCCCTCGTCGATCTGAGTCCGAAAATCATAAACTTCTGCCCATCTTTGACGCGACAGAAGCGTTCACTCGATTGCTCTGGCGTGTATCTGCTGACACCACGATTTCGACAGCCAGATACTGTTAACATGCCTTAATAATAAGATTGAGTAACAGGATATTACTGATGTTTCATATGAGCCTTAAATGCACCGTTCAAACATTTATCTGTTGTTTTGTTCTCGTTAATCCTGCGTGGGGGCAACAAGAAGAGCAGCGCCCAAGAGCGCGGGAAGCCGGTGTCATAGTGGGAATTTTTGAACCAGGGACGTTTAACGCAATAACCGATGTTGAGGGAGTATTGGTAGGTCATGAAACCGTTATCGAAGGTGATGATGTCCGCTCTGGAGTAACTGCCATCATCCCTGCTCCAGGCAATCTCTATACCAACCCCATTCCCGCCTGGCTAACAGTTGGCAATGGTTACGGCAAAGTCATCGGCGGCACCCAGATTCATGAGTTCGGCGAAATCGAAACACCAATCCTGTTGACCTGTACGCTATGCGTTTGGAGCGCAGCCAATGCTTTAAAAGAGTGGCACTATCTGCAGCCCGGAATGGATGAACATACACTCAACCCGGTAGTAGGAGAAACCAATGATGCCCGTGTCAACAACATGTGGGCAGACCCAATTCAACGGGATGAAGTATTCGCTGCCTTAGACAACGCACGCTCTGGCGCAGTTGCAGAAGGCAGCGTCGGGGCCGGCACTGGCACTCAGGCGTTCGGTTGGAAAGGCGGCATTGGAACCAGCTCCAGGGTATTGCCGGAACAATATGGCGGTTATACGATTGGAGTATTGGTACAAACCAACTTCGGCGGCCACATGACCATTAATGGCGCACCAGTTGGTCGCGAGTTAGGGTTCTTTCCTTTTCGAGGTGCAGCTTCCCGAGTAGGTGATGATGGAGACGGAGATAGGGATGACGGCTCCATCATGATCGTTGTGGCCACGGATGCACCTCTGAATGCCCGTAATCTCGACCGCTTGGGTATGCGCGCCATCATGGGACTGGGCCGCACTGGTTCCTACGCCAGCAATGGCTCTGGTGACTATGTCATTTCCTTTTCTACCCATCCTTCGGCAAGAAAACCCCGAACCAGTCAAGATCCGGTCACTACCGAACAGCTGGTGAATGCATCAATGTCGCCGCTATTTGCGGCTACAGCCGAGGCCACCGAAGAAGCTATCTATAACGCAATCTTCAAAGCCACCACCGTCTCCTCATCCCGTGGCGAGTTACGAGCCGTTCCAATCGACCGGTTGATGGAAATCCTGGAAAAACACAATGCCCTGAATTGGGATCAGACTGTTCCGAATTGAAGTAGCACAAATGCGTAATTGAGGAAGCTCTCTATTCGAAAGATGGCGTAGAGCGCATTCCCGAAGCGAGATCTGCCAGGGGCCTGGCAGTCAAATCCCCACCGGGCTTACAGGGGCGAGGTCGGCATGGGTTATGCGAAAGCACAACAATACATAGGCTAACGCCTTTCTTCTTTGGTCAGGGCAATCGAGTGAACGCTTCTGTCGCGTCGAAAATGGGCAGGAATTTATGATTTTCGGACTCAGATCGACGAGGGAGTGCACTTGTTCATCTGCTATACTGGAAATGCATACGAAAATCCATTCAGTCGATTGCCCTGTTTCTTTGGTGAAGGGCTGGGTCGGGTCTGCCTGCAGGTAAGTTTGGATTCTCGCTTAGGAGATACGCTCTACGCCATCGATTCGAAGCGGCTAGCGCCATAAAATCTGTAACAAATTGGAATTTCCATTGCAGCCACTCCACACCATGCTTTCAAAGTTCAATTCTATTTGAGGGCATGATCCATGAGAAGAATAAGCCATATTCTGCATTGATCTCTGCATCAATCGCATTCGCACAAGACAGCATCGAATGGTACACCCGATATACCTCATCAGTGGAAATCACCGCTGAAAATTTCGAAAGTATGGAAGTTGTCTGGGAATGGGGCGGCGCGACCTTTGAAGGTTACAGTGGCCGCTCCACGCCAGGTTATAGTAATGCCACCCTCTACACCGTATCTGGTCCATGCCGCCATGTTGGGGCCATTGACCTCAAAACTGGAGAGACGCTGTGGTCGTTCCGCCTACCAAATACAGGGCGCTGGGAATATTCCATGTGCGCTTCCTATGGTAAAGGCATCATACATACCGAGATTGATGGCAAAGGCGTGGTGATCATCTCTCCTCCCGGCTTCTTGCTGGTTGCTCTCGATGCGAAAGCAGGAAAGCCGCTGAAAGATTGGGGATGACAAGTTCCAATTGAAAGTTTTCCCGAAACTGGCGTGATAGACATGCTGGCTGATCTGGGCCATGACTATGACCCATACGACCCGCCTGAAAGTTGGTTACATCACCACCGATCGTTGTGAATGACACAATCGTAGTTGGTAATTCAGCAGAGTGAGGTTATTTGCAGGTCAGAATTGAAACATACCTGGTGACATTCTTGCCCATGACAAAAATACCGGCAAATTTAAGGAACCCCTGATTAATTACCTACGTTGTTATTGCTGCGTTAAAAATCAGCTCAAAATGCGCATTTATGACCTATAAACTGCGCTTTTTCGCTGATTTTTACCTTGCACTAACTGCCTCGCAAACATTAATCAGAGGCTCCCTAATATCCTTTACATGTCTTCCATGAATAACTGTGGGAACTTGCGCGTTATTCCAGGTGAATAGGCAGATGCGCAGATTCCTGAACCAACTGACATGACTTTCTCACGTAATGCAAACGACCACAGCGGACGTCGCCCTCACATGCGTTCAGGTAGTCCTCATGTGAGGCCGCCTATAGCCGTATCACTGCAATCGATATGGATACTGGTGAGCATGTGTGGATGCTTCCAACAGGTGAGACGCCGGACTGCATTCGCAACAACCCTGCGCTTGAAGGGATTGATATCGGCGATACAGGTACCGGCAATGTCGTCTCCATGGTTGTGGCTGCCAATTTGTTGATTTATCCGGATGTGGACACGATGGGCAGATTGCATTGCTCTATGTAATCGACAAACAAACTGGTGAGGAAGTTGGCCGTATTGAAGTGCCTGCTCAGAGCCGCTATGGCATGAGCAACCGAGACCCATGATGGTCATCAGTACATCATACTGCAGACTGGTGCCAGGCTGACTGCTATTGCCTTACCCGCCGCAGCACCAGGTCAGGTTGGTTACTGCGGTGACTGGTCCATTGCCCTGAAGACAAAAAGGCAGCCATTGGCTACCTTTTTATTATTTCGAAAATATCTCTGCATTGAGGCAGGGATACCAACATCCGCGTAGCGGATACTGGGGTTAGAAAACAAGCGACATCAAAGCGTAAACTTCGAGCATAATCCGAACCACGGTGAGCTATGCTCACCAGCCGGAGGCCGCGCATCAGTAAAATAGAATCACACTTCTACGCCAGCAGCGTTCAACAACGAACAATCGTAAGTACAGGGAAGTGCTACGCATAAACATCAGTGTACACCGCCTCCAGTATCCTGCGCAGCGGGCAATGCTATTGCCGTCAACTTGGATGAAGTTTGCAACATGATGTACTGATGACCATCATGCACCCAGCTACTCATACCGTAGTTGGAACGCGCCGGAGCCTCGATCTCGGCAAGTATCTCACCACTGTCCTTATCCAGGGCCCACAGCATTGGCGTGCCATCTGTAGCAGTATCGGAGTACACCAGCATAGTAGGCGTGACAACCATGGGTACCGATGCACCGGTACCAGTATTGCCATAAACTGATTCATCGACACCTGCACGCTCAAATGCATCTTTATAGCGCTGTGGCGTTTCACCAGTTGGAATAGTGAATTTTTTTTCACCAGTATCCATATCGTAAGCCACGATAGTGCTATAAGGCGGCTTCCAGATTGGCAGTCCACTTGGGTGACGCGGTGGGCGTGCGGTAGCACCTGGAACACCATTAGCGTATTGCGCAATCGTTACACCCGTTGAGTTCAGGAACAACAGGTCTGCTTCCTCACCTGGAAGTAAACGCAGTGCAAAACATGCCGTGTGCTCAGACAGGTAGAAAGTATTCGTGACAGGATCCGCCACTGGAGGCGATGTGATGTTTACACCCCCTGCACCACCAGGACAGTTCATAGCGGCATATTTACCGTCTGGATTGTCGGCATGAATCGGTGGATTAAATAGTCCACCCATTGTGTAGTCTTCCATTACCGCAATAGATTGCGCCTTCAACTCTGGCGTGAAATCAAGCATGTCGTCTTCACTGAAACCTTGCAGCGAGTATGGCTCTGGCCAGGTCACATGAGGTTGAGTGGGCGATAATACCTCACCTGGAACAATTGAAGGTGGCACAGGACGATCTTCAATTGGCCATACCGGCTCTCCGGTTAGACGATCAAAAGTGTATAACCAGCCCTGCTTGGTGGCCTGCACAACTGCTGGAATCTCGCGACCATCAACCTTTAAATCCATTAGCACTGGAGCGGTCGGCGTATCGAAGTTCCAGATTTCGTGTTTCACAAACTGGAAGTGCCATGCCCTCTCACCAGTGGACGCATTCAAGGCAATGATGCTGGTGCCATAGAGATTGTCACCAGGACGGAAACCGCCATAGTAGTCAATCGTGGCGCTATTGGTTGGGATGTAAACCAGATCATTTTCGATATCGGCTGACAATGGGGCCCAGGAAGAAACGTCACCGGTCCATTCCCATGCATCATTCTCCCAAGTCTCATGGCCGTACTCACCTGGCTTGGGAATTACATTGAACTTCCATTTAAATTCGCCAGTGTTCAGATCATATCCAAGAATGTCACCTGGCACGTTTTCAATACGCGACTGGTGATAGCCCTGTTCGGCAGAGTTACCAACTACGATAGTGTCATTAACTACGATTGGTGGCGAAGAAGAAGTGATGTAACCCGTTTCTAAAGGAATACCTTCATAAGGGTCGTAGGGATGTCCCAAATCCTTCAGCATATCCACAACACCACTTTCTGGAAAACCTTCAATGGGAACTGGAGTTCCCCAGTTATCCAGCGGAATACCGGTCTTTGCATCCAGCGCTGTCAGGAAGAAGCCAGGAGAAACGATTAATACCGCACCACTGCCATCGATGTAGCCAAACGCGACACCCTTACCATAGTCAGCACGCATCGAATACTCAGCACGAGGAGTCTTTGGTTCGCGATAAGACCAGACTGTCTCACCTGTTTTTGGATCGATTGCGATCACGTGGCGGTTGTAACCCGCAACAGTATAAAGCAACCCATCAATATAGGATGGAGTAGAACGACCACTCACCGCACCAAAGCTGGCACCATCCCATTCCCAGGCAACTTCCATTTCGGTAAAGTTGTCAGGACTGAGTTCGTCAGCAGGTGTATAGCGGGTATGGGCAAAGTCATTACCCAGGGTGAACCACTCTACACTGTCCTGCGCGCTCACCAGCATGGAGCTTAACAGTATAAGGATGGCTAAAAAAACCTTCCTTAGATCAATAACTTGCATGGACTTCTCCTTAATTATCAGCGTTGGCTCGGACATTCCCGGGCGCTTCTTTGAAATTCTGCCCACAAGCAGCAAGGGGATAATTCAAGAGGCTAAATTATCCAGCTTTTACCGCCGATTCCTAGGGTTTAACTCATTGAAAAGTGACAAAGTTTGACGATTTTCGCCCCCGGTATCAGGGGTTTGAGTTGCAGATTCTCAGGAAGTGATTTCTTCGCTTTCAACCTTATAAGTATCAATAAACTCCGGGGGCATTCTTACCGGTTTACCGTTATCCAGATTAATACAGACGAAATCGAAACCGCCACGAGCCAGAGTGCGATCTGATGCAACATGAATAATCTGGCAATGGCGGGATAATCGGAATTTTCCATCTGACTTATTGATCCAGGTGGATACCTGCAATTGGTCACCTGCGTAGGCCGACCCCACTAGAGCCACATTTAAATGCACTGCCGCCATCCCCCTTGAAAGTTCTCGGCATCGGGATTCCGGCAGCCCAAGCGCTGTCGAATGGGCAAATGCGCAGTCAATCATCCATTGCACATAATTATGAGTAGAGACATGACCGTAACCGTCAACATGTTGATCCCCTGCAAGCACATCAATAGTAAATGGATTGGTTCGATCCCAGGCAGGTTCTTTCACTGCCTGTATTTCAAACGGACTTTTAGTCGAGGTCAAAACCTTCTTCCTGCAATCGTCTGGTAATGCGAGCCCCTATTGTGGGGGCCACCAGCATACCCCAACGCTCCCCTGCCTGAGCAGAATCCCTGCCTAATGCAGGCAACACTTCCACGGTTTTTCGGCCAATTGGTGATCGATAGAATGCCAGCAACTCCTGTACTTCTTCCAAAGTATAAAACTGTGCATAAATCGGTATCAGCATCGCCTGAAACGAACCTCGATCGAGTTCTTCATTGATGACCGCGATTGTTTCCTCGCGAATAACTTCAAACGCGGCGGGCGGGAGATCTGGGTGAGATTGCCGTAAGCCTTGCGCCATCTGACTGACAAATAACTCCGACATCTGCTCTCCCATAGCCAGTGCGCCTGATTCCACAAGAAGCTGGCTCAGGGCAGTCTCAAGCCCTTCAGATACTTCACTATCCTGCGCAAACGATTGCAGGGTAAAGCTAATCAATACCGCGCTTATCAATACTTTCTTCATAACACACCTCATTCGGTACATTTTTAGGGAACCTCTGATTAATCACCTACAGTTGTTATTGCTGCGTTAAAAATCCGCTTAAAATGCGCATTTATGACCTATAAACTGCGCTTTTTCGCTGATTTTTGCCTTGCACTGACTGCCTCGCAAACATTAATCAGAGGCTCCTTAGGTATATACCTTAATTTCCGCTGGTTCCAGTCTCGCTCAATTTCAACTGCCCTGTCTTTCCAGGCTGAAAATGCTTCTGCAGAGTTTGGTAGTCCCAGCGCTGCAAGGTAGGCATCAACTGGTTCCCGCACATCTGAATCTACACCGAACGATTCCTGCCACGCTCGACCCGCTGCCAAATATAAAGCTGAATCTACCTTCCAGAGAATTCCCCTCCCGGGCATTCTCCGGATAAAGACCGCGCATACGGTTTATTATCTCAATGGTTTCATTGTAAAAGAAGTTGAGGACGATTAAATCTTCAGCCGTAAATGACTCAGACCCTTCACACACCCTGGCTAAGACCACAATCAGATTCTCTCCTGCGCTGGACATTGATATTTCTCGATTTGTGATCGTACCTTCACTAAACATCGTCAGGCGCAGAAGACCCCACTGCTGCTCAGGTGCCCAAACTACGAATCCAATACCAGCCAAAGCAGAGAGCATGGTAACTCCCTGCACAGGCATACTTGAGGCGCAGGCCCGAAATCTGCATTCTGCATATAGTGCATATAGATAGTTACCCTGGTTCTAGGGCCTGTTCACACTAATTGAGTGATCTCTGTTGTGACTAAAAAAGCGCCAATTGAGGCGCGAGGAGCGTAGTTTGGTGATTCCAAATGCGCGACGAGCAACGACAATTGGCACTTTTTTAGCCGCAACCCAACCCGAAGGGCCAGGGGCATTTTTGCGCCCAGCTTCGTTATCAATCGTTTGTATATAGTTATATACGGCACTCTTTCTGCCTCGCTGAGCGCAAAAATGCCCTCCAGCAGAGGCCACTCAATTAGTGTGAACAGGCCCTAGTCTTCCAGCGCGAAAGTAAAAAGGCTATTGCCGGAGATTATAGAAACATATTGCACACCATCTACCATAAAAGTAACCGGCGCCATCACAATCTGACCGCCTAAATTCCTGTGATAAAGAAGTTCGCCATTTCTCGCGTCCAGGACATGAAAGTAACCCTCCCTTCCGCCAGTGATTAGTAGATCACTGGCAGTCGTAAGCATGCCGCTATCACTCACATCGAATTGTTCAAACTCCCACACTTCCTGACCTGTATTAGGATCCATAGCTTTCAGCGATGCATGCCCTACCTCGTCGGTCCAGTTGTTAATCGGATTGGTTCGGCCAATACCGATAGTAGGTGCTCCTGGCGAAGGAGCAAGAACTGAGAATCCTCCGCCGAGGAAGGCACTGCCTGGCTCATATTCCTGCTCTTCCGAATAATAAATCGTGGCATAGTCTTCCCAGGCACTGAAATAAAACAACCCTGTACGAGGACTAAAGGCAGGAGGATACCAATTGGTTCCTCCCTGGTTACCCGGGTAAGTAGGCATACCATCAGGTTGTGGAGTAATGATTGGGCGGCAGTTTTCATCCAGCCCACTGGACCAGTTTACCCGCACATAGTTGTCAGCAACTAAGCACTCACCAGTGGTTCGGTCCAGGACATAAAAGTAGCCATTACGATTGGCCCACATCATGACCTTCCTCGGCTCACCTCTCCAATCAATGTCAGCTAGCACAGGTACCTGCACCGCATCGTAGTCGTAAGGATCATTTGGTGTGAACTGGAAATACCACTTCAACTCGCCCGTATCTGCATCCAGAGCAATGACTGAATCAGAATAGAGATTGTCACCGGGGCGTTGCTCGTTGTTCCAGTCAGGACCTGGATTACCTACGCCCCAGAATGTCAGGTTTTGCTCAACATCAAACGAGCCAGTGATCCATACTGGCGCACCACCATACATCCAGTCGTCATCCTGCCAGGTATCATGACCAGGCTCGCCAGGACCAGGAATGGTATAGGTTTTCCAGGCTTGCTCTCCGGTTTCAGCATCAAAAGCCATTACATAGCCACGAATACCGAACTCGCCGCCACCAACTCCAACGATGATTTTGTCTTTAACCGCCAAAGGCGCCATGGTTATTGAATAGGCCAGACCTACATCTCCAACCTCGACATCCCAGAGTACCGCTCCATTGATCCTGTCCAGAGCAACCAATCGGGCATCCAATGTTCCCATGTAGACCATATCCCCGAGGAGTGCCACGCCGCGATTATTGGCACCGCAGCAGACTCTCGCACGCTCATCATTGGTATGACGATACTTCCAAAACACACGACCGGTGACAGCATCTACTGCCATAACACTATTGGGGCGCTCGGTGACATACATGATCCCATCCACAATTAAGGGATTAGACTGCCAGGCACCGAAAACCTGATTTTGTAAGACCCATTTAAGTTTCAGACCTCCCACATTGTCTGCATTTATTTGGTCAAGCGAGCTATAACGTTGACTTAAATAACTGCCGTTGTATGTCAGCCAGTTATGCGGCTCGTCTTGCGCGTTAAGTATGCGTTCATACGGGACCTGAGCATTGGCAATGGATACCAGTTCCAGGCAAAAAGTAATAGCTGTTATAAATGTATGAGAGAATTTCATTACTGCTCTCCTGTCAAAGTCAGCAGATAGCCCACAATGTCAGCCACTTCTTCAGTATTTAATGTCGTTGGCTGCTTACTTGGTTCAAGACTGATTTCGTATGTCACTAACTCTTCCTTCACCAGTGATCGTAGCTGCTCTTCTGAATCAATTATCTGTACCGTATAAGTATCTTCGTTGAGTCTGCGCCCGGTAATCGTTTCTTCATTTCGGGTAACCATACGTACCGGTCGATTGATCGGCAATATTGCCGCAGCAGGATCAACCAGATTGAGTTGCAGACTGGCAGGCGAACGGGTCACACCAATCTCACTAAGATCCGGTGCAGTTCTCGGACCAACACCATTGACCCGATGGCAGGAAGAGCATTCACCTTTGCCTTCGAACAAAGCCTTTCCTTTTACCGCATCACCTATTCGAATTGCGACACCATCAGGATCGAGTCCCGCCCGTATATAAGCAATAACACCATCCAGCTCTGACTCATTGAGCGCAAAAGCAGGCATTTGTCCCTGAGCACGACCTTCGGCAATCACGCTGCGTAAATCATCGTCTGAGGTGGCAGTGCGAAATTGACCGCGAGCAAGATTGATCCCGCTTACCAGATCACCTTGAGGGCCATGGCACAGCGCACATTCTCGTGAATAAACCCGTAATCCCGCCTGAACAGCTTCTGATGTGTATTGATGGTCTCCAAGCTCTTGCGCCTGTCCAGTGTTGGAAAGCAACGTCAAGACGAGCAACAGGCAGCCAGAAACAGTGACCTTTTTCAGGATGTTGAATCCTTGTTTAGAGTGCAGCATTGTCGATTTACCTCTATTTTTGGAAAGCAGAGCATATAGACTCTCTGAGACAAGGTCCAATTGGCTTCAGACCAACAGATTCGGTACTTTTCCTGAGTTTCTCTGCCCAAATTGGTCTGCTATATTTGGGTCGAAACAAAAATATAGAGCAATGAAGAGGTATCGCGAGATGATATTGCCTAAAGAAAGAGTCATTTGGACTTCAGGCCTATTATTGGCACTCATCCTTAGCTTGCTGGGTTTGCCCAACATTAGCCTGGGTCAGGACAACAGCCAGGGGCGATATCGCCCAGAAGGTCGGCAGGTTGGTCTTGCCGCAGGCCGCGAATTCAATGAACGCATCTATGAAGTTCGCACCTATGAACCCAGTTCAACTCCAGATGCGTTTTCTGGCGCTGTGGTGTTCTATCCTCTTACCCTGAGTTTCGATCCGCCCAATGGCGCGATTGCATTGGTACCAGGGTTTCGTGCTAACGCTTCCATGTACGAATGGTGGGGACCAGCATTAGCGTCTCTCGGTTACTCAGTTTTCATACTGGAAACCAACACTCCAACAGACGGTTTAGCCGCACGTGTTGACGCATTGATTGCTGCAGTCGATTTCATTAAGTCAGAAAATCACAATAGCGAGGCACCAGTTAACAATAAGATTGATCCGGAAAAGATAGGAATTATGGGCCATTCCATGGGTGGTGGGGCGTCTCTGGCCGCTGCTGCTGAACTGGGAGATAACATTGCCGCTGTAATTCCATTGGCCTTGTATTGTTGCGAACCTGGCCAATCATTTAGCGGAGATTACAGATCTATCAGCGCGCCAGCACTCGTTATTGCCTCTGCGGCGGATGAAGTAGCACCACCTGAGGTCCATGCAAAGTTATTGTATGACAGTGTGGGTAGCAACAAGATATACATGGAGCTGGCAGAAGGCGACCATATGTTCGTCACCAATAGCGGCACCGAGAAAGCCACACTTGCACGATTTGTGCTGGCATTTTTAAAAGTACAGATGGATGGCAAGTCCAATCTCGCTACACATCTTTCGGATCCAGCCAGTCAGTATACTGACAAGTTTTCGACATACGAAACGTCCTTGTAGTATTTACAATGGGTCTTAGGAAGCAGATTAACTGCTAATCTACTCCTAAGAAACCTCTGATTAATTACCTATTAATTACCTACGTTGTTATTGCTGCGTTAAAAATCAGCTCAAAATGTGCATGTATGACCTATAAACCGCGCTCTTTCGCTGATTTTTGCCTTACACTAACTGCCTCGCAAACATTAATCAGAAGCCCCCTGGATAGCCTCATCTACACAGATGGCTGGAGAGCCTATGACGGCTGCTGGGTTGATGTCGGCTATGCCAAGCACTTCCGGGTTCATCAGGGTGACAACGAATGGGCGACAGGCCATACCCACATCAATGGCATCGAATCTTTTTGGGCGTATGCCAAATGACGTCTCAGCCAATTTAAGGATGTGCCAAAACACACGTTTTATCTGCCTAGGAAAGAAACTGAATACCGCTTCAATCATCGCAGAGACAACTTATACAAAGAACTCATCACAAACTGCTAAGATTTTTAACCCAATCTAGCTAACATGCTTCCTAAGACCCTTACAATTAATGTGCTGAGCCAGAGTATGACTTTGTTGTACTCTGGCTTTTTCATTTATGCTTTCCGTTTACTAACCCATCATTATCGCTTATAGGAATCAAAGAAATGTCAGAAGATCTGTTTCAGCAATATCTGACGATTATTTCTTTTTCTTTGCTCGGAATCCTTATCCTGCGCCGCTTCAACATGGCAACAATCGTGGCATACATCATTGTTGGAGCCATAATCGGTCCGTCCAGCTTAGGATTAATCTCTAATCCAGATCAGTTTGGCTTTATAGCCGAGTTTGGTGTGGTGTTTCTGTTATTCGCACTGGGTCTAGAGTTCAGTTTCAAAAAAATGCTCACCCTGCGTTTTGCTGTTTTTGGCGTGGGCAGTTTTCAAGTCATAGTATGTACGGTAATCTTTTTCCTCGCTGTCTATTTCTGGGCAGCCGGTACCGCCATTGCGCTTATCATCGCTGGCAGCCTCGCCCTGTCTTCTACTGCGATAGTAACAAGAGAACTGTCCAACAACCGGCAGCTCCATTCCCTGCACGGACAGCTTTCAGTTGGCGTTCTGCTTTTCCAAGACCTGGTTGCCGTGTTGTTTTTGATCCTGGTACCGGTATTGGCAGCAGGAGGTGAAGGCAATCCTGTTCCTGCGCTAACTACCGCTGCTTTTAACTCAACACTGCTAATAGCCATACTTGTTGCCGTCGGCATCTGGGTACTGCCGCCGATCTATAACGAAGTAAGCAAAAGCAATTCTCAGGAAATTTTCGTTCTAACAACTCTTGCCATTGTTTTGCTTGCTGCCTGGCTTACCCACAGTTTTCATTTGTCCATGACCCTTGGCGCATTCCTTATCGGCATGATGCTGGGCGAAGGACCCTGTAAATACCAAATTGAAAATGACATTCGACCCTTCAAAGACATTCTGCTGGGCCTGTTTTTTGTCACTATTGGAATGAACCTGGATCTGGTATTGCTAGTAGATTATTGGCCGAGAATCCTTCTCTTCACAACAGGATTAATTGTGATCAAATGCCTGGCAGTGGCTGCAGTAGTTAAGCTATTGGGGTATAGCGCCAGCGATGCGGTTTCTGTTGGCTTGAATCTCGCACAAGCCGGTGAATTTGGATTAGCCTTGATGACTTTGGCATTAGCGAACGAAGCCATCCCTTCGAACCAGGCATCGTTCATCATTATGATTGCCATATTCAGCATGATCGTCAGTCCGTTCCTTATTCGTAATTCGGTTAAGTTTGGCAAAAAGTTTTCAACAGACGGCAAAGCAATCAGCGCCAGCTCGCAGATCAATCTCCATCTGGATAAGCATGTCATCATTGGTGGCTACGGAAGACTGGGTACCCTGCTGGCTGAATCACTTGATCAAAATGGCATCGATTACATAGCGATTGAAAAAGACATCGATGTGGTTGCAGCAGGCCGTAGACGAGGAAAGAATGTTGTTTATGGCGATAACAATAATGTCGAGATTCTAAACCTGTGCCATTTAAAGACAGCAAGTCTTGTGGTTCTCACTTTCAAATCAATCGAGGAAGGAAAAGCTGCCGTTACCCGCATCAGACAACAAGATCCAGATGTAAGGATGATAGTGAGATGCCAGAATCACGATCACTATGACGAGCTTATCTCGCTGGGTGCAAACCATGTGTTTCCAGAATTACTGGAATCCAGTCTGATGATCCTGCGAAATATGTTGATGCTGATGGGAATCAGCGATGAACAGGTGGAGAAACAGATAGCTGACTATCTCGAATCGCTAGCTGTGGATTTGAAACTTTAGAGCGGGTTAACAGCATTATTTCTTACGTCGCCCTTTCGTGAGCTCATAGAGTTTCGCGTACTTCATAAATTTATAATAAGCTGTATTCATACTGCTTAGCACACCATCTACGCCGTCGAGAAAATTTCCTTTCAATAAATAGGATTGAATAAATGACACTGGGAAGATGCAAATCAAAATGAAGACCGAGCCTCGATCGCCTTTTTCAAACTTGTCTTCTGCCTTCGCCTGACTGTATCGATTGGCTTTGTCGACGCGCTGGGTGTAAGTCAGATTTTCGAAGTGCTCAATAACCGAATCAGTTTTTTCAATTACCCCATTGATGGAGATACTTTCATGGACCCTGCGAGGCTTGTACTGACCTGCACTCTTTCTAAATAAACGAATTAATCGATCTCGTGTCTCAAAACTTTTTGGCTCAATTCCCCAGCGCCTCAATACTCGACTGGATTCCAAAGCGTCCACTTTATTGGCGCTCACGACCCGACGCACATCGTCTAAATACTGGTCAGAGAGTATTTCATCAGCATCTACATTTAACACCCATTCATTATTACATAATTCCAGGGCGTAGGATTTTTGGTCGCTGAATCCGGTCCAGTCGCGATGGGAACTTTTTACATTCTCATATTGATCAGCAATTTCGACAGTACCATCAGTACTGCCACTATCGACTAAAATGACTTCATCAAATTCCACCAGTCGATCGAGACAGGCACCGACATTCTCAGACTCATTGCGGGTAATGATATATGCGCTTACCGGTAACTTTTCATACATCGCCGCTGCAGCAACAGGTGCCGCCTCTGTCACAGACACAGGCTGCAAATCAGGGAGTTGTGCTTCGATTTCAGTAATTACTTCAGCGGGCTTTAATGTTTGCATACACCGATACTCAAAGTCACAGTGGAAAGCATTGCAGTGCTCACCGCAAGGTTGTGCGCTTCTAACCAGATGGGCGTTGTCACCTAATGGCGCCCAGATCGACTCGTCACTGGGACCAAACAATGCAAACACTGGTATACCGGTTGACGCCGCCAGGTGCATCGGCCCACTATCGCCCCCTACAAACAGTGCGCAATGGGTATAGAGCGCGGTCAATTCTACGAAGCTCAGACAGTTACAGAGATTGATAGTTCCGGCATCGCCCAGTTGCGCTGAAATATCTTCTATGATTTCGCAATCCATGCTGCCAGCACCGACCCAGGCAATCTGACAACCCTTTCCGTCGAGCAACTTCACAAGCTCAACGAAATGAGATCGGGGCCATAACTTGTATGGCACGCTGGCACCAGGATGAATAGCCACCAAAGGTCGGCTCTGATCCCAATCTCTCAAAAGATTCATGACATTCTTGTGACTGCGCTCATCGATATCGACGTTGAATCGACTCTCAGGGCGAGTGCCGTTAGTAAACCCTTCAACGATTTCACCAAAAGCATTAAATCGATGATTTTGGTAATTCAAGTCACGAATATCTGTATAAAAGCTGTCTGCGCGCTTACCTGCTGGACCGACTCGGTGCGCGCAGCCACTAAGTCGGGCAAGCACTCCGGTAAAACGCTCTCCTTCCAGATCCAGAATGACATTGCGCTTACTGCCACGCAGATCTCGTATGAAGCGCCAGTAATAAGTCGCTCTACTTAACATCTTTTGGCCTTTGGAGATTTCTTCGCGGGGATACAACAGCAGATTAGCGTTCTTGCCTAAAACCAATCGCGCCATCGACTCAAATTGGCCATCGAGAACTACCAGGGCATCTGGATGATGACGCAGCACGTTTGCCACCCAGGGAAGTCCGAGGATGAAATTGCCCAAATAATGAGTGGGAAACAGAAGTACAGGGGCCTGGGGGTGGTTCACGAAATTCAGCCTATTGGCAGCTTTGCAAGCCTGTAAGAAATAACATCGGCACACCAATCCTATTGCTGCAACCTGGTTTTTAACACTTGACGTATTACTTGCGAAGCCGTTTTCGGGGATTGTCACGAAATTGCCACATTTGAGGCCAGTTTCACGTTATATCCCCATATAATATAACAAAGTCTAAGGAGCCTCTGATTCAGGGCAATCGACTGAATGGATTTTCGCACAGATTTCTAGGACAAAAAGTGAACAAATGGCACCCCCTCGTCGATCTGAGCCCAAAAATTATCAACTTCTGCCCATCTTGGACACAAAATAGGCATTCAGTCGATTGCCCTGGCCTCTGATTACTGTTTGCAAGGCAGTTAGTGCAAGGCAAAAATCAGCGAAAAAGCGCAGTTTATAGGCCATAAATGCGCATTTTGAGCTGATTTTTAACGCAGCAATAACAACGTAGGTAATTAATCAGAGGTTCCCTAAAATTATTGGTCGATATAATACTCACAGTTTTATGAAACACCGCTGGCGCTCACAGGGCATTGAGCAAGGAAAGCTGACCGCCGGGATTATCATTACGAAAATCGTATTTTTCGGATTGTTCCGCGACATGCAGTTATGTTCAAAATTTAAGACCCTGACGAGCCTCGGTTTATTGGTCTTGTCCGCGCATGTAACTGCTGAACACTCTCAAACTCTGCCAAGGAAGGAAATGCCGGACAATTCAATAATCGTTTATAAATCGACTTAATTTCGCAGAATTCTACCCAGTATCAACCAATGGCATGTTGCACAGGATTCTCGGAACTGGACTGGCCCTGCGAGGAAATCGTGGAAGACACCACCCTGGGGCTACAGAGCAGGTTAAGTACTGATCAATGGCAATTGGCCAGCGCATTACTGACAAGAGCAGCGAAGGATGCAGTCAGCTCAGCTGTATTGCTGCTGATCAAGTGGATTACATAGAAATTATCCGTGGCACTTCTGAAGAATTAGAAGAGTTAGACATACGCGGCAGTAGTCAAATCGTTAGTGTGATTTTATTTGATATGCCGTCAAGATCCAGCACCACCGTGCAGGTATGAAGTGACTTGCACCAGGACGAAACTATGGATTCAGGTGATCAATCTGCCTACAGCGGCCAAACCGGGAACCTGAATTATTTGTTTGAGTTTTTCAAAAAACAAAAGTCCAGCAGCCAATAAATTTACTGATAATACCGTATCGCCATCATTAAGAATCCGGTGAATGCGGCATTATTGGGTGACAAAGACTTCCTCACTTTCTTTTTCATCTTCAGAATTTCGTCTCTATAGGCTGCATAAAACCCCCAACTGGGTTGGGGTTTATATACCAATCCTTCTAATTCAAATTGCGCAATGACTCCCTTAGCCGTGGTGGGTTTAACGAATACCTCGTCATCAGGCTTGAAATACACGGGTAAAATACTTATCAATGACCATTTAGCCAGTTTGCGACTTTGCAGGATAGACAACACCATCTCGAACCCCTTCTGCTGATTGCCGTGTAACTGATTTCGCAACCCGGATGCCAATGCTTCCTTTTCCGCTGCATTTAAAGATCTGGCGAAGTCACGAAACTTCGGCTTTTCAAACATTGATACCATGGAGGAGCGCCCGACCAAGCGCACCATATCGTCAACAATTACATCACTGTCTTTAAAACGCGGTTTGGCGAAGCTTTCCTGGACTTGGGCAATCATGCTATCCATTTTGTGCTTCTTACCAATCTTCACCATGTCCGGATGCTTGAAGCCCTCTGGATATTGTGCAAGAAATGCCGCCTCGGCTTGTTTGAGCTTTTTAAGGTTCATACTGCGTCTCCTTTGTAAGCAGATTACTTACAAAGGAGACGAATGACGAGGAGTTTTACCGACTAAGACGTCAAATAACTCTAAGCAGCTTCAGACTCGCGCTGCTGATCTACCCAGGCGGAATCGATGGTCAATTTTTTGGTGATTTTGTCTTTACTGCTTAATAGACGCCAAAACGGAATCACTGCATCTGTCGCTTTACCTGCATCCATTTCATCAATTGCTGACTGTGCAGCAATGCGAATGAAAATCGCCGTAGAAACCGGGCAGGAAGCATCACATTTTCTGCGTCGCGCCATTTCTCGGCGCATGCGTTCGATCGAACGGGTTTCACCATAGGGGATTTTTTTGATGTAGTCGGCAACTATCTTTGGCGTTGCAACAAACAACATCTGGCCCTTCTTAACCCCTGCGAAGTCCTTATCCAAAACAACCATCTTGGATTGCTTATCAGCATTCAAATGCTCTGCTGCCGATTTAGCCATGGTCCTCTCCCCCATACATACCCTGTTCGCAGGCTTTTTAACATATAGTTAAGCCTGGGAGAATAAAGGCCGTTTTATTTGATATTTTTCAATGCCTTAACTCTCTTTGCAATTTCCCCAATAACTGAATCCCTGGCTGAAGATCAAATATGAATGTAAACTACGCTTTACATAAAGTAAAACAAGCCATATATTAAAAACATGTCAGGCAACTTTTACACAACCTACACAATCAGAGACCATCGGGAGACCACAGATGACTAACTCTATGCAACCATCAGAACCCTCTAAAAATACATATCAATCGAAAGAGGCGAATCTTTCACTTAACTATGTGTTTTGGTGTTTGTTGTAGGCTATCGTCTTCACCATTTCAGACTATACAGTAGAGAATTCGCTTATCCCCCGGGCCTGGATATGGCCAGTAGCACTATTGCCTGCTGCTATGACTTTACTCGTGTTCCATCGCTACTACTTGTTCTACACCGGCATCGATGAGCTCACTCGTAAAATTCAATCTGAAGCGCTGGCCCTGGGATTCGGGGCCGGAATCTTCGCACTGATTTTGTTCATGTGTTTGGAAAACGTGGGGATCGAAGAGCCAGGTATAAATGAAATGTTAGCGATATTTGCCTTATCACAAATGGCAGCACAAGTAATTCGAACAATTGCATACAACCGATGAACAACACACTAAAAGTACTACGCGCAGAGCGAAATCTTTCACAAGCTGCACTGGCAGGTGCCCTGGGTGTATCTCGCCAAACAATTAATGCTATCGAGAAAGGAAGATATGATCCAAGCTTGCCTTTGGCATTTAAGATTGGAAGATTATTTGAAAAACCACTTGAAGAGATTTTTAGTGAAGACGAGAAGACGTAAAAACAAATACTCGTAAGAAAGGGACTCATAGAGCCCCTTTTTTATTTTTTAAAATTATCAGACTAGCCAGTAGGCTCTAAGCGAACTACTGCTGTTTCTGCACCTTCGCGATCAGAGATCGCCAGGTAGATGTATCCATCAGGACCCTGGCGCACATCACGAATACGACCAATGCCATAAGCCAGTGTTTCTTCAACGATCACATTGCGATAGCTGTCGTCCATGTGCATCCGAGCCAATTGTTCACCGGCCAGGGAGCCGGAGAAAATGCTGCCATACCACAATGGAAATTTATCACCTGAATAGATCATCAAACCAGAGGTAGCAATCGAAGGCACCCAAAAACGTGTTGGGTCAGTCATACCTTCTTCAGCAATACCCACGTGAATGGGTCGACCAAATTCACCATAATTTACACCACGCCCTACTACAGGCCAGCCATAATTGTTTCCTGGCTCAATCCGGTTTAACTCGTCACCGCCCTGAGGGCCATGTTCGGTTTCCCATAGATCACCAGTTTCAGGGTGGATAGCCAAACCTTGCGGACTTCTGTGGCCATAACTCCAGATTTCAGGCAAGGCACCGCGCCCGCCAGCGAAGGGGTTGTCGTCTGGCACACGACCGTCATCATGCAGGCGAATCACCACACCATTGTGATTACCCAGGTCCTGCGCTGGGTGAGCCATTAACTCATCTCGATCACCCACTGGGGGAGCCATGCGATCACCAGCAGTAAGGAACATATAACCATTACCATCGAATACCAGCTTGCCACCGTAGTGACCGAAACCCTCGGCTTGAGTAGCGAAGATTTCAGTCGTGTTATTCAAACGGTCATTTTCAAATATACCGCGCGCAATCGCAGTCACTGACGTGCTTCCTTCTACACGCGAATAAGTGAGGTACACCCAGCGGTTATCACTGAAGTCAGGATGAGGGATGACCTCAAACAGTCCACCTTGTCCCCGATAGAATACTTCAGGAACACCCGGGACCGCTTCGGGTAGCAATTGGCCATCACGCACGATGCGCAAACGCCCTGGCTTTTCGGTGACCAGCATGTCACCGCCTGGCAGCCATGACATAGACCAAGGTTGAACCAGGCCCTCAACCACTGGCACCACACGGTAGTCATGATGGGCACTGGAAAAAGAAACTTGGGCTGTAGCAGAAGCAGCGACAGATGCTATGAGCCCTAACCCAGTGAGTTTTAAAAGCATACGAAACATTATTGGTTTCTCCTATTCAATATGTATTGCAGGATAATCTGAGCGCCGGGAACGGTGTCTTGCCCACATAATCAGGCACCTGCTCTCCAGAAAGCTTGCTATTATGGCCTAAATTCCGAACAGGGACTGCGGATTATCGTATTTATACAGTAGCTATGACCAGATCGAAAGCCATCTCTCACAGGGCAATCGGCTGAATGGATTCTCGTGCGCATTTCCAGTACAAAAAATGAACAAGTGCACTCCCGTCAATCTGAGTCCGAAAATCATAAGCTTCTGCCCATCTTCGACGCGACAGAAGCATTCATCTTGCAGGGTGATACCTTCCTGCCATTTAAATTCAAATGAAATATCCAACACTTCGAATATTCCTTAACAGGTAACGTTTACTTGTTATTTTTTTGAGTGCCGACTTTTCTTCTTTAACGAGTCACCCTTGCTTCGATTTACGGTTGAATTTAATGCTTGGAGGTTTCGTGTTGTGTCTTTTCCGCCTCGGTTTTTGGGTTTGATGTGGTCTATATCCCAGCCCATAGCCGAATCCTTGCCGTGTGATGGCTTATACATGGTGTTCCCGTAGGGGTCCTGTCGATATTTGGCAGGGTCTTTCCCCCTGATGGTCTTCGCGTTGTTCCAAGCCTTCTCTTTCTGTGCTTTGGTAGCCATAAAATTAACCTTGATTTTTATAAATTATCATTACCGTGCCTAAGTTTTATACACTGTCAACCTTACAGCACAATTGGCGATCAATAAAAAGCGGAATTGGAGATATAGTGGCTGAAAAGCACGAAGTCTTGCTTCGAATGAGGGCTATTGAGTTGTTGGCTTACTGGGAGGGGCGTCTTGTTACCAATAGGCTGATCGGCTGGTTTGGCGTCAGCAGGCAACAGGCATCCGCCGATATTAAGCGGTATATGGCAAACCACAACCCGGATTCCCTGGTTCACGACCCAGCGGTTAAAGCCTACGTTCCAAAACCGGGGTTTCGTCCCGTATTGACCACAGGCCATATCAATGAGTATCTGGGCATGGTTTCGGGGCTGGTCAGTGAATCCATGGCTGTTACCCTGGAGACCGATTCAAATCTTGCTTCGGTTCAGCTGCCGGATAGGTCAGTTTGCCCAGAGGTGGTCAGGGAAGTAATAAAGGCTTGCCGCCGTGAAGGCAGTATTCGAATTCTATACGCCTCAATGGCCAACCCCGCCTGGGGTGAGAGCGTTATTTCTCCGCATACCTTGGTTTATACGGGCTTTCGATGGCATGCGAGAGCGTATTGTCACAAACGCGGAGGGTTTCGGGATTTTATCTTGTCCAGGATAGACCGAACACCAAAGCCCACAGACGATGCTGCGCCTTCGCCATTAGATGATAGCCAGTGGCAGGAATCTATTACGCTGACATTGATACCCAACACAAAGCTGAATGATGGTCAGAAGGCTTTGGTCGAGAAAGATTTTGGTATGCCCGATGGCAGGCTTCAGCTCTCAGTGCGAAAAGCGCTGGCCCACTATACGTTGCAACGCTATCAGGCGGCTGTTACTCCAAAGGAGGCAAATGACGAGCTTCAATATCCCATCCAGTTGCTGGAGTCAGACCGCAAAAAGCTGAACCCCTGCCTCTTTTCGCAGAGTTCACCGAGTTAGATTGGCATGGTTGGTTTTGAATATGACAGTGATCTCACCGGAGGCTCCTTAAACCAAGTTGAATTACTTAAAGGTCCTTCAGCAGGAACCCTGGCGCGAACTGAATGCCGTACTCACGGCGGAAGATATTGGTTGGTTGCGTATGCCCCTCGATGGTGAGCAGAGCAATCCCCAGGGGACTAAAGAAGTCAAGCAATACATCAGCCTTCGAGCATCCGGCAATGATTGAATCCTGTTGTCTGATCTTGTTGATCGGTTCTGTGAGTGGCCGTTTGGATGGCTCGATGCCGAGGTTTTATTGATAGTGGGCAGGTTAGCATCCGCAGGCAGAATCTCTTTGCAGATGTCGGGAGCACATTGCCGGTCAAAAGAGCGTTGGACCCCTGCAAAACTCTCGCCCCTGTCGCGAAGTATCCATCATCAAAAAGCATCATACGGATGAGGCTGTTCTCAAACAAGCGCGAAATCTGACGCAGGATCTGTTTTTTGTAATGGGGCCAGCACAGAGAAAGAACTGTTTGAGTTCTATACCCGGCACTTCACATAAAACCAAGCAAGGTCAGTCGCCAAGCACGGAAATTGACAAGCTTGAACCAGAAAAACCAAAAACCTCCGCTGCTAAATCAAAACCTGTTATTGAAGTTGCGGTGAGCGGTGTGTTTAACAAAGTCAGCGACAGCATGTACCTGGAGTCGGAGTCTGATATTGACAGATTTATCGATGCGCTTCAGTCAGAACTCAAGTCAGCAATCGACAGTGATAAATGTGTTTAAATTCGCTAGTGAAATAAGCCATGAAAAAAGTAAACAAACCCGCATGAATACCAACAATATAAAAGCCTACGCACCCAAGGCCCGTAAGGATTTTATCACCGCAGTGACCAAGCAGGTGGCAAAGTATAGAATTATAGAAAACGAGATTCACTCGGTCGAATTTAAGGGTGATATTGCGCTAATTGATGGCAAGCATTTCCCTACCACCTTCATTAAACCCCATACTGGCCTGGTACAACTGATCGAGCAAAAGGGATTCAATGTTGTAATTGAACAGGTGGCATACCGCTGGTTTAAGCGTCTATGTGCCATTCGTTATATGGAGTTGCACGACTATTTGGGGTATGGCAGACGAGTATTAAGTCATCCAAGCCAGGGTCATGATTATCACTTGGAGGATTTCCTGGATATAGACCTTCCGGGATTAGACTGGGAAAAGGTGCGAAATCTAAAGGTCGATGGTACCAAAGACGAAGAGCTGTAAAGGGAACTACTTATTGCACAATGTCATGTGCTCCATCAAGCGATGCCATGCTCGGGCTAGATCGACCATGGTCCGACCTGC
Source organism: uncultured Pseudohongiella sp. (assembly GCA_965198435.1). Lineage (GTDB taxonomy): Bacteria > Pseudomonadota > Gammaproteobacteria > Pseudomonadales > Pseudohongiellaceae > UBA9145. The sequence goes on along the minus strand of OZ240664.1, from coordinate 1,823,164 downwards.
TTCATGCTGCTTGAGGATCGAAATAATCTGTTCTTCGGAGTAGTTCCTGCACTTCATACAAGAATCTCCGTTGATCAACATAGATGGAAATTCCATATTCTGCATGACTCCAATTACAGGGGTATGGTCAAACGGTGATCACCTTTTATGGTGAAGTTAGGCCAATGGATTTGGTGAAGTGTATCGATTACTACTATCGAGAGCAGCGCTGTAATCTGGTGCTGTTCGATTTTAGTGATGCAAAGATGGTCGGTACCGAACCAGAAATACCATGGCAGGTTTTTAATTGGCCTGATCATTACTCTCGAAAAGCCGATCCTAAGGCATTTGTATTTCCTACGCCCACTGAAAAAGATTTGCGCTCATTTTTGCAAGAGTATTGCCGCAGTCAGGAAACAGGATCAAACCTGGATATGTTCGATAGCCTCATTGCCGCCAATGGGTGGTTAATGGAAGACGCAGACGCTCACCACCGTGGACAGCTACACTGATTTGCACTTAAGGCCCTGTAATCGACAATCGACTTGCCATCAATTTCCCACACAAAAAGAGTGGGAAATACCGTTGAATATCTGTGTCCTTGAAGTTCAAGGGCGATGAAATAGTATACCCGCGCCATGATTTGCTCTTTTCTGCGAGGAATCTGTCATGCAATGTTCGCAATACAGTGGTGAGTTGGAAACCAGGAAACACGACTCGATAATGCTACTGCGCTGCAACCGTTGTTACGGGATTCTGATTAAAGATCATATGCTCACGGAGACTTTCGCACGATGGATGACAGAAAGTTTTCTCGATGTGGACGCGCCGTCTCTCAGTAAGAAGTATGACAGAATTGACGATATCAATTGTCCGCTGTGATGTTCAGATGGATAAGATAGAGAACCCAGTGCAGATGCACCTATGAATAAAGTCCTATCCAGATTGCGTGCGTCTTCCTTGACGCTGGTGAACTAACCTCCTCAGGCACAAAACCTTTTCCAACAAGGTGAAAAAAATTACTCAAAGACAGGCGAAAGAAACAGCCCTGACCTAATTCTGCGGGTTCAGATAAGTCCTGCCCATTTCAGGTTGCGGGATAGCAGTTGTGACAACTGGCCCCATTCCCATTATTTGCACAGTAACCGCTTCATCTTTCGCCATGTCGTAGTGATGGCCACCGGGTGGCTGATAGATAAATGTGCCCGCCGGAACCGCCTGCATATTGTCCGGATCATAGACATCTGACTCAGGGCCGTAAGATGTGTACCAGGTACCTTTAATCACAGTAATGTATCGCGCCGTGCTGTGATAATGGGGTCGACTTCCGGTGCCAGGTGCAAAAGTGATGCGCATAACATAGAGCCCAGGCTCGGACGGATTACCATAAATCACCACCGATCGTGATCCTTCGGGTGGAGTCAACACATCTGGCGTACCGATAATGAAGCCGAGCTTGTCCGGTTCAATATCTTGAGCTGAGGACAGCGGCACAAAGGCCAGTGCCATAATCAAAATGGGTGCTAGTCGCTGCGTAAGAGATCTGCGCATTGGATTTCTCCTTATTGTGATTGACAACTGTATAAACTGCTCTCAAGCCTAATGCAGTCCTCGGAGAATGCCAAGTTGTCACAAATTGCTATTTTCCTGAGAGTCAGGGGAAATAGAGGTAAATTTACTTCGGACCCGTGACAAATCAGGGATTCTGGCGTCGCAACGCAAATTTGGGGATAGTTCTTGGAAGCTTTCCAGGCACTGGGCTATTTTAGGGAGCCTCTGATTAATGTTTGCGAGGCAGTTAGTGCAAGGCAAAAATCAGCGAAAAAGCGCAGTTTATAGGTCATAAATGCGCATTTTGAGCTGATTTTTAACGCAGCAATAACAACATAGGTAATTAATCAGAGGTTCCTTAGTTTTAACTGCTTACTCGCCACTACCGGCAGCAACAGAAATAACACTGCTGCCGTCATCAATAGCGGTTTCTGAAAGACAGCAAGTTTCTTGCTGTGGATTTTTTCGGTATTTGATATACCCATAACAAATGTTCTCTTGTGAAACGCTGATAAAAGTGGGGCTTACCCCGATGTCTCTTTGTGGTGCTCCGATACCTGCCCTTACCGGGCTTCTCCGACTGACTCACCGCAAATAGAAACCCAAAACCATTAACACGATGCTTGCCTGCAGCGTGCTCCCGGTCAGATCAAAAACTGTCGCCTGTCCCTCCTGCCAGGCCCGAAAGATGCCAATTGCAACCCATATCACCCAGACAAACGCCAATACCAACACCATTGATGCAATCGCAGTCGGCATTGTGCTGGGCATAACGCCGGAACCTGCTTGAAACGCTTTTTGCTGTGCGGGTGTCATAACAGAACCTAGCGACGATAATCGCCGCGCAGTGGCGGGAATGAACGTGGCTGTGCAAGGGGAGAATCGATGTGGGACTGAATACCATTCCGGATCTGCTTCAGATCTTGGCGCAGCCAGTCATAACGAAAACGAATACGGGAATCCTGCTCGACGTTGACCTCAGCACGTTTGATCAGCGACTCCAGGGTATTTAACTCATGAATAATTTTTGCCAGCACCTCGCGCTCAGCATCTGCATCAGCGAACGCGGCTGGCGTAATTGCGAATCCGATAATCAGGAAAGAAGGTAGCCAGAGGTGGCGTTTCATAGCAATGATGCTCCCGTGTGTTGTTACGGGGCATAGTGCGGGAATTAGCTATGCTTTGCGTTGACCAAACTGAATGACCGGGGCCTTGCGTGTACTCTCGTCAAAAACAGCGACAGCCGACACGACAAGTTGGTCTTGCCGAACGTAGTCCGCGAAGTCTTGCTTCGCTTCGTCGCTGAGATCCGTGAATGTAACAGTGATCCTGATAGAGTTATCCGTTTCCCTGCAGTGAAAGTCTTCCTCGTCAAGTTGACTAAGGTCGGTGGGAAGCCCATCGGATTCACGAAAAAAAGCATTCAGCGCTGTTAGTACCGTCGACTTTCCAGCGCCATTCGGACCTACGAGGCATGCATAATTATTAAATGGAACGGTTTCATCTTTAAACGACCTGAAGTTCTCAATGCGAACAGAAGCAATTTTCAATGTTTTCCCTCCAGGCTCTGTTTATGCGGAATCCAATTCCCCGGTGTCAACTAATTGCAAAGACAAGTGTTGACCACCGACTCCTTCAAATAGCTGTTCGCGACATGTAAGGACAAGGATTTGAACCCTCTGTGCAACCATATTCAGAATGTCGAACATGCGGCCCATTCGTCGATCATCGGAAAACACCAAGGCGTCATCGAGGACGACTGTTGCCGGATATCCCTGCTCAACGAGCATCTCCGCAAAAGCAAGCCGAACCAGGATCGCGATTTGTTCCTGCGTGCCCATACTCAGGTGATGAAACGATTCCTCATAACCGTCCTGTCGCACCACGCCAACGATGTGAAGGTTCTCGTCGACAGTTATTTCCGCGCCGGGGAACAGAATCTGTAAATAGGGCCGAACCCTGTTCAAAACAGGCGAAAGATATCTTTCCTTCGCATCACTTTCGGCAGAACGCAATGTCATCGAAAGAAGCGAGAGTACGGCAACCTCGCGCTCACTGCGTTGACGCCGTTCATCTGCGAGTTCTACCTCGCGAGCCTTCTGCTGAATGGCTTCGCCAAGGCCAGCGCCCTCAAAGGCTTCGATAGTTGAGCGCAACCCGGCTATTTTTTCTCTCAAACCAGCGCGCTTGTTGCGCCGGTCCTGTAAAGCCTTGTCAAGCCGCGTAATACGCGCATCGAGTTGCGGTAGCGTCTCGCCTGCACGTTGCCCCTCTAGTTCAATGACGGCCTGCTCCTGACCGGACAGCACAGTTTTGGCGGCCTCTACAGCAGCTTCCAGATCAGCTTCAGTATTCTTTTGTTCTTCCTCTGCTAGTTCACCTTTGAGCTTTTCCAGCCGCTCCTTGCCGTCCTCGTAGCGTGTTTGCACACTCCCCAGCTCTGTCTGAAGACGACCAATTTCCTCTTCCGGCCCGATACGAGCCGCTCGGGATACGCCGAGAGTGTCTCGGGCATCCTCTGCGGCAGCCTTCGCATCTTCCAGGGCCTTTTCCGCTTCCCTTGCTGTTGGCAATTCCTTAACTCCAAGCTCAGACAGCTCGTTATCGAGGATCGTCTTGAGGCCCTCGATATGATCAGCGAGGGGCTCCGGTCCAGCGTCATAGTCATCTGTTGCCGGCGCGTGCAATTCCGCCTCTTGCCGTGCAAATTCGACATCACTTAACAGCTTTTGGCGTTTAGCGAGCTGTTCCTCGGCAGCATCAACAGATTTGACTCCACAATCTTCCAGAGCAGACTTGAGAGCCTTTTGCGCCTCACTCTGTTGCGCTATGAGTTTCTCACGGTCTTTGATGGCTGGTTGAACAGAGATGTTGCCGTAGTCGGGTATCGTAATAGTGGTCGCTTCGACGGCCTTCACCGATGTCTGATCTGATCCAAGCGTCGCGCCGTCTACTTCAATCTTTGACAATCTGTCCGAGGGCATATCGAATGACACGAGTGTAGCCGCAGCGAAAAGTCGCGACCGAGCAGTCTCAAGCGCCCTGGCCGCTTCACGTATCGTATCTATGTTCTCATCGTTGACCAGAATAGCCGCCGCACCTTGTTGAGCAGCGCGTTGCTTAGTTTCGGCTTCATGCGCTTTTTCGTAGCGTCCCTGGAGTTCGCGTATCCGATCATCGCGCTGGACGGCAGCGAGAATACGGCTCGCCATCGAAACAGCTTCATCCGCCTTGGAGACACCTTCCTCGCCTTCCTTCACGTCTTTGCGAAGGTCTTCGACCTTCTTCCGCAGGTCTCGTTCGTTCTGGCGAACCTCTTCAAGGTTCGTCTTTGCAGCCTCAATCGTTTCCGACTTGGTTTGGATACGCTGCTTTAGGCCACATCGATCTTCAAGAACCTGCTCGGCTTGTTCCAGAATTCGCTTTTTCAGCTCAACGTCAGTGGTGGCCGCCTCGATCCGGGATTCAAGCCTGTCAAGCTCGGTATGTCGAGTGCGTGCAGCTTTCAGTTCTTTCTTATCGGTATCATCTTGCTCGCCGGTAGAGAGACGCTCAAGAGTCTCCTGTGCTGTTTCGAGATCCTCAAGTGTCTTGCACAACTCGCTTCGGCGGCTATGCAGACCCTCCAGTTCATTCTGAAGGTCATCAACTTCGTCAATCAGAGTCTTATAGTCACCGCGTGGCTTGCCGGTGGAAGTAACAAGCTCGGCGAGCTGCTTATCCACCGCGTCAGGCAAAGCCCTGCCACGTTTACCGCCGAGAACAGAACCCACTTCCGATTCCAGGGCGCTGTGCAGGTTTGAGCGCGCACTGTCGGGTAGATCAAGAGCACCGAAAGACTGCCCTTGCTGCACCCAGAGCACGTTCCACATGCCGAGGGTCTCAGGCTTCGCGCCGGACTTGCCGGGTTCATCGGAGCCCAGAAGATCGCGCAGCGTATTTTCGGCTTCATCGCCCTCAAGCTTTCGGCCATCCGGGCAGAAAAGATGGGCATAGGGCTTTTTCACAAATCGCTTGCGGATGCGATACACACCGTCATCGATCTCAAAAGCAAGTTCGACAACCGGCCCCGCCTGATTACGGTCATTCTGAAGTGCCGTAATCGGTTGCGCTTTCGAACTGTATTTTTCAAAAAAAGCGGCGCGCAAAGCATCCAGCAAAGTGGATTTACCCATTTCATTGGGGCCGACCACTACGTTCAGGCCGTCACCGATAGTGTCGAGACACATCGGCGTCGTGAATTTTTTGAACTGATTAACAGCGATGGAGCGAATCTTCATTGGCTCCTCGTCTGCAATTTCATGTGTTCAACGTATAATCGCTGGAGCGCCGTCGCTGCAATCTCGTGTTCGGGATCGCTCATATCCTCGGCCTTTCCTTTGAGGGTATCTGCGGCGGTTCGGATGAACCCGCCCCGGTCAATCTGGTCGAGGTCTTCTTCACCAGGGCTCAGAAACAGCCGTTTGTCATCGACCCGAAGATAACAGAACGCAGCGGAAACCTGCTCGATGATTTGCTCCTCAAAATACTGCCGGTCCTGGAGCGAAATCGCACCTTCGACCTGAAGACGAACCAATATCCGGTTCAGGTCATCACCACAGCCGCGAAGCGTTCCGATAAGAGCATCAATATCTTCTCGACTGTTGATCTGTTCGCGGCATGTCATCCACCGGTAGTGACCGGTTTCAACCGGTGTGACGACAGGAACCGAAGAAGCATTGGCAATTTCGACAAGAAGCGCCTGTCCACCGCCATCGACATCAAAGGCATCTGTCTCGTGTGTCCCGCTGTACCAGACTTTGTCATTTATTGTCTTTTGTCCGTGCCAATCACCCAGTGCAAGATAAGAAAGACCCGCAGCCTTTGGCCTGTCCGGGTTTATGTAGTTCGCAACATCCTTATCTTCAGACCCGAACCCGGTGACGGTTCCATGAGCAAGCCCGATGCGGATAAATCCATCCGGCGTCTCAGCTTCGTCCATATATGCTGTGGGGTCCTGAAACATGCGCCGATACAGGAGCGGTGCGGGCAGAACAGCGAAGCCTTCACTTTCGAATATCCGTGGCGTGGGTTCACCGTGAAGGATCACGTTGTCAGGCACACCTTTTCGCAAGAGCTGATCCCAGAGACCATTCGGACGATGCGGATCGTGGTTTCCTGGCATAAGGTGCCACTTAACCTTCTCGAATTTCCGCATGCGCTCAAGCGGCTGATTCAGTGAACGGGGCGACAAAGCCTCCATGTCATAGACATCACCGGCGACAAGAATATGACCGGCGCCGTGCTTAACTGCCACTTCTCCCAGCCGGGTTATCGCAGCAAGTCGTGCCTCCTGTAACAAGCCCATCGTCCCGTCATCGACAAAGCGAAATACCTTTCCGATCTGCCAGTCCGATGTGTGCAGCAGTTTCAGCGAAATAGCTCAGCCCTCCTTATATTACCGTGCATATCAGCGCACTTCAGGATTATATCTTGAAACAATGTAATCGTCGGGGAGTTGAGTGAATATCCATAGTAGTTCGTTGTGCATGACCATTACCTCCTGTCACTCCCGTACAAGGATTCAACTTCGACAATCGATCCCTGGTCATAGTGGTAACGCAAGTAACGCCAGTGGACGGCATCCGATAATGCTCTCGGACGCATCACGCCATAACATTCACCTTCTTCTCTAACACTCTGGTAGTGAACGCCATAGCTCCTGGCCTCTCGCAACGCATAACCGAGTTGCTGAGCTTCTCCGTAATCGTCCGGGTTGTATATGGCGTGCACAGTTAGTTGTCGCAGATCATGCAAAGAGGTAGCACCCAGTTGCGCTCGTAAAACGCGCATGTCCTGGGTAGTTTGTTCAATTCGGGATTCCCGGAGAAACCGTGCCCGGTGAAAGGACGACTCAGCAATGGCCACGGCCTCGTCGGCCGCGCAATAATAGATACCGAAATCCCGGTTGAAGCGACCACCACGGCCATCTACCGGAGGATGCGTGAAAGCGGCCATAATCCAGGATGCGCCATCGCCGTAGACTCGATCTCCTGGCGGTACCAGTCGAATATCACCCACTTCATCACGCAGCCTGGGATTGGTTAAAGATTCCACCGCATAGAGCACATCCCAATCCTCTGGATTGGAAACGAGCTCGAACAAATCGATCTGGGGATAGCGAGAGAGAATGACCCGATACACCGGTTCATTCACCTCGCTAATCGGCAGATCTTCGATACCAATCACCAGCCACCTTGCTCCGCATCGAGGTAGTCCCTGACCACGGCCAGGTCCACCACCTGACCAGCAAGGAGACGATCCAGGGGTGCTGTGCCGTTGAACAACGGATTGTCGTTGGGGGTCGCCAACCATTGATCGGCCAATGCCTGATCGGGCAACAGGATTTGCAGAGACTTGTAGATACCCAGGATATAGCTGGCCCGCTCCAACAAATCCCGTGTCAGCTTGGCTTTCTCCGGCTGACTCTTCCAGTTGTAGAGCGTTTTCTCATTGCTGAGCCCCAGCAGGGTCATTTGCTGGGCACCGGTCAGTTTCCACTGGCTGAAGATAGTAAAAATCGCTGGCAGCAGTGAACTGGTTACACTGGAACCACGTCGCAGCAATTGTTCGGCTTGAGCGATCATAGGCACCTCCGATATTGCGATAATACTGTAATAATATAGCAACTTAATACAGTCTATTGGACTGTAACATTACAGCCAACCATATCAGAGATACTTCTTGAAGGTACTCGCGGTGATGGTGATGGCAAAGGTGAATGCCAGCGCAAACGGCAAGATGATCCAGGATGGATGCAGGCTGAACGGCAACGCCAGATACAGCACCCAGGCCGTGATAATCAGCAGGGTGGCTGCTTTTTTGGCGTAGTGGTAGACGAAGGCGCTTTCCCGTCCGCCGCCCCATCGCCTCAGATCCCGCCGCACCAGCCCGTCAACCAACGCCACTAAGGTAAATAACCCGAATACTGGGGTCGCCAGAGTCAGAACGGCGAGGCGCACAGCAAACACCTGGGTAATTTGCATGGCAGACAAGACGAATTCAGAGATTCATTGATAGGCAGGATATAGCTATACGACCTTATTTCGATTGCAACTGGGTTAATGATGTAGCAACCCTGTCCTCCCTGAACCTGATACCGCCCCTGGTCGTCGGCGCTTTCCCACGAAATTTTGCGTCATCTCCGCGCAAGCGGGACTAATGCGTAGTTTGCATTGAGCGCCTTTAGGCGAGCGAAGCGTATAATCCAGTTGCTGAACTCCAACTTTCGCGAAAGTGATGGGCATGGTCCAGACCCAGAAGGAACTCCAGGGGGCCTCATCAAACAGTGTGAGGTCACACCAGCGTTCGAAGAAATGCCATTGACAGGTCGTCTGGCTATACAGTGGAACCATCCTGTTTTTGCGCGCTGAAAGCCAATATTTTTTATCGTACGTGATAAATTAGTCACCCAATAGTCAAACAAAGCCCTAATTATTACGCACGGTACATATTTTTTGATCTAGCATCATTTGCATGCTATTTTTTACCGTACGGTAATTTTTTACAGGTGAAATATGGGCAACGATCAGGTGCGATACGGTGCGGTTCGATCGGCCGAGGATCTCGGCAAGCTTGTGCGTGCTCACCGGAAACAACGGAAGCTGACACTGGAAACGATTTCCGGTTTGGGTAATCTGAGCACCCGCTTTCTATCTGAGTTTGAGCGCGGCAAGGAAACCGCAGAGCTTGGCAAGGTGTTGCAAGCGCTACGCACATTGGGGCTGGAGGTGGTGGTTCAGCCCCGTGGGGGCAAGCCATCCAGACCGCCATCAAAACAGGATGGAAGACGCCATGCTTGACCCCGATGGCCTCAATGCCTGGAGCGATCAACGGCTCGTTGGTTACCTGTGGCGAAACACCCAGGGGCTGATCGGCTTTCGTTACGAAGAGGAATGGCTGGCGCAAGGTGAATTTGCCATCTCCCACGCCCTGCCTTTGCAGGCGGAAGCATTTGCCCCTGAAGAAGGTCTTGCTCATCGCTTTTTCGCCAACCTGCTGCCAGAAGGTGGTGTACGCGATCAGATAGTTCGCGACCTCAAACTCGCCAATACCGACTTTGATTTGCTTCGCGCCATTGGTGGCGAATGCGCGGGCGCGCTTTCCATGTTGCAGGCAGAGCATCAGCCCTCAACAGAGCACGCGTACCACAAAGTCTCGGACGAAGAACTCGCCAACCTGGTGGCCCGCCGAGGTCAGGTGTACACATGGACTGACAATGAACGCCCCCGATTGTCTTTGGCCGGAGCCCAGGACAAATGCCCTGTTCTGTTGAAAGACGACGATTACTAGCTACCCAGGAAGGAGTCTCCCTCCAGCCACATCCTGAAATTCGAACTATCAGATTATCGTCATCTACCCGCCTACGAGACGTTTACCACGCTGCTGGCGGATGCCATCGACCTGCCAGTGGTCGACATACAGTTGCGCTCAATAGCCGACACACACTATGCGTTGATTGAGCGTTATGATCGACACCCGCTTGAAAACGGCCAGATTGGGAGACTGCATCAGGAAGATTTTTGTCAGGCGCTGGGCTTCGGGCACTAACGCAAGTATCAGGAAGATGGTGGACCGACATTTGCGGACTGTTACCAGCTGGTGCAGGATGTTTCCATCGACCCTGCCAACGACGTGCAGCACTTACTTCGCTGGCAAGCCTTCAACGTCCTGGCAGGCAACTCAGATGGCCATGCCAAAAACCTTTCTCTGCTGTATAAGGCTAATGGTGAAATCCGCTTAGCGCCTTTTTATGACCTGGTTTGCACCCGCGCTATAGAACGTATTGATTACCATCTGGCTTTTTCCGTTGGCGATGAAAGAAATCCGGGGGTTGTCACCCTGAAGCATTGGGACGCACTGGCAAATCAGTGTGGATTGCGTCCTCAGTTCCTCCGGGATCAAGTTCTGGATGTTGCCAGCAGGCTACTGGAGAACCTGCAGCACGCAAGGGAAAACTTCGAAAACCTTTATGGCGAATATGCGGCACTGCAACGGGTTGAACAGATTGTCACCAAACAGTGTCAGCGCACGATCAACGAATAAAAGGAGATGCCACTTTATCCCAGGTGGCCAGGGCAAGGAGCCGATCATTGTCGGCGGTATTAATCCTCGTTGGGTAGCATAATGGTGACAACCGGCTCACTAGAATCGCCAGGACCGACGATCAGCTTCAACGTCACTTCCTCGGCCTCCACCGAATGTCCGTCTTTGGGCACCCGATAGCGCGAGAATTGCAGTCGATCGCCGGAGTCCTTGCTCGTGCGGATAGCGTAAAACGCCATGAACAGCACATCCCATAAACGACCGGACTCATCCTGATGCACCTGAAAACGGTTATTTCGCTCCGTCCAGGCAACGCAATCACACCAGGCCGCATGGGTAAGTGCCACCGGCCACATCAGGAAAAAATACGGCGTGCCCACGCAGCGTATTACCCAGAGAAAGATCACACCAGCCTTTTGCTGCTCATCTAGCTTCGAGCGAATGGAATACTTCGCTCTGAGAGTTCGGGAAATGGGGTTTTTTTATCGAATGTTTCTGATGGTAACGATCTATCGAGTACCACTCTCATGTATCAGCATCAAGGCCCACACCACCGCCTTTTACTTTAATGCAAAGATAACCGTAATCTGGATGGCAAATGAGGAAGTCTGTTTCTCCATCTTTTGCTTGTTCTACCTCGCGCCTCAATATCCACCCAACTTGAAAAAACACGACGTATTCTGAAGACAAATGGTCTCTCCATGCGCGGTATACCCGTGCCTCCACCTGTGACGGAAGCTCACTAAGCTGAAGATCTGAAAGATCAGGAATCAGTATCGCCATTGGCATCAGCATCATCCAGAATTCGCATGCGATGCAGGTTCAAATTTACATTGGGAGTCGCGTGTGGCTTTCCGTCAAACATTACCGTCAATAACTTGGGAGCCTCTGATTAATGTTTGCGAGGCAGTGAGTGCAAGGCAAAAATCAGCGAGCCGAAGCGTAGCGAAGACGGCACCCGCAGGGTGAGCCGCTTTAGCTGCGTACAAAAAGCGCAGTTTATAGGTCATAAATGAGCAAAGCTGGCCCCGCGAGCGGAGCGAGTGCTTTGGGTCTTTTGAGCTGATTTTTACCAAAAGCAGGCGCTTTTAGGCGACGCAGCAATAACAACGTAGGTAATTAATCAGAGGTTCCCTTGGTATTGCTGCGAGTGACGACATCACGAATTTCTCCATGCCCCATATCCTGATGATGTATGCGGACACCGTGTACAAATAACGCAGTCGGGTCGGCTCACTCATCAGTTACGGCTTCCCGCCAGTTACCGTCAAACATAAAGGCTGTAACTTGGGTCGCCGGGCTCTGAATGGGATGGACGCGAATGTGCTCGGGGTCAGCAGCAAATTCGACAACATAAAGCCAGTAGCGATCTCCATAGTCTTGAGCGTTACTGAACTGGAGGCGTGATAATCCGACTCCGGTCTGGTTCCATTCCCCGTTAACACCCTTCACTTCTATGAACCGCTCTTCGCCTGTAACTGGGTTGCGGCTGATGATGTCGTATCCGGGGTGCGTTTGGGCCATCTGCTCTGTCACACGACCGCGCTCTTTCTCATAAGCGCATACCGCCTCACGAGTGACGGCCTCGACTGCCAAATTGTGATCCGACAGACCTTCCCCATCACTAATGTCCGAGGACTCTTCTTGTCTCTGCCGAACATAGGAAAGCAAGCGTCGGTCCCACTGTTCCTTGCGCTTGGGACGGGATTTTTTCGTGCGCCGTTTACCATGCCCGGACCTGGTCTTGCCACCTTCATGGGTTGTTGACCCATTTTGGTCTCCGGCATTTTGTTGTGGGATTCCAGCGCCATCTTCACTGCTCGATTGGTCTGAAGACGTTTTTGCACCCTGTTGCCCCGGTTTTTCAGGCCGTCGTTTCTGATTCTTACTACCTGGGTGAGCTTCACACTCGTCCGAGTTGTCACCTGATTCAGATGTCATATCATCTTCATCGGGTCCTGCAGGCTCCGTGTCGCCACCCATCTCGTCCAAGTCTGGAGACGTTAGATCTTCCGTGTTGCCAGCTTCCGCTTCCAAATACGGTATGCCGGCATCGCTCAATTCACGATGAGCATCCTCGATAGCAATTCCCATTAACGGACGAACACCAAGCGTCAGTTTAGAAACTTCGTTTCCGGATTCCTCCGGCATCAATTGATGGAACAACGCATTGAGAATATGAGCCCAACTCCGATCGCCAACCGGACGCGCGAGAATTAAACACCCATTCTCTAGGTCGTAAAACGCCTGCGCCGAAGCTGGCGGAGCGGTTGCCTGATCGCCTCCAATATCGACAGATGCTTGAATTCGCACCAAATCGTAGCTGATGGCATTTAAGTTCGAGAGTGACTCTCGTATCTTTCTGCGGACGGTTGTCGGTTTATCGTGTAGCAATCTAGCGAGCACCTTCACCCTCTCCATCAGCTTCTCAGCTATGTCTGATTCGTCTGCTTTCGGTCCGTCGACGAATTCCAAATTGACGTGCGCGCTTTGACTCAGGCGTTTAGCGCCAACTTCTTCGATGAACGTCCAGAACTCTGGTGCCGGTTGGCACAACGCCTGATCAAGATCTCCATCAAAGAAGCCAGCGTGCCACTCACTATCTTGAAGAAGCACCTCGTCTGGGTGAGTAAGCCGCGATTGCAAATTTAATAGGGTTGGCGCTTCCTGCAATCGCTGAAGGTCAGGTGGCGTCAGTTTGTTCTCCTTATACGCGGTCGCCACGCTATTCAGACAGACATCATAAACTGCCCGGTCAGAACCGTTTACGGGTTTAGACTGTTCGAAGTATTCCCCTACAATATCGAGCAAAATATCAACAAAATCCTTGCCATCTGGAGAATCTTTAACCCCAATCGCATCAAAAAGCGGCTTGAACGACTGGTAATTTCCGGGAATAGTGTACGCGTAGCGCCCGAGTTGCTGCGGTGCCCAGTAAATCTGGTTAGGTCGAACAAACGCTTTTTGGCTCTCGACATAAATACATGGCGAACCTGCCAGAGTTGCAATGAGTGTATCTGATCGTTGTGCGCGCTCGTTCAGTATCTGGTATGTGGAGACATGGGGCCGTATTCCCATGGTGATACAGTGCTGCAAATGATTGATGACCAGTCGGGTTTCCGGCTCGATGGAAATACTTAGGTCTTTTAGAAGCTCTGTTTTCAGACGCCCCATGTTTCTAAAATCAAGGATGTTTACCTGTGAGCGGAATGCCTCGGCGCGATAAGGCGCGTACAATGAGTCTGCCGTGTGCCACTCTTCCGTGTCCCCATCGGCAGGAAAACAAGCAATTTCTCCAAGATCATCCAGTGCGTCCTGAAAGGCTCTTTTGTCTTGCCAATCTTCATAGTTGTCACAAATGACATAAAAAGCCTCACTGCTGGCGCGCTTCATATCTGCACTTGGCTGGTATTTCTCGGCAATGAACAGCATTCGATCAACCAGGTGTCTGGCGCTTGCCGATCGCCGGATTCCCAGGCTGTCAATAAAGGTATGAACTGATCGAGAGGTAGGGATACGTGTGGCGTCCAGCCAAAGGTGAAGCGCATCACCGAGCACCTTCACCAGTTCATCACTGCGACGGTATGTATTGCGTGGAAGAGACCATCCTCCATCCTGCGTGGGAACGACAGGCAGCGATCTCAGCAGGCTACGAATGTCATCATCATCCACCAACGTCGGGTGATTGGCCAGCTCACCGATAAGTTGGTTGTACTTGCTCGAATCCTGCGGACCATTGTCATCAAAAAACCTCGGCAATACAGTCCACACAAACGCCTCAATCGTCTGCGTTGGCACGCCCAGTTTATTCGTTAAGAAATCCCTGGCCGATTCCGTCAGAAGAGATCCATCCAATAAGTCTGCCTGACCGGTGGGGTCTGTGAAATCACCCGGTAGAAGAGCGTGGGTGGCGTTAACGAGACCGCGACTTGATTGCCAGATTGGTAAATCGCGCAATTGCTGGTGCACAGTCTCATCGACCTCATCGACAGCGCATTGCTGATCGAGATCAGCAAACAACGAGTAGAGATCCTGAAGCTCCTTAGGGTCAAGGCCAATGACATTTGCAACCGGTTCGGATTTGCACATATCCCCGAGGTGAGAAACTACCGCGCCCAAATCAAGCTGCTCTACACGTCGGAAAATTTTGGGAAATTCCGCTAGAAGGCTGGAAGCAATCGCGAGTCTCGGTAACAATTTTGCAATGCGGCCAGCATCCAAACCCGCCGGTGCCGTATAGGACTGATTGATAGTCACCGCAAAAAAATCCTCGGTGACCAAAAAAGGCAATGCCTTCAGCCGTTGTACTGCCGAGTTCATAGTCGGCGCGGCCGATCCAGCGTCTGGAAGAAGGTCGTTAATAATGCGCCAGAGTGGCTGATGGAAATGCTCCAGCCTTGCCTGGTCGACCTCATCTGCTCCCGCTACCTGCTGAGCCAATGCTGACTCCATTAGCGCAACAAGACGCTCAAGCGTCAGAATCGGTGCGCCCAATTGGTTCATCGCCGTTTGAAGCGGACGCAATTCTTCTGTAACGAGCCTGCCACCCACCTCAAGTAGCGCTTTGGTTTGATGCTCATTGAACGTGGTTCGAGGTAGAAAAACAGCGCTTGGGCACTGATTTGTGCCATCCTGTGTTAAGGCAATTTGCGCATGAGTAACCGTAGCTTTCAGTTGCTCCCAAAATTGCTTGTAACAGGTGGGATGACCCGCCTGTTTAGATAGCTCATATGACCGCCCTATGATCTGCCACAACTGCACGGGCCCAAGCCTTTGCATCAGGCATTCCGGATCACGAGCTATTTCCGTAGCGGCCGTGTCGATAAGCCTCTCATTCCAGGCCTGCTCATGCTGATGCCCTGCAAATATCACGGCCTTGCGATCTGATTCAGGAAAAAAGTCCGCATTGATATGCAGAGGAAGTCCTGTTGACTGTTCGGTCGGCAGGAACGCATAGAGCAGCCCCTCTTCGAGCGGTTCGGGATCGATACGAATGCCTATACTGATCTCGGTGCTTCTGTGCAGTGACTCCAGTGCTGGGTGTATTTCGTAAAGCTTCTTGGTGCCCTCGATTGCATCAGCTCGAAGGATATGCCATTGCTCAACTTCGCCACTCGGCCTGAAACTCACAATAACCTCTGAGCCGTCCCCTCTGTCTAGATCACATGCGAGAAGTAATTGGCCATTTCGGCGAATTTCGGTGGTTCGCACGTGTCGGAGAAAAAGCAGGCTTTTACGCAATACGTCGCAAAAATCCTCGGCAAGCTGGTCGATATGGCTGCTACTGACATGAGAAACCCCGAGCGCTAAACGAGCCTTGGATTCTGGCTCATCTGCCCACGGTAGGAAGAAGCTGGTTCCGGAGCCCACCTCATACGGTTCGATATCCCACTTTTCCAACTCGGGGCGTAGTGTCAACTTGATACCCGAAGAGCGAATCTCGGGGTGATCGGTTACTTGATAGGTCGATACGAAACCGATTCCAAATCGACCTATATTCTCACCCCGAGAGAGTTTTCCTCCGCTACCGACATCGATTATACGGTGATAATCACATTGGTAATTATCATCCACCCAAGAAGCGCACGGCTTATGCAGATCACCACAATAGGTGAAGTGACTGCTATTGCGAACCAGCAGTCCATCATCCGTGATATCGAATATGATTTCCTCGGCCTTGGCATCATCTGCGTTCTGGATGAGTTCCAACGCCATTACGTCATAGCCCTGCAATCCAGCCAAATGACTTCTTATATTTCCAAGAAGGCTTGCGGTATAGGATCCACTTCCCTCCTGTATCTGCGTATGATTCACTGTTTATCCTTCCCTAAGCGTGGCATTTTCAATTTCCACCTATAAATATGGATACCGCTTCAACTAAAGGCGCTGATACCACATTTTTCTTATTCGCTTGACGAATCAATCTGCTTACATGACCAGACAGACCTTTACCAGCCCCCCTGGACAATTCAATCAAAAAACAAGGGCCTTAGGAAGTTAAGCATCTACTATACTAAAAGGTGCTAACAGGGCAATCGAGTGAACGCCTCTATCGCGTCGAAGATGGTCAGAAGGGTATGATTTCGGACTCAGATCGACGAGAGAGTGCCACTTATTCGCTTTTTGTACTGGAAGTGTGCACGAAAATCCATTCAGTCGATTGCCCTGAAGGTGCTAAGCTTCTGACATAGTTAACAAAAACAGGTACTACCGCCGTTCCCGAATCGCAGAGAAGACGTCTCGGCAGTTGATTCGCTATTTTTCGCTGGATTTGTCGGCTTCGGATATGGCTCGTTTGATCGGTATCCGTGTCCGCTCTGTGAACAGCATTTACCTTAAATTGCGTGAGCGTTTGGATGAGGAATGTTGACCTTTCCCCTGAAACTAAGCCAGTTGTTCGTAGACTTTTCTCCTAAGCGACCTGCCCAGCAAACTGCACAGGGGGCAAATAATTTAACGAGCTATGTGGCCTGACTGTATTGTAGTGGTGCTGCCACTGGCTAATATATTCTCTGCCTTCATCCAGTGTTCTGAACCAGTGCTGATTCAAACAGCCTGACCGAAACTTGCCATTGAAACTTTCCACAAACGCATTTTGTGTCGGTTTGACCGGCTGAATAAAACTGAGCCTAACCTGCCGCTCCTTTGACCAGAAGAATATCGCTTTACTGGTAAACTCACGACCATTATCACAGACAATGGCCTGTGGCTTATTTCTATGTGCAATCACTGTTGATAAACATCATGCTACACGCTCACCGGAGATCGATAAATCCGTGAGTTGTCCCACACATTCTCGACTGTAATCATCCACTGCATTTAATACCCGGAAGCGCCTGCCATCACTGAGCTCATCGGATACAAAGTCCATTGACCAACATTCATTGGCTTGTGTCGGTATTAGCATTGGCAAGCACGGCCGATATAGCTTCTTGCGCCGCTTTGTCCTGACCTGCAAATTTTCCTCGGTATACAGGCGGCAGGTAGGCTTTCTATTCACCACCAAACCTTCCTGCTTCAACAGGGCATGCAACATCAAATAACCATAGACTGGCTACTGCGTAGCCAGCTCCTTCAGACGCTGACGAAGGGCACTGTCGTTGCAGCGTTTCGGCTGATAACGATAGATAACTGGCGCGCGACAATCTTAGCAGGCCACAGGCACGACGCTCGCTCAGGGAATGTTCTTTCTTTAGATAATCAATCACCGGGTGCTTTGCACGTGGCCCTGCCACTTTTTTGATAACACATCCTTGCGCGCGATATTGTCCAACATGGTATCAGCTAACAACCGTTTCAGATGGGCATTCTCAACTTCCAACTCACGCAGTCGTTTCGCCTCATTGATATCCATGCCACCAAACTTCGATTTCCACTTATGGAAGGTGCTTCTGCCGATCTCGTAGCGCCGACAGATATCGTCGACCCTACAACCTGGCTCCTGCTCCTTCAAGATGTTGATGATCTGAACTTCGTTGTACCGTTTACGTTTCATATGCTTTCTCCTCTTCATCAGTGCAGGGGAGAAAGTCCACTTTACTATGGCTTACTTTTTGGGGAAAAGGTCAGAATATAGCTTCAAACTCATCGACGGACCGGTAATCGAGGAACATCGATTGAGAAACGCTGGTGAAGAAATTATCGAAATGCCTTTAGGAGCATTGCGCTGTTTCAAACTGGAGAGAATAGAGAGGCCGATTCCGGGCACTCGACAACTATATGGTTAGCCGCTGATTGGGCAACCCTTTTGGTAAAAACTGAACAATGAATGCACCCGTCAGGTATGCATATCGAGCTTTCATTGAAAATGGCGCTGGCAGCAGGAAAAACAGTGACGGCGCTGGCGCAGTAATCTGCGTAAGCCTTTTCAAACTTGAAAATAAATCCTGATTGCTAGTTTTCAACTGAATCATTTCCAGACTCAGTACTCAGACCTGGCTTTTGCAACTGATACTTTCGCATCTTTTCCACTAGTGTGGTGCGGCGGATATGAAGTCTATCAGCGGCCCGAGCCACTACTCCGCCACTGTCATCCAATGCCTGAGCAATCAAACTTCTTTCCAGTTTTGCCAGATACTCTTTTAAGTCCAATCCTTTGACAGGCAATAAATCCTTAGAATCTACCAAAGGTCCATCTGAATTCAGAACATCCTGTGCAAGCCCCCGCACACGGTCGAGTGCACTGGCTGCAGATCTTGAAAGGGGCTCACTTATTTCCTCATCAAGGCAGAAGTTCTTAGGTAAATCATTTACACCAACGATGCCATGGGGATGCAAAATTGCCATCCTTTCTACCAGGTTGGCTAACTCTCGCACATTACCAGGCCATGGATGACGACATAGACAATCAACGGCAGCAGAATTAAATCGCACCGATCCTCGTCTCTCAGCCTCCAACTCGGCGACTAGCTCATTTAGCAGCAATGGCACATCTTCTCTTCGCTCTCTGAGCGAAGGCATTTCTATTGGAAATACATTTAATCGGTAATAGAGGTCCTGGCGAAATTCCCCCTGAGTGATCATTACCTCAAGATCTTTGTGAGTGGCAGCAAGAATACGCACATCAGTTTGAATGGTTTTAACCCCACCAACCCGCTCAAAACTTCTCTCCTGCAAGACCCGCAGCAATTTGACTTGCATACTCAGGGGCATATCCCCTATTTCGTCCAGGAATAATGTTCCGCCGTCAGCCAATTCGAATCGACCTTCGCGGGTGGACACAGCGCCGGTAAACGCACCTTTTTCATGCCCGAAAAGCTCACTTTCAAGTAGCTCACGGGGAATAGCACCGCAGTTAATTGGTACGAACGGCCTTTCAGCTCTTGCAGAATTCAAATGCAGGTTACGCGCGACGACTTCTTTACCAGTACCTGACTCACCAGTAATCAACACGCTGACTTCGGTGTTCGCCACCTGACCCATCATGTGGCGAACACGCTGTATCGCCTGGCTTTGCCCCACCAGCGAACGAAACATGTTGTAATCTTTCACACCTTCAAAATCTTTAAGCCGATTATAGTGCTCATATACAAGCTTAGCTTTGTGCAGCGCATCCAGTAGCGGCTGATAACTAATCTCGCCATTTAGAGCAGCGATGATTGAAGAATCTAATGCTGAGTCCAATGAATCAGCAGGAGGTCTACTGCCCAGCAGAATAAACGGCAGGCCCTCCTGCCATTTTTGCAACCTGCGGAGTAATGCCAATTCTGCGTCGGCGCAGTCACCGATCAGCGCAACACAAAAATCTGAAGCGTTTGCGATACTGTCCAGTGGCACTGATAACCATTGATCAGAACTTGAGGTTGCAGTTGTCTCACCGATGAAGGATAGGATGGTTTTTAGCTCTCGACGGGTATTTTCATTGTCGTCGATGACTAAAATTTTAGAGTTGTCTTGACCGTCAGTGCTATCTAAAGATTCAAACATTAAGCGGAGTGAATTCCAATTCCATCAGAGGGTTGCCGGGAAGTTCGATTATTAAGCATTGTTATCTAATATTCCTGACCAGCATTTTTGCACAAAATGGAGAACAAGGAATTCGCTAAGTTGCAGCCAGACTATAGCAAATCTAAATGCGACAGGCAGAAGCTAAGCCTAAGGAACCTCTAATTACCTATGTTGTTATTGCTGCGTTAAAAATCAGCTCAAAATACGCATTTATGACCTGTAAACTGCGCTTTTTCGCTGATTTTTGCCTTGCACTAACTGCCGCCTCGCAAACATTAATCAGAGGCTCCTTAACAGCATAACGCAAGCTGTCATCTTTGTGATGCTGAATATCTCTTGCCTCATTAATCTTGCAGTTCCTATAAATTCAATAGTTTCAATAATTTACAGTTAATTTTTTAATGGTTTGAACAAATCAGATTAAGCGGCTTGTAGAATTTAAAGATATTTTCCGGGATGACGTTATAGGTTAAGCCTCTGGGCCCTGGCGATGATAGGTTTTGCCTGGAAAAGAGCCTCACGGCAAAATCATTCACCGCAATTCGGGCCAAGAGACTTGTACCAAAATCACCTGCAGTAAAATTCAGCGATGAATCAGCGCTTAGCTAGTAAGGAATGCTTCACAATCGTGACTAAATCAGACTCTAAATCGCTCTCTGCCAAGAAAACAGCGAAGAACTCAGCTTCATCGGTAGTGACCCCTTTGCAGGGTCGCAGCGACACCCCTTCAAGCATGGAATCTGATCTATTAATCCTGAAAGAACAGCTGCGACAGATTAAAGAACAACTGGATAACTTGTGTGAGGTCCACGCCTCTAAAGTTGTAGATTTACACAACCGCATTGAAGCGGGCGAGTATGAGATAGCTCCTGAGCGCATAGCTCGCAAAATCATGGGCCTTGAATCAGAAATCAACGGTAACTAATCACTTTCCCTCCCTGACTTACCTTTATACTAAGCTGAGATTAAAATAAAGCTATTATTTTCAATGGTTTACAAATAAGCAAGTTTTGTTGCCAACTCACTGTCAGGAAGCATCTGGAATAAATCCCCTGTTAAATTTTTTCGTAACTATTTTTCGTAGTTATTTTTCATAACTATAAGCACAGCGCTGGATTTTTTAGATTGGAGATCAGCGGAAAGTCTGCCGTGTCATGCGACAGCCAACACACAGTCCCGATAAAAGCACAATCAGGCTGTCTCTAGGGTTATAAAGTACTGAATCTCTGGTTTTCTGCTATTTGAGAAAACCCAAACACGGTTACTAAGGTGAACAGAAATTACACTTTCAACTATCTTGTATTGAAGGGGCTGTTGGTTTTAAATACGCAGCCGATACAGCCCTATAACGTGATTTCCAAGGGATAAGTTGCACAAAAGCCAAGGAACTCCCACGGCAAAATAACCTGCACCTGGAATCTCAGGACTGGCTATCCCACGCTAATGGGAAGAAACGATACGTGAACGCAAAGAACTTTTACATTGTGGCCACCGCGCCAAATGAACCCAGCCTGCAAGTAAAGATTTCGGGCCCCTACCTTACTGAGCGAGCGGCCAAAGCAGACCTGCAGGCAGCAATCGAAGAAGCCATGGACATTGATCCATCGGCCCGCAACTATCAATACACCATTTCAAAAGTAGAAAGTCGAAAGCCTGGCGTAATCCAGCATATGGCTGCCCACGCATAACCCATTCTCTGTCGACCACAGGCATTCCCCAAACATTGGGCTAATGCCTGGCATTCGCTTTCTGCGCTAGCTTGGGACATTCAACAATTGTAGACAGGCAATAGAAACATAGAGGAGATTCCCCGCATCTTGTTTTCATAACACTTAAATCCCGTGTTTTTGAACTCGATCAATAGGTGACTTAACGAATTTATCTATAAAGAATGCCATGGACACAGCTATGTTTAGGTTTACAGACACAGAAACTGAAGGAAGAGTTTAAGTGAGGATTTAAGGAAGAATCGCAATAAGGATTGTAATAAAGCAGGCAGGTACATTCTCTACTGTCATGAAAACAACGTGACCTAAACTTCATACTCATAACACACAATTTACGGCTTTTAGTAATCGGGTTTCAAGGGCAGGAGGACTCCAGCAGTGTTCGTAAGAGAGCAGGAGACATCAAGATGAAAAGGTTAAAGGAACTCCATCATATCAGCATAATCGAATCTCGCAGCACCAACTGTGCATGGGTGAGAATCAAATACGATGGAAAAAGCTTCCAACAGTCTTTTCCATTCAAACAGTATGGTGGCAAAGCCAAAGCAATCGCAGCAGCTAAGAAGAAATGCGATCAGGAAGGGCGAAAGATTTATGGCAAAAACTGGCCTTATGCCAGATTTAGGCCCTAGGGAGCCTCTGATTAATGTTTGCGAGGCAAGTTAGTGCAAAGTAAAAATCAGCGAAAAAGCGCAGTTTATAGGGCATAAATGCGCATTTTGGAGACTGTAACTAAATCTGTGTAACTGCCTATTATTAACCTACGAGAAGGGTGAGGACAGGCAGACTATGAAGAAGAAAGAGCTGGAAGCGATTGCCCAGGCAGCCGCCAAAAACATCAAGACAGAGGCGGATCTCAACGAGTTCCACCAGATGCCCACCAAGATTACCGTTGAGATGGCGCTGAATGCGGAGCTGGACGATTACCTTGGCTTTGAGCGACACGAACAGTCAGACTCCGACAACAGCCGCAACGGCTATACCAGCAAGACTGTGCAAACTGAAGAAGGTCAATTCGAGTTAGATACGCCTCGCGACAGGACTGGCAGCTTCGAGCCCCAGCTAGTCAAAAAGCACCAGCGCCGATTCACCGCGATGGATGACAAAATCCTCTTCCTGTACGCCCAGGGCATGACGACTCGGGAAATCGTCACAACATTAAAGGAAATGTACGACGCCGATGTCTCAGCGGCCCTGATTTCCTAGGTCACCGACGCGGTTATCGAGCAAGTCGTCGAGTGGCAATCGCGCCCCCTGGATGCCATTTATCCTATCGTGTATCTGGATTGCATCGTGGTCAAAATCCGGCAGGACAAGAAGCTTATCAACCAGTCGATTTACCTGGCACTAGGGGTCAACATGGCGGATCACAAGGAACTGCCGGGCCTGTGGCTATCCGGGAACGAGGGCGCGAAGTTCTGGCTAACCGTGCTCACAGCGCTCCAGAATCGCGGCGTGAAGGACATCCTGATCGCCTGTGTGGATGGCCTCAAGGGCTTCCCTGACGCCATCAGCACAGCTTTCCCGAGCACCCAGATCCAACTCTGCATCGTTCACATGGTGCGCAACTCTGTGAAGTATGTGCCCTGAAAAGACTACCAACCCGTCACCGCTGATTTGAAGAAAATCTACCAGTCGGCGACAGAAGATGAAGCGTTGCTGGCGCTAGAGCAGTTCGCTGAATACTGGAACGATAAATACCCGCAAATCAGCAAATCATGGCGTGCACACTGGCACAATCTCAACACGCTGTTCAACTATCCGGAAGATATCCGCCGGGCGATCTACACGACGAATGCCGTGGAGTCGCTCAACAGCGTCATTCGCAAGGCCGTCAAAAAGCGGAAACTGTTTCCCACAGGCGACTCCGCGATAAAAGTAGTCTACCTGGCGATCCAGGAGGCGTCGAAAAAGTGGACCATGCCAGTCCGCAACTGGAAGCTGGCCTTGAATAGATTTATGATCGAGTTCGAAGACCACTTGGCAGACTACATTTAACCCTGGCAGTTACACAGAAATTTTTACAGGGCCTGGACTTCACCGGACAGACACCACGGATAAACGGGTAACTGTCAGATCAGGTCTAAACTTCTACAATTAATCAGAGGTTGCCCAGGCCAACGTGCAGCACAGCCCTGCATCCAGCATATAGCACATCCTGATAGCTGCGCCGCGTCTATCTGCGCCTATCTACCAGCTACCAGTGCCGGTCCGAGGGAGCACCCCTGAAAGCCTCCCTCAAACCAGACCAACACCAGTCCAGACCTGTCACCTAGAAAAACACCACATCCATTCGACCCAGGTCCTCCGGATTCACCCCAACCACCAGCAGCGTATGCTCATCACTCAGCGTCAACAATGTTCCACCCTCAACCGCAGTCCCCTCAAGACCTCGATCAGCAGGCTCCAATCCCAAAAATACCAGCGAATCCTCCAACAGATTGAAATCCACTATCCGCTCATTACCCACAGCCCCCACATCAACCACAAACATATCCTCACCAGCACCCCCTTGCAGCACATTGTCTCCGTCGCCTCCCACCAGTATGTCACTGCCCGCACCGCCACGAATAACATCCGCACCGCCTTCTCCAAACAGCAGATCATCCCCTGACTCACCAAGCAACAGATCACCCGCCGCACCACCATACACCACATCATGACCACTGCCACCAATCACCAGATCACCGGACAGCCCGCCTGACAACACGTCATTGCCACCTCCCCCGTACAACACATCATGACCAGCACTGCCCACCAGCACCTCATGATCAGCATCGCCCTGCTGATACCCAATCGTAATCCCCGCCAAACTGCTCAACCCTTCAAGCACCACCGACGTATCAACAACCTCAAGCACCAGATTGCCACCCTCATTCACACGCTCATTCACCTCAGCAGCATCCTGCAGCGGACTCTCCAGCCGATAGTCAATGCTGATCTCATCAATCGCACTGACCCCTTCCAGCGTTGCCCGGGTCTCACCAACCTCTATCACCAGGTGACCTGACTCATCATTCCCAGTCGTCAGCCCCTCTGCATCTCCTGCCAATACCGACAACCGGTCCTCTGACGGATTGAAATCCGTCACACGCGTCTCTGCGCGATCCCCAAAAAACACAAACACATCACTGCCTGCTCCACCCGTCAGCACATTACTGCCCGACAGACCGTTCAGCACATCAGCACCTTCTCCACCACTGAGCGTGTCATCTCCAACACCCCCATAAAGCACATCAGCGCCCCCATCACCAGACAGCATCGTGTTACCAGCACCACCAAACAGCCGGTCCGTGTCATCGCCTCCACGCAATACGTCGTTACCAGGACCGCCCAGCAACTCATCCACACCCGCACCGCCCTCAAGCGTGTCATCGCCCTCATCACCCGACAGTGCATCTCTGCCTGAACCACCATCCAGCACGTCGTTGCCCAGACCACCCAACAGTAAATCAGCACCGCCCGCACCATTGAGACGGTCATCACCCGATCCTCCAGACAGCCCGTTCGCTTCCGCATCGCCGCTCAGCGTGTCGTCAAATGCCGAACCGGTCAGATCCTCGATTGCAACCAGTGTGTCACCTGCAGCATCGCCTCCTGAGGCTGTGCCAGACCCAAGATCAATCATCACTCCAGCCCCGGAATCCCGGTACAGAGCATTGTCTCTGCCAGCACCTCCAAACAGACGGTCACCCCCCGCACCACCAGTGAGCTGGTCATTCCCTGCCAAGGAAGTCCTCTCAGGAAGTCCTCGCCTGCTGAACAGGCGGTCAGGACATACATTGCCAGATGTACCAACAATCGTCCGCACTGAAGGCGGCGGGGTAGGCGGTGTAACAGTGCCACTGCCTGTGCCATCGGTAGGGTCTACAGGTGGTTGTGTTGTGTCCACACCGCCCGCATCTCCGGGTTCAGCACCCCCGCCCTGCTGAGCACCACCATCAACGTTCTGATTGCCTGAGTCCGGATCCGCATCCAGTATCGTCACTGTCTCAGCCGTCAGGGCGTCCAGTGACGCCCCTTCAAGCGTCAGGGTCTCTGTCTCTGCCTGGGAGAGCGTTATCTCCAGATTGCCATCTGTCTCGGTCGCCGCAGACCGCACCGCCTCCAGATTGGCAAACAGGCCGTCGGTAAATTCAAGCCGGTCCGTGCCAGTACCAAAGTCGGTGATGGTGTCCGAACCAGCCCCAGGAGCGATGCGGAACACATCATCCCCATCGCCGCCCATGAGCGTGTCATCGCCAGCACCGCCATCGATGGTGTCATCACCGCCCAAACCAACAAGCGCATTAGCCTCCCCATTGCCGGTAAGCATGTCACTGTGGTTGCTGCCCTCAAGGTTCTCGATACTGCGGAAGTTGTCCCCATCCGCATCCCCTGTCGTGCCTATTCCTACACCGACTCCAAGACTGATCGTCACTCCCTCGCCAGAGTTGCCATAGGAAACTGTATCAACACCGTCGTCGCCATTGAGGATATCAGCACCCGCGCTGCCCCGGAGCGTGTCATCACCAGCACCACCATGGAGGATGTCATTGCCCGCACCGCCGTCAAGAATGTCGTCCCCACCCAGGCCGGAAAGCACGTTGAACCCGTCGTTGCCAGTGAGTGTGTCATCATGTCCGCTGCCCTGAAGATTCTCAATATCAATGAAGCGATCGCCAGACGCATCCCCGCGTGTGCCAGTGCCAGTGGCAAGACTGGCCGCCACACCCTCTGTGGCAGATGAATAGACAGCCGTGTCATTACCGCCCGTACCGCCATCCAGCGTATCAGCGCCCGGACCCCCGTCGAGCCTGTCATTGCCCGCACCGCCATCAAGCACATCATCACCTGCGTCGCCGATGAGGATATCGTTCCCCGCGTCGCCAGTTAATGTGTCTCTGCCTGTGCCGCCATCAAGCGTGTCATTGCCCTCGCCACGCTGCGTAATTCATTTGCAGCCTCGGTGCCAGTAACACTGGCACCGGGGGAAGGTTGCGGCGCAACAGCGCCACCTGGATCGGTGCTGCCAGTACCGGTATCGGTGTTATTGTCACCACCCTGCTGAGCACCACCATCAATGTTCTGATTGCCTGAGTCCGGCCGAGAAACATCACCATCCCCAGGTTCAACACCACCACCCTGCTGAGCACCACCATCAATGTTCTGATTGCCTGAGTCCGGCCGAGAAACATCACCATCCCCAGGTTCAACACCACCACCCTGCTGAGCACCACCATCAATGTTCTGATTGCCTGAGTCCGGCCGAGAAACATCACCATCCCCAGGTTCAACACCACCACCCTGCTGAGCACCACCATCAATGTTCTGATTGCCTGAGTCCGGCCGAGAAACATCACCATCCCCAGGTTCAACACCACCACCCTGCTGAGCACCACCATCAATGTTCTGATTGCCTGAGTCCGGCCGAGAAACATCACCATCCCCAGGTTCAACACCAACCTGCTGAGCACCACCATCAATGTTCTGATTGCCTGAGTCCGGCAGAGAAACATCACCATCCCCAGATTCAACACCAACCTGCTGAGCACCACCATCAATGTTCTGATTGCCTGAGTCCGGCAGAGAAACATCACCATCCCCAGATTCAACACCAACCTGCTGAGCACCACCATCAATGTTCTGATTGCCTGAGTCCGGCAGAGAAACATCACCATCCCCAGATTCAACACCAACCTGCTGAGCACCACCATCAATGTTCTGATTGCCTGAGTCCGGCAGAGAAACATCACCATCCCCAGATTCAACACCAACCTGCTGAGCACCACCATCAATGTTCTGATTGCCTGAGTCCGGCAGAGAAACATCACCATCCCCAGATTCAACACCAACCTGCTGAGCACCACCATCAATGTTCTGATTGCCTGAGTCCGGCAGAGAAACATCACCATCCCCAGATTCAACACCAACCTGCTGAGCACCACCATCAATGTTCTGATTGCCTGAGTCCGGCAGAGAAACATCACCATCCCCAGATTCAACACCAACCTGCTGAGCACCACCATCAATGTTCTGATTGCCTGAGTCCGGCAGAGAAACATCACCATCCCCAGATTCAACACCAACCTGCTGAGCACCACCATCAATGTTCTGATTGCCTGAGTCCGGCGGAGAAACATCATCATCCCCAGGTTCAACACCACCACCTTGCTGAGCACCACCATCAACGTTCTGATTGCCTGAATCCGGCGGAGAAACATCACCATCCCCAGATTCAACACCAACCTGCTGAGCACCACCATCAATGTTCTGATTGCCTGAGTCCGGCCGAGAAACATCACCATCCCCAGATTCAACACCAACCTGCTGAGCACCACCTGCACCTTCCACATTGGCATTCTCAACCGCCGCCGTTACCTCAGAAGTCACACTCTCGTCTGTGCCCTGGACATCTCTGTAGCGGACCTGAACCTGCACGGTCCGGCCAACATCTGCATCACCCAGCGTATAGGTCTGACCGGTTGCACCAGCAATATCATCAAAACCGCCAGACCCGTCGCTGCGCTGCCACTGGTAGCGGTAACCGGCCGCATCCGTAGGCAGACCATCCACATCCCGCAACGCCGATACATCCGCCGTCAGCACCGCATCTTCCGTAACATTCCCGCTGATCGTCACCGACCCGGTGGGCAGGTCATTGACATTGCCCACTTCACCCGTCGCATCCGAGGTCACGGTCTCAGCCGTGCCCTGGTCATCTGTGTAGCTCACCTCAACCCGCACGGTCTGGTCGACATCTGCATCACCCAGCGTATAGGTCTGACCGGTTGCACCAGCAATATCATCAAAACCGCCAGACCCGTCGCTGCGCTGCCACTGGTAGCGGTAACCGGCCGCATCCGTAGGCAGACCATCCACATCCCGCAACGCCGATACATCCGCCGTCAGCACCGCATCTT
Source organism: uncultured Pseudohongiella sp. (assembly GCA_965198435.1). GTDB lineage: Bacteria > Pseudomonadota > Gammaproteobacteria > Pseudomonadales > Pseudohongiellaceae > UBA9145. Next base: position 1,794,474 of record OZ240664.1, on the reverse strand, counting down.
CCGTAACATTCCCGCTGATCGTCACCGACCCGGTGGGCAGGTCATTGACATTGCCCACTTCACCCGTCGCATCCGAGGTCACGGTCTCAGCCGTGCCCTGGTCATCTGTGTAGCTCACCTCAACCCGCACAGTCTGGTCGACATCTGCATCAACCAGCGTATAAGTCTGACCGGTTGCACCAGCAATATCATCAAAACCGCCAGACCCGTCACCGCGCTGCCACTGGTAGCTGAACGCGCCCAGACCATCATTATCGTCAAGCGTGCCGGTCTGCGCCGTCAGCGTCTGGCCTTCGGTCACCGTACCGCTGATCCGCACCGACCCCGTGGGCACGTCATTGACATTGCCCACTTCACCCGTCGCATCCGAGATCACGGTTTCCGCCGTGCCCTGGTCATCGGTGTAGCTCACCTCAACCCGCACGGTCTGGTCGACATCTGCATCGACCAGCGTGTAGGTGGATTGCGTGGCACCGCCGATGTTCTCAAAATCCCCATTGGCACCCGTGTTGCGCTGCCACTGGTAGGTGAAGGTAGCCGCATCGGGCAGGCCATCCGGATCCCCAAGCGTGCCGGTCTGCGCCGTCAGCGTCTGGCCTTCGGTCTCCGAGCCGCTGATCGTCACCGAACCCGTGGGCACGTCATTGACATTGCCCACTTCACCCGTCGCATCCGAGATCACGGTTTCCGCCGTGCCCTGGTCATCGGTGTAGCTCACCTCAACCCGCACGGTCTGGTCGACATCTGCATCGACCAGCGTATAAGTCTGACCGGTTGCACCGGCAATATCATCAAAACCGCCAGACCCGTCACCGCGCTGCCACTGGTAACTGAACGCGCCCAGACCATCATTATCGACAAGACCGCCAGTCTCCGCTGTCAGCACCGCACCTTCCGTCACCGTACCGCTGATCCGCACCGACCCCGTGGGCACGTCATTGACATTGCCCACTTCACCCGTCGCATCCGAGGTCACGGTTTCATCCGTGCCATTGCCATCTCTGTAGCTCACCGCAACCTGCACCGTCCGGCCCACATCCGCATCGCCCAGCGTGTAGGTCCGGGCGGTCGCCCCGCCGATGTTGGCAAAGCCGCCAGACCCGTCACCGCGCTGCCACTGGTAGCTGTAACCGGCCGCATCCGCAGGCAGACCATCCGCATCCCGCAACGCCGATACATCCGCCGTCAGCACCGCATCTTCCGCAACATTCCCGCTGATCGTCACCGCGCCGGTGGGATCGTCATTTTCATTGCCCACCGCCGTCGCCGTCGCCGCCGTCACGGTTTCATCCGTGCCATTGCCATCTCTGTAGCTCACCGCAACCTGCACCGTCCGGCCCACATCCGCATCGCCCAGCGTGTAGGTCCGGGCGGTCGCCCCGCCGATGTTGGCAAAGCCGCCAGACCCGTCACCGCGCTGCCACTGGTAGCTGTAACCGGCCGCATCCGCAGGCAGACCATCCGCATCCCGCAACGCCGATACATCCGCCGTCAGCACCGCATCTTCCGCAACATTCCCGCTGATCGTCACCGCGCCGGTGGGATCGTCATTTTCATTGCCCACCGCCGTCGCCGTCGCCGCCGTCACGGTTTCATCCGTGCCATTGCCATCTCTGTAGCTCACCTCAACCCGCACGGTCTGGTCGACATCTGCATCACCCAGCGTATAGGTCTGACCGGTTGCACCAGCAATATCATCAAAACCGCCAGAGCCGTCACCGCGCTGCCACTGGTAGCTGAACGCCCCAAGACCATCATTATCGACAAGGCCGCCAGTCTCCGCCGTCAGCACCGCACCTTCCGTCACCGTACCACTGATCCGCACCGACCCCGTGGGCAGGTCATTGACATTGGTCACCACAGCTGACGCCACCGAGGTGACGGATTCCGACGTGCCCTGGCCATCGGTGTAGCGCACCTGAACCTGAACCGTCCGGCCCACATCCGCATCGCCCAGCGTGTAGGTCCGGGCGGTCGCATTGGCGATATTCTCAAAATCCCCATTGGCACCCGTGTTGCGCTGCCACTGGTAGCGGTAACCGGCCGCATCCGCAGGCAGACCATCCACATCCCGCAACGCCGATACATCCGCCGTCAGCACCGCACCTTCGGTCACCGTACCGCTGATCGTCACAGCACCAGTGGGCACATCATTGACATTGGCCACCGCATTCGTGGCTGCCGAGATCACGGATTCCGCCGTGCCATTGCCATCTGTGTAGCTCACCTGAACCTGCACGGTCCGGCCAACATCATCATCGCCCAGGGTGTAGGTGGATTGGGTGGCACCGGCAATATCATCAAAGCCGCCAGACCCATCACCGCGCTGCCACTGGTAGCTGTAACCGGCCGCACCCGCAGGCAGACCATCATTATCGGCAAGCGTGCCGGTTTGCGCCGTCAGCGTCTCGCCCTCGGTCACCGTGCCGCTGATCGTCACCGACCCGGTGGGATCGTCATTTTCATTGCCCACCGCCGTCGCCGTCGCCGCCATCACGGTTTCATCCGTGCCATTGCCATCTCTGTAGCTCACCGCAACCTGCACCGTCCGGCCCACATCCGCATCGCCCAGCGTGTAGGTGGATTGGGTGGCACCGGCAATATCATCAAAGCCGCCAGACCCATCACCGCGCTGCCACTGGTAGCTGTAACCGGCCGCACCCGCAGGCAGACCATCATTATCGGCAAGCGTGCCGGTTTGCGCCGTCAGCGTCTCGCCCTCAGACACCGTGCCGCTGATCGTCACCGAACCGCTGGGCAGGTCATTGACATTGGTCACCACAGCTGACGCCACCGAGGTCACGGATTCATCCGTGCCCTGGTCATCGGTGTAGCTCACCTCAACCCGCACAGCCTGGCCGACATCCGCATCTCCCAGCGTATAAGTCTGACCGGTTGCACCAGCAATATCATCAAAACCGCCAGACCCGTCACCGCGCTGCCACTGGTAGCGGTAACCGGCCGCACCCGCAGGCAGACCATCCACATCCCGCAACGCCGATACATCCGCCGTCAGCACCGCATCTTCGCTCGCCGTGCCGTTGACCGCCACCGAACCCGTGGGCAGGTCATTGACATTGGTCACCACAGCCGTCGCCACCGAGGTCACGGTCTCATCCGTGCCCTGGCCATCCGTGTAGCGAACCTGAACCCGCACGGTCTGGCCAACATCCGCATCTCCCAGCGTGTAGGTGGATTGGGTGGCACCGCCGATGTTCTCAAAATCCCCATTGGCACCCGTGTTGCGCTGCCACTGGTAGCTGTAACCGGCCGCACCCGCAGGCAGACCATCATTATCGGCAAGCCCGGCGGTATCCGCCGTCAGCACCGCGCCTTCGCTCGCCGAGCCGTTGACCGCCACCGAACCCGTGGGCAGGTCATTGACATTGGTCACCACAGCCGTCGCCACCGAGGTCACGGTTTCCGCCGTGCCCCGGCCATCCGTGTAGCGAACCTGAACCCGCACGGTCTGGTCGACATCTGCATCAACCAGCGTGTAGGTGGATTGGGTGGCATTCTGGATATCATCAAAACCGCCAGACCCGTCACTGCGCTGCCACTGGTAGCTGAACGCGCCCAGACCATCATTATCGACAAGACCGCCAGTCTCCGCTGTCAGCACCGCACCTTCCGTCACCGTGCCGTTGACCACCACCGAACCCGTGGGCAGGTTATTGTTGCTCTGGTCAATCTGAGGGGCTGGAGGGAGCAGTGCTCCGCCGGACCCCCCCCCTTCCTGGGCTCCGCCATTGCTGTCCGGGTTGCCTGAATCCGGAGGACCCGCATCCCCGGGCTCTGCACCCTGCGGGGCTCCGCCATTGCTGTCCGGGTTGCCTGAGTCCGGAGGGCCCGCATCCCCGGGCTCAGTGCCCTGCGGGGCTCCGCCATTGCTGTCCGGGTTGCCTGAGTCCGGAGGACCCGCATCCCCGGGCTCTGCACCCTGCGGGGCTCCGCCATTGCTGTCCGGGTTGCCTGAATCCGGAGGACCCGCATCCCCGGGCTCTGCACCCTGCGGGGCTCCGCCATTGCTGTCCGGGTTGCCTGAGTCCGGAGGGCCCGCATCCCCGGGCTCTGCACCCTGCGGGGCTCCGCCATTGCTGTCCGGGTTGCCTGAGTCCGGAGGGCCCGCATCCCCGGGCTCTGCACCCTGCGGGGCTCCGCCATTGCTGTTCTGATCCACCTGCGGGGTGGTGGTGTTCTCACCGTTTGGGTTGAGTGTGGTCACCGCCTCAGCGGTCAGCGCCGCCAGGGTGGTATTTTCCAGAGTCAGGGTCTCGGTGGCCGACAGGCGGATCGACAGATCGCCGTCCGCGGTCTCATGCGCCGCCGCCTGCACTGCCTCCAGGTTCGCAAACAGGCCGCCTGCAAAAACCAGCCGGTTCGCGCCGGTGCCAAAGTCGGTGATCGTGTCCGACCCGCCACCCGGGGAGGTGACAAACGTATCATTGCCCTCGCCGCCATCGAGGGTGTCATTGCCCCCACCGCCGCTCAGGGTGTCGTTGCCCGCATTGCCGCTCAGCCTGTTGGCCTCGGCGTCGCCGATGAGTAAGTCATTGTGCCGACTGCCAAACAGATTCTCGATACTGTTGAGGGTATCTCCGGCGGCCTCTCCCTGAGTGCCTGTGCCGTCGGCAAGATTGACGCTCACGCCTTCTGAGGCGGTCGAGTAGAAAGCCGTATCAACCCCCGCGCCACCGTCCAGGGTATCCGCACCTGACGCGCCGAGCAGATTATCATCGCCTGCGCCTCCGATCAGCCTATCCGCACCCGCACCGCCACGAAGATCATCATCGCCTTCGCCGCCGGTCAACGTATCCGCACCTGCACCGCCGCTAAGACTGTCATCGCCCGCACCGCCGTCCAGGGCGTCATTGCCATCAAAGCCGAGCAGCTGATTGGCTAAGGCGTTGCCGGTGAGCGTGTCATTGTGATTGCTGCCATAGAGCTGCTCGATACCGGTGAGGGTATCCCCGGCGGCCTCCCCTTGCGTGCCAGTGCCGGTTTCAAGATTGACCGCCACGCCTTCGGTTGCACCTGTGTAGTAGGCCGCATCAATATCCGCGCCGCCATCCAGCATGTCTGCACCCGCACCGCCGTCCAGGATATCCGCACCCAACCCCCCTTCCAGCGCATCATCACCGACGCCGCCACCCAGCACATCATCGCCCGCACCGCCATTCAGCGCATCAGCGCCCGTACCGCCCAACAGGGTGTCATTACCTCCACCCCCGCCAAAGGCATTGGCCCCACTACTGCCGATGAGTAAGTCATTGTGCAGACTGCCAACAAGGTTCTCGATATTGTTGAGGGTATCCCCGGCGGCCTCCCCTCTCGTGCCTGTGCCGTCGGCAAGATTGATGCTCACGCCCGCTGAGGCGGTCGTGTAGTACGCCGTATCAACCCCCGCGCCGCCATCCAGCGTATCCGCACCTGCCGCGCCGTGCAGCGCATCATTGCCTGCACCACCATCCAGCCTATCCGCACCCGCACCGCCGCGAAGACTGTCATCGCCTGCGCCACCCTCCAACGTATCCGCACCCGCGCCGCCCTCCAGAGCGTCATTGCCCGCACCGCCATCCAGGGCGTCATTGCCATCAAGGCCGACCAACAGATTGGCTCCGGCGTTGCCGGTGAGCGTGTCATTGTGATTGCTGCCATAGAGCTGCTCGATACCGGTGAGGGTATCCCCGGCGGCTTCCCCTTGCGTGCCGACACCGGTTTCAAGATTGACCGCCACGCCCCCGGTTGCATCTGTATAGTAGGCTGCATCAACCCCCGCGCCGCCGACAAGGGTGTCAGCACCACTGCCGCCGACCAGCACATCCGCGCCCGGGCCGCCGTCCAGAAGGTCCGCACCCAGCCCTCCGCTCAGCGCATCATCACCCGCATCACCACCCAGCGCATCAGCGCCCGCACCACCGACGAGGGTGTCATTACCGCCACCCCCGCTAAAGATATTGACCTCACTATTGCCGGTGAGCGCGTCATCGTAGTCGCTGCCAAGCAGGTGCTCGACACCCGTGAAGGTATCCCCGGCGGCCTCTCCTTGCGTGCCTGTACCGGTTTCAAGATTGACGTCGACGGCCTGGGTTGCCCTGCTGTAGTCGGCCGTATCCGAACCTGCCCCTCCGTGCAACGCATCCGCACCGGGTCCCCCGATCAGCGCATCATCGCCCTCACCGCCGTCCAGGGTGTCGTTGCCCTCTCCGCCATCCAGAGTGTCATCGCCCGCACCACCGTCCAACGTATCCGAACCTGCCGCTCCGGTCAGCGCATCATCGCCCTCACCGCCGCCCAGAGCGTCATGGCCCGTACCACCAGCCAGGGTGTCATCGCCCACACCACCGGCCAGGGTGTCATTGCCCGCACCGCCATCCAGAGTGTCATCGCCCGCGCCGCCGACCAGGGTGTCATTGTCCTCCCCGCCATCCAGGGTGTCATTGCCCTCCCCGCCATCCAGGGTGTCATCGCCCACACCACCGGCCAGGGTGTCATTGCCCGCACCGCCATCCAGCGTGTCATCGCCCACACCACCGGCCAGGGTGTCATTGCCCGCACCGCCATCGAGGGTGTCATTGCCCTCCCCGCCATCCAGAGTGTCATCGCCCACACCACCGGCCAGGGTGTCATTGCCCGCACCGCCATCCAGAGTGTCATCGCCCGAACCACCGTCCAACGTATCCGAGCCTGCCGCTCCAGTCAGCGCATCATCACCCTCACCGCCGTCCAGGGTGTCATTGCCACCAAGGCCAACCAGCTGATTGGCTCCACCGTTGCCAGTGAGTGTGTCATTGTACTGACTGCCATAGACGTCCTCGATATCGGTGAGGGTGTCCCCGGCGGCATCCCCCTGAGTGCCTGTGCCGTCGGCAAGACTGACCGCCACGCCCTCGGTTGAACCTATATAGTAGGCCGCATCAACCCCCGCGCCACCATCCAGCGCGTATCCGCACCGCCGTCCAGCCGCACCCAACCCCCCGTCCAGCGCATCATCACCGCGCCGCCCAGCACATCATCGCCCGCACCGCCAATCAGCGTCCGCCCGCACCGCCCAACAGGGTGTCATTACCGCCACCACTGCCGATGAGCCTGTCAGCGTGGTTGCTGCCAAACAGGTGCTCCATGCCGGTAAAGGTATCCCCGGCGGCCTCCCCTTGTGCCAGATTGATATCGACGGCCCCTCCGGCTCCGGTATAGTCGGCCGTATCCACACCGTCGCCGCCGTCCAGCGCATCCGCACCGGGGCCTCCGGTCAGCGCATCATTGCCCTCACCGCCGCTATGTCATCGCACCGCCGTCCAGGGTGTCCGCCAGTAAAGCCGGTCAGCTGCATCCGGTGAGTGCGTCCCTGCTGCCAAACAGGTGCTCGATATCATTGAGAGTATCCCCGGCGGCCTCTCCTTGCGTGCCCGGTGTCGGCAAGACTGACAGCCACACCCACGGTGGCATCCACATAGTAGGCCGCGCCGCCATCCAACCCGCACCCACACCGCCGCCAGCGAATCATTGCCCGCGCCACCGTTCAGCGTATCCGCACCAGACCCCCCGACCAGCCCATCATCGCCTGCGTCACCGTCCAGCCGGTCATCGCCCGCCTCACCGGCGAGGCGGTCATCGCCATCAAGGCCGACCAGGTGATTGGCCCCATCACTGGCGATAAACGTGTCGCCGTGGTCGCTGCCATGGAGGTTCTCGATACCGGTAAAGGTGTCCCCGTCGGCCTCCCCCTGCGTGCCTGCACCGGTTTTCAGGTTGACGCTGACCGCCCCCGCAGCACCCGAATAGAGGGCCGTATCCACACCCTCGCCCCCCACCAGACTGTCCGCGCCTGGCCCGCCGAGCAGCGCATCATCGCCTGCACCACCGGCCAGGGTGTCATTGCCCGCATCGCCATAGAGAACATCCTTACCGCCAGACCCGGCCAGGTGATTGGCCCCGGTATTGCCGGCGAGCCGGTCATCGTGACGGCTGCCAACGAGGTTCTCGATACCGGTGAGAGTGTCCCCGTCGGCCTCCCCCTGCGTGCCTGTACCGCTTGCAAGACTGACCTCCACGGCCGCGGTGGCACCGGCGTAGACGGCCGTATCCACACCGTCGCCGCCATCCAGGGTATCCGCACCCGCACCGCCGGCGAGCGCATTGGCCCCAGCATCACCGATCAGCGTGTCGTCGTAGTCGCTGCCAACGAGATTATTGATAGCGAAGAGGGTATCCCCGGCGGCCTCCCCTTGCGTGCCGGTGCCGGTTTCAAGATTGACGGTCACCGCTGCCGGGGCACCGGCATAGAACGCCGTGTCACCATCACCCCCGCCGTCCAGCCGGTCCGCGCCCGGCCCGCCGATCAGGGTATCCGCCCCCGGCCCGCCTCTCAGGTCATCATCGCCTGCACCGCCATCCAGCTCATCATCGCCCCCTTCGCCGTCCAGAAAGTTGGCCCCATTGTTGCCATGGAGCGCGTCAGCGTGGTCGCTGCCAACGAGGTTCTCGATACCGATGAGGGTATCCCCCGCGGCATCCCCTGCCGTGCCTGAACCGGTGGCAAGGCTGACCGCCACAGCCTCTGATGACCCCGCATAGTAGGCCGTATCCACACCCGAGCCACCGTCCAGGGTATCCGCACCCGCACCGCCATCCAGAGTGTCATCGCCCGCCCCGCCGACAAGCCGGTTGGCCTGCGCGTTGCCGAAGAGCCTGTCACCGTGGGCACTGCCAACCAGGTTCTCGATACCGGTGAGAACGTCCCCCCGTGCATCCCCTTGACGACCGGGATCGCCTGTCAAGGCTGACGCTCACACTCGCTGTGGCACCCATATAAGCAGCCGTATCCACACCCTCGCCACCGGTCAGCGTATCCTCACCTGGTCCCCCGACCAGCGTATCATTGCCTGCACCGCCGTCCAGCGCATCATCTCCTGCACCCCCGCGAAGGCTGTCATCACCCGGCCCGCCATCCAGCACATCATTGCCCGCGCTGCCGCCCAGCGTGTCCGCGCCCGCACCGCCATCCAGGGTGTCGTTTCCACCAAAGCCGTTAAGCTGATTGGCCCCGGCGTTGCCGGTGAGTGCGTCATTGTGATTGCTGCCAAACAGATTCTCGATACTGTTGAAGGTATCCCCGGCGGCATCCCCCTGCGTGCCTGTACCGGTTTCGAGACTGACCGCCACACCCGCTGAGGCACTCGCATAGAACGCCGCATCATCACCCGCGCCGCCGTTCAGCACATCAGCACCCCTACCACCACCCAGCGCATCATTGCCCGCGCCGCCATTCAGCGTATCGCGCCCTGCCCCCCCGGCCAGCAGATTGTCCGCAGCGTCGCCGGTCAGTGTGTCATTGTGGCTGCTGCCAAAGAGGTTTTCGATATTTTCAAGGGTATCGCCAGCCGCTGCCCCCTGTGTGCCTGTGCCGACTGCAAGATTGACGGCCACGCCCGAACTGGCACGCTCATAGATGGCCGCATCCACACCCTCGCCTCCATCCAGGCTGTCCGCGCCGCCTGACCCGATCAGTGCATCATCGCCCGGCCCGCCTTCCAGCGTATCATTGCCGTCACCGCCTCGAAGGCTATCATCGCCTTCCTGCCCTCTCAGCACATCCGCACCTATACCACCGCCAAGGGTGTCATCGCCCGCGCCACCGGCCGTCGTTCCCTGGCCCCCCGGCCAGCGCATCATCACCTGCCTGCCCGAACAGGATATCTGAACCGCCGCCGCCTAAGAGGCTGTCGTTGCCCGCAGTGCCGGTAAGGAATTCACCACGGCCAGTGCCCTGGATGAGTTGACCAGGGACGCCGCTGTCCTCCACGGGTGTGTCTGCTGCCGTGTGACCGGTTGCATCGATAGTATGATCGGGGTTTTCAGCCATGTAATATCCTTTAATATGCTTTAATATGCTTCTCAAACGGGCCTCAGTGGCCTTTTTGCGGGGTGCGTTTCAGCAGCGATTTAAGTTAAGCCTGTCATCACCGCCGCCCCCATGGCGAGATCATCGCCTGCCAGCGCCAGATAGATATCACTGCCTTCAGTGCCATTGAAGACATCATTGATCTCACTGCTGGTGAGCGTGTCTGGTGAGGCCTGCTGCTGGCTCTCACCAGATATGTTCTCGGATACATTCTCAGGGTCACTGGTCGTCTGCGCTCCAGAGTCTGCTGCTGTGTCTGCCGTATTTGTAGCTAGCTGTGTTTCATGTGTGTGGTGTAACAGTGGAGTTCGGCATAAAAGTCATCCTTCACTTTAATATATTGATATTATTGAAAAAAATTTGTTTATCATTCCCATAATCGGCGCATGCGTCATTAAGACATACTGTATTAATTAATGGGCTGCGACACTATCAGAGGCTGCCATGGATTCATAGAACAACTTAAATCACTTTTCTTTCAATATTTCACAATTTTTTCAGATTTTTTACTCCGTAATCTCCAATGCAATTTGGTGTAATTCCCATTACCGGTGCTTTTGAAGCGCTTTGGTCGGCTGGGACCAGGCGGACACCGTGCCGCTGGTCGTCACCGCACTGGTGGCCGGTGGGCGAATAATTGACATTGGTCACCGCATTCGTCGGCAATTAGGTCACGGTTTCAGCCGTGTTGTTGCCATCGGTGTAGCTGACCTGGACCTGCACAGTCTGGCCCGCACCCCCAAGGGTATAGGTCCGGCTGGTGGCGTTTGGAATATTTTATTTGAGCCCATGCCCCAGGAGCGATGGATGATTATGCAAGCCATATCCCGCGATCAGGACAGACTTACCTTAGCAGGCACACGGAATGATGCGCTACGGAGCCAATGCTATTGGTGACATGCACGAAATGGCAGCATTTACAGGCCCCAACTTCGAGAAGATCATGCCAACACTCTCTAATACCTGGCTATACCGGGTCATATTCGATAGCCGGAACCTCTATCTATGATCTCGCCAGGTGGAAGACTGAGGCGTAACGTATTATTGGGTCGGTTGAGGACTTTATTGGGTTGGCTAAGGGCTTCAGTCTCACTGCCAGAGACCTACTTTATCAACTTTGTCAACAATATGATGGGATTATTCCAGTAATCTACTATAATTCGCTTCCTATGGCTGAAATTGTCAACATATCAGGCGAATCTGTCTCTAAAGGGCTTTCCGAAGAGCCCAAAACCCAGACCTTAGCCGACGATGTCTTCGATCAATTGCGCACAGCAATAGTCAAAGGTGACCTCCGATCCGGTTCCAAGATCAACGAACCCCAACTAGCCAGTCAATACGGTATAAGCCGTGGGCCCCTGCGGGAAGCAATTCGCCGCCTGGAGGGTTGCAGGCTGGTTGAGATTAAACCCAATGCAGGAGCTAAGGTAATTTCTCTTGATGTATCACAAGTCTCTGAAATATATGAAGTTCGAGAATCATTGGAAGGCCTGGCGTGCAAGCTGGCTGCCACCAATTCCAGCGCTGAAGACTGTGCAAAGCTAAGAGAATTACTGACCCGCCACGAAGAGCAAATCCAATCAGCCGATGGGCACCTCTACTATCAAAAGGAAGGCGATTTGGACTTCCACTACCTGGTAGTTGAATTGAGCGGCAACCAGCGCTTATTCGATTTGCTGTGTTGTGAGCTCTACCACTTACTGAGACTATGCCGCATGCAGATTTCCACCCAGCCTTCCCGACCCAAACAAGCCTTTAAAGAGCATCACCAGATCGTGGATGCCATTGAGAAACACGATGGAGAGCTCGCAGAGATGCTTATGCGGCGCCATATCGGCAGTGCACAATTGACTCTAATAAACCAGTTAAATCATACAAATAGAGAGAATAGGGCCTGTTCACACTAATTGAGTGATCTCTGTTGTGACCAAAAAAGCGCCAATTGAGGCGCGAGGAGCGTAGTTTGGTGATTCCAAATGAGCAACGACAAGTGGCGCTTTTTAGCCATAACCCACAACCCGAAAGGCCAGGCGCATTTTTGCGCCCAGCTTCGTTATCAATCGTTTATATATAGTTATATACGGCACTCTTTCTACCTTGCTGAGCGCAAACATGCCCTCTAGCAGAGGCCACTCAATGAGTGTGAACAGGCCCTAGCCAGGAACTATCATGATCAAAAAAACACCAGGTGCCCGATTCCGACAAACCATGGCTGAAAATCAGCCTCTGCAGATAGTCGGCACCATTAATGCCTATTGCGCCATGCTGGCTGAAAGCGCAGGCCACAAAGCTATTTACCTGTCCGGAGGCGGCGTAGCCAACGCCTCCTATGGCTTGCCAGACCTGGGAATTACCACCCTCAATGACGTGGTGGCCGACGTAGAACGCATCTGCAATGCCAGCGCTTTACCGTTGTTGGTGGATATAGACACTGGCTGGGGTGGCGCACTCAATATAGCCCGCACTATTCATGCCATGGAAAAAGCCGGCGCGGCAGCGGTGCATCTTGAAGACCAGGTCGCCCAGAAACGCTGCGGACACCGCCCGAACAAGGCCATCGTCTCTCAATCAGAGATGGTGGATCGGGTAAAAGCGGCCGCCGATGCCAAAAATGACGGGGATTTCGTCATTATGGCCAGGACCGATGCCCTCGCCGTGGAAGGTATGGAAGCGGCCATTGAGCGCGCTATCGCCTGCGCAGAAGCTGGTGCCGATGCAATATTCCCTGAAGCGATGCTGGAGCTTGAGCAATATCAACAGTTTGCAGATGCTTTAGAGGTGCCAGTGCTAGCCAATATCACCGAATTCGGCAAAACCCCGCTGTTTAACTGCCAGGATCTGGCAGGAGCCGGGGTGAGAATGGTGCTATACCCCCTTAGCGCGTTCCGGGCTATGAGCAAAGCGGCACTGGAAGTGTATGAAACCATTGCCATTTATGGCGATCAGACAGCGGTAGTAAACCGCATGCAGACCCGAGATCAGCTTTATGAAGTGCTGGGATATCACGCCTATGAGCAGCGGCTGGATGCGCTTTTTGATCAAACAGACATAACTGAATAAATTCATATATTTCAAATATTTAAAAGATTTTACTAATTTAGGCGTTAGATAAATAATCGCACAATGCAGATTAATGCGCTGAGCGTGAGGAGAAGCAACATGGTAGATAAAAAACTGGGTGGAGCTGGCCTGAGAGGCCAGGTAGCAGGAGAAACTGCCCTTTGCACGGTAGGCAGGACTGGTACAGGCCTTGCTTACCGCGGGTACGACATCAGCGAGCTCGCCGAGAAAGCCAGCTTCGAAGAAGTGGCCTATTTACTGCTGAAAGGCACCCTGCCCACGCAATCCCAATTAGATGATTATATTCTCAAGATCAAAGGCTTAAGGTCTCTACCTCAAAGACTAAAAGCTGTATTGGAGCGGATCCCTGCCAGCACCCATCCCATGGATGTGATGCGCACAGGATGCTCCATGCTGGGCAGTCTGGAGACCGAAACTGACTTCGCCCAGCAGGACGATGTCATAGATCGGCTGCTGGCGGCCTTCCCCTCCATTATCTGCTACTGGTATCGCTACAGCCATGATGGCGTGCGCATCGACACTGAGACTGACGATAACTCCATTGGCGCACATTTCCTGCATATGCTGGGCGATGAAGCGCCGAGCGAACTGTTTAGCCAGGTGATGAACGTCTCTCTGATTCTGTACGCCGAGCATGAGTTCAATGCCTCCACCTTTACCGCTCGAGTCTGTGCCTCAACCCTGTCAGATATGCATAGCTGTATCACCGGCGCCATAGGCAGCCTCAGAGGTCCCCTGCATGGCGGGGCTAATGAAGCCGCCATGGATATGATCGGGAACTGGCAGAATGCAGACGAAGCAGAGCGCGGGATCATGGGCATGCTGGAGCGCCAGGAGAAAATCATGGGATTTGGTCATGCGATCTATCGGGAATCTGATCCCCGCAACGTGATTATCAGGCAATGGTCTGAGAAATTGGCAGAATTTGTAGGAGATTCAGTGCTTTATCCGGTTTCTGTGCGCTGTGAAGAAGTCATGTGGCGGGAAAAGAAGCTGTTCTGTAATGCAGACTTTTTCCATGCCTCGGCTTACCACTTCATGAATATCCCCACTAAGTTATTCACCCCGATTTTTGTGATGTCCAGGGTAACGGGATGGGCAGCCCACGTGAAAGAACAGCGGGCAAACAACCGAATCATCAGGCCCAGCGCTGATTACACCGGGCCTGAGACTTCGGAATGGGTGGATATTGCAGAGAGATGAACGTGTCCTAGAGTGCCTAAAGGCTACCATATTCATTCAAAAAGAGTTGTTTTATTTATCTGATTTTAAAGAGTTTTATATGAGTGCAAATGTAGATTTAAATAATCGTCCTGCCCCGGATCAGGTCCTTGTAGATATCGCTGATTACGTGTGTGACTACGATGTGAAGTCCTATGAAGCCTATGACACGGCCCGTAACTGCCTGATGGATACATTGGGCTGTGGCTTACTGGCCCTAAGATTCCCAGAATGCACGAAATTACTGGGCCCACTGGTAGCAGGCACGATCGTTCCAAACGGCGCACGCGTTCCCGGCACACAATTTCGCTTAGATCCTGTGAAAGCTGCCTGGGATATCGGCTGCATCATTCGCTGGCTGGACTACAACGACACCTGGCTTGCCGCAGAATGGGGCCACCCTTCCGATAACCTCGGTGCTATTCTGGCCGTTGCAGACTATCTATCACAGCAGGCGGTGGTTGAAGGAAAAGCGCCTTTAACCATGAGAGATGTTCTCACAGCAATGATCAAAGCTCATGAAATACAAGGAGTTTTGGCACTTGAAAATAGCTTCAACCGAGTCGGTTTATGCCACGTATTGCTGGTCAGAGTAGCTTCAACTGCGGTTGTTACACGCATGTTGGGGGGTAGTAAGGAGCAGGTCATCGATGCCCTGTCCCAGGCCTGGTTAGATGGCTCCAGCCTGCGTACCTACAGGCATGCGCCGAATGCGGGTCCCCGAAAATCCTGGGCTGCTGGAGATGCTGCTTCACGGGCTGTGCGCCTGGCAGACCTCACTTTACGCGGCGAAATCGGCTATCCAAGTGTGCTATCCACTCCAACCTGGGGCTTTTATGATGTTTCATTTAAGGGTGAATCCTTCTCATTTCCAATGAGTTATGGCACCTATGTAATAGAAAACATCTTGTTCAAAATCTTTTTCCCAGCCGAGTTCCACTCCCAGACAGCGACAGAAGCCGCAGTACAGCTTCACCCACAGGTGAAAGACCGCCTGGATGAGATCGAGAAGATCGTGATTCATACTCATGAATCTGCAATCCGCATTATCTCTAAGGTTGGACCCTTAAATAACCCGGCCGACCGCGATCATTGCCTGCAATACATGACAGCAGTGCCCCTGGCATTTGGCAATCTGGTAGCTGAACACTATGAAGACAGCTTTCATCAGGCCAACCCCATCATCGACGAGCTGCGCGAAAAGATGGAGATCCACGAGAACCCTACCTACACCAAGGAGTACCTGGAGCCTGAAAAGCGCTCTATAGCTAATGCTGTACAGGTCTACTTCAAAGATGGTAGTAGCTCAGATAAGGTGGAAATCCACTATCCAGTGGGCCACAGACGGCGCCGTGAGGAAGGAATTCCAATGCTGGAAGCCAAGTTTCAAGCCAATCTGGCTACCCGGTTCCCGGCACAACGTGCTGAGGCCATCTTTGGCCTGTGCAAAGATCAGGCGCTGCTTGAACAGACTCCGGTCCATGAATTCATGGAAATGCTGATAATCTAGGGAGCCTCTGATTAATATTTGCCAGGCAGTTAGTGCAAGGCAAAAATCAGCGAAAAAGCGCAGTTTATAGGCCATAAATGCGCATTTTGAGCTGATTTTTAACGCAGCAATAACAACGTAGGTGATTAATCAGAGGTTCCCTGGGGTTAATACTTGAAAGCTTCTGAATCCTCTACATCCCTAACTCTGTGGGGTTCAGGGGGCTTTCACCCCTATCACCCCTCACCCCTATTCCTATCCCACATTCCTATCCCACATTCCTATCCCACATTCCTATCCCAATGTGGATTTGGTCTCCGTCAGCATATTTTCAGATATATTACTCATTAAAAAGCGTGGTGATACTGCGACAGCCAGGCAAATAGCCACCTAGCTAAGGCTTCTCTGATTAATTCCAATATTGGTACATAACAGGCAGCATCACAGCCAGGAGCAGGGTCCGATGCGCCAGGACTCTTTTTCTGACGTCGGTTTCGAGAAATACCGGAAGAAAACTTGCAGGGAACAGTTCCTAGAGGAAATGGACTCTATCATTCCCTGGAAAGAACTGACCGACGCTATCGAGCCGTTCTATCCCAGGCCCAAGGGGGCCGGACGCCAGCCTATCGGTATCGAACAAATGCTGCGCATCCACTTTATTCAGCATGGGTTCAACCTGTCTGATCCTGCTGCTGAAGAAGCCCTCTATGATTCCCGTTCGCTGTGGCAATTCGTCGGTATTGATTTCGATCGAGAACCAGTTCCGGACGGGACCACGATCTGCACGTTCCACCACCTGCGGCATCAGCTAAAATCGTAATAAACACCAGCGAACTGACTGAAATAACCCATGCCAAAACGCTTGATACCAGGTCACTGTTTTAATTGACTATGTTTGTGCCGAGTGTAAGTACCCCGTGGAACAGCCCCATGCATTGTTAGAAATTTCGGCCATAATCAATGAGGCGAGGAGAACGACAATGCGGAAATCTCGATTCACAGAAACCCAGATTGTCAGGGTGCTGAAAGAGGTTGAAGGTGGCAGGCAGGTGATGGATATCTGTCGTGAATATGGCAGATCAGACGCGACCTGTTACAACTGGAAGGCAAAGTACGGCGGCATGGAGGTCTCCGATATCATGCGGCTCAAGCGCCTGTTCGCGGCTCTCAGTCTCAAGCACGAAGCCCGGAAGGATAGCGTTGAAAAAAAGCGCTAAGGTCGGCAGCGAAACGCGAGCACGTCGACTCCGCCAGGCAGCAACACGGGCTCAGCCCCAGGTCAGCATATCAGATCCTGAACCTGAGCAGAGCTGTCTACCGCTAGCGGCCACAAGCCAACCAAGGCATCAGGGCAATCGACTGAATGGATTTTCGTGCACACTTCCAGTACAAAAAGCGAACAAGTGGCACTCCCTCGTCGATCTGAGTCCGAAATCATACCCTTCTGACCATCTTCGACGCGACAGAGGCGTTCACTCGATTGCCCTGACCAGGACATGCCTGTGATTGAGGCAATCCAGGCTGTCGTGGAGGACTCTCCTGGCTGGGGGTTTACCAGGATATTCAAGACATTGCGACGCAAGGGGCACCCTGGAACCCCAAAAGGGGTCATCGCATTTACTGCGAGTTACGGTTGAACAAGCGATGGAAAGGGAAACGGCGGTTGCCCACCAGGAACTCAGAGCCCTGGCCGTACCACAAACAGCGAACGACTGCTGATCCGTCGACTGCATGAGCGACACCTTATTCGACGGCCGCTGGCTGCGCATCACTGCATACCATAAAGCAGCGGCAACCCTAAGGAACCTCTGATTAATTACCTGCGTTGTTATTGCTGCGTCGCCTGAAAGCGCCTGCCTTTGGTAAAAATCAGCTCAAAAGACCCAAAGCACTCGCTCCGCTCGCGGGGCCAGCTTTGCTCATTTATGACCTATAAACTGCGCTTTTTGTACGCAGCTAAAGCTGCTCACCCTGCGGGTGCCGTCTTCGCTACGCTTCGGCTCGCTGATTTTTGCCTTGCACTGACTGCCTCGCAAACACTAATCAGAGGCTCCCTAACTCTTCCTTTTCTGCAAACGGAGGCCTGCAATGCGTGTAGTAGGGGCAAGCGTGGCACTTGTTGTGGCTGTATCGCACCAGCGGTTGGTCTTCTGATGACAGAAGTTCCCGCGTTTCCGTTGTGAACTGGCTGGCGACAGAGTTTGCTTCATCGTCTATCAGGGCTTGTTTGCCATCGCCGAGGAAAACAATGGCGGGCAGGCCACTGCCCAGCAATCGGCGCTAAATACCCAACTGCACCTGAATTTCTTTCTTTTCCTCGCTCAGAGGGAGTTTGGCGTCAGCCGCCTGGTACTGGCCGCTTTCGTCCAGAATGAGGAATCTGGCAGTTCAGTAATCCCGTCGGCTTCGTTTAAGCGCTGCGCTTGGTAAATCGCTGGCGCACGCTGGGTATGAGACGGCTGGTATCTTCTGGCGAGGTAGTTGTGTGAGCATTCATGTCGCCTGAGAGCCGCCCAAAGACTCCTTGCTCGTGCCCAGACCCAGCTTGATCACCAGTTGCTCGAAGGGATCATCCACGGTTTGGAGGACGAACTCGTCCCCAAGTCTATGCGGAAAGTTGTCCAGCCAGACTCGCCGCGTACAAAGTGACCACGGCTTTGCGTCACTCGGCTTTATCATTATCAATAGACGGTCTGGAGCATCTGGCATGTGTTACTGGTCTTGGTTCTTTAGCTTAAGGAACCTCTAATTAATTACCTGCGTTGTTATTGCTGCGTCGCCTGAAAGCGCCTGCCTTTGGTAAAAATCAGCTCAAAAGACCCAAAGCACTCGCTCCGCTCGCGGGGCCAGCTTTGCTCATTTATGACCTATAAACTGCGCTTTTTGTACGCAGCTAAATCTGCTCACCCTGCGGGTGCCGTATTCGCTACGCTTCGGCTCGCTGATTTTTGCCTCGCCTAAAGCGGCTACTTTTGCTGCACTCACTGCCTCGCAAACATTAATCAGAGGCTCCTTAATAATCTACCTACCTACCTATCTATCGCATAACTGCCTGAGGGTAATACAAGTTTTACGGTTGTTGATTACCCAATATTCTCTTATTCTCTCGCCTATCGTTTTGGTAGGAAATGGCATGAATGACGAAATTCTGACCCTCAAAGAGGTCGCTGAATATTTAAAGCTGGCTGAAAAGACGGCCTACCGCCTTGCAGCGCAGGGTAAGCTGCCCGGCTTCAAAGCTGGTGGAAGCTGGCGCTTCAAACAATCCGACATTGAAGAATGGATCGAGCAGAACAAGACAGGCCAAAAGGACTAAGAGGCAGATTGCGTGTTACTGGACAACAGAAATAACGGCTATGTAGGCAACGAGCTGAAGAAGCGTTCGTTCGAAGGCTCGAAGCTGGCCGTTCTTTCGAGCCTGTTCACAATCTATGGCTACGCTGCCCTCCGAAAAGAGTTGGGCAGGCTTTCTGAGAGCCGATTGCTTCTCACAGACTGGCAGAACCAAACACGCCAGTCGCTCGTCGGCTCCGAGGCCGAAGTGCGACTAACCAATCAACTCAACCAGCGTCGCATTGCCAGTGAGTGTGCGAAGTGGATCAGGGGAAAAGTCGCGGTCAAGGCCAGTTGCGCGCCGCATCAATCCAGCCAAAATCTCATTCACCTGATGGCCAACGAAAGCGGCCCAGAAAATGAAAGAGGCTTTGCCGTTCATGGTAGCGCCACATTGACCCCTACGGGGCTGGGTGAAGTTCGCTCGAACAGCCTGCAAATGAATACGGCTACTTCCAATGCCGAAACCACCCAGCAATTACTGGCATGGTTCGATGGCATCTGGTCGGACGAAACAAGCGCGACAGATATCCGAAAAGAGCTGCTTGAGCGGCTCGATTTTATTGCGGCGGATCAGCCTGCTGACTTTGTCTATTTCCTGACGCTCTACAACATTTTCAAAGACTTCCTCGAAGACATTGACGAGGAAAACATCATTCGCAGTAAGACGGGCTTCAAGGACACGCTGGTCTGGAACAAGCTCTATAAGTTTCAGAAGGACGGCGTGCTTGGCGCTATCGACAAACTTGAAAAGTACAACGGCTGCATCATCGCCGACAGCGTTGGTCTGGGTAAGACCTTTGAAGCGCTGGCGATTATCAAATACTACGAACTGCGTAACGACCGTGTGCTGGTGCTGTGCCCGAAAAAGCTGCGTGATAACTGGACGATGTACACCATCAATGACAAGCGCAACCTGCTTGCCAGTGACCGTTTCAACTACGATGTGCTCAATCACACCGACTTGAGCCGACTGAAAGGGTTCTCCGGTGAAATCAATCTCGAAACGCTCAACTGGAGCAATTACGACCTCATCGTCATCGACGAATCACACAACTTCCGCAACAACCCGAACAAAGCTGACGGCAAGACCCGCTACGAGCGTCTGCTAAACGACATTATTCGTTCCGGCGTCAGGACAAAAGTTCTGATGCTATCGGCAACGCCCGTGAACAACCGCATGAATGATCTGAAGAATCAGGTTGCGTTTATCACTGAAGGCCGTGATGGTGCTTTCAAAGATGTAGGCATTCGGAGCATCGACAGCACACTCCGATTGGCGCAAAAACAATTTAACCAGTGGGCCAAGCAACCCGTAGAAAGCCGGACGACGGCTACACTTCTGGACAGCATGAGCTTTGATTACTTCAAGCTGCTTGATGTTGTCACCATTGCCCGGTCACGAAAGCATATCGAAAAGTATTACGGCACCACCGATATAGGAGAATTTCCTACAAGGCTGAAACCGAAAAACATCTACGCGGATATTGACCTTTCCGATGAGTTCCCACCGCTGCGGGAGGTCAACAAAACCATTCGCAGGCTCTCGTTGGCGGGATACTCGCCACTGAAGTTTGTTCGCAACGACAAGAAAGACGAGTACGCACGGCGCTACGACAAGGCCGTCGGTGCGGGTGCCAGTGTTTTTAAGCAGATAGACCGCGAAGAAAGTCTTGTTCACCTCATGCGTGTCAACCTGCTCAAGCGTATGGAAAGCTCAATTCGTTCTTTCCGGCTTACTGTTGACAAGCTCAACAGCCAGATTGAAGTGCTTCTTGCCAGGATCGAAGAGCATCAGTCAGACCCGGCTTTTGACGGAACAGCCGACGCACTCAGTATCGAAGAGATAGAAGATTGCAAGCTGGATTCACCTGACTTAGAGCCGTACATGATCGGCAATAAGACCAAAGTACTCTTGCAGGATATGGACTTGATCCATTTCAGGCAGGAGCTTGAAGCAGATCGTGCTCTGCTGACCAGCATCGCAGAGGCAGCCAGAGAGGTATCAGCAGAGCGTGACGCCAAACTGGATCAACTCAAGGCCACTATTGCGGACAAGATCAACAATCCGCTCAACGACAACAACAGGAAAGTTATCGTCTTCACGGCTTTTACTGACACCGCGCAGTATCTATTTGGCCATTTGGCACAATGGGCAAAACAGGCAATGAACCTCGACAGCGCTTTGGTCACGGGCGGCGGTACAAACAAAACGACTGTGACGGGAATCGGCTCCGAGCTGAACAGTATCTTGACTGCCTTCTCACCCGTATCGAAGGAGCGGGACAAGATTGACACCAACGCCACCGCAGAGATTGATCTGCTCATCGCTACTGACTGTATCAGCGAAGGTCAGAACCTTCAGGATTGCGACACGTTGATTAACTACGACATTCACTGGAATCCGGTCAGGATTATCCAGCGTTTTGGGCGTGTCGATCGGCTAGGTTCCAGGAATGAGCAAATCCAGCTCATTAACTTCTGGCCGAACATGGAGTTGGATGAATACATCAATCTGGAAGCGCGTGTGTCAGGCCGTATGGTGCTACTGGATATATCCGCGACCGGCGAAGAGAACGTCATCGACGAGAACGCCAGAGAAATGAATGACCTTGAATATCGCCGCAAACAGCTCCAGCAATTGCAAGAAGCTGTTGTCGATCTGGAAGATATGGCAGGCGGTGTCTCCATTACCGACCTCACGCTCGATGATTTTCGGATGGACTTGTCGGACTACATGAATCGCAATCGTCCAGATGAAAAAGGCAAAAGTCAGAACCTCCACGCCTTGGAACAAGCGCCCATTGGTCTATATGCCGCCGTGACGCTTGATGATTCGCTTGTCGAAGAGGGGCTGAAGTCCGGAGTGATTTTTTGCCTGAAGAATATCCGTACAGGCACCCAGGCCGTGCAGGTGGATGATAACTATCCGCTGGCTCCCTATTTTCTGGTCTATGTGTCCGATGATGCCGTGATCGAGCTGAACTTCACCCAAAGTAAGAAAGTTCTCGATCTTCTTAAACGCCAGGCCTTCAATCACCTGGATATTGACGAGGGCGCGGCGAGCTACGTGAATGATGCGACCAGGCAAGGCCACAATATGGCGCACTACCAGCACCTGCTCGCCGTTGCAGTGGATAGCATCGCGGGCAAGAGCGAAGAGAAAGGCGTCGAAAGCCTGTTTACCAAAGGCGGCACAGTGCTCACGGCCACAAGCAGTCAGGGTATCGAGGACTTTGCCGTGGTTTCATACCTTGCCCTTGTTGACCAGGACGCTGTGAAATCTTTCACTGCAAACCCAGAACAGGAGGCCGCTGAATGATTCAATCCTTCGACGACTTCCTTGCGCATCTGGATATCCCAGGTTCGTGCAGGCTCGATAAGCCCGTGTTCAAAAAGCTGTTTTTGGATAACGGCGTGCTCGACGCCACAGACAAGAAATGTCTGAAAGACGATGTTTCGCGAGTACGGTGGCTTTATACCCTCAAACCCAGCACCATCAATATCGCCCCTTACAGTGACGGCATACGTGAGTACCCAGAGGTGGCCGTGCTCCACGTTGAGTTGAGCAATCCCGGCCGCGTGGCGCGTATCGCACATTTTATCAATTGCTCAATCCCATATCCCCTTGTCCTGCTCTTTACAGCAGAGACAGATGGTCACACCAGCATGTCCATCAGTCTGGCGGACAAGCGGATCAATCAGGCAGACAAGGGAAAATGGGTACTCGAAGAGTCGGTGAATTCCGGCTGGCTTAACTTCTCTGATCAATCTGCGCCGGAAAAAGAGTTTCTCGATAGCCTCAAAGTCACGGCTTTGCCGTTCACAGACTTCTGGCGTTTCTATCGAGCCCTCATGGAGCTCGTGATCGCGATCAACTGTGCAAACCATAGCGGTGACTTCAAGCTGGATGTCCATGGCATTGAGGAACAAGGAGCTGCCCGCTTGGAAAAGTTACGCGAGCTTGAAAAGCTGAATGTTCAGAAGACCGAGATAGCCAACAAACTGAAAAAAGAAAAGCAAATGGGCAGGCAGGTCGAGCTGAATACCAGGGTTAAAAATATTACCGACAGGATTGCTGCAATCAAAGGCAGCCTTTAAACCCTGTATATGAAAGAAAGGGTGCCTCTAAAAATAGTGATTTTTCTGTGGTAGTGAGGCGGCGGCGCACGCAGCACCGCAGTGTATAAGCCATACATGAGGCTGCGAGTACGTCGCCAACGATGCTACCGCTGAAAAAGCGCATTTTTAGAGGTGCCCGAAAGTGGAAAGTATGAACGCTGAATCACGGGAAGCAGAATGAAGCCAGACATCAAAAAAGCACAGCCGGAAGACGGCACAAGCGCCGACATCGTTTCAGAGAACCTTGAACGATTAAAAGAACTGTTCCCCGATGCGTTCAGTGAGGGCGGCGTCAATTTTGATGTGCTCCGCCAGTTACTTGGTGATGCGAAGGTGCTCGACGAAGGCGAAGAAAAATACGGCCTCAACTGGCACGGCAAGAAAAAGGCGCGCCAGATCGCCCTTACCCCATCCACAGGGACCTTGCTGCCCTGCCCTGAAGAGAGCGTCGATTGGGACACAACCCAAAACCTGTTTATCGAGGGCGATAACCTTGAGGTTCTGAAACTGCTTCAGAAAAGCTATGCCAACAAGGTCAAGATGATTTATATCGACCCGCCGTATAACACCGGCAAGGAATTTATTTATCCGGACAAGTTCCAGGAAAATTTGGATACCTATCTCAAGTACACAGGGCAGATTGGTGAAGAAGGTCTAAAGCTGACTTCAAGTACAGAAAAATCCGGTCGGCTTCATACTCGGTGGTTAAACATGATATATCCGCGTCTGAAGCTCGCAAAATCTCTGCTGTCTCAGGGTGGGCTTATTTGTATTTCTATAAATGACGTTGAATTGGCGAACCTGCGAGTAGTTCTTGATGAAGTATTCGGTTCGGAAAACTTTGTAAACATTATCAATGTAATGGCCAAGGTTTCAGCCGGAGCTTCAGGTGGCGGTGAAGACAAGAGGCTTAAGAAGAATATTGAGTATCTTGTTATCTACGCAAGAAACCTTATTGAGGCAAATACTCTCGCGCATTTATCTAAGAATACTCCACTCATGAAAATTATCGAAGAAATGAGGGAAGCACGTGAAAGCTGGAAATATACGAGCGTTCTATTAGGCGCAGATGAGAGAGTGCATTTAGGCGATATCGAGGACGGCGATGCGAATCCGATATCAATTTACAAAAGGTCAAATGTTCGGCGCACGACTATCAGAAAAGTATGTTCAGAAGAAGGTATTACTGAAGAGGAAGCGTACGCAAAATACTTAGATCGAATTTTCTCTGATACCAATGCCCAAACCAGTATTCGAACTCGTATAATTGACTATGTAGGTAATCTTGGTAATAGCGAGTTGCTTGAAGTCGAGTACGTGCCACGATCCGGTAAGGATAAGGGGGTTAGGGTAACTCACTCATATATTAGTAACACGGTGCGAAGAGCGATCTGGTTATCCGATGTCGCGGAAATGAGTGACTCCGGCTATGTCGACAAGAAAGAGCGACTAGGTACTTATTGGGATCACTTTGACTACAACAACGTTGGTAAAGAAGGGGGTGTACCGTTTCCCGATGGTAAGAAGCCAATCAAGCTTATTCATCAGTGCTTGCAGCTCCAACAGGAAAACAATGGGATCATTCTTGATTTTTTCGCTGGCTCCTGTTCTTCTGCTCATGCGGTAATTCAACAGAATAGTGAAGATAACGGTTCGCGAAGATTCATTGCAGTTCAGTTGCCGGAGCCGATCAGTGAAAAGAAAGAGTATAAAGCTGTACATGATTTCGCGAATGAATCTGGAATACAACCACTCGTGTCAGACTTGGGGAGAGAAAGGATAAGAAGAGCCGCAAATGCGATAAGAGAAGTAGGAGATTGTGACAATCAAGACTTGGGATTTAAGGTATTCAAGCTATCGAGTTCAAACATTCAGGCATGGAATCCAGACCATAGCGATTTGGAAGAAACCTTGTTATCCCATCAAGAACATGTGCTTGATGGCCGAACCGAACAGGATATTCTTTACGAATTGCTGTTAAAACGAGGCGTAGACCTTGCTGTTCCAATTGAGCATCGCGAAGTAGCCGGAAAGATCATTTACAGCATCGGCTACGGTGTTCTATTCGCTTGCCTCGACGAGTCCATAACAAAAGATCAGGTCGAAGCAATCGGCCAGGGCATTGTTGCATGGTACCGAGAGCTTGCGCCCAGCTCAGATACCCATGTGTTCTTTCGCGACAGCGCCTTCGGCGATGATGTCGCCAAAACCAACATGGCGGCCATTTTGGCGCAGAACGGCATAAAACACGTGCGCAGCCTGTAGGTCTTAGAGATGAATCCTTATATTCCCGATGCGCTGCCTTTAAAAAATCTGGATTTTAAGTTGTTGCTGCCTTTAGGGGTGCCCTTTATCCGGTCAAGCCAATGCCGCATTGATTGGTGATGCGGTGGATGTGGATACTCCGCTGGCGGACCCCGACATGGCACAACCCTTGGCTTGGCTGGAGACTATCGAGCCCGATGATGGAACCGATATCGATTGGGTTTTTGCTTTTCGCGCCGATGAAGAACCATCGGAAATGGCCAGCGGTCATCAAGTAAAGAGTCCTGTTGGGGTCGGCAATCTATTGAGTGACTTTTTGATCGGTCGCCGTACACACGGCGAAGAGGACAGGTCCATAATACGTATGGGTAACAAGGATTTTACAAAAAAATGTCCCGATGCTACCCGTTACAAAAACGCCCAAACAGGCATCTTCTCCGCACACGTCTGCCCCTTGGCGCTTAAAAATTCTTAAACGCTTTTGAAGGCGATTAAAAAGGTTTTGAAGGGGGTTGATGTGAGGTAGGTATCCTGTTCCTCAGTCGCCACCGCTTGTCCGATCAAAAGGCGGGTGTTTTTATTATCAGCAATGATATAGTTTCTGCCTATGAGACCGATTATCTTCATGGGTGCATCGCTGAATACCATCCGCGACTTCCCCATGGATGTTCGACGCGATGTCGGCTTTCAACTGGATAAGGTTCAGCATGGCCTTGAGCCATCCAACTACAAGCCCATGTCGTCTATCGGTCAAGGTGTGCGCGAGATCCGTGTGCGTGACAAGACGGGTGCTTATCGGGTGATCTACATGGCCAGGCCGGCAAAGGCCATCTATGTGCTGGCCGCTTTCAAAAAGCAGCGACAAAAGACACCGAAGCAGGAGCTGGACAAGGCGAGAAGCCACTATGCGGAGATAGTCAAATGAACAAGCAATTCGACAGTGTATGGGAAGCACTTGAAGATACCTCTGAAGCTGCCGAGAACATGAGGATGCGCTCCGCTTTGATGATGGCGATCAGTACACAGCTTGCACAATCCAATGGCACGCAATCGGTAAAAGCAGGACGGTTAGGCATCGCGCAGCCGCGCCTGAATGATCTGCTTGCGGGCAAGATCAATAAATTCAGTCTGGATGCGCTGGTGAACATCGCCGTTCGTGCCGGGTTGGAGGTCTCTATTCACACCACAGCGGCTTGATTCGAAAGACAGGCTGTCTTTCCATTCTCATCCCTGCGTGAAAAATTTCATGCACACCATTCCCTGGATTTTTGCGGTATATTGGTTTTCCGAGTGCCGGACCTTAAGCCTGTGCAGTACAGGCTTAAGGGCAAGCCGACTTATGAATATACCAGCGCTTTCAGCAAATTATGGCGCTGTATGAAGAGATGAAGAAACAGATTCATCAAGTGACCCACTCCCAGTACGTGAATCATGTTCTGGACGCTGTTTTTTCTAAGGAGCCTCTGATTAATATTTGCGAGGCAGTGAGTGCAGCAAAAGTAGCCGCTTTAGGCGAGGCAAAAATCAGCGAGCCGGAGCGTAGCGAAGACGGCACCCGCAGGGTGAGCAGCTTTAGCTGCGTACAAAAAGCGCAGTTTATAGGTCATAAATGAGCAAAGCTGGCCCCGCGAGCGGAGCGAGTGCTTTGGGTCTTTTGAGCTGATTTTTACCAAAAGTAGGCGCTTTTAGGCGACGCAGCAATAACAACGTAGGTAATTAATCAGAGGTTCCCTAATCCGATTTTCCGAACGACTGATTTGGTCAGGCAAACCGGTATCCACAAACCCACAGCCATGAATCTGATTCAAAAGCTGAAACAGCAGGATATTCTGCAGGAGCTGCAATCCGGGTCCGGCAGGCGACCAGCCATATTGTGTTTTGGCGAGCTATTGTTAATTACGCAATGATGGTTTGTGTATCGTTTAATAGACACAAACTGTTTTGTGTATCGAAAATAAGAAAAAACGATACACAAAAGGCTTTGTCGCTATTTCATACGACTCAACGAGGGTGAGATGAAACTCCACTTTGAAGACAATCTGGACTATCAAAAAGCCGCGATAGAGTCGGTTGTCAGCCTTTTCAAGGGGCAGGAAATCTCCCGCTCTGAATTCACCGTGACCTTCCAGCCCCAGTCTTATATGCAGGGCAACCCTAACCTGCCGCTGGGTATGGAGGAAAGTCAGCTCGGTATCGGTAACAGGCTGGTGTTGATAGATGAGGAAATTGAAGGAAACCTGCGCAAGGTGCAGCTCCACAATGGCTTGCGCCCCACCGAGAAACTGGCCAGCGGCGACTTTACCGTTGAAATGGAAACCGGAACGGGCAAGACCTACGTGTATTTGCGCACGATCTTCGAGCTGAACAAAAATTACGGCTTCACCAAGTTCGTGATCGTCGTGCCATCCGTTGCGATCAAGGAAGGCACCTACAAAACCCTGCAAATCACACAGGAGCACTTCGAGGGTTTGTATCCAAAGGCCAAAGGTTACGAATACTTTCTCTATGATTCTTCAAAGCTGGGGCAGGTTCGTAACTTCGCAACCAGTGCCAACATCCAGATCATGGTGACGACAGTCGGCGCGATCAACAAGAAGGATGTCAACAATCTCTACAAAGAGAACGAGAACACAGGGGGTGAAAAACCGATTGACCTTGTTCGTGCCACGAACCCCATCATTATTGTCGATGAGCCGCAAAGCGTTGATGGTGGCCTGACAGGTAAAGGGAAAGCAGCGCTCACGGCGATGAACCCGCTGTGTACGCTGCGCTATTCCGCTACCCATGTGGACAGGCATCACATGACCTTCCGGTTGGATGCCGTGGATGCCTATGAGCGTGGGCTGGTTAAGCAGATTGAGGTGGCTTCGCTCCAGATCGACAGCGGCCACAACAAACCGTATATCCGGTTGGACTCCACCCATAACCGGAAAGGCTCCATCACGGCCAGGGTGGAGGTGGATGTACAGCGTGGCAAGAATGTCCGGCGGGAATTCCTGACCGTAGAGGACGGCGATGATCTGGAACAGATCACTGGCCGCTCTATCTACGAGAATATGCAGATCGGCACCATTACCTGCGGCCTCAAAAATGACAGAAGCAGCAACGAGTCCATCGAGGTGAAAGCCTCTCGCAGCGATGGGGGGTTCGATCAACTGCTCAGGCCAGGCGATGCCATTGGTGGTGTTGATCCCGACCAGATCAAGCGGTTGATGATCCGGCGGACGATCAAAGAGCACTTCGAGAAGGAGCTGATGTTCGCAGCGAACAAAAAACCCATCAAAGTGCTGAGCCTGTTCTTTATTGATAGCGTCGAGCACTACCGTCAGTACGACGAAGACGGTAATGCCGTTAAGGGCAAGTACGCTCGGATGTTTGAGGAAGAATACCGCAAGCTGGCCAGGTCAGCGCAGTACCAAAGCCTTTTCAAAGAGATTGATCTGGAGGCCGAGGCGGACGAGGTTCATAACGGTTATTTCTCCATCGACAAGAAAGGCCGATCCGTAGAGACCGCCGAGAATAATCAGGCAAACCGCGACAACGCCGAGCGAGCGTACAACCTGATCTTGAAGGAGAAGGAAAAACTGCTGAGCTTTGATACCAGGCTGAAGTTCATCTTCTCTCACTCCGCCCTGAAGGAGGGCTGGGACAATCCGAACGTATTCCAGATTTGCACGCTTCGTGATATGGGCAGCGAGCGGGAGCGCCGCCAGACACTTGGCCGTGGCCTGCGGCTCTGCGTCAACCAGAACGGTGAAAGACTTCGCGGAAACGACGTCAACACCCTGACCGTGATCGCAACAGAGGATTACGAGAAGTTCGCCGAGAACCTGCAAAAAGAGATCGAGCAGGATACGGGCATTCGCTTTGGCATTGTTGAACCGCATCAATTTGCGACCATTCAAACCCTCAACGATCAAGGTGAGGTTGCGCCCCTGGGGGTGGCGCAATCAGAGAAGATCTGGCAGTTCCTGAAGAATCAGCAATTCGTGGATGCCAAAGGCAAGGTGCAGGACAGTCTCCGCGCAGTATTGAAAGATGGCAGCTTTGAGCTGCCGGAAGACATCAAGCAGGAGCTTATCAAGAATCACGGTGAGGAACAGGCAGACATTATCGCCTCGGATATTCAGGGTGTTCTGCGTAAGCTGGCAGGCAAGCTGGATATCAAGAACGCCGATGACAGGAAGATTATTCGAACGCGGGAAGCTGTTCTTGAATCCGATGACTTCTGCCTGCTTTGGGAGCGGATAAAGTTCAAGACGACTTACCGCGTAGAGTTCGACAACCTCAAGCTCCTGAATGATTGTGCTGAGGCGATAAGGGATTGTCCGCCGATTACCAGGACTCGCGCCCAATTCAGAAAGGCGGATATCGCAATCGGCAAAGGTGGCGTCGGGGTTCAGGAAACCAGCGCATCCGGCTACACGACAATCCACGAGAATGATATCGAGTTACCTGACATCATTACCGACTTGCAGGACAAAACACAGCTCACCAGAAAGAGCATCGTCCAAATTCTCAGAGAGAGCCGCAGGCTGCAGGATTTCCTTCGTAACCCTCAGCAATTCATTGACTATTGCTCAGAGGCCATTAACCGCACCAAGCGGCTGGCACTGGTGGACGGCATCAGGTACACGAAAATCGGTGACGATCACTTCTATGCTCAGGAACTTTTTGAGCAGGAAGAGCTGAAGAGCTATCTGAAGAACACGTTGGAAGTTCAAAAATCCGTTTACACCCATGTGGTGTATGACTCAGGAGGCGTGGAGAAGGCATTCGCCGAGGACTTGGAGAAGAATGAAAAAGTGAAGGTCTACGCCAAGCTGCCCGCGTGGTTCAAAGTGCCAACGCCACTAGGCTCATACAACCCCGATTGGGCGGTTGTCGTGAAGGACGATGGCGAGGAAAAACTGTACTTCATCGTCGAAACAAAAGGCAGCACCTGGTGGGACGATCTGCGCCACCTTGAAGGTGCGAAAATCAAGTGCGGAGAAAAGCATTTCGATGAATTAGCAGATGAAAACGAGAATCCCGCTCGCTACATCAAGTCCACGGACGTTGACGGGATGATGGGGTATGTGGAATAGGATGAGGTGGCCTGATGAGTAATGTCAACATATTGAGAGCTGTTGAAAACATTAGATCAGGCACTACGGTCTATACGCCTCTGGTCGAGATAATCGTCAACGGAATCCAAGCGATAGAGGACAAGAATGTCGCTGATGGCCGGATTGACATCATTGTGGAGCGATCTGACCAAGAAGAGCTGGATAAGAAAGTGCCTCCGGTTGCGAGTTTTCTTATCAAGGATAATGGAATCGGTTTTACAGACGAAAACCGGGATTCATTTGATACCTTGTATTCCGATTACAAACTTTCGCAAGGAGGGAAAGGATTCGGTCGATTTATTTGCCTGAAATACTTCGAAGACCTTGAGATTGAGAGCATCTACCAAAACGGTAAGGAGTTCAAATCAAGAAAGTTCAGGATGGGCAAAGGTAACGATATTATCATCGATGAGGAATGCGCGGATAGTGAAGAGAATGAGGCCAGAACTGGCGTAAAGCTCGCGCGAGTAAAAGACGGAAGATTCACTGATAAAAAGTTGCCAACGATTGCTCGTGTCCTTGCGGAACGATTGCTCCCATACTTTATAGATCAGGATTACAACTGTCCCTGTAGAAAGGTGGCTTGAGTTTGAAAAAGATTACAAACCAATGTCTGACAAGCTCGGTTGGTTCAAATGGCATGACAATATCAACTTATACCTTGAAGTGATCGGCTGGGACAAGGTTCTGCGTGATGCAGAAATGAGGAATCGAATATTTTTCCACAAGTTGGGTATCAATTAGGCTGGTGATGAATTCAAACACTCGATAAATACGGTGCGGCCATATGAACAAATGAACCGACTATTATCGTCAGGGGAGAGAAATGAGAATACGTCGTCTCAGAATGAAGAATTTTAGAAGTATTGCGAACGGAGAAATTTTCTTTCCCGATCACACAGCGATAATTGGTGGAAATAGCGTAGGAAAATCAACCATGTGCGAAGCGCTAGATTTATGTCTTGGCCCCGACCGCTTATCACGTTCTAACCCAATCAATGAGCACGATTTTTATCAACGGAGATATATCGGGGAAGACAGTTCTCCAATCGCTATTGAGCTAGAAGTGGTTCTCACTGACCTGACGGGTGACCTTGAAACCAAGTTTAGGGCACACCGTGAGTACTGGAACACTGAAGCCAATAAACTACTAGATGAGAACTCCGAACCTGAGGATACCGAGCCAGACCACGTTATTCCTGCTCTTAGGATAAAGTTTGAAGGTCTTTATGACTCAGAAGAGGATGAGTTTACAGCAGAAACCTATTTTGCAAGCCCACCGCCCGAAGAGGATGCCAACCGCGCGCGCGTAAGCCGTCCTGCTAAGCGCAGTTTTGGCTTTATCTATTTGCGGGCATTGCGCACTGGATCGCGTGCACTTAGCCTCGAACGCGGTTCATTGCTCGACATTATTCTCCGTCTCAAAGATGATGATCGCTCCGCTATGTGGGAGCAAACTCTAAATGCTCTTGAAAACCTCGATCCGCCGATAGACAGCATTCCACAGCTCCAAGATGTACTCAATGAGATCGACGGAAGGGTTCGCCATTTTGTCAATATGTCAGAGGGTGAACGCGCATTTCAACTATATCCGTCGGCGCTAACCCGTGACGATTTGCGCAAGTCCATTACACTATTTGGCGCGTCGGCGCGGTCAAACGCACATGTTCCTTACTGGCGTTTAGGATCAGGTGTGATTAACGCGCTCGTTTTCTCATTACTCACCTTCATTGCTGAACTCAAGGTCAATGTAATTTTCGCGATGGAGGAGCCGGAGATTGCAATACCACCGCATACTCAAAGGCGAATTGTGCAGTTCCTGCAAAAGAATATGGATCAGTCGATTCTGACAACGCATTCGCCTTTTGTTCTCGAACAGTTTGGCCCGGAAAACGTTGTACTTCTGGAGCGTGATACTAACGGAGCGCTTGGGGGTCGCCAGATTGAGATTAGTGGCATAAAGGCCAAAACTTATCGTGGTAATTTGCGGCGTATTCTTGCGGAATCCATGCTTGGAAACGGCGTCATCTGTGTTGAAGGGGTTTCCGATGCAGAAGTTCTGTATGCGGCTTCAAACGTATTAGAGAGTTACGATGATGAATTGTTATACACGCCGTTAGATTTGTCGGGTGTGACTGTAGTCCAATGTGAAGGGGATGGAGGCATCCTTCGTTATGGACAGTTCTTCAAAGACCTCGGATTAAAAATTTATGCTTTCTATGATCTTCAAAAAAATTCGGAAATAGCAAACGATATCGATGCACTTTTCGATGGAACATGGCAGCTTGAGCATACTGGCATAGAATATCTCTTGGCTGAAGAAACAGATATAGATGCTGTGCGTGCTTTCTTAGAGAAGGCCGGTAGTTGGGACGATTATCCATCTAACAGAAATAAGCCGGAACTCTACAAGTACGATGAAGAACTCGACGATGACAATACGCGAACCATCCTGAAAAGAGTTCTAAAGCAGCGAAAAGGATCAGGATACGCCGAAAAATTGGTGGAGATGTGCAGCGACAAAGATATGCCGGAGGTTATCAGCACCGCGCTTGATGCCATTAGCGACGACCTGCCAAATTCTATGGTGGCCGCCGATGGCGACAATGCTGATGATGCCACCGAAGATGAGTCAGATGGTGTATGAGCGAACCCAATCCGGAAGATAGTTTCAACATATGCGAAAAACGCCGTGCCATTCTGGAAGGCGATGGCCATATGCTGGTAATTGGTGGCCCAGGAGCGGGAAAGACAACTATCGCATTACTCAAAGCGAGGCGCTACGTATTGGAGAGTTTGGCAGCAGAGCAAAGCGTCCTATTCCTCAGTTTCTCAAATTCGGCAATCCGAAGAATTCTCGAAAGCGCAGGTGGCATATTGGCACCGGACATTGCTAGGTGTGTTGATATCAAAACATATCATTCCTTTGCATGGGAGATTTTAAGATCACACGGATACCTCACATCGAAAGAGAGACGATTGAGGGTTGTATCAGCACAAGATGCTGCCGTAAGAGAAGCAGGCTTGAATAAAGATTCATGGCTAGCCGAGCAAGAGCGTATTTTTATTGAAGACGGATTAGTAACTTACGACCAGTTTGCCCCTCGTGCTGCTGAAATTTTGAATCGCTCTGGGGCGGCGAAGGCTTGTTTTAATGCGGCCCATCCTTTGATTCTTGTAGATGAGTTTCAAGATACCGATGAAGCTCAATGGGCACTTATCAGGTCTTTGAGCGCAGGTTCAAATATCGTTGCACTCGGAGATAAAGAACAACGAATATATGAATGGCGTGACGGCGTTTCAGAGCATCGTTTGTCCGAGTTCGGCAATGAGTTGGATGCCTCTGTGTTTGATTTTCAAGATGAAAATAATAGAAGTCCTGCGACTGGTATTGCGGGGTATGCTCGGTCTCTCTTGTCACCTGATGTTGAACAAGAGCTGCCAGACGATATTGAAAGAAGAGAATTTCAGCCCGGTATGTTCGCTGTTGGGCTTAGGCTTTGCCTTATTCGAGCGTGGAATCAAACCAAAAAACGAACCGGAGACAGTGAGATTAAGATCGCGATTGCAGCGCGTAGTAAACAGATGGTGAGAAAGGTTTCGGATGTGCTAGCAAGTACTATCTCGATTCAGAATAAACAGCATAAGCCAATTCCCCATGACGTATTGTTTGACCAAATGCAAATCGTTTTGGCAGCCCGCGTTCTTGCTAATGTTATGGGAAGCTCGCATCTTTCGCGTGATAAACGCGTTTCGCAATGTCTTCGTAGAATGGCAGATATGTTACGAGTGGCAAACAACGCAACAAACATCAAAAAATCTGACACTTTACAAAACTGGGCGCAAAAGTGTGATGATGGTAAGCGTCCCAAAACCAAGTGTGTTGAAGCCCTTCTAGGCATTATTGACGGTCTTGAGAACGATGGATTTTCGGGTTCCCCGACCAATGATTGGTTAGTGATCCGACAGGCATTTGAAGAGTCGGGTGTCGATCAGTTGACGAAGACAGCGGAATTTTCACGTTATTTACGATTGCTTCGACGCGGGTCGTTGATTGAAGAGGAACTGACAAACTTGTGGCGGGAAAGTGGTAACTATGTAGGGGCGGAAGAAGCCTTAGATCGAGCTATTTTGCAAGACCAATTACTCGAATCGAGTAAGGAGTCAGCGAGCATTTCGGTGATGAACATGCACCAATTGAAAGGCCGCGAGTATGACGGTGTCTTATTAGTTGAAGATCAATACCAGACCTTTAGGGGGCGCGATACGGAACCACCCTACATGGAAACCCGCCGCCTATTACAAGTGTCCTTAACACGAGCCAAGCATTTCGCATTGGTTCTTTCCGCAACGAAAAATGCAACATTGGATGTCATTTTCGATAGCTAATGCCAGGGTCAATTTATATATAGCCACCGCATTTCGCTGCATACTTCTCGGGTTTTTATCGTTGCTGTAGCTGACTTGTGTATGCGGTTCACCTTCCCGAGTATCGCGTGTAGCTTGTTGTCTGTTTGCCCTTGCTCACCGCCTTGGCCTAAAGCCGCTGCTGTTGATTAATAAGTGATCTTACAGTTCATCCATATGCTTTCCAGCCCATGCCGAAAGGTGTAATCCTGCACCCGTGTTGCCCGCGCCAGTTTGGTTACAGGCTGGATAACGTATTTTTGTGTGAACTGCTTCCCGATGCGCACATCAACGAGCGCATTAGGAGGCTCAATCATGAGCAAGGGCAAACAGACGAAGAGTAAAATCGTCAAAATACGCGATACCAAAGGCGTGTATCACGCAGTCCGGCAGGACGACGTTATCGAAAAAGCCGTTCAATGCATCCAGCGCCAGTTCCGGCGCGGTAAACAAATGTCTTGCGCAAACACATCGAAAGACTACGCCCAGCTTCTTCTGGCCGGACATGACCAAGAGGTCTTTGCCGTCATGTTCATGGACAGTAGACATTGCATCCTTGCCTGCGAAGAAATGTTCTACGACACGATAGATGGTGCCAGCGTGTATCCCCGCGAGGTGGTCAAGGCAGCGCTTAGACACAATGCCTCTGCTGTTATCCTTGCTCACAATCACCCCAGCGGCGATCCTGAGCCCTCACAGGCCGACATCCAGATTACGCGCCGTCTGAAAGACGCGTTGCATCTCATTGACGTGCGTATTCTGGATCA
The DNA here is from genome assembly GCA_965198435.1 of uncultured Pseudohongiella sp. Classification (GTDB taxonomy): domain Bacteria; phylum Pseudomonadota; class Gammaproteobacteria; order Pseudomonadales; family Pseudohongiellaceae; genus UBA9145. Next base: position 1,758,777 of record OZ240664.1, on the reverse strand, counting down.
CATCATTGTCGGGAAAACCGCATTGTCCATGGCTGAGAAGGGACTGTTTTAACAGTCCCTTCATTGCGCTAAGGGCATGGGGCTCTTGACGCCAGTTCGTTTTGAATATTCTCGATGGATGCCAGTGCGTTTCTGCGCTGATGAGTATCAGGCTCACTTCTCGCAAGTTCGTTAAACGCTTCTCTTAAATAGGCGTGCAGCTCATTTTCGTTTTTGGCTGCCAGTTCGAATCGCGTAACCAGTTTCATTGTTACCTCCTGTCTTTGGAGGCCGCGACCATCGCGGCCTTTCGTGTGGCCGCTCGTGCGCAGGAGGTCATGACTTGCACCTATGGTCGAAATACATGGAGAAGCGTGTCCGCACAGGATCGGCACGCTTGCTGGTCTATGGCTTGCTGATGCAAAGAATAGGTCACTCGAAAAGGCCGCAGTCGCGGCTGGAACAGATGGAGCGTTACGAGTAATTGGTACGCATTGAATGGCAGTCTCGCAGATGGACAGCCATCAATGAAACAGAAAGAAGTATTCACCTTGCAGGTGATCGTGATTAACGAAAAAGCATTGAGGGGCATTGCATCCCCTCAGAATCAAGAAAAATGACGGTTTCCAGCAGAGCCAGACCCTCCGCAATTTTTCTGGATTCTTTCACCCCCGCCTGTCGGCCTAGTCGCCAGAGGTTCATGAGCAGCTCACCACAAGCGGTGCTTGTAAGAACCTCAACAGCGAATTCAGGAGCAAAGACGATGAGTGAAGAAATTAGAATCTACGTGGCAGATCTCGCAGCCTATAACAACGGCAAGTTACATGGTGTATGGATTGATGCCAGTGATGATCTGGATGACATCTAGGAACAAATCAATACAATGCTGGCAGAAAGCCCGGAGGATTTCGCCGAGGAGTACGCGATTCACGACTATGAGGGCTTTGGCGGTTACTCGGTGAGCGAATATGAAGGCATCCAGTCAGTGCATGAGGTGGCCTGTTTTATCGAAGAATCGAAGAGTATCCCGAGCTTGCAGGGGAATTGTTGAACCACTTTGGTGGCAGCATCGAAGATGCCCAAAAGGCTATGGAAGAGAATTATTCCGGTTGCTACAAGTCCCTTGCAGACTACGCCGAGGAATTGACCGAAGGCACCAGCCAGATTCCTGAAAACCTCGCTTACTATATCGACTATGAGCGTATGGGGCGCGATATGAAATTGAGCGGCGATATTTACACCATCGAAACCGGATTTGAAGAAGTGCATATTTTCTGGAGCCATTGAACAGAAAAAAATCGGCGCTCCCGTACCATCCGGCAGCGCATGATTCATTCTTTGGGGCTGTACCAGATAACGCTGATTAGGTGTTATTATGGTTTGTATGAGGAAGAGCCGATTAAGTAAATACAAGCAAGGTCGATTGGTTGAGCATTTTGTTTCTGGCAGCACAGCGAGAACAGCGGCAAGTCTTGTTGGCGTGAACGTCAAACCCTCGGCCTATTACTTTCATCGCCTTCGGGAGATTATCGCGCATGAGCTGGCCCTTGAGAAAGATATTGTCGTTGATGGAGAGATAGAGGTCGATGAAAGTTACGTTGGTGGCAGGCGTAAAGGACAGCGTGGTCGTGCTGCGGCAGGCAACGTTCCGGTGTTTGGCCTGTTCAAGCGCGGTGGCAAGGTCTACACCAAGATCATTGCTGATGCCAGCAGCCGGACTTTATATCCTATCATTGAACGCAAGGTAATCCCTGACAGCATTGTCTACAGTGATTGCTGGCGTGGCTATAACGTGCTGGATGTCAGTGAGTTCAAACATTATCGCATCAACCATTCGAAGTTGTTTGCGGACAGGCATAACCCCATCAATGGTATTGAGAACTTTTGGAATCAGGCCAAGCGACACTTACGCAAGTTCAATGGTGTACCGAGGGAACATTTTGGGCTATTTTTGAAGGAATGTGAGTGGCGATTTAACAACAGTGACCCATCGTTCCAATTACGGCAATTGAAGCAATGGGTTAAGCATCACATGGGATAGTTATCTGGTACAGCCCCTACGATAATTTGTAATGCTTGGCCTTCAAATTGAAAGACACCGGATAATCTTAGATCATTATCAGTAGTGCCCTTTAAATTACAAAATTAACTTGCTGTAAGTTATGCGCTCTCTCGATTCCTGGTAAGAAAGTAGAAAACTGTCGCCAACACTTCGGCAATAATGAGGGAAAGAATCAGAGGCACCAGGGCACGCGACGCTGCATTTACCCCTACGGTTATGGCATCCAGGGTAACGACCATCAGTGCCGGGGCCATGGTAGTGACTTCAGTATTGACGTACCAGGGAGTAAATATCAGAGCAAGCATCAAACTACGCAAACTATAGGATATCCAGCGTGCTGTCGGGAGCCTTGTAATACGCCAATACACCCAACAAAAGGCGAATGCTGCCAGTGAATAAATGGTCCAGATAAGCCAATAACTTTCCATACGGAAGAATTCTTCAGTCAGTATTAACCCAACGAATTATATGTTCCTGATAACCCAATGGGTGCACATGTTCTTCTGATAGAGCTTTGCCAGCGATAGTAATTTGCGCGTCGCGCATAGCTGTTCTATTGCCATTAAGCAGCGGGTGCCATTCCGGCAAGGATTTATTCTCCATGCGTCGGCGATAAGCACAGGTATGAGGCATCCAGTGACTATCTTCTAAATTCATCCGTCTGACATCAAGACAATCCGGCACTTTCTTCCGGCGTTTCTCATAGCAACCACAGCCCCCTTCTCCTTCGGTCGCTGAGTCTTCCTGATAATAGCGACACACTATCCGCGTCCAATATAGTTTGCCACTGTCTTCATCCTGAAGTTTTTTCAAACAACAACGCCCACAGTGATCACAGAGCAACTCCCATTCAACTTTATTCAAATCGGCGAGGGGAAGCTCCCAAAATGTATCTCGAACTTTCTCTGACATTCAAGCTTATCCGAGTTGGCTGCCCGGTAAAACCTCTTCGAAGGCATCTTGCAACAGTTCCTTGCGCCAGCCAGTCAGAGGCGGTTGCCATTCCAGCTTCCCTGACTGCTCAAACCCCCTGACGAGATCGACTAACCATTTCTTTCTCGCTAGAAGCTCCGGTGCAATATTCAGCTCTTCAGCCTTGGCAAGGATAATTTGCCGCCAGATCTTCATTACATCGCGGTATCTGGAATGCAACGGCGGATTTAACCTTGATCTATCAACAGAGGTGTCTTTGGGTATTGAATTAAGTTTTTCCACCAGACTCCTGCCATGTTTTTTTATCAACCCGCCAGGCAAAGAATCAATCTGACCCATAGCCTTCTCGGTTATCTCATGCTTGTTAGAAAATGTCTCAGCAATAGCAAACAATTCATTGTCTTTAGCAATCCAGTTGCGCGGCCTGTTGCGACGTCTCGCTTCTTCTTCCCGCCACACGCAAAGGGCCTGCAGCAACAGCAACCCTCGGCTTGAAAGCCGCCACGAATTGGAAATATCTGCGAACAAGCCTCTCCAATACAGTTCATCCTCTGCCAACTGCACAGACAGGTTAAGGGCCCGTAAATCCTCCATTAGCCATAACAGCGCTCCCGATTCGGTCAACATGTCCAGATATTTCTGGTGCAGCGCAAGCAGGTACTGCACATCAATTGCAGCATACTGCAATTGTGAGTCTGTCAAAGGTCGTTGCAGCCAATCAGATCTGGTTTCATTTTTCGCAACACGTACGGAAAGCAGCTGATCAACAATTGTCTGGTAACTTAAGCTAAAACCGAACCCGGAATAAGCTGCTGCTAATTGGGTATCAAAAACATTCTCAGGCAGTTTGCCAAACTTTGAAAACAGTAGAGACAGGTCTTCACCACAAGCATGCATCACCCAGGTAATTGATTCCGTTTGGAGAAGCTCAGAGAAGCTGGATAAATCATTAATCGCCACTGGATCAATGAGATAAATATCCTGATCATCTGCCAATTGGATCAGGCCAGGCTTAGGATAAAAAGTGCCGGATCTTTCAAATTCGGTATCCAGAGCGAGCCTGTTCTGTTCCGAGAGCCTGCTGCAACATTCTTTCAGTGCCTTAGAGTTAGTTACCAAATGCAGCAGGTGGGAATTTAAATCAGTCTGCATTTTTCAGGGGCTTTCCATCACCTTTCGACCATTAAAAGCATGAGAAAGTGTGCCGCCGTCTACAAATTCTAATTCACCACCTACTGGCACACCATGGGCTATACGGGAAACGACTACATCATGCTCCTTTAACTGTTCCGCAATATAGTAGGCAGTTGCATCACCTTCCACGGTGGGATTGCAGGCTATTATTAACTCTTCAATCTCTTGAGAATTTACTTTCGCAATCAGCTGATCTATGCCCAGTTGTTCCGGTCCAATACCATCTATCGGTGATAGATGCCCCATTAATACAAAGTAAACGCCACGAAATGTGCCAGATTGCTCAATAGCAAATATGTCTGCAGGCGACTCAACGACACAGCAGAGATTTTGATTACGGGAAGGGTTATTGCAGATTCGGCAAATCGGTTCTTCTGTCAGTGTACGGCATTCACTGCAATTACCAACTTGATCAATAGCAGCAGTTAAGGCGTCAATGAGTTTTCCCGCTCCTGCTCGGTTGCGCTCCAGAAGATGCAGGGACATACGCTGTGCTGACTTTGGGCCAACTCCCGGCAGGCAACGGAAAGCCTCAATTAGTTGATCGATAAGTGGGCTTGAATTCATGCGCAGCCTAGGTCCTGTTCACACCAATTGAGTGATCTCTGTTGTGACTAAAAAAGCGCCACTTGTCGTTGCTCGTCGCTCATTTGGAATCATCAAACTACGCTCCTCGCGCCTCAGTTGGCGCTTTTTTAGTCACAACCCGAAGGGCCAGGGTTATTTTTGCGACCAGCTTCGTTATGCCCAAAGTATTCACTATGTTCGCGGGGCAGGCTCTCAATCGTTTGTATATATTTATATACGGCACTCTTTCTGCCTCGCTGGGCGAAAAAATGCCCTCTAGCAGAGATCACTCAATTGGTGTGAACAGGACCTAGAACGGAAGTTTAAAACCTTCCGGAAGGTTCAATCCTTCAGTCATAGCACTTAAAGTCTCTTTGTTTTTCTCTTCAAGTTTTCTAACCGCATCGTTAAATGCCGCCGCTATCAAATCCTCGACAACTTCTTTTTCTTCGTTCAAAAGGCCATTGTCAAGATTTATATCCACAACATCATGTCGACCATTCATGGTCACCTTTACCAGGCCTGCACCGGATTCGCCATCAACAGTTTGATCAGCAAGATCCTGCTGTTTCTGCTGAAACTTCTGCTGCATCTTTTGGGCTTGCTTCATAAGTTCACTCAGGTCTGTCATAGTTTCCCCTGTCCATCTCTGCTGGTAATTGAATCCATTGTTATGCTGCCGGAAAAACGATTCACAAGCTGCTGCACATTGTCATCTTGCTCAAACTGCTCAACCATCTTGCTATGCGCTTCTGCTTTTTCACGTGCAGCAAGTAATGCTGGCGTTTCCTTATCAGCAGCAGTAATCTCTATGGATACTTTAAGTTCCCTATCAAAGAAGCGACTAACTAAAGTTTCCAATTTAGGAATAATCTCTTCACTGTATACGGCGCTTTGCGATTCATCCAGCCTGAATTGCAGCACACCATCTGCAAAGCCAAGAAATTCTGAATTGGCGAAAACGTTAGCAGCAATCCCGGTAGATGGCAGTGCAGGAAATAGTTTCAACCAGCCCGAATGATCCAGGGTCTGTAATATTGTTTCAGGGCTACCTGTAGCCAATTCAACGCCAGTAGCATCTTCATTTCCTGAGCCTTGTGCTGTTGCCTTATCTTCAGCGGCTTCAAGCTGCTGGTTTGCCTCATCACCCTGAATCGAACCATCTAATGATACCTGCTCTTCGCTGCCGGAGACATCAATACTGCCAGCCTCGCTTTGCCCGAGAGCATCTGATGCACTTTCATACAAATCAGCAGGTTCAATGACGGGCTCAGTTATAATTGACTTTTTTTTTACAGTATCGGTGGCTTCAGGCTCGGTGATTTCTTCACCAGGCAATCCAGCTTTCAAATCATCACTGACCAGGCTGGGCGAGAACAGCATCATGCGTATCAGCAACATCTCAAATGCAGATCGCATGTCTATTCCCGCCTTCAAATCTTTCCGTCCTTCAACTCCTATCTGATAGAAAAGTTGAATATCTTCTGCACTAAATTTGTTTGCTAATGCCTGTAGCTGTTCCTTGTCCCCAAAGCTGTTGTCTAACGTGCCGGGCGCTGCCTGTGCAATCGCAATGCGATGCAGGCAGGAAAGAATCGAATCCAGTGTATGTGCGTAGTCAGGGGTTTTTTCCGAAACCTCATTGATAAGATTCAACACATTGTGAATATTCCCCGAGGCCATCCCGTCCAGAACGGCAAACACCTGCTGGTGTTCTGGAACACCCAACATTTCGATTACACCCGCTTTAGCCACTTCACCCTGACAATAGGAAATAGCCTGATCAACCAAAGTCAAAGCATCACGCATGCTACCCGCTGCCGCAGCAGCAATTTGCCAAAGCGCATCTTTATCATTTTTTATTTTCTCTTCCTGCAATACCGATTGCAGGTAATCCACAATCAATTTGGGACTGAGGTTTTTGAGATTGAATTGCAAACAACGGGACAGGATGGTAACTGGCAACTTTTGCGGATCAGTTGTAGCGAAAAGAAATTTAACGTGCTCGGGGGGCTCTTCCAGTGTCTTTAACAGTGCATTGAAACTGTGATTGGAAAGCATGTGCACTTCGTCAATCAGGTAAACCTTGAAGCGGCCTCTGCCTGGAGCATATTGCACATTTTCCAATAGCTCGCGAGTGTCTTCGACTTTGGTGCGTGAAGCAGCATCAACTTCGATCAGATCTATAAATCTCCCTTCATTAATTTCCTGACATGATGCACACTGTTCACAAGGCACTGAACTTATACCTTCTTCACAATTCAGACATTTCGCAAGTATGCGCGCCAGAGTGGTCTTGCCAACTCCCCGGGTTCCTGTAAAAAGGTACGCATGATGCAAGCGCTGATTATCAAGCGCATTGATCAGGGATTTAAGAACGTGGGACTGCCCAGCAACCTGAGAAAAATTGCAAGGCCGCCATTTGCGAGCAAGCACCTGATAGCTCATAGATTATTAGCCGTTTACCAATTTCCCAGCAATGTGAGCAATACCGAACCAGTATCGCAAACGAATCAGATTTAAGTGGCAGCCCTTGCCAGCCACACCACGGCACATGAATCAGCTACTACCGTTGCTCCCTTCCGGGCCTGGCGGGGTTTATAGCCTGCCATTGCGCGGGGACCGACAAGAGTTACCGCCGATAATGATAGCACGAGAGTCCGGTAATCTGGCATAACCCCAGAATTTTAGCGCGCTCGGTTACGGCAGAGACAGTGCAACCAGCCTGGCGTCCTGACCTCCACCTACAGCAATACTGATGTATTGTTTGCCATTCGCCATATAAGTCATAGGGGTTCCTGACGGAGGAAGTGGCAAATCTGCTTCATGAACAATATCACCCGTGGCTTTATCAAAGGCCCGAAGCAAATTCCGATCACCATCCCGTTGTGCCAGAAACAAGAGGGTTTTAGTCAACACAGGCCCAGTTCGGCTGGTGCTGCCAACAGGCCCAGGATCAAGAATTCCCATATCAATAATTTGCTGCCGCGGCCCGTCACCATGGGGCACCATCCATTCATGATCACCGGTATTGAGGTTAATAGCGGTAATCCTGCTATAGGGCGGTTTGGTAAGCGGCAGCCCCTGAGGACCAGCTACGGACATTGGACCACCTCGGACATATCCCATTTCTGCCCGCTGTCTTCTCGCCTTACGAAGCTGAACCACGATGGGAACTGATGCCGAAGGGATATAGTACAAACCCGTATCTGGATCAAACGCAGCACCATGCCATTCGGCACCACCACCCCATCCAGGAAACTGAATCGTCCCCCGAAGCGTTGGCGGGGTAAATAAGGGGCCGTAGTCGAATTCTTCAATAATCTGCAAAGCCTCCTGACGAAGTTCAGGTGTGTAATCAATTAACGTAGCATCACTTATACCCTGAGGTTCAAATGCAGCAGGTTTTGTTGGAAAGGGTTGCGTGGGCGACGCCCTTTCGCCCGGCACATTGCTTGGCGGAACAGGCCGTTCTTCTATGGGCCAGACGGGTCGGCCAGTAATTCGATCAAATACATAAGTAAAACCCTGCTTGGATATCTGAGCGACTGCTTTTATGGGGCGACCATCAACTATAATATCAACCAATGTTGGGGCGGCTGGCAGATCGTAATCCCAGAGCCCATGATGAATGGTTTGAAAATGCCAGAGGCGCTCCCCGGTTTCGGCTCGCACAGCAACCAGGCTCTCTGCAAACAAATTATCACCGAGGCGTTTTCCGCCATACCAATCATTAGTGGGTGTACCAATGGGGATATACACAATACCCAGTTCATCGTCGGCACTCATGATGGTCCAGGAATTTGTGTTACCCGTGTATTCCCATGAACCCTCTTCCCAGGTTTCGTTACCAAACTCTCCAGCTTGAGGAATGGTATGAAATGTCCATTCAATTTCGCCGGTTTCGGGGTTGAATGCCCTGACATCCCCTGGGGGCATTTCCAAAGTCCCGGGCCCGTCATTAACGATCGAATTCACAATCACTTTGTTATTGGTAACCAGTGGTGGCGACACAACACCATATTGTCGGCGATCAAATTCTCGGCCCAGGCCCAGTGTTAAATCCACCCTGCCTGCGTCACCAAATTCTGAATCGGGCTCACCTGTTTCAGCATTTACAGACCACAGATAGGAATCGTTAGTGGCGAAAAACAGCCTTTTCTTTTCAGCGTTCTCCCAATACGCAACGCCTCGAGTGTTGTAGCCTAAATTTGCTGGCCTGCCAGCTTCCCATGCGCGGGTGTCAAATGACCAATCCATTTCTCCTGTCACTGCATCCAGTGCCACAATTCGACCAAAGGAAGTGGAGATGTACAGCGTGCCATCTACCATTAATGGCGTTGCCTTATAGTCAGCCGGAACCGCATGGCTGTCGCCTGATTCGATGTTGGCCGCGACTGTGGGATTATCCACACTACTCCAGCTCCAGGTGATCTGTAACTGGCCCACATTACTCGCATCAATCTGATCGAGTGGGGCATATTTGCTCGACCCGTTATCTGCGCCATAGCTAGGCCAGTCTTGTGCAATCGAGATGCTGAACGCGCTTATTAACAGGCAGGTAGTGATTAATCGATAGACAGGCTTCACTATGCTCTCTCCACAGTATCATTATAGTTTGAATGAAGAATACTACTGGAAGAAGAATCATAGAAGCCCGGTTTGCACGATAACCGGAGGGGTTGGCCGTGAAATCGAAGGGCAAAAAAGGAAGAGATTGATTCAGGAGGGTTTTCAGAATTCTGTGTCAACAATGAACACGCTGACCCTATCGCATCACACAGCACACCACCATCAAGCCGACCTGCAAAGAAGATAGCCAGCTAAGATAAAGTTAAATTCCAATTGTGGATAGGCAGCGTCCATTTTTTACTGCCGTTTTGAATACCAAGATAAGGCAACTTCAACAGAGACTCTTCCTCTCTACTTCGTTTGGGAAGCGGCCTTTATTTTGGTCAGTTTTCGGAAAGCCGTAAATTCCGCTCGATAAAGTCTCGGTTGAAGACTTTGCAATTCTGAGGGCCGGTGACGTTTGCAGAACGAAGGGTGCTACTTCATCCAGCACTTCAAATTTCCCATCAGACTGAGGAATCAGTTCAGGCTTTCCTAGAGCATCGAAAATGTGTGAAAGGGTTGTTTTCCTGCTGTAATGGCAGCCATGGACGGGCTTGAAATCTGCGAATTCAGGAAGGTTTCATCCCAGGAAAAACCTTTGAATATGCCGAGACCTGTTAGGGAGCCTCTGATTAATTACCTACGTTGTTATTGCTGCGTTAAAAATCAGCTCAAAATGCGCATTTATGGCCTATAAACTGCGTTTTTCGCTGATTTTTACCTTGCACTCACTGCCTCGCAAACATTAATCAGAGGCTCCTTAGTTTTTCAAGCTTCTTGATTCATATGGATTGCGCTCCCCGTAGCACTGACTTTTCGCTATTCCAGTGTTTCAGTCAGCCTGGCGGTTTCAAAGTTGTAGTGGCAGGAACCAATCGTTCCATCGACAATTTTCTCAACCACCTCATCAATAATAAAGAGCGGCACCAGGAACCATTCCTGGGGGATTACCAGCTTGCCAAATCGGTCGGTGATTTCAATTTCCAGCCTCGCGTGTTGAAAAAACCGATGAATGAGGTTTTCAAGCTTTGTGCGGTTGATGTTGAACAACTCGTAAGTAGCAACAACTTCCACATCGGCCATCAGGAACGTAGGATCAATCCTGGCGTTCGCGATACGCTTTTCGACTTTTCCGCCGGTCACGCCAATCTTATGAATAACATCCCGATTCTGAGAGACCAGGGGGTGATCAGATTTGCTGCAAAGCACGTAGATGGTGCCGCTTGCCAGGTCTTCTTCATCAGCAACCTCATCGAATAAGGGCCCGGCCGACAGGGGCACAATCCGGCGGCCGACATCGTCTTCATACAGCGCCTTTTGAAGCGATCGTAACAGCAAGTCACTTTCAGTGCGATTGTCATAGATGACACGCAGGCGGTAATCATTTTTATCAAAGCCGTGATTACGCTCGGCACTGAGCGCCGCCACATAGGCCTTTTGCCCATTGACGATAAACCAGTCGCCCTGCTGGATTTTTGCCATATAGCCACGATCTTTTTGATCTTTGAGCAACCTGGCTTCTACAAGGCCATGCTTTAAATCACTTTGAACTTGATCGAATAAGGGTTTGAATTGGTCGAAATCTTCGCAGGGTGTCCGGTTGGCAATTTCTTCCGCCGCTTTCTTATCCGCCCGCTTATCCACCTGAGATTTAACATGTTTGAGAAAGCGGATATCGCCTTCTTGCGGCGCTTTAACGCCAAGCTCGGCCAGCAGTGCTTCATCGCTGTCATACCCAGCAGGCGGCTCAGCGACGTTCCCTGAACCGGTTAAAAGCCCCTGGTGATCTATGTCTTCAAGCAGCGCTTTGCATTCCGACCGGTTGCTGATTTGATCCAGCCGCGTGGCATATAAACGCTCAAAAACAGCCTTGTCTTCGCCATGCTCCGGCGCATGACCATGCTCTTCCACAAATCGCTGAATTTCCTCAAAGCCCGCGATAATGCGCTCTTCTTGCGGTGTTCTGGCCGCCTTTTTTTCCGGCTTAAGCTCAACTCCAAGCGCTTCTAAAAGCGCTCTGTCCGACTTGCCTTGATCAGCCTCAGCCATTGCTTTGTGCCATTAGCTTACGCTGGAGGAAGGCGATACCTTCCGCCATAAGGCGCTCCCAGGGGTCGGCAGCCATGATATTCGGTAAGCGGCCACGCTCACGCTTAAACTGGAGAGCCCGCGTTGCCAGTTCACGCGCCTCTTCTTCGGTCAGCTTGACTTTTTTGGCGTGAATAACCGCTTTAACCTGTTTTAGACGTTCTTCATCCATTGACTTTGCGAGGATCGCATAAGCCTTGCTGAAAGGGTTAATCCGATCAATCAAATCAATATCCAACTCCCGAACATCCATGGCAAATTTCCTGACACCATCGATAAATGCGGTATTCACCGATGCCTCGCCATCCGAGGCTGCATTGGCCATGTCTTTTGCCTGTTGAGTCATATTGAGCGCCGCGACAGCGTGTTGGCGCACAGCTTCCTGATCTTCAGCGTCCAGCTCCGGGTATTTATCCTTGACGATTTTGCCCATTCTGAGCTGAGTGAGTTCTTCGGGAAGCACTTCCTCGTCGAACAGGCCACGCTCTAACGCTGTTTTGTCCTGAACAAAGGCGGTGATGACTTCATTCAGGTCTTCCTGACAGATACGCCTGGCACTATCACTTTTGGGCGCGACCAGGCCGTTAATTTCAATTTGAAACTCGCCAGTTTGCCCGTTAAACCCGACATTGCTGCCGTTGGAGTCATAGCCATTTTCGCCATAATCAAAGCCTTCCTGAGGGCCGCTGGTGGGTGTTTTCGGTGTGAAGTTGAATTTAGGGGTCAACACCTGCTCCATCAGCAGGCTGGCGGCAATCGCCTTGAGCGTATCGTTCACGGCATCGGTCACCGCCTCTTCCGAGGCATCCGGCTCGGCAATCAGGTTGGTGAAGCGGGCGCGGGTTTTGCCTTCCGCATCGCGGGTGGCGCGACCAATAATCTGGATGATCTTGGTCAGGCTGGAGCGATAGCCAACCGTCAGCGCATGTTCGCACCAGACCCAGTCGAAACCCTCTTTCGCCATGCCCAGAGCGATAATCACATCGACAAAATCTCGGTTTGATTTGGCCTCTGGACGCTTGAGCGCAGCAGATACCTTGTCACGCCTGGGCTCATCATCCACCAGATCAGCAACCCTGATAAGCCTGCCCTCACTGGTACGAATACGCTGAAAGCCGGTATCCTTATCGGTGCCTTCCCATTCCCCCAGCGCTGAGAAAATACGTTCGACTTCAGAATACTTGTCTTTCTGACTTTCTTTTGATGCAGGATGCGGGATATGCACTATGGTTTTTTCGGCGGGATCAAGCACATCGCGGATTTCGTGGGTGTAGTCCCCGCTTGAATAGAAGCAGTAGCCGATATCCAGCGTTTTCAGATAATCATAGCCATTGAGCTGCTCATAGTAGGTATAGGTCACCGTTTCGAACCGGGCCTCATCTTCGGGCGACAAAACCGCTTCGGCGTCACCACGGAAATAGGAACCGGTCATCGCCACGATGTGCACCTTGCCACGGGCAATGAACTCAGCCAGATGCGCGCCGAGCCTGTTGTCCGGGTTGGCACTCACATGATGGAACTCATCAACAGCAAGCAGGCAGCCATCAAATGCCGCAACACCAAAACGCTCCACGGCAAAACGGAAGGTGGCGTGAGTACAAACCAGCACCTGATCATCGCTATCGAGAAAGGCTTGCACAGAATTGACCTTGCCGCCCTCTTCTCCGGGGGCATTGCACAGGTTCCATTTTGGCGTGACCTGCCAATCCCAATAAAAACCAGAGTCCGTCAACGGCTCGTTGTGAAAGCTGGCACCGATGGCTTTTTCCGGCACGGCAATAATCGCCTGTTTGATGCCCTGATTGTGCAGCTTGTCCAGTGCAATACACATCAGGGTGCGGCTCTTGCCCGAGGCCGGCGGGGATTTAATCAGCAGATACTGCTCACCACGTTTTTCATAAGCGCGCTCCTGCATGGGCCGCATGCCCAGTTCGTTGGATTTTTTGGAGCGGCCGTTGCTGGCGTAGCTCACAGAAACCGAGGGGATAAGGGTTTTTTCAACCATAAAACTGCCTTAAAATCATGGAAAAACTCACGATACGACTGATTGATCTTATGGATGAACCCTCAACCAAAATGGCAAGGATCTGAACACGTTTACGCAAGGGTAATTTGTTCATACCCTAATCTAATTACAGTATTTTAATTATCAGGCATTTTTTCATTTTAAATGCTGAGAATGAAATGCCCATCAAAAGACAGTGTGAATGAACCTTCGCAAATGATGTCTCTACCCAAGAGCACATCAAATACCAGGCTGCCATTTTGAAAAAGACAACCCTGAACGCCCCTGACTGAAAGGTTCATGCTTGTCTCACCCGTTGATTGCTGCACTGGGGACAGAATGAAGCCAACACCGAAGGTGAATTGATCAACAGGTGATTCACCGGTAGAGCCGACCATCATTGTTTTTCCCGAAGGGATCAGACCAACTGTTTCGACAACTTTCTCGGATATACAAGTGCTCGTTGCGCCCGTATCAATCAACGCGTTGAATAAACTAAGCCTCTGTTTTTCTGGCGGCCTTTTTGCAGGCTCCAATGCGACTGCTGCCTCAAGGATTGCCACCTGAATGATAGGCCCTACCGCAGGGTTATAATTACCCGATATGCACGGCATGTGAAAAGTATCCCAGGTCAACCGGGGTTTTTCTGACTTGTTGAACTGAGAAAAGGCCGTCATCAAAAAATTTTGCTCCGGTTTTGTAAGCATCTTCCCAATGCACATAAAACTCTATGACATCGCCATTTCTCATTAGCGCATATTTATTTTCATAAATTTGACTATATTCATTGATTTTTTCTGACATGGCCTTGAAGTTGCAATCAATCTCGGTTCGCATTTCACTAGAAATATCACTCATTTTTTCCACCTTATTTTGTGCGGCAGGAGCGGCAATATTTTGCCTTTTCTCTGAAGTTCAGGCTGTTAAGCGCTCTTGAAGCGCCTTTGACCCTGCTAATCCGCTTTTACGCGTGTTCGGCTGTTTAATATCCTGCTTCCTGAGTCTCACCACCAGCGACCCTGGCAACCATCACTGCGTTACCAATCACATCTGCCAGTCTTTCTTTTCTGACCATGCGGGCTTTTGGCATGGAACTCCCCGCCCTGATTTCAATGTCAATATACATTTTTTGTTGATGTATGCTATATAAAGTACGGGAATCAGGCAAAGAAAATATCAAACTGAGACACTACCCAGGATTTTGTATAGTCCGGACCCTGATTTCTTCGTGCTATCTTCATTCCCGCGCTTCTCGCGGTATTCCCGGCAGCGTTTTTACCCGCCGCCCTTTCGGTATAGAGCCCGAACAACTTCTCCAGCCACCAGATGTCATGGCAAAAGCATCTGCCATTTTGAACCTGTGTGGCCGAAACGGAGGGGACGGGTTTGTCATGTTTTGCCCTTCTTACGGGTAAATTCGGCGATTTTTTTCAATTCATCCAACTCATCAATCGCTGCATCCGCAGCGCGTTCGGCCAGTTTGCGGGTTTCATCAAATGTGTCACAGGCGGCCTCAGCAACGGCAACAGCCTGTTTGTGCGATCTGCTGCCTGCACCGCTAAGAACAGGCATTTCATTGGCGCGCAGAAAGTTGTCCAAAACGCTGTCCCAATCAGCCAATCGTATGGTCTGCCGCCGCCTGGCCATGAGTTCAGCGGTATCAAGGAACATGGTCACGATCAGGTTCAGGTCAGAAACCTCACCCTCTGTCAGATAGTTCTTGGCCGTCACCACATCACCCTTACGAACTCGCACACCCTGCCAGGAGGTCAGGCCCATATTGGGTGCAGTGGCATTCGCACGGGTGGTGATCAGTTCGGTGGCGGTATGGCGGGTCACAGCATGAAGCATCTTGTTCTGGATCGCGGCGAAGAACTCCGCTGCCACGTTGCTCGATCCGTCATAGTCCTCGCTCAGGGCCATCAGATCGCGCACTTTGCGATAGAACCGCGCCTCGGACGCACGGATGTCGCGGATGCGTTCGAGCAGTTCATCGAAGTAATCATAATCAGGCTGCATAAGGCGGGCATCGTCCATAACAAAGCCCTTGACCAGATAGTCCTCTAAAACCGCACTGGCCCAACGACGAAACTGCGCCCCACGCGGCGAACGCACACGGTAACCAATGGCAAGGATCATATCGAGGTTATAATGGGTAACGGTGCGCTCAACCTGCCGTTGTCCCTCGGTTTGAACTGTCAAGGAATCCTTGACAGTTGCCTCGGCGCTCAACTCGCTATCGCCCAGGATGTTCTTGATATGCAGCGAGACATTCTGCTTGGTTGTCGCAAACAGTTCGGCAATTTGTACCTGTGTCAGCCAGACTGTTCCGCCCTCAGCCTGCAAGCTGATCTGTGCCTTGCCGTCATCGGTGGTGTAAAGGATCAGATCGCTCATTGCGGCACCTGCGTGGTCATTTTGGTGTAGAGATCGAACAACTTCTCCAGCCGCTAGATTTCATGGTGAAAGTATCTGCCATTTTGAACCTATGTGGCCGAAACCGAGGGGACGGATTTCTGAGCTGTCATGCTTGCCTCCTTTTGCTGTATCGTCGCAAAAACAAACGCGCTGTTACGAGTGATACATGTAATCTGAATGTGGCATCCTCTTCTTCAGACAGGCCAGGATGGCCTCCATGCGGATGCATACGGTTCATCAAACCCTGAACATATTGTGGTTTCTGATTATTTTCATGCCACTCGTTGTAATCTGACAGCAAAAAGGGAGGGGTAAGTTTTCCCAAAAAGTCCCGCTTCGCTTTACTATCCACATTGTCAGCACAGCCAAGCGCAATGGCTATCTCATTGAAGTAGCTCTCGAAAAAATTGCGCAATTCTCCATTCGCGCCAGACCATTCCCCCCGCTGAAAAGCTGATACTGCCTGGTTCAAGTGTCCTCGTGCCACTGTGAAGCCACATTGATCAAGCAGAGCTTCAACTTCGCTTTCGGCTTCACGAAAATTCAGATCAGGCACACTTTCCGGCAGCATCCGTTTCAGTTCTGGGGATGTGATCGGCTCCGGTTCCCCGAAGAACGGAGTATACGATTCACCGGCCTCTACATTCACGATTTCGAAGCCATCAAAACGAAGCCCTGCGACGAGCTTGCGCCACGCATCTGTATCCTTTTTTGGAGACTTGATAGCAGTTTCAATAATCGCCCGCGCAAGAGAAACGCAGCCATTTTCAGTATAAACATCAAGATCATTGGAGATTGCGTGCTCAGCCCAGCTTGCTGCTCGCGCTGATTTACTCGACGTGCTGCATTTGCCGTTTATGTCCCATTGCACCTCACAAAGTTTCATGTCGGCATGGGAAGAAAAGTCAGCTACAACCTCGGCAGCAGCAACTACGGTCATACGATTGAATTCATCCATGCCGTCTTCCTCTTTGCTGTCACTTTGGTGTAGAGCCCGAACAGTGTTTCCAGCCACCAGATGTCATAACAAAAGCATCTGCCATTTTGAACCTGCGTGGCCGAAACGGTGGGGACGGGTTTGTCATGTTTTGCCCTTCTTACGGGTAAATTCGGCGATTTTTTCAATTCATCCAACTCATCAATCGCCGCATCCGCAACGCGTTCGGCCAGTTTGCGGGTTTCATCAAATGTGTCACAGGCGGCCTCAGCAACGACAACAGCCTGTTTTTGCGATCTGCTGCCTGCACCGCTAAGAACGGGCATTTCATTGGCGCGCAGAAAGCTGTCCAAAACACTGTCCCAATCAGCCAATCGTATGGTCTGCCGCCGCCTCACTACCACAGGGGTGCCTCTAAAAATAGTGATTTTTCTGTGGTAGCGAGGCGGCGGCGCACGCAGCACCGCAGTGTGTAAGCCATACATGAGGAAAGCTGGCCCCGCGAACGAATTGAGTGCTTTGAGGATGCGAGTACGTTGCCAACGATACTACCGCAGAGAAAGCGCATTTTTAGAGTTGCCCACAGAACAATCACTCTTTTTAGAGGCACCCATGCTGTTGTTTCATCTGTTATCTTGCTGCTCATACCTTATCAATTTCGTTGCGGGGAATAATCAGCTCGATGGCCTTTCGTTGTCGATTTACCCGAAACGCTTTGCCTTTTTCCAGTTTAACCACGCAGGATATTGTTTGTTGATGATCTATTTCTTCCCGCGTAAACAGCTCATGCAACTTTTCCTGATTGATAACACAGATTTCCATAACCGTATCGCCATCAATTACCCTCTCCTCAATACACACAAAACAAAAAAGGCAATTCTCGCGGTATGACAAATTCGCAAAATTCCAGGTCAATTTTTCGGTGTTTTTATTTTTTTGTGAGGTGGCATATTTGATAAAAATGGACACATCACTGGAATGCTCTGTTTCCACCTTGTACATCGCCCGATTTTCTTTTTCGCTCCATTCAATCAGGCTGATCTTATTACTTTCGTTACGGGTTATTTTTGACAGTACGGAGCCATGAAATAAATCAATTTGTTTAATGCTCATTGCTTGCTCCTTTTGTACATTGAGGGGCGGTGCCGGATAACCGGTTTTTTCAGAACTGTGGCGGTTCAGATCAGATAGATGTGAGGCAGACTCTCCCGCTGGCATCTACCGGCTTTCTTTACAACTGTTGTGAGGTTACGGCGGGCCATTGTACCAAATCCCCCAAAACCTCGTTTGCGGCATAAAGAATCGACTACTTTGCCTCGTTATTCTCAGGGCCTGTTGACACTGGCTGAAGTCATTCTGGTGTAGAGTTCAGACAGTGTTTCCAAGCGTTCGGTGTCGCTGCGAAAGCGTCTCTGGAGTGGCCGCTTTTTAGTCACAAAATGGGGTATCGAAATAGTGTCAGCAGGGCCTGGCTGAAGCCATTTTGGTATACAGTTCAAACAGTGTTTCCAGGCGTTCGGTGTCGTTGCGGAAGTGTCTGCCGATGTAGATGCGCTCCAGCACTTCGTCGTTGCGGTCATGGGCGCGGCGCAGGTTTTCGGGCATGGCGTCGGGGGCATACAGGTCGGCGATGGTGGCGGGGAAATGGGCTTCCCGCGCCAGCAGGATGTCTTCGGCGCAGCGGCTGAGATCTGCTTTGTTCTTTTCGGTCAGGGCAGGCACCGGGAAGGTGTTCCAGCCAAGGGTGTTTGAGTAGCGATAATCGGTTTTCAGCTTGCCGCAGACTGTGGCAATCCAGACCAGATGGAGACGCGAGGCAATCAGCGCCATGTTCCATAGGGGGCGTCGTAGAGGGCGAAGGCCGCGTCCGACACAATGGTTCCCACCCTCAGGAAACCAACGGGAAGATAGTCTCTCGTCTCGGACGAGACCCTAGGAACAATGATCGTGCGTTCGGTGCCGGTATACATTTCCCGGAACTGATGCGCCCGCTCTGCCATGGCATTGGCTCCCTTGTCTCGGCTGGCAAGGCGCATGGCTCTGACTCCTTCGATACGTGCCGCGATTGATGGAATGCGCAGTGCCTCTTCGAGATGCTTGTCTTCTATCCAAAGGCAATAGCGCACCAGCTTGCGAATAAACTTGGAGCGCTGCTCCTTGGTCAGTCCAAGCGCATCGATCTCAGCACCACTCATCAGCAGATTACCGCCATCATATGGCATGTTCCCAAAACCCATCTTCGCAAGTTTAGCTAAAGGCTCGGATGCTGTACCAACAATCACGTTGCGAGCGGGGACTAAATAGGGGTTTATGTTGTCGACCTCGCGCATCACATTCCCTTTTTCCGCATCCGATGAATATAGCTTGCGACTCTGACCTGCATGATTGCACAGGCCCACAATAACAACGGTGACACCGGCGTTGTGGCTGGCCAGGTTGGCCCACTTGAAACTGGTGTGGGCAAAGGCAATCTCGTGGCCAGTATCGAATATGGGATTCCACAAAGACTCGACCTGACGCCCCTGACAAATGGAGTTTGTGGATACCAATGCTGCCGCTGATTTTGTATGCACCCCAAAATCAGCGGCCTTCATGAACCAACCCGCGACATAATCTAGAGATTTCCAGTTTTTAACCCTCCCTTCAAAAATACGCTGCAAGTCTTCCTTCTGCTCCTTGCTTTGCCATTGGCTGCCTAGATACGGCGGATTCCCGCAGATATAGGTTTCACCGCCCTGGTTCTCAAAGTCAATTTCAGCCTGATTGTCTTGAATGCCGAATAAATCGTCTGAGCGGAGCTTTACCTGTTGGCCGGTTGGCGGGCAGATACTCAACCAATCCAGACGCAGGGCATTGCCTTGAACGATCCAGCTTATTGCATCGAGCGGCAAAAACTCAGCCAGGGCTTCTTTCTGCCCGCGATAGAGCACATCACACTGATATTCGGCAATAATCAGGGCCAGGCGGGCAA
The DNA here is from genome assembly GCA_965198435.1 of uncultured Pseudohongiella sp. Taxonomy (GTDB): domain Bacteria; phylum Pseudomonadota; class Gammaproteobacteria; order Pseudomonadales; family Pseudohongiellaceae; genus UBA9145. The sequence goes on along the minus strand of OZ240664.1, from coordinate 1,739,009 downwards.
TTTCTGCCGGAAAGTCGCGCAGTTCAATGCCGCGAAAATTGGTCAGCGGGATGTCGGACTTGCGGTGTGTTTCACCGCGCCGCCGGTTGATCTCAAACTCAATCTCGCGCATCTGCTTGTAGGCAATCACCAGAAAGTTGCCGCTGCCACAGGCCGGGTCAAACACGCGGATTTTCGCCATGCGCTTGCGCAGGTTCAGCAGTTTTTGCGGGCTATCACCCGCTGCTTCCAGCCGGGCTGTTACATCATCCAGAAACAGCGGGTTTAACACTTTCAGAATATTGGGCACCGAGGTGTAATGAAGGCCAAGCGCGCCGCGCTCTTCTTCATCGGTGACCGCCTGAATCATGGAGCCGAAAATATCGGGGTTGATCTTGGTCCAGTCCAGATTGCCGATTTTAATCAGGTGGGAGCGGGCGATCTTGCTGAAACGGGGCACCTCGGTATTGCCGGAGAACAGGCCGCCGTTGACATAGGGGAAGGTATCCGCCCAGCGCGGCAGTTCGGCCCTGGCCCTGTCCTTAATTGCGGTATCCATCGCGCCAAAAATCGCGCTCATTACCTGGTGAGTATCGGATGAATCTCTGGCGCTCATCTTTTCAATGGTTTTCGTGAACAGCCCTTCACCGTGGAAGATGTCGGTATCTTCGGCAAAAAAGCAGAAGATCAAGCGCGCCATGAAATGGTTCATGGGGTGGCGGCGCTGTTCGGTTCCCCAGTCGGGGTTGGTTTTCAATAGCTCGACATAAAGGCGGTTGAGGCGGCCCGTTGCCTTGATATCAAACGCGCTTTCGCGAATTTGTGCCACAGTGGTAATCCCCGCCAATGGCAGGAAGAAGCCGAAGTAATTGGGGAAGTCCTGATAGCTGCACACCACTGGCGGATCATCCGAGGTTAGATCTTCCGCCTCAAAATCAATACCATCGGTTGCAACAATAAACCTGGCTTTGCCTTTGGCTGTTGCCGGGCTTTCCCTTAGCCGAGTAAGCGTTTCTGGCACCTTGCCCTCATCGCACACAGCGATATGGATGTTGTTGCGCTGTAACACGCCGGCCTCGATATCCGAGGCGTTTGTATTGCCGCTTTTCAGGCGTTTGATGGTGGCCGACTTATTGCCGAAGGCTTCCAGAAAGGCATAGGGGAAAGTGGCCGAGTCAAAATCCTGCTCAGCCAGCCGCGATATGGCTTCTTCTACCTCAACGGGGGTCATGTGGTTGCAGCCTTTTACCTGTACTTTTTGTTCTTTTGCTCTTTTGCTCTTCAATCCACGGGGCAATATCTGCTTTTTTGAGGCGCGAGAATCCCCCGACCTCAAATTCCGGTAGTTTGTCTGCTGCCGCCAGTTTATCAGCCGTTTTCTCAGCAAGCTTCAAGCAGGCTGCGACTTCCTTCAAGGTCAAAATTTGATCAGTCATAGCATTGGCAGCCCTCATAACCAAAGGGGAGGATATGGGACAATAGAGGAATCGACAACTCAGTTGGTAAATTTAGGGAGCCTCTGATTAATGTTTGCGAGGCAGTTAGTGCAAGGCAAAAATCAGCGAAAAAGCGTAGTTTATAGGTCATAAATGCGCATTTTGAGCGGATTTTTAACGCAGCAATCACAAAGTAGGTAATTAATCAGAGGTTCCTTAGACAGGCAGCGTTAAGAAAGTGAAATTCATGGACTACCTGGACATGCTGATGTTCAGCCGCTCAGTTTGCGGGCCCGTGAGTCTGGGTGGGTGTTGCTCCCGGCAGCCTCATGCGACAGGAAATCTACGAAGATGAATAAAGATGAATACGGTACCAATGCCTGGGATCAGGCGAACAGATTGCGCTGTTTCGTGGATCTGGCCAACAGCGCTTTGAAACGGTGACCGATGATGTATCAAGAGGTACGAAGCAGTCATGGGACACCAGCAGGGCAATCGACTGAATGGATTTTCGCATAGATTTCCAGGACAAAAAGTGAACAAGTGGTGCCCCCTCGTCGATCTGAGCCCAAAAATTATCAACTTCTGCCCATCTTGGACACAACGTAGGCGTTCAGTCGATTGCCCTGGGGACACCAGCCCTCACACAAACCACCGTCCGCCAAAGACTCCACCCATGCTGAATTGCCCTGGTTCGATTACTACTCAGACAAGAAAGCCCTGCCTGTACCGATACCTCAGGCAAACCGACCGATATGGCGCAAAAATGATCGAGAAAGGCAAGGGATTGCTGACCGATAACGATTCGGTTCAACCCAGGCCCACTCAGGCCAACTAAGCCATGCAGAAAAGGAAACACCGTGCATAACGGAGAATTCTAACTACGCCGACACCAGTGCCTGCCAGTAATCGCCCCAGCAGTATGCCTCGGCCTGCCGGGGCCGATATTTGAACTCAAACAATTTTTGACCGCCACATTTAAGCTGTTGATTTCAATCGCTTCTGCAAGCGTAACGACGGCACCTGACGGGTATGCCTCCAACGGGTAGCCACAGAGAATATTGGCCCAGGAGAGAGCCAGGGCGGCCATACGTCGGGGTAGAATGGAAATGAGTAGTGCGCTTGAAGCAGCCGGAAGGCCCCGGAGCAGCGGGGTTCAGACGCAAAAAAAACGGTTTCAAAGAAGCGGTTTTTTGTTTAATGGCACTGGGAAGCTAACACAAGCCCAATTGCTCTGACTATCCGCAACCATCCGCAACTCTCTGCCAGCACATACCTGCCAACCGCACCAGTCACTTGATAGCTGCGCACCAGGAAATATTCATGGCGAAAACAACGCAACGGAGCGAAGCCATGGACCATCCCCAATTCTCCTGCAATCATATCCATCAGCAGCAATTCGCTGAGCGCCGGGGCTTTTCCCAGCGGATTTTTCCCATTCGACCCAATCGCGGGTTTACAACAGGCGGTCGGCATCAGCAACAGATCATGCTCAACAGCGCACGCGCCCTGCTCATCCCAACGTAATGAAGTGATCGCAGGGTTTCGCTATGCCCAGGTTCTGGCATATCAACAAGAACCACGACTTCGCTCTCCAGCCCTTTGAAATCGCTAATTTGGGCAAAACCAATGCTATGACGATTCATGTTACGAGGCGAGGCATGGTCCAGAACAGTGATGGAATCTCGCATATCCTCAGAAAGCAAAGAAGCCCAGGACCGGGTAAACGGTAAGGGTGAAAGTACGACAATGTCACCCGGGTTAAACCCCTCGCCGTTGACCAGGTCGTGCAGTTCTTTCTCCACAGCTTCGATTGCACTGTCTGCGTCCGTTACACAGATTTCACGCACGGCGGGACCATCACCAACCCCTGAATTACCCATATCAGCCCTCAGATCGCGTTGTAGACGTTGCAGGATCGGCAGAGTGTTCCGGCAATTGGTCTTCAACGGAATGTGTAACGGGCTGGAACCTGAAAGATAGTCGTAGGCATCTGGCACGTAGGCGCCACACAAGCCTGATTGATTGTTGACGTCGTGAAAAAAACACCAACGCCCTTCGCTTATTCCACCTGACAAAAAGCGATCGAGCATGGCCAGCACATCCATGTTCAAAATGTCCTGTCCTTCATCGACAATCAGTGCATCGAATTTATCGATACCGGCGCGCCTGGCTGTGAGGTGAATCGAGTCCGCCAGGCTGACTGTCAATCCCGGCACGGCATGTCGTTCAAGATAGTGCTTGAGCCAGAGTGAATGGCAGGCCAGAACTGTTTTCAGTCCGGCGGCACACCAGCGTTTTGCCAATTCCAACGCCAGCATTGTTTTGCCTGTCCCTGCGCCACCTGAACAAATCACCCGAGCATTGACCTCAATGGCATCGACCCACCTCAGTTGATCCTCGGTTAATCTAACGATCCGCGTTGCAACATCATGCACTGAAAGATGCAGCGGCACCACGGCCTCGAAATCAGGTCGGAGGAATTGCTGCAGCGCTTTTAACTGCGAGGGATTCGCGGCAGGTTTGTTGGCATCCTTTGCCCGCCAATGCCGAATGAATCGCTCCAGCCACTTTTCAAACTGCCTGAAGTCCCTGCCGTCTGCGAGAACAGCGCGATCCCACTCGGCACTGTCGGGGAGCTGCTCGGCCCCTGGCATTATTACGCCATAACCGACCACGAAGGCTTTTGAGAGCGTGTCGGGCAGCTTGTTCAACAATCCATGCAGGGCACTGCTCGCTTGACTGAATGGCGATTCCTTCAGCCGGTCAGTTTCACCATAGCGATTCGTTGTTTGCCAGATACCTTGATGACAGGAAACCCGCCCACCTTTGACCTCCAGTACGAAAAGTCCCTCTGGCCCACAGACGACAAAGTCAATTTCACCAAATCGTTTATAGTCATGCCTGGGAAGATTGAGTGAATGCATGGCAAACCAGCCATTCCTGTCAGCGCCTGAAAAGGCCGCTCGCAACTGATCGAATACCTGTGGCTCAAGCCTGCTGTCGGTTGCCAAAGGCTGACTCGGTATCATCCGCATCTTTATTGGTTTCCGTTGTCAGTTCCGGTTCTTCTGCTGCCAGCGCAAGTTTCTCGCGCACCTGGGATTCAATCTCGGGCGCAATGGGTGGCCATTGCCCCAGAGAGTGCATAAATTGCCGCTGATCTACTTGTTCCCTGACCCCGCCGCTTATGCGGCCAGGCAATACAAGCTGCAAGCCCTTGCGCTCAAAGCGTGCTGGCCAGTCATTTTCGGCAAGGGTGATATGTGTTTGAAAACACTGGTTCCAGTTGCATTTGCCTGCGAGTTCTGCGGCCAGGTCTCGCTTCATGCTGCTCCACTCGCCAGCAGGTGACGTAAAAAGTTCTCGCAATGGTTTCGGGCGCACTGGTGCACTGATGACAAGGCTTTCAAGCCGTTGACGGTGCTCGGCATCCGCCATGCGAAACGCCACATAGGCAGACAGATCTGGATCGCGCAGATTCCCGGGTAACTGCAGCCAGCCATCGCGCACGCCAAACAGGATGCCGGCAAGCAGGTACTCGGCATCGCTCAATAAGGGATGGGAAAATTCCAGCAGGTCCGGACAATGCTCGCGCAGGCAGAACAAGAGCAAAGGTCTCGATAAAGACCCCTTGTGGCGCTCAAGCAGCTCAGTGATTGTTCCACCACCAAGACCCAGGAAACCTCGCATGTCCGCGACTAATTGCTGCAGACGTGGACGGAGTGCCATTTCAGGTCGCAGGTCAAGCTGATTATCAAGATACGCAAGCGTGACATCGACAGGCGTTTGCCGACGTTCCTGCCTGTGTGCATCGACCAGTGATTGCACAACGCCCCAAAACAACCGGGCACGGGTCTCTGCCTGCGCGGCTATCTCACCCCCATCTACCCAGTGAGGCAGCTCGGCCAGTATGGGGTTGTTCTGGACCAGATCGATATCGTTGTCACGCGCAGCTCCCGTGACTGATCTAAACGCCGCAAGCCCCAGATCGCTGCGATTAGCCGTGTGGTACAACATCGCCAGCACGCCACCAAGCGCCTGCCCAAAAGCGGGGATTGTGTCGCTGCCATCCTCTAGCAACAGCTCCTGTGGCTGCTCCGCTGGCCAGGGCAGTTCGGTGTCGGCGGAAAACAGCGATTCCTTAACTGCAACCCGCTGACAGGACAAATCGACGTTCGAGACATCGTTGGCAGCACGTTCGAATGCCTGCCTGTCTTCGGATGAGCAGAAGTTAATACTCGATAGCAGGCCTGGCGGTAACGGCGCACGGACAAGCAGTGCAATGTCGTCTTTGCGTTTTCTCGCGGCCGCTGAGGTGATGTCCCGCATACGTCCATCCCTGGACAGCATCCGAACAGGACCGGCCAGCTCACTCAAATCGAAAGACGCGATGCAGGGCAACAAATGCCTGCGTTCATTGGTGGCATGATGCAAAGCGTCAGCCGGAACCCTGGCCTTGTCACGGAACAAGGGAATCCAGCCTGGATAGACGTTCAATGAATCCGCATAGTGCTTGCCGCGAAAACCCGCCGGGCCCATCACCATACCGGCGGCCAGCATATAAAGCATGTTTTGATGGTTGGTGACCAGGTGCCAGATGCGCGCTGGTTTTCGTCGACTTGCCGACTTCCTGGCAGGTGCTGTTTTGCTGTTCATATTCTACTTCCTGGCAAGGATGGATGGATCGGTGGGCAGTAATCCATCCACGACGGGACAGACAGCACCGCTGCGGAGCAGTATGACCTGTTCGCGGGCACGTGCCACCATCACATAAAACCGTGCCTTGAGGGTATAATCGTCCCTGGGTTGATGCTGGTCGATATCGGCCAGAATGACGGTATCAAACTCCAGCCCTTTGCAGGACTGGGCGTTTATAATCATGATGCCACCCTGGCCGAAGTTGGGTAAGTCATCCTGCTGACCAGCAACACCAGCAGCATAGGTCTGGATCGGTGGTTTGTCATTGTCCAGCTTTGGATTGGCGTTGTTCAGCGCGTTGAGGAATTTTTCCCGCACCGGATTATTTGGCGTAATAATGCCAATCAGCCTGCGTGGATCGCGGTCACTCAACTGAAGGATTTTGTCTGCAATGTCGGCCAGTGCTGCTGTGTTTTCCGTACCATAAGTCCATAACTCAGGCGTAGCAGCAGTTGGTATGGGATCAGGCAGGTCTGGCCTCGGGCTTGCCGGGTCCGCCGGGTAAAAGTGCCGGGCAAGCAGCGCGACAGGACGCGTATTCCGATAGTTGGTTTTGAGTGCCAGGGTCTCGCCCGGGTCGATCGCGAGTGAGTTTTCAATAGCCTGGCGTGAACTGCATTTGTCGGGGTGAATCTGCTGGTTCTGGTCGGCTGCCACGTAAAAATTCTCAAAGCCCAACTGGATCAGCGTTTGATAAAAGCCCGGCGGCATATCCTGCCCCTCATCGATAACCAGAAACTTATCGCTTTGGTTCTTGATGCTTTCCAGAGAGTGCACCTGTTGTTCGGTGGCAGTCCAGTTTATGGCGTAAGAATCTTCAGGTTTCGTTGGAACATCGCCATGAACAATATGCCTGTATATTTGATGAAACCATGATGTCCAGGTTTTGGCATTTAATGTCTCTTTACGGCCAAACAAATGACAGTTTGAACGATCCAGCAGATGATTGTAAACGAGCACTCGGTAGTTTTTGTTGTTCTCAGCCAGACGCCGTGCCCGCAGCAAGGCCACGACCGATTTGCCGGTACCAGGGCCGCCGATGATCAGGTGTTGCCCCGTTAGTGGCCGTGCCAGTGCCTCGTCCTGGTCCTTGTTCAAATCCTGGATGCCGGGCAGGTTGAAGCGGCGTGTTCGATCAACTGGCATATTCAGGTCATCCCAAAGAAAGCAGGCAGCCCATTGGCGGCATCGTCCTTGACGAAGCCACGATCCAGCAAAGTATTGCCGTATTCGCAGGCAGGTTCAGGCACCAGCACACAGCCATGGCAGGCGGCGCGATTCAGCAAGCCTGGTCCCTGGCCTTCATGCTCGCTGCAAACCGGGTCAAGCGAACACCAGCGTGAGTGCTCTAATGCTCGAACCAGAATACCCAGGAAGCGGCGAGGTTCACTCAGCTCAGCCAGGCCGCCCAGAGAACCGGCGATATCAGGGACGGCAACATGGATCAGAATACCGGCCATGGGTTCTGGCGCGCTGGCACAGTAAATACGCTCAATCAGCGACGCCGCCGGATAGCCACCTTCAGACTCGATTTGCCGCATCAGCAGGTGTGACAAGGTATGCAATAACATGAAGCGGGTGGTCAACGGATTGGGGTCATCGCGACCGGATTGAGCAAATCGGGGCAGTAATTGATTCAGCCGCGAAACAACCGCTGGCGTTTGCTCCCACAGGTTGAGCCTGTCCTCATCAAGCGCGAGGAAGATGCCCTCTCCATACAACTCTACAGCCGGCAGCCAATCGGATTCCCCTGCGATGTCCGGCGGCACGATTTCTTCTCCGCCCAGGCGTGAAAACCCCCTGAATACTCTGACCGCCTTGAGGCGATCCACGCGAACAAGGTGACGAACGCCGGTTACTGTTTTCTGTTCACTGGTACCCAGACCGACAGACATCCCCAGGTCACGCCACTCATCACTTCTGTTGCGTGTCACCAGGTCTTCATCCTCGCGCTGGTCAGGCAACACCTCCAGGAATGCCCTGAACTCGCTTTCCCTTAATTGCCCGGGTGTCAGATGCTCGCCATAGAGGGGATAGCCGCGGGCAAGATCAGCCCTTGCGGTTTCGATGGCTTCAACGCTGCAGCGATATTCCGTCGCCAATGCCTTTATGATGCCTTTTCTGGCCAATGGTGTTCGCGCACTGTCTATGCGGCTTCGGTCACCGGAATTGCGGTACAGGCGATCCACGACGGCGCCCTTGCGCACACGGGATTCCGGCGGAATCACCAGAACAGATTCAGCGGCTGGCACGTAAACCCGCGTGTCATTGATCGCCAGTACCTGCGCGATGTCCTGACCACCTTCTCCCCCGCCCTCCTCTGGCGCAACCCGATCATCTTTGCTCCAAGGCTGCATACGGCCCTGGCCAAAGCTCACTCGCTCATCACCACGAAAGCGGGTTTCAGCCCCACAGGCGTAACACCTCAGTGTGCGCTGTTCGTAGCCGCGCTCAATCAGCCGCAATTGATCCGGTACTTTGCAGTTGCGTTGTGAGTCATCACGAGCGCCTTGATGGGCAAGAAAATGCCAGGGCACATCGGCAAGATAACCCGCTGGATGTGCGAGTACCCAGGTTAGCTGCTCCAGTTTCGGGTGATTTTTGCACCCTTGATCATTGCAATAAGGTGCGTTATCGGGCTGATCTTTCCGCCACGGCCAGCGGTACATGGTGCCACAGGACGGGCAGCGCATCCATGAGGGGAAGCGCCCCGCCGGTACACTGTTGCCATCTACCAGGCCATTGGCCAGCTCTTTCGCCACCGGCGGTTCGCGCAGTTGTTCTTCAAGCCCCAGCGCGGCACGCACACGCTCCACATAGGGAATAAGCTTACCGGCGGGGGAACCATGGCCATCTGTCCACTGGCGGGTATCCTGAACCACCACCAGCCCATTCGCCCCACGCACGATGGCCCCGACACCGCTGTGGCTGAGCAGGTGTGACAGGCGTACCGGGATCAGTTCATCAATCATGGTTTATTGGCCATAGGGTGCTTCTAAAAATAGTGATTTTTCTGCGGTAGTGAGGCGGCGGCGCACAGAGCGCCGCAGTGTATAAGCTATACATGAGGAAAGCTGGCCCCGCAAACGAAGTGAGTGCTTTGGATCCGCGAGTACGTCGCCAACGATGCTACCGCTGAAAAAGCGCATTTTTAGAGGTGCCCCATAGTTCATAACGCCTTGAGCAGCGCAGTGTTTTCGACATTGCGCAGGGATTGCAAGGTCGGCCACAGGCCACGAATCCGATCATTATAGTTGTACAACAGACGATCGCGTCCATTGTCCTTGTCAGGAACTTGATACGCCAATTGTCTTCGATCTCTCTGGCATCGTTCCACCTCGATCTGCCAATCGGCAACCAGGGCATCGATATGCCTGCTCACTTTATCGCCCTGATCAGGTGCTGACAGTATGCAACGGCGTTTGAGGTGTTCAACGGCTTTGGCAACCCGGGGACTGTCCGCAGCAAAATCGGCGGCTGCGTCGTTCTTCAACAAGCCCAGACCACCGTGGCGCATTACGATGACCAGCGCCGCAGGCAGAGCGCGCAGGCGGGTCTGGTAGGTATAGGGCGTGACACTGGCAGGCTCGACGAAACGATAGAAAGCGTCATGGTAAGGGCGGAAACTTTCGTAGTGCGACAGGCTGCGTGCCTGTTCACGGTAATAGTTCGCAAACACCACGCCGGGGGCCTCACTCCGCCCCACGCGACTGCTGGCCTGAATATATTCCGCCGTAGTAAGCGGCTGGCCATTGATAACCATCAGCGCCAACCGAGCCACATCAAGCCCGACCGATATCATGTTGGTGGCCAGCACGGCATCCAGGCAGCCATCCTCTTTGCGCGTTTTGCTCAGGCGGGCAAAAATATCTGCATTCTGCGTTGCAGTCTGCAGGCTGGTCAGTTGTGCAATGCTCGGCGTCGAGCGTTTTTGTATCGCCACCTTTTCGTGTTCCTGATCCTGCACGCCTGTTGTGCCTGACACCTGCTCGCCTGTTGTAGCGGACAACAAGCGCATGAAATCGCGCACATCGCTCGCAAAAGCCGTGTGGCTGTTCCCGACACCCTGAAGGCTGCCGTGATACACCACCTGCGTCCACCAGGCATCCAGCAGCTCGTGCCTGTGCCGGTCACTCTCAAACACTACCTGCGGGGCCAATAGCAAAGCCGCCGCCAGCGGTGCCAGGCATTGCTGACGGTTGAGCATCGGCGCCAGATAGCCTACGTAGATTCGGCCCGGGCGCTGCTCGAGAGGAACGGCACGGGCGAAATAAGAGTCGTCGCAGTTCAATCCGGGCGGCGGAAACACGGCAACTTCGCGTCCATACAACCGTTTCACCTGTTGCTCCGCCATGCGGATGGTTGCAGTCGATGCAATGTACTTTGGATAGACGCCACGCAATTGCAGTACGGTGTCGATAGCGGCTTCGTAAAGGCCAGCGACTGAACCCAATGCACTGGCAATCAGGTGCAGTTCATCCTGGATGATGAGTTCCGGAGGTCGATGTTGTGTGCCCCCTAAAAACGCACCGGCACGCTCTTCCCAGGCCAGCCTCGCAAATTTATCCACCGTGGCGACCAGCATGGTCGGAGGTTCTGCATACAAGGCTTCATCAACGATATTGCAAGGCAGTACGCCATCGCGGGTCGCGCCGAATCCACAGTCCGGGTTCCGGCAGAGAAAGTGGAAATGCTTCGTGGTGCTGTCATAGTTACGGCTGGCCTCGAAGTCTTGTCCGCACCAGGGGCAGTGATCGAGCACAAGTTCGGGCTTTTCGCTGGCGGCAGCCGCCTTCTTTACAAGTTCAGCCGCTTTCTGCAGGGTGTTGGGGCTGATGGCTTCTCCCACCCACATGCCTATGGTAATCGGCGCGGAACCGAGATCTTCTGTTTCGCGCCGTATCAGCTCCAGCGCACAAATCAATCGGGTGGCGCGTATGAACTGATCACGGGTCAACAGGCGCAGTGTATAGCGCATCAGGACAGCAGTTCCGCCTCCGGTATCAGAATGACGAAGACGCCTCAGCGCTATCTGAAATGCGATCAGGCCCAGATAGGCTTCGGTTTTTCCGCCGCCCGTCGGAAACCAGATCAGGTCAACCGTATCGCGAAATTCGTTGTCCTCATTGGCCGTGGATTCCAGCGTGGTCAACAAGAAAGCCAACTGAAATGGACGCCATCGGCAGGCATCATCGGCGCGGGGCCTACCCTGAAGACGATCATGCTGACGCATCTGATCGAGCATGGCGCGATTGGCCAGGGCAAAGGCCCGTCTTGCCTGTGCATTGTCGCCCAGCAGGCGCAGACCGACTCGCATACGAGAGGCGGCTGTATGCATGCGTTTGACCATACGCTCGGCGGCTGCACGGTCATCAGCGGCAAGCTCCGGGATACTGCCCTGCTGGCTGGCAACCCAGCTCGCGTACCCACTGATGAAATCGTCCAATTCGGGCAGGAGCGCTGCATGAGTATTGTCGATCTCAGCCAATCTCGCCAGCGACAGTACAGGCTCGCCCTCCGACCCTGTATCTGCCGTCATCTGCGGCACTTCCACCGCCGGCATTGTTTCGGAGCGCAGTTCGACCACCTTGCCGCCATTCACATCCCAATTGGCGGCACAGCCATGCCCGATGGCGTAGATGTGCCGACTGGCGTATTGGAGTTCGATTTCCTGCTCTTCCTCGTCCAGCAGGCTGCGGTCGATGCGGGGGTAGACCCCAACATCACCCGCGTCGATCACGCAGCGTAGACTGGCCTCGAACAGGGTCTTTTCCGCACGTTCGTAGACATAGCCTCTACCTGTCGTGCTGTCTGCAAGTTCCTGCGCATTGCAAAGAGAAATGGTGACAATCCAGCCATCGGCGAAATGTCGCCACTGAACGTCCATACGTGCATTATCAGTCAGGATGAAAAAACTCTGGATCTGGTCCTTTCCGGGACAACTGATGTTCTCGAACGCCTCGTCGTCTCCTTTTCCAGAAACCAGTTCCCTGCGTGACCAGTCGTTTTTAAGTCGTCCTCTTTCATCCCGTTCTGTGCGTTCATACCTGACGGCACGACTCAACACCTGGAACCGGATATCCTCACCTTTGATAAAGAACGAAAAACCCAGCGACGAGGGTGGAATGTAACGTCGCACAACAGCAGGTTCGGCCACGCTTTCACCGGCACCCTCAGTGGTGCCTTCCGCTTCATCGACATCTTCACTGGCAGGATCAATACCTTCACCCCATTGAGATGTGGGGTAAAGCGCACCGCAGGGAAACCGCTCCGTAGGCAGCACGCCACGCAGGTCCGGACCGTCAGCCACAGGCTCAGGCGGACCGATCAATTGCTGACGCACCCAGTCGATCAGCCGTCTTCGTGGTTCAGTGAAGATTGTCATTACACTTCATACTTCAGGGTGCCTCTAAAAATAGTAATTTTTCTGCGGTAGTGAGGCGGCGGCGCACAAAGCGCCGCAGTATATAAGCCATACATGAGGAAAGCTGGCCCCGCGAACGAAGTGAGTGCTTTGGGTCTGCGAGTACGTCGCCAACGATGCTACCGCAGAGAAAGCGCATTTTTAGAGGCGCCCTTCATATCCCGCCCTGAAATACTGCTGCCCTGAATACTTGCTGGCTCGTGCCTGTTGCTCTTAGCAGACGGCTCTCAACCAGCTTGTGTAGTGGGTCTGGATTGCCGGGTCGATTATCATGCCAGCTCCTGAAGTACGCCCCGGTCTGCCGGGGCCGATATTTGCACTCAAACAATTTTTGACCACTACACTTATCATTACACTTACCACTACACTTACCACTATACTTAGCCCGTTGATTTCAACCGCTAATGGCGGTGAGGGAGGGATTCGAACCCTCGAAGCCTTTCGACTTACACACTTTCCAGGCGTGCTCCTTCGACCACTCGGACACCTCACCGGCAACTTTTGTCTATCAACTGGCGCACAATGAATTTCTCAAATGCAACTCATATTCATCTATTCATCTGTTCATCTATAAGCACAGGCTCGCTTTGCAAGCCAGAGGTCGGGATTGATTCAGATTTTGCTTATACCAAAATCCTCACCCTGTAAGCGTCATGCTTTGCATGACGTCTGCGGATCTCTGCTCCTTTCGAGCCCTCGAACGAACTCCCGATACCTTCCAACGTATACACTTTCCAGGAGCCCAATCAATCAGGCGCTCAATTCGCTTATCTACTGACATTCGGACACTCGAACACTCGAAAAGTTATCAGGTGCACGTTCTAAGGTATCTGTTGCTGAACCATCGAAGGAATTATCAGAACAGACCCCCAACCGGCTGCGTACCTTAGCCCGCCATATACGCAATTACAAGTTGCTCATTGCCGAATTGATCGGCCTGTCACCTGCTCCGAATTCATCGGACTTGAGCTACGATAAACATTAATATCCAAGCCCCCACGGCGCAGAAAGTTCAGACTGAGTGACAACTCCTGCGGCTGACAACTGACCATGATATCCCGGTAGATTCGTTCTGCGCATTCTTCATGGTATGCCTGATGCTGTCTAAAGGAACATAGATAAATGAGCAGGCCTGCTTCTGCTATTTTTGTTCCTGTGTAGGAAACGGACACACTCGCCCAATCCGGCGCACCAGTGACAGGACAGTTTGAGCGAAACAGGTCTGAACATAACTCCTCGTCGAAAACCGTTGTGTCTTCGACCTCCAGTAAATCTGCATCTGGTTCGTATTTGGAAATCTCTACATCTAATGTATCAATTTTCTTTCCAATTCGACTTGCCTGAGTAACAAACGCAATATCATCTGAACCCGTTATTAAAACCTTTACTTCCGATTTGCTTAAGGCGGATAAATCATTAGCAATGATTTCAGTGATGGCTTGGGAACTTACAAATTTTTCCTGATTGAATGAATTCAGGTATAGCTTGAGAGATTTAGACTCAACGATATTTTCAGAGTCGGCATCAAACCAGAACTCGCCTACGGCAGCTACCGGCTTACCTTTTTGATTCAGCCAAGACAGCTCATAAGCATGCCAATGATCAAAACCATGCATGGGTATTTTCTTATCAATATCCAGCAGCGAACGGGATGGCCATCGCGGAATTGGATAGAGAACCCCGGGATCGTATTTATCAGGGCTGGGAATGCTTTCGCCAAGTGGATTATCAGAGCTATGCATTTAGAAACCTAATGTCGAATACCTGTACCATGCCGCAACAGCCAAATACACGCAGCATAGAGAATCACGATAAAAATACCCAATATTAAAAAAGCCCATGCCACATCAACATCCGAGCTCCCTAGAAAACCGTAGCGAAAGGTATTTACCATGTAGAAAATTGGATTCAAAGCTGACACAGCTTTCCAGAACTGCGGCAACAATTGCACAGAATAAAATACGCCACCTAAATAAATGAGCGGTGTTAATACAAAAGTTGGAATAATAGAGATATCATCGAAGCTATTGGCAAACACAGCATTAACAAATCCAGCTAATGAAAAGACGATCGAGGTAAGCAATATCACTGCCACAGTTATTAATGGATGAGTTATTTCCAGATCCACAAACAGCAGCGACATAATTGTCACAATCGCGCCAACTGACAGCCCCCGCGCCATGCCGCCGACGATAAACCCAGACAGAACAACATAGTTAGGCACTGGAGACACCAGCAGCTCTTCAATGCTGCGCTGAAATTTCTGACTAAAAAAACTGGAAACAACATTCGAGTAAGAATTCTGGATCACAGACATCATGATGAGGCCCGGCACGATGAATTCCATATATTGGAAACCACCCATCTCGCCAATTCTTCGACCAACCAGGTTACCAAAGATAACAAAATACAGTGCCATAGTGATTGCCGGTGGCACCAATGTTTGCAACCAAATCCGAGTAAAGCGTCTCACTTCTTTTATTACAATAGTCTCGAACGCAATGAATTTATGATTGTTATACATAGCCAGAAACCGCTCTCTTAATTTCTTTGCAGGCGAGACAGGAACAACTGTTCCAAACGGTTGGTTTTGTTACGCATACTGGTAACTTCGATCTCATTGTTGTTTATGGCGTCAAAAACAGAATTGATCGAGACACCGGCCGGCACAGTCGCTTCCAGACTGTGCTCATCCACAGCACGAACATCGACTCCCTCTATATTAATATCAAGCTCAGATGGCAGTAATTCCTTTGTATCCAGGACAAAAACCTGCGAATCCAGCTCAGCAATTAATTGCTTCATACTTGTGTTTTCGATGATTTCACCATCATCTATGATGGCGATGTTGCGGCATAACTGCTCTGCTTCCTCAAGATAGTGAGTGGTAAGAATGATCGTCGTACCATTTTTATTGATTTCGATGAGGAAATCCCACATAGAGCGACGCAGCTCAATATCAACTCCTGCTGTAGGCTCATCCAGAATTAATAATCCAGGCTGATGTACTAACGCTCGCGCAATCATTAATCGCCGTTTCATGCCACCGGAAAGCGAACGCGCACGATCATTACGCTTCTCCCATAACCCCAGTTGTCTGAGGTATTTTTCTGTTCGTTCTTTCGCCAGATTCCGGGGTAAACCGTAATAACCTGCTTGAGTGATAACGATATCGCCAACTTTTTCGAACAGGTTGAAATTGACTTCCTGAGGAACTATTCCAAGGTCGAGTTTGGTTTCATAAACATGGGTATCCACGTTCCGCCCAAACACTTCGACACTACCCCCGCTTCGATTCACAAGAGTCGAGATAATGCCTATGGTGGTGGATTTGCCTGCACCGTTTGGACCAAGTAAGGCAAAAAAATCACCTTGCTCAACTTGCAGAGAAATACCTTTTAACGCTTCAAACCCATTTGCGTAGGTCTTCTGCAGGTTCTCTATAGATATGGCGATGGTCATACTTGATCGGCTATATTCAGCAAACTGCCGAAGTATCTCTGCTACCCCAGGTCAACACAATGATTAATGATTAAGGAGCCTCTGATTAATGTTTGCGAGACAGTTAGTGCACGGCAAAAATCAGCGAAAAAGCGCAGTTTATAGGGCATAAATGTGCATTTTGGGCTGATTTTTAACGCAGCAATAACACCATAGGTAATTAATCAGAGGTTCCTTAAGTATTAACTACACAAAAAGCCCGGCTTAGACCGGGCTTTTCTGGACTGAGATGGCGTCCCCTAGGGGTTTCGAACCCCTGTTGCCGGGATGAAAACCCGGTGTCCTAGGCCTCTAGACGAAGGGGACAGAGAATATCTGCAAGGCAGATTTCACGAAGCGGGGGATTCTAAGTAGCCTGACCTTCCCAGTCAAGTGGAACGCCGTTTCGACTCATCCGCATAAAGCGGCATAACAGGTCGGCAGACAAGAAAACCACCCTTTACGAGCCAAAATGCTCTGTAGCCGCCATATCTAAGCTGTGAAAAGCGCCATATAAACCACCAGGTCAGATCAGTAGACTACGAAATAGCTCTGGATACGGTATAAATCTGCACAATATCTGCCACAATAGAAAAAGCAAAGCCTTCATTTGGCTATAATCCAAGTCTTCGATTGACAGGGATTGACGGAAATTGACAGGAGTTGAGTAATTAACTTGCTAACCTTCATCGGCATTATTGTTCTCTCCTTCTTATCAGGACTTATCGTATATGCACTCCATCGATACCAGTCGCTGGAAGTCGAGTATAGGGTAGATCGCACCATGCCTTTGCCACCCTTAAAAGAGGGTCTTAACACCGGCAATCTGTCTTCTTTGGATCGATTAAGCGCTGGCACTACAAATCTGCACCCGCCTCAAACAACTGAAGCCAGCCAAATTCACAATACCCCTGCTACTGATCAAAAGAATGATCAAACCGATGTGACAGAGAGCTATTCGGGGAGTTGGCAAGCGCAAGTAGTGCAGGCAAAGCAAGCCGGGGATTTCGCTTTTGCCGCGCAGCTTTGTGAAACACGTTTCCCGCTTTGGAGCGCTTACAATCAATACTGCATTCTGCTGCGGGCTGAACTAAAAACTGCTGAAGCCCGAGCTGATGAAACAGGCCTAATTGCAGCTAAACTCCTTAAACTGTATCGCATAGCCGCCATAGCTGAGTTATTGCACGATAAGTCGGCAGGAGAGATTCGATACACCCTTAATCAGTTGCGTAATATGCCCCTACAACAGTTGGATGAGCTGGATATGCCCTATTCTGAAATCGGTTATGCGCAATTGAGGTTAATTCGCAAAGCTGATGAAAAACTCATGCTGGATCACTGGGGTCGTCCGGCGCAGCATCGTTCACCGCGCCAATACCATCGTAGCTGGTGGCGGCAATTCAGCAGGATACAGGATTGAATCACCCTGTTTACTGCTGAATCCTTGACCACTTTTTTGGTCTGTGACATGCTGAATTTCTGACTACCGTAGTAGAAACAATAAGTAGCAGAAACAATAAAAAGGCAATAGACAGCTACCGGTAACAGATCGTCAGCAATCCGGGCATAAGAAAGAGCACCAGAGGGCCCTGAGCAATGGGGAAAGAACAAAAAAGCAGTACCAGTGATGCTACTGAAAGCCTCATTGAGGATTCATCCGTTTCAATTGATCAAAAATTGATCGAAGAAGGCACTGCTCAACTCACAAGCGAAATCAAAGTTCTGGAAACCTGGCTGCAGGAATTGGAATCTTCTAATGAGAGTGATACCGAAGTTCTGGCTGCACGAAAATCGTACAATGATATGCTGCAAAGCCGCAAAGAAATGCTCAGCTCCTTAGCAAAGCAGGCAAAATTGCAAGCCGTCATCAAATAAGCCCGCATTCCTTCCAGGCCGGTTTCGTAATTCGATTAGTGTCATATGCTTTCATCAGATCAAGCTGAAATCATGCTGTCATTGCAAAGCAGCATGAATGACAGAGTGGATGAAAACTGGGTGCAGGCCCGTTATCCTTATTTACGGGCTGTTGCCATCGAAGGTGCAGAGGCAATTGAGCATCATGGCTGGAAGTGGTGGAAGCAACAAAACAAAGATCTTCCCCAGTTGCAGATGGAATTGATAGATATCTGGCATTTCGTGCTGTCAGAGATACTGTTACGCAGCGCCCACAGTGACATAGACCCACATCAGGCCCTGAAAGAAGCCATGGAAGCGACAAACGAAAAAGCATCCATAGAGTTTGATGGAAAATCATACAAGCTGGTTGAACTTGATCTGCTTGGGAAGCTGGAACTCCTCATCGCCTTGTCAGTGGTAAGAAGAATTGAAATCGGTCTGTTTGCATCCATCATGGCTGACTGCGATCTGGACTGGACGGACTTGTTCCGGCAGTACGTTGGAAAGAACGTATTGAACATGTTCCGCCAGGATCATGGTTATAAAGAAGGTAGCTATCAGAAAATCTGGCAAAATCGTGAAGACAATGAATATCTGGTGGAGATAATGCACAAACTGGACGCGGCAAATCCGAGTTTTAAGGAAGATATTTATCGCGAGCTGAAAGCCGCCTACCCCGCTTAGCGGTAGTAGGCATTTTCTGTAATCGAATGATCGGTAACGTCTCGAACCTCTGTTAGCTGGGGGATTTGTTGCAGCAGTGTTTTCTCGACGCCGTCTTTCAAAGTGACATCCACCATGCCACAACCCTGACAACCACCGCCAAAGCGCAACACCGCAATACTGTCTTCATGAATCTCTTCTAAAGTCACCATACCGCCGTGGGCTGCAAGACCAGGATTAACCTCATTATAGAGCACGTAATTCACACGGTCTTCCAGAGGACTATCTTCATTGATCTTAGGCATTCTTGAATTGGGTGCCTTAATGGTTAGCTGGCCTCCCATAGAGTCCTTCTGAAAATCCACGACAGCATCTTCAAGAAACGGGATACTTGACTGGTCAATGAAGGCATTGAAGCCTTCACACTGCTTCACTTCGTCGTCGTCTTTTTCTTCACCTGGCCGACAAAATGAAATGCAGGTCTCAGCGCGAGGCGTCCCCGCATCAAGGATAAAAACCCGCACAGCAATACCCTCAACGTTTTGCTTTTTAAGTAGCTCTACCAGGTATTCCTGGGCGGATTCAGTAATTGTGACCATGTGGTCCCTCTCCAGCAGCTTTGGGTAGGTGGATGATACTGGATTAGAGATGCCTTGAGAATACTTGAGTAAAATGCTCAATTACTGAAAAACTGGAGTCAGATAGTCTCTAAATGGCGTATTTGCTGGCTTCTGGTAGAATGCCCGCCCCGTAAACAGGCTGTAACAATGAAAGCGTTAGAAAATACCAAACTCCTCGAAGAAGCCCTCGCCCAACGCATATTGCTGCTGGATGGGGCAATGGGCACTATGATTCAGGCCCATAAGTTGCAAGACGCTGACTTTCGAGGAGAACGGTTCAGAGATCATAGCTGCGAATTGGGTGGCAACAGTGACATTCTCTGTATCACAAAGCCACAGATCATCAAAGACATCCATCTGGCTTATTTGCAGGCTGGCGCAGACATCGTCGAAACCAATACGTTTTCCGCAACTCAGGCTTCGCAATCGGATTATCAGCTGGAAGATCTCACTTACGAGCTAAATGTTGCCGGTGCGAAGGTAGCAAGGGAAGCCTGTGATGAATTCATGGCCAGCAATCCTGACACTCTACGTTTTGTGGCGGGAGTTTTAGGCCCGACAAATCGCAGCGCCTCCATTTCTCCAGATGTAAATGACCCTGGTTTCCGTAATACGACTTTTGATGCTCTGGTTGCTGACTATGGAATTTCCACCAGAGGCTTGATCGATGGTGGGGCTGATATCATTTTCATTGAAACCTCCTTTGATACTTTGAATGCCAAAGCTGCAATCTACGCTGTGCATCAATGCTTTGAAGAAATGGCTGTCGAACTGCCGCTGTTGGTATCGGGAACAGTTACTGACGCAAGTGGCAGAACTCTTTCCGGCCAAACTGTAGAAGCATTCTGCAATTCCGTTGCCCATGCCAATGCCCTGGCTATTGGATTTAACTGCGCGCTTGGCGCGGAGCAATTAAGGCCTCATATCGAAGAAACTTCGTCACTGGTTTCTACCTATGTAACAACTCATCCGAATGCCGGACTGCCTAACGAATACGGAGAATATGATCAAACCCCAGAACAGATGGCGGAACTGTTTAGTGATTTCGCCAGGCAAGGTTGGGTAAATATTATTGGTGGCTGTTGCGGAACTACTCCAGCTCATATTGAAGCACTTGCTAAAGCCTTGGATGGCTTGCCTCCACGCAAAATTGCTTCACCACCTGCCGCCTGCAAACTTAGCGGACTCGAAGCATACAACATCACGGATGATTCCTTGTTTGTAAACGTGGGTGAGCGCACTAACGTGACTGGTTCGGCGCGTTTTGCCAGATTGATCCGAGAAGAAAATTTTGAAGAAGCTTTAGATGTGGCCCGCCAGCAAGTCGAGGCTGGCGCTCAAATTATCGATATCAACATGGACGAAGGCATGCTGGATTCTGAGGCAGCTATGGTTAAATTCCTTCGTCTTATTGCTGCCGAACCCGATATCAGCAGGGTGCCTATCATGATTGACTCTTCCAGATGGGAAATCATTGAGGAAGGGTTAAAGTGTGTTCAGGGTAAAGCCATCGTCAACTCAATCAGCCTGAAAGAAGGTGAGGCTGAATTTCTGGAAAAGGCAGCTTTATGCCTGCGCTACGGTGCTGCCGTAATCGTCATGGCATTTGACGAAGACGGCCAGGCAGATTCTGCTGCTCGGAAAAATGAAATCTGTCATCGCAGTTACACTCTTCTCACGGAAAAATTAGGTTTTCCAGCGACCGACATCATTTTCGATCCCAATGTATTCGCTGTCGCAACGGGCATTGAAGAACATAACAACTACGCGGTCGATTTTATTGAATCCTGTAGCTACATTAAAAATAATCTACCTGGCGCTTTAATATCAGGCGGAATATCTAACGTCTCTTTTTCATTTCGCGGGAATGATACCGTTCGGGAAGCTATCCATTCCGTATTTCTATTCCATGCAATCAAAGCCGGCTTAACCATGGGGATAGTGAATGCTGGCCAGTTGGCTGTCTATGATGATATCCCTGCAGAGCTCAAAGACGCTGTGGAAGATGTTGTTTTGAACCGCCATGCCGATGCGACAGAAAAGTTGATGGAAGTTGCACGAACCTACAGCAACAGCGGGGCGACCACCAGGCAGGAAGATCTTAGCTGGCGCGAAGCACCTGTTACCGATCGCTTAGCCCATGCTTTGGTAAATGGCATAACAAAATTTATCGAAGAAGATACCGAAGAAGCCCGTCGGCAGGTCGATAGACCTATTCAGGTTATTGAAGGGCCGTTAATGCAGGGCATGGGAGAAGTAGGCGACCTATTTGGCGCAGGGAAAATGTTTTTGCCCCAAGTGGTAAAGAGCGCACGTGTCATGAAGCAGGCCGTCGCCTGCCTGTTACCCTATATCGAGGCTGAAAAATCAGCTGATGAGATAAAAAGCAAAGGCAAGATCCTGCTCGCGACCGTAAAAGGCGATGTGCATGACATCGGCAAAAATATAGTGGGCGTCGTTCTGGGCTGTAATAACTATGAAGTTATTGATCTGGGTGTCATGGTGCCTGCCGACAAGATTTTGCAGACTGCCAGAGATGAAAATGTCGATATTGTCGGTTTGAGTGGATTAATTACGCCGTCCCTTGATGAGATGGTTCATGTCGCCAGTGAGATGCAGCGGTTGGATTTTCAGATTCCATTGCTGATTGGCGGTGCCACGACTTCCAAGGCTCACACCGCCGTCAAGATTGAAGAGAACTATCAGAACGATAGCACCGTCTATGTGCCTGATGCCTCTCGTTCCGTTACTGTGGTTAGCGACCTTTTGAGTACGGAGAAAAAAGCAGGCTTCTGTTCCAGTTTGCGTAAAGAATATGCAAACATCAGAGAGCGTTCCGCAAATCGGGCACAGAAACGAAAGCTCATCGACTATGCCAGCGCTAATGAGAACCGGCTGTCGCCGGATTTCGCTGGCAGCCCTCCAGTTACTCCAACATTTATGGGTACTCGTACGTTCGATGACTATGATCTTTCACAGCTTGTTGACTACATCGACTGGACGCCATTCTTCATTACCTGGTCACTCGCTGGCAAGTATCCAGCAATATTGAAAGATGAAAAAGTCGGGCAAGCCGCTGCGGATCTGTTTAAGGATGCACAGGAGCTGTTACATCAAATAGTTGAGGAAAAACTCATCCAGGCCAAAGCTGTGGTAGGCTTTTGGCCAGCGCAAAAGAAAGGAGCTAATGATGTTGCCTTGTTTGATAGTCATGGAAGCAGGCATCCATTAGCGACACTGCATTTCCTGAGACAGCAAATGGAGAAAGATGATGCCCTTTCTCATTTATGTTTAGCTGATTTTATCGCTGACGAAACTGTCACCGCCCAAGACTATATTGGTGGATTTGTAGTGACAGCGGGTATTGGTGTAGATCAATTAGTTGCGCAATATGAACAGGATAACAATGACTATCATGCGCTTTTGGTCAAAGCATTAGCAGACCGACTGGCGGAAGCCTTTGCTGAGCATATGCATCAAAGAGTCAGGAGAGAATTCTGGGCATACCAACCGGATGAAGAACTTAGCAATGAGGAACTTATCAAAGAGGATTATCAAGGAATTCGCCCTGCTCCTGGTTATCCTGCCTGTCCGGATCATTCTGAAAAGAGCACCTTATTCAGTCTTTTAGATGCCAACTCCATTGGAGTTGAACTTACTGAGAGCTTTGCCATGACCCCTGCTGCTTCAGTCAGCGGCTTATATTTTAGCCATCCAGAGGCAAAATATTTTCCGGTTGGCAAGGTCACTTCGGAGCAGGTGGACGACTTGGCTCAGCGCAAAGGAGCAGAGCCAGAAACATTACACAGGCTTTTGTCCCCAAATCTGGAATAGAGAATCTATTGGCGATGGCTTAAAATTTCAGGCGGTCGCTTCAAAGGAAAGCTTATGTATCGGTATGACAACTACGACCATCAAATGTTGGCGGACCGAGTTGCGCAGTTTAGGGATCAAACGAATCGTTATCTGGATGGCAGGCTCAGCGAAGCTGAATTTCTGCCATTGAGATTACAAAATGGGCTCTATGTGCAGCGCCTGGCTCCGATGTTACGTATAGCCGTTCCTTATGGCCTGCTGTCTGCTAAACAGCTCCGTAAACTTGGTTTCATTGCCCGCCATTTTGACAAAGGCTACGGGCATTTCACAACCCGGCAAAATATCCAGTTTAACTGGCCAGCCCTGGAAGATGTGCCAGATATTCTCGAGCATCTGGCTGAGGTTGAAATGCATGCCATCCAAACCAGCGGTAACTGCATTCGTAATACAACTACTGATCAGTTTGCCGGAGTTGCCGTGGATGAGTTGGAGGATAGCCGCCCCTGGTGCGAGATAATTCGCCAGTGGTCAACATTCCATCCTGAATTTGCCTACTTACCGCGCAAATTCAAGATTGCTGTGTGCGGCACAGCAATAGACCAGGCAGCCACCCAGCTCCATGACATTGGCGTGTTCTTAATAACAAACAAAAGTGGCACGGTTGGTTTTCGAATATTAGTCGGCGGTGGACTTGGCAGGACTCCGGTGATTGGCCAGGAAGTTTTCGAGTTTGTAGAAAAACATCATCTGCTTACTGCCCTTGAAGCGATTCTAAGAGTGTATAACCGCGAAGGTCGACGCGACAACAAATATAAAGCCCGTATCAAAATCTTGGTTAAAGAAACTGGTATTGATGCGTTCAAAGACAAGGTAATGCTCGAGTGGAACCGCATCAAGAACGGTCCGCAAACCTTGACCAATGGAGAAATCGAGCGCTGCAAATCTTTTTTTACTGACTCCGCATATCAAGACCTTGAAGATGCGCCTTCGTGCCTGACCGAAAAGCTTGAAACAGATTTGCTGTTTGCCGACTGGTATCAGCAAAATGTAGACCGACATAAGAAGCCGGGCTACTCCATAGTGACTATCAGCTTTAAAGAAACTGGTGTGGCACCAGGTGATATTACCGATTCGCAATTAGAGTTCCTGGCAGACCTCTGTGATCAATACAGCTTTGGCGAAGTACGGGTTACTCATGAACAAAACGTCGTACTGGCCGATGTGCGCCAAAAACAGTTGTTTGATTTGTACCATGCCATCCAGAAACAATCTTTACACACCCCTAACCTGGGATTGATGACCGATATTATTTGCTGCCCCGGTGGGGATTTTTGTGCGCTGGCGAACGCTAAATCCATCCCGATAGCCGAATCGATCCAGCGGGAATTTCCCGACCAGGAAGAACTCACTGATATTGGGAAATTAAATATTAATATATCGGGTTGCATGAATGCATGCGGCCATCATCATGTCGGTAATATCGGCATTCTCGGCGTCAATAAGAAAGGTGAAGAGTTCTATCAAGTATCCTTAGGAGGCTCATCTAAAAATGACGCCAGCCTTTCGAAAATATTAGGACCAGCATTCGCCCAGGGAGAAATACCGAAAGTGATCAGAAAAATAATTTCTGTATACAAACAGCAAAGACAATCCGGCGAGTCTTTTATTGCCACCTGCAATCGAGTAGGTATCGATCCATTCAAGGAAACCGTCTATGCAAAAGGTGATTAAGGACGGTCTTGCAACTGATGATAAGTGGACAATGCTGAAAGAAGCGACCGGGCCAGAGGTGTTACGCGTTGTTCCTGGAAAAAACTTTCTTGTGCCCTTGGAATTTTGGACACTTTATCGCTCGGAGCTTGACGAATACGCTGGCGACGTTGCGATCTGGCTGGACAGTGATCAACTGGCAAGTGACATTGGCAGGGAACTACACTCATTACCGGTTATCGCTCTAAACTTTCCTGTATTTTCCGACGGCCGCTCATACTCTAATGCGCGAGAACTTCGTGAATATTTTGACTACAAAGGCGAGATTCGCGCTATTGGTGATGTGCTAAGGGATCAAATCTATTACATGGCCTCCTGCGGATTTGATGCATTCGCCCTACGCCACGATCAAGACTTCGCAGCCTGCCTTAAAGCCTATGAGGACTTTCGTACTAACTACCAGGCAACTATCAAAGAACCAAAGCCCTTGTTCCGTAGACGCTGACTTACTATAGTCATTTTTCATCTTTAAGGAGCCTCTGATTAATGTTTGCGAGGCAGTTAGTACAAGGCAAAAATCAGCGAAAAAGCGCAGTTTACAGGTCATAAATGCGCATTTTGAGCTGATTTTAACGCAGCAATAACAACGTAGGTAATTAATCAGAGGTTCTCTAATATAGAGGTCAGCAGGTCAGCTTATTAGCAGCTTTAAATGGAACACGATTCTCTACTTTTTTCATTTTTTCTTATATTTACCGGCGCAGCAGTGCTCAGTACAGCCGCGCTGTTTCTGAGACAACCGCTACTTGTTGCCTACATTATGATCGGCACCCTGCTTGGCCCTTTTGGACTCCAGTACATTTCAGACCCATCCTTACTCACGGATGTCTCTGAATTTGGCATTATTTTCCTGCTCTTTCTGCTGGGTTTGGACATGCAGCCAGCTAAACTTTTCGTAACTCTGCGAAAGACATTTTTAGTTACTCTCGCCAGCTCACTGGTATTTGTACTTATTGGTTATGGAACAGGAATGCTGTTTCAATTCTCTCAGCAAGAGTCATTAGTCATTGGCTTTGCAATGATTTTTTCCAGCACCATCATTGGTATCAAGCTATTGCCAACTACTGTGCTACACCAAAAACACATGGGGGAGTTGATGGTTGGCATTCTTCTGCTACAGGATTTCATTGCAATTTTTATCCTGGTGTTTCTTGAATCAGGCAATCAGCAAGATGTGAGCACCCTGCAATTACTATTAGCACTTCCTGTTCTAATAGGGTTTACCTTCGTTTGTACCAGGTATGTGCTGATATCACTGATAGCCAGGTTCGATCAGTTCAAGGAATACATATTCTTGTTGGCGATAGGCTGGTGTTTGGGGGTTGCTGCCCTGGCTGCAGAGATTGGTCTCTCTGCAGAAATAGGCGCGTTTATTGCCGGGGTTTCATTAGCAACGAACCCGATTTCACAATACATTGCTTACAGCCTTAAACCCTTAAGAGATTTTTTTCTGGTATTGTTCTTCTTCTCTCTAGGCGCTCAGTTCAATGTAACGCTTCTCGATGAAATTATCGTACCAGCATTACTGCTTGCAGCTTTAGCACTATCGGTTAAACCAGTGGTTTTTCATTACCTGCTGCGACGCTTCAGCGAGCGCAATATATTAGCGTGGGATGCAGGCTTACGGCTGGGGCAGATTAGCGAATTTTCCCTGCTCATCGCATTCGTCGCATATCAATACGAAGCAATAAGCGAGCGCGCCTCCCTTCTGATTCAAGGGGCAGCAATACTCACTTTTCTCATTTCCTCTTATATTGTTGTCTTGTTTTGCCCAACACCTATTGCGCTTAGCGACAAACTTCGACGCGATTAAACCTGGGTGAGATTCCTGCAGACTAGGTGTTAAGATTCAGTACGAAACGTCCTATCGCTCCGCCATGCAAGACAGTTTTGAGACTTGTATCCAGTTCAGCCAGAGAGATCTCGGTACAAATCGATGCCAGGTTGTCGACTTTCCATTCACTGGCTAACCTGGCCCATGATTGTGCCTTCTTATCAAGCGGGAGTTCCACTGAATCGATGCCCAGCAGATTAACACCCCTCAAGATAAAAGGCAGCACGCTGGCTTGAAACACAGGCGATTGTACTAACCCACATGCAGCCACACTGCCTCCATATTGTAGACCCTTAATGACATTGAACAATGTATCACCACCAACCACATCAACAGCAGCAGCCCACTGTTCTTTGAGAAGCGGTTGCGGAGATACCTCATTCAATTCTTTTCTATCAATTATTTCGGATGCCCCTGCATCTCTTAGCATCTGATGACTGTTTTCTTTACCGGTGCTGGCAACTACGGCAAAACCAAGTTTTGCAAGGATCATGACCGCGACAATGCCAACACCGCCAGTAGCACCGGTAACCAAAACATTGCCCCTGTCTTTTGTTAAGCCTGAGGCCAACAGTTTTTCTATGCAAAGTGCTGCCGTCAGACCTGCGGTTCCCAGGCACATGCTGTCCAAAGCTGTCATATCTCCCGGAAGAGGCAATACCCACGCAGCCGGCACGCTGATGTACTGACCAAAGCCACCGGATGTGTTCATGCCGAGATCGTAGCCTGAAACGATGACTTCATCGCCTGCTGAGAAACTCTCAACAGATGATTTCTCAACCACGCCTACCGCATCAATGCCTGGTGTATGGGGGTAGTTTCGCGTTACACCTTTACTACCGCTCGCTGAAAGTGCGTCTTTAAAGTTCAGGCAGGAATAGTTTACCCGTACCAGGACTTCGTTCTCTGCTAAAGAATCCAGAGTTTTCTCGATCACACTTCCCTGATATTGCTTTTCACCAACTTCTGCAACTTCAAATGCTCTAAAGCTAGACAATGTTAATTCCTTGGATATCTCTTCGTTTATTTACGATTGTTTAATGCGCTCTGCTAAAGGATGCAAAGCTGTAACGCTGCAGTGTTATGTTACTGATATGTATCGATATCAGATTTCTCAAACCATTTACTTACAGCCTTATCGATGCTTTGTTCGAGGAATCGGCCAAGTTTATCCTGGATGCTCTTACGAAATTCATACTCAACTTCATAAACATCGGCACTTTCGCAGGCCTGCAAAATACATTCATCACTGGTTTTCAACTCATCAACCATGTAGCGTTCTTTCGCCTGGCTTCCGACCCAGGTTTCTCCAGTCGAAATTTTGTCGATTTCAACACTCGGACGATGCTCCTTTACCCAGGCTTTGAATATCTCGTGGATATTATCCACGTCCTCTTGCATTTTTTCGCGACCTTTATCGGTATTCTCGCCAAAGGTTGTCAGTGTTCTTTTGTATTCGCCAGCGCTAATCATTTCATAATCCACATCATACTTCTTCAATACGCGGTGAAAATTCGGTAGCTGGATGATAACCCCTATGGAACCAATAATGGCGAACGGCGTGGCAACAATTCTGTCCGCAATACAAGCCATCATATAACCACCGCTGGCAGCCACTTTGTCGACGCAAACAGTAAGCGGTATTTTGGCATGCTTTAGCCTGAGTAATTGCGAAGAGGCCAGACCATAGGCATGTACCATGCCTCCAGGACTCTCCAATCTGAGTAATACCTCATCCTCGCTGCTGGCCATGGACAAAACAGCTGAAATTTCTTCCCGCAAACAGGCGACAGCTTCGGCTGCGATGTTACCTTTGAAGTTAAGCACATATACGCGTTTATCATTTGTCTTGCGCTCTTCTTCCGGAACTTCATTCTTCTGTGCAGCCTTGCGCTCTTTCTCTCGCTCTTTCGTTTCGCTTTTATGCTTTTTCCTCTCTTCTTTGTGAATTGATTTTAATTCTGACTTATCCAGGACAGCTGAGCGAATAGATTCCTTCATTTCTTCAAAATGATCATTGAGATAAGACAATTCGAGAGAACCTTTTCTGCCCGGCTTCTTGGATTTCTGCCCGCTGTCAGCAATTGTGCTGATGATCACCACAATAGCCACAACTATTGTCACTGCTTTTGCAAGGAACATCCCGTATTCAGCTAAAAATTCCACCATTTATCCTTTTCTGGCAACGAAATTCGTTGTGATTTATATCTTAATCCACCTAGGATTGCATCTGACGAACAAAATTCTCTATCAGCTCGCCAGCCACGCTGATTTTGCCCGATGGCACCTGCGGCATATCATCAATGCCATACCAGGCTGCTTCCTCTATCTCACCAGGCTCCGGCACTATTTCCCCTGACTTGTAGTCAGCATAAAAACCTAACATGAGCTGAGAAGGAAATGGCCAGGACTGGCTTTTGAAATATCGAATATTTTCCACATGCAGGCCTGATTCCTCTTTTACTTCTCGCAGGACCGTATCCTCAGCAGATTCACCAACTTCAATAAATCCTGCTAAACAGCTCACAAATCCAGTTCGATAGCGGGCATTACGAGCCAATAGCATTTTGTCCCCATTAATCACCAGAACGATTACGCACGGATTAATGCGCGGAAAGAAGTAATGGTTGCAACTGGGACAACGAACAGCTAACTGCACATGGTCATGGCGTGTTGGCTCACCACAATATCCGCAATACCTGTGGGCCTTATACCAATCAAGAATTTGATTAGCTTTGCCAGCGGTTGCCAAAGCCTCATCTGACTTAAACAACAAACTCCGCAAAGATACCGCCTCAGCAGATGACGGAATCCCTTCGTCAGATTCCAGATCAAGCACAAGCAACTTACTTTTACCCGAGGAAACCAACAACAATGCTTCTGCTTCAGCGATTTGAGATTCAAGCTTGTCAGGAGACCAGAGGTAGCTCTCCTGTTGCATCACTATGCGCCCTTCACGAAAAACTATTACTCGGTCTTCGGCAAAAACAAGGTTGGAGTCGAGAAAATGTGAATGCGTCATTTAACCAGGAAGTCGTCTATGATTGTTTGAATATATTGTGAAACCCCGCCAAGAAACAAAAAAGGCAACATAAGCGTTGCCTTTTCTTATTTTCAAACCAACCACTTGCCATCCTGACCAGGATTCGGATTGACTAGTGCCCGGTGGCTTCAGCGCCTGGGTTAGCTAAGATATCCAATGGGTTTGAATAGAAATCCCAGAATATGAACATAATTATGCTACAAGTCAGCAGCGTAACTAACATCACTGGCAATCCTTTACGCATCCAAAGACCCGGCGTAATAGCCAGGCTAGGATCCCCTGTATCCTTCGCCATTTTCTCTGAGATGGTGACGATAAATACATTGGCGGTAGAACCAATATGAGTACCATTACCCCCCATACCAACACCTGCTGCCAGCCCCCAGAGTAGTGGTGTGACATTAATACCCTGAGTTTCCATACCTGCAATAATTGGAATCATGGCTGCGGTGAACGGGATATTGTCGATAGCGGCGGAGAGGACCGCTGCCACCCACATCAGCAATAGCGTAGCTGTTAATAGATCTTCTTGAACAAACGGGATAATGAATTGGCCGATATACTCAAGGAACTGGCTGTGCTCAACGCCGCCAACAATAATAAACAGAGAGATGAAGAACATCAGCAAAGCTAACTCGGTATGGGCGAATGCCTCCTCCATATCGATGTCCTTACCAACAAAGGCCAGAGCAGTTAAACCCAACGCTGTTACAAACCACGGTTCCCAGTGCAACGTGTTGTGCATGATGAATCCGATAACCATTATTCCAAGCACTGCAATGGCACCGTACCAGGTTTTAGGATCAGATAACGGTTCGCGATCCGTAAGATTTAACTCTTGTGGAGTAACGGCCAACTCTTCTTTGAACAAATATCTGAGCATGAAGAGTACAATTATCCATGCGACAAGTACCATCGCGCCCATGTGAATAACAAATGTATTAAAGTCGATGCCAAAAGCGGAACCGATCATCAAATTAGGTGGATCACCTACCAGGGTCGCCACACCGCCGGTATCGGAAAGCAGTGCCGCTGCCAATAGAAAAGGGATTGCACTAACGCGGAGAGATTGGCAGATGAGGATGATCAGCGGACCAAAAATAACGACAGTTGTGACATTGTCCAAAAGCAGGGAAAGCCCTGTGACCAGCGAGCCAATCAAAGCCAGTAACAGAAACAGTCGGCCTTTACTGAAGTCGGCGGTCCAATAAGCCAGCTGCTGAAAGCCGCCAGTTGGAATCATGATGGCAACAATGGTCATCATGCCACCCAAAAGAAACACAACGTTCCAGTCTATTGACTCTCTTACAGCCATTTCTGTGTTATAGAAACCCATTAATTGACCGATAAGCAACATTGCGCCCGCTCCGGCCATGGCGCATTTCACTCGGTGTACTTTGTGTATTTCCTCAGTAAAGATGCCGATGAAAGTCACTGCCAGGATGATGGCAGATACCAGCATGTCGTTATTCCACTCAAGGATTTCCATAAAACTTCTTCCTCTTACAGGGCGCGAATCTTGCGCTTATGCTAATACGAATGCAAGCCTCAATCAGGGAACCGCGACTGCATTCAATTCTTGTTTTACATTAATAATTTGGAGATATTTCAGAGGGTAAAAATCTTTTCTGGTTGTTTGATTTTTTTAGAATTCTAAGCGCCCCAAAAGTGCTAGATACTATAGTTTTCGGCATTCCTGTTCAAGGGAAATCGGCTGCCAGACGGCGTATTTCAATGCCTTGGACTATTAACTTATTAACTCAAATTCGATTCCAAAGCGCTCCGTTGGTGCCTTTCTCGTCCAACTCTCTAAGCCTTGTCTGGTGCAGTTCCAGCTCTTCAGGGTTCGCTCTGAGCACTTTAAGCGGCGCTCGATTCGGATTAAACTCACGCTTAACCGACTTTCCAGACACAGTCTCCACAGGCTCTTCTTTCAATGACAGACTGGATTGCCCACTTGTCATGATTAGATAGACATCCGCCAGGATTTCCGCATCCAACAAAGCGCCGTGCAACTCCCGCTGTGTATTATCTACGCCATAACGTTTGCATAGCGCATCAAGATTGTTGCGTTGGCCGGGATGTTTTTCCCTGGCCAGTACCAAGGTATCCAACACCGTGCAATGACTCGCCATATCCCTGGTGCTGGACTTAGCGAGCTTAAGCTCATGATCTAAAAATCCAATGTCAAATGGCGCATTGTGAATAATTAATTCTGCCCCGGAGACGAAATCCATGAATTCCTGCTGCACTTGAGTAAAGTGTGGTTTATCAAACAGAAATTCTGAGGTTAAACCATGCACCTCGACAGCCGCCTCATCCACTTCTCGTTCAGGGTTGAGATAGCAGTGGTAATGGTTACCCGTCAGTCGCCGGTTTTCTATTTCTACGCAACCTATTTCGATGATTCGATGGCCTTGTTGAGGGTCAAGGCCCGTTGTTTCTGTATCCAGTACGATTTGACGCATGATTTGTTAATCTATTGCCCTGATTAAATGTGCTGTTCTTTCTTTGCACGACCTTTGCACGATACCAATTCATCGATACCACGATTCGCCAATGCATCTGCGATCTCATTTTCTGGATGACCACTATGACCTTTCACCCATTCCCAGTCCAATTCATGTTGCGAAACCAACTCATCCAGTTGCTGCCATAGCTCAACATTGAGCACTGGTCTTTTATTAGCAGTTTTCCATCCTCTTTTTTTCCAGTTTGGCATCCATTCCGTTATGCCTGAAAGAACGTACCTGGAATCTGTGGTGACATGCACTTTACACGGCTTATTAAGCGCTTCGAGCCCTTTTATTACTGCTGTAAGCTCCATACGATTGTTGGTGGTTGAATGCTCGCCACCGTACAGAGATTTTTCCGCTGCACCATACCGCATCAAGACTCCCCAACCGCCAGGACCAGGGTTCCCTCGGCAAGCGCCATCGGTAAACATTTGAACAGTGTCAGACAATGAGGAATCCGGCATTACGGCTTAGTGAATTTTAACCCGTGCATTTTCTGCTGCAGGAATAACTGTCGGCCTCGCTCTTAATGGTCTCCATTGAGACACTATAGGGGTTATCGGCACTACTTGTTTAACGCAAAGGTAAATATATGCTCCAGCAAATGGATTGCCAGTTTTTATTCCCAGCCGCTCCATAGCATCAGCATGGCGCAGTAAAGATCCAACTGAGAGAGGCGGAAAATGCAACCCATGCTGTACTTGTTCGATATGCAGGTTCAGTAACATCAACCAGTCAGATAGTCTGCGCTTGGAGATAAAGCGCCCACGCCAGGGAATTCTCGTTCGCCTTTTGAACAACTTCCAAATTCCCCAATGGCTGAATGGGTTGAACCCAATAATGAGTATCTGGCCGCCCGGTCTCAACACCCGGGTGGCTTCCCGCAAAAGACGATGGCTGTCCTCGGTAAAGTCCAGTGCGTGATGAACCACAACTACATCGATGCTATCAGTCGCTAGAGGTAATTCTTCATTGTCGGCAACCGGGAATCTGGCACCCGGCCTCCATGATGGCGCAAAAAGAATTTTGTTTCCTACAGGACTGTTTTCAATCAAGGAGCATTCTTCATTACAACCTATCTGCAGGATGTGATATCCAAAAAGCCGTTCGATTACTGGTGTGACCAGAGATTTTTCTGCAGCCAGGACCTGCTCTCCCAGTGGAGTCTGGAACCACTGGCCCACCAAAGTAGGCAAAGCGTTATTTTGTTGCACTTCCCGTAACAACTGACGTCGAGTCTCATGTTTAGAAAATAAATTCATAGCTGCGGTGGATTCCTGAGCGTCTTTAAGCAACCAATTCTAGCGTTTCCTTATATCTGGCACCACTTAGGAATTTCCAATTTCAGGGCAGTCGACTGAATGGATTTTCGTGTACACTTCCAGTACAAAAAGCGAACAGGTGACACTCCCTCGTCGATCTGAGTCCGAAAATCATAACCTTCTGCCCGTCTTCGACGCGACAGAAGTGTTCACTCGATTGCCCTGTTTCCAGTTTAGTCAGGAGTTTATAAAGACCGAGATTCCCTATATCATGCAGGATCCGGTGCTTAGGAATTCAGAGTAATGATAAGCCAGATACACCCTATTCCCGCTTTCTCAGACAACTACATCTGGGCTATCCACCACGATACTTCTCAGCAACTTGCAGTGGTAGATCCAGGTGATGCAGATCCAGTAATAAGCTACCTCAATGAGGGCGATCTTACCCTAAGTCATATTCTCATCACTCACCATCATCCAGATCATATTGGCGGTCTAAGTCGCCTGGTTGACGAGTACAATCCAGTTGTTTACGGACCTGAGCCATCGAATATCAAAGGAATATCCCGATTCTTACATGAAGGCGACCAATTTCAGCTATTCAATCGTAACTTTGAAATATTTGAAGTGCCAGGTCACACACTTGATCACATAGCATATTTTTCTGATGACGAACTACATCCTCTGGTATTTTGTGGAGATACACTTTTTGCAGCCGGCTGTGGCAGACTGTTTGAGGGTACTCCTGCCATGATGGTGAAGTCTTTAAGTAAATTAATGAAACTCAATCCCAAATCTGCAGTCTATTGCAGCCATGAATACACAATGGCCAACCTTCAATTTGCGCAAGCAGCCGATGGAAGTAATGAAAAATTGCAGGAGCGAATAGCCACAGAGCAGGAAAAACGTGATGCCGGAGAGCCGACACTGCCTTCTTCCATTGCATTGGAGCTAGCTACCAATCCGTTTTTGCGGTGCCATGATACCAGTGTACAGCAGCGTGTATTGGCACATAGCGGCACAACTCATTCGGATGCCGTAGACGTTTTTGCAGCACTAAGAAATTGGAAAGATAATTTCTAAGGAGCCTCTGATTAATGTTTGCGAGGCAGTGAGTGCAAGGCAAAAATCAGCGAAAAAGCGCAGTTTATAGGGCATAAATGCGCATTTTGAGCTGATTTTTAACGCAGCAATAACAACGTAGGTAATTAATCAGAGGTTCCCTAAGCGCGCACTGGATTCGATCAATAAGTTTTATGTTTAGCAGTATTTACAAATCCCTTTTGGGTGTGAGCATCACCCTGATTTTAGCCGTGTGTCAAACCGCTGCAACGGTCGACCAATCTGAATTTCCTGCTCAACCTGAAAAACCATTGCAATCAAGCAATCCGGGGTCATTAAACCGAACCCCATTTTCGTCAAACATAACTATTGATACTGGGCAGCGTGAAGCTCCCTTGCCGGTAACATCAGTTTGGCAGCGTATCCGTCTCGGGTTGCAATTGACCAATGACTACCTGCACACTGACGTAAACAGACAACCTGAGACGTATGGCAATAACCAGCGTTGCTTTGATTCAATTGCAGAAAGGGCACGCCCCTCCCTGTTTGGTTTAGTAGAAGAAAAAGATGGCAGAGGCCTTCCAATGGAGTTGGCGATGCTGCCTGTGATTGCAAGCACATTTAATCCAACCGCTTATTCCCATGCACATGCGGTGGGTCTTTGGCAGTTCCTCGGTCCAACAGGGGTTGAGTTTGGATTACAGCAAGACTGGTGGTACGACGGCAGGCGTGATCCTGAAAACTCCACACGGGCCGCTCTGGATCATTTAAAGCAACTCTACACTCAATTCGATAATGATTGGCTGTTGACTTTAGCGGCATACAATACAGGTGGTGCCAATGTTAACCGCGCGCTGCGGCACAGCAACAACAATGCTTCATTCTGGGATTTACGCTTAGCGACAGAAACCCGCACCCATACCCCAAAGTTGCTTGCACTCAGTCGTATTATTGTGCGCCCGCAGGATTATGGCGTCAATTTACCTGAAATACCCAATCATAATCCTCTCGTATCAGTCGACACAGGCGCACAGATTGATCTGGCACGCGTAGCGGAACTTATTGAGCTGCCTGTGGAGGATTTGAAATCGCTCAATCCAGAGGATATGCAGTGGGCTATCCGCCCTCAAGCACCTCAAACCATCGCCATACCCTTTGAGCTTAAAGGCATTCTGGTAAAGGGTCTAAGCGACCTGAACCCAAGCCAGTTCGTCACCTGGGAGCACTATGAGATTCGCGGTGGTGATACTTTGGGAGCTATCGCCAGAAAACTGAATACTGCGGTTGATGGATTACCGGCCGTAAATCGCTTGTATGATACCCAGATCATCGCAGGGGAATCTTTGCTTATTCCGCACGGTATCGGGGCATCTGACTACACCAGCATACCAACTATTGATGAAGGGTCTGCTGATGAAGGCCCTGCTGCAGTGTCGCAACAACATACAGTGCAGTCTGGAGACAATTGGATCATAGCTCATCATTATGATCTGCGTTCACAGGAAATCGCAGACCACAATTCGCTGCCTCTGGATGCTTTGCTGCACCCGGGCCAAATTCTGGATTTGAGCTATGCAGCAACCAGCATGGCGATTGCCGATAACACTGACACACTGCCAGAAAAAGAATCACCCGGCATCTATAGAGTACGTCGCAGTGACTCAATGCAGAAAATTGCTGACCAGCCTGGCACTGATCTGGAAGACCTCCTGGAGCGGAATGGCATAATATAGACGTGATCTATATTTCCTGGCCAACAATTAAAAATGACAGCAACAAACAAGACTATGACCGACACCCCTGCCAGCAATTCCCCGGATACCGAATTCTTTGGGCATCCAGCCGGACTTTCTACCCTCTTCTTTACTGAAATGTGGGAACGCATGAGTTACTA
This sequence comes from uncultured Pseudohongiella sp., assembly GCA_965198435.1. GTDB lineage: Bacteria > Pseudomonadota > Gammaproteobacteria > Pseudomonadales > Pseudohongiellaceae > UBA9145. The sequence continues at coordinate 1,702,613 of OZ240664.1, read as the reverse complement.
CGGAATGCGTGCCCTGCTCGTGCTGTTCATGACCCTGAGCATACAGGAGGGCGGCCTTGGAATTACAGTTGCTTCCGCCACAGCCGTGTATGGATTATATACAGGTGCCGTCTATTTCATGGGGCTTCCTGGAGGCTGGATTGCAGATCGACTAATCGGCAGCCAACAGGCAGTATGGTATGGCGGGATAGTCATCATGTGCGGCCATATTCTACTGGCGGTGCCCAGTGACAGTACATTTTTCATCGGCCTGATATTTGTTATCACTGGCACTGGCTTACTCAAGCCAAATATTGGCGCCTTAGTGGGCCAACTGTACAGCGCCGAAGATGATCGCCGAGACGCTGGTTATACCCTCTACTATATGGGTATAAATCTAGGTTCGTTTATTGGTTATATAGTATGCGGTTGGCTGCAGGTAAACATGGGCTATCACTGGGCTTTTGGCGCAGCGGCAATTGGCATGGGTGCCGGACTCGTTCAATTCAGGTACACGCTCTATAAGCTCAAAGGTGAAGGTGAAGTTCCTACACAACCTCTGACCTCTAGCGGCCAGCGCAATAGCAAGATAGCGATTCTGGCTTTCTGCCTGGTTGTTGCAGTCTTAACTCTGTTGATGCTTAGCGGCAGCCTGGTTATTAACCCGGTAACCCTTGCGCAGTATACAGCGTTAACCATCACCGTTGTTTTCCTCACTTATTACGCAGGCATGTATGCTTTCGCCAACCTGGACGGCTCGGAAAAACGATCACTTGGCGCGCTGTTCTTAGTGTGCGTTGCGTCCACCTTCTTTTGGGCCGGATTTGAGCAAGCCGGATCATCATTAAATCTGTTTGGTCGCGATTACACTGATCGGATTATCGGTAGTTTTGAGATTCCACCTGCATGGTTTCAATCTGCTAATTCATTTTTCATCATTGTGCTTTCACCATTTTTTGCCGCGCTTTGGATCAATCTAACACGCAGAATGATAAACCCCTCTTATGGTTTCAAAAGCGCCATTGGTCTGGTAATAATGGCAAGCGGATTCATCATGATGTTTTTTGCAGCTCAAATCGCTGCATCTGGATTCGCTGCCGCTCCATACTGGCTTATAGCAACTTACTTTCTTCACACTGTGGGCGAGCTGTGCCTCAGCCCAGTCGCGTTGAGCGCAGTTAGTAAACTATCTCCGCGCCGTTTCTCTGGTCAGATGATGGGGATTTATACACTGACCTACTCTATCGGCAATGTAGCAGCCGGTTTAGTGGCGGGGAATTTCGATCCAGAAAATATCCAACAAATGCCTGATCTTTACCTGCAGATAGCACTTTTCACCATAGCAGCAGGTATCATGGTCGCTTTGTTTGCTATCAAGACCCGGCATTGGGAAAAGTTAATTAACCAAGACGAGACAGCTATCTGATTGACCTGCTTGTATTGTCAGTGAATGTTTAGGGAGCCTCTGATTAATTACCTACGTTGTTATTGCTGCGTTAAAAATCAGCTCAAAATGCGCATTTATGCCCTATAAACTGCGCTTTTTCGCTGATTTTTGCCTTGCACTAACTACCTCGCAAACATTAATCAGAGGCTCCTTAGAATTTAAAAGTAAGAAGGGAATGTACTATGGGTTTTATGACTGGAAAACACGTCTTGATTCTTGGTATTGCAAGCAAGCTTTCCATAGCTTCTGGAATCGCTGCCGCAATGCATCGGGAAGGTGCTGAGCTCGCGTTTACCTATCAAAATGAAAAACTCAAAGATCGCGTACATGGTTTCGCTGAAAACTGGGGATCCGATTTAGTTTATCCCTGCGATGTTACTGACGATGGTCAGATCGGCGACCTGTTCTCCAGTCTTTCAGAAAGCTGGGGCGGATTAGACAGCATTGTGCATTGCTTAGCCTACGCGCCTGCACATGAGCTAAATGGCAACTATGTTGATGTCACTACCAGAGAGGGCTTTCTTACAGCCCATGAAATTAGTTCCTATAGTTTTGTTGCTTTGGCACAGGCAGGGAAGGAATTAATGGCTGGTAGAAATGGCTCCCTGCTGACTCTCAGTTATCTTGGCGCGATGCGCAGTCTGCCTAATTACAATGTCATGGGATTAGCGAAAGCGAGTTTGGAAGCCAACGTACGCTATATGGCGTCGAGCCTGGGTCCTGACGGAACGAGGGTCAATGCCATTTCAGCTGGACCGATTAAAACTCTGGCAGCAGTCGGCATCAAGAGCTTTCGCAAGATGCTTGAGTACAATGCCGGGCAGACTCCATTGAGGCGCAATGTGTCTATCGAGGAAGTTGGAAATGCAGCAGCATTTCTGTGCTCAGATCTTGCATCCGGAATTTCTGGCGAGGTCCTTTATGTTGACGGCGGTTTTAACACAACAGCCATGGGCGGTTTGGAGCAGACGTAATTTACTGGTTAATGCCAGCTAACCTCGTATAAGTTTGCTGGCGGTATCTTACACCTTATAGATTCGCTGAATGTCGCCTCTGCTGACTGACTTTACCGGAAAGGATATTCCTCAAGCAGTGGCGCACTGATGTCAGCGCTGTCTTTGAGATTAAGCAGGTAGGAGGAAAAGTCGCTATTCCCCAAATCTGTTTTCATGGCAGTTGTCATGCTCGCGATGGAAGCTTCATCCATTGCTGCCAGGCTGCCGGGAATCACTCGTTGCAGCTCCACCAAAACAAAAGTGTCATTGTTCAAGGTAATTGTAGAAACACGAGTCGCACTTTCTTCCGGTTCAGGTAAGGTAAAAACATGCTCTACAATTTCGCGGTTCACATCGAAAGCTGCACGACTGGTTGCTGGCGCATCAATCCAGGTTAGCTGCTGTTCTTCCAACAAACTGTCCAAGGAACCCCCGGATTCCACTGCCACCAGCAGCTCTTCACCTATGGCCTGAACTGCCTGGCGCTCCAGTTCCGTGCGCAGAATAACTGCTATCTCAGCTTCAACATCTTCAAGTGGCAATGCAGCAGCTTCATTAAATTGGAGTACTCTTAAAACAATTGCTTCACTTGAGAGCTCTATTGGGTCGCTGTTATTACCTTCCAGCAGTACTGAGTCAGAAAAAGCTTCGGCAACTAAAGCTGGATCGCTAAATACCCCAAACCCACCTTGCCGAGGTATAGGTTCACTTTCTTGTATCTCTAAACCTAGCTGTTCAGAAATACTCACAAGATCACCAGATTCGAATGCCAGATTTGCAAGATCTTCTAACCTTTCCGCATACATCAAATCCACTTCAGCGCTCTTCAATTCTCTTTCAATGCGTGCAGACACATCTTCGAAACTATCAAATACACGCTCAGCGTCTTCAGTAAGCTTTACTATGTGCACACCAAATTCAGAGACAACTGGATCTGCGACTTCGTCAATACTTAGCTCGTTTAATACTGCTTCAACCGCATCAGGGAATATTGAGCCATCGGTAAAGCCGATATCGCCACCTTGTTGCGCAGAAAAGGTGTCGATTGAAAACTCCAAAGCTAAATCACCGAAATCCTCCCCATCATCGATGCGCTGCCTGACTTCAGCAGCCGTGGCCAGCACTTCTTCTTCAGTCTGATCAATACCGATCTCAAACAAAATATGGGAAGCACGTTTCTCCGCACCACCTTCGAACGCCTCTCGGTCAGCTTCATATTGGGCAAGCAACTCTTCCTCAGCTATTTCAATTTCGTCTGCTATCGCATCCTTGTCCAGGCTCACGTATTGCAAAACTACAGTTTTATCTTGAGTAAATTCATCAAGATTTGCATGGTAATAATTTGCGATCTCTTCATCTGAAATCGCTGTATCCAACGTCCTCGTTCCTAATGTGATAGCGATGTAGCGAAAATCTCGCGTTTGTTGAGTCAATGCAGCAACAGCTTCCAGTTCCTGATCAGTAATGAAGTTTGAATTGGTAAATGCATTTGCGAGCTGTCCCAGCACCATGGTTTGGGTTAACGCATCACGGTATAGAGAAGCACTGTAGCCCTGGCTTGCCATAGTCCGGATAGCCAAATCAGGATCGAATACACCATTGATTTGAAAACCAGGGTTTTGCAATATCGAACGATCGATACGATCAGAGGAAACCAACATGTTTGCTCTGTTGGCGGATTGTTTTAAGACCGTTTCTTCTATAAGCTGATTCAGAGCGATTTGCTCTATTAAACTCTGATCAAGGCCTGCACCATCGCCAATAGTGCCAAGCAAAGATTGCGCACTGAATTGCAATTGAGCCTCGGTGATCTCCTCACCGTTCACTTCCGCCACCGGTGGCGATGTAATGAATCCACCGATTATGGATTCAACACCGAACAGCGCGAATACAGCCACAATGAGGCCGATGATGACCTTGGCGATGACGCCTTGAGAATTATCTCTAATATCCTGCAGCATAGCTTTCCAGCTTTTACCAAGCACTGAGAGGAGTCAGATTATACATGTTTATGGGACAAACGGGGGTGCAATACAGGACTGAACTCATGGGGGCAGTATATCCTGTAATCTATTGATTTTTATTGGTATTTAAAAATGCGATTGCCAATCAATACGTGCAATACGCACAGCACAGTCAGTGTGTAGTTCAGTCAAGAACAAAACTGCTCTGCATAGAGAAAAGGGGTGCATTACACATGCCTCCTTTTTAAAAGAGGGTCCTATTGAGTCCTATTTCTACAGTCAGTAGACAGCTTTGTCACCAAGCCTAATGCAGATTGGCCGTGAAAACAGACCTTACTCGCCCCTTATTTACATTTACACATGACTAAAAAACTAAGAGTTAACAGAATCCCTGAGAGCTTTACCCGCTTTAAAACCAGGAACACGAGCCGCTTTAATTTCGATAGGCGCTCCAGTTTGAGGATTACGACCTGTACGGGCAGCTCTGTTCTTAGTCGCAAATGTGCCAAATCCAACGAGTACTACTGGATCATCTTTCTTGAGCGAATCAGTAATCGCATTAAGCATCGCATCAATTGCGCGTCCGGCAGCAGCTTTTGGAAGGTCTGCACTTGCAGCAACAGCATCTATTAATTCTGATTTATTCACATTATCCCCTTTTTCAGTTTGACGATAAATTTGAGTTGTTTTTGTTGGCTCGTTTTAACTTGCTAAATTCTGGTGTAAAGACCTGATCAATTTTCCATCAACAGCTCTATTAACAGACTGTTAAAAGCTGATTGGATTTTTGTTTTATAAAATTACCAGTTTTACTGATTCCTCTGAAAGCACCTCTACACGTGACACGTGGAGTAAGATTGGGTTTTTATACCATGGCAAAAAGCTGTGTCAACAAAAACACCTGCTGCTAATGGGTATTTACAGGCTTTTCATCACTACTCTGAGCTTTATCTTCCTTTGATGCTTTCGTTTTGGTTTTGGCTTTGCCTTTTCCTAACCCACTCACTGGCGTCGGTTGAAATTGCAAAGCATGTTCTAAAACTTCATCAATCCAGCGAACAGGAACAATCTCCAGATCCGCTTTTATATTGTCTGGAATTTCTGTCAGGTCTCTTCCGTTGTCGGCCGGAATAACCACGGTTTTAATGTTGCCACGATGCGCCGCCAACAATTTCTCTTTTAATCCACCAATCCGCAGCACCTGACCGCGAAGTGTAATCTCTCCTGTCATTGCCACATCAGCCCTTACAGGAATGTTAGTTAATACAGAAACTAACGCAGTACACATACCTACACCCGCACTAGGGCCATCCTTTGGTGTAGCTCCTTCTGGCACATGGATATGCAGATCGAATTTCTCATGAAAGTTTGCATTAAGGCCCAATACAGTGGCACGGCTTCGAACCACTGTAAATGCAGCCTGGATAGATTCCTGCATCACGTCACCGAGCGAACCGGTCTTAATGGTCTTACCTTTACCCTCCACTGCAATCGCTTCGATGGTTAATAGCTCCCCACCAACCGAAGTCCAAGCCAAACCATTTACCTGGCCAATCCTGTTCTCTTCCTCTGCCTTGCCGAAATCATATTTCCGAACACCCGAATATTTTTCCAAGGTTTCCGCATCTAACTCCATGTTGCCGTCTGTTTCATTGAGAGAGTTTTCTTTTACTACCTTACGGCAAATCTTAGCAATTTCACGTTCCAGTCCGCGCACACCTGCTTCGCGTGTGTAGTATCGAATTAAGTCGCGAACAGGCTGTTCCAGTATTGCTAATTCTTTATCATCAAGCCCATTGTTTTTCTTCTGCTTCGGGATCAGATATCGCTCTGCGATATTTATCTTTTCATCTTCCGTGTAGCCAGGAATTCGAATAACTTCCATTCGATCCAACAAAGGTTCTGGAATATTCATGCTATTGGAAGTGCACACAAACATGACTTCTGACAAGTCGTAATCAACTTCCAGATAATGATCATTGAAGCTGTGGTTCTGCTCAGGGTCCAATACCTCTAATAAGGCAGACGCAGGATCACCTCGATTGTCCATGCCCATCTTGTCGATTTCGTCTAACAAAAATAGCGGATTGCGCACCCCTGCTTTGGAAAGCTTTTGCAGCAATTTGCCAGGCAGTGAACCAATATAAGTTCGTCTATGGCCACGAATCTCCGCTTCGTCTCTAACACCGCCGAGTGCCATGCGCACGAATTTTCGATTTGTCGCTCTGGCAATCGACTCACCCAGAGAAGTCTTGCCGACACCTGGCGGACCTACGAGACACAGGATTGGACCTTTAGGTTTTTTCACCCGTTTCTGCACGGCAAGGTATTCCAGAATGCGCTCTTTTACTTCCTGCAATCCGTAGTGATCATTTTCAAGAATGTCTTCAGCTTTATTGAGGTCAAGCCTTACCTTACTGCGCTTTTTCCATGGAATATTGATCATCCAATCCAGATAGGTTCGCACCACCGAGGCTTCCGATGACATGGGTGACATCATTTTCAATTTGTTCAACTCTGACATGGCCTTTTCTTTGGCATCTTTCGGCATACCAGCGTCGTCAATTTTTTGCTTCAGCTCCTCTGCTTCACTGGGAACATCATCTATCTCGCCCATCTCTTTTTGAATGGCTTTCATTTGCTCATTCAGGTAATACTCGCGCTGACTTTTCTCCATTTGCTTCTTAACGCGGCCACGAATGCGCTTTTCAACCTGAAACAAATCAATTTCAGATTCGATTAGAGTCATCAGATGTTCAATTCGCGCCTGCAGTCCAGCAAGCTCTAACAGATTTTGTTTCTCCTGCAATTGCAGAGACATGTGAGAAGCAATGGTATCCACCAATCTTCCAGGTTCATCAATGCTGGAGATCGAGGTCATCACTTCTGGAGGAATTTTTTTACTTAACTGTACATACTGGCCAAACTGAGAAAGTAGCGATCGAATCAACAACCCAGATTCTTTCTCAGGTACTTCATCTGAAGTAAGGACCAATATTTCTGCATGGAAATGATCGGTTTCAAAAATCACTTCCTGAATCCTGGCTCGATCCAAGCCCTCAACCAGCACTTTGACTGTGCCATCAGGTAAGCGAATCAATTGTAAAATTGTTGCGACGGTGCCTATTGTGAACAGGTCGTCTATACCTGGTTCATCCTCAGAGGCATCTTTCTGCGCAACCAGTAAAACCTGTTTATCGCTGGCCATCGCCACTTCCAAAGCTTTCATAGACTTTGGACGACCTACAAATAAAGGCTGAACAATTTGCGGATAAACCACCACATCGCGCAGTGGTAACAGAGGAAAACTGGAATTATTGCTTACTTCAGTGGATAAACTCATACAAATCTCATACTGCCTGAACTTCAGGTTATTGCGCGGATAATCACTTTTTTAAGTGGCTACCCTGAAAATGGTGTCAACCCCGGATAAATCAAGGCCGCAGCAGTTTACGAGACAATTACGAGACAATATTGTCTTCAACTGCAGATTTGCTGGACTGCTCAATGTTTTCGTACATCAAGAGCGGTTCAGATTCACCCTGAATAACTGCTGCATCGATAATGACTTTGCTCACATCGCCCATTGAAGGAATCTTATACATGGTATCCAGTAGCACTGCTTCCATAATTGAACGCAGTCCGCGAGCACCAGTCCTGCGTTCTTGTGCTTTACGCGAAATGGCACGCAATGCATCATCACGGAACTGAATTTCCACGTTCTCCATTTCGAAAAGCCTGGAGTACTGTTTAGTAAGTGAGTTTTTGGGCTCTCTAATGATGCGAACCAGGGCATCCAGGTCGAGCTCATCCAATGTCGCAATCATCGGCAAGCGGCCGACGAATTCTGGAATGAGTCCATACTTGACCAGATCTTCAGGCTCTACACTTCGCAGGGTTTCGCCAACCTTATCCTGCAAATCCTGGCTTCTTACTTCTGCCGTAAATCCGATGCCACTTTTTTCCGATCGATCACGAATAATCTTATCCAGACCGACAAAAGCACCACCGCAGATAAATAGAATATTTGAGGTATCAACTTGCAGGAATTCTTGTTGCGGATGTTTACGACCACCTTGCGGAGGCACGGATGCCACAGTGCCTTCAACAAGTTTCAGAAGCGCTTGTTGCACTCCCTCACCGGACACATCGCGGGTAATCGAGGGGTTGTCTGATTTACGGGAAATTTTGTCTATTTCATCAATATAGACTATACCGATCTGCGCCTTTTCTACATCGTATTCACACTTCTGCAAAAGCTTTTGGATGATGTTCTCAACATCTTCACCGACATAACCGGCTTCTGTCAGAGTAGTTGCATCAGCGATAGTGAAAGGTACATCCAGCAAACGCGCGAGAGTTTCTGCTAACAGGGTTTTGCCTGTCCCGGTCGGGCCAATCATCAAAATATTACTTTTGTTCAGCTCAACGTCGGATCTACTCTTGTCGTAATTCAAACGTTTATAGTGGTTATAAACGGCAACCGAAAGCACTTTCTTGGCACTTTCCTGGCCAATAACATATTCATCGAGTGTGTTTTTGATTTCTTCGGGGATGGGGAGTTTGCGGGTCGTGGAATCAGACTCTTTTTCCTGAATTTCCTCTCTAATGATGTCATTACAGAGACCCACGCACTCGTCACAGACGAATACTGAAGGCCCCGCTATCAGCTTCCGAACTTCGTGTTGGCTCTTGCCGCAAAATGAGCAATACAACAATTTTCCATTGTCATCGCCCTGGTTGTAACGATCGTCAGACATACCGCTCTATCTATCTGATTTAACTAAATTAAACCTGAACTGTCATGGCAGCACTGGCATTTGCACAGTTTTGCCGTTTCGGCCCCTGAAAATAGCGGGAAATTCCCGCCACGTTAAGAACCACGCCCTTACAAAATGAAGGCAATACACTCTGAATGCAAGTGACTACTGCGTATTTATCTCGATTCAGGCGCTGCGGCTTCTTTATTATTATCTACTCTTCGATCGATTACTTTATCCACCAGGCCGTATTCTTGCGCCTCTTCGGCGCTCATAAAGTTATCGCGCTCGGTATCATCAGCAATTGTTTCCACATCCTGACCGGTATGTTCTGCCATTAATACATTAAGTTTCTGCCGTATCTTTATAATTTCTTTGGCTTGTATTTCAATGTCAGAAGCCTGACCCTGGGTGCCGCCGCTCGGCTGGTGTATCATCATTCTGGAGTGAGGCAAGGCCAGACGCTTACCCTTAGTGCCACCTGCCAGCAACATCGCTCCCATGCTGGCAGCCTGACCGATGCACATGGTGCTCACATCGGGCTTGATGAATTGCATGGTGTCGTATACCGATAATCCAGCAGTAACGGAGCCACCTGGTGAATTAATGTACAAATGGATGTCTTTATCCGGGTTCTCAGATTCCAAAAACAGCATCTGGGCCACGATCAGATTGGCCATGTGATCTTCTACAGGACCGGTCATAAAAATGACCCTGTCTTTAAGAAGACGTGAATAGATATCGTACGACCGTTCTCCCCTGGCAGTCTGTTCTACTACAACTGGTACCAAGGCTGAAGTGGGCGCATCAATACTGCTTGCCATGTGATTACTATCCTTTTTACGTCTGTGCCAGACACTTTGCGCATTCGTTCGTACTTAGCAGACAAGTACGATTACATCGCGGATTCTATTAGGGAACCTCTGATTAATTACCTACGTTGTTATTGCTGCGTTAAAAATCCGCTCAAAATGCGCATTTATGACCTATAAACTGCGCTTTTTCGCTGATTTTTGCCTTGCACTAACTGCCTCGCAAACATTAATCAGAGGCTCCTTAGGCTTAAGTCAGGAACCTTTCTCTTCAGATTCGCTATCCGATTCTGCAGGATCATCACTTTCTGCATCATTTCCCGAATCATCTTCTACAACCGTGTCCTGACTGGCAGCCGACGTTTCCGCCTGGATTACTTCCTGATAAGAGACGGTCTTCTCTGCCACATCCGCTGCTTCTATTATGTGGTCGAATATCTGATCTTCAACAACATCGGACTCAATGGCACTTAGCTGCTCTGCATTACTGTAGTACCAATTCACAACCTCTTCAGGCGACTCATATGTGGCTGCAACTTCTTCTACAGCTTCACGCACTTTTACGGGATCTGCTTGAATATTCTCTGCCTTCATTACTTCACCCAGCACTAATCCGAGTTTGACGCGGCGCTGCGCTTCTTTTTTGAAGATTTCATCTGGAAGCTGGCCAGGGTTGGTATTCTGACCGCCACCCATCTGTTGCATCATCTGCTGTTTTAGCTGCTGGATTTCCTGGTCAACCAATGCTGTCGGTGAGTCAAGTTTCACCAGGTCTAACAATGCATTCATTACCGCTGTCTTCAATTTATTGCGACTCGCGGTTTTCATTTCTCGCTGCATGTTTTTGGTTACTTCTGCTTTGAACGCATCCAGACCGCCGTCTTCAACACCGAAACTCTTAAAAAATTCGTCATCGACATCAGGCAATTTTTCTTCGCTCACAGAGTTAACTGTGAAATCGAATTCAACATCAGCGCCCGCTAAATCTTTGTTTTGATACTCTTCGGGGAACGTTAACGGCAAGGTAAAGCTGTCTCCAGCTCTTTTGCCAATCAAGCCTTCTTCGAATCCGGGAATCATTCTTCCTGCACCGATCACCAAGCTCTGCCCGGCTGCTTTTCCACCTTCAAATTCCTCGCCATCCTTTTTGCCGACGTAATCAATGTTGACCATATCTTTTTCAGCGGCTTCCTTTTCAATTTCTTCCCAGGTTTGTCTTTGCTTGCGCAATGTCTCAATCATTTCATCGATGTCATTATCGGTAACATCGGCAACGAGTTTCTCTGCAGATATCCTGGAAAAATCTGGCAGCTGGACTTCAGGGTAGATTTCAAATACCGCAGTAAACTCAAGATCCTGCCCCTCTTCCATTACGGCAGGTTCAATTCGTGGCTGCCCGGCGGGACGCAAACCTTCCTGACTAATGGCCTCATAATAAGTCTGACTCATAAGCTCGCCCACCACTTCCTGACGAACTCCGGAACCAAATTTATTCTTTACCACTTTCAGTGGCACTTTACCTTTACGAAAGCCATTCAATCGAATGGTTTTTGCCGCTTCTTCTAAACGGGCATTTATCACCGAATCGACTCGGTCGCTTGGGACGGTGATGGTCAGTTTGCGTTCGAGACCATCAGTAGTTTCAACAGAAACTTGCATGCTTGAACCTCATTTGGTGCAGGCTAACTGGATTTGATTTTAAAGGGCCTGATTTACTGGCTATTAGGTCCGGGTAAGAGTTACTTGAAAATCGACTGGAATTCGGCTGATTTCCTGAAATTTCAATAAGTTAAGATACTATACCCGACAGCAAAGAGCGCGATTCTCCCATATCGATTTAGCAACTGCAACGCGGAAATCGCCGTATCCCAGGGCAATCGACTTGATGGATTTTCACGCACACCTCCAGTACAAAAAGTGAACAAGTGGCACCCCTCGTCGATCTGAGTCCGAAAGTTATAAACTTCTGCCTATCCCGGACGCATCATTGGTGTTCAATCGATTGCCCTGCGCCGCATCCTCTGGTTTAAACCGCATTGGCAATGCATAGAGAGCCTCTGATTAATGTTTGCGAGGCAGTCAGTGCAAGGCAAACATTAATCAGAGGCTCATAACAAATAATAAAAAGAATGATAAAAAGAAAAAACACTGTAGACTGTAGGACTATAGAAGGACATCGTATCAGTCGAACGAACAACGAATAATAATGGCCGAGAGTCGTCAGCAAGATATCCCGGGCGTGCGTCCCCCCGAACGATCAGATCGTGTGTTTAGCGAGCACGATTTATGGTATTTCCGAACCCGTGAAGGTAAGGCTGTAGGCCCCTTTCGCTATCGATCTGAGGCCGAAAGCAATTTAGACCGTTTTATAGCGGATTTAAAAGATAAACTTCAGATCCTCACCGATTAGCTGAGAGGGTATTCAGAATTCTGTGTCGGCATGCAAACGCTAACCTTGGCGCGTCATAGATTCAGCGCAGCATCAAACCAACCTTCAAAGAAGATAGCCAGCCGAGATAACATTAAATTCCAATTGTGGATGGGCACCGTCCATTTTTTACTGGTATTCTGAATGTCCAAATGCAGCAATGTCAGCAAGCTGCTGCCGTTCGGAAAGCCACCTCTGGCTTTTATCAGTTTGCGGAACTGGCGATGCACCGCTTCAATAAAAACCCTGTCAATGGGGCTTTGCGCTGCGTTAAACTGCGCCTTGCTCTCAGGTACAACCATTTTCTGCAATCGATCCTTTCGTTCAAACCCAACGTTCGATCACTATTGGTATAGCCCAACCTGCACTAACCAAGGAGCTGAAGAAGGATTCACATTCCAGGCTCGTTATTCCCACCAAAAGTTTGGATTACTGTTGTGCAGCGGTAACCCAATACTGATCCTGCTGCACCACCATTCCATTTCATTGCTGCTGTACGCCATGAAAAATTAGACGGCAGCGGATACCCTTACGGAATGACAGACTCTGAAATTACGCTGCCTTCCAGGATCATGACTATTTGCGCTACATACGATACGCTCACCACTTCGGATAGACCCTGCAAACCGACGATGAAGACAGAGAAAGCTATCGATTTGGTAGAAGAAGCTGATAGGCTGATAGATAGCTGATAGTTGATAGATACGGGGTTGCCTGACAGAGATTCGGTGCAGGTGTTTGTTGATGCAAAGCTATTAAAGGTATTTCAGGCCATAGACTGCCAGGAATATGCGGCAGGTTCAGATTATAATGCCCACAGCAACACCACCCCTTGCAATCATGGTTTGCATGATGGTGACAGTGATGCCCATCATGGCCACGATTAAGCCAAGGAACCTCTGATTAATTACCTACGTTGTTATTGTTGCATTAAAAATCAGCTCAAAATGCGCATTTATGACCTATAAACTGCGCTTTTTCGCTGATTTTTGCCTTGCACTCACTGCCTCGCAAACATTAATCAGAGGCTCCCCAATTTAATCTCGCGTTGCTCGTCCTAAAACCAGCGGGCTGTAAACCACTCCCAGAATTTATTGGCCAAGCCGAAAAATTCCTGTCACATTTCTCAGCTATTATCTGGGTCAGTCAACAAAATACATAAATGTCTAATCGAGACCTGTCTATATTGAAAGAAAGCGTTTATTATCAAAAATAAAGCTGATTTCCATTCAGAAGGATCACTAAAGGCAGATACAGAGAGCATGTTGTTTGCACGTTCGACAGTCGCCGCAGCCCGCAGAGAATCTCTTATCGCGTTTTATGGCCCATTTGCCAGCGCGTTACTATTGTTTGCGGTAATCGTCTCTCAAGGCAGCAGCGGTATTCAAGAAGTCTCACCTGCTTTATTGGAAAGCGAGCACAGTGTTCTTCCAGCAGCAGAAAGCAACCTGCAAGGCACTGGATTTACCCCCTATCTGGGTCAGGATTCTTCATCATCTCTGCAAATCATTCGCAGCGCCTATTCTGATGTGCCTGCATTAACAGCCAATACCTCACTTCCGGCAGATGCTTTGCAGCCCAGCTTACTCAAGCCATTGTCTCCGCTTGCAGTGGTTGTCCATGAGTCGGCCCGGACATTAGACTCCAGCGATATTACTATCGCAGAATCTATACAACGGGATCTGGACCGCAATGCTCTATTGATGCGTCAACAGAATGAAAACATGGAGGATGAGGAAAAAGATGAATACACCAACGCAGCTAGTGAGAACCCCGAAGAAAACCAGCAAATTACAAGTGCGGTCAACATCGACAGCTGGTCAAAACTAATGCAATCAGTAACTGCGAGTTCAAATCAATCTATGGCAGTTCATTCTTCAGAATCAACACCACCAGTATCCTCTAAAACTCGGTTTCAACGACCGGAGGGTACCCAGCGCCCGTTACTGCCGCCAACGCAAATTTCCAGACCTATTCAACGCGCCGGTTTATTGCCGCCCCCAGTTCGCCCGTTTATTCCTTAAGGGTCTTAGGAAGCATGTTAGCTAGATTGGGTTAAATCTTAGCAGTTTGATGAGTTCTTTGTATAAGTTGTCTCTGCGATAATTGAAGCAGTATTCAGTTTCTTTCATATGCAGATAAAATCTGCTTCCTAAGACCCTCCTTAAATATCTCACAAGTTTTTACATCCATTTCCTGAGTTACCAACTTACCAACTGTAACGTAACTGAGCCAGTGCACTATAATCGACGCTCGCTCTGGTTAATCCAGCCATAGTCATACCAGTCAGACTCCAGTTATCATTTAGCTGCCAGTTCACATAAGGGCCCACTTCGTGGATGTCTGAGGTAAAAGAGGATACAGCTTCTCGAAAGTCATATAATAATCCCATTGAAACCGTATCCTGAATTGGAAAAGCTGCCCCGAACTGAGCAAATGTTCCATCCCGCAAGTCTGGGTAGAGCTCGCTTTCTCCTCTAAGACTGTATCCGATACTGCCAAAAAGTAACCATTGCCCTACGTATTGACTTAAATCAACCTGCAAATTGACATCAGTCTCGCCTGATCCAAGCCCTTTCTCCTCATTAGCAGTAGCCATTTTGATATCTAAACGTAAATCGATAAAAGTGGCAGATGAGCTGCGGCGCCTCGTGCGGTAGATCAATGAACCAACAATGTCTCCCAATCCGGATTCCTGGCGACGCTCTGATCCGGCAAAAATGCGATTAACGCCCCCCAGATTGATAAGTACAGAACCTGGGCCATCCACCGTCAACATGGGCACCAGGAGTTGGAATCCCCAGTTACCTACATCATACTCATAGCGCAATGGCAGATAAGTGATATCTGTGTCCACATCGAAGCCGAAGTCTCCATGGCCATGGTAAGCCACAAGGCTCAGTGCATGGGCTTCCTGAGCTGGATCTGTCTGTGCATTTAGATTACCAAATACAATAAATACAGATAGATATATGAGATTCCTCATGTGTATTTTTAAAGTTAGACACCAAGCAAATACCCTGTCGTTCAAACGGTAGCTCCCATTAAAAGCCGGAGGGCTGTACAGTTCCTTCCTGGCCCTAAAAGCGGCTGAATCAAAGGCAAAATCTGCCCTCTTCCCGGGAACTCCGACAGAAAAACAACACTGATTTTGACACGGTTCATATTTCGGCCCAGGGCAATCGACTGAATGGATTTTCGTGCGCACTTCCAGTACAAAAAGTGAACAAGTGGCACTTCCTCGTGGATCTGAGCCCGAAATCATAACCCTCTGTCCATTTTCGACGCGACAGAGGCGTTCACTCGATTGCCCTGTATTTCGGCCAGAGCTTTGTAATTCGAGCTATTGAATACCCTTAACCGGTCTTTGAGAATACGCATTAAGCGGGCTTTCTGCTACAGGAAATCTGGCTGGTAAACTGCATGATCTGTGGTTTCCAGCAGATTTTAGATCTGCAACAATAGCAGCAAATTCTCTTAATGAAAAATTGTCGTCTGCTCATGATTTCAGCAATGGTGCTGGGATTTCATTTGCCTGTGTGGGCGGCTGAAGAAGAAAGTAGCACTGCTCCAACAGAAGAGATGAACGAATTGATAGCAGCCGGACAATTTCCAGGAGTGTTTGAACTGGGTAGTACCAGCATTCAAGGCGGCGCAGGCTGAGAAGGTGATTCAGAGTTTGATTTCGCTTTCGGCCTGACTGCTTTGGAATAAGGGAGCGCTAATGAAGCAGTCTTTGCGCTGAAGTGGGTGGCTGCCACACCTTCAGAAGGTGTATTAAGAGAACACGCAAGACTGGAATTGGCTCGGACATATTTCATGGCCAACAACCTTACTGCCGCAGAAAATCTTCTTAACGCAGTGCTGAAAACAACCCACCAGCCAACGTGCAACAAAGCATTGAGCCCTTCTTGCAAATCATCGAAGCAAGGCGCGATCAATAGAGCATTACATTTAATTGGAGTATTTCGTCAGTAATTGGCACGGATGACACCATAAATAGCGCAACCAGCAATGCATTCATCAATACCCCTATCATCGGTCAAATTGAATTGGATCCAGTCGGCCAGGAAACCAACGATGAATTTTCCAGCACTACTCTCACCATGAATTACAACTACCCTATCACCCGGAATCGTTCCGTTGATGTGAATGTAAACCTGGTGCATCTGGATAACTTCAGCACGGATCAATTAGACATAGACAACATACGTGATGGGGTAGCCTGCACTTGGGGAGATGAAGAAAACCGGTCCCGCCATGGCGTGACTGTTAGACAGGTCAATCTTGATGGCAGCTCGTTTCAAGATTCAGCAGGCATAAATTCATCCTATCAATACGTCAGCAGCAACGGCTGGTATCAGAGCCTATCTGCATCGCTGACCCAAATTCGCTATGGCACCGGCAGCAACGCAATAAATGCACTACGCAGTGTAGACCAACAATTAATTTCCGGCGGCCTGACAAAGATCCAAAGGCTTTTCACCTATAATCTGAATGTCTATCACGCAAACCAGGATATAGAAAACCCTGATGGTGGTGAGCATAATGGTGGCTGATTCACTGGTTTTATCTACATATCTACATATCTACAATCTGCTGTATCGCCTCAATGCACAGCACACACCACTCTTGCGTACTTCTTTTCAAGATGTTGAACACGACAGCGAACACCCTGTGTTATTTAACACTGTTCGTAGTGGTGAAAACAGGTCTACGACTTTTGGCTGGTTTTGGCAGTACAACCGTCGCTTTATGTTAACTGCTGAAGCGCCATATATCGACAACAGCAGCCACATCGAACTTTTGGCATTGCTCAATAAAGAGAGATAGCCGTAAACCACGCCACATGCACTGTCCAAAATGCCGAGGAGCCGACCGGGTCAAAAACGGCCATGACTGCGGAAAACAGCGGTACCAGTGTAACGCCAATGACCGCAGCCAGCCGATAGGCTCAATAATTCTGTCTTGCCATTCTGTGAGGAACAGGCGCTACCTGTGCTGCGTATTTTAACGGATCGGGGCACAGAATATTGCGGCAAGGCAGAACAGCATGATGATCCGCTCTATCTGACGCTCAACGATAGTGAACACACCCGAACCAGGGTCAAGTCACTGCAAACCCATGACATCTGTGAGCGGTCCCATAAGACGATGAAGGATAGGGTGCATTTTACATGATTGCTTTGCGTAAGAAGAGCGACGATACGCAGGAGGATTGACAAAATGCGCTTGATCACTGGCGGGCCAAATACAATATTCAGTTCAAAGCACTCATCAAGGTAAACTGTGCTGCGAGAGAGCGCTGATGGACACACGCATCGATGGAAAAGTTCGCAAACTGAACCTGATCTGAAAGACATCATCCGATAAATCGGTAACCTGTCAGATCAAGTCTGAGCCAGTACACCCCAGCCCATGCCATAACACCGCTCCAGAGTAGTAGCAATCCGATATAGAGACTGGTGGTAATTATATTCAGCAGCATACGTTTGGCGTCATGCTCACCGGGATTAGGGAATATCTGCAGGAAGACATTCACGTCCGGGTAAATGGATGAGATCAGGTTCTGATCTACCCACATGGTCAGATACCAGCGCACTGTCCATAATTTGATGGTGAAGATGACCATACCTCCCACCAGGCTTTAGAATCCTGCAAACGTGTCATCGGCTTCATTAAACAGCTTTTCTCTGAGGCCGATTGTTGAATCTTCCCACCACTGCTTACAGTAGGGTTTACCCCAGGCTGGTAGTGGAGCCGGGTCATATTCAAAATAAGCAAGCTCTTTTGCATACCAGGCAAAAATCTGTAAGCTTGCACTCAGTGCCAGAGTGATGAGATTAGTGAATATGTAAGATTCAAAGTCTCCTGCCCACAAGGGCGTGCCGGTTCGAGTCTGGCCCCTGGTACCATTTCCTCTCCCCTCTTAGATAGACCCAACGGATTATTTTCCATCCCAAATCCCGGAAAAAGCCTTGGGATACACCTGGGATACAAACAGGAGTAATTTGGAGAAATATAGGCTAGGCAGCTTTCCTCTGTATAAACTCTCGCTGCCTATCCATGCGTCGATATTTTCTTTATAAACACTTGTGTTGAAAATTTCTTACTAAATCTCACTTTTAGCGTGTTCAATATACCGTGCAATTCGGATACCTGTCCTTTAGCAGTGTTATTGATATCAAACCATTTAGAGGTTTTTCCATCGATACTCCAGCAACCAAATCCGTGATCGAGGTGCACCGTAAACTGATTACCATCTGCCCACGAGAGGGTGAGAACACGCCCATGAGCAATATCCGGACTTGACCTAATATCAACATTGATATTTTCACCCATTCGATAAAAGTACTCCGTGATGACATCTGACTTTTCAGACGAATCTGCCCATTCGGCGTACAGACCTTTTGAGTGTGGGTTTGGAGGCTTATTACCAGTTAACAGGGATATCCTGGGATTATTCCAGTTTCCTGAAAGGTTGCTTTTTAATCCATCCACAACCTCGGCAAGCAACATTAAGTTCCAAGACGAACAGATATATGCATCAGAATAAACTAGAGACTTCAGTTCAACTTCAGAATCAATGGCATCAGACAATGCGACAGAGCCAGGCTTCAATTCTGCCCAAAGCTCATGACCAAAATCGCGCACCAGTCCATCGCACTGCCCCTTAATATTGATTTCGACATCACCAGCGGCAGACTTTCCAAAAAGCAAGCTGTTGTCAATCACATCTACCGACAAAGCAGGGAATTCTTTCGTCTTCAACAGATAACCGCTATCCAAATTTAACCATTTTGAGCCAGGAATTTCCGCACCGACAATATCAGTACCGTAGGTATATGTAACTGATTCACCAACCAACTGTGCTAAGAGTACACCGGTCGACTGGAGAACATTGAAATCCTTTTTGAGAAGACATATATCTATACCAAAATTGCTTAGTGCCCTTAAGTCCTCTTTAGTGCACATCACTTAATCCATCAAAATCCTTATTGGATAAAATGAGAGAAATCGCATCAAAAGAGTTCCGCCATGTTAGGCAAGCTTCTTTTAAGTCGCCAACGCTGATATCCCATTCAGCATAGGTTCCATCAACATGGAGCCGTAGGTTTTTACATCCCTGGCTTAAAGCAGCCAGGACCTCTTCTGACAAGGACTCAAAACAGTATTCCGTTGAATCGTCAAATATCTTCACACTTGCAGGCATCTACAGGTAGCCTGCTATTGATTGCAGGTATTCGCGGGCAATGTGACGGTTTAAAACATCGGCATGAAAACGAGTGTCATAGCCCAGTAAACAGCGCTGGCAGACATTCTCACAATCCTCTTTGCAGGCCAGGTAATCCGAAGCCTTTAAAAGGATATGGCGTAAATGGCGCGGTGCCGAAGAGGCAAATCCGGCTCCTCCGCCATTGCTGTCATAAAGCACAATGCCAGCGACCGGGTATTCACAGTCCGGGATGCTGGAGGCTTTAACGCTGTACCCCATTTCCTCAGCACTGACACCATGAATATCGGCCAGAGCCTGCCGAAAAGCCACGGCAAGCGTCCAGGGTAAGGGATCAGCTTTTTTGTGTCGCAAATAAGCCCCTTCCATCGGGCGCTTAAGGTAGAGTTCAAACACATCGGTCTGATCGGTAGCGCCCAGGTGTACACTTTCTTTTATTGCGTAGTGCTCATCCGACCCTTCACAGACGCGTGATGAATCTGGTTCCAACTTGCCCTGCAATTTGTTATGCGGTTGGCCCGGACGAAGATTCGCGGGGAAATCACCGTCCTGCGACATAGACTCGGCCCGCCCGCATCGAAGGCAGACGGCAAAACCCGTGCCGTTTTCTCCAGAGCTGTGATGAAAAATATGTCCCGCCGCACTCACCCGCGCAGAACCAAGACGAGGATCAAACACCGGTTTGAGCGGAGCTTTGGCGGTCACCCAGGGTTCTTCAACCGGCACATAGGATTGCGTACTGATATCGGTCGATGGGCTGCTGTAAAAGTCCACCGCAAAACCCGCAGGCACTATATATTCCCGAATATTTTCATTCTTAAGGTTAGGTCCGCATTCCGAACATAGGTGATCAAAGGTTGCGCCTGACTCGTCACCTATGAAACCACAGTGATGACAGCGCCAAGCCTTGCGCATCATCTGTGGCTTGGAATAATCTTCGTTGGGAGAAAACTTGTTGAGCAATAGCCCCGCTGAACGATAAACCAGCCCGTTCAGAACCACATCAGCGCCCGGCGCGTATTCACGAATGGCAACGGCCATGGGCCTGCCGGGTCTTTCTCGCAGTCTGGTCTGGTTATCGATACGACCATTGGCCTGAACATACTTACGTTGTTTAAAGTCGGATAACGAGTAATGATCAAAGGTAACAATTCCGGTTGGGAAACCGTATCCGGGCAAAAATGCCTTGGAAGCCAGCTCCGATAATAAATATTGCTCACCCAGGCATTTCAGATCATATTCGACCTTTCTTCTAAAGGGATCTTTTTCGCCTAAAGAGGCAACCTCCGCCGCCTGTGATTTGATTTTCTTAAAGGCGTGAAGCCATTGCCGCCTGGCGTTGGACAGGGAATGAATGGACTCCTTAATGATGCGCTCAATCGAATATTTCTCTAATATACTACCGCGCACAATACTCGCGACACCTTCCCGCAGTTCTTTTGGCATTGAGCCTGTATGAAAGGATTCAAGCCATCTCAGCATTCGGTCAGCCGGTGCCTTTATCTCGCCTGTCTCTGCCTCGCCTTCGGTATAAAAAAACCACTGGCAATGTAAACGGGTGACTGCGGTTTCATTGACCGCGACAACTCGTTTCAGAAAGTATGCCAGCAGCAGTGCATTGATATGCCGCTGAATAATACGCACACTTGTGAGCGTAATCTGCGGGGCAGATATCGCTGTTGTGAATGGCCAAACCGGATTGGCGAATACCGCCCGCTCGTGAGGGTTATCCTTGCAGATGGTAAAAGCAAGCGCCTGGGTCTCACCGCGGCGACCGGCACGGCCGGTCCGTTGCAGGTAATTGGCCGGATGCGGCGGAACATTGTTCATCGCCACCGCCGAAATACCGCCGATATCAACACCCATTTCCATGGTTGTTGAACAACTTAGCACATTGAGCCTGCCGGATTTAAACTGGCGCTCATACTTATCCAGTACCGATGCCGACTGTTGAGCCGAGTGCTCCGCTGCGCGAAAAAATCGTCCGCCCTCCACGATGCGATCACTGACATCCGTCCATAGATTCTCACTTCTCAGGTTTTGTATGGTCTCCTGCCCGTCTACCCAGTCTCGTATATGGCTCAGGCGTTCGGCGTCCGATTTAAATCGGGATGAATATGAATCAACCTGGCAAATCGCAGTGGTGGTCTTGCGACACTGGATTTCTGCTTTTGTGCAGTTAAACGGCAGATAGGGCGTTAAACCTCTGAATGTACAATCCAGTAGACGATGCGTGATCGGGCATATCCACAGGTCCTGGCAGGCTTGAAACGAAATCGCTGGGCGGTTCAGTTGAAAACCTATGCTGCCGGGGACATTCTTTAAAACCTGATGCTCTTCAGTCTGCCCCGTAACTGTATTGGACATAGCATACTTCTTGGTTAAAGCTTTCCAGGCTTCTTTTAAAATAGCATTGAGTCGGTCTTTGTTGGCTGCATGATCAAAATCCAAATCCAATGCTGCTACCAATAACCGAATCAGACGGTTATTTCTGCCACGAACAACTCGCGGCCACCTCAACAAACGCGAACTGGTCTTTTCATCAGAGTCTGGGTTTAAAACCGATTTGGCATATATTTTTGCCCCCATCCAATTCACCCAATCATCGGGAATATCAATGATGGAGTTTTCCCGAACATAAAAATCAAGGGTGATTTTCAGGAAAGAGTGCCAGTCCTCTAGCGATAACCCAAGCTCTTTACAAACATCTGGCACTGTGGTGATTTTCTGTAAAGCGGGGTATTGAACTGAAACCAATCCCAAGGTCTCCAGGCTATTCTGGCGCTTTGGACGACGTGCAAACTCTCGCAGCAACAACATCTCTACCAAAATTCTCTGGCCATTACCTTCTACAAAGAGTTGCGGGTTGATTTCATGATAATAATCAAATATCCAGCGAATATCGGGGCTGGAATGAAACTTATAAGTTGCCTCACTCCAACTCAAAGGTTTGGCGGTTCCCAGACTGCTCAGCTCAGATTCAATCTCTTTTGCTAACTCTTCTAAAGTTTTAGCTGTCCTATCATCACCTATCCTTTTTAATTTCTGTATTGCTTCTTTATATCTTTTCAGATCGCCCTCTTTGCGCTGCACTTCAGCCGGGTCCATAGTCGTAATATTGTCAGCCACTGCCGAGTACATCAGCCCCCGAATGGAATCTCTCTCTGAATCCTGCTGTAATTTAGTCGATATCCGCGCAGTACCCTGACGACTGTCCGTAAAGGTCATTAAACGGCGGCCACGATAGGGACGCTCACTGGCTTGATCACTTTCCTGGCAGGCTTCCAGCAGCGTTGGGACGGCATTACTGATATAGAAAGGCGTGCCTAACAAAGTCCGCCGGTAAAAAGGCCCCCGATATCCCGAATAATGACAGTGACTACAGGCTGGGTCTCTGGGATTGATAACATCAATATCATAGGTATCCATACTTGCAGGAACTTGGTTTCTATCCTTGTCTAACGAAACCGTATAGGTCAACTCGGGATGGCTGGCTGGAGCTATAATGACCTGGTCTTTGCTGCTATCTATCTCGTCATCTTGTTCACTTTCTTCTGGACTCTCGTAATCAAGACTAAATTCATCGAATGACTCCCGCTCCAGTTGAACGAATGAACCATCCTGTTCCAGCGCCAGCACATGGGGAGTATTGCAGTCGCTGCAAAAGGATAATTCATACATGGGCGCGCCACACAAGCAGTGGCTTTTTCTTTGTGTGCAGACATTGCCGAAGGGCCAGTCGTTCTTTAAGGGGGTATTTGCCTTGGCGCTGCAATTTTTGTCGATGCAGCACCAGAGCCCACTCAGCACCTGATGAAATAAATGTCCACGTACAGGTAAGAAGGGTAAGCGCTCGGATTTTTGAGTCAGAGAGCCAACGGTGCTTGAGCATAGATCAAGCCATTTGAGCGTGTCAGATGTCCTGTCTTGAGCATTAAATATGGCTTGAGACAATTCCGTGAGAGTACTGGGCACGGCACTTTGAGTTAATGCCGTTCGGATTTTCCGCGCCTCGGGGCTTTTGCACAGAGCGCGGTAGCGCTGATCGGACTCAAGCTGTCCGGCGTCAATCGCGGCTATTTGCTCAACCGAGGCGCTGTCGGCAGGCAGATCAGCGAGCGCGGGAACTTCCCGCCGACCACCGACAACCACGACCTGTTCGTGGCCAATACCGGCCAGATTTGCCAGATATTCCTGTAGTTGCTGATCGCCCCGATCACCAACCGTTGCCGAAGTGGCAACAAAGCGGACATCGGCGGCGGAAACGCCAAAAGTATGCATGACTCGGCGCAGCAATAAGGAAAGCTCGGCGGCTTGCGACCCCATATAGGTGTGAACCTCATCCAGTACGATCCACCTCAGCTTGCCATAGGACTGCTCGATAATGGGCGCATCGATTTGTCGCACGAGCATATACTCAAGCATGGTGGCGTTGGTGATCAGCATGGGGGCGGGCTGATCGCGCATCCGCTTGCGCGTCAGCACCTCATTGAGATATTTGTTCTGCTCCGAATGCTTGTTCTCCGGGGTATTACCGTTGTAGAGACAAAACCGCAGACCATCACGGTAATAATCTGTCCAGGCTCTGAATCGCTCACGCTGACTGTTGATAAGCGCATTCAGCGGATACAGAAACAACGCCCGCACACCCAGCAGCGGCCGGGAATCCTGTTCATATTCAGCCACCAGATCATTGAGGATCGGCACCATGAAACACTCGGTCTTGCCAGACCCGGTGCCACTGGTGACCACCAGCGACTTTTGAGGTGGCTCCAGCAGGGTTCGCCAAGCTGTTTTCTGGTGCTTGAAGGGGTGCCAGCAGCGGTCAAACCGATGTCCACCGGCCCGGTCCATGGCCTCCACAAGGCTGGGCAACAATAAATGACCGACCAGATCGTTCATGCTTGCCTCCGACTTTTCCCAGCCAAACAGCGACTCAAAAACCGGATCAGACAAAAATCCATTGCCAGCGTTTTCCCGGGCAAGCTCGGTAACAAGGTGCTTCCTGAGACCCTTGTCGGAAATGCCTAAAATACTCACCGTGGATTCAACGGAGCGCCTGGAGATGCGAGCGATCAAATCCTGATAATAGCGGTTATTGCTCATGGCTTTTGTCATTGCTGTCCCGTCTCCCCTTTTTAGTGCTGGGATAACCAGCCCGCCAGATACTGAAACGCAGCGGAAAACCAGTCCTGGTCAAAGCCGATCAACTGTTGAATGTTAAAAACTTCAGCAGGTGTTCCGGGCCATTTATCCGACTCTCTAGCAAGCGATTTCCAAGCCATCATCCAGGGTAAAAAAGTCACCGCCGTTTGATGGGGATGACTTGTCTGAATCAATGACCGATAGTCAGCGGGAAGACACTGTAACTGGTGAAAAATATAACTCGAAAGTCGTTCAGGCCATTCACTATCTGCCTGTCGCCTCAGCAGGTTTTGATGCTCTTCATTTAGCCGAGGGCCAAGAAATACCTCGATTGGCATTTTCAAGGCTGCAAGCTCTTGGCACTGTTCGTCGAGAAGCCTCTGTCTGAGTATCTTGCCGATGCTCGGCAACGAAGGGCCAAGCTTTTCAAGGGCCTGAATTTTTTTAACCAGCAACTCAGCCGCCAGTTCCTCATCCCGCAGCTTGCTCGCAAGATTGGTTCGATAGCGCGTCAGTGCCTGCTGCCAGTCTGCCACCCGCACCAACTCCCAGATCACCGGGAGTTCTCTCTGCAATTGATCAAGCATCGCGTTCTGACCACGAATAAACAGGCTTGCCAGAAAAGCGGGCTCACCCAGGCTCAAGCGCCATAGATCAAAGGTCGATAGCGGGAGGTGCTGCGTTTTATGCCAAAGGTGATCCAGGTAATCCCAACTTCTGTGATCCGGCTCATGGGCCATCTCGCGCAGAACGGACTGAATCGCCGCAACCCGATCTTCAGGCTCAGTTACCAGCATTGCTTTTGCCAAAGTATGAATTTCATGGTCGCTATTGGCGGGGCCAACATTCCATGATATCGGCCTGAAATTTACCGCCGAATCCTTGGCCGGATAAATCATCCAGGCACCCTTTCCTCTGGCTTCAGGATTGAATTCCCAGGCACCGGTTAAAACGCCCTGACTCGATTGTGGCACTAAATCAGCAAAGTTTTGCTCGGGCTGGGCCAGATTGATCACAGAGATTTTTGCAGAACCCAGTTGATCAACGTCTATCGTCTGCAAAGTAGCGGCATCAAAGCCGACCCGCCCATTGTCTAATATTGACAACTCACTCTGGTAGCGCCACACACAAAGGTCGGCCACCCTCTGGCCGTGCAAGGAAAGGCTGATCTGCACCCTGGAATCAATGGAAGGCCCCACACTCATTAACTGCTCGATGTACGGATGCCAGTCGTAAACAGCAAACTCCGTCATCTCGGCTGACAATGTCAACGAGCCCTTAATGTATATGTCCCGACAACCTGAGCCGCTCATTGAGTGATCAAGCAGGGCAAGCTCTAAATCTACCTTTTGCCCGCGCCGGTGCTGATCGTCAAACAGCTTCAGGCGATAGCCCGCCAGGCTGTTTAAACTCAGGGGCGTTTTTAAGGAGGCAGCCGCCCCCTCAGCATCAAACAACAAGGCCCCTTTCGATGGGTAGGGCAAGGTCAATGTGATCGTTTTTGTCTGGTCGCGGGCCAATAGCGACACATTCATATTGATCGGCGGCTCCTCATCCGCCGCAACCGCTATATGTTGCTCCGCTCCGACCCTGGAGATAGCTGCCCGTATCTGCGCATCTTCAACCATAACATCAAAACCGGCACAGCCTTTCAGCGAGATCACCCCGGACTTGACCTGCCTCTTATCCGGGCGGAGGTCGACGCCAAAATCTTCCGCTAAAATACCCAGGCGTTTACGTAACTGCGTATGCCCCTCCTTATCGGTCAGCCTGATTTCATAGCAACCGGGCTCAACCTGACTCAATGGTTGCCAGGCATCATGGCTGCCAATCCTTTTCGCCATCAACCTGGCATCAGGGCAACGCACAGTGCTTTCAGACACGCGGTTCCAGGCAACCAGTTTTGGTATTCCCATGTAGAGTTCACCCGGGTTCGATGGGAAAGGACACTCTTTTCCGGTCAAGGAAAACTGCACGACCGTCTCCGTCTGACCGGACGAAAGCCGATACGTTGCACTGTCATCACGGCAATGCATCACACCGGATAACCTCATGACAGCACCGTCGAACAGGTTGCCCAAAGGCGTTATCTCCGTATCCTCGTCATGCCCGAAAAAACGGCATACTGCTGGCACATAGACCAGGGCTTCGCTGTCTTTAATGGACTGGCTTGCAGCGCCCTGGAACAACCACTTGCCATCAACACACCTGAACAGCCAGGGAAGCGCGGGGTCCAGATACCCGCCACTGCGGATAGGGATGTCACCCAGGCATTCGCCAACATGTTTAAACCTGAGCCTTAACGCCTTTATGGATGCCTCCCCTTTCAGGCGCAGCGGTTTACCTGACAGCTTTAATGCCTTCCTCCCTCGATAGGTGGTGACCATGCCTCGGCACCAGGCCCAGCTTTCGCCGCCGGGCTCATACACCTCAAGATTCACCCAGGATGGAATCGCGCCCGTTTCTGCATCAAGACCGATCACATCGAGATCGACAAATTCGGGCAGATCAATTTGCGCCGTTAGTTCAGCCGTGGCGGTTTCCGCCCTGATCAGCACTCGCTCTACTGCAAAGGGATCTTTTGATCGCTCATCCGCTTCAGTCCGTGACGCGGTATCGATCAGATCGCTCAGCAAGGCACTTGCCTGCTTATCATCCACCGGCAGCGGAAAGCGGTCGCGCCAGTTGGGATGATTCGCCTCAAGCCAGGCAACGGGCTCCTCTTTATCTTTGAGATCGAAATTTTGCCTTAACGTAACGATTGTTTGAGCTATATCGGTGAGTATTTGATTGAGTTCTGGCGAACGATAGCTTGATGGTATCGAATCTTCATGGTTTTCAATCAGTACCGAGATATTTATCCCCCGCGACAAATGCTTTCTTAGGGTTGGCTGTAGCACATTCCGCAACCATCCACCTGAATTTTGCAGTTGAGTCAGCGGAAGCCCGCCTTCCGTGGCAACCGTGCCAAGAAAGCGTCTCTTACCATCGACAACGCGCACTTCCCGCCGCCAGCGATGCAGCCCCGATTCAACCAGCGCATTTCTTTTTGCGACAGCGAGTTTCTGATGATTAATCCCGATCGAATCAAATACACCCTCCCAGCCCCACTGACCCGAATAAAAGCGACGCCACCACTCAGCTCCATAGATGACAAAAGCCGCATCCCAGCCAGGCATCTCGGTCATGATGACAAAAGCCGCATCCCAGCCAAGCATCTCAGTCATATTGTTGAACCCCGGTTGAGCGTCTGGTTTTAAGAGGACGCTGAGATCAGAGAATTCCTGATCACTCAGCCGGTACTGGTACAGCGGCCGGCCATCCGGCCGATCCAGCCCATGCCTTTGTAATAATGTATTTTTCCACTCCAATGGTCGCATTTTCACTCCAGGACTATCGAGATTCCACTACACTCAAATCGGCTTGAGTGGTTTTCTTTATGTACAGTGCGGTGCAGCCTAAGAGCTTTAAAAGCTCGTCATTAACTTTTTCAACACCCATGCCTGGTTGGTTAAACAATCGTTACCTCTAATCGAACTTGTGGAGTCATTGCTCGGCTTTTTAAGGTATTCAAGTTCCTCACAGTCCCTTCTATTCAGTTCCTTCCAGGAATCGGCTATGGCCTTTTTCATCCCGGGATTTCTCCCTCCGCATCACATACTTGTAGAAGTGATCCGTGCCAGTATGTTTCCAATAAATTGGCCGTTGTGCCTGGTCACAGACTTCGCAGGGGTCTCTAACTGTTGCGTCAGCAAAGTCCCCGGAGGAGTATTTACAATGGATCAGCGAGGACTATATCATCATCGATTACTTTAAAAGCAATCAAATCAGCAGCCTCGCCCGAACCACCATCATTGATAACAACGGCGTAATTATCTTTAATTGTTTCAAATGATCGATACTGTATTGAGTCAACTTTATTCCCATAACCCATCGATTCAGATTTAACATCAACCCCCTGCCAATCCCACGCCACAATATTTTCACCAGGATAAAGGTCCTCAACGTCTTTAACACGAACCAGGAATCGATTGTATGAAAAGCAGTTGTCAATATACTGAATAACTACGGGGTCTCGCTCCATGCAGTCGTTAAGGTCCAGTCGATCAGCACTACCCTTGTGCGCCCGTATTGGCTGGCCTTTGGCTGGCTGGTAACTGTAGCCGGGGACTTCATCAAAAATATTCAGCCGTTAGACAAATGTATACCCCACTAGAAATCCGAATAAACAGACCATCACATTCCTTCTGTCCGTTGAGTGACAAACCTGTTACATAAAAGGGAATCAGCCCATCACCAAACTGGATATTCATCCTATCTTCATAAACATTCTGTATTTGTTCTCCCGACTGGACAGACACTGGATGCTCAGGGTACAACTCCAGAATACGTTCAGGACGTAAGAAATCTCTCGTTATGTTCTCTATGTTCTCTTTGTCAATTTCACCTTTGGCAACTTTATCCCACGCCTGCGTTACCCACTCACGCCAATCTGATAGAGAACCTGACACTTGAGGAGATCACACCTTTCTTTTTTCGGAACATCTCCAAAGAACCACCTATCATTCTTACTCTATCTCCATTATCTCCATTATCTCCATTCGCCAGGTCGCTGTAGTTCAAAGCTCTCAGCTAAATTCAGCGCACTTTGACTTCGCAGGGACTTCGCAGGCTAACGCTCATTGTGTAAATCCAGCATCTCGCTTTCCAATCCTTCTACAATCCTTCTGAAGTGCGTGATAAATTACGCGCCTTTCACACAGGGTTAATCTCTCAGTCCCCAATTGAAGGAAAGTAAAGTATGAGTGGTTACAAAATTGCGCTGCTAGATGGCGACGGAATCGGGCCAGAGATTATGGCCGAGGCCGTGAAAATTTTGGAATTGGTGGCTGAAAGAAACTCAATCAACTTCGATCTTCAACATGCGCCTTTTGGTGCCAGCGCCTACTTTAGTCATGGGCATTCATTCCCAGATGAAACCAAAACATTATGCGATGGAGCTGATGCCATCATTAAAGGCCCAATCGGCTTAAGTCACGAAGAATCGAAAAAGATACCTGTCGATATGCAACCGGAACGCGGCGCACTTCTTCCGTTAAGACACCGTTATGACACCTTCGCCAACTTCCGACCCGTATTCTTACCCCAGGGGATTGCCCACTTCTCACCCCTGAAGCCCGAGATCATCGGTGACGGTATTGATTTTATGATCATCCGTGAATTAGTGGGTGGTTTGTATTTTGGCGAAAAAGAAACCGGGGTGAATGATCAAGGCAAACGTTTCGTAAACGAAGCACTTGAATATAACGAAGATCAGATCGAACGCATTGCAAGAGTCGCTTTTGAGACAGCCCGGAAGCGCAAAAAGGTTCTGCACAGCATTCACAAGAGCAATGTACTGAAATCCAGTGTGCTGTGGAATGAGGTCATTGAAGAGGTAGGTAAAGATTTTCCAGACGTAGAGATTAAATACATTTTGGTAGATGCTGCAGCGACGTATTTGTGTCTCAACCCTGGCCAGTTTGACGTAATGGTTATGGAAAATATGTTCGGTGACATACTGAGTGACCAGGGCGGCGGCATTCTCGGATCACTGGGCCTGATGCCTTCAGCCTGTGTTGGTGCCAATAAAGCATACTACGAGCCATCCCACGGCTCGGCCCCGGATATCGCTGGCCAAAACATTGCGAACCCTTACTCAATGATCGGATCGGTGGCTATGATGTTGGAAATGAGTTTCGGCCTGGAGCAGGAATCACGTAATGTCTGGCATGCCATGCAGAGTGTATTCGCTCAGGGGTACACAACCCCCGATCTATCTTCTCCAGGCAGCGAAGCAAAAATAATCAGTACTGATGGATTTGGCGACCAGGTCGCCAGCGAACTCAAGAAAACCTGAAAATCACTTATTGCTCAAGCAACAAATTGATCATGCGGAATGTGGCTTTCACAGCGGCGAGTACCTGATTGGCGTCCACGCCCCTGGTTTTAAAATCCCGCTCCTGAGATTGCCAGGTGATGATACATTCTGTGAGAGCGTTAGTTTGCCCGCCCCGGGGAATGTGCACTTCGTAGTCAATGAGTTCAGGCAAAGCAAAGTCCAGACGTTCAAGAATTCGGGTGATGGCATCCATGAATGCATCAAAGCCGCCGTTTCCGGACCCAGAACCCTGATACTCAGTACCTTTTATATCGACTCTGATACTCGCCGTGCTCTCAACATTGAGCCCTGTATTGATATAACAATTAAGTAAGCTTATGTGGTGATATTCCTTACTTTCCATCACATCGGCGATGATGAAAGGTAGATCATCTGAGGTAATAACATGTTTCGAATCACCAAGCGCAACGATTCTTTCCAACACTTTTGCCTGCTCTTCTTCCGACAGTTTTATACCAAGCTCATCAAGATTATTCATTAAAGAAGCTTTACCACTCATTTTGCCCAGGGCATAAGTTCGCTTGCGGGCAAAGCGCTCAGGACTGAGGTTGGTAACATATAGATCCCCTTTTAAATCTCCATCAGCATGAATCCCAGCAGTTTGGGTAAACACATCGGCACCTACGATGGGCGTATTTGCAGCAATCCATTTGCCAGAAAAGTTTTCCACCATACCGCTCACTACTGCAATATGAGATTCATCGATGGAAAGAGTCATGCCCATTTTATCTTTTAGCGCGACAGCTACCTCGGCCAGTGAAGCATTACCGGCACGCTCGCCTAGACAGTTCATTGTGCAGTGCACCGTATTGATGCCGGCTCTTACGGCAGCTAATACATTGGCGGTTGCAAGACCGTAATCATTATGAGGGTGAAAATCAAACTCAGCATCAGGGAACGAACTGATCATGTCACTCAAGGAATCAAACACTTCTGATGGATCCATTAAACCCAATGTATCTGGCAACAGATAGTGGTTGATTCCTAAATCACTGGTGCCATTAATCAAGCCGAACACGTAATCTTTACTATCAAAATAGCCGTTGGACCAATCCTCAAGATACATGTTAACCGTTAGCCCCTGCTCTTTTGCATATTCTGCAGTATGAGCAATATCTTCCAGGTGAGTCTCTAAAGTCTTGCCTAGCTGTTCGCGACAGTGTTTTTCACTGCCTTTACATAACAGGTTGATGACTTTGCCGCCAGCTTCGCATATCCAGTCTACGCTGCGCTTATAGTCGACGAACCCAAGTACTTCCACCTTTTCCAGAAAACCTTCTTCTGTAGCCCATTGACAGATAGTCGATACAGCCTGCTTCTCCCCTTCTGAAACACAGGCTGAGGCCACCTCAATGCGATCCACTTTCAGGGATTTCAGCAGGGCACGGGCAATATTCATTTTCTCGTTAGCAGAAAATGAGACACCTTGGGTTTGCTCACCATCACGCAAAGTCGTGTCCATTAACTGGATATAGCGAGCGGGGGTTTCGGCAGCCATTATTATTCCTAAATTCCTAAGGAACCTCTGATTAATTACCTACGTTGTTATTGCTGCGTTAAAAATCAGCTCAAAATGCGCATTTATGGCCTATAAACTGCGCTTTTTCGCTGATTTTTGCCTTGCACTAACTGCCTCGCAAACATTAATCAGAGGCTCCCTAAGTCAGTTCTCAATTAAGCTTTGCGGGAACCGGGGTCCTCGCAGGGGCGGGCATTCTAGCAAATTGTCTACCCTACAAGAAATACAGGGCTTTGGCGTTTTCCTGCCTATTTTCGACAAACCAAGCCGGTAGCTCACTGCACAAGCGGCAAATTGTCCAATCCACCGGGTTTTTGGCTACACATGGCTCGTTATATACTGCCACTGTGAAAACAGACAGAGTATTTATCCTTGTAAATCTTCCCTTGTGAGAAAACTTGCAAAGGCGAACAACAGTTGGGGAACCTCTGATTAATTACCTATGTTGTTATTGCTGTATTAAAAATCAGCTCAAAATGCGCATTTATGACCTGTAAACTGCGCTTTTTCGCTGATTTTTGCCTTGCACTAACTGCCTCGCAAACATTAATCAGAGGTTCCTTAGCTTTGGTTAATGAGTGCCAAGCCTCTTGCAGTAGACCCAACCCACCACTAAGCCCGGTTGCAGAACATTGGAAAATTTAAACGTCGATGAAACCATAACCAACTACCCGAGGGCTGGTCTTTGGCGCCGCTTGGCCGCACTGCTGTACGACGCATTTCTTGTGGCAGCAATTTGGATGCTGCTTGGTTATCTTGTGCAACTGGCCTTTGGCGTGGACAGCAATGAAGTCATTGATGGCCAGGTATTCACAAATCCACTGCAGGATTTTGTGCTGTTTAGCCTTATGGTAGGCAGCAGCTTCGGATTTTATAGCTATTTTTGGATGCAGAGTGGCCAAACCTTGGGCATGATCGCCTGGCGCCTGAAGATGGTCACCATTGACAATCAATTAGTTTCAATTCGAACCGCGTTGCCTCGCTATTTGCTCGCCTGGCCCGCCTTTCTGTTATTGGGAATCGGCTACTTGTGGATGTACATTGATACAAACAAAGATGGCCTGCATGATAAACTCAGTCGCACAAAAGTAGTCTTAGTTCCACGTTCGCATCGGCCTTTCTAATACAACTCGCTCAAGACTGTAAGCAATCTTATCTCCAATATCTGCAAAACGCTGAATCAACGCATCAAAAGCGAGCGGTATTTCTGCAATTTGATGTTTATCGAAAACGAAAAACACTACGCCCATCTTTGCCAGACATACCGTTTTCTCCAACCCACTATTGTTCACCTGCAAGTTGATATCAAACCCATAGCGATTGAAATCATCCAGGCCAACATAAATCAGTAACACATCGTTTGCGAAAGATTCCGATCTAAATCAACAGCAAGATCAGTAACCACCATTCCCAGGCCGAATATGCTCACTCCGGTGAAGCCTAAACTGGCAAGGAACTGCAATCGCGCTTCGTGCAGAATCTGCATCATATGCATACTGTCTACATGTTTCGCATCGTTCAGATCGCTGATACCAACACTTTTCTCCATACTGAATACAAACTGTTCTGGATTTTCGATCCTGGCTCTTGCTATGACTGAACATTTAGGGAACCTCTGATTAATGTTTGCGAGGCAGTTAGTGCAAAGCAAAAATCAGGGAAAAAGCGCAGTTTACAGGTCATAAATGCGCATTCTGAGCTGATTTTTAACGCAGCAATAACAACGTAGGTAATTAATCAGAGATTCCTTAGATTCTGCAGGAATTATTCAAGCTTCTCTGACAACGATTTGGCAAATGAGTTCGACCAGGATATTGCCAGAGTAGATCGTGAAGTCAGGCCCTGAAATAACCAGCCTCGCTGCCATGCTATCTTGCTTAACTCATTGAATATCTTTAGGATTGTGGCTTCCATTTTTCCTTCTGTTTGCCCGATTCCTAAGGAGCATATAGCATTGTATGAAGTACTCAATAAAAGGCGGCTCAATCGAAAATCTTAGCACTGACTGCTTAATTCTCCCTATCTTCAGCAAAGGCAGTTTAAGCGGCGACGCCAGGGCAGCTGACGTAGCCAGCAATCGCGCTGTGAGCAGTCTTATCAAGGCGGGTGATTTCAGCGGTAAGCTCGGGGAATCTCAGTTGCTGTTCGACCCTTCTGGACTTGAATGCAAACGCCTAATGTTGATCGGCGCAGGAGATCGCAAAGGGTTTAACGCAAAAAATTGCGCCAGGATGTTAAAAGCTGCCGCCACGGCCGCCAGCAAGTTACAGGCTACTCAAATACACATCGCCGCTACTGATTCCTTGCCAAAAGACAGAGACGCAAACTGGTTAGCAGCCCGCATTGCGCAGGAAATGGAAGACGTCTGCTACAAGTATGATAAAACAAAGAGTAAGAAAAACAAGGCAGTCACAATTCGCTCCATATCAATAAGCCCTCCTGCCAAAGCGCAGCAGAGGCTTTTGGAGAATGGATTAAAGCACGGCGCAGCTATTGGAAAGGCGATTAACCGAGCCAAGGAGCTTGGCAACCTGCCGGGCAATATATGCACGCCAGGTTACCTGGCCAGCGAAGCACAGGAATTAGCCTCTCATCACAAAAGCCTCACTGCAAAGGTGCTGACCGAAAAACAGATGGCTCGATTAGGCATGAACACCCTCTTGTCTGTTTCAGCCGGATCTGCTGAAGAAGCCAAGTTAATAATCATTGAGCATAAAGGTGCTAAGACGAGCAGCAAACCCCATGTCATAGTGGGTAAGGGCATCACCTTCGACACCGGAGGCATTAGTCTGAAACCTGGTGCCGCTATGGACGAGATGAAGTTTGATATGTGTGGAGCATCAAGTGTCATCGCGACTATGGGTTGTGTCGCAGAGCTAAAACTGCCTGCTAATATAATTGGAATCGTCGCTGCAGCTGAAAATATGCCAAGTAGTCGTGCGACCAGGCCCGGAGACGTTGTAACCAGCATGTCAGGCAAGACTGTTGAGATTCTTAATACTGATGCGGAAGGTCGGCTGGTGCTTTGTGATGCGCTGACTTATGCGGAAAGATTCAAACCCAAAAGCATTATTGATATCGCGACGCTTACTGGCGCCGCTGTCGCTACATTCGGCGCTCATGCAAATGTGCTGCTCAGTAATAATGACAAGCTGGCAGAAGCTCTCCTGGATTGCGGCGAAGAATCATTAGACCGTGCATGGCAACTACCACTATGGGACGAATATCAGAGTTTGCTGGATAGTAATTTCGCCGATATCGCCAATATCGGTGGTCCAAGGGCCGGCACTATTACAGCCGCCTGCTTCCTTTCGCGATTCACAGAAAAGCAAAAATGGGCTCATCTCGACATTGCAGGTTCCGCATGGAATTCCGGCGCTCAAAAAGGTGCGACTGGAAGACCAGTAGGACTATTGATGCAATATCTGAGTCAGCAAAAGCCTTAATCGTGACTCAGGTAAATTTCTATACGCTGAGCAGTAAAGAGGAATCCAGTCGATTACAATTCGCCTGCCGCCTATGTGAAAAGGCCATCATTTTAGGTCACAAGATTTTTGTCATAGCAGAATCTGAAGCGCAACAGAATCAGCTCGATGATTTACTATGGGAGTTTAAGCCAGCGAGCTTCGTCCCTCATGCAAAGATAGATCAAAAAGATGTCAGCAACCATTCCGTGCTGCTTTGCTTGAATGAAGTACCCGATACTGCCAATGATGTTCTAATTAATTTAGGTAGAGAAGCTTGCCAGCAACATGCGCAATTCAGTCGTATTAATGAAATTCTAAGTGCTGATCAGGAAAGCCTCGCAGCCGGACGAGTGGCTTATCGATTCTATCAATCTCAGGGTTACCAACCAGAAACCCACAAACTCTGATTTCAACTCAGGGCAGTCGACTGAATGGATTTTCGTGTGCACTGCCAGTATAAAAAATGAACAAGTGGCTCTCGCTCGCCGATCTGAGTCCGAAAATTATAAACTTCTGCCTATCTTCGACACGACAGAGGTGTTCACCCGATTGCCCTGGATTTCAACCACATTCCACTCCATCCACAACGGCGACTTAATGTATACTTGCGCCCTTTTTAACGAATAACCTTCCCCGATCGGCATGGACAAAACCTACCAACCACAGCAGCTGGAAGATCGCTGGTATCGCACCTGGGAAGAGCGCGGCTATTTTGCGCCTCAGGGTAGTGGCGATCCCTACTGCATCGTCATCCCTCCTCCCAACATAACCGGGCGATTGCATATGGGCCACGGTTTTCAGTGTGCCATCATGGATGCCCTGACTCGTTACCACCGCATGTCAGGCAGACAGGCGCTATGGCAGATTGGTACTGACCATGCGGGTATTGCCACCCAAATGGTTGTCGAGCGCCAGCTTAATGCTGCTGGAACCAGTCGCCAGGAGGTAGGTCGTGAAGGCTTCGTGAAGCGTGTCTGGAATTGGAAAGAAGAATCCGGTGGAATCATTACCCAGCAATTGCGTCGCATGGGTTCTTCCTTAGATTGGTCACGGGAAAGGTTTACTATGGATGATCAGTTCTCATCTGTAGTAAAAAAAGTATTCATCGATCTCTACGACGAGGGTTTAATTTACCGTGGTAAACGGCTGGTGAACTGGGATCCAGAGTTACACACTGCCATATCAGATTTGGAAATAATTTCTGAAGAAGAAGACGGCTACCTATGGCACTTCAACTACCCTCTTGCAAATAGCGAAGGCCATCTCACTGTGGCGACTACGCGACCCGAAACCATGCTGGGTGACACAGCCGTAGCTGTCCATCCAGACGATGATCGTTACAAGCATTTAATCGGCAAAGAAGTGGCCTTGCCACTTTGCGACCGAAATATACCTGTCATCGCTGATGATTACGTTGATCAGGATTTTGGAACTGGGTGCGTAAAAATAACTCCCGCTCATGATTTCAATGATTATGACATGGGTAAGCGGCATGATTTGGAAATCATCAACATATTCACTGCTGACGCAAAGATTAATGGCCTGGCACCAGACCAATACCAAGGAATGGAACGCTTCGATGCGCGCAAAAAAATTGTCCAGGATATGGAAGCAGTCGGCTTAGTGGAAAAGATTGAACCGCATAAACTGAAAGTTCCGCGCGGAGACCGCAGTGGTGTTGTAATCGAACCCTACCTCACACACCAGTGGTATGTTGCTATTCAGTCCTTGGCGGATCCTGCTATCAAAGCCGTTGAAGACGGTGATATCAAGTTCGTACCGAAAAATTGGGAAAACACTTACTTTGCCTGGATGCGCAACATTCAGGACTGGTGTATCAGTCGTCAACTCTGGTGGGGGCATCGTATCCCGGCATGGTACGACGAGGATAACAATGTCTATGTGGGAAGTGACGAAGCCGCAGTAAGAGAAAAATACCAGCTCGATGCCGATATTACTCTGTATCAGGACGAAGATGTTCTGGATACCTGGTTCTCTTCGGCACTATGGACATTCTCGACTCTGGGTTGGCCGAGCGATCGTGAATATTTCAATTGTTTTCATCCAACCGATGTTTTGGTGACCGGCTTCGACATCATTTTCTTCTGGGTTGCCAGAATGATAATGATGACAATTAAATTTACCGGAGAGATTCCTTTCAAGAAGGTTTACATCACTGGGTTAGTACGGGACGAGCACGGCCAGAAGATGTCCAAGTCCAAAGGCAATATTCTGGATCCGATAGACTTAATCGACGGCATTGCACTTGATGATCTCGTTGCAAAACGCACCGCCAACATGATGCAAACCCATATAAAGCAGAAAATTGAAAAACATACGCGTGATTCATTTCCAGAAGGCATCGTAGGCTACGGCACTGATGCGTTGCGGTATACGTTCTATAGCCTGGCTTCGACAGGTCGCGATATCAAATTTGATATTGGCCGAATGGAAGGGTTCAGAAATTTCTGCAACAAAATTTGGAATGCGGCGCGCTATGCATTAATGAATACGGAAGATAAAGCCGTTGCGACTGAATTTAACAATGACCATCTATCGGTGGCCGATCGATGGATTTTAAGTAGATTCCAACGCACAGCCAGCGCAATGGCTGAAGCTATGGAGAATTATCGTTTCGATATCGCTTCTCAGACTCTCCATGAATTTATCTGGAATGAGTACTGCGACTGGTATGTCGAGCTTTCAAAACCAGTGCTTTGGAATGAAGCAGAAAACCCGGACGCTGCTGCGGCTACGCGCCGGGTACTGCTATCGGTCCTTGAAGGTAGCCTGCGTTTACTGCATCCTTTCATGCCTTTCATAACAGAAGAGATATGGCAAAAAGTAGCATCGCAATTAGGTATTAGTGGCGAAAGCATCATGCTGCAGCCCTACCCACTTTACTCTGCTGACGATGTGAATAGCGGTGCCGAAGAACATATTGAGTGGTTGAAAAGCATAATCGTTGCTATTCGAACCATTCGCAGCGAAGTCGATGTTTCACCTGCAAAGTCTATAAATGCATTTCTGAGGACTGATTCTACGGCAGATTTGGAAAAACTGGAAAACTACCGACCTTTCTTGCAGAAGCTTGCCAAGCTTGAATCTATTGAATGTCTGGGTTCACTCGAAGAAGCACCAGCTGCAGCAACCGCTCTAGTTGGCAGCATCGAAGTATTAGTGCCTTTGGCCGGATTGATTGATGTTGGGGCTGAACGTAGCCGCTTAAACAAGGAAATTACCAAACTTGAGGGCACCTTGAAGGGCATAAACGCAAAGTTAGCAAACGAAAAATTTGTGAGTAACGCCCCCGAGGAAGTAGTTGCTAAAGAGAAATCAAAGCAGGATGAGATGGGGGCAGCTCTGCAAGCATTGCAAACTAAATTATTGGAACTGGAATCGCTTTAGAGCGGTAATTATCTGTAGAAGTTTAGACCTGATCTGACAGTTGGGGTTCGCAAGGAATGCCAGCAAGAAAGTTAGCCGTTTTGATGGGGTTACCATGCTGGAATCAAAACCAAAGCCAAAATCAAGACAAAAAAGTCACTCGCATGATTCATACTGCAGGAGAAGGGATTAAACACAAAATCGGCCTGCTTAATCTGTAGAAGTTTAGACCTGATCTGACAGTTACCCGTTTATCT
Source organism: uncultured Pseudohongiella sp. (assembly GCA_965198435.1). GTDB lineage: Bacteria > Pseudomonadota > Gammaproteobacteria > Pseudomonadales > Pseudohongiellaceae > UBA9145. The sequence continues at coordinate 1,663,278 of OZ240664.1, read as the reverse complement.
GTGGTGTCTGTCAGGTGAAGTCCAGGTTACACACGTCTCCATCCAGATTTGTTTCCCGTCGATGAGTGTCTCCATCGGCATTCTCCCGCAGCACATTTTGCCTTGGTGAGTGCGTTGAGTAGTGTATTTGACCAGCCAATGGTCAAGGTCCTTTTGTAAGTCCTCCAACTGATCGTAAATCTTTTTACGTAAAGCAATCCTGTAAAACCCATCCTTCACTGTCTTATGGAACCGCCCGCAGATACCATGGGTTTGCGGGGACTTGACCTTGGTCCTGGTGTGCTCACTATCGTTGAGCGCTAAATACAGCGGATAATCATGCTGTTCAGCTTTGCCACAATACGCCGTCCCACGATCCGTCAAAATACGCAACACAGGAAGCTCTTGCTCTTCGTAGAACGGCAAGACACGATCATTGAGCATCTCCGCAGCCGTAATCGGCGTTTTGGTGGTGCACCGCTTCGCCTGAGCCACGTTTGCTATAGGTATCGACATAGGTTTGCTGATAGACCCAGCCACTGCCTTTGAATGTGCCGGCGTAATACGTATCCTGAGAACCCAGATAGCCCGGGTGAGCTGTTTCAATCTCGCCTGCGGCCTCATCGTTCTGTTGCTTGCGTTCCATCGCCGCCATCTGAGACTCTGTGAGGATGCGACCTTCCTGAGCAACCAGGGCTTCCAGCGCCTTTAAACGATCTTTAAAGCACGCCAGGTTATGACGTAACCAGATACCCCGAATACCACTGGGTGAGACAAAGGTGCCTCGCTTACGCCGTTCATTGCTGGCGCGTGTTTGTCCATGGGCAGGTTCTTCAACCGCGCACTCAACCACCACCGATTCAACGGCAGGATCAATCCGATTTTTCAGATTGGGCTGGCGGCGATTACTGTCAAACAGAGCATCAACGCCGCCTTCCTCTGCGGCTGATTTGTCACGATAACATGTATCGCGTGACAGCCCCATCATTTTGCAGGCTTTGGATACATTGCCCGGCTCTTCGGCCAGATTGAGCAGGCCGACGTTGTGTTTAATGACTTTTTCCGTCGTATGGATCATGAGAGTGACCTCTTTGTTTTGATTTAGGGTGTGGTAACCACATCAAAACGGGTAACTCTCTTCCTGGCAATCCTTTCGAACTACCAACTGTTAGATCAGGTCTGAACTTCTACACTTAATCTGGCCGAAGAACCGGGTAACCTATTCAACACCTGCAAGATGGTGAGCCTTTCACGCGACACGCGATACGTTTTATCACTGCAAGTCAGCCGCAGATAAAGCAAAGTTAAACTGTCAGGGTGCTGTGTCCCGTCCTAGACGGTTATTATCAGGCCCGCTGTGTTTCACAGCGGGCTTTTTCATGCACCTCATTCGGGGTTTTCATCCCCAGGCTCAGAGGCGGCTTTCGTTGATTATAAATCTCTATAGATTCCTGCACGAGGTGTTTTAACGCTTCAAAAGTCTGGCATCGGTTAAACAAAAATTCCTGCTTGAGTATGCCATTGATTCGTTCAGCCAAGGCATTCTGATAACAGTCATACCCATCGGCCATCGACGGCGTTATCTTGTGGTTTCTCAAAATCTGTTGATAGAACTCAGAGCAGTACTGCAACCCTCAATCTCAGTGGTGGATCAAAGACGTCCGGGTGCCTCGGTATTTAATGGCCTGAACAAAAGTCCCTGCGGCCTCTTGTGCACGCATGCCATGGCTCAGTTCATACCCCCATGATCGTTCTCGAACAGGCCTCTGTCACCAAGGATAAGGAGTGAACACCCTGATCGCTTTTCACCTAGGGAGCCTCTGATTAATGTTTGCGAGGCAGTTAGTGCAAGGCAAAAGTCAGCGAAAAAGTGCAGTTTACAGGTCATAAATGCGCATTTTGGGCTGATTTTTAACGCAGCAATAACAACGTAGGTAATTAATCAGAGGTTCCCCCAGGTCAGGTCACTGACAAAGGCGTGTTCCGGACGATAAAGCGCCCTATCCACAGACCGGTTCGGGGGCGTCTTCATCCAGTCCTTGCTCGGCGTCGTTTGGGTGTCGCTGCGAGCCGGTTGAATGAAAAGAGGGTGTTTCCTGAGATCACCAAAAAAACTATCTTGCCCACGCTTAATACCCTGAGACTCAAATGTGGCTTTGAGTACGTCATAGCGCTGACGTGTCCCCAACCTGGGCAAAGATCGACGCACCTCCAGCACCCTCGAATGAACCGGCTCTAACGCCGATTGTCTGGGTCGGCGGGAAGACAAACGCTGATACACACGCTGTCTTGAGCAGCCAAACAGCCGACAGCGATAGGACACACTTAAGCGTCCTGTGGCTTGGTTTTTGAGCGCTGTTTGGATACATACTTTTTTCGAAGATGGCTCCCATACGGCTGATCCAGCAGCGTCATTATCTCATCCATCAAATACACCTTATCCCTGGTTTCTTGACGCGCTCGCTCTAAACCCTTGATGGGTTGTTCCGGGGGCTCGGATTTGAACAGGAGGCGATCTCGTTGCGCGGACCCATCCAAGTTACCCTGGTTGCGCAGCCAGACTAAAACGGTGCTTCGACCTTGGATGCTGCCATAACGCTTTTGAGCCCGCTTGCAGCTTAGGCTGCCTTGTTCAACTTCAGACACCAGCGATCAGGTAAAAGCCCGTGTGTCATCCCGTTGGGTCCGCTTGCGTCTCTTAAAACCAACTCCTTCCATAAATCTCACCTCTTCGGGGGCAACTTATTTCCGGACGGGACACTTGGCCATAAAAAAGGGGTAGCTTGTACTACCCCTTTTGATTTGATGTTTCTAGATCAGGAAATCTTAGAAGTCTGCACGCAGGCGAGCGTAGTAGTAACCGCCCTGCCATGGAACAACTGTCCCTGAGGAGTAGATACGGCCACAGCAGAAATCGCTGATGGTATCTCTATCAGGATACTCGTCGAATACGTTTCTAGCACCAGCAGATACGCGGAACATATCGTTAATCTGGTACTGGCCTTCCAAGTCGAACTGATAGAAGTCAGACAAGTCCTGGAAGCGTAAACCGTCTGGTCCAGTACCGCCAGTATTTGAGTTGGTTGATTCACCGAACCAGCTCAAACGACCGATGATTTGCAGGTCACCCACGGAGTGAGCAGCTGTGAAAACACCGCGCCAGTTTGGATCGCCGTTGATGAAGTCAAAACGGTTTTCAGCATTCAAGAAAGCACTTGGATCTGACTCGAAGCTTTCCTTGTTGTAGTTAACCGCTGCTGTCAGGTTAGTAGTACCTGCATCACCCCATTCGATTGGGTAGTTAGCAACAAGGTCAACACCAGTAGTGCGAGTGTCAAACGCGTTGGTGAAATAGAACACACCACCGATTGAGTTCGCACCGGCAACGCCCGCAGCATCAAGTGCAAGAAAGTTGTCGTAGGCATCACCAGAAGTTGGGTCAGTCGATACATCACGAGTCGAGATCGCATTTGTACGATCGTCGATGTCGATGCGGTACCAGTCCACAGTCAGGCTCAGATCACCCAGGCTGGCAGTCATACCAAGCGTGAAGTTGTCTGATTTCTCAGGACGCAACGGGCTTGCACCAAGCGCCTGAGCCACTGGACCGCCTGCTGGGAACAGACCTGTTGCAACCGGGAAACCGTTTGGCAGTCGAGTTGATACATTAACAGTACCCTGCTGACCTGGAGTAGGTGCGCGGAAACCAGTACCAAACGAACCGCGAACGTTGATGTTATCAGTCACCGCAAGACGACCGGCGAGTTGCACAAGAACTTCCGAATCGAAGTCATCATAGTTCTCGTAACGTACTGCAGCCTGACCGTAGAAGCTGTCAGTGATGTCGGCGCTCAATTCACCGTATAACGCGAATGAGCTACGCTCATACACGTCAGTGAACTGTGGAGAGTTTCCAGGGAAACCGTTAGAACCTACACCCACAACCTGATAAACAGGGTCATCTGAGTTGGCACAGTCCAAGGTAGAACCGCCAGCGATTGCCGTCAGGCCATTTGGAGCTGGAGTGCCGTCATCGTTACACAGTGACCATGGGTCCCGAGTAGCGTAAGGACCGGCGACATAGGATGCTGGGTCACCTTGAACTACTTCATATGACTCATCCATGAAGCTGCCACCGAATGCGAATAGTGCAGGGCCAGCAAGGCCTGCGTCGAATTCATAGGTGAAGTCAGCCTGGAACTGAGTCTCTTGGTTGATCAAATCACCGGGACGAAAGCTCGTTGGTGTATTGGCCAGGCCAAGCGTGTCACCCAGAGAAGGGTTGATTGTATTGAACAGGGTATAACGTACTTCAGATTCACCGGTACGGCCGCTGAAGTCATAAGTTAAACCGTTGTCCAATTCGCCGCGCAGACCACCTGCTAGAGAGAAGTCCAGAATGTTACCGTCGAACTGCGGTGTAAAGCCCCCTGGGAAAATCTGCAGAGGTGAGTAGATTGAGCCATCAGGACGGCGCAGGTCTTCAATCGTGCCGTTACCGGGATAACGATAGAAGAAGTTGCCGTCGGTGTCTGAATCTGAGTAGTTACCGTAGGCATAGAACTCGGTATCGGCGTCAATCTGATAGCCAGCATTGATGAAGATACGAGCCGCCTCGGTTTGTGGCTGACCCCAAGGCTGAACCACTTCAGTTACGCCAGCCGCGTTAGCATTGCGGAAGTTAGCCTGGAAAGTTGGATCAAGGGCTGCTGCCTGCCTGGAGGAATTGGCAAAGCCTGGCAAAGCAGGGTCTACGCAAAACCAGGACTGACAGTATTGCTCAGCGCGCACCGTACGGTCCGCATCAACCCACTCACCGGAGATGCTGATAAAACCATCATCACCCAGTGGCAGACCGATATTGCCCTGAACAGTGGTCATGGCACCGTCGCCTTCGAAGAACTCTCCGCTGTCAATGGTTAAGCTTCCGCCTTCACTGTTGTCGTTCAGGATGAAGTTGATCACGCCTGCGATGGCATCAGAGCCGTATTGAGCAGATGCACCATCACGCAGTACTTCAACGTTCTTCAGAGCAGCAGCAGGGATGGTTGCTATATCAGGGCCCTGAGTACCAGAACCACCGATAGATACCAGTGCCGCACGATGGCGACGCTTGTTGTTGACCAGAACAAGTGTCTTATCCGTTGGTAGCCCGCGCAACTGTGCAGGCCGGATGAAAGTTGCACCGTCTGAGATCGGCTGGCGAGCGACGTTAAACGAAGGCACCAGGGTTTGCAGAATGTTGTTGGTATCTGTATGGGAGATAGCCTCAATGTCATCTGCACTGAAAACATCAACCGGTACTGGCGAGTCAGCCACGGTACGTGGACGACCGCGAGCACCAGTAATGATGATCTCTTCCAGGCTAGATGCGTCAGCGCCGTCAGAATCCTGAGCGACAGCTACCGGACTAAATCCATGCGCTGCAAAAATCGCTACTGCGAGCAGGGATTTTTGATGCTTTGGAAATTTCATTCAATTACTCCTGAGATAGTTTTTTCATTTGTGGGTTCAGCAGAAGAGGACCGCAATACCTGTACCTGTGTCACGGAACCGCTGTGGCGCAACCCCCCTTAAATAGCAATAATAAATAGCAAACCTGCCAGATTTGTATGCGATATAACTCCTGAAAATGGGCGTTGCTCTGCACCAATTTGGAATCATCCACCATACAGACTCACTGAGTCCGGTTAATCTTACAGAGTTGGTGACGAATAATAGCTGAAAACTACCTCGGTTTGAAAACATTAAGCGCTTAAAAACGCGGGTTTTTATGAAAATATTGTCAAATTGTGTCGTTCATGTGCTGACCAAGGCTGAAATGCGGGTTTGATGAGCCATCTGGTATGAAGTATGGGGAGTGTGGGGAGGGCAGTATGGAAGGATACAAAACGCAAAAACTCAGATTTGTTTTCGCATCTACCGATGGCCTCCGGTCTTTGAGAAAAAATGCAGCATTTTCGGTAATTACGCTGCTGAAATCTGCAAAATGGTGAAAATTAGAGGGTAAATTGCCAATGGCTAAACCAGACAGACTTTAAATGCTACTCCGGGTTTTGGGGTATTTGGGATAGAGATAGGGGCGGTATGATGGCAAGGTAATGCTGGTCTGGTAACTGAATACTCAAAATGATTGGGGTTGAACAAAGGACAAGTGATCAGATCAGGGCTCTTATCCACAGGGCAATCGACTGAACGCCTCTGTCCCGTCGAAAATGGGCAGAAGTGTATAAATTTCGGCCTCAGATCGACGGGGGGCACCACTTGTTCACCTTTTGTGCCCGAGGTGCGCACGAAAATCCATTCAGTCGATTACCCTACTCTTATCCGAGCTTTGGTATGAGCACTGGGGTCGACTTTATGTACTCCTGGTAAGCAGGGTCAGCCCCCCACCGCTTTTGACCGTCTTCTTCCAGCAGCTTCACGCCACTTACCTTGATCAACAGGAAACTTACAAATACGGGTGAAATTAGAGTTACTAACTGCCAGCTGCTAAGCACCGGTATCGCAATCACAGCAATTCCCAGCCACAATACAATTTCTCCAAAATAGTTTGGATGCCTGGATCTTGACCATAAACCGCTGGTTATGAATTTATCAGCATTTTCCGGGTCATTGCGAAACATGCTTTTTTGACGATCAGCCACAACTTCGAGGGTAAAGCCAAACAGCCAGATGGCTGCTCCTGTATAGGCCATTACCCCAACAGGTTCCTGGTTGGCTGATGTAATTGCAGCTAGCGCAGTGGCCATCGTGATGAATACCCAGCCACCCCCTAAAGTCCAGGTAAAAGCAAAGCGAAAGAAACGCTTCTTGATTTCATCGAAACGGCGATCTCTACCGGCTTTTTTTACACGCATAAACAGGAATGATCCCAGTCGTGCGGCCCAAATCGAGACCATTAAACTCAACATCATACCGCGGGCGTTCATTTCGGGAATGGCTATGAATGCCAGTGCCACGGTCGCAATATAAGAAAGGCTCCCAGTCAGATCAAAGTAATGTTCTGTCTGAAACATGAACGAGGGTATAAACACCGCCCAATGTAATAAGAACCCAACGCTGGCACAAAGCATAAACACGGGATAAGGCCCGATAGTCATACTGCCCTGACTACCAGCAATCGCGATTCCGAGGCTGATCAGAAGAATAACTGCGATGCCAATCAGAGGTTTTAAAATAGCCATAACCCGGTGACCAAATTTAATTCAGGATTGTAGGTGTATCCAGCCCAATCCGTGAGTTTTCGGTCGGAAAGCTGCTGGTTGATTTAGCTGAGTATACGTCGTGGATCACATCACTGGTTCATTCTTGTTATTGATGAGGTCCAGACTAAAGCCTAAGGGTCCACAATTCAGAAGTCCAGAGTTTCAAATGATTGAGCACTACCTAGCCAGGGCAGGCCAAGCCAAGGTAGTCAGGATAGCCAGGCTACCCAATCATCCGCAAACAAAACACAGTCAGTGTGGTACATACTATGGGTAAGAAGGCTTTAGAGCAGCAGCATGTTCTCCTGTGGAATCGTGGCAGGCAGTGGCGAATACGACTGTTTAACACCTCCATAACACAGGGCTCCACCTGGCTTTGATGACCGTGCAGGTTTTCGAGAATGAGCCTGGGCTAAACTCGATAGGCATCGGTGCAAACATGCTCAATTTCAAACAGAGCCAGCCTTTCCTGCAACTGTTGCCCTGCTGCTGTATCGCGTTGGTCAGGTTGAAGACCATGGGGCTGGCGATCGTCTCGATCACGCGATCACAGGCTGGTCAGGGCCGGCATTTGGTGTTTTTGGGACAGCATGCCCTATCTCATGCAGCTCCATCTCCAGCTCTATCACACTCCAACACTCACGCTTTCGACTTTTTCTGTCTGTGGGTGCAGGTGTTTTCGGGCTTTTTAACCCAGCGCATCACAGATGTGCGGGGTATACCCGTTAAGGAACCTCTGATTAATTACCTACGTTGTTATTGCTGCATTAAAAATCAGCTCAAAATGCGCATTTATGACCTGTAAAATGCGCTTTTTCGCTGATTTTTGCCTTGCACTAACTGCCTCGCAAACATTAATCAGAGGCTCCCTGGATAGCCTCATCCACACAGATGGGTGGAAAGCCTATGACGGCTGGGTTGATATCGGCTATGCCAAGCACTTCCGGGTTCATCAGGGTGACAACGAATTGGCGACAGGCCATACCCACATCAATGGCATTTCTTTTTGGGCGTATGCCAAATGACGTCTCAGTCAATTTAAGGGTGTGCCAACAAAACACACTTTTTATCTGCCTAGGAAAGAAACTGAGTACCGCTTCAATCATCGCAGGGACAACTTATACAAAGAACCCATCACAAACTGCTAAGATTTTTAACCCAATCTAGCTAACATGCTTCCTAAGACCTTTCACGCAAGCGATGGCTAAGATTTTCTGTTTCAAATCCACTAAACTCCTACCGTAAACAAAATTGTATTCATACTCAAGCAGGATCAAGCATGAGCATCCGCCCGTATAATTCTGAAAGTGACTTCGCTGCAGTACGCAGGTTATGGCAGGAGATAGCCTGGCTCGATAGCGATGAAGAGGATCAGGAGACGCATCTCAAAACATTTCTCGACAGTTCAAGCACCCTGGTTGCTGAACTCAATGGCGAAGCAGAATGTCTGGTTGCATCCTGCCCCGGCACTATTCGGCATCTGCAAATAGATGTATCCATGAGCATCATCGCTGCAGTCACCACCAGTCTTATTGCGCGCAAGCAGGGCTTTGCCAGCAAAGTGACTGCGAAAGCTATTGCCGAAGGCGCCGAAGCCGGCATGGCAACTGCCGCGCTCGGTATGTTCGAGCAGGGTTACTATACGCGACTCGGATTCGGCAATGGGTCCTACGAACATGTTGCAAGGTTCAACCCAGCGAATCTCAATGTCGATGCTGGCTTCGGCGTTCCTGTTCGATTGAACGAAAGCAATGCTGAAGAGATGCATGCCGCATTAATGAATCGGTGGCGCAGCCATGGCAGTGTTCAGGTGCTGCCGGTCGGGCACCTGGAAGCGGAGCTAGGTTGGACTGAAGATCCAATGGGGCTTGGCTTTCGTAATGTCGACAACAAATTGACTCACTTTATCTGGGGATCCAATAAAGGCGAAAACGGACCTTTAGAAATCACGGCTATGGCTTATGAAAACCGCCAGCAATTGTTTGAATTGCTGGCCTTGATCAAAAGCCTGGGGAATCAACTATTGCTGGTACGTCTTACAGAAACTCAACATCTGCAAATGCAGGATTTGCTGATTCAACCATTCCGCTCACAAAACAAATCAGAAGGTGGAAAGTATCCAGAATCGATTCAAAGCGAAGCATGGTGGCAATTGCGTATCAATAATCTGGAAACCTGCATAGCAGCCACGCACCTTCCAGCGAGACCGACTCTTTCTTTTAATCTCACGGTTAACGAACCTATTATCAAATACCTGGATAGCGGACAAACATGGCGAGGCATTGGTGGAGAGTACACCGTACATTTGGGTGAAGAGAGTTCAGCCACCAGGGGGCACAGCAGTAATTTGCCGCTATTGACAGCGACTACCAGCGGTATCAGCCGCTTATGGATTGGTGCCGCAAACGTAAATCGAATTGCTACCAGTGGAGAGATTGCAGCGCAGCAAACACTACTCGATCAATTGAATGAAACTTTATCGCTCCCCTCCCCCAGACCAGGCTGGGAATTCTAGCGTCCAGTCATTGCATGATTTGTGCGGGCAGCTCTGCTCGGTTAATCTCCATGCCGCTGAGATATACACTTTTGATCTCTCGAGTATTGCGAATGTTTAACCGTAGAAGTTTAGCAGTGGATCTGCATCAAGAATCAATAAACTTACCTGGTATGCCAGGGCAGTCGACTGAATGGATTTTCGTGCGCACTTCCAGTACAAAAAGTGAACAAGTGGCACTCCCTCGTGGATCTGAGCACGAAATCATAACCCTCTGCCCGTTTTCGACGCGACAGAGGCGTTCACTCGATTGCCCTGCCTGGTATGCAGTCGCGATCTCCCCCTGATCATCCAGACCCATAGGCTTTGCCGCTTTACAGTTGGCCGCCATCAACGTATTCATTGCGCTCATACCCAGGCGCACATGAATTTCCAGTTCCCGGGGCCCGACATAGCCAAAAGGCTGATCGGGTACTGCACCGGTATCAGCCCCTAATACAATATCGACACCACGCAACTGCGTGACATCACCGACAATAGCGTGTGCATTTCCAAGCAGAAGCTCGTCAGTTGGCTGCGCCAACAGCAATGCTGGCAGGCTGCAAAAACAGTAAAGCGCCAGATATTTAAGTAACTGGCATGGATATTTGTGTAGGGTCTTAGGAAGCAGATTAACTGCTAATCTACTCCTAAGGAACCGCTGATTAATTACCTACGTTGTTATTGCTGCGTTAAAAATCAGCTCAAAATGCGCATTTATGACCTATAAACTGCGCTTTTTCGCTGATTTTTGCCTTGCACTAACTGCCTCGCAAACATTAATCAGAGGCTCCTTAAGTAATTGGCAGGGATATTTGTGTAATATCACCACTCTCCAGCTCATTGATACAGATGATCGGCTTTAAAGTGTATCAAAGCCTACGTTGAACAGTATGAGGTAAGCATTGAAATCTATTCTCATTTTTGCTCTGCTACTGGTAATCTAGAGCTACCTGATTGAGAGCAGTTCAACCATGGAACAGGCACACCCGGCAGCTAAACTCTCCATTAATGATGCTTTGGCTCTCGCGGAGAACCAGGATATACCTGCGTTGGCCTCGGCTGCTCGCGAACTGCGCGATTGTCACCATGGCTCAATCGTGACCTACTCTCGAAAGGTCTTCATCCCGCTTACCAAATTGTGCCGGGATGTTTGTCATTACTGCACTTTTGCGCAAACCCCACGCCACATTGAATCGGCATACATGCCAATTGAGGAAGTATTGGAGTTATGCAGGTCAGGTGCTGCCGCAGGATGCCAGGAAGCCCTCTTCACGCTGGGTGAAAAGCCCGAATTGCGATATCGCGCTGCCAGGGAAGCCCTGGCCGAACTAGGGTTCGAATCCACCTTGCACTATGTTGCTCAAGTGGCAAATCAGGTGTTGGAAGAGACTGGCATGTTACCCCATATCAATGCCGGCAACATGACAATGGAGGAAATTCAATTCCTGCGTGAAGTGAGTGCCTCCATGGGCATGATGCTGGAGTCCGCATCACCGCGTCTCGGTGAGAAAGGCATGCCGCACTATGGATCACCTGACAAAAATCCCACCATACGACTTAAGACCCTCACTCTGGCTGGGCAGGCCAATGTGCCATTTACCACGGGCATACTGATTGGCATTGGTGAGACGCGACTGGAACGCATCCAGTCTCTGTTGGCGATTCGCGAAATTCACGAGCAATACGGACACATTCAAGAAATTATCGTGCAGAATTTTCGCGCCAAACCAAACACCAAAATGGCACAGGCTCCTGAACCAGACTTAGAAGATCTGTTATGGACTCTGGCCGCCGCTCGACTAATCTTCGGCGCCGAAATGAACATCCAGGCGCCACCCAATCTTAGTCCAGGCGTGTTGCCCAGATTAGTTGATGCAGGCATAAATGACTGGGGTGGTGTATCGCCACTCACATCCGATCATGTGAATCCAGAAGCGCCATGGCCCCATCTTGAAAACCTGGCCAATGAAACTGCCGCTGCCGGAAAATTCCTGGAACAAAGACTCACAATCTACCCAGAGTTCATTCGCGACGCAGACAAATGGCTCGACAACAAAGTTAAAGCGGCGGTTATGCGCCATAGTGATAGCCAGGGTATGGGGAAAAGGGACACCTGGTCAGCTGGAGTAGCCACCCCCACACCAGCTCTAGAAACCAGACTTATCCAAAAGCAGAACCCAACCCCTGCTCCATTCATAAAGTCGATTGTTGAAAAATGTCTCAATGAACAAGATCTCAGCTCCGAAGAGGTGACAGCACTATTTAGCGTACGGGGAGGTAACTTCAGTTACATTGTGCAGCAGGCTGATGCGTTACGATTAAAAATTAATGGCGACACGGTGTCATATGTTGTGAATCGCAACATCAACTACACCAATGTGTGTTATTTCAAATGTCAGTTCTGCGCATTCTCGAAAGGGAAACTAAGTGAAAACCTGCGTGGACGGCCCTATGACATTTCCGCTGAAGAAATCGCACGACGCTGTGTGGAGGCCTGGGATAGAGGTGCAACCGAAGTTTGCATGCAAGGCGGCATCCATCCAGATTACACTGGCAAGACTTATCTAGATATCGTACGCACAGTGAAACAAGCTGTGCCGGGCATTCACATTCACGCATTTAGCCCACTTGAGGTTTGGCAAGGCGCGGAAACTTTGCATATTTCTCTCGAAGAGTTTCTTATCCAGCTTAAAGAAGTCGGCCTGGGCACCTTGCCAGGTACTGCAGCCGAGATATTACACGATGAAGTGCGGGCACTGATCTGCCCGGATAAATTGAATAAGGAACAATGGCTGCAAGTGATGGCCACAGCACACGCTACCGGATTCAATACCACTGCCACCATTATGTTTGGCCACGTTGATCGGCCAGAGCACTGGGCGGCGCATTTGTTAGCAATTCGTGATTTGCAAAAAGAAACGGGTGGCTTTACTGAATTTGTTCCCCTTCCCTATGTCGCCGTGGAAGCACCTATGTTTTTGCAAGGCTCTAGTCGACGTGGGCCCAGTTATCGAGAAGCTTTGCTGATGCATGCCGTACCCCGCCTGGTATTCAATGGATATATCTCCAACATCCAGACTTCCTGGGTAAAAATGGGCACTGAAGGCGCATTGCAGGCTTTGCATGCTGGCGCTAACGATATTGGTGGCAGCTTGATGAACGAGAGCATCACCCGGGCCGCCGGTGCTGAACATGGCCAGGAGTGGCACCCCTCTCAGATTGAGGAACAAATACGCGCCTGGGGCCGCACTCCCAGAATGCGCAATACATTGTATGCAGAGGTACCTGAAACCCAGCGTGACCGGGCAATGTCCGCAGGCGAACTTATCCCCGTCGAAAACCTGGATGCCGGTAAGCATCAAAGAAGCAAGCGCCTTACTGATCCAGCCAGCGCAAGCTCGAGCTAGTCAACTAAAGCCCTCCCTGGGCTCATTTCTGATCTGGCGATTCAGGCATTTTGATGGGGTCAATGCTGGTAATAAGATACAATCTCGGGCCATTATTTTATCCATAGGTTAGCCATAGGTCGATTGCATGTTAATCCCGCTATGAGTGGCGGCCCTTCAGGAACCCATGCAGATTTATGAAATTATGCATTACAGGTGCCAATAGCAGTGTTGGCCAGAACCTTCTGAACCACCTTAGCCAGTATGACAATACCCGCATAAATGCCTGTGTCAGGTCTGAGCGCGCTTTTCCCGACCTGCCTTCAGCACCCAACATAAACCCGGTCAGAATTGCTTACGACGACCAGACAAGTCTGGAGCGAGCGATGCAGGGTGTAGACTGTGTAATTCATCTCGCTGGTATTCTGATTGAAAACAAACACTCCAACTATGCCAGTGCCAATGTTGCCGCCACAGTGGCGGTGGTAAACGCTGCCAAAATACAGTCTGTAAAGCATATTATTTTCATCAGCGTAGTGGGTGCTCGCCCCGACTCTAAAAACGCCTATTTTCGCTCCAAGGGATTCGCCGAGGAACTGATCAAGGGCTCGGGAATTGCAGGCACTATTTTACGCACGCCTATCCTCATGGGACCTGGCACTGCGGGAGGCAGTTCACTGCTGAATGCAGCCAAAGGGCCAACAGCCAGGATTCTCGGCGGTGGCACCTATACTATGCGACCATTGGATACTGATGATTTGAGCGCGGCTCTGGTAAAGCTCAGTCTCTCCGAAGCAGCCGAAACCCGAACTCTGGAACTGGTTGGACCTGAACCAATTCAGTACCGTGATCTCATCAAGAAGACAGCTCGCATGATGAACAAAGAAGTCGAAATTGGTTCGCTACCACTATGGATTGCAAAATTGGGATCAGCGGTGACCAGCACACTCAAAGAGGGAGGAATCACACCAACTGTCATCGATGTAATTACAACTGACGAAAAAGTCGATGAAAATGCCCATACTGCAATCGGCATCAAACTCACTTCACTCGAAAACACAATTATAAAAATCATTAACGGCGAATAACACTATGACACAATCAGGCGAGAATAATGTAGAAGCGACCGAAACCTCTGCAAAAGAAACTCAAACGAAAGAAAGCAGCGCCCCTAAAAAACAGGGATTACCTGGCCGAGTTATATTTCTTGGCATAACAACAGCTTGTTTCGTCTATCTCTACTTCAGACTGAATAATGCCGCCGCCAGAGAAAACCTCAGCCTTGTGGACTATATGGTTCAGGTTTTTTCGAACGTTGATTGGGGACCTTGGCTGGTGCTGATGATGGGCTATTCCCTTTTCTATTTTCTAATAGATACATTAGTAGTGACAAAAGCCTTAAATTGGCTGCTGGCCGACATCAAGTATAAAGATATTCTTCCGATCCGAGCATGTGCCTACATCATTTCTATTTTTAATGAGCAAATTGGTAAAGGCGCTATGGCGTATTATCTGAACAAGCGTGATCAAATCCCTGGCTGGGAAGTGGGTTCCGTAATGCTGTTCATTATGTTCTGCGAAATTTTCTATCTTTTGGTTTGGGCATCAATAGGTTTTGTCATCAGCGGTGGGAACCTGCCTCCAGAATTTGGAATAATGCCATACATAAGCACGGGTGCCGCCCTGTTCCTTATAATCTGGCTGCTTTATTTTAATGGCACCATACTGCCTGACAACCAGTTTAGAGAGCGACGCATCTTACATGGTTTCCGTCGCGCAAGGCCCTGGCACTACCTTGCGTTTTTCTTGTTGCGTTCCCCAGCCTTATTGGCCGCAATTGTTGTTTATACGACTGCTCTCAATCTGTTCGGTGTGGAAGCGTCTTTTTTGACTCTTTTGCCATACCTTCCAATCATATTTTTTGCGGCTGCTGTCCCAACACCAATGCGAGCTGCTGCGATTCTGCTTTGGGTAGTGCTATTCCCTGAGAACGAAGGGGAGATGGCTGCATTTGGAATCGTACAGCACAACTTCTTTATTCTATTCAACGCTATTATCGGTCTGGTGTTCTGGCACCGAGCCCAGCGCGAATTATTCGGCTAAATGGCAAATCTGCTCACTGCCATTCGCTTGGTGCTGGCTTTACCGCTGGCATGGTCGATGGCGGTGCCAGCGTTTCTGCCAGGCGTGGCCATGCTGGCCATTCTGATAGTTGCCGTGTTATCAGACTACTACGACGGCATCGTCGCAAGAACCTCAGGCAGTGTCTCACCACGGGGCATGTTATTTGATCATGGCACAGATTTTCTATTCGTAACCGGCAGCCTGGCAGGTGCTGCTGTAACTGGTATCGTTCACTGGATTTTACCCGCTCTAATCCTTGTAGCTTTTAGTCAATACGTACTCGATTCCTATTTCTTATTTAGACAAAAAGAATTGCGAATGAGTTTTTTGGGCCGATGGAATGGCATTTTCTATTTCGTACCTCTGTTTGGTGTAGCCCTCTCCCGCAGCATCGCTATTGAGCAGATAAGCAACTTGCTGACTCTGTTTACTGGCCTGATAGCATACGCACTGACAATTTCTACCGGTGCCTCTATCATCGACCGAGCAATTGCGCCATTTCGTCTGTTGGAAAAGCCTTAGTGGAGAGTGGAGATGTGTTTTGTCTCACAACGGTGATTTATTGAGCTTAAGCTGGCATCACAGATCAAGATATGAGCCTGCACTTGATTAAGCCTGCGGCAAAGTTTTCTTTGCGTTGGATGAGCGTCCCGAAAAAGTAACAAGCTATATGCACGGCAATACGTCTCTGGAAGGTTTACCAATATTCGTAAATTCGATTGACAAAAGCTCATATCGTGCCACGACAAGGCGGTACGAGTCACCAAGTGCGGCAGAATCTGTATGAGGAGGAGGAAAATCAACCTGAGTGTGGTGTTCTCAGGCCAAACCGTAGGCGTAGCCGAAGTGGCTGACAAAATCTGGCTTGTCAGCTTCCTCGATTATGATCCAGGCTTCTTTGATGAGACTGAAGGGAGGGTGGAACCAACCACCAATCCTTTCTCACCGACACAGGTGTAAACCATGTCTCCGGTACAGACCCTGATCAAGTTGGTGTCCCCAGCAGGAATCGAACCTGCAACCTGCCCCTTAGGAGGGGGCCGCGCTATCCAGTTGTGCCATGGGGACATACCTGGGAATTGTAGCACCGTCAGCGCATAATACGATTTCTCCAAACTACGATCGATGATAACAAGAGATTCTTTGTGCTCTTTGGTTCTGTACAACACGCAGATTAGTTGCAAATAAGAAGCGGGCGTTCTATCCAGTTGTGCCATGGGAATGAAAACCCCCGAATAATTATCCAACAAACGAGTGATCTGTAGAAGTTTAGACCTGATCTGACTGATCTGACAGTTGGGGTTCGCAAGGATTGCCAGCAAGAGAGTTAGCTGTTTTGACGGGGTTACCACCCCCTGAATCAAAACCAAAACCAGAATCAAAACAAAAAAGTCACTCGCATGATTCATACTGCGGAAGAAGGGATTAAACACAAAATCGGCCTGCTCAATCTGGCCGAAGAACCGGAACGTATTCAACACCTGCAAGATGATTGGCCTTTCACGCGACACACGATACGTTTTATCACTACAAGTCAGCCGCAGATAAAGCAATAGTTAAACTGTCAGAGTGCTGCACAAAAAGGGGAGGAGAGAATTTAAAGAAGAGAGGTCCAGATGCAGGACAATCGACTGAATGGATTTTCATGCGCACTTCCAGTACACACAGTACAAAAAACGAACAAGTGGCACTCCCTCGTCGATCTGAGTCCGAAATCATACCCTTCTACCCATCTTCGACGCGACAGAGGCATTCACTCGATTGCCCTGGGTCCAGATGGAGACTCTCCTTTTAAGGTCAGGGAAATCGTATATCCTAAATAATGAGGTGGGTGGATATACTCTCTTGAAGGCGATTTAGATGTGCTGCTTCTGTTTGACACCATCACCGCCAATCCAACCTGAAATCGCATGGTGCCTGCCGTTGAATCGGGGTTGGTTGAGTACGCCATTGAAGACCCTGCCCACGATCAAATGCTTTTCAATAATGCACTGCGCAGGCGACGTACCTATATTTCACCCAGCGGGGTTCGGGGTATCCGGTGATGTCATCACTGGCCTGTTTAAAGATCATTTAAAGATAGGGAACCTCTGATTAATTACCTACGTTGTTATTGCCGCGTTAAAAATCAGCTCAAAATGCGCATTTATGCCCTATAAACTGCGCTTTTTCGCTGATTTTTGCCTTGCACTGACCGCCTCGCAAGCATTAATCAGAGGCTCCTTAGTTCAAAGATCGGTTAAAAGATCATTTAAAAGCGCTGGAAGCCCTGGTTGCTCAAGAGGACCCTATCCCTACCAAGTCTCAAGTGGCTGCTATGGAAGGAAGGCAAGCCACAAGGCAATTAAGCCGCAGGTGACATTTCAACCGCTCAGCCTGGCTATCCGGGTTCTCAGGATAAGGACTATGTGGGCACGTTTAGCAGGCACGTTCAAAAGCATTGGCTGGTTGTATCTGCAAACCTACAACCTACAAACCTACTACCCCCAACCTCCAACCTACATCGATACCTGTAGCAACTGCTAGCAACTACCAACGTGGCTCAGGCGAAGCGGTATACCCCCCCACCCCAAAAAAGTACCGATTACCGCAGCGCATTTACTCTTAATGATCCAGTGATCTCATGATCCTGTCTTGCCGTTTTGTGAGGAACAGGTGTTGCCTGTACTGCGTATTTTGACGAATCGAGGCACAGCATATTGCAGCAAGGCCGAACAGCATGATGATCCGCTGTCTCTGGCACTCAACGATAGTGAACACAGCCAGACCAGGGTCAAGTCACCGCAAACCCATGGCATCTGTGAACGGTTCCATAAAACCATAAAGGATGCGTTTGACCAAATCACTTTGCGTAAAATGCGTAAAAAGAGCGGCGAGAGTCTGGATGACGTGCAACATGATTTTGACCACTGGCGGGTCAAATACAATGTCCAGTGCACTCACCAAGGCAAGGCAAGCTGTGCTGCGGGAGAACGCCGATGGAGACAGACATCGAGGGAAAACACATCTGATATCTGGATGGAGAAGTTTGTAAACCAGACTTCACCTGACAGACACCACAGATAAACGGGTAACTGTCAGATCAGGTCTAAACTTCTACATCTTATACTCAAGCAGTTGTTTGTCATCTTCGTCTTCCATCAAAAATTTCTGTATTGCCCGAGGTTGGATTAAGATTATATTTATGAAACTGATCGTGCCTGGCAATGAGATTTTTTAGAATCCGCTCGGCGGGCATGCTGTATAAATCATAGGTTCTTTCATATTGTTTCAGCAAAGCGATGAGTCTGAAAAAATCACCCTGGATGCCCGACTTTATTTTTTTATTCTCCTCATCGTAAAAAAGGCTTCTGCTCGCCTGAATAAAATTTTCATTTTTCATTATGTCCTGGCTCTCTACGGTTCCTCTAAACAGGTCCCCGGTTTCATTGACCGGGTTCAATAACAAAAAATTGATCGGCGTTTGTTTGTCGTGATAAAAACGGTATACATCAAATACCGGTTTTAACAGGTGCGTAAAAGGGTAATATGGCTTTTGCGGGTCAATATAAAATCGATCAGTCTGCCCTATTTTCCCGTTCTTCAGTAATTGCCTGTGGTAGACAATGACCAGAAAATGCCAGACCTCATTGTCCACCGATGATACGCCGCCTAATTTCTCATAAAGATAAGCGCCCAGTTGCAGTTTATTGTCAAATTCCCTGTCCGGGTCAATTTCTATGTCGGCTAAAATCTCCCCGCTTGCAAAATCCCCCGCATCCAGATTGCGGGCTAACAGCGCATCCTCTTTACACAGACTCTGAAATTGCACACTTTCTTTCGCCGTCAGCTTTCTTAATTTAACCATCCGCCCGGTACTCCCTGATCAGCGTTTTTATTAACTTGTTTTTCTCCGCAAATGCACATAAAACCCGGTTTATCCAGTCTGAGTTGTAGCCATCATCATGCTGTTTTTCAGTGTCATCGTAGGGACAAAGCCTGTTTGCAAAATGAAACCATTTGTTGTCTTCCAGGGCTTCATCTTGATCTGATGCGAGCAGGTGGGTCAATATGTCTTTCAAGGCCATTTCAGCCAGCAGCGGCTTTAATCGCTCGGCAACGGGTTTCAGTTGCGGGTTAAGGTATAAAATGGGATGCTCCGAATTATCAGTAAAATCGATTTTATAGATGTTTTTTACGCTCTCCTCTTCGGTATTGATATTCAGCATTGATGTGGCGTACTTTTCTTCTTTTAAGTTTTCGGCATACCCCAATAGCTTGAAGCTGTGCGGGTCGATAATCTTTAACCTGAAATTTATTTTCGATCTGAACGGTGTCGCAAAAGGCAGCTTATGAGACCGCTCTTCTTCTTGATAATCCGCCACATTTCCCAGTTGCAGCCGTTCAATATCGACTCTGTTATAGGCTTCCAGAATGATGTTTGAATTGCCCGGATAATTTTGCTGGTGAACATTATGTAACAGCACCTTAACCGATAGTTGGTCATTCACTTCCTCTATGTTTAGAACAATATTCTTTTGCAAAAATTTTCGCCGCTGCTCGGGCGCCATTGTCCGCTTCATTATTCGGCTTCCTCTTTAGCGTCTATCTTCAATTCCCGGTCTGGATCAAAACCCGATAATGTCACCTTGAAATCATCTTTATCCTTAATGTGACACAGCAGGTGATTTGCCTGCTTTTCTATTTGCCGGCCGCCTTTGAGGTCTATTTTTATATTTTCTCGCAAGTCAAAATCCCGGGTATCGTAGTTTTTAAATGGATTACCTCTATTCGTCCCGTAGGCAATGGTGATGCTTATTTTGGCAAAATCGTTCCGCTTGCCTGTATCGGACAGGGATAAAATAAAGCCGTTGTTTTTCCGATTCTCGCGATAATAAAAGTTGGAGTTGGCCTTAATATCGGCAGGCGTTTTATCGTCCGTATTCCCGGAGGGCTGGCCTTGATTTGAAGTGCCAGATGCGGCGGATGTATCCGGAAAGAAATCGCTAAAGAAATTACTGTCCAGAGTAACCCCCGCCTGCATAACGGAACGTATAACCTTGCTCGGCAGTTGGGTAATAAAGGGGACTAATTGCAGTATATTCCGGTACTTATTTTTAACTTCATCGTTTGGATTACGGTATTCCCATCGGGTATGAGAGGGGTTTTCCAGTTCGCGCAGCAGATGGCTCAACGCATTGTCTTGGCCGTGGATGAGTACGATGGCGTTGTAGTCTGATGAGCCTTTGTTCCGCCCGGCCGCGTCTTTGATCAGTAAATTTTCCCGCCAAAAATCGAAATGGCTGTCTTTATCCTTCTCGTCCTTTTTCCTGGACAATGCCAGGTCCAAATAGCCCTCTTCGCGCTGCCGACTTTTAAGTTTTACGGAAAGCGCAAATCGAATGATGACCCCTTCCTCATCATTTTCAAGCCTTGAGATGATGTCTTGTTTTTGTTGCGGGTTTAAGGGTTCGTCTTTGCCCGGGCTTGTATAGGCTTCCCCAATGCTTACCTGTAGATATTTTTCCGACGGTAAAGTGTGGTAATGGGATATTAATTCTCGCTTTGCTGTTTTCTGTTCGAGGATATAGTCTGAATCAATTTTTATAGCTTTCTCGGTATCTTCAAGCGCAACAACCAATTTTTCATTGATCAAGGTGTAGTAATACTCATTGGTAATGGCCTGTTCCAAACTTTCCGGCCTTAACTCTGCATCGGGCAAGGGAATGGCAATAGATAATCCTTTTTGTTGTCTGGTTCTGACAAAAAGCGTCTGCATAAAACCGGCATCGTTTTCAGGACACAGCTCTAGCATCCCATCTTCATGATATTCTTTTCCTTCCATCTTATGCGTCTTAAAGACACAGGATGCTTTGAAGACGCTGCCGTTGTCATAGACAGAAAAAGCAAAAAAAGTACGGATCCGACTTGCCAGATAAAACACCACTTTCCCAATGCCATGACTGCCGCCGCTGGAACGGCCGCTGTCACTTCTTATATTGTCTTTCAGGAAAAAGTCATCTTGTTTCTTTCCCTTAAGACCCGTTGTATTAAAGTCCTCTAAAACTAGAAACCTTAGCTTCTCAGCTATTTTCAGAGGTTGGACGAAGCTCGCCTTATAGTGCGGTTCCAGATCTTGAAAATACCGCGCACTGTCGTTTTTGCCTGACTCTGTAAAGCGTATTTTAATTTCAACAGGCTTACTACTATCACTGGCAGCATCCAGAGAGTTCTGGATTAATTCCCTGATCAGACTGTTCTGTATCTCTGAATCCCTGAAACTTTTCCCACTGCTTGAGTCCTTACGCTTTTGTCTTTCCGGATATTCAAAGAACTCCCATTTTTTGCAATCTGTGTTGTTCATTGGCATAAGCCTGTTTCAAAATTGACTTAAAAGAAGTATCTGATCATCTCAAGTTAGGTAAAGCCTGACAGGGCTGTCCGATTTTTACCTTAATGAAAGTCACCTATAATGAAAGTTTCCTACAATCAAAGTACCCTACAATGAAAGTCCCCTACACAATCCTCGTCACCAGCGTACTCATCCCGTAGTTATGCTCTATGCCAACATTGGGTTTGTAATCCCCCGGATAATTGGAGCGGTTATAAGGGTTATAAGTAAGTATAAGTAGGCAATGCGCTTAGACTGACCATGAGGCGTTTTCCATGCGTCATTCACCATTAACCGATAGCCAGATTCTGGCGATATTGAAACAGAGTGAGCAAGGATTCTCGGTGCCGATGGGTGCCATGAGCATAGGGTTGGTTCAGCCCGGTTTTATCAGTAGCAGTTCAGATTTGACAGCATGGATGCGTCAATGATGACGCGCCTTAGGGAACTGGAGGCCGAGAACACGCGGTTGTTGAAGAAGATGTATTGCTATGCCCCGAAGAAGAGAGAAGTCCAAAGCCTGAATAGACCAGGAGATGCTTGAGGAGAAGTTGTAAAGCCATCTCAGTGTCAAAACAAGAAATGACAAAAGAAATGACAACGACAACCATTGAACAGCACCACAGTATCGGCATCAGTTTTGCAGGCAGTGTCTGGGGTATCAATCTGGTTCAGGCTGTTTTACTGCAAGCCTGAGTTATCTGGTGAGAACTTTGTAATAGCGGATTGGCGGCTGAGACTCACCATGGCGAATAAACGCTGGGGCGTTGGCTTATGCTGTTTATACCTATGCCCTGTGAAGGGCTGTGGTTGGAATGGCAGGCGCGGGTACAGGATATATGGTGAGATGCGCTTAATCTTCCAATCAAGCCAGAGCGGCGATTCAAGCGAGATAAGCCCGAAGCACTGAGTGTGCTGCCAGGGGTCAATCAGACAGGGCAATCGAGTGAACGCCTTTGTCGCGTCGAAGATGGGCAGAAGTTTATAATTTTCGGACCCAGACCGACGAGGGAATGTCACTTGTTCACTTTTTGTGCTGAAGGTGTGCATGAAAATCCATTCAGTCGATTGCCCTGGTTAATCAGACCTGGTCGATTGACTTTATGGGCGACTCGCTCACAGATGGTCGGCTAATGCGCACGTTCAATGTGACTGATGATTACGAGCGCGAAGGGCTGGTGATGGATGTTGATCTGCCGTTGTCGGGTGAGCGTGTGATCCGCAGTCTTGAGCAGGTCGTTGAGTGGCGTGGTAAACCGGAGTCACTGAGGTTGGATAATGGCTTTGAATACCTCGTACTGTACAATCACCGCAGATTGACTGGGCGAATGAGCAGCGGATTACCTTGTTATACTATTTATTTATCTATTTATCTGTAGAAGTTAATGATTAAAGAGGAAGTCCTCGATAGGGGCTATCAGGGCAATTTTTTCGGCTCTCTGAGTTGTGATCAGCACGGCCAGCGAGGTAGGATAGAAATTCCTTCGAAAGGATATAGCAAAAGATACTCTTGAGCTGAATCGGTTTCTACGTGTCAATAGTCTGCTTCGATTGACTCTATTGAGCCTAAAGGTGATACCTTTAGACAATTGCGTCTGACCAATTCTGGCCAATACAAAAGACTTCAGCGAGCGTAAGCGTTGTAGACTCAAAAGAGTTTCTCTTAAGCTGAATCGCTGTCTACGCGTCAAGGTTAAGAAAGGTGCTGGTAAGAGAAGGGAGTTGGTGCGGACGGAGAGACTTGAACTCTCACACCTTACGGCACTAGAACCTAAATCTAGCGCGTCTACCAATTCCGCCACGTCCGCACGTCCGATCAGAGCGATAAAGCCCCTGAACCCCTGCTATGCACAGGGCGCGTATTATACCTAAACTCTCCCCTATTCCAAGAATGACCGGGCTAAGCACAGGGCAATCGACTGAATGGATTTTCGTGCGCACTTCCAGTACAAAAAATGAAAAAGTGGCACTCCCTCGTCGATCTGAGTCCTAAAATTATAAACTTCTGCCCATCTTCGACGCGACAGAGGCATTCACTCGATTGCCTTGGCGTTAAGCCAGTTGCTGCTATAATCTGCGGTATTATGCAGGCTATACTTGCCTGCTTCAAAAACCAGCGATCAATTTAGGATTGGAAAATGGCCGATTTGGAATTCACACAGCAAGGCAGTGTTGCCACACTAATAATGAACAGACCAGAGGCACGTAATGCGCTGAGTATGGATATGCGATCGCAACTTTGCTCTGCCCTGCATGATATTGAGATGAATGACTCCATTCGCTGTGTGGTGTTAAAAGGTGCTGGCGATCATTTTATGGCTGGCGGCGATGTAAAAGGGATGGGCGAATCAATTAAGAAGCAACCCGAAGAAATCAAGAAAGAGTTTTTGCTGAGAATTCACGATCTCCATCCCATCATGTTCGCTATGCGTCGTATGCCTAAACCAATAATAGCGAGCTGCCGTGGTGCCGCTGCTGGTGCCGGAGTCAGTATTGCTTTGGCTTGCGACCTGATTATTGCCGCAGAAGATTCTTTTTTCACACTCGCGTATTGCAAAATCGGAACCAGCCCGGATGGTTCCTCATCATTTCATTTGCCGCGAGCAGTAGGCATTAAAAAGGCCATGGAAATCGCGTTACTCGGAGATCGGTTCGATGCGCAAACAGCCAAAGACATTGGCATGATTAATTTCGTAGTGCCGACAGATGCATTGGATAATGAAACAGATAAATTGGCCAACCGCTTAGCCAGTGGGCCCACTTATGTTTATGGAAACACAAAGGCTTTGTTCTATCGCTCTCTCGAAAGTGAATTTGAATCGCAACTGCAAGCTGAGGCCGAATACTTTGCCGATTGCGCGTCCAGACCAGACTTTACAGAAGGTGTAACTGCGTTTATCGAAAAGCGGGAAGCCAAATTTACAGGAAACTAGGATCCACCTGTATCAGGAAGTGATCTTTGTAAAGCTTCGATGTTCTGCTGTAAGCGAAACAGACTTTCATTAATCTGTAAGCGATGAGCGTTGACGGATTCCATTGATTCTTCGATGTACTCAAGCCTGCCTGCCAATCCGAGGACAGTGCTGTCTCCGCTGTTAAGGGCTTGGCGAATAGATTCCAAATCAGTGCGCATAGTTCCTAATTCTTCAACCTGCCCATTGATTGAAGCCACTGACTGAGTTAACTGCGAGAATTCCTGATCCAGAGTATTTAATTGAGTTTGAGCCGTTTGCACTGTCTGGTTAGTGCTTGCCAGTTGTTGACTGGTATTGCTGGCAATCTCATCCTGGCCTTCGTTGGCTAACTTCAATCGCGCAATCTCCCCCTGAATTTCTTCAAAGGTTCGATTGTTGGCACGCCAATTCGCCCACAGCAAATCATACTGCTCGATGGTTTTTTCAATATTTTCCATCAATGTGTTATCAGACTCAGTTGCACTTTCATCAACCAGTGCTAACCGCAATTCCAGATCACTTATTCGCAAATTAGTCTGGCGCAGATTGTCCTGGTACAAGCCGTAGAAATAATAGGCACCGTATCCCCCGGCACCTGCAGCAAGAAACAATAAGGTCACCATAATCCGCATGGGCCAGGTACTCACTTTTACGGCCTGGGTGTAGTTACCTGGCCGAACAATATCGTGCCCCTGCGCTCGCTTATTGCTGAGGTGGGTATCCACGTCGTCCCGATCTGGAACTAACGGTGGAAGATTCTGTAATTCGTCTGAGTCACCCATAACCTGCATTATCCTAAAAATGCATGATCCGCGCCATCTCTGGGCCGTGGCGCGCATTCAGCACCAGTGATACCATTTATCCAATAATAAGAGCCCTGAAGCCTGAAACGGTTAACCGGGCCAAAAACAAATTAATAACTTCAGAGAAAATCACCATGGAATTAGATATCCTCATCACTCATCTCTTTCGCTGGATACACTTCTTTGCAGGTGTCGCCTGGATTGGGCTTCTATATTACTTCAACTTCGTACAGACCGAATACTTCAAAGAGGCAGACGCAGCAGCAAAGTCTTCTGCCATCAGCAAGCTGGTACCGCGCGCGCTTTGGTGGTTCAGGTATGGTGCGCTCTTTACATTTCTATCTGGATTAGCTCTCGCTGGATTCCTTGGAGCAGCAATAAACTTCTATATCACCATTGGCATGCTTTTAGGGACACTCATGTTCCTTAACGTATGGCTGATCATCTGGCCAAATCAAAAAATAGTTATCGCATCCAATGAGCAAGTCCTCGGTGGTGGCGATGCAATGCCCGAGGCTGCTGGGGCTCTCGCTAAAGCAGGATTAGCATCGCGCACGAATACCCTGTTCTCACTGCCCATGCTCTTCTTCATGGGAGCTTCTGCACACTTAGGTGGTCACGGCCGGTTTCCTCTCTCATCTGAGGGTGGAGTAAGCGAACTTGCTATGGGATTAAGTATCCTCATTATTCTGGCATTAGAGGTAAATGCCATAAAAGGCAGGACCGGACCGATGACTTCAGTAGCAGGTGTGATCCATTGCGGCGTAGCACTTATGGCTGTTCTGGCTCTGATTATCCAATTTCTTTAAAGATAAACGACTGATCAAATCTATAGCCCTGCTCACAGCGCATAATCGTTGTCAGCAGGGCCCCTCACTTCAATTCCTCCATCCTTTTTTACTGATTTACTGACACAATTCTGGCCACAATTAACACAATTAAGAGGCTTAAATTCACAGAAGGATCTGCTTACTTTGAGATTTGAAAACTTTACACATTAGCGCATTGGCGCGTGACAGCCCAGGGTAATCGACTGAATGGATTTTCGTGCCCACTTCCAGTACAAAAAGTGAAGAAATGGTGCCCCCTCGTCGATTTGAGTGCGAAAATTATAAACTTCTGCCCATCTTGGACACAACATAGACGTTCAACCGATTGCCCCGAGTGACAGCGTCTCGAAAACGAGAATATCTGATGTTTGAGCGCACAGTGCAGTTAAACCTGCATGAACATCAAAAAGATCGGCTCAATGATGTATAGAAACCAGCAAATCGCATGGCTGGGAGAATTTAAGTTTCCCCGGATGAGAAAGCCCGAATTTCCAGAAAGTTCCTATTTTCTGCTGGAGTGGAAAATGTGGTGATCCGGAGAATTTAAATTTTCCTAAAAGAAAAGGGCCGCTGGTTTTGAGCGCAGTGCAGTCATTTCTGCGTGAGCATCAAAAGTAGCGGCCCGACAGAGTATGGGAGAGCGTAAAACTCCCAGGCATGCGCTTTTTACATCATGCCACCCATTCCGCCCATATCCGGCATACCGCCACCAGGCACCGCAGGCGCATCAGCCGGAAGCTCAGATACCATAGCTTCTGTAGTGATCATCAGGCCAGCTACTGAACCCGCAGCCTGCAAAGCTGTACGGGTAACTTTGGCGGGATCGATAATTCCCATATCAAGCATGTCACCGTATTCACCGGAAGCTGCGTTGAAACCGAAGTTACCTTCGCCTGCTTTAATCTTGTCCAGAACAACAGAACCTTCTTCACCGGCGTTCTCAACGATTTGACGCAGAGGCGCTGTAACCGCTTTCAACAGCAGACCGATACCGACGTTCTGGTCTTCGTTGTCACCGGTTAAACCTTCAACTTTCTGCAGTGCGCGAACCAAAGCTACGCCACCACCTGGCACCACACCTTCTTCATTGGCTGCGCGAGTAGAATGCAGCGCGTCTTCGACACGGGCTTTCTTCTCTTTCATTTCAATCTCAGTGCCAGCACCAACCTTGATCACTGCTACACCACCAGCCAGTTTGGCCACGCGCTCCTGCAGTTTTTCACGATCGTAGTCTGAAGAAGTTTCTTCAATCTGTGCGCGAATTTGATTGACTCGACCTTCGATATTTTGTGCATTGCCAGCACCATCGATAATCGTCGTATTTTCCTTACTGATCTGCACACGCTTTGCGCTCCCCAGGTCCTCAACAGTTGCACCTTCCAGGCTAAGACCCACTTCTTCTGAAATAACAGTACCGCCAGTGAGAATTGCGATGTCTTCCAGCATGGCCTTACGACGGTCACCGAAACCTGGCGCTTTAACCGCAGCAACTTTCACGATGCCGCGCATATTGTTTACCACCAAAGTCGCCAGCGCTTCGCCTTCAACGTCCTCGGCAACTACCAGCAGTGGGCGACCGGCTTTCGCTACATTTTCCAGCAGCGGCAGCAAATCACGAATATTTGAAATTTTCTTATCGAAAAGAAGAACCAGAGGATTCTCCAGGTCAGCCATCATGTTGTCCTGATTATTGATGAAATAGGCTGACAGATAACCACGATCGAATTGCATACCTTCTACAACATCCAGCTCATTTTCCAAACCGGAACCATCTTCAACGGTTATAACGCCTTCCTTACCTACCTTATCCATTGCATCAGCGATGATCTGACCTACTTCCTCATCAGAGTTCGCAGAGATCGTGCCTACCTGCGCAATTGACTTGGAATCCTTGCATGGTGTGGACAGGTTGCTTACTTCAGCAACCAAAGAAACCACGGCCTTGTCGATGCCGCGCTTAAGATCCATAGGATTCATGCCAGCAGCGACTGACTTAAGTCCTTCATTAAGAATTGATTGTGCCAATACAGTGGCGGTTGTTGTTCCGTCACCTGCCACATCAGAAGTTTGGGACGCGACTTCCTTCACCATCTGTGCGCCCATATTTTCGAACTTGTCTTCCAGTTCAATTTCCTTAGCGACTGAAACACCATCTTTAGTGACGGTGGGGGCACCGAAGGATTTGTCCAGAACTACATTACGACCTTTAGGTCCAAGAGTTACCTTTACCGCGTCGGCGAGTACGTTTACGCCTGATAGCAATTTCTGACGCGCTGAATCGCCAAATTTTACGTCTTTAGCCATTTTTAAAATTCCTGTCTTATATCAATGATCTTGTGTGTCTAAAATGTGGATCGAATCAATTCAGGATTCGATGACACCATAAATTTCACTCTCACCAAGAATGAGCAGTTCTTCATCGCCGATTTTTACTGTGTTGCTGGAGTACTTGCCAAACACGACAGTATCGCCAACTTTTACATCAACAGGCTGAGTATCGCCACTCTCCAGGCGCTTACCTGGACCTACTGCTAATACTTCACCTTGAGCAGGCTTTTCAGTGGCAGAGCCCGGCAGAACGATGCCTCCTGCTGTTGTAGTTTCTTCTTCCGTGCGTCTAACGACTACACGATCTTGCAAAGGCCGGATATTCATTCCAAATCACTCCTGAATCCTAAGATTTGATTAATAATCACCATATAGAAACAGGGCTGTCTCTGCTGGAGCCGCAAAGATCGCCTTGTTCCGTCTCCAATTTAGCGCTATCGCCCACTTCTGACGGTGGTTGACAGCAGTTTGTGACGTACCGCTTTATGGGGATCAATGGTCAAAATTCAACACCTTAACAGGCATTGAAGTGGATTTTTTTGAGCTGCCCGGAGCAGGTCATCTAAATCTTTGTTAATTAATGCTTTGTTCTTTATCAATTTTTCCTTTCATTAGCTGAATCTGGCGAATCTAATGCGGAATCCGGCTGTTGGGTGTGCTGCGTGTATTCTCCTTCATACACATTGCCATCTCCTTGGAAGTCTGTTTCAGTGCTGGTCCAGCTGGTATGGAAGTTTGAGCTGCCAGCGCCACTGGCTGACACGACCCCGGCCACAATGGCGCGCCTGGCCAGGGGCCTCCTTAGCGGCCCTGAAAGCAGGGCAAACCCAACCCCATCAGTGATAAATCCTGGAGTGAGCAGCAAGGCACCAGCAGCAGCCAGCATCATTCCTTCGACTATCTCCTGAGCAGGCAATTCACCCGATTGCAGCCGGTCCTGTGCTCTGAGCAAGGTGGGAAGCCCCTGCTGTTTCAGAATTTGAATGCCAATTACAGCAGTAAGGACGACAAGTGCTACGGTTATCAGGCCGCCAACCTGCCCACTGACTTCCAATAGCAGAAGCATCTCCACCAGCGGGACAATCAAAAACGCGAGAAACAGAATCCTCATCTGTGTCTCCTGTTAATATGTGAAAGTGGACTCTATCATGATCACGGATAACACGCGGCCTTTTACGTTTTTAAATCAGATGGCATTCAATCTTTGATGACTAATCAAGAAAAAATCTGGCAGGTAGTTAATCAAATACCTCGCGGGAAAGTTGCGAGTTATGGGCAGGTAGCCAGGTTGGCTGAATTGCCCGGTTATGCCCGTTATGTGGGCTATATAATGAAACATTTGCCAGCGGGAACCAGATTACCCTGGCACCGGGTCGTTAATTCACAGGGACGCATCTCTTTCCCGGGAGACAGCTCATCTTACCGCAGACAAAAAACCCTGTTAGAAAAAGAAGGTGTGGTTTTCGTGAATGGCAAATTTTCGATGAAAAAATTTGGCTGGATAGCTTGATAAGTTAGGGAGCCTTTGACTAATGTTTGCGAGGCAGTTAATGCAAGGCAAAAATCAGCGAAAAAGCGCAGTTTATAGGTCATAAATGCGCATGTTGAGCTGATTTTTAACGCAGCAATAACAACGCAGGTAATTAATCAGAGGTTCCTTAAATTGAAGGAGTTGTTTATTGCGATTTGGAGGCTGATTCCTTACCGGCATCTCCTAAAGACACATCAGCAAGACCTGTATGAATCATGTACCAAAAAAGAAGAACCCCGGGAAACGCTAAAACAGTAGTGAGCAAATAGAAGTTTACATATCCCATGGATTCGATAAGCCCGCCTGCCGTCGTGCCAGTCAACACTCTACCGGCAATGCTTGCCAATGCAGACAGCAAAGCATATTGCGTAGCGGTGAATCTCAAATTGCAGAGCGCTGACAGGTAAGCCACAACAGTCACTCCGCCTATGCCGCTGGCAAAGTTTTCAAATCCGATAGCCGCAGCCATACCTAAGTTTGAATGACCTGCTAATGCCAAAGCGGCAAAACTGAAATTCGATACCGCCATCAATACCAGGCTCAACAGGACAGCACGCTTGAGCCCCATGCGGACGTAAAGTATGCCGCCAATAAATATGCCCGCAAGAAATGCCACGAAACCAAAACCCACATCATAAAAGGCAATTTCTCCATTCGTGAAACCCAGGTCATTGAACAATAGCCGCAATGTGAGATTGGCCAGAGTGTCACCAATCTTGTGAATTAGCACAAAAAACAGAACAAGCCAGGCACCTTGACGTTTAATAAATTCTACCAACGGACTGAAATATTCAACCAAAGTCTGCAGAATGTTTCTCTTCTCTGCTGGTTCGATATGCCGCTCTGGCTCGCCCATTACCAGGCTGACGCCAATTCCTGGCAGTACAAATACAGCACAGACGATATAGGCCACGGTCCAGTTGAAGCTGCCAGCTACCAGCAAAGCCAAGGCTGCTGTGACATTAGCACCAATCCGCCAGCCATACTGATGCATACCAGCACCAGTCCCCAACTGATGGGGCTCTAACAGCTCGATGCGGTAAGCATCCAATACAATATCAAAGGTGGCACCGAGTACGCCGACAGCAACTGCACCAATCGCTACTGAGGATAGAGACTGTACAGGATCCGCCACACCAAGGAAAATCACTGCCGCGACCACAAGGGCACCGATAACCCACAGCCAGCTTCTGCGCTGGCCAAATCTTCCGAGCACGGGGAACTTAATATTGTCTACAAGGGGCGCCCATAAGAATTTGAGGTTGTAGGCTAAAAAAGACAGAGCGAACGCGGTGACCGCGCTTTTGGAAATACCATCCTGAGCCAGCCGTGTCGTCAGAGTAGCGGCAATCAATGCATAGGGAAATGCAGAAGAAACGCCAATGAAGAATGCCGCAAGCGGTGCAGCTTCAATACAGGGTCGGACACTTTCAGGTAATTTACTACGCAGACTTCCCCAGAGAGACGTAACAGCAGTCGCCATAGTTAATCCTGATTAAATTTGGTTAGACTTCATCAATTGAAGTGTGTTGAGGTGCTGAGCATTCAGTCTCTAAAGTTATCGAATTGCAGTGGGATATCCAGTTTTGCGTCTTTTAACGTAGCAATAACGCTTTGCAAATCGTCTCTTTTTTTGCCAGTAACACGCAATTTTTCTCCCTGAGTCGCTGTCTGCACTTTAATCTTTGTGTCCTTAATCATTTTTACAATTCTGCGGGCAAGATCAGATTCAATGCCTTGCTGAAGTTTCACAGGCATAGTAGCTTTCTGACCAGCCACTGCAATTTCACCCTCTTTCAACGCTTTCACATCAACTCCACGCTTGATCAGTTTGCCGCGCAGAATGTCCATCATCTGATGTACCTGGAAATCTACTTCTGCCGATACGGTGATATCTGATGATTCAGTGAGTGAAAATTCGGCATTGACCCCTTTAAAGTCGAATCGATTACCAACCTCCCTATTTGCCTGATCCAAAGCATTATTGACTTCGTGCAAATCCACTTCAGAAACAATATCGAATGACGGCATAGATAAACTCTCTTTTAACAAATCAGCGTCGATTTAAGGAGCCTCTGATTAATGTTTGCGAGGCAGTGAGTGCAAGGCAAAAATCAGCGAAAAAGCACAGTTTATGGGGCATAAATGCGCATTTTGAGCTGATTTTTAACGCAGCAATAACAACGTAGGCAATTAATCAGAGGTTCCTTAGGCTATACCCATAGGAGTCTACCATGCACCTGAGCGGCAGATAAATGGAGAGTTGGAGAGTTGCCAGGGCAATCGACTGAACGCCTATGTTGTGTACAAGATGGGCAGAAGTTTATAATTTTTGGACTCAGATCGACGGGGGCACCACTTGTTCACTTTTTGTACTGGAAATCTGTGCGAAAATCCATTCAGTCGATTGCCCTGGGAGGGTTGCAGGGTCTGAAAGAAGTGAGCTGGGCTTGTATGACCAGCAAGTCCAACCAGTGAGGCGTTAACATATTATAAATGCTATAAAACTAAATGCCGGATATCACCCAGGACTTTCACCAGGTGATCAGCGAATTGACCGCCATCAACGCCATTCAGCACTTTGTGATCATAGCTGAGTGTAAGCGGCAGCATTTTTCTAGGTTTAAACTCCCCATCGATATAAACCGGTTTTATATCAGTCCTGGCAACGCCGAGGATGGCTACTTCAGGCGCATTGATGATCGGAATAAATCCTGTACCGCCTGCTGCACCTAAACTGGAGATGGTGAAACATGCCCCCTGCATTTCTTCCATGCTTAGTTTGCGATTGCGCGCTTTCGCACTAAGCGTCAGGACCTCTTCCGCCAGCTCCCATATGGATTTCTTGTCAACATCACGAATAACCGGCACCACCAATCCAGCTTCTGTCGCCACCGCCATACCCATGTGGATGTATTTCTTTTGAATAAGGTATTCGCCTGAAGAATGCCGCGAAACGTTAAATTGCGGGTAGGTCTGTAAGGCATTCGCACACGCTTTCAGCAGAAACGGCAGGAAAGTAAGCTTGGTTCCACGCCGCTCGGCCTCCGACTTTAATTCCGCCCTGAAAGCTTCAAGCTCCGTAACATCCGCTTCATTGAATTGAGCCACATGGGGTATAGAAGACCAATTGCGCTGCATATTGACCGCAGTGACCTTATGCAACCTGGAACGCTCAACTCTTTCAATCTCACCAAACTGTGAGAAATCAATGTCGGGAACTGCCGATACAGCCACGCTCCCACTCGCAGGCGAGTTTATGCGGGCTTTGACGAATTCATGGACATCTTCCCTGATGATGCGACCTCTGGCGCCTGTTCCAGGCACCTGAGTTAGCTCCACACCTAACTCCCGAGCAAGTTTCCGTACTGCCGGCCCGGCATAAACCTTGCCGGAAACAGCAGTTGCAGCTAAGCCTGAAGTTGCAGGTGCGGGTTCGGCTTTTTTGGCCGAGGTTTCCATCGGCGCAGCCGACTCGGGCGGCTCTTCAGCCGATTCTGTAACTGATTTTGCAGCGGATTCAGCGGACTCCGGAGCAACAGCAGGTCCTGAGCTTTTAAGACGCAGAATGGCAGAGCCTGTCTTCACTTTGTCCCCAACATTCAGCAGTAACTCTTCTATTTCCCCTGCTTCAGTTGCTGGCACTTCCATCGCCGCTTTGTCAGACTCCAGTGTGACCAGAGGATCATCTTCTGAAACTGAATCTCCTGCTTTAACGTGTAATTCGATGACATCTACCTCATCGTCTGTACCGAGATCAGGAACGTTGACAACAACCCTGACTGTTTCTGATTTGTCGGCAGCAGCCTGAGGCTCATCTGCTTCCTGTTCTGGTGCTGCTGGTTCAGAGGTCTTTTCCTCATCACCTGCTCCGGGCTGTGTCTCAGGCCCTGAGACGGTAACAGCCCCAGCAGTTTCCAAAGTCATGACAGGGCTGCCAGTGCTCACTTGGTCACCCAAATTGATATCAATACTTTTAACCACGCCAGCAAGAGGCGCAGGAATTTCCATTGCCGCCTTGTCACTTTCCAAAACCAGCAATGAATCATTTTCTTCAACGCTGTCACCAACTGCTACTGGCAGCTCAATGACCTCGACCTCACCAGCATCGCCTAAATCCGGGATTGTTATTTGCTCAATTGCCAATGTCGTTACTCCTATACGAAAAATCCAGAGTTACTGAGCCAAAGGATTAGGCTTCGTCCTGTCGATCCCGGACTTTTTCATAAAGTCGGTAATCTGCCCGTCAGTCACAAGGTCAAGGTCTTTGAGTTCCGTCAGCGCAGCAAGCACCACAAACCTGGTATCAACCTCGAAAAAATGTCTTAGCTGCTCTCGGCTATCACTGCGACCATATCCATCTGTCCCTAACACGCGATAGGCATCAGGCACAAATTCCCTGATTTGATCAGAGTAAATCTTCATGTAATCGGTAGCGGATATTACAGGACCCTTTTGTTTTGCGAGTTGTTCAGTAACGTATGGCACTTTCTTTTTACTGCCAGGATTCAACATGTTTTCCCGAGAAACGTCGAGGGCATTCCGTCGCAATTCGTTGTAACTCGTAACACTCCATACGTCTACCAGCACCGAGTAGTCTTCACGCAAAATTTGAGCAGCCTCTCGCACTTCACGCAAAATCGTGCCGCTGCCCAGCAATCTCAATCTTAGATCCTGACTAACAGGCTTAGACACTTTATAATCTTTCGCACCACCATCTTCCAGCAAATACATTCCTTTGATGATGCCTTCTTCTGCCCCTTTTGGCATCGCAGGTTGCTGATAATTTTCATTCATAGTGGTGATGTAGAAATAGACTGATTCCATTTGCTCATACATGCGTCGCAAACCTTCACGCACGATCACCGCCAGCTCAAATGCATAGGTTGGATCATAAGTCACACAGTTGGGAACAGTCGAAGCGAGAACATGGCTGTGTCCATCCTGATGTTGCAGGCCTTCACCATTGAGAGTAGTTCGTCCGGCAGTTGCACCAATCAGGAATCCTCGCGCCTGTGAATCGCCTGCTGCCCAACACAAATCTCCAACACGCTGAAACCCAAACATTGAGTAGTAGATATAAAAAGGAATGAGCGGATAATTATTTACGCTATAAGATGTAGCAGCAGCAAGCCACGCTGAAAATGCGCCAGATTCAGTTATGCCTTCTTCCAACATCTGACCTTTCTTATCTTCCCGGTAAAACATTATCTGGTTTGAATCTGCCGGGTCGTAAAGCTGACCCACTGCGGAGTAGATTCCCATCTGGCGGAACATGCCTTCCATACCAAAGGTCCTGGCTTCATCAGGCACAATGGGCACAATCCGTTCACCTATCTCTTTGTCTTTGCATAGAGTACTCAACATGCGCACAAACGCCATAGTTGTTGATAACTCACGGTCTCCACTGCTTTCCAGTTGCGCTGAAAACGCGTCCAGTTCAGGTATTTTCAGTGCTGTAGACTGGCTTCGCCTTTGAGGGAGAGGACCACCGAGTGATTCACGCATTTTCCTCATATACCGTAGTTCGAGACTGTCTTCCGGCGGCCTGTAGTAAGGCACTTCTTCTAACTTGCTGTCTTCAATTGGAATACCAAAGCGATCTCTAAAGCCCTTTAACGATTCAATATCGAGTTTTTTGACCGAATGTGTGGCGTTTTGTGCTTCTGCTGCACCACCAAAAGCATAGCCTTTAACGGTTTTCGCCAGGATCACAGTTGGTTTGCCATTGACTTTAACCGCCTGTGCATACGCTGCATAGACTTTATAAGGATCATGCCCCCCACGATTGAGAGCCATTATGTCTGCGTCAGACATCTGCTCTACTATCTTTAACAATTCAGGACTCTTACCGAAAAAATGTTCTCGGGTGTATGCACCGCCGCGGCTGGCATAATTCTGGAATTCGCCATCCACGACTTCATCCATTCGCGCCTGCAGCACGCCGTCTTTGTCTGCCTGAAACAAGGGATCCCAATGTCGGCCCCAAACCACCTTAATTACGTTCCAGCCAGCGCCGCGAAAAATGCCCTCTAATTCCTGAATGATTTTTCCATTACCTCGCACCGGTCCATCAAGGCGCTGCAGGTTACAGTTGATTACGAAGATTAGATTGTCCAGATGCTCGCGGCCGGCCTTCGAAATTGCACCTAAGGATTCAGGCTCATCCATTTCACCGTCACCGAGAAAGGCCCAAATCTTGCGATCGGTGTTATCCATCAAGCCGCGATTGTGGAGATATTTCATCAGGTGCGCCTGGTAAATGGCCTGAATGGGCCCTAAACCCATGGACACGGTCGGAAACTGCCAGTAGTCCGGCATCAGCCAGGGGTGGGGATAGGATGACAGGCCATTGCCATTTACTTCCTGACGAAAATTATCGAGCTGTTCCTCATCCATGCGCCCTTCAACATAAGACCGCGCATATATTCCCGGAGAAGAATGCCCCTGGTAATAGATTAAGTCCCCTTCATGGTCATTGCCGGGGCCACGAAAGAAATAATTGAAACCAATATCATAAAGTGTTGCTGAGGAAGCGAAGGTAGAGATATGGCCACCAATACTGGGGTTTCTTTTATTGGCTCGCATCACCATCGCCAGTGCATTCCAACGAATAATGCCGCGTATCTGGCGTTCCATAAACATGTCGCCAGGCATCCGTTCTTCATCCAGTGGAGGAATCGTGTTGCAATAAGGTGTGACTACTGAAGTGATGGGAACGTAGCGCCCCGTTCGAACAGCACTATCATTAAGCTTATTGATCAGATAATGAGCGCGCTCGACACCCTCTTCATCAATGACCGCTTGTAAGGCATCCAGCCATTCTTTGGTTTCTTCCGGATTTACATCATTGTGCCGGGTCATATCTACGTCCTATCCTACATCCTATTTCTGAATCCTATTCTGAATCCTATGTGCCACCAGAATCACTGGCTGATTCCATAAAATCTGTAAATTAATTACAAATCGGCACGCATTTTACGGGAATCAAGGGCTGAATTCCATTAAGAATACACACAATATGTAGTAATACTACATATTTTATCCTTATTTTAATTTGCTCAACCGACCTGCGAGTTTCTAATTTTCTTTTTTAGTAACAGTGCGTTATGTCGGCAGAATCAAAACTCCTTGTGCAGCTTTTACTTAATATCTCTGTACGTTTTTGTAAGAAACTACAAAAGCCGGAGGACAAATCCGCATCGGGCTTTAAAGACAGCACGGTCAGCATCACGCTGGATTTAACAGGCCAGGGTTAAATTCAGGCAGATTGAATGCCAAAAATTGTGATCACCGCGAGGACTGCCAGCCAAATTGCCTGGCTGCGCTCCAATAGTGCAAGGATATCTTCTATTTCTTTTTCCTGATCTTTCCGCCAATCGTCGGCTTTCGAATCATCAGCATCAGCAGGTGAATTGTCTGAGCCACTCAGTGCGCAACCAGCATAATTGTACAATCGTTCAGAAGCGGCTGACTCGTTACTGAAAGACCAGAAAGACTGTTTCAGATTTTCAAAACAGTGCACAAAATTCCCCGCAAGAGAAAATGTAATGGCCAGCAAGCGAATCGGAATCCACTCCAACAAATGAATGATATTACTAACCATTTTGCTTTCTATTTCAGCCCGGTTCTCACTGTGAGTATCTCGGAGCTGGTAACTGATGTAGCAAAACATAATTCCTACAGGACCCGTCAACATATACCAGAAAAACATGACAAACATTTTTTCAAAACATCGGTATATAAGCTGCTCCTTAAAAAACTCACTCAATGCCTGATCATTTTCCAGCGTGTTTTCCTCCGGTACCCACATTTCTTCACTTAAGTAGTTGAAGCATGTTTGAGAATCCCCTTCTCTCCATCTTTGCAGAAAACACTTAACGATATTGCCTGGCTGGGTTCGATCAAATGCCACCAGCAACACTAAAATATGCAGCAACATAGTCGGCAAACCAAAAGCTGCACCTTCAAATAGCCACATAAGGATTATCAGAGACAAAATTGGAATACCATAGATGAAGATCAACGGTGCTGAACCCGCCAATTCAACCCCGGACCCGGATGCTCCAGCCCACTCCTCCATGCGCCGCCTGAACCTGAAAAACCACGCATCATCGAACCGGTCGAAATCTTTCAACCAGAGATAATTGATGGTTAAACAAATGAGAATAACTAGAAATTTCATGATGGCTATTCAGTGCTGATTTTTATTATGGCGTGATGATAGCCGGATGGCGAGCAATTTTGGACTTTCACCAGTCAGACATTAACAGCCCCGAGATAGCGTTCCCAGTCAAAACAGGGGCCCGGATCAGTCTTGCGCCCAGGCGCAATATCGCTATGACCCACTATGCGTTGCGAAGTAATTGCGGGGTAGGTCTCCAACAGAGAAAGTGTTACCGATTCCAGGCGCTCATATTGAGCGTTGGTAAAGGGTTCATCATCTGTACCCTCCAACTCAATGCCAATAGAAAACTCATTACAATTTTTCCGCCCTTCAAATACAGACTGTCCTGTATGCCAGGCTTTTCGATCAAATGGCACAAACTGAACCAGCGCCCCTTTACGATCGATTAGCAAATGCGATGACACCTTTAAATCAATCAAATCTTTAAAAAAAGGATGTGCCGCACAATCCAATGTATTACAAAAAAGCCGGGCAACACAGTCAGTTCCGAACTCACCTGGTGGCAGGCTGATATTGTGAATGACCAGCAGGCTGATATCGGTATGCGGGGGCCGCTCACTGTGATTTGGTGATGGTATGTACTGCGCATTTACAAATAAATGCCTGTCGATATCTCGCTTCATGTTTGTTCTCAGCAAACCGGGTTGCAGGAGATTCACGAAAGCTTACCACATCTGGATATACAAACTTCCTCGCAGGATTGGCAGCATGCCCTGCAAAGGTAGAGATATAAGTAACATTGTAAGCATAGGTATAAATTAGGTATGAGAAGAGTTGTAAGCAAAAGACCGGGCGTTAAGGACCAAAACCCGTTGACGGACCAGAATAAGCGCATTGATTATTTAGTGATGAATCTGACAGGAAAGCTCAATGGCAGCAGCAGGATTGATTTTAGGGAACCTCTGATTAATATTTGCGAGGCAGTTAGTGCAAGGCAAAAATCAGCGAAAAAGCGCAGTTTATAGGTCATAAATGCGCATTTTGAGCTGATTTTTAACGCAGCAATAACAACGTAGGTAATTAATCAGAGGTTCCTTAGTTTTATAGCCAGCCTGAAAATTCAATTCTCAATTCTCCACTGCGTGTGGCCAGCGCTGTTCCTGGTCGACTCCGTGAGAGACATAGCTGACCGTTACTTCGACGTATCGTGCAATAAAAAGATTTATCAAACAGCCTCCGGTACAGAAGGCACTTCTCGAATTTGCCATCAATGGCTGAATATACAACGGTCTCATCATCCAACTCATCAATTACTGGCAACCTGCCTGAAAGTGTCGGCTGGTTGTAGCTGTATCCTGAACTTCATCTCCGCCCGGCAACCTGACCAAATCATGTAAATCATCTTGGTAAAAAATCTATTCGCCGACTGGAAATAGAAACTTCAATTAATTCAGTGCCGAGACTGAGCGTCTCTATTCTCTACAGGCACTTTCTTTCTTTTCATTCTGACGGTTCTGCACTTCGCTCTCTTTTTCATTCAGCGCTGCTGGAGATGCGCGTCATGAAAAGAGTTTCTATTGCTTTGCTATAAGCTTGAAAAACTGGAATACCACTTTTCTACAGATCTACAGATTCTTTTTTGTGTAGATTTTTCAAAATACTGACAATAGTAACAATGCTGACAGCGTCGATAAGAAACAGCTTCTCCATTTTCAACAAGAAGTGCTGTTCAAACAGTTTGAGAAAAGCTATTCGAATATCAAGCGGGAGTGGCAATTGCGTATGCCCTTGACGAAATGTAACGAAATGATTGCAGGGTCGATTCCACAAGCACTCGCCCGTCAAAAATCGAAGAGCCCCTGTGAATCCTGCACTATGCTGAATAGCGTCTATCTGCCCGAACATCGGGGTGTGGCGTTTATTCACCTTATCCACCTTTTCCACCTTTCGGTGCGTCGACTGAAGAGCCAGATTAATTTCAAGCTGCTCTGAACCTTTTGCCCTGAATGTTTTACTCTGAATCTTCTGCCCTTAACCTTCCTGACTGCCCTTACGAACCGCCGCAATCAAACTCAGTGAATCATCACCTTGCCGATAGTAAGTCTTCAGCATATTCATGCATTGGCCAAGCAGAGACTGTTCGAATTCACCTTGCCTGGTCCGCAACTCACGCATTGCCATCAAATAATTTCCGCTTTCCCCAATTTGCCCTTGCTGACCACCGGAAAAAAGGCAACCATCAACCGCTTCGAATAAATCCGCACTTAACGTTTGCATTTGTTTGCGCAAGCACTGGCGCACTGACCATCTGATTTTTTCTATCACCACAGAACCCCAGTCTGCGCCGTTTTGCACGATTTTGCACAAGGGATGTGTTGCTATTGAGCTGGGATATCGAAGCCATAATCATAAAATCTTTCTAAGGAGCCTCTGATTAATGTTTGCGAGGCAGTTAGTGCAAGGCAAAAATCAGCGAAAAAGCGCAGTTTATAGGTCATAAATGCGCATTTTGAGCTGATTTTTAACGCAGCAATAACAACGTAGGTAATTAATAGGTAATTAATAGGTAATTAATTAGAGCTTCCCTAAACATACCTGTTAATAAGAAAGCCGCTGATGCGGTTACAGCATTGACCCTGAACGGCTGATTTGAACTGGTTCACAGCCTTGTCGAGCCAGGAAAACAGTATTTAATATCCATGTGCTATGTGATAATCAGTTAAGCGAAAAAGCAACCCGTGTCACAACTTTCCCTGCACATTTCCCTAAGACATAATCCGTCCTATGAATGAGAGTAGTAACAAAGCTCCCGGAAAAAGTCTTGGCCAGGGTATGTTGATTGCGGGTTTTGCGTTGGCGCTGGGAGCTTTGACAATGTTTTTCGATGGCTGGCTGGACGAACAAGTGAACCCGAATCAATCACCAGCAACACGAGAAACCGGGAACGGGGTTAAAGAAGTTATCCTTGAGCGCAACCGCCAGGGACATTATGTGGCAAACGGATTCATCAATGGCATCGCTGTGACATTCCTGCTGGATACAGGAGCCACAGATGTCGCCATCCCAGAAAATATCGCAAGAGAAGCCCGCCTCAAGGCTGGCTACGCTGGCCAGGCTAATACTGCTAACGGCGTCATCACAGTTTACAGTACTCGAATTGATGAGCTTGTATTAGGCAACATAACGCTAACCAATGTCGATGCCAGCATCATGCCAAATATGAGCGGCACGATCCTGTTGGGTATGAGCGCATTGCAGCAGGTAGAATTTACTCAACGTGGCTCAACGCTCACGCTGCGCCAGATATAGAAATGGCCGGATATAAAAATGGTCAGGTATCAAAGTGAATGTATCTAAACCAACTTTGCCTGACGATATCCAGACTACCGTTGCAACAGCACTGGCTGAGGATATTGGCGACGGTGATATTACTGCATCATTGATTGCAGAAGACACAACCATTCAGGCAAGAATTATTGCCAGGGAATCGGCAGTGCTCTGTGGATCACCATGGGTAGATGCCGTGTTTGCTCAATTGGATTCGAACATTCATTTAATATGGAAAATAGCAGAGGGAGAAAAATTTACGCCACAACAGGTATTGCTTGAAATAGCCGGTCCCGCCCGGGCAATACTCAGCGGCGAGCGCTGCGCGCTGAACTTCCTGCAAACCCTGTCCGCAACTGCTACCCAGGCCCATGAATTGAGCAAGCTCATAAACCATACCAGGGCAGAGATTCTGGATACACGAAAAACCCTGCCTGGCCTCAGGACAGCTCAAAAATATGCAGTTGCTATTGGGGGTGGCAGAAATCATCGTATGGGGCTTTTTGATGCTTACCTGATTAAAGAAAATCACATCGCGGCCTGCGGCGGCATTGATGCTGCAATAGCAAAAGCCCGCAAACTCAACCCTGGAAAAGAGATAGAAATCGAGGTGCAGAATTTATCAGAACTCGGCCTGGCGCTGGATGCGGGTGCAGATGTCATTATGCTGGATAATTTCGACCTGGCTGCCACAGCTCAAGCGGTAACGATCACTGATGGTCGCGCCAGGCTGGAAGCCTCTGGCGGCA
Organism: uncultured Pseudohongiella sp.; assembly: GCA_965198435.1. GTDB lineage: Bacteria > Pseudomonadota > Gammaproteobacteria > Pseudomonadales > Pseudohongiellaceae > UBA9145. Next base: position 1,621,025 of record OZ240664.1, on the reverse strand, counting down.
TAGACTCTAAACATCTGGTCGCGATTGCAGAATCTGGCGTAGACTGTATTTCTGTCGGAGCGTTGACAAAAAACTGCCAGGCCATCGATTTATCAATGTTAACCTGTTAAGCACAGAGTTGTTACTCATCAAGCCGATTATCGTTTGCCATCTCACATGCAGGAGGAATCGATTTGTATCATAAAGTTGTTAAATACCTGTCTGGCTTCACACTGCTATCAGTACCGGCATTGCTTGTTGGACATCCGGGCAGCCTGGATATCAACGGCGGACATTACTATGGCGCTTCATATCATTGCCATATGACCGCCTGCCAAATGCCAGATACTTTTGGCACAGGACGCTCGCGGCGAGACAGTTTCATGACAGACTACAGAGATCGCGAAAAATTCTTCAACGAAGATGACTGGTCGTTTGAAGAAGATTTCGATCAGGATTGTCAATCCACTCGTCAGGAAATGTTAATCCTCACCAGCCGAACGGGAGTAAAATATACCAACCCAAGAAACTGTGTGGTTCGTACCGGAGAGTGGCTGGACGAATACACTGGAAAAACTTTTACGGTTGCTGTGCAAATAGATGTCGACCACGTGATTCCCCGCATGTATGCGCATACTCACGGCGGCGATCGTTGGATGCCGGATAAGAAGCTGGCATTCTCTAATGACCCGTTAAATATAATGTTAGTGGAGAAACGGGAGATCAGACGCAAAAATGATCGCGGCCCTGATCGTTATCTGCCACGGGAAGAGTTTCAATGTGAGTATGTTCGGCTTTGGGATACTCTGGCAGACAAATACGATTTGCAGTTGGGCACCAGTGACAGGAATACCATACGAAGAATTTTGCAAGACTGTCCTGAACCAAATTTTAATCCAGGTCTGCAATAAACCTCTGCTTCAGGAAATTATCCGGCAAAAAATGCCGGGTTGTGCCCGGTATTTTTTTGGCTGCTGACTTTTACTATGGTGACTTAATACTGATCAAGTCCATGCCATTATCAGGATCAAGTTCAGTTTCCCCCGCAGGAAAGCCCTGCTCATGAAGAATGTAGGCAATTACATCGGTATATTCTTCAAACATAAGCGAGCCTGGGTTATCCGCTGGCATCGTTCCCATTATCGCTTCCCATAAATAAAGTAAAGGCTGATTGTTCCAGGAACGAAGAGTATCGCGATAAAAGCGCATGTTGTGGCAGGTCTTACACTGCAAATCGTAAACGATCTGGCCCGCAGTAACCTGTTCCGCAGTGAACACACCGTCATCTACTGTCTTGCCCTGGGCCAAAGCAAATTGCCCTGGTGCCATTCCAATCAGCAGGACGAGGACCTTCGTCAATTGCACTGATTTAACCATGTGATACTTCCTCCGGCAGGGCCCGGTGTCTGGGCCACAATGCTGACCCTGGCATGCTGAATTGTAAATTGGGCCTAAAAGTAAACTACCGCTGGTGCTTTCGCAAGCCTGGCCTTCATGTTCAGGCGATATTTGACCACTGCTTTCCCCATTTATTTCAATTAGTTACATTTTTTACAGTATGCTGCCATCCGATCCATAAACAAAACCTGAACGGCAAGTAACAATCACAGATATTGGCCGATAGGGCATGATTCAGAGTCGATAGTCTGCAGTCTTATCAAACTGGACAGCAGCCTGAGACTGGCAGCCTTGTCTGGGCATTTACTGAGCCGTACTCGCCGTCAGACAGACTGAGCTGGTTCAGAAGCGTCAGCTAATGCAGGCAGCCCTGCGTTTAAACCCGGACTTGAAAAGTGGAATGAGAAGTAGAATGCCGGTGATATGAAACATCTATCAAACCTGACCTCCCAAACCTGACCTCCGCCTGTGGTGCCACCAGATTCAACCAGATCGGATTCAGGCAGGTGATGGGCCGCATTCGACAGCTTAGCCTTAGCTGATGTGACACACTATGCCTCAGCACTATGACAAATTGTCAGTAAGCTCCGCAGTCAGCAGGGCAGGAACAGCATCTGGCAGAGGAAATTTCTCTACAATAAATTTTTATATTTATATATCAACAGGTTATACCATCTCCCTTAAAGCTGGTACAGTCCATGCCTATCACACTTACTTATAGACTTATAGTAAGTGTGCATATCTATGCAGCCGTTGAAAAACTCAGCGGATCAATATCTGGCAATAATGAATAATAAATGTACTTTTGTCTAAATTAATAATAAAGTGAGTCTGTAGTGCATAATAAATGCAATAAAGCATGAAACAAAAACTAATAACTGAGGTAGAAATGAGCATGAAGACAAGACTCAAGGTTTTACACTTTAAAGACTCAAGGTTTTACACTTATTGAATTAATGATCGTGGTAGCGATTATCGGAATTCTGGCTGCGGTAGCTCTGCCTGCCTACCAGAACTACTCTAACCGTGCTGCGTTCTCAGAACTGATTTTAGCCGCTACTCCTCGCAAAACTGCTGTGGAACTGGCTATCCAAACACGTAGTCCTGAAAACCTGGACGCACTTGATGGAAGTGTACTTGGTATCCCACCTAATGAAACTGTAGCTGACGGCACTCATGGCGCTGTGGTTGAAAACGGTATTATCACTATGACCTGGCGTAATACTGCTCCAGTTGTTGCTGGTGATCCAAATAGTGGTGATGCCGAAGCGATGGCAGGTGTGACTTACATACTAACACCTAATGGTGTTATTCCTCCAGTTCAGTGGACAGAAGGTGGTACCTGCTTCACTGGAGGCTTTTGCTAATCATTTCATTTAAGGTTCTTTGACTTCTTTTTTTCTTGATTTGAAAGTTCCCAGGCAGCGCCCGCCGCCACTGAGGCGCTGCCATTTTCTCACATCGGGACTGTGCACTCACATGCCTGCTGTTCATTACTTAACTTCGCATTACTGCCATCTTCCATTGACTTCCATAAAATATTCCGAGCCCGCTACTCAAAATCGCCTGGATTAGGCAATAACAAGCAATAAATAATGAGGGTCCGTCTACCAGTGTCAGAGAAAAATTCCAGATATCAGGGGTTCTATGAATAATCCCCGTGGGAAAATTAACCAGCAAGGCTTCACACTGATTGGACTCATGATTATTGCTGCAATCATCTGCATCCTACCCTCTGTAGCCCCTCCTGCCTGAGACCTGTATCGAAGTCGGGTGCGTTTTTTCGAAGCAATTCCTGCCTGCTACTCAGCTACTGCACTACCACAGACCAGCCATTATAGAGCCACAGTTATCACGCAAACTTATTATGACCGGTTTAATTCTCCTGCCGACACGGATACTGACACCCGCAGCATTCCGCCAGCACAGGCACAGACTGCAACTGATCATGGGATTAAGGCTCTGGACAAGGTGATTACCGTAACCTGTCGGGCAGATGGTACGGACCTTGCCAGCACACCATATACAAGACCACGATACACAATCAAGGCACACGCTCAGTGCATGGGGTGTGAGCCAGGGCAATCGACTGAACGCCTCTGTCCCGTCGAAAATGGGCAGAAGTGTATAAATTTCGGCCTCAGATCGACGAGGGGGCACCACTTGTTCACCTTTTGTGCTCGAGGTGCGCACGAAAATCCATTCAGTCGATTGCCCTAGGATGTGAGCCTACCCACCTAGACCCTACCCACCTAATGGGTTATGGGTGGAACCTGGATCGATGGTGGATACTACTGACTCACCGATAACAACAGGTGTCCAGCAATCGGCTTCATTGCATTGCTATTCCTATTCGTAACGGCCATTCGTGACGGTTTGCAACATCGCTTTTGTGATCGTCTAAAGACGTCTGCCAATAATCTCTTGAAAACCCTATTGAAAGCCCTATCGAAAATCCTCTCGAGAGTCCCCTGCAAGAGTCAGACATTACAGTTAACCAGCAGCTTCTTGATCTGCAATCGCTGTATCCATCTCCCCGGCGTCAGCACTGTTTGCTTCTACATTTTCTATGTCAATTGAGCCTATATCAGTTGAGCCTGCGTCAATTGAGCTTTCTGCTGCTGCCCTGCGCGTATATTCTTCGGGATAGTACGAAACGTATTCTATTTTATCGCTATCAAAGCACACATAGCCACTGGTAACAGCTGAGATGAACTTTGAAAAATAACAATTGTCAGGTAGTTGATCCAGCAGTTGAGTGCTGACGCCATTCCGAATACTTGAATCCCGCCGAAAAACCGAAGCTATGTCAGAGCCCGGTAAAGCACGATACAGATCCGTCTGAATGTAGAGTGGATCGCCAATAAACTGGCTTCGAACGGCGGCTATGTCAGCAGCCACTTCATCCTCAGGCATTTCAATATAGATAAGTTTCGGAAACGACCCGGGAAACGCTTCCAGAATGGCAAGGTCCTTTTCAAAATCCTCAAACTCCTGGGTAGCAAGGCTGTAAACAGTGTCATGAGCCAGGACCAGCGCTAATGGCCTCTCTGAGTAAACGATCCACATTCCTGCAGCCATGCAGGCGAATTGAAATACAGCAATCGCAGCAAGGTCATACTTCAGTTCAGGCTTACTGGTATTGAAAACCACCAGGGTCAGCAGCGGACCCAGCACCAGATCAACACCAATGACGATTCGTAACCCGGCCCAGCCGCCGTCCACACTGAACAGGATGCCGGGAAACCAGACCCACATAATGATTGCCAAAAGCACTAATAGAATAACTGAGCTAATAAGCAGATGAATACCAAACGCTTTCCAACGGCTCATAACAAAACTCCTTGCTTTAAGAAACTGACTTTCCTGGACCTTCCTTGACTCTGCCCTGACACTTCCCTGGCCCTCCTCTAACTCTTCCCTGACTGATTAAAGCCGCTCTTCGAGCATAAATTTCTGTGGTTTCAGATCATTCCGGGCCGGTTACTCTTTTCAGGCAGCTCAGCCAATACAGACTGACTTGACTGTAATTTTATCAAACCCCGAGAAAACAGAAGCGCAAGCTGACGAACTTTACTTATACCATGGAAGCGATTACCGGGCTGGCCAAACGACTGGTTCACAACAAACTCGCCAGCCAGGCAGAAGCAATTCAAGCCTTAAACTCTACCAATAGTCAGCCAGGCAGCTACGTTGCTCATCTACCAGGTAATAAAAACATTTCTGATTTCAATGCAGCCCATTCAGCAGCAACTGAATTTGCGCTGCCATTGCTCGACTGGAATTGCTTAACTTAAATTGCTCAACCCGGGTTCGTTTGATAAAAGTCTTAGACTGCAAAACATCGTTTCTCAGGAGCTCATCAGCAAACATCGAATTTTACCACGGCTGCAAACATTCCACCGGCTCGCCCTTACCACATCTGATCCGAGCGATCTGTACGCATTGCAAGAGATCAATTTTTTTACAGGGTTGCGCTGTAAATACATTATCGTTTCGCACTCTCGATTATGATTCTGCTAATTGCGATCCTGCATTTCGGCGCATATCTCACAACAAAACAACGGCTTCTCTGAATCCATTGAACCCCTTACCCAGGAAAGCGGCGACCAGGATATTCCTGGTGTGGAAACACAGCAATACAGTGAGGAGAAACACAGCAAGAACGGCAGGCCGATTGTTCGATTCGTAAACAAACTGTTTGTCGAAGCTATACGCGATTGAGCCTCAGACATTCATATTGAACTATATGCAAATTTGTATCGAGTGCGATTCAGAATCGATGGGGTTTTACATACTGTAAAACAGCCATCTCTAAACATTGCAAATAGAGTCATATCCCGTATGAAGGTTTTAGCAAAGCTCGACTTCCTCAAGATGGGCATATAAAAGTAAAAATTTGATGGCGACGCGCGACTCACTTTCGAATCAATTGTCTGCCTCCATCCTGGGGTGAAAAAATTGTACCTGGATTGTTATATTCTCAAACAGCCATTATCGGCATTGATGCTCTGAGTTATGATGAATAGCAGAAAGATCAGTTTCTCAACGCTATATCGCAGCGACAGGGCCTTGGCTTGTTAACAGCCGACCGGCAGTGGCCACGGTCTATTTTTATATTCGGCTTTGAGTTTTCTGAACCCTTCAGGGAATAATATTGTAAGCATCGAAGACATCATCGAAATCAGCTCAGGGCATAAATCAGATTGCATTAAACTCACGCACAGGGACTGGTTTCGCGTCAGCCTTACGAGCTGTGTTGCGCCAGGATTCGGATATCATCAGGGCAGATGGAATGCGCGATTTCAAAGCCGCTGCAATTGCTATCAAGGCGGGGTAAACCGCGCATCCTGTATTGGCCACTTTGCATAAGAATAAGGCGGTGGAGACTTTGACAAGGCCAGGATTCATGTAGATTCCAGGATATAACCTGACCAGACGTTCACCTGATTATCCTCCAGAGACTTGCCAAAAGATTGTGCAGGCACTATAAAGAAACTGTTCACAGACGAAGAGTTTAAAGCTGATGTAATCAAGAGCTTACGTACTTCGATCTGTTGGTTGCGAGCGCTGCCATTAAGGCTGCCAGGGAAGGTTGGAAATACAGGAAGCCGTTCCCGTCACTGCTGGCCTTTCCAGGTTTATCATGGCAGGTGGAAATGCCCTGGAACTGGTTGAGCAGCAAGAAAAAACGGGCATTCACGCCCTGTGCAGAGCTGCACTAATCAGGGCAGCTCAAGGGGCTGCGAATCTTAAAGAAGCTGACCGCCTGACTTAATTCTGCTCTGTGTACCGTGCTCGTGCTATAGTCAGGCATCACAATATGGACCGCAGAGAGACCCCACTGAGGTGAGTTATGGCAACTGAAGCCGCACAGAGTATATATCTCTGGCAGGGAACTGATAAAGCTGGAAACAAAACCAAAGGTGAGATTCAAGGCAGCAGTCAGGCCCTGGTAAAGGCTCAGTTACGCAAACAGGGGGTGAATCCAACAAAAGTTCGTCGCAAGCCTAAAGAACTGTTTGGAACCAGAAAACAGAAGATCACTCCGGGAGATATTGCAGTTTTCACTCGCCAGCTCGCAACCATGATAAAAGCAGGTATTCCCCTCGTTCAATCCTTTGAAATTGTCGGTGAGAGTCTGGAAAAACCCTCCATGAGAGAATTGGTTTTGTTGGTCCATGACGATATCGCGGCGGGTAATAATTTCGCCGATTGTATTCGCAAATACCCTCAGTATTTCGACGACCTGTTTTGTAATCTGGTGGCTGCTGGCGAACAGTCAGGTGCCTTGGAAACAATGCTGGATCAACTGGCTACTTACAAGGAGAAGTCAGAAGCGTTAAAGGCAAAGATCAAGAAGGCAATGAATTACCCAATCGCAGTCATCGTGGTAGCGATTGTGGTGACCGGTATTCTGCTGGTGAAAGTTGTACCGCAGTTTGCTCAAACATTTTCCAGTTTTGGAGCCGAACTGCCAACGTTCACACAGATTGTGCTTAATCTCTCTGATCTTGCCATTGCCCATTGGTGGAAAGTTGTTATCGGTGTGGCCGCAGGAAGTTATTTCTTCGCGCAGGCGAAATTAAAATCTGAGAACTTTCGTAATTTCCTGGATCGCGTGACACTTAAAATGCCAATCATCGGCCCGATCATGAACAGTTCCTGCCATGCGCGCTTTACCCGCACACTGGCGACAACATTCTCAGCGGGTGTGCCCATCGTGAGTGCATTGGATTCAGTAGCCGGCGCAACAGGTAATGTTGTGTATGCCACTGCCACTCGCAGGATTAGAGACGCCGTCACTACTGGCCAGCAATTAAATTTTGCGATTAAAAGCACCGCTCTGTTTCCTCCGATGGTTACCCAGATGGTAGGCATCGGAGAAGAATCAGGGGCATTGGGCTCGATGCTCAATAAATGTGCAATCCACTACGAAGCCGAAGTGGATAATGCAGTTGACGGCCTTACTGCTCTGATGGAACCGATGATCATGGCAGTGCTGGGTATCCTGGTAGGAGGATTGATGATTGCCATGTATCTACCAATCTTCCAGCTTGGCGCTGCAATGTAAGCGAATCAAGTCCAGGACGTGGCAATAATCGATCTACTGAGGGAATGCCCGGGTTTCCTCGTCATACTTTGCACCGTTTCAGGCCTGCTCGCTGGCAGTTTTCTTAACGTGGTCATCTATCGCCTGCCAATAATGATGCAGCGGGATTGGCGTGAGCACTGCTGTGAATTCCTGGAAATCAAAGACCCAGCATCAAATGATGGCAGTCCGGTATCTTTTGATACATTTAACCTGGCTAAACCAGGCTCTCATTGCCCGGTTTGCAACCATCGCATTAAGCCATGGGAAAACATCCCTGTAATCAGTTATTTGATGCTGGGCGGGAAATGCTCTTCCTGCAAAACCAGAATCTCATTACGCTATCCTTTAATCGAATTCGTTAACGGGTTGCTGTCAGGGCTCATTGCTTATTACTTCGGACCCACATTGCTGACGGCTGCTTTACTGCTGCTCACCTGGTCACTCGTGGTATTGACAATGATTGACTATGATCATCAACTATTACCCGACGACATTACGATCCCAATACTTTGGCTCGGACTGTTCGTAAATGCGATTGATGTAGGGTCTGGTGTAAGCGCGTATGATGCTGTTATTGGTGCAATTGCCGGATATCTTTCTCTATGGGGCTTTTACTGGATATTCAAATTGGCAACTGGCAAGGAGGGCATGGGATATGGCGATTTCAAGTTGCTCGCTGCCCTCGGCGCATGGATGGGATGGCAAAGCCTGTTACCCGTCATCATTTTATCTTCTCTGGCTGGAGCAGTATTCGGTATCGCCTTGATTCTTTTTACCGGCCGTGATCACGCCAAGCCTATGCCATTTGGTCCCTATCTCGCTGGCGCCGGATTCATCATCCTGGTTTGGGGCCCCCAACTCATAATATCTACTTGAATTCGGTATCAGGATAGACTTATGTCTTCAGGCATTTTGGATCTATGTACGTAGTTGGTTTGACAGGTGGTATCGGTTCCGGCAAGTCAACCGTTGCAAATCAGTTTTCGAATCTGGGGGTAGTTGTAATTGATGCAGACAGGTTATCCCGTGAGGCAGTAATGCCTGGCAGCAAAGCCCTGGCAGCTATCAGTGAACATTTTGGCAGACAAGTGCTTTCCGAAGATGGGGCATTAAACAGAAAAGCTCTGAGAGAGATTGTTTTTTCCGATGAGACAGAACGCCATTGGCTGGAAGCCCTTCTGCATCCGCTTATCGCACAACTCATTCGCGTAAGAATAAACAATACAGACTCTCTCTACTGTATCCTTGAATCGCCCTTACTACTGGAAACTGCGCAAAAAGACCTGGTTAACAGGGTGCTGGTCGTGGATGTTTCTGAAAATACTCAGCTACAGCGAACCCTGGCAAGAGATGGTGGATCGAAATCCATGATAAGAGCAATTATTGAATCGCAAATGAAACGCGAGGGGCGCTGCGCGCTGGCGGATGATATTATTAATAACGAACAAGCACCGGAATTTCTTGAACAACGAGTTGCAGAGCTGCATCAGATGTATCTGGGTTTTGCAGGTAGCGATGGCGAAAATGAAAACCGTTAACTGCCCCACTTGTCAAAAACAAGTTGCCTGGAAGGACAACAACAAATACCGCCCATTTTGCAGCAAACGTTGTCAGTTAATAGATTTCGGAGACTGGGCTACGGAGAAACATAATATCCCCGGCGACCCTTTCTACCCCGTGGAAAGCGACGACGAAAATCCTTTGCAGTAGGCGATTACAATCAGGGCAATTGACTGAATGGATTTTCGTGCGCACTTTCAGAACAAAAAGTGAACAAGTGACGCTTTCTCGTCGATCTGAAGCCAGAATTTATACACTTCTGCACATCTTCGACGCGACAGAGGCGTTCAGTCGATTGCCCTGCGATTACAATGGTGTACCGGTGGCAGGTGGCATTTCCATCCAGTAAAATTTACTGTTAGCTACTCGATTTTCATTATTGAGAAAAATATAAATCAGCTCCCCATCTTCTGATATTCGTACCTTTCTTATTGTCTCACCTGCAGGTAGACCTAATGCAAAGTCTTCCAATATCAGATGGGTTACTGCGTCAAAGATGTAAAGCCGGTCGTTGTCAGTACCGATCAATAAGGTGCCATCAGCAGAAAACGTTGCGCTCACCGGAGAGGTAACAAAGAACCATGCTCCGTCATTGTTGAAATAGTTTTCAGGATCCATGTCCGCGATGCTGAAATTAGGTTCTGGGTAGTTGCCATCGGGGCAGGCATATGCAAGTCGGGACCCATCGGGTGAAATATCGAAGTCAGTACACTCAGAACCCACTGGAACACCAGTGCCAGGTACAACCGTGAGGGCATTTGTTGATGGATCAAAGTCAAGAGTGGTCAAACTGGATGCGGCGACCAGAAATACATGATTGAGAACCGGGTCATACTCTATTTGGTAGACAGGTTCTTCCAGAGGAATACTGTCAATTAAGAAATTACCACCAGGGTCCATCAGCCCCATCCGAAGACCCATGCCACCATGACCAAACATTAAGGTGAATATGTTGCCACCTTCTCCCAATGCGATATCCCTCGGCGCGAAACCATCGGTGTGGCTTGAATCGGCTTCTGATGAGAGCGTCTGGAAAATCCGATTCCAGGTGATCTGCCCTGTGACTAAATCCAGCACATAGAGGCGCTCTGATTCCGGAAATACAGTCATGAATACACGATTATTCGCACGATCCAGGGTAAATTGATCTGGAGCTGTGTTGAACGCATAAGTGGCCCCGGTTTCGCCGCTAATGATGTTTCTTTCAACAACACGGTTGCGGATGAAATCTCCTGTCAATACCCAACCGTGGCATAAAGAAACGAAGTCCTGGGTCGGCTCTACCAGCAGACCACCCTGCAAGGCCGAAACTGTTGCATCTGGCGGACCAGATTGCAGTACACCGATACTGAGCGTTTTAAACCGGGCAGGGCTGGTGCCCGCTATATTCTCCAATCGCACCGTGACCTGTTTTCCATTAAAATCCACAGCAGGCACATCCAAAATGCCTGAACTGACAGAGTAAGTTGCTATTCCCTCGACAATGCCAGCAGCCTCAGGTCGCTCAAAGGCCGAACAATTAAACAGGTCTGCACCCGATGGAGGTAATGGTGGTGGAGCATCTTCCAAAACAGCTACCTGAGCGAGCTCAAATATCAGTTGGTTTGGGTCTATCAATTTGAATTCTGCTGTCGCCTCTCCAATTGCAGGCACCTCGATCTCTGGCACCTGCAATGTAAAACCATCAAATCGGGCTACATCATTGGCCGGTGACGGGGCCGGTCCTGGAACAAATTCCAAGAAGGGATTATCAACCAGCCTGACTCCGGTATAAGGTGGGATAAGTTCCAAATCGACAGAGCCAGGTTCAACAGCGCTGGTTATTCTGAAACCAATATAATGACCGGCGTTTAAGGAAGCGTTGACCGCACCAGTTATGTCTACCCGTATCTCTGTTAACAGCGCGGCGTCTATTTCTGCAAGCGGTTCAGTGAAACCGACTGAGTAGTCAGTAACTTCAATGATACCGTTATCAGAGAAAAACCTGATCTCAACTGGCGCTGCATTATTTTGCGGATACAGTTCCTGTATGGGTAAGGTTAAGGTTGCCGCAGTGACTTCAGTCGTTGTGCCAAGATCGAATACATAAGTTGCAGCATTGATGAATGCAGGCCCCGTTACCGCCCAATCGCCAGAACTGATATAGCTTGCGTCAACCTGGGTTTCTGTTTCTGTTTCTGTTTCTGTTTCTAGCTCAGGCTCATCCCCAGCATCGTCAATTTCTTCAGCAGCGGGACTGGATTCAACCAGCACAGCAGAGTCAACAAGGACAGCACGGTCTGCAAAAGCAGGTTGCCAATGAATTACAAAAATCACGCCCCAAAAAAGGGTTGTTACAAACGAGATTGACCGGTGTTCAGAGTGTGCCATGGCCTTTTCCCCTCTCATAAAACTGATCCATAAAGCTTGTAGTTTCAATAAGTCAGCGTAAATCTCAGTGAACTGGTTCACAGATCAGAAGACAGACCCGGCAGATCACGGATTTCGCCATCCCGAGCGGCTGTATCTGCTAATTTCCCCACTACTTTATCACAATCTTTATCACAATCTGGCAAGAATCGCCTTTCCCAACCTCTAGCAAATCCTGAAAATTCAGTAGCCTGCCGTAATATTCCTCCCCGATTGGCTGCCTGAAACAGGCAACGTTGTCACCTCCGGGAAAGCCTTATTTTTCGAATTTAACGCAGATTGCTCGGGGAGGAAGGAGGTTGAGGTCAGGTCGGCGCAAGATCCAGGTGCCTGTGTAAAGCCCGGATGATTGGCCCATTTGCTGGTGGAAACTGTTGAGGATCCAGATCTGTCACATGAACCCACTGAATTGGCTGCCCTTCTTTTCCGGCAGGTTCGCCTTGAAATTTTTTAACTGTCCAAACATCTAACAAAACGGATTTTTCCGGGTAATCGTATTGTACTTTTAGTAATTCACAATCGATCTCAACTCGAATACCCAGCTCCTCCTGCAACTCCCTGCAAAGAGCAGACCGTGCGTCTTCTCCTATTTTCAGTTTCCCTCCGGGAAATTCCCAACGCCCACCCTGATGACTGTTTACGTGACGTAGAGAGATCAGTACTTCATTGTGATGGTTGATGATTACACCAACAGCGACATGAATTAAGGATTGTTCAATCACGATCAGGTTCGATATTCGGCATTCACGCGGACATAGTCATAAGAAAGGTCTGAGGTCCAAACCGTCTCGCGACTCTCTCCCCTGCCCAGCCTGACTGTGATTGAAACCTCATCTTTTCCTATTTCCTGTTGCCCAATGGCTTCATTATATTGAGGCGCAACAGAACCATTGGCGGCAATAAGATGATCACCAAAAAATACAGCCACTCCTGTTACGTCCAAATCAGCCAGTCCGGCTCTACCGATCGCTGCCAGAATTCGACCCCAGTTAGGATCAGAGGCGAATAATGCTGTTTTCACCAGGGGAGATTCGGCTATTGTGTAGGCAACCTGCAGGCACTCTTCAGAAGTTGCGCCACCTTCAACATTGATCGTGACAAATTTAGAGGCTCCCTCAGCATCACGAATCAAGCCCATTGCGAGGTCTTGAAACAATTCAGACAAGGCGCTTCTAAAACTCTCTTTTTCTGTGCCAGTCAGAGAGTCGTAGGACAATTCTGAAGCACCAGTCGCCGCCAGCATACAGCAATCGTTAGTTGAGGTATCGCCGTCCACAGTGATTCGGTTAAAACTGTATTGTACTGATTGGTTTAGAAGCGAATCTAATTCGGCGCTGGCAATAGCCAGATCCGTGCAAACGAATGCAAGCATTGTCGCCATGTCTGGCCTGATCATGCCGGAGCCTTTCGCTATACCGGACACTGTAATAATTTGGCCTTTAACGCTCAACTGTCGGCTTGCTGTTTTTGGACGTGTGTCGGTCGTCATGATCCCCACTGCAGCATCATGCCAATTTTCTACAGCAAGAGACCTGGATAATGACAGAATTGCAGTTGAAATCTTTTCTACTGGTAGCAGCTCGCCGATCACTCCAGTTGAAAACGGCAGTACCTGATCAGCGTTGACGCCAACATGATCAGCAAGTTCCGAACAACACCGATTCGCATCTTTAATTCCTTGCTCCCCAGTACCTGCATTGGCATTACCAGTGTTGATCAGGAAGTAGCGGACGTTCCGGGACTGCAGGTTCCTTTTGGCCACCAGCACTGGCGCTGCACAAAAGGCATTCTGAGTAAACACCCCACTAACTGTCGTGTTCTCAGCTAACTCGATTAACACCAGATCTAATCGATTTTTATAGCGGATATGACCAGCAACCGCGCCAAGCCGAACCCCCTTAACGGGATGTACCACCCCAAAATCCAGAGCATTTGCAATCCGAGTTTCTGTCATCGACAACTATCCGAGTTTTCCACAGCAGGCTTTGTATTTCTTTCCCGACCCACATGGACAGGGATCATTACGCCCAACCTTAGGCACATTGCGGACGAAAGGTGTTTGTCGCTCTGTCGTACCCTGGCCTTGTTGTTGAGTGGCGGTACCCGTCTCTGCAGCCGCTGCCTGTTCTGCTGGACTCAATGCGGATGCCGCCTGATGCTGGAAACTCATCCGCTCATTAGCTTGTTCCTCCCGACGCTTCCGCTCAATACTGTCCACTGCATCTTCCTGACGAATCTGTACGTGACTCAACACTTTGATCGACTCTCTTTGCAGATTGCCCAAAAGCTCCGTGAACAGAGCGAATGCCTCACGTTTATATTCCTGCCTGGGGTTTTTCCCGCCATAACTGCGCAGGAAAATACCCTGTCTCAAATGGTCCATTGTAGCCAGATGCTCTTTCCACAGACTGTCGAGAATTTGTAAGGTGATTTGCTTTTCAAACAAGCGCATGTTTTCACCGACAACTGAACTCTTCTTTTCGTATTCCTGCTCCAGGATCGATGTCAGCTTTTCCTTTAATTGTTCCTCATAAAGCTGATCATCTTCATCAAGCCATTTCTGAACAGGCTGCGTGGAATTGAACTCAGTCGTAATGGCATTCTCGAGCCCTTCGATATCCCATTGTTCAGGCACACTTTGCGGTGGTATGTAGTCATCAACTATTTGTGAAACAACCTCTTCCCGCATTTCTTTGAGCAAGTCAGAGATACCATCACTTGCCATTAATTCATTACGCTGACGGTAAATGATGGTCCTTTGATCATTTGCCACATTATCGTATTCAAGTAATTGTTTTCTGATGTCGAAGTTGCGGCCTTCCACCTTGCGCTGAGCTTTCTCAATAGAACGCGTAACCATGCCATGCTCTATCGCTTCTCCTCGCTCCATACCCAGGCGCCGCATAAAATTCTTTACCCCTTCACTGGCAAATATACGCAGCAAATTATCTTCCATAGAGAGATAAAATCTGGAAAATCCAGGATCACCCTGCCGACCTGACCGACCTCTTAACTGATTATCGATACGCCTTGATTCATGCCGCTCGGTCCCAATGATATGGAGACCACCAGCCGCGATGACTTGATCATGTCTCTTTTGCCAATCCGCCTTAATCGCTTCAGTCTGTGATTTGGAAGGATTGTCCAGGGCTTCAATTTCGGCTTCCCATTTACCCCCCAGAACGATGTCTGTGCCGCGCCCAGCCATATTGGTGGCAATAGTTACAGCACCAGGGCGCCCGGCCTGGGCAATAATTTCAGCCTCTTTTTCATGAAATTTTGCGTTGAGTACTTCATGAGCGATTTTTTTCCCGGTAAGAAAGTTCGAAAGAATCTCTGAAGTATCAATTGACGCGGTACCTACCAATATCGGCGCGCCGCTGTCTCTGATCTCAATAATGTCATTAAGAATCGCTTCGAACTTTTCTTCCATTGACAGGAATATCAAGTCATTCGCATCTTCTCTGATCATCGGTTGATTGGTTGGAATAACAATCACATCTAATCCATAGATCTGCGAAAACTCAAAAGCTTCCGTATCCGCTGTGCCCGTCATACCTGCCAGTTTGTCGTACAGCCTGAAATAGTTCTGAAATGTTGTTGAAGCAAGTGTTTGGCTTTCACTCTGAATCTCAAGCTTTTCTTTTGCTTCCAGGGCCTGATGCAAACCTTCAGACAGTCGCCGACCTTCCATAGTACGGCCAGTATGCTCATCGATCAGAACAATACGCCTGTTCTGAACGATGTATTCGACATCTCGATTAAACAAATGATGGGCCCTTAATGCTGCCTGCACATGATGAAGCAGTGACAAGTTAGTCGCCGCATAAAGCGATTCACCCTCACCCAATAATTTTTTGCTTATCAGTAAATCTTCTACAAATTCATGTCCGGCTTCAGTCAGCTCAACCTGCCTGCTTTTTTCATCAACGGTGAAATGGCCAGATTCTTCACGAACAAAGTTCTTGTCCATCATCTCCATCTTTGACGCTTCTTGCTTTTCACCCCGTTCGAGCCTGGGAATCAAATTGTCGATGGCTGTATAGAGTTTAGAACTGTCTTCAGAGGCACCGGAAATAATCAGCGGTGTTCGCGCCTCATCGATAAGAATGGAATCAACTTCATCGACAATCGCAAAGCACAACTCTCTTTGCATCTTGTCATCGAGGCGGAACGCCATATTATCTCGCAAATAGTCAAATCCGAACTCGTTGTTGGTTCCATAGGTAATTGAAGACTCATAGGCCGCCTTTTTGCCCTCAGGGCTTTGGCCAGATTTGATTATGCCCACTGTCAAGCCAAGAAATTCATAGATAGGTCGCATCCAGTTGGCATCGCGCTCGGCCAGGTACTCATTCACAGTGACAATATGTACGCCCTTACCGCTCAGAGCATTCAGGTATGCAGGTAGAGTAGCAACCAGGGTCTTACCCTCCCCTGTCCGCATCTCAGAAATACTGCCCTGATGCAGAACCATGCCACCGATCAACTGGACATCAAAATGCCTGAGCTCCAGTGTCCGGACACTTGCTTCACGCACTACAGCGAAGGCCTCAGGTAGCAACTTGTCTATCAACTCACCTCCTTCCAGGCGCGAGCGAAACTCAGTGGTTTTAGCTTTCAGCTCGTCATCAGACAGTGATTTAAGCTGTTCTTCAAAGCCGTTGATCAGTGTAACGGCTTTCTGCATTTTTTTGAGTTTGCGAGAATTGCTGCTACCAATAATTTTGCTAAGAATGTTCATAGCGATATTTTTAATAAACCGGTTGTAAAGTGATACAAAACACAATGACGAGCGCTGCCTGCCATCGAATCAAACTAAGAAGGGTGTGGTGGGGTGAGGCTTATCTGGCTGTGCGATGGATATAAGCTGCTGGATCGACAACGCGACCGTTCTTATAAACCTCAAAGTGCACATGCGGTCCTGTGGATTGTCCAGTTGAGCCAACCAGTGCGATATTTTGGCCCTTTTTAACAATATCGCCGACTTCTACCAGCAGCTTTTCAGCGTGGGCATAGCGGGTCATAAAGCCATTGCCATGATTGACTTCAACCATAAGTCCATAGCCTGAACGTGGCCCTGACCAGGTTACAACACCGGAAGCCACTGTATTGATATCGGCACCGGCTCTTCCGGTAGTAAAATCCATACCTGCGTGAAATGCCAGGCGGCCGGTAAACGGGTCTGGCCGTTGGCCAAATCGGGAGGCAATCCAACCACCTTCAACTGGTCGACCAGCGATAAATACATCGGATTGAATCTGCTTTTCGTCCATGAGGCTTTCGAGAATCTCCAACTGTTGCTGACGATCTTCTAACTGATTCTCAAGTTGATCCACTGCGGCAATAAACTGTGAATTAGAGTAGCTTTCTGAAGATGTGAGTCCTGGCCCTCCAAGAGGAACCGGCTGGCTGAAATCAAACTCCCCGTTATCAAGATTGGCGATAGTGGTTATTCGCTCACCAACTGCGTCCAGGCGCACAAGTCTAGCCTGCATCATTGCCAAGCGGAGGGTGAGCGCTTCTAATTGTTGCTCTGACTGTTTTTTTATATCAGCTAACTGCTCAGCCTGAACTTTGATTTGTCGTTCCCAGCTCTGCGCTGTTTCTTCAGTAAAAATCTCAGCATTTTGCGAAATAGCCAGCTGATAGCCAAAATACCCCAGGGCCACAGGGGCCCCGAGCAGACAAATGGACAGGCCCTTTAACCAGCCTTTTAAAACAATGGTCCGGGTATGACCGTGATGTTGATCAATGAGGATGACTTTCATTGTTGAGCGTAATTCTCAGCTGCTCTAGTGGTACACCGGGGGCTTAAGTTAGAAATTTCAGCGCCTAACAATTTTCTATATGGATCAACTAGTTAGGAGTATGAGTATGTAGCGATCTATGCTGCCAGCACCGGTTTCATATAGGAAACAGGTATGTTCGAATTGTTATCGAAACTGACAATTTCCCAGGCGTCTTCATTAACTTCGAGCATTCTCAGCAAAGCATTATTGAGAGCATGTCCAGATTTATAGCCCTTGAACTCCCCTATAAGACTGTTGCCCAAAAGATATAAATCCCCAATAGAGTCAAGGATTTTGTGCTTCACGAATTCGTCTTCGTAACGCAAACCGTCTTCATTTAAAACCTTGTAATCACCGACTGCGATGGCATTGTCCATGCTGGCACCGAGCGCCAGATTGCGGTTTCTCAGCTCTTCAAATTCGTGCATAAAGCCGAATGTACGGGCCCTGCTTACTTCCTTTATAAATGAAGTGCTGGAAAAGTCGATAATGGCGCTCTTGGTATATTTTTTATAAACCGGGTGATCATACAGCAGCGTATAACTGACTTTGAAGCCGTCAAATGGTTCCAGGGCAACTGATTTATCACCCTGCTCCAGGGTAATCGGGCGTTTGATCTTGATGAATTTCTTCAGCTCTGACTGCTCTTCGATACCAGCAGACTGGATAAGAAATACGAATGGGCCTGCGCTGCCATCCATGATCGGTACTTCTGGAGCGCTCACATCCACATAAGCATTATCAATGCCAAGCCCGGACATAGCGGACATCAGGTGCTCAATGGTGCTGATTCGAACGTCATCTTTGACCAGTGTAGTCGACAGGGTAGTGTCGCCGACATTAGATGCACGAGCCTCAATCTGAATAGCTGGCTCCAGATCTACTCGGGTAAAAATGATACCCGTATTGACAGGTGCCGGGCGCAAGGTCAGGTAGACTTTCTCCCCTGTATGCAGGCCAACCCCGGTAGCCCGGATGATATTCTTTAAAGTTCGTTGTTTTAGCATAGGTCTTCTGTGGGCCTTTCAGATATTCAGGTATGACCACAGAGATCGCGTTCAGTTCCCTATGGCCTATAGATAGATAGCTTATAGATAGCCTATAGATAGACCCTTAAGACAAATCAGGCATAGAAGATATGTCGACCCGGCATACCGAAACTCAAGGTTCCAGCAGTTATTCGTCCCCAAAGCTCCGTTTAATGACAGCTTTTACATTTTGCAGACTGACTATTTAGAGCTGCTTGATTGGAGCAGCATGACATCAGTTTATTACTGATTTTACTGCGCCATGCTGTGACCACTGGAACCAGAGCCGCACGCATGGTACCAGAGATGCGGGAAATTCCCAATATCTTGTGCCTTTGGTAACTTTGGTAAAAGATTTTGACGGATTCTATTCGCATTCCGGCAATTTCCTGACTGGGTTTTGAATCTTCTTTCTATATATGTGTATATGCATACTATATATATGATATATGCGCAAGTTTCAGTACACCTCAAACAAAAGAGACGATAAAGTGGTCATTTTATCGTCTCTCAGAGAGTCTGGCCTAATCCGCTTGTCGGCGCAAAAATGCAGGTATATCGAGATAGTCCATATCAGTTTCGGTGCCCACTGCTTGAGCCATGGCTGCTCCGCGCTCAACACCGCCTCGATGTCGCATGACGGCAGGTCTATCAAGCTGGCGATAATCGGTTTCAGACTCACTGGCCGTATTATCGACCACCTTCTTAGGCACCATCTGATTGCCACCTAACCCAGTCGCTACGACAGTAACTCGCATCTCGTCGTTCAGCGTTGCATCGATGACTGTTCCGACAACTACTGTAGCATCATCTGACGCAAATTCTTCCACAGTATCCCCGACTTCAGAGAATTCTCCCAGTGATAAATTTTCGCCTGCCGTGATATTCACAAGAATGCCTCTGGCACCTTGCAGATTCACATCCTCAAGCAGTGGTGAACGAATTGCAGACTCAGCAGCCTCCCGCGCTCTATTCTCACCATTTGCGAATCCTGTTCCCATCATTGCCATGCCCATTTCTGACATTACTGTCTTCACATCAGCAAAATCCACATTGATCATGCCTGGATGCATTATGAGATCAGCGATTCCTTTTACCGCCCCCAATAACACATCATTGGCTGCCTTGAATGCTTCCAGCAGTGAAGCGTCTTTACCCAGTACATCGAGTAGTTTTTCATTAGGAATAGTAATCAGTGAATCTACGCTTTCTGCCAAATGAGAAATTCCCCCCTCAGCAATAGTGGATCGCTTCTTACCTTCAAAAGGAAATGGTTTTGTTACGATTGCTACAGTAAGAATTCCTAACTCGCGTGCCACTTCCGCAACAATAGGTGCAGCACCTGTACCGGTTCCGCCACCCATGCCGGCTGTAATGAAAACCATATCCGCACCGGACAGGATGTCAGCGATTTGTTCTTTATCTTCTAATGCCGCCTGACGTCCAATTTCTGGATTTGCACCAGCTCCCAATCCTTTAGTGATTGTGCTCCCCATTTGCAAAATGGTTTTCGCTCTAAGGTTGTTCAGCGCCTGTGCGTCGGTATTTGCGCAGATAAACTCAACACCATCAACCTGATTGGTAATCATATGGTGTACAGCGTTTCCGCCGCCACCGCCTACACCAATGACTTTAATCACGGCGTTCTGTGGTATGTTATCTATTAATTCAAACATAGTGCCCCCTCACATTTATAAATTCTTCTAAGGAACCTCTGATTAATTACCTACGTTGTTATTGCTGTGTTAAAAATCAGCTCAAAATGCGCGTTTATGACCTATAAACTGTGCTTTTTCGCTGATTTTTGCCTTGCACTTAACTGCCTCGCAAACATTAATCAGAGACTCCCTAATCTAAAACGATCAACTTCTAATATTTAAAAATTTCCCTGAAACCAATTCTTAACTCTATCTACTAAATGTATTTGTGGGTTGCCTTTTGCATAGAGCCCATCTCTCTCCTGATGTTGTTTGAGCCCGTAAAGCAATAAACCTACACCAGTTGAATAAATAGGATTCTTAACGATATCCGCCAATCCATTAACATTCTGTGGCGCTCCAATACGTACTGGCGCATGGAAAATTTCTTCTGCCAGTTCCACTACTCCTTCCATTTTCGAAGTCCCGCCAGTAAGGACAATTCCAGCAGCAAGTAAATTCTCAAACCCACTGCGCTGCAGTTCTGCCTGGACTAATGTAAACAGCTCGTCATAACGAGGCTCTACAACCTCAGCAAGAGATTGCCGCGATAGCTCTCTTGGCGCTCTATCGCCCACACTCGGTACCTTGATGGTGTCTTCAGTGCCTGCAAGCTGCGTCAGTGCACAGGCATACTTAATCTTTATCTCTTCAGCATTTTCTGTCGGAGTTCGCAAAGCCATTGCTATATCGTTGGTAACTTGATCACCGGCAACAGGGATCACACCCGTGTGGCGAATAGCACCTTCTGTGAAGATCGCAATATCAGTGGTTCCGCCGCCGATATCTACCAGACAAACCCCAAGCTCTCTTTCATCTTCAGTTAAAACGGAATAGCTTGATGCCAGTTGCTCGAGGATGATTTCATCTGTTTCAAGGCCACAGCGCCTGATGCACTTTTCAATATTCTGAACAGCATTGGTTGCACAGGTAACAAGATGCACTTTTGCTTCGAGTCTAACACCTGACAT
Source organism: uncultured Pseudohongiella sp. (assembly GCA_965198435.1). GTDB lineage: Bacteria > Pseudomonadota > Gammaproteobacteria > Pseudomonadales > Pseudohongiellaceae > UBA9145. Next base: position 1,599,596 of record OZ240664.1, on the reverse strand, counting down.
TCCCAATGGTTCTTTCACACCTTCTTGAGAATCTATAATGTATTCCTGCGGCAATATATGGAGGACTTTTTGGTCAGCCGGTATGACGACTGCCTGAGCTGCATCTATAACCCTTTCAATATCAGGCCTCATCACTTCGCCATCACGAATTGCGACTATGCCGTGTGAATTCATACTGCGGATATGACTTCCTGCAATGCCCGCGTATACAGAATGTATTTGACAACCTGCCATCAATTCAGCTTCCTCAATGGCACGCTGAATTGATTCCACAGTTGATTCTATGTTTACAACCGTGCCTTTCTTAAGACCTCTCGACTGATGACTGCCGATGCCAACAATATCGAGACTGCCGTCTGCATTTATATCTCCAACGATCGCGACAACTTTGGACGTTCCTATATCCAAACCTGCAATCATGTTCTCGCCAACCGCTTCATTCATCGCTCACTCACTCCTGCTAATACCCCATGAGCTGAATCCGAATTTCTTCTGGTTTCCTGGTGCGTGTTCATCTTACAGCCACTCCAGGTAAGCCCTCCGAATGACTTCTCACTGCAATCCCATTTTCATAGCGCAAATCAACGTAGGCCATAGCAGCAATTTCCTCTTCTGCTTGTTTGGCATAAAAATCAATAAATCGTGCCAGCCTTGTCATGACATGCACCCGACCCGCATTGATATCTATTTGCTGGTTTAACTCAAGCGTCCAGTTTCCCCTTTCGCTCAATGCCAGACCCGTAACGCGCAATCCTGCCTGAAAAAACAACTGGTTAATTGCGCGATATTGCTCCATGACCTGTATTTGAGTCCCTTCGGGACCAGAAAGGATTGGTAAGATACCAGGATGATCTACTGGCTCAGGGTTGAAAATTTCTCCATACTGATTAAGCAATCGATCCTCGCTCCACCGGGCAATTGCCACTTCTTCTGTTAATTGCAGCCCTACACCATCGGGCCAGACTTTCTTTACAGCCGCATGACGAATCCAGGGGTGACTTTCCAGTTCTTTTTTCACGCTCTGCACATCGAAATCGAAGTAACCAACACCCATGAATTGACCAATCAATTTTCGAACCTCAGCCTCAGATATGCGCTGCCACTGATTTTCAACTCTTACTTTAGTAACAGGTCGGCTCATTCGCTGCGATATCAACTCTTTGTTTTGCACAAAAAGCACTGTAAATCCTACAAATGAGATTACCAGCACCAGGTACTTCAACCTGATTACCGGCCTCATTACTGGCCTCTTGTTTAGAGGCTGGTTGTTTACCCCAATCCGCCTACCCGCGCTAAAAGTGTGGCCAGCCGTTCTACTGTCAGTTACACATCTCATTTTTCAACGGTCTAATTTCAACGGTCTAACTCGCAATCCAATATACGCACTACCAGCTCATCAAAATCGATGCCTGCTCTTGATGCAGCGGCAGGCACAAAACTATGAGAAGTCATTCCAGGTACTGTATTAATCTCTAACAACTGAAAATTACCGTCTTGATCCTGCATCAAATCAACGCGTGCCAAACCTGAACAATCAATGCTTTCATAAGCGGATTGAACTACTGCTTCAAGTTTCTTCACACTCTGTTCAGGCATCTCAACAGGGCAAATAATTCGGGTGGCTTCATCGATATACTTGGCCTCATAGTCAAAAAACTCACGATCAGTCTCCAACAGGATTGTTGGCAACAACTCACCACCCAACACGCCGGTAGAGTACTCAGGGCCATCTACAAATTTTTCAGCCATTACATTCGCATCATAAACTTTGGCTTCTTCATACACTTTTTCCAGATCGCTCATGCTGTTAACTATTGAGATGCCAAGGCTTGAACCACCACTAACAGGCTTAACGACAACTTTTCCAAGACTTCGGATAATTGATGCCCAGTCAGATACCTCATTCAGCATGACAAAATCTGCAGTTGGCAGGCCAAGCTGCTGCCAAACCAACTTGCATTTAACTTTGTCCATGGCCAAGGCCGAGGACAACACCCCACTTCCTGTATAGGGGATGTTCATCATTTCCAACAACCCCTGAACAACGCCGTCTTCACCTTTACTGCCATGTAATGCTATGAAGACGAGGTCCGGTTTCGCAGAATCCAGTTGCTGGATCAGGTCATCGCTGACATCAATAGAAGTCGTTTTCACTCCTAATCGCTGCAAACTGGCGGCTACTGCTCTACCGCTCAGAAGCGAAATTTCGCGCTCCGCAGAATCTCCTCCCATAAGAACAACTACATGCCCAGCTTTCGCCAGTATCTGTTCTCTATTTATCGTTCTCATGCGCCCTTTCTTAACCTGGAAAATACGAATTCTTCTATTAAAATCAACAAATTAGCTAAGCTTGAAAGCTCTCTTTCCCAGCTCTCCAGCCAGGCTTCCAACGCTACCTGCTCCCTGGGTTAAAACCACATCTCCGGGCCGCAGAATGTCCAAAAGTACGTCGTGGACATCTGCTTCCTGATGCACCAGAACAGGGTCTACTTTGCCTCTTAATCTGATACTGCGACTGAGGCTGCGCGAATCTGCCCCAGGGATTTTTTTCTCTCCAGCGGCATAGACCTCAAGTAAAAGCAGAACATCTGTTTCCGATAGCACATCCACAAAATCATCATAGAGATCTGCCGTTCGGCTAAAGCGGTGTGGTTGAAAAATCATAATCAGCCTCTGCTTCGGCCAGGCAGCGCGCAGTGCTTTAATGGTAACTGCCACTTCTGAGGGATGATGCCCGTAGTCATCCACCAGTATGATTTTCCCACCACCAAAGGCAAACTCACCTTGCACATCGAAGCGCCGCCCCACGCCAGAGAAATTTTTAATCCCTCGTTTAATAGCAGCATCACTGATACCTTCGTCTGATGCGATTGCAACTGCCGCTGCCGCATTTAAAGCATTGTGTTTTCCAGGCATGGCTAAAGAGACTTTTAGAGATCTCTTTTTTTCTGGTCGAGAAATTTCAAAATGAGTATTCAACCCGTCTTGTCGGAGATTACTTATTCTGAAATCCGCTGATTTCGAAAAGCCATAAGTCAGTTTCGAGCGGGAAATTTTTGGCAAAATACTACGCACCACCGGGTCATCAATGCACAGCACCGCGAGACCATAAAAAGGCAGGTTGTGCAAAAAATCAATGAAGTGAGTTTTGAGATTCTCGAAATCTCCACCGTAAGTTCCCATGTGATCTGCTTCGATGTTGGTAACTACCGCAACCATAGGTTGCAGGTGCATAAATGAGGCATCGCTTTCATCGGCCTCTGCAACCAGATATCTACTTTCTCCTAACCTTGCATTGCTGCCAGCACTATTTACCAATCCACCAATGACAAAAGTTGGATCCATTCCAGCGGCGGCCAATATAGAAGCCACTATACTGGTTGTGGTGGTTTTTCCGTGAGTTCCGGCAATAGCAATGGAATGTCTATACCGCATTAATTCCGCTAACATTTCCGCACGCGGAATAAGGGGTTTGCCAGATTTCATCGCCGCTTTTATCTCAGGATTGTTTCTAACGATAGCGCTGGAATGCACAACGACATCTGCTTTTTCAGCATTTTTTGCTTCATGCCCAATAAATATTCTTGCCCCCATCTTTTTGAGACGTCGCGTGTTGGTAGACTGCTTCAAATCAGAACCTGTAATCTGATAGCCTTGGTTTAACAGCACTTCTGCTATTCCGCACATTCCCGCACCACCTATACCAACGAAGTGAATCGTCTTGATACGCCGCATTTCTGGAATCTGATAAGGCATTACATCGCTAGCCATTGACTGCCTCCAGACAGGCATTAACAATGTGATCGTCAGCATCCAGAATTGCCAGCGAGCGAGCCTTCTTACTCATAGCCTGCAACTGTTCACGGCTGTTTTGTAATCGATCCAACACATTCGTCAGTGAATCAGCACTCAACTCACTTTGCTGCATGATTATTGCTGCATCCTGCGAAGCTAACCAATTGGCATTGAGTGTTTGTTGCTGATCTTTGTGGTAAGGATAAGGAATAAATATTGCGGGTAATCCTGCAGCAGCCACTTCGCTCACGGTGCTGGCACCGGAGCGGCAAACTGCGACATCAGCCCAGGAAAAGGCTTCGGCCATATCTTTAATAAAAGGAACGACTCGGTACCGTGCTCCCATTTCCAGATTTAGAGATTGATATGATTCCAACGTGGACTCTAAATCTCTCTGGCCACTCTGATGCCAACTGGAGATTTCAAACCTCTCTCCAAGTCTGCGCAAAACTTCCGGGATCACTTTATTTATAGCTTGTGCACCTTGACTGCCACCCAGTACTAACAGACGCAAGGTATTCGCATCTTGCTCAAGGTTTAACGTTTTCCTGGCCAACGATTTAATTGGTGTACGAAGCGGATTACCTGTACTGAGGGTATTACTTCTGGCAAAAGTGTTCGGAAAAGCCTCAAAAACTGTTTTTGAAAAGCGCGCCAGGATTTGATTGGTTAATCCAGCTACTGCATTTTGTTCATGAATAAAGAGCGGTTTGCACAGAAGCCTGCATGCAATCCCAGCCGGGCCACACACAAAGCCACCCATACCAATGACGAAATCAGGATTGACCTGGCGCAGCACAGAGTATGATTCATAGAAAGCCCGCACCAGCATCACCGGTGCCAGAAGAAGTTGCACTATTCCAGCTCCGCGCAGTCCTTTGACAGAAACCTGATGCAAGAGGATGCCCGAATCTTTTAACAACTCATTTTCCATGCCGTTTATCGTACCCAACCACTCGACTTCAACCGAATGCAATTTAAAAGCTTCCGCGATAGACAGAGCAGGAAACACATGCCCTCCAGTGCCAGCAGCTACAATCATTACTGTCAGGTGCCTTGATTTCATCGTGCTATCCCTTCACTGCCCTGCTCTTTTCAGACTTGCAGACTCGACTTCATATTGAATACGCAGAAGTAAAGCAGCCATAAAGCATGAAACGATTAAACTGGCACCACCGTAACTGAGAAAAGGCAAGGTCAACCCCTTGGTGGGTAATAAACCGATATTAACTCCAACATTGATCAGAGCCTGACCAGCAAACAATAAAGATAATCCATATGCAGCAAATGCATTGAACAACTGCCCTTTCTCTATAGCCCGTTTCGCAATTGCAAATCCGCTACAGACTAAAACACAAAACAAAATCACAACTAAGGAGACACCTGCCAGACCCAGCTCCTCTCCGATAATCGCCAATACGAAATCATTATGAGCCTCTGGCAAAAAATAGAGTTTCTGAATACTGTTACCCAGACCAACGCCAAACCATTCCCCTCTGCCGAATGCAATTAGTGCCTGGGTAAGCTGGTAACCTCCACCATATACATTTTCTGTTGCCCATGGATTTAGATAGGAAGAAAACCGCACAATCACATATGGCTTCATAATCGCTATATAAGTAACCGCACCAATGCAAAGAGTTAACATTAAAAGAAAGCGATAGAGTTTTGCGCCCGCCAGAAAGATCATACAAAACGCAGTTAATGAAAGAATAACCATGGCACCATGATCAGGTTCAAAATGCAGCAACACGACAGCGGCACCGATCACCAACATAGGATTAAAAAAACCAGACCACTGTTCTCGCACTTCCTCTAAATGGCGCTCGAGGTAAGCAGCCATATACATAACAATAAATACTTTACCCAACTCAGAAGGTTGCACATTAAACAATCCGAGATCGATCCATCGCATACTGCCGTTTACCGCATGACCTACTCCGGGTACTAACACCAAAAGCAATAAAACGAATGACATCATCAACAAAACTCCACTAAAGTCTCGCCAAAATCGCATTGGTATATGGAGCGTCACTAACATGCCGAATAACCCAATGCCGACGAAAATAATTTGTCGCTTGAAGTGAAAGAAAGGATCACCGTACTGACTGTTAGCAATTTCTACTGAAGCAGAGGTCATCATCAACAGACCGAGCGCCAACAAAATACTGACTGCTAACAACAACAGGTTAATTTTAGCAGTTGAGCGCGCCGCACCTGGGGTGCGATGAGTAACAGAAGCCGTATTCATTGCAGATTCTCCACAGATTGCATAAAGCTCTGTCCACGATGCTGGTAGTTCTCGAACATATCAAAACTTGCACAGGCAGGGGAAAGCAATACCGCATCACCAGGTGCTGCATGTTGAAGTGCGACGTTAACCGCATCCTGCATGTCTTGCGCAAAGTAAGTTTGGATATCTCTATCAAAATTGGCCGCCATTTCAACTGCATCCTGACCAATCAGAATGACTTCTTTACCCCAGCGATTTATCACTGGTACCAATGTTTTGAAATCAGCCCCTTTACTGACACCACCAGCAATCAGAACGATATGACCAGGGATGCGTTGTCCCAAACCTTCCACTGCAGCTACAGTAGCTCCGATATTGGTACCTTTGGAATCGTTATAAAACTCAACGCCTGCTACTTCTCTTACCCATTGACAACGGTGTGGCAGCCCGGAGAACTCCTGGATTCCTTTTCGAATTGATTCGATATTGACACCCAAAGTAGTTGCCAATGCTGCCGCCGCCAGCACATTCGCTATATTGTGTTGACCAAAAACCTTTAACTCTGCTGTGGAGATAATTTTTTCAAATTGAAAGGCAAGATATTGATCCCCTTCTTCCTCTAACAACCCAAACCCATGGGTGCCGGGCCGATTAAATCCAAAATCCCAAATGAACGCGGAAGTCGGTTCTAATGGGTATGTTTTAGAATCATCTCGGTTAACAACTATCCTGGATGCGCCACAATATATTTTTTGTTTGGCTGCTGCATATTGTTCTATGGAATCGTATCGGTCTAAATGATCCTCAGATATATTTAGTATCGTCGCCACCTCGGCACCCAAACAAGCGGTCGTTTCCAACTGGAAGCTGGATAATTCCAGCACATAGATGTCTTTTTTTTCACCCAGCAATAAATCCAATGCAGGTTTAAAGCTGGTTCCATCCAGATTGCCACCAAGCCCAAAGTTTCTGCCTGCTTTCCTTAGAATAGCTGCCAGTATTTCTACAACTGTGCTTTTGCCGTTTGAACCAGTCACTGCAACAATGGGTGTTGTTGCATATTTGCTGAAAATGTCGATATCCCCGCTTACTGGCATTCCCTTCTGTCTGGCTGCAGCTATTTCCGGAGCGGCAAGAGCCACACCAGGGCTGACTATCAGCTCAGATGCGCCATCAAAACTCGATTGCCTGAATCTTCCAAGTTCCAAATCAACATCCGGAAATTCAGCCTGAAACTCATCGAGATTTGGTGGATCATTCCGCGAATCAGTGACTTTAAAATTTTCTCCCAACGAAGCAAGAAATCGCACACAGGACATACCCGTTGCGCCAAGTCCAACAATTAGTTTGTATTGTTGATTACTCATTTCCACTTATAGATTCAATTAATTGCTTATCTAAGTTTTAGTGTTGCCAGACCCAATAAAACGAGCATAACCGTAATAATCCAGAACCTGACAATCACTCTCGGTTCCGGCCAACCTTTTAACTCGAAATGATGATGCAGCGGGGCCATTCTAAAAATGCGGTGCCCTGTTAACTTGTATGATGCAACTTGCAGAATCACGGACGCCGTCTCCATGACAAAGATCCCGCCCATAATGAATAAAACAATTTCATGTCGTGACACGATAGCCATGACGCCAAGCGCTGCACCTAAAGCCAATGCCCCGACGTCACCCATAAAAATTTGAGCGGGATACGTGTTAAACCATAGAAATCCCATGCCAGCGCCAACCAGGGCACCCGCAAAAATAACCACCTCTCCTGAACCAGTAACGTTTGGAATGTTCAAGTAAGCTGAAAATTCAGCGTGTCCTGCCAGATAAGCAATGACACCTAAAGCTCCACCCACCATGACCGTTGGCAGAATAGCCAATCCATCAAGACCATCCGTTAAATTAACCGCATTGCTGAATCCCACGATCATCACTGAACTTATAACGATATAAAAAATTCCGAAATCCAGTGCGACGTCCTTAAAAAAAGGAATGATATAGTCTGTTTCAATAGAACTAAGCGCTGAATTGTAAAGAATGACTGCAGCTACCGTGCCGATCAGAAATTGCCAGAACAGCTTCCAGCGAGGAGACAGTCCAGTTGGATCTTGTTCAAATACTTTGCGATAGTCGTCTACCCAACCGATTGCTCCGAACAACATTGTGACTGACAAAACAATCCATACATAGTGGTTCGATAGGTCAGACCACAGCAATGTACTCATGGCAATGCTGACTAAAATCAGGGCTCCACCCATAGTCGGTGTGCCCGCTTTGCTAAAATGTGTTTCAGGACCATTATCGCGAACCACCTGCCCTATTTGATGGTAATTCAATCGTCGAATCAAATAAGGGCCGATCACTAACGATACACCCAGGGCTGTCAATACACTGAAAATGCCACGCACAGTGATGTACTGGATAACAGCGAAATTGCTGTCAAATTGCATTAGAAAATCAGACAACCAAACTAGCATTGTTCAGACTCCTTCAGGCGAAGACGCGCAACGATGTTTTCCATCCGCGACCCACGCGAACCTTTCACTAAAAAGACATCACCAGCGCGCACCTGCCTAACACAATGTGCTATCAATTGTTCTTGAGTTTCGAACTCAATCGCAGATGTTCCAAAAGCGCTTGCAGTGAAATTACTAAATTCACCCGTCACCCAAAGTTCATCAATGCTTTTCCCCTGCGCATGTTGGCCTACTTGAGCGTGAGCTGACTTCGACTCGGATCCTAACTCTTTCATATCACCAGCCACTACGATTTTTCTTCCTGGGAATTGCGACAATACATCGATTGCAGCTTTGAATGATGACGGCCCGGCGTTATAAGTATCGTCAATAATCACTGAACCTGCTTCACCCGGAATCTGAGCCAGCCTGCCACTTACTGGTTGCAGTTTTCCCAAGCCTATCTGCACTTCCTGCAAGCTTGCTCCAGCTTCCAGGGCAGCGGCGGCGGCGGCAGCCGCATTGATAGCGTTATGCTCGCCAAGTAACTGCAGCTTGATATCGATCGACCCTTGCGGTGCCACCAACTCAAAGCAGACTCCCTCACCGGCTTGAGTTGCAATATTTGCAGCTCGATATTGAACCGATTCATTCTGGTAGCGGCCAAATAAAACCGTTTTGCAATGAGAAGCTCGTTGCTGCCAGCGGTTTACAAATCTGTCGTCTCCGTTTAATACAGCAATGCCATTTTTTTTCAGGCTGTCTAAGATTTCGCCTTTGCCCTCAACAATTCCTTCTAGACTGCCAAATCCCTCCATATGCGCAGGACTAGCACAGGTTATTATTGCTATGTCTGGTTCTGTAGCATTCGCACTGAAGGCAATCTCACCAATTCGATCCGCCCCCATCTCAACCACAGCAAACTCGTGCTCATTTTTTATTCTCAGTAAAGTAAGAGGAACTCCAATTGTGTTATTCAAATTGGCCGCTGTTGCCATAGTCGGCCCGTGCTCAGACAAAATACTGCTCAACATCTCTTTTACTGTGGTCTTTCCCTGGCTACCCGTCATCGCCAGAACGGTAGCCTGTGATGCACGGCGATTCATTCGAGCAATGGTTGCAAGCGCATCATGGGAATTTTTAACAACTATTTGCGGAACTGATGTTGCTTGACGTTGCTCGACAATAAAGACACTGGCATTGCTGTTTTCTGCCGCTGCTATGAAATCATGTCCATCGAAGTTCTCTCCCTTAAGAGCAAGAAAAGCTTCGCCTTGTTTTAGCGTTCTGGAATCTATTGAAACACCTGCAAACATGACATCTTCACCTATTAAAGGCATTTCCAGCTCTTCAGCTACCGCAGCAACAGACATGTTTTTAACCAACGTTTCTGCTCTTATAACTTCAGTTGTTTCTGGATTTCATGGCCAGACGTACTTGATTTGCATCACTAAACAGATGCTTAACGCCGCCCGATTCCTGGCAGTTTTCATGCCCTTTGCCCGCAATTAACACCACATCCCCTTGTCTGGCGTTCTTGACTGCAGTGGAAATAGCCAGGGCTCTATCTCGCTCAACAATGACGTTATCCGGACTTCCAATACCACTCAGTATGTGCTGGATGATCACATCGCCTGCTTCGTTGCGAGGATTATCATCAGTAAGAATCAGCTTGTCCGCAAACTGCTCAGCAATTTCCCCCATAAGAGGTCGCTTGCCTTTATCACGATTTCCTCCACAACCAAAGACACACCAGATTTTTCCATCGAAGTGCTCTTTTAGTGCTGACAGAGCACTTCGCAAACCATCGGGGGTATGGGCATAGTCGACTACTGCTGAGATTTCATCGTCTTCAGCAACAATCTCCATGCGACCGGTGACCGGCTTAAGAGCCGAAACTTTTTCACAAAGAGATTCGATAGAGAGATTAAAGTGCCGAGGTAAATAAGTTAATGCGCCGGCAACTACTGCAAGCACATTACTGAAATTAAAGCCCCCCAAAAGCTGCCCAGAAATGACCCCATCTCCGATTGGCGTACAAATTCTTGCCTCGAAACCGCGACGATTTAATTTGAATGACTCAGCATGAACAGTGGCTGTTTTACTTTCAATACTATAGGTAAGCACATCCACATCACTACGAATCGCATTAATCATGGATAGAGCATATTGATCATCCAGATTCACAACTGCATTTTTTAATCCAGGCATAGTGAACAAGCGACGTTTATTTTCTGCATAGACTTCCATGCTCTCGTGGTAATCAAGATGATCTCTGGACAAGTTGGTAAAAATTGCTGTATCGAAATCAACAGCCGCAACTCTTTTTTGATGCAGGCCTACAGAAGATACTTCCATTGCCACAGGCTCAATTTGCGCATGATGCATTTCTGCCAGCGCCATTTGCGTGAACACTGCATCAGGTGTAGTGAGTTGAGTTTGCTTTATCTCACCAAAAATTCCATACCCCATAGTTCCCATAACGCCACAACGAAAACCGAAAGCATTAAACAACTGTGCAATAAACTGGCTGCAACTGGTTTTTCCATTGGTTCCGGTAATTCCGATTACTGAAAGAGATTTGGTTGGTCGCCCAAAAAAGCGCGCTGCAATCTCACTAATCCTGGCAGCCAGATTGTCCACTGCCAGGATTGGGATCCCTTCGATAATCTGTAATCCATGCCATCCGTTTCCGGATTCTGCTAACACCGCACTGACACCAGATGCTATGGCATCAGATATGTAATCTCTTGCATCATGATTGCGCCCGAAACAAGCAATAAAGAGATCACCCTTTTTCAACCCGCGACTGTCTATCTGAAGACCGTGTACAACTACTTTAAGCTGCTCTGCTTCCTCCACTGAGTAACTTACAAGCCCATCCACCAGATCGACTAATCGGGCATCTATGCGCAATTCTTCAGCCGTATCCATCAGTGAGCTACCGTCGCTACTAATTGCTGTTCTGGAAACTTGTCAGGTGGAATATTGAGAACCCGCATGGCACCTGAAGCAATTTGTGAAAATACCGGCGCGGCTACTTGACCACCGTAATGCTCTTTGCCTTTTGGCTCGTTGATAACAACTATGACAACAATCTTTGGATCCGAAGATGGCACCATGCCGGCAAACAAAGAATTATGCAGGTTTTCTTCGTAACCGAATTCACCCACCACGTGGGCAGTTCCAGTTTTGCCAGCTACTTGATAAAAAGGAATATTCGCCTCCACCGCTGAACCCCCTCGGCGACGGTCTACTACTGTCTCCAGCATCCCTTTTACTTGCTGCGCAATTTTCCGCGAAACAACTTGTTCTCTTGGCAACTCACGCAAAGTTGCATCATCCAGCCGTAACAATGAAACTGGTTTGCGAATTCCATCGTCGGCAATGACAGAATAAGCACGCGCAAGGTGCAGGACAGAAGTTGATAACCCATAGCCATAAGAGAGAGTCGCCGTTCCGATTCTGCTCCAACGTCTGGGATTAGGCAGCACACCACCGCGCTCACCTGGAAAACCAGTACCAATTACTTCTCCTATTCCCACTCTTTGCAGGACATCACGAATTGGATCAGGTCCGATGTCAAACGCTACTTTGCTTGTTCCAATGTTACTGGACCTGGTGATTACGCCTGCCAAAGTTAAGGTGCCATAGTTAAACAAATCCTTGACTTCATGAGGACCAACCATCATCCAGCCTGGTGCAGTCTCAACAATAGTGCCAGGCGAATACATACCTGACTCCAACGCAGCTATTATCGTGAAAGGCTTTATTGTGGAACCTGGCTCATAAACATCAGTAATTGCGCGATTTCGCAGTACACTGAAATCTGTCATGTCAGCTTTATTATGGGGGTTATATGAAGGTTGATTTACCATCGCCAACACTTCACCGGTTTCCACATCTAACACAACTGCGGAAGCAGCCTTTGCGCGCCGGGTGATAAATTCTGCCTTCAATGCCCGGTAAGCGAGATTTTGAATCCGAAAATCAATGGAGAGCGTGATATTGTTTCCAGGCTGCGCCGTTTGGATTGTGTTCAGTTCTTCAATGATGTGGCCTCTGCGGTCTTTCATGACCTGACGTCGGCCTGGTAAACCGCGTAACCAATCATCAAACGTCAGTTCCAGGCCTTCCTGCCCAACATCATCTACGTTACTGAAGCCAATCAGATGGGCAGTAACTTCGCCTTGCGGATAAAATCGTTGATACTCCTGCTGAGCGTAGACATGATCGATACCCAAATGAAGAATTGCTTCCGCATCAGCAGGCGCGAGTCTGCGTTTGACATACAAAAACTCTTTACTCGAATTGTTTCCGATATGGCTTGTCAAGGCTTCAGGATTCAGCTCAAGTTTTTCTGCCAGCAAGTTGATGGACTCAGGCTCATGGATTAACTCACCTGGATTCACCCATAACGATTGTACAGGTGTACTAATCGCTAACGGCTCTCCATTGCGATCAGTAATCAACCCGCGGTTTGCAACCAAGGGAATGGTTCGGATAGTGCGCGCGTCACCTTGACCTTGCAAAAAATCCCGTTGAAACACATGCAGCCCACTCAGCTTCCAGGCAATTGCAAACACACAGGCACCCATGACTGACAACACCAGGTATACTCGCCATTGTTTTAAACCGTTTCCAATCGACGCACTAATCATGTTTGACCATCACAATGTCATCAATCTGCGGTACTTGCATATTGAGCTGATGTATCGCTTTGTCCTCGATTCTGCCATCTACACCAAAGGTGCTTTGTTCAAGCAACAGCTGGCCCCATTGCACATCCAGTTGCACTGCTTGATCGCGTAAATCTTGCAGCTCACTAAAAGTGATTCGATTTTCATGATTGGTACGCACAACCATCAATCCCGAACCGAGCACTGTTGCGAGCATGAAAAAAAACAACAGTGCCCGAGCATCAGTGATTCCGAGCCAGTCCAGAACTGAACCTGGCGTTTCGTTCCGACGCGGTGAATGTATTTTGCTGTTACTCATCATTTAACTGGCATCTACGCTATTTTTTCCGCTATTCGCATCGTTGCACTGCGAGCACGTGGGTTGAACTCAACCTCACCCAGTGAAGGCTTGATTGCTTTGCCTATTTTTTTCAGGCTCGGTTTGAGCTGATCAGTTGTCACAGGCACTCCCTTTGGAAAACTATCTCCTTTCGCTCCTTCATTAATAAAACGCTTTACGATCCTGTCTTCCAAAGAATGAAAACTTATCGCGACCAATCTGCCATTAGGTGCCAGATTTTCTACAGCCTGCTTTAAACCTGATTCCAACTCGTCTAGTTCATCATTAATCTTTATTCGAATTGCCTGGAACGTCTTTGTTGCAGGATGCCTGTCTTTCTCCCAAGCGGGGTGAGCTTGTTTTATAATTTGTGCAAGCTGTTCGGTGGATTTAATGCGCTGTTCACTTCTCGCAGCGGAAATTGCTTTTGCGATTCTTCGGGAATGGCGTTCTTCACCATAAAGCCAGATTACATCGGCGATATCAGACTCAGACGCCGAGTGAATCCATTCCTCGGCACTGACTCCTCCCTCACGGTCCATTCGCATATCCAGTGGACCATCGCGCATGAAACTGAATCCTCTCGCAGGGTCATCCAATTGTGGTGAGGACACACCCAGATCAAAAAGAATTCCGTTCACTGCACCTTTAACTCCGTGCTTTTGAGTAACGTTCCCGAGTTGACTGAATGCTGAATACTCAACTGCAACTCTTGCATCCTGTTCACTTAAACTCTTTGCCACCTTAATCGCTTCCGGATCTCTATCCAAAACCAACAATCTGCCTTGAGCGCTCAAGCGCTCTAATACAGCAGACGCATGCCCACCACGCCCAAATGTGGTATCGATATAGAATCCATTCGATTCGACGGAGAGGGCTGTCACCGCCTCTTCTCTTAATACCGTTGTGTGCAGTGCCATTTGCGGTTGGTTTGCGGAATGCTAGAGCGCGAGTGTACGCAGCTTTTCCGGCAATTCTCCTTCCGTCGACGAATCTGATAACCAGGAATCACGCTGATTCGCCCAGCTTTCCTGATCCCAGATTTCCAATTTCCTGCCCTGTCCTATAAGACAAACGTGTTTTTTCAGTTGCGCGTAAAGCCTGAGCTCCTGCGGCAACAAAATGCGTCCACTGCTGTCCAATTCCAGGTCATTAGCGTGACCGATAAGGAGGTGCTTGACCCGTTGTGACATAGGATCAAAACTTGAAAGTGACTCAATCTGCCGTTCTATCTGCTCCCATTCCGGCAGAGGATAAAGCAATAAGCAACGATGATTGGTATCTATGGTAACTACCAACTGCCCGCCACAATGTTGCAGCAGCTGATCGCGATAACGCGCTGGCATGGCCATACGCCCTTTCGCATCCAGATTGATGGTATTGATGCCGCGAAACACAGCTCGTCCCCATTTGATGTTACCGGAATCGAATCATTCAGAATGTGAGCCTGGCTTACCTCCAAGCGAACCCACTATTTCCCACAAATAAACAATTTATTCCACTTTTCTCCACAAAGACACACTATAGGGACACATCGGCAGGCAGGCAAGACAATTTATGCACTTTTTTCAAGAATTTACGCGACCTTGCCGCTAATTGTAGAGAGAATAGCGTGACTACACTGTATTTTTTAACAATAAAGTCATATAAATACAGCAATATAAAGAATAAAATTAAAGTAATTTATTAGGTTTTGATCCACTCTGACGAGTGTGAAAAAGGTTGAGCCAGCCTGTAAGCCGGGTTCTGTCGAGGACAATTATTCATCTGCAACCTGCGTCACCGCAGGCTTGTAGCGGCCTACCCGAATCCAATGCGAGCAACACTAACGGATTCCTATTTGGCCTTGCTCCGGGTGGGGTTTACCATGCCGCAAACTGTTACCAGTCGCGCGGTGCGCTCTTACCGCACCATTTCACCCTTACCTGATTACTCAGAGTACTCAGGCGGTATATTTTCTGCTGCACTGGCCGTGGGTTCACACCCCCCAGGCGTTACCTGGCACCCTGCTCTATGGAGCCCGGACTTTCCTCTATCCACATACCACATACGAGGATGTAAACAGCAATTGCCCAGCTGACTCGCAGGCAGACTATAAGAAAATTCAGAGCGTCGCAAACTCTGGTATAGACAGATTACTTAATCTGAACTTTCGTCTGCCAGGGCCGCGCTATATAAATCATTTTTACGCGCACCGGATATTTCTGCCGCCAGCGCAACCGCTCGCTTAAGTGATACATCGGTTCGCAGTTTTTTCACTAACCGTAACCCCTTTGCCTGCACGCGCTCACTTACTTCACTATCGGAAGCACCTGCTACCACTAATACGAACTCACCCCTGGTATGTTGCGAGTCAGATTGCAACCAGAAACGACACGCTGCAAGATTACCGTAGAAATGTTGCTCAAACTTTTTGGTCATCTCGCGGGCAAGAAATATCTTTCGCTCCTCTCCAAAAGATTCAGCCATATCGCTTACAGATGCCACAATGCGATGCGGGGACTCATAGAAAACCAAAGACCGGGTATCTTCTGACAATGAATCGAGACGCCTGCATCTTGCAGCCTCTTTATGGGGAAGAAATCCTTCAAAACTGAAGCGGTCTGTAGGCAAGCCGGCAACACTGATTGCGGCAGTCAGAGCACTTACCCCTGGTATGGGATATATCGACACCCCAGTGTCCCTTGCCCGACGAACCAATTTATATCCAGGATCAGAGATTAAAGGTGTGCCGGCATCTGAAATTAAGGCAACACTATCTCCCTGCACTAATGCATCAATTATGGCTTCAGCTTTATTGGCATCGCTAAAATCATGATAAGCAATGAGCTTTCCATCAAAACCTGTTAAATCAAGCAATGTCCTTGACCGCCGTGTGTCTTCAACAGCGATTAAGTCAACCTCACTCAGCACCTGTATTGCGCGCTCCGTGATGTCACTCAGGTTTCCGATAGGCGTTGCCACGATATATAAGATTCCAGACATTGTGTTCCAAACCATGATGAATTGTGATTTTTGGCATAAAATTGCTCAATAGAATAGCTTGTATTAGTCTCTTATTTATACCGCCAGCGATCCAGTCAACCTGACCTATCGTGCTGAGTACCGTGAAATGAGCCGGGTTCTTCGCACAGCTTATGAGCAAATCCTCTAAACTATTCAGGAAGCACTGCAACTTCTCCAGAATTTTGCTGGTGGCTTCCGCCTGGATATTAGTTTCCTGCAGTAGTAGTGAACCAACACAACCAGAGCTTGCCCTGAATTCTCCTGTTTCATCCAGAGCCGACATAGCTAATCTGGTGTCCCAAGGGGAATCATTTCGAGGCAATCAAGCTGCATCGCTTTTCCTTCAAGCTGCCGAACAATATCTGGCTGAAGATCTGTTAACTGAAGCCACAGATACATTGGATCGAATCGCAAACCCAGATACATTGTCAGATTCAATCCAGCTAAAGATAGCAATAGCCAGAGCTCAAGTTGCCGAATCCAGCAATCAACTGGCTGTCGCATTACGCTGGTTGACCGGTGCGCTGGTCGGGTCGGCAAACCCAGGCACTGAGAGCGGTGCCAATTACTACACTTACCTAGGCACGCTATATTTGAAAGCAGGTCAGGCTGTGAATGCACTGCGCACTTTCTCAGAGGTAACGCCGTATTTTAAGAACGATGCAAGTAGCAATGTGTTTGATCAGATTTGGTCAGCACTGCAGGAAATTGATGAAAGGCAGTTACAATCATTGGCAGGCAATGCAGCCAGCTACGAACTCAGAGGCTGGATTGAGTTAGCGCGGGGTTATCGCAATTCAGAATTCAGCATTCGCAGCCAGCTGGGCTCTCTCTCACAATGGCAGCGTGTTTGGAGCAGCCACTCTGCTGCCACTCATTTACCTCAAGCACTGGCCGATTTGCAATCCATATGGAATGATCGCCCTCGTCATATTGCTCTCTTACTACCCATCCAACAGCAAAGCGGAATCACAATTCAGGAAGGGTTTTTCAGTGCTTACTATGCATCTCTGGATACAACGACAGAGGTCCCTAAAGTCACTGTAATAGATAGCAGTAACGCGGATGATGCCTTTGAATTGTATGACTCAGCAGTTTCTCAGGGTGCCGATCTGGTTATTGGTCCACTACACAAGTCCCTGGTGAATCAATACCAGGAGCGGCACGAGCTACCAGTTACTGTATTGGCTCTGAATTATCTTGATAGTCCGTCATCGGGGCCAGATAACCTGTTCCAATTCGGCTTAGCACCAGAAGACGAGATTAATCAAATCGCAAATCTTGCATGGGATGCCGGTCACAAAAATGTCGCGGTCTTTACACCAGAAAGTGCAGACTACCTGAGGCTCCGAAATGCTTTCACACAAACCTGGCAAAGCCTGGGCGGAGAAGTGGTTTCTGCTGCAACATTTACTGACACTAACGATTTCTCTGACACAGTTAAGAGGCTCATGGCGATTGATTCAAGTGAAGCAAGAGCTGAGCATATCCTTGACCTGCTACCGCGCAGTTCCATTGAATTTGTACCGCGACGACGTCAGGACATAGATTTCATATTTCTCATAGCAAATCCCAGACAAGGAAGGCTTATCAAGCCCACTCTGGCATTCTATTTTGCGGAAAATTTACCAGTTTACTCAATGCCTTCTATCTATGAAGGAAATTCAAACCCTAGTGAAGATCGAGATTTAAATGGGGTATGGTTCGCTGATGCCCCCTGGATTTTACAACAGGTTGGCGATCTAAAATCTCAGGTTACCGCAAACCTGGGACCAGCGAGCGGTCAGCTACAAAGGCTTAGAGCTCTTGGGATAGATAGTTTCAGATTATATGCACGACTTTCCCAATTAGCCGATAACAACATTAGTCGCATTCCTGGAGCAACAGGTATCCTGACAATTCAACCAGATGGCATAATTCATCGCCAGCTCAATATCGCACGCTTTGTAAATGGTGAAGCAAAGCAACAGTTTTAACCCTCTACCGCTTATGATCAGACCCTATTTTTCCGTTATCCTGTAGGTATCGACTCCAGATGCTTAGTCGAAGAAAAATTGGTGAACAGCACGAATCTTTAGCTCTTCATCATCTGAAACGCGCTGGCCTCAAGCTCATTAAGCAGAATTACCAATGTCGAGCTGGTGAAATTGATCTGATTCTTCAAGACTGCCTTTCACTGCTGATTTTTGTCGAGGTCAGATATCGTAAGTCAACTGCATATGGCACTGCTGCCGCTACCGTAACTAGAGAAAAGCAGCGGCGAATAAAGCATTCCGCTTTGCATTTCCTGCAGAAGAACGCGGCTTTTCGCAACTTAAACTGCCGATTTGATGTGTTTGCTATCGAGGGGCCTACCGATAAAGGGCTTCAGACTCAGTGGATAAAGAATGCATTTTATTGAAACTTTCAACCTGCCATGCCTGTCTATTCACGTACGTACAGCACATAGGTATTAGATAGGTATTGGGTAGAATAGATTTTTCTATACCTCTGCCGATATAACGAAGACCTATTGTGTTCTCATGAAACCTTGCATAGAACAGCTTTTTAAGGCGTTTATTGCAGCGATTCATAGAGTGGAAAACACAAGTGCTGGAGAGCAATATAATGGATTTGCAAGATAGAATTTTAGGCCACTTTGTTGCAAGTATTGAAACAAAACAGCAGGCAGCCTCCGAACTGGTAGGACCAATACAACTGGCGGGCGACTGCATGGTGAATAGCCTGCTGCAGGAGGGGAAAATTCTTAGCTGTGGAAATGGCGGGTCCGCCGGAGATGCTCAGCATTTTTCAGCGGAATTATTAAACAGATTTGAGAAAGAACGGCCTGGATTGCCCGCCGTAGCTATTACAACCGACAGCTCAACACTCACAGCAATTGCTAATGACTACGATTACAGCGAGATTTTCTCAAAACAGGTATCAGCTCTTGGTCATGCTGGTGATGTGCTTCTAGCGATCTCAACCAGCGGTAATTCTGGAAACGTAATCGCAGCAATAAATGCAGCTCACGATAGAGACATGACTGTGGTTGCACTCACGGGAAGAGATGGTGGAGACATTGCCAGGATGCTGAAAGAATCCGATATTGAAGTTCGTGTTCCCGCAGATAGAACTGCTCGCATCCAGGAAGTTCACCTGGTTGTTATACACTGCCTGTGTGATTTTATTGATACAAAACTTTTTGGAGGAGATGACGCATGATGTTCAGAAATTTAATCACCCTTCTGTTGCTTACAACAATGTCCTCGTGCACTGCCATTCTTGTGGAAACAACCGGTAGCCAGGGCATTCAGGAGGATCCGACAGAACGCACTACAGGCGCCGTTGTTGAAGATGAAATTATCGAAACAAAAGTGATCGTAAACATTAAGTCGCAGGAACCTGCGCTTAAAAATGCCAACATAGATGCTATTAGTCATAACGGCGTGGTTTTATTGGTCGGACAGGTTGAATCTGAGGCATTGAAAAATCGTGCGACTGACATTGCCAGCCAGGCAAGCGCGAAAATTAAACGGATCCACAATGAACTCGAAGTATCTGGAAAAACCAGTTTCTTATCCCGCAGTAATGATACCTGGATAACTACAAAGGTACGGGCACGTATGCTGACGAACAGAGATATACCGTCGGATCAGGTTCGTATCGTTTCAGAGAACGGCACAGTTTATCTGATGGGGCTCATTAGCCAGGTTGAAGGTGATAATGCAGCAAATGCCGCAAGTGGCGTATCTGGTGTAGAGAGAGTGGTTAAGGTTTTCGAATATATAAACTGAAAACCAACTTTATTTTACCAATCTCAGCGGGGGCTTTTTGCCCCTGTTTTTGTCTGCCGACCCACTTGACGGCTGGCTCGGCGGACGATCTCCACCGCCTGGACCATCAGAGTCGGGCTTCGATAAAGGGGCATCGGGGTCAAAAATCATCCCTTGCCCGTTTTCCCTGGCATATATTCCAAGTATTGCCGACATAGTTACCAACACCCGTCTGGAAATTCCCGCAAACCGACCTTCGAAATCTATGCCATCGTTTCCAAGGTTTAGATCCTGCACGGCCACTGGGGATATATTGAGAATAATCTGACCGTCTTTGACATACTCTTGCGGAACTTCAACTCCGTCTTCGAAAGCATTCACAAGAATATAGGGCGTACAGTCATTCTCTACGATCCATTCGTAAAGAGCGCGAATTATATACGGTCGGCTTGAAGTCATCACCATGATAGAAGCACCGACGGTTCAGTAAGAATAAATAAGAATAAAAAAGCAGCTAGACCATTTCCTTTTCTTGTTCAGAAAAGCTCGCCATCACTGATTCACGTGCGAATAACCTATCCCGATACTCGATTAATGGCTTAACAGTTTTTCCCTTGCCTAGATCAATCTTCATGGTTGGTAGACGCCACAAAATTGGTGCAACTACACAATCGACGATTGTAAATTCATCATTCATAAAGAAAGGCTTTTCAGAAAAAATTGGCGCAATAGAAATAAGGCTTTCGCGTAATTCTTTTCGCATCTTATCTAACTGATAAGGTGTCCCCTCGCCCGCCATAACTGCATCGACTAGGGTGCACCAATCGCGTTTGATGCGATAAATCCACAACCGTGATTGCGCGCGGGCAACTGGATACACCGGAAACAAAGGCGGATGAGGAAATCTTTCATCCAGGTATTCCATCATGATATCAGCCTCATACAAGACAAGATCACGATCAACCAGAGTGGGTAGCGTATTGTAAGGATTCAGAGAGGCTAAATCCTCAGGCTTACTGTCGGGGTCCACATCTACTGTCTCGACGGTTACCCCTTTCTCGGCAAGCACGATTCGCACTCGATGACTATAGTGACTGGTTCCATCTGAATAAAAAGTCATCGATGATCTTTTCGCGACCACACTCATAGTTGTCCTCCACCCATTTACTTATAACCGACCGATCGAATTTCAATCAGCGGAATTAATTATTAGTGATAGTCTTTGGAGAATTCTCTACCCATTAAAGCTGTCAGGATGTATAGCAAACCCAAAAACGCTAACACCCAAATACCTATTTCCTGCCGACGAGTCCTTACCGGCTCGCCTATGTAATAGAGAAAATTAACAAGGTCACCAACCACAGTGTCAAATTCTTCCGGATTCAATGAGCCAGTTCCCTCAACATGATGCAGTTCACATTGAGTTGGATCATCTATGCCGTGATCATCACATGTCACATCACCCTGCAGTGAATAAAGTACATTCGGCATAGCAACATTTGGAAAGATTTTGTTGTTGGTACCGAATTGTCTGGCATCGTCGTTATAAAAAGACTTCAAGTAGGTATACAGCCAATCCGGAGAATGTACCCTTCCCGCCAGTGTGAGATCTGGTGGTGCAGCACCGAACCAACTTTCCGCATTGGTAACAGACATTGAATTTTCAATAGGGTCACCAATCAGTGAACCATCGAAAACCAGGTTTGCTAACACGAGGTCATGATCTAACTGCAAATCATCAGCTGTTCTTTCATAACGCGCATAGCCCAGAGCGTGACAACTCACACAATAGTTCATGTACGTACGAAAACCACGCTGTAATGAATCTTTATCTTCAAAATCCGTTTCGATATGTTCTAAATCAAGGTCCCCAGCAGATGCTGCCTCAGCACCAGACGACCACATCATGGGCAGCACAACTAAAGCAAGCAACAACAAAACACTGCCTATCAACTGTGGAATAGAAATAAAGCGGCCTGTCACACGCTCAGGCGGAGTCGTGGTTTTTTCTGCTCTTGTATACCAGGGCATTGCAAAAAAGTACGCAAAGTAAACTATCGTCATAATTTGAGCCAGGAACTGTTTTCTTGGCGTAACCGCCTGTGTCCCCAATATGCCGAGAATAATAAAACTCACTACGAATAACAGTAATGCGACCCGACTGAAAGTTCCTTTGTAACGCATTGACTTGACTGGACTCTTATCCAACCAGGGCAGCATAAACAAAATTGCAATTGCACCAAACATGACAAGCATGCCCCAAAAGTTGCCATCAATACCAAACAAAGGTATCGATGCTGCACGCAACATTGAGTAGAAAGGCGTGTAGTACCAGACGGGCGGCACATGTTCTGGAGTTTTCAGGCTGTTAGCTTCCTGAAAGTTCGGCACTTCGAGAAAATATCCACCCATCTCAGGTGCAAAGAATACAATCGTGCAAAAAACGAACAGAAAGAGAACGACCCCGGGAAGGTCATGACAAATAGTGTAGTAAGGGTGGAAAGGAACACCATCAACAGGAATACCATCCGGGCCCTTGTTCTTCTTGATTTCAATGCCATCTGGATTGTTTGATCCGACTTCATGCAAAGCAAGAATGTGCAATACCACCAGTGCTAACAATACTATTGGTAATGCCACCACGTGCAAAGCGAAGAAACGGTTAAGTGTGGCACCCGATATTAAATAGTCGCCACGAATCCAAACCAGCAAATCGTCGCCAATCACTGGAATTGACCCAAACAACGACACAATAACGTTCGCACCCCAGTAGGACAGCTGACCCCAGGGCAGAATATATCCCATGAATCCTTCCGCCATTAACACCAGGTAGATGCACATGCCCAACACCCAGAGTAATTCTCTGGGTTTTTTATATGAGCCATACATCAACCCACGGAACATATGAATGTAGACCACGAAGAAGAACGCCGATGCACCCGTAGAATGGAGATAACGAAGCATCCAACCGTAATCCACGTCGCGCATGATGTACTCCACAGAGGCAAACGCAGCTTCTGCACTCGGTGTGTAATTCATGGTTAGCCAAATGCCGGTGAGTAACTGAATAACCAGAACAAGCATTGAGAGAACACCAAAGAAATACCAGAAGTTGAAATTTTTTGGTGCGTAATACTCACTTAAGTGTTTTTTCCAGGCTTCAACAATTGGTAGTCGGGCGTCCACCCAATCACGCAACCCAACCAAGGCTGACATAAAACGGCCCTGATTTGCTGAGGATGTTGTATTGTCAGAATTACTCATTTCGGTCATGCCACATTCTCCTCATCAATACCTACCACAAGTATGTTGTCACCCTCATAGGAGTGAGGAGGAACCTGCATATTGCGTGACGCAGGAGAACCACTATATACCCTGCCAGCAAGATCAAATCGAGAGCCGTGACAAGGGCAGAAGAAACCACCACGCCATTCACTATCAAATGGTTCAGGTCGTAATTGAATATGGGGAGTTGGTGAACAAAAGAGGTGTGGGCATAATCCTACTAAAACCAGTACTTCGGGATTTCGTGACCTGGTTTCATTTTGAGCGTAATCAGGTTGTTCTGGCTCTTCGGAATCCGGGTCTGTCAGGCGACCCGGATCTTCGTTCAAAACAGCCAGGGCTTGCTCGCTGCGACGGATAACAAATATAGGTCGACCACGCCAGGCTGGAATGGGGCCCAGCATTTCTCCGGGCTGCAACCGACTGATATCGATTCGCACTGGCGCTCCCGCAGCCCGCGCCTTGGCGCTTGGATTCCAGGAACCTATAAATGGAACGGCAGCTCCAACTGCACCAGCAGCACCGACTACTGAAGTGGAGCCCACCAGGAAACGTCTGCGGCCAGCATTATTACTGTCGTCAGTCACCGTAAATTTCTCCTTGAGAGCACGCCTGTTACTAATGAAAATCGAGTTGAAAAAGTGGTTGATTTACACTTTTTTCAGCAAACATTCCGCCCTTCCCGGGTAGCGGTTAGCTGTATTGCCTGAACAGGTCTGCAATCGTATGAAGTGTATTAAATTCAGCGTTTTTAATCCTTCTAAGATTGCTAGCGCTTGGAAAACTGAGGCTTCTTGCGGGCTTTTCTCAAGCCAACTTTCTTACGTTCGACCTCACGCGCGTCACGGGTAACAAATCCTGCTTTACGTAATGCAGGGCGTAGTTCGTTGTCATATTCCATCAACGCTCGAGTGATACCGTGCCGGATCGCACCAGCCTGACCAAAGCTACCGCCACCACGAACTGTCACATTGATATCGAATTTATCAGTCATTTCGATTAATTCAAGAGGCTGCTTAACGATCATGCGCGCCACTTCTCTACCGAAATAGCCATCTAAAGGACGGCGATTGATGGTGATATTGCCGCTGCCACTGGTCAAAAAGACGCGGGCCGTAGAAGTCTTACGACGTCCGGTTCCATAATATTGAGTGCTAGCCATAAGCTCTTATTATCTCTCTAAATAATCGCGCGATTACAACTGCAAAGCTTGTGGTTGCTGAGCGGTATGAGGATGCTCTGCACCCGCGTACACCTTCAACTTCTTGAACATGGCCCGTCCAAGTGGTGTCCGTGGCAACATGCCCTTTACTGCCAGTTTAATGACTCGTTCAGGCGCTCGTTCTTGCAGCTTTTCGAATGAAATGGATTTTAAGCCACCCGGGAAACCAGAGTGGGCGTGATACATCTTGTCAGTAGCCTTGTTCCCAGTCACCTGGACCTTGTCGGCATTAATCACAACGACATAGTCACCGGTGTCAACGTGCGGCGTGTATTCAGCTTTATGTTTTCCACGCAAACGTGTCGCAATGACAGTAGCCATGCGGCCTAGCGTTTGACCTTCAGCGTCAACAATCAGCCAGTTTCTGGTAACCTCATTAGGTTTGGCAGTATAGGTTTTCATTGCACGTTTCTGGGCTTCACTTAAAGGAGCGCGAATACTACAGGAGCAAGGTGCAGGATTCAAGGCATTTTGTCCCTGGGATGCAGGTTCCCAGGCAGCTCCAGCCTAGGTAAGCAAGCCGCTGTTATGAGCACAATTCTCACAAAATTTGTTATATCCGATGACCCCTGCTCAGGTAATCCAGTGACTGCATTTCCATCAATCTTGAGCGCGTGCGCTCAAACTCAAGCCCCGTTCCGACGTACAAGTCGCTCACGGAGACCTCTGCTGAAATGACTAATTTAACGCGTCGATCATACAGTTCGTCGATTAGACTCACGAAGCGTCTTGCCGCATCGCTATCTGACTCAGAAAGCTGCGGTACATCACTCAGAATGACTGCATGGTAGAGCCTGGCGAGTTCCACATAATCAAAAGCGCTTCGCGGCCCTTCACACAAGGCCGAGAATTGAAACCAGACTATGTCTTCTGCACTGGCTACGGATTGAATCTCCCGTCCCAGAATCATGAGCGCTTGCTGCTCGTGAATTTGAGATTGGTCCGGCACGAGATCATGGAAACAAGCTTTCAGTTTCTCATTCACCAATTCATTTACAGGCGAATGGTAAAGCTCTGAACTACTTAAGTGTTGCAGGCGGTAATCTGTTCCCTGTTGAATTTCTACGATATCGGTAAACTTTTTCAGCAAAGCTATCGCTGGAAGAAATCTTTCGCGTTGCAGACCATTCTCGTAAAGGGCATCAGGTTTGACATTTGAAGTAGCCACCAGCACAACGCCAGACGAAAGCAACGCATCCAACAGGCCAGCCAGAATCATAGCATCACCTATATCAACCACGAAAAACTCATCGAAGCATAAGACATCCACGTCACTGGCGATGCTTGCCGCCACGAACTCCAGTGGATCAGCTTCCCCTTGATAAACAGCTAATGACTGGTGAACCTCTTGCATGAAACGATAAAAGTGAGTTCGATGTTTTCGAGCAGTAGGCAAGCAATCAAAGAATAAATCCATTAAATAGGTTTTGCCGCGCCCTACTCCACCCCAAATATAGAGCCCCTTGAGAAACTGTCGCTGGGCATTTGAACTGCATATAAATTGACTTATGAGATGTCGCCAGGAAAAGGATTCGACACGACAGATATCGATCAGTGCAGCATGCAATCGATCGAAATGTCCGATCACCTGCAATTGAGCCTCATCGAAATTTATTAAGTTTGCATCGATATCGGCGCGATAGCGGTCACTTGGCTGCATTTTGGCGAATGATCTTCCTTTTGCCTGCCGCATTCTAGGCGGTATCGTTCGTGGACACTAGGGCCTGTTAACACTAATTGAGTGATCTCTGTTGTGACTAAAAAAGCGCCAATTGAGGTGCGAGGAGCGTGGTTTGGTGATTCCAAATGAGCGACGGGCAACGACAGGTGGCGCTTTTTTAGCCACAACCCACAACCCGAAAGGCCAGGCGCATTTTTGCGCCCAGCTTTGTTATCAGTCGCTTGTATATACTTACTATACGGCTATACGGCGCTCTTTCTGCCTCGCTGGGCACAAAAACACCCTCTAGCAGAGACGACTCAATTAGTGTTAACAGGCCCCAGGGTAATGACCGCAAGTAAATTCAGTCCGGAACAGTTATTTGGGGTATACTGGGTTTTTCCGCTCTCAACACTCTCCGAGAAGTTCACGGTTTGTCATCTTAATTGATACCCCGGTATGTATAGAGCAATAGGATAGAGCAACAGGAGAATAACAAGGTGATTTGGCTAGTAGGCATTGCAGCCTTGGGCTTGGGTGTCGTTATAGGCGTGCTCATTGCGAGTCGACTGAACGTAAGCCCGTCACGTATTCACGAATTGGAAACACGGATTCGGCAACTCACGGAAAGCAATGCTGAGTATCGAGACAGTGTGAGCGACCATTTCAGTATGACGGCTGAACTGGTTCAACACATGACCGAAAGCTATCGCGATGTATACCAACATCTAGCCAGCGGTGCGCAGGACCTATGCTCAACTGACGTTGCCAGTAAACTTCTACCTGCGGAGTCAGATGCCGTTTTTGAATCTGCCAGCACAACTGAAGAGTCCAGCCTCCTGACCCCGCCCAGAGACTATGCAGCTAAACAGAGCCCTGACCAGAAGGGTGCTTTAGCTGAAGATTTCGGCATCGAGAAAACCAAGCCGCTGAATGATGAAGAAATTTCAATTCAGCAGAGCAAATAACACCCGCCCCGGGCTATTGGATTCAGCAGTTCCAGTTCCACGATCGACTACGCCAACTATGCCTGAGTACAACCTGACTCACCTGAAGCAACTGGAAGCCGAAAGCATCCATATCATCCGGGAAGTAGCGGCGGAATTTGATAACCCCGTTATGCTCTATTCCATCGGTAAGGATTCTGCGGTGATGCTGCATCTCGCTTTAAAAGCATTTTACCCAGGCAAGCTGCCTTTTCCTCTACTCCATGTTGATACCACCTGGAAGTTCAGGGAGATGATCCAATTCCGAGACCGTTACATGGAAAAACTTGGTCTGGATTTAATCGTTCACATCAATGAAGAAGGTGTAAAGCAAAGAGTCGGGCCGTTTACCCACGGTAGTGAAAAACATACAGACATCATGAAAACTCAGGCCCTCAAACAGGCCTTGGACAAGCATCGATTTGATGCTGCATTTGGTGGTGCTCGCAGAGATGAAGAAAAGTCGCGTGCCAAAGAACGGGTGTTTTCTTTTAGAGATAAAAACCATGTCTGGGATCCGAAGAATCAGCGTCCTGAGTTGTGGAGCGTATACAACGGCAGAATCAATCAGGGTGAAAGCATTCGTGTTTTCCCATTATCCAATTGGACCGAGCTCGACATTTGGCAATACATTTATCTGAATAACATCGATATCGTGCCTTTGTATTTCGCCAAACCCAGGCCGGTTGTGGAAATTGATGGTGTGGATATATTGGTTGACGATGATCGGATGCCGATCGAAGACGAATCTCAGATACAAACAAAGACCGTCCGTTTTCGAACCCTGGGCTGCTATCCTTTAACCGGTGCAGTCGAGTCTACAGCGACAACACTGCCAGAAATTATCCAGGAGATGTTATTGACTACGAGTTCTGAGCGCCAGGGTCGTATAATTGATACAGACAAAGCTGGCTCCATGGAAGAGAAAAAGCGCAAGGGATACTTCTAAGGAGCCTCTGATTAATGTTTGCGAGGCAGTTAGTGCAAGGCAAAAATCAGCGAAAAAGCGCAGTTTATAGATCATAAATGCGCATTTTGAGCGGATTTTTAACGCAGCAATAACAACGCAGGTAATTAATCAGAGGCTCCCTAAAGGATACAGTACGAATGTCCCACCAATCAGAACTTATCAGCACAGATATTATGGCTTACCTTGCGCAACATGAGCGCAAGGAGTTATTGCGCCTGTTAACCTGTGGCAGTGTAGACGACGGCAAAAGCACTTTGATTGGCAGGCTGCTGCATGATTCTAAAATGATCTATGAAGATCAGTTGAAGGCAATCGAAGCCGATAGTGTCAAATCCGGCACTACGGGCGGCGTAGACCTCGCTTTATTGGTTGACGGGTTGCAAGCTGAACGAGAACAAGGAATAACAATCGATGTTGCCTATCGATATTTTTCAACGGCGAAGCGCAAGTTCATAATTGCCGATACTCCCGGTCACGAACAATACACGCGCAACATGGTAACTGGCGCATCTACCTGTGATCTTGCGATTATTCTTATCGATGCCCGCAATGGCATACAGATTCAAACCAGGCGTCACACCTTCATTGCATCGTTGTTAGGCATAAAGAAAATCATCGTTGCCATTAACAAGATGGACCTGGTGAAGTTCGATGAAAAAGTTTTCACCGCCATAAAGGAAGATTACATCGACTTTACCAGGCGTTTGCCTGATGCTGATTTCATGTTTATACCCCTGTCAGCGCTCACAGGCGACAATGTAGTAAATTCCAGTGGACATATGCCCTGGTATGCAGGCGATGCACTAATGACTATTCTTGAAACAGTGGAAGTCAGTGCTGACAAGAACTATTCGGATTTTCGCTACCCCGTACAATACATAAACAGGCCCAATCTAAACTTTCGCGGTTTTTGCGGAACAGTGGCCTCTGGTGTTGTAAGGAAAAGCGATGAAGTAACTGTGCTTCCATCAAATCGCAGCAGCCGAGTTAAGTCCATTGTTACATTTGATGAAGAGCTGGAGATAGCTTACGCCGACATGGCAATTACTCTAACTCTTGAAGATGAAATCGATATCAGTCGAGGCGATGTTATCGCCCATTCAAATAATTTACCTAACTCGGGAAACAGTTTTGAGTCAACAATCGTATGGATGGCTGATGACCCTTTGTTACCAGGGAAGCTGTATGATATTAAAATCGGCACCAGAACAGTCTCCGGCCAGGTTAAATCAATTCGACATCGCGTAGATGTTAATACCTTGGAGCAAACACCTTCCCCCAGTTTGGAACTCAACGCCATCGGCTTCGTAGAAATTGCGCTGGATGAGAACGTCTGCTTTGACAGCTATTCCGAAAATAGAGCAACCGGAAGTTTTATATTTATTGACCGACTCACCAACGTAACAGTCGGCGCAGGGATGATCAGCTGCAAACAGGTTCGCAGCACATCTTTATCTAAAACGCAGAAAAACACACATGTAAGCAAAGAAGAACGCGCAGCGCGCTACGGACAAAATCCTGCAACAATTATGTTTATTGGTGTATCTGGCTCCGGCAAGTCTACTCTTTCTCATGGACTGGAGCGGCGATTGTTCGACCAGGGCAGAGTAAGCACTGTGCTTGATGGCAAAACGATGCGGCTGGGAATTAGCAAGGATCTGCCACACGACGCAGAAGGTCGTGCGGAAAATCTAAGAAGGAGTGCACATATCGCGCGCTTTCTGAATGACTCTGGAGTCATATGCTGCGCATCATTCGTCGCGCCCAATGATGATTCCAGAGAACACGCTGTAAGCGTAATTGGTAAAGACAATTGCATTATCATTTACCTGAACCCTCCGATGGAGATATGCATTCAGCGCGATCCTAGTGGACTCTATGCTGCGGCTGAAGGCAGTAGCTCAACAGATATTCCTGGCCTGTCGTTTCCTTACTCGCCACCAGCGCTAACTCATCTTGAGCTGGATACAGATGCTCTTAACATAGAGGAATGTCTCGACCAGGTTATCTCGATTCTTCAGGAAAGGGATATCATTTAAGGAGCCTCTGATTAATGTTTGCGAGGCAGTGAGTGCAAAGCAAAAATCAGCGAAAAAGCGTAGTTTATAGGGCATAAATGCGCATTTTGAGCTGATTTTTAATGCAGCAATAACAACGTAGGTAATTAATCAGAGGTTCCTTAAGCCTCAAGCAGGGTTGTCTATATCGATAAACTCGTGCACTAATTCGAGTTTCTCTTCCAGATGATTACCGACAGCCTGCACACCATAGCGCTCAGTAGCATGATGGCCAGCACTGATAAAGTGTATTCCCGATTCTCTAGCCAAGTGCGCGCTTGGTTCAGAAATCTCACCGGTGATAAACGCATCCACTTCTGAGTTAATGGCCAGCTCAAAGTAATTTTGTGCAGCACCTGTACACCAGCCAATTGTATCGATCACTTTCTCAGACCCAGCAACGATTAAAGGCTGGCGCTCTAATCTGTCAGCAACCAGCTCGGACAATTCTTGTAGATGGATCCCTTCAGAGAGTTTGCCAATATGCACCAACTCGGGTTCACCAGGTTTCCCAACCTGAGACATAATCTCAATTCCCAACAATCTGCCCAGTTGAACATTGTTTCCGAACTCCTGATGCATATCCAGAGGCAAATGATAAGCAAATAGACTTACATCATTCGCCAGGAGTTTCTGAATTCTGGCTTTCTTGAGTCCTGCTATTGATTGATCTTCGCCGTGCCAAAAATATCCGTGATGTACCAGCAGTGCATCTGCTTTCTTCACAATTGCGGCCTCTATAAAATCCAAAGAGGCAGTAACGCCGGTGACAAGTTTTCCAACTTCACTCTTCCCTTCTACCTGCAAGCCATTAGGGCAATAATCTTTAAACAACCAGGGTTTGAGAAGCTTATTAAGCTCTGATTCCAGTTGTTGCAACTGCACACATTTCTCTGTCATTGGATTAGATTTCGCCTGAGCTGTATAGTGAGTTCACAGAACAAGCATAACATAGAGCGAATCAAGGAATTTGCAGGAACAAAACACTGGTGGACCGTTTAGCTCGCATTCTCAGCTTCGCAGGCTGGCCAACAATCTGTGGTGTATTGCTGGCCCTGGTTATTGTGCAATATCAGCAACTACAGCGAATTATAGAACAGGAACCAGAGAATGCAGTCGTTACCAATGAGCCACCCGCTCAGATCAGCTTTGCTCATGCAATCGCTAATGCTTCTCCGTCTGTCGTTGCCATTAACGCGACCAGTGTGAATGTTGAATCCATAGAAAGAGCATCCGAGGATCGGTTGAACCTCTACCTCGGAGAACGAGCGAGCCTGGGATCAGGCGTAATTGTTGATGAACGGGGGTTTATCCTCACCAATCTCCATGTCGTTGATACTCTCTTTGATGCATTTGACACCGAAGTCACTCTAAGTGATGGCAGAAGAACACCAGCGACAGTGGTGGCATGGGACCAGGCGAATGATCTGGCTGTACTGCATATTAACGCCGACGAACTTAAAGCTATTGACATTGGTTCAGATGCTGACTTGGAAATTGGCAACATAGTATTTGCTATTGGTTATCCCAGAAACATTGGTCAATCAGTTTCACAGGGAATAATTAGCGCGATTACCCGCAACGATCAATCAGCGGTTTCCCTGTTGCAGACTGATGCCGCCATTAACCCTGGCAATTCAGGCGGTGCACTTATAGATCGTAACGGCAATCTCGTTGGAATCAATTCTTCAATCTTTTCAGAATCAGGAAATTTTGAAGGAATTGGATTTGCCACTCCCTCAAGTATCGCAATTCCTGCCTTGGAAGAAATGGTAGCTGATGCAATAGCTGCAAATTCTGGCTATCTGGGCGTGTTAACAGGTGAAGCGCTCGATAAAAACTCATCACAGTTATTTTTCGGTGTAGATCATATTAGAGGAATGCTGGTAGAAAGCGTTGACAGCGGAGGCGCTGCTGAAAGAGCAGGAATTCAACCTGGAGATGTGATCACGCGTGTGGAAGATACAGCCGTGATTGACAGCCAGAATATAATGATGGAGATTCGTAACAAAAAGCCAGGGGATACAGTAACTATTCAAATCTATCGAAATGGTGAGACTGTTAGTCTTCCGACAACATTGGGATTTGGACAGGCGATCATCATCGAAGCGCAGGATGTCGCCGAAAGAGATCCGGCTTAAGCAATCCAATCCGGATGATTAATTTTCAGAATCAGGACTCAACCTGTATTCCGCAGCAAGGGCATGAGCCTGCAGATGTTCTTCCCTCGCCAAAATCGAGGCAGTCTTAGCAAGCTTGTCGGCTCCTGCTGCAGAGCAGTTGAGAATCGAAGAGCGCTTCTGAAAATCATAGACCCCAAGCGCGGAAAAGAATCTAGCCGTCCCTGATGTGGGGAGAACATGGCTGGGACCCGCGCAATAATCACCAAGCGCTTCTGCGGCATACCTGCCAAGAAAAATCGCTCCAGCGTTATCGATATAATTCAACCACTCATGTGGATCAACCACAGATAACTCCAGATGCTCCGGTGCAATTAAATTGCTAGCTACTGCGGCTTGCTCAGCATCTTCTGCCAAAATAAAAACTCCTCTATCAAGAAGAGATTTCTCGATAATATCCCGCCGATCCATTTGCGGAAGCAATCTATCGATGCTGATCTTAACCTTCTGCAAAAAGGCAGGATCTGTGGTAATTAATATTGATTGAGCCTGCTCATCGTGTTCAGCCTGCGAAAACAGATCCATTGCTATCCAGTCTGGATCGGTTTTTCCATCACAGATTATTGTTAACTCAGAGGGACCGGCGATCATGTCTATGCCTACCTCTCCAAATACGAGCTTCTTCGCCACAGTGACATAGATATTGCCCGGACCAGTAATCTTATCAACACGGGGAATGGATTCAGTGCCATAAGCTAAAGCCGCAATTGCCTGCGCGCCTCCAACGGTAAACACTCGATCTACTCCAGCTAAAACAGCCGCAGCAAATATCAGATCGCCCTCTTCGCCATAGGCAGTTGGCACGGTAGCTATGATCTCTTTTACGCCAGCCACTTTTGCAGGAATGGCTAACATGAGGACTGAACTAGGATAGTTGGCTTTCCCTCCAGGCACATAGACGCCAACTCGTTGGAGAGGACTTACTTTCTGGCCATAAATAGAGCCGTCAGCTTCTTCATAGTGCCAGGAAGTCTGTTTTTGTTTCTCGTGATAACGCCGAATGCGCTCTGCAGCATGAGACAAGGCATCTCGTTGCGCGTCACTGATGCGATTGAGAGAAGCATGCAGCTGATCCTGCCCAATAATTAGATCTGAGACGTTATGAGCCTCACGCCCATCAAATCGATTGGTATAATCAACCAGCGCATCATCGCCTCGATCTTTAACAGCCCGAATGATCTCTTGGACAGTACGGGTAACATCCTCGGCTACTAACATTTCTCTCTGCAAAGAAGCCAAAAGCTCAGATGCAAAATTAGAATCGGCTGTTGAGAATTGACTGATTTTTTCAGCAATACTTGCCATAAGAATTAGAAACTTATCAAATCGCTTGAGAGAAGCTTTATTTGAAAACAGCGGCGCGCAGCTTACTCAACACATCGTTTATCGCAGCAGTTTTCATTTTCATCGCTGCTTTGTTTACTATGACTCTTGATGAAATTTCTGTGATCGTGTCCCTGGCTTCCAACCCATTGGCTTTCAGGGTTTTTCCCGTATCCACGATATCAACAATTACATCAGCCAAACCCATGGAAGGAGCCAGCTCTAAAGCGCCATTCAGCTTGATCAATTCAATCTGCTGGCCTTTTTCTGCAAAAAAGCGTTTTGTTGTGTTGGTAAATTTAGTCGCCACCTTAAGCCTGCCGTTTTGAGTCTTTGCATCTACGGGTTGTGCAGTCATCAAACGGCATGCTGCGATTTTCAAATCAAGCGGTTCATAGAATCCTTCACTGCCGTATTCAAGGATAAGATCTTTTCCGACAACTCCCAAATCTGCGCTACCAAATTCCACATAAGTGGGCACGTCAGATCCACGCATCAACATCAGCTTCACATTATCTTGATCAGTATCAAACAAGAGTTTGCGACTGCTCTTTATGTCTTCAACAGGAGTGATCCCTGCCTCTGCAAACAACGGCAGTGTTTCATCAAGAATCCGACCTTTGGTTAAGGCGATGATAAGAGAAGAAGAATTCATGGCTGGAAGCTAGGCTGGAACGCGACGGATACGGGCACCAAGCAATTGCAGTTTTTCTTCAATGCATTCATATCCACGATCGATATGATAGATGCGATCAACACTGGTTTCATTTTCAGATACCAGACCTGCGATGATTAAGCTCGCAGACGCACGTAAATCGGTTGCCATAACCGGCGCTCCTTTTAATGCATCCACACCTTCGATTATTACCGTATTACCTGTCACTTGAATGGAGGCACCCATGCGATTCATTTCATGAACATGCATGAAGCGATTTTCAAACACAGTCTCTGTGATAGAACCTGTACCCGAGGCCACCGAGTTCAACGCCGTAAACTGAGCCTGCATGTCTGTGGGAAAAGCCGGGTACGGAGCAGTTCTTAGTGAAACTGCATTGGGTCGTTTTCCATGCATATCCAATTCAATCCAATTTTCACCCACTGTAATCTCAGCTCCAACCTTCTCCAGCTTGCCAAGCACAGATTCAAGAATATCCGGTCGAGTGTCTTTTACCTTTATGTGACCTCGAGTAGCTGCAGCTGCAATTAAATAAGTACCCGTTTCTATTCTGTCAGGCATCACCGAATAGCTGCAATCATGCAAGCGATCAACTCCATTAACAGTAATTGTGTCAGTTCCCTGGCCTGAAATGTCAGCGCCCATTTCAATCAGGCAGTTTGCAAGATCAACCACCTCAGGCTCGCGAGCTGCATTTTCAATGATGGTTTGGCCTTTAGCCAAAGTCGCAGCCATCATGACATTTTCAGTACCGGTGACAGTAACTAAATCCATCACAATATGGGCACCTTTTAACCTGCCGTCCACAGTGGCCTTGATGTATCCGTCCTCTACAACAATATT
Organism: uncultured Pseudohongiella sp.; assembly: GCA_965198435.1. GTDB lineage: Bacteria > Pseudomonadota > Gammaproteobacteria > Pseudomonadales > Pseudohongiellaceae > UBA9145. The sequence goes on along the minus strand of OZ240664.1, from coordinate 1,564,131 downwards.
TGCTCCCATGGCTTCCAGTGCACTTATATGCAAGTTAACTGGCCGATTGCCAATAGCACAACCACCAGGTAGGGCAACTTCGGCCTTACCATAGTGCGTCAATAATGGGCCCAGAACCAAAATTGAGGCCCGCATGGTTTTTACAAGCTCATAGGGTGCACTGAAATGTTTAATGGTGCTGCTGTCAACTTCCACGTTGAGCTTTTCATCTACGACGGGCTGAACACCCATACAGCCCAATAGCTCCAACATGGTTGTAATATCGTAAAGATGCGGCAAGTTGCAGACCTGTACTTTTTCGCGTGTTAACAAAGTTGCCGCCAGTATAGGTAAGGCTGAATTTTTTGCGCCGGCGATGCGAATCTCACCGTCAAGCCTGACTCCACCGTTAATTATTAATCTGTCCATGGTTTCGCAGGTGTACTATGAGGATTCGTATTCGGACGGCGTCATCAAACGCATCGTGACTGCATGAATCGCCCCGCTGGCAATATGCGGGTTTAGAACTGCATAAATAGATTGCTGGCGCTTCACGGCATTAAGCCCTTCAAAAGCAGGACCGATAGCAGTGACCAGATATTTACCATCTCCACCTTCTACGGAGACATTACATGCAGGAAATGCCGCGTCAAGCAGCTGCTTTATTTCTATAGGCTCCAATCAGACGCTCCAATCTGTTATTTCCAGTTATCCAATACCAGATCTATATCGTCATTATGTTGTGACATTAGAGCGGCGAATTGCGTGTAGTACTGCCGACCCAAATTGATCCCAGCAAGGCTCAAATTCTTGAGCTTCCACTCATCGTTTTCATTTAAAAACATTTGATACTGAAGTCTTAAGGGTGAATTACCTTGTAACTCCATACCAACGACAGTGTCGGCCCTGGGATCTGCATCAGGATTGCCTGGTGGCAAAAATACCAGCTCTTCGCCATTGTAAGACACTAATGAGGCCCCATAAAAACGCGTTAGCGTCGACTGCAAAATGTCCGCAAAGCGCTGCTTCTGTTCATCTGTCGCTAAGCTGGCGTAACGCGACATTACAACTTCAGCGACCGCTGTAAAATCTACGAACGTATTCAGCACATCCTCGATCTGATTGAAGTAGGCTTCCCGATCACTCAGGAACAAATCCTTCGATTCAGATACTGTCTGCAGGAGCGTTTCTACCCCAAGTTCTGCAGTTTCCACAGCAGAAAGCGCCTGGGCTTGAACAGCAGTTGGGAAAATGGCTGAAAGTATCCAGCTCACAAGGACTTTCTTTAGTAAATTCATCTGCTTATCTCCCATTCCAACCTGTAGCACAGAGTCCATAGTGCTTACAGGGAAATAACAGGCTGATGTCCAAAGTTCAGCCTTCGCCAAGACTGATCTAAGGAACCTCTGATTAATATTAATTACCTACGTTGTTATTGCTGCGTTAAAAATCAGCTCAAAATGCGCATTTATGACCTATAAACTGCGCTTTTTTGCTGATTTTTGCCTTGCACTAACTGCCTCGCAAACATTAATCAGAGGCTCCCTAACTCGCTTTAATCTGGACTGAATATGTCACCTTTTTAATAAGGACTGATATTACATGAATTGCCAGGCGCAATAAATTATTACTTGCAAACCAACCCAAAGACCCTTCTAATTGTTCGCTTTATTTGAGCCGCCAACCTTCCTTTATATGCTCCTTGATTCGGTCATTGTTGTCCTCGGATTTATCGGATTAATCTGGGGTGCAGATAAGTTCGTGTTTGGCGCGTCCGGCCTGGCCAGGAATCTAGGTGTATCACCTTTGATGATCGGGTTGACGATTGTGGCGTTTGGCACATCCGCTCCTGAAATATTCTCTTCCGCAGTATCTGCCCTGGACGACAAACCTGAGCTGGCAATCGGCAATGCTTTGGGATCCAATCTTTTTAATATTGGGGTCGCAGTCGGGGTTGCTGCTGTCATTAGTCCGCTCAAACCACCATCATCGCTGATAGAAAAAGAACTCCCCGCACTTTTGCTTGTCACGTTTACTACTGGCGCATTACTCGCCGACCTGCACCTGGGCATTTTGGATGCAATAGTATTAGCCGGAATCACATTATTCTTTGGCTATCGCCTGTTCAGAAAAAAAGTGAAAACCGGCACGGCGGTTGATATCGAAGAAGATGACATAGCAGAAATCAACAGTTTCCAAGCCGTTGCTTATCTAATTCTGGGTCTTGCCTTGCTGGTGCTATCAGCAGAGGCTTTGGTACAAGCTGCCTCATCTATAGCAGAATTCCTGGGAGTATCCACTGCCATCATAGGCTTGACAGTAATTGCTCTAGGTACAAGCTTGCCGGAATTGGCCGCATCAGTGACCTGTGTATTGAAAGGACATGATGATATTGCCATTGGTAATATTGTTGGTTCAAACATTCTCAATCTTTTAGTTGTACTGCCTTTTCCGGGCTTACTGAGTGCCGGCTCAATCGAACCTGCGTTTTTTTACCGCGACTATGCTGGCGTATTGCTCTTGACACTGCTGCTTGCATACTCCTGTTATCGTGGAATCAAAAAAGATCAAAGGATAGGACGCCTAAGCGGTATCATATTCTTGTCAATTTACTGTGGCTGGTTTACGTTAATGTTCATTCAAGTTCAGCAACAAGCTATGCTCTGACTTACCAGTGACAGAGCAATTAATCCATGGTGTCAGACCCCACAATAAACTCCACAATAAAAGACAGCGCAATCAGAACTATCGAAATTGAGCTGAATGCACTTTCCGATCTTGACAATCGCATTGACAGCCAGTTTATCCGGGCATGCCGATCTATTTTAGACAGTGACGGTCGTGTGGTTGTCCTGGGCATTGGCAAATCGGGCCATATCGGAAAAAAGATCGCCGCTACTCTTGCCAGCACTGGCACACCATCACTTTTTGTGCATCCTGCTGAAGCCAGTCATGGTGATATAGGCATGATCACGGAACAGGACATTGTTCTGGCAATTTCCAATTCAGGAAACACCGATGAAATAACGACTCTGTTGCCAGTATTAAAAAGAAAGAATGCTCTCGTTATTGCAATGACAGGAAACCCGGAATCTCCTTTAGCCAAAGCTGCGGATATACAGATTGATTCCAGTGTTTCTGAAGAAGCCTGCCCTTTAGGTCTGGCGCCCACTTCAAGCACCACTACTGCCTTAGTGTTAGGCGACGCAATTGCCATGGCGCTGTTAGAGGCCCGAGGATTTACCCGAGATGACTTCGCTTTTTCCCACCCTGGAGGGAGTCTGGGCCGTCAACTACTGATTAAAGTCAGTGACCTTATGCATAAAGGGGCAGATATCCCAAAAGTTGAAGAAAGCACTTCTTTATCTGAGGCTCTCATCGAAATGAGCAGCAAAGGATTCGGGCTCACTACTGTTATAAACAATAATGGCGAGATAACTGGCGTATTCACAGATGGTGATTTACGTCGGTCGCTTGATCGCGGAATCGATATTCATTCGACCAGTATTGAACAAGTGATGTCTGAAAATTATAAGCACATTGATGAAGGGGCTCTGGCAGTTGAGGCTGCCAAACTCATGCAGAATTCAAGTGTATATGTAGTAATAGTAAAGAATAAGTCGAACCAGGTGGTTGGCATTCTTAAGATGCATGATCTACTACAGGCAAATGTGATTTAAGGGGCTATTATTAACTTTCGCCAATTTCTTGATTTTATGAATCATGGCGGAGTGAGAATTTCATGAAACTGAATGTGAACCCGGAAGAGCTGGAAGTACTTGCAGCAGGAATAAAACTACTCTTGCTTGACGTAGATGGTGTGCTAACCGATGGCACACTGTATATCTCATCCAGTGGCGAAGAAATTAAAGCATTTAACACGCAGGATGGTCACGGGATCAGGATGCTGATAGAGCACAGAATCCAGGTAGGAATTATTACTGGCCGCACTTCAGACGCAGTAAAGACCCGGGCACAGGATTTAGGAATAGAAATTCTATATCAAGGACAAAAGAACAAGCTGGCCGCTCTGGACGAAATCATTGGGAGTCATGAACTATCTGTAGATGAAATCGCCTATGCTGGAGATGACCTTCCTGATTTGCCGATAATGCAGACAGTAGGTCTGAGTTTTGCCGTAGCAAATGCTCACAGCACAGTATCCGAGTCCGCTCACTGCCAAACAATTCAAGCTGGTGGGAAAGGTGCAGTCAGAGAGATTTGCGACTATCTGCTGCAGTGTCAGCCGCCTGCGGGTAATTAGTCACTCTTGCAGCCTTACCAATTCAAATCTGATCTTGCTATTTGCATCGCCGCGATAGGAGCGTATTCGTGTTAAGCTAAACTGTCTCTTTACCGTCCATGTTAAGTGACATCCTCAGTGTCACTATTCTTAAAGGGCAATCGTCAATAGTCTCAGCGCTATGCATAAACTCACTTTTTTCATGGTCACAGCAATTTCGGCCATTGCTTTGTACTTCGGGCTTAGTTCTTATTCTGTGATTTCAAAAGAAGATACAGACAATAGTTCATCCGCAGAGCCAGATTACACTGGGGTTAGTAGCGGCATTAATACCGTACTATTCAACGACGATGGCGCAATTCACTATACGCTGCAGGCGGATCGTCAGTATCATTTCAAAGATTCTACTTTGAGTCTGGAACAACCATTTATAAGGCTGTTCCGCCAAGGTGAGAGTCACTGGCATATAATTGCCGACTCAGGATGGATATCACCACAGTCAAGCGAACAAAGCTCGACAATTGCAAGTATCGAGCTCTCGGGAGCTGTAGAAGTTTACACACTGGATGAATTTGGCCATCGCACTGTTTTATCAACCGAATTCTTATCGATTGATACACACGCGGAAACGATGCAGACAAATCTTCCGGTCTCAATGAAAACCACCAATATTGAACAAACAGCTATTGGACTCTTTGCCGATCTAAATACTGATGAAATTCAATTTTTGCAAAACACTGCAGGCAGATATGATCAGGCTATCAAAATGTAGAGCAATTCTTATAGTGATACTGTCGCTATTCGGCTGCTTTGCAAACAGTGCAGAACAATCAACAGAGCCGGTTGATTATATTGCACAAGGCGGGGTCACCATGAGCATGGATGGCGATATCCGTATCGTTGAAATGGCAGGGCCAGTGCAAGTCACACAGGGCAGTATTCTAATCGAAGGCGACCATGCCGTGTTTGAATATGCTGCAGATACCGGAATACTCATCCGTGCAACTGTAGACGGCAACCCAGTGAGCTACAATCAAGATCTTGATGACGAAAGCGGCAGGGTCACTGGGACCAGTGAACAGCTAATCCTGTTCGAGGACGAAACCACCCTTGAAACTATGATTGAAATGATTGGGAATGCAATAATCAACACACCCGATTCAAACATGAATTGTGCCGCCCTGCTCTATAACTCCTCACAGAATCTCATTCCGAGTTCCACCGGGCCTTGCGGCGGCTCACTCAACAACGCAGGCAATTAGGCTTACCTCGACCGTATGTTAGTTGCAAATAGCCTCGCCAAAAAATTCAAGGGTAGAGAAGTCGTACGTGATGTTTCAGTAAGTATCGACAAAGGAGAAATCGTCGGTCTGCTTGGACCTAATGGCGCAGGGAAAACCACATGCTTTTATATGATCGTGGGACTTATTCAAGCGGATGGTGGCGAAGTGATCCTAAACGACAACACCTTAACTGCTTTGCCTATTCATGAAAGAGCACGCAGAGGCTTATCTTATCTACCTCAAGACTCTTCGATCTTCCGCACGCTTACAGTGGAAGAAAATATCCTCTCGATTCTGGAAACACGCAATGATCTAAGCAGCCAGGAGAAACAAACCAAGCTTGAACATTTGCTGGAAGAATTTCATATTACTCACATCCGCGACAACAAAGGGCTCAGCCTTTCTGGCGGAGAGCGCAGACGTACTGAAATTGCGCGAACATTGGCCACTGATCCAGAATACATCTTGTTAGATGAGCCTTTTGCTGGTGTCGATCCGATTTCTGTAAGCGATATCAAACAAATCATCCAGCAGTTAAAAGACCGCAGCATTGGCATATTACTCACTGATCACAATGTTCGAGAAACTCTGGATATTTGCGAAAAAGCCTACATTGTCAGTGAGGGCCACATCATTGCCCAGGGTTCTGCGGAAGTGGTTCTGGCAGATGAAAAAGTTCGAGAAGTTTATTTAGGCGATCAATTCAAGATTTGACCTGGACAGCTCTGCCACTGTTAAAAATATAACTGTTCTCTGTTTCTTTTCGATTCTTTACCGCCCCACCAATTTAGCCAGCAGCTATTCACGCAGAGTGGCTATGCAAGGCAGGCATGGTTTTTGCTATACTCGCGCCTGGTTAGTTTTTGAGCATCATAAGCCTGTCCAACCATCCGATACCTGTTTAATCACTAAAGTCTCTTAGTCAATGAAATTATCGCTCCAGCTCAAGCTAGGTCAGCAGCTCACGATGGCCCCGCAGCTACAACAAGCGATACGACTGTTACAACTTTCCACACCAGATCTTCAGCAAGAAATTCACGAAGCCCTCGAATCAAATCCGATGCTCGAGTTGGACGAGGGAAGCGAAAGTGATGAGCCCACGGCCGGGGAATTCAAAGAAGCCAGTACGGTTTCGGAAAATAGCAATGGGGAGCCAGCAAATGCCGTAAGCATCAATGGTGAAGAGCCAAGTTGGCAAGATCAGATTCCAAACGACTTATCTGTAGACAGCAATTGGGATGATGTATACCCGACCTCTCTTTCATCTCCCCAGAATTTCGATTCTGAACAGATGGATTTCGAGGCACGAAACTCCGCCATAGAAACTCTACAAGATCACTTGCTCTGGCAGTTAAACCTGACACCAATGTCTGAAAGTGATGAAGCGATTGGGCTTGCCATCATTGATGCAATCGATGCCAATGGCATGCTGACCATTGATGTTGAATCAATTCATACTGGATTTGACCCTGGTTACGAAATTGAACTTGATGAGGTTGTTGCGGTATTGCATCGCATCCAGCAGTTTGACCCTATAGGCGTGGGATATCGAAATCTTAGCGAGTGCCTGCTGATTCAGTTAAATCAAATTGAGGACTCTGAACAATCAAAATTGCTCCAAAACGCAAAATTGATTATTTCTGAGCATATAGATTTGCTTGGTCATCGAGACTACGCGCAGTTGATGCGCAAAGCCAAGCTAAAAGAACCCGAGCTTCGAGAAACAATTGCGCTCATTGAAAGCCTGAATCCGCGCCCTGGCGCAGCGATTTCCCCTGCATCGACCACATATATTGTTCCAGATGTTATTGTGACCAAACAAACAGAAAGCGGGCAATGGAAAGTTGAGCTGAACCTGGAAACCGCGCCTAAAATCCGCATCAATGATAACTATGCCTCTTTGATCAAACGTGCTGACTCCAGCGATGATAACAATTACCTGCGGGACAACCTGCAAGAAGCGCGTTGGTTTATCAAGAGTTTACAACGTCGTAACGAAACATTAATGAAAGTTGCAACACGAATCGTGGAACACCAGAAAGGATTCCTGGAGTATGGCGAGGAAGCAATGAAACCACTGGTGCTGAACGATATTGCCGAAGCTGTAGATATGCACGAATCAACAATTTCACGCGTAACCACACAAAAATATATGCACACTCCTCGTGGGGTATTCGAGCTAAAATATTTCTTTTCCAGCCACGTAACAACTAAGGGGGGCGGTGAGTGCTCCTCTACTGCGGTCAGGGCGATCATCAAAGAACTAATTGCAGCAGAGAATGCCAGGAAACCACTAAGTGATAGTAAAATCACAAAGTTGTTAGAAGCCAAAGGAATTAACGTTGCCAGACGTACGATTGCAAAGTATCGCGAATCACTTTCCATACCTCCTTCTAATGAACGAAAACGACTCGTCGATTAACGTTGGCATAGATCTCAAAGAATTCACTTTATCAGGGAGCTTCTGATTAGTGTTTGTGAGGCAGTTAGTGCAAGGCAAAAATCAGCGAAAAAGCGCAGTTTATAGGTCACAAATGCGCATTTTGAGCTGATTTTTAACGCAGCAATAACAACGTAGGTAATTAATCAGAGGTTCCTTAGTAATATAATGCAACTGGAAGATATACTGACGCCCCAGCGCTGCTTTTGCCGCATGGCGTGGCCCAGCAGGAAACGCATTCTCACCAACATCAGCAAGCTGCTCGCTGAGCAATCAGCATCCTTGGAGTCTGGTGAGATTTACAACGGTCTGATGGCGCGCGAGCAACTGGGCAGTACTGGCTTAGGCAATGGTATTGCCATCCCTCACTGCAGAGTTGCAAGATGCACAGAAATAATAGGCTCGCTCATCACACTGGATGAGCCGGTCTACTACGATGCCATTGATGGAAACCCTGTAGATCTGCTGTTCGTTCTTATCGTACCGGAAGTGAGATCCGATGATCATGTTAAAACCTTAGCTAAAGTCGCCGAGTTATTCAGCGATAGTGATTTCTGTCACATGCTTCGAAATACTATGGATAGTGAGGATCTATTTAATATCGCTGTTACTTTTTAATTAAGCGAAAAATCAGGCAACTTTCCAGACTTATTCACGGCAGTACAATAGCTGGACACCAACAGGATACTTAAACCATGAATCTGGTAATAATCAGTGGCAGGTCCGGCTCCGGCAAAAGTACTGTACTGCATATCCTCGAAGATCGTGGTTATTATTGTATCGACAACCTTCCCGCCAGTTTACTTCCTTCCTTAGCAGATCGCCTGGCGCAGGAATCAACAGGTATCCCTCATGTTGCAGTAAGTATTGACGCCCGAAACATTTCAACCGATCTGCAACGCGTTCCTGAAATAATTAAGGCGCTGAGCAAGAGTCTCACTGTCCAGGTCATCTTTCTGGATGCAAACAGCCAAACTCTGCTAAAACGGTTTTCAGAGAGTCGCCGCAAACACCCGTTAACAACCGTCCAGGTTGGGCTAAAAGAAGCCATAGACAAGGAATCAGAATTGCTGGAACCACTATCTTTGCTGGCAGCCTTAACGATTGACACCAGCAGTATGTCATTACACGCGTTACGCGATAGAGTGAAAAAACATTTGTTGGAAAGAGACAATCCAACGATGGCTCTATTGCTTCAATCTTTCGGATTCAAGAATGGCGTACCTGTCGATGCGGATCTGGTGTATGACGTAAGATGTCTACCAAATCCTTATTGGGACACAAATTTGCGTTCACTGACTGGCCTGGACGATGCTGTAGTAAGCTATCTTGACAGTGAGTCTGAAGTCCGCGAACTGATCGTAGACATCAAACATTTCCTGGAACGCTGGCTGCCGCGCTATGAGGAAAACAATCGCAGCTATATGACCGTTGCCATTGGTTGCACAGGCGGGCAGCATCGCTCGGTCTATGTCTGTGAAAAACTGGGGCAGGAATTCGCCAAAGAAGTCCCAAATGTACAGATTAGACACCGCGAACTATCGTAGCCAGGTTATCTAGATGCCAGAAGCACAGGTAGAAATAAACAATAAAGCTGGTTTACACGCACGGGCAGCGTCAAAGCTTGCCGGGCTCTGTGCCAGCTTTGGCTGCGACATTCAGATCGGCCATGAAAAAATGGTAGATGGAAAAAGCATCCTCTCCCTGATGATGCTGGCGGCCGTTAAAGGCACAACCATCACAGTCCACACCGAAGGGCCTGACGCCGAATACGCTTTAGAGTCTATTGTCGAATTGATCAATAATCGCTTTGATGAAACCGAGTAGCTAACTCCCTCACCGACACTTTCCAATCCCCCCTGCTGCCAGGATAGCGGTAAAATTCTGCTTACTCTGGCGTCCTGCCTGACCCACTATCCCACCCTGGTTAACCGGAGTGGGTTTATTCGTGAACAACCTGCTGAGTAACCACAGCTGGTGCTGAAACAGTACAAACGCCGGAGTTGTATAAGGAATTTTTTGAAAAATTATCTAAGGAACCTCTGATTAATTACCTACGTTGTTATTGCTGCGTTAAAAATCCGCTCAAAATGCGCATTTATGACCTATAAACTGCGCTTTTTCGCTGATTTTTGCCTTGCACTAACTGCCTCGCAAACATTAATCAGAGGCTCCCTAAGTCCGTATTTCTGGAGGCACATAAAATATGAACCATAAAATCGTTTTAGCTGTATTTTTACAACTTCTTTTGGCAGCCTGTGCTAATCACAACGCGAGAATCCTTGAAGGTGGCAATCAAGTTGAATTGAGAAACATACAATCAAGGGCGTTTGACACCAAGGATCAGAATATGGTGGTAAGCACAGTGATTGCGACCCTGCAGGATTTAAACTTTGTGATCGATAAAACTGACGCAGATCTGGGAACTGTTTTAGGGACAAAGCTTGGTGGGTATCAAATAAACGACGGTAACTGTAAGGCCAAAATCAGAATCCCAAACCTTAGTGAGAGCAAACGCACAATACAATTTGCAGGCGATTGAAGACCCGGAGATCTATCAAAATTTCTTCAATTCTCTGCAAAAGGCAATGTTCTTAACCGCCCACTCCATCGAATAACAAACCTGATAACCTTTGATAACAAGGTCAGCCAGAGGGACGCTAAAAAACGGGGCCCCGCTGGCGACCTTAATCTTTTGGGTTGTAAAGGTTCAGGTGATGTGCGCTCACTGTGCCCCGGAACAGGCAGCCTGACCATAGACCATTGACGTTCATCCGTAGAGTGAGTTATGAACCCGGTAGCCGTTATCGTTATCGACGGCTCTTTTTCAACTCATAGCGCCGGGTGCTGAAACTGCCTGCCTGCCAGCCGGTCGCGCCGATCATGGAATGCGCCGGCTCCCCCGTTCGACTGCGCCGTTACAGGCGGTTTTACGTTTGCGTGGTGGCTGTACCTCAAGCGATATAGCCATATCCTGGCAGGCAGCCTCGAACTCAGCCCTGAATTCAGAATCCCAAACCTCGGTAACACAGGTGGCACTCCCGCGCTGTCTTGCTGCTCCCACACTCTCTTTTGTCACTCCCGAAAATTTGTCTCGTCACCCCTGCGAATCGATCTTGTCACGCCTACGAAGGCGGGAGTCCAGTCGCTGAAACTTACCCACTTTTCAGATTGGACGCTCAATGCAAAAGACGCATCAGTCCCGCCTTCGCGGGAATGACGAGGGGACGGGGATGACGGGAGGGTGGATGTTCCTGTCTACGCGGGTATTACGAGAGAGCCGGTAGATACCAGCGGAAAACTGTCTCGCATCTATCTGAACAAGAGGTCACTTGCCAGATGTTGGAATTCAATATTTTCATAAGCGGAAGTTCACTGGCGTATTTGCACTTATCCTTAGGGGCAAAAAAGGGGACGGAGGCATTAAAAAATCACTACCCGGCATTACTGCCGAATAGCCATTTTTATTTTTCAGATGGTAATTCCTTTTGTGTGCTGCACAGTCCGTATTTGGCTAACTTTGCCCCATGCTTACCTATAAAAAAAGAGCCATGTTGATCAAAGATGTCTTCAATCTATTGAATGACCGCCTGTTCACGATCATCAATCCGACCATCTGCCTCTGCAATAGCCTTCAGCATAGACAGTATTTCGTCTTTTATGCTTGTGAAGTTACAGTTGGAGTCCTTTTTGGCAAATCTGGCAATGGCTTCAGCCATCTCATCCACAGAAACCCGGTTGATGTTGTTTTTAATCACCTTCAGAGCGTAATCCAGATAGGTTTCATCATATCCCCATTCTTCGATCAAATAGGTTTTGATCACTTCTTCTTCTGCCTGATCGATATGGTCGTCTATTGAAGCCATTTTAAGGAACAGATTGCCTATCAGATCAAACAGCGACCTGGCAAGATCATCCAAAGAGCCATTCAGAAATTTCGGGATCTGGTCCACGCGTCTGCCAAAGTATGCTCTGAATAATCGGGTTACACCGTAACAGCATCCACTACAAAAAAGAGCAACCCCAATCACCCACCCTATTGGGGTTGCTGCTGTGGTTAGGCCAATCGAACTCCAAAATGTGCTAAAGAATAAATCCGCAATAAACGGAGACTTTGCTAAGAATGCGCCGAGTACACCGCATCCAATTATATTCAACACGCGTGACAAAAATTTTGCTGAACGCAATGAAGTGTACGCTTCATCACCTATGCCAAGTTGACATTTAAGGAGCCTCTGATTAATGTTTGTGAGGCAGTTAGTGCAAGACAAAAATCCGCGAAAAAGCGCAGTTTATAGGTCATAAATGCGCATTTTGAGCTGATTTTTAACGCAGCAATAACAACGTAGGTAATTAATCAGAGGTTCCTTAAACCTTTCAGGGTTTGCCAGAACCTGTTTCAGGTCTGAACAATCGTTAATCATCTGTTTGTCCTGATAAGGATTCATCCGACTTTTACTGTGCCCCCCATGCGAAGTGCGTCGAATTCAGCTTTGATGCGGCAGTCTATGTCAGCCTGTTGCATTTTTGGGCGAAGATCTTCAAAGAACCCTTTGCTCACACCGAGCAACATCACGAGTTTCGACAGTAATTCTGCCAGCGTTGAAAAAACCGGCATTCCGCCAACCGTGCTGTCCAGCACAAAACCAACAACAAGGCCCATCAACACGCCGAATGATGTATTGGGAAATTTTTGGATGAGGGAAAACGCGATTGCAAAAATCCGGCGGCCGACATCAATCACAACTTCGCCTATTTTTACTGTATATTTGGCAACATGATGGAGAATTGCCTTCATATCTGCGGACAAATCAGTATTGTCGATATAGGTTTTTATCTTGCGAAATGGTGGTGATTGAGTAGTCCGCGCCAACGCTTCCTCAAAGGAAAGTGGTGTGATTGAAAGTGGTGTGATTGAATGTTGATTAGTCATTTTAGAACCTCTTTTTGTTTAGGTCAGGTGGTTTAACTTGGTTGTTAAACAATATTCTTCGTAAAAACCACGTTCATAGAACGTAGTCTTGCCCCAAGCCCCCTGAAAGGGGGCCATAGGAGTGCCTTCTCAGAAGGCACTCCTCGTTATCCCGAATTTAATCCGTTACTTCAGCTTCAACGACTGTTGTAACTCTTCCTGTTTCTGTTGAGACTTTACGTACTTGCGTATCATCTCAGAATCCACGCCCACCGTATCAACATAATACCCCTTGGCCAAAAGGGATTACCCCAAAAGAGCTTCTTCCTTAAATGCGGAAACGTATTAAAAACCCGAATCGCTGAGCGACCCTTTAACACACCCGCCAACTTCGACACTGAAATCTTCGGCGGAATCTTCACCAACAAATGGACAGGGTCAACTGATACATTCAGCTCAATCACTTCGCAGCCTTGCTGCTCACAAAATATCATCATCGAGCCATCAACCGCTCGACCCATGTGCCCTTTTAATATCCGGTATCTGTATTTCGGTGTCCACACTATGTGATACTGACAGTGCCACAACAGATGCGACGTTCTTTTGAATCTGCTTATGCAGGTTCCTCTTGATTCAAGTTATGGGGATAACTCAAATCAAGCCTGCATGGGCAGCCTCAATCTGGCAGCCTAAGCCAACCCGTAGATGACCACGTTCTAAGGACGTGGTTTTCAGTTAGCAATAAAAAAGTTGTCAAGGTTTTGCCCTTATTATGTAGGGATTCGAAAGACAACAGTACGCATGGCTATGGTCTCAGGGGTTGGTTTTCCACACACTATTGCCAGCCTGTAAGGTCTGCTTCCGCCAGAAAAGCGCCCATGGCCTGGTTAGCTTCAGTGGGTGTGAGACCTTATGCGATGATTCGGTGGACGAGTAATCATCGACCGTAGGCCGTTAATCGTGCATGCTTATGATGGTTCATTCGGGGCTCCGGACTCGTGAGATGGGTCGCACCGCCAGGTTTCCGGCATGGCCCGAGAGAACAAGCTGCTGAAAAAGCACAGCCAGGCGAACATTAGTCCTGGCTAAGCACCTTCGACAGTGACAGGAAAGTTGCAAACATGTCTCAAGCCAAAGAATCACAATTCAACAAAGATCACGTTCTGGAGTTAAACCAGGCAATCGACAGTGGTTCTTTGTATCACGTTCGACAAATGATAAAAACCTTGCCGACAGCAGGGATCGCGCACCTTCTAGAATCATCTCCGCCGAATTCACGAACCGTTCTTTGGCAACTAATCGACAAGGATGCAGAAGGTGAAGTCATTCAATATCTCAATGAAGATTTGCAAAATGACATCCTTAGCGAATTGAACGCTGAGGAGGTTGCAGAATTAACAGAAGGTTTAGAAACAGACGATCTTGCTGATATTCTTCAACAACTGCCGCAGCAGGTCACCGCACAGGTCTTACGGGCAATGCGCCAACAGGACCGTCAACGCGTAGAGTCCATATTATCCTATGATGAAGATACTGCCGGCGGATTGATGAATACTGACACCATTACGGTTCGCAGGAATCACACTGTCGAATTGGTGCTTCGTTATTTGAGAAGGCATGACAGTATTCCGGAAATGACGGACAACATTCATGTTGTCAATCGAGATGATGAATTTTTAGGCATACTGCCGTTGCGACTACTACTTGTTTCAGACCCTAACACAACCGTGTGGGATGTCATGAATGACGAGGTAGAGGCCATCCCGGTAGATATGGAAGCCACGCAGGTGGCACAACTTTTCGAACAGCATGACTGGGTTTCAGCACCGGTAATCGACCAAACCGGGAAATTACTGGGACGAATTACTATTGACGATGTTGTGGATGTGATTCGCGATAGCACTGAACACTCCCTGATGAGTATGGCAGGTCTGGATGAAGAAGATGATACCTTTGCTCCTGTTTTGAAAACCGCACGTCGCAGAGCACTTTGGTTGGGAGTGAATCTCTTTACCGCAGTACTGGCCTCACTTGTGATTTATTTGTTTCAGGACACCCTCGATCAGGTTGTATATCTTGCTGTACTCATGCCGATCGTCGCAAACATGGGAGGGGTAGCAGGTACCCAAACACTAACGCTGGTTATACGCAGCCTTGCCCTTGGTCACATTAGTCCATCTAACAGTCGCTGGCTGCTCGTTCGCGAACTCGGAGTAGCAGGTCTTAATGGCGCATTATGGGCTCTCATTATCTCCCTGATAGCGCTGCTTTGGTATGAAGATATAAAGCTGAGTTATATCATCGCTGCCGCTATGATGATTAATCTGATTACCGCCGCCCTGGCGGGCGCTTACCTGCCACTTTTTCTCAAGCGCATGAATATCGATCCTGCGCTGGCTGGCACCGTAGCGCTTACAACTGTTACCGACTCAATAGGATTCTTCGCATTCCTTGGCCTGGCTCAGGCTTTTTATCTTTAACTCCCGGCTAATGGAAGCACTCAACCAAGAACAGGAAATCCTCAGCAAGACGCAGCGCAAAAAGGCAGCAGTTGCGCTACAGGAAATGGGAAAGCAGCTAACCACCTATACAGATCAACAGCTACGAAAGTTAAACCTTCCCGAAACACTGCTGAATGTGATCGAAGAGTATCACCGACTACCCAACAGCCATGGTGCAAAGCGTCGGCAGTTACAATTTATCGGGCGCGTCATGCGAGACTGCGACGCAACAGCAATTAAAGCGGCAATTGCTCAAATGGAAACTGGGCTATCCGGCAAGGTCGAGCCCAGCAATATTACAGAAGAATGGTTAAACAAAATCAATATGGCAGGCACCCCAGCGATCGAAGAATTTTTGGAAGAATACTCCAAAGCAAACCGGCAATACCTGCGTCAACTGCACAGAAATATCAGCAAAGTGCCAGATACGAAAAAGATTGTTCAACTTAATAAATTGCGCCAGTATCTTTCTGAAGTTTTGCACGTATCCTGATTGGCGTACTCCCCGAAGCTCGCTATACCCTCTACAGGGCAATCGACTGAATGGATTTTCGTGCACACTTTCAGTACAAAAAGTGAACAAGTGGCACTCCCTCGTCGATCTGAGTCCGAAAATAATAACCTTCTGCCTATCTTCGATGCGACAAAGGCGTTCACTCGATTGCCCTGATACCCTCTATACCCTCTATTAATAGCACATGCTACCATTCTGCGGGTTCCTGGCTCTCAGGTTAAATATCAGATAATAATCAGAATTTCGGTATCGCTAATGTCAGATAATCGTGCCCATCAATATTGGAGATCCAACATCCGAATTGTGCTCTCTCTATTGAGTGTTTGGTTTTTTATTTCATTTGTCTGCGGAATTTTATTAGTGGATTTCCTGGACAATTTTTACATTGGCGGTTTCAAGCTTGGATTTTGGATTGCCCAACAGGGATCAATCTTTGTCTTCGTAATCTTAATTTTTGTTTATATCAGACTCATGGACAAACTCGATGATGAATACAATCTGAATTCTCCGAAAGACCCTAACGTCAGCGCGCCACTGACAGAGGAGAACAAATCGTGAGTGTGCAAATCTGGACTTTCGTTTTCGTTTTTCTGACCTTTGGGCTCTATATTGGCATCGCAATCTGGTCTCGCGCCGGATCAACAAGCGATTTCTATGTAGCTGGCGGTGGTGTTCCACCGCTGGCAAACGGCATGGCTACCGCTGCTGACTGGATGTCAGCCGCCTCATTCATTTCAATGGCTGGGCTTATTTCGTTCCTGGGAAGAGATGGAACTTTCTACCTCATGGGCTGGACCGGTGGCTATGTTCTGCTGGCTCTACTGCTGGCTCCCTATCTCAGGAAATTCGGAAAATTCACAGTGCCCGATTTTATAGGTGATCGGTACTATTCACGCACTGCACGCCTCATTGCTGTGTTCTGTGCTGTAGCTATATCGTTTGTCTATGTTTGTGGTCAGATGCAAGGGGCCGGAATTGTTTTCTCAAGATTTCTTGAAGTCGATATCACAACCGGTGTCATCATCGGCATGGCGATAGTATTTTTCTATGCGGTTTTAGGCGGGATGAAGGGCATTACTTACACCCAGGTTGCTCAGTATTGTGTTCTTATATTCGCCTTTATGGTTCCCGCTATCTTTATCTCGATTCTCATGACTGGGATACCGATTCCACAACTTGGATTCGGTGCTGAGTTAACCGAGGCATTCGGCGGCGGCTACTTGTTGGATCGACTGGACGGGCTCAGCCAGGAATTGGGCTTTGCGACTTATACGGAGGGCCAGCGCAGCACTCAGGATGTATTTTTCATCACCGCTGCCCTGATGTTTGGAACGGCAGGTCTGCCTCACGTCATTATTCGATTCTTCACAGTACCAAACGTTAGAGATGCACGCAGATCGGCGGGCTATGCTCTGATTTTCATCGCCATCCTTTACACTACTGCACCTGCCGTAGCTGCTTTTGCCCGCACCAATCTCATTAACACCGTGAACAATGCCGAATACATCTCAATGCCAGAATGGTTCAGCAAATGGGAAACCACGAATCTAATCGCATTTGATGACAAAAACGGAGATGGGCGCATTCAGTATGTTGCCGATCCTGAGACTAATGAGCTAACAGTAAACAGAGATATCATGGTACTGGCAAACCCTGAAATTGCTGGCCTGCCTGACTGGGTAGTTGCCCTTGTGGCAGCCGGCGCGCTGGCAGCGGCCCTCTCAACAGCCGCAGGATTGTTACTCGTTATATCCACCGCAATTGCTCACGATTTTATGAAACGCAGTTTTATGCCATCGATAACTGAGAAACAGGAACTTTTTTATGCAAGGATAGCGATATTTGTTGCCGTACTGGTGGCAGGTTATGTGGGAATTAATCCACCAGCCTATGTAGCACAGGTTGTTGCTTACGCTTTTGGTTTAGCCGCCGCCTCATTTTTTCCCGCTATTGTGTTGGGAATATTCCAAAAGCGAATGAATAAGCAGGGTGCCATCACTGGTATGATTGCTGGTTTTCTATTCACTGCCACTTACATCATCTACTTCAAGACAATTGATCCTGCCATGGATAATGCAGATGGATGGTGGCTGGGAATTTCTCCAGAGGGCATAGGCACACTGGGTACACTGGTGAACCTTACAGCAGCAATTGCAGTGGCAAAATTTACGCCTGAGCCACCTGCTGAAGTACAAAGCATAGTGGAGAACATCCGCTTACCTGGCGAGGCCGTCGTAAATTAACCAGACGACTGCCTGGTTACACGAAAGCGTCCTTCCCTATTCTATTAATATCAGGGAACCTCTGATTTGATTAATGTTTGCGAGGCAGTTAGTGCAAGGCAAAACTCAGCGAAAAAGCGCAGTTTATAGGGCATAAATGCGCATTTTGAGCTGATTTTTAACGCAGCAATAACAACGTAGGTAATTAATCAGAGGTTCCTTAGTTTGTTTCTAACTTTTCTTATAAGTCTCGCTAAGCAGAATGTTTGCCATGATTGGTTTTTTCCCAATACGCATCGACAGTCTCTTTCATTTCTCTGCGCATTAATAGAATACCTAACAGGTTTGGCACAGTCATTAACACTATAGTGATCAAGGAAACATTCCAAATCACTGTGGTATCTGCCAATGCTGCGGTAAAAAATCCCAGTACATAGACAACTCGGTAAGGTAATACAGACCCAGGTCCAAAGAGGTAGATCATTGCTCTATCTCCGTAATAAGACCATGCAATTGCCGTTGAGAATGCGAACAGCATGAGGCCAACGGACACAATATATTGCCCAAACTCCCCAAACAATCCCCGTGTGAATGCCCGAGTAGTCAGAGGGACAGAATGAAGTAATGATTCTCCAGCGACTGCAATACTGGTATCTTCCAATTGACCATCAACAATGTTTACCGTGCCGTCAATGGGTTCACCATCCCTTGAGTAGATCGAATTTTCAGCAACCGAGCGTGCAGCTAATAGAGTGAAGGCCGAATCATTCTGCGGCACACCCTGCTGAAGTATGATCGGACCGCTGTAAGCAGCAGCACCCGAAGATTCGCCACTAAGATATGAAAACAAAGCCTCAACATCGTCGTTATTGGTTTCTGCATAGCTCCCTGTAACAAATGCCATATCTGCGCGCTGGAATTCATTGTCGAATTTCTCGATCCAAACACCTGACGACAAAATTACCAATCCTGTAATAGTGCATATCACAATCGTGTCAATAAACGGCTCAAGTATGGACACCATGCCCTCATCAGCAGGCTCATCTGTACGAGCAGCTGCATGCGCAATTGGCGCGGATCCCTGCCCCGCTTCATTGGAATAAAGTCCACGATTAACGCCGCGATCAAATGCGTAAGCGAATGTTGCACCCAGGAAACCACCAGCCGCAGCGGAACCCGTAAACGCATTGCTGAATATACTTAAGAACGAAGGCACAATATTTCCAAGATTCGGAATGATCACTGCAAATGCACCTATCAAATAAATACATGCCATGGTGGGAACAATTGCGGCAGCAACTTTGGCGATTCGAGTGATACCACCAATAATTACCAAGGCCAGTAACACTGATAACACACTGGCTGTAATTAAGGGATCTAATGAGAACGTATTTTCCAAACCTGAGGCGATACTATTAATCTGAGGGAGATTGCCTGTTCCGAATGAGCTGAGAACAGTAGCTACTGCAAAGATCACTGCCAGCCATTTCATATTAAGACCTTTTTCCATGTAGTACATGGGGCCTCCTGCCATGGTGCCGTCCTCAGTCTGAGTCCTGTATTTATGCGACAGTGTGACCTCAACAAATTTAGTGGTCATACCGAAAAATGCAGTCATCCACATCCAGAAAAGGGCTGCAGGTCCACCTAAATGCAGAGCCAGAGCAACGCCACCAATATTGCCGGTTCCTACTGTTCCCGAGAGCGCCGTGGACAGCGCCTGGAAGTGTGAGGTATCCCCACGGGCCCCATCTTTGTCAAATTTGCCAGTTGTTACACCGATGGCATGTTTGAAATAACGGATTTGTGGAAAGCCAAGATAAAGTGTGAAAAAAATGCCAACTGAAAGCAGGAACGCAGGAAACCAGATTGCACTGCCTAAAAAACTATCGATGTAGATTAGAAAATTGTTTACTGCGTCCAAGAGTCTTCCCCACTTATTTGATATTGTTGTCAGGTGACATTCTTCTTACGTTACCGTCTCTGTGATAAGACTCTGCTGTTAGCCAGTTAGTCGTCACTGATGGTGATGACGGGAGCAGCATCAGCAGACCCCATTACCTGCTCTGATACCCTCTCCGCAAGGCTGATATAAGCCTTTGCCACTGCGCTGTCTGGGTCTGATGCTACCACAGGAATACCACCATCTGTCCTCTCTCGAATGAGAATATCCAGGGGTAACCGGCCAATAACAGGCGTATCATAATTCTGAGAAAGGGAATCTCCTCCTCCAGTACCGAATACTGCCTCCTCATGTCCACACTGCGAGCAAACATGCATCGCCATATTCTCTACAACTCCGAGAATTGGTACATCAACCTTACGAAACATTTCGATGCCTTTGCGCGCATCAAGTAATGCAACGTTTTGCGGCGTCGTTACAATCACCGCACCACTCAATCGAACAGATTGGGCAAGGCTCAGTTGAATATCACCAGTGCCTGGTGGCATATCAACAATAAGAAAATCCAGTTCAGACCATGCTGTATCTGTAAGAATTTGATTGAAAGCTGAAATTATCATAGGAGCTCGCCAAACCATCGCTGCGTTGGCATCCACTAAGAATCCTATTGAATTACATTCCACGCCATGAGCCGTAACTGGCACCATCTGTCTTCCACTGCGAATTTCCGGCCTGGTTCCTTCAGGCACTCCCATCATAAGAGGGATGCTAGGCCCATAAATATCTGCATCGAAGAGACCTGCGCGATTCCCATTCAGTCGCAAAGCCACTGCCAGATTGACCGCAGATGTCGATTTCCCAACCCCGCCTTTACCAGAAGCCACACAAATAATGTGCTTAATCTGCGACAATTTTTTTGACTCCTGCATTTAGGGAACCTCTGATTAATTACCTACGTTGTTATTGCTGCGTTAAAAATCAGCTCAAAATGCGCATTTATGCCCTATAAACTGCGCTTTTTCGCGGATTTTTGCTTTGCACTAACTGCCTCGCAAACATCAATCAGAGGCTCCTTAGATAGATCTCCTGCTGACTGACCGTTCAACGCGAAGCGCGAATTATCTTTGATACCACCAAAAAATAAAATAGGCGTAGCGGGCAACCATATCGATGGATAAAATCAACTAATGATCATTCGAATGGCCTTTTTATTAGGTTTTTCAAGCTTAGCAGCAGCGAGTGAGCAGCAGGAAGAAAGTGATATTAAATTCGCTTTCTACTCTGCTGCCTGGGGAGAAAATGCCCTGGACGATCTTCGCGTTGTGGCCAGAAACGATACCAGCGACACTATTCGGCTGGATTCGATCACATTTCTCAAAGACGATTTACCTGGTGCCGGAGTGGAATTGGAACTAAGACTCGAGATTCCTGCTATGGGCTATGCCGACCTGCTGATTGATTATGTGGACCTGTTGCTGGACAACGAATGTATTGAACGCACCTTAGCTGAGAACTGGCGTTTAGCCGAAATCTCAAATTACACACTGAATCCATCAGTAAGAAACTTGATTATCGAAAATACGGATTCATTCAGAATCTATCAATGTGTTGAATCTGTTTACACAAGATGGACAAACTTGAGTAGTAATTCTCTATCTGAAAAAGAAGAATGGGTGCTGTTTCACTTTGAGAGCCGGAGCGTGCCATGAGAATCCAAAAATAAAAAGGCATTAGAAAAGGAGTCAACTGACCCCTTTTTTATCTTCGATACCTGCAAAGCCAATTAGCCTCTGATTAATGTTTGCGAGGCAGTTAGTGCAAGGCAAAAATCAGCGAAAAAGCGCAGTTTACAGGTCATAAATGCGCATTTTGAGCTGATTTTTAACGCAGCAATAACAACCTAGGTAATTAATCAGAGGTTCCCTAAAAGAATACCGCCATACTGGACGAAGAATGGTGCGAATACCAGGCTAAGAATTGCGGAAAGCTTGATCAGGATATTGAGAGAAGGCCCTGAGGTATCTTTCAGAGGATCACCAACAGTATCACCAACTACTGCAGCCTTGTGCTCTTCAGATCCTTTACCGCCAAAATTCCCAGCCTCAATGTACTTCTTGGCATTGTCCCAGGCGCCACCACTATTGGAAGATGAAATAGCCATGACACCACCACACACCAAAGAGCCCGCCAGCACTCCGGCTACCGCTTCAACACCAAACAGGAAGCCCACGATTAACGGAGTACCCATAATCAATACACCAGGCGCGATCATTTCCTTAAGAGCCGCCTGAGTAGAGATAGCAACACACTGAGCATAGTCAGGCGTTCCCTTACCTTCCATAATCCCAGGAATTTCCCGGAATTGACGACGCACCTCTTCGATCATTTCGAATGCAGCATCGCCAACAGAGCGCATGGTCATTGCCATAAACAGGAACGGCAGGACAGCGCCAATGAACACACTGGTGTAGACCAGCGGGTCCAGTAAGCTCATTGTGATCGGCTCACCGCCCCTTAGGGCTTCTGCTGCTGTAATAAAGGCCGCAAACAATGCGAGAGAAGTCAGGATCGCAGCACCAATAGCAAAACCTTTGCCGATAGCCGCCGTGGTGTTACCAGCAGAATCCAGGATATCAGTGCGCTCTCGCACTTCTTTTTCCAGCCCTACCATCTCAGCAATACCGCCAGCGTTGTCAGCAACAGGGCCGTATGCATCGATCATAAGAGCAATTACCAAAGTGCCCAGCATACCTAATGAAGCGATCGCCACTCCGTACATCCCGGCAAAATCCCAGGATACGAAAATGCTGATAGCAATACAGATATATGGATAAACCGTACTCTTGTAGCCAAGCGACAAACCAAAAATGATGTTGGTAGCAACACCTGTGTTACAGCTTTCTGCCACTTCCTTTACAGGCTTGTACTTGTCCGAAGTATAGTAATCAGTCAGGAGGCCCACTGCCAGGCCAGCGATCAAACCAGAAAGGAAGCACCAATAAACACCCATGTTGGTGTACTGCTCGCCATTTAACTCGAAAAACTCTGGAACCAGGGCCATGGTGAAGAAAAACATAACCACTGCCATCAGCACGCTGGAAATAATCAACAGCCTGCGCAAAGCCGGAGCAACGTCTTCTTCAGTCTTAACACCAATCAATAGTTTGGTAACCAAAGAAACTGGAATACCAACCGCACTGATAAGCACTGGATACAACAATGCGTTTGGATCTGCAGCAAATACCACAGCGCTAATTACCATCGCCGCACAAGTAGACTCCGCGCAGGAACCAAAAAGGTCTGCACCCATACCAGCAACATCACCCACATTGTCACCCACATTGTCAGCAATTACCGCTGGGTTGCGGGGGTCATCCTCCGGGATACCCTGCTCTACCTTACCGACAAGGTCTGCACCAACATCAGCGGCCTTGGTAAAAATTCCCCCGCCAACACGAGCAAACAGAGCGATGGTGGAGCCACCCAGTCCAAAACCTGCAATTACTTCCATGAGGATATGATTGTTTTCTGGACCAAGGCCAGCAAGCAGCGCACTCATAACTGCATAGATAATGACCAGACCCAGCGCTGCTAATCCGACGAGAGCGAATCCCATAACCGCACCTGAATTAATAGCCACATCGAAGGCACTCGAAATGTCTTTTTTGGCAGAAACTGTCGTACGGGCGTTACCCTGTGTTGCCACCTTCATTCCGATGTAGCCGGAAGCGATGGAGATGGCAGCGCCAAACAGGAAAGCGATCGCAGTGTAAATACCTTCACGAATATCAGGAGTATGGGAATCGTCGATCAGAATGGCAATAATGGCTGCAAAGGCGACCATAAAGATGGTGAGCACTTTATACTCTTGCTTCAAAAACGCCATGGCACCATCGGCAATTGCACTATGGATAAATTTCAGACGCTCACTGTCTTTTTCCTCAAGCCCTTGATCTACCGAAATACTGGTCACTTTGTTCATATAGAAATAGGCTATGGCCAGGCCTAACAGTGACAGCACCGTAGTAACTGTAATTGTTATGGACATCTAAGTGTCTCTCCCCATGTTCGCTGTAAAAAATGGTATGTGAATTTGAAGGCGCGCACTTTACCATAACGCACAGTACAAACAAAGCCAGCATGTCGCCGAATAGGCTGTAAATTCAGGGTCTTCGGGGATATTCCAGGAGAAAAACGGGGCTATCAGGAACCTGTTTCATGGCACTGAAACCAGGCTAATTATTGAGGGTTATTTTCTCGGATTTTTGCGCCGCCTGCGCTTCTTCAGCGTACTTGCAGACTCGCTGCGGGCTTCGTGAAAAGCCTCTCGCATGGCATCTGCCTTAGCTTCAGCTTCTTTGCAGCGATTGACAGCAGCCTGTTTGCGGCTTTCAAAATCCAGGATATTGTCGCTCATCGCCGGGATGCGGAGTTACTGAGCCTGCGCTTCACGCACCAACTGATCCTTGCGCGCCTGAAGCTCGGCAATCAGATTTTTAGCAAGTGGCTCTACCGTATTGCCATTGACGTCAGTATTCTCGTATTTCGTCTGTTCCACAGAAAGTGCCTCCAGTAATTCTTCTGCAGCCAATATTGCCTGCTGCAACACCAAGACTGACTCTTCATTTGCCGCAGTGGCACCCTGGATATTTTCTATTTGCTGCTCGAGCGCCGTGATGCGACTGAGTTTTTCCCGTCGTTCAGCCTCCGCAGCGTCAATAGCAGCCAAACGCTCCTGCTCTCGCTGCTCAGCTTCTTCCCGCGCAATTCTCTCGGTTTCAGCACGAGCTCTGGCTTCCGCTTCCTGCCTTTCTCGCTCGGCTTGCAATCTCGCACGCTCCGCTGCTTGAGCCTGCCGCACTCTACGCTGCTCTTCTGCTTTGTGCCGCTCCTGTTCGGCAACTAGTCGGGCCGCCTCCTGCTCAGCAGCTACACGTTGTGCCTCCTGCCTGGCGATTTCCGCCTCTCTGGCAGCTTGTGAAGTACAGGCACCCAGCGCAATCAGCAACAAACCCAAGGGTACAATCTTGCTCCACGTTACAGAATTTGATCGGGCTTTTGGTCGGATTCTTGATCGGGCTTTTGATCGGGCTATGGTTTGTGCAGATTGTCGCAGCATGTTCATGGCACTCCTTTAAGGATATGCAGCAGTTTAATACATTGGCAGCATTTAGTTTAACGCCAGGCTATTGATTAAGGAACCTCTGATTAATTATCTACTTAATTACCTACGTTGTTATTGCTGCGTTAAAAATCAGCTCAAAATGCGCATTTATGACCTGTAAACTGCGCTTTTTCGCTGATTTTTGCCTTGCACTAACTGCCTTGCAAACATTAATCAGAGGTTCCTTAATACAGTATTTTAAGCGCTGAACAGGCTGAAAATGCGGCTTTTATCATACTTTCATAGCGCAAAACGCTGTAAATGCCAGTAAAATTGCGTCGATGAACTCTCGTTGCCGGTTATCGGCAAATCCAGCCAAGAGTCCATCCAACACTAATGAATCCGCCGAATTCCACCATTTTTTGTACATTATGCCAGCAAGCCGATTAATCAGCGTCCTATGCAAGCTGCTGTTGATCATTATTGTCAGTATGCCTTTTATCCTGCTGTTACTGGCCTTGCAAACTGAGCGAGCCATACCAGAGCGTGGTGCACTATCGCCACCTGAGCTGGCCCAGATAGAACAACTGCTCCTGGATTCAGCGCCAAGCTCTACCACCCAGGCCACCAGCCAACAAATGAGTCTTAGCGAAACGGATCTAAATTTGCTGTTTAGTTATGGTATGCAACTTATGGGCATAGTCCCAGACTGGTCGGGTCAGGTCAGCCTTTCTGATGAAAGCATAACCATAGCCACCAGCATCGCGATGACAGGCTCCGAGTCGCCGCTGTTTTTGAACATCACCGGTAAGCTGCAGGCTGCAGATCAGGAGTTACAACTGAGTAGTTTGCGTATTGGCCAGATCGATTTACCCCAAACCTTGCAGAAATTCGCATTAAGCAGCTTGCAGAACAACCTGCTCTCCAGAGACAACGGGTTTAGCGAATTTTGGGAATTAGCCACTAACATCGAACCTTTGAGGATCACCGCCAGTGAATTTTCCCTCGAAATGTCCTGGCAGCCTGACCTGATCAACCGGATAGCAAGTCGTACTCAACAACTGTTTGTGCCGCAATCAGATCGGCAGCAAATAGTTGTCTACTATGAACATATTCGAAATATCGTAGCAACCATCCCCACAGATATTCGAGCAATATCCCTTAATACCTTCTTGGTTCCATTGTTCAGCCATGCCTATGAACAATCTCAAGCCGGGAATGACCCCGTGGCAGAAAATCGGGCGCTTTTACAGGCGTTAGCTATATATGTGAATAATGAAAATATACAACAGCTATTAGGCCCGGAACTCACTAGCGGCATAGAACCAGTACAGTTTATAGAAGTACGACTTCTACGTCGGCAAGATCTCGCCCAGCACCTTACTTCGATTGCTGCAACAACTTCTTCATCAGGTGCAGGATTCGCTCAGCTCCTCTCCACTACAAAAGAAGCCTACGATGCGCGCTACAGCAGCGGGTTTAGCTTCTCTGATTTGACGGCGAATTCAGTTGGTGTTGCCTTGGCTGCATACGCAACCCGCGACTACGATTCTGCTTTAGAAATGCAGTTAAGGCTAAGTGCTGTGGAAAATGAATCAGACTATATGCCCGCTGGAGCTAACAATCGCGATGAACTTTCGGAAGCTGATTTCGCAAGCATTTATCGCGATCGAAACAGTCCCGAATACAGGCAGCGTGTTGCGGAAATTCAGCAGCTGATTTTAGAACGGCCCCTTTTTGCTGGCTTACGCCTCTCTAACTCTAGTCAATGACTGAGGGCTACAGCTATTCGTCATGGATCAGTTAAACCAGCAGTAAATTGTGGAACTAGAATCTGTGCTAAGGAGCCTCTGATTAATGTTTGCGAGACAGTTAGTGCAAGGCAAAAATCAGCGAAAAAGCGCGGTTTACAGGTCATAAATGCGCATTTTGAGCTGATTTTTAACGCAGCAATAACAACGTAGGTAATTAATCAGAGGTTCCCTAAAAGAACTGCAATCCGAACTTCAGCAGCAATTGGATAGAACCGCAATAGAACCGCAGATGCGACAGCAACGGTTACTTTGGATCAAACCCTGTGGGAAGGGTTTCCCACATGGGTGCCACGTAACAACAAAGCGTTGCCCTTGCAACACTCAACCTAACAAAAAAGAAATTGCAGCGCATGCAATCCGCCCTCCGCGATATTGAAAACGGAGATTACGGACTCTGCAGGCAATGTGATGAAGATATCGGCTTCTCTCGTTTAAAGGTGCAACCTGAAGCTAACCTATGCATACATTGCCAGGATAAGGAAGACAAGCAATCAGGGCAATCGAGCGAACACCATCTGTCGTGTCGAAGATGAGCAGAAGGTTATGATTTTCGGACTCAGATCGCCGAGGGAGTGCCACCTGTTCGCTTTTTATACTGGAAGTGTACACGAAAATCCATTCAGTCGATTGCCCTGGACAAGCAATAGCATTACTTCCAAATAGTGCTTCTCTGGTGTATAAAGCTGCCTGCTTGCCTCCCTCTCAGGCACCATCATTTTTAGTCCTGCAAACTGGACTGAGTCGCAGAGCTTAATCATGGGCAAGAAAGGTTTCATAACAACCAATCTGCATTCCGATCGCAAAAGCGAACCGGAACATGGCGTGTTGCATAAAGCCATACACCCTTCCGTTGCTTATGGCTACAAAGACGCTCACCACCTTGCTGAGGTTTTTCAAGGTAAGCGCGCCGGTTATAACTATGGCAGACAACTGAATCCAACAGTTACAGCGCTGCAAGAGCGTATCACGGCGATGGAAGATGGCATTGCAACGGTAGCTTTTGCTACTGGAATGGGTGCGATCTCATCGACTTTATTGTCCTTACTGCGCAAAGGTGATCATATCGTTTCCAGCGCCTTCTTGTTTGGCAACACCAATAGCTTTTTGGGTACATTGCAGCAGCTTGGTATAGAGGTGAGTTTCGTTGATGCCACCGATGCAGCAAATGTCAGTAATGCGTTAATGCCAAATACAAAGTTAGTGTTTGTGGAAACGATTGCCAATCCCGTTACCCAAGTAGCTGATTTAGAAGCGGTCGGTACATTGTGCAGGCAGAGAGGCATATTGTTTTGTGTGGACAATACCATGACTTCACCGCACCTATTCAAACCTAAATCTGTAGCAGCAAGTCTGGTTGTTAACTCATTAACCAAATACATAGGCGGTCATGGCAATGCGCTTGGTGGCGCGATTACTGACACTGGTACGTTTGATTGGGCTTCATTTAACAACATCCTTGAAACCTATCGTGCTGGAGATCCAGCCTTATGGGGCATTGTCCAAATCAAGAAGAAAGGTCTGCGCGATATGGGAGCAGCACTGGGCCCTGAAGCTGCCCACCATTTGGCCGTTGGATCTGAAACCTTGTCAATGAGGATGAACCAGGCTTGCGTAAACGCTCAGGCTTTGGCTGAATTTTGTGCACAAAACAAAAATGTTGCTAACACCTATTATCCAGGGCTGCCCAATCACCCTCAGCATGAAAGAGCCAGAGAATTGTTTGTCAGCTTTGGCGCAATATTCAGTATCGACTTAGCGGATGGCATCGATTGTTTTGACGTTTTAAATCGAATGGACACAGTTATTGCATCGAGCAATCTCGGTGATACCCGCACACTTGGCATCCCGGTCGCTCACACTATTTATCATGAGATGGGAGCAGAACGCCGCGCATCTATGGGAATTGCTGATAGCATGTTGCGATTTTCAGTCGGCATCGAAGACTGTACTGACTTACTGGCTGATTTTGAGCAGGCCCTGGGATGATTCCTGTAATCCATATTGATGACATCGAAGAGGGAACTTCCAAAGGCATCGAGCTGGAAAACTCATATCTTTTTGCAGTTAAGAAGGACGGTGAGTTTTTCCTGTACTTTAATCGCTGCCCCCACCTTGGCACTCCGCTTGAATGGGAAGAGCATCGTTTTCTTGATAACGATGGTGCTCTCATCCAATGTTCGACTCATGGCGCTTTGTTTCAAATCGAAGATGGACTCTGCCTAGCTGGGCCTTGCAAAGGCAGGTATTTACAGGCGGTACCTCATACCATTGAAGATGGTCAGGTCTCAGTCAAAGCTGAGGATTTAAAATCGCCTCAGGTTTTGTAAGCTGCATTTTTAAGTGACGTTAAGCGACATTAAGCGACATACAGCTTCTTAACAGCCGCTTAAATTAAGGAGCCTCTGATTAATGTTTGCGAGGCAGTTAGTACAAGGCAAAAATCAGCCAAAAAGCGCAGTTTATAGGGCATAAATGCGCATTTTGAGCGGATTTTTAACACAGCAATAACAACGTAGGTAATTAATCAGAGGTTCCTTAATCTAATTCCACAGGAATCGATTGGGTCAATTCGGCGGACGAACGAGCCACATCAAATGCCGCACGGTAGGCCAGCAATTCTACACCCGCTTCCTGAGCTTCTCGTAACAGGCGCCCATATTCCGGATCGATATCGTCAGCCGGCTTAATCCTGTCGACACCATCGTGCTGCACACAGAAAAATAAAACCGATCTGGCATTCTTACGTTTCATCTGCATTAATTCCTGCAGATGCTTATGACCCCTGGTCGTAACAGCGTCAGGGAACAGGCCCAAGCCATCCCCAACACCGAGACTGACGTTTTTAATTTCTACGAAACAGGATTCATCTGATGAATCTTTATCAGGCTCAAGCAACAAGTCTATGCGGCTCTTTTGCTCCCCATAGGGCACTTCCGTGCGAATAACCGCATAGTTCTGAAGCTCAGAGACTGTTCCATCTTCGATAGCTTCTCTCACCAAGGTATTAGCCAATCCTGTGTTGATTCCAACGAGATGAGAGTTTTCGACTTCGATCAGTTGCCAGGTGCAGGGATATTTACGTGTATTGTTCTCAGAGTCTGTAAACCAGATGCGGCTGCCTGGCTCCTGGCAATTCTTCATTGATCCGGTATTAGGACAATGAATCGTGAAATCGCCCGCAGCAGTTGTGATATCAGCCAAGAATCGTTTGTAGCGTTTGAGCAAGGTTCCCTGCTGTAAAGAATTTGGAAATTGCATCTCTTTATTGTTTTAAGGCGGTTGCCAGTCTGTCCACGCCGAGACGCAGATCATTCATACTTGTCGTGAAAGCGAACCTGACATACCTGGAACCGTTGTGCTCACCAAAATCTGTCCCCGGCGTTATTGCCACGCCATGCTCTTCAAGAATGGTTTTACAGAACGCCTCTGAATCTAAGGAGAATCCGCTGATGTCTGCATAAACATAAAACGCACCCTGAATATTTTCAGACAATTTAAAGCCCAGCTCAGCCAAAGAAGTCGAAAGGAAATCTTTCCTTTCCCTGAAGGCCTCTCTTCTTTCTTCTAATATTGCCTGAGTCGCAGGCTCGAAAGCTGCAAGTGCCGCATACTGAGCAATAGAAGAAGCAGAAATATAGAGGTTCTGCGCAAGAATGTTTGCCTTCTCTATTGCTTGCTTTGGAACGACGATCCATCCCAGGCGCCAGCCAGTCATTCCAAAATACTTAGAAAAGCTGTTAACCACATGAGCTCTGGAATTTATTTCCAGTACGCTCGCCAAATCTTCCACGTAATGTAACCCATGGTAGATCTCATCAACCAGCAAGTGATAGCCAGACTCGATCGCCCAACTGGAAATTGATTGTAACTGGCACCTTTCCAAAATGGTCCCGGTAGGATTACCTGGGGAAGCTAACCACACGCCAGCAGTCTCGTCATTTGCGCGAGCCTGCAATTGACTTACACCAGGCTGAAAATTGTCAGCCATTCCAACAGGCACTAACTGTGGAACTGCTCCAGCTAAGTGAATAAAGTTTCGCACACAAGGGTAGGCAGGATCAGCGAGCAGGATTCCATCACCCTGCTCAACCAATAGATGGGCCAGGAGTGTGAGCCCACCACTCGCTCCAGGTGTGATGAGCACCTGCTCGCTCTCTATGTCAACTGTGTAGCGCTGCTGATAAAACTCAGCGATTCTTTCTCTCAACTCAATTATGCCTGGTGCTGCAGTATATCGAGTATGACCCATATCCAACGCTTTCCTTGCCGCATCAACTATGGGCTGGGCTGTAGTGAAATCTGGCTCACCCACTTCCATATGCACTATTTTGCGGCCTGCCTTTTCCAACTCTGCCGCACGATGCATCACTGTCATAACCCGAAACGGATTTACCCGATCCAGTTGCCTGGCTGTGCGATAACTCAACTCATCCATAATTATTCTTTCCAAGGAGCCTCTGATTAATGTTTGCGAGGCAGTCAGTGCAAGGCAAAAATCAGCGAAAAAGCGCAGTTTATAGGTCATAAATGCGCATTTTGAGCGGATTTTTAACGCAGCAATAACAACGTAGGTAATTAATCAGAGGTTCCCTAAAATAAAAGCTTCTGCGCTCAGCTATTATAGGCGGGTATACCTGCCCAGGTAACTGTTTAAACCGTCGAAATATAGCCATACGCACAACCTTAATTAGAGCTAGCATCCCTGCATAGAATCTGGTAGCTTACCCGCCTTTTGGAAAATTGGGTGTCTGAAAAGCACTCAAGCTATTGTTTCAAAAATGCAATATTTCTTGCTTTTACTAACTTACTTATCCAGCAGATTGAAAGCATGGTTTACGTGGCTGGTTTGGTTAAAATCAGCAATCAGCAGTGCTTTGTCAGGCATAGCATGTGGGACATGCAGGTAAAGAGGCATTTAAACATGTCAGGTTCTCGGAGCTCTGAATCTCAACCGGTCTTAAAAAATTTCGTTCCTTATAAGCCGAAGAAAGGCGAAGAATATATGAACGAAAAACAGCGGGATCATTTCAAACAGATCCTGCTGGATTGGCGCGAGCAACTCATGCAGGAAGTAGATCGGACGGTACATCATATGCAGGATGATGCTGCCAATTATCCCGACCCTGCTGATAGAGCCACTCAAGAAGAAGAGTTTAGTCTTGAGCTTCGCACTCGCGATAGAGAAAGAAAGCTTATTAAGAAAATTGACAGCACTGTTGAGGCCATCGCTCAGGACGATTACGGTTTTTGTGAATCCTGCGGCATAGAGATTGGCATCCGAAGGCTGGAAGCCAGACCAACTGCTAATAAATGCATTGACTGTAAAACCCTGGATGAAATCAAGGAAAAGCAACTAGGCAGCTAGCCCATCACGGGGTAGTTATGCCAATGAGACAATGAGAGAAGCCGCATACGCAACCCAGGCGCTCAATAACCAGCGACTTCTCTATTCATCAATTACAGTCCGTGCGGCGCCATCTTAAACTCGACAATGGCCTACATTGGACGATTCGCACCTTCACCCACCGGACCACTGCACTTTGGCTCACTACTGGCTGCATTGGCCAGTTTCCTGGATGCAAAATCGAATCAGGGACTTTGGCTGCTGCGAATAGAAGATCTTGATCCACCGCGAGAGCCGGTTGGTGCAGCGGATGAGATACTGCAGCAACTTGATAAGCTACAGCTTAATTGGGATGGCGAGGTGCTCCACCAAAGCTCAAGGCTGGATGCCTATCAGCAGGCGCTTACACAGCTTGCGGATCAATCCCTGTGTTTTCACTGCCTGTGCACTAGATCGCAAATTCGAGAAATGGGTGCAGCATACAATGGTCATTGTCGAAACCACACAGAGACTCCAGACGAACCTGCCGCTATCCGAATTCGCACTGCGTCTGATCCGATCAGCTTCACTGATCGTGTATTCGGGGAGATAAGTCAAAATATAGAACGGGAAGTCGGTGATTTTATCTTAAAAAGGAAAGACGGATTGTTCGCCTATCAACTGGCAGTGGTAGTGGATGATGCGCACCAGGAAATCACCCACGTTGTCCGGGGATCAGATTTACTTGAGTCCACCCCACGACAAGTCTATCTGCAAAAAATCCTGAACCTGTCTACGCCTGCTTATTGTCATGTACCGGTAATCGTAGATGAACACGGACAGAAATTGAGCAAGCAACAATTTGCTGAACCTGTAAACAGCAAGAACGGAAATGCTTTAATTTATCACGCTCTCAAACTGCTGGGCCAAAACCCGGAAACAGGGTTATGTCAGGAATCTGTATCCGTAATTTTGAAATGGGCTATCGAGCACTGGGATATACAGGCTGTACCCAAGTTAGCTAATATGCCAATGATGCCTCTGAACTAACCAGGTCCAGGTTCGCAAGTGTATATTCCACGATCTTTACTTATTCTCCTTGTTATTATTTACCTATTATTCCTGATTAGCGTAGATTGGATAAACCAGTCGGAAGGTGCCTGGTATCGCCCTTTCCTGGTTGGTGCCCTGATCATTGCATGTGCCAGCTGGTCATTCAGGGAGCGAGATTCTGATGAATTATGATTTATCATTTCTGTTTCTCCTCGGCAGTGGCTATTTGGTCCTCCTCTTCGGCATAGCTTATGCCACAGACAGTGGCTGGATTCCTAATCGCTTAACCCGCAATCCGTTTATATATGTGTTGTCCCTGGGTGTGTTCGCTTCGGTATGGGCTTATTACACCTCGATTGGCAATGCACTCCGCGATGGTTATGGATATCTAGCTCATTCAATCGGCATTTCCCTGGCTTTCCTGCTTTCGCCGCTTTTATTGAAACCTCTGCTGGAACTAACCAAGACCTATCAACTTAGCTCCCTGGCCGACCTCATGGCATTTCGATACCGATCCCCCCGGGCCGGCACTATCAGCACGCTGGTTATTTTGATTGGGGTAACACCAATCATTGCCCTGCAAATCAGAGCTGTAGCAGATACAGCCAATATGCTGTCTGCTGAAGACTCGCGCAGTGCTGTAGCCGTGGGCTTTTGTCTATTGATTACCTTGTTCGCAATCCTGTTTGGCACATCAAAGCGCACTAAAAGAACTCGCCATGATGGCCTCATCATGGCAATCGCATTTGAGTCTCTGGTTAAATTGATTGCTTTTTTGGCTGTTGGATTGTTTGCCATTTATGGTGCATTTGGAAGTTTTGAAGCTGTGGATAGATGGTTGCAGGACCAACCTGAATTGCTGGCAAACCTGAAAAATACAGATTACTTCTCGTCCTTTCATGTCATGGCACTGCTTTTCTTTACCGCAGCTGTGGCAATGCCACACATGTTTTATGTGACCTTTAACGAAAATAACGATCAGAGATCTCTATCGATTGCCAGTTGGGGTCTGCCTTTGTATTTCCTGCTACTTAGTTTGCCGGTCCTGCCAATCCTCTGGGCTGGACTGCAGGCAGAAAGCACCGCACCAGTTGAATACTTTCCAGTGATTATCGGCGCTGCTTATGATGCACCCCTGCTCTCCCTCCTCGCTTATTTGGGCGGGCTGTCTGCAGCAAGTGGCCTGATTATCGTTATAACCCTGGCGCTTTCGAATATGTGCCTCAATCATCTTATCCTGCCTCTTTATCAACCATCAGCGAATCAAGATATCTACCGCTGGCTGCTTTGGCATCGGCGGATTCTGATAACAGCCCTGATATGGGCAGGATTCTTCTTCCACTATCTTCCAGGTACTCAAACACGCATTGAAATCATTGGCACAATCGCATTCACTGCGGGACTACAGTTTTTACCCGGCATCGTCGCCATTCTCTATTGGCCTCAAGCTAACAAGAGGGGCTTTATTTGCGGCTTATTAGCCGGTGTCGGTATTTGGTTTGTATTTTTACTCGCCCCTATTCTGCAAGGAAGCAATCCGGTTTCTCTCGCATCTATCAACTGGCGCGAAGTGGCAGCACTGTCTCTAATCATCAATACCGCCTGTTTCGTGTTCGTGTCTCTGCGAATGAGTACTACAGACGAAGAGAGAAGCTCTGCAGAGATTTGCGCACTGGATACGATTCGTCGCCGTAAACGGAGTGGACTTGTAGCGAAATCTCCAGATGAATTCATTCGCAGCCTGAGTAAACCCTTAGGAGAAAGCGCTGCCAAAAGAGAAGTGAATCAAGCGCTGCAGGATTTAAAAATAAACATCAGCGATCGCAGGCCTTCTTCTCTCAGATCATTGCGTGGTCGACTTGAAGCGAATCTATCTGGGTTGCTGGGACCCTCTATCGCCAGAGAAATCATTGATGGATATCTTCCTTACAGCATCGTATCGGAACACGGCACCAGCGATCTCAATGTAATCGAAAATCGAATTGAGGCTTATCGCAGCAACCTATCTGGGATGGCCGCCGACCTGGATAATTTACGCCGCTATCATCGGCAGATTTTGTTAGACCTTCCGCTTGGTGTTTGTTCACTGAGTAATGACAATGAACTCATTATGTGGAATCGCGCACTGTCTGAATTCACCGACATTGAATCTTCTTCAATTGTGGGGTCCCAGCTAAATGATATCGACGAGCCATGGCAGACCTTGCTTGGAAATTTCCTTGCTGAAGACACCAATCATTCTTATAAACAGAATTTTATGCTGGAAGGCCATAAACGTTCAGTTAATTTGCATAAAGCCTATATCGAAAAGGCAGATGATAAAGACAGCAGCCATGAAGGTGTGATCATTCTTATCGAAGATATTACTGAAACTGAGGTACTGGAAGCCGGACTTACACATAGCGAAAGGCTCGCCTCAATTGGCAGGTTGGCAGCGGGAGTTGCCCACGAGATTGGCAATCCCATCACCGGAATAGCCTGCCTCGCCCAAACAATTCGCGACGAATATCCCAACGGCGAATTGAACAGTCTCTCAGAACAAATTATTGAACAAACTAATCGTACTTCTAAAATCTTACAATCCCTCGTCAACTTTGCTCATGCTGGAAGCAGCAGCGTTCACTATGAAAAAGAAGTGATCAACGTAAGAAGCTGCATGGAAGAAGCCGTCACTCTTATATCTCTGGATAAGAAAAGCAAAGACGTAGAGCTGGCAATCGACGGGAGCGAAGACCTGATCATTTTGGGAAATTCACAAAGGCTGCTTCAGGTTTTGGTTAATCTAATCAACAATTCAAGAGACGCCAGCCAATCAGGCGGACGCATCCAGGTTCAGGCGATAGCAGAAAAAGACCGCGTGGTCCTGGCAATCACCGATGAAGGGATGGGCATCTCTGCTGCTATTCAAGATCGCGTGTTTGATCCCTTTTTTACCACCAAAGAAGCCGGAGAGGGCACTGGCCTGGGGCTTTCCCTGGTTTTCAGCATAGTTAAAGATTTAGATGGAGATATTGATATAATCAGCCCTGTCGACAAGAATAAAGGGACCGGTACTCAGGTGGTGCTGGAATTTCCCGCTTATCATGAAGATTCGGACGCAGAAATCGAACAGCATGAAAGGAATGACTTTGAGAATTGAGCATATAGAATCTGCCAGCAAAACTGGCGCTCAGAGTTGACTGTAGAAAAATTTATGCGAATCTGGATCGAACGCCATGTCAGCTATGAATCAGGTACTTGTCGTTGAAGACGAAATAGTTATCAGGAACGCTCTCAAGCGCTTACTGGAAAGGCATAACTACAAAGTCAGCGAAGCAGGTACAGTCAAAGAATCTCTCGAAAAATTCGATATGGATCACTTCGATGTCATCATCAGTGATTTGCGTCTTCCTGGTGCACCTGGCACTGATCTCATCAGGGCAACTTCGACTCCCGTCGTCATTATGACCAGCTACTCCAGCATTCGCTCTGCCATCGATTCTATTCAAATGGGCGCAGTTGACTACATAGCAAAACCTTTCGAGCACAATGAAATAATTGAAACAGTTTCCAGGGTAGTCCAGGACCATGCGCGGGAGGAGCGGACCGAAAATCCAGAATCAGCAGAAGACGAACCCCCGATTCAGGGCATGATCGGAAGCTGCCCGCAAATGCAGGAATTGTTTCGGCGAATAAGGAAAGTAGCGCTCACTGATTCTACCGTGCTAATCAATGGAGAGTCAGGCACTGGTAAAGAACTGGTAGCTCGTGCCATCCACAACCTGAGTAATAGAAATAATGAAGAGATGATTTCGGTGAATTGCGCAGCAATTCCGGAAAATCTTATTGAATCAGAGTTGTTTGGCCACGAGAAAGGCGCATTTACCGGCGCTACAGCGACTCGCACCGGCCTGGTTGAAGCAGCAAACGGCAGTACGCTGTTCCTTGATGAAATTGGCGAACTGCCGCTTGAAGCTCAAGCCCGTTTACTCCGTGTACTCCAGGAGAACGAAATTCGTAAAGTCGGATCAGTCCAGTCCAGGAAAGTAGATGTGCGGTTAGTTGCAGCCACCCATCGAGATCTCAAACAACTGGTAGCTGATGGCCATTTTAGAGAAGACCTCTACTATCGTATCAATGTGATGACACTGCTCATCTCACCATTGCGGGAGAGAGGAAATGACATTCTCGAACTGGCAGATGTGATTTTGCAACGTACCTGCCGCCGTCTAAAAGCCCCCATGCTCCAATTTGCCGCAGGTGCCAGCAAAGCCATTGCTGACTATCCCTGGCCTGGCAATGTGCGTGAACTGGAAAACGCTATTGAGCGCGCAGTAGTGCTGGCTGAATCGAACGAGATTGACGAAGACCTTCTGGCAATCGACAGCCATGTGCGCGAGATAGAGACTGCAATCAGTGCTGATGATCCGCAATCGACAGGCTCCGAACCGGTCGAAGAGCTCTCTTTAGAAGACTATTTCCAGCGTTTCGTGCTGGAGCATCAGGACAGCATGAATGAAACCCAGTTAGCAAAAAAACTCGGTATCAGCAGAAAGTGCTTGTGGGAACGTCGCCAGCGCTTTGGAATTCCCCGCAAGAAAAAGCAGGCAATTTATTAGCCTCAACAGCAGCGACATACAGCTCAAACAGCAGCTTCAACACTGAACTGAGGAAAGCCCCGAGTTCTCTGATCTCCAGGGGATTGTGTCAATCTGGACATATTTGTTACCGTTACACATGTACCCAAAAGTCAGTGAAATTCGGTAACAGATTTCAGGCTGCAACAACCGAGAACTGATTCTTAAAAGCCTATCTATTTGTTTTTCAATAATTTTTTATTGTTGGCACGCTTAATGCTTCATGCAGTGCAGGGCATTGATAACAATAATAAGCCTCAATAATAAAAAAAATCGCATTACTGAGTTTTAGAACGAAGATTAGTGCAACAATAATAATAAGGTCGGGTTTGTGGCCTGCAGGTAACGAATTGTTGCTCAGCCTCATCATACCACCTCTTGCTTATGCGGTGCCGCTTTTGGCTCGCGAACAATAAAAACAATAAGTAAATAACTAACAGTAATAACAATAATATTTTACTTCCATTAGGGGGGTGTGAATCGCCCCCCTAAGCATTCTACCGAGAATCCTTGCTCATCACTGCCCTTTCATCTGAAGCGCGGTGTATCATGCCGTTCCAGAATCGCTGTATAGCGGCTGTGAATATCATTCAGGTGCCAGTAAGGCATGATCAAGACTCATATGGGCTCCAATTCTCGCGACTTAGCAACGGGGCTCTCAAATAAATACCCCGTGCTTATACTCATTAGCATGACGATTCCAGCATGCCAGAAATAAAAAAAATTCCCGGGATTGAACACGCTTCTGTCGTTCATCGCGATGAACATTGCATATCGCGCAAAGCAATCTCTCCTGGTGCGTTGCAGGTTCTATATCGACTTGAGAGCGCCGGTTTCTATGGATTCTTGGTGGGTGGTGGCGTCAGGGATTTACTCCTGGGCTTAGCACCGAAAGACTTCGATATAGCCACCGATGCGTCACCAGAGGAAGTGCGTCATCTATTTCGCAACTCCAGAATAATTGGTCGCCGCTTTAAAATCGTTCATATTCGGTTTGGACGAGAGGTTATCGAGGTTACAACATTCCGAGCTCCTCATGACGCCAGCAACGAAATCGCCGATCATATTCCAAGGCGCCAAATTCGAGGATTAGATTCTGCCCATAGCAGGGATGGCATGATTTTGAGGGACAATGTCTATGGCCGGATTGACGAAGATGCACTGCGTCGAGACTTCACGGTCAATGCGCTTTATTACACAACTAATGGGTTTGCTGTCTTAGACTTCAGCTCGGGCTTAAGCGATCTGGATATGCGATTGATTCGCATCATCGGGGAGGCGCAGACTCGTTACCGAGAAGATCCTGTGAGGATGCTGAGGGCAATCCGTTTTGCAGCAAAACTAAATTTCGACATCGAAGAATCTACTGCAGCGCCATTTGAGAAACTTGGTAAGCTTCTATTTTCTATCTCATCAGCACGACTTTTTGATGAAACCGTTAAAATGTTCTCCACCGGATATGCCACCCGCGCTTTTGAGTTACTGCGTAGCAGTGGATTGGGTGAGTACATCATAGGACCCACTCTGGAAGCAGTCGATGAATGTCCAGATAGCGCAAAAAAACTTCTGCTATTGGCCTTGGAAAACACCGACCGCAGAATCGCTGAGAACAAATCTGTAACCTCTTACTTTTTATTTGCTGCATTGCTTTGGCCAATGCTTTGCTTACGCCTGGAACAAGAAAAAAGAAACTCAGATCCTGTATTCAGATCATCAGGTTTTCTTAGTATTGCCAACGAAGTAATCGCCGAGCAATTAGAATACACAGCTATTCCGAGGAGAATAAGCTATAGCAGCCGGGAAATTTGGGAATTGCAGTGGAAGCTGGAAAACAGGAACAAACGCAACGCCAGAAGTACATTTTCTCATCCTCGTTTTTGCGCTGCTTATGACTTCCTGCTATTACGCGCCGAAGCTGGTGAAAATGTAAGTGATAGCACTCAGTGGTGGACGGACTTTCAATTCGGTGATAAAACCCAGCAGGAAGAGTTGCTAAATTCTCTGCCCTCGCCGCGTCAGCGAAAGCGGAGAAGAAAGCACAATCGTACTCACAACAGCAATAGCAATAGCAGCTGAGCATTCAATCGTGGCCAGAGCAAAACCCCGTTTTATCGCTGTGGAAGGTCCTGTTGGTGTCGGCAAAACCAGCCTCACCAGGCGCCTGGCCGACAGCTTCAATTATGAAACCTTGCTGGAAAAAGCAGAGGAAAATCCCTTCCTCGACCGATTTTACGAAAACCCGAAGCAATATGCCTTATCCACTCAACTGTTTTTCCTTTTTCAACGCGCCCGGCAGATTCAAGAATTGCGGCAGGACGATATGTTTAAGCCAGTGCGGGTAGCAGATTTTTTGATGGACAAAGACAGATTATTTGCAGAATTAAATCTGGACCCTGATGAGTTAAACATTTATATGAATGTTTACCAACATCTGACTATTAACACGCCAACTCCAGATTTAGTCATATATCTGCAGGCCCCAACCGATGTTCTGTTAAACCGAATTCAGAAGCGCGGCATCGCTTCTGAACAACTGATTGAGAGAGACTATCTAGAAAACCTCAATACAGCATACACTGAATTTTTCCACTACTACAAAAGCTCCAAATTGCTAATTGTAAACAGCACAGACATAGACCTTGTAGAGAATGATGAGCACTATCAGCAATTGCTGGACTATATGCTGTCATTACCCAGCGGTATACATTATTACAACCCCGGCCTTTCTCTGATTTAGGATCAGCGCCGCTATCCAGTGGCGACCTGATAGCGACGCCTATTGGAAATTCGCAGAAAATGTAAAGACTATGAGTACTCAATCAAAAATACACAACGTAACAATCGCCACCCTCAATAAGATGAAATCTGACAGTGAAAAATTTGCCTGTCTCACGGCCTACGATGCCTGCTTTGCGGAGATTCTAAGCAGCGCAGGAGTTGAAGTTGTGCTGGTGGGCGATTCACTCGGTATGGTTTTACAGGGACATGACAGTACTTTGCCTGTAACAATGGACGACATGATCTATCACACACAGTGCGTTAAACGAGGTAACAGAGGCGCCTTACTCATGGCTGATCTGCCTTTCATGAGCTATGCATCAGAATCTCAAACCCTTGAAAACGCAGCCGCACTAATGCGTGCTGGTGCTCATGCTGTAAAACTTGAAGGCGGTGCATGGATTGCGAGTACTACGCGTTTACTTGCAGAGAGAGGTATTCCGGTTTGCGCTCATATGGGATTGACACCACAATCGGTTAATCGCATAGGTGGCTTTCATGTGCAGGGCCGGGATACCGAACAGGCACAGTCTATTATTAAAGAAGCCCAGCTATTGCAAAGCGCTGGTGCCAGTATCCTGCTGTTGGAATGCGTACCAAGTGCTCTGGCAAAAGAGATCACTGATTCATTGGAAATTCCTGTAATCGGTATTGGCGCTGGCCCTGACACCACAGGACAGATTATGGTCCTGCATGACGTGCTGGGAGTCTCACCAATCACGCCAAAGTTCGTAAAGAACTTTCTGAAAAATTCCAGTGAAGGCATTCCCGGCGCCATTCAAGACTATGTGCGTGCAGTCAAAGATCAAACCTTCCCTGCCGCTGAGCACTGCTTCAACTAGGGTCTGTTCACACTAATTGAGTGATCTCTGTTGTGACTAAAAAAGTGCCAATTGAGGCGCGAGGAGCGTGGTTTGGTGATTCCAAATGAGCAACGAGCAACGACAAGTGGCGCTGTTTTAGCCACAACCCACAACCCGAAAGGCCAGGCACATTTTTGCGCCCCGCCTCGTTATACCCAAAACACTCGCTGCGCTCGCGGGGCAGGCTCTCAATCGCTTGTATATATCTATATACGGCGCTCTCTCTGCCTTGCTGAGCGCAAAAATGCCTTCTAGCAGAGGCCACTCAATTAGTGTGAACAGGCCCTAACAACCACCACATGCAAAGCTTTTCTACAGCAAGCTCACTACGCGACGAGTTAACGACGCTCAGAAGTTCAGGCAAGATTGTTGGTCTGGTTCCAACCATGGGAAATCTGCATGCCGGGCATTTGGCGCTGGTCCAAAAAGCAGCGACTCAATGCGATGCTGTGGTCACTTCGATCTTTGTCAATCCAACACAGTTTGGCCCCAATGAAGATTTCAGGTCTTACCCGCGCACAGTCGAGAATGATAAAACGCTGCTTGGCGATGCTGGCTGTGAGATTGTGTTCATTCCCTCTGTGGAAGAAATGTATGGAGATCTTAACGATTCAAAAACAGTCATTCATGCTTCCGCCGTAAGCAAAGGTTTTTGTGGTGATCACAGGCCAGGTCATTTCGATGGTGTGGCTACTATAGTAGCCAAGCTGTTCAACATCGTTTCTCCCCATAAGGCATACTTCGGACTCAAAGATTATCAGCAATTCCTGGTCATCAAACAATTAGTCGCCGATCTGTCGTTCAATGTTGCAATTGTTGGTGTAGAAACCATGCGTGAAAGCAGTGGACTCGCAATGAGTTCACGGAATAGTTACTTAACTGATGATCAGCGTATAAAATCAGCCGCAATCTATCAGTCACTAATGCAGTGCCGACAGGCCATCCTTGAGGGTGACCCAGACTATGCGACACTGGCAGACAATGCTTTGAAATTTTTGACTGATGTTGGAATTGAACCTGAATATTTTGCGATCCGGGGTGCCGACAATCTGCAATTCCCCAATCAGTTAACTGAGAGCCTGGTGATTTTAACAGCAGCCAAAGTTGGGTCAACGAGGCTGATCGACAATATACGATTTTCCCTGCCTGACCTGTAAAAATTCCCATTATTGAGGGTGTGTATCCTTTAGTGCATACTGCTTTCGCTGTCCTGGCCAACATCAGTTTTACTGATAGGTTCTCCGGTTAATAAATACCTTTAATAAACACCTTCACTATTGAATCAACCCGCTGGCAATGAATACATACCATGTCTGAAGAAAAAGTTTACCCCGTATCCGAATCTGCAGTCAGCCATGCACTGCTCGGTAAAGAACGCTATGAAGCGCTCTATCAACAATCAATAGATTCACCCGAAGAATTCTGGGCCGAACAAGCAGGTGAGTTGCTTCACTGGCACGAGCCATGGCAATCGGTTGTCGAAGCAGACTTCACTTCAGCCACAGCAAAATGGTTTTCGGGCTCGAAACTCAATGTTGCCTACAATTGCATTGACCGTCATCTGGAACGCAGAGGCGATCAGGTTGCCATTATTTGGGAAGGTGACGAACCTGACCATGACTTGAAAATCACTTATAGAGAATTACATGCCCATGTATGTAAATTCGCAAACGCTTTGAAGAATAGAGGTGTTACTAAGGGCGATCGTGTTTGTATCTACATGCCAATGGTGCCGGAAGCAGCCTATGCCATGTTGGCCTGCGCACGAATTGGTGCAGTTCATAGCGTAGTATTTGGTGGATTCTCGCCAGAATCAATTAAGGAGCGCATACTGGATTCCGATTGCCAAACCGTAATTACCGCTGACGAAGG
Source organism: uncultured Pseudohongiella sp. (assembly GCA_965198435.1). Taxonomy (GTDB): domain Bacteria; phylum Pseudomonadota; class Gammaproteobacteria; order Pseudomonadales; family Pseudohongiellaceae; genus UBA9145. The sequence continues at coordinate 1,520,711 of OZ240664.1, read as the reverse complement.
CGTTCGTGGAGGCCGCATCATTCCGCTTAAAGCGAACGTGGATCAGGCGCTGGAATCCTGTCCGAATGTGCATACCGTCTTCGTCATTAAAAGAACCAAAGCTAACGTAGCCTGGCATGACAGCCGCGATGTTTGTTACGAGCAGGCATGCTCAGCAGCAAGTGCTGAATGTCAACCTGAATTAATGGACGCAGAGGATCCTCTTTTCATTCTCTACACCTCAGGCTCAACGGGCAAACCGAAAGGTGTGCTTCATACAACGGCTGGCTATCTGCTTGGTGCCACGATTACCCATAAGTATGTTTTTGATTATCACCAAGGAGATATTTACTGGTGTACTGCTGATGTTGGCTGGGTTACAGGTCATTCTTATATAGTGTACGGGCCACTCAGCAATGGCGCCATTACATTGATGTTTGAGGGTGTGCCCACCTATCCGGATGCCTCGCGCTTCTGGCAGGTGGTAGATAAACACCAGGTTAATATTTTTTACACCGCTCCCACTGCAATCCGAGCCTTAATGTCAGGAGGCAACGATCCTGTCACCAGCACTTCACGCAGCTCGTTACGACTTTTAGGATCTGTGGGAGAGCCCATTAATCCAGAAGCCTGGGAGTGGTATTACCAGGTGGTTGGCGAATGCCGCTGTCCTATAGTTGATACCTGGTGGCAAACTGAAACAGGCGCCATCATGATTACGCCTATTCCAGGTGTCACTGACTTGAAACCGGGATCTGCCACTAAACCTTTTTTCGGCGTAAAGCCCGCACTACTTGATGCTAACGGCAATGAACTTGAAGGCGCAACGGAAGGTAATCTTGTTATAAGCCATAGCTGGCCAAGTCAAATCAGAACCGTGTATGGAGATCATGAACGCTGCATAAACACTTATTTCTCCGCCTATCCTGGTTATTACCTCACAGGCGATAGTGCCCGCCGAGACAAAGACGGTTACTACTGGGTAACTGGCAGAGTCGATGATGTAATCAATGTATCGGGCCACCGACTTGGCACAGCAGAGATTGAGAGCGCCCTGGTATTGCATGACGCAGTTGCCGAAGCCGCTGTTGTAGGCTACCCACACGACATTAAAGGTCAAGGTATCTATGCCTATGTAACACTTATGGGTGAGGTTGCAGAATCTGCAGAGTTAAGAACTGCTCTGGTACAGTTTGTAGCACAGGAAATAGGATCTTTCGCTAAGCCGGAAATCATTCAATTTGCCCCGGGTCTTCCCAAGACCCGGTCTGGAAAAATTATGCGGCGCATACTGCGTAAAATCGCAGCCAATGAGCTGGAAAACTTAGGCGACACAACCACACTGGCTGACCCTGCAGTTGTCGAACAACTTATCGACAATCGCGCTAACCGCTAATATCAGGCGCCATGTCTCACTATACAGCTATGGTCAGATGGCAAGCTGGCGAAGCAGATTTTACCAACCACGAATATTCCCGCGCCCATCACTGGAAGTTTGGCAGGGCAGCCTTGTTGCCGCATCGGCTTCACCACAAATTGTTCCCGAACCTTGGTCGAAACCAGAAAATGTTGACCCTGAAGAGGCGTTTATAGCGTCCTGGCTTCTTACCATATGCTTTCCTTTCTTGATTTGGCAGCACAGGCAGGGTTTGTTGTTAAGGAACCTCTGATTAATTACCTACGTTGTTATTGCTGCGTTAAAAATCAGCTCAAAATGCGAATTTATGCCCTATAAACTGCGCTTTTTCGCTGATTTTTGCCTTGCACTAACTGCCTCGCAAACATTAATCAGAGGCTCTTTAAAGCATATGAAGGTAGCGCTGAAGGAACATTGACGAAAAATGCTGACGGCATGATGGCCATGACTGAAGTTGAAGTTGAGGTTAAAGTTAAACCTCGACCCCTGGCAGAGTTTTCCCGAAAGCACAGCCTGTCTTCCAGTGAGATACACGCCATGCATAAAAATGCCCATAAGCTGTGCTTTATCGTCGATGCAGTCACTACTCAGATTAAAATCTCTCCCCAATAATCCAGAAAATCTTCAATCTTCCGGAATCTACCGCAAAACTCACAAAATGTGACTGGGTTACATTGTTCAGGCTCCCTAAGCGTGACACAATGAAATTCAGCTAACTACAAGCTAACTACACAATTTGTAAGGTTTTTTTGGATTAACAGCCGAACATAGAAGCACATCTGGTTGAGGCACAAAGTGAATAGTGAATACACTTAAACGAACACTGAATTCTGCCCTGGGTTTATTTCCATTAACCGCCCAGGGAGGCATTACTCTGGTTGTTGCAGCTGGCGCTTTGAATATATTTGCCTACGGGGCTCTGGATCTGGTGGTATTCGCACTAACAATTTGCGCACTTAGCATCTTCATTTTCTGCTTGTTCAACACCGTAATCGTTGGCGTTTATCTGCAACGCAGGATTCGTAAACTTATGGAAAGTGGAAGTTTCCAGAATCAGAACATAAAAGTAGAAGCCGGGTATCCCAATGAATCTGGACTTAGCCTTCCGGCACCTAGCTTCCTGCCCCTTACTCGGCTTAGCTGGCAGATCACCTATCCCGACTCTATTGATACCAGAATAGATACAATCGATGGCAATAGTATGCGGGAATCCATAGTGTCTCATAAGAGATGCTTGAGCAATCGAATAGATCGCCAGTTCTCAGTTTCCGATGTGCTGGGTTTCTGCCGATTCTCCTGGAAGCAAGAGCAACACATCAGTTTGCAGGCATTACCGCAAACTCATTCAATAAAACAACTACCTGTCCTACGGTCTTTGACCGCAGAAGATGGAATTCCGGGCCCCACTGGCGACCCTGAAGGTGATCGTATGGAAATTCGGCCCTATGCTCCGGGGGATTCTGTTAAGAATATCATGTGGAAAGTATTTGCCAGAAGCAGGCAACTCAATGTCCGCTTACCTGAAAACAGCGTATTCCACAGTAATCGCACAGTCGCTTATTTGCTTAGCAGTAAACAGGATGAAGCGGCCGCAGCAGTTGCAAGAATAGCATTGGAATCGGGAGCTCTGGGAGAGGATTGGGAGTTTGGAGCCGACGGGACCACAAGTTCATGCACTGATTTGGCAGACAGTTTAAAGGCTGTGGCAAATTCCCGTGCTCTTGAAAAGCCATTCAGCTATGGACTGGATCAGTTTTTAGAACGCAGCGCCAGTAAAGGAGGTGTCCGTTGTGTTGTTTTTGGCAGTGCTGAGTCAGCTCCATGGCTGGAACCTCTAAAGCAAACTATTTCTCGTTTTCCCGGTCAATTCTCATTGATACTGGCTGCCGATGGCATAGAGGAGCCACAGCATATGAGTTTGTGGCATAAATTGGCCTTTCGTGCGGAGCAGAACAAAACAAACGTCAAACCTGGGGGCAGTTCGCCTAACAGGATTAAAAGCTTATTGACCGACATAGGGCTGTTAGTAGAATCCATGCTAATCGTTGATCGCACTACCGGGTTAAGTTTCGATCGTCATCTACGTAAGGTGTAAATCGGCACCAGGTCAGACTTTCTATAATATAATGGCTAAACGCACTGCACATACAGAACAGCATTTCATACCGACCAGCTTGCGGGCCTTCATTATTGGCTCCAGCCTGTGGGCCGTTAGCTTAAGCTTAACTGTGGTCAGTGGATCAGTCGCAGCAATATTGGGCTGTTTCATAACCTGCGCAACAATAGACATGTGCATGTACCGAGCTCCTTTGCAATCAATGCGCACAGGCGCTTTGCTGCTGGTGTTCGGCTTTATAGCTGGCGCAGGGTTTTTAATCGCCAACACCCTGGTCGAGAGTGCTTTTGTCGCCCAGGCAATGACCCCCATCACCGCCTTCAATACCAGTGAATTTCTGCACTGGCTCAGCCTAAGTATTGGTATTACTGCCAGCTTGAGACTATTAGCTCACAGAACCAGCTATGGCGCAATTCTTGAGATTGTGTTCGTGGCATCAGCTTTTGTCATTACTTTAGCAGCTCATAGAAATGGAATGATTCACCGACCATTTTTCCTTGGCGATTTCGCGCTGACCCGGGGTATCGATCCTTCCACAATTCTAATGGCTTTTGGCACTGGAACCGTACTGGCTCTATCGGCACTGTTGATGATGGAAAATAATCAAAAGCGCTTACCTTATCACTTTGCTGTCCTCGGATGTCTCTGCCTGGGCTTAGTTGCATTTATCCGGTTTTTTGGCCTGCCTACACCAAGCCTCACAGACGATATGGGCCTTACCGGGCAGGCTCAATCCTCTGCGAGTCGCCAAAATGAGAACCCGTTTCGCAATGGTGGAAACACAGCAGAAGATAAAGAAGCCCCCGTAGCGATTGTAGTATTTCGAGATGATTACAATCCGCTAAACGGCTCGTACTATTTTAGAGAATCTGCTTATTCCCAATTCAATGGCAGTATGCTGGATTACCCTGCGCGCTCAGATATGGATCGTGACTTGATTGAGCAGTTTACCAGCTCAACCAGTGAAGCTGAGGTTCTGCCAGCAGCAACGGATCAAAGGTCATTGGTTCGAACTTCCATCGGGATGCTGGTGGCACATCGAAATCCCTTTGGCTTAGTGAGTCCTGTGGCCTATGAAAATACGGCAAATCCAAATAATTTGCGCTTTAAAAGGACCTATGATGCCTATTCGATGGCACCGAACTATGATTTCGAATACTTACTTGGCCGTGAACTGGGTCGAGATGATTGGAGCGAAGAAGTTTGGCAGGAATATCTAAAACTACCGGACGATTCTCGCTACCAAGAACTGGCATTGTCACTGACCAGTAACCTGTTACCCGAATATGCCGATGATCCATTCGCCAAGGCCTGGACGATCAAGACTTATCTGGAAGAAAACGGTATCTACAGTCTTAAGAATGCGCATGCCTATGCAGAGGATCCAGCAGCATCGTTCCTGTTTGGTGATTTAACAGGTTATTGCGTGCATTTTTCCTTCGCTGCCACTTACATGTTTAGAAGTCTTGGAATTCCAGCCAGAGTTGGTATCGGTTATTCCGTACCTGCAGGCAATCGAGCTGGAGGTTCAGCACTTTTAGTGCAAGCGGTACACGGCCATGCCTGGCCTGAAATCTATTTCAAAGATATAGGCTGGGTAATTGTCGATCCGGCACCGCAGCAAACATTAGTCGATATGACTACTGATCCACAAAATGAACTTCAACAGTTGCTGGGAGACATGCTGAGAGATGACAGTTCGTTTCAGGATTTCCTATCCTCTCGTCAAAGCGGCACGCTCAGTTTTCAAGTCATTTTAACCGTGATCTATACATTAATGATCTTAATTGTTGTCATTGGATATGTAATCAAAATTTACCGCTTACAGGTGCCTCGATTTGCACGCCCGGAGAATCAAAATGCTGTGAGATATCGGGCACTGCTCGACCAGCTTTCTGCTGTTGGCATCAGCCGACATTATGGTGAGAGTCGGGAGAACTTTGCACGCCGGGTAGGCCCACAGGTGCCTTCTATTCTGCCTGCGACTAAAGTGCATCTGGCGGTGGCCCTGAGTGATTCTAATTCTGAAAAGTTCGAACTCAAAACCTGGCAGAAACTCAACAAAACTATGAATTCTGAAATTAGTCGAAGCACTGTGGGCTGGAAACGCACATTAGGCTTTTTGAATCCATTCTCATGGGCTTTAACTAAATAGTTAAAGCAACTGAGCTGTGGAACACAATTTTTTGAACATGGAGTGTGGCAATGACATCTGAAAACACGGCTGCGGCAGTCGTGGAAGAAACAGTGAGTCCAGATTCAATGGCATCTGGATCCGATACAGAGCTTGCAGAGGCGCTTGCTACGCTTAATGCCCTGGCGAACAATGTAAAGCGACAGGTTCTAGGGCGAGATGATGTTATAAAACTCGTAATCATTGCATTAATTGCAGATGGTCATGTATTGCTCGAAGACTTTCCTGGATCCGGTAAAACCACTCTTGCTAAAGCTTTGGGCGAATCCATCATCAGCGAAGATGAAACTGAGCAAGCGGATAACTCAATCGTGCCATTCAGACGAATTCAGTTTACTCCTGACCTGTTGCCTTCTGATGTCACTGGCGTTCCCGTATTCGACGCCAATAGCAATGCGTTTCATTTTAGACACGGCCCATTGTTTGCCCATGTTGTCCTGGCGGACGAAATTAACCGGACCTCTCCAAAAGTTCAGTCAGCAATGCTGGAGGCCATGGGCGAAAAACAAGTGACAGTAGATAACGTCACCTATTCTTTAGATAACCTGTTTTTTGTAATCGCAACTCAAAATCCTTTGGATCTCATAGGCACCTATCCCCTGCCTACTCCACAGCTGGATCGATTTCTTTTCAAGATAACTATGACCCATATCGATCGTGCTTCAGAGTTAGATGTATTGGATACTTACAAAGAGCGGCGGGAAAACACAGGTGCTGTCAGTGTAACCCGTTCCGCTGTATTGAGAGCAAGGAAAATAATTGATCAAGCAATCTCAATAAGCCCTGTTATAAAAGAAACTCTAGTGGATATTTCACAGAACCTTAGAAATGATGAAAGAGTACTGCAGGGAAATTCAACCCGCAGCATGGTATTAATGCTTCCAGCCTTACAAGTGGCTGCCGCCATGCAAAATAGAAACTATGTGAGCGCCGCAGATATTGAATTATTACTGCCGCGAGTCTTGGGGCATCGTATAGAACCTGCACCAGGTGTTTCTGACATCGAAAAAGTCCTCAGGGAAAACATGCAGGGACCAATGGAGAATCTGGCAAAAAGCACTATCAGCTAAGGAACCTCTGATTAATTACCTATTAATTACCTACGTTGTTATTGCTGCGTTAAAAATCAGCTCAAAATGCGCATTTATGACCTGTAAACTGCACTTTTTCGCTGATTTTTGCCTTGCACTAACTGCCTCGCAAACATTAATCAGAGGTTCCCTAACTTATCCCAGTCAACTCATGCGCATCTTAAGCTTTATCATCAGTCTTACCCTCGCAGTCTTTGCTACTGCACAGGATGACATCGGTATTGGTGATATTGAGTTGCCGAAACAACGACTCCCGTTATGCTTTGGCTTTAGCGACATTAGCGATATGCACGCACTCGCGGTCTGTGACGCCCTCAACTTAAAAGAGAATGTCAAAGCGCGAGAACTCAGTGAACAATGGGTCAGAAGCGAACCGGAATCACCGGCTGCTCAGTTCGCACTCGCTGAAGTCCTGCTCACGGTCGAAGGGAATATGCCTCGCGCACTATTCCATTTGCATCGCGCAGAAGAACTGACACCCTACACAACTATGGAGGAGGCGTTTCAGTCTGGAAAGCTGCAGTGGCATTACCTGACCATAAGCCAATTAAGCTATGTATATCAGTTAATGGGAGATCAGATTCAATCACTGGAATATCTCGATCGACTGGAATCTATCTACGGACAAGATGTTGAATCATTCAGGGGCTGGCCACTCATAAAACTAAAAGAATTTGATCAAGCACGGGAAAGTGCCAATCGAGTGCTGCAAACCACAGAGGACGAACGCGCAAGAGCAAGAGCAAGAGCATGGAATACACTTTGTGCTGTTGAACTGGCGAGTCTTGCACCAATCGAATCCACTAACGCCTGCGACAAAGCAATTAGCGAAGATGAAGATATAGCGAACCGCTCCACTGATTTCGATACAGTTTATCTGACTAATGCATCAGAGGTTTCCTTAAGTCTTCTGGATATGGATTCAGCGGAATCCTATCTTGATCGCGCGACACAATTCCTCAACCCGGACAGCGTTGCTGATCCGTGGATTTATAAACTTTATCTAACACTGAATCAGGGTCGCTTTGATGATTCACGCAATGCGCTGGATCGAATGATAGTGTGGCGTGAACAGCAAGCACCGCTGGTGAGTGTCATGAATCGGGCCGAACATTTCTTAGTGAGCGCCAGTTTCCTGATGATTGCAGGGTATGCGGAAGATGCTGCAAAACTCACAATGGCCGCATTAAACCAACCCGATCGCAATGGATCTTACAGCGCAGATGATGCACAAAAAGATGCTTACGCGGCATTGCTAAATCGAATAGCAACTCGAACCGAGCTTGAAATTCAAAAAGAACAGCGTTCCACCATGAGCTTCAGCGAAGCAATGAAGCATCGAGTATCAAGCGCACAATTAAGCCTGCAAGCCTGGCGATCCGAACGCCGTGCAGCCTCATTGTTTGCAGATTTCAAAGTGCTGCAAAACCGAGTGCGACCCTATGCACCGTTGGATGTACACATTCCAGAATGGATTGAACCGGAGATAGTCAGCCTGATTGGCACAGGAATTATGTTAGAAGTACTTGAGCAGGCCCGAGAGAACGGTGTTTTTCAACTAAATGATGGCTACTACTATGCCTATCTCAATGAAATAGCTGCGGTAAACGGCGACCCGGCAACTACTATTGAAGCAGGTGAAGTCGCGTTAGATCGCCTGCCAGCAGCAGAAGTGCTTTTACGAGCGCGGATCGCAGCCAATATGGCGAATGCTCTGTGGGAGGAAGACCGCACTGCTGAGGCACTCATTCACTATCAACAAGCCTTCAAACAGGATCCTAGCGTCATTCGCCGACTAAGTATGGCGCTGCCGGTAAGAGTTGTCAGCGATGGCAGTCAACTCGCGGAGGCTGCAGCCAGCTTTATTGGTAATTCACCACGATTTGGCTATGCCAATTCTGGTTTTGTTTTGCAAATTCGATCCACACCCAATCAATCGATTTGCCTGCGAATACCAACGGGTGAGGCCCTTTCATGTTACACTTTGTCAGAGGGTGAAAACACAGGCAGCGAAGAACTCGCCAAAGACCTGGTGAATGGATTCCATACCAACGCATTTGGTTTGGGATATGACATCAGTAAAGCGCAAAGATCTATTTTGCTTGGATCGAGCGTTTATCTAAACGCACAGTCCACTGTCAATCCTCGGCGTAGCAGAGAAAATTTTTTGGCACGCTGAGAATTTCAGACCAATCGGTCTCAAAAGACTCACCCAGTACTTAGATTGTTCTTAGAGAGCACAGGCTTTGACTCGTCTGGATAAATTACCCAAGCGACTAATCATACTTTTGGCCGCCACTTCTGCCATGGGCCCGGCTGCCATGCAGATACTCCTGCCTGCTTTGCCTGAGGTCGCTCAGGACTATGCTGTCAGCAACGACATTGCCCAACTCACGTTGAGCCTCTCCATGCTCGCCATCGCCTTCGGCACTCTTTTCTATGGCCCACTATCCGACAAATACGGTCGCAAACCCATCATGATCCTGGGGCTTTGCATCACCTTGACAGGCTCACTGCTCTGTTTTGTTGCAGATTCAATTGAATTTTTGATTGCAGGCCGTTTTGTACAAGCCTTTGGGGGCGCAGTTGGTTTAGTGCTCGCCAGGGCCATCGTCAGAGATGTTTACGGAGCTGAAGAAGCTGCACGGGTAATAGCGACATTAGTGATGGTAATGGTGGTTATTCCCATGCTTTCTCCGGCACTCGGCGGCGAGTTGATGCAACGGTTCGGCTGGAATTCGGTATTTCTCGTAATAGCCAGTTGCTGCCTGTTTATCCTGGCACCGCTGACTGCATTTTTACCGGAAACACTGCAATCACCTGTCCCTTTCGAAGGTATCGGCTCAATGCTCCGCACATTCAGACATTTGCTTTCTTCAAGTGCATTTAGAGGCTATGCATTTTGCGTGAGTTTCGTTTCAGTCATATTTTTCAGCTTTATTGCTGCTGCACCTGAAGTGATGGTGACCGTTCTCGAAAGACCTGCTACAGAGTACGGATACTATTTTATTATGATCCCTCTCGGTTTTATGGCAGGAAACTATACGGCGAGACATTTCGGCAAGCGTAATAATGTAGATGCCATGATTAATTTTGGAGGGCTGATAGCACTGACAGGAATCGGACTGGCCATGCTGCTACAGCTATCAGGCATGACACACCCCGTCGCACTTTTTGCTCCAATAACTATTGCCGTATTTGGTAATGGCATTACCCTGCCTAATGCTCAAGCAGCAGCCATTAATGAATTTCCCCAGTACGCCGGGAGTGCATCGGGGTTGACAGGATTTATGCAGATGTCACTTTCTGCTGTTGCCGCCCAATTAGTAGCCTTGATATTCAATGGAACTGCTTTTCCACTGCTCATACTGATGCTGACAGCATCTTTTCTTTCATACAGCCTGTTTAGAACTGCAATTCAGTCAAAAGCCAGTTTAACTGGAGTGACTTAGGGAGCTTCTGATTAATGTTTGCGAGGCAGTTAGTGCAAGGCAAAAATCAGCGAAAAAGCGCAGTTTACAGGTCATAAATGCGCATTTTGAGCTGATTTTTAACGCAGCAATAACAATGTAGGTAATTAATCAGAGGTTCCTTAGAGAGGATCTTAGCTGCTTCATTAGAGTTGCTTCATCACGTAAGCAGCGCAAATCCAGCAGCAGCCTTCCGTCATGAATACGTCCGATAACTGGCTTCGCCAGGCTTCGCAGCATTTCAGATAAATTAAGCAAAGCTGCATCTCGATTGCCTTTATCGGCAACCGGAGATATCGCTATAGCCCAGCTATCAAGTCGCTCAGTGGGCAGCGAACCACTGCCAATTTGGCTCTTGCATGATTCCATTGTGACCTCCGCTCTGCCCTTAAACATATCTTTAAAATCTGGCAGTAACTTTTTCGCCAAATCCGCAATCTCCTTCTCAGAACGTGCCAGGTCTCTGATTACCGGCAATCGTTCCGGCAAGCGCTGCGGGTTTCTGTATAGATTAATCACTTCCAACAATCCCGCTAATGTAACTTTGTCAACCCGCAGTGCGCGTTTAAGGGCATTACTCTTAATACGAGCCACTAACTTGGACTTCCCTACGATTATTCCTGCTTGAGGTCCGCCAAGGAGTTTATCGCCACTGAAGGTCACAATTTGCGCCCCTTTACCTAACTCTTCTTTTACCGTGGGTTCTTCTGGAAGACCAAATTGTTTTAAATCAATTAATGTGCCGCTACCAAGATCAGACACGAAAGGAATGTTGTGGCTTTCTCCAAGCTCCGCTAAATCAGACTCGGAGACAGCATGGGTAAATCCACTAATCTCATAGTTGCTGGTATGCACTTTCATAAGCAGAGCAGACTTTTCATCAATCGCAGATGCAAAATCCTTTAAATGCGTTCGATTAGTGGTGCCAACCTCTTTTAAGTTGCACCCCGCACTCTTCATAATATCAGGGATTCTAAAACTGCCGCCGATTTCCACGAGCTCTCCTCTGGAGATCAATACATCCTTTCCCTGTGCAAATGTACTCAGCACAAGCAGTACGGCAGCAGCATTGTTATTCACCACGGTCGCTGCCTCTGCGTCGCATATCTCACATATTGCAGCTTCTAAATGAGAATCTCGATCTCCACGCTTACCAGTAGTGAGATCAAACTCCAGATTATGAGTTTCGGTGGCCACCAGCGTCATAGCAGAAATTGCTTCGGTGGGAAGTTTTGCACGCCCGAGATTGGTATGGATAACTGTTCCTGTAAGGTTAAATACAGGCAACAAGGTACTGCGAAATTGCTTCTTCACATCAGCAGCTATGTCGCTGGCCAGACTATCCAGGAAACCTTGTTGCTCAATTGTCTGAGCAGCTCGTTCCTGATCCTCCGCAACCAGCTTACGAAGTTCAGCTAACTTCCTTTGTGCCAAAGTTTTTACCGCCCCATGGCCTACTCGATCACTCAACGATTTCAAATCTTGAGTCTGCAAAAGTAAATTAATAGAAGGCAGTGCTTGATATAAGTTAGTTTGTACAACCATGGAGAAACCTTTTTATTGCTGGACTCGGCTGCGGCAACTGTCGATAAAGCAACACAATTCTTAGTCAGGGAGCTGAATCTAAATTGTCTGCACTTGCGAAGCAAGTGAGTTCTATAATGACACCCAGGCATCTAGTTGCCAGATTCTTGAAGAGAGTAATACACTGCTCATTATCCACTGCTGCAGAGCAAGGTTCTCATACATGGCAGAAGCAAAAGAATGTGTACTCGTAGTCAATGAATTTCACCCTGAAACAGTTGCCAGACTTGATGCGCTCTATGACACCTGCCATTTGTGGCGGTACTCCGATGCAGACAAAGTTGAACTGATAAATACCCTTGAAGGGAGATGTCGTGCAGCAGCTACGGCATCATGGATGTGCGATCCAATTGTTTATCAACTGAGCTCCTTGGGCCTGATTGCCGCGTTCGGCGTGGGCGTCGATGGGATCGACTTTTCACAAACCGAAAAGCACAATATTCGGGTAAGCAACACACCTGATGTCCTCAACGATGCAGTGGCAGATTTAGCTGTAGCTCTAATACTTGCTACCACTAGAAATATCGTTAATGCAGATCGATTTTCTCGCAGCGGAGAATGGTCAGATGGTCCTTTTCCATTTGGTAACGGTTTGGCAGACAAGACCCTTGGCGTAATTGGCATGGGCAGGATTGGCCAGGCAATTGCCATGCGGGCCTTACCCTTCAAGCTAAATATCGCTTATCACAATAGAAACCCTAAAAAACTTCCCTACCAGTATTACTCCAGTATCGAGGAGCTAGCCGAGAAATCAGACATACTGCTCTGTATGCTTCCCGGGGGGGCAGCAACAGATAACCTGATAAACGCCAATGTATTGCAAAAGCTCGGACCTCAGGGCGTTTTTATAAATGTTGGTCGAGGAAACAGTGTAGACGAATCCGCGCTGGCAGATGCACTGATTAATAACACAATCCACGCTGCAGGCATTGACGTCTACAAGAATGAGCCCATAATTCCCGAGGCATTTCGATCATTGGACAATCTAATTCTGCTCCCGCACATTGGCAGCGCAACAATCGAAACAAGAAGAGCCATGGGCAATTTAGTGCTGGACAACCTGGCCGCATATTTCACGGAAAACTCGCTTATCAGCGAAGTGATTTAAAATGCAACCCTTGGAGCTAATCGATACGAGTTACCCTCATTGACGTGGGTAGGCCAGTTTGAAAATTGGTATATAGATATCCTGGTATCCGTATCTGTGGATTTGAGATAGAAACGAGCATACATAGTGTTAAAAGATATGTACTCCATCTAAGCTACGCTCCGCTAGGCAAGACCCCAATTTTATTCTTATTCACCATTTGGTTGAGCTAGATTTTCGCGACAATATATCCAACTGCCAGCCCTGCCAGTGTCCAGCCAACCACTCCTGAGCCTCTTTGACTAAGGGCGGCCAAATTTTCTCCAATGACTCGGAGCGACGCTGTTAGATCATAGAATAAACTGTTCTCCCCGTACTCCCCGAAAGGTGAATCTTCGTCTTTGAGGCCCATTGTCCCGAGATGCAGGTCGGTAAGCATGCTGTGGATTCCTCTTAGATAGCTCTCGTATCGAACATCGGCATCTTTAATTTTTTCCAGCGGTTCTTCACTAATCCAGGAATCCATGAACCACTCAGGGTGCTTATCTGCCAACCACTCACAGCGTGATAGGGTTATATTTCTCCAGACTCTAAACGAGAAGAGTGGCAGCAGGATAAAAAGCGGTGATCGCCACTGTGGAGCGCAGGCAAATACAGGATAGATAGCGTAGGGACTGTTACTACTGATCATCCGCGTTTAAGCACGCAGCAATAGCAACAAACAGTAAATAGTACAGGGTAATCGACTGAATGGATTTTCGTGCGCACTTCCAGTACAAAAATTGAACAGCTGGCTCCCCCTTACAGGCGCGAAGAAAAATCGGGCTCCACCTCCAAGGGTCGCATCTACGTAAGAATATAAGCATGTGCATCTAATAATCCAGTTTATCAGCAACAGTGGAAACCCAATTCGATAAGCCTTTAGTTAGATAATTAGATCAAGGACTATAGAGTTGGTTTATAGGCACCGGACCAAAATTCAGAATGAGGCCCGCGCTTTCCAAAAATGCTGACATAATATAGGGTTCTCAACCAAAGCTATTATGCCGTATTGGACTCTGTTGCTGGATTTTGGCGTGCGGGTGCTTTATGCTCACCACCCGCGTCGGGGGTGCGAATTTGAGCAATCGAAACTGCTTAAAATTTGAGCATTCAAGTTCTTAATTGGCCTGTGTTTTTAACCCAATTGGCGACCAATCGTCGAGATGCAGGCCACCATGTAGCCTTTCCCTGCCGCTCGCGAAAGTAAAAAACAGGACTAGCTGGAATACATACATGGCTCCCGCGAAAAAACGAAAGAAAGCAGTACCTCCCTCTCGCAAACCACGCACTAAAAAGAATGTTTATGCCTTCGGCAACAACACTGATGGCAATGCCACTATGCGCGAACTTCTTGGCGGTAAAGGGGCTAATCTGGCGGAAATGGCATCAATCGGATTGCCTGTCCCTCCCGGGTTTACAATCAGTACAGAAGTTTGTACACACTTCTACGCTCACAATCGTCGCTACCCTGGCACATTGAAGAAAGAAGTTACTCAGGCCATCAAGGCTGTTGAATCCGAGCTTGGCAAAAAGTTTGGCGCAGGCAAGAACCCTTTATTGGTGTCCGTGCGGTCTGGCGCTCAAGACTCAATGCCCGGAATGATGGACACCATCTTAAACCTTGGACTCAATGATGAGACTGTTGAAGGGCTCGCTGAAGTTTCTGGTAATACTCGATTCGCCTGGGATTGTTATCGACGTTTTATCCAGATGTATGGCGATGTGGTAATGGGTGTCCAAGCCCGCAGCGAAGAGGAGGAAGAACCCTTCCACCAGATTTTAGATAAGCTGAAAAAGAGTGCTGGCGTTATCGATGACTCAGAATTGACCACCAGCGATCTGCGGGAACTGGTCAAGCGCTATAAATCCTTGATTACAAGGCGTACTAAATCCAGCTTTCCACAGGATGTCATGGAACAGCTATGGGGCGCGGTTGGGGCGGTCTTTGGTTCCTGGAAGAATGAACGGGCCATCCTCTACCGACAGCAGTATGGCATCCCTGCTGAATGGGGAACGGCTGTTAACATCCAGGCCATGGTCTTTGGCAACGCTGGCAATACCAGTGCAACTGGTGTTGCCTTCACCCGAGATCCTGCCAATGGTGAGAAGATTTTCTACGGCGAGTATCTAATTAATGCGCAAGGTGAAGATGTGGTCGCCGGAGTACGTACACCCCATCCTATCGATCATATGCAAAAATCCATGCCCAAAAGTTTCAAGGATTTGGAGAAAGTACGTAGCAAACTTGAGCGCCACTTCAAAGACATGCAGGATTTCGAATTTACTATCGAAAATGGCCGCTTGTTTATTCTGCAAACCAGAAACGGAAAACGTACCGGTCTTGCCGCTGTGCGGATCGCGGTAGAGATGCAGCGTGAACGGCTCATGAATCAGGAAACGGCCCTGCTAAAAATCCCCGCTGAGTCCATTGACTCTTTGCTGGTTCCGGTTTTCGACCCCAAGGCTCTCAAATCTGCTGCAGTAATCGCCCATGGGTTGCCTGCTGGCCCGGGTGCGGCAACCGGCCGAATTGCATTCACTGCAGCAGCAGCAGAAGCAGAAACACGCAAGGGCAACAAAGTAGTGCTGTGCCGAACAGAAACGTCTCCTGATGATCTAAAAGGAATGTTGTACTCCCAGGGAATTTTAACTTCTCGTGGCGGTGTTTCTTCCCATGCAGCACTGGTAGCGCGTCAGCTCGGTAAAGTGTGCGTTTGCGGTGCTGGCGATATCAACATTAACTATGAAAAGCGCACCCTCGCCGCTGGCAAAGTTGTACTTCAGGAAGGTGACTATATTTCTATCGATGGCAGCACCGGTGCTATTTATAAAGGCATGATTGAAAGCGCTGACTCTGAGGTGAAGCGCGTACTGGAAGGAACGCTAAAACCAGGATTAAGCTATACCTTCGAGCTATTTCAAACCGTAATGAAATGGGCTGATAAACACCGGGCACTCAAAATTCGCACAAATGCCGATACGCCTTCTATGGCGACGCAGGCTGTTTCATTTGGTGCTGAAGGCATCGGCCTCTGCCGCACGGAACACATGTTCTTTGACGGTGACCGCATAGACTACATGCGACAAATGATCCTGGCAGTTGACGAAGTACAAAGACGCGCAGCACTGAAGAAGCTGCTGCCTTTCCAGCGTAAAGATTTCGTTGGATTGTTCAAAGCGATGGACGGGCGTCCCGTTACAATTCGATTACTTGATCCGCCACTGCATGAGTTTCTGCCTCATGATGATGTTGTCCGGCGGCAACTTGCGGAAAAGCTCGGTGTACCGTTTGATTTTGTCATCGAACGTATTAAGGCACTGCATGAGGAAAATCCGATGCTTGGCTGTCGAGGCTGTCGACTGGGCATCCTGTATCCTGAAATCACCGAAATGCAAACCAGGGCTATATTTGAGGCCGCTGCTCAAGTTATAAAGGGCAAGAAATGCGTTAAAGTGAATCCAGAAATCATGATTCCACTTGTTGGATTTCGAGAAGAACTCGCCGACCAACTTCGGACTGTCCACCGAGTTGCGCGAGAAGTGATGCAAGCCCGCAAAGTAAAGATCAAATACATAGTCGGCACCATGGTAGAGGTACCACGCGCCGCAATTACCGCCGATGAAATTGCTAAAGAAGCCGATTTCTTTAGCTTTGGTACCAATGATTTGACGCAAACGACGCTCGGCTTAAGTCGAGATGATATGGGCCTGTTTTATGATGAGTATCAACGGAAAGAGATCTATAACCAGAACCCATTCGCAGGTTTAGACCAAACAGGTGTAGGCAAACTTATGGAATTTGCGGTAAACAACGGCCGAAGCACAAAACCTGATCTCAAATTAGGTATTTGTGGCGAACACGCCGGTGATCCTGCCTCCATCGATTTTTGTCATCGAGTTGGACTCAACTACGTTAGCTGCTCCCCACCACGGGTTCCTGTAGCCAGGCTGGCTGCTGCACAAGCATGCCTGAGAAACAAAGCCTGATAGCTGCTGGATAGAGCGTTGAGTAGATTGAGTAGAAAGGATACACCTAAAAAAGATACCTGGCGCGTTCTGATTTTACCCGCTGCACTCGAACTCAAGCAGGCTGGTATCAGTTCCATGCCAAACATGCCCGCTACCGCAATCTGGGGAAATGATTGACAACAGGTGTG
The DNA here is from genome assembly GCA_965198435.1 of uncultured Pseudohongiella sp. GTDB lineage: Bacteria > Pseudomonadota > Gammaproteobacteria > Pseudomonadales > Pseudohongiellaceae > UBA9145. The sequence goes on along the minus strand of OZ240664.1, from coordinate 1,503,574 downwards.
GTAAGACATGACCTGATCGTCAGAAGCCTGCCTTATGAAAGCCACCTTATTTTCGGCAGCCGTGATCTCTTCATTCAACTGTATCATTTCCTGATTGGCTTTTAAGTCCGGATAAGCCTCCATCACAACATTGAGCCAACCGAGCGCACCTGCTGGAGCTTCTTCACAAGACGGCTTGATCCATTCCGTCGTAATCTGACGGACTTCATTCAGGGTTCTGAACAAATGCCTATCCAGCACTTTTTCCACAAAATACCGCAAGGCTTCATGCTTGATACTGAACTCGGAATACACCGGCCTGAGGCGTCTGTTCTGCTCGTCCAGGGCCTTGAGACGCGTGATATCGGACAACGCCATGTCGCCATACGCCATAATTCGCCTTCCCGTTGCAGTATGTCGCATCGGAGATAGCGTATTCCCGGCAGATATCAATAACTTTCCTGCCGGTTTCGACCGCTTTGATGCCCTTCAGAATCGGCGATTCCGCCAATCGTGAACGACGCCTTTTGCTTCCTCCCTGCCATATTCAGTATGGCCAGGATTCCAGGTTATGCGCGGGACGATTTTAAGGGAGGCTTACATCATGCCAATTCTCTAATCGCTGCGGCATTACCGGAATCAGCTACGGCGGCAGCCAAACCTGACATAGCGGCGTTTCTTGTCGCAATAACCGATTCCAGGCTCTCGTCCATGCTGGAGATATCCCCTGGCAGTTGCCACCAGATTGAGAATTAGGTCGTTTAGGTCGTAACGCCGCTTCACTTGTACTTCAATCTGAGTAAAGGCATTTTTGTAATAATTTTTCAAACCTACCGGCTGATTATAGATTTCCATGATATAGAAAAAGAGAATCGCCACAACCACCAGCGTAATAATTAAGGAACCTCTGACTAATTACCTACGTTGTTATTGCTGTGTTAAAAATCAGCTCAAAATGCGCATTTATGACCTATAAACTGCGCTTTTTCGCTGATTTTTGCCTTGCACTAACTGCCTCGCAAACATTAATCAAAGGCTCCTTAAAGAGAGGTCCATAGCCTGATTCCTTACAATTTCTAATCTCGTTTTGAGAGCAGGAATTAGATCACTTATCTCACAGTCAGCTAAAGAAACCTCCGGTAATCCGCACGTTTTCAACCTATCTAAAACAATCAGTGAGTAGCTCAAATGGCAGAAACTCTGCTAAGCTGATCTATCGCTAAAGCCAATGAATAATAAGAAAAACAGCTATGAGCACAGCCGTCCTTGCCGCCCTTTCTCTGTTACCAATTGTCTCGGTTGCTATTTTCCTGGTTTTACTGCGTTGGCCAGCCAGCCGCGCCATGCCCATTGCCTATTTAGCAGCAGCAGGGCTGGCTTATACGATCTGGCAAATTCCGATGGCTAAGATTCTCGCCGCAACGGCCAATGGACTCTTGATAGCAGGCACTCTGATCTTCATTATTTTTGGTGCCATCCTGCTTTTGAACACCCTTCGGGAAAGTGGAGCCATTAACACGATCCGGCAAGGCTTCTCAGCTATCTCCCCGGATCGCAGAATCCAGGTCATTATCATTGCCTGGTTATTTGGCTCATTTATTGAAGGATCCGCAGGATTCGGTACACCAGCGGCAGTAGCAGTACCTCTAATGGTGGGATTAGGCTTTCCGGCTATGGCAGCCGTAGTTGCGGGCATGATTATTCAAAGCACACCAGTTTCATTTGGTGCAATGGGAACCCCTATTCTAGTCGGCGTTAATACCGGCCTCTCTGCCGATCCCACAATGCTGGCCTACGCTACAGAGCGAGGTTTCGCTGAATGGGATGCTTTTCTCAGCTTTATCGCTACCAAAGTAGCCCTCATCCATGCTCTGGGCGGGACATTCATCCCGCTTATGGTGACCGCTGTAATGACGCGATTCTTCGGTAAAAATCGCTCATTTGCCGACGGATTTAGAGTCTGGAAGTTTGCGCTCTTCGCTGCTTTTTCCATGACTATTCCCTACTATCTGGTGGCGAGCTTCCTTGGACCCGAATTCCCATCCATGCTGGGAGGCATGATTGGGCTTGCCATCGTGGTAACTGCTGCCAGGTCTGGATTCCTTACGCCAGGCGAGGGAGAAATCTGGGAGTTCGAAGAAAAGGCCAATTGGGAGCCAGAGTGGACCGGGCCCTTACAAGAAGGCGGCAACGATGATAAAGGTCCTGCCACCATGAGCCTGTTGCGTGCCTGGTCTCCATATGTGGTCGTCGCCGGTCTACTGGTCATCACACGCTTGCCATTGGGAGATTTCAGTTTAAGCAATATATTGCAAGCTCCGTTCGTTACCATTCGCTGGAACGAAATATTTGGCAGCGACATAACCTGGACCTTTCAACCGCTTTGGTCACCAGGATTCATTTTTATTGTGGTTTCCCTAATCACAATTTTGCTGCATGGCATGAACGGTCGCTCTTACAGCACTGCTTTTTCAAATTCCCTAAAGACTCTTTTGCCAGCTTCTACCGCACTCGTGTTCACAGTGCCCATGGTTCAGGTTTTTATTAATTCCAGTGGCGGTGCCGCTGGCTACGAACAAATGCCAATTGCCCTGGCCGAAGGTGTGGCCAATTTAGCCGGAGCAGCGTGGCCATTCTTTTCGACGTTTATTGGCGGGCTTGGCGCGTTTGTCGCTGGCAGCAATACGGTCAGCAACATGATGTTTTCCCTGTTTCAATTTGGTGTTGGTGAGCGCATCCTGGTAGATCCAACCTGGATAGTCGCACTGCAGGCAGTTGGGGGTGCATCAGGCAATATCATCTGTGTGCACAATGTAGTGGCCGCCTCAGCAGTGGCAGGACTAATTGGTAAAGAGGGCGCAGTTATTCGTAAAACTTTATTGCCCTTCTTTTACTATGCCTTAATGACCGGCTCAATCGGATACGGCATTGTTAATCTGAAGAAAGGAGTGTTGAACGCTGGTTTTATTATGGTCGCTCTTATTGTTGCCATCATGGTATTCCATATCATTAAATACAACCGTGCAGAGTCAAGCTGATCTGAATTTCTTCGAACATCATCATGGCTGAATCAGAGCAACATCAGGACCACCTGCAATCGAATCAGCTTCTGATTGCCACCGCCGGCCATGTCGATCACGGCAAGACGTCGTTGATTAAACATCTCACGGGTACTGATACCGACACGCTTAAAGAGGAAAAATCTCGAGGTTTAACCATCAATCCTGGTTACGCCTACTACCACTTCAAACATCCAGTTATAAGCGAAAAGAATCTCACACTGGGATTCGTTGACTGCCCTGGTCACGCCGACTTTATTCCAAACATGCTCGCAGGTGCGGGCAGTGTTGCACACGCTCTCTTAGCGATCGCCTGCGATGATGGCATCATGCCGCAAACGCGCGAACATCTCGCAATCCTGCGTCTATTGGGCATAAAACAATTGACTATTGTGCTTAGCAAAATTGATCGGACAAACCAGGACTCTATTGAAGCACTGAAATCTGAACTGGTTACACTGCTTGAGTTACAAAAATTTAAGCCTGCAGAGTTTTTCCCTGTAAACACTATCAACGGGAACGGCACTGATAAGCTAAAGGAGCACCTGGAATCTATCGCAGTATCTTGCTTGTCAGACGTTACTCAAGGGTTAAAAAAGCACGCACGGTTTCTGGTCGACCGTAGCTTCAGTGTCAAAGGCATAGGTACTGTGGTAACCGGAACCCTGCGAGTTGGTCAACTGGACATGCAGTCAGATCTTGTTTTATCAGCCAACGGCGAATCTGTGCGAGTACGCAGCATACAACTCGACCAGCAAACATTACACCATTTACAAGCTGGACAACGGGCTGCCCTCAATATCAATATCGAACATAATGCTGTCTCTCGCGGTGATTGGTTGCTGTCACCTGCCAGCTATCTACCCTGTTACAGAATGGATACTGAACTGACCTTGCTGGAACCTGACCTCAAAATCAAATCCGGCGCGCAGTTCCATCTCTACCTTGGCGCATCTCACCATGTTGTGAATTTACGCATGTTGGATCAGGCCCATGGCATTTACCAAATACACTCACAGGAAGGCCTGCATGCGCATCATGGTGATCGCTTTGTGATAAGAGACCCGGCTGCAAGAACAACCATAGGTGGAGGCTCGGTAATTGACATCCTGGTGCCGCGAAAAGGCCGTTCCACTGACTCTCGACTTCTGGAGCTGCAAATCAAATCCAAGCCGGCCGCTGCAGCTTTGCAAGAGTTGGTGAAGTTTGCACCTTTGGGGGTCAATCTAGACCAATTCGCACGCAATTTTGATCTATTGCCAAGCTCAGTGGAATCACTCCTGAATGATCTAAACACAGAGACTGTAAGGCTTGTTTTGAACGGCAGCGAATATGGGGTTCTGATTTCGCAGGATCATTTTGAGAGCATCACCTTAGAAATAGTGACATCACTCAATCGTTTTCATAAAAACAATAAGAGTCTTGAGGGAGCCGACATTTCCGAATTGCGGCGAATGTCAAATCTTAAAGGGTCCACAGAATTTCTGGAAGCCTGCACCAACCTTCTGATACAGCAGGGCAAGCTGAAGCGAACGGGCACTCTACTGAAACTGCCTGAACATTGTGCCAGCCGCAGCAGAGAAGAAGCACAATTCCTGCAACAGATTAAGCCACTGCTCAGCAAAGCTGGAAAAATTGCACCACGAACTCGCGAGTTGGTTGAAGCTACGGGCATCCCGCTAAAACCTCTGGAGAGAATCTTACGGGAATGTGTGAAATCCAAACTCCTGGTACAGGTAGCTAACAATAGATTTTATTTGTCAGAAACCATCGAAGAACTTGCAAGCTTCACAGAACAATTAGCGCATAGTGACACCAATGTATCTGGGTTCACTGTTATTCAGTTCAGGGATGCATCAGGCATTGGTCGTAACCTCTGCATTGAGATTTTGGAGTACTTTGACCGCATAGGCTTCACGCGCAGAGATGAGAATATGCGTTTCCTCAGGATGTCCAAAGAAGAGAAGTTTGGCTGATCTGCCTGACTAAGTGCTCTTTGCCCATCAAAAACATTGCTGTTACTCTAAACTCAATCGAAACTGCGAATACTAGGAACTCATGGGACTCGAAATCGACAAAACCGATTTTAAGGAAGAAGACTTCCTGTTGTTTCGCGATCGGCTGCAAAGTAATCTGCGGGCACTTCAGTCCTTGCTCAGCAGACCTGGGTTTGGTGAAGGAGCACTGTCATTTGGCGCAGAACTCGAGTTATACATTGTAGATAAGGACGCGAAACCTCTGCATATCAACCAGGAAATCCAGCGCCGTTTGGATGATCCCCAACTCACTTTAGAGCTCAATCGATATAACCTGGAGTACAATTTTAATCCATCCTTACTCAGCGAGGGATGCCTGCACCTAACTCAACAAGAAGCACTGGATGCGATCAGTAGAATCAATAACGCAGCTGCGCAGCTCGGCGGCAGCGTAGTACCAATTGGCATCTTACCCACGCTGCAACAATCCGATACCGGCTATCATGCTATGACCCCGCTGGACCGCTTTGAAGCATTAACTAACGAGTTAACTGAGCTGCGCGGCGGACCATTTACCATCGCCATTGAAGGCGAGGAAGCCCTGCAACTCGCCATGGATGACGTTACTTTGGAAGGTGCAAATACGTCTTTCCAGATTCATTTGCGAGTACCGCCCGATGAATTTGCGGACTTTTATAACGCTATCCAGTTAATCACTCCCCTGGTACTGGCCGTTGCAACTAATTCGCCAACGTTGTTTGGACACAGGCTTTGGCATGAAACGCGAATTCCATTATTTAAACAATCTATTGATTGTAGACCGAAAGACTCCATGCGCCCCATGCCAGCGCGTGTCAATTTCGGCAATAACTGGATTCGGGAAGGAGCCTTTGAACTGTTTGCCGAGGCAGCTTTGTTATATCGGCCGATTCTTCCTGCTTCTGGCGACGAGAACCCTGAGGCGGTTATCAAGGCTGGCGGCACACCTCAGTTACACGAATTGCGATTGCATCAGGGTTCTATCTGGCTGTGGAACAGACCAGTATATGATCCTGCGGATGGCGGCCATCTCCGCATCGAATTGCGTGCACTGCCTGCTGGGCCGAGTATTAGTGACATGCTGGGCAATGCAGCATTGGCGATTGGTTTGGCAAAAGCCATGCAAAGCGAAATTCGCGAACTACTTCCAGCAATACCGTTTAACTATTGCACCGCAAACTTCTATCACGCGGCGCAAAAAGGCCTGGAAGCAGAATTGTTTTGGCCGTCTCTTAAACAAACCCAGCCAGAATATTTTTCTGTACCCAAGATTTTAGAGACATTGCTACCACAAGTGCCAGAACACCTCGAATCAATGGGATTTTTGACCACTGATATCGAACCTTTTCTTGAAATCATTCGCGAGCGCCTTGACATCGGACAAACCGGTTCTGTTTGGCAGCTCAAAAAATTAGCTGAATTGCGCAAGACCATGCACAAGCGCGACGCCCTGGTGGAAATGCTCCTGCAATATAAGAAAAACTCTGCTGCCAATACCCCGGTTGCTCAATGGCAATAGCTCCTCTAAATGGTCGATCTGATGTCGGCGAGTTGTTTTACTACTGGAAGAATCCTGGTCCTGATGAGATTGGGAAAAGCACCTTCGAATTTCTAAACCTGCTGCCCGGCCCAACCCACCTTCATCTGACTGGCAAGGATTCTTCACGTTGCCGCTTTGTGACCACCTTACTGCATGGTAATGAGCCATCAGGTTTGCATGGAGTGTTTGCCTTGCTCAGGTGCGCCCTGAAACCCGTCGTTGACATACATATCCTTATTCCCAGCGTCGATGCCGCCAAGCAAGCGCCTGGATTTATCTATCGTATGCTGCCGCATCAGAAAGACCTGAATCGTTGCTTCCAAAAGCCCTATGGAGAATCAGATCAGGACCTTCTAGCTCAGGATATGCTTAACATTCTTGCAGCCTGCCAACCTGAATGTGTTATCGATGTACACAATACCTCGGGGTCGAGCCCTTCCTTTGGAATCACCACATTTCTGGATTCGAAACACGACGCACTGGTGTCGCTGTTTACTCACAGAATGATCGTTACTGATATTGAACTTGGCGCATTAGTGGAGCTGAGTGACGAGTTGATGCCTGTAGTGACCATAGAATGTGGTGGTGCTCAAGACCAGGAGTCTCACGAGCTGGCAAAAGATGGTTTAGAACGTTATTTCACTTTGACGGAAGTGCTCTCCATTGGTCATAGAGATATGTCATTGGAACTCTTCCATAATCCGTTGCGGCTGGAATTGAAACCGGAGTCAGATATCGCCTACGGTGATCATTGCCTGTTGCAGGACGGCGTCACCCTGCTGCCGGATGTGGAAAACTACAATTTTGGCTATGTTGATCAATCACATCGGTTGGGATTTGTGTCGGGGACGCTAAACGCAAACCTCAGTGTTCAAAATCCAGTCGGCAAGCAGCCCGCTTCAAACTTCTTTGAACTGCGTGGTGATGCACTTTATCCACTGGAAAGGTTGAAACTTTTTATGGTGACAACCAATCCAGAAATTGCGCGTAAAGATTGTCTGTTTTATTTAGTAAAAGCTGGCTAAAGGTAAAGGAAGCACTTTCAGCTTTTTGCTCTCAATGTGACTGGCATATGGGTGAAACCATTTACAAAACTTGAATACACCCTCTGCGGTTCGCCGGTTACCTCTACCCTATGGAATCGACTGGAAATTTCTTCCCAGAGAATGCGCAACTGCATCTCGGCCAGTCGATTGCCCATGCAGCGGTGCAGGCCGAAGCCAAACGACAAGTGCTGGCGTGCCTTGTCTCGGTCAATAATGAATTGACCAGCATTGACAATGGCTTCTTCATCCCTGTTTCCTGAGGCATACCACATCACGACTTTATCACCGGCACGAATAGCCTTGTCTCGAAGCTGCGTATCAACCAGCGCAGTACGGCGCATATAGGCCAATGGCGTTTGCCAGCGAATGATCTCCGACACCATATTGGGGATCAAGGACGGATTGTTTCTGAGTTTGTCATACTCTTCAGGAAATTCGTTGAGAGCGAGTACACCACCGGAAATAGAATTACGTGTTGTGTCATTTCCACCTACGATAAGTAGCAAAATATTGCCGAGATATTCCATAGGAGGCATGTTTCGAGTTGCTTCACCATGGGCGAGCATGGAAACCAGGTCATCACCCCCTTCCTTATCAATTCGCTCATCACGTAATTTCGTAAAATATGCCAGGCATTCCTGTAACGCCTCCCAGCGCTCCTCATGAGTATTGACTACACCTGCACCTGTAATCGCATTAGTCACATCTGACCAATAGGTGAGCTTGTAACGTTCTTCAAACGGAAAATCGAATAGTGTTGCCAGCATCTGAGTGGTTAACTCAACCGATACCTTCTCAACCCAGTCAAACTCTTCCCCAATCGGCAAACTATCCAGAATTGTGCAAACCCGCTGTCGAATCAAAGTCTCCAGAACTTTGAGGTTTGCGGGCGCGACAACTGGTTGGGCAATGCGTCGTTGCTCGTCATGCTTAGGCGGATCCATAGCAATGAACATTGGCAAGGTAAAGTCTTCATTAAGGTCGAGTATGCTAATAGTAGGCTCTGAAGAATAAATCTCATGAGATGTATCGACGGTCATGATGTCCTGAAATTTAGTGACCGACCAATAAGGGCCAACCGCAGAGTCGGCACAGTAGTGCACTGGGTCTTCTTCGCGCAGCCGTGCCATGAAAGGATGCATTTCATTCGCTTGCCAAATACCCGGATGAGAAAGATCGATTTCGTCCAATGAAATCGTAGCAGGGTCACGGCCTACCAAACTCCACTTGCTTTGAGACTCGGGGTTCTTTGTTCGCGTTATATCACTAATATCTGCCATGAGTTCAATCCTGCATATGGTTGACTACGGTTTCAAATTGATACTGACCTTCGAATTAAAACTGAAACTCAGGAGTTTGTACGACCAGTCCATCTAACTCTTCAGTTACCTTGATCTGGCATGACAATCGAGAGTTATCTTTACGATCTGTACTCAAACTCAACATAGCCTCTTCCATCTGGCTAATTTCTTTCAATTTATCCTGCCACTCTTCATTGACATATACATGGCAGGTCGCACAGGAACAGGCACCACCACAATCAGCATCGATACCTGGCACTCCATTAGACACCGCCGCCAACATGACGGAGCCACCTGGTTCACACTCAACTGTGTGCTTATTACCATCATGCTCGATAAACCGGATCTTAACCATCTTGATTCACTGCCCTTACGACTAAATTTTGATACGTAAACATAACAAGAAGACGACGGGATAAAAAGCCGGAAAACTGGAAAAACCGAACGAGAAATATGTAGCAGGTACGCAGCAAGGCAGAAAGAGCGCCGTATATAACTATATACAAGCGATTGATAACGAAGCGGGGCGCAAAAAATGCGCCTGGCTCTTCGGGTTCATGAGTTCAATCCTGCATATGGTTGACTACGGTTTCAAATTGATACTGACCTTCGAATTAAAACTGAAACTCAGGAGTTTGTACGACCAGTCCATCTAACTCTTCAGTTACCTTGATCTGGCATGACAATCGAGAGTTATCTTTACGATCTGTACTCAAACTCAACATAGCCTCTTCCATCTGGCTAATTTCTTTCAATTTATCCTGCCACTCTTCATTGACATATACATGGCAGGTCGCACAGGAACAGGCACCACCACAATCAGCATCGATACCTGGCACTCCATTAGACACCGCCGCCAACATGACGGAGCCACCTGGTTCACACTCAACTGTGTGCTTATTACCATCATGCTCGATAAACCGGATCTTAACCATCTTGATTCACTGCCCTTACGACTAAATTTTGATACGTAAACATAACAAGAAGACGACGGGATAAAAAGCCGGAAAACTGGAAAAACCGAACGAGAAATATGTAGCAGGTACGCAGCAAGGCAGAAAGAGCGCCGTATATAACTATATACAAGCGATTGATAACGAAGCGGGGCGCAAAAAATGCGCCTGGCTCTTCGGGTTGTGGCTAAAAATAAAAAAGCGCCACTTGTCGCTGCTCGTCGCTCATTTGGAATCACCAAACCACGCTCCTCTTACCTCAATTGGCGCTTTTTTAGTCACAACAGAGGCCACTCAAGTAGTGTGAACAGGCCCTAGAATTAACCCTTCCAGCCTGGCAATTTCGCTCAGATATTGAACCACTTCGACTACGGCACAATTGATAAAAAGCCCGAGAAATCAATCGAATATGAACAGGCTGCAACATTACTCCAACTATATTTAGAAATGTTCGCCTGCCCTCTAGCCCTCTTGCCATTGGAGTGATCTAATACGCTGCGTTGCAAGCCGGGTCCAGCCCAAAACCCATTCCGGTTACCTAAGCCGCGAAGAGCCCGATAAAGAGTCTTACTTAATGTCAGACATCCTCGCCCAATACGGCATATTGTTGCTGATCCTGGCCTGTGTATTTGGCTTCTTTATGGCCTATGGCGTAGGGGCTAATGATGTTGCCAATGCCATGGGCACCTCGGTGGGCGCTCGCGCCATCACTATCAGGCAAGCCATCCTGATTGCCATGATCTTTGAGTTCTCCGGTGCCTATCTGGCAGGTGGAGAGGTCACATCTACAATTCGCAGCAACATCATTGATGCGGGCACTGCCGACTTTGATCAAAATCCAGAACTGTTGGTGTACGGGATGCTGTCATCATTACTGGCCGCCGGAGTATGGCTGCTTCTCGCTTCCTGGAAAGGCTGGCCAGTATCCACTACGCATTCAATCATCGGTGCCATTATCGGCTTTGCTGTTGTCGGAGTGTCCGCAGACTCCGTCATGTGGGGTCAAGTTGCGTCGATAGTTGCCAGCTGGGTAATCTCACCGGTATTTTCCGGCATCATTGCATTCGGCGTATTCATGAGCGTGCAGTACCTCGTCCTGAACACTGACGACCCGTTCGGCAATGCCAAAAAATATATCCCTGGCTACATCTTTCTGGTCGGCTTTGTCATTTCCATGGTGACATTGGTAAAAGGGTTAAGCCATGTTGGGCTGGAAGTAAGCTTTGGTGAAGCCACACTGTATGCGGTTATCGTTGGATTCATCACAATGTTTGCAGGATTTCTATTGCTGCGCAATGTAAAGGAAGGCCCTGCTGGTGATGATGATGGAGGTAAGCTTTCATCCCTTGAACGACTGTTTGGGATTTTGATGATATTTACCGCCTGCTCAATGGCTTTTGCCCATGGATCCAATGATGTAGCCAATGCCATCGGACCATTGGCAGCCGTAAACAGCGTGGTCAGCAGTGGCGGTGTATTCAAATCACAGTCAGCGCTTCCGATTTGGATTCTCCTGCTCGGCGGTGGCGGCATTGTGGCAGGTCTGGCGACGCTGGGTTATCGCGTGGTTGCCACTATCGGCAGAAACATCACCGAGCTTACTCCAAGTCGTGGCTTTGCCGCTGAGATAGCAGCAGCAACAACTGTTGTGATTGCATCAGGCACTGGAATCCCAGTTTCAACAACTCACACCTTGGTTGGTGCGGTGCTTGGCGTAGGAATGGCACGGGGCATCGCCGCCCTGAATCTGGCCGTTGTTGGTAGAATTTTCCTTTCCTGGATTGTTACTTTACCGGTAGGTGCTGTACTCTCTATTTTATTCTTCTACTTATTCCGCGCACTATTCGGATAAGCTCTATTGCCCGCATACCAGCAAGCAGACCTTTTCATGCACAGCAGTGTGTGTTGATTATTTATGAACCAAAGCAGCATTCCCAAAAGTACTTACATGCCCGTGCTTATCAGCGCCTGTGCGTTATTGATCCTATCTTTCGGCTATCGTGCAGGGTTCGGACTGTTCATGGTGCCCATGTCAGAAGCACGAGGCTGGGACAGAGATGTTTTAGCGTTTGCTCTCGCTGTACAGAATTTGATGTGGGGTGTCAGCGCGATTGTTGCTGGTGGGTTAGCTGATCGCTTAGGAAATCTAAAGGTGCTGGTTGGTGGGGCATGTTTCTATGCGATTGGCATGCTGGCCATGTCCGTATCCACTACTGAGCTACAGATAATCAGTAGTGCCGGTTTATTGGTTGGGGCTGGTGTCGCAGGAACATCGTTTGGCGTTGTCCTCCCATCTATCGCCCGAGCAGTACCCGAAGAACGCAGAGGATGGGCGATGGGCATCGGGACTGCTGCAGGCAGTGCCGGGCAATTTCTGATGGTACCTATTGTGCAATTCGCAGTGGATGCAACAGGCTGGTTAAGCGCATTACAGATTTTGGGACTTTCTGGTTTTCTTATGGCTGTGTTTTGCTTACCTCTCGCCAAATATGGTGGAGCTGCAGAACCGGCTGATTCAGATAATGCACCAATCCTGTTTCAACAAATAGCTCTGCGAGCATTCAGTGTCAGATCCTACCGCCTTTTAATCCTTGGCTTCTTTGTTTGCGGTTTCCATCTCGCGTTCATCACAGTGCACATGCCTGGCTATTTGATCGACCTGGGATTTTCTCCTCAAGTAGGTGCCTGGAGTATTAGCTTGATTGGCTTGTGCAATATTGCAGGTGCTTATTATGCCGGTGTTGTGTCAGGGCGCCGGTCGATGCGAACGCTACTGGCTGGCATTTATATAGCTCGGGCTATCACCATTACTGCGTTTCTGTTAGTACCCGTATCATTAATTTCTGTTCTCGCATTCAGCGCTGCTATGGGCGCACTCTGGCTGGCAACAGTACCACCAACATCCGGTCTTGTAGCTGTGTTCTTTGGAACACGATATATGTCTTTCCTTTATGGAATCGTGTTTCTAAGTCATCAGCTTGGCAGCTTCATTGGCGTTTGGTCAGGCGGATGGTGGTATCAAAACTACGGTAATTATGATGGAATCTGGGTAGCAGGCATTATCCTGGGAGTTGCCGCCGCCCTGCTGCACTGGCCTATTGATGAATCGGACTATTCAGCGCGGTTGCAAGGCGCTCCGGTATAGTTAAAAATCATCAAGCCTAGCCGCTTTGATGTTTAATCCACAAAGTTCGGGCTAATTTTGGCAACAGTCATAGCCGAGAAAGTCGATGCAGGCACATCCACGTGCTCACAGGTGCTCGGCAATTTACCCAGTCGGCAGCCCTTGTTCTCCATGAGATATTACAAACTGGAACACCTGCAACCATAGCGGATAAGCCAGAGCAACACACTGTTGAGATTCGTCCATGTCTTTGATGTTATCCAGTGCAATTGTGACCATAGCCTTGCATTCATCCACAGTGATATTCAGATAATCTCCGATTTAAGGAACCTCTGATTAATTACCTACGTTGTTATTGCTGCGTTAAAAATCAGCTCAAAATGCGCATTTATGGCCTATAAACTGCGCTTTTTCGCTGATTTTTGCCTCGCACTAACTGCCTCGCAAACATTAATCAGAGGCTCCTTAACAATACAGGGTGAATTTTCCATCCAGATTTGGAAGTTGGATGGCAATCTATAAGGAAATCACTATAGAAGTGGCGGAAGAGGCAGGAGTCGAACCCACCAAGCCTGCTCTTAACAGACTTCACCGGGTTTGAAGTCCGGGCACCCCACCGGGGATGATACTCTTCCAACGGCGAGTCTAGCACAGTAGCTTGCGTTATATACAAGCAACCAGATAGTTAAGAATTAAGAACCTGGAACGCGATTCAGTCCCCAGTCGTAATCAGCATAACGAATGCGCCATTCTCGTTGTTGCAGTTGTCGAACATCCTGCTCAGTTAATTCCATGGCATCGGCATAGCCCAGGACAAACCCAGTTACAGAATCAATTCCCTGCCAACCCTGCTCAAAATCCTCTTCATACCAATCAAAGATACGGGAAATATAAAGTCGATTTTTCGCTTTGTAATTTCTTGAACGATCAGAAAGAAACCTTCGCGTGCTGTCTTCTAGCTGTTCGCTCAACTTGTCACCGTTATAGGCTTCATTTCTCAAAGCCGGGCACCCAATCGCTGCACAATTTACCGCAAAGTGAATCCTGGGCTCATTGTAACGCCCCCAACCTCGAATCATTCCATGTTCAATATCATCCAGGGACACCTGTTCATCGAAAAGAGAAATAAACTCTATTCGCCAGGCGGCGTTTGGAAGGAACCCGATATCTCGAATGGAATCTAAATCTGGCCCTTCTTTCAGTATCAGCTCGACTGTCCAGGCATTGTAGGCATTGATTAGAAAAGCCAATTGTTCCTGTTGCTCCCAACTCTCAAATTGATCTTGAGAGATGGCTGAAAGCTGATCGAGATATGACCTAAGTTTATCACGATCCATTTCCATGGCCTGATAGTCAACTTGAGTGGCCTGGCCATCCCGCAATACCGTGAGATTCTCACGTAACAGGTTATCCCAGATTCCATGATCAAAATCGGCGAAGCTCGGTGCAGAAAGCAGCAGAGCATTTAGCAAGCACAAGTAAGATGCCAAGCTGAGGTTTCTGACACTGTGCATATTCATCCAATTTTTATCCCTGGTCACATCGAACCTATAACGAATGATTGAATTGTAGACATGTATGACCTCCGAAGCGCCAAAATCTTTCCAAGCTACCGGTTGGGTGGAAAATACAGTATGCTTAAGTCGCTGAAAAACAGGTAAAGCCAGTAGGCTAACCCGTAATAAACGCCAACGCTCAATCAAGTAAATCACTCATCAGAAAAACGTCGCAGGAACTGCTGGGGATCACAAAAATCACCCTCCTCGATGATGGAGAGAATGGATGCTACACGCTGAACTAACAGGCTGGGGAAAATGCGTACCACCGGCAGTCCTCAGCAACGAAGACCTGGCCACTTTTATGGATACCTCTGATGAGTGGATAACATCGCGTACCGGCATCAAAGAACGACGAATCTGTCACTGCAATTTCTCAGACATGGCCATTGTTGCGGCTAAACGTGCCTTAGCGGCGGCTGATCTCGACCCAATGGAAATAGACCTGATTCTACTGGGCAGCCTTACCAATGACTCATTGTGCCCGAATACAGCCTCCCTGGTACAGGATACTCTCGGGGCCAGAAACGCAGCCTCCATTGATATCAACTCAGCATGCACTGGTTTTCTTTACGGTTTGCATATAGGCACGAATATGATTCGTACCGGTGCCCATAAAAAAGTGCTGGTCATTGGCGGGGAGTTCATTTCTCATTACATGAACTGGAGCCGTCGTGATGTTGCAGTCTTGTTTGGAGATGCCTGCGGTGCTGTAGTAATCGAAGCGACCGACAAACCCGTGGGACTGATCTGTGCAAAGATTGGCTGCGAAGCAGATGCAAAGTATGCGATCCAGATTACAAACCTGGGTTCTGCTTATTCGCGCTTGTCTGATGAGTTTCTTTATGTCAATTGGAATTTCGAAGGACAGGAAGTGTTTAAGCGTGCTGTTAAAAGCATGACACAAGCCTGTGAGGATGTACTTGCAGAAGCTGGCCTGGGAATCGGTGATGTAAACCTGGTAGTACCTCATCAGGCGAACAAAAGAATTCTTGATGCACTGGCAAAACGCGTTGGCCTTGATGAAGACAAAGTATTTGTTAATGTCCACAAATACGGCAACACCTCCGCTGGCACTATTCCAGTCGCACTAACTGAAGCACTGGAAGAAAACCGTATCAAGCCTGGTGACCATGTACTCTCGGCTTCTTTTGGAGCAGGTCTCACCTGGGGTGCAGCACTGATTCGTTGGGGAGAAAGAGTAGAGCCCTTAGCGCAATCTGATGCTGAGCTACCTCCATGCGAACAAACGGCATTGGAAATTCTGGAGCCCCATATCAAGCGTTACACAGAGCACGGGTAGTTACGGAGCGTATATGGTGCTGTCTTCACTACTCACTACTCACTGTTCATTGAATAGCTGTCCTGTCGAACAACCATGTTGTCTTTAACGGCGCTTGCCTGGATCACCGCTGTGTCGGCACTGGTTGCGCTATGGTGGAAAAGCGACAAAGTCAAACTTCAAATCTTACAAAAAGTCCATCAATATTGCTGCCAGTCAGATTTGCAACTTTTGGATCAAACCATGGTGCTCAAAAGTTTATGGCCTGCCCGTGATGAGACAGGGTCACTGCGAATGCGAAGGCGCTATGAGTTCGAGTTTTCAGTGACAGGGGAAATACGCTACAAAGGCACTGTAGTGGCGATGGGCAATTCAATCTCCAGCCTTGATTTGGAGCCCCACACATTGCCTGCACAGGATCAACAGCTTCACTGAATGCAAATCAGGATTTGGCGACTACATGTACTATTATCTGGATAGTAGCGCAGCAGGGTTAGCGCTCTTGCAAGTGCATAAATAATCATTGCCCACCAAAGCCCCACGACTCCCCACTCGCCAGCCAGCACTCTCCAGGCGATCAAATAAATAATTAGAGAGCAGATCATGGCATTACCCATTTCACGGGTGAATGAAATTCCAATGAAGATGCCGTCTAGTTGAAAAGGACAAAGAAAACCAATACATAAGTCGCCGCCAGACCTACCAATTTTTCACTTGCGAGCTGGACCTGCTGCAAATCTGTTAGCAGTGCGATAGCGACATAGCCGAGAAAATAGATAAGCAACGCCAGAGCAATCGCCAGTACAAATGCTGGCACTGACGTACACTTCACCGCTGCAATAAAACCGAGCCCATCTTTCGCTGCAAATGCTTTCCCTGCCAGAGGTTCAATAACAAACGCGAATCCCTCAAGAAAGAATGCAGAGAACGAAATTAGCTGTCACAAAATATGACTTGCTGCCAACGTCACATCGCCAAACTGTGCACTTTGACCGGTAAAAAACGCAAAGGAAAAAACAAGCAATAGAGTTCGAATCATGATGTCAAAATTGGCAGACATCATGTTGATATGCGCGGACCGGCCAAAGATTCTTTGCAAAAGCCATAACCGCTCATCAGCCTCTTTGCCAGGCTGTAATAGCTTAACCACGTAGAATATGCCGATGATCTGTAGAATTTTAGACCTGATCTGACTAATCTGACAGTTGGGGTTCGCAAGGATTGCCAGCAAGAAAGTTAGCCGTTTTGGCGGGGTTACCACGCCCTGAATCAAAACCAAAACCAGAATCAAAACAAAAAAGTCACTCGCATGATTCATACTGCGGAAGAAGGGATTAAACACAAAATCGGCCTGCTCAATCTGGCCGAAGAACCGGAACGTATTCAACACCTGCAAGATGATTGGCCTTTCACGGGACACACCATACGTTTTATCACTACAAGTCAGCCGCAGATAAAGCAATAGTTAAACTGTCAGAGTGCTGCACAAAAAAAGGGGGAGAGGGTTTAAAGAAGAGGATTTAAAAAAGAGAGGTTCAGATGCAGGACAATCGACTGAATGGATTTTCGTGCGCACTTCCAGTACACACAGTACAAAAAACGAACAAGTGGCACTCCCTCGTCGATCTGAGCCCTAAATCATACCCTTCTGCCCATCTTCGACGCGACAGAGGCATTCACTCGATTGCCCTGGGTCCAGATGGAGACTCTCTTTTTAAGGTCAGGCTTTAAGCTCAGGGTAATTGTATATCTTAAATAATGAGGTGGGTGGATATACTCTCTTGAAAGCGATGTAGATGCGCTGTTTCTGTTTGACGCCATCACCGCCAACCCAACCTGAACAGTCGCATGGCGACTGCCGTTGAATCAGGGTTGGTTGAGTACGCCATTGAAGACCCTGCCCACGATCAAATGCGTTTCAATAACGCACTGCGCAGGCGACGTACCTATATTCCACCCAGTGGGGTTCGGGATATCCGGTGATGTCATCACTGGCCTGTTTAAAGGTCATTTAAAGATAGGAAACCTCTGATTAATTACCTACGTTGTTATTGCTGCGTTAAAATCAGCTCAAAATGCGCATTTATACCCTATAAACTGCGCTTTTTCGCTGATTTTTGCTTTGCACTCACTGCCTCGCAAACATTAATCAGAGGCTCCCTAGGCATGATATCCATGGGTCCAATAAGTTGCTTATCGGATGTCTCGGAGCGGGCAAATTTACCATTAGCTAATTTTGCAGCGGCTCGCACTTCAGCTATCGCAGGCTGTCCTGGTTCTCGAATAATCTGGATAACAAAAACTGCGTAGAAAACAGCAGAAACTTCTGCTATCGAAACGATTTAACAGGTCTTCAGTTGTCGGTTGTTTTCGAGAGCTTCGGCCCACTAGATGCGGAGTTCCTTTGGCATAGAGAACACAATATTCTCGGTTACACCATCTAACTCCTGGGGTAGAACACTGGTCATTTCCTGCATTTTATCAACTACCTGTTGCACCAGAACATCGGGTGCCGAAGCCCCGGCTGTAATCCCAAAACGACTTTTCCCCTGAAACCAATCAGACCTGATATCTTCCACACTATCAATCAGATAAGAGTCACATCCCAGCCTTTCTGCCAATTCCTTCAAGCGATTGGAGTTGGAGCTATTCGGTGAGCCCACCACCAATAACAGGTCACATTCGAGAGCCAATTGCTTCACTGCATCCTGGCGATTCTGAGTGGCATAACAGATATCTTTCTTTCTTGGGCCCTGAATTGCTGGGAATTTTTCACGGAGCGCATCAATGATGCGTGAAGTGTCGTCCATGGAGAGAGTTGTTTGAGTAACGTAAGAAAGTCGATCAGGTTGTTTAACTTGCAGTGTCTGCACATCCTCAACTGATTCAACCAGGTAGATTTTCCCACCGGAACTTTCGTCGTATTGCCCCATAGTTCCTTCCACCTCGGGATGGAACTCATGGCCAATCAGCACACATTCCCTGCCTGCCTGACTGAACTTGATTACTTCGAGATGCACTTTCGTTACCAATGGACAAGTTGCGTCGAATACTTTGAAGCCTTTTCTAGCTGCCTCTTCCCGCACTTCCTGTGAAACGCCATGGGCACTGAAAATTACAATTGATGAACGGCCTGTGACATCTTTATCAGGTATGTCTGAAAGTTCATCAACGAATTCAGCGCCTCTCTCCCGCAGGGATTCAACTACAAACTTGTTATGAACAACTTCATGACGCACATAAATGGGAGCACCATAAATGTCTAAGGCACGATTAACAATATCGATTGCGCGATCGACTCCAGCGCAAAATCCCCTGGGATTTGCGAGTCGAATGAGTGGTTGCTCTATTTTGGCTGTCTCAGTCATAAAATTGAATACAGATATGGCGCAAATTAGCAATTAGAGCTTAATCTCAATAGGTTCTTCTTCCGGCGATAGCACCGAAAGTAGTTTGGTTTTAAACACGATATCTTTCCCGGCAAGTGGATGATTAAAATCCACTGTAACAGCATCACTATCTATCGCTTTTACAACACCGGGAATATCAAATCCGCCCAGGTCACGAAATGAGACGACTGATCCAATTCCAGCAGGCATTAATTCGTCGTCTATTAAGTGTTGAAATCTGGCAATCGCGAATCGCTGGCAGTTGTCAGGATTAGGTTGTCCGAAAGCATTGTCTGCAGACACCAGCTCTTCTAATAAGTCGCCAGCTTTATGACCTAGCAGCACTGATTCGAAACCCGGGAGCATACTGCCATCTCCTAGACAAAAACTTGCAGGTTTGTTGTCGAAATTGGAATCGATAACATCACCGCTCTCCAAAGAAAGCGAAAAATGTAGCTCTAAGCGAGACCCTGTCCGAACAATTTCATCAGATTCGCTCATTGAATCAAGCTTTCAGGCGATTTTACGCAGCTCGCCATCTCCTTCTATATTAGAGATACAACGAGAACATAGGGTTGGATGTGCGACATTCTGGCCAACATCTGCACGATGATGCCAGCAACGCTCGCATTTTTTATAGAAAGATGGAGCAACCTTTATGGACAAACCAGAAACCTCGGTAGCCGTCGCATCCTCTGGCGCTGCCTGCTCTGGATGAGCATTGGCACGCGATACTATCAGAACGAATCGAAGTTCTTCTCCCAGAGAATCCAATAAACCTTGCAGAGCGCTATCACAATAGAGATCTACTTCCGTGCCCAAACCAGAACCTACTACTTTATCCGCACGCTTAACTTCCAGTTCCTTATTGACCGCAGCCTTCACGGCCATGATTTGATTCCAGAAGTCATCGGAAAAAGATGAGGATTCTTCTAACAATGCTTCTCCGTTATCGAAGTCTGTCAAAAACACAGATTCCGCTCTGTCGCCAGGTATTTTTTGCCAAATTTCATCGGCAGTGAAGCTCAAAATTGGTGCTATAAGCTTACTGAGTGTTTCAACTACCATAAACATCGCAGTCTGAGTTGATCGGCGAGCAGGGCTCTCTGCTTTGGTGGTGTACTGTCGATCCTTAATGACATCCAGATAGAAACCACCTAGCTCTACGACACAAAAATTATGGATACGTTGATACACATTCAAGAAATTGTAGTCGTGGTAATGCTTAATTACGTCAGCTTGCAGCAGCCGGGTTTGTCTGACTATCCAGTAATCCAGTGCTAACAGATCAGTAAGGTCCAGTGCATCAGTTGCAGGATCAAAGCCATTGAGGTTCGCCAGCATAAACCGTGACGTATTTCTGATACGTCGGTAGGCATCAGCAACCCTTTTAAATATTTCTTCAGAAACAGTCATTTCTCCACGATAGTCTGTTGCGGCTACCCAGAGTCTTAAGATGTCGGCACCATATTGTTGATAAATCTTCGCTGGTGCCACTGTATTGCCCAATGATTTGGACATTTTACGGCCTTCTGCATCTACAAAGAATCCATGAGTAAGCACCTCTTTGTAAGGCGCTGTACCATTTATGGCAACAGCAGTCTTCAACGAGGAATTAAACCATCCGCGATGCTGATCAGACCCCTCCAGATACAAGTCAGCCGGATAGACCAGCTCTTCACGTTTTTCCATGACCGAGTAATGCGTGACACCCGAGTCAAACCATACATCTAATGTATCGCTCACTTTTTCATATATATCTGCATCGGCTCCTAATATGTCGCTCACCTCAAGATCAAACCAGGCATCAATGCCGCCTTGTTCGATGCACTGCGCAACTTCTTCGAATAACTCCGGCGTTCGGGGATGCAACTCCTGGGTCTCTTTATTGATGAAGAGAGTTATAGGCGTGCCCCAGGTTCGCTGACGGGAAATACACCAGTCCGGGCTCCCTTCAAGCATCAGCTCTATTCGAGCCTTGCCCCAATCCGGAATCCATTTCACATCGTTCACTGACTTAAGCGCGGATCCAATCAGATCTTGCTCCGTCATTGATATAAACCATTGTGGAGTGGCTCGATATATCAATGGCGTTTTAGTACGCCAACAATGCGCATAGCTGTGAGTAATCGTTTCTTGGGCAACAAGTGCATTACGGGTTTCCAACTCGTGGATAATTTTTCCGTCTGCCTTATAAACATGCTCACCGGCAAACTGACCAGCATTGCTGGAGAAAACACCGTTTTCATCTACCAGATTCAGGGTTCCTATTTCATATTGCTGTCCAACATAGAAATCGTCCAGGCCGTGATCAGGAGCCGTATGGACAGCACCTGTGCCTGCCTCAGTCGTGACATGTGCGCCTAATATCAGCGGCACAACTTTATCGACGAAAGGATGTTGCAAACCCATGTTCTCAAATGCTGCACCTTTCGCAGTAGCCACAATCTCAAAGCTTTCTAAGTCATAGCGCGACATAATTCCAGAAACCATATCTTCTGCCAGCAAGAGATGTTCTTTGCCAGCACCAGGGTCGCAGGCTACAAGCGCATAACTCAGTTCAGCGTGCAAACATACAGCCTGATTGGAGGGCAGAGTCCAGGGTGTCGTGGTCCAAATGACAACGGATATTGGGGTATCGATATCGAGTACGGCACTGTTTCCAAAAGCGGCCAGAAAATCTGGCTTTGACTCCACGGCAAAGCGAACATCGATCGCAAAAGATTGCTTATCTTTGTATTCAACTTCTGCTTCTGCCAGTGCTGAGGCGCCCACTACGCTCCAATATACCGGCTTGTATCCTCTTACCATATGGCCATTGGCAACGATTCTGCCAACAGCTCGCACAATGTCTGCTTCCGTTTCATAGTTCATCGTGAGATAGGGGTTTTCCCAATCTCCGAAAACTCCCAGGCGGATAAACCCCTGTTTCTGGATTTCTACCTGCTCAGCGGCGTAATCACGACATACCTGCCGGAATTCTCTGAATGAAACTTTCTGACCTGCCTTGCCTTTTTTCTTCTCCACATTGTGCTCAATAGGCAAACCATGACAATCCCAGCCAGGAATATAGGGCGCATCAAACCCACTCATTTGCCTGGACTTAACAACAAAGTCTTTTAATGCTTTGTTGATCGCATGGCCCAAATGCAACTCGCCGTTTGCGTAGGGGGGACCATCATGCAAAATGAATTTAGGCTTGCCAGCATTCTTCTCACATATGCGACCATAAATATCAAGTTTCGCCCACCTCTCCAACATGCCGGGTTCGCGCTGCGCAAGATTTGCCTTCATTGGAAAATCTGTGTGGGGTAAATTCAGTGTACTTTTGTAATCTTTCATGGGCGGTCTATGAGAGTACTTTTAAAACTTCTAAAACTTCTAAAACTTTTCAAACTTTCTCAGCTACGCTTAAACAGCCGCCGCGAAAACTAATCTGGTTTGTTCAACGTCTTTGGTAATTTGATCTTTCAAGGCTTCAAGCCCATCAAACTTTACCTCGTCTCTTAGTTTTTCTTTGAAGATAACTTCAATGGTTTTTCCATACAGTACTCCATTGAAATCCAATATATGAGCCTCTAAAAGCGCGTCGCCTTCTTCCGTAACTGTTGGACGGTAGCCAATGTTTACCGCAGCCTGGTGATAACGGTCTCCCAACCTGACTTCACAGGCATAAACTCCGTGCAAAGGGATAGCAAGGCGATGGAGGCTGATATTGCAGGTGGGAAACCCCAGATCTGTTCCAAGCTGCTGCCCACGTTGAACTTCGCCCTTCATCGAATAAGGCCTGCCCAGTAATTGCTCTACTAAAGCGAAGTCAGCCTCAATCAGTTTATTCCGAATAATCGTCGAGCTGATTCGTTGCCCATTACGCTCATAAGCCGCAGTTTCCACAACCTCAAAACCGAGTTTCTCTCCCAGTGATTGCAAAAGAACAAAATCCCCTTGCCTTGCATGGCCGAATCGAAAGTCACTACCAATTATTAAGCAGGCAATGCCCAGGCCATCAACAAGAATATCTTGCACGTAGGATTCTGCTGACAATTCACTTAGCGCCTGATCAAAGTGCAACTGAAAAACAAAATCGATACCAAAGCTTTCCAATAATTCGAGTTTTTCCCTAACCACAGTTAGTCTAGCCGGACATTTACTATTATCTCCCGCAAAAAATTCCTCTGGATGAGGCTCCAACATAATGACCACTGCTGGCAGATTATGTTGTTCGGCTTTTTGCTTGAGTTGATCAAGAATCAACTGATGTCCAAGATGCACACCATCAAATTTGCCAATAGTCGCCACACAACTCTGGTGGAATTGCGAGAAACGATTGGGGTCATCAAATATGATCATTGTGGCAGCTGCGGCTGATTAAAAGCGCGAGATTATACTCCCGCGTGGGACACTATCACCAGCTTTGACGGGGCCAGAAACAGGGCAATCCAGTGAATGCCTCTGTCTCGTGTCAAAAGCAGGCAGAATTTTATGATTTTTGGACTCAGATCGACGGAGAAGTGCCACTTGTTCACTTTTTGTACTGGGAATGCGCATGAAAATTCATTTAGCCGATTGCCCCGGGGCCAGGAAGCCTAAGATTCGCTATCTGAATCGCCAGGAGCAGCAGAATTGAGAGCTTTCCAGCCCTTGCGGAATAACACTGTTGCCAAGGCTGACAGGCAAACAATAATAACCCCCTGCCCGATAATCGTGTTTACTACGGAGATGGTTTCAGGTCGCATCGAGATATTCCATAAATTGTGGGCAGTAACTCCGGCTATGATAGCCAACAGAAGTGCTCCTGACAGCTGCATGACAGCTAAGAATTTATCCATGTCTAGGGAACCTCTGATTAATTACCTATTAATTACCTATTAATTACCTATGTTGTTATTGCTGCGTTAAAAATCAGCTCAAAATGCGCATTTATGACCTATAAACTGTGCTTTTTCGCTGATTTTTGCCTTGCACTCACTGTCTCGCAAACATTAATCAGAGGCTCCCTAGGCTGAATCCTGCAGCTTGTGAAAAGACATGAAATGCGCGAGACCTTCAGCGCTCAGGAATCGGGTAAGGGTCTTCGGATCAGTCTTACGCACATCCACCACAATCAGACCTTCCAGGGAATTATTGAACCCTGAATGAATGTTGAAACACACCAATTTTCCATTGAGGGATAAATAATGTCGCAACAATACCGGCACAGCCTTGCCGGGGTCACAGCGCCCAATCAGCTTTCCCAACATTTTTACGTTTGCCAATTCCGCCAACATATCCTTAGTCCAAACCCGATTCTCCACCTTGTGTGGCGTAATGGGCTGTACCAAAGGAACAAACTCCTTGGCTTTGTAGTTGGTTAGCAGGGTATCCGCAATAAGGCTGCGGGCGAGATCACTGTATTCCCGAGAAATACTCACTGACCCAAACAGAGTGTGGTATCTCGGCATTTTGACAAGAATCTGCCCTATGCCTCGCCAGAGAAGATTCAATGAAACAGGTTGGCGTTGATAATCGACATGGATAAATGAACGACCCATTTCGATCGCCGACCCAAGCTGCTGAATAAAAGTCTCATCGTATTTATAAAGCGATCTGCTATACAGACCTTTAACACCATGCCTGGCTACTATCTCATCCACCAACCCAACTCGATAAGCTCCGGCAATTCGTTGCTCTTGTTTATCCCAAAGAAATAAATGGAGGTAGTGAGGATCAAATTCATCGGAATCTTTAGATAGACCAGTTCCTTCTCCTACAGCTCGAAATGTAATCTCGCGAGCAATAGCGATCTGCTCCATGATGGGACCAAGCCTCTCATAAGGCGAGCAATACACATCGAACTCTTCATGTTCAACTGACTTGAACTCCTCCAGATCTTCAATGGCCTGACTAATCTCTGAGTTTGGTGCTGAAGAATCCAGCTCTTCAATATCCTGTACACTTTGCGCTTTCATCTGCTCTGATTGCTGCCCCTTTGGTTGCGCAAGTGCATCAGTGCTGACGCGCAGGTATTGAGTAACGGCGACCGGGCTCTGCAACAAGCGAAGCTCCTGTGCTGGGATGGGCCGGCCTAATTTTAAAGGAAGGGTAAATCCCTGTTTATTGGCCAGTTGTCTTGGTAGCAAAAGCGTGCGCAATCTTGGATGGATTAATCCAGCGGTGTAAAAGTAGGAGCTATTGCGGCCACCAACATGAATCTGAATGCAGGTGCATTGGTATTTCTGCAGTAACTGACCAGCTAAGCGGTTCCATTCACGATCCTGAATTCGGCCTTGCCCGAAATCATAAGCAGACACCATACCTGCTGGAAATAGTTGAATGGCCCCAGCATTTTTCAAATGTTTATGCACTTGTTTGATCCCGCCAACATTTCCAGCGGCGGCGTTTTTAGAAAGTACATTTACACCAATGAATAAAGGTGCAAGCTCAGGAATTAAGCGCAACAACTCATTGGTTAAAACCTGCAAGTCAGGGCGCACTACTCCGATAATTTTTGCGATCGCCATCCCTTCCAGACCCCCCAACGGGTGATTCGCAACAATTAATACAGGCCCTTCTTTAGGTATGTCTTCCAGAATCTCAGGATTTTCAATTTCGATATTAACGCCTAACGCATCGAGTGTGTAATCGAGAAATTGAAAGGGATCTAAGCCTGAAGGCGTATCATCATAAATTTTTCCGAGGGAGTGTAGACCCAGCACACGCTCAACCAACGACGCTAGAAATCTTGGCTTGATAGGTAGCCGACAGGGATTAGTCATTGTGCGGGTATTGTTTTACTAACTTTGATTCGTAATGCCAGGCTTTATACAGGGCTGATAATCCCGGTGTTTTATAACCCAGCTTGCGATTTGCGGCCCCAAGTTTAAACAGCGTATTGTACTGCTGCAACAAGGTTTTAACCGCATCGCCAAAACTCGTACCACGATCCCAAATGTTAATTGACTCAGAGCTGGCACCATTAATCTCTATGATTTCGAAGTCTTCGCCAGATCGCAATGCTTCTAAATCCTTGAACTTGATATCGAGCCGACCGTAATAGTAGCCAGGAATGTCGTCAAATATTTTGTCAAGAGCTCTCTCAAGGCGGGAATCGATGTATATTCTTCCATCGCGAAACACCGCTCCTCGGGAATGACTTGCAGAAAATACCAGTCTGTAAGGTTCTCCTGCTGCAATCACCCGCTCCCAATTTCGCTGGTGTCGCTCCTCATAGAGGTGCTGTAACTCTCCGGCCCTTGGATCTTGAGCAATCAACTCCCGCAGTGAGCTCTTTCCGTCGCCTACAACATAGGGCGTATATTTTAGAGTAAGCGATGTAATTTGGCCTTTTTCACTTCCTGGATAACGGACATAGAAAACGCCCGCCTCGGCATCCCATTGGCTCAACTGCTGGAATTGGATGGATTCCCCCACAGGAAAGGATTCGATATAACCAGTTAACTCTTGCTTATCGTGCAATAACTTAACGCCAGCACCTCGACAGCCTATATTGGGCTTTCCCACGATGGGTAATTCAAGTTGGCTACCCGCCAGGAGTGAAACGACATCTTCAACCTGATCTGCCACTGCTCCATCCGTCACATCATATATCCTCCAAGGCAGAATCCATTGTCGGGCAAACTCCCCGGCCCCATCAAATACTGCAGATTTAGCAACACCAACCATACCTGATAAAGGAACAGCAGGGCTTGCGATTAAAGGTAAGGACAGGCTCCGATAGCGAATCGACAGCAGCAACCACTGCAGTACCACCGGTATATACATCAACCATATAGGCCAAAACTCAAAATAGGAAGTTGCCCGGCCAGTCAAATCAAGGGGCGGCATGCCGACAGGCACATAAGGAGAGTCTTGCTCAGTTGACATATATTGCTTCATGCTTAATAAATGTTTTCCGGGCCTTTTTACAGCATAGTGAGTGACCGGGATTGTCCACAAATGTTTCATGTCATTAATCCGCATTATATCGGCTCGAGCAAATTACAGCGAATACAGGTCCTGCTATATTCTAGGAAGTCAAAGCATGCACTGTTATCATCAATAAACTGGCCCATATATAGATTGTTTATGCTGGGAAAAATCCTCTTGACTTTATCTGTTATCGCCATTGCGTACGTCTATGTGCGGCAACGTCAGCTAGCTGAGTCAGATGAGCATTCGGGCAACAAAACCTCAAAACAGATAAAGGAAAAAAAAGACAGCGCTAATGCCAAGGGAGCTAAATCAGCACTGGCTAATGACTTCCGAATAGCCGCATACCTGTTTCTCGGCCTGATGACTCTGACAGGCGGCAGCCTGTACTATTTTCAGTGGCAGGACGATCACACCGTCTTAACGGTAAATCTGCATCGTGAAAAACAAAGGCAGCCTGTCAGCTACCAGGTCTATAAATACCAATTACTCGATCGCTCTTTCACCACAATCGATGGCACTGTAGTCACAGTTGCAGGAAGCGAACGTATGGAAGTCATTGGTCTCGAGAACTGAAACCATAGGCATTAAGAACAGGCAGAGTAATTCGCCTTCCGCCGATGGCAACCTGTACGCGGCTAATCCTGATAGTAATTTCGCCGACGAAGCACTCTCAAATATTCCTGTCAAAGTAATGAGAGGTAATGATTAACTCAAGGAATCTCTGATTAATTACCTACGTTGTTATTGCTGCGTTAAAAATCAGCTCAAAATGCGCATTTATGACCTATAAACTGCGCTTTTTCGCTGATTTTTGTCTTGCACTCACTGCCTCGCAAACATTAATCAGAGGCTCCTCAACTTTAAACCAGACTCAGATTAATAGTGCGGAAGGAGAAAATCTTATCCTGCCTATCCGGGTAAGAGATGAAGAAACCCAAGGAACCACTCAAGAGCCTGTGTTTATTTTAGTTTAATTTTGTTCGACTCAGTGACGGTGGATTTGATCGCATTCCAAACTTAATGCCAGAAGCTGAGATAATTGCAAACCAGGTGATAGAAGACACACTGATTTCATCCGGCTTCGACAACACGCTGCTATTCGCCATGCAATCGCCTCACTAATTCCAGAATTCGATGGACTGGAAAACATTGATGAAAGCAAGCAAGAGTGTCATATAAAAGGCAGGCATCTTGCCGAACCGAAATTCACTACTCCGACAGGTCGTGCGAAATTCAGTATCCCAGGCGCTGTCAATTGCACCTTGTGAGCGAACCCCCCCAAAAGGTTTCTCATTGATTACCGTGCGCAGTGAAAGCCAGTTCAACACAATCATTTACAGCGAGGAAGACATATACCAAGGTCCGGCTCGAAGAGATGTGCTTTTTATAAATCCCGCAGACGCCAGAAACTGCGGATGAAGTGGGGGCAATACGGTGCGAGTGAGTAATACAATGGGAGAAATTAGCAGGCGACATTTGGTGTCGTGCGCAATGTCGTGCGCAATAAAGACCGGTAACGTTACGACTTATCTTTTTAGGGCAAACGTTTCAGTGCCCAAAGTTATTGATGAACACAGTCGTACCCCTTCATGCAAAAATGGTTATGTAGAAATCGAGCGAGTCGCTGGCTAAGTTTCAGCCTCAACTCGAAGAGAAAGCACCTGGATACCCGCGCGCGGGGCTAAAGGCATGCTCCAGCAACTCATTCAGGTCTCCGTCCATGTTGATCAGAGTCAGCTCTTCGCTCTCAGCGACGAAAACTGAAACTGCCTCTAACATTTGGCGATCCAGATCGATTCCAACGAATACCCAAATATGCTCATCATCTTCTCTAACCTTTACGATCCGTTCCCACGTGAGGGACGCATCCCTGGCCATTAAGGATTCATGAAAGATATCATCGGTGAAACTGGTTTCTGCTCCGCGAGGGTACACTTGATACACAGCTACCTGCAGGTGATCAACTTCCGACAGATCGGCTTCGTTCATAGTTATGATGTCGAGAAAATCGAACATACCCCCACCTAGTGCCACTGCTATTTCTTTTTCAAGTCGAATCTCAGGCATTTGCTGGCTGATGGAATTGTGCACCGGACGCATAGAGCGATCACTGAACGACATGCATCCGGCGGCAATGAATCCTATTATCACAATAATCAGCGCGTGCTTCATGATCACTTCCTCCAGCTTGCGGGATAGATGGCCTAATTGGCCTCTACACCCAGATCGGAGAGTTCATCGATATCAAAACGGCGGCCTAGTGCAGCGATATCATTGCTGCTGATGTCTCCGACAATATTCACCATCACAGTTTCATTGCCACTAGAAGCCACCATAATGGCGATACCATGAATCAAATCCACGCTGTTCGACATACGGACATAAATGTCTACATGATCATCGTCCTCGCGAACTCTGACTACCCTATCCCAGCCCTGATCGTCTAGATTGTCAGCAATCTCTGACATCGAATCCGTCACGTTATCAACATCGATATCATCGCTTTCAAAAACATTTACCGTGACATTCAATAGCTTGGACACAAAGTCTGCAGCCATATCGTCTTCGGCGCGAATCAACCCTGTCATCATCGTCAGCAATGGAGCTTTCAAACTAATTTCAACTGTTGGTTCACCTGTCGCTCGATCGGTAAGTGTGGAAAAATCCACATATCCTGGATGACTGGTCAAGTCATTATCAGCCGCCAGTGCTAACGGAACGACCAGCAATGCTGTGCAGCTAATTACAAAGTATTTAAAGAATTTCATTTCGTTACCTCGCTTTTTACACTCACTGGATAAATCGCAGGAGTAAATAAGTACCAGAGCTCTTATGGCTCTTTAAAAAATGTGATCGTCAGCCAAATCATCATTGGCGTCGACCCTCACGCGCTCGAAAGAAGCATTTAGTCTGTCACGCAGCGGGGTCATCAAAAATCGATCTCCCACAATCGCTTCAGTGCGTTCAGTCACCTGGTTCAAATATTCAATAGCCAAATTCAATTCCTGCATTGCCTGAGCAATCTCAGTCGGCGAATAATTCGCTGGCATAATCAGTGGCGACTCAATAGAAGGCCGCTCTTGCGTCGCAACCCGAGGCGTATTGGAACTGCTCGGTTGCCACAGAGGAAGAGTAATCAACCCAATCATAGCGATTGCTAATGCTGGAAATGCATAACGAATAACCGGTGGGGTAGCTACCAGCCAATCAACTAATCCAGCCCACCAACCAGAGTTGTGCTCATCTGCTGATTGCTCTGAATTCGCAGCTAATCGAATGCGGTCGAGTGTTTCCTCTGAACAGTCCAGCAAAGGAAGATCTAACAACCCATCTTGAACTGTTTGTGCATAACGAAATTCCTGAGTACAAACCTGACAGCGATTTATGTGCTGCAAAAAACTTTCGGCCTGAGAATCATTTAACTCGCCATCCATATAAGAATCGAATTGCAATTGCACGAAATAGCACTGTGACTCATTATTAGTAGACATTGACTTAGCCTTGCTCTTCTCTTGTTGATTTAACGACTTTCATGTTTACCATCCCGCTTGATTTACTTTCGTTTTGCTGGCCCGATAGCAGCTCGAGAAGTTGTCTAAGCTCAGCATTTTCTCGTAACTTTCTACGACCTCTGTGTAAATAAACTTTGACCTGACTTTCACTCATACCCAACCCATGCTGTATGTCCGCATAACCCTGACCCTGGATATCGCGCATGATAATGATGCTGCGAAAAGGGTCGTCCAACTGCTCAATACACCGCATTAACTGGTTTTTAAAAACCTGCTGATCAATCTGCTGATCAACACCTGCTTCTTGCGAAGCCTGGACATCCGGTTCTTCGTAATCATCAGTGTTCTCAATGTGACTTTTCCGTTTGCGAACATGATCGATCACGGCGTTATGGGCTACTCGCATCAACCACGCATTGATTTTGTCATGGTCGATTTTTTGCCAGTTCTGCCAAAGCTTCACGAAGACTTCCTGCGTAACGTCTTCAGCATCTTCTTTAGCGCGCAGGCTGTAGTGGGCAAACGAATATATCCGCTGCCGATACTGAGCTATGGCCTGCTGGTATTGCTCTAACATTTGAATCTAAGGACGGAGATAACTGGAAAAGGTTACAGTAGTCGATATGTGGAGTTTTGGGTAGTTTCTACACAATTCTTTGTGTTGCAGACGCCATAGCTTCTGGCCTCCACACATTTCCATGGATTTTGCGAGCATTCGTTAGACCCAAATCGCAGAATCGGTCCCAGTCACCAGCGATTATTCACCTCATCAACCCATCTCTCAACAGCGTGGCAGCTATACTTTTTACAGTATTAAAGGGACCTGTGAGCGTTTGCAGTAGGAAGAAGTATCCACCTATCTATTTTGCTGCTTCTGGTCGCGTTGTTACCAACCAGGAATTTTGCTGCCGAAGACGTATTAACCTTTGGCGATAAGGTGGGCATCCGTTTTTTATTTTTTGTTTCAGAGAATTGTATGAAGCCCCTTCTCTCGCACTATTGATGACTGGAGGCTCTAATGATGGGTTTATGGCACTACAATACTGGCCAGGCAAAGAGCTGGTAGACCGCAACTGGGCCCTGGCGGTCCCGATTTCCGATCAAGGGCGCAGGTTCTTTGTAGAAAATAGCAGTTTTATGCTGACTGTCATTGACCAACTGTAAGAAAAGTATCCCATTAGCAATGAAAAACCCCTGCTCGCTGGTATTTTCAGCAGCAACAGCGCAGCCCTGGCAATTGTCGCAAATGCACCTGAATATTATTCAGGTGTCATAGCCACATCCGAACGCATTTTGGGGTGAAACGCAACTTTCAGCGCTTAGGCTTATTACTAAGGAGCCTCTGATTAATGTTTGCGAGGCAGTTAGTAAGGCAAAAATCAGCGAAAAAGCGCAGTGTATAGGTCATAAATGCGCATTTTGAGCTGATTTTTAACGCAGCAATAACAACATAGGTAATTAATCAGAGGTTCCCCAATCTATTTGCGCATTGATGAGCAGGGCGACTTCAGTTGGCACCGTAAATTAAAGTCCAGTGTGACTGTAAGTGCAAAACGTAGCAGGAGCAAAAGCGGACGCTGCATTAACGCCAGATGCAACCCGTACCTTTCCACCTCCACTCAATTGGGTAAAGATTAAGAATTGGCTAAGCAATTTGTCGCAGCCAGGCTAACAACAGTCTGGCTGCGACCAGTGTCAGAACCGATCTTCTTCAATCCAGTAATTACTTACAACGCCATCGACAAATTCAATGGAAAGGGTTTCCACTCGTTCTTCTTCGACATCAACCGAAAAGACCAGAAATAAACCAACTTCTGTGTCTTTCTCGGAACGATTCCTGTATTTCCAGATTTCCGTGCCATCGGCATAACTCAGTTTGGTCATAGGATCGCCAAATGAATTACGCACAAATTGCTGATCACTTTGACCAATCTGAAGACGTGTAACCTCTCCTTCGTTCCAGACAGTAGTGATTGGACGCGAATCTGAATCCACTGTCACCAAACAGCCAGCCAGCCCAAAGGCTAACACTACCAAAAGCGCCTTCTTTATCATGTGCTCGTTCCCCTAATATAAACTATAAACGCGAATATTCTGTTTTATCATATTGCCAGAGCCCCGGTATCGTTCATGTGCGAAGTTTGCGGTACCCACTGCTAAGACGCCCCCAAGGCAGAAAAGGTTACAGCGAGTAGCACCTCAGCATAATACTCGAGCCTGAATCGAAGCTTAATAAACCTCAATACAGTATTATTGGCAGCCAAATCCCTGATACCAATTTCTATGAATCGCTTCAACGCCTTATTTCCCCTGTGGGCGCTATTACTGTCAACCACTGCATTTTTCTTTAGCCATGCGTTTACTGAACTGCAATCACTAATCGTACCCTTACTGGCTCTGATCATGTTCATTATGGGCCTCAATCTCAGCCCTGAAGATTTTCGCAGGGTCGCAAATGATCCCAAACCGATATTCATTGGCGTCTTGCTGCAGTTTCTACTTATGCCTCTTCTGGCTGTAACACTAGCCGCCATGTTGCAACTTTCCAGCCAGCTCACCGCTGGCATGGTCCTGGTTGGAAGCTGCGCCGGAGGCACAGCTTCCAATGTCATCAGTTATCTGGCCAGAGCTGACTTAGCGTTATCCATCAGTATGACAGTGACTTCCACTTTAATAGGAGTAATAGCAACCCCATTGCTTTGTACCTTCTATCTAGCTCAAACGATAGAATTAGATTCCTGGTCAATGCTGTTAAGTATTCTACAAATGGTGTTACTGCCGGTGATAGCAGGCTCAGTCGTGAATCACTATGCAGGACCGAAAGTGGAAGCAGTTAAAGTTTTTCTACCTTCTTTATCTATTGTCCTGATTCTCCTGATTATTGCCATCGTTGTGGCGCTAAATAGCGAGCGGCTGGTTGAAGTTGGGTTGCTGACAATGCTGGCCGTGATCTTACATAATCTTGGCGGCCTGACGGGCGGTTTCTATCTGAGCAGACTATCAGGTCTGAATCTCAAACAAAGCCACACCATCGCAATAGAAGTTGGTATGCAAAACTCCGGCCTGGGAGTTGCATTGGCCTTGCAGTTTTTCTCAGCCACTGCCGCCCTGCCGGGCGCTCTCTTCAGCGTCTGGCATAATATCAGTGGCTCACTAGTGGCTGCGCATTGGGGAAAGAAACGTGAATCTCTCGAATATATTTTGATTGAAGAAAGCCGTACCGGGTAAAGTGATTGAAATCACAGGTGTGCAGAAGTCTTCCTTGACCAACTATTGAATGAGAGTACAATCCCCGCGTCGAAAAATTATTGAAGTCAGGCACATGAACACTTATTCGACCCTAACCAACCTTCTCGCGACTATGGTCATTGCAGACCATCAGTTGTGTGCGCGCGTGGGCATGAATTGGGAGCCCTGCTTGGAGTGATATTCTGATAGCTAAACGTTTAATAAGCGTCTTAAAGAAAAGATCTCTAAGTCACAGAACCTAGAGGTCTTTTTTTTTTGCGAACATTTTTCGCCAGGTGCAGGCACTCTGGCACAAATGAGTTCGCGCCAAAAAAGAGATAGAAAGAACAAAGAACCACTAATTGAACAAATGAAATACTTACTAAACAGAAATAAACCGATGATATATGGTCTGGCATTCTTCCAATGCTTCATGGTCATCGTGCCAGTTATCGTTCCTTTCTTTGCATCAAAGGGACTTAGTCTCGCCCAGATTTTTTATCTGCAGGCGGTCTTCGCGACAACTATTGTGTTACTGGAGGCACCTTCTGGCTATTTCTCTGACATTTTCGGCCGCCGCATTGTTTTGTTGATTGGCAGCATTATCCACGGATGTGGTTTCTTCCTGCTGAACTTTGCAGATGATTTCTTCACTCTCATGTTGTTCGAAATAACTCTTGGAATAAGTAGCAGCCTATTGTCTGGTGCTGACCTGGCATTGCTTTATGACACACAGCAAGCACTGAAAACCGAAGAGGACAGCGAACACAGCCGCAGTATCGCTAACCTTGGCATGACTAAAAGCATCGCTGAAGCACTTGGCGCTTTAATGGGTGGTGCGTTAGCGATGATTTCATTTGATTTGATGATATTGGCGCAGTCTGCTGCTGCATGGATGTGTCTGGTATCAGCCCTGTTTATTGTAGAACCGCCATACCGTCGCGACCTTGATACAGATGATCGGGTACGCATTATCGAAATTTTGCGACATCTTTTTCATTCTGATCTTCTGTTAAGACAGATTGTACTTGCCATACCTGTATACAGCCTTGCTACATTCAATGTGGTCTGGTTGATCCAGCCGTATTGGGAAGCACAAGGCTTATCTCTCGCGGCGTTTGGCATTTTATGGTGTGCCCAAAATCTGACAGCAGCAGTAGCAATGCGCTATGGGTTTGCTGTTGAACGAAAATTAGGAGCAACCGGAGCACTCCTGGTTATTGGTGCATTACCCATAATAGGTCAGTTCGGTATGGCCTGGTTCCCAGGCTGGATTGGCGCAGCCATAGCGTTCCTTTTATTTATAGGGCGCGGTTTAAATCAGGTGATTCTGGTGAATGCGCTAAACCGTCGAGTACCAAGCGAATTTCGGGCAACCGCAAACTCGTTCACCAGCTTCCTGTTTCGATTGTCGTTCATCGTTACCGGGCCACTACTTGGATACACAGCCGAGCTGTATGGACTAACAACGGCATTGAATGCACTAGGTATGTGTTACGTGGCGATCTTCGCAGTGGTGATGATGCCGCTCATTCAATCTGTTTATAGAACTCAGCAGGCAGTAGCCACATAAGCAGTCCCTCCCCGTTAAGGGGGCTAATGTTGATTTTCTTCATTCCTTCCCTTTCAACATTAGCCCTCTGTTTTTTCGCAACAGGAAAATCAAAAAGTCTGAGATCTTTTCATTTGCCATTTTTGCATCAAGATGATTCAAAGCTTAATGAGCCAAGGAGCCTCTGATTAATGTTTGAGAGGCAGTTAGTGCAAGGCAAAAATTAACGAAAAAGCGCAGTTTATAGGTCATAAATGCGCATTTTGAGCTGATTTTTAACGCAGCAATAACAACGCAGGTAATTAATCAGAGGTTCCCTAATCATTTTTGGTGCTCAAATCTGCTCTTGATGGTGCTTTGGCAATCGGCATGGTAAAGTTTTTCGAGAGTCTGGCGGTACAAGCCTGTTACATGGCAACCAATAATAAATCCAGCCCGCTCAACCAGACCCTACTCAAACTAAAGCAGGAGAAAAACAATGAAGCTCATCATGGCAATCATCAAACCTTTTAAAGCAGACGATGTGCGGGAGGCACTTTCTGAATTAGGGGTCAGCGGCATGACCCTTACTGAAGTAAAAGGATTTGGGAGGCAAAAAGGCCACACTGAACTATATCGTGGAGCAGAGTATGTCATCGATTTTCTCCCCAAGGCCAAGTTAGAAATTGCAGTAGCAGATGAACTCGTTGACCAAGCCGTTGAAGCAATTTGCAAGGCAGCCGGAACAGGCCAAATCGGTGATGGGAAAATTTTCATCACCGCCCTGGAGCAGTCAATTCGAATCAGAACTGGCGAAACTGGCAACGACGCGCTTTAAAGGACCGTTTAATGAAAAATATAAATAGAATAATAAAACCAATTCTTGCCTTGGTGTTACTGCTAAGCCCTTCCCTTGCGTTTGCCCAGGATGATTTGAATGGTGCGAATACTGCCTGGATTCTCACCTCTACTGCCCTGGTTCTTTTTATGACCTTGCCCGGGTTGTCATTGTTTTATGGTGGTCTCGTCCGAACCAGGAATGTTCTATCGGTTCTTATGCAATGCTTCGCGATCGCCGTGACTATTTCCGTGTTGTGGCTATTGGTTGGTTACAGCATCGCATTCGGCCCATCTGAATCCGCATATTGGGGTGGCTTGAGTAAAGCGCTGTTTGCCGGAATAGACATTAACTCCATGTCCGGTGATATACCTGAAACTGTGTTTGCCGCATTCCAAATGACGTTTGCCATCATTACACCTGCTTTGATTGTAGGCGCTTTTGTAGAGCGCATGAAATTTTCCGCCATGCTGCTTTTTTGTGCTCTGTGGACGCTGATCGTTTACTTCCCCGTGGCGAATTGGGTTTGGGGCGGCGGTTGGCTTGGCCAAATGGGCCTGATTGATTTTGCTGGCGGTACCGTTGTCCATGTCACCGCAGGGGTTGCCGCTCTTGTCACCGCCTTGGTGCTAGGTGCCAGAAAAGATTTTCTAACTTCATCAACATTACCCCATAACCTCACTATGAGTTTTACCGGCGCCGCGATGTTGTGGGTCGGCTGGTTTGGCTTTAATGCGGGTAGCGCGTTAGCTGCAGATGGCACTGCAGGCATGGCATTGTTCGTTACCCATATCTCTGCTGCGGTCGGAGCCATTAGCTGGATGGCAATAGAGTGGATCAAATTTGGCAAGCCCAGCGGATTGGGTGCAATAACTGGAATGGTTTCCGGGCTCGCAACGATCACCCCGGCTTCGGGTAGTGTTGGCCCGGCTGGCGCCTTAATTGTTGGCCTTACCGGCGGTATCGTTTGCTACTTTGCAACGACTTACTTAAAGCAGACCCTTAAAATTGATGATTCGCTGGATGTTTTTCCGGTGCATGGTGTCGGAGGCATAGTCGGTACATTTCTCGCCGGTATTTTGGTTTCTTCAGAACTTGGCATCTTTAGCGGTAATGGATTAGCAGAGGGTGCGACAATTGGTTCACAGGTCATTGTGCAGATCACTGGCATTCTTGCGATCGGCATCTATACAGCCATTATGACTTTTATCTTGCTGAAAGTGGTCGGTGCTGTGAACAATGGACTGAGAGTAACAGGCGAACAGGAACAACAGGGACTCGATATCGCCGATCACGATGAGAAGGGTTACTCTATGTAGGCTCTCTATGCAGGTTCTCTCAATTGTCAGCCGGTATCAGAAAGGCAAGGGCTATGTCGTCCCTGCCTTTTTCGTTTTAGACCCTCGAATGAGAGTGACTTCACCAGTGCCTGGGCAGATCAGGATACTTTAAACGCCAGTTTCGATATTTGTCATCTCGTATTTTGCGATCAATTTCCTCAGCACGTTGTTTCATGAATTTTGCATCGGCTTTTCTTCAATCACGACCAGCACATGACTTGTGAGTCGATAAAAGCCTAGGCGTTCCAATATCGGCCTCACCCCCAAACCGAGAAAAGCTGAAAACAGGAAAACAGTGATGGCAATATCCATCCCCAGCATTGGCATTGGCAAAGCTGCGCAGCAAAGCCCTCTATAACACTCCAGGTACTAAAGGACTGTATTCAAACTGGTTGTGTCGAATCTTGGAAAATTCATCAGTCATACATGTGATTCGTGTACAAATTATCACTAGACGCTATGCGTTTTTACGCAGAGTTGTCAGGGCGTATACCAATTTATTGTCGTCTAAATCTGTAAAAGTACTGGCCACTAAACAAGTACTCCTGCCATCGTTAACTACTTCTCCCCTCATTCTAAATCGAGGGCCTACTACCGGGGCAAGGTAATCGATACGCATATTCACTGTAGCAGACCAGGTAAATTCTGAACTCTTATCAAACAAAGTCCGACAGGCATAAAGCGATATCATGTCGACGTAAGTGCCAGTAAATCCACCGAAGAGTTGTTTTCTAGGGTTAAGCAAATGCTCGGGAAGGTGAGCTTCAATTACAATCAGACCTTTCTCTTCTTTCAAAATAGCCCATTGAGTTGCTTGGACAAGATCACCACCATTATGACCAGGCCGCATAAAGATCGGCCTTTCATCTATATCGTTCATTACTTATCTACTCTGCAAATCCCGTTCACCGAGTGTCAGCTTATCGTTCATCCATTAACTGGTACATGCGTCTTACGGCACGGCGATCAACACCCACACCCTGAATTTGCGGAAAGCTGCCCTGGTGATTTGTCATATCAATCTCGGTAGCAGCCTGTTCCCAGCTTACTCCTTCGCGGTACTTTTCTGATGCCTTATTCCACAAATCTCTAAGATAAGCTTGAAAGTTAATAATTGGATCCCTGCTATCCATGACAGGCCCATGACCTGGCAGCCAAAACTCAAAATCCAGTTCCTGCAGTCTTGCCAAAGATTCTGGCCACTCATCCACATGCGCATCTCCCATGTAAGAGAGCCCTGGTAACATCATGTCCCCGGTAAAAACCAACTTTTCCTGAGGCAGGTAAATAACAACATCGCCACCCGTATGGGCACGGCCAACATGGAGTAGCTGAATTTCCCGGCTTCCTGATTCCACAGATTGAAACAAAGTCAGCTTCCTATCTAAGGTTATATTTGGCGGCGTTGGCTGGACTTCAGGTATAGCATTCATGTAATCGGTCTGCACTCGCAGTCGCTCAGCAACCTGGTCGCGAAGCTGAGAATCAGTTTGTGCTTTCAATTCTCTTTCCAGAATAGCCACCAAAGAAGGGACCGAGTCAGAAAAACTTTTGAAAGTATCCTCTTCCAGTACATTCCCAATCTCGCCATTTAGTTTTTTACGGGTAAATTCATGCCCGATAATTTCAATACCTTCGGGAAAAGCCTGATTACCATGCGCATGATCGAAGTGATAATGGCTATTCACTAAATAGCGAACTGGCTTGTCTGTTACTGCAGATAAAGAATCAATAAGCGCGCGGGCTGCTGCTGGTGTTACGTGGGAATCAACAACCAGAGTATCAAACGCACCTACCAATATCATGACATTACTCATGGTATGCAGGGAACCATTGCCCGACCCATGCCAGATGCCGTCTCTCACTTCGACAAACCGATGCGTATCTGTTTCCACCATAGTGCGCTGCGCAAGTGTCATCGGCAGGGCTATAAAGACACCAACAAAGACAATGATGGCTTGAATGGATTTTCTCATTTTACTGGCCCCTCATGGGATTGAGCTGTGCAGGCAAGCTAACTCATCACTCGGGGGCTGTAAAGCGGCGAGGCAAGTTAGGGAATATCGCCAATATGGTTGGTGATTCTTACCATCCAATAAAGTTAGACGAGAGCGCTAAAATCTCTAACTTATTGTTCTTTATAGAATTTAAAAGTTGGCAAGCTATTTGCTCACAGTATTGAAAGATTAAACAAATCAGAATCGTCAGGGGAATAAACCATGTCTGCATTCAATCATTCATTACGGTTAGGGGCAGCTTCCATGCTGGTAATGCTGCTCGGCAGTTATGTGTTCGCAACCGATGCCGCAGTCGAAGAGAGTCGAGACATCTCGCGAATTAACCGCAGCATCAGCATCGACTCGGAAGAAATTGTTGGAGATCTTTCTTCGGTCAACGGCGGCATCCGTATTGCAGGTGGCGCTTCCGCCGAAAAAGTATCTACAGTAAATGGATCCGTCGATATCGACGATGGAGTACAACTTCGATCAGCCACCACAGTTAATGGTGGTATCAGTGTGGGTTCTAATGTATCGATCAGCGATTCATTGGAAACAGTTAACGGAGGAATATCTACGCGCAACGGTACGACAATTGGAGGTTCAGTAGAAACTGTCAATGGCCGAGTTCGCTTACGCAATACAGAAGTCGGTGGCAATGTCGAAACATCAAACGGAGATATCGATGTTCTTGATGGAAGTTGGATCGAGGGCGACATAGTGATTAAAGGTCGTCGCCATTGGTGGGACAGGTTTTTCGATTTTAGTAACCGCCTCCCTGAAATAACTATTGACTTCGGTTCGGAAGTCATTGGTGACATCCATCTTTACCGTGAAGTTGAATTGAATATCGCTAACGGGGCTTTAGCAGGTGATGTCATCGCGCATTTTTAAATACTACATCATCACTCAGTTGTTAACTGCAGCAACGAAACGACAAGACCGAAACTTGAATAGGCCAAATTAATTAATTCACCAGCTCCTTTGATACTGAGTCGTTACCTCAGTTGTTGAAAGCGGGTCTCCCGATCCGCTTATTTTTTCTATCTCTTACTCTTTTCTTTCGTAGTGACCCATTAGCATGCCTGTAGCAAGAATGTGACCGTCCATTGCTTCCAGCAACTGATCTTTGTTAAGTCCAGGTTCCAGACCTAAATCGCTATCCAACGCGTACACACGGAAATGATAGGCATGCAAAGTGCCATTCACTGGTGGTCGAGGACCGAAATAGCCAGGTTGACGCAGGCCATTGTGCCCGTTGATCGCTCCCTCGAGCCCAGCGACTGTAATTTGCTCATCATTGGCCAGGCCACCTGGCAATCCTGATGCTGTTGCCGGAATGTTTTATACCACCCAATGCACAAAAGGAGACTCCATCATGCCTGTTTCAACGACAATGGGATCATCGCAGATTAGCGCTAACGATTGAGTGCCCGATGGGAGATTTGACCAGCTCAAATCAATTGATGTGTTAGCCCCATAAGCGGAGTTTTCTTCAGGTACCATGCCATGATGGCTAAAAATCGAGCTGGTAACTGAAATCGTTTCGGGTATATCTTGCGCGTATCCTTGCATAGCAAACACGCAGGTGATTGCAGCGGCAGTTTTTAGAATCAGGGATTTCATCTTATCTCCTTGTTAAGGAACCTCTGATTAATTACCTACGTTGTTATTGCTGCGCTAGAAATCAGCTCAAAATGCGCATTTATGACCTATAAACTGCGCTTTTTCGCTGATTTTTGCCTTGCACTAACTACCTTACAAACATTAATCAGAGGCTCCTTAAATTGCAGGTTTCAGGCATTACTTTTTAACTGCGAGTTCTACTTTTTCAGCTTTTTCTCGCAACAAGTACTTTTGCACTTTCCCGGTACTGGTTTTGTCAATTGGGCCAAACACCACTTTTTTTGGAATCTTAAATCCAGCCATCTCTTCCCGACAGTAAGCAATCAATTCATCAACATCCATCTCTTCACCAGTTTTTAAGCTTACAAACGCGCAGGGGACTTCTCCCCACTTCTCATCTGAACTGGCAACCACTGCGGCTTCCAAAATTTTAGGATGTTTGAACAGTATTGATTCCACTTCGAGCGAAGAAATATTTTCACCACCCGAAATAATTATATCTTTCGAGCGATCTTTAATTTGGGCATAGCCGTTTTCATACCACACCGCCAAATCTCCCGAGTGAAACCAACCTCCTGCGAAGGATGCTTGAGTTGTGCCTGGATTTTTTAAATATCCTTTCATTGTCATATTGCCACGCATGAAAATTTCGCCCATTGTGACGCCATCTTTTGGCACGGGTTGCATGGTTTCAGGATCAGCAACCATCATCTCATCCTGCAATGGACCTCTTACACCCTGGCGCGCCAACATCTCTGCTTTTTCGTTAACCTCCATGGTCTCCCACTCCGCTTGTGGCGCACACACTACACATGGCCCATAGGTCTCAGTTAATCCGTAAACATGAGTAACGCTGAAACCTATATTCTCCATGCCAGCGATAACGGCGGCTGGCGGAGCAGCACCTGCGGTCATGGCCCGCACTTTTTGGTGTATTCCCTGTTTCATCTCATCAGGAGCATTAATCAAGGTATTCAATACTACTGGCGCACCACAAAAATGCGTAACGCCATGGCTTTT
Source organism: uncultured Pseudohongiella sp. (assembly GCA_965198435.1). Taxonomy (GTDB): domain Bacteria; phylum Pseudomonadota; class Gammaproteobacteria; order Pseudomonadales; family Pseudohongiellaceae; genus UBA9145. Next base: position 1,461,327 of record OZ240664.1, on the reverse strand, counting down.
AATCGCGTCGAAAATGGCCTCGTCTCGCACGTGACGAAGACACACACTCGTCCCTGTTACAGCGGCAAGACTCCACGGCCAACACCAACCATTGCAATGAAACATTGGAAGTGTCCACAGGTACACCGGATGGGAAACCATATCCCAGCTCAACACATTGGACACTGCGGCCAGGTAGGCACCACGGTGATGGAATACCACACCTTTAGGGTCACCTGTTGTTCCGGAGGTATAGTTCAGACTAATGGCTGACCACTCGTCCTCAATTTGAAAACAACGAAAGGAGTCATCACCACTGTTGACTATGTCCTCATAGTTTTTTTCACCTAACAGCTCACCACCTTCGAACAAAGGATCATCTATATCGATAACAATGGGCTTATCGGAAACCAGATCAAGAGCAGCTTTTATCGTGTCGCTATACTCTCGATCAGTGAAAAGAACTTTGGTTTCAGCATGCTGCAGAATAAAAGCGATGGCTTTGGCATCCAGGCGCACATTCAATGCATTTAACACTGCACCTGCCATTGGTACGCCAAAATGAGCTTCATAAGTCTCTGGCGTATTGGCCCCCATAAATGACACCGTATCACCTTCACTAATTCCCAGCCTGGCCAAACCAGATGCGAGACTGCAACAGCGATCGTAAGTGTCGGACCAGGTGTAGTGTCTGTCACCATGAATAATTGAAACACGATCCGGGTACACACTCGCAGCTCGCTCTAGAAAAGCGAGCGGTGTGAGGTGAGCATAATTTGCCTGATTACTATCCAGGTCTTGGTTATAGATATTGGTGTCACTCATTGTTAAAGCTCGATCTTCCTTCATATTGTGGATTAGCTGTTCCGGTGATGTGCGCTAAACGAAATCCATATCGCCTGCAGCTAGCCATCAGGTGCCATAAAGACACTCGGCACCGGGACCAGGATTCCAGCTATTACAGGGTATCGCAATCCCCAAATCATTCACAGTGCAGCCCTCAAGTTGCACGCCGCTCAGCCAGCGTTCAGTGATCCAAAATTTCAGCGGCTTGTCGTCCTGCATGGACATGTAATCGCTTACCATCAGCAGCACCTTGAACCTATCTATTGGACTAATTACATCAAATAACAGTCAATGATCTTCGTGATCCTTTATCCTTTTAGTACGATTAGTACGATGCCTGTCAGCACTCTGCCGGTTTGCTTATCACCAATTAGCCCAATTAGCTTATATGTAAAGAGCCCACGCCTGGCAAAAGGATGTTCGAAATAACGATATCACATATCAGCAGACCTCTGATCCCAATGCTTCCCTGCTCGAAATCTCTTCGTATTTCATCCCATAAAGAATTAACAGCCTTCGAGTGTAATTAGGGCCTGTTCACACTAATTGAGTGATCTCTGTTGTGACTAAAAAAGCGCCAATTGAGGCGCGAGGAGTGTGGTTTGGTGATCCCAAATGAGCGATGAGCAACGACAAGTGGCGCTTTTTTAGCCGCAACCCGAAGGGCCAGGCGCATTTTTGCGCCCAGCTTCGTTATCAATCGTTTGTATAGTTTGTATATATTTATATACGGCACTCTTTCTGCCTTGCTGAGCGTAAAAATGCCTCTCTAGCAGAAGCCACTCAATTAGTGTGAGCAGGCCCTAGCCACTTATATCCATATCAACAAATTGTAATGATTCCGGCAACGCGTTTTTTTACTGGGAAAATTACTTCAACAGAATCATCTGTTTTTATACAGGCCCAGGCTTAAAACGATATTCATTACTGACTGGTTGGGGAACCCAAACCGTGGTAAATACCTATTGCAGTTTGCTTCTTCTCGCTTAAGAAAAGTTGCTGCGGTTTTAAAGAAAAGACCTTTCTTGCCGTAGTGATGTCTTAGCTTTGACGCCACCATGACATCGCAGCATTACAGCAAATGGCTTATTACTAAGGAGCCTCTGATTAATGTTTGCGAGGCAGTTAGTGCAAGGCAAAAATCAGCGAAAAAGCGCAGTTTATAGGTCATAAATGCGCATTTTGAGCTGATTTTTAATGCAGCAATAACAACGTAGATAATTAATAGGTAATTAATCAGAGGTTCCCTAAAGTAATAAATATCCGTCGTATAACCCCCCATACCGGGAAACGATTTCACTGCCCCCTGCTGTCCAGCTACGACACAGGTTCCTTTGCCAGGCTGATACTTGCATCCCCATGATTCAGAATCGAATTGAAGCCTAAAACTGTCTTCAAATGGTTGTGCCCATTGCAGCGTTTCGCAAGAGCCAATGTCACCATACTCTGCATGAACGTTTTCATCACCAGTGCTAAGTGGTCTGGAAAATTGAAACAAACCGAAGCACCGCCGACCTGTTTTAAACTGTTCGGGCATTGTTTTGAACCAGGCAATGGCAGTGTTGAAGCGCTCATCATTCCAGGCAAGATTGTTTGTAACTGCTGCTTTAAGCGCATCCAACTCCTCTCTACTCTACTCTAATCTAACAATAGAATAGCCCAATGCTACGCAGCGCTTCATCAAAGTAGTCTTACTGTCTGAGTAATTCTAAACCCAACCGATCTGCAAGCTGACAAAAGGCGCTTCGATTAGCGGTTTAGAAAAACGAACTTCAGAGTCATCATCTATAATATGCTCCAACAAAAATAAAGCACTCTTCTTCATGTAACATGTTACGTACTCAGGTAACTACCGAAAGCATCCTGGTTAAGGTCAATGACTTATATTCCGGTTGCCAGGAGATCGCCCACCAGCTTCGATAACCCTGGGCCAGAAACAGTTACAGAGGTGAGATTCGCCGCATTGCCTGTTAGTCAGGATTTAATCCTTGTAATTAGCTGATTTTGAGAATCGAATAGATTGGCGGCACAAGCATCAATGCCATAATGCAGCTCACGACTGTCTTCTCAAAGCAGAGGTAATGTGGACTTTACCAGCTCTGTCGAGTTCGGGACTGGAACCTGAAGCAGGCACTTTTACTCTATTGCTTATCCTATTGTTGTCTTAAGAATTGTCGAAGCGACGCAACATACCGCGACCACCGGGCTTTACAAAGACGCAGAAAGATAGCTTTATCAACAGACCATTGATATAGAATAGAAAAACCATGGCTACCAACACAGTTTCGAGACTTCTGGAACTTTTGATCCCGGGTGACAAGGATCAGGCAGCGCTCACCCGTCTCGGCCTGCAGAGATTACTATGGCTGCGGGCACTGGTGACTCTGCTGAGCATTCTGGGGATGCTGGTCATTCAGAATATCTCGAACATTGCAATTTCTCTTTACCTGATCTTCACCCTGATTGGCGCAGTGGCAATTTCTATTGCAATCGGTTACTGGCGGCTGCAACAGGCAACAGTTATCAGTCAACGTGAGTTATTTTGTCACTTGCTTGTGGATGTTGTACTTTTATCTGCGCTACTTCAGAACACTGGCGGTGCGAGCAACCCACTTATCTCTTACCTGCTGGTTCTATTGGCGGTAACCTCCACCCTTCTCCCCGCAGCTTATGTGTACACATTCTCTATTGGCGGAATTCTGATATACACCTATTTTCTTTTGCTTGAAATCAGTGGCGAACACAGCATGGGCGACATGGCCACGGATCAAGGCTCTGTTTTTGAACTGCATTTGGTGGGGATGTGGATAATTTTCTTAGTCAGTGCAATTTTAATCAGTGTGTTCTTAACTCGCATGGCATCAGCGATTAGAGAAAGAGAATACAACCTTGCACAGGCAAGAGAAAATGAAATACGCAATGAACAATTGGTTGCAATTGGAACTTTGGCTGCAGGAACAGCCCACGCTCTGGGTACCCCACTTTCTACCATGGCAGTGCTGTTAAATGATCTTGCAGAACTCGACGCAGAAGATCTCAATAATGCCGCAGTTAAAGAAGATATTTTCATCTTAAAGCAGCAAGTGACGAGGTGCAAAGATTCTCTCAATCAACTGATTCGTTACTACCACAAAGACAATTCGTCAGAAATTGAAAACATTCAACTGGTAGATTTCGTTAATGACATACAAGACTACCTTACCAATATCCACCCAATGGCAAGTATTGAATTCAATATTCAAGGCAAACCAGATACTGTTGTTGCATCTGAATTGAGTTTGAAACATGCCGTGATCAATATAATAGAAAATGGCATTAGGGCAGCCAATGAAAAAGTTGTCGTAGGTTTCAAAATTGATGATACCGAGTTAGATTCAATTGAAATCTCGATAAACGACGATGGTCCTGGTATACCCGCAAACATTATGGAAAATATGGGCGAGCCATTTATATCGACTCGCAAGGACAGTATGGGCCTGGGAATTTTCCTGGCAAACGCTGCGGTGCAACGACTCGGTGGAACAATTGAAATGTTTAATCTTAAAATTGGTGGCGCGCTGACCTTAATTAAGCTGCCCTTACCCGCGATAAATGAAGCATGAGCACAGATTTCACAAATATACTATTGGTTGAAGATGATGAGGTATTTTCACGGGTCATCTCAAGAGCATTAGAGCAACGAAATTATGATGTACATCATGCCAGTGAAAGCGAGGGTGCCCTCGCCCTGATGCGCAAAGAAAGTTTCGATGCGGCTATTCTCGACCTCAACCTAGGTGGTAAAACTTCTCTATCGCTCATATCCCCATTGAAAGAAAAAAATCCAGACATGCGCATCTTGATACTTACTGGATATGCCAGCATTGCCACCGCAGTAGAGGCGATCAAATTAGGCGCGGACAATTATCTGACGAAACCGGCAGACACCAAAGAAATTCTAAATGCGCTGAAAGCACATAGAACCGAAACTACTCCACCCACTGCCGATGCCGCAAAACTGGAGCCTATGTCAGTGCGTAGATTGGAATGGGAACACATCCAGAAGATCTTGAAAGAGAATGATGGCAATATTTCAGCTACCGCGCGCCAGTTAAAGATGCACCGCAGGACGCTGCAGCGCAAACTGCAGAAAAAACCTGTAGCCAAATAACTGCATTCCTGTCTTTATCGTCTCTTTATCGTCTAGTCAAAGGCGCTGTGGACAAATGCCTGCCGCCATCCACGATCAGGGTTTCTCCCGTTACCACCTGTGGGCCCGTAATAAAGTGCAGAATTGCCTCAGCAACAGTTTCGGCAGTTGCTGTTTTTTTCAGTGGCGCTGTGTCACGATTGAAAGCCATCAGCTTTTCATAGCGTTCATCTCCATAACCATCCCGCAACCAGTCGCCTTCTATAAAGCCGGGACACACCGCGTTTATTCGCAATGATGGTCCCAATGCTCTGGCTAGAGAAAGAGTCATGGTAACCATGGCACCTTTGGATGCTGCATAGGCAATACAACTTCCAACACCAGTTACACCTGCGGTGGATGCAACATTGACAACTGCTCCACCATCTTTCTGTGACTGCATCTGTCGGGTCACGGCACGTGTCATTTGATATGCCCCGATGACGTTCACGCCATATATTCTTTGGAAGTCTTCCTTACTTAAGCCATCAAGGTTCTGGTGGTCGACAAATTTTGTCGTGCCTGCATTGTTGACTAATACATCTATGCGGCCCCATTCTGCAATCGCAGCCTGAGCCATTGCTACGCAGTCTTCGTCGTTGGCCACATCAGCCTGTATCACCACAGTCTCAACGCCATGTTGTTGGCAAGCTTGAGCTACCGCTTCGGCTCCATCGGAATTTGAATTATAGTTAATGAGCACATTGCAGCCTTGAGACGCCAGTAACTCAGCCGTAGCAGCACCTACACCGCTACTCGAGCCCGTGACTATAGCTGCGCGATTGTTCAGATCTTTCACATGAGTCCCCATTTCTATGGCACTGTAATGATGGTGAAACTACCACATTCAGGCGCAAATTCCTCCTTTCTCAATGCGCAAGCACTTTATCGGTGAAAGACCGTAAATCAGTTGTGATTGGGACAAATTAGCGCTTGCAGAATCGACTTAGCTCGTTACAATAGGTAACACTTCCCGACAGGGGTTTTCACCAGTCATACAGGAACCATAACCGGCCACGGGGAGCAGGCTGACTCCAAACAATACAGACGAAAGAGTCGAGCGAGATTATTTAAACCAGGTTGACGCAATGGGCGTAAAGATCAGAGCCTACTGCGTTATGCATAATTTGCGTTTTGAGCTGAGTTTTACTGACTTGAGAGGGCGTCGAATGCCCATAGCTCGGAAGTTGGCTGGAGGCCAAAGTGAAAAAACAACAAATCGTAGCATTAGCCATCTTGGTGGTAGTTACCCTGTGGATGTTCATCCCCCGCTCCAGGACCAGCACGGCTGAAGTACCAGAAGTGCAAGAGCGAACTGTGGAAGTAATTACTGCTGATCAAGCACCAGGTGAGAACCCGGAAGTGGTTTCCGTACGGGCTGAACGCATTGCTCCGGAACCTTATGTTGAAAAACTCATGGTGCGCGGTCGCACCCAGGCTTTTCGTCATGTTGAAGTCCGAGCTGAGCAGGCTGGACGCATCGTGAATGAGCCAGTTCCTCGCGGCACACGTGTGAGTGCTGGTGATCTGCTCTGCGAAATCTCGGTGGATGATCGTGAGGTCAATTTACAGGAAGCTAATGCTCGTCGCGAGCAAGCTCAATTTGAGTACGATGCGGCGCTGGATTTACAGGCGCGCGATTTACAATCGGATGTTGTAGTTGCCCAGTTAAAAGCAGCGTTGGAATCCGCCAAGGCGGCTGTAACCCGTGCTGAAATCGCGCTTAAGAATACCCGTATAGTTGCGCCATTCGACGGTGTGGTAGAAACACGCACCATGGAGATGGGTGACTTGCTCAATATTGGCGATGTCTGCGCTTCTGTGCTGGATGACAGTCCAATGTTGTTGATTGGACTGGTACCTGAGCAGGAAGTTGGGCGCATAGAAGCTGGCGCAGCTGTAACCGGTAACCTTCTGGATGGTAAAACCGTTACGGGAAAAGTCAGCTACCTGGCTACTGCCGCAGATGTGAACTCGCGCAGCTATCGTATTGAAATCGAAGTCGATCAAGACCAGCAATCTATCCGTGAAGGCATCACGACAGAGATTCTGGTGAATGCAGCAGAGTTAATGGCGCACCGCATCCCATCCTCAGCACTTACTCTGGATGACAACGGCGCTATCGGTGTGAAATTGATCGATCGCAATGGTGAAATCTCATTTCACAACATAGCTATCGTGGGTGATGATACCAACCAACTTAATCCTGGAATCTGGGTCACCGGCCTGTCAGGAACTGTAACCCTGGTTACAGTAGGGCAGGAAATTGTCTTTCCAGGGCAAATCGTAAACGCCAATTTCGATTGGGATCTCTAATTTAGAATTTTAGGGGGCCTCTAATTAATGTTTGCGAGGCAGTGAGTGCAAGGCAAAAATCAGCGAAAAAGCGCAGTTTATAGGTCATAAATGCGCATTTTGAGCTGATTTTTAACGCAGCAATAACAACGTAGGTAATTAATCAGAGGTTCCTTAAGTGTAGGTTTTCATTATGCGTAACTATATTGATGCAGCCATTAGCCGTTCACGAACGACTCTAAGTATTTTTGCTGTTACTTTGCTGGCGGGTCTCGTGTCCTATTCCGCTATTCCCATAGAAATGTTTCCTGATGTACAGGTTCCTATCGTTGTCACCACAATTATTCATGAGGGTATTTCCCCGGAAGACGCTGAACGGCTATTAGCTAAACCCGCTGAACTGGAATTAAAAACCATCAACGGCATCACGGAAGTGAGCTCTGTCTCCAGTGAAGGAGCGGCTACCATCATCACTGAATTTGATATCAGTTTTGAATCATCCACTGCCCTGGCGGAGGTAAGAGAAGCGATCAATCGCGCTAAAGCACGCTTTCCACAATCAACTGAAGAACCAATTATTCAGGAAGTGTCTGCGGCTGAGATGCCCATTGTACAAATTGCTATCGGTGGCAATGGTGTGCCGGAGCGAACACTGCTGCGCATAGCTGAAGATTTACAGCGTGAAATTGAATTACTTCCAGATATATTAGAAGCACCCATGGTGGGCAATCGCGAAGAGTTACTGGAAGCCGTCATAGATCCATCCAAACTGGAAACTTACAGTATCCCGAACAGTGCGATCGTCAACACCATCACCAGCAACAATCGACTCATTGCGGCGGGTCAGGTTGATACCGGTCAAGGCGCATTTTCAGTAAAAGTTCCCGGACTCATCGAGAATGCCGATGACTTGTTCACTCTGCCTCTCGCATCAACAGATCTAGGTGTTTTGACAGTTGCTGATATCGCCGATGTGCGTCGCACGTTTAAGGATGCCACGCGCTACTCCTATGCAAATGGGTCGCAAACAATTTCACTGAATGTCATGAAGAGAAAAGGTGCAAACCTGATTCAGGCGATGGATGGTATTGATGCACTGGTTGAAGAGATGCGTCCTTCTTTGCCGCCATCGGTAACGATGTCTTACATCAACAACACTATTCCGCTGACTCTGGAACAAAACGCCGGCTTGTCCGGCAACATGGCAACTGCAATGGCTCTGGTGTTGATCGTCGTAATTGCTGCGGTCGGTGTACGTTCTGGCCTGTTAGTGACCATGGCCGTGCCGTTTTCGTTTTTCTTCGCTTTCATCATCATCAACATGCTGGATTTCACCTATAACTTCATGGTGATTTTCGGCCTCTTGTTAGGACTCGGTATGTTGATCGACGGTGCGATCGTCATGGTGGAATATGCGGATCGAAAAATGACTGAAGGCCTGGATAGTAAAGAAGCCTACAAGGCTGCTGTACAACGTATGTTCTGGCCGATTACGGCATCGACGGCAACCACATTGGCCGCTTTCTTGCCAATTATGTTCTGGCCTGGCGTATCCGGCCAGTTTATGAGCTATCTGCCAATTACTGTGTTTGCGGTGCTGGTAGGCTCATTGTTCTATGCACTGTTGTTTGCTCCAGCGATTGGCGCGCTAATAGGTAAATCGAGTGATGCTGACCAGACTTACCTTAAGAGCCTGGAAGAAGGCAATCCTGATGAAGTGGCAGGCATCACGGGACTGTATGCCAGGATTCTCGACTTCGCGGTAAGAATTCCCGGTACTGTATTTGTTATAACGTTGGTCGTGTTGGTTTCCGTAGTTATTGCCTACGGGCGCTATGGTGCTGGTTTCATGTTCTTCGTGTCATCTGATCCGCTGCAAACACAGGTGCAGATTTTTGCTCGTGGGAACTTCTCTGCTTCGGAATTGCGCGACATTATGCTGGATGCTGAACGACGTATTTCCGAGATTGGCTACTACGATGGCATCGTCACTCAGTCAGGTGCAAGCCAGGGTGGCATGGGTGGTGGTCAGGCATCAGCACCAGATTTGATTGGCACAATTTTTATCGAGTTCGTCGACAGGCGTACGCGCGACGTAACTGGCTTCGAAATCGAAGACATGTATCGCGAAACCCTTGCAGAAATTCCGGGTGTTCGCTCAGAAATCGTTTCTTTGGAACAAGGGCCTCCTGTAGGTAAAGAAATACAGGTTGAACTCTCAGGTGAAGACCTGGATAAATTGTTTGCTGACGCGACCCGCATCCGTCAGTTCATGGAAACTGAGATGACTGGCCTGATCGACATCGACGACACTACACCTGTACCTGGAATCGAATGGGAAATTGATGTGGATCGCGCTCAGGCTGCCATGCTCGGCGCTAACATGATTGAGATTGGCACCGCAGTTCAGCTTATGACTAACGGTATTTTCATGGGCGATTATCGACCCAATGACAGCGAGGAAGAAGTGGATATCCGCGTTCGCTATCCCACCGAATACCGTGGCCTGCAACAAATGGATGACATTCGCATCAGTACTGTCAATGGCCCTGTTCCATTAAGCAGCTTCGTGACGCGTATCCCACAACGCAAAGTTAGCGAGATTCAGCGGGTTGACGGCAATCGTGTGGTTTATGTACGCGCAAATCCAGCTCCCGGCGTGTTGGCTGACAATAAGCTCAGAGAAATTGAAGCCTACATCGCTGAAAATCCACCACAAAGCGGTGTGTTTTTCCAATTTCGCGGTGCCAACGAAGAGCAAGCAGAGTCAGCCGCTTTCCTGATCCAGGCGTTTGCTTTATCCATGGCGCTAATGGCGATTTTGCTGGTTACACAATTCAACAGTTACTACCAGGCGCTGTTGATACTCTCATCCGTGCTAATGTCGACCGTTGGAGTATTGTTGGGGCTGTTAACGACTGGTCAACCTTTCAGTGTCATGCTGACTGGCATTGGCATCGTGGCACTTGCCGGAATCATTGTGAATAACAACATCGTACTCATTGACACCTTCAATGTACTTAAACGACAACATCCAGGGTGGAGCCTGAGAGAAGTCATTGTGCATACCGGCGTGCAACGGTTGCGTCCCGTGTTCTTGACCACCTTCACCACAGGCTTCGGTCTATTGCCTTTAGCGGTTGGCATTTCGTTTGACTTGTTGAGCGCAGAGATTGAAATTGGTGGCCCCATTGCATCGCAATGGGCCGGACTGGCCTCCACGATTGTCTTCGGACTTTCATTTGCGACCATCCTGACCCTGATTGTCACACCAGCATTGCTTGCACTACCTGATTCCATACGGTCGATTTTGCGCCGCATTTTAAACCTGCTGCCAAGCCGACGCTCTCCCAGTATGGCCTCATAACCGAAAAGCAGACTCACCAGGCGCCCTGCGTCTGGTGAACTGACTGTGGTACAACACTTCCTTTCGTGTCACAATTTATTCACTGATTTTTGCCTTTCAGAGCCTGATGGGACTATTAGTCACATTCTTTTTAGCCAGTATATTGTTTTCATTCCTCTGCTCTTTGCTGGAAGCCGTTTTACTGAGCACGACTCCTGCTTATGTAGGTATTCAAGAGCAAAACGAAACGGCTATTGCCAAAGATCTGGTACGCTTCAAAGCAGATATTGATGAGCCGCTTGTCGCCATTCTTACTCTAAATACCATTGCCCATACAGCCGGGGCTATTGGAGTGGGTGCGCAAGCAACAGTCATCTTTGGTGATTCCAGTATTCAAATTCTTGGGTCAGCTTTACCAATTGAAGCCTTGATTGCAGGCTTCATGACACTGGCAATTCTCGAACTTTCGGAGATAATTCCCAAAACTCTCGGCGCTAATTACTGGGAAGCTCTCACGCCATTCACAGTGCGCTCGCTCAAGATGCTGCTGTTTTTGCTGGCACCTCTCGTTAAACCCAATTTGTATATCACCAGACACCTTAAGAAGGACAAAGAAAAACCTGTGCTTAGCCGAACTGACTTTATTGCAATGGCACGTTTGGGCACAGAAAGTGGCGTGTTAGAAGAAAAAGAGCAGACGATTATTCACAACCTGTTACGATTTTCCCGGGTCCGGGTTAAGGATGTTATGACGCCACGCATCGTTGTGATTGCAGCGAGTGATCAAATGACTATTGGCGAGTTTCATGAACAAAATGAGAAGCTGCCATTCTCACGAATTCCCGTGTTTCATGAGCAGAACGACAATGTAACGGGCTATATACTGAAGGACGAACTGCTACTTAATTTGGTTGATGAGAAAGACAACAAAACTCTGAATGACCTGCGTAGAGACATCATAGTTGTGCATAAAACATTGCCGATACCAGAGCTATTGGACACTTTTGTTAACAAGAAAGAACAGATCGCTCTCGTGGTAGACGAGTTCGGTGGCATGGACGGCATAGTTACGATGGAAGACATCATCGAGACCTTACTTGGCCTGGAAATTGTCGATGAATCGGATAATGATGAAGATATGCAGGCATTAGCCAGAAAGAACTGGGTGCAACGGGCACGTCGGCTTGGCATCATCTCACAAGAGAAAAATTCCGATAGCATTCAAACTGAAGAATTTTTACAGATGGATGATTAAATCTGTTCATCTGCTGTTCATAGTGCCGCTTCAATAGCGACATCGAACATCCCCAGCGCTCTTTGCAAAAACACCAACAACACCAAAAAACACCCAGTGAGTACTATAAATTCTCACCGGATTTAGCGAGCAAATGTTCGATAGAAAATCGCTGGAAGCTACGTATTCTCTTGCTTTATGACAAATCGTTACCCCTCTGACAAGGGTTAGAAATTCCTGTGCTGCTAAGCAACCACTGCAAGGTAATCATATTAATGGCATCAGCAGTTATTCTCAGAGAGTTAAAGCGCGGAGCCTGATAGCAGGGCAATCGACTGAATGGATTTTCATGCACACCTCCAGCACAAAAAGTGAACAAGTGACGCTCCTTCGTTGGTCTGGGTCCTAAAATCATAAACTTCTGCCCATCTTCGACGCGACAAAGGCGTTCACTCGATTGCCTGAGCCTGATAGTTTTTCTTTGCCCCTTTTCTAAAGCATTGAATGGTTTTCAAGTCTCCGCTTCGGCGCTTTCCTCTTCATAAAATTTCATAAACACAAAAGCAAAAACACGGCAGCAGTTACGAAGCGTTTCTTTCTTATTTGTGGTGACTTCGTGATTTAGTCCAGGGTTGCCAGAAGTCGTTCCCGCTCAGCCTGTTCCTGATTACGCAGTTGCTGCCTGTAACGCTCTGACATTAAGTAAAGGTAGGCTTCACTGAGGCGAATGCTCTCATTGAGGAATTCAAACTTTGGATCATCGGAAGGTAGCGTATTCTCTGCCACCTCCAGGCGAAGTTTGAGAATCCTGTAGGCTTTGCGCAGATGCTGTTCCCGTTTGCCGTCGAGGTTGATATTGAAAGCATTAACATGCCAGGAAGACACAGACTGCAGCCCTGCTTCCAGTCGTGCATCCTGCTTGTCGTAAAGTCGATGCAATAGGAGCTCAATATAGGCGTAATGGTCATCAACAGATTGCCAGGCCTCCAATTCGATTTCCGACACAATCATGCTTTCGAGCAAGGGAACCTGGCTGGCATGGTATAAACCATTTGTGACCCGACTGGACTGCCAGGCCATATCGAAAAATCCTATGGCATCAGCATGATTACCGGCTTCCTGATTGCGTCGCCCCTGCAAAACCAGATTCTCTAACTGACTATCGTCATAAGGATTGTACTCCTCTGAAAGCAGTGTCACAGGCACCACTGAAATCGCAGGCACCAGCCCTTCTGCCGCAGTTGCGGTTAATTCGGAGGGAATGTCTGGGAACGAGGCAGAGCTGAACTGAGTTTCCTGAGCCAGGGCTGACACCGCAGAAAATAGGGCTGATACACAGAGAATCAAGTGGAATAGGGCTTTAGTTATTTCCAAAGAGCGGAAGCGATTAAAGTCTAAAATACGCTCGGCTGATTGCTCTCTGCGCTGCTCTGGGTTGGTAATGGTCTTATCGAATATGAAAATCATATGACAGTTCCTGTAATATTTAGAGCTTGAGGTATAAGTAATTAATAATCAACGACTTTTTTCTTCCAAGTTACAATAATGTGTCAAAAATGTTACAAAATGATATTTTTAATCCATATATATCAACGACTTAGAAAAGGGCTCAAAAACTATCTAAGTCACGAGATTGTAATATTTCAATGGCGAGAGCAGCATGAAATACAGGGGTTTACTTACAATAGTTACGGGATAAGCATCTGGAACGGCAAGAATCAGAAAGCCTGGAGCTAAGTGAAGGAATCAGGACAATCGAGTGAACGCCTCTATCGCGTCGAAGTTGGTCAGAAGGGTATAATTTCGGACTCAGATCGACGAGGGATTGCCACTTGTTCGCTTTTTGTACTGGAAGTGTGCACGAAAATCCATTCAGTCGATTGCCCTGGTGAAGGAATGGATCGGGCTGAAACGAGACCGGCTCAGTTAGCCAGGCTAGCGGTAGGTACGATTAGCTATCGTAGACTCTGCCAGGATCAAGAACATGGCCAACCCTAACAACCACCACCACAGACGCTGCGGCTGCTCCAGCTCTTTTATAAGCTGAGCTGTATGGACTTCTCTGGATTGGACAGGGCTGGTATCAGGGTTAATAACCGCATCGTAAAGACTTGATGCTGCGATACGGGTGAAGTCAGACTCTTCAGTAATGATGTTGACGGCAAAGCGTGTTTCCAGATCCCCATTGCTGGCAGTAAGGATGCCAGGGCGCATGGCATTTACAACCCCATTCCCATCAATTGCCAGTGCTCCCCCCAAACTGTCACGCACTGAGATAATATCCTCACCGGCACCTAAGTTGAGATCGATATTATCTCCCACCTGATAAGCTCTCTGCCGAACTTCTGGCTGCACAAGATGCCGCAGGGTTTCGTGAATGAATGGCAAAAACACACCTTGCAGCGCCAGATTATTCCATTCAAGGTCGAGGCTGGAAGCGAACAACATTACGCTGCCTTGCCCAAATGACCTTTCTACGAGCGCTGGCTCCGTATTATCAAACTGCATCAGTACGTTGCCCCCTGCCTGAGGAGCCAGCGACCAGTGTCCCTGAAAACGGGCTGTCCAGTCGCCGATCAGTGGCCGAATTATTGGATGACGGCGATCGTAGTCGGCAATGACTAAATAGTCATCTCGCCCCAAAGCGCCTTGATTTTGTAATAGTGCCGGAGTCAACTCTGCAAATTGCCGATTAAAAAGATCGGCGTTTACGCGATCTCCTGGAGCGATCAGCAGACTGCCGCCCGCTTCTACATAAGCAACAATCGCATCAGCCTGCGTATTGGTTAAGTCACCGACATTGAGCAATACCGCTACATCATGCTGTCTTAATTCAGCGGCAGAAAGCTGAGAGGTTCCCACAGATTCTAAGGCAAATGGAGAATTCGCTGTTCCAGCCACCGCTAAGCCAAACCAATGTCCCTCATCACCGAACCAGTTTTCTGATGACTCCCCATTTACCATAAGTACACGAATTTTTGGCAACACATCAACGGTAAAGAAAAACGAATTATCATCAGCAAATTCGTCGCCAGTGACTCGTACTTCGCCAACATACGCCCCTTCGGCTTCAAAGACATGGCTAAAGTTCACAACTTCTTCAGAACGCTCACCCAGATTTACCGGCACACGGTCTACCATTTGACCATTAATGCTCAGGGAGACTTCCCCCTGATCCAGATAGACCGGTCCAGTTGTCCGTACCCGCGCCAAAATCCGCTGTTCCGCCGTATCCTCCAGCAGTTGCCTGGGGGAGCGCACATCCGTCAGCACCAGGTTACTGCTTGCAGCAGAGCCAACATCTATTGTTGTTAGTGCTACTCCGGGGGCGAGCGTCCACCCCTCATCGATATTCCGCATTCCGGCTTCTTGAAAATCAGAAATTAGATACACCGCTCGATTGTCGTAGCGAGAGGTTTCCAGTAACTGATCAGCTAATCGCAGATTTGGATAGTAGCGAGTCGTTCCGAATCCTGGCTCTTGGATTTCTTCAATAAGGTTTCTAACCGCACCCAGGTCGGTATCTAACTCGCGCACCTGCTCTGCAGAATCAGCGAAGCCAACAAATGCCACTTCGTCACCACCGCTCATACGATCGACTATCTTCAGCGCTTCTTCCCTGGCGCGCTTAAAGTGATCTCCGTAACGCATACTCATTGAGACATCCAGTAAAATCACGGCGGATTGTGGATCAGCACCTGCCAGTCCAGCCACCGACTGATTGACCAGCGGTCGTGCAAACGCAATCACCAGGAGCGTGATAACTGCAGACCTTAATAATAACAAGGTGATTTGCTGCAAATGTTGAAATAACACTAACTTCCTGGGTGTCTTCTTTAAAAAACGAATCGTGCTGAACATCACTTTTGGCGGTTTTTCACGGCGAATCAAATGAACAGCAATTGGAATCAGCGCTGCTAATAATCCAATAAGAATAAGAGGGGTGAGAAATACCATCGTTCGTTACGCCCCTAAAAGCTCTTCGCACGCTTTGACATATAGGAGGATAAAGCCTCATCTAATGGTTGCGCAGTATTGAGTAACGCATAATCCACTCCACTGCTTTGGCATTTCTTACGACAATAATCCAAAAACTCATTCAGGTTTTCCAGATAAGCCTTTTTAACAGCAGCTGGTGAAGTGGTATAGGCGTCGTTGCTCTCCATATCAATGAACTCCGACGCCTCATTGAAAGGAAAATTGAGTTCAGCATCGTCCATCACTTGAAAAGTAATGATGTCGTTTCCCATACCTCGCAGGCTCTGCAAGGTATTAATCACACGTTCCTCGTCGTCCAACATGTCCGTAATCAAAATAACGATACTTTTCTTGGTGAGAGACGCAGCAAGATCAGTAAGTGGCTTCACGGCATCGGTTTCAGCACCAGCTTCAACCCTGGACAGGATGCGGAGAATGCGCATTAAATGAGGCTGGCGACAACGCGCAGGTATGTATTCGCGGATTTGATCATCGAATGTGATCAAGCCAACCGCATCACGTTGCCGCATAATAAAGTATGACAAAGCCGACGCTAAAGTTACTCCATAACTCAACTTGCTTACACCACCGGAGCTGTATGCCATGGAACCACTGATATCGAGCAAAATCATGCATCTGACATTGGTCTCATCTTCGTATTGTTTGATATAGAACCTGTCACTGCGTGCATATAACTTCCAGTCCACATGCCGCATATCGTCACCGCGCTGATAGTGGCAATAATCATTAAACTCCACACTAAAACCTCTGTTAGGACTCTTATGCAATCCCGACAGAAATCCTTCAACGACGACTCGCGCCCGCAGCTCTAAATTATCGAGCCCGGATAAAACCGTTGGATCCAGGAAATTTAAGGAATCAGACATAACTAATAGAAATCTTCACTAGGGAACCTCTGATTAATTACCTACGTTGTCATTGCTGCGTTAAAAATCAGCTCAAAATGCGCATTTATGACCTATAAACTGCGCTTTTTCGCTGATTTTTGCCTTGCACTAACTGCCTCGCAAACATTAATCAGAGGCGCACTAGATCTCAGAACTGGGCTCCGGTACCGCTTCCAACAAGCGATCAATAACATCATCAGTAGTGACCCGTTCCGCCTCAGCATGGAAATTTAACAGTATGCGATGGCGAAAAACTGAATGGGCCAATGCACGAACGTCTCCATAGGACACGTTGTAACGGCCAAGCAACAATGCCCTGACCTTCCCAGCAAGAATTAAATTTTGTGAGGCTCGAATACCTGCTCCCCAGTTAACCCAGTCTTTGATGAAATCTGGCGCTGACTCACTTTGGGGACGCGAGGCATATACTAATCTAACCGCATAACGAATAACTGCCTCCGCAGCGGGTACCTGCCGCGCAATGCGTTGGAACTCCAGAATGTCTTCGCCGCCCAATGGATGGGAAAGCGGGTTGTCATGAGTCTGGGTAGTTCGGCTCACTACAGTCACCTCATCAGACTCTGACAAGTACCCCAGTTCAATCTTAAACATGAAGCGGTCCAGTTGCGCTTCTGGTAATGGATAAGTCCCTTCCAATTCAATAGGGTTTTGGGTAGCCAGTACGAAAAACGGTTTAGCCATTGGATGGGTAACACCCGCTGCTGTGACCTGTCTTTCCTCCATGGCTTCTAAAAGGGATGATTGGGTTTTAGGCGGAGTGCGGTTGATCTCATCCGCGAGGAGAATATTGGTGAAAATTGGACCTTTAACAAAATTCAGCCTACGCCCATGATCAGTTTCTTCAACAACCTCAGAGCCCACAACATCAGCCGGCATTAAGTCAGGTGTGAATTGAATTCGGGAAAAATCTACCTGCAGGATATCTGCGACAGTTTTAATAAGCAGTGTCTTGGCCAGACCGGGAACACCTGTCACCAGAACATGGCCGCCACCGAACAAAGCAATAAGGAGTTCATCGATAATTGGTTCCTGACCAACAATGACTTTCTTAATCTCGGCGACGATCTGATCGCGGCCTTCCTGCATGCGCTTGACCAAGGCAAGATCATCCTGATTTTCCACTTCCAATACTGCTTCTGTTGCTGCCATGTTGTGTTCCCGTCAATCAGTGGCTAAATGCGTATATAAGAAAATTAATACCTATCTTATAGGCTTCATTTGTATATCTGGTGGGATAGCCTTGGTAAAAAGTATGCTCCCAACCATCACCTAAATCTGTATTGTAGTTTGCGACCATCATGACTCGCCTATCGTCATCCAGCACTGCATAAACCTCAGGCGGATAACTCGGATCATCGATGTTCATGAAACCACCAAAATCCCAGGTCACCATCCTGCCTGGCACTTGCACCAGTTCATTGATGTCGAAAAAAATATGGAATATCTCGTGACTGGTATCCAGCTTGATAATTTCCCGATCGGGAAAAATCTTACCTATCTCCATGAACATATCATCGAGATGAGGCTGCCCCCAAAAATCATCTACCATGACGAAGCCACCGCGCATCATAAATTCGCGCAAGGCTGCAATTTCTTCAGGCGTGAAATTCGGCCCGGAAAATGATGAACCAATAGGGACCCGTTTCCAGTTCATGTATAAAAATATATGCTCAAATAACTGTGGATCGGTAAGTTGCAAATAGGTGTGGTTACGCGGATTAGTATCGACATTGGTATACCGCATTACGCCGCGTAAAAAATTCTCATCGGAATCAGGATAGTCCGTATCCCACCAGCCTCCGCGTCGACGATAAGAAAAACCACCGCCATTATTATGATTAGTGTATTCACCTCTCAGCCAGGTGAACTCTGTGATATCAGCTCCGTAGGTAGTCGGCTCTTCGTTTCCGCCTCGATTTTCATTGAGCGGAAAAACCTGCGCCTGCACAGCATTCCCAACCATCAAAGCAGCGTAAAGTAATAAGCCTTGAATGACCTGGAACCTCACTGAGCCACTCCCATTTCAATAGATTCCAATAGCAGCCGTTGTGCTCGCAAGAAGCCAGGCGCTTGTTCCAGTGCGTAGAGAATATTCTGTTTCGCCTCATTTATCTGACCATTTCTCAAATAGGCTTCTGCCAGATCGGTACGCGCCTCTACAGGATCACTGATTTCAAGTTTCATCAGTACTTCGTATTCTGTAACTGCAAGCTCTGAGTCCTCAACCGCCATGGCGTATTGTGCTTTTAACTCATGCACATCCTGGCGATAGGGATCTACCTGAATCGCACGATCGATATAATAGGCAGCACGTTCATAATCATTCTCTGCCAACGCGGCCTCAGCCAAAATTATTGCTGAGCCATAATCGTGTTGTAAATTCTCCATCAGGGTTTCGAGCCACTGCAATTGCATTTCACGGCTGCCTTCTCTCTCATAAATCTGCGAGAGCACTAATGCTGGACTGGGATAACCTGTATAGGAAGGCAACATTTCATGGGCGATTTCTAAATTCGTGCGTGCTTCATCAAAAGCTTCTTCTTTGAATAAAACGATACCCAGTTGCAAAAATGCCTGAAAATCCCTTGGATTTTCTTCTATGCGCGAGCGCATGTGCTGCTTCAAAGACGCATTGTTATAAAGCTCAGCGAGGATGGCACTGCTGTTTTCACGAATACCATGACCGTGACCTTCCCCTTCATCAGGAACGTCCTCAGTATGAGCGT
Source organism: uncultured Pseudohongiella sp. (assembly GCA_965198435.1). Taxonomy (GTDB): domain Bacteria; phylum Pseudomonadota; class Gammaproteobacteria; order Pseudomonadales; family Pseudohongiellaceae; genus UBA9145. The sequence goes on along the minus strand of OZ240664.1, from coordinate 1,441,826 downwards.
ATACGTTTATTTGCTGAACTCTTTGATCGATCCAGCCGCTAAAGGCCGCATCAAACTGAGGTACACTCATATCGAATACTGCTTGAAAGCGGTCTGCGTCATCTTTTACCAGTGCGTATTGTGCAATGAACTCCAGTAGTTTAGGGAATCCGAATGATTCTTCGATGTAGTCCACAACCAAATAGGATTGGAAGTAAGCAAAGCTCAAGTCGGCATTGCTACGTGCATCTGAGAATCCGGCATTCAGACTCGCAATCGGCAGCAATTTCTCTTGCTGAGCCGCTCTCACCAATTCTAAACCTTGATCCCGTCCCCAGTAAGGGCGCCCTTCCCGTTCTTCCCAGACTGATATCCCTTCAGACAACCAGCGCGGCATGCGATTTCCAGTCATCTGCAAAGTAATGACATGCATAAATTCATGCCAAACGATCTCTTGCCAATTGGCGGTAAGAGTACCTGGCGAAATCAAAGTGATAACTTTACCGAAGCAGATACCAACCAAAGGTCCGATATCAGGCAGTCCAACAGAACGCACAGCAAAATCTTCCGTGTTCTCGAATACCTCAATAAGAATTGGGCCTTCGGGCTCGAAATCATACTTTGCGGTTAATGTTGTCCAGGATTCTTCCAGTAATGGTTCAAGATAAGGCCAAAGAATATCGGCATCGTTCTCACTCATATGAACCTTAAAATGCTCGCTTTCCAATGTGGCATACGCCTCCAAAGTATCAAATACCTTCAACATGTTCGAAGTCATCACATTGAAAGGGTCATTATCAAATCCAATTTCCAGGTTAGCTTTGCCTTCTTCTTCTTCGCCGAGACGAATCAAGTTGGAACCCAACAAAGTATAGCCTTGCCAATATTCAGGATCGGCTTTAACAGCAGCGCGGGCGAATTCCACAGCCTCGCTAAACAGGTAGTTGTTACCAAAACTGTCAGCCACATCTCCTAGAAATTGGGGGTTATTTGGACTAAATGCCTCCACCTGCAGCAGGTAGCGCTGATATTCATCCTCTCTTTTTTCCAGGGCAGCTTGAGCAGCAAGAATACTCAGCGTTTTGAGTGATTCAGGGTTTAAGGTCAGCACTTGATCGAAGTAAGCCCGTGCTTCCTCTTCGCGACCATTCATCATGAGTAACTGGCCATAAGCCTCTAAGGCAGGCACGGAATTTGGATTAATTGCCAGCGCCCTTTGTAACATGCGCTCATCGCCAACAATTCTGGCGATACCAATGAGTGCAGGTACGTAGCGATTGTTGATATCCAGGGCATCCTGATAACCCCGTTCAGCATCACTCGCATTGTATTTTTCAAGAAACAGATCTGCCCACAGCGTGTGGGCTTCCAGATTATTAGAATTAGCTCGCGTCGCTTCATCAAACAAACTATTGGCATCATGAAAGTTTCCCAATAGCCAACTGGCAAGTGCCACCATAGCGACGTCTTCGGAACTGAACACCAGGCCATCGTTGTAGCGCTGTACGGCCTGATTAAGCACTTGATACGCAGCTTCTTTTTGTCCTACGAATTTCAGCAAGCTGCCATATTGCACCAAAGTCCGGACTGGTGGGTCTGCCATGCCATCTACAACAGTGCGCAATATAGTCAGCGCTTCCTGGGACAAGCCAAGATTACGCTTTACCTCAGCCAGTTGCGTACTTAGCAGTGGCGAGCCCGCATATTCATCATCCTCTATCGCATTTTCCAGGACACGCTGGGCATCCTGGAAATTTCCCATCATAAAATAGGCTCTGCTTGAACCCACTAAACCGTCAATACGATCAAGTCCATCTGCCATTTGAAACATTTCTGCTGCAGCAGCATAGAAGCCATTGAGTAGCAACTGTTCCGCCTGGTACAAAGCAGAATCGTTGCTTTCAAGCACATCATCCTGTGCAGTCACAGGCAACGATACGCTTGCCACAATTGGCAGAGTAAGAATGCTCAATGTTCTTCTAATCATTACCTTGACCATTACGCTGTTCATTAAATTGTTCTGTTGTTCGAGCTAAATCCACCAACAATTCTTCCATTTGTTGCCAGTAGTCAGCCTCAAGATACTCAGCCTTGCGATTGCGCAGGATAAACACGGATCGTTCAAGTTCCTGCATGCGCGCTTTGAGTTCAAGCGCTTGTGGTGACAAGCCCGCAGAATCATCCACCAGGGTGTCAATGTAGGCTATCTCCGCTAACAGGCCATCGGCTTGATCAACTCCCGGATCGAGAGTAAAGAGAGAATCGCCATTGTCATCCAGTCCTGCATGCTCTGGAGCCAGGCGCCCCTGTTCTGCATACCATTGCTCTACATTGGCTTTGGAGTATTCAAAAGCCTCAAGCATGGATACGCGATTATTCTTATCACGGTCCCCATTACGCTGATCTAAAGCTTCTATAAAATATCTGGAAAAAATTGGATCGTAACGTTCGGTAGAGGAGCGAGTGGATGAGATAACTACCCTGCCTTCACTGGACAGCGCTGCCGAAAAACCGTAACTGGCACTGGTTGTATTAACAATTACCATGTCCTGACGCTGAAATTGATCAAGCAGGCGTGCAAACCCGAACCCAGTTAAATCTGGACCCACGATATTAAACTTAGCTTCCTCTCCTGCGCCCGATCCATGTCCAATCAGATACAAAGTGATTTGATCCCCTGTTTCGACTTGCGCAGCAAGGCTTGCTAACGCCAACCCTATACCTTCTCGATCTGCTGCCCCATCAATTCGCTCGCTGCCTGCGAAATTCGCATCTCCTCGATCGTAGAGCAGCGTTATTGTGTTTGAGCTATACCCATAGTCACGAATAAGAATGTCATGCAAAGACAGACTCCACTGTCTGAATCTATTCTCGTTAATGTCGCCTACAGCCGGACCGACGATAATGACGACGTATTTTGCTGTATCCGGACTATCCAGAAAGTAATCAAGCTTGGTATCCTGCGCCAGAATATCAGTTGCCAGCATTGCCAGCGATACAAACGCCAGAGAAAGAATTTGCTGAGCAACAGTATTCGGGATTTCTTTGTTCAAGAGAGACTTCACGAGAGACCTCGCAAGCGTCGGGCAACCCAATCCATGCACAACAAGGTAATCAGCAAGGCAAGCACCCAGGGTTGATCCCATAGATCAATCTGCACTTCCCGAGTATATGCATTTGGCGTGTATTTAATGGTGTCCGCCAGGTTGCCTGCTTCAGTAATCGGAACATAATTGCCACCACTGGCTTCCGCAATGCGACCTAACAGATCACTATCCATAGCAGCATTGTTATATTCTCTTAACGATGGAGTGACCACGAATGCCGCAGCTTTTTCCGATCCATCACTTGCTCCTTCGCCTGCGACTGTTGCAACATCGACCAACAAATCATAGACACCTTCTTCTTCAACCACAAAACTGGCACGGTATACACCATCTTCTTCGATGTCCCACTCCATCGAAGTATCTGTTATTGCATTCAATGGATCCCTGGTTTGCATATATAGCGTTGCATTGTTATCAGGCTCATAACTGTCATCGAGAACAGTGGCCGTTATGTTGACTTCGTCCCCCACGTTATAAAACTCACGATCGAATTCAATCGTAATTCGCTCAGGTGCAGAAACCGAGAGCCAGCGCAGCATTTGCCGCCACAGAGTTTCATGGGACTGATCTGCATAAGGCATCATCATTTGCCAACGCCAACTACTTGCTGTAGTCACTACCATGCTACGACCGCTGCCATATCGTTGCAAGGCGATGACAGGAAGCGCCTGATTCTGATATTGCAGCAAAGGGTGCTCCATCAGCACGGTGGCACCAGGTTTTATGCGACCCGTTACATAGACGCCCTGCAATTCTGGCAATTGCCGCCACAACACACTATTCTCACTGTCGTCACCAGCTAATCGGAGTAGCGGCGAGAATTCGCCGTTATTGGTTAAGCGCGGGAAAAACAATTCACCGGCAGGATGGTCCCCCCGTCGAATTCCACCTCGTAGATGGGAGGGCAGGAAGCCTTCTTCGATAAGGGTTACAGGTAAGATATCTTCTACAGGCGTCTGAATGAATTCTTCATCAATCATACCACTCATCAGGAAGCCCCCACCGCGCTTCGCTACAAAATCCTGAATCATTTGCAACTGATCAGCATTGAAGAATCTTTCTTCTATATCACCAAGCACCAAGGCTTCATATTGAAATAGCGTTTCCCTGTCACGCGGAAATCCCTCACTTAATTCAGTTGGGGATTTGATGCCCTGGCGATAATATTTTTCGGGCCCAGTCTGCAGATAAGTAGCAAGCCGTAATGACGTGTCGCCTTCTATTGCACGGCGGATAAACTTGTATTCGTTTCTTGGGTGCCCTTCGATATACAGAATATCCAGCGGCTCTTTTTCAGAATTGTCCACAAGAAAGCTGTGTATATTGTTTTGTGCTATGAACTCACCGCCCTGCAACTCAACTTCAAGGTCATAAACAATAGCTTCCAGTCGCTCTGGAGTCAGTTCTAACTCAAAGCGGTGAGTTACCCCTTCTGCTCCGAGAGTCACAACTTGTGATTCAACAATAGAATCACCATCTTTAACTCTCAGCTCGATCTCCTGCCCTTCATAGCCTTGATGGCTGATACCCGCAGAAATGGTAAATACCGACCCTTCCAACACTGTTTTTGCAGCACTGACATCAACGATCCCTATGTCTTGAGGAATGGTTTCTTGCCCTACTCCCACAGTAAATACTGGAATCTGCCGTGTGCCGAGATCCTGAGCCTTGATGACTGGATCGATTTCACTATTGTCGGCACCATCGGTAACCAATACCAATCCACCTAACGGCAAACCGCTCAGCTGGGCATCTACATACTCAAGTGCCTCATGAATCGAAGACGCTGTACCGGACTCCGACAAGCCTTCAATACCCGCAATTCGTTCCGCCTGCTTATCAAATCGAAAACTGCGAATTTGAAATGAATCTGCCAGATCATCCAGCACTCCACCTCCCACTAATGTGTTATTGACAACAGCGCTACGGGTCTGTAACCCGGACATGTCGGAGATCGACATACTTTGCGAATCATCAAAAATAACACCGAGATAAGTCTCCTGCGGCGATACCTGCATGGTAGTGATTACCGGCCGCAGTAAACAAAATAGAATCAATACCAGCACGCTGGAGCGCACAGTAACGAAAAATGTCTTCCATACAGGGGTCAATGGCCGTGTGGTTTTCCAGTAGGTTAACCAGACTGCGGCAACTATAAGCACAACAAGAAGTAAAAACAGAAAAGCGCTAATGCCATAAGCGAAGATCAGATTACCCTCTGCCAGCGCGGTAAAGAGGTTAGTTTCCGTGAATTGCATTGTTACTGAGCCAGGTTAGCTGACCCCTGACTCTCTGATAGTACGCGATAATATTGCTCCACCAATTCACGGTATTCCTCTGGAATCTCTTCATCTGCTACTGCGAATAACTTATTGTTAATTTCATCCAGCTCAGCCTGTGCCCGCAGCGCTCCTTCCAATTCAAGAATGGGTTTTAATAATTGTTGGAACAACTCGGGCTGGTTAAGAAAGTCCTCGATATCCTGCTGGGTAAGTTGTTGATGAATAGAACGCGCATTTCCCCAGGATAAGCTGCTTCCATCAATATTCGCTCTGCTACCGACCCCAGTCCTGTCTTGAGCGTCTCCGCGAGGACCTCCAATTTGCTGGCGACCTCCCCAACCTGCACTTGCCTGACCTGGCTGCCCTCCAGTTTGTTGCCCGCCTGCCTGAATCTGATCTTGCAGTTGCTGCTGAAGCTGCTGCGCCAGTTGCTGTGATTGTTGCAACTGATCGCGCATCTCACGCAAACCTGGTCCACCACCTGGTCGCTGACCAGCCTCATTAAATGCCAAAGCCTGCTCCTCCAAGGATTCTATTTGTTCGCGTAACCGCTCAGCACTATTCGCAGCTTGCTGAAGCTGATCGGAGGGAGAACCTGTTGCCGATGGATCAAGTGCAGCAAGGGACTGTGTCAGCTCCTGAATCTGATCTTCAATTTCTTCTTCAATATTTAAAGCCAGATTCACCATGCCATTGCGCAGAACCCGGCTACTGGTTTGCATTTCTTCCTGAATCGGGCGCAATTCTCGACCCGCTGCCTGTGCCTGCGACATCAGTCTCTGATCTTCATTGCTACCCCTGGCAATGATCGCTCGCAACATATCATCAATCTCTTCCAGGTCTCTTTGTTGCTGCTGTTGCGCTTCAATAAGATCTTGCAAGCGCTCATCGTCACGCACAGATTGACGGGTTTTCCCTAAACCTTGCTGCCGACTGGTTTCTGCAATGGCCTCCTGCAAATCCCGCTGCTGTTGCAATAACTGTTGACCGCGTTGACTGAGGTTCTGCGCTAATTGATGTACCGATCTTTTACCCTGTTCGTTCAGTTCGCGTTGTTGTTCACGTAAATTGTCCAAAGCCTTCTGGCTGCGAGCGGCTGCTATTGACGGTGAATCACTTTCCGCTGCTTCCTGCATTTGTCGGGCTGCCCGTTGCAACGCAGTTTGCTGCTGCTGATCACTGCCACTCGCTGAGGAAAAAGATTGCGACTGGCCACTGCTGCTGGAAGACGACTGTTGCCCACGAGAAAGTTGTTGGGCCAGTTGTGCCGCCTCGCGACTCAATTGTTCTTGCTGCCGCATCAGTCTTTCAAGTTCGCGGCGTTGCTGTTCTTCAGTGAGCTGCTCTTCACGTCGAGCAAGATTTCGCTGTGCACGAGTTAATGCTTCCTGCCTGCGCGCAAGTTCTTCCAATTTATTCACTTCTTCCTGATTTTGTCGCGATCCACCACCAGCACTGTTTGGATTCTCGTAACGATTCTCTAATTGCCCCATCTCCATTTCAAACAGTTCGCGCAAATCCTCGCGTTCTTGTTGCGCACCGCCACCGCCTTGCTGCATACTGATGTTGGTACGGTTAATACTGGCTTCAGCTTTTAGTATGTGTTGCAAAGCCAGTTGTTCCGGCTGCAATGCACTGGTAATTTGCCCTGACTTGAGCTCATCAGCCGCCAGATTCATTTGATCGATAGCCAGGGATAAATTTTCGACAGCGATATCGTAGCTGTCATCGGAGAAATTCAAACGCTCAGCCAGACGATCAATTGATCTGCGGGCACGAGTAATTGCTTCCGATTGCGACTCGGCAATGATTTCCGCATCGGAAGAAAAATCTTCCGGGGAGACTTTGCCCTGACGATTACGAAGTTTCCATGTGGCAGCAATGATGTCTTTTTGTACCGCAACCAGCGCGCTACTGTCACCACCTTGACCACCACCTCCAGGGCCTTGACCACCACCCATTCCAGGGTTTCGGCGAAACTCCTGATCAGTTGGAATAATCTGTAGAAAATAGATATCAGAAATAACTTCAGCAGGCCCGTTTAATCCATTGTTGTCTGCCAAAGTCAGAAAGTAGCTAACGAAGTCACCCGGCTCTACTTCCAGGTCTTCAAGATAGATCAACTCATTACCTGTGACACTGCGCACATCAGGCTCAGGTAAAAAGTCGACTTCAATGTTATCACTACCAACTACGCTGTAACTCAGAGTGAACTCGCTCAGGCCATAGTCATCGCTGGCATCAACTTGCAACACCACTTCTTCCAATGGCATAACCTCCTGGTCTCGCCCTGGTCGCTGTAAGGCCAGCTCTGGCGGCATATCGGCAATAGATCGAATGAAGTAGTCCAAAGGGTTTTGACTTTCCAGGCCTGTGATATCTGTAGCCTGAATTCGATAAACACCATCCTGGTTAACCGTAAAGCGGGCGGTGCCAACATTGCCATCTATGAAAAGCGCAAGATCTGCATAGGGTTCAGGAGCGATCTCAAGCTCGCTTTCTTCGCTGTACGCTTCATCAAACTCAATAGCCGCTTGTTCAATTGCCTTGTTAAAAGTAACAGTTAAGTCCACAACTGTACCTTCCGGCACAACCATGTCCCCGCTGTCGTCTTCTGCATTATCTTCAATGCCGGTGTAATCCGGATAGTCAAATGCCAGATCAATTTGTTCGATTTGAGGTAAATCGAACAGACTAATCTCATATTGCTGTGAAGCTTGCTCACCCCGCTCATTAAAAGTGATGTAGTAAGTTGTGTCTTTTTGCATAGACGGTAAGAAGTAACTGTAAGAAGCACTATCACTTCCAGAACCGTCTCGACTCATGGGCACATCGCGCCAGTTTACATTATCGTCCTGCAATCGCAGATTTACGGTATCTGGTACGGCGTTTATGATTCGCGCGACAATCATGATGCTCTCACCGCGCTGCATCTCCACGTTACCCGGCTCAATACTGATCTCAATATCAGCAAATACCTCCTGCACCAGCAGAGGCTCGCTGATGGCGAATGGCCAGGCCAAACGGGTACCTGCATTGAATAAGCTGTCGGACGTAAAAAAGAGACCCGCCACAACAGCAACCACAGCAATCGCAGCTAAAAATGCTGCCCAGGATGTTTTAGCTGGAGCCACAGTCTCAACTTGCTTTTGCTGCAGCTGCACATGATGCTGCGCATCTTCCCAAAGCTGCTGAATAAACTGTTTCGAAACACCTGACTTACCCTCTTGCAAATCTCGTTCAGTGAACTCAAGAGAGGTAAGTAATCGCTGTTCAAAATCTGGAATGTGCTCTTCTACATAATGTGCAAGCACCCGATCATTCGTATGACCCCGACCTAAGACCCAGTAGAACCTCAGCAGCACAGCAAAGGCAGTCAACAAACTGATGACAAACAGCACTAAAGTGCCCGCTTTGACAGGTTCAATCCAGGCAGTAACCGCAGTCATAGCCAACGCGATTAGTGCCAGACAAATGATATGTATACTGGTTTGTTGAAGAAGAAATAAATTGCTGCGTCGGCGACGCAATTGCTGCAGAGTTTTGCGGAGGCTATCGAATGTAGGAGTAGACATGGGGTCTCTTCAATTAACTCAATTAACGCTTAATACATCACCTGCTCTGTGCTGAGATGGAAAGTTGAGACTGTCGCACGCTCAGGTTTAAGCCACGGAAAATCGCCAGGATTCGATCTTAACTATCCCACTATACAGGCCCGAAAAGCAAGGATTTGCGCTGGCGCAGGGCGCAAAAAGAGGCACCGCGCAGTTAATCGGGGAATTGCCTAGGTCTGCCCCGAAATCGCTATTTTACTGCCCGATTTCTACACAATTTCTGGACATCTGAGGGATTAATTCACCCTGTCTAGGATGCGGAATCAGGCTGAAAACCCATTTCCTGAGGTCGATAATAATTAGAGTTTTCAGGGAACACATGGATATCCGAATCAGTGACAGCAGCCACCAAAGCATCAAGCGACTGGTGTGGCGCAATATTGTTCAAAGTAGCCTTTGTCGGCCCTGGCAGAACAATTTTTTCAGCCTCAGCGTCAGCCAGCGCTTGGGCAGGTGATAACCACCGGAAATCCAGAATCTCATCGTTGTCCACTGCAACTTCCACAGATTCCCGCAGGGGACAGACAAAAAACCAGGTGCAAAACCGACGCGGCAGTTTGGGAGGGGTAGTCCAGTGAGCGGTATGAATTAACTGGCTTGCTGTAATATCGATGCCGGCTTCCTCATGTGTCTCACGAATGGCAGCCAGCTGCGCGGCTGGGTATTCCAACCCACCCCTGGCTGCGGCGAAATCCTTGGCATCTATGCGACCGCCTGGAAATACCCAATGCCCGCCATGAAAAACCAGTTTCGAATTGCGCCGCAATAGAAGCACTTCTATTCCTGAGGCTGCTTCATTGTCCTTTACCAGCACCACGGTGGCCGCAGGCACTGGTTCATTATAGCTCAATGCAATCATAATCCTTTCTTTCTGGTCAATTAATCTGGCAAGTAGAGTTGATGATAGCGGAATCTCTTATCAGACACATCAACCGCCGCTCCTGCGACAGTTAGTGTCTGTTTCTTTGCAGCCCTGTTTTGTCCGGCATAGAATACACCTTCGAACAAACAACCTGAAAGATCAGCTATGGCTGAGAATGAGTGCACAAAGGAGCAAAAATGAGTATCCGATTCGATGATCGCGTGGCTATAGTAACTGGAGCCGGCGGCGGTTTAGGCAAACAGCATGCCCTGGAGCTGGGAAGACGCGGTGCCAAAGTGGTAGTTAACGATTTAGGTGGAGCGGTAGATGGCAGCGGAGGCTCTAGAAGCGCTGCCGAACAAGTCGCTCAGGAGATTATCAATGCCGGAGGCACCGCCATTGCCAATGGCGCATCGGTTACCGACCTGGCAGCGGTTGAACAAATGGTCGAGGAAGCCATGGAAAAATGGGGCAAAATTGACATCGTTGTCAATAACGCAGGGATACTACGTGACAAGACCTTTGCAAAAATGGAACTGGATAACTGGCATGCGGTAATGGATGTACATCTCACTGGCTCGGTAAATGTCACCAAAACAGTTTGGCCAATTATGGTTGAACAAAACTATGGTCGCCTGATCATGACCACGTCAACTTCTGGCTTGTTTGGTAATTTCGGGCAAAGCAATTATGGCGCTGCTAAACTCGGTCTGGTTGGATTTATGAATACATTGCGCCTTGAAGGCGCCAAATACAACATTTTTACCAATTGCATAGCGCCAATTGCTGCCACTAGAATGACCGTAGATCTTCCAGGATTTGAAGACAGCGACGAACGACTGGCACCCGAACTGGTAACACCAGCCGTCGTATTCCTTTGCAGCCATCAGGCTCCAAACGGCCGCATAATTCAAGCCATGGGTGGTCGCTATTATTCCGCCGATGTTAGAGAAAATGCCGGTGTAGAGCTTGGAAGGTCGGCTACGGTGGAGGATATTGCTTCAAATATCAATGCAATCCTCGACATGGCGGAAAACAAAGGCATTTTAGAACGCACTCACCACCGCTAACCCAGTGTAAACAAATATCAGATCAAGCCAGCTCAGGCGGCTTGATCTGCCGTGACTTTTTGAACCGACGCTCGCTCATCCATTAGCTCCAGTAAGGGTTTTACATTAGACAATTCATTAAAAGCATCCCAATTGAGCGCTTTTTTGGCCACTGCTGTTGCCAGATTAACTGAAAATCTGAAAAAGAAATCCGCGTAAGTCACCTCTCTGCCCGCAATGTATGGATCGTATTTGGCAAGACGAGCCAAAGCACTAAAGCCTTTCTCAAGCTGCCCTTTTACTTCAGCCTTAAGTTCGTCTGAGGCTGGTTGTCCAAAGAACACATCGCCATAGAGCCTGCGGGCTGGAAGCTCAATATCTTTTTCAATATGGTGGATCAACTCTTCCGCTTTAGCACGCTGAAACGGGTCTGCCGGATAGAAGCTGGGACCTACCCCCAACGCATCAAGGTAATTCAAGATGACTGTGGTTTCAGACAGGAATCCCTGCTCCGTTTCGATACAAGGCACTTTACCCATCGGGCTTTTGCTTAAATACTCAGATTGCGTATTTGGCTTTACTAATACCTCTTCAAAATCCATACCCTTTTCTATCAACACGGTTTTTACCATATTGTAATAGTTACTTAAGGGCACACCATACAGCTTAATAGTCATTCTTTCTTTATTCCCCATTAGAATTACTGTTTTGTTAAATGTTGGAAGAAACCACCCACTAGTCCATGCTATGGCAAAGTTTTAAGGAACTTCTGATTAATTACCTACGTTGTTATTGCTGCGTTAAGAATCAGCTCAAGATGCGCATTTATAACCTATAAACTGCGCTTTTTCGCTGGTTTTTGCCTTGCACTAACTGCCTCGCAAACATTAATCAGAGGCTCCTTAAAGGTTTATCCATTGAAAGTTGTAAAAGAAAGATACCAGCAGCTCATTCATGAACTACTGATCACTTGAGGCAAAGAGTGTTAATTCACCTGCTCAAGCAAGGGAAAGACAATATCCTGACCAATTTGAACACGGTTAAAGTCCAACTCCGGATTGTATTGACGCAACAACCATATAGGCGTGGAATATTTTTCTCGAGCGATTCCACCGATGTTGTCACCACGGCGCACACTGTAGGTCTCTACATCTTGAATACGGTAGCTGGCGAAAAACTCACGTTGCAGGTTTGAATGAAATTCACGTCTTGCACGTTCAAATTCTGCGACATTTACCTGTGCAAAATCCAACCGTAATCGATCACCAATAATGACAGGATCTCGGTAAGCCATACTGTTTAAACGGCGGATGTCCCAGGCTCTGATTCCCAGCCATTCTGCATAATGGCCAAGTGTTTCCGATGCCTGGATCTCAATACTGTTGTTGCCTGCCACAGTATAGTCGGACGGATCGGCAGACAATGACTCCACGAGCTGATCATTACTTTCAGCGATATCCAATTCTGGATCAATAGCTTCCGCGTCCTGCGCCTGAATGGAAACCGGCATTTCAAGCTGCAGGTTATCCGGCAACACAGCGGCTGGTGGCAGTAAATCATCAATTAGCACCAACCCCGACATAGCTTCTTCAATCGCAGGCGACGGAGAAGATTTTTCTGCTTCAGGCACCGATTCACTGCTCGCGATGATGCCATCGGAATACTGCACTGTCGTTGGTGATGCCGACCTGAGGTTGGCGTCAGTAACTGAATCTCGATCAAGCTCATCCTCAAAACCAGGCAATCTGATTTGTTGACCAGGATAGATTCGGTTTCGATCTTGAATACCGTTTGCTGCCAATAAGTCTTGCTCTGTCACTCCATACCGGACGGCAATCAAAGAAACAGTATCTCCTCTGCGCACTGTATATCGCCCATCATTGGACACTGTATCCGCAGCAAGCTGACCAGCGCTATTGTCCTGAGGCAGGAGCAATCGCTGGCCAATTCGAATCCGGTGCCGACTTTGTAGCTGATTTAAAGCAACCAGTTGTGACACTGATGTGTTAAAGCGACGAGCGATGACTGACAGGCTGTCGCCGCGCTCAACTACATAAGCAACATCGGGTGTTTGTACTGCAAATTTGTAGTCAGTCGGAATCATTGCAAGCAAGTTGCCAGCAGGTGCTATTTCCTCTCGCAGCTTAATGGGGAATCCTTTCGGGATTCTCTTATTACCTTCCCAAACCGCCGGACGCAAAGCTGGGTTGTCCGACCTCAACTGTTCCAAGCTGACCCCTACTGACTGTGCAAATACTTCGGCATCTATAAAGGCATCAGTTTCCACGGTTCGAAAACCAGGAGCTGCATTCAATCGAACATCACCGAAATACTGACGAGCGTTATTCTCTACATCTATTACCGCAAGGAACTGCGCATAGAAGTTACGGGATGCGAATCCGAAAGCTCGGCCCCGATAGTCAGAAACAATCGTTCCAATATCAGTGGTACCAGTCTCTCGCACTGCCCGTGCAATACCACCCGCTCCATGGTTGTATGCTGTTAAAGCAAGCGGCCAGGTACCAAGCACTGAGTAGTTATACTCCAACAAACTCATAGCAGCATTGCTGGCTATGTAGGGATCCATGCGCTCATCGACAATATGGTCAATCCGCATGAAACGCCGACCGGTTGCTCGACCAAATTGCCACATGCCTGCAGCGGCCGCGCTTGAGTAAGCATTTGGATTAAAAGACGACTCCACATGGGGGAGCACAGCAAGTTCGATTGGTAAATTCTTTTCTCTTATTACTTCATTGATGTGAGCACGGTATGCGCCTGATCGCTGTAAGCCCCCAAGGAATCGATCAGACTGACCAAGCTGCCAGCGAATATTCGATGCTGCCTCGCTTAAAGTTTCATTGCTTACCCCGACTGGCCATAGAGACAAAATCTCCTGCTGATGGGGAGTGAGATTAGTTTCCACTCCGCTAGCCAATACACGCAAATCTTCACGAATCTGACTACGACGCTTCTCAATCTGTGTTCGATTCAATGGCAATCTTGCATAAATGACTGATAAATTTTGAGAATCGTGGAGAAACCCACTGCGCGTATCAATCTCTGTGTAAACCTTGGTCCAGAACTGAACAGCAGGCTCAAGTTCAGGAGGACGAGGGAATAAATCTCTGGATTGAGCAGCACTAATGGATGAGGCAAAGGCGGTCAGGAGCAAGAGCACTGAACCTGCGCACTTACCCACTAAATTTGATTTGCCTGTAACCCAAAAAATCAAAGAAATTCGGCTTTTTTATGATTGATTGCTGGCGACGCGCTAAACCATAGCAGCATTGTCCAAACAGGCCAAGTGTTGAACAATTACTTATGGAACCTCTGATTAATGTTTGCGAGGCAGTTAGTGCAAGGCAAAAATCAGCGAAAAAGCACAGTTTACAGGTCATAAATGCGCATGTTGAGCTGATTTTTAACGCAACAATAACACCGTAGGTAATTAATCAGAGGCTCCTTATGTTTATCGCCAGCAAAAGCCCAGGCTTGATGGACTTAAAACAGAATCAGCGAGGATTAAAAACGAAAGGAAACCAGGGCCTGTTCACACTACTTGAGTCATCTCTGCTAGCGAGCTTGTGTCCAGCAAGGCAGAAAGAACGCCACTTGTCGTTGCTCGTGGCTCATTTGGAATCACCTAACCACGCTCCTCGCGCCTCAATTTGAGCTTTTTTAGTCACAATAGAGATCACTCAAGTAGTGTAAACAGGCCCTAACTCAGCGCAACGCTTGAGTGTGCTAACTACTTACTAAGGCATCTCATCAGGTTCTGAACCTTCTTTTACAGGGATCATCATGTCTTCACGGGTAACATTCATATAGATAATTACATTGGAGGCGATGTAGATAGACGAATAAGTACCAATCACCACACCAATAATTAATGCGATGGCGAAGCCTTGAGTTGCTTCACCTCCAATCAACAATATGGAAAATAACACTAAGAGCGTAGTGAATGATGTGATCAGGGTTCTACTGAGAGTTTGATTGAGTGATGTGTTCACCATCTCAACAGGTGTGCCCTTACGCATGCGTCGAAAATTTTCACGTATGCGATCCGAAACTACGATAGTGTCATTAAGTGAGTAACCAATAATGGCCAACATTGCGGCCAAGGTATTCAAATTAAACTCCAGTGAAAAAACCGAAAATATACCCAGCGTAATGATCAGGTCATGGGCCAGTGCAACCACCGCACCTACGGAAAATTTAAACTGAAAACGGACAGCGATGTATACCATGATGATGCCAAGTGCCACCAGCATACCTAAGCCACCCTGCTCCGCCAGCTCATCACCAACTTTAGCACTGACGAAGTCAGAGCCTATCAAATTGATTGTTCCACCCATGTTTTGTTCTAACATTTGTGCTATGGACTCACCCACCACTAAAGCGTGCTGAGCTTGTTCAGATTCTGCAGTTTGTTCATCCACAGGAAGTAAAACTCGAATATCGCGATCGGTGCCAAACTGAACAACCACTGCTGTGTCATAGCCATTGTCCGCAAGCACCGAATTAACTTCTTGAATATTGACGGTTTCATTGAAATTCAGTCTCACGGATGTACCGCTGGTGAAATCCAAACCGAAGTTGAGTGAATTCACAGCCAAAGACCCTATGGACACAATTACCAGCAGACCAGAGATCAGCGCCGCAGGTTTGCGCTTCCCCATAAAATCAATTGGCTTTCCAAACAACATGTCGCCTTTATCGGCTTCTAATTTAAGAAGCCGCTCCTACCGCAGGTTCTGATTTGGGCTTGACATAATTTCCAATAGACAAATCTTGCACCGTGCGCCCACCATAAATGAGATTTATCAATGCGCGCGTACCGACAATAGCGGTAAACATCGACGTGACGATGCCAATCATCAAAGTGACTGAGAAACCTCTGACTGGCCCGGTACCAATTGTCATCAAGACCAGGGCCACTAAAAAGGTTGTGAGATTTGCATCAAAAATAGTGGTGAAGGCGCGATTATAACCAGCGTCAATGGCTTTCTGCGGCGGCATGCCGTTACTCAATTCTTCCCTGATGCGCGTAAAGATCAGCACATTAGCATCCACGGCCATACCCACGGTTAAGACAATACCGACAATACCGGGCAGGGTCAGAGTAAAACCTACTGCTGACATCACGGTAAATATGAGCAGGATGTTGAGTATCAGCGCGGCATTCGCTGCCAACCCAAACACTCGGTAGTAAGCAATCATGAATAGCACTACGAGAACTGACGCTATCTGAACGGCAAAAAATCCAGCTTCCAGGTTTTCCTGACCAAGACTGGGCCCAATCACCGACTGTTCCACTATTGTCATAGGCGCCGAAAGTGAACCAGCACGGATCAGCAATGCCGTATCATTCGCTTCCCTTGGTGTAAGACCGGTAATAACGAATTGTCGGCCCAGCGCAGATTGAATGCGCGCATGACTAATAAGACGCCTCTCATCATAGAATTCGGTTTCTTCAACTTCCTGGCCGTTCTCATCTACCACCAGCGTGTTGCGTGACTTGGTTTCAATCAGCAGGATGTCCATAAACCATCCAACATTGTCGCGAGTCACGCGGTTGATCTGATTCCCACCTTGCGCATCAAGAGTGATTGATACCTGCGGCTGACCATATTGATCCAGTGTAGAAACCGCATTACTGATCCGGTCACCTTGCAAAATAACGTCATTGCTCACATCAATCATTTGTGAGCCTTGCGGCGTTACATACTCGAATGTCTCATAGCTTGAGCGCGCGGCACCGGGTTCTGCGGTTAGATGAAATTGTAATGTGGCAATACGTTGCAGGATTCGGATTGCTTGAGCAGGATCTTGCACACCAGGCAATTCAACCACGATACGATCCGCGCCTTGCTGCTGAACCGTGGGTTCCGCCACACCTAATTCATCCACTCGATTCATCAGAGCAGTTCTGTTTGCCTGCAAGGTGTCTCGCTGGATTTGCAGAATTGAATCTGCAGTGAGGGTTAAATCCAGAAAAAATGCTTCACCTGACTCGCGATTCTGAAATTGAATCTCCGGGAAACTTTCGATGAGTTCCGATCTCGCACGGAAGCGATCGGCAGAATTAGTGAATGTGATTTCTATGCGACTTTCATCGGTAATTCTTAAGCCTCGGGTTCTAATTCGCAGTTCACGAAGTACGGAGCGCACAGTACTCATATTGTCCTGTATGCGACGCGCCAGAGCAGCATCCATATCCACTTCCATGAGAAAATGCACACCCCCCTGCAAATCCAATCCGCGAGCCATTTTCCGCGCACCAATAGATTGCATCCAGGGAGGGGTTGTTGGAGCAAGATTTAGCGCAACGATGTAATCACTGGTGAAGGCCTGTTCAAGCGCTGTTTTTGCACGCAATTGATCATCGACCGAATTCACTCTGAACATCAGGTTTTCGTCGCTCAACTCCATGCCAAAGAATTCAACTTGAGCGGCTTCGAGAGCTGTGGTCGCAACATTCATATCGCTTTCGGCGATTTCAAAATTTTCGTTGCTTAATAGAATAGCCTCATCGTCTTCGTATAGATTAGGAATTGAATACACAAATCCCACAACTGCAACCAGCAGGATGAGTAGATTTTTCCAAAGTGGGTATTTATTCAGCATGTGAGTGCCAGGCTCAATTACTCGATCTAAATTTGTGCGATCGTGCCTTTGGGCAACGCTGCAAGAACTGAAGATTTTTGGATTTTGATCTCCGTACCCTTCGCAATTTCGATAGCGATATAGTCATCATTGAGCTTCGTCACTTTCCCCAGGATCCCGCCGGCAGTCATAATTTCATCACCTTTAGAAATGCTGTCTACCAATTCACGATGTTCTTTATTCTTTTTGGCCTGAGGTCGCCACAAAATAAGATAAAACAGCACTATCATGCCGCCAAACAACACGAGATTGTAAGTCAGTGATGGCTGAGAGGACTGGCCAGCTTCCTGGGCAAACGCGGTTGGGATGATTAAATTCATTTACTTGGTTTCACTTTATTCATTGATGCGCTTTTTTCGGTTCGATGCTTTGTATCTGAATTAGACACTCAACGCTTCATCAGCGTCATTGAGTATGCAGTTCGATCCTTGTTCAGTAGCTCTGATTGAGAGGCGGTCTGTTTCAAACTGCTGATTTCAAGCCTTTTGCAGATATCATCTTCGCAAAAAGCTATTGGTCGCCGTTCTCTTCATCCAGAAGCCGCTGATCTGCTTCGAACTGTGCCAAAAAGGCACTCAATCTACCTTGTTCTATTGCCTCGCGCAATCCGGCCATAAGCTGCTGATAGTAATGAAGATTATGTATGGTATTGAGTTGAGAACCCAGGATTTCCCGACACTTGTCCAAATGGTGAAGATAAGCCCGCGAGAAATTCTGGCAGGTATAACAGCTACAGTTCTCATCGACAGGCCGAGTATCATCCTTATAGCAGGCGTTGCGCAGCTTCAACAGCCCTTTGGAAGCAAACAAATAGCCATTACGAGCATTACGGGTGGGTATTACGCAGTCAAACATATCCACCCCTTGCACTACCGCCCGAACAATATCCTGTGGCGTACCTACTCCCATCAGGTATCGAGGTTTGTCGACAGCCATCCTGGGCGTGATGTGCGAAATAATCGCAGCCATCTCATCTTTCGGTTCGCCAACCGAAAGCCCGCCAATCGCATAGCCTGGATAATCCTGTTCCATTAGCCCGGCAAGTGATTCTTCTCGCAGCTCCGGATACATACCGCCTTGAATAATGCCAAATAAGGCGGCTGGGTTATCACCATGCGCGGCCTTACAGCGCGCCGCCCAGCGCAAGGAAAGCTCCATTGATTCCCGAGCTTGTTGCTCTGTTGCGGGATATGGTGTGCATTCATCAAACACCATGATGATGTCGGAGCCAAGCTGATGCTGAACGGCAACTGAGGTCTCGGGGCCGAGGAATACTTCAGCGCCATCAACTGGGGAACGGAAACGCACCCCTTGCTCACTGATTTTCCGCATCTCTCCGAGACTGAATACCTGAAACCCACCGGAATCAGTCAATAAAGGTTTTTGCCAGGCCATAAAATCATGGAGATCACCATGTCGTGAGATAATTTCAGTGCCTGGACGCAGCATCAAATGAAAGGTATTACCGAGAACAATATCAGCACCTGTCTCCAGTAGCTGACCTGGGGTCATGCCTTTAACCGTACCGTAGGTGCCGCAAGGCATAAAAGCTGGCGTCCTTATGTCACCCCGTGCGAACTGCAGACAGCCAGTTCGGGCCGCACCGTCTGTTGCTGTAATTGAAAATTGCATGAGATCTGAAAAAGCTCAAGCCGATACTTAATGTTCGCGTGTTGCACGAAACTCGATATCAGGCCACCTCTCTTCCATTACATTGAGATTTACTCGAGTTGGTGCCAGATAAGTCAGATATCCACCACCATCAAAGGCCAGGTTCTCTTCTGCCTTGCGCTTGAACTCTTCAATTTTGCTATTGTCTTGCGATTCAACCCAGCGTGCTACATGGATTGTGACCGGCTCGTAGATACAATCCACTTTGTATTCATCTTTCAAGCGATAAGCCACCACCTCGAATTGCAGCACACCCACAGCACCAACAATCAGATCGTTGTTATGCAAAGGCATAAATACCTGAGTCGAACCTTCTTCGGCCAGTTGAGTTAGCCCTTTCTGCAATTGCTTTAATTTCAAGGGATCTTTCAAGCGAATACGGCGGAACAGCTCCGGTGCGAAGTGTGGAATGCCTTTGAATTTTAGTTCTTCACCGCTGGTGAAGGTATCACCAATCTGGATAGTGCCGTGATTATGTAATCCAATAATGTCACCAGAAACGGCTTCATCAGTCCGCACTCGATCGCCAGCCAAAAATGTTACGGCATCAGAAACTTTTACATCCTTGCCAATGCGGCAATGCTTCATCTTCATTCCATGCTCATATTGCCCTGAGCAGACCCGCATGAAAGCAATTCGGTCACGGTGTTTAGGATCCATGTTGGCCTGAATCTTAAAGACAAAACCAGAAAAGTTTTCTTCCCGTGAATCTACAATTCTCGTTTCTGTATTGCGCTCCTTAGGAGGAGGAGCCCACTCCACAAAGTCATCCAGCATCTCCCGCACACCAAAGTTACCAAGAGCAGTGCCAAAGTAAACTGGCGTTAACTCTCCTTTAAGATATGACTTGAGATCAAATTCATGACTGGCACCTTTTACCAGATCAATTTCGTCTTTAAAATCTTCCAGGTACTCTCCCAATAGTTCGGCCGCCTCAGCCGAATCCAATCCCTGGATAGTTAATTCTTCGGATACCTGCTGCCCCTGTCCTTGCTGATACACATCAACGGTATCGGTGACCAGGTTATAAACGCCCTTAAACTCCTTTCCCATCCCGAGTGGCCAATTGATCGGCGCACACTGAATCTTCAGAATATTTTCTATTTCATCAAGAATTTCAATCGGATCTCTGATGTCTCGATCTAATTTATTGACAAAGGTGAAGATAGGCGTGTCACGTAAGCGACAAACATCCATAAGCTTTATTGTTCTTTCTTCGACACCCTTGGCACCATCAACTATCATCAAGGCAGAGTCAACAGCCGTCAAAACCCGATAGGTATCCTCAGAGAAATCTTCGTGACCTGGTGTATCCAGCAAATTCACCATGCGGTCTTTATATGGGAACTGCATAACTGAAGAAGTGACTGAAATCCCGCGCTCCTGCTCCATGGTCATCCAGTCAGAAGTTGCATGTCGATCCGACTTTTTACCTTTTACTGTCCCTGCTACCTGTATCAGATTGCCAAATAGCAGCAGTTTTTCGGTGACAGTGGTTTTACCAGCATCAGGGTGCGAGATGATGGCAAGCACGCGACGTCGCTCAATCTCTTGCTGTAATTGTGCTGCAGATGCTGACATGAAACCCTGCTCCGAGCGCAAAAAAGCGGCAAGTATAACAAAACCGCAGGTAAGGTCATTCTTGTCACTTCCGGAGGATGCTGTCGAAGAATACTTCCAGGTCCTGCTCTTAATGCCGAAATCTGGATTTTTCCGTAACGGCCTAAAGTGAAATACAATTGCGGAGATTTTCAAATAACGGAGCAAACAATGGATTTTACGCTATCCAGCGAGCAACAGGCGCTACAGGAATCAGTGCGCAAATTTGCACAAAATGAGTTACCAGAAATTGCAAAACAAATAGAGGAAAGCGATGAGCCAGTCAGCCCTGAGCTACGCAAACGCTATGCTGAGCTAGGCTATCTTGGCGTCAATCTTCCCATTGAATACGGCGGTGGTGGCTTAAGCCATCTGGATGCAGTAATCGTACTGGAAGAAGTTGCGAAAATTTCAATCGCAGTGGCTTTCCCGATTTTTGAATCGTGTTTTGGCCCATGCCTGGCAATTGCCCACTTTGGCAATGAAGATATGAAAAAATCTGTCTTACCAAAAGTCTGTTCCGGGGAAACAATTGTGGCGGTTTCGATGTCAGAACCAGACGCTGGTTCTGCACTCACCGACCTCAGCACGAGAGCTATCATCGAAGAAGAGCGTATAGTGTTGAATGGCACTAAGCGCTGGTGCTCTGGCGCGGGACATTCTGAAGCGTATGTTGTGTATTGCAGATTGTCGGATGCGCCCGGCGCAAAAGGAATTGGAGCGGTACTCGTCGAGAAAGGTACAGCAGGCTTCACCTTCGGCAAACGAGATCATCACATGGGATTCCGTGGCGTAGCCAGCGCCGATATGTTTTTTGACAATGCAAGCGTCCCCAAAGAAAACCTGTTAGTTCCAGCCGGTGGCTTTAGCAAGTTAATGGATGCCTTCGATCTGGAGAGGTGCGGCAATACGACTATGTCACTTGCAGTTGCTCAATCAGCTTTTGACTTTGTCCTGCAGTACGCTCAGGAAAGAAAACAGTTTGACAAGGCTTTAATCGATTTCCAAGCGGTACAGATTCACCTGGCTGAGATGAAGATGAAATTAGAAGCAGCGCGCCTTCTTTTGTACAGGGCTGTTGTCAATGCTGAACGGGGGCTGCCTTCCGTTGGTGAAAGCTCAATTGCAAAATGCTTTGCCAACGAAACCGTGAGAGAAGTTACCGGAAAAGCGATGCAACTTATGGGGGGCTATGGGTATTCTCGAGAATTTCCAATGGAGCAAAAAATGCGGGATGCCTGGGGCTGGGGAATAGCTGGCGGAGCGATTGATATACAGAAGGTTAATATCAGTTCTGCTCTGATTGGTAAACGCTTCAATCAGCGCGCCAAATAACAAGAACAAAAATAGGAACATCCTGGCAATGACCGAAAATCAATCCGAACCAATGCGCTTTTTGGTTCGCAAAGTTGAATCAGCCAACCGAATCGAAGGTCTGCTACTTAGTGGCAGCCTTACCCATGGGGACAGTGTCACCACTGTCCCTTCCGGGCAACAAACCACAATCATGGGTCTGGAGCAGGATGGCAATAAAATCGAGCGGGCACAAGCTGAAGCCAACCTCAACGTCGATTTCACCTACTCCGTAAAGCTTTTAGAAGGTGATGTCGTATCCTGTGCTGAAAATGTTGCTGGATACGCCGATCAATTTGAAGCAGAATTTCGGTGGTTGGATACTGCAGAATTATTGCCCGGACGAACTTATCGCCTGCAAATGATTACTGGTACAGTCGATGCCGCTGTTAGCCGATTAAAATATCGAATAGGTGGCAGTGATGAGCAACAGATTGCGGCCAGTACCTTAAAGTTTAAGGAACGAGGTGTAGGCAATGTTGCGCTGACTTCGCCTGTTATTTTTGACCCTGTACTTACCTGCGGCAATCTCGGTCGCTTCCAGCTCCTGGACAAGCACAGCAATGACGTTATTGCGGAAGGCGAGATTCGCCATGGCTTACGCCGCGCCAGCAACATCCACTGGCAGGCGCTGGATGTTGATAAAGAAAGCCGAGCTGCGATTAAGAACCAGGTGCCACGAATTATTTGGATGACTGGACTTTCAGGTTCAGGCAAGTCAACTATTGCCAACCTTCTGGAAAAGAAACTGCTTGCCCAATCACTGCACTCCTATCTGCTTGATGGTGACAATGTCAGGCACGGCCTCAATAAAGATCTGGGTTTTACTGCTGCTGACCGGGTAGAAAATATTCGGCGTGTGGCCGAAACTGCGAAACTCATGTTGGATGCGGGCCTTATTGTGATTACTAGCTTTATCTCGCCTTTCAGGGCTGAGAGAGACATGGCTCGCGGCTTGTTTGCTCCGGGGGAATTTATAGAAATTTTCGTAGATGCCAGCCTGGAGGTCTGCGAGCAGAGAGACCCTAAAGGTATTTACAGCAAAGCCAGAGCTGGTGAAATCTGCAACTTTACAGGTATCGACAGCCCTTACGAAGCACCTGAAAATCCTGAAATAGTTTTAAATACTGTTTCGCTTACGGTAGAAGAAGCGGCAGATAAAATTATCGAGTACCTGCAACTGAACACTTAATACAGAGAGTTGCGCCAGGGATTGAAGGATTAATGTAGAGTACTTGAACCAGGGCGCACCTTACTTTCTGCAAATTCTGGATGCAGGACATCCATTCGCTTAACCAATAACAAGTCATGGCGAGATAATCTATCGAAATTTTGCTCCATAGATGTTACGTCCACATCATCCAGCAACACGCATACAACGTCGTCGTCTTCTACATCCACCACGACACAAGGTTTGAATCCATTAACCGTATTCAATGATGCCGTTGAACCAACATCAAATTGATAAACAGGAAAGCTACCATCGGCCTGGTTCAATAAACCATAAGAGGTAAACGCTACACCGAAACCTGCGGCCGCGACCACGTTGATGATATCGATGATGTCTGGATCAGATAAATCGATGCGCACAGTTTCTTCCAGCGGCTGGTTTACTTGAAGTTGGCGCTGATTGATTAACTTAAGAAACAGGTCAATGTCTTCCTGATTCCACTCCAGGATTTCTTCTGTTTCTGAACGAGTGCTGTCAGATGAAAGACTGAGCACACTTGTTTCTATGGTGAAATCCTGAACCTGCGTTTCAGGAGGGCAAGGAACGACCATCGACACTGAGCAATAGCCTTCACTGCTCTCGGCACTGAGTCGCCATAAGAAAGGAACTTCGCTAATAAACTCGATCATTTACTCTTTTTTTTCTACTCTCTCTGCTCTCTCTGCTCTCTCTGCTCTCTCTGCTCTCTCTGCTCTCTCTGCTCTCTCTGCTCTCTCTGCAAATAGCAGTCTAAGCAACTGCATCTGGAGCCTGTAAAAACGCATTAGGCAATTACCGCAAGCTCTTATCAACCGGGTCGGCCCAATGATTAACAAAATTAGGCACCACGGCAACTTTTTTCATGTCAATTTACTGAATTGAGCCGTCATTACTCAAAGTCCTTTTTAGCGCATGCCAATAAACCATTGACCCTGCTGGAAATTCCTACAAAACAATGCAATCAATTTTTCCACAGAATCTGTGGATAACTCAGTGC
Source organism: uncultured Pseudohongiella sp. (assembly GCA_965198435.1). Classification (GTDB taxonomy): domain Bacteria; phylum Pseudomonadota; class Gammaproteobacteria; order Pseudomonadales; family Pseudohongiellaceae; genus UBA9145. Next base: position 1,417,434 of record OZ240664.1, on the reverse strand, counting down.
ATAAGTTCTGTTGATCAGCCGCAGGCCTCGAATTTACCAGCACCGAACACATTCTGGACAAAAATTAGACAATCCTTTTTATCTATAATATTCAATAACTTATGAGTTTTTGAAGAGTCGAACAAAAATAAAAACCGCTGGTTTTCAGCTTCTTATGGCATACCAGAAATTTTTGTGCATAAAAAACAGGGGTATACGTGTTTCTACAAATATCAGCTTTCTTTTGTTGCTGTTTTTATTGAAGTTTTTCCATCTACAATACTGGTCGTTCTTAAAACTATTCGAGACCATTTTCATGACGATTTCCGGGTACAGGGTTGTGGTCTCTGCCTTATTCCTTTTTATTGCGCATTTCAGGTGCTTTCAGCTGGAGAGTTTTTAGGGCCTGTTAACACTAATTGAGTGGTTTCTGTTGTGACTAAAAAAGCGCCAATTGAGGCGCGAGGAGCGTAGTTTGGTGATTCCAAATGAGCGACGAGCAACGACAGGTGGCACTTTTTTAGCCACAACCCGAAGGGCCAGGCGCATTTTTGCGCCCAGCTTTGTTATCAGTCGCTTGTATATACTTATATACGGCGCTCTTTCTGCCTCGCTGGGCACAAAAACACCCTCTAGCAGAGACTACTCAATTAGTGTTAACAGGCCCTAGGAAAATTCAATTGCATGATACTGGCAGCCAATTTGCCATTGATGTCCTGCAAACTGTCCTTGGAGACTAAATCAGCGGAATTATTCATCAGCAACGCGCATAAGGATTAACTTTCATCTATGCCCGTAGAAGAGATAAATCATTACCTCACCACTAGATAGTGTAGCCACGAGATTCCAATCCAGAGTGCCATACACCTGATGTGAATGGACGCCAGGAAGGAGGCGGTATTTTTGGCCTATCGAGTGGCAATGCCCCGCCACCGTTTAAGGTGCAAAAAGGCATTTTCAACCAGATGCCGCAATGTGTACAGCTCTTTGTCATCATCGCGCAATTCCACTCGATTCTTCTTTGGCGGTATCACGGGCGTTATTCCTTGAGAAATCGCCTGTTCAATCCGTGTATTCACATCGTAACCTCTATCCGCCAAGAGATACTCGGCTTCTATCCCGTCTATCTATCAGGCAGCCGACTTCCTGACACTCTGCTCGTGTCCCTTCTGTCACAATCGCCCTGACCGGCAGACCAGGCGCATCCACGGCCAAATGCCGTTTTGTGTTGAGCCCCCTTTTGTGAGGCTCATGCTCTGATAGCCGCCTGTCGCGCCTGCCGCCTGCGGATGCACCTTGCAGTGACTGGCATCCATCATCAGCCATTCGTCATCCGGCTCATCAATTAAGATTTCCAGCAAGCGCGCCCATACCAGGCTGTGTCAAAACTATTACGCTCAGCGATATATCGTTAAAAACAGGCTCAAAATCCTCATTTACGCTCTGTAAACTCCGGTTTTTCGCCTGTTTTTTCCTCATCTCGCTTTCGCTCATGACGTTTTGACACAGCCTGATACCCCCTTATCTCGCCAACGTATGAAGCGGCGATGGGTGTGGCTCCAAGGACCATAATCCGGCGGCAAATCGCGCCAGGGAGCACCGGTGCGCAGGATCCAAAACACCGCATGAATAAATTGCCGGTTATCTTTTGCAAACCCTCCCCAGCTCCCTTTTCGTCCAGGTAAATGGGGTTCAAGTAGGCACCAGGCATGATCAGATATATCCTGTCTTCGATGGGCTAAGCTCATAGCGAGATTCCTTCGGGGGATGAGTAAAAGGATCTCATAGTTCCCATCTCGTGGCTACACTATCTAATACCTCACCCCACCAATCCAAGCGGCCCAGGCTCGCTGCATGCTCTCATTGGCATCATTTTTATGTCCAAAGTGGTTCGTAAATCCCTTAATCACTTAATTCCTTAATAATCGTGGGGAAAACGCTAATCGAGTCGAATGCGATAGGAACAACAACAGGAGTAGATCAGAAGATGTCTACTCGGAAACAACCCGCAGCAGTTGGGCGTAGTCAGTAAACCCACCAAAAATCTTGTAGATACCATCCTGCCTCATGGTTCGCATACCATCTGAAAAAGCTTGCGCTCGGATGTCGTCCAACTTGGCTTTTTTGTAGATCATGCTTTGCAGGACAGGGGTACCCACGAGCAGCTCATGAATACCTGTTCGACCTTTGTATCCGGTGCCACCGCAATCATCACAACCATCTGGATGTACGCCCATAAGTTCAACATTGTTAAAATCGATATGGGGCATATCTTTCTCAATCCAATCTTTGCCATAAGATTCAACCAAGTGGTCAAGCACTTTCTGATCTGGTTTATAGGGCTCCTTACACTTTGCACATAACGTACGCATCAACCGCTGCGCAAGCACACCTAACAGAGCATCGGAGAAGTTAACGGGGTCCAGCCCTAAATCCAAAAGACGGGTAATCGTTTCCGGAGCAGAGTTCGTGTGCAGCGTGGATAACACCAGGTGACCGGTAAGAGACGCTTCCACACCAATGCTGGCGGTTTCTTCATCACGCATCTCACCAATCAGAATCACGTCCGGGTCAGCACGCAAGAAGGCACGCATTGCCGTCGCAAAAGTAAAATCGATTTTAGGAATCATCTGAACCTGCTGGAGACCTGGTTGCGTGATCTCAACAGGGTCTTCCGCCGTCCAGATTTTACGTTCCGGGCTGTTAATATGGCCGAGTACGGCGTGCAGGGTAGTTGTCTTACCCGAACCGGTTGGGCCTACCACGAGAAATAATCCATGAGGATGTGCCGAGAGCTCGATCACTTTATCGTGATTGACTGGCGTCATGTTGAGCTTTTCCAGCGGCATGGCAGCACCAGCACTAAGAATACGAAGTACGACACTCTCACCTTGCACTGTTGGAACCGTAGCAACACGCAGCTCCAATCTCCTGCCACGGACTTTGAGCTTACACTTACCATCCTGCGGTAAACGCCTCTCTGCGATATTGAGCCGCGACATCACCTTAATACGAGCAATCAATGCCGCGCCATGTTCTTTCGGAACCTTGATAATTTCCCGGCACAACCCATCAACTCGAATTCGCACCCTGCCAGGTGCGCCGTCTTTACCGGGCTCAATGTGGATGTCCGAAGCACCCAATCGATCAGATTCAGCAATGATTCGATTTACCAGCTGAATGATGGCTGATGTGGCTGCCAGGCCTTCATCTTCTTCATCGTCGCTGTCTTCGAGCTCGACACCTCCCTCACCGTCCATGGAAGACAAAATGTCGTCGAACCCTTCTTCATAATCGTCACCAGCATCCTTTTTAAGGAACTGGATAATGTGCTCAGGCAGCCCTACCCTGAATTCATAATTCCTGGCATTTACTACACTCTGAATTTCCATGATCCGCTGATAATCTAAAGGGTCATCAATCAGAATAACCGCTTCTTCTTTGTCACCAGCCACCGGTAACCAAAGGTTGCGGCGCAGATAGCTAACACCTATGTTCTTTAGCAAATCTACAGGAAGTTCATGACCGGAGTCGTATTTCATGTAGGGTACATGGTAATAATATTCAAGCGATTTACCGATCAGGTCTGCCTCTATATTGTACTCTTCCATCAATATGCCAGACACTGAGACACTGTAGAGTGAAGCCTTGTTGAAAACATTTTCCAACTCAACACTGGAGATTCTACCCTTCTGTACCAGATAGTCATAAGGACCCTGGGTACTCTGCAATGCAGAACGAGATTGCCTGGCTAACATCTAGCTGACCACCATCGCGTGTTTTAAATCTTCTTTGATAAAATCTCTATCACCTTGAAAGTTAAGCAGCTGCATTACGCCTGAAAGAACGTCATCCTTATCAGGCAGAGCGATTCTCGATTTGACCTTCCAGCCTTTCGCATCACTGAAACTGCTAGCGAATTGTAGATGAGGATGGATGTCAGCCAGCTCTTCGCTGTTTTTAACATTCTTGATTACCAAAGTACGCTGACTTAATGCCACATAACCAGTAAGAGAGGTTATGCTGAAAGGCGCTCTGATCTCGATGGAATCATCATCTGGATCACCGCCTTTGACGGCGGCCAAGATTTCCTTACCGTTGTCCACTGACTGAAAGATTGTGCACAAACGGACATCAGGCAGACCGAGCAGACTCTGCTCGACCTCTTTCACAGCCACCTCCAGCTCTTTACCGTACTTAAGCCCGTATTTAAGCTTTTGGTAGATTTTGGAAAATTGCCACACGGACTCGTCTTTCGGTTGCACCGCTTCGGTATTCTCTGCAGTACCCTCTACGACAGGCGCTTCGATTTCGACTTCTTCTGTTTCTGTGGTTGCTGTTTCAGCCATAAAAACCGTTGTTTTCTGTTATCTGGCCGATTAATTTTATACCAGCGCACTGATATGCACGGCAGAGTCGGGGGAAATACTGGCTGGATTTAACCGGAACCTCCCTGCACGCCACGTATATCGGCTATTGGCGCAAATTCTGGTCTCGTATGAGAACCTGTTCATTTCTTTATATAACAACCAAAAATGCCAGCAAATTCAGCCATATTCAACAGGTTTTTCCTGGTTCTAACAGCAGCTTATGTGCTGGTTTCCCCGGTTTATGGTCAGCTGCCAAGCCTATCGTCACCACAATACCAGTGGCTGGGACAACAGGTATTCGGTAATGAGTGTAATCAGCGACTGCAATGCCTTACCCACTGGAATGAAGGAGAGGACTTTCCATCACTCGGAATTGGTCACTTCATTTGGTACGGCCCACATCAACAAGAGACGTTTGAGGAAACATTTCCCGCGCTTCTCACCTATTTGAAAAATGCTGGTGCGCTGCTGCCGAGTTGGCTGAATGATCCTATATCTGCTGAGAATCCCTGGCCAGATCGATCAAGCTTTTACAAGGCTATTGACAGCACAGAGATGCAGGAGTTGAGTCGCCTGTTGCAATCGACGATGGATCTTCAGGCAGAATTCATTGTGCAGCGCCTGAATGACACTCTTGCAGCTATAATCGCCAGCTTCCCACCCGCCAGGCGAACAGACATTCGTAACACGATCACAACTTTGGCGAACAGCAATGCGCCAATGGGACATTATGCCTTAATCGACTATCTGCATTTTAAAGGAAGTGGTCTCAATCCATCAGAGCGCTATCAGCAACAAGGCTGGGGATTGAGACAGGTTCTCGAGCGTATGAATCAACACTCAGCCAGTATAGAAAACTTTGTAGCTGCTGCCAGCAGAGTACTGCAGAACCGCGTTGCTAATGCTCCGGTCGAACGTAACGAGCAACGTTGGTTAGCTGGCTGGATCAATCGCCTGCAAACCTACCTTAGTGATCCTGAAATCCAGATCGAATCCTGCTACTGAGTTGCAATGCCATTAAGCTTCAGCGTGCTTAGGGCCTGTTCACACTAATTGAGTGATCTCTGTTGTGACTAAAAAAGCACCAATTGAGGCGCGAGGAGCATAGTTTGGTGATTCCAAATGAGCGACGAGCAACGACAAGGGGCGTTTTTTTAGCCACAACCCGAAGGGCCAGGGGCATTTTTGCACCCCGCTTCGTTATCAATCGTTTATATATAGTTATATACGGCACTCTTTCTGCCTTGCTGAGCGCAAAAATGCCCTCTAGCATAGGCCACTCAAGTAGTGTGAACAGGCCTAAGATATTCCTCGCCAAACATGTCTGGATCAATACCCAGGTTGACAGTCAGATAACAGGCTGTAATCTGTATCCCACTTGCTTCCTATCCGCTGGTGAACCCTTGTCTGATACGCTTCCCGGACAGACTGCCGAATCTGACGCAGATACGCGCAAACATCCCTGCCCCAGGTGCAGAAAGCCTCTGCGCCGCATCGAAGGCCGCATGGGCCCATTCTGGGGTTGTACCGATTTCCCCCGATGTCGTACCCGCTTAAATGATCTCGACGGAAAACCCAGCACTGAAATTGATTCTAACTATCGCTGCCCATTGTGTACTCGCAGAATGGTTCGTGCCACTCCCGAAAAGGGGAATTACTGGTTCTGCAGCGGCTACTCCAAAGGGTGTAAAGTCACCTTAAGGGATATTGAAGGTCGTCCAGAGACAGCATTCAAATGCCCGGACTGCGGCAATGTCCTGGTAAAAAGAAAGGGTAAGAATGGTGAATTCTGGGGCTGTAAAAGTTATCCTGAATGCACTTCTAGTTTTAATGGCTCAGGGAACCTCTGATTAATTACCTACGTTGTTATTGCTGCGTTAAAAATCAGTTCAAAATGCCGATTTATGACCTATAAACTGCGCTTTTTCGCTGATTTTTGCCCTTGCACTAACTGCCTCGCAAACATTAGTCAGAGGCTCCTTAGAGGCTCCACCATGATTTTTTCATTTCTAAAAATTCGCAAGAAAAACACCGGGATATTCGTAGGCATTCTAGTTGGCGGGCTTTGCCTTTGGGCGATCGCATCGTGGCAAAATCTGACCCTGGGAGAGATGCTCAATATCTTATTGGGGACAGTTATCATGCTTGGTGGAATTATGCTTGCCGCATTCCTTCTAATCGCTGTATTTAAACTCCTTGGCAAGCTACCGAATCGAGTCACTGATCGGATGTCAGCGACAAGCACCAGCGCAGGTGAGACCGCCCAGGACAAAAGGCAGACTCCGAGACATGATGAGAGCATCTTCTCTCCCCGCCGTTTCATTACCTGAACCGGGATAATAGTTTTTACGCTCTCCAATTTGTGTAAATCCAAGTGAACGATAGAGCGAAATCGCCGCCTCGTTGGATGCTCTAACTTCCAGGAAGCATGCTTTCGCTTCCAGTTTACATGCACGATCCAGTAATAATTGGAACAGCCTGCGCCCATAGCCAACACGCTGATAGTCAGGATCTACACAAATGGTCAATAGATGACATTCACCTATAGCAACAGACATAACGCCATGAGCTACAATTTGCTGTTTGTTGGCTAATACCCAACATTGATAACCAGCCCTCAAGCAATCCACAAAAATTCGTTTGTTCCAGGGATGCTCATAGGCAGCAATCTCATTTTGCACTACCAAATCAAGATCACTGTTGCGCATGGTACGCGCAAAAAACTGAGGACTTTGCATTTATTATTTATCCATAACTGCGGGTGAATCACTGCACCTGCAGTCTATTTAGCAAAGGCTGGAGATGGGCCCAAACTTCCCGCTTCAAGAGGGGGCAGGCCAATATTGAATGCAGACTATGGGTGAGCGTCAATTGGCAATTTATAGCACTGCCTTTTACATCCCCAAATGGCTCATCAGGAGAATTCTCATTAAACAGCCTGCCAAGTTGAGCGGTAAACACTAAAAGATTGCTGAATCTTTCCTGAGACTGGCGCTGATTTATAAATCCTTGCAATGCCAGCCGTGCTGCTCTCTCCGGCTCCGCTGCGCTCAATCCTTCTGCAATTGGCCAATCAAATGATTCAGACTTCAGAGGCGAATCAAACCCAGGCTTAAGTGCATGTAGTATAGCTTTTAACAACACCAGGCTTTCCCTGCCTTGTTTCCCAAGAATCTCAAACGGCTCTTCATTTATAATTGCTAACTGATCACCGATTGCGTAGTACTGTAACCTGAATTTCAATGAATCAGCATGGGCAGGTATTTCTGAGCCTGCCGGGCTGCTGTCCGTACTGCCTTCAGATTTACCCCGCATTGATTCCTCTTTTATTTTTCGCAGCCCAGCTCCGGCATCCACTCCGCTAACGCTTTCCTTTTTTACCCCGGTGCTTTCCTGTATAGATTTGCGAGGCTGCTTCGATTGCGGAGGCTCAAAACCTGTCTTCTGGTCAGTTTTTTGTCTTTTCCCAACAGCGATTGTCGCTGTTGCTTTAGACACTTTCTCCATCTCCACGCTAGATGACTCTGGTAGGTCATGGCGGAGCAAAGGCCTGTCATCAGGCAGGATAGCCCGCAGATAGTACACCTGATACCCCATACTGCGAAGATAGCTCAGGCGTTGTTCTTCATTCATGGTAAGGCTTCATGGTAAGCATGATAAGGCTATTAAATTGAGGATTGGTGGCTATCAGAAGACCCGCTTTATAGCTCAATTCAGAACAATAAAGCCTGTTCGAACTACTATACTGCTTTGGCGAATCCGCAACAACAACACATAGAGCAGTCGCCATTCTACTCATCTTTTCAAATTTGAGTTCAGACCTTTTTCATGGTTGAATCCAGCTTTCTCCGGCTAGTCATTACTGGCCAGGGCAACGACCTAAACCCAGAACCCAGTCTGTTAAAAGAGAGTAACTAATGAAAGCGGTATTGTGCAAAGCTTATGGCCCTCCGGAAGATCTGGTAATGGAAGAAGTTCCTGATCTTGAACCTGGCGAAGGCGAAGCAGTTATTCAGGTGCATGCTGCTGCGCTCAATTTCCCTGATGGCCTGCAAATTCAGGGCAGGTATCAGTTTCAACCGCCTATGCCATTTACACCAGGCTCTGAGGTAGGTGGCGTCATTAAAGCATTAGGCCCAGGATTTGAAGGATTCGATATTGGCGACCGGGTTATGGCCATTCCTGGCATCGGCGGTCTCGCTGGGCAGGTGTTGGTCAAACCCGACGCTGTACACCGCATTCCGGACAATATGGATTTCAAGACCGCCGCCGGTTTTGCCATGGTGTATACCACCTCTTATCACGCACTCAAACAGCGCGCTCAACTGAAGCCGGGAGAAACCCTGTTGGTGCTTGGCGCCAGCGGCGGTGTTGGAATCACCGCAGTCGAACTTGGCAAAGTGATGGGAGCTAAGGTTATCGCAGCAGCCAGCACAGATGAGAAGTTAGACTTCGTGCGCCAGTTCAACCCTGATGCAACCATCAATTACGGAGGTGGCGAGCTAAAGGAAAAGGTTAAAGAACTCACCGATGGACGGGGAGCAGATGTGATTTACGATCCAGTCGGTGGAGATTTATTCGATCAATGCTGCCGATGCATAAACTGGAAAGGACGTCTTCTGGTGATCGGGTTCACCAGTGGCCGCATTCCTGAATACAAAGCCAACCTGGCCTTACTTAAAGGCAGCTCAATGGTTGGGGTATTCCTGGGGCGTTTCCGAAAGGAGGAGCCAGCCGAGTATGAAAAGAATTTCGCAGAACTGCTTGAGATGTATGAACAAGGCAAATTGCAACCCTTAGTGACCCAAACTTATTCCGCCGATCAGTATGTAGAAGCTTTCAACGTGTTTACTCAGCGCCGTGCGATGGGAAAAGTGACTGTTGAATTTATGCCCGAGTAGAACCCTGAATGTTGACTGATGAAGAAATTCACCAGGATCTGGTGAAACTAAAAGAGATAGTTGCGGAACATACAGCACCCACCGCGCCTTTCGCTGTAGGGTCAGCGACTATCGAAGGTCATGAGACCCCTGTATTCACGAAAGTCCCTGCGAACCTGTTCGAGCTTTACGAACTTGGACTAAGCGAACCTGATCTGCCATTTCTCGTTTACCAGCAAGAACGGTTTAGTTTCGCAAAAAGCATAGAAATGTCCAGGCGGCTCGCCAGCGTGTTGCTAAGGGATTATCAAATCAAACCCGGAGACCGGGTTGCGATTTGTGCTCGCAACTGTCCTGAATGGTGTCTGGCATATATGGCCATCACCATGCTTGGTGGCATCGTCGTGCCGATGAATTCCTGGTGGCAAAGCGCAGAGCTTGAATATGGGTTGCTGGACAGCGGCAGCCAGCTTATTTTTGTGGATTCCCCACGTTATCAGTCTATCTCTACTCACCTAGATACCCTTGGCATTGCGGCGGTGCTGATAAAACCTGCACCGACTGACCCAACGTCCTTACCAGAGTTTTATAGCCTGCTTAAATCTGCTGAACCTTTGACCAGCGAAGAAGTGAGGGTCCTGAATATAACTCCGGAGCATGATGCATCAATCATGTACACGTCGGGATCAACTGGTGAACCCAAGGGCGTGCTTTCAACCCACCGCGCGATTATAAACGCCCTCTATACCTGGAAGTTCGTCAAAGAGGTCGGCGAGACCCTACGACCGGAATTACTTGAACCTGATCCAGAGTGTCAGCCGGCGCTATTGGCTAATGTCCCCCTGTTTCATGTCACTGGAAGCCATGCCCAGTTTCTTAGTTGTTTCATCTACCAGCGCAAGTTCGTCATCATGTACAAATGGGATGCAGACGTGGCTCTGGATATGATTGAACAGGAACGCATTTCCATATTGCATGGCGTGCCAACAATGACATGGGAAGTCATGCAATCGGAAAAATTTGCCACCACTGACCTCAGCAGTTTACGCGGGGTACAAAGTGGTGGCGCGCCAAGACCTCCTGAACACTTAAACATGATACAGGAGAAGTTTCCAGAAAAAGCCCTGCCCGGTCTTGGTTATGGCTTAACTGAAACGAATGGAATTGGCGCCATCATTTCTGGCAAATTCTACTATTCGCGTCCAAACAGCACTGGCAGACCTACCCCTCCCGTAACTGAATTGAAAATCGTTGACGAAGCGGGGAACACACTTGAAAACGAGCAGGTTGGGGAAATCTGCATCAAGGGGCCAACACTCATGAAAGGGTATTGGAACAAACCAGAAGCCACTGCCGAAGTATTGAAAGATGGCTGGTTTCATACCGGCGATATCGGTCGACTCGACTCCTTAGGCTTTCTAATCATCATGGATCGTGCGAAAGACATAGTAATTCGAGGCGGCGAAAATATTGCCTGCGCAGAGGTGGAGTATGCAATCTGTGAACATCCTGCCGTCAGCGAAGTATCTGTTTATGGAATACCTGACGAACGCCTGGGCGAAGTTCCCTGCGCTTCTGTTATGTTAAAAGCTGATCACAAGCTTACCGAATCGGAACTTAAAGGTTTCCTGGCTGAAAAAATAGCTGCATTCAAAATCCCAGAGCGAGCGTTTTTTCAATACGAACAATTACCTCGCATCGCTTCCGGCAAAATCGCCAAGAAACTACTGCGACAACAAACCGTCGATTCTCTCTAAGGAACCTCTGATTAATTACCTAGGTTGTTATTGCTGCGTTAAAAATCAGCTCAAAATGCGCATTTATGACCTATAAACTGCGCTTTTTCGCTGATTTTTGCCTTGCACTAACTGCCTCGCAAATATTAATCAGAGGCTCCCTAAGTTCATACTACTCTCTAAAGCTGCTTCTCTTCGTGGCAAGACCTTTTGTCATGAATTTGAAATTTCCCCTTGGCAAATTTAATAACCTTGCTATTGCAACGATATATCGAATAACAGAGGTGTGCGATCGATATCTGCTTGGAGAGGTGTACTATGCAAGAACAGAATTGGAAGGAAAATTCGGAAACCACCAAAGAAACTGCCGAAACCCCAACCGAGTTACCTTGAGTCGACTTTATGAAAGCAGAAGAACCGGAAGCAGTTGTAGCCCCGACTTCTAAGTCCCATGTGACCGAACTGAGGCGTCGAATCGAGGAGCGCCTGGACTCCAGGCGAATTGCCATGGAGTACGATTGGGACGATCTGGATGACCTGGCGGACAACATTTAAACAGTTTGTTCCCCTGCCAGTCTTTTCAGGCACCGGAATGAGCTTCTGGTCCGGTGCTGGTTTTACCTATACCCAGACAACTCACTGCAAATTTCCCAAAATTTCAATATGATACCAGTAACCCAGTAGTTTCGAGGGTTACAGCGGTCTCCAAATTAGCGCTATGCTGACTCCCTCATACTTAGTATGATTCCGGAACGAAAAATTTACGCAGGATTCGCATGACCTATTGTGTAGCCGTAGCCGTCGATGCCGGGATGGTATTCTGTTCGGATTCCCTCACCAACGCGGGTATCGATCAGGTGTCCACTTACAGCAAGATGTTTCGCTTCGGGATTCCCGATGAAAAACAATTCGTCATCCTTACCGCTGGAAACCTCGCCACATCGCAAGCAACCATCGCTAAAGTTAACAGCGACATTAAGCAAAATGCAGAACCTAACCTAATTACAATGGAAAGTGTTGAAGAAGCGGCTGACTACCTAGGCGACATTAGCTGCGAACAACAAGACAAGCGCGCAGTAGAAGGTAAGAATTTCGAAGCAAGCTTCATAATAGGTGGCCAGATTCGAGATAACAATCATGAAATAATCATGGTTTATCCAGAAGGCAATCACATCACCACATCCAAAGACACCAATTACTTACAAATTGGCGAAGGTAAATATGGCCGACCTATTCTTGATCGAGTCCTTGCTCCCGATCTAAATTTAGATACCTGCGCAATGGCCGCATTAGTTTCTATGGACTCCACGATGCGCAGTAATCTTAGCGTAGGACCTCCAGTCGAATTAACCATTATCAGGGCCAATGATCTATCTGAGCCCAAACCACTACGATTCGAAGAAGATAGCGATTTCCTTCGTGACTTGAAGCGCAACTGGGATGAGCGTCTAAAAGAAGCCTTTCGGCAAATGCCACCTCTGGCCTGGGCTGCTAACTGGGATAAATCAGACCGTGGACAAAGCGAAGCTTATTGAGGGTTGCTTCCGATAGCGTAAATGGATACGCATCTTCAAGCCCCATACTGCGGTTCAGCGCATTAAGCATCATCGACAAATCTGACCACTTCACCAGTAACTCATCTATATTGTCCCACTGCGTTGAGCCCTGCTGCATATTGTAGTGACTGGCTGTATCCAGCGTGTCCACCATATGCAGGTAGTGTGACCACACCTCTGCCCAATCCTCTAATGGATGAGCCTGCGCGTAATGGCTGATTAGATCTGAATCCTCAGACATTGCAGTCTTGTTGGTATAGTAGTTTTCCAGTGCAATACCATAGTCTTCACGCTCATCGCCAAACAAGTTTCTAAATCCCTGCTGCCTTTCCCGACCTTTTATCAGTCGATGAAAATAGTAGTGGCCACTTTCATGACGAAAATGACCTAGCAGCGTTCGATATAACTCGCCGGTATACTGCCTGGTAATCTCTCTACTGACCTCATCGGCTTCTGCAATATTGATCGTGATGAGTCCGTTGTGATAGCCAGTGCTTACATGCTCTTCAAACACGCCAGGATTGGTGCGCTGATCTTCAATAAACTGGAAAGCTAAGCCGTCTTCACTTTTTCGCTTATTCTCAATGACCAGGCCAAGAGATAACAAAGAATAGATCAAACGTCGTTTGGCGTGCTCCAAACTCTTCCACCAACGGCGGCGGTTGGGTTCTAACAAATTAGGAATGGTTTGGTTCAGACTACAGGAGAAACAATATTCGGATCCCTTTTCAATTACCACCCAGTTACAGACATTATATTCGATACTGTTACGGCACAATTGACGGTCACCGACGGGACTCATGGCAAAAGTATCAGGATCGAATGCAATTTTTTCACCACATTGAAGACACAGGGTGTTCTCAAAGAACAAAGTCTGCCCACAGTTGCACCTGAAATTTCTCATGAGTTACTTGTCTGGCAGGAACCAGATATCGGCAATCTTGAAATGCACCTTGGCAATTTCTTTCTGCACATTGTCCAGATAACGCAGTAATCCACGACGCAGCAGTTTATCAATGCCTGCATCTCGGATCAGTCTTCGCACTTTATCGGTCTGCCATTTCACTTTCGAGCTGTTGGGCAGCTTGTGCAGCACTTTAGTAACAGTGGTCAGATTGTGAGCTGCTGCCCGCGGAAATTCTTCATTCTGCAGCAGGAAACGCACGACCTCTTCAGCCTTAACCCGTTCTCTTACATGTTGACGATACATTTGATAAGCGCTCTGGGAGCGCAATACGTTCATCCACAAAATATTCTCATAAGGCTCACGCGATTCGGCGTCCGCAGCTTCGACTTCAAGTTCTGGCAAAAGTTTGCTTGAGCCCACATCAACGATACGCGTAGTCATATCTGCTCGCTCCAAACCACGGCCCATACGCACGAAGCTGTAGGCTGCATCCCGGCTCATGGTTCCAGCCAGCAATCCCCATATCTGTTGGCAGTCAGCCACGATGCCATCCAGCAACTCATGCCGTTTACCTCTATCCACCCCTGGCTCAGCCTGTTCTCTGGCTTTGTAGTACAGATTATTGATTAACTCAAAAGCTTCGGTGGGCATAATTTCGCGGGTAGTTCTGGCATTTTCCCGGGCCTGTGCCAACATATTAAGTATGGACACTCCATTGTCTTCTGCGAGCAGATAACGAATGACATGCCGCTCCTGAGCTTGTTTGAATCGCTCATTAAATCCTTTTTCGTTGCCAGTAATCTGAATCAGTGAGTGCCAACCCAGCTTAGTACCTTGAGGCAAATCCATGAGCAGCGCCGAAAACACACTCAGCAGCCGCGCCGTATTCTCTACCCGTTCCAAATAGCGGGCCTGCCAATAAACACGTTCTGCGACTCTGGATAACAACACACTCATAATGGTTAGAAATCTTCGATGATCCAGGTGTCTTTACTGCCACCACCTTGAGAAGAATTCACGACATAGGAGCCACTCACCATGGCAACCCGAGAGAGACCGCCGGAAGTGACATAGGTATTTGCTCCCTGCAGGATAAACGGTCGCAGATCCACATGGCGGGGTTCTACAGCATGATCCCCCAGTATGGGAACGGTGGAAAGCGATATGAGAGGCTGCGCCATATAGTTGCGAGGATCCGCTTTAATTCTGTGCCGAAATTCGGCCAATTCTTTCTTACTGGCCTGAGGACCGATTAGCATTCCATAACCACCAGATTCGTTTGTCGGCTTTACTACCAGTTTGTCCAGATTTTTTAAAACGTGATCCCGCTGTTTTTTATCGACGCACATAAAACTCGGCACATTTGGCAGGATGGGCTCTTCATCCAAATAATATTTGATGATTTTTGGTACATAAGTGTAAATGATCTTGTCATCTGCAACCCCGGCCCCAGGAGCATTGGCCAGTGCCACCTTGCCTTTTACCCAGGCATTGAATAGACCCGATACGCCAAGTACCGAATCTTTATTAAATACTGATGGATCAAGGAAGAGATCATCGATGCGGCGATAAATAACATCAACCGGGGCTAAGCCATCGATGGTGCGCATGAATACTTTTTCACCTTCTACAGCCAGGTCTCCGCCCTCTACTAATTCAGCCCCCATGCGTTGTGCAAGAAAGGAATGCTCGAAATAGGCCGAGTTATAAATGCCTGGTGTCAGCACAACGATAGAGGGATGCTTAACCTGACGCGGCGACAAAGACGCCAGCATATCGAATAGCTCAGTAGGATACTCAGTAACCGGCCTAATGCTGTAATTGCTGTCGAACAGCTCCGGGAAAACGCGTTTGGTAACCCGCCGATTTTCCAACATATAAGAAACACCGGAAGGGACTCTAAGATTGTCTTCCAGGACATAGAACTGACCGTCGTGATCTTTAATCAGATCTGTGCCGCATATGTTAGCCCACACGTTATAACGTGGTTTGATGCCTACGCACTGTTTTCGAAAATTGCCAGAATCAAGAATTAACTCTTTGGGAAGTAGTTTGTCCTTAAGAACTTTTTGATCGTTGTAGATATCATGAATAAAGCAATTCAGCGCCCGCAGCCTCTGCTCAAGACCTTTGCTTGTCTTATCCCATTCCGAAGCCGCGATCATGCGCGGGATGATATCCATAGGCCATTCGCGATCGATGTTTCCAGCATCACTGTAAACAGTAAAAGAGATGCCCATAGTTTTGATAGCGAGTTCTGCAGCCGTTCTCTTTTGCAACAGATCTTCATGATTCAGAGATTGCAAATAACTGGCGAGGCGGCGCGCAGGTTTACGTGCGTAACCTGGGCTGCTAATCAACTCATCGAAGAATTGACCGGGGTTGTAGGATTTCCAATTGACCCGCATGAAAGGCTAAGGAACCTCTGAATAATTACCTACGTTGTTATTGCTGCGTTAAAAATCAGCTCAAAATGCGCATTTATGACCTATAAACTGCGCTTTTTCGCTGATTTTGCCTTGCACTAACTGCCTCGCAAACATTAATCGGAGGCTGCCTAAATCGATAAAGCGTGGAGCAACTAAACTACCCCATCCCCTAAAGCAGATCAAACTAGAGTGGCCAGAAAAACAGCAGCAAGGGAATGGCGACCGTGACTATAACGATTTCCAACGGCAGACCCATGCGCCAGTAGTCACCAAAGCGATAACCTCCTGGCCCCATGATCAATGCATTGTTTTGGTGCCCAATTGGCGTAAGGAAAGCACAGGATGCACCTACAGCCACGGCCATCAGGAACGTATCCGGATTGAGTTCTAAAGCAGTCGCAATATTGTAAGAAACAGGTGCCATCAAAATCGCAGTGGCCGCATTATTCATCACATCAGAAACTGTCATGGTGACAATGAGAATCATTGCCAGGATTATGACCGGTGACAAATCACCCACCACTGCAAGAATTCCATCCACCAACAGATCAGTAGTACCTGTGTCCTGCAAGGCTGCACCTAATGGAATCATCGCGCCGAGCAATATGACCACCGGCCACTCCACACCGTCATAAAATTCTCTCACCGGAACGATTCGTGTAATAGCCATTACTACAGTGGCAATGCCAAGCGCCAGCTGGATAGGAATGAATCCAGATGCGGTTGCCACAATTGCCACTGTGAAAGTCAACAACGCAGGTATGGCCTTCGCATTATTTTTGATGTCGAAAGCACGCTCAGCCAGTGGGTAGCATTTCAAGCGTCCTGTGGCACTTTCTATGTTTAATTTTTCACCATGCAATAGCAGCACATCACCTATTTGCAACTCAAAGTGTCGCAGGCGGCTTTGATGTGGTGTACCAGAACGAGACACCGCTAACAAAGTAATCTGATAACGGCTGTTGAATCGGATATCTACTGGTGTTCTTCCTACCAAAGGCGAATTCCCAGTAACTACAACTTCCATCACTGTTGTATCTTCAGAATGGGTGAATACCTGCTGCTGATTCATTGCCGTATGCATAGTGAGCTCTTGCTCCGCCGCTAACTCATGCACGTCATCATGGGAGCCCTGAATCATCAGGTAGTCCCCTTTTATAATTTTGTAGCGCCCGTCAGGCGGAGCGAATTCTTCATCACCGCTGATGCGAGCCACTAAATCCATTCTCTTTTCCCGCAATATTTCTCGGAACTTTCCAGTCAACATACCATTGACTGGTGATGTTTCCGGCACCTTGATTTCAAATAGATAATGATAAATATCGAATAGATCGAGACCGGTACTTTGCTTTCGCACTTTGACCAGACGCCAGCCAAGCAATAGCATGAACACAATGCCACACAGTGCAATACCGCCTCCCACTGGGGAAAAATCGAACATGGTAAACGACTCACCAGTCACTTCCTGTCGATAACTGGCAATCAAAATATTAGGCGGCGTTCCAATCAATGTCACCAGGCCTCCCAGGATCGAACCAAATGAGAGCGGCATTAACACTGTAGCTGGAGAACGTCCGGCTTTAGTTGCAGATTGAATGGCCACGGGCATCAATAGCGCCAGTGCTCCCACATTGTTCATAAACATGGAGAGGGTGGCTGCCACAAAAGTCAGCACTGAAATATGCAAAAAAGGATGGTCGGAAAAAGGATCTACCAGACGATTGATATACTCCACTCCACCAGAACGGGTTAAACCGTAGCTGACGATCAGCACCAGCACGACCGTAATGGTTGCCGGATTCCCGAAACCTGCGAATATGTCTTCCTGTGGCACCAGACCTAAAACGCTGGCCGCAAACAGAGCCCCCAGAGAAACTATGTCATAGCGAATTCTGCCCCAGATCAACAGGCACAAAAGAATGGCCAGTAAAAAAAGAAGTGTGGCTTGATCAGTACTCAAAAGTTATCCGCTGCAATCAATCCAAATTCGATCTCACCCACGTTGGCAATACCCGCCTTGATGTGGTCGCCAATTGCCACCGCCGAAACACCGGCCGGGGTTCCGGTGAATATGATATCTCCAGCTTTCAATGTATAGAGCATCGAGAGTTGCGTAATGATCTCAGGTACTGACCAGATCATGTCAGATAAATCTGCATCTTGACGAATTTCATCATTTACACTCAGCCATATACGGCCATTATGAGGATCAATATTCGCTGCAGGTGAAATTGCTGATAACGGGGCAGACTCATCGAACCCTTTTGCTGCATCCCAGGGTTTCCCGCCCTGCTTCGCTGCGGCTTGCAAATCTCGTCGCGTAAAGTCGATCCCAATGGCATAACCGAATACACAGGATTGCGCATCATCAATATTGATATTCACACCACCTGATTGTAATGCCACCACCAATTCTGCCTCATAGTGCAAGTTGTCTGTGCCAGGCGGATAGTGGACCGCCTGATTGTTGGTCACTATGGCATTGGCTGGCTTGCCAAAAAACACTGGTGGATTCCGCCTGGGATCACCACCCATTTCCCGCACGTGATCACCGTAATTCTGACCGACGCAGTAGATCCGTCGCACAGCGAACAAATCCTCACTGCCTGCAACTGGCACTGAAGGAATAGCCTCAGGTTTAAATACAAATGACATAAAAGATGATTCCTTAGGATATTAGCGATCACAACCTAATAGTTTAAACCAGTTCGCTTCCTGGAAATTTTGTAAGGCGGGAAATAGCTGTCGGTCCAATTGGCTTGCTATTATCTCCAGGAAACTCACTTGATCACAATAGTAGTGGTGTGGCGGCAATTCCCTGTCAAAGACAAACACAGTCACTGATTCTTCATCTGTAACTACCTTAAGGAGCCTCTGATTAATGTTTGCGAGGCAGTTAGTGCAAGGCAAAAGTCAGCGAAAAAGCGCAGTTTACAGGTCATAAATGCGCATTTTGAGCTGATTTTTAACGCAGCAATAACACAACGTAGGTAATTAATCAGAGGTTCCTTAAAATAACTGCTCGGTGACTGCAGCAGGTCATCGCCAGCTACGGACTGGCTATAGCTATATATAGGACCATTAATTATGTGCAACTCTCCTGCTAATGCAGCAAGTTCATTTATTGCCATATCCAATCGCGACCAACTACCTGAGCGTAATGAATAAGGTAGAGGCGAGTAGAGGCGACATATTGCTCAGATTATTCAACCGCCAATAAGCGTACCTGCAAAGCTGGTCACAGGAGCCAGACGCCCTTTGTCGTGTGTCTGTAGCAAGTGTACACCCTGTGTGCCAATATTCCCTGTCCTGGGCGGCAATTAAATCAGGCTGCTGCTCGAAGCCAGTTGCGTTAAAGTCGGAATCCATTTCTCTGAATATTTCTGGAAGCGCTTCTTCCTGCCACCATCCTGGCAACAGTGAGGCCACTGCGGCAGTGTCGCCAAACATCCGATAAGCAACCCACTCGGCCAATCCTTTTTCAGGATCAATCGCTGCAGCGTACAAATGCCGAACCACGACTTCATTTTGAATATTGGAGACGTCAGAGCATTGCAGAAGGCAATGACCGATATGACAGATTGCGCACTGAGGCCCACACTTATTCAAAGGCTACCAAGGCCTGTCCGCACTAATTGAGTGGCCTCTGCCAGGGGCCACTCAATTAGTGCGGACAGGCCCTAGCCCATAGGATAAGGAATCGCTGAATGCACCACCTCACATTGTTTCATTACCTCTGCATCGAGAGTAATTCCTAATGCCGCCAGGGATTCTTCCATTTGATCAGCAGTCCTCGCACCGATAATCGTAGAAGCTACAAAATCATGTTGCATACTCCATGCTGTCGCGAGGGTTACTGGTGACATTCCAGCCTTTGCAGCTATCTCGATGTATCTGGCAGTGCTTGCCAGTGTCCCTTCATTGACAAAGCGGTCGGCCATGGCCCTTTGCCTTGGCTCAGTGGTATCTTGATAATTTGCAAAACGCGAATCAGTCGGCGTTTGACCGTCGTTATATTTACCACTTAAAACACCTCCACCTATGGGTGAATAAGGCAGCAAGGAGACCTGCTCCCGACGACAAACTGTAGCCAGCTCATCCATAAAGCGTCGATTAAGTAGCGAGAAATTATTCTGAATCGACTCGAAGCGCGCCAATCCCTCGTAGTGAGCAACAGTATTGGCTTTGGTTAAGCCATAGGAATTCTCGTTGGACGTTCCAAGATAGCGAACTTTGCCAGCAGCAACGAGCCGATCCAAGGCTTCCATGGAGACATCGATTGGAATAACTGTATCGGGCCAATGTACCTGGTATAAATCGATATAGTCGATGCCTAATCGACGCAAACTTCCTTCAACGGCTTGTTCAATATGATGGCGGTCGATGGCAGTCAGTCCTTCCCTGATCGGCGGCACGAACCAACCTGATGCAGCCCCAGCAACCTTGGTGGCGACTATCAATCCATCTCTGGGTTTAGTCTTAATCCATTGTCCAAAAATCTCTTCTGTGAGTCCGGCTAATTCTGCAGTTGGAGGGACAGGATACACCTCTGCGGTATCGTAGAAGTTAATACCGCGCTCGTACGCCGTGTCCAAAATCCTGAATGATTCGCTTTTGTCGCTCCATGTTCCAAAACCCATCGTTCCCATACAAATGGGAGACACTCGAAGACCACTGCGACCTATATAACGATGTTCCATAAGAATCCTTTTATTACTGCTCCCAGAATAAAATCCAAATCAAGCCAAAGGGGGACAACTGTCACCTAAATAGCCTGTGCCACCACAATAACTCGAATCCTGCAATTGGATACGAATGCCATCTGGATCAGTAAAGTACAATTCCGGAGTTCCTTGCGGTGCACCCCCTCGGTCAGGCATCCGCATACTGATCCAATGCATCAATGGCTGGGTATTCGATGCGTCTTCTCGCGCTGTTAGCCCGTAATCCGTTAATTGTACCAATATGGCGTCTACATCAAACATCTCAACGCTGAAACATACATGATCAATACGAGCAGGTTGAGTCGGCGCTCCCTGCGCATCGCCCCCAACGTACATTAGAAACTGAATACCGTCCCCAATACCAATTACCGGTGCAGCCGGGCCCTGATATGCCTGGAAGTGTTTTCCGAAAGTGGAAGTATAAAACGTATTCGCTCGACCCCGGTTGGCCACAAAATTAGTGAAATGGCTGTAGTCAATTAAGCGAAACATTCCCTCGTTGTCAGGAAATTCTAATTCAGTACAGAGATCACCCCGGGGTCCGACACCGCCGCAAAAGCTTTCACTGCTAAGCTGGTAGACAAGTCCCTCAATGTCTGCGAAATACAATTCAGCGCCATCACTCTGATTAATCACCCAGGACCGGGAAGCCAGGTCCAAACCATTCTCATTGGAGTCGGGGGCCGCCGTAGGTTGAATACCCGCTGCCGCTAACTGTGAACGAATCCTGTCTATATCGAACTCTGCAACACTGAGACCCATGTGACTAAAGCCCAATACCTCTGCTGGCGATGCCTGGGTGATCGAGAAAAAATGCGGCCCATCTCCAACACGCAGGTAAATACTACCATCGCGTCGCGATTGAATCGGCGCGCCAAACAAGTCCTGATAGAATTTCAGCGAACGCGCCAGGTCACTCACCTTAATATTAAAAGAATGGATTTTTCTTACCGCTACCGGATCATTGTTTTGCGCCAGAGCCGCCGGAGCAATAGCCAGTAATAGTAATGATCGTAGAAATTGGCGACGATTCAGAGAGTGAGAATCTGCCGAGTTGCAGAGCCTGTTGCCTGTGTTTATAAAACTGGATTTTTGCATGAGCGCTCACCATGAAATCTATCTGGAGTGCATAATTAAGGCATGGGAGAGCATCATAGCCAGACAACACCTTGATCGTCCAGTGACAGGGCCTGTAATCGTGGCGGCAATAGAAGCGATAAAATAGCTACTTCTTGCGGTATGGCAGAGTAGCGACGCGGCCTATTTCAGATTGCCAACGCGTAAATCCGCCCGCCATATGAGCGACGGCGTCAATACCCATTGATTGCAGCGATTGCGCGGCAAGCGCAGATCTCGCCCCTTTGTTGCAGTACAGTATGACATGATCGGCCGTATCGAATTCTTTGCGGTAATATTCACTCGCAGGATCTATCCAGAACTCCAGCATCCCCCTGGGTACATGCAGCGCATCCGGAATAGTGCCTTCTCGCTGAAGCTCTCGAATGTCTCTCAGATCAACAAGCAAAACCCCCTCCTCTGTACTCCGTGCATCTACCTCTTGTGGGCTGAGGGTGGTGACTTGAGATTCCGCTTTTTCTACCAGTGACTTGACGCCATTTTTGATCTGCAACATTAGGTAATTTCCTTGCGAATTGAACAGCTCGAAAGGCAAACTTAAACAAGATCGAAAGAACTGACAAGCCGGTAAATCAGAGTGTTTTCTGGCAGCTGATGCGCCAATAAGGGAAATACAACACCGCCATGCAAACTCAGCCATTCCCCTTTCCAGTCAAAGGATGAATCCGTGATATTGAAGAAAGTAAGGCGATTGGCTCCATCAATACTGGTACCAGGTGCCTTTTGTGGTATTTCAGTTCGATTCGATCTCCCATTAAACCTCCACTCCATGTACCTGAGCCATAAGCCGGAGAGGAAAAGTATGTGACATGCACTGTTTACTGTTGCTATCAAAAATACGTATGTTGCTATTGGTCACATTACCCGATCTACCACTATCGCGAATGGCAAACCCATGCATACAGTAGTGGGCATCCCAGGTTCGTGTTCAAGGTTACCACTCTCCAATGACATTGTTTAAACGCTCCTCAGAACAATCATTCATGCCAATTATGAATGCGAACTGATCAAGCTCCTGTAGAGCGTCGGGATCAGGCCAGCCATAAGGAAAGACACGATCGGGTCCATAAGTTAAGCCGCCCTCCCTTAGTGCACCTTGCTGGCAGGCATAAGAACAGCGAAACAGATTGTTAGAATGCTTAATCGAGACATTAGCGACCTTCGGTTTTTAGGGTTTTATTAAGAGGCTGAGAAATTGTATCCAAGGGAGCCTTTCGATCCCGGAGAGCTGATGGTAAAAGGATATATCCTGGACCTGAAAGCCTCTGAATTCACAGTTATTCGCCAGCAAAGGTGAAGACCATCACAGGCCTGGCATATTCAGCATAGACAAAATGGGGCAATCTGCCAGCCTGGTCTTCGAATCCACTTCAATGTGCTGGGGTCGACAATGAATGATCGAGACTATTAATTACAATTATTACTTAAAGCGAAACAACAGATCAAACGCGAACCTTCAATGCGCTCGTCCTTCTTTCGTCTTTAGCTGGCATATGCTTTGCGGCCGGACTGCGATTATCAGGGAACCTCTGATTAATTACCTACGTTGTTATTGCTGCGTTAAAAATCAGCTCAAAATGCGCATTTATGACCTATAAACTGCACTTTTTCGCTGATTTTTGCCTTGCACTAACTGCCTCGCAAACATTAATCAGAGGCTTCTTAGGTTTTGAAATTAGCTTTCTCTACCTTTGCTCTTCGTCGTGCTATTCGTTTCTCTCATGTTAAATTCCGATTTCATTGCCAACTTCGGGCTGGTCTCAAAAAAGATCTCGCAAGTTTGGTCGAAAGACACATTCACGATAACTCCGAAGAGCTTACTCACTATTCCACTGAGAAAAGTAAAATCTAATCGATCTGGCTAGACAGATTGCATAGAGGGCTTGATGCTGATGCGTAAGCCAACACCAGCAACAAGAAAAACGATAGCGACAGACAGCAGTGTTA
This sequence comes from uncultured Pseudohongiella sp., assembly GCA_965198435.1. GTDB lineage: Bacteria > Pseudomonadota > Gammaproteobacteria > Pseudomonadales > Pseudohongiellaceae > UBA9145. The sequence goes on along the minus strand of OZ240664.1, from coordinate 1,393,769 downwards.
TCTGGCTAAGCCCAAACAACCCACCGGCGGGAAGCGCTAAAGTTAATCCTGCAAACCCGATCATCGAACGCACAATAATCCCACTGGTGCCGCTTCCTAAATCACCTAATCCGATCAGGTAACCCTGTAACGCAGCTGAAACCAATACCACACCCACCAAAGCAGTTGAGATGGCCTGTAAGTTTTCCACCGCACTACCTTGTAAAAGTAATGCAGGATTGAACACAAAAAAGAATGGCACTATATAAATGATGGCACCCAATCGCATTGCTTCAATACCTGCTCGCATTGGCGAAACATGTGCTACAGAAGCAGCAGCAAATGCTGCCAGGGCGACTGGTGGCGTGATAAAACTCAACATACCCCAGTACATCACAAACATATGACTCGCCAGCGGATCCAAACCTGAGTTAGTAAGAGCAGGAACCAATACGATTGCCAGAAAGATATAAGCAGCGGTTACCGTCATTCCTATGCCAAGGATGAAACTGGTCAATGCACCCATTACCAGTAGAATCAAAACATTCTCGCCTGCCAGATAAACCAGATCATTTGCTATGGTGCCGGCAATTCCCGTTACGGCGAGCCCGCCAATGATCAATCCAATAGCGGCGAGAATACCTGCGAGCTCTGCCAGGAGTTTTCCCATGGTAGCCACAAGCTGCATAAATCGATCTGAATCCAACTTATGCCTGGTGAATTGGTTTATCACCAACAGCAATACAGTTGCGTAAAAAGGCGCAACTGCTTCGCGCTGCAAATAAACCAACATCCAAATTAATGCTGCAAATACTGCAATGAAATACCAGCCTTCTTTGAAGACTGTGCCAAGTCTTGGCAGTTCTTCTTTAGGCAGGCCGCGCAAATTATTTCGAGCTGCATAGGCATCAATCTGCATAAACAAGCCAAAGAAATATAAAACAGATGGTACGATAGCGGCGATCGCAACGGTGACATAGCTGATGTTCAGAAAACTCGCCATGACGAATGCAGTGGCACCCATTATCGGCGGCATAAATACACCCCCTGTGGATGCACAGGCTTCCACGCCCGAAGCATATTCCTTGCTAAAGCCTATGCGACGCATAGCAGGAATTGACAGAGGGCCCGTGGTTAAAACATTAGAAATAGGCCCCCCACTCATAGACCCCATCAGTCCACTGGAAAATATTGACACTTTAGCTGGGCCACCACGGAAATGACCGAGTAAAGCGAATGCCAGATTAATAAAGAAAGGACCGCCACCAGTGTATTGCAGGGAGATGCCAAAAATCAGAAACCCAAATACCAGTTGCGCGAACACTCGCATGGGAATGCCAAACAAACTCTCTTCTCCCAGCACATGGAAGATGGCTACATCCTGAATAGGAATGCTTAGCGCCGCGATAACGGCAGGCAAGGAATCCGCGAATGTAGGATAAAGTGAGAAAACCAGAACGATAGCGAATACCGGCCACCCTCCTGCTCTACGACCAGCTTCTAAAACAATCGCCCAGGTTACTAATGCAAGCCATACGCCGATTGTTGGTGCTGCATACTCCCAAGCTTCCAATACTATGCGTTCAGCAAAATAGGCATAGTAAGAAAAAATAATGCCGATGATAAGCATGATTATAACGTCATACCAGGGCACATGAGTTGGACTATGCTTACTGGCAGGGAATGTAATGAAGACCATGCATAACATGACCCCGGTAATGAGATACATGTAGCGGCTATCCAACATTACATAGCCAACAAAAAATCCGAGGTTGAAAATCTGATTGGCAGCAAGAGCAATCGAGCAGGCAGTCATGACTGCCATGGCCAGGCGCCAGTGCTCTGGCAGCTCACGATAGCGAATTTTCTGCACTGGCTCGGCACCGTCCACTTCAGGGTTTTTCAATGCTGATTCCAGATTCTGGGACATGCCTTTTCCTTTGCAGCGTCGCTATAGACCTTCGCCCAATGTAATTAATCCGGCAACATCCAAGGCAACTTCCCGGGCAATCAGCCATGCCTGTTCAAACTCTTCATAGCCCTCAGGCGCTGTTGGTAAAAAGGCGTCCCATGCTTTTCTTAGTACTGATTGACGATGCAGATTTGCCTGATGGGTGCGTTCGGCCGCATCGGTCCAGACACCTATCTCTTTGAAGTAGCGAATAGCCCCGGGATGATATGGCACAAAAGCCTGATCAAATTTTTGGCGCTCTATCGCCCATCCGTTTGCTCCAGGAGCATTTTCTTTATACTGATCAAAATGCTCCAGCATGATTTTCACAGTGCTGTAAACCAACCCTTCATCAGAACTCTCCAAACCCACTAAAAATGGATAAGCAGAAGAGAAAACGTCAATTCCATTTGCAGTGATAGTAGGCCCTTCGATTGCAGTGTGTGGCACATACCAGGGCAGGCGTGCGCGCACTCGACTAACTGCCTCCGTATCAGTATGGGGAAGTTGCGTCCAGCGCAGCCCTCGCGGGGAAGCTTCCATACGCAAAAAAGGGGGAGAGTTACATGCGCCACCCGCAGCATCTGCTCGTCCATTGAGAACCGCATCAATAGATGCGTTATAGCCGCCAACTTCCACCGGTACGACATCGTCCCAGGTTAAGTTCGCGTAGGAAAGCAATGCAGCAGTCGCATTGTTCAATGACGGAGCGCCCTGCACGAAAGTCATGCGCTTGCCTCGCATGTCTGCAATGCTATGTATTTCCGCATCAGCGGCAGTCGCCAAATTAAAGGAACAGGCATCAGAATAATTAGACAGCATCGCTCTAACAGGCTGCGGACCCCAAATACGCGAGGCAAAATTCAAAATACCTTCTTGCGCATAAACCGACTCCGAGCCTCCAGCAGAAAAATGCACACGACCCGCTCGCAAGGTGGCAAGACGAGAAACATCATTGCGACCGGGAATAACCCGAAGGTTAGTACTGTATTGACGCTGCAAAATGTTGCCAATAGCAACGGCTTGACTGTAACCACCCGTACCAGTGGGATAAGCGGACCAGGCTATGGTTTTTGGGAAATTGACATCGCCTGCTGCCAGTGACAGAGGCAAGGTGATAAGAATAATTAAGACGGGAATAATTCGAACAAGCGGTGAGCAATACTTCATGGGCTGTCCTGCTTATTGTTTCTTTGAAGCATAACCCAGACCGTCTGTCCTGGCTACCAGTTACTCTACTTCATACTGCCTGGAAAAGTCAGTTAAGCAACCTCTGATTAATTACCTACGTTGTTATTGCTGCGTTAAAAATCAGCTCAAAATGCGCATTTATGACCTGTAAACTGCGATTTTTCGCTGATTTTTGCCTTGCACTAACTGCCTCGCAAACATTAATCAGAGGCTCCTTAAGATTTACACTCCCAGTGAAAAGTTTCAGAGGCAGTTACATCACTGCCCGGTTGTTGCAGTTGCAGTTGGTAATGCTTGAATTCCTGGTCCGAACCACTTAATCGAACTGCGCTTTGCAATGCGCTCACACGTTCACTTTCAACTCCATTTAATTCTGCAAGCTTTGCTCTTGCTGCCCAATAGGGGCTATAGTTAGCCAGCTCAACTTCTAACTCACTCAAAATGGCAGCGGCCTCATTCCTTCGATCTGCAAATAACAGTGCCACAGCATAATTGAGTGAAACCACTGGACCACCCTGGTGCTTCATCAACAAGCAATAAAGACCTACTATCTGCATCCAGTCCGTTGTTTTGTTCGACTTCGCCAATGAATGTAAACCAGCGATTGCTGCCTGTAATTGATAGATTCCTGAGCGTTTTTTTCTAAGCGCTTTTTGCAGCAACACATCCGCCTCTGAAATCTGGCCTCTTCTCCAGAGACTTCGATCTTGTTTATCTAATGTCACCAGATCTCCTCCAGCATCAATCCGAGCCGGAGCTCGGGCATCCTGAAACAACATCAGAGCTAACAAACCAAAGTTTTCTGGTTCGGGAATAACCCGACACAAAGAACGGCAAAGAGTGATGGCATGGCGGCACAAAACATGATCGATTAACTCATTACTTGATCCGTGATAGCCTTCACTGAAAATTAGATAGATCACCTGCTGAACAGGAATCAATCGTTTTTCGAGCCGCTCTCCTTGAGGGATTTCAAATGCAATACCAGATTTTGCAATCTTTCGTTTGGTACGGGTTAGCCTTTGCTCCAAAGTTTTTTCTTGCAGCAGAAATGCTCTGGCAATTTCATGTAATGAGAATCCCATTACGGTCTTGAGTGCTAACGCCAGTTGGTTTTCAGGGGTAATAGCGGGATGACAGCAAAGAAATATTAGACGCAATACATCATCATCAAACTCCGGCAAATCTTCGGTTAGTTCATAAGCACTTCCATCAACCCCATCTGTAAGGGAATCAATATACCTTTTATACCTTTTACCGGTTTGATCTTTCCTGTAACGATCTCGGAATGCGTTAAGCCCGGCCGTAACCAACCAGGCCACTGTATTTTCCGGAATCCCATCGCGAGGCCAGGTTTCCAACGCCTTGATGATAGCGTCTTGCATTGCGTCTTCAGCTTTGTCCAGACAACCCAGGTGACGCAGAAGCGCAGCCTGCACTGCGCTGTAACGCAACTGTATACGGCTGTGAATTAACTTACAGTCCTGCTCTTGCTTAGCCGTCATTTTGGTTTATTGGTCGAACACCATTACTGGTCTGACTTCAATCGATCCATATTTGGCAGAAGGAATTTTACTCGCAAGCTCAATAGCTTCATCAAGATCCTTACAATCCAACAAATAGAAACCGCCAAGCTGTTCCTTGGTTTCAGCAAAAGGACCATCAGTAGTCACGCGATTACCGTCACGTACACGCACAGTTGTAGCAGTTTCCGTTGGCAGCAGAGCCTCGCCAGCAACATGCTGACTATTTTCTTTTACTTCGGTGGTGAATGCCCAATAGCCGGACATTATTTCCTGCTGCTCTTCTTCTGATCGCGACATCATGTAGCTTTCATCTTCATAGATTAAACACAAATATTGCATAACTACTTCCTCTAATTCAGTGGACCCCGATGCAAAACATGTATAGAAGAACCACAGTTGGTTAAATATAAACTTAAGGAGCCTCTGATTAATGTTTGCGAGGCAGTTAGTGCAAGGCAAAAATCAGCGAAAAAACGCAGTTTATAGGTCATAAATGCGCATTTTGAGCTGATTTTTAACGCATCAATAACAACGTAGGTAATTAATCAGAGGCTCCTTAAATGGGTTTTATTGAATTTAAAGCAACTATAACTAATTGCCCTATAAAATAGACGCAGGAAATCGGCAAATCCCGACAGCGTCAATTAAAAAAATTCAAATAGAGATGCCCGCGAATCAGGCGTTTTTGCTCAAGCCTTATCCTGGCTTCTATGGAGTGACTGTGACCGTGATGTTCTGATAGGTAAATATAGAGCCATCGCTTGCTATGCCGCGCAGTACATACTCTCCAGGCCGGTCAAAGGTCACTGCCGAATTCCAGATATTGCCTGGCGGAGGCTCCGGTATATAGAACGGTGGTGACCAGGGTGAATTAGCATAGACTCGGGTGTCGGTGTAAGTCTTCATCTGAGTTGGCTCAAACGTCGCTGCATTTCCCGGCCCCCGGTATACACTCCAGGAAAAACGCAGCCCTGGTCCCGATGACGCGACTATTGATGAAGGTGGTTGGTAGATCTGTTCTGGCGTACTGGGCAGGGGCCGCCGGGAACGCGCTGGAAAATCGTCTGGGTCATTGGCATACACCGATAACTCCAGAGGTTCTCCTACAGCAACCGTACGAAAGTTATCCCCTTTCACTTCAAGTTCCGGTGCAATATTGGAGCGCAAGCGATCATCCAGACTGCCGAAGGCACCACCCACCTCAGTGGATATTACCTGAGAGTCGATCCGATAATCCGGATAGAGACTGCCATAGGCCCTAGCGATCTTGCCCTGACTCCTTAGTGTCCAGACTACTTCCCGTTCACCAAAGTCTGCAGGCACATCAATAGTAAAGAGAAAAGGATTACGACGCGGATAGAAATGGGTCGGTTGCCCCATATCAGCAGTAGAATCTTCATAACCGTCCAGCGACAAGTCATCCAGTTGCGCTTCTTCAACCACTGAAAAGTAATTGTCAGGCCCTATGGCGATATCAAAGTGTTGCTCCCAATTGGAATTCATGTAACCGAAAAACAACTTGAAAGTGCCATCACCATTTGGCCACCAACCCTCATAGGCTGGAGAAACCATCTCACCACTTAGAATCATCCGCCGCTCCTGGGCTTGAACACCGAAACTCAGAGCGGAGGTGAGTAATGCGACGAGGGTAAGGTGAGTACTACTTTTCATTTTTAGGGAACCTCTGATTAATTACCTACGTTGTTATTGCTGCGTTAAAAATCAGCTCAAAATGCGCATTTATGACCTGTAAACTGCGCTTTTTCGCTGATTTTTGCCTTGCGCTGACTGCCTCGCAAACATTAATCAGAGGCTCCTTAGTGTTCTCAATGATCAATTTATCCGACTTATCCGGCTAGTCGTCATCACTCGCTGAGTCGTACTCAGGTACCGGTGCCCAACATAATGGGCAGCCGACGTCGTACTCGTTACGGTCCTTCATCTGTGCCCGCCGCATCGCCATTTCTTCCTGGAACTGTTCCTCAGTCATGGTGACTGAATAACCCAGATCAATAAACATATTGGAGACCGAGCGGCGTCCACCGCCAGCCCAGTTGCGTGGATCTGCTAAATTAGGATTAGCATCAGTAGTATCCATGAACGCAATCGTTCTCAACACAGTGCCTTTTGGCAGTAACGGTGCCTTATCTTCTTTATAGATGTACTGCTTCACCCAGTTGTGATCGTAGCCTACACAATTCAGGGTAAACACATTGTGGCCCCAGATCGCTTCCATACACATACGCACACCGGGCGCATGAAGGTGGGGTTCAAACGCCATAATCTTTGTATGTTCCTGCAACACAACATAATTGGATAACTCCTGGTTCGCCTTATTGGGCAAGATATCCAAATCTATGCCATTGCCTGTTCGTGGACCACGCCGTGTGTACTTAGGTTCATAGCTGCGGGGGAAAAATGTAATTCCGAATTCGAGATGGCCGGTAGTTTCTCTTCCATTTGAGTGCATGTGTGCCGCGCGCAAATGCAGGGCTGAGTTGGCCTGTAACAGGCGACCAGCGGAATCAGGAAACACATCCGCATTACGGCCCACTTCATGAATCGGCCAGCTCACGGAACTATCAGGCAGAATATAGCTGCCATCCTCACTAAGCACGCCTGACTGATAGGTCATGTGATGGAAAATATAACGTCCACCAACTGTATTGGTACCCTGGTCAGTTGGAATGTCATTGACCTCGCGCACCTCAATGGATTTCACGTAGCGGTCTTCGGTTAAACCAGTTGGCACCAGGCCGATGTCACCCCACCAGTCAGGCCCAACTGCCGGACGGGTCATATCGGGTCCACGTAGAATCAATTCCGGCTCACCCAAAGTCCACTCATTGCTGTCAGTAAAAACTAATGGTGGCGGTTCATCGGCAGGGTTACCGCGAGGCGCGCCATTGTGCACCCAGGCTTGAATCATAGCGAGATCAAGATCGGACAATGAGTAATCGCTTTCAAAACCGTCTGTGATGCCAATATTTTTTTCCACATACCAGGGAGGCATGGCACCCATGCGATCACGGATAGCAGTGCGATACATGATCACCGGTGCCCAGGGCCGAATTTCATCGTAGCTGGTGAACGCCATGGGGCCCGGACCACCAGGACGGTGACATTGGATACAGCTACGCTGCATGATTGGCGCAATGTGTCTGGCGTAGGTGATATCTTCTGCGGCCATGCCCCAATCAGCGATATCATAATAGTAAGGCTGATGGTCAGCGAGACTGGCGCCCTGATCGAGGGCAAGCATTGGCCCTGGAACAAGCAGAGACAGCAGGGAAATAGTCAGGCGGTTTCGTAGGGCAATCATTACGGTTACCTCTCATTATTAGACGGCAAATCATTGAATAGCTGGCTGATTTACCTGGGTAATCTTGGCTGGCCAGTGTAATTGATATGGGTCCTGCTCTCCCCCGAGGGTAACAATTCGTTGCAATCCCGGGGCACTCAAAAAGGCCGAACCGAAGACCTGTTAACGGGCCTCAAGCTCTTGATTGTAGAGGAAATAGCTAATACCTGATAGTGCATTCGCCACATTTCTGCATAGCCTGATCTTGCCAGTGACCCAGGCATCGATAGACGTTCACCGGAGCAATCCCATGGTCAGCCAGATCATTAAATTCGATATGCAACGCCCAGGCTTGCCCAGGCGTTTATTAATATCTGCTGTCTGGCTCCTATAGAGGAAATCACATGACGCTTCTAGGGCCTGTTCACAATACCTGAGTGGCCTGTGTTGTGACTAAAAAAGCGCCAATTGAGGCGCGAGGAGCGTGGTTTGGTGATTCCAAATGAGCGACGAGCAACGATAAGTGGCGTTTTCTTTATTTTTAGCCACAACCCGAAGGGCCAGGCGCATTTTTGCGCCCCGCTTCGTTATCAATCGCTTGTATATAGTTATATACGACGCTCTTTCTGCCTTGCTGGACACAAAAATGCTCGCTGGCAGAGACGGCTCAAGTAGTGTGAGCAGGCCCTAGGGTAATGCAAAAACCCAAAGCACACCGCTGCCCGGGGGCAATTCAGTATCGGTTAGCCTGCCGTAGGTAACAGCCTGTGCGATACGCCCTCCTGCACCAACCGCTACGTATTGTTTGCCGCGTACTTTAAAGGTAATCGGAGCGCCGGAGATGTCACCGTTGAGTCGAGTACTCCAGAGACGTTCCCCGTTATCTGTATTGAGCGCAAAAAACTCTCGATCTACGGTACCTCCAAACACTATTCCACCTGCGGTAGCCAGTGCAGAAGCGGTCATTGCCGAACCAGCACTATCGCGATACGACCAGACTCGCTCCCTTTTCAATGGGTCAAAGGCTACAAATTCACCTACATAATCATAGCCAGGCACGCGCTTCGCTCGTCCGGTCATGCCAGGGTAGAAAGTGCCACGATCATACTCATCAGTGAAAAACGTGGCATCCATGCAAGTGTTGTTGATCCCGATATAATAATGACCAGTGGTGGCGTCCCAACTGGCAGCATTCAAGTCGCGACCGCCATGGTAGAAAGGGCAGACTTCAAAAATCCTGCCGGAATCCAGGTCTTGCTCGGAAGGGACCAATTCCTGGTTCAGGATTGGGCGTCCCACTTCGTTAAACCCAATAATCAAATTGTCATAAGCAGTTCTGAATGCATGGAGAAATTCGCCAGTCTCTCGATCAAGCATGATTCCCCAACCCACTTTGCTGGTTTGTATCAGCGCCTTGCGCAGGGTACCGTCGATTTCCACATCCACCAGCAGACTTTCATAGGCGGCACGGTCCCAGGAGTCATCAAGCATGACTTGATAATGCCAACGCAACTCTCCTGTCTCGATATCAACGGCTAGTATGGAATTGGTATAAAGTGAGTCACCTGACCCTCTTAGTAAGGCCGACCAGGGATAAGGTTGCCCGGTACCAAAATACACTAAGCCAAGTTCAGCATCGAAGCTTGCCGTATTCCAGGGAGCACCACCGAGAGGAGGAGATTCAGTGGTATTCCAGGTTGAGTAGACAGAATCATCAGGTCCTGGGACTGTATAAAACTCCCACAGGATTTCTCCGTTCTCAGCATCAATCGCGGTAAATTTGCCGCGGGCACCCAGGTCTCCACCGGTCCGGCCCATTAATACTTTACCGTCGGCGATAAGCGGTGGATGCGAATGGCCGCCGTCTTCATGATAATCTGCTGTTTGCACTTCCCACACCTGTTCTCCAGTACGTGCATCCAGCGCGACCAGATAGGAATCAGCAGTGCCCCAATAGATGTTGTCCCCATAAATCGAAACACCCCGGTGCTTGCGATAGGCCTGTGAAACTCGAATGTCTTCGGGATATCTGCGGGTGTGCTGCCACACCACATCCCCTGTCGCTGCATCGAATGCGGTGATTCGACCAATGCCCTCGGAGAGGTACAACATCCCATTTGCTACGATAGGTGTCGGCACCCATCGATTATTGTCGGCCACCGACCAGGACCAGACCATACGCAGATCTTGTATACTCTCCCTGTTGATTTCACTCAATGGACTGAATCCAGCCGCATCATGAGTGCGACGATAATTGACCCAGTCTCCAGCAGGAGGATCAGCAAGTCGTTCTGAGGTAATTGTCTCCCAGACCTGCGGGAGCGGCTGAGCATGTAACGCCGTTGAAAATATTAAAAGCCAGGCAGAACAAATGAAAAATCGATTCATGTTAATTCGACTCCTGCTCGTCATTTGCCCGAGCGATTACGTATAGATGAAAGAAGGAAGGCTACGAACTATTATTATCATTATCAGGCTGACGCCGAGCATAGCATCCAGACTGCTTAGGGGTGAATGATTGATCGCCCGAATTGATCTCTTCGTGGCCAGCTCTCAGCTCAGTACGGTTGACTTAGTCCTCTGCTTGGTTAATTCTAGGGAACCTCTGATTAATTACCTACGTTGTTATTGCTGTGTTAAAAATTAGCTCAAAATGCGCATTTATGACCTGTAAACTGCGCTTTTTCGCTGATTTTTGCCTTGCACTAACTGCCTCGCAAACATTAATCAGAGGCTCTCTGGAGTTTCAAAAATCACAAGAAAAATATCGGAGCGCCTTATGATTTCGAATCCGAAACAAATCAAAGAATTAAAAGAATTACTAGTATCAGCCTGCGCTGCTCTGGCCTTGGGGCTTGGAGTTCTGGTCACACAAACTGATGTCATTTCAGCTCAATCCAGCAACTTTCAAGGCGGTGCGCCGGAAGTCTCTGAGGCGCCTGATGATGCACGCTATATCCGCATCCTGTTTCCTGCTGGCGTCCGTTCGTCCTGGCACAGCCATACCTGGGGCCAGTTATTAATGATCGAAGAAGGGATAGGCCTGCACCAGATTCGTGGCCGAGCCATTGAAGAATTTCATCCTGGCGAGCCATTCTGGACACCTGCTGGTGTTGAACACTGGCACGGTGCTCATCCAGATATAGATGCCCTGCAACTCACTATCTATGAAGGAACAGTAAACTGGTTAGAAGCGACTACCGATGAGCAATACAGCGGTCTGCGTACCCGACCGCAATCCCGCTCTTCAAATTAGGCGAGGTTTCCAATGAAAAAAGGTGGCTCAATGAGCTGCCTTTATTTGTGCGCTGCACAAAACTATGGCCTATCCAGTGCTACGGAAAAATAGGGCTGCAAAGCGTCAATATCTTCAACTGGCTGGCTATTCACATTCCATTTGAACAACTGAGCAACAATCCGATCCCTTTCAAAATCAACAATTGTGAAACCATGTTCTTCAAAGGGCGACACCCGTTCCTCGAAATCCAGATACTGCGAGGGTGCAGATTTTACGCCGCGCACTACTGATGGGAACCCTCGTATTGAAGTTGATATAGGCCCTGAAAGAATATTAGTGATCGGATTTGCGCTGAAATCCAGATTTCCAGCCCCGTACATTACCCCCATACCTGTGGCATGAAGATCACCCGCGACTACCAATGGGTTGCGGTGGCGCATGTTAGACAATGATTGCATTATACGATCGTGCTGCTGCAGCCATCCCTGCTGCCAGTGAGGTTTAGGAATCTGCGTAGTCAGTTGTCCAGTGTCAGGATGCAAAACATCTGGATACCATTCACCCCATTTACCGGCGGTCCATCCTGGTGGATTTGAAGGCACATGCACAAGATGGCGTGTGTCAGTTGCAGCTGTGCGCGCCGCGAGCCATGACTCCACATTGCCATCCAGGAAGGCCGCGTTTAATTCACCCACCTGCAATGTTCGGCGCACATCATAAAGCAGGACTTCCAATAAATCGCCATAGCGCAGGGTTCCGAAGCTCTCGGACAATTCGCCCCGGGCACTGCTTGTGGAATAAGGTAATCCCATAGAGCGCGACTCGTCCGGAAGAAATTCAGGGTAATATAGCTGTTGAGTGGTGCGAGCCAGCTGCAACTGGAACCATGGGACGGGATAAGTCAGCGGCGAATCATTTTCCCAATGATCATGATCATCCTGTAGAAAGTACATTGGCGTAGATCGAAAGTCTGTTCCATACAGCGGAACAATTTGTGGGCCTGCTGCAAGTTTCATAGCCTGTTCGTTGTGGCCCCCCATCACTCTTGCAGCAAGATCAAAATTAGATTGCTCACCAGCCGGACTTAACTCACCAGCGCGTTCTCCCTGCCAGGTATGTAAATCCCAGTAGATATGATCGCCATTGGCAATAGCAGCTTGCGGAGCAAAAGATAGTGCCCTGCGCAATAATCGTCGACGCAAGGCAACAGGCAGATTGCCACGACGATCGCCAATACCGAAATATTCTCCTTCCGGCCCACCAGCACATGTGTAAAACAAGACTCGAAATTGATCTGGAGATTGTGATTTCTCGGGAAATGTTCTTAACAGCCACGGCTCACAAATGGCGGAACCGTTGCTTTCACGAAGTACTAGCGAATACTCCGTATCCGGGGCCAGGTCATCTGCATAAAATTGCCAAAATTCACCCGCAGTATCATTCTGATATCCAGCCAGCCGCCGATTAGTGTTGCCGTTTTGAATGTGTAATTCAGGCGCTGTGGCAAAACCTCGATTGAAAGAAGCTTTCAGAAGTATTCGGGACTCATTAACAGCGGGCAAAAGATGCAACAAGTTTCCTCTGTCCCAGTCGTCCTCCGGTGGAGCCAGCTGCTGCGCATGAAGTTTTTGCCAGGGCCACCTAGCCAGCCAGGCCCCTGCCATAACTCCAGCACTACCCTTGAGAAATGTTCTTCTCTGCTGCGGAGAGAGATAGAGGCTACTGTTCTTCTTATATTTGTATCTACGCATATTTACGCACGCTGGATGCTGACAACTTCACCTGCATATGACCTTAGCATAGTGAAGCAGGCTTGTATCATTTGCCCACCCAAGGCTCGCAACCTATACTCCCTCGTGATATACCTTTAACGTATGCACAAGAAGGGGGAATCTCATGCGTCATTCACTCAAGACCTTACTATTCATGACTTCTGTGGCCGCATTGACCACCGCTTGCAGTGACCAGGCACTACCCGAGCCCGAATTGAGTTTTGAAGAGTCGCTGCAGCAACAGTTGATTCAGGCACAACCTGGAGATGTCATTGAAATTCCCGCTGGCACTCACCAACTTACGCGTGGACTATCCCTGACAGTGGATGGGGTCACCATTCGTGGTGAAGGCATGGATAATTCAATTCTAAATTTCAGCAGCCAGGCACAAGGCGCGGAAGGCCTGCTGGTCAGTGCTGATGATTTCGTAATCGAAGATGTAGCCATTGAAGATACCGCTGGCGATGCGCTAAAAATCAATGACAGCAATAATGTCACCATTCGCAATGTACGTACCGAATGGACTGGCGGCCCTTTGACAACCAACGGTGCCTATGGCATCTATCCTGTTCAATCCAGCAATATCTTAATTGATGGAGCAGTCGCGATTGGTGCATCCGACGCTGGCATCTATGTCGGACAGTCTACTCAGATCATCGTGAGAAACTCTCGCGCAGAATACAATGTAGCTGGAATTGAGATAGAGAATTCCACTTTCGCCGATGTGCATGACAATGTTGCAACCAATAACACCGGAGGAATCCTGGTATTCGATTTACCCAATCTTCCTGTGCAGGGTGGCCGCAACACCCGTGTGTTTAACAATCAAATTTTCAATAACAACACAGGTAATTTTGCCCCCGAAGGTAATATCGTTGGAGAAGTTCCTGCTGGTTCAGGCTTAATGGTGTTGGCCAATGACAGTATCGAAGTGTTTGGTAACGAGTTCACTGAGAACAAAACCGCCCATGTAATGATTGTCAGCTATTACATTACCGAACGCCCATTTGAGGATCCGAATTATGATCCATTCCCGGAAACCATTTTTATTCACAATAATGAGTTCAATGCAGGCGGATCAGAGCCAGACTCAGAGCCCCTGCAAGTGTTACAGGCAGCTACCGGCCAGGACATTCCTGATATCGTTTGGGACGGCACCATGATGCCTGGAAAAACGGCTGAAGATGTTCTTTGCCTTGATGCTAATGGAGACGTAAGTTTCGTTAATCTGGACGCAGGTAATGGATTCGCTGCACCTTCCTTTGATCTATCGTCCCACGCCTGTACCCTGCCTAATCTGTCAGTAATCGAAATTAGTGCTAACGCGGACTAGGCGTATGACCAGCAAGCGCCTGATCGCTTTAGGCACAGTACTTCTCGCAGGATTAAACTCCTGTGAGCAAGCTCCTCCGATTTACCACGCTACCGAAAACCCTGCTCGCCTTTCGGATTGGAATCTATTTGATCTAAGTGCCAATGCGCTCACGCCCAGCGAAAACACTTTGGTGTTTCGACCGGCAAACCAACTGTTTACTGATTACGCACAAAAACTGCGGACTATCTGGATTCCGGAGGGACAACGGGCAGAAATGGTGAACGGGGAAATCGAATACCCGGTTGGTACTGTGGTTAGCAAAACTTTCTATTATCCAACGGACCAGGCAGGAAACGTGCTCCGCACACCCGAGACTATTCAACAGTCTGTTAGCCTGGATTCCAATAAGCTCATTGAAACACGCTTATTAGTTCGGCGTGAGTCAGGTTGGGATGCTTTTCCCTATGTTTGGAACGATGATGAAACCGAGGCATTCCTGAGAGTTGCAGGCACCAGTCAGCTGCTAAGCCTGCGCAGCGATACCGGTAATCTTGATTTCCTGTATTTCGTTCCTAATGAAAATCAATGCGCTGGCTGCCATGTCACGGAACACCCTGATGGGGACATGCACCCCCTGGGTGCAATCGCCTCCCAGCTATCCGCCAGCTTCGATTATCCTGATATAACAGGCGAATCTCAGCTTGCAGCGATGGCTGCAAGAGGTTGGCTGGCCGAACCGCCTGCCGGGCAGGCACCTCCCTCCTGGCGCGATGAATCTGCGAGCATTGAAGAGCGTGCCCTGTCTTATCTCAACATGAATTGCGGCCACTGCCACAACCCAGAAGGCGCAGCCGATACATCGAATCTGATTCTCAATGGCGACCATGGTCAGTTGGTCAATATGGGCCTGTGCAAACCACCGGTAGCTGCCGGCGGTGGCGCTGGAGATATGTTATACGGCATTGTGCCCGGCCAGCCTGACAAATCCATTCTGTTGTACCGCATGGAATCTGAGGCACCCGATGAAATGATGCCTGAGTTGGGAAGATCTTTGGTGCACCAGGCAGGAGTAGATTTAGTCAGTCGGTGGATTGAACAAATGCCAGGGAACTGTAACTAGAACGTCTCATTCCGTCACCAGATCCACTTTGAGGGATTTTCATGATAGCGTCAGTTCTCTGGCGTTTTGATGATTCACGTTAGTGCAGCACCGGTCTGTTTTCTTGCCAATTATCTAGAAAAATACAAACGCTATTGGCTATTTAGGCTGAGACCCTTCTAAGGAGCCTCTGATTAATGTTTGCGAGGCAGTTAGTGCAAGGCAAAAATCAGCGAAAAAGCGCAGTTTATAGGTCATAAATGCGCATTTTGAGCTGATTTTTAACGCAGCAATAACAACGTAGGTAATTAATCAGAGGTTCCGTGAATGCTCCACCGCCTAAAAGGCGGTGGCTTCAGGTTACGGCTGAAAGCCGGATTGATCGGCCATTCGGCCGATTTAAACCACATGAAAACCATCATCCGGCTCCGGCGGATTTTGGTTCTTAATATATTCCTTCCATACCTCATCCGTAACACTGCCACTCGTGGTAACCCAGTAACCTCTCGCCCACAAATGCTGGCCCCAATAACGTTTCTTCAGCACTTGAAACTCCGATAACAACTTATCTGAACTCTTACCTTTCAGAAATTGTACTGCCCTCGACACCGATACAGTCGGTGGAATACCAACCAGCATATGCACACGATCTCGATTAACCGAACCTGCATAGATATGGAGCTCTTTACTGATCGCAATCTCACCTAGCAACTCGCGATAACGCAACCCAACATCTCCTCCGAGAACTTGATAACGGTACTTCGTCGTCCACACTATGTGCTACTTACAGTCCCAGACAGAATGACGACTTCTCTTATAATCTTCCACCCTGATAGTATATTGATCCGTCACATAAAGGCGAAGGGTTTACGGATCCACTAACGGGGACTCTAAAGTTAAGGATGAAGAAGCCTATGGCAATAAGTTGTGCAAAGGACTCAGAGTGTTTCCTTCACCTCAGGTATGCTTGCTGTCGCAATCTCTCTAAATCCAGCAGGAAGCAAAACTGCCATGGTAGCCTCTAGCTTCCCCGCGATGGCTCCCATGCTTTACTACATGATCAAAGCCAGGAAAGCATACGGCGAATACTTAATCGATAGTCGGAAGTTTAATTTATGAAAAAGTTACTTTTTCTCGCACGCCTGCTAACCGCCTGCGGTCCCGACTCCGGTTCGGATGCTAATGTATCCACAATAGATTCAGCGGGCTCATTATCAATCACCGGAGATGTTTGAACCGATAACTGGTCCGCGCTCTATCCTGGTGAGGCACTACTATTGGAGGACTCGGTTTCAATTACTACAGAAAGATCATCCAACGCAGAGTCTTTCAGTTTCAACATCGACTATCCCATACAACTGAACTTTGTGTTTAAAGACTGCAAGGAAAACAGTTCGGGGCTTGAATATACCAGTGCGAGAAATCAGCAAACGGGCGATGGTGGTTTTATCAGGCAATTCATGAACAATAATCCAGACGAACTCATTGCCGCATCGAATACAGACCGGAAATATCTGCTTACTCATCAGGCACCACTGGACAGGTCTTGTGAAGATTATTCGTCAAATCCGGGCCCAGGCGAAGGTAGCTGCAGGTTCAGGGTTATTGATGAGCCAGCGGGATGGAAATCTCTCAATTGCGATAATAGCTGGTGGCCAGACGCAATCCAGCACAGTGCACTGGCGATCGATCCCAAAGGAAAAAGGGGTATGACCGAATATACTGGAACGATAACGCAGACCTGCTGTGGGGTGAAGATTTGGAAACCGATAACACGCTTCTCTGTCGCACGACGATTAGCCAATAGAACATCACAAAAGCACTTGAGTTAATCGCTAACAAGATGGCATTGTTACCAAATTGTTCCCATAATTTATTGATCGAGATAAACGCTATGCCAGACACCTTTAGCTCAACCGTGCAGTGTCTTTGCAAAAAGATCACTCTGAAAGCAGACACAATCAAGCCTCATGTTGGTGCCTGTCATTGCAAGACTTGTCGCAAATGGGGCGGCGGCCCATTTATGGAATTAAATTGTGGCACCGATGTTAAAGTGGGAGGTGCTGAGTATCTGCAAATATTCGATTCCTCTGAATGGGCAGAAAGGGGTTTTTGCACTAATTGCGGTACACATTTATTTTATCGCCTCAAAGGTACACAGGAGCACATGGTACCGGTAGGGTTGTTCTCTGATGATTCCGATATCGAGTTCGCCAGCCAGGTGTTCATCGATGAGAAGCCAGCTTATTATAGCTTTGCCGATGATACAGAGAAACTTACTGGCAAAGCGCTATTTGCAAAATTCGCCCCTCCAGAATAGTTGTACAGGCACAAACTCTCAAATGCGTAAATCCATACGCAATCTCTTTGCTATCTGTTGCTGTTCAGTTGTTCTTGCGGGCTGTAGTGATCAGGCAGGACAGCGTTATACCTATGTGCTGACAACAGGGACAACTGGTGGGACGTTTTATCCAGTTGGCGTTGCTCTCTCAACGCTGGTTACCGCCGAACCGGCATCGGGATTCTCTGTAACTGCAATCAGTTCTGCGGGGTCCATGGAGAACATCAAACTCCTTCGAGATAATCAGGCGCAATTTGCACTGGTGCTGGGAATTTTTGCCGCCTGGGCCTGGAGCGGGGATGGACCAATAAGAAATCCGCAGAAAGACCTCAGGAGCATTAGCGCCATGTGGCCTAATGTCGAGCATTTCGTGCTGGATTCCGATTTAGTGACTTCCGGCACCATGTCTGACCTCGGCAATCTGAATGGAGAACGCTATGTATTAGGCGCGCGGAATTCCGGCGCTGAGCATACGGGCATTTACATTCTAGAATCTCTCGGCATCGACTACCTGAACAAATTCACTCTTGGGTATATGACTTATGGCGCTTCTGCCGCAGCTCTCCAGGATGGGAATATCGTTGGTATGAATGTGCCCGCAGGACCTCCAGTGACTGCAATTACTCAAGCCTATGCCCAGTTGGGCAATAACATGACCATACTGAACTTTAGTGATGAGCAAATCAGTGCCATCAATCAACGTTACCCATTGTGGCGCTCTTTTGAACTGGTGCCTGATACTTACCCCCACCAGGAGAAGACAATCACAACAGCTGCCAGTCCTAATGTCCTCATTGTCAGAGAAGACGTATCTGAGGTAATCGTCTACAGACTCACGCGGATGATGTGGGAAAATTTAGCGACGCTGCAACAAATCCACAGCGCAACTTTGTCCATGGTATTGGAAGAAGCCTTACAAGGCATTTCAGTCCCGCTGCATCCCGGCGCATATCGGTACTATCGTGAACAAGGCGTTGACATCCCTGATGCCTTGAACCCGATTTTGCTGGACAGCCTGGCTTCGGAGTAAGTTCGTTGAAGGAGTAAGTTCGTTGAAGGAGTAAGTTCGTTGAAGTGGTACTGGCAGGTTTATTGTGGATTGATTTTTTACTCAGCCAGGGGCAGATGCTGCCAAGAGCTTGACTGACACAGGTGGATTTTCGTCTCACTACCTCGCAGTTTTTACTGTCACCCTAGGCATAGTAATGTTCGTTACCTAATCTAAAGACAAATCCATCGGTCGCTCTTGGTTTTGGCAAATCCTCTTTATCGTATTGACGCAGACCGCCGTCACTGGTTTAGTATTTGCAACCTGCCTGGCTATCAACAGCGTGTGGATTTCATCAGAATTACTGCTAACAGCAGCAGTAGCTCTTACTCCTGTTTTGCTTCTGCTTTACTCCTGCTTTGCAACTACGGGGTTAAGTCTCCAAGCCTTTGGGAACAATAAATCAAAGATCTACTGTTATCTATTAAAGTTTACCGGCTTCCACCGCCGCCAACAGCCGCATGATTGCGTAAAGATCCATGGTCTTGAAATGGCGACAAGGGTATTGGTAGTGGGTGTATATCTTGAGCCCTGCTTTCCTGGCCCTGGTGTAAAACGATAAATTGCCTCCCAGAGCACGCATGCCATACTCATCCCAGACTGAACTCAAAGGTTTCTCCACAGCTTCAAGCACTCACCTGGCAACAACTTACCTAGCGACAACTCACCTGGCAACAACCCAACAGTCACTTCCCACTGCATCAATTTCTTATAGTTCGTAAATAGCCACATGGAGGCCAGTACATAGGGCTATAGCGCATTAAATTGCGGTACAATCAAGCCCGCTAAAGAAAGCGCTTGAATACCTAAGGAACCTCTGATTAATTACCTACGTTGTTATTGTTGCATTAAAAATCAGCTCAAAATGCGCATTTATGACCTATAAACTGCGCTTTTTCGCTGATTTTTACCTTGCACTATGCCGCGCAAACAGTAATCAGAGACTCCCTAACACCAAAAGCAAAATCGAATCTCTCAATGTAGACCACCAGGTGGAGCCAATCACCAGAGTCAAATAGAGAACCCAAATTTTCAGAACTCCGAAAAGACTAACGGTAACAGTTCCCCGGGCGATAAGCGATTCGACAGATAGTTCTCAAAGGTATTCAGCCTCGGTAATTCCACTCCACATCAATGTCAACACCAGGGCCTGGATGATAATAATGCTCACCAGAGTGGCCAGAATTGCGGGGAACTGTTGCAGCGCCCTACTGCGCATTTTACTCATACTGCTTTACCGGGAAATCAAAAAACGTATCTGGGAAAGGTTCGTCCACAAGCGTGAAATGCCACCACTCTTCTCGAAGTGGACTGAAGCCATGCTGCGTCATAATGCTTCTCAGCAGCGCTCTATTGGCTCTTTGGATCTCATTAACCTGTTCACTTTCTCCCCAGGAACGCAGATCGAAAAAGTCCCAACATGTTCCCATATCTAACTCTTCACCAGTCCCTAAATCAATTAGCGTAAGATCCACTGTTGACCCTCGGGAGTGGCTGGAGCGAGAAGCGATATAACCATCTCTAAACAGATTGGCTTTATCGATGCGGGGGTAGTAGCGCGATTTCATCCTGGTATCTTCTAAATCCTCGGCCCAGCGCACAAAGTGATCAACCGCCTGTTGGGGGCGGTAGGCATCGAAAACCTTCAGCCCTATTCCGAATGCTCCCAATTCTTCCGCCACTTGCAACAATGCCGTATACGTTGGCTTTGTCATCATGATGTCAGGTGTCAAATACCCGCTGATCCTCTCTCCAACGAAATTATCAGTGGAAAAATACCGAACTTCAGTGCGCACAGGGCTATCTAATGGAATGGCTACAAACATGTCGGACCGCATATTGATGTCCTGCATTTGAATGCAGCCACTCAGGAAAAAGACCATAGGAACTATAAAACTATTATGATAATTCATAACAACCAGTGTAGTGGATTGCCACCTAGAAAACATGGTGTGATTTTCAGAAAGTGACTAGAATAAGTCGCTCTTGGAAAGAGAGGCTGACAATGAAGACAATTGGCCTGCTTGGCGGCATGAGCTGGCAATCGACCGCTACTTATTACCGTCAAATAAACGAAGGTATAAAAGCCAATCTAGGCGGGTTACATTCGGCAAAAATTGCTATGTTCAGCGTCGATTTCGAGGAAATTGAGAAGCTGCAACATGTCGGCGATTGGGCTGCTACGGCAGAAATACTCGCTGATGCCGGAAAAAAAGTCGAATATGCAGGTGCCGACTTTCTTCTGATCTGTACCAATACTATGCACAAAGTTGCTAATGAAGTTGAGGCAGCAATTTCAATACCTTTGCTTCATCTGGCCGATGCTACCGGGCAACATCTAAGTGAAGCAGGAGTCCAGCGCGCTGGACTTCTTGGAACCCGCTTTACAATGGAACAGGATTTTTACAAACAACGTCTTACCGACAAGTTTGACATCGAAGTTTTAGTTCCTGAACCCGATGAGATTGAAATTGTGCATAGAGTAATTTATGAAGAACTCTGCTTGGGACGAATCAAAGACAGTTCCAGAGCACAATATGTCGATATCATTCATAACATCAGTGAACGCGGAGCGCAGGCAGCAATATTAGGCTGCACTGAAATCGCCCTGCTGGTTCAACAAAAACACACAGAAGTCCCCCTATTCGACACCACTGCCATACATTGCGAAGAAGCTGTGAAGCAAGCTTTGGCTGACGAAATAATCTGAAGCAGAATTACTCATGTTTGAAACCGCAGGCGTTGCACTCGCCACTTTTTTTGCCACTATTGGACCACTGGACGTGGCTGCCGTTTTTGCCGGTCTGACTGCCAGCACCCCGAGCAGGCGGCGACGGCAAATGGCTGTAAGAGGCACCTTGATCGCCGGCACGATCCTCATAACTTTCGCCCTGATTGGTGAATACCTGCTGGCAGGCTTAGGCATTTCACTCGCAGCTCTTCGCACAGCGGGCGGAATACTGCTTCTTTTAATAGGTATAGACATGGTTTTCGCCCGACATTCTGGCGGAACTTCGACCACGGACGAAGAAGAGGAAGAAGCCAAGGCCAAACAGGACATCTCTGTGTTTCCTCTTGCCACGCCTTTGATCGCTGGTCCCGGAGCGATGGGAGCTGCCATTCTGCTGATGGCAAACACCGAAGGTGATTACGCATTACAGGCCGTAGTGATTGGCTGTATCGTACTTATCGTAAGCCTGACTTTGATTATTTGTTTACTGTCAGCACAAGTAGCTCGCATGCTTGGCACAACCGGCATGCAGGTAATTGGTCGCATCATGGGAGTATTACTTTCGGCACTTGCCGTGCAATTCATTTTCGACGGTGTAGCTCAAAGTGGCTTGCTGGCTGTGGCTTAACACTGGGTGTAGACTGCAGGTACTCAAAACAGAGACCTGCCACCATGTCCAAATCGTTCGAAACCAACATTACCCCACCATACAATGGATCACGCCGCCGTTTTCTACAATCTTCATTACAAACAACAGGCGCTGCAACCCTGGGATTTTCTAGTTCCGTGCAAGGCTATACTGCACAAGAAGTTCAATCGTTTTACCTGGATGGAACCATGCAGCGCAATGTATCTAAATGGGAGTTGGATACTCCGGCACTCTGCGTTGACCTGGATCTGCTCAATGCCAATATTGATACTATGCAGACCACGCTAGATCGCAATGGCATAGCCAGTCGGCCTCACGCCAAGACACATAAATGCCCAATCATTGCTCAGAAACAATTGGACACCGGGTCCGTGGGAATTTGTGCAGCGAAGCTGAGTGAAGCTGAAGTTATGTTTAATCACGGCATCGAAGAAATTTTGATGACCACTACCCATGTCACGCCAACCAAGATCAGGCGTGCCATGGAACTTAGCCGCTCGAATCCCCAGTTCATTCAAGCCACCGATTCAATGACCAATGCACGTTTGCTGTCCGAAGCTGCGCAATCCTACGGTATCTATGTAAATGTGGTAGTTGATGTAGACTCCGGCGATCACCGTACCGGCATTACTGCGGGTCAGCCAGCTTTAAACCTGGCGCAGTTAATCGATCACTTACCTGGCCTGAGGCTTCGTGGGTTACTCTGCTATGACGGTGGATCACAGCATGTTCAAGGATTTGCAGCCCGTCGAGACCAGACCCTGGGTAGACTGGTTGCCGCTGCCGAGACCTATGATCTGTTTCAATCCAGTGGATTATCAACAGAAATTTTCAGTGGTGGCGGAACCGGCACCTACAACATTGATCATCAAACTCAAGGTCTGACTGATGTGCAAGCAGGCAGCTATGTCTTTATGGATGCTCAGTATCTTGATATAGGCGGAGAAACAGATGAGGATATTTACTCAGATTTTGAAGCCTCGTTGACAATTCTAACCACCGTACTCAATGATCAATACGAAGGTCGCTGCACTACTGATGCCGGTGCGAAGGCTTGCACCATCAATAGACCCTGGCCACGGGTCAAAGGCGAGCAAGGCATGAGCTACACTTCTGGCTCTGATGAGTTTGGAACCCTGCGTTATGAAGCCGATGCGTCACGCAGCTACCGAGTCGGTGAGAAACTGGAACTGATTGTTTCCCATTGCGACCCCGTGGTTAATCTCTACAACCAGATGTACGCTATTCGAGGGGAAACTGTTGAAGCGGTTTGGGCAATTCCTGCTCGTGGAATGTCCACGTAGGCAAGCCTTGTGCAAGTCCAGAATTCTCAGAACATGGCCATCTAAACTCAGTGGATGAACCAGAAACCCTTTCAATGCGCCCGACAATTAAGCATGGATGAAATAACAAAAGGTCCTGGCGCATTCTTTAGGGAGCCTTTAATTAATGTTTGCGAGGCAGTTAGTGCAAGGCAAAAATCAGCGAAAAAGCGCAGTTTATAGGGCATAAATGCGCATTTTGAGCTGATTTTTAACGCAGCAATAACAACGTAGGTAATTAATCAGAGGCTCCCTAAACCTAACGCGAATTACACATGCCCCTGGGTCTCGGACATACATCGCAACTACATTTCGATTTCAGTTCATGAAAACTCTGAGATGCTGGTGATGCTATTCAAACCATTTGGCAGCTTTCCATTTTTACACATCCACGCGGATGTGATTAACGAGCGGTTTGTGCCTGCACATGAAACAGCCGGAGATGAACTTTACGGATTGCAAGATCATATTTGCGTCTGCGAGATCACTGAATCCAAACTTGAAGCATCCGAAAACCGGCTAATCCAACGCTTCGATAAAAGCAAAGCGCCCGGCACCAATCCTGGACTTTGCAGCACAGCTACAGGCGGAACATGTCCATAGTCTTAGGGGTTTAATTGAGGAGTATCCGACATCACAGGTGAAGCTCATCAATGAATTCAAGAAATATGCAGGACTGACACCAAAGTATTACTAACGGATATTGCGACTTAAGCATTTACTCAAAAAACGGTAAGACCAAAATGAAATCTCCTGGACCGATACAGCTCATGACAGCAGGTACTTTGATCAGTGCCATTTCATAAAAGAACTCAAGCACTTCTCCGGGTTCAATCCTGGAGAATACCTTCTCAATGAACACAATAAAGACAAGCCTGACTTTTCTACTCCGGATCGCGATGGTTAAAAATTTACAATAGACATTGGGTCGAACTTTCGTACACTTCTACTCCACTGCTGAAAATAATAAAGGAGAAGGACTATGGATGCAGAGACTGCCATTGCAAATATCAATTGGTTATCTGTCATTATTGCCGCCGTATCGAGCTTCATAGTTGGCGGAATTTGGTATGGGCCACTTTTTGGCAAAGCCTGGATGAGCGGCTTTGATTTTACTGAAGAGCAGCTAGGTCAGCGCAATATGCCCATGGTCTTTGGAGTATCGCTTCTGCTGGCACTTATCGCTTCAATAAATCTGGAAATGTTTATCGGCACCGAAGCCAGCCTTGCTTTCGGGCTTTTTGCCGGCTTTGCCGCTGGGTTGGGATGGGTCGCTAGTTTTCTAGGCATTTTGTATCTGTTTGAAAAGCGCTCACTAAAAATCTATTCCATCAATGCAGGATACTGTGTAGTTGCGCTGACTGTAATGGGTGCAATCCTGGGAGCCATGTAGACACCCCTTTCCTTTCACAAAGCCGCTATAATCGCCCACTTCGTGAAAAAATGGTCTAATTATTATGAATGTCGGCCACAAAGTTGATTTTGTTTCTCCTGGCTGTCTCAACCCCCCTGGTTGATTCGGAATGTATTCTTACCCAGCTTCGCATTGAAGGTTACGAGGTTGTACCAGCATACGAAAATGCAGATATCGTGGTGATGAATATCTAAGGAACTTCTGATTAATTACCTACGTTGTTATTGCTGCGTTAAAAATCAGCTCAAAATGCGCATTTATGCCCTATAAACTGCGCTTTTTCGCTGATTTTTGCCTTGCACTAACTGCCTCGCAAACATTAATCAGAGGCTTCCTAAGGCTTTATCAACAGCGCCAAACAAGAATCTCTAAATACGATCGGAGCAGCCATTCAGGAAAATAGCAAAGTACTGGTTACCGGTTGAATGCCCTGATCTCACAATTCGCAGTACCTTCATTGTTGAATTTACGGGAGAAACTGAAGCAGACTTCAATGAGCTGCTTGAATTCCTGGAAGAAGCTCAATTGGGCCGGATCGGTTGTTTTCAATATTCAGCAGTAGACGGTG
This sequence comes from uncultured Pseudohongiella sp., assembly GCA_965198435.1. GTDB lineage: Bacteria > Pseudomonadota > Gammaproteobacteria > Pseudomonadales > Pseudohongiellaceae > UBA9145. The sequence continues at coordinate 1,368,324 of OZ240664.1, read as the reverse complement.
CGGCGACTAACGACTTGCCTGATGCTGTGCCTGATGAATTAAAACAGGAACATTGGAATTGTTTCATGGCCACGCAAAGCACATTAGCAGCGAAAGATTAGAGCGAATAATTGGTTCTGATATCAATGCCATTATTGATGCAATTGAAGATGATAGAATCATCGCCCGCTCAATCGGAGATGCTCCTGAGATTGATGGCCTGGGTTATCTCCCCTATAACAATACGATTACAGTTGGTGAAATAGACACTGTTCTAATCAATAATTCTGATGAATACGATTTGTATGGAGAAATTTTTCAATGAACGATATGGAAGTGAATGAAATCAAACCGGGCATTTATCGAACGCCCGATAGTTGTTTTGAAAACCTGCCTGGCTATGAGTTCGAACCCAATTATGCCGATTGCTGCGGGTACCGTATGCACTATATTGAAGAAGGAGATTCTTCCGCTGATCCGGTATTAATGCTGCATGGAGAACCCACCTGGGCTTATTTGTATCGGAAAATGATTCAACCTGTAGCTGACTCGGGTAACAAGGTGATTGTTCCAGACTTGATAGGATTTGGACGGTCAGACAAACCCGCAGAAATAAGCACTCATAGCTACAAGTTTCATGTCGATAACGTTTCAGAATTTATTACTACACTGGATTTAAACAACATAACCCTTGTATGTCAGGACTGGGGAAGTTTGATAGGTTTGCGAGTAGCTGCAGAAAACGAAGCAAGATTTGCCAGAATTGTGATCGGCAATGGCGGCCTGCCAACAGGTGATCATGGCCGAACGGAAGCATTTATGCAGTGGAGAAGTGCCGTCGAAAGAATGCAGGAAAAGCGTTACATGCCTGTGGGAAAAATCGTTTCAAGAGATCCAGCAAATCCAGATTCACCGCCAAAGTTCGGTGAAGATGTTATGGCGGCCTATGAAGCGCCGTTTCCAAATGGGCAGTACATGGCCGGCCCGTTGGCCATGCCGTTACTGGTGCCTATTACCCCAGACAACCCTGCCACGAAAGCGAATCGCGCTGCCTGGGAAGTATTTAAGCGCTGGGAAAAACCATTTCTGACATCATTCAGCGATGGTGATCCCATTACGGCAGGTGGTGAGCGGGTATTTCAGAAATTAGTTCCTGGCGCTCAAGATCAAAACCATGCAACTATCAAAGGTGGGTATCATTTTTTACAGGAAGACAAAGGGCCCGAGTTCGCTGCCATAGTGAACCAGTTCATTGCAGATACCCCTCTCTCCTAGGGCCTGTCCACACTAATTGAGTGGCCTCTGCTAGAGAGCATTTTTGCGTTCAGCAAGGCAGAAAGAGTGCCGTATATAACTATATATAAACGATTGATAACGAAGCTGGGCGCAAAAATGCGCCTGGCCCCTCGGGTTGTGGCTAAAAAAGCGCCACTTGTCGTTGCTCGTCGCTCATTTGGAATGACCAAACTACGCTCCTCGCGCCTCAATTGGCGCTTTTTTAGTCACAACAGAGATCACTCAATTAGTGTGAACAGGCCCTAATTTTTCAGACAAAAAAAGAGGCTGACAATGTCAGCCTCAAACCTCTAAGGGTAAAACTGGGCGAAGCCCAGTTGAGTAGAGTTTCTTTTTCCGGACTACTGGGGAAGCACAACCTGATCGATAACATGGATAACGCCATTGTCTGTCTCAATATCAGCCATCACTACAGTAGCGTCATCAACTTTTACACCATTGGTTGCATCAATGCTTAGCGCTGACCCTTGCACACTCTCCACTTCAGCAGTTTGGCCAGCGATATCAGTAGACATAATCTTGCCGGGCACGACGTGATAAGTGAGAACCGCAACTAACTGTTCACGATTCTCGGGTTTTAGTAGATTTTCTATGGTACCTTCCGGCAGCGCAGCGAACGCTTCATCAGTAGGTGCAAACACAGTAAAAGGGCCATCGCCTTTTAGCACGTCAACCAGATCAGCAGCTTGCACGGCTGCAACTAAAGTATTGAACTGGCCAGCAGCGACAGCAGTATCAACGATATCCTGCGCCTTAACCTGGACGTTAGTGAATGCCAATGGCAACACAGCAAAAATTGCAAGACTAATGCGTCGAAATTCCGACATTGGAAACCTCCAATAAAAACAATAAATAATTAACAACATCACTGCGTAAAACGGGGCAAAGTGATTCTCAGATCACCCCCGCTGAAAAAATCACCGAATATGTATTATATTTCACTCATTAGCTAAGGAACCTCTGATTAATTACCTACGTTGTTATTGCTGCGTTAAAAATCAGTTCAAAATGCGCATTTATGACCTATAAACTACGCTTTTTCGCTGATTTTTGCCTTGCACTAACTGCCTCGCAAACATTAATCAGAGGCTCCCTAATAATTGATCTGACAAAAAGAAAACTGCGTATCAATCTCCTTTACTTATGAACAAAGACGCTCAAAAACTCGATCCCGAGATGAGAAATCAATACTCTGGCAACATCCTGATTACCGGAGGCAGTGGCTTTATCGGCTCTACTCTTGGTGTTCATCTTAAAGGCCTGGGCTATTCAATTCATTACCTGGATCGAAAAGATAGCGCTGCCCCTTTCTATTACGACCAGGCTTCCGGAGTCATGCATTTATGCCAGGGCATACCTCTGGACTGTGTTATCAATCTGGCAGGATCAAGTATCGCTGATGGCCGCTGGACACAACGTAAAAAGGCAGAGATTTGGGATAGCCGCATTAAAACGACAGAGCAGCTCGGCACCGCATTGGCCCAGCTACCACGACCCCCCAGGACAATCCTGTCTGCATCTGCTGTTGGCTTCTACGGCAATGCCTGCCAAGAACCCTGTAATGAAAACTCGCCCGCTGGGGAAGATTTTCTAGCAAAACTCGCGGTTGCCTGGGAAAAAGCCACAGACCCGGCTGCTGCTGAAGGCATACGGGTCGTGCATATGCGATTTGGATTGGTGCTGCACGCCAGCGGTGGAGTATTAGCTAACCTTATAGCCCCAATGGGGCTGGCGGTTGTCGGCCACCTTGGTAATGGTGAACATTTACAAAGTTGGATCAGCTTACAGGATGTTCACAGCGCGATTAAATGCTGTATGCAACATGAAAATTTTGAGGGGCCCATTAACTTGATCGCCCCGGAAGTGGTCACCAACAAAGTGTTTGCCGATACCATGAGCGAAGTACTAAGGAAACCACAGCTGCCAGCTATACCAGCAGCAATAGTGAGACTAATGTTTGGAGAAGTGACAGACGCCGCCTTGCTTGCCAGTTCAAATATCCAGAGCACGCGTTTCGGTGAACTTGGATTCGAACCGCAACATCCAAGTTTAAAGGAGGGGTTAGCAGCAGCGTTTGAGTAAAAGCTGATTCAGAAACCTTCCATCGCCGCTTATATATGTCCTTGAAGGCACCCTCCTAATTCAAGCCCTTGTCCCACGCTATCTCAATAAACTGCAGAATGCTGCCATCCTCCTGCAGTGCCAGATTGTGCAGTCCAGGATCGTTCCATCGCCTGACGTGTAAGCCTCCCTTAAAGTCGTCCTGCGCATAACCTGTAATCCTGGTCATAATAAATATGGCAGGGGGGACGCAAAAGGCGTCGTTCACGATTGACGGAATCGCCGATTCTGAAGGGCATCAAAGCGGTCGAAGCCGGCAGCAAGGTTATTGATGCCTGCCGGGAACATGCTACCTCCGATGCGACGTACTGCAACGGGAAGGTGAAGTATTATGGCGCATGGCGGCATGGCGTTGTCTGACATTAAGCGGCTCAAGGTTCTGGATGAGAAGAACAGACGCCGCAAGCCGATGTACGCCGAGCTTAGCATCAGGTATGACACCTTGTAGGATGTTGTGGGGAAAAAGTGTTAAGTTCGGCCGAGCGACGGGCCGATGTACGCCGAGCTTGGCAGCAGGCATGACGCCTTGCGGGATGTTGTGGAAAAAAGCGTTAAGGCCGACCGGGCGCTGGTGGACTAGTGCAGGCAGGACACGATCTCAGCTTCCTCGGTCTGCGAGATCGTGGACATCGGTCGTCTGGTTTATCGCTACCGGCCTCACACCGATAAGGACATCCTGGTCATTAAAGCGATCCAGGCTGTGGTGAGTGCGTATCCAGCATATGACGTCAGGAAGGTGTTCAAGGTCTTGCGTCGGTGCGGCTATCGCTGGAATCACAAACGAGTCTATCGCGTGTCCTGCCTGCTCACGCGCAATACGCGTCGGCAGGGCAAAAGACGTCTGGACAATAGGCGTCTGGCCAATCGATATCCAGACAACATCCAGAACCCCCGGCTGTGTCGGCGGCTGTTAACCCATGCGGGTCCAGGAACTTCATGACCGACGTCTTGCTCGATGGCCGCTGGTTCCGCACATGCAATGTGCCTGACGACGTTAATCGCGAAGCCCTGGCGATCGAGGTCAACAGCCATCTGCCTGCCACCTTCAACCTCTTTCAGCACCCTGACGATATGGGTTTCTGTGAATCGAGATTTCCGCATTGTCGTTCTCCTCGCCTCATTGATTATGGCCGAAATTTCTAACAATGCATGGGGCTATTTGATGGGGTACTTACAAATGGGCTGACCACTACGGCATCCACCTGGACGTCATCCAGCCAGGAAAGCCAACGCAGCACTCATATGGAGAACACTTCACCGGACTAACAGAGATGCAGTTCTGAATAGGTAGTTGTTCAGAACCCTGAATGAAGTCTGTCAGATTACGACGGAATGGATCAGGCAGTACAATCAAGCAGTACAATTAAGTAGTACAACGAAGAACAGCCCCATGATGCACTCGGAGACCTGACTCCGGCCGAATATCTGAAGGCACACTCAATACCAAAAACATTACCAAAGCCAAAGATAAAGACACTACCAAAACCAAAAACACTATATTATGCGTGGACCTGATTTAGGGGAGGGTTACAATTTGATTTCTCAAATGTGATTAAGGGGGAATTGCTGAATCAGAGTGCCGTCCACCGGATTCCTGATTTCAAATACCGCCTGATAAGTCGACCCTATAGCATCAATGAAACTGCTTCCAGCATCCAGATTGCTTACGATGAATACCAGCCGACCCTGGGTTTTTTTACCCGGGGGAAGGGTTACCGGATTAAACAAGTAGCGCTCGTTTTGGCTCAACATGCCGCGTACAGTATTCTCAACAGTAAGACCGGAACCCGGCACTTTAGACCGTACACCGCGAAACAATGCCGAATCACCATTGGCATCACTCATGCGTAAAAACACATTCACTCGTGTCGTGTACAGGTCATTGTTCTGCAAATTAACTGTCGGCGTATATATCGGGTAGGAAAAACCAATTTCAACAATTCCATTGCTTGACCCATCAGTAATCAGGTCACTGCGCAATTGTTCAGCAGCTATCCCTCCGCTCAGATTCTGCGGCAGCAGATAAAGAAAATATACGAAGCCTGGTAATAGTGCTGGCAGACACACAACCAGGCCATAGGCTGTATACCGACCTCGAAACATGGGATAGAGAGGGAATACTGCAACAAGAGCCGCAACAATGGCACCATTTAGAATGAGCGCACGAAGTACAGGTGGAAACTCACCAATCGCTTCCGCATTTCTTACGAATCCAACTATGAGAGCAATAGCAATTGAAACAGCCGCCAGGCTTATGAGGATTTGTTTCAGGCTAATTCTCATCCAGCATGAACTCAGGAAATCGACTCTCCCTGCGCCTGCTTGTCAGCGTGATAGGACGAGCGCACTAATGGCCCACTTGCTACCTGGCTGAATCCATAGTTTTCTGCATAGATCCGCAATTCTTCAAATTCATCCGGATGCACAAACCGTTCAACTTTAAGATGGTGGCGGCTTGGCTGCAGATACTGACCTAAGGTGACCATATCTACATCGTGCGCTCTCAGATCATGCAGCACTGTCTTGACTTCATCAATAGTTTCACCGAGGCCCAGCATTAAACCTGATTTAGTGATCACTTCAGGTTGCGTGATTTTGTATTTTTGCAATAAGTCCAGCGACCACTCATAGTCTGCGCCAGGTCTTGCATGTTTATACAAACGCGGAACAGTTTCCAGATTGTGATTAAACACATCCGGTGGAGTATGTTTAAGAATTTCTATCGCAATATCCATGCGACCCCTAAAATCAGGAACTAGAACTTCTACTTTTATGTCTGGGTTGTGCGCACGGGTCTGTGTAATGCAATCCGCAAAGTGTTGCGCACCACTGTCTTTCAAGTCATCCCGATCCACCGAGGTAATTACTACATAACTTAATCCCATTTCCTTAATTGCTTCGGCAAGTTCTGTGGGCTCTTTTTCATCCAGGGGGCGGGGCTTGCCATGAGCTACGTCGCAGAATGGGCAGCGGCGGGTGCAGATATCACCCATGATCATAAAAGTTGCAGTCCCATTGCTGAAGCACTCGCCAATATTTGGACAAGCGGCTTCCTCGCAAACTGAAGCAAGTTTATGTTGACGCAATTTTTGCTTAATGTGTTTAACTTCAGGAGATGCAGGAATCTTTACTCGAATCCAATCAGGCTTAGGGGGCAGTTCAGTTGCAGGGATAACTTTTACAGGTATACGACGCACCTTATCGGCCCCGCGCAACTTCTCTCCTTCGACCAGCCTATTTCTTCGTTTACGTTCGGTCATATTCCACTTCAGTTCGTGTAATGTCTTTTATAACCCAGTTCCTGTAGTAACTGATCCGTTAATACTCTGCTCGTCTTTTGCATCAAATCTGGTTCGGGTTCAACAAAATCAGCTATCTGGGTAACCACAAGTTTTTCCAAACCACAGGGATTAATGCGGGAAAAAGGCTCCAGGTCCATATTCACATTTAAACTCAGGCCGTGATAGCTCCAACCGTTCTTAATGCGCAATCCCAGAGCAGCAATTTTAGCATCATTAACGTATACGCCGGGAGCTCCAGAACGGGTTACTGCATCAATTTCTGATTGCGCCAAGGTGCTGATAATTGCCTGCTCAATAACATCGACCAACGCCCTGACACCTAGCTTTCGGCGGCGCACGTTGATTAGAAGATAGGCAACTAATTGCCCTGGTCCATGGTAGGTCACCTGACCACCGCGATCGACCTGTATGACCGGAATTTGCTGCGGGTTTAATATGTGCTCGGCCTTCCCGACCTGACCCTGGGTAAACACAGGTTTATGGCTGAGCAACCATATCTCATCCGCACGATCCTCTTTCGGATTTTCCGCCAGGTATTTCATCGCCTGAAAAACAGGTTCGTAGTCCTGCAAACCTAATCGGCGGACAATCAGGGAGCGATCTGCTGGAACCGACCCGCTGTCGGGCTCGGCATCAAACCATTTATAGTGTGTTAACAGCACCAGTTATATAGCGTCAAAGAACAAGTTTGACACTTTCAATTGCTTTCAGGTCAGTAAAAATACTGCGCAGCTGATCTTCACCAGTGGCAGCGATAGTAACAGTAATAGAAAGGTAATTGCTTAGCTTGCTGGGTTTGTTCCTGATCAGCTCGCTATCGATAAAGCCAGTGTGACGTTCTACTGCCTCAATTACAGTAGATTGGAAAGCAGGGTCTGCTATACCGATAATTTTTATCGGATAAAGGCAAGGAAACTTAATTCCGGGAGCTTCAGTTTCCACTTCGCCAGCTTCGTCTGACATGCAAGTACTTTGGACCTTAACTACTGAGTATCGCTAAATATCAGGCCAACCCAATCGACGAATCGTTTAATCATTCCACCTTCAGCGACAGGGTGCATGGCGACCACATCACCGCTGAACAGCAACTCATCGTCAAGCATCACGTTTACAACGCCCATGTTTTGACGGTCAGCAATTGGCGCCTCAATTAACTGATCAACATCCACAGCCGCAGTCATTGCTTCGGCTTGACCGCGAGGAATCGTGATATATACCTCTTCCTCAGTTCCCAAATCAACTGCATCTGTCTCGCCAGCGTATACTGGAACAGATGCTAAAACTTGATTGGCATCGTAGAGTTTATGCGTTTCGAAATATCGAAATCCATAGGTCAAAAGCTTTTGGGATTCCACCATACGCGCTTCGTCATTTGCTGCTCCCATTACAACCGATATCAGTCGCATTCCATCCCGCTCTGCAGACGCAACCAAACACCAGCCAGCAACGTCAGTTGAACCGGTCTTCATACCGTCAACATTACGATCGCGAAAAAGCAGTTTGTTGTAGTTAGTTTGCCGAATATTGTTGTAAGTAAATTCCCGCTCCGAGTACAGTGGATAAAAATCGTGATGATCTTCAATAGTTGCTCTGGCGATGATCGTCAGATCTCGAGCTGACATGGTATTGTAATACTCTTCTGTATCGTAGCCATGGGAATTCATGAAAAAACTCTGCTCCATCCCCATGACTTCCGCATACTGATTCATCATATCGGTGAAAGCATCTTCACTGCCTGCTACGTGCTCAGCTATGGCGACACTGGCATCGTTTCCAGATGAAATAATTATTCCGCGCAGCAAATCTTCAACCCGCACATCGGTACCGACTTCGATCCACATTTTTGAACCATCGGTACAGCAGGCATGGCGCCAGGCTTTTTCACTCACATGAACCATGTCATCCAATGCAAGATTGCCATTTACGATTTCTTCCACAGCAATATAGGCAGTCATAATCTTAGTAAGGCTGGCCGGTGGCAATGGCTCGTCGGCGTTCTCCTCAACAATCACATGCCCTGTTTTCGCATCGATCAGAATATAGCTGGTTGCTGCTATATCAGGTGCGCGAGGAATGATGGCTTGAGCAACTGCAGCCTGCGATGCCAAAAAAGTTGAAACGATAAGTAAAATTCTGAAAAGGGCACACATGTTCTTCACTAACATTGAAAATTCTGGTTTGCCTAAAATGTATTGAATTAAGGAACCTCTGATTAATTATCTACGTTGTTATTGCTGCGTTAAAAATCAGCTCAAAATGCGCATTTATGACCTGTAAACTGTGCTTTTTCGCTGATTTTTGCCTTGCACTAACTGCCTCGCAAACATTAATCAGAGGCTCCTTAAATTAACTGCTACGTAGGGGTTACTGGAGTACCGGGACTGTCTTAGCCATCTTAGTCGTCTTAGTCGTGTCTTAGTTGTCTTTGCCACCAGCCACAACCAGATGAGCCTTATTCTATGACAGTGTAAGGGCTTCCCAGTTCCGCAGCAACCACACGTTGCGATAACTGCCGAATCTCACCCGCGTCCTGCATTGGACCAATTCTGACCCGGTGTAATACACCACTGCCTTGAGTCGGTACCGTATTGATAAATACCGGACGACCCGTCATACCCCGTAGCCGATCTGAAAGTTGTTGGGCGCTGCTTAAACTTGAGAAGGCACCTACTTGTAAGAACTGCCTCGAATTATTCACAGGCGGCAGAATCGTATCATTTCGCTGCTGGCTTATTCTATTGACAGTATCAGAATTGACCACAATAGAATCGAGTTGCACTCTGGCAGTACCTCGGTCTGCATAACCGAGCTTCAGCGCTGCCGCATAGGACAGGTCGATAATGCGATCACCATGAAACGGTCCGCGATCATTCACTCGAACGACAATGCTGCGATTGTTATCTAAATTTGTGACCTGCAAAAAGCTCGGTATCGGCAAAGATTTATGCGCTGCAGATGCCTTATACATATCAAACACTTCGCCATTTGAAGTCTTGTGGCCATGAAACTTCTCCCCATACCAGGAGGCAACGCCCCGTTCACTGTAGCCCTCTTCAGTTGGCATCACTGTGTAGGTCTTACCCAGAACAGTATAAGGGCTGTGATTGCCTGCGCCTGTTCGATGCACTGGTGCTGGAATGACTTCTGGAATAGAGGCGATATCTACATTCCCGGGAGGTGCTCGATCCTGCGAAATACTGTAGCGACCCGCATTGGAGTTCTGAACCCCTGGCGCTGGAGCTGATCCACAGGCCACCAGCAATGCCGACAACACGGCAACCAAGCCATGGCGCAGTTTGATTTGGTACAAAAGCAAGCCATGCATAGCGAATGATTTCCTGTGAAACTGACTTAAGGAGCCTCTGATTAATTACCTATTAATTACCTATTAATTACCTACGTTGTTATTGCTGCGTTAAAAATCAGCTCAAAATGCGCATTTATGACCTGTAAACTGCGCTTTTTCGCTGATTTTTGCCTTGCACTGACTGCCTCGCAAACATTAATCATAGGCTTCTTAAATTAGCGTCCAGAAATGCAACTATTTTAACCAGAATCAGTCAGTTAGCGGTCATTTCGGACGAATTGTCAGGTATTGATTATTAATCATAGCAATAAAATTGCTTTTTCTTTTATACAACAATTACTTAGTGCCGTCTCGTTCGTCCATGGGTCTGAATAGACATAAGCAGGCCGAATCCGATAAATAGCGTCACAATGGAAGTGCCACCTCGGCTAATGAGAGGCAGCGGTACACCAATAACAGGAAGTAAGCCCGAAACCATGGCCATATTCACGAAAACATAGAAGAAAAAAGTCAGAGTAATGGTGCCGGCCAGCAGGCGGCTAAACATATCCTTAGCTGAGTAAGCGATATAAAAACCTCTTACCAGTACGAATAAGTAGAGGCCAATCAGAAATAAAATTCCTAACAGACCAAACTCCTCTGCCAGTACGGCCAATACGAAATCTGTATTGCTCTCAGGAATAAAATCCAGGTGTGACTGCGCGCCATTACCATAGCCCTTGCCATAAACTCCGCCAGAGCCAATAGCAATCTGGGATTGGATAATATTGTAGCCAGCACCCGTTGAGTCACGATAAGGGTCGAAAAAAGTCAGTATGCGATTCTTTTGGTGCTCCTGGGCCAGGAACAAATACCAGGCCGGCGAAACCAGTAACAAGGCAAACAACCCTGCGAAGACGATACGCCACTGAATTCCGGCCAGTAACACGACGAAAGCGCCTGACATAAACACCATGATTGCAGTACCAGTATCGTTCTGCAGCACAATCAAGGCGGTCGGCAATAGAATCATCAGCGCCGACCAAAATAGATGCTTGAGACGTGGAGGGAGGGGTCTGCCAGCCAGATACCAGGTCAGCAACATTGGCACAATAAGCTTCATAATCTCTGAAGGCTGAAAACTCGGCAGCCCCGGCAAGTCGATCCAACTTTTTGCGCCGTTCTCTTCGACACCTATAGCCAGAACCAAACCAAGCAGAACCAGGCCCGCAGCATACATTGAGGGAGACCAGCGACGGAAAAAATGCACACTGAATTGAGCGACGATAAACATGACCAGCATGCCTGCGAACATGATCAAAGCCTGTCGCTTAACGACTGCTTCATCGCCGTCGCTTGCACTGAACAAGACGAAAAGCCCAAACGCACACAATAAAATCAGACCAACCAGTAAAGGAAGATCAGTGTGAATCATTCGCCAAATAGAATGCGAACGACTTGTGCGGGAGTGAGAGTCAGTGGTTTGTCTTACAAAATCCTGATTAATCATCGGCCTGACTGATTAATTGCAGGTTCTGTTCGGCTTGCGCGTCAAGCGCCGTGAAATCTAACTGAAGAATTTCTAACAAATAGGTATCGATAATTTCTTTAGCAATTGGACCAGCCACATTACTGCCTGACTCACCATTCTCTACCAATACGGCAACCGCAATTTGGGGGGCTATTTCGGAATGCAGGGCAGGCGCAAATGATATGAACAGACCATGGTCTTTATTGAGATCAGAAACTTCAATGTCTTCACTCTTTAATACAGACTGCTCAATCGCAACAACTTGTGCGGTACCTGATTTACCTGCCATCTTGTACAGCATATCTCGATCAACCATAGCAATGGATTCGAATGCTGTACCGTAGTCTCTGAATTCATTGCTGTAGGGGCGATGCACGACCATAGTCATAGATTCATGGATATAACGCCAGTAGTCTTCATCTCGGAGCGAAATATCGGGCACTGCTGTTGCGTTTATTGCGTTCACCGGCTCAGCGAACTCCCCATCAACCGCACGCAGCATACGCGGCTCAATTACTTTCCCCTTGTTCGCTAATATCGCTACAGCGGTAGCCAACTGTAATGGAGTAGCCCACATATAACCCTGCCCGATAGATGAATTAATCGTATCGCCGGGATACCAGGGCTCATCTCTGCTTTCCATCTTCCAGTCTCTGGAAGGCAAAACACCAGTGCGGGCATAGCCAACATCCAGCGCATAGTTCTCACCGAAACCAAACAGGGCCATGAAGTCATGAATAGCATCAATACCGAGTTTGTTGCCCAGGTCATAGAAGAAGGTATCGCAAGACTGAAATATAGCGCGTTGCAAATCAGTCAAGCCGTGACCACCACCAATCGCCGTACGCAATGTCCAGTCACCCCATCTATAGGAAACACCTGGCAGCCGGAAAAATCCAGGATCCTGAATTGTATAATCATAGTCGATGGTGTTGGAGTTGAGTCCAGCCAGTCCTATAAATGGCTTGACAGTAGATCCAGGTGGATAAGGATTGGTACTACGATCAAACAACGGTGTGTTTACGACATCATTAACCAATACTGAATAGTCTCTGCGACTTATACCGGTTACAAACAGATTCGGATCAAAACCAGGCTTACTTACCATCGCCAGGATCCCGCCAGTGGAAGGCTCTATAGCGACTACAGCACCACGGTAATCACCCAGCGCTTCTGCAGCGGTAATCTGTAGCCGCGCATCCATGTGCAAAGTCAGATTCTTACCAGCCACAGGATCAGTACGATCAAGCCTGCGCATGACTTGACCTCGGCTGTTTTTCTCTACTGTTTCGTAACCAACAGTGCCATGCAACAGCTCTTCGTAGGTCCTTTCAATGCCGGCTTTGCCAATGTGATTGGTGCCACCATAATTCTCACGCTGTTCTCCATTGAGTCCATCGAGCTCTTCGCGATTAATTTCCGAAACGTACCCGATAGAATGAGCAGTTAGCTCCCTGAACGGATAACTACGAACGAGCTGAGGCTCAATTACGATACCCGGCAGCTTATGACTATGCACTGCGATTTTTGACTTTTCTTCGTCGCTTAAAACATAACGCAAGGGAACGGATGTAAATGGAATTCGATTGCGTCGTAAGCGATTTCTGAACTGTTTAATGTCATCGTCAGTTAGACGAATCAGAGAGCCGAGCTGTTCCAGAGTCGCATCAATATCCGCAACCTGTTCGCGCACAATCATTAAATTAAAAATGGGTTGATTGTCTGCCAGCAATTGGCCATTACGGTCAAATATCAATCCACGGGCGGGAGGCACATATTGTGAATGCAGGCGATTTCCATCTGCCCGAGCGGAAAAATAGTCGTACTGATAAATTTGAAGATTCACCAGCTTCAGCACCAAAGCAGCAAATGATAAAATGATCACAAACGCAGCAGCAGTTAGTCGCCGATTGAACAGCCGCTGTTCTGCCTCGTGATCTTTAAGTTGCCATTTTCCAGTCATTATTCGCAGGAAGTTTCTGTCCGAAAATCAGTCGTTATCTGCCGCTGCATACATCTGACAGCACAAGAGCCCGGGTATAATCATTTGATAGCCCACAAATCCGCCTTGAAAGCCTGCACTAGCGAGAATTAGACCGTCTATTCCGATGAAAGTTTGATCCAAAATCAACCAACCGCTCACAATTCCCAATATAAGCAGTATTCTACCGGGTTTTGAGGGGGTTTTAACGCTACACAGTTCCAAGAGTGCAAGAGTAAAGGGTAAAGCATGTAAAGAAAGCATTAAGCCCTGTGATAAGGATGCCCCTGGATAATGGATTGCGCCCTGTATAGTTGTTCGATCACAAGTACTCGAACCAATCCATGGGGCATCACCATACCCGACAAACTCCATCGAACATTTGCTCTGTGCAAAACTGAGTCGTGCAACCCATCAGGGCCTCCGATGAGCAGGCACATATCCTGGCCGACATGGCGCAGATGATTCATCTGCTCGACCAATTTCTCAGTAGAAACTGGCTTACCTTTAACATCAAAAGCTACTACATAGGCCCCTGCAGGTATTCTATCCAGAATACTCTCTGCTTCTTTGAACAGGCACTGTGCCAGGGTGGTCGACTTGCCACGCTTGGCGGGTGGGATTTCGATGAGAGTAAAGCCTAACCCAGCCCTGATGCGTTTTGCGAAATCTTCTACACCATCATCTACCCATGAGGGCATACGGCTGCCAACGCATAGAAGTGTTACTTTCATTTAGGGAGCCTCTGATTAATGTTTGCGAGGCAGTCAGTGCAAGGCAAAAATCAGCGAAAAAGCGCAGTTTATAGGTCATAAATGCGCATTTTGAACTGATTTTTAACGCAGCAATAACAACGTAGGTAATTAATCAGAGGTTCCTTAGTGTGAACTAAGCACCTTCATGATTAGAGGTTAAGACGTGGATTCTTTTTCTGATTCAGCCTCAAGCTGAAGACTCCATAACTCTTCCAGGTTGTACAGTGCTCTAACTGGCGCCATCATGATGTGAACAACAACATCACCCACATCAACCAATACCCATTCCGACTGCATCCTGCCTTCCACACCTGCAACTTCACGACCCGCTTCTTTTACTTGCTTAACCACTCCGTCAGCAAGCGCTTTTATATGCGTACCTGAACGCCCGGTAGCGATCACCATGTAGTCTGTAATTTGGGTAAGATCCTGCACATTGATGCTTCGAATAGACTGACCTTTCAAATCATCCAATGCTGTTTCCGCAAGCTGTGCTAACTTTTTGCTATCTGTATTTTTTGCATTCATGCAATTTATGTTTCTTCAAGAGTAAAGTTGATTCTCGTTTATATAGTCTAATACAGATTTATTGAGCAATAGTGAGTTGTACCTGTTCTCACGCAGATCAGCACGTACAGCGGTTGAAGATGCAGGACTCGAAAAATCATTGCTGATATAGATTCGGCCTGCTTCTGCTTCAAACAATTGCTCAGGGTCACTGACTCCACGATCACCAAAGTTTATCGCAGTAGCCGTGTCTGTATTAACGGCCTCCTGGCTACGCGCTAAAACCAGGAAATGAGCATTGACAAACAATGATTGCCAGGCATGCCAATGATTGATCGAATTCAGAGCATCCATTCCCAGGATAAACACAATCTTCTCGGCGACTTCTGCATCTCTGAAGTACCTTATCGTATCCGCAGAATAAGAAATGCCGCCACGGGCTATTTCACAATCATCGACTTCGAGTTTTGTCTGCCCTTCGATAGCCATTTCAAGCATTGCCAAGCGATGTGCCGGATTAGCGATCGCTTCAACACGATGATTCGGTTGGTTACATGGCACCATCTTAACCAGATCTAGTTGCAGTAAATCGGCAGCATGATTAGCGGCGGCGACGTGCCCTTTATGCACGGGATCGAACATGCCTCCCAACACACCGAGTCGAGACATCATTGCCGGAGATGACCGTCCCCCAGAACCACATACTTCTGCGAGGTTAATCCTTCCAGGCCTACGGGGCCGCGAGCATGCAACTTATCAGTTGAGATTCCAATTTCCGCGCCAAGTCCGTATTCGAAACCGTCTGCAAATCGCGTGGAAGCGTTCACCATCACGGAACTGGAATCGACTTCGCGCAAAAAGCGCTGCGCTTTATTCACATCATTTGTCATGATTGCATCGGTATGTTGAGAACTGTAATGGTTGATATGCTCAATTGCCTCATCCAATCCTGCTACGACTTTAATAGAGACAATTGGTGCTAAATACTCCATTCCCCAATCCTCTTCAGTCGCGGGACTTGCTTCCTTGATAAGCGCTTTTGATTTTTCACAGACTCTCATTTCAACATCATGTTGATGAAAGACCTCGGCCAGGCGCGGAAGAATATTGGGCGCCATAGAATCAGCAACCAACAAAGATTCCATCGTGCAACAGGTACCATAGCGTTGCGTTTTCGCATTTTCGACAACCGATACTGACTTCTCTAAATCCGCATCATCATCGATATAGATATGGCAGTTGCCGTCGAGATGCTTAATGACCGGCACTTTGGCATCCTGGCTGATACGCTCAATCAAGCCCTTACCACCGCGCGGTACAATGACATCAACATACTCCGGCATGGTAATCAGCTTACCCACTGCCTCTCGTTCAGTACGATCTAATATCTGCACAGCACAGGAATCGATTCCTGCCTGCTCAAGCCCTTTCTCAATGCATCTTGCGATAGCTTGATTAGAATGAATGGCTTCAGAACCACCGCGAAGAATTGTTGCGTTGCCCGACTTTAAACAGAGACTCGCAGCTTCGCAGGTCACATTCGGTCGAGATTCGTAAATAATACCGATAACTCCAAGTGGCACTCGCATACGACCCACCTGTATTCCGCTTGGCCGGAAATTCATTTCACTGATTTCACCAACCGGATCTGGCAATGCAGCGACTTGTTGCAACCCTTCAATCATCGTATCGATTCTTGCTGTAGTGAGTTCGAGACGATCCATAAGTGCCGACGCCAGATCTTTCTTGCGGCCTGCTGCCAAATCCAGCTGATTTGCAGCGATTAGATCTTTTCGACTCGAATCAATTTCTTTGGCGATCGCAATCAGAGCCGCGTTTTTCCGGGCCGTAGCAGCCTTATTCACGCTATGGCTAGCCTGACGTGCCTGCACACCAAGTTTAACCATATAGGTTTCAATCGCTGTCATACTGCTTTCTATGCTGTTCATAATCTGGTCGTGGCACTATTGACGCTGTTAGAGAAGTAATTCTGCACGAAATCTTCAAACCAGCAATATTCAATATGTAGTGCAATATGTAGATCTCGTTCTGCAGATTCAGGCGTAATGCAAAGGGAGCAGATTATACCTCAATACGGATTAGACAGGCAGCCGACAATGCCTATATGCTTGATCCTGTAGCTAGCTGTTTAATTGGCAGGACCACTGAAATCCAGGAGATATGATGACAGAAGCCACGTCAAACGATTCGGCCCCTATCAACCCATCTGTTTTGCACAATCCATCTGTTTTGCAAGCGTTGCTGCCTGTCTCTATGCTTATTGCACTGCTGTCTTTCTCAGTATACCTGTTCGGCGAAGACGCCAGTTATGGCCCTAACCAGATTGCATTGTGCGTTGGCGCAGCGGTGGCAGCTCTCGTTGGGTGGAACAACGGACAGGCCTGGAAAGATTTGGAAAATGCCATCGTTTCTGGAATCTCGGTAGCCATAAAACCCTGCCTAATTTTATTCAGTGTCGGCGTATTAATAGGCACATGGATAATGGCGGGCACTGTACCCACCATGATCTATTACAGCTTACTTATTCTTGATCCCGGTATTTTTTACGCAGCGAGCTGCATTATCTGTGCTTTCATCGCACTAAGTATCGGGTCTTCCTGGACTGTTGCGGGTACGGTTGGAATTGCTCTTATTGGCGCGGCTGCCGGCCTGGGGCTTTCAATTGAAATCACGGCTGGATCGATTATTTCTGGCGCTTATTTTGGCGACAAAATGTCGCCCCTGTCTGAAACTACCAATCTTGCCCCAGCTGTGGCGGGCACAGATTTATTTACTCATATCGGGCATATGGTCTGGACCACTGTGCCATCTATCATCATCGCGTTGATTTTGTTTGTCATCATCGGACTGAACATTGATACAAAAGCCAGCGCCGATGACTTAGCCATTACATTGCAATTGATAACAGAGAACTTCACCATCAATCCGCTAATGTTGTTACCAGTCATCGTTCTACTGGTGATGGCAAACAAGAAGTTTCCACCAATTCCAACCATCTTAAGCGGGGCCATGTTAGCCATGGTGCTGGCCTTGTTATTTCAACAGGAAGCAATTCTTGCACTACCCGGAGAAGCACCTAACGCCGTGCTGGCAGTGTTTCGTGGCATTTGGCTGACTCTGTTTGATGGATTCATACTGCAGAGCGGCAATGCAACTCTCGACGATTTAATGACGCGAGGTGGCATGAGCTCAATGCTCAATACCGTTTGGCTAATACTTTGTGCGATGGTGTTCGGCGCTGTTATGGACCATACAGGCTTACTGCGCTGTCTTGTGAACTACGCTTTATCATTTGTTCACAGCACAGGCAGCTTAATCGCCACAACAATCGCTACCTGCATTGGCGCAAACATCATCACCTCTGATCAATATATCTCTCTCGTACTACCGGGAAGGATGTATAAACTGGAGTATCAGAACCGCAATCTGGATATGCGAAATTTAAGTCGTACACTTGAGGATTCGGGAACCATTACATCACCTCTTGTACCGTGGAATACTTGCGGTGCCTATATGGCAGGCACTTTAGGTGTGGCAACTTTTGCCTACCTGCCTTATTGTTTCTTCAATCTAATAAATCCGGTTGTCGCTGTAATTTATGGGTTTATTGGCTTTAAAATCATTCCTGCCAATGAAGGCACGGAAAACGAAAGCGGACATGATGCAGCGACTTCTGCCGCCTGAGGATTTTGTTTCCATTTCATTGCTCAAATTTTAGCTCAACGATATTTTTTTCCGGATCTTCGATGTAAATCGAAAGCCCAAACCCTTTAGCCCCGTAACGCTCAGCAAATTCAGAAGTCGTTATGTTATGCGAGCGGAGGTAAACTTCCAGATCGTTCTCAGAAACATTTTTCACTCGCAAACAGACGTGATCCAGGTTTCTGCCATCTTGAGAAGGCGCTTTGCCGCCTGCTCTGCCTAATTCACTATCGACAGGCACAATGTCGATCAGCGCTTCTCCAGCGCGCAATTGCACGAGCCCAGATTCAGGAAGCTCACGTTCTATCGGACACTTCAGCACCTTACAATAAAATTGCAGCATCGCGCCAGGATTCGCTGTACGCAGTACGATGTGATCAATGGCAATAATTTCAATCATCAGCAATCAAATTGCATTCTGCAGACACAACTCCGACGGGTATGGGTTCATATACCAGGAGTTAGAAATGTATTCATTTGGAAATTTTCGGAAAAAATGATTCAGCAAAGTAATCGGCACTATAAGTGGAACAAGTCCGATTCGGTAGTTATTAATGGTTTGTACTAATTCTTGTTTGTCTTCTTTATCAAGAGAATTTTTCAGATATCCTTGAATGTGCTGCAAGACATTAACATGATTTTTACGAGTCGCTCGGATTTTTAAGGCTGTCATCAATTGCAACAAATACTCTTTCCCGTTTGACTGTATATCCCTCTTGCCGGTTGCCGCAACCAGTTGACCGAGCTTGCGATAGGCTGCTTGATCTCTGCTCATAACAATAAGCTTGTGGCGGGCGTGAAACTCTACGAGCCTGCCAACGGTTAAGCCCTGCTCTTCAAGCTCATGCCAGCGGCGCATTATGAATACACGTTGTATAAAATTCTCTCTTAGTACGGCATCACCTAACCTGCCTTCCTCTTCCACGGGCAGGTAAGGGAAATTGCGCATCATTTGGTCGGCAAAAGCGCCTACTCCTTCTCTTACAGGCATTGCATCGGTCCAGATTTTCACCCTCTCCATGCCGCAGCTCGGCGAGTCTTTCTTCAAAATGTATCCGCATAATTTGCGATGTAATTCAGCTTGAGAATCTGCTGCATTGATCAGGCGATCAGTGTAGTCCCGGGAACTATCGTTGATTTCCACAACCCTGATCTCAGACTTACCAGTTCGCGACAGTCGAATCGGCCTGCGAGGAATTCCTAATCCAATCGCCAATTCAGGGCAGAATGGTTTGAATTGGAAGTATTCACCCAGTGTTCTGGTTATGTACGAGTGACCTTTGTGACCTCCGTCATAGCGCACCCTTTCACCGAGCAGGCAGCTACTGATGCCAATGGGAATTTTCTCTTCCCCATTTGCATTTATAGCTTCATCATTATTATCCGTTTCCACTATGTTTACTCACCGCCTTCGATCACATTTTCCAGGCTCTCGATAGGTAAGATTCCTGCTATCAGGTTTTCTTTTTCGGCTTTCCTGAGCCGCTTGATTCTATACTCCAATTTCGATGCTACAGATCTATCAGCAGCCGGATAAGTGAAAACCAACGTGAGTGGACCCTTTCCTCGTAATGCTTTTGCTCCTTTAGCGGTAATATACGCGTTACTGCTCGCCACTTGCTGGTGTTCTTCAACCCTTCGTAAAACATCGGTTGTTATACCTGTATATAGACTGCCGTCATGACAACGGATCATGTAAACCAACCAGGAGGGCGAATCAGAAGTCACAGCGTTATGCTACTCATTCATCTGCCATTTTTCATCAATCTCACTGGCGTGACCATCCTTCTGCAATTTAATGAGATGTGCCAGTAAGGTTTTCTTCGCCCAGGGGATCAGGTGCTCGTCAACATCGTCATAAGCGGACAACACGAGCTCATCGATACTGGCTCGCTTTACCTGCAGCAAACTCTGCTCAATTTTTTTCTCTCTCCCTAAACGATGAGCTATCAAGTTTGCTATTTCCGCCTGTGGATCATCCATTACACTGCCATGACCCGGTGCCAGAAAACGCAATTCTTTTTCCTGAAGCCTGGCTAATGAAGATAAGTAGTCAGACATATCGCCATCTGGTGGCAGTATCACGGATGTTGTTCCCTGCAACACATGGTCACCGGTGAACAACAACCGCTCCTGCTGCAACAAATAACAGAAGTGATTAGATACATGCCCAGGTGTGTGGATAAGTTCAATCTGATACTGATCCAGATCGATGATATCGCCATGTTGCCAATCATTGCTGAACACCGGACTGTGGTCTTGACCAAGCGCTTGTGGGGCTGGCAAACCAACTATCTCAGCACCAGTGATCTCAGCTAACGGCATGGCTGCAGGGGAATGATCACCATGGGTATGAGTAAGCAGGATGTAAACTAACTCCCTGCCATCAATTGCAGCAAGAAAACTCGCCAATTGGTCAGGGTTTATTGGCCCCGGGTCAAGCAAACAGAGCCGCTCGCCTCCAATCAGATAGCTGTTCGTTCCAGGGCCAGTCATCGGCCCGGGATTTCGCCCGAGAATCCTGTAAACCGGCACCTGGGACATGTTCAGGTCGATGGGAGTTCCAGAGATAAATTCAGACATTTTCGGCCTTAGTGAGGGACAAATGAGACCCCTATCATACCGCGTCGGCGCGGAGCACTAAATATCCGGTTTGCAACGCAATGGCGGCTGGAGTTTCACCACATTTCAAGACATAATTGCCCGCCTTAAAATTTCAGTGACATGCTTCCCTGTGTTTCATAACCAATAGAGAAAACTACTTCAATTAGAGCCTGTTCACACTAATTGAGTGGCCTCTGCTAGAGGGCGTTTTTGTGCTCAGCAAGGCAGAAAGAGTGCCGTATATAACTATATATAAACGATTGATAACGATGCTGGGCGCAAAAATGCCCCTGGCCCTTCGGGTTACGGCTAAAAAAGTGCCAATTGTCTTTGCTCGTCGCTCATTTGGAATCACCAAACTACGCTCCTCGCGCCTCAATTGGCGCTTTTTTAGTCACAACAGAGATCACTCAATGAGTGTGAACAGGCCCTAACACAGTCTTTGCGACTGCTCTGTCAGCAATTATGCTCCCTGCTGCCGAGAGTTTTTTATTTCTACAATAACTCTGCAATAACAAAGGCAAGAATTATTCAGTGCTTAAAGGACCGCCATGCACAAAATCCAGACTTTCAATGCGCTATCGCCGCGCGGACTCAATCAATTTAGGTCCGATGCTTACTCTGTTGGTGAAGAACAGGAACAACCCGCAGCAATTATGCTCCGCAGCCACAAGCTGGATGCGAGGGTTATTGATGATTCCTTACTTGCGGTAGCAAGAGCTGGAGCTGGCGTTAACAACATACCGGTAAAGGAATGCACTGACCACGGCATTGTTGTGTTCAATACTCCGGGAGCCAATGCCAATGCAGTAAAAGAGCTTGTACTTTGCGGCCTGTTGCTGGCTTCAAGAGGTATTATTCCTGGCATCCAGTTTGCCGATTCCCAGCAAGAGATTTCGGACTATGCTGAGCTTTCCAGGCTTATGGAGCAGGAAAAGAAGCGATTCAAAGGGAAAGAGATTGCCGGAAAAACCCTCGGCGTGATTGGCCTTGGCGCAATTGGGTCCCTGGTCGCGGAAATGGCAATCGGGCTGGGTATGAAAGTTCAAGGTTTTGACCCTGCCCTGTCAGTGGATGCTGCCTGGAGATTGCCCAGCCAGGTAAGACGTATTGAGAACCTTACTTCGCTGGTTGCCAGCTCAGATTTCATCAGCCTGCATCTTCCTGTTCTTGATTCAACACGTAATCTCGTGGATGCAGCCATGTTCAATGCCATGCGCGAAGGCACCTGCCTGTTAAATTTCGCTCGGGATGAGATTGTTGACTCAAATGCCCTGGCGGACGCATTGAAAACTGATCGCTTACGCTGTTATGTGTGCGATTTTCCGAGGCCAGAGCTAATGGGCCATAAAAAAGTAATCGCCATGCCCCATATCGGTGCCAGTACCGCTGAAGCTGAGGAGAATTGCGCCATTATGGCTGCCGACCAGCTAATAGAGTTTCTTGAAAACGGTAACATTCGCAATTCTGTGAATTATCCGGCGATCACACTGGACAGAGCTGCCGATGCAGAGAAATGTACCCGCATTGCCATCACCAACAGAAACATACCGAAAATGTTAGGGCAGATACTCTCTGTGTTAGCTGATCAAAACATTAATGTCATCGATATGATCAATAAAAGTCGGGGCGAAATCGCCTATAACTTAATCGATCTTGAATCCGTACCTTCCGACTCCGCTCTGGCGGCAATCGGAAATATCGGAGATGTAATCAAGGTTACTGTACTTTAGAACTTACCACCTCTTAAGGATCTACTATGGAGCGCGTATATAACTTTGGAGCTGGCCCAGCCATGCTTCCTCTGGAAGTGATGGAAAAGGCTCAGGCAGAGTTTTTGAACTACAACGGGTTAGGTGCTGGCGTAATCGAAATAAGCCACCGCTCTAAAGAATTCGACGACATCATCAATCGCAGCGATGAACTCTTGATTGAGCTTGCAGGCATCCCCTCAAATTACAAAATTTTGTATGTACACGGCGGAGCGCAAATGCAGTTTTCTGCATTGCCGCTCAATCTGATCAATCGCAAGCCAGCTAAAAAAGCAAGTTTCGTCTTAACGGGAAACTGGGCAGTAAAGGCCAGTAAGGAAGCTGCACGTTATGGTACTTCTCTCAATGTCGCGAGTAGCGAGGACCAGAACTTCAGCTATATCCCGGACTTCGACCCTGGCGAAATTGATCAAGATAGTTCCTACCTGCACATCGTAAGTAACAACACACTGTTCGGCACCCGCTGGCATAGCTTTCCAGAAACCGGGGAAGTCCCTTTGGTTGCTGATATGACCTCTGAATTCCTGTCTCGCAAGCTGGACATCAATCAATTCGGTGTGATATTTGCTGGTCTGCAGAAGAACCTGGGGCCAGCGGGACTGGCCCTGGTAATTATCCGAGAGGATCTTTTGGAACATGCGCTGCCTGAAACTCCAGGTCTTCTGAATTATAAAACGTATGCCGATCAACACTCGCTGGCGAATACCAACAACACTTTTGCCATTTATATGATGAAACTGGTGTTGGAGTGGCTCAAAGATAAAGGCGGTGTTGCTGAACTGGAGAACCAGAATAAAGCGAAAGCAAACTTGCTTTATAACTTCATAGATAGCAGTGAATTCTACCGGGGCACGGCTCACGCCGGTCATCGTTCGATTATGAACGTGACATTCAACCTGAACAATGGAGATCTGCTTGGCGGGTTTTTGTCCCAGGCTGAAGATCACGGTCTCTACGCCTTAAAAGGGCATCGAGCTGTAGGAGGCGCAAGAGCGTCTATCTACAATGCTATGCCTCTCGCCGGTTGTCAGGCATTAGTAGATTTCATGCAGGCATTTGAAGCTGGCAATAGCTAATGGCCCTTTGAGTGGGACAAGCTTGGGACAGGCCCACCTCACTCTGTACAATAAGCCCATGTCCTCAGCCAGAAAAATTATCCATTGCGACTGTGATTGTTTTTACGCTTCTATTGAAATGCGTGACAACCCAGAGTTACGCGGTAAGCCCATTGCAGTCGGTGGATCTCCTGAACGGCGCGGTGTCGTCGCCACCTGCAACTATGAAGCAAGACGATTTGGTATCCACTCGGCTATGGCTTCTTCTACGGCCCGGACGCGCTGCCCCCAATTAATCATCATCAAACCCGACATGGAAAAGTATCGGGTTGCTTCAGGAAAGATTCACGAAATTTTCAGGGAATTCACAGCAATTATAGAACCATTATCCTTGGACGAAGCCTACCTGGATGTTACTCGTTGTGAACAGTTTCAAGGTAGCGCGACATTGATTGCCGAAGCAATAAGAAAAAAAGTAAGAAGCGCAGTTGGGATTACCATCTCGGCAGGCATAGCACCGAATAAATTTTTGGCCAAAATTGCCAGTAACTGGAATAAGCCAGATGGTCAATTCGTCGTCAAACCCGAAAACATTGAAAGTTTTGTATCTACCCTGCCCGTCAAAGCGCTTCATGGAGTCGGAAAAGTAACAGCCGCCAAAATGAAACGTCTTGGAGTTGAGACATGTGGGGACCTGCGCAGATTAAGCAATGAGCAACTGGAAGAATATTTTGGCAGTTTTGGTGAGTGGTTAAAGCAACTGAGCCAGGGAGTAGATGAACGCCCAGTGCAAACTGAGCGTATACGAAAATC
This sequence comes from uncultured Pseudohongiella sp., assembly GCA_965198435.1. Taxonomy (GTDB): domain Bacteria; phylum Pseudomonadota; class Gammaproteobacteria; order Pseudomonadales; family Pseudohongiellaceae; genus UBA9145. The sequence goes on along the minus strand of OZ240664.1, from coordinate 1,343,599 downwards.
CGTAAGCGTTGAGAATACCTATGCCAGGGATCTCCCTGACTTAGCGGCTTGTCTTGCTCAGTTATCTGAACTGGAGCAACAGCTTAATAAACGCATGCAGAACATCAAGGGAACTTATCGTGTCCAAAAACAATTCATTAAAATAAAGTTTCACGATTTCATACAAACGACCGTAGAAATGCTTTCTGATACGCGGGACTCAGAAAATTATCGCGAGCTTTGTAAAGATGGATTTGAGCGCGGTAATAAACCTGTGCGGTTATTGGGCCTGGGAGTACGCGTCTTACCTCTAGAGGACGATAGTGGCGAAGAAGATGTCTCGAAATCTGAACAGTTGGCTTTCGCGTTGGATTGAACAAAACCATGAGCAGGTATAGACCTCCAACCAGGCCTGGTGCCAAATATATTACCGCCGAAGGCGAAGCTGCTCTCAAGGCAGAGCTGCATGAATTATGGAAAGTGGAGCGACCTGTAGTGACGCAATCGGTATCTGAAGCTGCTGCGTTGGGTGATCGCTCTGAGAACGCGGAATACATATATGGCAAGAAGAGATTAAGAGAAATTGACAGAAGAGTGAGATATCTCAGCAAACGTCTGCAAGAGATTACAGTCGTAGGCTCAGTACCGGCGAACACTGGCAAAGCCTTTTTTGGAGCCTATGTAACTCTGGAAGATGACAAAGGCACCATCAATCAGTATAGATTGGTAGGACCAGACGAAATTGACCCCAAGCGGGGTTACATCAGTATTGACTCGCCTGTGGGCAGGGCTCTGCTCGGAAAAGAAATTGACACTGAAATTTCCATTCAAACGCCAACCGGCACAGCTTCTCATGTGTTAACCGAAATCAAATATGAAAACCGCGAAAGTTAGGGAGCCTCTGATTAATGTTTGCGAGGCAGTTAGTGCAAGGCAAAAATCAGCGAAAAAGCGCAGTTTATAGGTCATAAATGCGCATTTTGAGTTGATTTTTAACGCAGTAATAACAACGTAGGTAATTAATCAGAGGCTCCTTAGGAGTTAAGTGAAGCGAATTTCGATCATTGCCCTCCCTCGAGCACTGGGCTCTTCAATTACTATTCCATTGGAGATGCTCAGCGCAGCTAATGACATCGCGATATCGCGAAGGCAACCTGATAAAGTTAACGCTATAGATTTGATCAGCACCGGGAAACAGGGCGTAGAACTGGTTGGTGGGATGCAGGTGAACTGCAATGCGACAACGAGATCAAAGGCGGACTTAATATTCATACCCAGCATCTGGCGAAAACCGAGACAGGTAGTGCTTGCTCATCCCGAACTGACTCGTTGGTTATGCCAGCAACATCAAGCTGGGGCAATCATTTGTGCCATAGCCAATGGTGCATTCTTTGCCGCTGAAGCAGGACTTCTCGATGATAAGCCTGCGACAACCCATTGGCGATACTTTAATGAGTTTTCCGCCCATTACCCAGCGGTCAAACTGCAAAGAAAGCGATTCACCACTCGGGCAGAAAGGGTCTATTGCACAGGGTCGGTGAATGCAATTCGGGACATTATGCTGCACTTTGTCAGTGAGCTTTATGATTCTGGTATAGCAACCGAAATCGCCCGGCATTTCACTCATGAGTTAAAACCATCTTTCGAATCTGAGTTGTTGTCCAGGGACCAAAAAAGCACTCACGATGATGAGCTCATAATCGCCGTTCAGGAATGGCTGCTTAATCATTTTCACATGGATATTGCTATGCCTGATGTGGCCTCTAGATTTGGATTAAGCATTCGCTCTCTAAATAGAAGATTTAAGCGCGCCGCAGGCACTACTCCATTACACTATCTGCAGGAGCTCCGCCTGGAACATGCCAAACAACTATTGAAGCAAAGTAATTTAGTGATAGCGGAAGTTGCAGATGCGGTTGGGTATCAGGATGCCAGTTACTTTACTGAGCTATTCAGAAAAGCCAATGCACTCACTCCGAATGAATACCGTGAGCTGGTCAGGAATAAAGTGTTTGCAGCAGAAACGAAGCGGCCAGGTTAACCCGCCTGGCTGCTTGCGTCTTTTGATTTGACGAGAAATTAGAGAAACTATTGAGGGAGCCTCTGATTAATGTTTGCGAGGCAGTTAGTGCAAAGCAAAAATCAGCGAGAAAGCGCAGTTTATAGGCCATAAATGCGCATTTTGAGCTGATTTTTAACGCAGCAATAACAACGTAGGTAGTTAATCAGAGGTTCCTGAGATTTACTATTCTGATTGCTTCTCATTGAAAGCACTCAACTGCCTGGCCGTAGCTTCGCACTGGTATTGCTCTTTCCACTCACTATAGGGCATGCCATAGACCACCTCTCTCGCCTGATCATAATCCATAGAAATCCCACGTTCTTCGGCCTCGGCTCGATACCACTTGGATAAGCAGTTTCGGCAAAAGTTCGCGAGATTCATTAAATCAATGTTTTGAACTTCCTTGTGAGAATCCAAATGCGCCACTAATCGGCGAAACGTTGCAGCTTCAATTTCGGTTCGCTCTTTACTATCGATATCCATAGTTTTTATGCAGCTTCTCCATCGGCTCCGAGGCTTAAACGGTCGTGCCTGTTACTGCGATGTTTCTTATCAATAGACTTGAGTTGTCTTTCCGCGGCGTTAAATGCGTCGCGAATGGCAACATAAAGATCTTCGTGAGCATGATTGTCGTGTTGTTCCTGATTAACACGTACTTCTTTTGAAGGAGTGTGGATTTCTAATCCAACAGAATAGACTTTACCTTTGTGATGATTATTATGGGGAGAATCCAGTACTACTCGACCAGTAATGATTTGATCGCAGTAACGCTCAAGCTTGCTAATTCTTTTCTGTACCGCTTCGTTAACAGCGTTAGACTGATCTATATTGTGGAAGACAACTTGGAATTCATTAGTCATATATTTCTATCTCCTGATGTTTCTGGTTAAAGCATATTCAAATCGTGGTTGTTTTGAAATTATCACCTCCGTAACTCTTCAATAATTTGTTCTGCATCATTTCCTGTGCCGATTTGCGTAAAAATTAGGCACAGGAAAACCTGTGCCTGTCTTAAAAAACTGTCCAGCAAACCGATAAAACTGAGATTGAACTGATGGGTTGTCCGCAGGAAAAAAGCCCGGGACAAATGGAGAAAATTGCCTGCTCGACTGACACTACAGCATCTGTACGAGATTTGTGCAGTACCAACCAGAGAATGAGATACCAGACAAGGATTGACTGGCATTACCCCTCCTTTTTCCGAATGTGCCCCTAGATTACTCTTTTGACATGCTTTTGTCTAAGGAACCTCTGATTAATTACCTATTAATTACCTGCGTTGTTATTGCTGCGTTAAAAATCAGCTCAAAATGCGCATTTATGACCGATAAACTGCGCTTTTTCGCTGATTTTTGCCTTGCACTAACTGCCTCGCAAACATTAATCAGAGGCTCCCTAAAGCTCAGACTTCTGATTGCGATTTATTCGTGAAAGCACCAATGCCAGGGCTCATAGGTGATGCCAAATTCATTGTTTGCTGGATAGGTCATTACAAAACCGAATTCCTGCCCGTACCCGGAAAGCCATTGGAATGCCGGAGTTAACTCGAACTCTTCTTCCAGCGCCGGGCAATCCAGGGTGCCAATATCCACTGCTCGCCCCGTATGATGCTCGCTAAATCCAGGTGCCGCATTTACTTTCAAAATGTCCGCCAGTTCCTGCCCCCCATCCAATTTGCGCTTGATCACCTCAAATTGATGCTCATAGCCACGAAATGCTGATATCAGATGCAGCACAACGCCATCCTTATTTGCAGCAGTTTTCATACGGGACCAGGCAGCAAACGCTGTCGGTGTCAGCCGCTGAGGTCTACCGTAATAATCTGCCTCAGTGCTCACCAGCTCAGCGGGCCTGGTGCACCAAGGCAAGGCACAATTTTCCACAAAGTCCGGTTCAATACTCAGCCTTTCGAGGAAAGGGCTAACCGCAGAATAGTCAGGCAAGTCAATTTTCAAATGTGTTTCCCTGGCGGTGGCAGTGCTCAACCTGTGGCTTTAAGCCATCTGCATCGTATTAACGGAAGTTGCTTAGTGCAAGGCTGGCCAAGCCTGTTCTTATTGGCTTAAATACCATATTTTATGGCCAAAATAACTTATTTTTAGGCTCAACAATTCCCGTTTAATCCCGTTAATTAGATAGCCTGCCTAAAAACGTAACTGGACGGATTTTTTATGGCCCACTTACCTGTGATCGTGAGTTTTGGTGGAATCAATGGAGCCGGCAGAGGCTCAGGTTTCCATGCCTACAAACGGCTCGTTCAAGACCAGTTGAATGAACCCACCCGTATGGAGATGTTGCAAAACCTTGCGGCTCTCACGGGCCAGCTGACATCTGAAAATAATCAATGGCTTGATGGATCAGGCAGTAAAGTCGATCTGGCCACACACTTGCAATCACTGGAATCAAGTTTGCTGGAAAATACTCTAATTCGTAAGTTGAGCTCATCATTATTCGATTGCGATGCCGTGAGCTTCCATAAGCAAGTGACTTTAATTCCACAACAAGTCACGACGTCAAATCCACAACAAGCTATGGCATTCACCATAAGGCGAAAACAATTACCTTCACCTATTCCTCCAGGGTGGTATGTTACCGACGGCAATGGTTCGGATACTGTAGACGTAAAAGTCAGCGAGCCATTTACCGCCATGCTCCACGCATCAAGGGAGTGTGAGGTCAAATGTGCGGGTCAATTGCCCACTGGCTTTGATCCTGCTAAAACTTACAGTTCTCGCAACCACCCCCGTTCATTACAGATGACTGTATTCGGCGCATCGGATGCCATTCAATCTTTAGGCATCGAATGGGAGCAACTTAAACAACTGGTACCGCCTGACAAAATCAGTGTGTATGCCGGTAGTTGCCTGGGACAGCTAGACTACAACGGGAATGGCGGAATGCTGCAGGCCCGACTGCTCGGAAAGAAAGTCACTTCCAAACAATTGCCTCTGGGTCTTAATGAAATGCCTGCCGATTTCATCAACGCCTATTTACTGGGCAACCTTGGCACAACAGGACACAACAATGGCGCCTGCGCTACATTCCTGTATAACCTGCGGCAAGGCATTCGAGACATTCAATCTGGCAGCCACAGAATATCTATCATAGGGACCAGCGAATCCTCTATGGTTCCGGAGGTTTTTGACGCGTTTATCACCATGGGTGCCCTGGCCAGTGATGCATCGCTGCGTGCGCTGGATGGTAAAAATTCAGATGAAGAGCCAGACTATCGACGCGCCTGCAGACCTTTTGCTGACAATTCGGGATTCACTGTTGCTGAATCAGCGCAGTTTATTGTGCTATTCGACGATCAATTAGCCCTGGAAACAGGTGCTAATATCTACGGCGCGGTGAATGACGTTTTCGTTAATGCCGATGGCCATAAAAAGTCAATCACTGGCCCGGGTTTGGGCAACTACCTCACTATGTCAAAAGCAGTGGCGGCAACCAGGAACGTGATTGGTGAACAGCGCCTGCGGGAAGCCACTTTTGTCCAGGCACATGGCACTGGAACTCCCCAGAACCGAGTCACCGAAGCCGCCATTCTCAACAAAGTTGCCAGCACTTTCGGGATTAAAAAATGGCCTGTGGCTGCAATAAAGTCCTATTTGGGACACTCTATAGCGTCGGCTGCGGGCGACCAATTACTCAGCAGCCTCGGAGTCTGGCGCCATGGGCTTATCCCTGGAATACTCACCGTGGATTCATTGGCAGACGATGTGGAACGATCAAATCTGGACTTTCTATTGCAGCATAAATCAGTTGGCGAAACCGGTATGGACGCCGTGCTGATTAATTCAAAAGGGTTCGGTGGCAATAATGCCAGTGCATCCGTTTTAGCCCCTCATATTGCTAAGGCGATGCTTGGGAAGCGTCACGGAAAGGCTTCACTAAAAGATTACCAAGCACGAAATGAAGAAGTGATGCAGGCCACTAATGAATACGACGCATCAACTTCGCGCGGCGAATTCAATACGCTATATAAATTTGATCACAATGTAATGAATGAAGCAGCACTGCAAATGGATAAGATGCAGATAAAAATAGAAAACCACTCGGTGCCCGTGGATCTCGCGATTCCAAATCCTTACGAAGATATGTGTAACAACGACTAGTGTGAAAACAGGCTTATTCGTTGCCTTCGCACTTTAGAAGCAATTAATCGCTTACTTTCAAGACGCGATGTTCAGCAATTTTCTCTTTCCAGATAGCCGGTCCAGTTTGATGCACTGATGTTCCATTTACATCAACTGCTACGGTTACCGGCATCTCCTCTACTGTGAATTCGTGAATCGCTTCCATGCCGAGATCATCAAACGCGACTACTTTGGCTGCCCGTATTGCTTTTGAAACGAGATATGCAGCACCACCAACTGCCATCAGATAAACGGCAGAGTGTTTTTTAATTGCGTCGATCGCAACTGGCCCGCGCTCAGCTTTACCAATCATTCCGAGCAACCCCATTTGCGCTAACAGTGGCTCAGTGAATTTATCCATACGGGTAGCAGTTGTAGGTCCGGCTGGACCAATCACTTCCTCACGCACTGGATCTACAGGCCCGACGTAGTAAATAAACTTCCCCTTCAAATCAATCGGTAAGGATTCGCCATCGCTTAGCATACTGAGTAAGCGTTTATGGGCAGCATCCCTGCCAGTTAACATTGTGCCGGAGAGCAGCAAAGTTTCACCCGGCTGCCACTGCTCGATATCCGCTTGAGTAATAGTATCGAGATTTACTTTACGGGCCCGTGGACCCGCATCCCAGATAATATCTGGCCATTCGCTCAGACTGGGTGGAGTGAATTCTGCCACGCCGCTACCATCAAGAGTGAAATGCGCATGTCGCGTAGCCGCACAATTTGGAATCATTGCCACCGGTAATGACGCCGCATGGGTAGGATAATCGAGAATCTTAACATCCAGCACAGTGGTTAAACCCCCAAGACCCTGTGCACCAATACCGAGTGCGTTGGCACGATCTATTATTTCCAGTCTCAATTCTTCAATTCGATTACCCGGTCCTCGGGCGCGCAACTCGTGAATATCAATCGGCCCCATCAGCGACTCTTTCGCCAGCACCGCCGCCTTCTCTGCAGTTCCGCCAACGCCAATGCCAAGCATACCCGGTGGGCACCAGCCAGCCCCCATTCCTGGAAGCGTGGCTTCTACCCAATCTGCGATACTGTCGCCTGGATTTAACATTGCCAGGCGCGCCTTGTTTTCGGAGCCACCGCCTTTCGCAGCCAGCTTCACCTCTAACCTGCTGCCAGGCACTATTTCGACATGAATGACTGCAGGCGTATTGTCGCCAGTGTTCTTTCTCGCGCCAGCCGGATCATTCAAAATGGAAGCACGCAGCACATTGTCTGGCAACAGATATGCCCTTCTCACCCCTTCATTAACCATATCAGTAAGAGACATATCGCCTTCCCACTGTACGTCCATGCCAATTTTTAAAAACACAGTGACAATGCCTGTGTCCTGACATATTGGTCGTTTGCCTTCCGCACACAGCCGGGAGTTCAGCAGAATTTGCGCTATTGCATCTTTAGCGGCGGTGGATTCTTCTTTCTCATATGCTTCATGCACAGCTTTCACGAAGTCGATTGGATGGTAGTAAGAAATGTATTGCAAAGCGTCGGCTACGCTCTGAATAACATGTTCGTTACGAATTAATGCCATATCTAACTAATTCCAGATTATCGAACAGAGATGTCCCTATTCTAGCATTGACCGTGCAGAAAATATTGAGCAGCGAATAGTACACAGAGTGTTCTAGCGCAGTAGATAATCCTTGGCCATATTGATTTTCTTGGCCAGATAGTCAGACCCGCCTCGATCCGGATGGAGTTTTTGCATAAGAGCGCGGTGAACCTTCACGATTTCATCTTCGCTTGCCCCTTCTTCAAGCCCTAATATTTCCAGTGCCAGCTCTGTATTCATCACCACCTCAGACACATCGGCAGGTGCACTACTGCCACTAGCCTGTTCCCGCCATTGATCATGAACCCGATCCAGATAAGCTTCCAGAACTTGAAGGGAATCTGCGTCTGTAGCACATGCCTGACGCAGTTCGAGCAGATCAGCCAGAGCCATGACACTGAGCCTGCGGTCTTTGTATTCGCCTTGCAGCACAGTGCCATCCATATTTCCGCTATCGTGATCTAACTCCATCGCCAGGTATTCAGTGCGAATAGTCGATATTTGCCTTACGCTTCCTGGTTTTGCCTGAGCCGTTCGACTTTGCAACATTTGCCAGAACGGCAAAAGACGCAGCAGGGTGGGTAAAAAACGCAATAGAAATGCGCCTGCCGCACCAAGCGGAGCGAAAATGAACTGAACAGGCAATCTACCCATCAACACCAGAACGGCAACGACCAGCAGAGCAGCCATAATAGCAAACAAAATCTGGGTCTGGCGTGGCGTCAGATTAAAACGGGAACGGGCAGACTTAACCAGGTAGTAGGCCATGACTGGTAACAACAGCAGCACCAGTAATCTAAAAATCATGCTTGGAAAAACCTATCTGTCGAATGTTCAGGATTTTAATTGCTGTTCTAACAATTTTACCGAATGATGGGACGACTTGCTGAAATCTGTTAATGCTTTCAATCCACCCGCAGCGTAAACCGCGACTGCTCGTAGCAGTTCTTTGAGCTGATCTGCACTCGCCGCATCAAACTGCGAATAAGCACCGCCCGATAATCGGCAGAGTTCTACAAAAACTTCCCGTGCAAATCCATCACTGCCCTCCTGAAAAATAAACAGGGGAACATTCAGCAAGCCAAGTTTTCCAGATAACCGAGCCAGCGCGTCTCTGTTCTCCTCCATGGCGTCACCAATGAACACAACGCCTTTGAGCGGTCTGGATTTAGTTTCATGCACTGCATGTCGCAATACTTTTCCCAGTTGAGTAGCGCCTGCTTCGCAGTGAATCCGTGTCATGAAACCCAGCAACTCTTTGCTGTCAGTCTGCCAGTCACTCGCATAGAACTCCGCCAGGCCACGAAAGTAACAGAGTTGTAAATTTAATCCCCCCAGAGCGCTTGCTGTGGCAAACATATCAGCCTGCAACTGTGTCGCCAAATCCCAGGTTAGTTGTCGGCTCGCTGTCGCATCCAGGGCAAACAAAAGTCGCGCATCACCTCCCGTCTGAGGAATTTTAGCGACTTGATTTAAAAAGCTGGCAACTTCACGACGACTGGATACGAGACTACCCGACTTTTTCTTATCAGAGGTCTCTTCAGAGGTTATTAATGGGGTGACTTTTTTAAACAAATCTTTCATCTGGTTTGTGCTTACCTGATTCGAATTCACTTATCTGAAAACTTAAAGATCACTTATGGCAGCAAATATCGATAATAGCAAAGCCGAATCTGTATGGGTTAAATAGTCAGTATCGTGGTAGTATTAAGGCTTGTCGGCCTCATTACTAATCAGGCATTCGGATTCGCAAAAGAACTGAATTGTCCTGAATTGAATACAAGGGGCTGTACCAGATAACGCTGATTAGGTGTTATTATGGTTTGTATGAGGAAGAGCCGATTAAGTAAATACAAGCAAGGTCGATTGGTTGAGCATTTTGTTTCTGGCAGCACAGCGAGAACAGCGGCAAGTCTTGTTGGCGTGAACGTCAAAACCTCGGCCTATTACTTTCATCGCCTTCGGGAGATTATCGCGCATGAGCTGGCCCTTGAGAAAGACATTGCCGTTGATGGAGAGATAGAGGTCGATGAAAGTTACGTTGGTGGCAGGCGTAAAGGACAGCGTGGTCGTGCTGCGGCAGGCAACGTTCCGGTGTTTGGCCTGTTCAAGCGCGGTGGCAAGGTCTACACCAAGATCATTGCTGATGCCAGCAGCCGGACTTTACATCCTATCATTGAACGCAAGGTAATCCCTGACAGCATTGTCTACAGTGATTGCTGGCGTGGCTATAACGTGCTGGATGTCAGTGAGTTCAAACATTATCGCATCAACCATTCGAAGTTGTTTGTGGACAGGCATAACCCCATCAATGGTATTGAGAACTTTTGGAATCAGGCCAAGCGACACTTACGCAAGTTCAATGGTGTACCGAGGGAGCATTTTGGGCTATTTTTGAAGGAATGTGAGTGGCGATTTAACAACAGTGACCCATCGTTCCAATTACGGCAATTGAAGCAATGGGTTAAGCGTCACATGGGATAGTTATCTGGTACAGCCCCGAATACAATTATTATATCTGCTCTCTGTACGAGTTAACCCATTCTCAAAATCAATTCTCTCAGTAGCTGGTGCGCCCAGTACCTGCTGATGATTGGTTCTGTAATCTTCCAACAGTTTTGCAGGAACATTAAACCCATAAATCGGAACTGGATCTATGCAGGCCACCTTGATTTGATTTTCCTGCGCCGCAGAGGCCAGATGATCCAAGGCTTTCAATCTGACTTCATTCTGTATTGAATGGGTAACAATTACATTCACTTCATGCTGTAAAGCCCGATTGACGATTTCTGAGATCGGGTACTGATCTTTCACTGCTTCGTTCTTCACCATTAACCGCAATGGTTGATTCTGGTTTTCCAGAAACCTTGCAAGACCTGCCTTGATAGCATCGGCGTGGCTATCTCCAACCAGCAGGAATCGCTTCTCGACGGCGGTTATTGGCTCTCCAATCAAATAACTATCTCCAACAATGGCCAGCGCTTCGGTAGAAGCTGCGCATTTGAAATCGTCTTTATCATTTAAGGGAACCTCATCTTGAGGATTAACCCCTCTGAATCGATTTTCGCAGGAACCACGCTCATCACTTAACAGCTCAGGTTTCTCCCTTGATGGTCCACCAGCGTTTCTAGTGATTTATGATTCAGAGCTCAGTTGACGGCCAGCCAAATCAATCTCAGGTATAAGCAACCATGCTACTATCCCTAATCATGCTATCAGTCCAACTATAGACAGCAGCACAACCAATGCAGCGAGTATCGACTACAGGCTTCTTATCCAGAACAGCAATTCCTAAGCGTTTCAGGCCGTGGAAAGGCTGACCGGGAAACCGAGACCGATGGCCATACTCTTCGCGCCGGGGTGGTCCAGAGTATTACCCGCACCATAACTGAATGGAGTAAACCAACCCATGCTGAAAATTGCTTTCACAACCCTCATGATGAGTATTGTTATATCAGCACAGGAAATCCGTGATGCATTGCCAGTAGGCACCTCAGAGGAGGAGGTCAAGGCCTATTTGATGGAAGTTGCTGGTTCTTATGTCTGGCTACCAAGAGAGGTGAGAGAACTGCATTTTCCCTGGCTGGAATCGGGGATTGAGACCGGGTATTACGCGGGTACCATTAGAAATGTCCAGGCACGCTGGTGGCTACCAGCTTTTGGCGGCTACTGGACTGTGCGGGTCGGCATCTCATCCGAGGGAAAGGTTACCCAGGTGGTAACCATTGGCGGAAGATCTGGGTGGCCCTGATCAGGGGTTGTTTTACAACTATCATTCCAAAGCGGTTATCTGGCCTGATTTTAATAAAGGAAAAGATCCTGGTCGCGGTGAGTTCTGGATAGGGTTGCCCTATCTGCCAACAGGCGACACAAAATTCATGCTTAAAGTGGCATATCCATTTAGGGAACCTCTGATTAATTACCTACGTTGTTATTGCTGCGTTAAAAATCAGCTCAAAATGCGCATTTATGACCTATAAACTGCGCTTTTTCGCTGATTTTTGCCTTGCACTAACTGCCTCGCAAACATTAATCAGAGGCTCCCTAACATTGTGGCTTTTGTGAATATATTCGCTCACTCACACATTTTCGCAGCAAGCTGCGGGGAATATAACCCTTAAAGATTCAAGCTGAAATTGTTTAACTGTGGCATGCCATTTCCTTGACTGACCCAAAATACTTTTTCGCTTCTTCAAATGTCATAAATTTCAACAATTTTTCTGTTTTAAGTCTGAATTTAAAAACCCGCCACCCGCTTTCCGGGCATAACCCAAGCCTGCCAGTTACCCCCTAATCTTGATAAAGTGTACAATTCTGCCTGGTTCATGTAAGGGTTCATCCAGTGTCCAGTGATGTACTCCAGCCAGGTGACAGCAAAGCAGGGTCAGATCATGTTATATAACATCGCAAACGCCGTTGAAGCTTGTGTGAACAGCACCCCCAAACAGGCAAGCTGCTTCCTTAATTCTTCCTTAACCAGGCACGCCCGACAAAAACTCATAATACCGTTCATCCGGCGATTACCGAGACAATCACTAACCACAGCAAACAGCCAGGAAGAGGACACACACAGAAAGAAGGCTGATTACTATATGAAGGATGAACTGATGTGGAATCCGCCAGCCATTACTGCAAACATGACATGACGCATTGCGTAGAAAGAAGTATAACAAGCGGGAAAACAACATTACCTCAGGCGTTGCTATTGGTCCGGTTTAGTATGGGCAAAGTTAAAACAGCTAAACTGGTGTTTTACAGATGTAATTTTCTATTTGGGATTAAAAAGCCCCCGCTGGGAGGGCCTGGGTCGCATAAAAGCGTTGCCTACGAAAAACAATTTCTTGGTATGAAAAGCTAATCGATAGACCTTGGTCGAGTACACTATTGGGCCACTGTAACATTAACGGTATAGATAAGGAATAATAAATTGAGCAAAACTGTATTAGGTCTGGATTTGGGCAGCAATTCACTTGGCTGGGCCTTGCTTGAGGCGGATGATGAAGGCAAACTGACCGCTATCAGGGACGCTGGCGTTCGCATATTTCCAAAAGCCGTTGAAGAGAAAACACCCACACCGAAAAATCAGCAACGTCGCACCAGCCGCCTTGCTCGTCGCACGATCCAGCGGCGGGCACATCGCAAGCGCAAGCTGTTGAACTATCTGATCAGCCTGAATTTACTGCCAAAAGAACTGCTGCAAGCCACCCGGCCGGAAGGCATTCTGAACAGCCTTGGCGACCCTTATCAACTGCGCGCTAAGGCACTTGATCAGCCATTATCCAGCCATGAACTGGGCCGGGTTCTGCTGCACCTGGTGCAACGCCGAGGCTTTCTGAGCAACAAAAAAACACGGCTGGGCCGCGATATGCTGGATGACCCCGACGTTCTGGCGGTGCTGGGCGATGAAGAAACCGACGATGAGTCCTCTAATGCTGAGGAGACTGCTTTTAAGGCAGATATCAATCAGCTAAGAAAGCACATTACCGATGGCGGGTATCGAACTCTGGGCGAATATCTTGCGGCCAGATCGACGCACGATTGCAAGCGTAACCGTGGCGGGCAACACCTGCGCACCGACCGGCGGATGTATCAGGATGAGCTGAACGCAATCTTTGCGGCTCAGGAAACACACCATTCCATATTAAATGATGAAGTCAAAGAAAAAATCGGGCATATCATCTTTCACCAGCGCCCCCTAAAGCTCAGAAAGGATCGGGTGGGAAAATGCTCCCTGGAGCCCACCAGAAAACGCGCTGCAATCGCACGTCTGGAGTATCAGCGATTTCGCTATCTGCAGGATATTAATAACCTCGAATACTTCGATCCTTACTCGGAAACATGGTGCAGGCTGTCCGATGATGACCGGGAAAAGCTCTCGGTATTGTTTGAGAAGCAACCTGGTCTGACGTTTACAAAAATAAGGAAAGCGCTGGGTCTGGAAAAGCATCACGAATTCAATCTGGACTCAGGTGTCAAAAAGCTGCGCGGTAACACCACGGCCTGCGCGATACGAGATGCTTATCCCAACTGGGATGATTTGAATGCCACCCAACAACAGGCTTTGGTGGAAGATTTATTAAGCATTAAGAAAAAGTCCGCGTTAAAAACGCGTCTGCAGAATCACTGGAAGCTGGATGGCGAGCAGGCCGTGCGACTTTGCATGGTGGAGCTGGAACCGGATTACGGCAAGGTCTCCATGAAAGCCATCCGCCAATTACTCCCGCACCTGCAAGCCGGCAAAATCTATTCGGACGCCAGGGTGGCCGCTGGCTACGGTTACGAGCCAAAAGAGCAACAAGTGCAGGACAGATTAGGTCCGCCGCCGGAACTGCCCAACCCCATCGTCAACAAGGCACTGCATGAGCTGAAAAGGGTCGTTAATGCGTTGGTGGCTGAATATGGCAAGCCGGACGTGATTCGTATTGAAATGGCTCGCGATCTGGAAATGAATACCCAAAAATACAAAGACTTTGAGAAACAACAGAAGGCAAATACCAAAGCCAATGACGACGCCGTGAAACTCTTCCAGGATGAGGCGAGAAAAAACCCGGGGTTAACCCGCCAGAAGTATCCCAGTCGTGACCAGAAAATCCGTTACCGGCTCTGGGAAGATCAAAATCGCTGCTGTGCCTACAGCAATAGGCACATCAATTGTGGCACCCTGTTCAGCGCCGATGTCGAAATTGATCACATTATTCCCTTCAGTTTGTCTCTGAATGACTCTTACATGAATAAAGTGCTGTGTTTCGCCAAAGAGAATCAATTCAAGGGGCAGAAAACACCGGTTGAAGCCTTTGGCGGCAATGAAGAAAAATGGGTGCAAATCACCCAGGCCATCGGGCGCTGGCCAAAAGGCTTATCGGGGAAAAGGGATCGATTCTACCAACGCCATGATGATCTGGATGCGGATTTTGTCGGCAGTCAGCTAACAGACACCCGTTATATTGCCAAAGAAGCGGGTGCCTATCTTAAATCCCTGGGGGTGGAGGTGACCTATACCCGCGGACAGATGACGGCCTGGCTGCGTAAGCAATGGCAGTTAAATGATCTTATTGGCGAAACGGACAGGAAAGAACGCACCGATCACCGCCACCATGCGATTGATGCCGTGGTGACAGCCTGCATTGATCGCCGCCTCTACAATACACTGGTCAAACTGTATAAAGAAATTGAAAACACACCGTCAGGGTTGAGCATGAATGATGTCGACATCAGCCCGGATATTCTGGATATCAAGGAACAACTCCGTGAAAAGCTGCAACAGATCATCGTGTCCCAGGTGCCACAGCGCAAAATTTCCGGTGCCTTGCATGAAGAAACAGGTGTTGGTTATGTTGAAAAGGCGGGTGGCACCGTCTACAGAAAGTGGCTCACTCCTGATTTTAAAGTTAAAGACGCCGACAAAATTATCGACGATACGGTGAAGGAACTGGTTCGCAGACACCTCAGTGAACACGATAACGACAGCAAAATGGCTTTCAAAGAAGGTTTTAAACTTTGCCATAAAGATGGCAAAACACTCATCAAACGCGTTCGCGTCCTGCAATCAAAAACCTCTCTGGAGGATTTGGCAGAGAACAAGTTCCCGATACGCAATTCCGAAGGCGAAGCGTTCAAGTGGTACGCCTATGGCAATACCCATCACGTGGAAATCCTGAAGCACAAAACCAGGGCAGATACATACAAGGGTTGCTTTGTAACGGCCATGGAAGCCAGCCAGCGTGTACGAAAAAGAAAAGGTGAGCGACAGCAAATGTACCAGAAAGATCATGGCCCGGACTGGGAATTTGTGATGGCCCTGCATATCAATGATCTGGTGAACATATCCGTCGATGGGGCTGAAGAAATATATCGGGTTCAGAAACTACAAATGATTTCCAAACAAGTCACGCTTAGATTGCACACCGCTGCAACCATTGACAACAAAAATGAAGGGATTACAAAAACCGTTAACCCCCTGATGAAAAACCATAATATGAGGCTGATATCTGTGAATGCTATTGGGAAGTTGAGCCATCATTAAGCGTATTGTCGATATCAGCGAACCGGCATTCCTGAGCGTCAGGAATGCCCAGCTCTGCGTAGAAAAGGAACAGACATCGACCGTACAAATCGCCATCGAGGATCTGGGTATTCTGATACTGCAACATCCAGCCATTGTCATCACCCAGGCGGTTGTGAGGCAGTGTCAGCAGCATGACGTGGCCGTTGTGTTTTGCGATGAGCGCCATTTGCCGGTCTCGATTGCGCTGCCCCTGTGGGACGGGAACAGCCTTCACGCCAGAGTACTTCGAGACCAGATATCCATCACGGAACCGACCCGTAAACGGCTTTGGCAACAGATCGTACGGCAGAAAATCTTTGAGCAGATCACAACCCTGCAACAGGCAGGCGGCACAACGAAGCGATTGCAACGTCTTTACGAAAAAGTGCGAAGCGGTGATCCTGAAAATTGCGAGGCACAGGCCGCCAGGCACTATTGGGGTGAACTCATGGGCCGTGATTTCCGCCGCGACACCGATGGCGATGGTCTCAACAGCCTGCTCAATTACGGTTACGCGGTTATGCGTGCAATGGTGGCCAGAGCATTAGTCGGGACGGGACTGCATCCGGCCATTGGGCTGCACCACAAGAATCAATACAACGGGCTCTGTCTTGCCGATGACATCATGGAACCCTTCCGCCCCTGGGTGGACTGGCAGGTGTACAAGTTAAAACAGGGCAGCGATCACTGTCCGGTTATTGACAAAGACTCAAAGCGTGCGTTGCTGGGCCTGTTGAGTAGCAATGTCCTGTTCGATGAACGCAAAATGCCTCTGATGGTCGCCGTTCATTTGCTGGTGGCGCGTTTAAAACAGGCGTTCAGTGAAAAACAGAAGTTGCTTTACCCCCAACGCCTGACTTTCTAGCGTTTCAATGAATGGCAACCTACGGCGGCGATCAGACAGTGTGGATCATCGTTCTGTTTGACCTTCCAACCGACACGAAGACCGCCCGGCAGCAGTACACCCGATTCCGCAAAGCCCTGCTGAAAGACAGTTTTAGCATGATGCAGTATTCTGTCTATATGCGGCATTGTGCCAGTGATGAAAATGCCCGGGTTCACATCAAACGCATCAAAAAATCCCTGCCTCCCGATGGGGAGGTCAGGATTATCAAAATCACAGACAAACAATTTGCCAAAATAGAGGTGTTTTATGGCAAAAAACGCGTCCCCACAGAGGAAGCCCCCCTGCAACTGGAGTTTTTATAGCACCTCCTGTCCTAAAACTCCTTATTTTACAGCCTGTTGCCTGACAGATAGTGTACCCGACCAAGGGCTATCTGCAATTCACAACAGGACATGACATGCAAACTTATGACTTAAAGTGTACCCGACCAAGGGCTATCTGCAATTCACAACACCATGACGCTTGCGACCACGCTTATTTCTAGTGTACCCGACCAAGGGCTATCTGCAATTCACAACATCAAGTTCCTTATTAATTGTGCTGTTCCAAGTGTACCCGACCAAGGGCTATCTGCAATTCACAACGCTCTAGCGGACTGTATAATCCTAGGTATTAGTGTACCCGACCAAGGGCTATCTGCAATTCACAACAGATTGGCAAGAACATAGATTAAGCAAACTAGTGTACCCGACCAAGGGCTATCTGCAATTCACAACTACGGTACGCTTTCCACCAATTTCAACAGAAGTGTACCCGACCAAGGGCTATCTGCAATTCACAACTCAGGTATCGTTAGACCCATTGTCCCAGTAAGTGTACCCGACCAAGGGCTATCTGCAATTCACAACTAATTCATCTAAGTTTTGAGCAGCTATTTCAGTGTACCCGACCAAGGGCTATCTGCAATTCACAACGCTTTCTATACGGCTGGCCCCTTTACTGGTAGTGTACCCGACCAAGGGCTATCTGCAATTCACAACCGCGAAGCTATGGCTGCTGCAGCTGCACTTAGTGTACCCGACCAAGGGCTATCTGCAATTCACAACCAGTCCTTGCCTGTTTCCATACCCTCATCGAGTGTACCCGACCAAGGGCTATCTGCAATTCACAACAAAAACTGGAGAACGAACACGGTATTCTATAGTGTACCCGACCAAGGGCTATCTGCAATTCACAACAACAATATTTGCTACCCTTTCGCGTTGATAGTGTACCCGACCAAGGGCTATCTGCAATTCACAACTGGGCAAAAGTAAATCCAAACCGGTTGCGAAGTGTACCCGACCAAGGGCTATCTGCAATTCACAACCAAGAAAGAGCGTTTCATCTTCTCCACCTCAGTGTACCCGACCAAGGGCTATCTGCAATTCACAACAAGTAACTTTAACTCATCACAAACAACATCAGTGTACCCGACCAAGGGCTATCTGCAATTCACAACAAGGCCTCCGGCTTCCGCGCCTTCGAGCTTAGTGTACCCGACCAAGGGCTATCTGCAATTCACAACATCAAGACAGGCTTTTCAGTCTGGCAATATAGTGTACCCGACCAAGGGCTATCTGCAATTCACAACAATTAAACCAGAAGCGGAAGCGGAAGCGGAAGGTTTAGTGTACCCGACCAAGGGCTATCTGCAATTCACAACCCTGTCACTGCTCAATGGCTGCCACACTGGAGTGTACCCGACCAAGGGCTATCTGCAATTCACAACAACCAACTGAAAGAGGTGTATATCAATAACAGTGTACCCGACCAAGGGCTATCTGCAATTCACAACAATAGTAGTACCCGTGCTGTATCTAGCGTTAGTGTACCCGACCAAGGGCTATCTGCAATTCACAACAATCTCGAATATGCTAAATTAGCCACTCAAAGTGTACCCGACCAAGGGCTATCTGCAATTCACAACATGGACGCTATGGGCGAAGTAGTAGATCCAAGTGTACCCGACCAAGGGCTATCTGCAATTCACAACATGGACGCTATGGGCGAAGTAGTAGATCCAAGTGTACCCGACCAAGGGCTATCTGCAATTCACAACGATGTAAGATTTTCAGACATTCATTTTTCTAGTGTACCCGACCAAGGGCTATCTGCAATTCACAACATTGATATTTGCGCAACTGTTGCATTGCCGAGTGTACCCGACCAAGGGCTATCTGCAATTCACAACCGCGAGGCTATGGCTGCTGCAGCTGCACTTAGTGTACCCGACCAAGGGCTATCTGCAATTCACAACGCCATGACGCTTGCGACCACGCTTATTTCTAGTGTACCCGACCAAGGGCTATCTGCAATTCACAACTTTACAGACTTATATGACTACAGCTAATTTAGTGTACCCGACCAAGGGCTATCTGCAATTCACAACCACTCTTTTAACGCTCTAGTTATTTCTGATAGTGTACCCGACCAAGGGCTATCTGCAATTCACAACCCGCGGAGGTCCGCGTTCTTTCACAGCACGAGTGTACCCGACCAAGGGCTATCTGCAATTCACAACGTATGCGCATTGGTACAGGATGCATCCTAAAGTGTACCCGACCAAGGGCTATCTGCAATTCACAACCAGGTAGGCACTGTTACGCCTCCTGATCCGAGTGTACCCGACCAAGGGCTATCTGCAATTCACAACTAAGTAAGTTCGAGAAAATACCTAGGATTAAGTGTACCCGACCAAGGGCTATCTGCAATTCACAACAAAGTCAAGCTTTTTAAAAGTTACAATTTCAGTGTACCCGACCAAGGGCTATCTGCAATTCACAACCTTCCAGCGGACTATATAATCCTAGGCATTAGTGTACCCGACCAAGGGCTATCTGCAATTCACAACTAGGGTTATTCAGACTAAAAACAGCCTTAAAGTGTACCCGACCAAGGGCTATCTGCAATTCACAACGCTATATAGGTAAAGGTGCTTCTTTTTTCCAGTGTACCCGACCAAGGGCTATCTGCAATTCACAACACCTGTAGCAGGATCAACCTCGGCAGTCTCAGTGTACCCGACCAAGGGCTATCTGCAATTCACAACTATTAATAGTTAATATTATCCAGCGTAACTAGTGTACCCGACCAAGGGCTATCTGCAATTCACAACGTATCTAGATGGTCCAATTGACATTTATAAAGTGTACCCGACCAAGGGCTATCTGCAATTCACAACTGTATTGCGTGGCGGTATTGGTTGCCTCCCAGTGTACCCGACCAAGGGCTATCTGCAATTCACAACATTGATGCGATGGGTGAAGTAGTAGACCCTAGTGTACCCGACCAAGGGCTATCTGCAATTCACAACGAGCATGGCACTTTGTGGACGTTTCTTACCAGTGTACCCGACCAAGGGCTATCTGCAATTCACAACATTGATGCGATGGGTGAAGTAGTAGACCCTAGTGTACCCGACCAAGGGCTATCTGCAATTCACAACACCTGTAGCAGGATCAACCTCGGCAGTCTCAGTGTACCCGACCAAGGGCTATCTGCAATTCACAACTATTAATAGTTAATATTATCCAGCGTAACTAGTGTACCCGACCAAGGGCTATCTGCAATTCACAACAACTGATGAAGCACATTACTTGATGCGTCGAGTGTACCCGACCAAGGGCTATCTGCAATTCACAACAGCTAGCGACTCAACTTAAAATAGCTAAGAAGTGTACCCGACCAAGGGCTATCTGCAATTCACAACCTACAACAAGAAGCGGAAAAACATGGATTTAGTGTACCCGACCAAGGGCTATCTGCAATTCACAACCTATAGTGATAGATATAACGGTTAGAGAGCAGTGTACCCGACCAAGGGCTATCTGCAATTCACAACCAGCTAATGCTTTACGACACATAGTTGCTTAGTGTACCCGACCAAGGGCTATCTGCAATTCACAACTGCTAGAGGTATATTGCCTACTAATATATGAGTGTACCCGACCAAGGGCTATCTGCAATTCACAACGCTTTAGCAGTGGATATAGCGGTTAGAGATAGTGTACCCGACCAAGGGCTATCTGCAATTCACAACGGGGTAAGGGTAGGGGTAAGACTAACATCGAGTGTACCCGACCAAGGGCTATCTGCAATTCACAACCGAGAAGCAGAGTTCCTTTTATCTTAGAAAAGTGTACCCGACCAAGGGCTATCTGCAATTCACAACAAGGGCCGGTTTATTTAGTTTAAGATACATAGTGTACCCGACCAAGGGCTATCTGCAATTCACAACTAATAAAAGCGTTCCTTTTATCTTAGAAAAGTGTACCCGACCAAGGGCTATCTGCAATTCACAACAGATGGCGTTAGCGTTTCTAACCAAATCTTAGTGTACCCGACCAAGGGCTATCTGCAATTCACAACATCGGGATTACTACCCGCCGCGCTCCATGCAGTGTACCCGACCAAGGGCTATCTGCAATTCACAACCAGCGCATTGCGCGGCGGTTGACTGTTCCCAGTGTACCCGACCAAGGGCTATCTGCAATTCACAACGCAATGACATCAATTTACGCAATACGGATGAGTGTACCCGACCAAGGGCTATCTGCAATTCACAACTCATTGCCCACGGAGTAACCGCAACAGAAGAGTGTACCCGACCAAGGGCTATCTGCAATTCACAACCTATTTAAGGTAGGACTCAAATTTAAAAAGAGTGTACCCGACCAAGGGCTATCTGCAATTCACAACATATATAGGTAAAAAGTCTAGCGAATTTTAAGTGTACCCGACCAAGGGCTATCTGCAATTCACAACTGCGGTGTATTCTTCTCGCAACCTTTCCAGAGTGTACCCGACCAAGGGCTATCTGCAATTCACAACTCAGCCACCCCGTGGCAGAACCGGACACTGAGTGTACCCGACCAAGGGCTATCTGCAATTCACAACGCGCTTTGGAGTGTCTCCGTCGACCATTTAAGTGTACCCGACCAAGGGCTATCTGCAATTCACAACGCGATAGCGGTAGATATAGCGGTAAGAGATAGTGTACCCGACCAAGGGCTATCTGCAATTCACAACAATGAAGATCCAGACCATATCTCTTCTTTGAGTGTACCCGACCAAGGGCTATCTGCAATTCACAACTAAGGAACTAACGCTATGCCTCATCCCAACAGTGTACCCGACCAAGGGCTATCTGCAATTCACAACATCCTCCGTGCGCAACACAAACAGCCCATCAGTGTACCCGACCAAGGGCTATCTGCAATTCACAACACGACGCTAATATATATATATAGGTAAAAAGTGTACCCGACCAAGGGCTATCTGCAATTCACAACTCACTGCTCTTCAGTTCCTTGCCGCAGTGCTTCCGCACCTCTGCTTTCATGTTGCTGATATCATTCATGCTTATTGAGTCCCCCTCATGCGCTGTGCAGCCATCAGGCGATCACAGATAAACTCTGTGGCTTTTATGCTCCTGTAAATCGACACCTGAATAGACTCAGTATCTTTCAGATTTCTTCTCTTATCAGTCTTTTGCTTTCAACAGCTAAGGCAGGACTCGCCGAAGAGTAAAGAAACTATGCCTATTTATCGGGCTGCGCATATGCTCCAGTGGCAGGCAGGTTTTCTTTGGCTATGGTGCCATAGGATGCTTCGATGGTTTCGGATGGAGGTATAGCTCCAGGTCCGAAAGCAAATAGAAACTCCCCACGGAGAAAACGTTGGCTTTCATCAACAACTGACCATTCTGCCACATAGTAATCAGCACGAGGCAACTCACCAGGTATAAGCATGACAAAATTATGCTCCATTTTTGATGGGTCATAACTAAAGCCAATATCGATCCATTGTCCATCGTTGGTATACAAAGCCATTTTCAACAATCGAACATCAACTCGAAAGCTCATGGTTATCATGCGAGGTGCATCGCGCAGGACAGCATCATCCTGTGGAAAAGTTACTGATGGAGAGAGCACCCCATGAGTGTGCTGAGCAAAACTCATAGGAGTCAGCGATAAGCTAAGCGCCGAAAATAGGACTAAAAACCCGTACTTAATTCGCTTCATATTACAGATGGATGTTTATGTACCAGGCGAAACCAGCACTTATTTTATGAACTGGCATGATTCACTGCAATCTTCCGAAATTGGTGCTTAGCAGTGCCGAAAATACGATTAGACTCCTGTTTTCGTGCTTGCCAGTGCAAAATTCAATGAAGAAACCCTCAGATGCCGTTAAAATGCCATCGATGTTTGCTTCAGTTGTTCGATCTTACGGAAGGCTGGTTGTCCTCTCCCTGCTCTTTTCACTTGCTCTGCTTGCTAGTTCAGGAGGCTGGGCTGCGCCTGAGCGCGTCAGTGATTTTGCGCTGCTTGATCATTTCGGTGAATTTCATCAGCTCTCCCGATATTTACATCGTGACGCATTAGTCATCATGAGCTTGGATGAAAGCTGTGCAAACATGGCACAACAAGTAGAGTTGTTTACTAGCCTCAGCACACGATGGACAGCTAACCAGCTAGATAGTGAAAATGGAAAGGGCATTGCCTTTGCTCTCATCGATTCTTATGGCAAAGGTCGGGAAGTCTTCGCAGCGTCGACAAGCAGCCTCCCAGTTTTAGAAGATGCCGGACAATTGGTTTCAGAGTCTCTTGAAATAAGCAATGCTGGTGAGGTGTTGGCACTCGATCCTTTCCGTTCATCACTACTCTATCGGGGACCAGCGGGCCCGGAATTAAATCGCGTACTCGAACAGTTTATTTCTGAGGGCAGTATTGAAAATACGGTGACTCTACCAGTTGAAAGTTGTGCCTTAAGTTATCCAACCAGAGATCAGCACAGCGTGACACCTCCAGACTATGCCACGGAAGTAGCGCCAATAATTATTGAAAACTGTGTTGAATGTCATCGCCAGGATGGCGTAGGTCCATTCGCAATGGATAGCCACATCATGTTAATGGGCTGGTCCCCTATGATTGGTGAAGTGCTGCTCAATAAGCGCATGCCTCCCACACAAGTTGATCCTTACCTACTCCATTCTGATAACGCTCGTTACGTTTCTCCAGAAGATTTACAAACTGTTGTCCATTGGATCGACGCCGGCGCACCAAGAGGTGAAAGCGAAATCGATCCATTGCAGGTATTGAAGTTTACAGATCGTAAACAGTGGCTCTTAGGTGAACCTGATTACATTGTGGAAGGGCCGGAGATTGCTGTTGCATCAACCGGAGTGCTTGATTATGACTTTCATATTGTCGAGTTACCCTTTGACGAAGATAAATGGGTGCGTGCTGTGCAATACCAGGCTGGTGACGAATCGGTGTTGCACCACCTTATGACCTATGTGGTGCCACCTGATCAAGATTTTTGGGGACCTGAACGCAATAATGAGGTTGTTACTCGACGCTTTTTGGAAGGATACGCCCCTGGAAAAATTGAAGCAGTTGAATTTCCACCTGACACCGGCGTATTAATTCCCGCAGGCCACAAGCTGGCAATGCAGTTTCACTATGTGACAAACGGACGCTCTACAGTAGATCAAACTAATTTGGGGTTGTATTTTCATGACACTCCACCAACCCATGAAAAACTTACCCAGGTAGTGGCTTCTCATTTCACCGTTCCTGCGCAAATCAACAATTTCGAATTAGAAGCTACTCACCAATTTGATCGTGACGTGGTCGTGTTTGGATTGCGGGCACACATGCATTACCGCGGTAAAAAAATGAAGTTTTCAGCCACTTTTCCAAGTGGCGAATCATTGGAGTTGTTTAGCATTCCGGCTTACAACTACGGATGGCAGCCTCATTATTTGCTCAACGAATCCGTCAGGCTTCCTGCCGGCACAATAATTGAAGTGTCCGGAGCTCTGGACAATACTGCATCGAACCCTACAAACCCAAATCCAGACGCCGAGGTACCTTTCGGTATATACAGTTGGGAAGAAATGTTTACAGGCTACTGGTCTTACTACTACGCTGATTAATCTCTATGTTTTTATAGGCAAAACCAGGTATTCTCGGGCCTACCGATATTGAATATCCAGTTAAATGCAAGCAATAAATTGGAACTGTAAATGCTTTCAATATCTTTCCCTGGATGAGCTTTACGCAATTCTTAAACTACGTTCAAACGTGTTTATAGTCGAACAGGATTGCGCCTATCTCGACCCAGATGGTGATGATAAGACGGCCTGGCACCTTATGGGGATCATAGACGATAAATTGAATGCCTATGCCAGATTGTTACCCCCTGGTTTGAAATATGAAGACAGCTCTATAGGCCGAGTTGTTACTGCACAAAACATTCGGCGTAGTGGATTTGGTAGGCAGTTAATGAAAAAAGCTATCGAGCAGTGCCGTGAGATCTGGCCTGGCAACAGTATCACCATATCCGCGCAACATTACCTCGAACCTTTCTATCAAGAATTGCTATTCGAAACTAAATCTGGACCATATCTGGAAGATGGAATTCCTCATATCCGTATGCAACTGAAGAATTAACTTTCATGTTAAGCTACTTAAGGACGCACTAAGCATATTTTTATTTCGCCACAAAAATATTTTTTTCGATAAGAAAGTTCTTCCAGTTCTTCACACTCCCTGCCTTTAACAGGTTATGCCTAAGAGACAACCAAGGGTAACTTTGGCTCCATTAACTGCAAAAAGATAGAGATAAAATGAAAGCACCTACCACTGTAAAAGTTTTGGCGATTGCAGCCATATCCTCTTTAAGTTTAAGCGCTTTTTCAGCCAGCACGGATGTGTATCAGGTCATGGTTACCAATGCCACTGCAGCTCGCTGCAACTTCACACAAAAGAAAATTTTTTTGTGGTAGGCGACCCAGCGCTGCGTGAAGTTGCAACTATCGCTGAACCAGGCGATGTCAGTCCAGCCATAATGTTACTGGCAAGTGTATATGAACTGGTAACCCATAGTTATGGGTGATGGTTTGCTAGGTCGTGAGGAGACTCAAGAATTAACGATTGAAGGCAATACGGGAGATTTGCTAACTGTTATGGCGATGACCATCCCCAGCCAGTCATGGATTCACCGCTGTTAGCCTATCCTTTACCCGCATCTGGCAGCACAAGGCTTACCACTGTGGTGTACGACGCAGTCACAGGCTTACAACCGATCACCCCGACCCGCTCTTCTCTAATGGGAAGAAGCGCCGTCCCTGCTTCGACTAATCCACTCAAACTTCGAGTCAGCTACACTTAGTAATGTCACAACTGTGGATCAACATGAAACTGTCTGGGATCATCACCCGGTTATCTTGCCGCGATCTATTCAAGCGACATAAATTAAGGAGCCTCTGATTAATGTTTGCGAGGCAGTTAGTGCAAGGCAAAAATCAACGAAAAAGCGCAGTTTATAGGTCATAAATGCGCATTTTGAGCTGATTTTTAACGCAGCAATAGCAATGTAGGTAATTAATCAGAGGTTCCTTAAGTTTCAGTGATCAAAACACTCGCTGCATCAAAGTCAGAAAGTGTTTTTTCACCGGTTTCCGGCTTGACCAAACTTACACCGACTATAGTCAAAGAGGCGAAAAGAAATCCGGGTACGATTTCGTACAGGTCGAACATCCCACCGTTTAAATTAGACCATATTACAACTGTCATGGCGCCAACCAGCATACCCAGCAAGGCCGACAGTGCTGTCATCTGGCGCCAAAACAGTGAAAAGACAATTATCGGCCCGAAAGCTGCACCAAATCCAGCCCAGGCATAACTGACAAGATCAAGCACCCTGCTCTCTCGGTCACTGGCAATTAATAATGCCAATAGTGCGATAGCGATCACCGCTGCGCGACTGACACGCAATAGCTCTTTTTGCGAAGCCTGTGGCCTGACGAATTGACGATAAATGTCTTCGCTGATGACACTGGCAGATACTAAAAGCTGGGAATCAACTGTGGACATGATGGCCGACAAAATTGCAGCGCTAATAATTCCGGCTACCCATGGGTTAAACAAACTCTGACTCAAGGCTATAAATACGGTTTCGGGATTCGCCAATGGCGCATCTGCAAAGTATGCAATTCCTGCCAAACCGGTGGCAACCGATCCCAGCAATACAATAATCATCCATGTCATTGCCAGACGTCGCGCTGAATCCAGTTTCTGTGGGTCTTTTGCTGCCATAAAGCGCGCCAGTATGTGTGGTTGGCCCACATACCCCAACCCCCAGGCGATCAGGGATATCCAACCTAGAAATGTCACATTAGCGAGTAATGCAGTGCTATCAGGATTGACTGCCTGCATGCTATGCCAGATTTCATCGACCCCATCTGCACCTTGGATGACTGCAATAGGCGCTATCAATAACGCCGCCAGCATAAGCAACGCTTGAATAGCATCTGTCCAGGCAACAGCCAAAAAACCACCAAAAAAAGTGTAGGCAACGATGATTATTCCGCCAGCAAGCAATGCCATGGAATAATCCAAACCAAAACTACTCTCAAAAAGTATTGCTCCACCCACAAGCCCAGAAGCTGTGTAGAAGGTAAAGAAAAGCAGTATCACTGCTGCTGACAAGCTGCGCAGCAGGCGAGTTCTATCCTGAAATCGGTTTTCAAAGTAATCAGGTAACGTTAAGGCGTTGTCTGCGTATTGGCTAAATACACGCAACGGTTTGGCAATGAACAGCCAATTGCAGTAAGCGCCCACTGTTAAACCTATTCCTATCCATACTTCACTGATGCCGGAAAGATAAATCGCTCCAGGCAAGCCCAGTAATAGCCAACCGCTCATATCCGAAGCGCCGACACTTAAGGCTGTAACTACCGGTCCAAGTTTTCTGCCGCCGAGAATGTAGTCCCCCAAATCATCGGTTCTGCCATAGGCTTTGATTCCCAAATAGAGAATCAACGAAAGGTAGGCAATAAAAGTGACTGCAAGAGGTGTTTGTGAGTTCATGTAAGGGTATATCGTCCACTCAGTTTCTGGATTGAATCTCGCCATTCCACTGCGCTTTAGTTCCTGCAGGCAGGGTCTCTAATCTTTAGCTGCCTGCTGTTCCACAACCCCCGGTTTCATCTGTAACAGGCTTACTGATTAGAAATAAACTACCCCGCAGCAAGCTGACGGGGTATTAACCGTGCCACCAGCTAGAACAATGCCAGCGGGTGGTCACTATGGAACTCCTGGTAATTGCCAACCTGATTCTTTACATACTTACCAATCATTGCTTCATCACCAGGCTTACCAACGCTGCCAGCAAAATATCCGTCACGCCAAAACTCTCCACCCCAAAGCATTTGCTTAACACGCGAACAGCACCTAAAGCGTTCTCTTGACGTTAAGCGTTTAACCAACTGTACGATCTTTTTAACGCGACACATCGGAACTGACTGAACCAGAAAATGAACACAGCCTTCGTCCGTACCAACCTCCAGAAACGTCAACTCATAGCGCTTTTCAATTTCTAAGGAGCCTCTGATTAATGTTTGCGAGGCAGCCAATGCAAGGCAAAAATCAGCGAGCCGAGGCGTAGCGAAGACGGCACCCGCAGGGTGAGCAGCTTTAGCTGCGTACAAAAAGCGCAGTTTACAGGTCATAAATGCGCAAAGCTGGCCCCGCGAGCGAAGCGAGTGCTTTGGGTCTTTTGAGCTGATTTTTACCAAAAGCAGGCGCTTTTAGGCGACGCAGCAATAACAATATAGGTAATTAATCAGAGGTTCCCTAAACAGACCGCTTTAAGTTCCTCATCAACCCGTTCATCAAACACCGCACGCCTGTACTTTGCTGGAAAAACCAGATGATACATCACTACACTAACATTGTGCATTGTGGCTTTTGTGAATATATTCGCTCATCCACACATTTTGGCAGCAAGCTGCTGAGAATATAACCCTTAGAGATTTAACATACGCCTGGTTTCTGCCTGCACTTCTGTCAATCGATATATTTCAAATAGAGTGACATCGGTGAGTAAATGGGCATCATCAAAAATTAGAACGACGGACTTTTCCGCCTGGAGACACAACGAGTCTTCAAGCAAGCGGGCAAAGTTTGAAGGCTCGGGCAGATCAAACTCTCTTGCCAGTAATGCCCGCAATATTTCTGGAGACTCAATAGCCGTATCGAAATAAATAACTTCATAATCTTTAGGTTTGAGAAACTGGCTAAATTTCTGACAGAGCAGGTATTTACCGGTTTGCGGTTGCCCCATTAGCTTGATAATGTTTCTGGCATGGAAAAAACAGCATGCAAGCCCTGTACTACCCCTGCGTAAGGTCTGTCACTAAGGTAAAAGGATTTGGGTTCGGACATGCAGCGTAGAATGCTATCCCTACTTCGCTACCCCTACTTAAAGAAGTTAGTCTCGATCGTTATCTATGGCTTGCTCAATATTGGTCAAGATACCTCGCAAGATATTCATTTCCATTGCATCGATCCTAACCCGACCGAACAACCTCCTTAGCCTTTGCATCAATTGCCGGGGATTCTCCGGGTCATGGAAATCGATAGCGACCAATACTCGCTCCAAGTGTGAATAAAAATGCTCTACCTGGTCCGCAGTTGCTCGCTCTTGATCCCAAAACTGTTCCAGCGCATTTATCGATTGATCGGCAAGCTTAATTACGGCTTTATTTAGTTCATAGCAGATCACCATAACGGCCGCAGCAAGGTTTAGTGAGCTGTAATCAGGGTTTGCCGGAATCTGCACATGAAAGTGGCATTGTTGCAACTCTTCATTGTTTAAACCGGAATCTTCTCTCCCAAACACCAGTGCCACTTTGTGTTGATCACTTTCGACGACTGCTTTTTCCCCACATTCTTCAGGTGCCAGCATGGGCCAGGGAATTGAGCGCCGCCGCGCACTTGCACCGATAATCAGTCCGCAGTCGGCAATAGCCTCTTCCAGGGACTCAGTAACGAGTGCATTCTCCAGTAACTCAATCGCCGAAGCTGCCCGACCTATTGCAACGCCGCTCGGAAAGTTTTCTGGCTGCACCAGGACAAGTTCACTTAAACCCATGTTTTTCATCGCTCGTGCAGCAGCACCTATGTTCCCTGGATGTGATGTGTTCACAAGCACAATTTTGATATTGGCAGCGTTCAACTGTATCCGATTAATTTCACGCTTGTTCAAACCGCTGCTCTCTCTGAATAAAGTGCGTATTATAGCAGGGCAGGAAAATTCGAAGACTTAGCCCAACCCTTTGCAGTTTGATATCATGCCTCCTCGACAAACTGGACGACATTATTTTTAGCGTGAACGCTTCAAATTCAGCGCACCTGTCACCCACCGCAAAATCCAGCTAATAGAAAACTTAGCAACAGACTTGTCATATGCACCCACTAATCAATATCGCGCTGGCCGCAGCTCGGGATTCCGCAGCGGCGTTAGCCCATAAAGCTGAACGACTGGACCGCGTGCGCGTACTTGATAGCAAACCTGGTTCTTTCACTACCTCTGCGGACCTGGAAAGTGATGAGACTCTGCGTTACCACATCCAGAAAACCCATCCTACCCATAACATAAACTCTAGAGTATCTGGTTTGCATAATGGCGATAACAGTGAGCCGGTATGGCTAATTGATCCCCTTGTGGGCAGTCAGAATTTTGCCAGTGGTTATTCTCGGTTCGGGGTAGCTATAGCCATTCAACGGGGAGGTGTCATAGAGCATTCAGTTATCGTTATGCCCATGCAATCAGATGAGCTTTTTGCAAGCAGGGGAAAAGGCGCACAGTTAAATTCCCGACGCGTTAGAGCCAGTGGTGATGAGCTAAAAGGCAGCCTTATTGGACTGGATAATACAGAAATCGTCACACGTCAATTTATCGGATTTCAAACCTCATTATTGAATGAAGGGGCTCAAGTACGGCTAGGTGGACACGGTGCCCTGGATATCGCTGATGTTGCTTGCGGAAAATTGCAAGGCGGCTGGTGCCAACAACATTCGGAACACAGCCTGGCTGCAGCTAATCTCATTCTGCTTGAAGCTGGTGGATTAATCGGCACAGAAGAGGGAAATCCACGACTAGAGACCGGTAATGAGCAACTCTTCGCCCCTCCTAAAGTGTTTAAACAGCTACTCAGATTACGCAGCCGACTCGATTTTTGATTGCAACTTTATGTGAAGAATATCTATCTGCCAATCATATGGGGTATAGTCACTGCTCAATCACAAGCTGAGCCGGGTTGCTTAAATCCTATCCCAAGAAGTGACATATCTGAATGAACCGGAAAACCAAGAATCCAAGTCAAAATCTGGTTGAAGGGTCCATAAAACAGTCACTCATTCGCATGACCATGCCCATGATCGTTGGCATGATCATGCTATTCACCTTCAGCCTGGTGGACACCTGGTTTATCAGTTTTCTTGGTACCGAGGCACTCACCGCAATTAGTTTTACCTTCCCGGTAACTTTCACCGTGATGAGTCTCGCAATTGGCCTTGGTATTGGTGCTTCCGCTGTCGTTGCTAAATACATTGGTCGTTCGCAAATGGACAGAGCCAAAGAAGCAGCAACTGTCATTAATTATATTTCCATGACACTGGCCATGATTGTTGCTGCCTTGTTGTGGTTGTTCATGGATCAGGTTTTCCAGTTGATGGGTGCCAGCGAGCATCTCATGGACCCCATCAGGGCATATATGGTGGTCTGGTTTCCAGGCAGTGTGCTAATGGTTTGTATCATGAGTGGGAACAGTGTACTGCGGGCCTGTGGTAATACGAAGATTCCTAGCATCCTGATGGCCTCTGCAGGGTTGATGAATGCCATATTGGATCCACTGCTGATATTTGGCATTGGCCCATTTCCTGAGTTAGGCATTGCCGGTGCAGCCTGGGCCACAGTGATCGCATGGTCAATCGGATTTGGATACCTCACTTACCTGCTAATCGCCAGGCTGGAGATGGTAAGCCCCCATTTCCCTTCCAAAGCTGCTTTCCAGAATTCTGGTACAGAGATGTTGCGCATAGGAATTCCAGCAGCCAGTGCCAATATGATGACACCATTGGCCGCTGGCATAATGACCGCCATCGCCGCTGGTTTTGGAGACAATGCAGTAGCAGCCTTTGGAGTTGGGGCCCGCCTGGAACCAATCGCCACTTTGCTGGTGTTGGCCATGTCTTCATCCTTACCTCCTTTAATCAGTCAAAATTTTGGTGCTGGCAGGATGGATCGGGTTAAAGAAGCTTATCGAATAGCCACCCGATTCACGATGGTCTGGCAATTAGGGGTTTATACCTTGATGGCCCTTGGGGCGAGCTTGATTGCTGGTGTTTTTTCAGAAGATCCAGAGGTACTGGAAGCCATTGCTTTGTTTATTTGGATTATGCCTCTCGGGTATGGACTGCAAGGCATCATTATTCTTACGAATTCGTCATTGAATGCCTTGCACAAACCGCTATCGGCCCTCTATCTCAGCATCGCACGGTTTTTCGCGTTCTATGTGCCGCTTGCTTATTTAGGCAGCCTGTACTTCGGACTATTTGGGTTTTTCGCAGGAGCAGTGTGCGGGAACTTTATAATGGCGATGATATCCTGGCGCACTTTCAATCGTGCACTTGGATCAGAGATTCAGGAGATGCAGGAAAACGCCGTGTGAGATCGTAAGCTATTCTAGCGGCCAAAAAAGTTTCTAACTGTAGTCATTAACCCTTCTCGCTTCGCGCCAGCAGCCGGATCCAATACCGAAGCTGCGACTTCAGGGTTGGCCTGGTCATCAGGTGCAGAATCTACAGGCTCAGGTTCCTCGGTCAATGAAAAACTCTTGTCTTCGACTGTCGCTGGATTTTCGTCATCGTCTTTATAAGACAAGCGATTGTTCTGCTCTTGAAATGCCAGCATTTCCATACAAATTTCGTTGTATTCTTCTTGTGACAATAATTCAGGCATTTCTTTCATATTGAGCGTGAATTGGTGATCGTTCGCAGCTGACAGATAGTGCAAATTCTTCTTTTTGTCTAGCAACAGTCCTTCTTCTTTCGCGATGTTGTAGAGTGGCGTTCCCCGTAACGGAATGTAAGGGAAAAAGAAAAAGTGTTCAGGCGCAATGCGTTTGTTCAGGTTAAGCGTTTCACGCATATTATCAGCGGTTTCTAATGGCATTCCGACGATATTGAAGGTTAATCGATTTATTCCCGCTTCTTTACAGTTATCAGCTGCGTCTATGACCTGTTGATTTTTCATTTTACGGCCGAGCATGCGGCCTCGATACTCTTCATCACCGCTCTCAATGCCAAACCAAATCGTGTGGCAGCCAGCTTCTGCAGCAGTTTTGCAGAACTCTTTGTTCATCACTTCTACGCGGGAATTAATTGAGAAAGGCAATTTTATGCGCTCTTTGTAAATCTCAAAAAATGCGCGAACAAATTTTAAATTTGAGAGAAATAGTTCATCCCAAAACTCGAAATATCCAACACCATAAAGATCTCTAAGCCTTTCCAACTCAGCCACCATGGCCTCTGGCTCATACTTGCGCAAAAACTCTTTCTTGGTGCGCCAACCTTCGAGAATTGGAGTATTGCAGCAATAGGTGCAACGATAAGGGCATCCTCTCCCGGTCATAACTGGCAGGACTAATTTACCCTGAGGCCCGAAAATCGAGGAATTTACGTCTTTAAATCCGTCCTCTTTAGAAAAGATATCGTAATCTGGAAATGGGAGTGCCTGGATATCGCCAATCTGATGGGCCTCGGTTTTGTAAACTTCGCCATCAATGAATTTTTCCCACATGCCATCTGCCGGCCCATCTTTGGTGCCCATTAAATGTTGCACCATATTACCGATGGCATACTCACCATCACCTACACATATGTAATCGATATTTGGGTTTTCAATGGTCTGCTCCTGCGACAACATGGCCTGGTACCCACCGATCAAAATCGGCAAATTCGGCATTAGTTTTTTAAGCTCAGCGAAATAAGGCTCCATTGGAAACCAGTGCGGACTCATTATCGAAAACGCAATCAAATCGACATCCAGAGCCTGAATGGTTCTGGCATAATTTTCCGGTGAATACTTCTCTGCATCACGCAAGATAAGAACTGGCTCCAGCATGACTTCCACATCAGGAAAATGACACCTGAGATAGGCCGACATGCTGGCAATGGGCATGGCGATTTCATTGCCATCTGGAGAGTAAAACGAGAATGCCAGTCGCATGTTTTTGCGCTTGGTCGACCCAAAATACCGGGATTTGTGCTGGGGATAGGCTGGGCGCTCAGTGCTCACAGCGATAACATCAGCTTTTGAATTCATGGCAAACTCTGTGACTGTTTATACAAGTTATACAAGCTTTAAGGATTCAGACGGCTTAGCTGAAACTTGTTGTCAATTCAATGGTATCGACTGGAAAGCTTGGAAGTATACCATCAATCACTATGTTGTTACATGATCAACAACACAACCCTGAGCTGAGAAAATCCTTTTAAATCATGTGGTTACTTAATCCAAACCATAACCGGTAAACATAATTTCACAACAATGGGCTGATTGCTATATCCTCTGGCCCAACATAACGACTGTAACTTACCCTTGTTTGCGCTTAATCAGGACCATCAATTGGACGCTCTAACCGCTCTTCACACTCGGACTTCATCTCCCAGGCTTATTGATCCGCCCCCATCAAGAGAAGCGCTGGACAATATCTACAAAGCCGCGTTTCGAGCCGCCGACCATTGTCTTTTGCGACCTTGGCGATTCCTTGAGATCAAAGGCAAAAGCAGAAACAAACTGGGAGAGCTATTTGTCAAAGCTTCCAAGCAAGACTATCCAGATCTGTCTGACACTCAGCAAGAGAAACTGCGCAACAAACCACTCCGGGCTCCGCTCATTATTGTTACGATTTGCAGCTACCGTGAGCATCCAAAAGTACCTGAATTGGAGCAGGAGTTCAGCGTTGCTGCCGCTACTCAAAACATGTTGCTGGCATGCCACGCACAAGACATTGGGGTAATGTGGCGCACCGGTGTCATGGCCTACCATCCGATTGTAAAGCAAGGTTTAGAATTGCAGGCTCATGAGAAAATCATAGGGTTGTTGTACTTAGGGACTAATAACTGTCCCGCACGCACAATAGACACTCCCGACCTCTCTCAATTCGTTCAGAACTGGTAGCAATGGCAAGCCGATTCATAGACATGCAATGCTGGAAATGTGGCGCAGAGTTGAAAAATCTTCTATTGCCTTTCTCTCGCTATGAAGAGTGTAATTTTTGCAAAGCAGATCTTCACGTCTGCATGGCATGTAAAAACTGTGACCCTGCTGTATCGGACGGCTGTAGAGAGGATCGGGCCGATTTTATTCTCGACAAAGATAAGGCTAATTTTTGCGATTACTTCAGGGCAAACACCAAAGCCTTTAAGAGAAAGGATGACTCCGAAGCAAAAGCAGCCCGAGAGAAACTGGCTGAATTATTTGGCGAAGAATTACCAGAATCAGAAGAACAGGAAGCAACACCTCAATCTGAAGCAGACCGTGCACTGGCAGAACTCAAACGCTTGTTTGGAGATGGGTAAGGGAACCTCTGATTAATTACCTGCGTTGTTATTACTGCGTTAAGAATCAGCTCAAAATGCGCATTTATGACCTATAAACTGCGCTTTTTCGCTGATTTTTGCCTTGCACTAACTGCCTCGCAAACATTAATCAGAGGCTCCTAAGTCTTTAAATCACGAATCAGGTATGCGAACAACCATCTTCAGTACTCCGATCCTCACGCCCATCCTGCGCTTTATTTCTATAATTTTGTTACGACTTATGGGTTGGCGCACCCGTGGCGAACCACTTGATCATCAACGCTGCGTATTAATAGGCGCACCACATACCAGTAACTGGGATTTCCCATTGATGCTCATGGTAGTTCTTAAGCTGAAGCTCCGGGTGTTCTGGATGGGCAAACGCACCCTGTTTCCGTTTCCCTTCGGTTGGTTCATGAAGTGGTTAGGAGGGATTCCTATTGATCGATCTGCTGCACACAATGTGGTCAGTCAGACAGTTCAAAAATTTGCAGAGCACGATGAGTTAATCGTATTAGTGCCGCCTGAAGGTACCAGGAAAAAAGTCGAAAAATGGAAAACTGGTTTTTACCATATCGCTAACAACGCCTCCGTACCTATCTTGCTTGGCTATGTGGATGCCCCGAAGAAGGAAGCTGGCTTTGCCGATTTCTTCACGCCTACTGGAAATTCAGAATCAGATTTCGAAAAAATCATGGCGTTCTATCAGGAAAAGAAAGGTTTGCGGGCTGAAAATTCCTAGTGAGAAATCTCAGCAAACTTTGGCGTGGACTGCCCTAACTTTTCAGCACCCTGATATGACAAACTGCGAAGCGCAGCATCTATAATGTGAGCAGCGCAGTCCTCCATAGAGACATCTTTCATCCTGAACTTCCACTGCTTAAGATGCCATTGTTGAAGCTGAGCAGTTATGGATGACGCGAGCAGCTCAGGTTTTTCACATTCAAACTGCCCCATTTCAACACCTGCCTGAATAGCATTCACTAAAAGGTCATCAAAACGTAATTCGAGTTCCAGCGCTTGTTGCTGCTGCTCTTTATCAAGCCCCTTTAGTTCCATATAGCAAAAGTAATACCATGGACTCAGGGACTGCATCATAAAAATTTCTCCGTAAATGATAGCTCTTAAGCGTGCTACAGGATCTAAATCTTCATTCATCAACTCCCCTGCTATTTGATCTATGTACTTGCTAAGCACACCTTCGATCACTGAGGCGAGGTCATTTTTGCTACCAATGTATGCATAAAGACCGCCCATGCTGATTCCCGTCTCGCCACTGAGATCTCGCAGACTCATTGCCTGGAATCCTTTGGAATTAGCGAGCTTAAAAGTGGCAGAGAAAATCTTCTCTAGATTGCCGATGGCAATTTGGGGATTCTTGATTTGAATTTTATCCCTGTACATTGCAAAGACACTGGACCAGAAGGTCTCCCTTCCAGAGTCCATGCCCGCCTGAAGGCTTCAATTGTGGTTTCGTTTGGCCAATCTGCCATGGGAACTGACTACTCTAAGGAGCCTCTGATTAATGTTTGCGAGGCAGTTAGTGCAAGGCAAAAATCAGCGAAAAAGCGCAGTTTATAGGTCATAAATGCGCATTTTGAGCTGATTTTTAACGCAGCAATAACAACGTAGGTAATTAATCAGAGGTTCCCTAAATCTTTGCTTCATAGTTGCCAGTCTCTGCTTAAGACTCACTTTAGCGGCTGAGGAGCCTTATACCAAAGCATTAATGACCGGCCTCACGACTATCTGGCCTTCTCGCTATTTGTCGTCATCTACAACCAATAAGAAGCAACTGCCATAGAACCAGCTATCGCACAAAGCACTAAAGATGCTCTACGCAGATTCTGGTGAGAAATGAAGTGAACAGTTCGCATCGCCACCCAATAACCCAATAAAGTTGCCGGCATCAGTGGCACAGCGAGTTGGATTTCTTGCCAGCCAAGCCTGTCTACTGTGGCAAGCATCGTCAGAGACATTAGACAGCTGACGACGAAAAAAGCCGCCATATTGGCCCGAATAAAGTCATTGGTTTGATGTTGGAGCACCAAAGCCATTGGCGGCCCGCCAATTGAAGAGCTGGTCCCCATAAAGCCCGACAAGAGCCCCGCTGAGAACATCGCCCCGCTGGTAGGCTTCAAAACAATGTTCCTTAAACTCAGCCCAACCGCCACTAACACTGATAATCCGAGCCACAGAGCCAAAGCCCGTTGATCTATCCACAACAGCAACAGACCCCCTGCTATGGTGCCTGGAATACGACCAATAATGGCGTATTTGAGCCCTGCAAAAGAGATGGAGTGCCAATGCTTAGCTGCATTCGCAAAGGATAAAGTTAGCGCTGAAATTGTTATTGGCGCTGGCACATAGAAAGGATCGAAGAAAAATAGTAAGGGTGCAGCAATAATAGCAAGCCCAAAACCAATTGAGCTCTGCACAAAGGAACCAACAAAAATTATGAATGAAGCTGTTGCGATTTCCATCGTTTGAATTGCTTATCCTGGCCAACCGCACAGTGAATGTATAGAGTAATGTGAAGAAAGGCTTCGCTATGGGCGCGGCATGATACTAGCTAAGCTAGTCCTGCTCCAGTTTCTCTATGGAGTTTCTCCGCAGCTGGCATTGGCCACGAGCGCAGGTATTTATACAATGGGACAGGCTCCACTTTGCGCCGATATTTAAGAGGTAATAACAATGAAAACACAGGCAGCAGTCGCATTCGACGCAGGCAAGCCACTGGAGATCGCTGAAATAGATTTGGAAGGCCCTGGAGCCAGCGAAGTTTTGGTCGAGATTATGGCGACAGGGATCTGCCATACTGATGCATTCACTCTGCCAGGCGAAGATCCGGAGGGCGTGTTTCCGGCGATTTTGGGCCATGTAAGGCGCAGGCATCGTGAGAAGCTGGTCCTGGTGTTAAATTCGTTGTGCCCGGCGATACCGTAATTCCTCTATATCCTCCAGAGTGCCGTGAATGTGATTTCTGCCCCCATCCAAAAACTAATCTCTGCCAGTCCATTCGTGATACTCAGGGACAGGGCTTAATGCCTGACGGCAGTAGCCGTTTTTTGCTGGATGGCAAACGCATTCTTCATTATATGAGATATATGGTATGTTCAATATTTTCAAATTTTACCGTACTGTCGGAAATCGACGTGGCAAAAATTCACTCTGATGCCCCTACGATAAAGTGTGCTACATCGGTTGAGGTGTGATCGCAGGCATAGGAGCTGTTACCTTCGATGACAAAAACCTGGCAGCACGGTAGCGGTATCTGGATTGTAAGATATAGCAAAGTGCACGTATGGCAAGGTGCATGTATGGTAGGTAGGTAGGTAGGTAGGTGCTGACCGCATTATCGGGTTCGGTATTAATCCAGCGAAAGAAGCAATTGGTAAATCGTTTGGCGTGACTGATTTTATCAATCCAAATGATGTTGACGGTGTGACCGTCGCTGTCATCCAACTAACCGGGGACGATGTTGATTACTCATTCGAATATATTGGCAATGTCAATACCATGCGCGAAGCTCTGGAATGTTGTCACAAAGACCGGGGGAGTCA
Source organism: uncultured Pseudohongiella sp. (assembly GCA_965198435.1). Taxonomy (GTDB): domain Bacteria; phylum Pseudomonadota; class Gammaproteobacteria; order Pseudomonadales; family Pseudohongiellaceae; genus UBA9145. Next base: position 1,304,919 of record OZ240664.1, on the reverse strand, counting down.
TTCACCATTGGTGTGGCTGGCGCTGGACAGGAAATTTCGACCAGACTATTCCAACCGATCACCAACTGCTCCTGGAAAGGAACAGCCTTTCGCGGCGCAAGGGGGCGAACTGACGTATCGAAGATTGTTGATTGGTATATGGAAGGCAGGATTAAAATTGACCCATTGATCCATTGATCACTCATACCATGCTGCTCGACCAGATAAATACAGCCTTCGATTTGATGCACAAGGGTGGAAGTATTTGTTCAGTGGCCATTTACCAGTTCGATTGGAAGTTTATTTTATGAAGTATCTACATACGATGGTCCGGGTAAGCAACCTTGAAGATTCTCTGACGTTCTACTGCAGACATTTAGGTTTGGAGGAGCTGCGGAGATACGACAGCGAGGAAGGCAGATTCACTTTGGTTTTCCTGGCAGCACCAGGTGATTCTGATGCCCAGGTTGAACTGACTTACAATTGGGATCCGGAAGAATATGATGAAGGGAGAAATTTCGGTCATCTTGCCTATCAGGTAGAAGACATATATGCGACCTGCCAGCATTTAATGGACAATGGTGTTATTATCAATCGACCACCTCGAGATGGCCGCATGGCCTTTGTCCGCTCACCCGACAATGTGTCTATTGAGCTGTTGCAGGAAGGAGATGCCCTGCCCTCGCAAGAACCCTGGAAATCGATGGAAAATACCGGTCATTGGTAAGTAAACTCCGATCGTTTCTTGAGCCAGTACCAGCCCTCGTTTATGATAGCGGCCTTTCTGATTCGCCCTTATCTGCACCTGCAATCACCAATTAATGGCGCTGATTCCGGGCCACTCTGGCACCAGCTCGAACTTGGAAAATAGCGATGCAGTTACTCGATGGTACGGCCTGTTCTCAACAGATTCGGCAGGAAATTGCCTCTCAGGTCGCTGGGTTAAAATCAGTCGGCAAGCGCGTACCCCATTTAGCAGCTGTATTAGTAGGAAATGACGGTGCTAGCCAGAACTACGTGGCAATGAAGATTAGAGACTGCGAAGAAACAGGCTTTAACTCAACAACCGTAAGAATGGATGAGGAAACTTCAGAATCCGAGCTGTTGGGGAAAATTACGGAACTGAACAACGATGATGATATCGATGGGTTCATCGTGCAATTGCCTCTACCTGCCCAAATTGACGAAAACAAAGTCATTCTGGCGATTGATCCAATCAAGGATGTTGACGGCTTTTGTCCGGAAAATGTCGGCAACATGTGTCTGGGCTTGCCGACCTATATCTCTGCCACGCCAAATGGAATTATAGAATTACTAGCCCGCTACAAAATCGACACCGAGGGCAGGCATTGTGTCGTTCTGGGGCGCAGCAATATAGTCGGCACCCCAATGTCTATTCTTATGTCGCGCAATACCAGTCCAGGTAATGCAACGGTCACTATGGCCCACAGCCGCACGAAGAATCTGCAAGCCCTGTGCGCCAGTGCTGACATACTTATCGTAGCGATCGGAAAAACCGAATTCGTGACTGCGGACATGGTGAAAAAAGGAGCAGTGGTAATCGATGTTGGACAAACTCGTGTCCCGGACGAAACCAGGAAATCTGGATTTCGCAATGTTGGCGATGTGGATTTCGAAAATGTAAAAGACAAGTGTTCCTATATTACCTATGTCACGGGCGGTGTAGGCCCGATGACTCGCGCATCGCTATTGCAAAACACGCTTAAAGCCTATCAACGTAGAATGAGTAACTAACATGTTTGAAGCCTTACAACCTCTCCCACCCGATCCCATTCTTGGTCTTTCCGCTGCTTACCGGGCTGACACCAATCCCAAGAAAGTTGATCTTGGTGTTGGTGTTTATAAAGATGCTGCTGGCAATACGCCTGTTATGCGCGCCGTAAAAAAAGCAGAAGAAAGCTTACTGCTAAGCCAGGCCAGCAAGGCCTATGTTGACCCTACTGGTGCCGCAGAATATAACGACATCATCGCCAATATGTTGCTTGGAGAACAGCTAAAAGAAAGCTTAGGACAGCGCTGCGTTACCGTGCAGACCCCAGGAGGCTGTGGCGGATTGCGCATGGCAGCTGAATTTATTCGCAAAGCCAATTCATCTGCTACCGTCTGGGTCAGTGACCCCACCTGGGCAAATCATGTTCCCTTGCTGGGTTCCGCAGGTTTAGCCATCGAAACCTATCCATATTATGACTACGACAGTCATAGCGTACGCTTCGAAGAGATGCTACCCACTTTGGAAAAAGTGCCTGCAGGAGACCTGGTACTGCTCCATGGCTGTTGTCATAACCCAAGCGGAGCTGATCTTAGCCAGAAACAATGGCAGGCAGTTCGAGATGTAGCTAATCGCCAGGGATTCACAGTATTTATCGACCTGGCTTATCAGGGACTCGGCGATGGCCTTGAAGAAGATGTTTATGGCGTCAGACTCATGGCCGAGTCTTTGCCGGAGCTAATTGTGGTGAGTTCATGTTCCAAGAATTTTGGACTCTACCGTGAACGCACCGGTGCAATTACAGTAATTTGCAAGAGCGATGAATCTGCAGCGGTCGCGATCACTTTAATAGCAGCAGCAGCTCGGGCGAACTACTCAATGCCACCAGATCATGGTGCCGCCATTGTGCAGAAAGTGATGAGCACTCCAGAATTACATGCCGATTGGGAAACAGAGCTGGCAGAAATGAGAGATCGCATTAACAGTTTGCGTGCATTATTCGTTGCGAGGTTAAAAGCAGCGGGTATTGAAAATGATTTCAGCTTCATTGAGAAAGAAAAAGGAATGTTTTCCTTTCTTGGCGTGTCCACGGAACAGATCCAGACACTAATTAATGACTACAGCATTTACCTGGTAAACTCGAGCCGTATCAATGTGGCGAGTATTAATGAAGAGAATATTGATTACTTGACTGACAGCATCGCGTCGGTGCTTAGGTAGTAAACAAACCCGACGAACACTCTCAGCTTGAAGCTCACGCCGACAGGGGGTGTTTAATGACAAAGCCGCTTACCAAGAATTCGGGTAAAGGTATAATTGAACCAAAGTCTGCCGACGTGGCTGTAGATATCCAAAACCGTTGGTCACGGGTTCAACTGCCGCCCCTGCCAGTTTTCTGATACTGTCTTCACTCTTGCTCATGAAGTGGTCTGATCACTGCATGTCGAGTATCTTCGTCATTGACCGTCAGAAATCAGTTGTCAATATCTTGCAGAAAAGCCGTGCACAACGTGATGTCCGACATAATCACGTCATCTGATGCAAACGCTGAACCAGAAGTTGCATAGTTTATTTTAGGGAACCTCTGATTAATTACCTACGTTGTTATTGCTGCGTTAAAAATCAGCTCAAAATGCGCATTTATGACCTATAAACTGCGCTTTTTCGCTGATTTTTGCCTTGCACTAACTGCCTCGCAAACATTAATCATAGGCTCCCTAGGTCAGGTGGAGCGAACTTGCAGTGGCTCTTTAACCTTTGCAGCAAATTCACGTAATAGAGATTCAGTGGTATCCCAGCTAATACATGCATCAGTCACAGAGACACCTGGCCGAATTTCGTCGAGATCATCGGGAATAGGCTGATTTCCCTCCTCCAGATTACTCTCAAGCATCACACCGATTATTGATTGATTCCCCGTCATTAGCTGCTCTGCAATAGAGTCCATCACAGCTAATTGACGATCATGTTGCTTATGCGAATTACCATGGCTGCAATCAATCATGATGTTTTCGTTATGGCCCGCTTTGCGTAATTCCTGCTCACACCTGGCAACACTTTCCGCATCAAAGTTTGGCTGTTTACCACCACGCAGTATGACATGACAATGTGGATTGCCTTCGGTTCGAAAAACAGCCACGCGACCCTCGCCAGTCACACTAATGAAACTGTGATTAGCAGAAGCCGAACGAATAGCATTGATAGCCACTGATATTTTGCCATCAACATTGTTTTTGAATCCAACTGCCGAAGATATCCCGCTGGATAGTTTTCTGTGAGTTGGTGATTCAGTAGTACGAGCACCAATAGCCGTCCAACACACCACATCTTGTAAATATTGAGGAGAAATCAAATCCAGGGCTTCGATCGCAATAGGCAATCCCAATTCCGCTATATCTAACATTAGTTTGCGGCCAATCCTGATTCCCTGATCTATGCGATGACTCCCATCCAGGTAAGGATCGTAAATAAGCCCTTCCCAACCAACTGAGGTACGAGGCTTTTCAAAATAAACCCGCATCAGGATTAGCAATTCCTGGGATAATTCATCAGCCAATGGTTTCAGGCGGCGAGCATACTCCATGGCCTCTTCTGGGTTATGGATAGAACAGGGGCCCACTACCACAATCAGTCTTGGGTCTTGTCTATCCAGGATGCCTTTTACTGCCTTATGACCTTCTTTCACGGTCGTAAGCGCATCTCCGGTGAGATTAAATTCGGCTTTAATCTCATCAGGAGGCGGCAACAACTCATGCCCCGTAATATGCAGGTTGTAGATTGATTTAGTGCCTTTCCCCATAGCTATTCACTTCACTAGCTGATTTTTGCTGACAAATTTTCAAGGGGGCGAATTATGGGTCAAAGCAAACCGCAACTCAAAGCCTATTTTACTGATTTTACAGGTATATCCGGCTTGCCCCAGTCCAGCCAATTCGCTACCTTTTGCCACTTCGGTCAACATCACAGACGGCAGTGTCTATGCCAAAAGCCAGCGAACTCAAAAAAGGGATGATCATCGATATTGGTGGAGTGCCTCACATTGTGAGGCAACTGAAGGTAAGATCTCCTTCTTCCCGAGGTGCAGCCACTCTGTATAAGGTAAGGTTTACCAACTTGCAGACACACCAAAAGATGGATGCCTCGTTTAAGGGAGATGATCTACTCAAGGATGCTGATTGTATTCGAGCCGCTGTTCAGTACTCCTATAAAGACGGAGATAGTCATTTTTTTATGAATCTTGAAGACTATAGTCAGTACGAGTTACGAACAGATCAAATTAAAGAGCAGATGCCATTTTTAGTTGAGCAACAAGAAGACATCATTGCTCTGATTATGGATAGCAATCTACTGGGAATAGAACTGCCTCAATCCGTCACTCTGGAAATTATTGAAACACCACCAGCGATTAGCGGAGCCTCGGCGACAAATCGAAGCAAATCGGCCAAGTTATCGACTGGCCTGGAAATTCAGGTTCCGGAATACATGGCTCCTGGAGAATGGGTCAAGATAAATACTGCAACTGTAAAATTTATGTCCAGAGCATAAAATTGACCGCACTGCCTGTCAGGTAAACAACCACAGCAACAAACAAAAACAGGCGCCACCTGGAATTCTGAGAAATAAACTTAGGGAGCCTCTGATGAGTCAGCGAATGCAATCTGGTGATTGTAAAGATCCATGAGATGTGAATCGTTTACCGAAGTCATTGTGGAATGAACTGACCGGTTTTTAGAAAGTGAATTGCATGATCGATCACTTTATTGTCTCGCATCATCAAAGTATGAATAACTGGCATGACCAGATGCTCTTTCATGCCTTCCACTCTGGTGCTTGCAACGGAAACTACGCTGTCATTAGCTTCGCCGATAAGCAATCTTCCCAGGGGATTAACACTTACATTACCAGCGATCACTCCAAGCTCAAAATCCACCGGCCCAAGGTCATGCACAATGCCTGCAGAATCTGTTCCTAACTCTCTAGCACCAGGGCCAAGCAACCCGAACCCTGGCCAGTTCTTAACCTCATCAACAATATTAGCGCCATTATTAGGTGTTCCAAGCATTACGACTCGGCCAATCTGTGGCAATTCATGTTGCTGTACGTATTGACGCACAAGTATTCCACCCAGGGAATGGGCAACAAAATTTATTTTACTGGCGTTTTGAGAAATGCAATCTGCCACTCCACGACCCACTGCGTCGTCAGCCAGTTCAGGTATAGAAAAGCGTCGCGAAGGATAATTAATATTAGAAGTTGAGTAGCCTGCTTGCTGCAACCTGTTTTCTAATTCCGACATGGAATTAGACACTCGTGCAAGCCCATGTAGCAGAACCACACATTCCTGTTCCATCGCTGAAACAGAATTAATGGGAAACAAGAACAAGGATATAACGAAATAGCGTATCATGATGCATTCACACTGTGTGTTCGCTGACCGAATCTTCAAGTCCCTGGCAGTTCCAACACACCCCAAAACTGCCTTCTACCGTTTCACCACAATCTTGGCACTGCCATGAAGCCAGGTCTTCCAATCGACCAGTTCTCATCTCAGCAATCAATTGTTCGGCATAACGATAATTTAGCGCATTTTTTACCCAGACCTCAGCCATGCATTCAGTAACTGGCAACTCGCCAGCAACCGAGTAAAGCTTTTCGTTCTTAATAAGTACATCAATGCCGTGCTGCTGCAGCATATTTTTTACATGCCACACCATCGCAACATTGTCATTTGAGTAAACGCATTTCATAACAGAGTACTCTAACTAAAACCAGCCCCGGGTGATTGAGAATGACGACCCGAGCATTATAGCCCGTGAGGAATTTCTTAACGATAGATATGCCGCCAGCGTAATCCCGCTAGCCAAAGCAACACACTGTAGACTGCTATCGCACCAAGAACCAATAAGCAGAGACGAGTTACTTTTGACCCAACTGAAAGCGAATACCATAAGCCGGATGCACCGGCGAATTGCAATAAAAATAGAATCATAACGCCATTCGCCAGAACTATTTGAAACAGAAAACGCATCCATCCTGGCCGAAATCTGAAAACCTTATCTTTATACAATCCAAACCAAAGCAGCCCAGCGTTAACAAAAGCAGCCAAGCTAGTAGCCATTGCGAGACCTATATGAGCAAACCCGTTAAAAAAGAACAGTATGTTTAGAACCATATTAGTACACATCGCAACAATTCCAATGCGAACCGGTGTACTTGTGTTTTGGCGCGCATAAAAACCCGGTGCAAAAATCTTTATTGCCATAAATGCCAATAGACCCAGGGCGTATGCACGCAAGCTCCCGGTAGATGATGCAACGTCTTGAGCGGTAAAGTTTTGACTTTGGAACAAAGTCACCAGTAAAGATTCTGCAATCAGAATTAGGCCGATAGTTGCCGGAATCGCGACAAGACACACCAAACGTAACGCCCAGTCAAGCGTATCGCGAAACTCCTCTACAGACGACTCAGCATGTTTTCTGGACAAACTGGGCAGAACAACGATTGCTATCGCTATTCCAAAAGTACCGAGTGGTAGTTCCACTAAGCGATCAGAATAGTACAACCAACTCACACTGCCAGTAACCAACAATGAAGCAATCACTGTATCCAATAATAAATTTATCTGGCTTACCGATACACCAAATAACGCAGGTATCATTAGACGTTTGATCCGGGCAACGCCTTCTACATCCCGCGATGTACCAGGTTTGGGAAGCAGTTTCATCCGGGCCAGGAATGGCAGTTGAAACAGCAGCTGCGCTATACCTGCAATCAATACTCCCCACGCCAATGCAAGTTCTGGCTCACGCATATAGGGAGAGAGCAGAAAAGAGCAGCTGATGAGTGACACGTTTAGCAACGCTGGCGTGACCGCCGGTACTGCAAACCGTCCATAACTATTGAGAATTGCACCACAAAGGGCGGTCATTGAGACTAACAGCAGATACGGAAAAGTGATACGCAGCATTTCAACAAACAAGGCGAACTTGTCCGCTTCATCACTGTACCAACCAAACGCAATTGGTATAGCGACATACGGCGCCGCAATAACCACCAGCACGGTAAGCAGGAACAGGAACCCGCTCAAACTGCCGCTGACTGCGTTAATTAATTGCTGAACATCGTGATGACCGCGCTGAGAACGGTACTCTGATAAGACTGGAACGAATGCCTGATTGAAGGCGCCCTCTGCAAACAAGCGCCGCATGAAGTTGGGGATTTTATTGGCAAGGAAAAACGCATCAGCCGCATCGCTGGTACCAAATGTCCTGGCGATCACGATATCCCGCACTAAGCCCAAGATGCGGGACACCATCGTCATGGAGCCAGTGATACCACTGGCCTTCAACAGCCCCTGGTCTTTGGGACCAGGCTTGTCCTCTGATGTGTTATTACTTTCCCGCTGCTCACTCATAACTGGCGATACGAAACCTGGGTAATCGACAAATTTTGGCGCAATGCGCTCTAAGTGATATCGGTTTAATGATTGATTTTGTTAAATTTTCCAATTACCTGCCAGGTCCTGATTCGATGATCTCGTGTTGACAATAAAGAGTGAAAACGGCATAGTGTTGCACCTTTCAGCCCCACCATGGGCACTTAAGAACCAGATACAATAGACAGCTAGATACAATAGACAGATAGACAATAGAATAGATAGACGCCATTTAAGGAGCAACAATTGGCTAATTCTCCACAAGCCTGCAAGCGTGCCCGACAAGGTGAGACCCGTCGCCGACACAATGCCTCATTTCGTTCAATGGTGCGCACCTACATCAAGAAGGTTGATGTAGCAATCGCTGGCGGTGATCACACCGCAGCCAGCGAAGCGCTAAATGCTGCAGTACCAGTTATCGATCGCATGGCAGATAAGGGCATTATTCACAAGAATAAAGCAGCTCGGCATAAAAGCCGATTGAATGCTGCCGTCAAAGCGCTGAAATAGCACTTTCTCCAGCTTTAAAAAAACCGGCAGATGCCGGTTTTTTATGCATTTCTTTTCTCATAAAACTGTTTAGGGAGCCTCTAATTAATGTTTGCGAGGCAGTCAGTGCAAGGCAAAAATCAGCGAAAAAACGCAGCTTACAGGGCATAAATGCGCATTTTGAGCTGATTTTTAACACAGCAATAACAACGTAGGTAATTAATCAGAGGTTCCTTAGAGTAATCAGACCCACATTATCTCAATAGGTTTCATAGCAGCGCATAACCGAATTAATCGGAAAGCACCAGATTATCCCGATGAATAATCTCTTCCTCTCCTATGTATCCTAATAACTCTTCGATACGTTCACTGCTCTGTCCCACTAGCTTGTTGATCTCCCCACTATCGTAGTTGACCAGTCCTCTTGCTATCTCACGACCTGCCTCATCACAACATGTAACAACTTCACCGCGCGCAAATTTTCCTGTTACTGATTTAATTCCAACAGCCAGTAAACTTTTCCCGGACCGCTGTAAAACTGACACTGCCCCTGAATCGAGCTGCAAAGAACCCGCCAGAGTGAGTTGTCCGGCCAACCATAGTTTGCGCGCAGCAATGGGTTCGCGATTCGCCCGCAATAAGGTCCCCAGTTTCTCGCCATTAGCCAGCCGTAATAGAACATTGTCGGTGCGACCGTTTGTGATTACCGTATCGGTACCCGACCTTGCTGCAAGTTGGGCCGCAGACAATTTTGTCTGCATACCTCCACGACCCAGACTACTGCCCTTGCCCGCCATACGCATCAGGCTCTGATCGATGGCGGACCCCTCTGGCACTAATTCCGCTGAGTCTGATTGCCTTGGATCGGATGAAAACAAACCGTCCTGATCTGTAAGTATCACCACCAACTCTGCATTGATTAGATTAGCAACTAGCCCAGCAAGGGTGTCATTATCACCAAAACAAAGCTCAGCAGTTGCCACGGTATCGTTTTCATTCACAACCGGCACAGTTCCCAACTGTAAAAGTGATATCAGGGTACTGCGCGCATTGAGATAGCGAGTTCTATCTGAGAGATCTTCATGAGTCAGCAATACCTGTGCGGCATGCACTCCCTGCTCCATAAAGCATTGTTCATACGCCTGCACTAAACCCATCTGACCGACGGCAGCCGCTGCCTGTTGCAAATGGATCTCCCTGGGTCGAGATTTCATGCCCAATCGAGCAACACCCTCAGCCACAGCTCCACTGGAGATTAGAACAATCTGAATACCTTGCTTCTGCTGTTCTACCAACTGTCCGGCCCAGTTCGCGATAGCATCGTGATCGAGACCGAGCCCATTATTGGTTACCAATGAACTTCCAAGTTTAATAACCCAGCGCTGCCCATTGTTGGGAGTTGTCTTACTCATTCCTCACACTCCCAAATGATGCGTGCATCCGAATCTTCGTCCACTGCCACCTCTTCTCGCTTTGCGCGACTGGCGCTTATGCTGCGGCGAATCTCAAAAGCCATTACCTGTTCCAAGCCTTGTTGCTGCTCTCGGTAGCCCTTGTCCTCTAAAAGTGATTGTCGATGATTGGTAATGGTTTGCATCAACTTATGCATTAACTCTGAACAACCCTGGCCGTTGATTGCGGCAATCTCATAAATTTCACCCTGCCAATCCAGGGCATCCCTTAGTTGTTGCTTCAGCACTTGTGCTTCTTCTTCACTGATCAAATCAGTTTTATTTAAGACTAACCAGCGCTCTTTCTTTGCCAATGTAGGACTAAACTTCTCCAGCTCAGCTATGATGTCCTGAGCATGTGCAACGGGATCACTGCCATCTATTGGTAAAGCCTCTATCAAATGCACCAGCAGTCGGGTTCGGGAAAGATGTTTTAAAAAACGGATGCCAAGACCGGCTCCATCCGCAGCCCCTTCTATTAAACCTGGCACATCAGCCATAACGAAGTTTTGTTCAACATCGATGCTCACAACGCCCAGGCTAGGTATCAGGGTAGTAAACGGATAGTCAGCCACTTTGGGAGTTGCTGCAGAAACCGTGCGAATCAGGGTAGATTTACCTGCATTAGGTAAACCTAATAGCCCGACGTCTGCTACCAGGCGCAATTGAAGTTGCAGGGTTCTCGCTTCACCTGCTGTGCCATTTGTTGTTTTTCGTGGCACTCTATTAGTACTGGATTTGAAGCGCGTGTTACCTAAGCCATGATGACCACCTTTAGCCACCATGACCGGTACACCAGGCTGATCAAGATCGGCTATTAGTTCTTCAGTTTGCACATCAATAACAGTCGTACCGACAGGAACTCGAATCGTGAGATCTTCTCCGCCACGGCCCGTGCAATTGCGGCCCTGGCCAGGCTGTCCGGATTGTGCCCGATATCGAGGCTGGAATCGAAAATCCACCAGCGTGTTCAAGGCTGAGTCAGCTTCGAGATAAACGCTACCCCCGTCACCTCCATCGCCACCGTCAGGACCACCTTTCTCGATGTATTTTTCACGACGGAAACTCAGGCAGCCATTGCCACCTTTCCCTGCTTCCACTGTGATTTCTGCTTCATCGACAAATTTCATGATTCTTGTTCCAGCTTTTTGCAACTGCTCCCAAAACAAAAAAGCCCCGTCGAATGACGAGGCTTTTCAGGATTCAGTAAACTGTTCAGGCCGTTTCGACACTTCCAACGCTGACGAACTTTCGGCTTTGCGGGCCCTTCTCAGCAAACTTAACTATACCGTCTGCCTTTGCGAATAAGGTATGGTCTTTGCCGATACCGACATTTTCTCCAGCATGGAATTTAGTGCCACGCTGTCGAACGATGATGTTGCCAGCTTTCACCTGCTCGCCACCAAATAGTTTTACACCGAGTCGTTTCGATACCGAATCGCGCCCATTATTGGTGCTACCACCTGCTTTCTTATGTGCCATTGCCAGCTCCTGCTAGGTACCCTTTAATGCCAGTGATCTTAACTTCCGTGAACATCTGGCGATGTCCTTGCTTACGGCGGTAATTTTTACGGCGATTGAATTTGACGATAGTGACTTTGTCACCTTTGCCCTGCTTCAACACTTCCGCTGTCACCTGTCCGCCTTCGACATAAGGAGTTCCGATCTTCACTGAGCCTCCCTCTCCTACCATGAGGATTTTGTCGAATTTCACTTTATCGCCAGTGACTGCATCCAGCTTTTCCAGCCGCAGAACTTCACCTTCAGTGACTCTGTGCTGTTTGCCACCGCTTTCTATAACCGCGTACATAATTTGAACTCCAGAACCTCTTGATCAGGTGATCAGGGTACTTTTTCATTCAGGTTCATCCAAGCCTATTGCAAGCCAGATTAACAATTTCTGGGAGGCCTTTTTGACTTATCCCGATGCCCGGAAACACAGGGGCATCTATTCTACGGAATAGCCCCTCCGCAAGCAAGTGATAAACAAGGGTTTTAGGGCATATCGCGGCCACCTGGCAATATGCTGTGAAGCCCTGAATCTGGACCATAGAGCGACTTGACAGTACTCCCTGCTCTCCCTAGGATGCCGATTCAGTTAAACCACCCCTCTCCAGACCAAAAACACTAGAATTCAACCGATGTATCTACAACTCCGCTCTGTAGTTGAATCTGATTTCTCGGCAGTGAATGACTGCATCATCAAGCAACTGCATTCAGAAGTGGATTTAGTGGAGAACATTGGCCATTACATTGTAGAAGCTGGTGGCAAACGGTTGCGACCACTCCTGGTCTTGCTGGCCGCTAAAGCCTGCAATATTCAATCTAACCAGCATATCCCGATGGCTGCGGTTATTGAGTTCATTCATACGGCGACTCTGTTGCATGATGATGTCGTTGATAGGTCTAACCTGCGACGAGGAAGGCCCACGGTTAACGCACAGTGGAATAACCCTTCGAGCGTACTGGTAGGCGACTTTATCTATTCTCGCGCCTTCCAAATCCTGGTCCAGATTGGGGAGATGCGAATAATGGAGATTATGGCCGATACCACCAACAAAATCGCTGAAGGGGAAGTATTACAGCTAATTGCAAAGTCCAATCCAGAATCAACAGAATCAGACTATATGCGAGTCATCGAGAACAAGACAGCCATTCTATTCGAAGCCGCTGGTCAGTGCGGAGCAATACTCGCCCAGCGAGGAGAGGACATTGAAACAGCCCTGCGGCAGTATGGACGCCATCTCGGAATCGCATTCCAGTTAGTTGACGATTTGTTGGATTATGCTGGCAATACAGAGTCCCTGGGCAAGAACATTGGTGATGATCTGGCCGAAGGAAAACCCACCTTGCCACTGGTGTACGCCATGTCCCATGCGGCCAGTGATGAAATTCAGGTAATCAAGAACTGCCTGATTGCCGAAGCCGTAGATGATTCTGCACTTCGTGATGTAATCGATATTGTGGATTCTACAGGCGCTTTAGAATACACGCGTTCCCTGGCTGAGAAACAAGCCGATATGGCTCGTGCATGCCTTGGCGAATTGCCCGACTCCGAATACAAGCAGGCCTTGCTTGATATGGTAGATTTTGCGGTAAATCGCCAGAACTAGGCAGTAAGCCAGTATATCGATTCGCTGAGAACACCCGTTAAGCTCTAGATCTAGACCTCTAGATCCAGGGAGCCTCTGATTAATGTTTGCGAGGCAGTTAGTGCAAGGCAAAAATCAGCGAAAAAGCGCAGTTTATAGGCCATAAATGCGCATTTTGAGCTGATTTTTAACGCAGCAATAACAACGTAGGTAATTAATCAGAGGTTCCCTAGATAGAGAGCTGCACTGTCCATCCTTTTGCAGTCAAACATGTTTTATAGACAATTCGCCATGGTTCGCATTGCTCCTGGCGTTATCAGCCTGCACAGCATCAGGTCTTAATAGCAGTAATCCTCAAGAACGCCGACAGGCCATACTGGAAACGCACGACGAAGTTCTTACAGAACTTTACGCTTTAAAACCTGATATGCGGGTTCAGATCGGAAGCGCCAGCGGTTATGCAGTCTTCACCAATGCAAATATCAATTCAATCCTAGCCAGCTTCGGCAGTGGCATAGGTATGGTGCATGATAACGAGCGCAGTGATGACACTTACATGCGTGTGGGTGAAGTTGATATTGGTTTGGGCGCGGGCATTAAAATTAAAGATTTCCGCGTCTATTTATCTTTCGCGTCTATTTGTCTTCCACGATCAAGAGGCCCTGGATCGCTTCATGGATGCAGGCATTTCAGTGGGCGGTCAGGTTGATACTGCAGCGAAAGCAGGAGACTCAGGCGCAGAGGTTGGTGGTGAGCCTATGGTAGCTAATGTGACTGTACCAGATAACCCAGTCAGGCCTTCCGCTACAGGTCACGGTAAAAGGAACATGCTACACTGGCGCAATTCGGAGCTTAATCGAATCTGATTGTTATTCCAGGAGCGCCATTCCTTAGGATTTCGGCGGAATCGATAATTCGCAATTTTTGATCGCTGGGCCGATAAATCCCGGCATTTCCTGTGAGCAGGTTTTGGGCAGCTACCTTTAGTGCGGTTGCCTGGGATTCGAATCCCTGTCTGTCATACACTTGCGCAAGACCCAGATAAAAATCAGGCTCTGCCTGCTTAAGACGCAGAGCGCGTCGAAAAGATGTACGCGCTGTATCCAGATCATTCTCCTCAAGTGCTGCCTGACCTCGTGCATAGTGGTAGTAAGGGTTTCGATTGTTAAATCTTTTGATAGCAATCTTATACTCGCTGGCTAGCTGTATGTTTCCGATTGTATGATAGAACTTTGCCAGGTTATTCACGGCAGTAGCATTCGTTTTATCGGAATTAAATGCCATCTGATAGCTGTATTCTGCCAGCTCTTTTTCTCCCAAACGATTATAGGCCGCACCGATGTTGTTCCAGGCAATTGATAATTCTGGCTCAAGGAAGAGTGCATTCTTAAAGTACACCATGGCTTGGTCGTAGTCATATTCGATCATCGCCTCGACACCGAGATTGTTGAAATACAACCCTCTCGCATATTGGTCACTTACAACAGAGGCAGTGAGTTGCTGCAAAGCAATTTCAGGGGTGAAGTCCACAACATAACGGCGTTGCACACTGAATCGCCCCGTCGCATTGATGTGCTTACTTAAAACCAGCAAGCCTCCACGGCGATCCCATGCAGGCTGAATCTCAACTGTCTGAAAGCTTGCATCCAACCCAGCGTAGCGCGCCATCGCGACATAGAGATTCATTGCGGAAAGACAATTTCCTTCTTGTTGTGCAAACGCTTCAATAGCTGTATGGGTTTGGGAATTGGTGTATTGGAGATTTAAATAATCTTCGTCGTACAGCAGCTCCTGAAGCTTTTTCACTTTTCCCTCTTCTGAATAGATAGGGCGTACATGCTCATCAACTAATTGCATGATTTCATCGGACAATGCCAATGGGTTAACCTCAGGGAATAAGTCTGCCGTTTGATCAACGATTTGACTGTGTAAATATTCGTTGCGGGCAAATCCAGTTTCGATATCTATAGAATTACAGGCACTAAGAAACAGCAGTGCTAACCCCAGCACCAATTTGCTCTGACTGATTACGAAATTTTTAAGATCCTCAAACATCTTTGATCCAGGGCCTGTTCACACTGATTGAGTGATCTCTGTTGTGACTAAAAAAGCGCCAATTGAGGCGCGATGAGCGTAGTTTGGTGATTCCAAATGAGCGAAAGCTTGCCCCGCGAGCGCAGCGAGTGCTTTGGGTACGAGCAACGACAAGTGGCGCTTTTTTAGCCGCAACCCGAAGGGTTAGGCGCATTTTTGCGCCCAGCTTCGTTATCAATCGTTTATATATAGTTATATACGGCACTCTTTCTGCCTCGCTGAGCACAAAAATGCCCTCTAGCAGAGGCCACTCAATCAGTGTGAACAGGCCCTAGTATCTAACCGGCGTTTCCCGACCTGTTTTTTCCAGCTTCATAAACTCATAGCGCCCTTGAATAAAAGGGACATTCTGTTCCAGCACCAGCCTCAACAAGCCAGCCCAGCCCGCTGCAACAGCTACAGGCGCCATATCAACACCAAGACCCTCATAATTCATATTTTCTCGCAGCCTTTCTTTATCGCGACCCCATTTATCTATATACGCTGATTCGGCAGTTGCTGATTTATACTCATACTCCAGAGCAACTCGTGTCTGAGCAAGGCGCACATTGTCAGCCGAGAGGAACCTCACTTCGAAATCAGACACAAATCCCAGGGTTTTTCTTTCCGCTTCTATCCAGTCTATTTCCGTGTCAATAACGACGCTTTTCGTGACTGGCAGGTTACCCACATATTCAAAAGGCAAAGTATCAGCATGCATAATCTGATAGCCAACATCAGTATCTCGCAACGCAGAAGATATTTTCACTCTGCCCTCTCCATCAATGTCTACGATGGAATCTGATTGCAGTCGGTGGGATCGCTCAACGTAGTCGAATAAGGCCTTCACATCAGCCACTTCTATGTCTGGTAATTTCCATTTCACTAATGCATCGTCAACAACTTTTAGCTGCTGGTCTTCATAGATAACAGCGTGAATTGGCACTGACAAGTACGCGGTCTCTCCGAGAGCTACTCCGCCAGGCACGATGATTTCCCGCACTGTGGATTCAGAAAATTCATCCCCCAGGGTTTCTTTTAAAAACTTTGGGGGTTCCTGGCGGGCAATCCGGCGGTCTCTGCTGCCACCGCGAAAAATGGAATTGGAATTTCGATGTACACGCTTACCCAGGTAGGAGAATTCTGTGGCCAGCGTATCAAGTCTACGCGCCTCTCTACTGTCTATTGCCAGTCGACGGGCTGCCGTTGCATAAAATTTTCCAATATCCCCAACTTCACTAGATTCATCCGAAAGTAATATGGCATGGCCATACGCTGTCACAACATCTGCAACCTTTCTTGCCTGTTCAAGGTTTGCCTGTGAAAAACTGATAAAGATGCGTTCTTTGGAATGGGTATCCGTCCACTGCAACCAGAATTCGTCGGAGGGCAATTTCTTTGCGGCATAATTTTCAATAATCGCAAGCCCGCCTATCTTCCCTGTCTCGAAACTGTCCTCCCATGCTGCAATTTCCGGGCTTAATGGGAGTCTGTGATCGGGTAAGTCCGGGAACCTGCCTAATCGGGGCTGAAACGAACGACTGCGAGCCAATTGACGATCATTCAGATTAGATAATACATCAATGCCATAGGCATGCAGTGCATCAGCAATCTGCTCAAATATCGCATCGGCAGGTTCTTCTGCGTTCAGCAGTTCCGCCGAAGCAGTGTTAGCGAGCAGTAATAGCAGCACTAAACCAACCGTTTTGGACTGTGACTTCATTTTTATTTTTCCCATCTACTCTGCACAGGCGTTATAAGCAGACCCATCCCGTTTACTGTTCAATCTCTGGCGTAAATCATTTACGTAACCGGGTATTCCAAAATAATGCAACGGCTGAGACATTTCACTAATGAGCACTTCCGCCTCTGCAAACTCATCGGCTTCAATTGCGTAACGAACGGCCTGCTCCATAATGAAACTGTCGGCTGGCAATAACTCAAAGGCTCGCTGCTGATAAGCTCTTCCTGTACCCCAATCTTCTTCCGGAAATAAATACAACTGGCCCATTGCCAGATGAGCTTCAGCATTGGCTGGCACTAGACTCAATGCCTTTCCAAAGCTTTGTCTGATTCTGTCGATAATTACCACACGCTCAACATCGGGATAGTTCTTATCGCAATCGTTCAGCTCTGCCTCCCAGTATTCTCCATAGTCCAGCAAAATATCAGGATCATCAGGTGACAACTCCAGCGCACGATCAAATAATGCCGCTATTTCCTGGTCGCGGCCTTCTACCTCCTGGAATCGCAATGCATCGCCCAGACCTGAATAGGCTCTTGCAAGGTCAGAGTCACTGGACATTGCAGCACTGAAGAACATCTCTGCATGTTCAGCCTGGCCGGTATTTAAGGCCAGCTCGCCAAGCATTATCGCCAAATCCGCTCGCTCCAGCTGCTGCGGATCATTAGGACTCACAATATCCTCTGCAGATTCTGTAATCTCTCCCCTGGAACGTGATCGCTTAGATAAATATTCATGAAATTCCTGGTCTAACTCTGCTGTTGTAACATCGAACGCTTGATCAAACGCAAAGCGCAACGTTCTGCCTTCAAAGATGTACTCTAAATAACGCTGCAATTGGCAGCGACGATCCGGGTAGTCGCCTTCATGGCCATGTAGCAGGTAATGTATGAGCGCTTCAGATTTCAGGTTAGCAATCTGGATCATGCGTGGCGAAGCAAGCGCTTCATCTCGATAAAGCAGCCGCTCCATTGACAGCGATTCGCTTATGGCAATCAATGCCTCGTCAGATTCAGGACTAATGCGATCAAACCCGGCGCCAGTGCCATCAACCTGCATTTGAGCTAAGTAGCCCGACAACCCTTCTTCATACCATCTCGGCAAACGGAGATCGTAGAAGTTTCGTATAAGAAAGTGGCTATAGTGATGCAAGCCTTCGCGCAGGGAGCCTTCGTTACCTCTAATGACCGCCATGAAGTTTGATCGCGGCGTTGCATAAAAAAAAGCGCGCTGCTGGCCTGCCGAAAAATGCCGAAATGATTCTTCATCATCAAAGAGAAAAACATAGTTGGGCACATTGGCTTTGGAGAAGTTGTTTACATTGGCAATGATTTGCGCAGAGATTTGTCGCCAGGTCTCCAGCTCCTCAACAAATCGGCGGGTCTGTCTTGCCGAAGCTTCGCTAACGAGGACAATGTTTTGACTCTCGACCAGATACCAGCGTTGTTTAAGCAAATCTTCCTGCGCCATTGTAAGTTGCGATAAAAATACAGCAGCGAGGCTTATGAAAAACAGACCAAGTTTGCCCATCTGAGAACCCCCAAAAGCTGACTCAAATACCCAGGGAGCCTCTGATTAATGTTTGCGAGGCAGTTAGTGCAAGGAAAAAATCAGCGAAAAAGCGCAGTTTATAGGTCATAAATGCGCATTTTGAGCTGATTTTTAACACAGCAATAACAACGTAGGTAATTAATCAGAGGTTCCCTGGTCAGCCAAGCCCCACTGTAGCACGAAGAAAAGCACCGCTGAAAGCGGTTAGAACCCCTCTACATAGCAGGGTAATTAGGGCCACCACCGCCCTCTGGGACCACCCAGGTGATATTTTGTGCCGGATCTTTAATATCGCAGGTTTTGCAGTGCACACAATTTTGCGAATTAATCTGAAAACGCTTACTACCTGCTTCCTCAACAACTTCATAAACGCCCGCAGGGCAATAGCGTTGTGCTGGCTCGTCATACATTGGGAGATTTACGTCGATTGGAATCGAAGCATCCTTCAACACTAAGTGGCAAGGCTGATCCTCAGCATGATTGGTGTTTGACAGAAATACAGAAGAAAGTTTATCGAAACTAATTTCTCCATCAGGTTTTGGGTAATCGATAGTCGGACATTCAGCCGCCGGTTTTAGCTGGCAATGGTCTTTTGAATGATCATGGAATGTGAGTGGGAAGCGTCCCCGAAAAATATTTTGCTCTACAAACGCCAGGGCACTGCCGAGCCAGAACCCAAATTTATGAAATCCAGCACTAAAGTTTCGCGTTTGGTGCAACTCATCATGTAAGTCTGAGTTGGCAAATCTTTCTGCAAATTCGGTTATTTCTGTCGGAGGGGATTCTTCCTTAAAGGCCTGAATCAGGGATTCGGCTGCCAATATGCCAGATTTCATTGCTGTGTGACTGCCTTTGATTTTCGCAGCATTTAGCGTGCCCGCATCGCAACCAATAACCAGCCCGCCGGGAAAAGTCATCTTTGGCAGAGAATTCAGCCCGCCCTTAATGATTGCACGAGCCCCGTAGCTAATTCGCTTGCCACCCTGAATGGTTTTGCTGATTAGAGGGTGGTGCTTGTATTTCTGAAATTCATCATAAGGGCTTATATGCGGATTGCTGTAACTGAGGTCCACGATCAAACCCAGTGAAACCTGGTTGTTCTCTACGTGGTAAAGAAATCCGCCACTAGTCGCAGCATAAGAAGCTCCTTTCATAGGATAGCCAGCACTGTGCACAACTAAACCTTCTTTGTGCTGGGATTCTGGAATCTCCCATACTTCTTTTATACCGATACCATAGTGCTGAGGGTCAGAATCTTTATCCAGGTTAAATTTTTCGATCAGTTCTTTACCCAGATGTCCGCGACATCCCTCAGCGAAAACCGTATAGCGCGCATGAAATTCAAACCCGGGTTCAAATGAAGGCTTCTGCTCTCCATCGGCATTTACTCCCATGTCCCCTGTTGCCACACCTTTTACACTGCCGTCTTCGTTATACAAAATTTCTGCTGCCGCAAACCCGGGAAATACTTCTGCGCCGAGTTCCATTGCCTGCTCTGCCATCCAGCGACAGAGATTGCCCAGGGATATGATGTAGTTGCCATGATTGTGCATGGTCTTGGGGACTAAAAAACCAGGAAATCGAATTGCAGATTCTGCACCCGGAAGAAAGTAAACATCATCGCCAGTCACTGGCGTATTTAACGGTGCTCCTTTTTCTTTCCAGTCGGGAAACAATTCTTCGAGAGCTAATGGTTCAAATACCGCTCCAGACAAAATGTGAGCACCCACCTCTGATCCCTTTTCCAGCACACAGACAGAAAGCTGCTGCTCGTTTTCACTGGCAAGCTGGAGTAGCTTGCAGGCTGTAGCGAGCCCTGCAGGACCAGCTCCGACAATGACCACATCCACTTCCATCGATTCGCGCTGCATGTTCTGACTCTTTCAGTAAGGTTGAGCTTTGCTAAGCTTTAGGGAACGCAAGGTAGCAAACTTATCTTCCTGCAAGAGACACTACCTGTAACAAAGCTATTATCGCCAATTCACCAGAACAGCGCAAAAGCCGAGTTCTGTAAGACCAATTAAGGTGATCTCATAAAACCGCCGAGGGTCTGAGTGTTTAAAAAGGAGCTTTGGAGCGAGCTTAACAGACATAGAGCGCAACCGACGCTGGCAGCACTACGAGCAATCCACCCTCTCTAAAAAGGCGAGCATACCTTTAGGGAACCTCTGATTAATTACCTACGTTGTTATTGCTGCGTTAAAAATCAGCTCAAAATGCGCATTTATGACCTATAAACTGCGCTTTTTCGCTGATTTTTGCCTTGCACTAACTGCCTCGCAAACATTAATCAGAGGCTCCTTAGCTTGTGGAGACATGCGCCTTACAAAGCAATTGATAGGCCATATCATCTCAGTGTATCTATGATGATTCATATTTAACCCCCATTTGCGCAACACAGGCAGGCGGTTCCTGCTTAATTTGCTTTCCCCTGCAGTATTTGACTACTAGAAAAACCTATTGGTTACAGAATGGCTTCTCCCGTTAGGACAACCGATCGAAATACTTTAGCCGATTGCGAAAATTGGTCAATGTAGAACCTGCAAAAGCAGATTGATCTGCCCCAAGACGAGTATGAAGGGTTGATGCTGCCCCAAATTTGGTATTCAAGGCCGACCAGCGAAAGAATTATTCAGTCTTAGTGAAAATCATCATGTGCTGCCAAGGCAGGAAATCCAGAGTGTCAGTCCATTCCAGCCCAAACACACTCATTTCTTTTACTGCCTGCAACTCTGTCATCTTATGTAGGGGACGAATCGGTACCGTGTCATCTTCTCCGCGATACTCCAGAAGAAATATACGCCCACCAGGACGCAATGCGTCGTAGATGCCGGTAATCATTTCAAACGGATGAGAAAACTCGTGATAGGCATCAACCATGATGGCCGCATCTATCGAGTTGGGAGGCAGGTTTGGATCGTCAATCTGGCCAAGCACTCGTTCTATATTGGATACGTCGTCTGCGAGCATGCGCTGCTCAATCATTTGCAGCATCTCAGGCTGTATATCTACTGCCATTACCTTGCCTTGCGGCACCTGTGCTGCTATACGAAATGAAAAGTAGCCCGATCCTGCCCCGATATCAGCAACGACTTCATCAGGTTGTAAATTCATATTAGCGACAACCGCATCAGGCATTTCCTGCTGAATTCGGTCGGGTCGGTTCAGCCATGCAGCGGCTTGATGGCCCATAACAAGAGAGATTTCCCGGCCCATATAGAATTTACCGATGCCGGTAGTTCGTTTTTCCGGCGCTATCTCATATCCAGGATGTTCAGCACCGATAACTACTGAAGCCCCAATCAGGCCCACCAAAAAGACTAAACCTGGGGTGTATCGTGAAAGGTTAAACATGAGCGATCCTTTATGTTGAAAAACTGAGACAGCAAGGAGAAGCTTACTTCGGACACTACGAAATGCAATCCAATCTGGACTTATAGAAGTGCATCTTGTCTGCAGGAGCAACACCTGAGAAAGTCGAATTTAGGAAGTTTTATAGAATGACAGATGCAGCAGTTTTGAATAGACACTGAAACGCTTATCCCGGATTAATGCAGGAAGGCGTTAGAGTGGTCGAATCAGACGTCGGCCAGATTTTTTACACTTCGGACAGATTTTTGTTTCGGTAATCTTGCCGACGCCTTTGCAGACATTGCAAACATCCTGATAAGGCTTCTTGAGCATAGACCATAATTTGACAAGCGCCTGCATGGGAGGTTCTTTATCAGCCGCAGACATCATTACCCACTCTAAAATACCGGTAATCCAAACCGACAGATTCGAAAATCTTTAAATTAAAATGACGCCTTTGTGATTAGTGTCTCATTTCCGCGCACTATGCAGAACAAATATGACAAAATGCGTTAACTGCCTCACAAAATGATTCGGAGGTGTAAAATTTATCTATACCCTGGGGTTTTTGTATTCAAATTAGAAACTTAAGGCGTTCTCACGGACCACAAAACAAGACTTGGATTGAATGAAATAAGCTCTGTTCCCAAGCTTTGTGTAAAGAATTTTGTAAGAAGAACTAAGGAGAACTGTGCATGAGTAAAGTATTGGAAGGCGTTCGGGTTTTAGATTTTGGACGCTATATCGCCGGGCCGTTTTGCGCCACATTGCTGGGCGACCTGGGCGCGGAAGTGATTCGGGTTGAAAAAGTTGATGGATCTGAAGATCGGTTTGTCTCGCCGGTTACCGAAGATGGGGATGGCGCTATGTTTTTACAATTGGCCCGTAACAAAAAATGCCTGACACTTAACCCAATGAAGCCCGAAGGAAAAGAGATTGTAAAAAAACTGGTCATTACCGCAGACGTGGTAGTTGCAAATCTGCCACCCAATACCTTGCAGGCTATGGGATTGGACTATGACAGTCTGACTCAGCTTAAACCTGACATTATTCTCACCATGATCTCTGCCTTTGGCCGTGGCGGACCCTATGAGAATCGCGTGGGATTTGACGGGCTGGGACAAGCCATGTCTGGCAACATGTATATGTCCGGCACTCCAGATCAACCAGTAAAGGCTTATGCCCCATTTATCGATTTCGGAACAGCGAGCCTTTCAGCGTTTGGCACCATGTCTGCCCTGCTGCATCGCGAAAAAACCGGTGAAGGCCAGGTGGTCGAAGGCTCTTTATTCAGCACAGCACTAACCATGATGAATGGGACAGTCATCGAACAGGCTGCAATTCAGCGCAATCGTGTCGCAACACTCAATCGTTCACAAACTTCAGCCCCTGCCGACACGTTCAGGACCAAAGATGGCTGGGTATTGGTGCAATCTGTAGGCGGGCCGCTTTTCGAGCGCTGGCCAGGCTTATGAATGAAGATTATTGGCTGGATGACCCCCGATTCCAGTCAGATATCAGTCGAGGCGATCATGGCGAAGTGATTAGTGAGAGATTAGCCCAGTGGTGTGCAGAGAGGACTACTGAGGAGGTACTGAGTGCGATGGAAGAAGTCAGATTGCCTGCCGGACCAATTCTCTCCCCGCAGGAAGTTCTGGAAGATCCCCATATTGCAGCGAAAGAGTTGTTTAGAGCGACGTCTTACCCAGGACTGGATATCGCTGCCCCACTCATGAAAACGCCGGTAGAACTCTCTGCAACACCAGGAGAGATTAGAGAGAGACCGCCAGTTCTTGGTGAACATACTGATGAAATTATGGCCGAGCTTGGGTATTCGGTTGAAGAAATCTCGGAGTTGAGAAGTAAAAGAGTGGTTTAATGTAGAACCATCACAACCAAATGCAGTAAGTCTCAGTTAAAACAGCGCAAAGGACAAGCAAGATGGAGAAAAACATCAGTCGTCGCGAATTTCTGAAAACCAGCAGTAGATTCATTGCCGGTGCAGGTGCGATCGCGCCCCGCCTGGCAAGCGCCCAGAATGGAGGCGAAGCTTACTGGGAAATGGTGCGAGCGCTGTTCTCATTTACTGAATCAGCAGTGCCCATGAATGCCGCCAATCTCTGCCCGTCTTTTCGAGCGGTAGCTGAAAACGTGTCCCTGTTGACAGCAGACATTGATATCGACTGCTCGTTCAATAATCGCGCTAAGTTTCGCGAGCTACTCGAATCCAGTCGCTCTCTGGTGGCTGAACAAATAGTAGCCGATGCAGACGAGGTAGCCCTCGTTCGCAATACCAGTGAAGCAAATAATATAGTGAGTAGTGGCTTGTCTTTAGAGCGAGATGATGAAGTGTTGCTCTGGGATCAGAATCATCCAACGAATAATGTTGCCTGGGATGTGCGTTCTGCTCGCTACGGGATACGCATTAGAAAACTGAGCACTCCCGCTCAGCCTGACTCGCAGGAGCAGTTGACAAAAACTTTTACGGATGCGTTCAACGATCGCACCAAAGTATTATCTATCACCCATATATCCAACGTGAGTGGCATCAAGCTTCCAGTTAAAGAAATAGTACAAGCTGCACAACGCAGAAGTATTTATGTTCACGTTGATGGTGCCCAATCCTGGGGGGCTTTAGACCTTAACCTGAAAGAGCTGGGCGTAGATTCGTTTAGCGCCAGTGCCCACAAATGGTTTATGGGACCGAAGGAAGTTGGCCTTCTTTATGTCAAAGAAAGAAACATTGACCGTATCTGGCCCAGCGTAATCGCACCGGGTTGGGGCGACGATGCGGAAACAGATCTCACTGGTGCACGAAAGTTTGAATCGCTCGGTCAACGGGATGATTCAGCTCTCGCTGCTTTAAGCGTCGCGGCCTCATTGCACAATGAAATTGGACCGCAAAGAATCGAGCAGAGAATCGGACAGCTTGCCCAACGTTTCAAACAAGGCATAGCTAATGCTGGCTTAAATCTGGTAACTCCAATGTCGCAGGAATTTAGTCACGGCGTATGCATCACTCAGGCACCTCAAGGTCAAGGAGAAGCCATAAATAATCGTCTATACGATGAATTTGGCATTGCCGGCGCAGCAACAGGTGGCGTACGACTCTGCCCAACGATTTACAACACTGCAGAACATGTCGACCGCGCAATCGCTGCTATGCGCACAATCATGACATAAACAAAAATATCAAAGGGAGTCCAGGAACGCTTTCATTACAGCGTTAGTCTGTCGAGGCGCTTCCTGCTGAATCCAGTGCCCCATATCGGGAATGATCTCGACACCACGAAGATCGGGTACAACTCTGGAAATTGCACTTTGCAACTGCCCGGCACTGGCATGAGCAATCACCATGTCTTTTTCACCTGCTATAAAAAGCGTCGGCACTTTCACAATTGGATCTAAATTCTCTGTAATTTCCCAATTACGATGCAGGTTTCGATAATAGTTAATGCCGCCTCTAAACCCGGATTGCCTGAACTCATTAACCACATAATCCAGGTCGGATTGATCCAGCCAATCCGGCAAACCCTGAGGCGCACCTAAACGCCCGATCCATCCGCCTGCACTTCTCTTCACACCAGTAATCTCGGGCGCCTTGCGCGGAGAATCCGGTGAGAGATATAGCCTGCTGATTAAGCCATAAGGATCTGCATCATATTCCGCTTCGGCCACGCCATCCGGCTCGTTGTGGTAAAGCATATAGAAAAAATTATCGCCAAATTTTTGCTGATAAGTTTCATAAATAGATTGCTCGGGACGCCCGCCATAAGGGACGCTCATCGCCACCAGTCCCTTAAACCGATCTGGATAATAGAGAACTGTATTCCACGCGACTATAGCTCCCCAGTCATGGCCAACCATGATCGCCTGCTCTTCACCCATCGCATCGATGAGACCCACCATATCGTCACTTAGAGTTCTGATATCATAAGCAGCAACTTCATGAGGGGCATCTGACTGACCATAACCACGCATGTCAGGAGCGATAACTCGATAACCAAAATCCACCAGGAAAGAAATCTGATGGCGCCAGTTGTACCATGACTCTGGCCAACCATGAGCAAGAATTACCAGTGGCCCACCAGTTCCCGCTTTCGCAACCCGAAACTGAATCCCATTAGCCTCTACGAAGTCGAATACCACGCCAGGGATTGGGCTTTTTCTTATGCTCATATTCTCAACTCTCCTTGGTTTTCTGATTTTGAAGATATCATGATGGCAGTAAGAAAGCCTCCAGTTCGCTTTCCCTCCCTGCATAAACTGAATATGCTCATTGAGTCACATAGATAAAACCTTCGCAGACGCCAACCCCCCAAGGCAATCGACCGAACACTATTACCGGACGATTGCCTCCATATAGTCGTTTAGTCGTTACATGCTACTGAGTGGCGTTTTTGGAGCAGGCTCAATTTACCGGATGCACAGCGCAACAGGTTCATTGCTGGCGGCTTTCGACAAAAAGGCCCTCGCCGACTCCGTGCGACTTGGCACGCCGGATGATTACGCCGACCGGTACATACCTGATATCATCGTCCGTTTAGCCAAATCGAACCCCAATGTCGAACTAAGCTAAGCATCGACTGCGAACCGTCGCGCGACCTGGTCGACAAGCTGTCACGCAACGAAATCGATATCGCACTGGTCACCCATAGCCCAAAGGTCTGGCAGTCGCAGGTCGTGCGCACGGAGCCATTGCTCTGGGTGACCTCTCTGGCGCATTCCGTTCATACCGAAACTCCCCTGCCGCTTGCCGTCGGCCTGCGCAGTTGCGACTGGTGCCAGCTTGGCTGCTCGGTTCTCGATTCCGTCGGCCGCTCCTATTCGATCCTGTTCAACAGATCGTCATCGACAGTCGTGGCCTCGGCCGTGCTTGCAGGGCTTGCCGTTTCACTGCTGCCTGAATCGGCGCTGCGCCCCGGCATGCGGATCCTGACGGCAAGCGACGGGTTCCCCGAATTGCCGTCGGCCGAAATCGGCATCATCCGAAAGCCCGGCGTGCAGAGTGCCCTGATGGATGCAATCACCGACCACATCGCCGCCAGCCTCGACAACATGACACCGGTCGGTCCCGGATTGCAGCAAAGCGGTTGTATGAAGAACTGTACTGTCAACTTGGAGAGATGGAAAACCGGATCAAGGAGTGTCAGCTTGATCTGTTTGCAGATCGTACCAGTACGAAAACCATGGCGGCCAATCAGCTACGATTATGGTTTGCCGGGCTGGCATATGTTTTGCTGTGTGCTGTGCGGCGTATCGGCCTTGCAGGCACATCACTTGCCAGGGCCACCTGTGGCACGATCCGCCTGAAGCTTCTGAATATCGCAGCCCTCGTACGTGTTTCCTTCAGACGCATCAAGGTTGCAATGGCTTCCGGTTGCCCCTTTGCTAATGAATTCTCCAAGGCTCATGAGCGAATACTGGCTGCGGCCCGATGATTGCCGCCGGACCTGAACCCTTCACGAAACAACACATGAAAAACAATCGAAACTGCTCCCTCCGCAAATCAGCGGAGCGTTCATCCATGCGTTGGAAAACCGGAACCTGGAGATACTCTGTTTTGCAAAATTCTCCCCTTCAAAAACAATCCGGTGAGATATCCGGGTTAGGCCGGTTCGAGTTTCTTGACAAGATGATCAGCGATCATCTGTACACCACTCGAGGACCGCACAAGGCGTCACGCACAGCATCTGCAAAAGGCTGCATCCTCTTCGCCAGCTTCGCGATCAGACCGGCAAACGTGGCAGCAGAAACCCGAGCACCGCACAGGTGGGAAAACAACTGCGACAGGCGATCATCAGGAATGCCGTGGCCTGTAATAGCTTGCAATGGCCGCAATGTTGCCGCCGCATTGAACTGGCCCCGTAACCACTTCCGGGAATTTCCCGTGGACAATTTTACCGCCGCCCGGGCACTCGCACCTGTGGGCCCGGTGTTCGGTGACCGTCAGAGGCGGCGGGTCGAAAATCTGTCGGGCCGCAAAGCCTTGTGGTGGACACGGCGTCAGATCATGCTCGCAGTCATGACAAGTTTGTGGACGGTAGTCATCGACGACCGAGTCGGGGATGTCCATCTGAGCCAGAGCCGATCCCTTGTGTCCGGGTTGCCTGCCGGACTTTCTTCCGGCCTGAATGTCGGGGGAGAAATACAACCTGAATGCGAATACCGTCGTCAAAAAAGATGGCGGCCAAAGATAAACTGCGAAATTTGGCATTAAATGTTGCATTGGGCAAACGGATTTCGCGAAAAAATCGATCTAAAGCACCATTTCCAAAAAGCGACTCACTATTACCCTCTGCAAATGTAACCCCTGGTATTGAAAGCGCCTTTAGATTTGAGTTTCTGGCATCGGTAGTTACTCTCGTGACTTGCTGGCATAGCAATGACATGTTGACCGCTGTGTTAACACACCGTTGGTTCCTAAAACAATCTGCCAAGTTTGCTAAGGTTTGCTCAATTCTTGCACTTGCCCGAAGAAGATCTCCATTGATTTTCTGAAGTCGTCCACCTCCGGAATTATGACGCAACCACTCAACTATCTGTTCTTGTGAAAACCCCTGCATCGCTAGGCGTTGGATTTGTGCATCAAGATCCTCCATTGATGCACTTGGGGGCATCGAAGTAGCCAATTGAGCAATGGCAGCAGGGCCATTGTTGAGCACGTTAACTGCGCTCATGTACTGCGACGATGGTACATCAAGAATTTCATTTATCATAAATTCTGTTAGCTGCTTGCGATCCAGAACCTCACGCGCAGCCAATCCTGCAATTACGACGGCTGCCACGCAGGCCACTAAGAACGAGATAAACACATACCGGCTAATCTGATGTTTGATGTATTCTGTTGGTGTAAATTCGCCAACTCTTACCGCTCCCAATGCCTGTCGCAAAGCTTCCGGACGATCTCCTGCAGCGAGCGTTTCAAGTGTACGGCCAACTTCATTGAGAGTCCTAACCCGAAATGCGATAATGGCCCAGACGACCAACGTGGCGAGATATGCGACAAACGCTAGTGGACTCGTCGCGGCTGCCGGAATTGACACTAGAAACTGACCAATAATTCCATCCATCAAAGTTCTCCCGGAAATACCAGTAATAGTATGGCACCTCTAAGCTTGACTTTGTACGATTTTCGTCAGGTCCAGATCCAAAAGATTGAGTTCTCGGCGATATAATCGAGAGCCTGGTCAAGTGGCAGAATGAGGCTGCCCTGCACTCCGATCTTCCCGGAGATAGCCTTGGTCTGTTCAATTCTGCGGCCTGTAGGTTCACCAGGGGTCGTTGCCTGCCCTCATACAGTTACATCGGGGTCGAAGATGATGTTTGCGGGAGTCAGTAGGCTAGCGTCATTAGCATCCTGCAAGGTAATCGAGCCACGGTATCGACCGTTCAGGGCTATTTCTATCACTGGACCTACAAGGGTTTGCTGGAAACCATCAATTACCTTCTGGTTCTCAATACCCGTGAACTGGAGGGCCGCGAAGCCAGTCCAACGGCCGGAGTGATCGACAGCCAAAGCGTCAAAACCACTGAAAGCGGGGGCGTTTGCGGCTATGACGCTGGCAAAAAGGTCAAGGGCCGCAAACGTCACATTGTCACCGATACGATCGGATTGCTGCTGTTCGTGATCGTTACTGCAGCCAACATTCAGGACCGCGACGGCGCAGTCGCACTCATCAAGGCCATTCGCTTCCGGTTCCCCTGGTTGCGTCACCTGTTTGCCGATGGTGCCTATTCCGGCCCGAAACTGCGTGAGGCGATTGCCGGCCATGGCGATTGGACAATCGAGGTTGTCAAACACAGCGACACGGCCAAAGGGTTCGCGGTTATTCCGCGACGATGGGTTGTGGAACGCACTTTTGCCTGGCTCGGGCGGTGCCGGAGACTGGCCAAGGACTGGGAGCGCACAATCGAAAGCTCAACCGCGTGGACGTTCATCGCCAGCATTCGGCTCATGACACGGCGCCTCGCAAGGCATTGTTATGTCTGAATAACTTTTGAGTCAGGCTCTAAGCTCGACTTTGTACGATTTTCGTCAGGTCCAAATCCAGAATATGGCGTTCTCGGCGATATGGTCGAGAGCCTGGTCATGCCCTCAGCCTACAGGTTCACCAGGGGGGGGTCGTTGCCTGTCCTCATACAGTTACATCGGGGTCGAAGATGATGTTTGCGGGAGTCAGTAGGCTAGCGTCATTAGCATCCTGCAAGGTGATCGTGCCCCTGTTATCGGGTCGGTCGATGACGAGGTCGCTACCTTCATACAGACCGCAGCTGTAGCACCTGAGACATGGTTTACACATTGAGGTATTTGGAGGAGATCTCCAGATGTGGAAAGCGTGTAAACCGATGGATGAACGACTTAAGGAGCCTCTGATTAATGTTTGCGAGGCAGTTAGTGCAAGGCAAAAATCAGCGAAAAAGCGCAGTTTATAGGGCATAAATGCGCATTTTGAGCTGATTTTTAACGCAGTAATAACAACGTAGGTAATTAATCAAAGGTTCCCTAGGCTTCTTTGATGAAACTGAAGGGAGGGTGGAACCAACCACTAATCCTTTCTCACCAACACAGGTGTAAATCATGTGTCCGGTACAGACCCTTTCTTATATGGCGCACCCGGCACGATTCGAACGTGCGACCCCCTGGTTCGTAGCCAGGTACTCTATCCATCTGAGCTACGGGTGCAAAGCCTGAAGTGAGCGCTGAGACTCCATTCGAGCGGCGGTATTATAGCGAAATTCCTGATTTTTTATAGTGATAACTGGAATTGAGCTACGCTAACATAGACTTTGAAACAACAGTATCGAAGCCCCATGAAACTATTGCCCAACATTATTATTCACTCAATCAGCCTAAGCTGCCTGGGATTTTATACATGTCTGGCTTTCGCAGACTATGAGGAAGGCCTGAATGCAGCCTTTCGAGGCGACTATCAGACTGCCTACAGGGAGTTCTCTCAAGCTGCAGAATCCGGACTGGATGTTGCTCAATACAACCTGGCAATCCTGTATTTCACCGGGCAAGGGGTCGATCAAAATCTTCCCCTTGCTTTCAAGTGGACAGAAGAAGCAGCCTTGCAGGGGCATATCAGCGCTCAGGCCAATCTCGGTTCATTGTTTCTTGAAGGATCAGGCGTAGACAAAAACATCGACTCAGGGATTGCCTGGCTCATAGCTGCTGCACGCGGCGGCCACGCTAATTCGGCTTTCGCATTAGCTAATATGCACAGGGAAGGCGATCCGGTATCCGAAAACCTGCCTCTCGCACATGCCTGGGCCAGCATGGCGATATTGCATGAGCATCCAGAAGCTGAGTCATTTCGTGCAGATTTAGAACGTCAGTTGGATTCAGATGAATTAGGCGAAGCCAGAAGAACTTATGCTCGTTGGCAAATAACACCAGTAACTCTGCCCCCTCGTCACAGCCCTTAGGCTGTAAAGCCTGCATTACCTTACAGCTAATGGTTTTCACGAAATACGGGTCATAGAATAGCTGTTTAGCCCTTTCCAGGAGCACCAAAAATGCCGACTGTTGGTCCTTTGCTTAGTGAATATCGTAGGCGTAACCGCCTGTCTCAATTAGAGTTATCCCTTTTGGCCGATGTTTCCTCGCGCCATATTAGCTTTATCGAAACCGGTAGAGCACAGCCTAGCCGATCCATGTTGCTCAAACTGGCAGATGTATTGAATCTACCCCACAAAGATAGCAATTTACTTTTGAATTCTGGTGGCTATGCACCTGCCTACAGCCAAATGAAATTAGAAAGTGAAGAGATGGGGGCAGTTCGAGCCGCACTTAATTTGATACTGGAAAACCACAATCCCTACCCAGCTTTAGTAATGGACGGTTGCTATAACTTACTGATGGCTAATAAGACTCAGCAGACTTTAATGGCATTAGCATCAGGCGAGGGAAGTGAAATTCCAACACATAATCTAATGGAAGCCTTATTCCGCGAGGATATGTTTCGACCCCTTATTGGCAATTGGGAAGAAGTTGCCAGCCATCTTTTGCGAAGACTGAGAAAGCAGGTCCTGGCGTACGGTAATCCTGGCCATAAAGAGTTGTATGACAGACTAATAAACATGAATCCACCGAGCGCCTGGCAACAACCCGAAGATTTATCTGAGGAAGGTCCAATGCTCACAGTAGACTTTAAATTTGGCGATTTAACTCTAAGCACATTCACCACTCTCAGCCAGTTTGGATCAGCATTGGACATTGGCATGGAGGAACTGCTGATTGAGAGCTACTTCCCAGCCGACGATCAAACTAAAGCTTTCTTTACCGCCCGAAACAACTCACTGGTAACTTACTGCTCCGATTCCAGCTTTCGTTGTGCTTGTAGTCGTTTTAATTCCAAATAAGCGATCCAGCTCTCAGGGTCCGCAAAGAGATGGGAATCATTCTCTCCTCTGGATTGCAACATGTCAGCTCTGGCAAAAAAATCGTCTCCTTCTGCATGCGTAGGCAAATGAACCTCTATTTCCTGCAGTTGTTGTGCACGTTAAATGCTATTGAGGTACATTTCTGCCACCTCTGCTCCTGAAAAATCCATACCTGCACCACCGAATATGAATGCTTTATGGGGGTATCCATCGTCGTAAACAATAAACATAGTCGACAGACTACCCGCTGTCTCGCCTGGAGTTTGCATGAAACACAAATGCGCCCTTCCCAGATTCAGCACACTTCCATCAGAAACTGACAAGTGCCTGATAGGCTTCGGGTACTCTCCTGATTCTGCGGGTTGTTCAGTCAGTGTCCGATCAGCGTCTATCATCACCACCGCACTAAATTCTTATTGAAATTTCAATGCTCCACTAACATGGTCAAAGAGCCCATTAAACACAACCAAATACTGAGTATCGTCAGGATCAAATCCAAGCTTCCGGATGTTTGCGATGACCAGGTCTGTCAGCTCTTCATAAGTAGAATCAAAACCAATCCTTGATCAGACACAGGCAACTATGATGATACCCATTTGCTACCGATGCAGTACAAATTATCGAACGCTTGAAAAGGAGCTACTCGCTGTTGTTATGGGTCGTGCAATTTTTCCTGAACAACAGACTGCTGCAGTCCGACTGTTAGGGCCCAGCACAAAAATTCCAGCAGGCCTAGAAAAATGATAGATCGATTGGTTACTTTTATAAGTATTTTTAAGGCTTCTCTGATTAATTCCAATGCTGGTACATAATAGGTAACACTACAGCCAAGAGCAGGGTCTGGTGCGCCAGGATTCTTTTTCTGACGCCGGTTTCGAGAAATGCCGGAAAAAGACTGGCAAGGAGCAGTTCCTGGAGGAGATGGATTCCATCCTTCCCTGGAAGGCGCTGACCGACGACGCTATCGAGCCGTTCTATCCCAGGCCCCAGGGGGTTGGGTGTCGCCCCATCGGCATCGAACGTATGCTGCGCATCCACTTTATCCAGCACGGGTTCAATCTGTC
Organism: uncultured Pseudohongiella sp.; assembly: GCA_965198435.1. GTDB lineage: Bacteria > Pseudomonadota > Gammaproteobacteria > Pseudomonadales > Pseudohongiellaceae > UBA9145. Next base: position 1,271,571 of record OZ240664.1, on the reverse strand, counting down.
TGATCCTGCTGCCGAAGACTCTCTCTACAATTCTCGCGCGTTACGGCAGTTCGTCGGTATTGATCCTGGCCGAGAACCGGTTCCGGACGAGACCAGGATCTGCACGTTCCGCCACCTGATGGAGAAACACCATCTGGGCGATCAGTTGCTCCATCTGGTGCATCACTATCCGCAGGAAAACGGGATGAAGGTTTCCCGCAGCACCATCGTTGACGCCAGCATCATCAATGCGCCGAGTTCCACCAGGAACAAAAAGAAAGAGCGCAGTCCACAGATGCGCCAAACACGCAAAGGCCATCAGTGGTACTTCGGCATGAAGGCCCATATCGGCGTCGACAGTCGCACAAGGCTCATTCACTGCGTGGTCGCTACAGCAGCTAACGTCCACGGCTCTCAGGTTCTGCCCGATCTGCTCCATGGGGAGGAAACACAGGGCAATCGACTGAATGGATTTTAGTGCGCACTTTCAGCACAAAAAGTGAACAAGTGGCACTCCCTCGTCGATCTGAGTCCGAAAATCATAAACTTCTGCCCATCTTCGACGCGACAGAGGCGTTCAGTCGATTGCCTTGGGAAGAAACCCGCATCTGGGGAGATTCTGCGTACAGCGGTCAGAGACAAACCATCACTGATTGCGCTCCCCGCGCCAACGACTTCACCCAGGCGAAGGGCAGCCGCAATCGGAGGCTGACTGAAGATGAACGAGCCCGAAACAGAAACCAGTCCCGCGTCAGGGCAAGGGTGGAACACTCGTTCGGCATCATCAAACGCCAATTTGGATTCTCGACAATGAGATACCGTGGGCTGGATAAAAATGCTCATCGTCTGTTCGTGGTCTGCGCACTGAGCAACCTGGTAATCGCCGGGAAGGCGCTGCTGAAGCGAAACAGGTCCGGCCTACAGGCAAGTTGTGTCTGATAACTCGGGATTAATGGGGAAATCCCATCCATAGCACTGAAATATGGTTTCTTTACCGGATTTTTAGGTCCGGAAACCGACGATTCCACTATTGAGATCATGTGCTGAACATGTACTGCATGAGATTCTTCATCAATTTTTACCGATTAATCAGATGAGCCTTAAGTCAATAGGAGCGAGGCAGGCCCAGTTCATGTTCAGCCAGATAGTTTAAAATCATCTCCTGCGAGATCGGTGCGAGCTTCATAAGCCTGGCTTCGCGCCAATAACGCTCGACATGAAACTCCCTGGCATAGCCAAACCCACCATGGGTTTGTAAGGCCTGGTCAGCAGCGAAGAATCCTGCCTCGGCTGCCAACCACTTTGCCATGTTCGCTTCCGCACCACAGGCTTGATTATCATCTAACAGACGTGCCGCTTGCTTAATCATTAGAGCAGCAGCCTGCAGTTTGGTATGGGCCTCTGCTAAGGGAAAAGCTACACCCTGATTTTTACCGATTGGCCTATCAAACACGACTCGCTCATTGGCGTAGTTTACAGCGCGTCGCAATGCTGCCTGGCCAATCCCTACCGCTTCGGCAGCGATCAAAATCCGCTCAGCATTGAGCCCATCAAGCAAGTATCTAAATCCTGCTCCCTCTCCCCCAACTCTATCCTCAACTGAAACCTCAAGATCTTCGTAAACAACTTCACAGGTCCGAACTGCATTTCGCCCAAGCTTTGGAATAGGAGTAATACTTACCTCTGGTTTCTTCAGTTCTGCAAGGAGCAGTGTAAGTCCTTCAGTCTTGTGAGATACCTGCTCTTTAGGTGTAGTGCGCACCAGCAACAGAACCCGTTCTGATTCAAAAGCCTTAGTAGTCCAGACTTTCCGTCCGTTTACGATGTACTTGTCACCGACCAATCGCGCACTGGTCTCAATTGATGTGGTATCGCTCCCGGCATTAGGCTCAGTCACGCCAAAGGCGACCTGCAATGAGCCATCAGCAATAGCAGGCAGAAACTTCTTTTTCATCGCCTCTGAGCCATGTCGCACTACTGGATGTACACCAAACATGGATAAGTGCAATGGTGTAGCCCCATTCATTGCTGCACCGGAAGCTGCAACTTCCTGCAAGATCACAGCCGCTTCTGATATTCCCTTTCCAGCTCCTCCGTATTCTTCAGGAATAGCAATTCCTATCCAACCTGCTGCGGCCATGGCCTCAAAAAAGGCTTGTGGAAACTCTCCCTCTCTATCGCAACGCTCCCAATAGTCGTCCGGGTAGTCCGCACAGAGACGACGGACTGCCTCTTGCATTAGCCTGAGTTCCTGTTCACTGGAGCTGGTCATTTTTTTGCTTAACTGGTTTGTCCTGCCAACTTGGCAGCAAGCGCAATCACATTTTTCGCTTGATTGAGATGTGGCACATCCACCATCTGCCCCTTAAAAGAAAAAGCCATGCGGCCTTCCGCTTCATTCTCTTTGAATGCTGCAATTAACGCACGGGCCTCATTGATCACTTCCTGACTGGGTGTAAATGCTTCATTTACGATATCGACCTGATCTGGATGAATAGTGATCTTTCCAGTGAAACCCATATCCGCTGCTGCTGCACATTCGTTTTTAAGCCCTTTTGAATCCTTAAAATCCACATATACAGCATCAATTGGCTGCACACCAGCAGCAGCGGCGGCGAGCAAACAAGTAGAGCGCACAAAAGAAAACACGCCGAGATAATTACCTTGCGCATCTCGTTTGGCTCTTGCACCTAACACTCCTGATAGATCTTCTGCTCCCCAGGTTACCCCTTCTACCCGGGAATTCTTTACCATCTCATGTAAATGAAACACTGCCTCTGGCACTTCAGTCCCAATCAAAATGAGCGAAGTTCCACCCTCTTGTGATTCATGCTCACGTTCTAAGGAGCTTACAACTTGATCAATCGCATCCACATTGGCTCTGGTAATCACCTTTGGTAAAACCAAGCCATCGGGCTTAGCCTCCATGATTGCCTCTAAATCTTCTCTGCCCCATGGTGAATCCTGAGGATTAATTCTTACCAGCCTTTCTTTGTTACCAAAATTTTCTTTTACAAGCCAATCACACACGGCTGACCTTGCCGCCGCCTTATTTTCAGGTGTGACAGAATCTTCCAAGTCAAGAATCAGGGAATCTGCTGGGAGATTCAATGCTCTTTGTAACATGCGCTCGTTCCCGCCCGACACAAAATGCAAAGAGCGTCTGAGATTCGAATTGTTAGCCAAAGACTGTCCCATTATCTGCTTCCTATTGTCCTGTGCTTGTTTTCATAAAGATGTCGATTCTAGTTACTGCTATCGCGCAACATCATGGCTTTACGCAAGCACTCACAAACGAGCTCTTCACGCTGATTGATTGCTCTGTGTCGAAACCAAACTATACCTCGATCTGATTTCGATTTTGACTCGCGCTTATCGACAATCTCGGTATAAAAGCGAAGCTTGTCGCCAATAAAAACTGGGTTAGGAAACTCGGTTTTTTCGAAACCCAGATTTCCCAGCGTAGTTCCTAAAGTGGTCTTTTCAACTGATACACCTATTAATAGTCCCAAAGTGTATAAACTGTTCACAATGATTTGCCCGTAGGGGCTTGCTGCCGCAAACTCTGCGTCGAAATGAAGAGGCTGAGGATTAGAGGTCATTTGGCAAAAAACCAAATTATCTTCTTGGTTTATGACCCGCTCCGGGCCATGCTCAAATGTCATTCCCACTTCCAACTGTTCAAAGTATTTTCCCGCCATGGGAATCCAGCCACTTTCAACCCGCTTAAGAAAGTGCATTTTAATAGCAGTTTCCCCCCGCATCCATTACATTCACGCATCACATCATCGCGATACTAAAAATAGACCCATGACAGACTCATTTGAACAATGGATTGGTTGCCCCGCTCAAATAGATGACTCACTTAATCCATTTCAATGCAAGGCAATGAATTCCTTGTTGGCAGGGATTCAAAGCCTGGAATCGGGGCACAACACCATACCTCCCCTCTGGCATTGGCTTTATTTCCTCGATACCCCTGCACAACCGGATTTAGCTAACGACGGTCACGAAAAACGTGGAAACTTTTTACCTCCAGTTGGGCTGCCTAGAAGAATGTGGGCCGCCAGCGAAATTGAATTCCATCAAGCTCTTTCACTCAATGTAAACTCAAAACGTGAATCGAGTATCACATCGATAGAGAGTAAAACGGGTAAATCTGGAGAACTGGTTTTTGTATCAGTGCTTCATGAAATCTATCAGCAATCTGCGCTGGCAATTTCCGAAAAGCAAACTATTGTATATCGGGGAGCGACTACTGGCAGCTCACCGATGAGAGGGAAAGCTGTCGAAGAAACTCCGGATTTTTCTAAAACTGTTGTGCCGGGCATAAGTCTTCTATTCAGATACTCAGCATTGACCTTTAATGCCCATCGCATCCACTACGACAGAGACTATGCGCGTGATACCGAAGGATATCCTGGCTTGATAGTGCACGGCCCGCTGCTCGCCACGTTGTTGTTAGGCGCATTACAAGAACAATATCCGAAGGCGACAGTTTGCAACTTTGAATTCCGTGCGATGAAACCGGTATTCGACACCGCGCCATTTAAGGTATGCGGGCAGTATCCAGATTCAAACGGGCGGGCTCAATTGTGGATCGCAGACCAGCGCAATGAGATCTGCATGCAAGCTCATGCTCAACTCGATATTTAGGGGTTTCGGACCTGCCAAATCTCTGTGTTATCATGCGTCTCCCGTCAGATACGGGAGCGGAGAGATGGCCGAGTGGCTGAAGGCGCGCCCCTGCTAAGGGCGTATAGGTTAACCCCTATCGAGGGTTCGAATCCCTCTCTCTCCGCCAACATAACTCACTGTTTTTAAACACTTTTCCAAGATTTTAGGCCGTAAAAAATGGGCCTTTGGGGACTATTGGGACACTTGATACCAATTTATTAAGCGCCAACCGTGTCGGTGACCACAAGCGGGAAGCTCTACCTGCGGTCTGTTCTACGCCAACCAGTCAAAGGAAATCAACCAGCCTGGAGCCAGGCTGAATTTCGACCCTGCGCACATTAGATACAATTCCCCAACCAAACTGGACAGTACCGTATCGATCATTTGCGAGACAGATGCAGCACGAATGCTTGACGAAGCTACGGGGCGGCTAATCCTGGACAAGCAAACTGGCAGGCCCAGCTCTCGCTTTAAAAGGGGAGTTTTATACCTGACGCACAACAGGTTTATGCCGCGATAGTTTGCAATTTGCCAAGCGTTGTCCCGAGCGCTTTTTCTGCAATTTCCAGGTCATATGCGGTTTGCAGGTTCATCCAGAATTGAGCGCTGGTCCCAAAATATCGACCCAGACGCAAAGCGGTATCCGCTGTAATTGCGCGTTGAGACTTCACGATTTCATTGATGCGGCGAGGGGAGACATCAATGTCCTTTGCCAAACGGTATTGGGTAATGCCGAACTCAGCAATAAATTCACTGAGATGTTCCCCGGGGTGGATGGGATCGATAGGCTTTTCAGACATGGCTATCTCCTAATGGTAATCAACAATTTCTACTTCCCGGGCCACCCCACTCTCCCATTTGAAACAGATACGCCATTGAGCATTGATTCGTATGCTGTGTTGCCCGTATCGATTTCCGCGCAGTGCTTCCAGATGATGTGAGCGGTACTCGTAAATCATTCAGAGAGGTAGCGGCATCAATGCGATTCAAGCGCATTCTGGCCCGGTGCTGGATATCGCGAGGAAGCCGACGTGAGTGTTCACCTTTAGCAATCTTTTCAGTTTCCTTACAATTGAATGATTTAATCATGCACAAATATTAACGATGAACGGTAATAACGTCAAACGTTAGCATTTGTCCAAAAGCGATTAAGCCGATGAAAACAGCATTGCAGGCAGATATCATGTCGACCGTTCAACCTGGCGATATCTACAAATGAATGTACAGATAGTTGAAATTGGTGGAAAACAAGCGGCCGTGTTACCGGTTGATGAGTATCGCTGTTTGTTGGAAAAAGCGGAACAGTTAGAGGATATCTCTGCCTATGACAAGGCCAAGGCGGCATTGATGTCAGCTGAAGATGAGCGAATCCCTGCCGAGCTCGTAAAATCACTGTTAGATGGTGAAAACGCTATCAAGGTGTGGCGCAGGCATCGAGGACTTTCACAGCGCCAGCTTGCTGACACAGTGGGTATTTCACAAGCGTATCTGGCACAAATTGAAACCGGTAAACGCGAAGGGGGAATAGCTGTATACCGAGCCATGGCAGAGGCATTAGCAATCGGGTTGGATGATCTCCTGGCAGACGGGCAGTAAACCAAGCCCACCGCATTCTCTTCGGCTGCTTCCTCTTCCACCAGTTCCACCGCAGGTGCCGTGCTCGGACAATTGCAGCCGCGCCACCTGAAACGGCTTGGCCGCCCAGCCAGGGGGGGGTAGCAGCGGTCACCGTTATCACATCTGCCACCGCTGGCTGCAAGGCTTCAGAGGTGGCCGTAAAACCACAGCGCAAGGCACTTGTTTGCAACTACAATCAGTTGCAAACAAATGTGATCCTGATAGTATGACTTTGTGAGCAAACAGGAAAAATTGAAAGCAAAGTTGTTACGCAGCGATAGTGCTTTTACCTGGAGAGAGCTGGTAACGCTCTTAACGCTCATTGGATTTCAGCGAATAGAACGAGCGGGGTCGCGAGTAGATTTTGAATATGAAAATAGCAACTTAGTGATCAAACTGCACAAGCCTCATCCGCAAAAAGAAATCAAAAGCTATGTGGCGAAACAAGTGAGAGAGACATTGCAAAATGAGGGTTTACTATGAGCTTGCTGAATTATAAAAGTTATTTTGGCACAGTCGAATACAGTTCGAAAGATCATTGCCTATTTGGCAAGCTGGCTTACATTCGCGACTTGGTCAACTACGAAGGGCAGACTGTAAAAGAGCTTGAGAGTGCTTTTAAAGAAGCTGTAGATGATTATTTGGCTTTTTGCAAAGAGCGGGGTCGCATCCCAAATATACCCTGCAAAGGGTCTTTTAATGTGCGTATCGGCTCGGAACTGCATCGGTCAGCCCTGGCTGCAGCACGGCAGCGCGACCTGACTCTGAATGAGTTTGTTAAACAATCTATTGAGCAAGCCATCGGTTAGCCTTGTCCCGCCCGCCACTGGGCCGATAAATGTATTGCATACAAATCAGTCTTATTTCCAACGAATTGTGATGGGTTCGCTCGAATAGTAAATTTCACCGGGGTTGGTTTCCGTCGAATAAGCAAGGTAGATAGATATTTCCTGTCCTTGCATTTGGTTCTGACCAACTGCTACCCATGTTTCCTGTGCGGCCATGTCATTGATCGCGAGCCGGAGGCAGTTGTACGGGCGATCAGATAGCCTGTCTGACTCATCCTATGCTGCACTCCACGCGGTCTGTGGACGTGGCAAGAATCCGTATTGGCGTTAAAGGGAATTGTCCAGCAATTATACGTCTAACAGCGCCGGACTGATGCCCAGGGCCTGGGCAGCGCTTTTCAATGTTGTTTTTCTAGGCTGCTTGCTGTTTTCCATCTGGGCATAGGCTGGCTGGCTGATTCCCATAACAGCAGCGACTTCTGCCTGGGTAATGCCGAGATGCTCACGCCAGGCCCTGAGAGGCGACGCGCCGTCCACCATCGCGGAAACCACTTCATGGGGTATGGTCTCTTCACGGCCTGCCATACGGAGAAGGTCTTGAAAAACGGCCTCTTTCAACAGCACATGGGCATGACCATCAAGATCGACCACTGCGTGTTTAATATGTTCTATCATCACGTTTCTTTACCTCCTCGATTGAGACTATTTGAACAGTCTGAAAATAGTTGAACAAGACTCGGTAGCTGCCGGACCGCTTTTTGTGTCCATTCAATGCTGTTCATGGGTATTATTATAAGGCTATATAAGCATAGGTCAATGAATACCTATTAAATACTTATATAATGGCAGACAACCCGCATATCGATGTCTGCCGTTCCTTTTTTTGCCAATAGCCTTTCTATGCTGCACCCCACGGGGTCTGTTGGCGGATAGGTGGTGGTGGCAGTTGGGCAGTCAAGTACAACCGGTTGAATCACTGGCTACCCGCCCGATGGAAGAGAGGCTGCTGATTCGCGAGTGGGGGCGATGGTGACGAAGCGGCTAACTGTTGCGTATACTTCCGTTTGGGAGCCAAACAACAGCTTCATGCAAAGATACCAGGTTTGACACGAATATCAGGAACTTTCCCCAAGGAATAGCAATGCTTTTGTATGCAATCATTTTGGAAGAACCCAGTGAAGAGGCTTGGAGTAAGGTTGCCACATACTGGCCTTATCATTTCTTCTGTGATGAGCGTTTTGCCATTGTTAAAGGAGAATCCACTGAACTGACACAGGAGATATCGGACAAAGTGGGTATTGGGGTTGATAAAGGCATCAGTGGCCTGGTAATCCAGATGGACTACTATGCAGGTGCGGGATCAAAATCCCTGATTGAATGGATTAATAAAAACACATGAAGGGCGAAGAAGACAATATTATCCCGCTTGATCAACGCGGACTTGCTTCTGGTAATGGGGGAGGCGGTGGCTCCGATATTGAAGGCAGACTATCAAGGCTGGAAACACACTTGCAATATCTTGCTACTAAAGAAGATATTCAAAAGCTGTCCACCCAAATTGCTGAAAAAGAATCGTCGCTACAAAGATGGCTTATCGGCGTACTGTTAACAGCCATTATAAGCCTTGCGGTCACGCTAGCGCGTGTGTTTCTTGGTTAATCGTCACCGCGCTTAGCTTTCGTCTCAAGTCTGCTTTACTCGATGTCAAGCCTTACAGATTCAGCAGTGCATTAACCTCGTCAGCGGGATTCACGCGGCGTTCTCTCTTAAACAGCCGACCATACTTCTTCCTCAGCATTGCCTCGGTAGTATGACCGAGTTGTTCAATAATCCAGGACTTCATCACACCAGCGGTGAGCATTTGACAGGCGAAACTGTGCCGACACATACCAACTGGCCTGTGTCGAACACCGGCTTGCTGCAAATGCGGTTCCCAAAACCATTTGAAATATCGCACTGCACCGAATGGATTCCCTGTATTGGTATTGATAAATACCGGTCTGAATGTTTCTTTTCTAACCGTTCTGTTATCACGCTGCAGCACTTCAATTTCTACAGGCGGCAAATGTCCTGTAATGGCATACTGCCGCTTTAGCGCATCAACAGCAGGCGCTAAGAGATCCACCGACCGCCTGCTTCGTTTGGTTTTTGTGGCTTTATAAATCCGCTCAACAATGGCTCTTTTGAAGTACACTTCTCGATGGTCCAAATCCACTTCATCCCACCCTAAAGCCAGCCACTCCGACGGCCTGGGCCCTGTCCAGATAGCAAATACCGCACCGTTCAATTCGCTTTGCCGGTGCGTTGATGTATTGGATATCAACCCTATTTCATCCCTGGTGAACGCATCTGGCTCCTCATCATCAGGCAAACTTATCGACACACCATCAGTCGGGTTTGCCGCCGATCGATTTCTTTTCCTGTAGAAAATATAAATCATGCGAAATACTGACAGTATGTCCTTCATCGTTTTCGATGAAAGATCACAAAGGTCCTGAGCGATCCATTCCTCAATATCGATGGCATCTATTTCATCCGCCTGCATGGCTCCCCACCGCAATACTATGTGACACCTGGCTTTGCTTTCATAGCCGCGATACGTTTCGGGTGCCACATGTTTTTTAATGATACTCAGCCAAAGCTAAGTCCAATAACGGATAGTGTTATTTTGCAACTTCATACTCCCAGGGAAATGTTTGCTGTATTTGAACGTACCTGCTGAAATTTCATGCCGAATGGTGGTTAACAGCCCTTCTGCGTATCGTATATTGTCTGGCGTGACATCCAGCCCCAATGATTCCCTGCACCGACTGTTGTTGTAATGAAAATACACACGAATCTTCCCGCCGTGGTTTTCCCAACCTTTCATGTTGACTCCGTTAACACCCTGCGTTAGAACACTGTAATGCCTCTGTGCGATCATTAAATCGTGACTGATCACCACTGAGTCACGTTGATAAGAGGCGAATTTGCAAAACCATCCCCTGGTCACAGGTCAGCTCAGGTTAGGGAACCTGTGATTAATTACCTACGTTGTTATTGCTGCGTTAAAAATCCGCTCAAAATGCGCATTTATGCCCTGTAAACTGCGTTTTTTCGCTGATTTTTGCCTTGCACTCACTGCCTCGCAAACATTAATCAGAGGCTCCTTAGTCTTTCACCAGGCTTTAATAGAAAAACGTGCTTATCTTTCCGCGCTCCTCATTGCGGGTTCCCAATAAACGCTGCGGGCTTCACTGGAAGATCAACAGTCAATAAATCGCCAACAACAACTGATCTGGCTGAGTTTGCCTGTGGTGTTGGTGTTGGTGTTGGTAGCCCATTGCTAACTACAGCTTCCGGTACAACTTCTTCTCAGCCATTAAATTTCCATTGTTGCTTCAATAAAATACTTCGCTACCCATGGGCTGATAGCGTTACCGTAGGCGCGTATTTTCCCCACTCTGCCGGCAACCCCATCAGCCAACGGGAATGTTCCGGGTTCAACACATCGCCATTTGTCATCTGTGCTGTAGAGCCAGTCAGCAGTTCGCCAGAAGCCATTAACCGGGCCGGGCTCGATCCATCTACCAGTTTCACTGCGCGCCCCAAATGCAAAGCCGGTCCTCTGTATATCCCAGTCGATTCGCTCAATCGCCTCTTTCCCGCTGTCACCCCATCTGGGTCTTGATTGATCTGTGTTGCAGATGACGCTGGCCAACTCGTCAGGAATGCTTGTCTGGGTAGCTGATCCGCTCTGCTTATGCCGTTTTGTCTTGCCAGCTTCATGCCTTTGGTGTCCTTCCAATCTCTCGACGTTGGCGCAGCCCAGGGCTGTGAAAAACAATCGCTGCCTTCGGATCGGGGCCCCAAAGCCCGCAACGCATAAATCATTAACCCAGAGGGAGTAACCCGACGTTTCCAGATCAAGGTATACAGCGTCGAGCCAAGCAAGTCCGTCACCGTCCGCAACCTGTTCCCCAAAAACCTGCTGCGGCGATAAAGACCCAATGAGTTCAAACCAGCCAGGCCAGAGATGCCTGTCGTCTTCTGCTCCTTCTCGCCTGCCCGCAGAGCTGAAAGGCTGACAGGGGCAACTGCCCGTCCAAACAGGTCGGTCATCGGGCCATCCGGCAAGTCTGAGGGCATAGCTCCAGACCCCGATTCCGGCAAAGAAGTGGCACTGTGTGTATCCCTGGATGTCATTCGGGTCTACCTCCTCAATACTTCTTTCATCTACGTCACCTGGCGCAATCAATCCCGCTTCAATCAGATTTCGCAGCCATTGCGCTGCATAAGGATCGATCTCGTTGTAATAGGCAACCATGCGCGTTTTCTGGTTCAGCTTTTCCAATCGCACTACACTGCGACGCTTTCCCCGCGTGCTAACCTGGGCAGTGTCACTGATTTGTTATGGGCTTTGACCAAATGCACGTACTGCCTGCCGTCCGCCTTTTTTGGATGCCAGATCGCAGCGCATTGACCAGGCACCAACCTTGCCCAATAAGCGCCCGGTGATTTGTCTCGCTTAATCATGTCAATTTGAACAGTCTGCGCTGTGCTGCGAATCTGCCTTTGCCCACTAGTGACCAATGGACGCCTGTGTACCTGTGCGGTTATCTCCAACATCGCTATTCTCCGTAAGAATTTTCGCTCGGAATCTGGAAGCACCAACAGCGAACCGACTTGCCACATTGCCTGCTGTTGACTACTTTTACATCAAGAAACTTGTGAGTCCTGCTGCCTTTCAGGTACTTCTTGACATCTTTAACAAACGGCACCGGTTGCCTGTGTTCCGCTGCGATTTCCACATACTCAGCTATGCGAATAGCAATGATCTGCGGATCACGCGAGTGATTGAGGGATCTTTCGATCATGTCATTTGAGCCAGCCAGCCTGGAATTCAGGTAGTAGTAGCTTTCCCAAAACTGCGCCACCAATGGATGATCGGCAGCAATCGCTTTCTGCCGACTCTCTGCCATTTCTGCTAATACGGTTTGACACGCCGTGATTCGACCCTGGGGAATGTCTAACAGCTCTCCCATTGCATCCATCAGCGCCATCATTTGCGCGTGGTTCTTGGCGATGCGAACAGTCTTGACCTCGCGTGTTTGCAATATGGCGTTTTCATACCGCTTGTAGTTTTCTGCCAGCGTGGCCATTACCTGACTTTCGTTCATGCAGGCCAGCAACAAAAAATAACTCAGCTCTTCTGTTTCCATCAGGTTCAGTTTGTCCGCCGCTGCTTTTGTCTCTGCATTGTGGTGTTCTCTGGTGAGTTCGATATGCACGATACGGCTCAGTATTGCCTCGCTGGCCTGAACCTCGGCATTCTGCGTAATAACAATGGCGCCACGGAACGGCGGCTCGTAGGTTTCATTGCCAGTGGTTTTCATGGCGCGGCCCCTGACTCCGCGTCCGTTGAACATGGGTTTCAGTTCTTCCCAGTCGAACTTTCTTGAATGGGCTATATCCTCTTCGCGATCCGCTTCCAACAGCACCACCGGCATACCGCTCACTTGCAGAAAGTTTCTGGCCCGATTGGCCGCCGTGTTTTTGCTGGGATCAAACCCCTCCCACTCCGTTCTACCCAGCAGACGCCAGAAAAATTCAATGAGCGTTGATTTGCCAGCACCTGCCTGACCAATCAGCTCCAAAAAAGGAAAACTTTCCTGCGTGGCTCTGATTTGCTCAGCAAACAAACTGCCAAACCAAAACCCTAAACCGATCAGACCTTTAGCCCCATGGCATTCCCACAGCAGATTCACCCAGGCGGCGTTGTACTTTGCTGCGGTAGAAATATTCAGCGACAGCCCTTTATCAAGCGTCTTGATCGCCGTTTTGCCAATTTGAAAATAGTCTTCCTCGTTGACCTCATAGATGCGGCCAGCAGCCACAGCTTTGTTGCCAAACACATAGCAATCATGGCGTTTGCTGTAGCCGATAAAGTCCACGGTAGACACGCTTTTAATGCCGTAGATTTTCTGCCCCATGATTTTGTCCAGCTCGCGACTGCTGCCGGTAAAGATCGCGCCCGGGGCAATAGAGACCAGGCGCTTCTTGAATTCACCAGGGGCCGATATCTGGCCACCCGTGAAGGTACTTTTTACCGGCTGGCCATAGTGCGGAAAATTGATACACGCGTAGTACCAACTCTCGTCAGTGATGTCATTACGCTGAAAATACAGAAAATCAATAGCGCAATTGGCAATTTCATAGAGGGTTGCCGCTTGTTGTGCGGCTTTTTCCCTCGCCGCTTCTGGCGCTGACTCTGCCTGGCTGCTCGCTTCAATCTGTTTGTTGAATTTGTTCAGATCTAAGGAAAACCAATACCAGCGATTACCAAATTCCAGTTGGAAGTCGTTAATGGCCTTGTGGTGATACATTACCAGTGCTTTTTCAAGCACAGATTTTGCCAGCAAAAGACGGCCTTGATAGTGGTATTCGACCATGTCGTCGGCTGTCAGCCTGCCAGCCTGATACAAATCGTTCCAATCCTTCTCCCTTTGCCCAACCGGCGGTATCGCTACCTCTATCTCATAACCGTCTGCCCACATTTTCGACGCATGCTTTTTGGCCTGGCGCCTGCCGGCTTTGTCACCATCCAACGCCCAAATCCAGACAATGCCATCTGGCGCTGTTGACAGTGATTGGTCGGGGTAGTTATAAGCCGATAGCGTCGCCACAGATTTCAAGCCGACGCTCACAAGGCTCAATGCATCAATACAGGCTTCAACAATGTAAACCCTGTCCCCTGGTGCTAAGACCTGGCTCGGGGGATTCCACCACAGCCCTTTATGGCTGCCGACGAAGTGTTGTTTACGGGCAGACACCGCACCGGTGTCACGGTCGCGAATATGAATCGTTTCCACAAAACGCTCCATCGTCACATGCGGCGCTATCTCGAACAGCACTGTCGCCGTCCCTTTTCGACCAACAGCATGAGCACTGTAAAAACTGCCCTGTCGCCAACTGCCTTGTAATGCCCCGGCATTAAGCCCACGATGCGTTTGCATATAGGCATCGGCTGTGGCATTTGGATGCTCTCCAGTAACAGGATAGCGCTCGTTCAATCGCCCGAACAATTCTGGAAAAAGCCCTTTGGTGTGGCCTTCCCAGCCACACTTGTTTAGCCTTGGGCATCTCAGTACCCAGGGATTCTGAGCATCGGTCCATAGCTCGCGCTTCTGGCATTGCGGGCATTCCCCTTTTCTTAACTTGTCACCTTGAACGACGAAGCCATAAACGTGTTCAAGCTGCCTGACAATGTCCTTTTGAAGCGCAAGGTTTTGCAAAATACGGCCTATTCCTTGTAATGATTCTCAGCCCAGCAATCGCTGTTTTCAGGGGTTAAGCCGCTAACCGATATTCTTCGATGACGTTCACCAGTGTGACCAGTGGCACGGCAATGAGCTGCCCCTGTATGTTCACGAAAAGACAAGTGGCGGTGCTGTTGCTGATATCGATATGGCTATCGCCAGGGGCACTGCTATCTGCCACGGCAAGAGAAGCGGCCTTGTAGGCATTGGTGTTAGTTAATGTCAGCTCGCGTTTGATGGCTTCGTACACAGCGTCAACCAGCGGCCTGCCTTGCAGACCTTTCTTTTGGAGTATGAGGACGAATTTTGTTGCCACCTCCTGGACTTTTTCACGTGTCACAATCATGGCTTTACCCCTCCTGGTTCTGCGGTTTTGAAAAAGGCAAATCGATCGCCGGGTTGAGTAATTGACCTGCACTGATTCGCATGGTGATTTCTTCGTGCCCTTTAAACGTATGCCCACACTGTTGCACATTGGTGCACTGGTAATACTTCTCGCGTAATAACGGGCTGCCACTTCTCACCGTGTGAGTGATTCGGATCGGATGATTGCAGTCTGGACATTTGAATCGTTGCGCTGTGCCATCGTTGCCTCTCGGTCGCTTAACCACGACCACCTCCTTCCCGGTTGGGAATAGCCAAAGCCTCAAATCGTTGTAGAAGCTCCATGCCTTTGGCGAAACTCTCGTGCATTTCTCTGTTGATTCGAGCAACTTCGTGCCCCTCTATATCACCGTCAGCCAGCGCGTCATGCATTGCGGTGGCAGCGTCTGCAATTTCTTTTTGCCACTCAGCCCACAATGTCAGCAGCTCTGTGTCGCTGGTTTGATTGAGACGAGAGGTTGGCAGCGGCAGGCAGACAAAGCCCAGGATCGATGCTTCGGCAAACAGAATTCGGTTGTCCCGTGCAATCAATTGCATGGCCACGGCTTCATCAACCATCAAGCCGTGGCTCGACATATCGGGATTCACTTTATTGTTAAGCACTTTGGGATTCTTGATGCCTATCAACGGCGCCATCGCGCTGGCCTTGCCGTTATAGTCAGCAAGCACGTCGCGTTTGGCTTGATCTAAATCGCTATAAGCCTGATCAACCATTGGCAACACGCTGTGCTTGCTGTGAAGGATCTAATTTCGTCACGCAGATGACAGCGCCACAATGGTCTACCCTGTTGCGGGAAAACGGTTGGGGATCAACACTTAGCGGGAAGCGGTTCGGAAACAGCTCATCAATCGGGGCCTCTAAATCCATCGACAGGCAACGGGCCAAAATAAGCGAGACATTGGCATGCCCGTGGGCAACGCGAGACAGGTAGTCTTTGTTGCAGTCAACGCTTTTTGCGAGCTGCAACTTCTGCTCTGCATCCAGCCCCTGCCAATGGGTTTTGAACGTGTCCATAGGACGCCTCGTTACAAGACGAGGCAATTATTACTTTGGGTAATAATTTATGTCAATACCTTAGATAATATTTTACATTATTACATAGAGTAATATTTGCTGATGCACAAAACCCCCCAAAAAAAACTCACATCGGCTGAACTGACTGTCGCAGATCGGATCAATCGCACCTGGCAACGACGAAAAAAAATCCTCGGCAGTCAAACCGTTGCTGCGCACAGGATAGGCATTTCCCAGGGACTATTCAGTGCCTACATCAACGGCTCCAAACCCATCGGCGTTAAAACCGCCTTGAAGTTCGCAAAGCTCCTGAATGTCAAGGTCACAGAGCTGGCCCCTGAAATCCTCGCGGATCTTGTCCAGCCAATGCAGACAATAGAAACGGAAGGAATCTCATACATGCCGGATGAAAAAGATCACATCATCGCTGGCTTGAGCAGGCAGCTAAGCGTCATTGCCAAAGACGACGCACTATACCCCCCGCACGGTAATAATCGGGAAGACATCGAAAACTGGAACAGGATCATTGACGCCATCAGCTTGCTGGACAGCCCGGACCTGGCCTACTTCGCCGACATCATTGAACACAGACTATCCCTCCAGGACAGGGAGGATACCAATACCGGGATGCGCGACCTGGGAAAAATCACGTCGGGTAGTAAGTTGAGTAAGTCGGGTAAGAAAGCCCCGGCACTTACGGTAGTCCGTCCAACTCGTAAACCAGACCAGTGAGCCCATGCCCAAGCCCGGTGCGAAACTCAGCGGCCTTACCGGCATAGCCATGCAATAAGTGGCTGCGATGATCCACAGCGGCGGTTGCGATTGCCACAAGCTCCCCTTTCTTCGCCTGCCGCAACAAATTCTCAAGGTGATCGATTACGGCTTTGGACACTGTCGGCTTGGGCACCGGCGTAATGTATACGACGTTCTTAATAGTTTTATCTGTCATTTCCTGGCATTCCTTTTGGCGCAATCGGCTGCGTTGGGGAACCTCTGATTAATTACCTGTTAATTACCTGTTAATTACCTATTAATTACCTGCGTTGTTATTGCTGCGTTAAAAATCCGCTCAAAATCGCATTTATGCCCTGTAAACTGTGCTTTTTCACTGATTTTTGCCTTGCACTCACTGCCTCGCAAACAGTAATCAGAGGCTCCTTAGTTCGTAAAAATATCAGTCCCACTCAATTCCTTCGGTGCCGCAGCGTCCTGAATTTCCAGCTCTGCGGTGGTGGTGTAGCCACTTTCTCCGATGCTATGAACAACCTGGGTGGTTACCCATGACTGCGAGTCTATGTCTGGCTTGATGCCATTCACCACCACCGGCGTTTCGGTAAGCCAGTGCGGCATCCCTCTCGTCACGCTTAAGGACAGCGTTTTCTTACCACGCTGCATGCGCCGCCACTCAGCATCTGCCGCTGCTTGTGCATCCGCCTGATGACCAAACAGGGTTTGCAACTTTTGTGATTTCTCATCCTCGCCGGCTAACTGCCAAATCAGCCGGTTCGCCTCAACGTCTCGCCACTTGGCTTTAACCCCCGTGTACTCACTGTTTCGATCAGCCTCGCCAAAGCCAGCCCTGCTGCACTGACTAGCGTCAATCGACAGCGATTCCAGGTGTTGCCCGATGGCATTCTTACCCTGTCCGATTGGCAAAAACAGCAAGTGGCCGTTCTTGATGTTTGCTAACGCATCGTAGCGACGACCAAGGCGGGTCAGGAAGTGACCGTCCGACTCATTCGCCTGAGCGATGTGCTCAATAGCGACCGCACTCAACTCATCACTCAGCGCAAGCTGCAGGTTGTGTCGCCTGGCGATGGTCCCCAAAATCTCACCGAGCGTTTTCCCATGCCAGCTTTTGTTCTTTATCTTCGCCATGCCAGCACGAAAATTGGCACTGCGCGCTGTAATGGAAAGCTCACGCGGATCAATCTCGTAGCTCACCTCATCAACCACAAACTCCCCTTTGTTCACAAGCCGGGGAACACGGTTGACATACCAGCCCAATTCACAGGTGACAACAGCCCCTTTGGGCGGAATGGCCAATCGCTGGTCATGATCACTGAGAGTGACCTGCAACTCATCCGCTTCAAAAGCGCGTTTGTCGGTCAGCACAAGCTCCGACAGCCGGTCAACGACATTCACGGATTGGCCGGCAACAGTCAGCCTTAAAGCATGCCTGCTCATGAAACGCTATCAAAAAAACGGGGGACAGTGTTACTGCCCGCATAGCCAGTGTATTGTGGCCGATCAAAACGCAGGCTGATGTCGAACTCGATGCGCCGCGCCGTCCCATCGTCCAGAAAGTAGCTGGACGTTTCGTTGAGTGCTTCGATGAACCAAAACCCATGGGGATAGCCGTTACCATCCTGCATTTGCAATGATTCACCCCGTCTGGCCAGCGCGTCAATCTGATCCAGGGTCACTGATCCACCGGTAAGTTCGGGATAGAGCACACCTGACAATGTCAGGGTGCGCTCTCCTTCCCCCAGGTACTGGTAAATAGGTCTACCTGCAACAGGCAATTGCTCTGCCCAGCGATAACGCCGATTCTGCGCCCGTTTATCAAACGGCAGGGTGTTGAGCGCAAAAATAAAATCATCCAGTGCCAGCAGCATCGTGTGTTACTCCTTCATTACCCATTACCTGTCACTCTCAACTGCCACCGGCAAGGGCACCCCTCAACCGGCATCAGTGACCCATCACCAATCACCCGTCAGCGTCAGCATCGCCTGGTGCATCATCGACAGCGGGCAGCGCGCTGTGCATCTCGGCAAGCAGCGTGCGCAGCTCCTCAAAACAGCGGTTGAGTTCATCGAGCAGCACCTCAAAGGTTAACAGTATCGACGGCACATTCAACGGACTGTCTTGATCATCTGCCCCGTCCATGAAGTTAATCGCATGGGCGACCATCGTGTCCATAGCCAGGCTGGCCTGTGACAGCACACTATCAAAACGGTCAACATAGTCTGCCGTGGGGTCAGCTTGCAAGTGCGTCAACACACCATAGGTGTTGGCACGACGATCCATAAAATACTCACCCGCCATCTTCACCAGCCATAACAGGCGCACCAGGTGCGGCGCAACCGTCGACGGTTTGAGCTCGGTTAAAAAATACAGCCCATCCACACTGTTGTGCATCAGATGCACCCATTCGCTTATCGAATGCAGCGCGTCGGCAGGGTTGTGAGAAAGTGATAATGCGGCGTCCGCATCAGGTGTGTGTTCAGCCATGGTTGGCCTCCTTCGTTGTTGGTTATTTAAACCACCGCCCAACGGTTCTAATCGTCGGGCGGCGGCGCACACAGAGTTAGAACTACCGCCACAAAGGAAACGGCGCGCTCGAAAGCGCCCCTGCATGCACCGCCATGGCAGGCGAACACACAAAAAAAGCGCAATTCAGCCACGCATGCAACGTGAGAAATGGCGCCTGGGCACCTTTGTGGTATTGCGGAGTTCTAATTCCGGTAACAGGGGTGCTGTTACGGGCCTGATCTTAGCGAATGGCCTGGCATAACACAAGCGCCATCCATGGCCTTCATGGCGTTATGCTTCGAACGCATCATACAGGGCCGCCCGGTTATCCTGCTGTTGCTGCCGCTTAGCGGCTGCGAGCTGCCGTCGAACCTGCTTGCCCACCTGCTCCTCATCCATGCCGGGTTGGGTCAGCACTGTGACCTCAGTGTGGCTGTGATCGCTCATATCGACGGACTGCTCGACGGGCGGCGTTTGCCTGGCGATGCCCGCCTGTGTGAGCTGATCACTGAGCGCACTATCGGCTTCTTTATCGCGATTAAAGAACGTAGCCATGCCGGCACCGACACTTTCGCCCAACAGCCCGCCCATCATACCGCCAATGGCACCGCCCAACAGCCCGCCAACCACTGTGCCTACCACCGGCACAACGGAGCCAACCGTGGACCCTAACGCGGCACCGGCAAGGGCACCCCCCACTCCGCCAACCTGTTGGCTCACCTGCTCGGCCTTTTCGCCACCACTCAGTTGACTGTTGAGCAGCGTACTGCCAATGCCAGCCGTGCCCACCAACGTGGCCATGGCGGCGTTGCGCCTGGCAAACTGTTTGATGCCTCCCATCAGCCCGCGTCCGCCAAACCGACCGCCAACGCCGCTGGCGGCCATACTGGCCGCACTGACCGCGTTCTGCTTAGCGACCCACGACGCCGCCACACCTAATGCATAGAGCGATGCGATAAGTGGCCCCAACGCTAATGCGGCGAGACCAACACCACCCACCACCACCATGATTCCCTGCGTTAAACCAGGGTATTTCTCAATGAAGGCACCCACGGCACCGATCACTGGCGTGATGGCTTCGGCAAAGCGGTTCACTATTGGCAACAGCGTATCGCCAAGCTGGCCCATGGTGTTGCGCCATTGTTGCTGGCGCTGTTGCAGCTTGCGTGTGGTCTTCTGCATTTCCCGCTCATACTCTCGCTGCATACTGCCGCGCTGGGCCAGCGTATCAGCGCCTAAGGCCATGACTTCGTCAAACCGCGCCATGTTGTTGACAAGTGCGGCCACCACTGGCGTGGCTTCTCGGCCAAACAGGCTTGTAATCACACCACCATGCTCGGCTTGATCCCGTTCAGCTATGGCACTGAGGACGCTGCGAATCGTGCCAACAGCATCAGCTTGCAGCTCGACAGCGACAGCGCCTGCGTCAAAGCCGAGGTCCTCTAACATCTCTCGCTGAGAATTTGCCATCTGTTCCCCGCCGGTCAGCGTCAGCAGCAGGTTCTTCATGCCGGTGGCTGCCACTTCCGCACTATCCGACCCTTCCTTGACTAATGCGGCCAGCGCTACCGCTTCTGTTGGAAGAAGCCCAGCACTTACTGCCACACTGCCAGACCTGGCAAGCATTTTGGTGATATCGGCGGTGGCTGATTTAGTGTTGTCACCCAGGTAATTAATCGAATCGCCAAAGGCTTCAAGCCCGGCGACCTCGATATTCATCGTGGAGCTGATTGTTTGAATGTCTCTAATGGCATCTTCTGTTGCAATATCAAACGCCACGGCGATCTTCTGCCCAACTCGGGTAAAGTCTATGGCCTCTTTTTGATTCAAGCCGATCTGACCCCCGGCAGCCACCATCCCCGCAATGTTCTCAAAGAGCAGGCCCGACTCGTTACTGAGCGCCATGATCTCTTGCCTGGCCTTGCTGAAATCCAGGTTAGCGATGTATTTGTCAACATCTCCCATGGCATCCTCAATACTGATGGCCGTGCCTGCAGGATTGGCAATGGCGTTGACGATACCCTCGCCAAGGTTCCGAAGCCCGCCGACCACCAACGACGCATTGGCCGCTCGCTGCATGGTACTGTCATAGCGACGACCTGCTGCATCAGCTCTGCTTTGCAACTCGCTCATGCGGCGCAGTTCCGCGTTGGTAGACTTGATCGAGTCTGTTAACTGGTCGTTGTGACGTTTGTAGTGGCGAACCTCAATACCCGCTAAGCGCATCTTGCGCGACGCCTCAGCGGTGGCTTTCATGTTGCGAAACTGTGCTTTTTCCAGCCGCTTGACACTTTTCCATGCAACATCAACATTGCGCCGCATAGTCCTGGTGGGCTTGTCTGACTGTTGATACTCAACAGTCAAACGACGGGCGTGCTCTCTGGCCTCTGCCAGCCGGGCACGGCTGGATTGCAAGGTGCCATTCATCTTCTCAAAGGTTTTTATGGCGCGACTCTGTGCGCCCAAATCTGACAGTTCAGCATGCAACCGAGAGAATTTGCGCGTCGACTCTTTGCTCATCGCAGACAGACGATCCAGCGGGGCTGTCACCTTGTCAATGAACTTCGCCACCAGTGAAAACTCTAACGACTGATCCATGCTATGCTGCCCTTATGATTAGCAAAGCTGATGTCCTTGCGGCATTTTCCATAGGAATGTTCTCTGCACTGTTCTTTGGTGCCTCCAGCATTTTCGAGCTGTTCCTTGCCGGGGTGTTATCCCTGCCGGCATCTATTCCCCTGGTGCTGGTGATTAAAGTCATCTACACGATGATTATTACGTTATTCAGGTGGTGGTGATTTGCTGCGTTCTATCGCTTGGTGATGAAAATCCAGAAAATCTGCCACACTCAGTGCTCTAATGGCTTGCGGTGACCAGTGAAAAACAATCGCTAAATCTGCTATCGCGCTAATAATCACGTCCCGCTTAGTGCTCCTTTCCTGCTCCAGCAACAAATACTTTTAGGGAGCCTCTGATTAATTCCAATGTTGGTACATAACAGGCAGCACCACAGCCAGGAGCAGGGTCTGATGCGCCAAGATTCTTTTTCTGCTGCCGGTTTCGAGAAATACCGCAAGAAAACTCGCAAGGAGCAGTTCCTGGAGGAGATGGATTCCATCATTCCCTGGAAGGCGCTGACCGACGCTATCAAGCCGTTCTATCCCAAGCCCCAGGGGACCGGACGTCGGCCCATCGGTATCGAACGAATGCTGCACATCCGCTTTATTCAGCACGGGTTCAACCTTTCTGATCCTGCTGCTGAAGAGGCCCTCTACGATTCCCGTTCGCTACGGCTGTTCGTTGGTATCGATCTTGGCCGAGAGCCCGTGCCGGATGAGACCACGATCTGTAAGTTCCGCCACCTGATGGAGAAGCACCATCTGGGCGATCAGTTGTTCCATCTAGTACATCACTATCTGCAGGAGAACGGTATGAAGGTCTCCCGCGGCACCATCGTTGACGCCAGTATCATCAATGCGCCGAGTTCCACAAACGCCAATTTGGATTCTCGACAGTGAGATACCGTGGGCTGGATAAAAATGCTCATCGTCTGTTCGTGGCCTGCGCGTTGAGCAATCTGATGATCGCCAGGAAGACACTGTTTAAGCGAAATGGGCCCGCCTTACAGGCAAGTTGTGCCTGATAACTCGGGATTAATGGAGAAATCCCATGCATAGCACTGAAATACGGTTTCTTTACCGGGTTTTTAGGTCCGAAAACCGAAGATTCCATTATTGAGAGCATGTGCTGCATGAGTTTCTTCAATTTTTACCGATTAATCAGATGAGCCTTAGATGATTGAGGTTAACCTTCTTATCCCCTTACCAGATGAACAAAGTACTCGCTCACAAAAAAGCCCGGCATGTGCCGGGCTTTCTTTATCCAAATTCCAAATCTAACTGGACCCTTCATCTTCAGGCGATTCACTCCCCCCGTCTTGCTCCTTCTGAATGCGCTGATAAATCTCTTCTCGATGCACAGCGACTTCTTTCGGAGCATTAACACCAATCCTCACCTGGTTACCCTTGACACCTAAAATGGTAACTATCACATCGTCTCCAACCATCAATGTTTCACCGATACGGCGAGTCAAAATCAACATTGCTCTTCTCCATTCTCAGTCCATTGCGCGCTCCATCTTAGGACATGCCTGGCGTCATTGAATTGACCGGGACTATGTCCTGTGCTCACTGAATCGGGAACTTTGCTAAAACCGTGAAGGCTACCCAGAGGCCTCATTTAATCCTGAAAATAAGACCGAAATCCCCGATTTCAGGTATAATTTAAGGAGCTTCTGATTAATGTTTGCGAGGCAGTTAGTGCAAGGCAAAAATCAGCGAAAAAGCGCAGTTTATAGGTCATAAATGCGCATTTTGAGCTGATTTTTAACGCAGCAATAACAACGTAGGTAATTAATCAGAGATTCCTTAAGTATAATATCTGCCTATCTTGTCGGCTTGCCAAGGATTCATGGCCCATTTTGCGACCTAAAACCAGGCTGCTTTTTACTATTTACTGCTGCTTTCGTTTTCTGGATCACTCAAATTGAAAGCGCTATGCAGGGTTCTGACCGCCAATTCGAGGTATTTTTCCTCAATTACAACGGAAATTTTAATCTCAGAGGTGGTGATGATTTGAATATTGATGCCTTCATCCGCCAGCGCTTTGAACATCTTACTGGCGATTCCTGCATGGGATCGCATACCTACTCCCACTAGAGAAACTTTGCAGATTTTTGCATCAAGAGAAACTTTCCGCGCTTCCAGAGAAGCGGAGATATTGTCGAGTGTCTCCTTTGCTTTTTCACTTTCTGCGCGCTTAACGGTAAAGGTAATGTCGTTTGTTCCATCAGCAGCAGCATTTTGCACTATTACATCAACTTCAATGCCCTTTTCACTGACTGGACCTATAACTTTATAGGCAATACCCGGTATGTCGGGCACGCCCGCTACCGTGAGCTTGGCTTCATCCCGCTCGAAAGCAATTCCCGCAATACTTGGATCTTCCACTGTTGTGTCTTCCTCTAAACTAATGAGTGTTCCCGGACCTTCCTCAAAGGTCGATAACACCCGAAGTGGTACTTGGTATTTGCCAGCGAACTCTACTGCACGTATCTGCAACACTTTTGCCCCAAGACTCGCCAGCTCAAGCATTTCTTCGAAAGTAATACTCGAGAGTAATCGTGCACCTTCAACCACTCTCGGGTCTGTTGTGTACACGCCTTTAACATCGGTATAAATCTGGCACTCATCTGCTTCAAGTGCGGCAGCAAGTGCCACAGCAGAAGTATCTGATCCACCTCTGCCGAGAGTGGTTATACTTCCAAACTCATTAACACCCTGAAATCCAGCTACAACTACCACATTGTCTTGCTCCAATTGGGCAAGTATCCGGGAGTTATCAATTTCTTTGATACGGGCTTTTGTATGGGTGTCGTCGGTGAGAATTCGTACCTGGCCTCCGGTAAATGAACGTGCACCCTGGCCGCGTTTTTCCAATGCCATGCATAACAAAGCAATAGTAACCTGCTCACCAGTGGACAGAAGTACATCCATCTCCCTTGGCGTTGGGCACTCCATGACTTCATGGGCCAGGGCTGTCAGACGATTTGTTTCGCCACTCATAGCAGAAACAACCACTACAATGGAATCGCCTTTCTCACGGGAACTGACAATCTTGTCGGCGACAGCTTCGATGCGTTCGATGTCACCTACTGACGTGCCGCCAAATTTTTGAACTATCAATGCCATCTTTTTGCCTGTGGAATCTAAAGACGCTCCTCCAACCATGGCATGGCGTTATCTAATGCAACTGGAAGCGCCGCACTGTCACTGCCTCCTGCCATTGCCATGTCAGGTCTGCCGCCGCCTTTTCCACCAACTGCCTGTGCGGCATGATTAACCAGGTCCCCTGCCTTGACCTTGCCAGTCAGGTCTTTGGTCACGCCAGCCACCAAACTGACTTTGCCATCTGATGCAGTTCCAAGCAGAATAATTGCGCTGCCGAGTTTGTTCTTAAGCTGATCGACCGTATCTCTCAATGATCTGGGATTGAATCCATCAACTTGAGCTACAAGAACTTTACACCCATTCACATCGACAGCTTTGCTTCCCAGATCATCACCAGCAGAAGCAGCCAGCCTGGATTTAAATTGCTCTAACTCTTTCTCTAAAGATCTGTTCTGCTGCAACAATGCCTGCACTTTGCCTGACAGTTCCTCTACTTGATTCGTTTTCAATAATGCACTGACTTCGCGCATCACTGCTTCCTGTTGAGCAATGTGTTGCAAAGCAACCTGACCAGTCACCGCCTCAATTCTTCGTACACCGGCAGAAATCCCAGACTCGCTTACTATCTTAAACAACCCGATATCCCCAGTGCGATTCACGTGACAACCACCACAGAATTCTATTGAGTACCCGCCTCCCATGGTGACGACTCGCACTTCGTCGCCATACTTCTCACCAAAAAGTGCCAGGGCTCCTTTTTTCTCTGCTTCCGCGATGGGCATTACTTCTTTACCCACTGCGGTGTTCAGTTGAATCTGTTTGTTTACCATTTCTTCAATGGCAGCTAATTCTTCCTGAGTAACAGGAGAATTATGAGAAAAATCAAACCTTAGCCGATCAGCATCTACCAGTGAGCCTTTTTGCAGCACATGAGTTCCCAACACATTTCTAAGACCTGAGTTCATGAGATGAGTAGCAGAGTGATTTAGAGTAATCGCCGAACGGTCATTATCAGCAACCTGCGCTTGCACGCTATCCCCTACACTGAGTTCACCATTTTGCAGCTTACCCCTATGCAGGTGTACACTGCCCTGCTTCTGAGTATCCACTACCCGAAAGTTAGATGAGCCTCCGACAAGCATGCCTTGATCACCAATCTGACCACCCGACTCAGCGTAGAAAGGTGTCCTATCCAGAACTAAAATCACTTCTTCATCAGCTGGCACACTGCCGAGCTTCTCATTTGTAGCTGAATAGATTGCTGTCACCCTCGCATCATCTATAAGTCGATCATACCCAGTAAATTCACTGTCGAGACTGGAATCTAACTCCAGTTTCTCAACAGCGCCGAAGTTACTTGCAGCCCTGGCCTGATCTTTTTGCACGGCCATAGCCTGCTCAAACCCTTTCATATCCACGGAAAGTTCATGTTCTCTGGCGATATCCGCAGTCAGATCAACAGGAAATCCATAAGTATCGTAGAGTTTAAAAACGGTTTCCCCGGGGATCATATCGGTACTTAATCCTGCAATCACTTTTTCTAGAATGGCCATGCCATTTTCAAGCGTGCGCGCAAACTGCTCTTCTTCGTCCTTTAGCACTTTTTCTACGAAGGCTTGTTTTTCCACCAGCTCGGGATATGCATCTCCCATGACTTTCACCAGTGCAGCGACAATGCGGTGGAAGAAAATCCTGCTCACTCCAAGTCGATAGCCGTGACGAACCGCTCTGCGCACTATCCGGCGCAACACATAGCCTCTACCCTCGTTTGAGGGGACTACACCATCAACAACCAGGAACGCACATGAACGAATATGGTCGGCAATTACTTTCAGCGAATTATTTTCAAAATCTTCAGTGTCAGTTATTTCAGCAATGTCTTTGATTAATGATGCGAACAAATCGATGTCATAGTTGCTATCGACGTTTTGCAATACAGCAGCCAGACGTTCCAGGCCTGCACCTGTATCGACCGAAGGTTTCGGGAGTGGTGTCATCGTGCCGTCGGCTTTGCGCTCGTACTGCATGAAAACGAGATTCCAAATCTCAATATATCGATCACCATCTTCTTCTGGTGTGCCTGGAGGACCACCTTCTACAGCAGGGCCATGGTCATAGAAGATTTCGGAGCATGGCCCACAAGGCCCGGTATCACCCATTGCCCAGAAATTGTCTTTTTCCCCCATGCGGGAAAAGCGGGAAGGGTCTATTTTCATTTCATCCAGCCAAATGGCCGCCGCCTCGTCATCCTCGCGGAAGACCGTCACCCAGAGCTTTTCCGGCGGCAGCCCCAGATCCTTGGTCAGAAAATCCCAGGCAAATTGAATTGCTTCGCGCTTGAAATAATCCCCGAAGGAAAAATTTCCCAGCATTTCGAAGAAAGTATGATGACGTGCGGTGTAACCAACATTCTCCAGATCATTGTGCTTACCTCCCGCACGCACACAGCGCTGTGAAGAAGTGGCGCGATTGCTGTCGCGTTTTTCTGCTCCCAGGAATACGTCTTTGAATTGCACCATTCCTGCATTGGTAAACAGCAAAGTCGGGTCGTTTCCGGGCACAAGAGAACTACTGGGCACGATCTCGTGGCCTTGTGCTGCAAAAAAATCGAGGAATTTTTGCCTAATCTCAGCGCTATTCATACGTGGCTTACGGGGAAAACCGAGTCCTTTCCGTTGGAATTTGGTCCAAAAAATCAGAAGATTATAGCGCTTAATGCCCTGAGATTGCAGGGGTTTTAGTCGGTTTCCCCATTCTCTTTGGAGTCAATAGAAAGCAGATTTGCTGTCGATTCAAAGCGAAAATTGCCAATGGTTTTCTCTACCGGGACTCGCAACCTGCCGTCTGCAGACAACATAATCGCTACAGGCCGTGTTTGGGGAAAGTGAGAAAGTACGATAGTCACAATTATCAGGAACGGCACGCATAGAAACATGCCAGGAATACCCCAGATATTGCCCCATAATGCGAGATTGAGCAGGATGACTATCGGGCTTAGATTGAATGAAGAGCCCATCATGCGTGGCTCAAGAATATTGCCTATACAAATCTGAAATACCCCTATTCCAATCAATACAAGAAAGAACAATGTGTAGCCATCGGATTGGGCCAAAGCAATCAGAGCCGGGAAGGTTGTCGCAATGATAGATCCGACTGTAGGAATAAAATTCAGTAAAAATATGAGCAGACCCCATACGCCTGCAAAATCCACACCCACAGTCATTAGGAATCCATAACTCAAAATCCCGGTTAAGGAGCTGGTAAAAACCTTAATGCTGATGTATTTCTGGATGTCATCCCTGATGCGTATCATGATCTTAAATGCATCTTCTTCCTTTTCCTTGTTAGCGACTAAAGCCGAAATTTTGCTGTTGAAATGCCCCTGTTCTAAAAACAGGAATCCAACATAAATGAAAATCAAACCACCGCTGGCAAGAATACTTGCGAATGAGGATGCTACCGATCCAGCATAGGAAGGAATATCTATCCATTCGGCAATTAACTGCGTAAAGCTCTGGTCTTCAAACTCAGCGATATCAATAAACGAAATACTTTCCAGTCTGCGGGTCAGATTTTCCTGATAAACAGGTGCCACATCTAATACATCATCGCGAGTCGAACTAAGGAAGTTTACCAACCCCCAGATCAACAAGCCGAAAGTAAGCAATGATGCCACCAGACAAAATGGCATTGGAAAGCGAAAACTGCCTATTTCCAAACTATTAAAGCCACGCGCCAGGGTGTTTATGAGATACCACAGCGCAACTGCAATCACCAAAGGCAATAGCAGTGATTCACCAACTCTCAGCAAATAAAAAACCAGAACCACAAGAATTGCGGCTGCGGTGTAGTTAAGCACTTTCATTACACAAAATTCCTACGCGAGTTTCGTGTATGCAGGGCCCCGTTGGACCACCCCGAATACCTGACCGTCCTTAAAGTTAGGGAACCTCTGATTAATTACCTATTAATTACCTACGTTGTTATTGCTGCGTTAAAAATCAGTTCAAAATGCCGATTTATGACCTATAAACTACGCTTTTTCGCTGATTTTTGCCTTGCACTAACTGCCTCGCAAACATTAATCAGAGGCTCCCTAGCAGGCTGTTGATTTTCCCCCAGTTTCGAACGCATTAACTGTTTGAGACTGGATTTCTCGGTCAAAAGTGTTGATACAACCCTTTTTTGCCGTTCCATACCTTGCTGGCGAGGGCTTTCCCACTTTCAAGGCAGACTACCCCTGTAACGCCCTCATTCGAGTTAAATTCCAGCAATCATCGTTAACATAAATACGCCGTTCACCTTCGACAAACCGCGCACGTTCATTTGCCTGATCAGGCCTATCGACTTACCCCAGCCAAAGGGCTCTTCTACTCGCTTCCTGTTCTTCTGGCTGATGCGGTAACCTTCGTGTCGACGGGTTCGGCCGTCAATGGCTGAGCCACCTATACGAGTATCGTTGCGAGCAACATGCGGTGTTCTGTTCATCGCCCTACAATCTCCTACAAAGCCCGCCGTATCGTCATTCTTGTCTGCTCCCACAGGACGCTTTTTCATACCCGGAAGCGCTGCTAACAAATCCGCTGCTACTTCACGCTCAGCCTTACCCGTTGCTTGACTCGCCGCCGCTTTACCAATCAAGCCATTGCGATTTTCCATGACGGTGTGGCCCATATAAGAGAGCTTCGCTTCTTTACCAGGGCCCTTCTTGGCCATCATGGCATCACCATCTGTCTTGGACTCGTGCGGGGCGTTACTGCGCTTTTCCCCACGGAAATTAGCGTCGCTGTTACGACCAATGCCCGCAGGGGGCTCACTGTCATCATCCTTACGGCGATCGCTCTTCTGTGAGGCCCAGGCTTGAATCAGCGTGCCATCTACACTGAAGTGCTCTTCAGAGAGAAGCGTTTGTTTACGGGCAAGGTGAACGACCTCTTCAAACAAGTCTGTGATCACATCATTTTCCAACAATCGATCCCGATTGATACGGAAGGTGGAATGATCCCAAACGGCATCATCCATCGTTAAACCCACAAACCATCGGTACAGAAGGTTGTCGTTGATTGGTTCGACCAACTGCCGCTCACCGCGGATGCTGTAGAGTACCTGAAGCCACTGCGCCCTGATAAGACGTTCTGGGGGAATGGATTCTCTGCCGGTGTCGCAATACATACTGCTGAAGAGCCAATCCAGGTTCTTCATTGCTTCATTCAAAAGCGCTCTTATTGGCCTCAGCGGATGACTTTTTGGCACAAATGATTCCAACTGAACGGTTGTAAAAAGCGACTCCTGGAAAACATCTGCTCCGCGCACTGAACCGAATTCCTCAATGGGTTATCGTTTTTCGTATTGTATCTGACCCTGTATTTGCGGGCGACAAAATCAACAGCCTGCTAGGGCAAGAATCTGCGAAGAATACCATATCTTCAATGGCTTACCTTCATCAACCTATCTAATACAGCAATTTCAGACTGTCTCTGGATACGTGTAAATCAGGGTTGTGATGATAGGGCTCAAAGGCTATTCAAACCTGATCAAGGTAGGTGGGGGTGGCGGCACATATCTACCGGGGAACCCGGGATTCTCTTAAGCGCCCGTCCTGTTGCCATCAAGTTACTGATCAATGACCTCACATATGATGATGGGGCAAGGACTCGTTTTGAGTGCGAATCCTACATCATCGCGCGCCTCAATCACGCCAACATTATCCATATGATCAATCGCGGCCTGACCAAAGATGATATGCCTTACTTTGTCATGGAATTCATCGAGGCAACAAAACCCGCCACTACCAATAAATCCAGAGACCTATCAGAGACCTACCTCATGATGAAAACATAGACATCATCTTACAAATCTCAAAACGCTTTCCTATGCAGACAGAAACAAAGTAATTCATTGCGATATGAAACCATACAACATCCTTATTGATGAAGATGGCACTATAAAGATTCTGGATTTTAGCATCGCACAATTCTACGACGATCATAATAAAACCTATGATCGAATCTGCGCCGGTATGATGATAGGTACGTTTAACTATATGTCTCCTGACCAGAAAGAGTCAGCGGATAATGTCTCTGTGCAAAGTGATCTGCACTCGGTTGGCATAGTGCTGTACCACTTATTCACTGGCAAATCATCCAACTGACGGTTTAATGATCTATCTCAACTGAATAAAGATATACCCACAGAGCTAAACAATTTAAGGAACCTCTGATTAATTACCTACATTGTTATTGCTGCGTTAAAAATCAGCTCAAAATGCGTATTTATGACCTATAAACTGCGCTTTTTCGCTGATTTTTGCCTTGCACTAACTGCCTCGCAAACATTAATCAGAGGCTCCTTAGGAAATTATCGAAATAAAGAGTGTTTATTCTGGTGCAGGAGCACATGAGCGGCGGCACACTTCAGAGAAGCTGACTTTTCAACTGAGTTGGAAACAAACTTTGCAAATAGCCATACAGATATGTGAGGCGATACTCTTTTCCTACAACAATCGCATCATTCATGGCCACCTCCGTCCTATCCATATTTTGTTTGCCCGTGAGGGCGAGCTAAAAGTCACCGGTTTTTCCATGCAGGATGACATCACCGATGTTGAGATGGCTCATTACTACTATCTGGACGGTGAAAAGCGCTCACAGTCTGCTGATATTTACGCTATTGGTGTAATACTCTATCAGTTGTTCACTGGCTGTCTTCCCAGAAGGAAACATGAAACTGGTTTGTCATCAGAAAATTCTCCACAAAGCTGCCAGAGGACATCCAGGAACTCATTACCAATATGCTCTCTACCATCCCAGAGAGTAGAAACCCTGAAATTTTGCAGCGAGCGGTAGAGCTATTTGATTCACACCTTGCAAGTAAATTTCATCAGTCATTTACTGAAAAACCGCAGCGTGATAAAACACAGAAGTCTGGTTGTCGACAAGATGATCCAAAAAGAACAAATTTTAGAAAACCAGCAATAAGCCCTGAACAACCGCTTACTGAACGCCTAGTACATGCAGAGCCTGCCAAAACCTCAAGCACGCATACCACTATTCTTTTCGTGCTGCTTTGTACCATTTTTTCTCAGTATCTGTTTGTTTTTGATGGAAAGAAAAAGCTGAACCAAAGCATACCTGGTGTTTATGCTGCGGTGGTTAGCGAAGTCGAAGGATTTTCAGGCAAACCCCATGACGAAGGGAACAATCAAAGTGATAATCGCAGGCTGCACTGATACCGGCATGCATCGCCAGTTAAACGAAGATCACATTGGGTTTGATCAGGAACTTGGCATTGCCGTATTGACAGATGGCATGGGAGGCCATCAATCTGGCAAGATTGCATCACACATGGCCGTGAATTCTGTGCTGAATACTCTGCGAAATCTTGTGAACCCGGATTCATCAGGAACGATAACTGATTCGCAGTTACTGGAGCAGGTAAGTAATACTATTTCCTACAGCAACACCGAAATATTTGAAGCAGCAGAGAATTTGGAAGAACACAAAGGAATGGGTACAACCGTAGTCGCAGCGCTGATACAAAATGAGAAGATTTATGCGGGCCACGTTGGAGATTCAAGATTGTATCTCCACCGAAACAACGGACTGAAACGCATTACAAAGGATCACAGCTTGGTCCAGGATTTGATCGACAGAGGTTTCTATACGGAAGAAGAAGCGAGAAAAACAAATGTTGGCCACATAGTAACCCGCGCACTAGGTACTAAAGAGGACGTGGAAGTAGATACTGTACAGCATGACCTGCAAGCCAATGATGTTTTTCTATTATGCTCAGATGGTTTATCCGACATGGTAGATGATTGGCGTATCGAAGAGATTTTGAACGAGCGGGAAGACAATCTGGAAGCGACTGCACAAGAGTTAGTCAATACCGCCAATCGAAATGGCGGCAAAGACAATGTGTCAGTTATTCTTATGCAAATTTCATCCATGTCTGAATCGACTTGAAAAGGTTAGGTACTATGCCAGGTAAACTCGAATTTAGTTTCAATGCATAGAAAATTGATGAGTTTGTTCTCAACAAGGAAGTAATGGCTGTTGGCCGCAAATAAGACAACGATATCTGCATAGAGAGTCTCGCTGTGAGCGGCCACCATGCCAAGCTACCCACTTTATTTGATGATTCATTCCTGGAAGATTTAAGGAGCCTCTGATTAATAAGAGTACTGGTACGGATAATGGAAAAAACCATTCTGATTCGCCCCAAGACCAAGCAACAGCAACCTACTTACCCCAATTCCATCATTCCCAATGAAATCGAGTTTGAACCAGGTACCGCTGGGAAAGAGTTCGAAGAAGCTACTCTTCAGATATTGAACAGCACTGGCGCCGGGAAGGAATTACATCTGCTGAAATCCTCAATTAAACCTGGCAAATCCGGGGCAGAAACCGTGCAAATCAACCACCGCCCAGGTGGTCACTTTATTGTGTGCCCGGACACGCCCGCCAGTACAGCTCCACCAAAAGTTAATAACGAAAAGATTGGTGATGGTGCACGTAAGCCTGGAAACCACGACGTAATTGGAGTCAATTGACTTAAGGAACCTCTGACTAATTACCTACGTTGTTATTGCTGCGTTAAAAATCAGCTCAAAATGCTCATTTATGGCCTATAAACTATGCTTTTTCGCTGATTTTTGCCTTGCACTAACTGCCTCGCAAACATTAATCAAAGGCTCCTTAAAACTGAATGCTGCCTGGCAAGCCAGGAAATTCCAATACTCAAAAAATGCAACACTTGGACTGCGTTTTTTGGATTCGCAAATTGTTTTTGCTAAATGGATTCAAACGCTTCGGTGAGTATTCCGGGGGTCAAAATCTGTGGCAGAATCACTGGCTCCTGCTCGGGATCTCCTGGATACAATACATATAGTGGAACCGAAGGTCGGTTAAACTCTTCCAAAACTGCTGTAATTTCTGGATCTTCGTTTGTCCAATCTCCTTTCATGTAGGTGATGTCGTTATCAAGCATGGCTTGCTGGACACGATCAGTGCTCAATGAAGTCTGTTCATTAGCCAGACAGGTGATGCACCATGCGGCTGTCATGTTCACAAATACTGGTCGCCCTTCTGCCCGCAACTCGTCAACCCGTTGTCTGTTGAACGCTTGAAAGTTTTGCCCAGCAGGCGGCGTATTGGTGCCTTCCGCAGCTGCTACTGAAGGAGCCAATGTCTGCATAAACGGCGACTGAGTCAGATAAAGAGCTAAGGCCATTGTACCCAGGCCGATTGCATAGTTAGCCATACGCATAATCATGCCCATTGAGAATCTGCGCTGATACAACCAGGCGGCAAAAGCGAAGAGCACACAGATACCCATTACTGATGTCATGCCCATAACACCCACCTGATTGCCTAACACCCAGAGGAAGAATAGCGCCGAGGCATACAACGGAAACGCCATGAATTGCTTGAAGGTTTCCATCCATGGCCCGGGCTTAGGCAGGTATCTAAACAAAGCTGGAACAAAACTCAGCACTAAAATTGGTGCTGCCATACCAAGGCCAAGCGCCACAAAAACAGCCATCGCCACAATCCAGGGCTGTGACAATGCAAATCCAATAGCGGGGCCCATAAACGGAGCAGTACAAGGTGTGGCTACAGTTGTTGCCAATACGCCTGTAAAGAAAGAGCCCTTATACCCACTTGCATTGGTAAGACTGCCTCCGGCCCCCATGAAGCCGGTGCCAATTTCAAAAACACCGGACAAGCTTAGGCCCATCAGGAAGAACAGGTAAACAATAAATGCAAGAAACCAGGGTTGCTGGAACTGGAAAGCCCATCCCACTGCCTCACCACCTGCGCGTAGCATGATCAATACTGAAGCAAGTGCTACGAAAGCTACTATAACACCCGCTGTATAAACGATGCCGTCCATCCGCTGTTTTTGCTGCGACTCACCGACGTTCTTGGTAAAACTCAATGCCTTCATTGACAGCACAGGGAACACGCAAGGCATTAGATTGAGAATCATGCCGCCAAGAAAAGCAAAGGCCATAAACAACAGCAAGGACCCTTTGTCTCCTGTGCCACCTGAAGAATCGTTATTGGCCAAAGCTGCTGCAGGCATGATAGTGGTGGAATTGGCATCCGCTGCGGGATTCATAAAATCGAAAGCCGTACGCTGGTTTTGATCGTTTTCTAAAACCAATACGCCATATACTTCAGACAGATCATCCAACATGCGGCGGGGCTGCTGGTGAGTTATCTGTAAAAGGTTTGGTTGGATGCTGACATCCCTTAAAGGACCAGGCTTAATAATTCGCCGTTGCTCCGGGAAAAAGTAAGCTTCGCTATAATCGGCAAAAACCGGATCAGGCGAATCGAATCCAAGGCTTACGCGCTCACCGGCTTTAACGATGAGCGAGGTAATAGTGTGATCAGTTTCTGGAATCTTTTCTCGAGCTGTGGCGAATATCGCCTGATTACCAGCGTCCAGCTCAGCCGCATCAGACACTGGCAATATAATACTTAGCCTCTGCTCACCAGGAATGCAAATTTGCTCACACACATTCCAATAAGCTAGAGTGCCCAATTGAATGGTATCGCCCGCATAGTCAGCAGCTATGGTGACTGCAACAGGGTGTAATACTTCCTCTTCATAGCCGAAATTAACCAGATCAGTTTCATAGAATGGCAACCAGTAAGGGGCTGGCCACTGCATATCGCCAATTTGAGTGCCTTCAGGCGCATCCCATTCATTCAAACTGGTAGGTTCGCCACTGTCACCGCCCATCTTCCAGTAAGTATGCCAGTGCTCCGCAGGATCCAGCCTTAGCCCCAGCCAAAAAGTTTCACCTGGCACTACTGATGTAGTTTCCGATAACAGTTCAACCTCAATGCTATAGTCCCAGGCCACAGCATTACGCTGAGCGGAGATATCATAGGCGCGGCGGTTTCCATCGTCGTCAATATAAGCCAGTAATCCTTCTAATTCGGTTCTTGAAGGATCATAACGACGATGTTGTTCCGTGCTGATTTGAACACGGTCACCATCCAGCATTACATCTCGATATGGTGCATAACGCATGATGCGGCGCTCAACCGGAAAGAACCAGGCTTCATTAATTGTCGAAAATTCTTCCTCGTTTCCGCGAACCATGACATTGATCTTGCCGTCGTGATCATTGAACTGAGCTATTAGATCATGCTGATCAATTGGGACTGGTGTCATCGTCCTTGTTTCAGCAAAACCCGCAACCCAGCGCTCATCAATTTGGGTTGATTCTGCTACTGGCAAGGACAACGAAAATTCTGCGTCGCCAGGTATGCAAATTTCTTCACAAACCTGCCATTCGATTGTGGTAGACAGATCAAAGCGATCTCCGGAGAAATCTGCTGGTACTGCCAGCGCCATGGGCAGAAGTACTTCACGCTCGTAGGTAAAGGTAACTAACTCGCTACCCAGAAACGGGGTCCAGTCTGGGATGGGCCAAACAATGTCACCAACACTTGCGCCGACGGGCAAATCCCAGTCGATTGCTCGCGTCGCTTCACCGCTGTCACCACCGAATTTCCAGTAGGTGTGCCAGTGATCGATGGGGTCAAGTCTGATGGCCAGCCAAGTGGTCTCACCGGGGACAACATGCGTAGTTTCAGAGATAAGCTCTACTTCAATCTGATCGGTGCTATGGACCTGCCCGTAAAGAAATGACGTGAAAAGCAGGTAACTCAATAGAATCAATGCTTTAAAGATAGTATTACGCATCCAAATCGTCCTGAGAATCGAGGAAAAAGACTAGGGTCTGTTCACACTAATTGAGTGGCCTCTGCTAGCGGGCATTTTTGCGCTCAGCAAGGCAGAAAGAGTGCCGTATATAAATATATACAAACGATTGATAACGAAGCTGGGCGCAAAAATGACCCTGGCCCTTCGGGTTGTGGCTAAAAAAGCGCCACTTGTCATTGCTCGTCGCTCATTTGGAATGACCAAACTGCTCTCCTCGCCCCTCAATTGGCGCTTTTTTAGTCACAACAGAGATCACTCAATTAGTGTGAACAAACCCTACCATAAAGGGCCATTGCCAGTGTGCCAAAAGATAACAAAATACCGCTTTTCTGCCATGACTCAGTCGGCAGAATCATGACTCTCTTCAGCCCTGTTTCATGCCAGAATGACACCTCTGATGGCGACAACCACCTGCCTGTGGCAATAGACCTGAATTCCTGGATTTTCGTGCAAAGATCAGGCTTCAAGCTGGCTATGATGCTGCAAGTATATGCTCGACTATTAATTGCACATTTCGGTCGCCACGGTATTCATTAATGTCTAACCTGTACGTCAGGTGCACACGCTTTGCGTCTTCCCTGGGCCATGCGTGTTCAGCAACATTAAAAGCAATGGCATCCACCATGCTTTTCGGTGAGTTGACTGGACTCAACAGCATCTTCAAATGCTTATTCCCTATCCGGCGCATATTCTGAACGGTGAATTCATCATCGAAAACCGGTTCAGGGAAACCCTGCCCCCATGGTCCTGCAAATTTCAGGGCTTCAGCGCACTGCAAAGTCAATTCATCAGCTGCCACAGGGCCGTCGCTCTCTACTACGGCTTGTAACTGAGCAGCAGATAACAGTATTCCCGCTTCTTCTTCAAAGGCAGCCGTGAATTCGTCCAACTTAGATTTTTCAAGGCTCAATCCGGCTGCCATGGCGTGGCCACCGAATTTGGTAATGAGCCCCGGGTTCCTGCTGGCGATGGAATCCAGCACATCTCTGATATGAAAACCCTTAATCGAGCGAGCTGAGCCTTTTAACTCATCACTTGAAGCATCGCTGGATTCAGCAAACGCAATAACAGGACGGTGATACTTATCTTTTATACGAGAAGCAAGAATACCCACCACACCTTGGTGCCACCGACTATCAAATAAACATAATCCTGGAGGGGCTTGATCCTGATCCAATTCCAGGGTGCGCAGCGCCTGCAATGCCTGCTGTTGCATTTCAGATTCAATTTGGCGACGATCCTGATTCATTGCATCCAGTTGCGATGCTAATTGAAATGCGTCGCCCTCTTGTTCAGATAACAAGCATTCGATTCCAGTGGACATGTCATCAAGCCTGCCCGCTGCATTGAGCCGTGGCCCCAGGCCATAGCCCAGATCTGTAGAAGTTAATTGTGACTGATTGCGCTTGGCAACTTTTAATAAAGCTGCAACACCGGGTCGACAATGTCCTGCCCGGATACGCTTTAGCCCCTCACTCACCAGTATCCTGTTATTTCGATCCAGTGGTACAACATCAGCGACTGTTCCCAGCGCAACTAAATCCAGTAATTCAGCCATGTTGGGCTCTTCGATACCTTTGTTAGTAAACCAGCTTGCTGAACGCAACTCATTTCTTAACGCCGACATCAGATAAAAAATTACGCCCACTCCAGCAATACTCTTACTCTGAAAATCGCATCCAGCCTGGTTGGGATTCACTATGACTTCTGCCTCTGGAATCACCTCCGGCGCCAAATGGTGGTCAGTGATAAGGACCTTAATTCCAGCATCATGAGCAGCTTTAACACCATCGACGCTGGAAATGCCATTGTCGACAGTAATGATTAAATCTGGTTCCCTGGTTTTAGCAAGCTCAACAATTTCTGGTGTCAGCCCGTAACCATAATCAAATCGATTTGGCACGATATAGTCCACCTGACACGCCCCGAAACCACGCAAAGCAATCATGGCCAAGGCGCAACCAGTAGCACCATCAGCATCGAAATCGGATACGATGAGTATGCGCCATTTTTCACTGAGGGCTTGTTGAATTAAAGCCACTGCCGCAGCGATACCTTTCAATCCGTCGGGAGGAAGTAAATCGGAAAGCCTCGGAGAAAGCTCCGCCGCATCCACAACATTTCGTTGGCTATATACGCGCCGCAGAATTGGAGGGTAGGAGTCGGGAATATTGAGTGAATGATTAGCTGTGCGACGCTGAAGTTTTGTCATTTGGCTGATAATATCAATCCAGCGAATACTAAAGATTTTCGCCAATATAGGCAAACACCACCGCTAAATCGGCTGGCACAACCTGATAGCGCTCTTCCCGCTCGAATAGATCCGCCATATGAGGAGGTAATGCTGGGGCAGGCAATCCAGCATCTGTAATAGCGTCACTAAATTTAGCAGGATGTGCTGTAGCCAGAGTAATCATTGGTACTCCTGCATTCTTGTTACACAACCTCGCTGACTGCAAGCCAACTGCTGTATGCGGGTCGAGCAACATACCATTCGCAGCATGAACATCCGCAATCAATTTGCAGGTAGTTTCATCATCCACACTGGCGCTATCGAAAGTCTCCTTTATCTTATGCCAATGAGTTTCACTTACCTGTAGCGACTGCTTGCCGAAGGCAGCCATAAACTCTGACAATCTTGCCCCATCGCGATCAAACAGATCAAACAGATAACGCTCGAAATTCGAAGAAATCAAAATATCCATACTCGGCGAATAGGTCTTACTCAACCTGGATATCGAATAATCATTGTTACCAATGAATCGGTGCAGGATATCGTTTTTATTGGTTGCCACTACCAGTCGGTCAACAGGAAGCCCAATATATTTAGCCAGATACCCGGCATAAATATCGCCAAAGTTTCCGGTGGGTACCGAGAATGAAACTTTACTTTCCGGTGCACCCAGTTTCAAAGCCGCTGAGAAATAGTAGACGATCTGTATCAAGATACGGGCCCAGTTAATCGAATTCACCGCAACCAGTTGCCTGTCAGCGGGTAAGAATGATTGATCAGCAAAGGCGGCTTTAACCAGGCGCTGGCAATCATCAAAATTCCCTTCCACCGCCAGGTTGAAAACATTGCTTCCCGGCACCGTTGTCATTTGACGACGCTGTACTTCCGACACCCGTTGATAAGGATGCAGAATAAAGATATCCACATGATCGGAATGGCGACACCCTTCCAGAGCAGCAGAGC
This sequence comes from uncultured Pseudohongiella sp., assembly GCA_965198435.1. Lineage (GTDB taxonomy): Bacteria > Pseudomonadota > Gammaproteobacteria > Pseudomonadales > Pseudohongiellaceae > UBA9145. Next base: position 1,231,888 of record OZ240664.1, on the reverse strand, counting down.
CCGTGTCTCCAGAGGTCGCGCCCAGAATTACTACACGCTGATTGTTTTTCTTTAAAACATAATCCAGCAATCGACCCAACACCTGTAATGCAAAATCTTTAAAAGCCAATGTTGGCCCATGAAACAACTCGAGAACATACTCGCCAGGATTCAATTCAACCAGTGGCGCAACATCATCATGGTCGAATGAGTTATAACTCTCATCGATAATCTGTTTTAGAGAGTCCCGAGGTATTTCATCTTCGATAAATAGCTGAGCGATTTCCAATGCTAATTCTGAATAGCTCAAATGTTTCCAGGCTGCGATTTGAGCTTTGCTTAGCTGTGGAAGAGTTTCCGGAACATACAAGCCACCATCAGGTGCCAACCCGGTGAGCAAAACCTGCTCAAATGACTGGGGAGAACCCTGCCCTCCTGTACTTATATACTTCACAGGAAATATCTCTTCTTCAGCCGATTAACTGACAAAGTTAGGTGGCTCACCATGGAAAGGCTCAACGCGGATTCGCATAATTTTGCCAGTGACTTCTTCCAGTTCTTCTAACCTGGAAATCGTGCGGTTCAGATTTTGTTCTATTACCTTATGAGTTAATATCACAATTGGTATGCTCTCGCTGCTGGCTTCTTTCTGAATGACCGCTTCGATACTTATGGACTCTGCTTGCAGCACACTAGAAATCTTCGCCATGACGCCCACTCTGTCCACCGCAGGGATTCGTAAATAATACTCAGCTTCAATCTCTTCGATTCCTACTACCGCCAAATCATTCTTTTTCTGATATCCCAATCCAGGATATACAGGCCGTGAAGCGCCAGCTATATGCTGCCTGGCGATATCAATAAGGTCTGCCACTACAGCCGAAGCGGTAGCATCTGAACCTGCACCAGGACCACAATACAAAGTAGAACCAACTTTATTGCCACTGATAAGAATTGCATTGCCAACACCATCAACATTGGCCAGTAATCTGGATTTGGATAGCAGGGTTGGGTGAACTCGCATTTCAATCCCTCGATCACTGCGTTGCGCGATGCCCAAATGTTTGATGCGATATCCCAATTCATCTGCATAACTAATGTCTTCGGGTGTAACTTGAGAAATCCCTTCGGTGTAGGTCCTGTCAAATTGCAATGGTATTCCAAAAGCAATCGAAGCCATGATTGTCAATTTGTGGGCCGCATCCACTCCTTCAACATCAAATGTGGGGTCGGCCTCTGCATAACCTAATTCCTGTGCTTCCACCAGCACATCTTTAAACTGGCGTTGCTTCTCAGCCATCTCTGTCATGATGAAGTTGCCAGTGCCATTAATAATGCCTGCGAGCCACTCAATTTCATTAGCCGCCAAGCCTTCTCGTAATGCTTTAATAACCGGAATCCCTCCCGCCACACTGCTTTCAAAGGCCAGTGATACATTGTTTTGGGTAGCCATTTCTAAAAGTGCATTGCCTCTCTCAGCAATCAAGGCTTTATTGGCAGTAACTACATGCTTACCGTTACCCAAAGCACGGCTCACTAAGTCAAACGCGATATCGCAGCCACCAATGGTTTCGACAATGATCGCTACGTCAGGATCATCAGCTACAGCCAATACATCACTTCCTGAAGTTGGAATCCCGCCCACCAGATCCGGTTTGGGTGTGCGCGTGGCGACGCGGCTAACTACCAATTCTGCGCCTAAACGCGCGGAAATTTCCTCACAATTACTTCGCAGAAGATTCAGCGTGCCACCGCCAACCGTCCCCAAACCACAAATCCCTATGTTTATGATTTTATTATCTGGCAAAACTTAAGGAACCTCTGATTAAGTTATTACTGCGTTAAAATCAGCTCAAAATGCGCATTTATGAGCTGTAAACTGCGCTTTTTCGCTGATTTTTGCCTTGCACTAACTGCCTCGCAAACATTAATCAGAGGCTCCTTAACCTTTAGACGGCAAAAAGTAACAAGCGGCGCATTATACAAGATAACGCAGTACAGGCAGAGGAAACTCTGCGTGTGCCTGGGAAACAACGCTGGGGTCCGGGAAGATCGGGATGCTTTGGTTTAATTCAAACCTAGCATTGCGGCCAGGCGCTCACTACCAGCATAACCAGGCACCACACGGCCATCATCAAAAACTATGGCAGGTGTACCATTGATACCCAACTCATTGCCGATAGCATAGTGATCAAGGACTGGTGTATCGCAGATGATTTCAGGCAAAGGCTCGTCGTTCTTAGCCAGGGTGAGGGACTCTTTACGATCAGATGAGCACCACACAGCGATCATTTTATCAAAAGATTCAGCGCGCTCACCACCACGCGGGTAAGCCAGGTAGCGGACTTCAATTCCCTTTTCTAGCAGCACTTCGAGATCGCCGTGCAGTTTCCGGCAGTAAAAACAATCAACGTCTGTGAACACTGTGATTCTGGATCTCACTTCATTCGGAGTAAACACAATCATTTGATCTTCAGGAATGTCAGCGATTTTCCCAAGGGCACGGGTTTGACGAGTACTGGAAGAGAGGTTCATTAAGCCGCCTGGCGTAGTCTGGTACATATCACCTGCGAACAAATAATCACCAGAAACATCAGTGTAGAGAATCTCACCAGTATTCAGCTCTACTTCAAAAATGGTAGATAACGCCGTTGGATTAAGACTGATGATTTCGAGCTGTCCACCAGAAGGCAATTCAATAGCCTGCTCCAGCTTGCCCCGCAGTGATTGGGCACCTTGCGCATACGCGCCTGCAGCAATACCTAGCATGAAGATGCCTTGGGCAATCTTTTCCGAGATGAATTTGGCGTAAATCATGACGCTCTCCATTTTGACCTATTTGACCCTTAGAGCCCGTACTTTCTATCTTATTTATAAAACCGCGATTTTCTAAAGCACTTGCAGGATAGCTTACATTTTTATGTCAGCAGAAACAAAAATGAGAAGACCATCGGACCTTCTCATTCTTTATTATTCTCTAAAAGTAGCTTCAGCCACCCGAGACGCCTGTACCAAAGCTCTGAAACCAAAAAGCTTCCGATTATTCTGCAGACTTCTTGTCCAGCTTCTCGGAGATACGAGCAGCGCGACCAGTCAACTCGCGCAGGTAGTAAAGCTTAGCCTGACGCACGTCACCACGGCGCTTAAGGTTTACACTATCTACCAAAGGACTGTATGCCTGGAATGTTCTTTCCACACCAACACCATGAGAAATCTTGCGCACAGTAAAGGAGCTGTTGAGGCCACGATTGCGACGACCAATAACCACACCTTCGAACGCTTGCAGACGTTCACGGTCGCCCTCCTTAATCTTTACCTGAACTACAACTGTGTCGCCTGGACCAAACTCAGGCAGTTCTTTACCCATCTGCTCAGTTTCAATCTGTTGAATAATCTTGTTCTTGCCCATTTTCCGACTCCTGAGTATCTATAAACGAGGTGCAGGTAAAATGTTGCACCAGGCGCTTAGCTTTTGGCTTGATACTCGCTCTTAAATTGATCCAGTAATTCTTCTTGCTCTTTATCGAGTGTCAGTTTTTTAAGTAAATCCGGCCTTTTTAGCCAGGTTGTCCCTAAACTCTGCTTTAATCTCCACTGCTCAATTGCAGCATGATCTCCGCTTAGCAGAGTTTGAGGAACAGTCTTTCCTTCAAATTCCTGTGGCCGTGTATATTGTGGATTATGCAGCAATCCTTTCGCCAGGCTGTCACTACGTGCTGACTCCGCGTCGCCTAATGCGCCTGGCTGAAACCTCAGCATCGCATCGATTAAGGCCATGGCAGCCAGTTCACCGCCACTCAGCACGAAATCGCCCAAGGATACTTCTTCGTCGATTTCACTTTCAATCACCCGTGAATCGACTCCCTGATAACGCCCACAAACGAGAACCAGTTCTGACTTTTGCGCCAGCTCTAATACTTTCGTGTGATTAAGCAGCGCGCCCTGCGGGCTCAAGTAAACCGTTAGAGGCTTTTTTAAATCCTCTCTATCCTCTTTACCCTCTCTTTCTATATCTGTTTTCTCTGCCCTCTTCGCCCTCTTCTCTACTCTCTTCTCTACAAGAGACGCACGAGCTCGTCGTATCGACTCTACCAAAGGCTCGGTTCGCATCAGCATGCCAGGACCACCGCCAAATGGTTTGTCATCTACTGTGCGGTGTTTATCAGTCGCAAAGTCTCTTGGATTCCAGAACTCTAAACTAACCAGGGCGTTTTCAATCGCCCTGCTGCTTACACCGTATTGGCTGATCGCATCGAACATTTCCGGTAAAAGAGTGACAACACTTATGTGCATCCCATCTCCTCCGGTGCTCAATCCAGGTAACCTGCATCCCAATCAACATGAATGCGACCTGTAACTATATCAACCCTTTTTACGACTTGATCTTTTACATAAGGAACCATTCGTTCGCGCTCATCGGTGCTGCCCGCTATTGGTCTTACCACCAGCACATCATTAGCACCAGTCTCCATGAGCCTGCTCACTTTGCCGAGCAGTAAATTCTGCTCATTCCAGACCAACAAGCCTTCCAGCTCATGCCAGTAATATTCACCAGTTTCCAGATTCGGCAATTCCGAATCAGTTATCCAGACTTCTTTTCCAATCAGTGACTGTGCCGATTCAGGATCATCAATCCCTTCAAAGTGAACCAACAGATTGCTGTTTTGATATCTGCTGTCGGTTACAGACAATTGTCGCTGAGTCGAAACAGAGTCAATCTGAAGTTCGGAATAATCCAGTATGTTTTCAGGCGGTGACGTAAATGAATGAAGTTTCATCCACCCTTTTATACCATGGCTTTTGCCAATCTTTCCCAGCACCACCCGTTTCTTATCATTAACTGCGCTATTGCTCATAGCGGCAGCAAACTAACCACTAAGCCTCTGTAGTGGCCGCAGCAGCAGCGCCTTTTGCCAGACAGGCAACGCGACGGCTCAACTGTGCACCTTGAGATTGCCAGTGAGCCATGCGATCCATATCCAGACGCAAACGCTCTTCCTGACCACGGGCTCGTGGATTGAAAAACCCAATTTGCTCAATAAAGCGACCATCACGAGCCCGGCGGCTATCGCTAACGGTAATATGATAGAAGGGTCTCTTCTTGGTCCCACCACGAGACAATCGAATCGTGACCATAAATTTATTCCCAAAAAATTCTATGTTTTCCAAAGGCTTATGCGCGTTTTATAGGCACACGGGGCAGCCCTAGATAAAAAGGCGGGTATTCTAGTTCAAATGCTTTGTTATTGGAAGCGCTGAGACGCCCAGAAACAGGGCAATCGACTGAACGCCTGTGTTGTGTGAAGATGGGCAGAAGTTTATAATTTTCGGACCCAGATCGACGAGGGAGTGCCACTTGTTCACTTTTTGTGCTGGAAGTGTGCACGAAAATCCATTCAGTCGATTGCCCCGCGCCCAGAAAGCAGAGAATTCGTGGTGTCGCGCCATTTGAAAACACGGTCAGGGGCAAGTATCAAGTGGCTATTTCGTCAGTGGTTTAACGAAATAAAGGAAACTTTCCACCCGCAGGCATGCCTGGCATTCTTCCCGGACCAGCACGACTGCCCATGCCGTCAAGCCCACGCATCATGTTGGCCATGTTGCCGCCCTTCATTTTCTTCATCACTTTCTGCATCTGCTTGTGTTGCTTCAACAGGCGATTAAGGTCCTGGATTTGTGTGCCGGAACCCTGAGTGATTCTACGCTTTCGAGATCCATTCAGAATTTCCGTGTGAATTCTTTCGCGCATAGTCATGGAGTTAATGATAGCTTCCATTCGCCGAAACTGTGAATCGTCAACCATTTGAGCAACCCCAGGAGGGAGTGCGCCCATGCCGGGCAGTTTATCCATGATGCTGGCCATGCCACCCATGTTCTGCATTTGTTTTAGTTGTTCTTTGAAGTCTTCGAGGTCAAATCCCTTACCTTTATGAATCTTTTTTGCCAGTTTCTCAGCTTTTTGCTTGTCGACTTTTTTCTCAGCTTCTTCGATCAACGACAAAACATCGCCCATTCCCAAAATCCGAGACGCAATTCGATCGGGGTGAAAAGGTTCAAGGGCTTCAGCCTTCTCACCCATACCGATAAACTTGATCGGTTTGCCGGTTACATAACGTACAGAGAGAGCTGCCCCGCCACGGGCATCACCATCTGCTTTGGTTAACACAACACCAGTAAGCGGCAGTGCATCATTAAATGCCCTGGCCGTAACTGCAGCATCTTGGCCGGCCATGGCATCGACAACGAATAAAGTCTCGACGGGATTCAATTGATTATGCAAACCGCTAATCTCGCCCATCATTTCATCATCAATAGCGAGCCGACCGGCCGTATCTACAATCAATACATCAACAAACTTCCTGCGAGCCTCTGCTAAAGCCAGCTGCGTAATTTGTTCTGGTGATTGACTGGTGTCACTACCGAAAAACCCTACGCCCACATCCCGAGCCAGAGTCTCTAATTGTTGAATTGCAGCAGGACGATAGACATCGGCGCTGACAACCATCACAGATTTTTGTTTTTCCTGTTTTAACCAGCGCGATAGCTTGGCAGCAGTCGTGGTTTTACCGGCACCCTGCAAACCAGCCATCAGTATTACAGCAGGCGGGGTAGATTTTAGATTCAGCTCAGCATTAGCTGCACCCATAATCGACTGCATCTCTGCCTGCACGATTTTAATAAAGGCCTGACCTGGAGTGAGGCTCTTGGCAACTTCCTGGCCAACGGCTCGGTTGCTAACTCTCTCAATAAACTCTTTAACAACAGATAAAGCCACATCAGCTTCCAATAACGCTCTGCGTACTTCGCGAAGAGCCTCTTGAATATTGCTTTCAGTGAGGGTGGACCTGCCGGAAAGTTTTCGAAACGTACCGCTTAGACGTTCGGTTAGGTCTTCAAACATGCTTTGGGCTACTCATTATTAATGGCTGATAAAGGCAGCGGATTATAGCCAAATCGTTTCAAAGTGAAAAAGCACTTCAACCCCCCTGGGACATATGCGAAACTTGAAGTTGACCTTGAGACACTAAAATCCATGCAGCTTACTCTTATCTCAGGCATTTTTGCTATTATCTTCTACCTTATCGGACTTGGTTTTCAGGCCACCAGATTCCTGACTAACAAGGAGTCCCGGCAAGTGGTATTTGTATCCAGCTCACTTGCAGTGATCGCACACGGCATTTCAGCACTTGGGATAATTCAAACAGAAGCCGGATATCAGTTTGGTATAGTAGAGATCAGTACGCTGATCGCCGTTTCCATTTCTCTACTGGTTTTGATTTCCAGCCTGCGAAAGCCTCTGGATAATCTTTTCTTAGGATTGTTTCCCATTGCGATTGCCACAATTGTGATTTCTCTCACCAGTTCGAGTTCTATCCCACCTACTGATCTTAGTACAGGCTTAGCGAGCCATGTTCTTTTTTCAATTCTGGCTTACAGCTTTTTAACGATCGCTGCCGCTCAGGCTGGTTTTTTGGCTTATCAAAACTCGCAACTTAAGCATGGCCAGGCTGGTGGCTTAGTTAGTCGGCTCCCTGCTTTACAAGATATGGAATCTTTCCTGTTTGAACTGGTTTGGATCGGTCAGCTACTACTTACAGTTGGTATCGTAGCAGGCTTTCTTTTCATTGGAGATATTTGGGGCCGCGATGGAGTCATTCACAAAACATTTTTCTCCATACTCGCCTGGTTAGTTTTCTCTGTTCTTCTTTGGGGGCGGCACCAACTGGGATGGCGAGGGGTTACTGCAATTCGCTGGACCTTCAGTGGATTCGCACTGGTAATAGTTGCTTATTATGGAACCAAGTTCGCACTGGAATTTGTATTTAGCTAGCCATGCTTGAAGGTGCCTTTGCAAATGTAAAAAGACTTTATAACTCTTGAAAGGACCCTTGAAAGGACCCTAGAAGAGATTATTGGCGAGTTCACTACTGATTCCTTTGAAAACAGCAATAATATAAACACATAGACCAATAGCAGTTTCCTAATCGACGGCGGAGTGAGTATCCGTGATATCAATAGAATTCTCGATTGAAATCTTGATAGCAAGGGTGCCAAAACCCTCAACCAATTACTCATGTACCCATGGAAACCCGTGGTGCATTCAGGCGACCACGATTTTTAAGTTGTTAATGTTAGTGCCATTATGCGGATTCACCCACTGAACTATTGTTCGGGCAGTGATTTTACTCAGGATTCGCGTAGCGAATCCGTTGCATGATTTGGCGTAATTGCGTCGAAGCATGAACCGATCGCACCGTTGTGAGAACAGCGTTTCAATCCGCGTGCTTGCCTTTCTCATGGATGGGCTAAATTGCTTAAACCCTGGTTGATTTTGGCGCATGGGCGTCGCCCGTTCAAGGCCCGGTGTATCGAATACATCGTGCGGCCATTGGCGAATTAAATCGCCTGTGTCACCGACGAGTAAGCAATCAGATACCTGTGCTTTGACATCAGTCAAATATAACTGTCGTGTCAGTTGCTCATATCATGACGTTTTTTGGCGAAAATATAATGATACGCCAAGAGTAAACGTGAGCAACTTACTCTTTCAAATTTCTAAATGCACCAGGGGTTCATGGCAAGCCTGCAATCTATCCCCGATTCTCACGTCGCCATCAAGTGTTGATGCATAGCGAGCGGAAATTGTTCAAATGCAAGGCAATATGATGCGCACCGTAAAAATGTGGGAACCAAGCTCCGGCGAACCCTTTGACTAGGGCCTGTTCACACTACTTGAGTGGCCTCTGTTGTGACTAAAAAAGCGCCACTTGTCGTTCCTCGTCGCTCATTTGGAATCACCAAACCACGCTCCTCGCGCCTCAATTGGCGCTTTTTTAGCCACAACCCGAAGGGCTAGGCGCATTTTTGCGCCCCGGTCCGTTATCAATCGTTTGTATATATTTATATACGGCACTCTTCCTGCCTTGCTGGACACAAAAATGCTCGCTAGCAGAGACGACTCAAGTAGTGTGAACAGGCCCTAGCAACATCGGGTAAGCTCGAGAATATCTTCTTCAGCTTCGCTTAGTGAATGTAAGCGCAATGTATACACATTTTCTAGTTGATTATCACTAGCGGTAGAGACGGAAAGTGAAATTCTGTAATTGTTAACGGGTGCAAATTGCCAGAATTGCCAGCGGCTCGCGTCGTCATTTAGTGTACCAGCTACCCAGAAATCGAGAAAAGAATCGTCCTCTTCTTTAAAATCAAAGCCAAAATCCCGCAACGGTATCGCCAGACCCATCCCTCTTGCTTTTATGTAAGCCTCTTTTAGCGTCCAGAGTGAATAGAAGCGATCTAATTGATATTTTTCTGGCAAGGTGAGCAGGTTATCCACTTCTGTTTTGGAAAAATGCCTGTCAGCGATCTGCTTTATGCAGCGCTCACGGGTGACAAGTTCTACATCGATCCCGGTGAGTTCATGTCTTGATACAGCGGCCGCATAAAAATCACCGCTATGTGACACGTTGAAATGCAAACTGTCAGAGGTGACGTTAGTAGCAATTTTTGGTTTTCCATAGCCGTTGGTTTCGAACACCCATTCGCCAGGCAATTTATTTTCATAACTGCTCAATATCGTACGAAGCATTATCTGGCCAATGAGGAATTTGCGCTTATGTCTAGTCAGGTGAAGACGCTCATAGCGCTGCAATTCAGCGGGCGTCAGCCACGGCACATACTCATCCATCATCACACTGGCAATAGCTGATGAATCCAGAACCCACACATGCACAGTCTTCAAATCTAACTGCTCTGCCAACATCTTATCGAAGAGGCCAATTTTCAAACCGCATGCCCTCTAACCATTTGAGCTTCGAATTTCAGATTTTTCTCAGATAATTCAAATACGCAATAAAGATGTTTTCGAGCAATTCGATCTTCGCTTGGATAAGCAAAAGCATTATTGATATAGCGAATGCCGTTAATCGTAGTATCCTGATTGACATGGCTATGCCCATAGATATGAATATTCGATCCAAGTTTCCGCACTTGAACGTCGAGCCCCTTCCCTCCTAATACCGGATATACATTTCTATGCTTTTCGGGGATGCGCGCAGGCATAACATCAATGCGCGGCAGGAAGTGGGAAAAGCTGATAACAGTGTCATTTTGGTAATGCAGCCTGCTTTCATTAAGAGATAAAAAATGTGCAGATACTTCAGCGTCGTCACTAAGATGTTCCGGCCACTGGCATGCGCGAAAATCACGCCAGGCGTGGCGTAAATATTTAGCGGGCTCGCCAAAAGAAAAATCATACCAACTAAACAATGGAACAATAGTTACTGCACCTAGCTGCTCAGGATCGGTAATCACGCCCAAATCCTTACATCGCTTTAAGACCGCTGCAAACTTCTCTAACGAACAAGTGAAGTCATCGCGATCAATCCATAATTCGTGATTTCCGGGAACAAAGAAAACTTTGGCGAAAGTATCCAGAAAGCTTTCAAGAATCTGAGACAAGAGACCAAAATCATCACTTACATCACCAGGCAAAATAAGCACATCATCGCAGTATTCAGACCGAGATAATTCTAAAGCCCAGTTCAAGTTCTCCGGGTAGTCCACATGTAAATCGGAAATTGTGAAAATACGCATCGATTAATCGGTGAGTTGTTTGCCGACAGGTTAGATTATAATGACCGGAGAATGAAGACCAACAACAGTAGCCCAGGGAAGTTGCGACTATTACTTCGAGAAGTGCGCAATTGCAGACTTTGTGAGAGCGAAATTCCAGAACCTCGGCCCACTTTAAGAGCCGCCAGCTCTGCTAAAATCCTCATCGTCGGGCAAGCACCTGGCACTAAAGTCCATGCCAGTGGCATTCCATGGAACGATGCAAGTGGCAAGCGATTGCGGGAATGGATGGGAGTAGATGACAACATTTTTTATGATGAGTCCAAAGTTGCTATAGTCCCCATGGGCTTTTGTTATCCGGGTAAAGGCAGCAGTGGCGATCTCCCGCCTCGCCCGGAGTGCGCACCCACCTGGCATGACAAAATCCTTACTTTATTGCCAAATATAGAATGCACACTGCTGATCGGGATGTATGCTCAAAATTACTATCTCGATACACAACACGAAAACCTGACTGAACGGGTGATGTGTTGGCGTGAGTATGCACCAGAAATTTTCGTCCTGCCGCATCCTTCGCCACGCAATCAATTGTGGCTTAAACGAAACGATTGGTTTGCAGCAGAAACGGTATCGGCCCTACGCGAAGTCATCAAGGAGATTCTTCAATGACCGGTGTGGTTTTTAATGAATTCACCGAGCAAGAGATAGTCTTCTCGTCGCGGATCGGATTTTCGCCATGCCATGCCGATTTCCCGAGACACGTTTTCATTGTTGAATTCTTTCAACTGCAATTGCGTATCACCGAGAATGTCGGCTTTAACTGACATATCAGGCAGCAATGTCACCCCCAGGCCATTTGCCACCATTTGCACCAGAGTGTGAAGACTGGTTCCCTGATACACCACATCCGTATCTGCACTCTCCAATTTACAGGCTTCCAATGCATGATCTCGAAGGCAATGTCCTTCTTCCAATAAAAGCAGTTTTTCACCACGCAGTTGCGACTGTTTTATTGCTTTCGTGTTTTCAAGCTGATGGCCTGGAGGCAAACATAAAAGGAACTCATCCTTAAACAGACTAAGCGTCTCCATTTCCGGCAAAGGATAGGGAAATGCCAAAATCACTAAATCGAGTTGGCCTTGCTGTAGCTGGTGAAAAAGCTGGGCGCTCATTGCCTCTTTTAAATAGAGCTTCAGCTTTGGGTATTGGGTTCGCAGCTCTGCCAATAAATTCGGCAATAGAAATGGCGCAATTGTTGGAATCACGCCGAGGCGAACCTCTCCGGCCAAAGCCTCGCCATGCGATTTTGCCAGTGACACAAAATCTTCAACATCTCCCAGTACGATACGAGCTTGCTGCACCAGCCGCTCACCCAGTGGAGTTATCAGGACATTTTTCTTGCTGCGCTCAAAAATTACCACACCCAGCTGCGATTCAAGTTCCTGAATTGCTGCGCTAAGCGTGGACTGTGTGACATGACATGCTTCTGCTGCTTTGCTGAAGTGGCGGTGATCAGCCACCGCGCAGGTGTATCGCATTTGTTTTAGTGAGGGCTTCATGAAGAAATGTTAATAGAAAAAAACGATTAATACATTAAAAAAATCTATTGGATTTGATGAATTAATCCCTCTAAAGTTACCATCGTGGGCTAGTCTATATCACCCAATGTGAAGAACTAGATCAACTTACCCATCCTCAACTGGAGTTAAAGTTATGTCCTTGAAAGGATCCAAGACAGAAGAAAATTTAAAAGCTGCATTCGCAGGGGAATCTCAGGCCAACCGCCGTTACCTCTACTTCGCCCAGAAGGCGGACGTGGAAGGCTACAATGATGTTTCTGCACTTTTTCGCTCTACCGCAGAAGGCGAGACCGGCCATGCACATGGACACCTGGAATATCTGGAAGAAATTGGTGATCCTGCCACTGGCATGCCAATTGGCAGCACTGCAGATAACCTGAAATCTGCGGTTGCAGGCGAGACCCACGAGTACACTGACATGTACCCTGGCATGGCCAAAGATGCCCGTGATGAGGGTTTTGAAGAAATTGCGGACTGGATGGAAACCTTGGCAAAAGCTGAGCGCTCTCATGCCAATCGATTTCAGAAAGCACTTGATGCTCTGGACGACTAAGCAGTTCTAATCAGCATAAGATTCAATAGTAATCCTGTCAGCAATTTCGCTGGCAGGATTCAAGGACACTCAATCAAATTGGAGACCTTCCATGTCTGAATCAGGCAGAGAAGGCGGACTGGACGCGCCTACCCGTCATCCCTTAAACCATAATGACTCTGAATTCTGGGATGAAGCCGCCCTGAATAAAGAACTGGAACGCGTTTATGACATCTGCCACGGCTGCCGTCGTTGTGTCAGCTTATGTAATGCGTTTCCAACTCTGTTCGATTTGGTTGATGAAAGTGAAACCATGGAAATTGATGGCGTCGCTACCTCCGATTACACCAGAGTTGTTGATCAATGTTACCTCTGCGACTTGTGTTATCTCACTAAATGCCCCTACGTACCCCCTCACGAGTGGAATGTAGACTTTCCGCATTTAATGCTGCGTGCCAAAGCAATCAAATTCAAAAAAGGTGACACTAGATTCCGAGACAAGGTTATTACCAGTACAGATATGATTGGCAAAGTTGCTTCAGCGCCTTTGGTTAACCAATTAGTGAATGGTGGTAATAAAAACGAGACAGTTCGTGGAATTCTGGACTCCAGCCTTGGCATTCATAAGGATGCGAAGATTCCAGAATATACAAGAACTCCAGCTCGCTCACGGCATAGTGTACGCATATATAATCCAAAAAACTCGCAAGAAGTGAGCCATTCAAATAAAAATCGCGTCGCGCTATTTACCACTTGCTACTGTAACTACAATGAGCCTGCAATTACTGAAAGCTTGATCAAAGTGCTTAAGCACAACGAAGTTGAATTAGTACTTCCTGCGCGAGAGCATTGCTGTGGCATGCCAAAACTGGAGCTCGGGGATCTTGAGACGGTTACTAAGCTAAAAGAAAAGAATATCCCGCAACTCCATGTTTTAGCCAAACAGGGTTACGCAATCATGGCCGCCGTACCTTCTTGTGTATTGATGTTCAAACAAGAACTCCCTCTGATGTTCCCTGAGGACGATCAAGTACTCACGGTTGCTGATGCTTTTGTTGATCCATTCGAGTATCTGCACAGATTGCACAAAGCGGGCGAACTTAAAACGGATTTCAAAACGAACCTGGGCAAGGTGAGCTACCATGTCGCATGTCATCAAAGGGTGCAGAACATCGGCCCTAAAACTAAGCAAATCCTCGAATTGATTTCCAATACAGATGTGCAGTGTATTGAACGATGTTCCGGGCACGACGGCACTTACGGGGTTAAATCAGAAACATTAGAATTCGCAAATAAAATTGTCAGACCGATAGTAAGACAGATCGATAAGCAGGAGCCAGACTACTATGGCAGTGATTGCCCGGTTGCTGGTCGTCATATTGAGAATAATCTGGATGGCGATCAGGGGTCGGTTCACCCTATCGATTTATTGCGAATAGCTTACGGAGTATAGGAATCTTATTACTATGGAAATAGGAATCGAAGCGAAAATAGCCATGAAAAAGATCACTCGGGCTGACTTGCTCAGTATTGAAGCATACGAAGCGCAGAGACCAGCTATACGTAAAGCCATTATGGAACACAAAAAGACACGGCGCGTACCTCTTGGTCCAAATGCGATGCTGCATTTCGAAGATTACATGGTCATGCGTTACCAGATACTTGAATTGATTCGAGCTGAAAAAATTACTGCTGAAGATGAATTACAGGACGAGCTCAATGCCTATAATCCCCTAATTCCGGATGGTAAGAATCTCAAAGTCACTTTCATGCTTGAGTATCCGGATGAGAATGAACGCAAAGAACGCTTACAACAACTAGTTGGCATTGAAGAGCTGATCTCGATACAAATAGCTGGATTTGACCCGGTATACCCAATTGCCGATGAAGATCTGCCCAGGTCCACTGAAGAAAAAACATCTTCTGTACATTTTTTAAGATTTGAGTTCACAGAGGAGGTGATCGAAGCAGCAAGAAACGGCGAAGCCTGGACCATTCGCAGTGAGCATCTAAACTATCAATACAGCACCGATGCCCTACCCCAGGAAATCACAAACTCACTATTGCGTGATTTCGCTTAGTCTCTCTCAATAAGCAACCCGCCTCTCTTTCCAGCACTAATATTGTGGCCTCGAGAGGTTTGGGATAGTATCTCAGCGCCTGAAATAAAATCTTTTTGCGTTGATAACAGTTGCAGTCAATGCCCCATACATGCAGGGCTAATTCATGAAGTACTTGAGAACTACATGTACTGTCATGCTACCTACCGTTCTTTGTGGCATAGCCAGCGCTAACGACAATCTTATGTGTCAATCCACCCGTCAAACTTTGGCATTGATGCTGAGAAAATCGCCGCGATAAAAACTCAAATGCAGGCAGCAGTGGATGGCTAATTCATCCCGGACGCATTAATCCTGTTGGGCAATTCAAAAGAGCGTTAGCGTACTCGAAACTGCTGGCTATCAAAACAGTGACAATTGACCCGATTTGAACAATAATTTTATCGGCTAAAAAGGGTAAAAAATGGAAGAAACATCTCTCCTCCTTTATATCTAATTATATTTAATTGCCGTGGTTAACTTTTGGAACTTACTGCTTATTTGTTTGCAGCGGCGGCTGTACCAATAAATAGACATGACTTGTTGTCTAGCTTTGATGAGCGGTGGTCCTCATTTTTCATCTTGGGAGCCTCTGATTAATGTTTGCGAGGCAGTTAGTGCAAGGCAAAAATCAACGAAAAAGCGCAGTTTATAGGTCATAAATGCGTATTTTGAGCTGATTTTTAACGCAGCAATAACAACGTAGGTAATTAATAGGTAATTAATCAGAGGCTCCCTTGTTGATGCTTTTGCCAACAGAGCTGGCAAGCGTATTTTCTATAAAAGCCTTTAACCTCATGTAGAACAATCCGTTGTTTGGCTGATCCTGTGTTTTCTTTTCTCTTGCTGGAATTTATAGGCATCCTTACTTGATTGGTTGCCCCCAGCTACAGGCAAAAAAGCCCAACACATGCCGGGCTAAAGACCGGGATGTCCTTATCGGTGTGAGGCCGGTAGCGATAGACCGAAAGGCTGATCCCCACCATCTCGCAGGCCGAGGAGGCTGAGATCGTGTTCTGCCTGCACTAGTCCACCAACGCCCATCGCTCGGCCGACCTTAACGCTTTTTTCCCACAACGTCCCGCAAGGCGTCATGCCTGCTGCCAAGCTCGGCGTACATCGGCCTGAGGCGTCTGTTCTGCTCGTCCAGGGTCTTGAGACGCGTGATATCGGACAACGCCATACCGCCATGCGCCATACTTTGCCTTCCCGTTGCAGCACGTCGCATCGGAGATAGCGTGTTGTCGGCAGACATCGACCACCTTCCTGTCGGCTTCGGCCGCTTTGATGACCTTCAGAATCGGCGATTCCGTCAATCATGATCGACGCCTTTTGCTTCCTCCCTGCCATATTCAGTATGGCGAAGATTACAGGTTATGCGTGGACCTGATTAGGGAAGGTTTACACGGGCACTGCCTGCATTATAGACATTCAACAGATGTGCCAGGGGCAGTATTAGAAGTAGCTGCTGCAGACAAGCCACTGGATGAACTTTTCAATGAACGTATTTTTAATCCGCCAGACATGGATAGGACCACTTTTTAAATTCCATAGAGTAAAGCCTAACGCATCGCTGAACTAATCCATGGCGCGATGGCTGATAACACTGAAGTTCGCGCACTATTGTCTGGCAGTAGTGGTTTAAACTCTTTACACTGAGGACTATGTTAGGTTTGCAAAAATGCTATTAAACAGCGGCGGGTATTGTGATCGTAGCGCAAGAACTATAGAAGAAGAAACCTTAGATCTAATGCTTGAGAAGCAGATCGGATTTGAAGTGTCTCGCGAGTTTTTCTTTTACGGCAACACCGGTGATTAAGGTTTAGGATTCCATCTTCAACCTACAACCGATGATTCTAATAGTCCCCACAATTTTGGATGGCATGGAGTTGGTGGCACCATTTTTGTTGTAGATTGGGAAAATGATTTTTATATGATCTACATAGAGCAGAAATGTGGCGAACCAAGAGGTGCTCCATTTAACAATAATATTATCCGGCGCATGGTTCATGAGGCGATGCAGGGCCAATACAAAACTAGGGGCTGTACCGGATAACGCTGATTAGGTGTTATTATGTATGAGGAAGAGCCGATTAAGTAAATACAAGCAAGGTCGATTGGTTGAGCATTTTGTTTCTGGCAGCACAGCGAGAACAGCGGCAAGTCTTGTTGGCGTGAACGTCAAAACCTCGGCCTATTACTTTCATCGCCTTCGGGAGATTATCGCGCATGAGCTGGCCCTTGAGAAAGATATTGCCTTTGATGGAGAGATAGAGGTCGATGAAAGTTACGTTGGTGGCAGGCGTAAAGGACAGCGTGGTCGTGCTGCGGCAGGCAATGTTCCGGTGTTTGGCCTGTTCAAGCGCGGTGGCAAGGTCTACACCAAGATCATTGCTGATGCCAGCAGCCGGACTTTATATCCTATCATTGAACGCAAGGTCATCCCTGACAGCATTGTCTACAGTGATTGCTGGCGTGGCTATAACGTGCTGGATGTCAGTGAGTTCAAACATTATCGCATCAACCATTCGAAGTTGTTTGCGGACAGGCATAACCCCATCAATGGTATTGAGAACTTTTGGAATCAGGCCAAGCGACACTTACGCAAGTTCAATGGTGTACCGAGGGAACATTTTGGGCTATTTTTGAAGGAATGTGAGTGGCGATTTAACAACAGTGACCCATCGTTCCAATTACGGCAATTGAAGCAATGGGTTAAGCGTCACATGGGATAGTTATCTGGTACAGCCCCCAAAACTATTTTACCGAGGAAAAGGGCTGTGTAGGAAACTATTGCAGCCCTTTTTATTCGCATGTAGTTAGAAACTTCAGCCAAGCAAATCGTATTTTCTTAAATAACCCCTTAGCTGGTGATAACTCAGGTTGAGAAACTCTGCTGCTTTCTTTTGATTAAATTGATTTTGCTCCATTGCTCGCTTTAGCAGGCTTATTTCAAAAGCCTGCACTTGGTTTTTGAAATCAAATGAGTCGGTTGAAAAAATATCTAACGCTGCAGCAACACCTGCTTCTGATACCTCTCCATTTTCCGTACCACTCAAATGCTGAGTCTGCCTGATGGACGGGCGATAAGGCGAGTCAAAAGGATTGAACACCAACTGCGTGATATGACCATCCCCGTTCTGATAAACGGCTCTCTCAATAACATTCTTAAGCTCACGAATATTGCCTGGCCAGGAATAACTCATAAGTTCTTTTTTAACCTGGTCAGAGAAACCAGAGAAAAACTCACCACCCAATTCTTTAACCATTCCAACCGCAAAATGCTCCGCCAAAACCAGTATGTCCTCGGCCCTCTCTCGCAATGGAGGTAGAGTGATCACATCGAATGCCAGTCTGTCTAAAAGATCTTCTCTGAACTTATTCTTGCGAGCTAATTCGGGAAGGTCTTCATTGGTTGCCGCAATGATTCGCACATCAACAGAGACCGTATCATTGCCGCCAAGACGTTCAAACTCACCATACTCAATCACGCGCAACACTTTTTCCTGAACTGACATGTCTGTATTAGCCAGCTCATCCAGGAATAGCGTGCCTCCATGTGCGCGCTCAAAATAACCTTTGCGTTGTTTGGTTGCCCCTGTGTATGCCCCTGCCTCATGACCGAATAGTTGTGCCTCTAGCAAGGTTTCGCTCATGGCAGCACAATTTATCTTTAAAAAATTCTGCTCCCACCGCCGTGACAGAAAATGCAGTCGAGCCGCCACTAATTCCTTACCTGTGCCGCGCTCTCCAACGATCAGGACAGGCTTGTTCAGAGGTGCAACAACAGAGATGTGCTCCTGCATTTCCAGAAAATTGGCAGATTCGCCAATCATCCTTGGGGGTGCGTGTCTTTCTTCCATTTTCTCTTTTAAATCAGTTAGCCAGGGAGTCAAAGGTGAATTTGGCCAGATTGGCCTCAAAACCCATACGTCGAAAGTTTCCAAGTAGCGAAAATTACCATTTGTTAAGATTTTTAGCTATCGAGGTCTAATATATGGAATCGACTGAAATAAATTTTCCTTATATTTCAGAATATTACGAAATCTCGAAAACTGGCACGCTACCTGCTTTATAGATTACAAGCCAATCTGAAACACTATTCAGATTGGCACTTCATAAGCATGAGGTATCAGCAATGAGCATTTTTTCTAGACTGTCTGACATCATCAATTCGAATATCAGCGCCTTGCTGGATAAGGCCGAAAATCCGGAGAAGATGATTCGTATGGTAATCCAGGAGATGGAAGAGACCCTGGTTGAAGTACGCAGTGGCACGGCCAAGGTTATCGCTGAGAAGAAAACCTTGACTCGACGCGCTGAGAAATTGAAGAAGCAAGCTGCCGACTGGGAAGCTAAAGCCGAACTGGCACTTTCCAAAGGCCGTGAAGATCTCGCAAAAGCAGCATTGCTTGAGAAATCCAATATCAACGCTAGCGTGGAAATCACCCAGAAGGATCTCGTGAAGCTGGATGAGACTTTGGATAAGTTGAGCGTGGAAATCGAACAACTTCAGGCGAAGCTGAACGACGCTCGAGCTCGTCAAAAAACAATCGTAATGCGAACCAAAGCCACTAAATCACGGGTTGACGTTAACCGCCACCTGCAGAGCTATACTATTGACAACGCAATGGACAAATTTGAGTATTACGAGAAGAAAATCGATCAGATGGAAGGCCAAATGGATAGCGCCCACATCGAACAACGCGGTTTGCAATCTGAGTTTGATGAACTCGAAAAAGAAGAGAGCATCGACAAAGAATTGGAACAACTAAAGAGCAAACTTGGTCAAAATCAGAAATCTGATCAGCAAATAGTTCAATAATCTGGGCTGAAGAGATTTAATCATGGACGTTTTCGAGTTCATCATATCGATCGTTGGAATGGTGCTGTTTTTTATCACCACGTGGGTCTTATTACTTCGCAAAGGTCGCCACCGTGAACATATTGCTCCTCAAGGAAAATATGAGCTGAGCGAACTGGCGGCAATCGCCGAATCTCTCCAGGAAAGAATAAACATCCTCGAATCCATTCTGGATGCGGAAGTACCGGATTGGAGAGAACAGAATGCAAGCCATACCAGCCAGGAAAACGGGGAATAATCTTGTATCTTGATTCAGAAAATCGCGTATGGCTTGGGGTATGTTCGGGTTTAGCAAACTGGCTCGACATTCCAGCCGCCATCGTTAGAATAATCTTTGTCTTATGCGTTTTAGCTTGGCCACCGATGCTGGTTGGCTATGTCATTCTCTATTTTTGTCTGGATAAAGATTTTACACCGGACAAGATGCGCGACTATTTCAGCAATACACCTACTGCCGAGCATTTCCGAAAGCTCAACTACCGTAAACCAATCTATAAAAATGAGCGCGACAAGCGTATTGCAGGAGTTTGTGCAGGTATCGCGGATTACCTGGAAGTCAGTCACTTTGCTGTAAGGGTTGTAACTATACTTTCTTTATTTGTGTTTGGCCCTTTCACATTCTGGGCCTATGTAATTTGTTGGGTTGTATTTGATCCTGACCCTTACATGGATGACACGGAAAAATACGATCGCATCATGCGTCGTCGACAACGTCGTGCTGAACGACGCAGAGCAAGGCACGCAAGAAGACGTGCTCGAAAATTGCGTAAAAGTTATCGCAATGAGGAATTTAACCCTGACCTGAGTTCAGTAGAGCAAGATGTGGAAGACACTGCCAGAGAGGCGGCTGACCAATTAGACGAGGTCATAAACAGTTTTCGCGATAAGCCTGGCAGATCAGGCACCAAATCAAGCTTGAACAGAGAAAAAACTACTGCTTTGTATGCAGATTTGGAAATGCGCTTACGAGAGATCGAAGCCTTTATGACTTCTAAGAAGTTTCGGCTGCACTGCGAAATCAAGCGCATTTAGCAAATACCTCAAACTTATTCTCGCGTCCCAATCACAGCTTCTCGCCCCTGGCTTGTAATAGAAGTAAAATGCTCGCACATTTCCTTCGATTGGTAGAGAGCATTGAAATTTTGCCATAGTTGCGCTGCGCCACTCACGATGAGGATTCCAGAAGGCGACGATAGAGAGCGCCATTACTGTGAACGATGCAATTCCATTTTTTATCAGAATCCCAAAAACGTCGTAGGCACTATTCCAGTATATGAAGACAAAGTGCTGCTCTGTAAGCGGGCCATCAAACCAAGGTTAGGAAAATGGACGCTGCCGGCTGGATTCATGGAGAATGGTGAGTCCACGTTAGAAGGAGCAATAAGAGAAACCAGAGAAGAAGCTGGCGCCTCAGTTAATGTGACAAACAGCAGCTTATATACTTTGTTCAATCTGCCGGTCATCAATCAGGTTTATATGTTCTTCCGAGCGGACCTGGCAGATTTGAATTTTGAGGCAGGAATAGAATCGTCAGAAGTTGCGCTGTTTTCCGAATCTGAAATTCCCTGGCCTGAAATTGCCTTCCCTGTCGTTACCAGCACCCTGGAACATTACTTTGCCGACATCAAATTGCAGCAGTTCCCTGTACGCATGTTCGATGTGCATCACCACCCTGATCACAGTATCACTACTTCTCTGATAAGCCATAGCCACGAAATCACTGGCTAGAAAGTAGAGAAAACTTCCCAGCACATTCCCCAGATTTTTTAGTCTGCGTTGCAACGGTTCATAACAGAGAATCCACAGCTTTGCACGAGGTTGATCTGCATACGTTGCAGGAACTAGTCCTGCATATCATACACATACACAAATCCTTATGAATTCAATATTTGGTAATTATTGCAGGCGTCGACAATGTTTCGCATGAACAGGTGCCGGTCCTGGTCGCCGCCAATCGCAGCGGCACAACCATCAGCGAGGTTCTTCCGGCGGTCAACGCCGAGACCCTGCAAGCGGTGCTCGAACCGGTTCTGGATACCGACATCGTTCTGGTTTCTGACGGTCATGCCAGCTATCCGCCCTGCGCTGCGGCCATGGGCGTTCGCCACGAAGCCCTGAACCTTTCGGCCGGAGAGCGGGTCAGGGATGCCTTCCACATTCAGACGGTCAATAGCCGCCACAGCCAGTTGAAAGGTTTCCTGCGCCGCTATCGCGGCATCTCCACGAAGTACCTGGACAGCTATCTGCGATGGTTCCATCTCATCGGCATGGTCGGGAGGGCATCGCCGCGGGCCTGCCTCGCCGCAGCAATCAGCAGCCCATGCATACGTTATGGAAACTGAGCCTTGATTTTTTGCAAGAACCGTTGTTGCCTAGGGTGCAGAGGGGTTACTGCATGAACTTGGCAATCAGAACCATTAACGGATTACAATTGCGCGCATTGGCGCGTAACGGGGAATTTGCGGATCAGACCGCAGGTCAGGCGCCGGATTTTCTTCAGGGAAATGTGGTGATACTGCCCCGGGCCCATGCGCCGGATTTTCTGCGTTTCTGTCTCAATAATCCGAAACCCTGTCCGCTGATCGGCCTTTCAAAGCCGGGCGATCCGGCATTGCCGTCTTTGGGAACTGACATTGATATCCGCTTTGATGTTCCCCGCTACCGGGTCTATCGGGACGGTGTCCTGACCGAAGAGGTTACAAGCATCGACAGCCTGTGGACGGATGACCTCGTGACCTTCATTCTGGGATGTTCGTTCACCTTTGAAGAGGCGTTGACCCGGGAAGGGTACGGTGTTCGCCACCTGGATGAAGGACGTACGGTTCCGATGTTCAAATCCAGCATCGAAACGATTTCCAGCGGAATTTTCAGCGGACCGGTTGTGGTCACCATGCGTCCTTACCGGAAAGAGGATATTCCCGCTGTTTTCGATCTGTGCGCCCGATATCCGCACGCCCACGGAACGCCACTTTACTGGGGTGATCCGAAGCAGATCGGCATCAGTGACATCAACAATCCGGACTATGGAGAGCCGGTGACGGTCAGGGACGATGAGGTTCCCGTATTCTGGGCTTGTGGTGTTACCCCGCAGGCAGCGATTGAGAGGGCAAAGCCCGGCCTGTGCATCACCCATGCACCCGGCCACATGCTCGTTACCGATATTTCCTCCAACGAAATCATTCGTCCGATAACGGGCATGGAAGATTTTCAATGAACCCGACAATTTTGAACAACCAAGGGAGAGTAAGATGAAATTAGCAATGAAAACACTCATGGCGGCAAGCCTGCTGGCCGTGACGTGAGGCACGACAATTGCCGCCGACAAGCCGACCACCATTAAGGCAGTGGATACATGGGGCAGTCTGACAAATTACCAGAAACATGAAGGCCCTTTCTGGAATGACAAAATTTCGGAGGTCAGTGGCGACTCCATCATCGGAGACATCAAGCCCCAGACAGAACTCGGCCTCAAGGGGTTTGAGATCATGCGCCTTGTGAAGAACGGTGTGTTTGACCTCGCCTTCGGCCTGCCGGGCTATGTGGCAGCAGAAAATGCCATCTTTGAGGGCAGTGATCTTTCCTCAGTCACTCACACTCAGGGCTGGTGTTTTAGGAAAAATTCCTAGCTTATTGAGAGAGTTATTTTGGCTGGCAATGACCTTTTTCCGCTTTGAGGGCAGTGATCTTTCCTCAGTCACTCACACTCAGGGCTGGTGTTTTAGGAAAAATTCCTAGCTTATTGAGAGAGTTATTTTGGCTGGCAATGACCTTTTTCCGCCAGGAAAATCAACGCACAAGCTTAAAAATGACGAATTACATTTCAGAGAAAGCAGCAGGCACATAATAGAGTTATAAAATTGATTCCAGTTCCTTAATTCACTGCGATTTGTTTCAAGATGGCGATCTTCCTCCGCTACCATGAATCTCTGCGCAGGGAAAATTTCAATCTTTGCACCCTTTTTATTGCTGTATTGCTTTTGAATCTTGTAGAACTAATCTCATTTGAACGATCTTACTCACATGAAACGGTATTACTTATTCTGGTAGCGTACTACTGTTGCGCGATTTTTATTCTGCATGCCTGCTTGAACATAGCTATCGAATACCCCCAGTTCAAATGGCAACTTTCTAAAATCAAAGCTGCTTTAAGGAGCCTCTGATTAATGTTTGCGAGGCAGTTAGTGCAAGGCAAAAATCAGCGAAAAGCGCAGTTTATAGGTCATAAATGCGCATTTTGAGCTGATTTTTAACGCAGTAATAACAACGTAGGTAATTAATCAGAGGTTCCTTAGAGAGTGTAGTCACGAGATGAGAAATATGAGATCCTCTTGCTCATCCCCCGAAGGAATCTCGCTATGAGCTTAGCCCATCGAAGACACGATCTATCTGATCATGCCTGGCGCCTACTTGAACCCCATCGACCTGGACTAAAAGGGAGCTGGGGAGGTAGTGCAAAAGAGAACCGGCCATTGATTCATGCGGTGTTTTGGATCATGCGCACCGGTGCTCCCTGGCGCGATTTGCCGCCGGATGATGGTCCTTGGAGCCACACCCATCGCCGCTTCATACGTTGGCGAGATAAGGGGTATCAGGCTGTGTCAAAACGTCATGAGCGAAAGCGAGATGAGGAAAAAACAGGCGAAAAACCGGAGTTTACAGAGCGTAAATGAGGATTTTGAGCCTGTTTTTAACGATATATCGCTGAGCGTAATAGTTTTGACACAGCCTGGTATCGGAGCGCTTGCTGGAAATCTTAATGGATGAGCCGGATGACGAATGGTTGATGATTGATGCCCGTCACTGCAAGGTGCATCCGCATGCGGCAGGCGCGAAAGGCGGCCATCAGAGCATGAGCCTCACAAAAGGGGGCTCAACACAAAACGGCATGTGGCCGTGGATGCGCATGGTCTGCCGGTCAGGGCGATTGTTACAGAAGGTACACGAGCAGAGTGTCAGGAAGCCGGCGGCCTGATAGACGGGAGAGAAGCCGAGTCTCTGTTGGCGGATAGAGGTTACGATGTGAATGCACGGATTGAACAGGCGATTTCTCAAGGAATAACGCCCGTGATACCGCCAAAGAAGCATCGAGTGGAATTGCGCGATTATGACAAAGAGCGATACACATTGCGGCGTCGGGTTGAGAACGCCTTCTTGCACCTTAAACGGTGGTGGGGCATTGCCACTCGATAGGCCAAAAATACCGCCTCCTTCCTGGCGTCCATTCACATCCGGTGTATGGCGCTCTGGATTGAAATCTCGTGGCTACACTATCTAGGGCCTGTTCACACTAATTGAGTGATCTCTGTTGAGGAAGAATCACGACTACTCCGATTACTTACCCTGGTACCCCAATTCCGCTGAACGAAGGCTACACAATCGTCTGTTACAGTAAATAACACAGTGTGTAGCTATTAACGATTCTCCCAGCACAGATAACAGGCTCGATCTGAAAGAAATGATGGAATCATTAGAAGAGAGTAAGGGAGTGTTGTTGAGCACGCTTTAAATTACTACGATGGCAATCAAAAGCTCACTGCCAGCGCCGGAGGTGTTTCTGAGGCAACAATTTCTCGCAGCGCACGACCACTGCTAAGCCCAGCGGGCAGCCTGTTTTTGCAGTTGAACTGTGATAAGCCTCATACTCCTTCGGCTGAAGAACGCTTTCAGCAATCAATACGAATTACTGAGTAAGCCACTTCTTCGTAAGGGTGGGCCAGCTTTATAGCAGCGACAACGGCATCGACCAATTCGCTGGCACAGACCATTTCAACTTTATACTCGGATGCCTTTTCAACCTGGCCCTCTTGCCCGAGATACGGCGCACTACCTTCAAGTGGACGAAATTGCCCCTCGCCTAAAGTCTGCCAGGCACAACGATCATAATCTCCTATCCGACCTGCGCCAGCTTCAAACATAGCTGATTTCACTGCTTCGAGATGGCTCTCAGGTACGTAGAATTCTATCTTCTTGATTGCAGCCACAGTCAATCTAACCACTTGCGTGCGTTTCTGAACAGCCGTATTGCAGGCGCATCTTCATTCCATTCATCAGGGTGCCAGGAGTTTTGGCATGTTCGGTACACTCGCTCTGGATGCGGCATCATCAACGTGGCTCGGCCATCTGAGCTGGTAATACCTGTAATACCATGAGGTGAACCATTAGGATTAGCGGGATACCGCTCCGAAGCCTTCACGTTATCAATAGCAAAACGCATAGCAATGGATTCCGATGCTTCCAGTGCACATAGCTGTTCCTGGTTTACAAATTCTGCCCGACCTTCACCATGAGCAACAGCCAACGGAAATCGCGAACCTGCCATGCCCCGGGTAAGTACGGAGGCACTTTCCTCAATTCTGACCATGACCAATCTGCCCTCGAATTGTTCAGAGCGATTTCTCACAAATTTCGGCCAGTTATCTGCGCCGGGAATCAGCGCTTGAAGCAGTGATAACATCTGACAACCATTACAAACACCGAGACTCAATGTTGATGATGATTTGAAGAATTCTTCAAATTGAGAGCGCAGTGCATCCTGGTAAAGAATCGACTTTGCCCAACCTCCGCCAGCGCCGAGCACATCTCCATAGGAGAAGCCGCCACAAGCCACGAGCATGTTAAATGCATCCAGTTTCACTCGACCTTCAATGAGATCAGTCATGTGCACATCGATAGGAGTAAACTGGGCCCGGTGAAAAGCAGCAGCCATTTCAATTTGTCCATTGACGCCCTGTTCCCGCAGTACTGCAACTTTTGGCTTGGGCTGCACATTTACGAAAGGTGCACTGATGTCGTCGTCAGGTTGGAAAGTCAGGGCTGCATGAAGCCCTTGATCCTTCTCATCCAGCAAACCATCAAACTCTTCTTGCGCACAATCAGAATTGTCTCTTAGAGATTGAATCCTGTAGCTGGTTTCCGACCAAATGCGTTGCAAGGCAACTCGCGATTTGCTGAAAACTTCTTCGCCATTCATTGAAATTCTGATCTTATCATCTCTGTTTATAGAACCGACGATAAACAAGCTGTCTTCAAGACCATATTGCTTAGCCAGCGCCTTCAATAACTCAAGATTAGTTGCACTAACCTGAAGCACAGCACCTAATTCCTCATTAAACAGGAGTGACAATGCTGTTGCGCCTTTTGACGCATCAGCAATAGATTGCAAATCTATATCCGCCCCACAATGCGATGCAAAACACATCTCCGCTACAGTAGTCAATAATCCACCGTCAGACCGATCGTGATAGGCAAGTGCCAGATTTTGCGACCTCACACTCGCCATAAAAGAGAAGAATCGTTTTAATAATTCAGGGTTTTCAACATTCGGAACAGTAGCTACCACTCGCCGATAAACCTGAGATAAAGCTGATCCACCCAATCGATGTTTGCCTTCACTCAAATCGAGAAAAATCAGAGAGCTGGATTCCAGGCTGGTATTAAGTTCCGGGGTTAGACTTCTTCGAACATCATCCACGCCTGCAAATGCAGAAACGATCAGTGAGAGTGGCGCAGTATTGCTCTTTTTTTGCTGATATCCTGCTTCCTCTTCCTGCCATACCGTCCGCATTGACATCGAATCTTTGCCAACCGGGATACATATCCCCAGCTGCGGACAAAGATTCATTGCTACGGCTTCGACAGTAGAAAATAACTTGGCGTCCTCAGCGCCATGGCCTGCCGCTACCATCCAATTAGCAGAAAGTTTTACCTTACCCAGCTCGGTAACGTCAGCACTGGCAATATTGGTAATTGCCTCCCCAATAGCCATACGACCCGATGCTGGAGCGTCCATCAAAGCCAGAGGCGTTCTTTCTCCCATTGCCATGGCTTCCCCCACATAGTGCTTGTAAGAGCTGGTAGTAACTGCACAGTCAGCAACTGGCACCTGCCACGGCCCTACCATCTGATCTCGAAAAACCTGACCAGTAACAGTGCGATCACTAATGGTGATCAGAAAGCTTTTACTACCAACAGCAGGTAAAGCAAGCACTCGATTTACTGCTTCGTTTAGCTGGATATCCGACTGATCAAATTCTCCAAGGGGAATACATCCACTTTGAACATCGCGATGCATTTTAGGTGGCTTGCCAAACAAAACATCCATCGGCAAATCAATAGGATTGTTGTTGAAGTGAGAGTCGGATAGTTCAATGTGCTTTTCTTCAGTTGTATTACCAACCACTGCAACTGGGCAACGCTCTCTTTCGCAAAGCGACTTAAAGGTTTCTAAGTTTGCATTTGATACAGCCAGGACATAACGTTCCTGGGCTTCGTTACACCAAATTTCCGCAGGGGTCATTTGCGCTTCTGCACTGGGAATATCCCGAAGATTGAACTTTCCACCACACCCACCATCCTTAATCAGCTCTGGCAAAGCATTCGAAAGACCCCCCGCACCAACATCATGGATAAATAGAATCGGATTATCGCCACCAAGCTGCCAACACCGATCAATCACCTCCTGGCAACGACGTTCCATTTCCGCGTTGTCTCTTTGCACAGAGGCAAAATCCAATTCAGCGCTGCCGCTACTTGAGGTCATGGAAGAAGCTGCACCACCGCCTAAACCGATAAGCATGGCAGGTCCGCCGAGAACAATGAGGCAGGCATCAGCTGGTATTTCACCTTTGGTGACATGCTCGTCTCGAATATTGCCCAGTCCGCCGACGATCATAATCGGTTTGTGATAGCCCCTGAGCTCTTTAACGCCCGATTCGTTCACTACATTTTCTTCAAATGTGCGGAAGTAGCCACTCAGATTCGGACGGCCAAATTCGTTGTTGAAAGCAGCACCTCCGATTGGGCCCTCAATCATAATATCCAGAGGTGAGGCTATGTGTGCAGGTTTGGATTCGACATCTTCCCAGGGCTGGACGAAATCCGGAATGCGTAAGTTAGAGACGCTAAATCCTGTTAAACCTGCTTTGGGTTTCGCGCCTCTGCCCGTTGCCCCTTCGTCTCTGATCTCTCCCCCGGAGCCGGTAGAAGCGCCAGGAAATGGAGCAATGGCGGTAGGATGATTATGGGTTTCCACTTTCATTAACACGTGGATGGGTTCTGCAGAAAAACCATACTCGCCGCCTTCAGGTTGCGGAAAGAAGCGTTCTGAATTGAAGCCTTCCATGACAGCCGCATTGTCAGCGTATGCAGAAAGCACTCCAGCAGGCGAAGTTTTGTAGGTATGACGAATCATTCCGAACAAGGAATTGTCCCTGGCCTGATTGTCTATCGACCAGCTGGCATTAAATATTTTGTGGCGGCAATGTTCAGAATTGGCCTGGGCAAACATCATCAACTCAATATCATTTGGGTTGCGCCCAAGTTGCATGAAACTGTCATAGAGATAATTGATTTCATCCTCAGCAAGCGCCAACCCCCAGGATCGATTCGCCTCAATTAATGCTTGTTTTCCACCTTCAAGCAAATCAACGCTTTTTAGCGGTTCCGGCTCTGCACGTTTGAACAGAACCTCTGTGTCAGCTATTGAATCCATAACGACCTGCACCATGCGGTCATGAATTAAGCCATCCAGTAATGAAAGCTCGTTCGCAGATAGTGGCTTCTCCACATCGACGGAATACTTGATCCCTCTCTCAATTCTTGTCACCTCACGCAAATCACAGTTATGAAGAATATCTGTCGCCTTGCTTGACCAGGGAGAGATCGTGCCCGGTCTTGGAACTACGAACCTCAGTAATTCTGAGTCTTCAACACTTACAGTGGGGTATTCCCCATAAGCCAGCAGGCCTTCTAGATTCGATTGCTTGGCAATTGAGAGAACAGAGTTATTGTCCACCAGGTGAACAAATTGAGCAGATAGGGTTTTGACAGCCGGGAGGGCGGAGCGGACTGATTCTTGAAGTTTTTTGAGTTTAAATGCTGATAGAGCTGATGCTCCCAACAACGCTTGCATTGAAAGTGTTTCCTGCGATTGGCGATTGAACAGATTCAAGAGCTGCTTTAATTGAGCGAGCCGCTATGATAATGGAATTGTGATTGAAATTCAGAAAAAACTCAGCCTACGGCTGAGAAAGTTGCTCTAATTGCTGCCGGGATCGTAGCGCCCTTCACCGCGACTTACAATCGCGTTTCCAGCGCTGTCTTCCACCCAGAAATTCACATGAGTAAGTGTTGTAATATCTTGCCGGTCGGAAGAGAAAAATGGTTCTGCCATGACTCGATAGCGTTCACCTGCTCTGGCATTAAAATGTAATGTGCGGGACAGGGGCTCTCTGGAGGCAGCGTAGTTAACCAGCGCTGGCGCAAGCCCTCTTGCACTGCCCATATCCCAGTAGAAATACACAGTGATGTCGTGATATCCAGGAGTGATTTCCAGGCGGTTATACAAAACGCTGTTATCGATTGTTAAGTCATCGACCTGAGAGAATCTGACTGCATCAACATAGCGATTAAGCCAGTCCTGGCGCAGAAACTGAGCACCCTCCACGGTGGCAACCTGCATATCGGAGAGGCGCACTCCTGAATAAGCCTGATAAGCACTGCCGGAAACACAAGCACCCAGGAAAAAGCAGGACAAGAGGATTAGCAATAGACTCTTCATTTTCAGTATGACTGACTTTTTCTCAAATAAGTTCCACTAGGCTCTATTTTTTAGGATCAGCAGGGCCCAGTAATTATGTTGTCCGCTCTCGCTTTAGTTTAAAAAACCGGCACATTAAATCAGCACAATCTTCCCCTGACACCCCGGCCAGATACTGCACTTGATGATTATAGCCAGTATCATCAAGTAGCTGGTGACGGCTGATTACTGCCCCAGCTCGCGGCTCGGGGGCCCCAAATACCAACCGGTCGATACGTGCGTGAATCATAGCCCCCACACACATCGTACAAGGCTCGACAGTAACATAGAGGGTTGTGCCAGGCAGGCGGTAATTCTGCCGCTTTTGTGATGCCAGTCGTAAAGCCACAATTTCCGCGTGCGCAGTTGGATCTTTGTCACAAATCGACCGGTTGAATGCGGTTGCCAGAAGCTCATAGCCCGACACGACTACAGCACCCACAGGGACCTCATCCTGGTCCCACGCCTGCCGGGCCTGCACCAGAGCGACACGCATCCAGTGTTCATCTTGTTGAGAGATTGAGTTCATCTAACCTGTTGGTCACCAAAAATTAATCTAACTCCATACAAACCACAGGAAACGGCTGGCCCTATCCCAAATGCGAACAACAGAGTGCCAACACCAACGGAACCTCCTAACACCCATCCCAGGGATACAACTGATACTTCCAAACTTGTTCTAACCCAGGCGACTGGATATCCCGTGAGTTCTTGTAATCCAGTCATTAAGCCGTCCCTGGGGCCAGCTCCAAGCCGAGCTGTTAGGTAAATTCCACTACCAATCCCAACCAGCAATACTCCAACAAAAGCTTCAATAACCTGCAGCACATATAAATCCGGTTTGGGCAACCATGGTAAGCTTACTTCAATAACGATTGAAATCACCACAGCATTAAAAATAGTACCGAGGCCAGGAATTTGCCGCAATGGCATCCAAAGTAATAAGACCATTACGCTTACAACAAATGTAGCCCAACCTATGGAGAGTCCAATCTGAGTACCCAAACCCTGCGCCAGTACTGTCCAGGGACTTACCCCGGCACCCGCCGCGATCAATAATGTTTCCCCAACGCCGAAAACTGTAAGTCCAAACACTAAAAAGAAAAGCGTAAGAAGCGAAGGCCTTAAGTTATGAGGATGACTGGAGCTCCAGGAAACGATCGGAACCGACCTGACTGTCAAAAACTGCACAAAATAATTTCTCCGATATCGGATTTGCGGAACAAATCACATCGAATTAAATCTTTCTCATTCTTAAACTGGCTTAGGGAGCCTATGATTAATGTTTGCGAGGCAGTTAGTGCAAGGCAAAAATCAGCGAAAAAGCGCAGTTTATAGGTCATAAATGCGCATTTTGAGCTGATTTTTAACGCAGCAATAACAACGTAGGTAATTAATTAGAGGTACCCTAAATAAAAGCGGCTTCTCGTAAACATGAATACCCATATCCTCGACCTTGAGTCGCACAATACTTCCGCCAGATTCAACCAGCATAATGTCCTCGACCTGTATGCACACCACATCCTGACATAGCTCTACAGACTCAGAGTCGAGCAGTTCTCCTCAATGGTTCAGATCCGACTCCAATTGTCGCCAGGCTCTCGCTCGCTCACATTGTGACTTTTCAGGTATTACACATCAGGTATTCCACAGCCCATCGCCGCTGCCGAACTCGGGCTGTTGCCCTTTTCCCCCAACGAGTTCTTTCAGTGCTGCTTTGTCGAGTTCAGCCTCTGCCAGAAGCTGTTTAAGTTTGGCATTTTCTGATCCCCGTTCACGCGGTCGCTTAGCTTCGGAAACCTCTATACTTCAATACTTCAATGCCTCCATACCTCCGTGCTTCGACTGTCAGCAATCCAAGGTGTTCTGAGCGGATGCCATGCGCTCAATAAATCAGAAAAACCCGCAGCAGATGACGAGGCTTCAGTTCCGGCTTACCAGATGAAACCGATAAATAGGCCCCGTTGAAATCCAGATGAGCTATTTGGCTCAGCATCGAAGTCCAGATTTCGGCATTGGTGGCAATAGTGGTGCTACGAATGTTTGCCGTATTTTGTCGAATCTGAATTGCCAGATAGATTAGTGATGCAACAACGGCGATACCGCCAATCAGTTCGCCCAGATTTGCCAGCTTTTCTAAAGATATCATTCTTGGAAGGGCTCCACTGTCATGAAAGTCGTGTTAGTTTTTGCCACTAACTTGTCATCGGAATGAATATCAACTTCTACTCTATAAAGTTGTTTCCCCGCATGTATCACCCTGGCCAGTGCAAGAAGACACTGTCCTTTAGGTGGACGAATAAATGCTATGTTTAAATCTGTGGTTGCGGTCAACTTCCCTTCCGGGCGAATTGAACGCACCGCGATTCCTGCTGCACTGTCTGCCAAAGACGTAAGGACACCACCATGAACACGCCCACCAGTATTCAAATGATGCCTTTTTAAATCGATTCGGCACTCAGCAAGCCCATCGCCATAGCTCAGCATCTCAATGCCAAGAAAATCGTTATAAGGACTGGAAGGGAGTTCTTTTATGACAGTTATCCGGAAGAGTGATCACGGTTAGTCAGCCCGAAGGCATGGTAGCTACCAATACAAAATACAAGGAGCCCTCTGCGCAAACACCCTGGTTTAATCAGCCCCACGTTGTTGCTCCTTATATTGCAATTTTTCGCGACGACGTTGCTTACGAGCTGTATCCATACCATCACCTATATGGACTCCCCCGCGTTGCCGCGCCAACTCCATCTGGCGTTCGCGCTCTGCAAATCGCTTAATCTGCTTTGGACTACGCTTATCGTAGCAATGAGGGCAGCTAACGCCTTGTTGATAATGCTCACTGATTTTATCGGCATCAGTAATAGGCATACGACAAGCATGACATTGATCGTAGTTGCCCTGCTCCAATTGATGATTGACCGTTACCCGGTTATCAAATACAAAACACTCACCTTGCCATTTAGTTTCGGATTCCGGCACAGACTCCAGATATTTAAGAATACCGCCTTGTAGATGAAAAACATTCTCAAAGCCTTGCTGTTTCAAAAATGCAGTAGATTTTTCGCAGCGAATGCCACCCGTGCAAAACATCGCAACTTTCTTGTGCCTCTTAGGATCCAGGTTTCGTTTCACATAGTCGGGAAATTCATGGAAAGAATCAGTACGAGGGTTCACGGCTCCTTCAAATGTTCCGATCTCCACCTCATATTGATTACGGGTATCCAGCAAAAGAACGTCTGGATCATTGATCAGATCATTCCACTCCGACGCATCAACATAAGTGCCAACGATTTCATTAGGGTCAATGTTCTCTACGCCCATGGTCACAATTTCTTTTTTTAGCTTGACCCTGGTTCGGTAAAAAGGGTTCTCGCTGACGAATGATTCCCTGGTCTCAAGCTCTGCAAAACGCTCATCCTGTTGTAGCCAGCCAATAACCGTATCAATGCCTTTACGAGTGCCAGCAATAGTGCCATTGACACCTTCAGCAGCCAGCAACAAAGTGCCACGTACCTGCTGTTCCAGCATCAAGTCGAGTAAGGGTTGGCGAAAAGATTCAAAATCCGGAAAGTACGCAAAGCGATACAGCGCAGACACCACCACGCTATCAGATGTATTTGCCATGTCATGTCCTTTGCACCGGAACAAATCAGCGAAGCATTTTACCAAACAACAGAATCTTGTACATGTGGTAATACCACCTGCAGTTTACGCTACTCGCAACCCCTGTAGATATTCCAAACCACCGGCTTGAGGCGTACACTGAAGAAACTTCAAAACAAAAATATGCGATCCGAAAAGGTGAGAATCGCTTTAATGAAATACTGTGTGTATCGTATCCTCATACTTAACTTGCAGAGTTCGATCATTGAGAGTTTGCATGACCAGAATACTTAAATTAAAGACAGCCTTAGCGGTGATTATCAGCTTATGCCCACTACAATCATCGCAAAATCTTGCACAGGACTTAGTAGATATCGTTGGGACATACAAGCTGATCAGCAGTACTCGCAAGATATTGGAAACTGGAGAAGTACTAGATACCTACGGGGAAAATCCTAATGGCTACATCATGTATGGTGAAGACGGAAGAATGCTTGCTCTCGTGACTCGTAGTGATCGAGAGGCTCCCTCTAGCCTAGCTTCGTTAGACGATGATACTCGTGCAGATCTTTTTCGATCAATGCTTTCATATGGCGGCACATATAACATTGCCGGGAACAAAATTGAACATCATATCGACATTTCCTCCAATGAATTATGGAATGGAACTGTTGTTGTACGGAACATCTCTAGAAAGAACGGATACTTAGTTTATACAACT
Organism: uncultured Pseudohongiella sp.; assembly: GCA_965198435.1. Classification (GTDB taxonomy): domain Bacteria; phylum Pseudomonadota; class Gammaproteobacteria; order Pseudomonadales; family Pseudohongiellaceae; genus UBA9145. Next base: position 1,197,359 of record OZ240664.1, on the reverse strand, counting down.
GAACCCGCCCCATTCTCTGGTGACGGGAAGTTATCAGTAACAACCTTAACCTGGATTAAATTGGGCTGAGACAAACCAATTCCTATAAATTTTGTGACATTGAAGGCCAACATTAATAACATCTGGACATCTTCAAATTTACAAGATCAATGTATAAGAATTCCAGAAACAACGTTTCTGGCGCAGCATTCATTTTACTCGGCTTGAGCTCCTGCTAGGGAGAAGGAGAGCGAACTCGATCCATTCACCAGTGATGGCTGCTCGCTGTTTCCAGATCCCTCAATCATCACATCACAAGACTGATGCTCGTGCTGCTTTGATCACGACATCGCTTACTGGCATGGCGGTACCGAATCCAAAAGAGAAGATTGAAAGAGAGGATGCTGATGCGTCACTGCGCGACTGTGTTGCCGAGAAGACCGGAAACGAGACGCTGGCAAATCTAATGTACGAAGGTGTTCGTTTTCGTGGCAGCCCTTACTTTTATAACTGGTATCGTTGGGAATATGATTGGGGATACGGACAGCAACACCGAGCACTTGGCAATGAAGAATCAGCTCTGGCAGATTTAATGCTGGAAGAGTATTTCGAGCAGACTTCACCGGGTGTCTGCTCTATATGAGAGTTATTTGGTTATTCAGATAATAATGATGACTTACAGTGTATTTGATTTTCTAGGGGACCTCTGATTAATTACCTGCGTTGTTATTGCTGCGTTAAAAATCAGCTCAAAATGCTTATTTATGGCCTATAAACTGCGCTTTTTCGCTGATTTTTGCCTTGCAATAACTGCCTCGCAAACATTAATCAGAGACTCCCTAACAAAGCGCGCTATTCAGTAACTACTGGTAAGTGTGATGCAGCTCCCCACTCAGCCCAGCTACCATCATATACGGCCAAATTGCGATAGCCGACCTCCCAGGCTGCCAGAGTCAACACACACGCGGTGATACCCGAGCCACAACTAGTGATAAGTTTTTGCTCACTGTTTACCAAATCCTGGTATAGATCCGCCAACTGACTTGTTGATTTGAGCTTTTTGTTTTCTACCACGTCTTTAACAGGCAGGTTTTTGGCGCCAGGCATGTGCCCTTCCCGCACACCAGGTCGTGGCTCAGGCTCCAAACCGAAAAAACGCCCCTGTGAGCGGGCATCCACAACTTCTATATCCGAATCATCCAGCGCGGATAGCACAACCTTGAAATCACAGAACAGATCGCCTTCCTGCGCGATAAAGTTTCCAGCACTTCCGTGCTCTGCATAGACAGCGGCAGTGTCCAGCCCCGCCTCTATCCAGGCAGGCAGCCCACCATCCAGCACATACACCTGGGCATGCCCCATGGCTTTAAACATCCACCAAGCTCGAGGTGATGCGTAAACACCCACATCATCGTATATCACGATGATGCTATCTCGATTGATTCCAAGCTCACGCACCTTTTCCTGAAACAAATCCGCGCCGGGCATCATATGTGGCAGGGAACTATTGGGCCTGCACACTTCTTTGTCGTAATCGAAGCGTCGCGCGCCTGAAATGACAGCAAAGTGATTTTCATTGTTGATAGATTCAAACCCGGGAACGACTGGCGGCACAGATGCATCCAAAACGACTAAATTGTCAGCACCTGAATTCATAGCCAACCAATCTACACTTACTAATGCCGATTGGTCTTCAGGATCTGGAAGAAATAATTCTGACACAATAACTTCTTGATGAACTATAGTCGTTCTAAAAATTCCTGCAGCCTGGCTTTCAGCTTTGCCGTGTTATCGGGACCCAATCGTATTAACTGCTTGTGTACCTCCTGCAGGTTTTCAATGCTGGCATCAGCATAGAGATACATTACAGAGGGCTTAACTAGTTGATAAGGGCCTTCGATATCGGCTGTTTCTATAACGTTTGTTATGGCTCTTCGAAGCGTGGCATCAAAACTGGTTCTACGAAAACCGATTTCAGCATAAGCCTGTTGAAACAAGGGTGAGAGCAGTCGATACAGGGCCATTGATGCGTCAGGATTCAGCGAAGTAAAGATGTCAACAATACCATCGAAGCGGGAATGGGCAGCATCATCCATTACGAACAGGTTTTCATCGATATTGGTTACGAGCATCTCCTGGTTTAGTGCACGGTAAGGCAATCCATTTTGAGGAAACTCACCGCGACTGATGTTCTCTACAAACACCACAAACTTACGAATGATTTGATCTTCTGCCAGAAGCGCCACGACTTGAGCGCCATTTTCTAATCCACGAAGTTCATTAAATACAAACAAGTCACTGACATTGAGATCAGGTAACTGAACCACAGACTCATCATCCACAACTTCCACCACAGGATCAGATTCTTCAATCACCACTTCTACCGGTGGTTCCGCAACAGTAGGTGTACCTGCTGGAGGCGGAGGCTCTTGCTGTGGCTGGATGCGAATCTGTGGGAGTATGTTATTCGAAGGTCGATTGCCGCTCGGAGTTTCAGGCGCGTTCGATTCAGGCGTGGGTGCCACTGGTGGTGCGATCACTACAGTCGTTGTCCCTTCCGGGCTGTCCCAAGTGGCAGCCAGGTAAACCAGCCCCAGCAGACTGGCTCCAAAAACAAGAAGCATGATCAACAGACCGGCTTTGGACATACAGCAGTGCTCCAGTGACTCTGAATCAGGGGCATTAATTGAAAAACGCCATTCTGGCACAAGGGATTAAGCGCCTCAATAAATCCCAGCGCTGTCTATGTAAAATCCCCTTAAGGACCCTCTGATTAATTACCTACGTTGTTATTGCTGCGTTAAAAATCAGCTCAAAATGCGCATTTATGACCTATAAACTGCGCTTTTTCGCTGATTTTTACCTTGCACTAACTGTCTCGCAAGCATTAATCAGAGGCTCCTTAATTATAGACGCCAAAGTTGCGTAAAAGTTTGAATTGATTTTAAACGCTGAGTTTTGCGCAAAGGAAACCCGGCAAAGACCACTGTCAGCCTTTGCCGGGTCTCTAAGATTCCGAAAGAATCTTTCCAATCCAGGCGATCTACTTGGTTGGGAAATCCAACTCCTGCATAGTTGCGACCAGGTCCCTTCCTGCCGTTGCCGGATTGGTTTCCTTATCGATCTTCAGGATTATGCCATCACTATCAATGTAATAGGTCCATCGATTGGCAAAACCCACATCCATCAGAACACCGTAATCGTCCGCCATTCCCTTTGATACATCGGAAAGGATAGGAAAATTGGCTTCGTGCTCATTCGCAAAAGCTGTGTTGTCTTCCAGCGTATCTACACTGGCCATGAAATAGGCAACGTCGAAATTTTGAATTTCTCTGGCACTGTCACGCAGCGCTTTACATTGCATAGTTCAGCCGCCGGTAAAGGCTTTAGGAAAGAAGGCAATAACTACTGGCTTGTCACCCTGGAACTGGGACAGGCTATAGGTGTTGCCATCAGATGCGGGCAGTGAAAAATCAGGTGCTTTATCCCCTGCTTCCAATGCAACCGCAAATTGACTTCCCAAAACGACGGTTGCCAGCAATGCTGTCAACGCCATCTGTGAGAAGCGCTTGGCTAGCTGAGACATAATGTCCTCCAGTAATTCATAGAATCTCAATCAATCAGATTTAACAGACCGATTCACTATTTTCACTCTTGCGAGCTGGATCATTTGTACCCCGTGTGGCACGAAATTTCCAGTGAAACAGGCCGGAAAGCCTGCATTCATTTTCGGCACTTCTGCACATTCCCAAGGGGACAGACAGGGACAGTGCTTGCTCAGAATCTAAACCCGCGCGAGCCAACTCTGCGCACAGCATCAATTTCCGCTTTGATTTGCGCAATCTGAACATCTAATTGCTGGCGTTTCGAAGCACTGAGGCCGTTGTTGCTGTTTCTTATCAATTCCATTCGCTCAACGATCTCGAATATTTCGCGTGTATGGCGATTGAGCGCGAAGCGTTTTGCATCCCGCTGAGATTGGCGATAGCGCGGATTCTCTACCTGGACATTGTAGCAGCGACGTACAAACTGACCATTGGCAGCCCGTTGACTGGAGCAGCGCTGTTGAGTCATATAGCGACTGGCAGTTCCCTGGAAGTAACTATAGGGAGTGCTGGCAACCGATCGGGCTAAACTCAGATCAGCCAGCAACTTACCATCTAATAGACGCAACAAATCATTGGCGTCAGCTTCACCAGCGAATTCGATGTTTAGTATTAACCGACGATAAAAATCGCTGAGGTCTTCTGCCGTGCCAACCAAACTCTGGTTACTAAGACCCAGCAAATTTTCTTGCACGACTCGAAGCTTCCATTTTCCGTAATCATCTGCCGCATCCAGGTACTCGCTATCGCTGTGATCATATACTCTGGAAGATATATGATGATCGAGATGTACCAGGTCATCTACTTCTGCCCAATCTTTAAGTAACAGGTTTTGATTAATTAACTCATCAAGCAGAGGCAATTGCTGCTCGCTATAAAGCCCTGTATTGACGCGGGCAATTTGTAGTGCTTCAGAGAGTGCTTCCACTGCACCGTGATAGTCTTCCATCTCCACCAGCAGTCCTGCGATATCCGAGTGAGCCTCAACCAGCCCGGAATAATAAATTCCCTGATCACCTTGCAGATCTTCGATTGCCTGTTGCCGTACCGCCAGCTCTCGGGACAAAGCTTGCAAGCGCGCTGTTTTTCCCGCCAGCAACTCTGCTGCCAAGGCCAATTCCTCAGATGATTTTTCGGAGGCTTCACTATCTTCCGCATCTAACGGAATGTCTGTGTTGGCCTCAACTGATAGCTCAATACCCCCTTCGTTCTGCCCATTTTGCTGACCATAGGCAGCGTTGGCGAAGCAATTTACTGCCGCGATCATCAAACCCAATGAGAATTGGTTGAGCAAAATTTTCATAAGAGTGCTGCCTTAAATCGTAACTCGCTTTATATCCCAGTTGATATGAATCCAGACTTAATCCTATCACTGCCAGACACACGCTATGACATTTAAGAGACTTTTTCTCAACCTGCTGAAATTTAAGCATTTCTCTGAAGAATAGTAAGCTTTTTGAAGTCGCCGCGACAAAATGCCACATTCGGCATAATCCGCTGTAACTCTATAATTCGCCTACATTTTTCATGCCCCAGATTACCAGTAGCACTAATCGCATCAATGGAGAGACTCGTGAGCTATAAACAATTCGCCACATTAACTGGCTTACTCGCCAGCTATATCGCTGCACCAGGCGCAGTATTGGCACAAAGCGACAATGTCGAAGAGGTTATCGTAATTGGCCGTCAGGAATTCATTCAAAGAGAATTCACGGCGACTCGAACTGGGTCGAATGTAGACTCAGCCAAGTTAATGACCCAGGTTCCCGGCGGTGGCGCGAATAACAATGGACCGCTGACCGGGCAGATTCAGTATCGCGGTATGTTTGGCCCACGCATCAATGTCACCATGGATGGCATGACAATTCATGGTGGTGGTCCCAACTGGATGGCGCCTCCTCTGCATCACATTCCTGCTGGTCTGATGGATGAGCTGATTGTCACTCAAGGTATCGCACCAATCACTTCCGGTGGCGGTATCGGTGGTGCAGCAACTGCTATGTGGAAACGTCCGGAGTATAACTCTGGCCGCGAATGGAAATTTACCGGTGATACTGAAACAGCGTTTGGCACTGTGGACAGCAGCTCAAGTGTGTCGGGTATAGTCGGCGCAAGTTCTGCCAGCCATCGTATCTACGCCGTTGGTTCACGGGATGAGGGTGATAACTATGAGACACCTCAGGGAGAAGTTGCGGCTACTCAATACGAACGAGATTTCTTTGGCATCGGCTATGGCTACAGCGATGGCACACATTCTTTCGACATCCATGCTCATAAGCTGGACACCGAGGACACTGGCACTCCCAGCTTACCCATGGACATCGACTGGTTTGAAACGGGCACATGGAGTGCTAAGTACCGTGGCGATTTTGATCGCTTCGGAATAGAAGTTCAACTGTATGGATCAGATGTAGATCACGGTATGAGCAACTCATTGCTACGAACTACTCCGGACTTTTCAAGCCTGCCGCTGCCTCCATTCGTCGGTGATGATCAGCGCAATGTGTTAACTGACAGCAATGAATCTGGTTTTCGGGTCGCAGTGGATTTTGCTCTCGGTGCCGGTGAGGTAGTCATCGGAGCAGACGGCAAGAATGCTGATCACCATGCCACCGTTTTTGATGCGGATTTTGCCCCTTTTTTCGTCAACAACTTCAATAATAGCCGAGTCGATGAAACTGCATTCTTCGCTCAATGGTGTGCCGTATTAGATCAGGCCTGGTATGTAGAAGCAGGCGTACGCCTGGCTGATGTAAAAATGAGCACCGGCAACGTCGATGCATTCCCTGCTCGTCTGGTAGATATGAACCCTGCAATGTGGCCAATGGGTACTCCACCACGTGCAGTATGGATGTTGCGTGAAGCATTTAATAACAGTGTACGCGACCAGGAGGACAGCAATCTGGATTGGGTTCTGAAAACCCGTTATCAAGCCACGGATGAATTGGTAATCGAACTTGGCTTCGCCCAGAAAGTTCGCTCACCTATGTATCAGGAACGCTACCTGTGGATTCCATTGGAAGCAAATGCTGGTTTAGGTGATGGCAACAACTACGTGGGTAATCCGATGCTGGAACCCGAGCAATCACGTCAAGTAGAGCTGGGATTTGACTGGACTCGCGGCGACTTCTATTTCTCACCACGCCTCTATCGCCGAGACGTTGATGACTACATCCAGGGCATACCAGCCACAAACATGACGGTTATCGGTGTTAGCGCTAATGCGAATGGCGATCCAACTCCATTAAAGTTTGCCAACACCGATGCTGAATTCACTGGCGCGGATATGACTTTAGGTTTTCGCTTTAACAGTGAAGTTCGTTTTGAAGGCATCTACTCCACAGTAGATGGCAAACGAGGCGATATCAACGACAACCTCTATCGTGTAAATCCGGACAACCTGCGCCTGGCGGTTTACTTTGCACGCGATCAATTCAATGCCAAATTGGAGCAAGTAGTTGTACTCGACCAGGATGATGTTTCCCTGACGAACACACTTGATCCGGCAAACCCTAATAACAATTCAGCAGGAACTGCTGGTTACAATCTAACTAATGCGTTCTTCGGCTGGGATGTTGGAAACGGACTTGCGCTTTCAGCTGGCATCGAGAACCTGTTCGATGAAGATTACACTGACCATCTCACAGGATTTAATCGTGTACTTAACATCATAGTTCCTCAAGGCAGTCGTATGCCTGGACCTGGTCGAAACCTTTTCGGTCGTTTACAGTTCCGCTGGTAGTTAACGAATCAGGCAATCGCAAGAACAAAACCCCGCACAAGAAAAAGATGTCCTGTACGGCGTTTTTCTCGCCTGGTTGCTTTAAATCCAGCCTTACTACCCTTCCTTAATATCCCTGAATATCCCTATGACTAAGGAGCCTCTGATTAATGTTTGCGAGGCAGTGAGTGCAAGGCAAAAATCAGCGAAAAAGCGCAGTTTACAGGTCATAAATGCGCATTTTGAGCTGATTTTTAACGCAGCAATAACAATGTAAGTAATTAATCAGAGTTTCCCTAGGTGAACACAGTCACACAAGCAAGCAAATCCATGGCTGTTTTTGACCTCTGGACTTCTGCTATTGAGTGTCTTTTATTGGGTGTCTTTACAGTGTCTTCAAAGCGTCACACCGCGCTGACCAGCATGCTATGAAATCAAAACTGGACAATCCATGACAATCTTGAGTAGCTGCGATACCCTCATTGAGGTCTGCTTCTTTTAATTGAAATCTTGAGAGGTAACGAGAATGACAAAAACCCTAAACTCTCACTCTTTCTTATGCATCCTGGCCAGCCTAAGCGCCTTACTCTGTAGCTCTTCGCTATTCGCACAAAACAATATCGAATGGACGACACTGGGTAACAACTTTGCCCATACGCGCTCCACAAGTGCTGCGCAAATTACTGCGGAAAATTTCGGCGAGCTTGAAGTGGCCTGGGTTTGGGATGGCGCGAGCTTCGAGGCCCAGAGTGGTCGCTCAACTCCAAGTTATATAAACGGTCGTCTTTACACGGTAGCAGGTGCGCGACGCCATGTCATAGCGATCGACCCTGCTTCCGGTACCACTATCTGGTCTTATCGCGAACCGGACACTGGTCGCTGGGAATATTCCATGCGTGCCGATTATGGCAAGGGAGTCGGCTATGCCAACATCGACGGTCGCGACATTATCTACACGATTTCCCCTGGGTTTTTTCTTACGGCACTGGACGCGGAAACCGGGAAGCCGCTGGAAGGATTCGGCGAGCCTGTTCCAGTCGATGGTTTTCCCGAAACCGGAGTCGTGGACTTATTAAAAGACCTTGGGCATCCCTACGATCCCTATGAAGGCATACCACTGGAACGTGGGTACATTACTTCCTCATCACCTCCAATTGTCGTGAATGGCACGATCATTGTTGGCAACTCTGCCGAACAAGGCTATCACCAATCACGTATAGAGAACGTGCCAGGTGACATTCTTGCTTACGATGCGCGCACTGGTGCGTTCAAATGGAAGTTCAACGTCATTCCCCAGCCGGGAGAGTTTGGGCACGAAACCTGGGAGAACGATGCCTGGCAATATACCGGAGATATTTCTTCCTGGGCACCAATTTCCGCAGATCCAGAATTAGATCTGGTTTACATACCGACCAATGGCGTGACTATTGACTACTACGGCGGGCACCACCCTGGCGATAATCTCTATGGCACCAGTCTGATTGCGCTGAATGCTTCCAGCGGAGAACGGACCTGGCATTTTCAAATGGTGCATCACGATATCTGGAACTACGACACACCCACTGCACCTGTCTTGTTGGATGTAAGCACAGATCAAGGTGTAACACCGATCGTGGCGCAGGCTACCAAGCAGGGTTACACCTATGTATTTAACCGCAAGACTGGAGAGCCAATCTGGCCAATAGAAGAAGTTCCAATGCCAGCATCTACTGTTCCTGGCGAACAACTGTCTCCAACCCAGCCAATACCCACTAAACCCGCGCCGTTTGAATATGTAGGTTCCAGTGAGGAGCTACTTGCTGATTTCACGCCAGAGATAAAACAACAGGCTCTGGCAGCAGTGGCTGAATACATTATGGGACCAGTGTTTAATCCTCCGATTCAACGTGGCCATGAGTCGGGCAGGATCGCGGCACTCATGTGCCCCTCTGGCTCAGTGAATATCACTCACCCGCCTGTCGCTGACCCCGAAAGCGGTGTCATGTACATCATGTCTCGCTACAACTGCGGCAGCCGCGTGCTGGTAACGGGAGAAGAAGCTGATACCTATTATGAAACACCAACCGGCGTGACCCTGTCGCAATATGCAGCAGCCAGCAGTAGCCGACCACCGCGCCACCCAGCCGGTATTCCAGTATTCAAACCGCCCTACAGCCGCATCACCGCAATTGATATGAACACAGGGGAGCATCTGTGGTGGATTCCTGCTGGTTACACTCCTGATCGGATAAAAAACCTGCCAGCGTTGGAAGGTGTAGACATTGGCAATACTGGTTCGGGAGCGGTTGGTCAGATGGTAGTAACCGATACCATGCTCATCTACAGCAACCTGGAAAGCGATGGCACACCTCATCTGTTTGCGCTGGATAAGATGTCGGGTGAGGAGATTGCACGCGTTGAAGTCCCCGCTGCTACCCGTTATGGGATGAGCTCCTGGATGCACGAAGGCAAGCAGTATGTGATTTTACAAACCGGCAGTACATTGACAGCTATGGCACTGCCCGATTAATTTGGCTTATGAGCGCATAAATCCTTTTGGCCTTAGAATCGTCAAAGCTTATCAGCTATATTTCTAAGGAACAAAATGTACCATGGTGTGGTTGAGAAAGCGGCCATACCATTTTTTATTGGGAGTTATCAGTGATTAAGCTATATGGGTTTGCACAGTCGCGGTCATTTCGTTGCTTATGGGCCTTGGAAGAGACAGGTATTGAGTACCAATATATCACTGCAAAACTACAAACTGATCCCGACGAACCCGATAGCGCCAGAAATTCGTCTTATCTTAAGCTGAATGTTCAAGGCAAAGTGCCCACATTAGTTAATGGTGATTTAGTGCTTACTGAATCTGTTGCCATCTTACATTATATTGCCCGCTGCGCTCCTGAATCGGGACTGCTCCCTAATGGTGGTATGAATGTATATGCCAGGATAGATGAGTTGGTAAGTTTTGTGCTGGCAGAACTTGAACAGCCTCTCTGGAGCAAGGGCAAGCATCTGTTTGCCCTGCCCGAAGAACAACGAATTCCAAAGATGTTCGATACGGCTGCTTTTGAGTTTGATAAGGCCGTGAAAACTCTAGATCACTTGTCAGGTGAAGGCGAATTTGCCATTGGTGACAATTTTACAATCGTAGACATATTGCTGGCGCAGACTTTTAACTGGGCAATTCGTTTTGAATTCGATGTCCCGCAAAAGTATGTCGATTTACGCAATCGGCACTATGAGCGTCCTGCCGCTAAACGCGCCATGGAAATAGTCTCTTAATGCAAGCCATTGGCAGGTCTTTATTGTGGGCACTGCTTTGGTGTCCTCTGGTGTCAGCACAATCAGGATTAATACTTGAAGCTGACTCACTGGATTTTTACCGTATCCAGGCGTTTATAGCGCCTGTCCAGGAGCAGCGCATCAAACTTAATCATATAGGCATTCTCGGCGTGCAAGCTGAAGCAGGATTCCTGATAAGTGCGGTATTGGAAGGGTATCCTGCAGCCGGAGCTGGACTGGTGCGCGGCGACATCATCATGACGAGCAATGGTGAGAACTTCCACCCAGTTTACAGTTTCAATGAAAGCACTGCCGATAGCGAAGCATTGCTTGCATATAATGAGAATCCGGCAACATACGATTTGTCAGTTGATCGCGCTGGCAACACACTCGAGATTTCTGTTATTCCGGTATTTGAAAATTTTTTCGACAGCCTGAATTCGGCAAATTTAAACAGCATTCAACAATTCAGCGCCGGGAATAAGATCATTGGCTATGTACATTTTTGGGCGTTATCTCGTAATTCCAACGATTTAGTTTCCTATCAACAGTTGATTGATGCCCTCGCACAATGCGATGGAATGATTCTTGATTTGCGTAATAGCTTTGGGTTTTTCGATAGGGACCAGCTCAGCCTTTTTCAATCAGTCGAGCCACGCCTTCATACTACCGCCGCCTCTGACTGGCTGGCCTCCTGGCAGCAGAGCAATCACAGATTGGACTTTGAAGCTTATCGCAAACCCATAGCGATTCTGGTTAACGAATATACCTCAGGAGGACCCGAAATTTTGGCTCTCGAACTTGCCAAAGCGGAGCATATTGTGACTTTAGGCTCGGACACTGCAGGAAAAATTGGCAGCTACGAAATCATTGACGAGACAAGCCTTCAATATCAGCCGAACCTGGAAACATTGATCGACGGAACTCAATTTGAAAACCTTGGCCTGGAGGCCGAACGCGAATTGACTTATCCGGCACACGAAAGCAGACGTGATGACCCACAGTTTAACGAAAGCATAAACCTACTCCTCGGCATCATTTGAATCCGTCTGATTGCGCCAATTAATATCTTTGTAATCGAAACCCGATTCCAGAGTTGGCTTAATGACTTGAAAGTACGGGGACAAGTCAAAATCCCGTGGAGTGAAGTGGGTAAAATGACGCCGATAATAAACAGGAACTTTCCCACCCTCTGCTGATTCCGGACCTAGAATGGGCAAAATCGGATAATCAATCGACTGAAACAACTCAGCGATTAAGGTAGAACAAATCGCTTTGGTGGGCTCGCCACTGCCCAGGCTGATCATTGAGCGACGAAAACGCTGCGGCACGGCAGGCTTTTGGATTAAGTAACGCACAAGATCGATGACATTTTTCAAATCGTATTTATGCCCTAATCTTTTTCGCCCGTTTTCCACCAAGCTTGCTTGGTCCTCTGCACTCAAATTCAGTGGTCGGCAAATGCGCAGATTAAACTCCCGGTAATGATCCAGAGCAACCAAGCGCACTCCATCGCGTAAGTCTGCTTCTAATAAACTGGCTTCCGAGCCTGGATCACCAGTATTACCGACGTAAAGACAGGCATGTGACCAGGACGATTGAGACAGGTATTGAACAGCCACACTGATACGGGTATTACCCTCCACTAACACAACATCTCCAGGCTGCAAAACTTCAGCGAGAGCCCCAACTGATACAGTATCGAGACGCTGGTAGCCACTTAGAGGTTTGGACAAAAACCCCGCTAAGCTGCTACCCATTTTTCGAGTGAATGAAGGTGACATCTCTATTTCTTCGCTAATCTGAATCTGGTTATACTAGCGACTCTTTGCGCTGGCTTCTTTCGCGCTATTCACGTTCCATAACACGTGATTTGACCAAAGCCAGCAGTGTAATTGAATATTCTAGGCAGCAACAGGAGCAGTCTCATGAAAACGGCGTACACCAAGTTTTACATCAATGGCGAATGGATCGAGCCCCAACGGCCTTTACTGGACGTGATCAATCCTGCGACTGAAGAATCCTTCGCGACAATCGCCATGGGCAACGCTGACGATGTAGATGCTGCTGCCCAGGCTGCCAGAGCTGCTTTTCCTGACTGGTCACAGAGTAGCATTGAGGAACGCACGCAAGTTCTGAGCAACATTATTGCTGGACTGAAGGCGCGCAGCGAAACGATGGCAAGCACCATTTCCATGGAAATGGGCGCCCCGATAACCTTATCCAGAACCGCCCAGGTGGGAAGTGGCATGGGTCACTTTATGACTGCGCTCAAAATTCTGGAAAACTATGAATTTGAAGAAGTGCGTGGTACAACTCGAATTGTTAAAGAGCCTGCTGGCGTTTGCGGATTCATCACGCCCTGGAATTGGCCGCTCAACCAGATTGCCTGCAAAGTCGCTCCGGCAATTGCAACGGGATGCACCATGGTACTGAAGCCGAGTGAGATCGCTCCGATTAGCGCCTGCATATTAGCTGAAGTCATTGCTGAATCCGGCTTGCCTGCAGGAGTTTTCAATTTAGTAAACGGTGATGGCCCCTCGGCAGGCACCGCCATATCCGCACACCCCGAGATAGATGTAGTTTCGTTTACCGGTTCAACCCGAGCCGGAAGAGAAGTTGCGCGCGCAGCTGCCGATGGTATCAAGCGCGTCACCCAGGAACTCGGGGGAAAGTCTGCTAATATCATCCTGGACGATACCACTGACTTTGCCAAAGCAGTCGCTGGCGGTGTAGCAGGTTGTTTCGGCAACAGTGGACAATCCTGTAATGCTCCAACTCGTATGCTGGTACCAGAAAACCGAATGGCAGAAGCTATTGAAATCGCCAGAGTCGCTGCAGCCAAAGCGACTATTGGCGACCCCAATGATGAAAGCACACGGCTTGGTCCAGTCGTCAGCGAATTGCAATACAACAAGATTCAAGGACTCATTGAGAAAGGCATAGAAGAAGGTGCTGAACTTATTGCTGGTGGACCGGGACGCCCAGAAGGAATTGATAAAGGCTACTACGTACAACCTACAGTCTTTGCTAATGTAAACAATGATATGACTGTTGCCCGAGAAGAAATATTCGGCCCAGTATTATGCATCCTGCCTTATAAAGACGAAGCAGATGCGGTGTCTATTGCAAACGATACTGATTACGGGCTGTCAGGCTACGTTTCCGGCAAACCAGAACACGCTCAGGCTGTCGCTCGTCAGCTACGCACAGGTAACGTGCATCTCAATGGAGCTGGGCCAGATTTTGCCGCTCCTTTCGGTGGCTATAAACAATCAGGCAACGGGCGCGAATGGGGAATTGAAGGATTTGAAGAGTTCCTGGAAGTTAAAGCAATGATGGGCGCTGCCTGAGAGGAAGAAAGCATGGCAATTCAAAAACCGGCTATCGATATCGGTATTATCACTAACAATTTACAAGCCATGCTGACTTTTTACAGCGAGCAATTGGGATTGGAGGCAGAAGCAGTTATCGATATGCCGGGTGGCGGTGTGATGCACCGCTTCAAGGCAGGCGAAAGTATCGTCAAAGTTATTGAGCTTGATCCACAGCCAGCTACCGAAGCACCACCAGGCGGAATAAGAGGTGCCACTGGTTATCGATACTGGACTCTACACATAACTGATCTGGATGCTTTAGTCGAAAAACTGCAAGCCGCAAATGTTGAAGTAGTTGTGCCGGTGAAAACCATTCGAGAAGGAGTGACTATTGCGATTGTGGCGGACCCGGATGGCAATTGGGTGGAATTGCTTAACAATGCTTAATACTCTCAGTTAAGGAGCCTCTGATTAATGTTTGCGAGGCAGTGAGTGCAAGGCAAAAATCAGCGAAAAAGCACAGTTTATAGATCATAAATGCGCATTTTGAGCTGATTTTTAACGCAGCAATAACAACGTAGGTAATTAATCAGAGGTTCCTTAATCCAAACTGCGAACTCTGCGATACAGATTTACCGCCAACCAGCGAAGAGGCTTATATCTGCACTTACGAATGTGCGTATTGCAAAGAATGCGTAACCACAACCCTGCAAAACGTTTGCCCGAACTGCGGTGGTGGTTTACAACCCCGCCCTGTCCGACCATAAACAGCACGGCGGGAAGGAGTAAGTCTGCAACATCAACCAGCTTCTGCTAAGCGTGGCTATCCGAAATACTCAGATGAAAACATCGCCGAGTTGGTAGAACAAAACAAACACATACTTCCGATTGAGCGCTAATCCGATTATTTAAAAAAGGATGTTAGATTAAACCTAACACCCCTTCTTGTTTCACGACCCTGGGCTGACTACCAGATGCTGCGCTTTTGCAATGGTAGATCAATAGTACTGCCATCTGGACGCTCCACATGAATGATAAAGGACTCCGCATCAGGATGGCTGTACCCCAAAGATGATATGTCACCCTCAGTTACAGCGCGAAACTTCACGCTGTTTGCAGTGATTTCTTCAAGCTCCATTTTTTGTGGCAACTCAGTACGAGGAGAAAATCCTGGGTCCCACTGTTTAATATGTAACACCAATGAGCCATCAACCTCTTCAATCGTAATCATCTCAAACATACTGGTAGCGCCGTTACCGGTCATTCGCACCATAGCAGCGATAGAACCGCCTTCAGCTGCAATCCAATTTTCTTCCAGTTGGTTCGGCCCGAGCTGTCCTGCCCAGTTTCCCGTCATCCAAGAGAGTTGATCTATGTTTGCAGCAGGGCCGACAGCTAATGCCGCAGTGGCAAAACTGCCCGACACTATGAAGCTGCCCAGCAGCGCTAAACTTTTCTTCAACATTACTTTCTCCTTATAGATTTTGTTGTTCGATAGGTTCTTAATTGTTCTATTTAAAAATTTGCACGTTCTGATTTAACACGCTCTAACCAAGGGTCCAGTGATTCCCAATTCATTCTGAACATATGAGGAGCACTATCCAGAATTGCCGCATCAAGATCTACACCGGCCTCGGTGAGTGCAGCTTCAGTGTCGTCAAAGCGATCTGCCCAGCCTAACTGATCTTCACCCCCTATGCGAAGATACACTGGAAAATTCTTCAAGGGCCGATTATCCCGGGCCGAAGTGGACAGCGCGGGCACTGCAATAACTCCCATGTAGGCATCAGGATCTCTGCGCGCAATTTCCAAAGCCGATATGCCGCCATTGGAAATACCAGCCAACATGACGCGCCCATCGGCGATACTGTCACGTTGTTTTAATACCTCAATGAGCTGTGCAACTTTGTTGTTGTTTTCAGCTCCGCGAAACGCACGATTGTCAGGTGACACCGGAACTGCGACCATCCAGCCTCTTTCGGCAAAGCCTCCACCTAACCAAATGGAGGTATCTCGAGATATTGAGGCATTACCAGGCCCGCCTCCCATTAGAATCAGCAATGAACCTGGCTCACTGGTGGTCTCTGCAGGCCGTACCATGAATACTGTTAGCACTGAACCATCAGTGAGCTCAATTTGTTCCTGTGCACTCACCGCACTCACTCCGAGGAAGGCCGACAACAAACAGGCAGACGGCAGACTGCGCTGTATTCCAGCAAAAAATTTATTGTACAGTGTTTGAGTTAATCCCATAGCAGACTGTCAATTGTACTTTAACGGTTTTGCTCCCTTTCAGCGCGTTCTTTATAAGCCTCAGCGAAGCGTTCATGCAAGCGACGCATGCCGCCCAGCCAGCGATCATAATCGTCTGTCTTGCGTCGTATGTAGGTCAGCACTTCTGGATGGGGCAGCACTAGAAAACGTTCCTCTGCCAGGGTTTCAATAACTGTGTCTGCTAACTGTTCCGGCTCCAACATCCCATCAAGGCCCGCCACACCTCCTTCTTCGCTGCCTGCAGTCATGGCAGTGCGCACAGCTTGCGGGCAAAGCGCCGAGACTTTGATGCCTCTGGCTCCATAGGTAATCGAGAGCCATTCTGCAAATCCGATGGCCGCATGTTTGGTAACGGAATACGGAGCAGAACCTACCTGACTCAATAGTCCAGCCGCTGACGAAGTGTTTAACAAATAGCCCTCACCTCTCTCCAGCATACCCGGTAGTACAGCGCGAGCTGCGAAGATATGCGACATCACATTGATATCCCAAATGGATTGCCACGCATCTGTTGGCACATTCTCATCGCCTGGTGTAAAGATTCCAGCATTGGAACAAAACAAATCGATATGATTGAAGCAGGATAAGGTTTCAGCAACGAGTTTGTTAACTTCTTCTTCGTTACCCACATCACAAGGTATCCCTACCGCTTCGGATTGATCACCGATCCTGGCTAATGTTTCAGCCATCCCCACTGTATCAACATCAGATGCCACAACTGCTTTCGCACCTTCAGCGGCAAAGCACTCGCATAAAGCTCTGCCTATGCCACTTGCAGCCCCAGTCACTACGATAATTTTACCTTTAACTTCCATTCAAACCTTCTCCGGATTTCTTATACTAAACATTCAGGCAGAGGCCAGTTTCCGCAAACGTTCATTAATGATCTCTTCTGCTTCGCCGACGATGCGATCTACTAACTCTTCACAAGTCGGCACATCATCAATCAAACCGACAATCATTCCTGCGGACCAAATGCCACGATCAAGATCCCCCTCTTCAAAAAGCGCTTTGCCTTTAGCACCTTGGACCAGAGGTTGAATATCTTCGAACCTGGTTGCACCAGGTTGAGATTCAATTGCCAAAACCTTCTCAGCAATGCTGTTTTTAAACACACGAGCCGTATTGCTTAATGTTCTATATATAAGCGCCGTATCTAATTCTGAAGCGTCAACCATTGCCTGCTTTATCTTGTCATGGATAGGTGCTTCTTTGGTCACCATAAAACGGGTACCCATATTGATGCCATCGGCACCCATAGCAAGCGCGGCAGCAAGTCCTTTGCCATCGCCGAGACCACCAGAGGCAAGAAATGGCACCTTAAGTCGGCGAGCGGCCAACGGTAACAGGATCATGTTGGTGACATCATCTTCACCCGGATGACCCGCACATTCGAAACCATCCACACTCACGGCGTCGCAGCCGATTTTTTCTGCTTTCAGGGAATGACGAATAGATGTGCATTTGTGAATGACTTTAATACCCGCAGATTTAAACAAAGGCAGAAAAGGCTCAGGGTTCCTTCCAGCGGTCTCAACGATCTTTACACCGGAATCAACAATGGCCTGCACATATTCCTCATAGGGCACGGGCTTGATCGTGGGCAAAATAGTCAGATTTACTGCAAACGGGTTATCCGTCATCTCCCGACAGCGTTGAATCTCTTTCTGTAAATCCTCAGGAGTTGGTTGAGTAAGACCGGTGAGAATACCAAGACCACCCGCATTCGACACAGCAGAGGCAAGCTCGGCGAGACCTACCCATTGCATACCTCCTTGCACAACGGGATACTTAATTCCCGCCATCCTGGTAAATCGAGTTTCCATTGTAAGCACTCCCCCACCCGCTTTGCTTTTCCTCTTAAACAGAGACCGCAGCCTCACCTCACGCCACCAAGGTGATGAGTCAATTCGATGAAGAGAACCACGCAAGGGGTAACTAGTGTACGTGGTCTATGGGGTGGCTGCAAAAAATAGGGGAAATCACCTCTCTTCTGTGCTATATTCTCGCGCTTTTACCGTCCGCCAAAATCCGTGATTCCTTGATTTTTAAGGAGTTTTTTTAAAATAAGCATTCAACGAACATAACTCTGCAGGTGCAAACCTGGCCCCGTTCGCTGAATTTAAATGGAGAAAGCTCAATACTGCGAGAACAATAAAAAATAAAAGCGACTGACAAAAATTAAAACTGCGCTTAAACAATTACTCGCTTTATCTCTGCATTTAAACCTGCTTTCAATTTGGAGAAAAAACATGATTCGCAAGCTACTGGTTTCCAGCATTGCGGCCAGCACTGCTATGGCGGCACTACCTGCCTTCGCTCAATCCACAGCCGGTACGGATGTGATAAATAAGATCGAAGTAATTTCCACAACACGCCGATCCGAAGGCCTGGCAGGCATCAATGCTGCAGTTTCAGTTCTTGACTCACGTGAGTTGAGCGTAATCGCTCTCACGCATTATCAGGAAGCACTGGACCGACTACCTGGCGTCAATATACACCGAAACAATGGCCAGGAAAGTCTGGCTTCAATTCGCTCTCCGGTTCTTACCGGCGCGGGTGCCTGCGGATCATTTCTGGTAGCAGAAAACGGAATCCCGCTACGCGCCTCTGGATTTTGTAACGTCAACGAAATGTTTGATGCTCACACCGAAAATGCGCGTCAGATAGAAGTCGTACGGGGACCCGGCAGTGCATTTTGGGGATCAAACGCAGTCCATGGTTTGATTAATGTCGTGCTACCGGAGCCAGGTGATGCTGGAAACTTACGTTTGGAAACTGGACCGAGGGGCTCCTACCGAATTCGCGGAGCAGTTGGTCAGGACTATGGCAATTTCAAACAAACACTGTTGGTCAACGGCGTTCACGAGGAGGGCTTTCGTGATGATTCCCACGTAGATCAGCAAAAATTATCGTGGCTGTACAGCTATACCACAGAAAATGGCACAGAGCTGGACGGCGGTATCACTCATAGCAATCTGAATCAGGAAACTGCGGGTTTTGTTGTCGGCACCAATGCCTATGAAGACTCTACACAACGCAGAACCAATTCTAATCCTGAAGCCTTCCGCGACAGCGCCAGCACCCGTGCATGGACTCGATTTACCCACCAGTCCGATAATTGGGAACTGGTGCTGACCCCTTATGTTCGCGATGTAGACATGAGTTTCATGCAGCACTTCCTGCCCGGGCAACCGATTGAAGATTTCGAGCATTCCAGCTTTGGACTACAGGCAGTTGGGTATAGAAACCTGGCGAATGGCGCGGAGTTAGCAGTGGGTATTGATCTGGAAAGCACCAGTGCGTCACTAACCCAGTTTCAACCCAACCCAACAGAAGGATCATTCTTCCTGCGCAACTCAATACCGCAGGGTCGCCATTATGATTTCGATGTTGATGCCCAACAGATTGCCGGCTTCGTGGACTACGAAACCTCCTTATCAAGCGGATGGGAATTGTCGCTTGGTCTGCGTCTGGAAAACGTTGAATACGATTATGACAACCTGATGATTGATGGTCGGACAGATGAATTCGGTGTGGCCTGTCGATTTGGCTGTCGTTATAACCGTCCTGCTGATCGCAATGATGATTTCTTCAATGTATCGCCGAAGCTCGGCCTGAGTTATGCATTGAATGATAACCATACATTCCAGGCACGAGTGCAGCGTGGTTTTCGCGCACCACAGGCAACAGAATTGTATCGATTGCAAAACAATCAGTCTGTAGCTGATCTGGAATCCGTGGAGCTGGATAGTTTTGAAATCAGCGTTATCGGCGCTGGTACAGGCTGGGACTATTCTGCCAGCCTTTATCACATGGATAAGGATAATGACATTTTTCAGAACAGCTCTCGCGAAAACGTGAATGGCAGCAGCACACGACATCGCGGAATCGAATTAGAGATTGGCCGTGACATCACCGACACGCTATCGATTCGCGCTGTTGGCAACTTCGCCAAGCATACGTATGAGAATTCACGCACCTCCGGTGGCATCGATATCGAAGGTAATAACATAGACACTGCCCCAAATACATTTGGTACTGTGCGTCTTACCTGGCGCCCAATGCCAGCGCTCATCACCGAATTGGAATGGGTGAATATGGGGGATTACTTCACCAACCCGGAAAACACTGCTTCTTATGCAGGTCATGACTTACTGAATTTGCGGAGTCAGTACACGCTTAATGAAGATATGACTTTGTCGTTGAATGTGATGAATGTTACTGATGAAAAGTATGCGGAGCGTGCTGACTGGACAACCTTCAGCGGCGATCGCTACTTCCCAGGTGAATATGCAAGAGCATTTTTTGCAGTAAATTGGAATTTCCGATAGCACTGCTTTAAGCTCAACATTAAAAATGTTAAATAAGAAAAATGCCGACATAAGTCGGCATTTTTTATCCCAGTTCTTGCAACCTGATGAGCGACCCAGCTATTAAAAATACCGACACCCACAAGCCTTATCACGGCTTACTCAGTTTTTTTGAAGCAGGACAGCACACAGATGCCGACCCGATACCGCACCCGGATTCAGGTGTCAATGCTATGGCTCAGGAACAGCTGGCGCAGTTTCGCAAGGCAGCCGTTCTTATCCCGGTGACACGACTTAGAAATGGCGAAAGTCATGTTGTGCTTACTGTCAGGTCCGAAAATCTCAAGAATCATGCTGGTCAGATAAGCTTACCTGGCGGAACAAGCGAACCAGAAGACAAGGATGAAATTGCAACGGCACTTAGAGAAAGCGAAGAAGAAATTGGCTTGCCACAACATCATGTGCAGGTAGTCGGTCGATTGGGCGAACTGGCTCTGCCTTCGGGTTTCCGAGTAACTCCTGTGATTGGTATTATAGAAAACGATTTAAAATTCGAAGCCTGCCCTGTAGAGGTGGCTGACATCTTCCAGACCCCACTGGAATTAATCCTCAATCCAAATGCCTATATGCAATCCAGTTATGAATACCAGAACCAGCAACGCAAAGTACTGGAACTCCACTACGAGGATTATAGAATTTGGGGAGCAACCGCAGCCATTTTACATCATCTGGCAACGCAGGTAGTGCGGTTTGGATCCAGCAACTAACTGGCAGCAGATTCTTTGTTTTAAAGGTCAGCCGAATCGTCATCTATAAAGGGGGGATGGCCTACTCGATTTCTTCCCCCTTGTTTTGCTAAATATAAAAACCCATCTGCCTTTTCTACAAATTCTTTCTCAGTTAATTGATCTCTTCTGCTGTAAACATCAACACCAAAACTGGCCCCGATACCGAGCATGAGACCACCGGCGTCAACTGGAGAATTCTCAATAATTAAACGTAACCGATTGGCAAACCGAACGCCTTGCTGTAGCTGCGTACCCGGGAGAATCAGTGCAAACTCCTCGCCACCATAGCGGCAGGGAATATCCAAACGACGAATGGTTTTCTTGATTAATCCGGCCACATGGCTCAAAACGATGTTTCCAACTTCATGACCATGTAAGTCGTTGATGTCCTTGAAATGGTCCAGGTCGCACATAATCAGACATGTCGGCTGACCTGAACGGCGAGTACGTTCCATTTCCAGGCTAAGTGCCTGGTTGAAATAGCGGAAATTAAACAAGCCCGTGAGTTCATCCGTGCGCACCAAGGTCGCCAACTGTTTAACCTCCTCACGAAGTTTTTCAACGTCGAGGAGATTAGGGCAATTGTCATCACCAGCAGGACAAGGGTTGGTCCTACCTTCGTCGATGGGACAGTGATCATTCATCAGATAATTGTCGTGATTTAGGCCCGCAATTTACAGCTCAGCTATTGATTTTATAGCCCTTGATTTTATAGCCCTTTTTTACCCGAATTGTTACCGGCCCCCTTTTGTCTGCCTTGCAGGGGCTGTTATAGGCTTGTTTCCCACACCAGCACAAAGGGCATATTGCCAAAATTCCCGGCTTTCTGGAGTGCGAACTGAGTCATTATTCAGCGAATTTGCTACAACACCCTCTAGGGCATGGCCCAGGCCGGGTATCCACCCAATACTCCAAATGCCAGATGGCCCAGTGTGTAGATAAATATTGTCAGCAACACTACGGATAAAATGTCTAACCAGATGCCTGCTACTACCATTTTCATAATGGGAATTCGTCCAGATCCATAGACTATGGCATTGGGAGGCGTGGATACTGGCAGCATAAACGCACAGGATGCTGCCAGTGTTGTGGGGATCAATAACAACAACGGATGTGACTCAATTGCCTGGGACAGACTCGCCATTATGGGCAACGACAGGGAAATAGTAGCCGTATTGGAGGCAACTTCTGTGAGACCTGTAATGATGCCCACAGTACTAATCACAATAATCAAAGGACTGGCATCCTCCAACCATACCTGCAGCTGAGCGGCCACGAAATCTGACAGGCCAGAGGTGGTAAATCCTTTAGCAATCGCCAGCCCTCCACCGAACAACAACAATATTCCCCAGGGAATTTTCTTCGCATCATCCCAATCAAGCAGTCTGCCTCCGATGTGAGTACCTGCTGGAATCATAAACAATGTAAGCGCCATACCGATTGACACTGTGCCATCGTCGATCAAGTAGCCAACCGGCAAACTGCCAAATGTTTCTAACAGTCTATCCAGGTAGTAACTCCAGCCGAATACACCCACATCAGCACCAAGCAGGTGTTCCTTTCTGGTCATTAGCAACACGGCGAAAGTAACAAACACCACCATTACGCGTCGTTCTTCAGTAGACATCGGTCCCAGCTTCCTCAATTCATCTTTGATGAAGTCGCGTCCACTAAAAGGCGTTGAGGACGGCAGTGGGAACACAAAACGCGTTAGTAATACCCAGGACAAAAGCATGTAAACAGTACTCATCGGCAATGCGAACAATAACCAGGTAGAAAATGTCAGCTCAGGCGCGTCCGGAAACAACTGCGGCAGTTGCGTCACCAAAACACCATTAGGTGGGGTTCCAATCAAAGTTGCAAAACCACCAATGGATGCA
Organism: uncultured Pseudohongiella sp.; assembly: GCA_965198435.1. Taxonomy (GTDB): domain Bacteria; phylum Pseudomonadota; class Gammaproteobacteria; order Pseudomonadales; family Pseudohongiellaceae; genus UBA9145. The sequence goes on along the minus strand of OZ240664.1, from coordinate 1,174,215 downwards.
GAGTATGCAATACCCAATAACAAGGTTAATGAGAAATTTGAAGCGCGGCTGTCGATCACCTCACCTCGTTTGACCAATCCAGCATTGAGCTCCTCATAAAGCAGGATGAGTGACATTCCCATTGGCATCATCATCAGTGCAGTGGACGTGTTGGATAACCACATAGAAAGAAAGCCTGTAGCCAGCATAACCCCCAGTACCAGCCGGTGAGGTTGTCCGCCTACGATCGACAAAATATTCAGCGCAATGCGCTTGTGGAGATTCCACTTCTCCACTGCGATTGCAATGATAAATCCCCCCATGAATAGCAGGATGATCCAATCCATATATTGATTAGCAACATTGGGAAGAATCACGTCGAAGCTGGACGCATCAAACCCCTCCCTGTACCCGGCACTGCTCATATCAACCCTTGACCCCGCCGGTACTTCGCGACCATACATGATGCCAAGAAATGGGAACAATACGATTGGCAAGAGCGCAGTCGCTGCTAATGGAACAGCTTCACTTATCCACCAGATTGCCATCAGTAATATAACCGCAGCCATTCTGGTGACAAGCGGATTGTCGGGATCAAGCTCTACAAAAAACAGCATGAAGAAGAAGACGGTGGGTCCTAAAATTAAACCAATGCGGCTCCGCTTCTGATCAAAATTGGAACCAGTAGACTGATCGCTCATGCTCGCTCCCTGATTAGAAAAACTGTGTCGGGTAATAATTTGAAAAGGAGTTAGCTAAGGAACCTCTGATTAATTACCTACGCTGTTATTGCTGCGTTAAAAATCAGCTCAAAATGCGCATTTATGACCTATAAACTGCGCTTTTTCGCTGATTTTTGCCTTGCACTAACTGCCTCGCAAACATTAATCAGAAGCTCCCTAAAACAATTCGCCAAGAAAATTCGCCAGCGACTGGTAGGTGCGTTTCTCTGCAACTTCACTATAGACAGTGCCGAAGTCTGGATTGTTCGCCGCAGGATTGGTGAACGCGTGCATGGTGCCACCATAGGTATGCACCTGCCAGTCCACACCGGCCGCATTCATTTCAGCTTCAAAAGCCAAAACCTGTTCAGGCGGCACCATAGGATCATCATGCCCGTGCAGACAAAGCACCTTCGCGGTGATTTTTTTATTGGACACTTCACCAGGGGTGAATATGCCATGGATGCTGACAACGCCCTGCACATCAGCCCCTGAACGCGCTAACTCCAACACACACATACCGCCGAAGCAGTAGCCCATAGCTGCCACCTTAGTAGGGTCAACCTGAGGAATATTCCGGCCCGCAGTTAGCGCTGCTCTTATACGCTGCCGCAATAAAGCGCGATCAGTTGCAAAAGGATTCATCAATGATGCATTGAGATCAGCATCTCCATCATTACCAAAAACGCCTTTGCCATACATATCGAGAGCGAGTCCAATATAACCCATTGCAGCAACTCGTTCTGCTGCATTACAGGCAAATTGTCGTCGCCCACTCCAATCATGGCAGACAAGCACCAAGGGCTTTTGCACGTCAGTTTCCTGGTAAGCTACATAGGCCTCTAGGGCTGTGTCGCCATCGGAATAATCGAGATATTGAGTAATCATGATGAAGTCCTGCTACTGCTCATTATATTATGGTTATTGAACTGCGTGCTCGGGGGCAATATCTAAGGAACCTCTGATTAATTACCTACGTTGTTATTGCTGCGTTAAAAATCAGCTCAAAATGCGCATTTATGCCCTATAAACTGCGCTTTTTCGCTGATTTTTGCCTTGCACTAACTGCCTCGCAAACATTAATCAGAGGCTCCCTAAATGCAGTTATAGTTGCTCCAGCATGGTTTCAGCCGAACTGGCCTTGATTTCGCCGGGCGCTTCAATTCCCAGGTAAGTCACCGTACCATCTTCCACAATCATACCGAAACGGGTGCATCGGGTCCCCATGCCAAATCCACTCGCGTCCATTTCCAGGCCAATAGCGGCTGTAAACTCTCCGTTGCCATCAGCAAGCATCAAAATTTCATCGGCGTTCTGCGCCTGCCCCCAACTACCCATCACAAAAGCATCATTGACGGCCATACAGGCAATCGTATCTACGCCTTTTGCTTTAATCGCATCGGCTTGCACCACAAATCCAGGCAGATGAGTCATAGAACAACCCGGTGTAAAAGCACCTGGTACAGCAAAAAACACAACTTTCTTACCGCCAAACACTTCATCACTGCTCACATCTGTCGGGCCATTAGCGGTCATCACTTTAAAAGTCGCCGCGGGTACTTTATCGCCTACCTGAATTGTCATACTGCATACTCCTAAAAATGCGTGGATACAGCGGTTGATATTAGCAAATTCAACCATACAATCTACCCACTATTTGCTCTGATGAGCAGGTAGCATCAGAAGCGAAAAAATGAAGCAAAGAAATAAAGTCTTACGCTCAGTGGCAGGATAATTAGTTATATCCTATGGACACTGTTTTCTTCATCGCTTCCAAAGTTTTCCGGGTACTGGTTTCACCAGACAGTTTGATAGTTCTGCTAGGTACCAGCGCCTGGTTTGCCATGCTGTTTGGGTGGCAAAGACTTTCCCGCAACCTGCTCGCTGCCTGCACATTGCTGCTTGTGACGATCGCGGCATTCCCCGTTGGCGAATGGTTGATAGCGCCTCTGGAAAACAGATTTCCTGCCAATGCAGCATTGCCTGCGCAAGCTGATGGCATTATTGTGTTGGGCGGAGCCATTGAACCAGAGAAATCTGAAATCTGGGGACAAACCGAAATTGGCAATGCCAGCGAAAGACTTTTTTCGCTGGTGTACATGTCCGAACTCTATCCCGAAGCACAGGTCGTGTTTACAGGAGGCAACGGCAGCCTGATGGAACAGGAATACAAGGCAGCCGATTATGCACGCTTTTTATTCGATCAATTGGGATTGAGCGATCGCGCTATTTTGTATGAGAGTGAATCTCGCAATACAGTTGAAAATGCCATCAACAGCAAGACGCTCGTTAATCCTCAGCCTGGTCAAAACTGGATATTAGTCACTTCCGCATTTCACATGGCCCGTTCGATAGGCGTATTTTGCGCTGCAGATTGGCCGGTATTCGCTTACCCTGTTGATCACTACTCGCAAACAGGGAATCTATTGCGATTGAATTTTAATTTTTCTGATAATCTAGCTGTACTACGTCGAGCTATGCGGGAATGGGTGGGACTCATCGCCTATCGTGTAACAGGGCGCACCGACAGGTTATTGGCTGGCGAAAACAATCAATGTCTAAGGAACCTCTGATTAATTACCTATTAATTACCTATTAATTACCTATTAATTACCTACGTTGTTATTCCTGCGTTAAAAATCCGCTCAAAATGCGCATTTATGACCTATAAACTGCGCTTTTTCGCTGATTTTTGCCTTGCACTAACTGCCTCGCAAACATGAATCAGAAGCTCCCTGATTTTTTGGTCATTGATTCACTCGCTCATTAAACAACGACAATTTAGTTTGCTCTCAACTGCCAAAAGGCACCTCTTCACCTATTACTTCTTCAATCCAGTCGATATGGCTGGAAACTCTCTCATACACCGCTACTGCACCATACTTACCCTGAGTTTCTTCCTGATAATCCTCGCCCTGAATCTGGCCAACAGCAATCCCGGCGAGAGAAGCGCCGAGTTCAGTCTGTATCAGCGCAGGCCCCCCACTGTCACCCAGACTGGGCATACCCTCCAGCGGTAAACTTGTCGATCCAGAGTTACGGGGATCATCAAAAACGAAACGCAGGTATCTCTGCGCTGTAGAAATCTGGTTACTTGCCCGCCTTTTGCGACCATCGTCATACTGTCGGCCCAAAGTACCCAGACCATAATAACCCCAGCCAACCAAAGCCACCTCCGCACCCAACTCATCGCGACCTTGCTGCAAATTTATTGGGCGAGGCGTGTTAGAAGGCTTTCGAAAACGCAGCAAAGCAAGATCAACATCGGTGGCAGATCGTTGATCATACAGGGGGTGTTTGATCACCAGATCAATCGCGCGCGCTTTGCTGCCAACTTGAACCCCGAAGCGTCGGCCTGCTGCGACAGTTTCGTCAAGCATCGTCTCTTCAGTGCAATGGGCTGCTGTGAGTGCCCATTGAGAATGGATAACAGTAGCCACACAAACTTTGCGGCTACCTTGCCGCTCCAGAAAAAACACAGCCGGATATTCAATGCTACGAATTTCATAGTCGGTAGATTGCACGTCATGGCGCACGATGATTGCCTGACTACCGATACCTGTCAGCCCGGCTGAACACAACAAACCCAGGTACAGGATGAAATTATTCTTAACTGCTGAAAGCATTTATTAATTGCCGCGATTGACGCTGTCGGCGAAGCGGCCTCAGATTGGGTTGATAAGCTGGCTTTTTCGACAATCGAAAAACCTTGATCATGCGATGCAGAACAACAATTACAGTAACGATGATGAACGCCAATAGACTGACTGCCAACCACTGTTCATGATTCCAGCCGGTAACATCGATAAGCCTGGCCAACATGGCTCTCTCCAAACATGCTCATAAGGGTGCAAATCCGGGTTGGCCATTTGGTCATTGCCAGATAACCAGGTGCTGATGGCCAGTAGTGGGATTAGCGGGCGTACTGGGAATAACGAAGGAACCTCTGATTAATTACCTATTAATTACCTACGTTGTTATTGCTGCGTTAAAAATCAGCTCAAAATGCGCATTTATGACCTATAAACTGCGCTTTTTCGCTGATTTTTGCCTTGCACTAACTGCCTCGCAAACATTAATCAGGGGCTCCCTGATTGTCTTCGTTGGCAATATCTGAAACCAGGCTCTCGATGGCGTGTATACGATCCCAGGGATCATCCAGTTCCAGCAATTCCTGGCGCTTCTCAAGCTCTATGGGAATCAACTCGCTAAGACGCCAACCTAATTCCCACAGATTGTCATAATCTACCTTAATATTTTTCTGTTCGATCATTGGGTGACTGTCCAGGTTCTGCAATAAATCGACCAGCACTGCAAACTCATCGTCATGAGGAACGACGTCCTGCTGCAAACTGTCCATCTCATTGAATTCAACGCTGGCCTCCAGTACACCGCTATCAGCTTGCCAGCAATCATGGATACGGAATTTCGTTTGCCCTTCAATGGTTATTCCCAGCAAACCGTTCTCAAGCTGGTCCCAATCGATGATTTTGCCATAAGTGCCAGTGCGATGAATCGTCTGCTTACTCACCTCACGAATAACTTCTTCACCCTCGCGCAATAAACAGACACCGAAACCTTCATCGTTTCGCATACACTGACTAATCATATCCAGGTAGCGTTGTTCAAAGATTTGTAAATCCAGTTTGCTTCCTGGAAACAAAACAACGTGTAAGGGAAAAAGCGCTATATTCTGCCGCTCAACCATGCTTATTAAACAGAATCCTTTTGAATGCTCGCCAATTGCACTAAAGCTTACGGGCCGTGATTCAAAGCCTTAATCAGTTTCTGGTGGATACCACCAAATCCGCCATTGCTCATGATAACAATATGATCACCCCGCATACTTCTTTCTTCCAAATAAGTCACGATGGCGTCTGTATTATCAAAAGCATACGCAGGTACGCTGCCAGTTTTGAGCAATGATTTAAAATCAATTGCAGACTGATCAGGTTTATACCACACCACCATATCCGCTGACTCGCAGGCACGGTTAAGCCCTTCCTGATGCATACCCATTTTCATGGTACTGGAACGCGGCTCGATGACTGCTATAAGGCGGGTTTTTGTCGTGATTTCTGCAAGCTTTGCTGCCATTCCTTGCAGAGTAGCCGCGATAGCTGTTGGGTGATGGGCGAAATCATCATAGACATGGACTCCTTCAACTTCAGCCAGTAACTCCATGCGCCGTCTTACACCCTTAAATTCTTCAAGTGCGGCTGCAGCAATCCCTGCTTCGATACCGACATGATGAGCAGCCGCTACAGCAGCCAGCGCGTTTTTGACATTGTGAAGCCCGGTTTGACTCCAAATCACAGGCGCCCGGTTCATCACCTCTCCGGTCGAGCCCTGTCCATACTTTACGATTTCGAAATTTGCACCGTGTGCATCACCAGTTTCGGCATTCCAAAATACACCGCCATCAGCGGCCAACAACTTACACACCTCTTCAGGCACGTCGATTCCAAATTGTTGTCGAGGGCTCCAACAACCTTTAGCCAGCACCGCTTCTAAAGCTGACTCCTGATGTGGCGTAATTATCAGGCCATTGCCTGGCACTGTGCGCACCAGATGATGAAACTGTCGCTCAATTGCTTCCAGGTTATCGAAGATATCAGCGTGGTCAAATTCCAGATTGTTGAGAATAGCAGTGCGCGGGGCATAGTGAATAAATTTGGAACGCTTGTCAAAAAATGCTGTGTCATACTCATCTGCTTCCACAACAAAAAAAGCAGAGTCACCTAAAGCAGCAGAATACTCCAGGTTTTGAGTAACACCACCGATCAGATACCCGGGCCTGATGCCAGCCTTCTCAAGAATCCATGCCAATAGCGCACTGGTTGTGGTCTTACCATGAGTCCCGGCAACGCCAAGTACCCATTTATCTTGGAGTACATACTGCGCAAGCCACTGTGGACCAGAGGTATGTGGTATCCCCTCATTTAACACGTACTCAACGGCCGGATTACCTCGGGATAATGCATTGCCTATAACGACCAAATCCGGTATCGGCTGCAGATGCTCGAAACGATAACCTTCTTTCAACTCAATCCCCAACGACTCCAATTGGGTACTCATGGGTGGGTAGACATTCATATCACTGCCACTAACACGATACCCCAGTTGCCTGGCAATCGCTGCCAGGCTGCCCATAAACGTTCCGCAAATGCCAAGTATATGAATATGCATTTTTGCGCGTTAACTCCTGAGGCTCCGTTGCTATAAAATAGCCAGATCATAGAAAAGTCGCTGCCAGGCGGCTTAGAAAATTACAACCCAGCACTACTTGCCTGTCATGTCAGAATTTGTCGTACCCTCTGCCAGTTTCTGGAATTTTTCGCTTGCTCTATATGATAAACCAGGCTGCGCTGAACGCTGTTTATCATTGCAAAATCATTGGTGTTTAGATGTAAATCTTGTCCTATTCTGCATTTGGTACGGACAATTCAAAGGCAACATGCCGCAACCCCTGCTCTATGAAGCCGTGACTTTTTCCCAACAATGGCGATCTCAAGTTGTACAAGTTCTGCGGGACCTTCGAGTTGGTATGAAAAAGGATTCAATGCTTAAAAACCAATTTGCTGATTTTGCTGACAATGAGTTTGAGAATTTTCGAGAAGCAGTGAAAAAACTGGAATTGACTGCGGAGCAAAAGCAGCAAGAGCAACTACAACAAATGGCTGAAAGCCACATTGTTGACAGTGAAATTGGACATGATGCGGCGCTGCGCAACCTACTCAACCTGTGCTCAGAGCTGGAAATCAATGTGATCAGTGATTGCACCGAGCACTTCTCAGCTCTCATTGCCTTTACTGCACCAGCACGCTGCTGAGGCACAACCAGATAGCCAGCAGGCTGCAACAATAGTCTACTACTCAGCCAAATCAGCTAACGCTCCAGATTCGCCGGCTCCTGCCTTCGTTTCTACTCAAAGCCAGGCCAGAAACGGCAAATGCAATAGCGCCTGCCATCCACAGAAAACCATTGAGCATTGCATTGTCGGCACCACTGGTGAACGAAAGCCCTGCCAGAATCACCCAAATCTCCGTCACAAACAAGCAAAGACCTTTGGAATATCCTGAGAACCCAGTCCCTTTAATCAGCGTATTTCCCTCGCAGAAATGACAACTTTGACAGTGGACAGTGGATTAAGTAAGGGAACCTCTGATTAATTATCTACGTTGTTATTGCTGCGTTAAAAATCAGCTCAAAATCTCATTTATGGCCTATAATATAAACTGCGCTTTTTCGCTGATTTTTGACTTGCACTAACTGCCTCGCAAACATTAATCAGAGGCTCCTGAGGTCCAGAACACCATTGACTGGCGCACCCGTCAAGCCTGAATCGATCGATCAGTGGGTCTCAGTTAGTGGGCCTCAATTGGTAGGTTGATGCACAATTTTTACCTGAGTTGTTCCTACTTTGAGCAACAGACCGCAGTTATTTTCCATGCAGCTACTTTCCATATCCATGCAGCTACTTTCCATATCCATACAGCTACTTTCCATGCAGCTACTCTCCACCATGGCTGCCGTCCCAGCGTTTCACTAAACCAGAATCCAGATCGAATAAATCCAACAGACGGCCAACGTGGTGATCCACCAAATCATCTATGCTGGCTGGCTTGATGTAGTGAGCAGGCATTGGCGGCGCGATAATTGCGCCAATCTGGCTGGCCTTGAGTATTAATTCGCAATGTCCGGTATGTAAAGGCGTTTCTCGTGGTACTAATATCAGTCGACGCCGCTCTTTCAACACCACATCAGCGGCACGAACAATCAGGGAATCTGCATAGGAGTTGGCAACAGCCGACAGAGTTTTAATCGCGCATGGCGCGATTATCATTCCATCGGTTTTGAAAGAACCGCTGGCAATGGTTGCGGCGATATCCTTATTGGAATATACCTCGTCCGCAAGCGCCTTTACATCATTCGCTGAGTGATCGGTCTCGACTCCAATATTCAACTTTGCCGCTTCCGACATAATCAAATGCGTTTCGATATCTGCCTGCTGCAGCACCTCAAGCAGACGAATCCCATAGATTACGCCGCTGGCACCAGACATGCCGATGACTATTCGTTTCATAAGTGTTGTCAATCCAGGCAGCTGCCAAAAAGGGCACCGATTGTTGCATCAAACCTCGAACACTGGCAAGGGCTGCAGGCAGCGAGTAAACTAGCCTCCCTCGGAGCAACCCACTCAAAAACCCTGGCCATTCAGGCTTTCAAACACTTAGGGAGCCTCTGATTAATGTTTGCGAGGCAGTTAGTGCGCCAGAAGTAGCCGCTTTAGGTGAAGCAAAAATCGGCGAGCCGAAGTGTAGCGAAGACGGCACCCGCAAGGTGAGCAGCTTTAGCTGCATAAAAAGTGCAGCTTATAACGCATAAATACGCATTTTGAGCTGATTTTTAACGCAGCAATAACAACGTAGATAATTAATCAGAGGTTCCTTAGAAAATACTATGAGCAAGGCAAACTTATTTTACGCCCAATCCGGCGGAGTCACCTCTGTAATAAACGCCAGCGCCTGCGGAGTTATCGAAACTGCAAGAAAACATAAAGACCGCATTGGAAAAGTGTATGCAGGACTCAATGGCATAGCAGGTGCGCTCGAAGAAAACCTCATCGATACTAATAAAGAGAGCGCAGCCACTATAGCGGCGCTACGCTCCACTCCCGCTGGCGCGTTTGGTTCCTGCCGCTACAAATTAAAGTCTTTCGAAGAAAATCAGAGAGAATATGAGCGACTCATGAGCGTATTTCGTGCGCATAACATCCGATACTTTCTATACAACGGCGGCGGGGACTCCCAGGACACAGCCAACAAAGTATCAAAACTCAGCCTGGAAATGGATTTCCCGGTAGCCTGTATTGGCATTCCTAAAACTGTAGACAATGACCTGCCAATAACGGACAACTGCCCAGGGTTCGGCTCAGTGGCGAAATATGTTGCTGTTTCCATTCGCGAAGCCGGGCTCGATGTAGCATCCATGTGTGAGAGTTCCACTAAAATCTTTGTCATGGAGGTAATGGGTCGACATGCAGGATGGATTGCTGGCGCCGCTGGATTGGCGAGCGAGCAGGATGGTGATGCGCCACACATTATCCTGTTTCCTGAAATAGCATTTAATAAAGCGACGTTTCTTAAGAAAGTTCAATCTTGCGTCAAAAAATATGGGTATTGTGTCGTCGTGGTATCAGAAGGCGTGAAGTATAAGGATGGACGGTTTCTGACAGATGCAGGTGGCAAAGATGCCTTCGGACACGTGCAATTAGGGGGCGTCGCACCATTTATCGCCAATATGATCAAAGGTGAACTGGGCTACAAATATCATTGGGCGGTTGCTGATTACCTTCAACGCGCGGCACGGCATATCGCTTCAGCCACAGATGTGGAACAAGCTTACGCCGTTGGTCAGGCTGCAGTTGAGTTTGCTTTGGCAGGCAAGAACGCCGTCCTGCCCATTATCGTTAGAGGCAAAGGTAAGAGGTATAGCTGGCGTATTGGCGAGGCGAATCTGTCCGATGTGGCTAACGTGGAAAAGATGATGCCGCGCAATTACATCAGCCGCGATGGTTTCCAGATCACGGATAACGCCAGAAAGTACTTTGCACCACTGATAGCCGGAGAAGACTATCCTGACTTCAAGAAAGGTCTGCCGGTTTACGCCAGACTCAGGAAAGTGCTGGAGAAAAAGAAATTGAAGAAGTGGCAGATAGATTAAGGACTAAGGTGCAAGCCTATCGATAGTCCAACCCTGAGCTGAATGCAGGTATCGAAAGCGATCGTGCAACCTGTTTTCACTGCCCTGCCAAAATTCAAACTCCGTGGGAATTGCGCGGTAACCTCCCCAGAAATCCGGAAAAGGAATTTCGCCGTTCTTAAACTTCTGCCTCATAGATTCGAACTGACTCATCAACACAGTTCGCGATGGCAGAGTTTCGCTTTGCCTGGAAGCAAGCGCTGCAATCTGACTATCTTTAGGTCTAGAACTGAAATACTTAAGCGATTCAGCAGCACTGACCTTTGTTGCCTCTGCGCAGATCTTTACCTGTCGATCCATACTATGCCAGGGAAAGTGCAAACTGATTTTTGGATTATTGTTTAACTCTTTAGCTTTGCGACTGCCATAGTTGGTATAGAACACAAGCCCTTCGTGATCGAAATGCTTTAATAACACGATACGCTGACTAGGTTGTCCGTCTGCTGATACTGTAGCAATGGTCATGGCCGTAGGATCCTGAATCCCAAATTTAAGCGCTTCTTCCAGCCAGCGCTCGAATTGCTGAAACGGATTCTCAGACAGGTTCTCCCGCTGCAAACCGCCGGAGTATTCTCTGCGCAATGATCCCAAATCCATAGCTGATCCTATGATGAAGTCACAATAGTTATGTTGTAAGAAATGTATTTATAGCTAAGGAACCGCTGATTAATTACCTATTAATTACCTACGTTGTTATTGCTGCGTTAAAAATCAGCTCAAAATGCGCATTTATGACCTATAAACTGCGCTTTTTCGCTGATTTTTGCCTTGCACTCACTGCCTCGCAAACATTAATCAGAGGCTCCCTAACGAATAAATTCGCCGTATTCCCAAACCTGTTGTCGGGCAGTGCTGGTAATGTCGTAGTAAAAAGTGCCAAGCCCATGTTTTTCGCCAGCAAAGAATCCGCCGATATAGCGTTTACCATCTTCCCAGCGGTAGGTTCCCTGTCCATGAAAATGGTCGTTTAGAAAATCACCCGTGTAGTTTTCGAAGTGATCTTTCATCCAGAATTCCGTGTGCTGGTTTTCACGCCATTCAGGCAAATTGTAAAAATAGGAGCCCTGGCCGTTACGTTTATTATTGCGCCACTCGCCAATGTAAAGATTGCCTTTGCCATTCCAGTGGGTTCCCCTGCCTTGTCGAATACCCGCTTCCCATGCGCCGACATAGACTTCTTTTTCGGTCCAGGAAATAGGAATTTCCAAACGTCCATATCCTTCAAACATGCCATTAACGAAATCACCCCGGTAGACACCTTTACCAAATGGTGTACTTAGTTCCTGTGTCCCTCGACCATTTACACATTCGCCGCGCACACAAACTTTTTCTGTAACACTCTCCAGTGACTGAGCGTTTGCTACTGATGAAATGAAGCCACTCAGCACCAATAAACTCATGCGACCTGCTATTGCCTGAATCTTACTACTCATAAGATCACCTTGTGTTTTTAGTCACCTGCTCTCTAGGGCCTGTTAACACTACTTGAGTGGGCTCTGCTAGAGGGCATTTTTCCGCTCAGCAAGGCAGAAAGAGTACCGTATATAACTATATATAAACGATTGATAACGAAGCTGGGCGCAAAAATGCGCCTGGCCTTTCGGGTTGTGGCTAAAAAAGCGCTACTTGTCGTTGCTCGTCGCTCATTTGGAATCACCAAACTACGCTCCTCGCACCCCAATTGGCGCTTTTTTAGTCACAACAGAGATCACTCAATGAGTGTGAACAGGCCTTAGCCCAGACAACGGATTATAGCCTGTAATTCAGGTAGACTGCAGGTATGAACCAACAAATCTCAATGCAAGTTGCAGCCGCCGACCTACCGTCTATAGTGGCTTCCAGCCCTTTGTCCGGGGGTGTATTAGTGAAGTGTGCAGATTGACCCTGGAAGATGCTTCAACACTCATTGCCAAATATCATCAACAGCCCCCTCCTGATTTGTTTCGTACTGAAGCGGCAGGGTTAACAGCGATACGAGACACTCAAAGCATCTGCGCGCCATTAGTCATTCAAGTGAATGACACTTCAATCCTGCTAGGGAACCTCTGATTAATTACCTACGTTGTTATTGCTGCGTTAAAAATCAGCTCAAAATGCGCATTTATGACCTATAAACTACGCTTTTTCACTGATTTTTGCCTTGCACTAACTGCCTCGCAAACATTAATCAGAGGCCCCCTGGAAGACCTGGGCCAGGGATCTTTGATGCAAGACTATTGGCAAAACCTTGGCTCCGCTTTGGCGTTAATGCATACAGAGCCACAGCAGCAATTTGGATTCGAAAGCGATAATTACTGCGGAGCGACGCGGCAAAGTAACAGGCCAACAGCATCCGGGTATGAGTTTTTTGCTCAATAGAGATTGTTGGCTTTGGGCAACACAGCGCTAAAGCAAAATCTACTTGAAAGCACTGACTTGCAACAGTTGGAATCCATAGCAACAGGGCTTGAGCGCTGGATTCCAGAAATGTCACCCGTGGTGATTCATGGCGATCTATGGTCCGGCAATATCCATTGTTGCAATGATGGCAATCCCGCACTAGTCGATCCGGCGGTGTATTGGGGTTGGGCAGAGGCAGAACTGGCAATGACAGCATTGTTCAGCGGCCTTGATTCAGAGTTCTATGAGAGCTATGCAAAAAGCAGTGATTTAGGAACTGACTGGCGAGAAAAAATTCCTCTCTATAACCTATAACCTATAACCTCTATCATCTACTGAATCATTTATTACTGTTCGGTGGCAGCTATTACAATTCAGTGAAGTCAATACTGAATCGATTTGCAGACTAATAAGAGCGATTCAGCCATTAGTCCTGAGCAGATGGTGCTGTATTTAATGGGGATTATTGGGTTTGTCGTAACACCTCCAATGGACTGATCCGCACTACGCTGCGGGTCGAAGCCACTCCAAGACCACCGATGATCAACATCCCCAATACAGGACCCACTGACCAAACCCAATAGTGCATCGTAAATTCCTGCTCAAAGATTTCCTCTTGCAGGTAATACAAACCTGCCTCAGCCCCGATAGTGGCAATGAGCCCGGCAATCAAACCGATAAATGCAAACTCAATCATCAGGGATGAGAGAATGAGCCTCTGACCAGCGCCTAAAGTTCGCAAAATTGCATTCTCTTTGAAGCGCTCATCCAGAGTTGCATTGACACAGGAGAGTAACACCAGACCTCCGCAAACCAGGACTAATACCGATATCAATTCAACTGCCGATGTGACCTGGGCAATGATGGTTTGAATTTGTTCTATCAGTGCGTCAATTTCGATGACAACTATGGTTGGAAAGGATTTAATCAAATCATTGAGTAGAATTTTCTGTTCACGTTCCATAAGGGCAGTGGATAAGTATGTACCGCCAAGGTGGTCGATAGTGCCTGGAGAAAAAATGATAAAAAAGTTGGGTTGCATATTGTCCCAACGCACGCTGCGAAAGCTGCTCACTTCAGCAAACACAACTTCCTGATTAATTTCAAATTCCAGACGGTCGCCAATCTCCAGATCCAGCCAACTTGCATAGTCTTCTTCAATGGAGACATAGCCCGATCCTGTCGTCTCCGTCCACCACTTACCTTCAACTACATTATTGTCTGGTGGCACTTCATCTGCCCAGGTAACTTGTCGCCGACTTAGCCCTCCGCGCACACGAGTACCCTGCTCTTCATCCGTTGATTGATCACCCTGGTTCTCCAGCGCTACTGTTGCCGATGGTGCTTCAGGGCCCAGTCCCACTTCATCGAGACCGGCATTTTCAGTCAGGCTATTGGTTTCCCTGTCATCCCCCGTATCATTAGTCTGGCTCGGCACATCTCCATTGATGCGCGTCACCCTGGCACTTATCAGCGGATAGAATGCGTTGCCTTCAATGCCGTTTTCAGAAAAGAAATTCTGGATTCCCGGAATCTGATCCCGCGCAATATTCATCATGAAATGGTTTGGCGTTTTTTGTGGTAGCTGAGCCTGCCATTCATCGATAAGATCAGTACGTAATAAGGTAAGGATCAGTAAAGACATAATGGTGATAGAGAACACCATCACTTGCAGCACATTCTGGCTGCGTCGACGACGCGCTGCGGCCATGGCCAACTTCCAGGCATTGCCCGCTCTCATACCCATTGACCCGCTCGATTGCAGAAACAGGTAGGAAACTATTGAAAGAAATAGCGCAATACCAGCCACTGTACTCACTAATACCGACGTTAGTAAAAAATCCTGGCTATACCAGTACACGAGAAAAACAGTGCCGAGAATGCCAAGCCCATAGGGTAATTTATCGCTGAATTTCTGCTGACTTACATCCTTTCGCAGGACCCGCAACGGCGGCGTTTCTCTTAGTGCAAGTAGCGGTGGTAGCGCGAACGCCAGCAGGCAGATTAATGCAGTGAGCGCGCCAATGACATAAGGCTGATTGCTCGCCGACGGCAAACTTACTAACAGAATTGACTGTAATAGCTGCAATATCCCCCGATGAACTAACCAACCAAGAACACACCCCGCTGCGATAGCCGTCATTGCCAGCATGACCTGAATCGCAACATATATAAAAGTAATTTGTCGGGAAGTGCAGCCAAGAGTTTTTAGAATGGCCACATAATCGTAGTGACGCTCTGCATAACGCTTTGCTGTTAATGCAATGGCAACGCCAGCTAAAACAACCGCCAACAAGGAACCCAATAGTAGAAAACTTTCCGCTCTGTCTAACGCATCACTGACCTCCTGCGATTCATCGCGAATATCGCGAATGTAAAATCGGCCGCGCCACTCTTCACGGGATCGAAACCATTCTTCAAAATCATCCAACCTTGACAGTTCATCGTCGGCAAACAAATAGCGCCATCTGACACGACTGCCAGGCTGCACCACATTGGTCGCTTTTACATCGTCCATGTGCAGCAGCAGGCGTGGCCCAGCATTATCTAACATACTGCCGCCAGCGCGATCAGGTTCCGTGATGATTATTTTCCCCACCCGCAGCTCTGCTTCGCCAACGAAAACGGAATCACCCACTTCAATACCCAGAGCTGGCAGGGCCCGGGATTCCAGCCAGGCTTCTCCTGGGGGCGGGCCACTGGTAACTGGAGTTCCGCGAATAAACGCCTGTTCAGCAATAATGACCTCGCCCCGCAACGGATAGTTTTCGCTGACAGCCTTGGCTGCCACTAAAAGATTGTCGGCGTCAGAGAACACCATGGAGGTGAATGACAATGTAGTTGCCGTTCTTAAACCTCGATCCTGGCCCTCCAGCAATACTTCTTCTGGCAAATCTCCACGTCCACTGACGATTCGGTCCGCCGCCAGCATGTTGGCTGACTCTAAAAGCAGAGCCGATTCCAGTCGATCAGTGAACAGAGCAATACCTGTTACTGATGTCACGGCCAATACCAGCGCTACAAACAGCAAACGTAATTCACCGCCCTGCCAATCGCGCCACAACAAGCGCAACGCCAGGGGCAGCAAATTGCCGGCCGGCTTGTAACCTCGCAAAGGAATTGCAGCAGCTTCAGACACCAGCGGCCTCTTGTACTTGATCAGAACGGCTCGATGCAAGGGTTGCCAGTCTCGAATCCTCAGCGATCTCCCCAGCAACCAGCTTAATGACACGATCACAGCGCTGTGCCAATCTTTCATCGTGGGTTACCAACACCAAGGTGATGGAATACTCGCGATTTAGATCAAAAAGCAGATCGATCACTTTAGCGCCAGTTGCAGTATCAAGATTTCCTGTAGGCTCATCTGCAAACAAAATGCTTGCCTGGGTTGCAAACGCCCGAGCAATGGCGACTCGTTGTTGTTCCCCGCCAGACAATTGATTTGGATAGTGATGCCAGCGCTCGCTCAAACCAACGCGACCCAAAAGCTGACGGGCTTTTTCTCTTGCATGAGGATCACCCTTTAACTCAATCGGCAACATGACATTTTCCAGCGCGGTGAGACTGGGTAGAAGCTGAAAAGATTGAAAGACAAAGCCAACTAACTGCTTTCGCAAAATGGCGCGCTGTTCTTCATCCATATCAGACAGATTATAGCCATCCAGTTTTACATCACCAGAGGTAGCCCCATCCAATCCAGCCATCAAACCAAGCAAAGTGGATTTCCCGGAACCCGAGGCACCCACAATCGCCACTGCCTCTCCCTCAGCGATAGATAGAGAGATTCCTTTCAGGATAGTGAGAAGACCTTCACTGGTATCGACACTTTTAACCAGATTCGTGGTTTCGATCATGGAAGAGCGCTCCTTGCGATGAATGGCACCGATTATAGACGAAATACGGTAAGACACCGCGTGTCGGCAGGTCCATGTGTCTGATATAGTCGCTATTACGTTAAATCAGTATTGCTGGATTTGCCTAACCCCTTGAATAGTTAACCCATAAGCCAATGAACTTGTTACTTCGACGCAGCGTATTCCTGGCTCTACTCCCGCTGCTGCTCCTCTTTTCGCCCATTCAGGCACAGGAAGCAGACCCTCACACCCTTCTGGTTTTTGGAGACAGCTTGAGTGCAGCCTATGGAATTGATGAGTCCGAAGGCTGGGTCACACTGCTGGAAAACAAAATCAGGGACAAGCAGCATCCTTACAGGGTTGTTAATGCCAGTGTAAGCGGTGAAACCAGCACCGGTGGACTCGCCCGATTGCCAGCAGCGTTAGATACCCACCAACCAGATATTGTCATCCTTGAGCTAGGCGGTAACGATGGTTTACGAGGCTTACCACTTGTAAGCCTGCGCCAGAACTTAATACAAATGATCGATCTGAGCCAGGCAGCCGGCGCCGAAGTCTTACTGGCGGGTATTCAGATACCACCCAATTATGGACCCCGTTATACCATTCCCTTTTTCGAAATGTATGGGGAAATCGCCCAGGAGAGGGCTCTAGCCCTGGTGCCTTTTTTGATAGCCGGTATTCCGCAGCAACCAGATCTCATGCAAAATGATGGCATCCATCCGAAAGCGGAAGCTCAATGGATGATAGTAGAAAATGTCTGGCCTTATCTTGAGCCGATGCTAACGGATGGCAGGTAAATCTGTTAAGCCACCAATAACTGAATGCTGTCTACGCTATCCAACTCAAACTCTTTATCGCTGTGCCAGCGTCGCAAAATATCTAAGGAGATTCTGATTAATGTTTGCGAGGCAGTTAGTGCAAGGCAAAAATCAGCGAAAAAGCGCAGTTTATAGGTCATAAATAAGCATTATGAGCTGATTTTTAACGCAGCAATAACAACGTAGGTAATTAATCATAGGTTCTCTAAATCGCCTTTCGCCTCGTCATATAGCTTATTAGGGCCTGTTCACACTAATTGAGTGGCCTCTGCTAGAGAGCATTTTTGCGCTCAACAAGGCAGAAAGAGTGCCGTATATAAATATAGGGGCTGTACCAGATAACGCTGATTAGGTGTTATTATGGTTTGTATGAGGAAGAGCCGATTAAGTAAATACAAGCAAGATCGATTGGTTGAGCATTTTGTTTCTGGCAGCACAGCGAGAACAGCGGTAAGTCTTGTTGGCGTGAACGTCAAAACCTCGGCCTATTACTTTCATCGCCTTCGGGAGATTATCGCGCATGAGCTGGCCCTTGAGAAAGATATTGCCGTTGATGGAGAGATAGAGGTCGATGAAAGTTACGTTGGTGGCAGGCGTAAAGGACAGCGTGGTCGTGCTGCGGCAGGCAACGTTCCGGTGTTTGGCCTGTTCAAGCGCGGTGGCAAGGTCTACACCAAGATCATTGCTGATGCCAGCAGCCGGACTTTATATCCTATCATTGAACGCAAGGTCATCCCTGACAGCATTGTCTACAGTGATTGCTGGCGTGGCTATAACGTGCTGGATGTCAGTGAGTTCAAACATTATCGCATCAACCATTCGAAGTTGTTTGCGGACAGGCATAACCCCATCAATGGTATTGAGAACTTTTGGAATCAGGCCAAGCGACACTTACGCAAGTTCAATGGTGTACCGAGGGAACATTTTGGGCTATTTTTGAAGGAATGTGAGTGGCGATTTAACAACAGTGACCCATCGTTCCAATTACGGCAATTGAAGCAATGGGTTAAGCGTCACATGGGATAGTTATCTGGTACAGCCCCTAAATATATACAAACGATTGATAACGAAGCTGGGCGCCAAAATGCGCCTAGCCCTTCGGGTTGTGGCTAAAAAGCGCCACTTGTTGTTGCTCATTTGGAATGATCAAACTACGCTCCTCGCGCCTAAATTGGCGCTTTTTTAGTCACAACAGAGATCACTCAATTAATGTGAACAGGCCCTAATACGCTCTTCCCTGCAAAATCGAATCACCTCGTCCAATAACGCTGACCCGACCCCTTGATTACGATAGCTCTGCCTGAAATTTATTATTGGATGATTTCCAACTTAACTGCGCAAATGCAACCATGCCCAGGTTCATAGCAGGCACTGAAAACCAAAGTGGCGGCAAACCTTTCGGTTTGCTTAACCGCACTTCAGGCATCGCACAAGGTAGATTTGTCATGACTGTTTTCCCTGGCGGGACAGGCTTTGGAGGCAGATAAACCGCCGACTTCACTCTGATAATTGTCCCTTCAGGCAGGGGAGAGAGATTCTATGGGTTGGATCATGGAAAAAGTGATGGAAGTCGCACTTTTATGCGTGTATGCGTGTTCATCCAGATGCAATCGCATACATCAGCGTAAAAGTACCTGGCAACTCTAAATCAGCCGTAGCTTCATTAGCCAGCAGTAGCTTCCCGCATCCGATATAGCATGAAAGCAGAGGCAATATTGCAGGTTGCCACTATCAGCAGCGCTAAATCATAATCGCCGACCAGATCATGGTAGGCCGCAACTACTACAGGCCCTATAGCTGACATACCGAACGAAAATGGCATTGCAGTGGATCTCACCGAACCCAGGTAGCGCCGACCAAAGAAAGTCGCCCAGATCACTTCCTGCAGTGGCAACAATCCTCCCCAACCCAGGCCCATTAGAAGAAAAGAAAAATAGACCAGCACATCAAGGTTACGAGACACGCTGAAAACAATCAGCATGACCGATGCTCCTGTCACGGCGGCACCAATCGCAGCCAGGATTCTGGGATTGTATTTATCGATTAGCACACCCCAAACTGGTTTACTCAGAAATGCTGGTATCGACGCCATTGAAATCATCGAAGAAGCAACCAGACGTGAATAGTTTGCATCGGTGAGTAAAGGGATAGTTTGGGTCAGCATGACTGTAATTGAGATTTGAAACAATCCAAAAGCTAGAACCAGAAAATAGAAACTACTGGTGCGCATAGCCTGAGCACGAGTCATAGAGCGTTCAAAGTCCTGCTTTGCAGCCTCTCCCATTCCTGCAGAGACATCTTCTTCAGAATGCCCATCTGGATGCAGCCCGTGGTCTTCCGGTTTGCGTCGCACCAAAAGTGCCGCTGGCAATGTCATGATGAATGCAGATAGCCCAAGTAATCGCCAGGCTTCACGCCAACCGAACACATCTACTAAATATGTGGCAATTGGCGGTAACACGATTCCTGCCAACGAAATCCCCATACCGGCAAGTGCAACTGCCCGGCCGCGACGCTCAACAAACCATTTGCCCAAGGTGACATTCACAACAAGATTGCCAATCATGGCGGCGCCAGTGGTCAACATAAGACCGTTTACAAGCAGCCATTGTGTGAGAGTTTGAATGGTGCTTAGATAGAGCATGGAGCCGACCAGCAGAAACCCTCCTCCAACCATGAAGGGCCTGCCACCAAATCGATCAATCGATGATCCAATCACAAATCCTGTAGCAGCAAATACGATTTGCCCAATAGATCGTGCAGCGGTGAATTCAGCTCGATTCCAGCCGAACTCTTCCGTCATAGGAATTAGAAACGAACCAACAGCATAGTTCGCCATGCCAACTGCAACAAATTGCGTGATAAAACCAGCAATGACTATCCAATATCCGTAATAGATAGTGCGCATTTAGAAGAATCGTTTGATGTTTTACATGGAGGAAATTTTATTGCATCGCGGCGCGATAGTATACTCGTAGCCTGTATGCTCTCCATGCCAGGGAAATTAATAAGATACCTGACCCTGTTGCATCGACAGCTACTGCAATCTGTAAATCATTACCAGGCATTCCTGTCGGACGCAATAAATTAGCCCAGTTATGTCTGCCGGGCGCATCATAACCGGTACCACCGCCCAGCAGCCACAGCCTCAGAGCGCGGGTGTCAGCAATATAGGGGTAACGTCCATTAAAGATTGCCCGGCCCACTAAAGGCATGTCAAAGCAGCGAAGCCATCTTTATTAATTTACAAGAAAGCCATGGCAAAAATTAGAGAGAGCAATACCTGAAACAAACTTCCCTCAAGAAACATCACGCAGGTGCCAAATGGCATGAAAAGCTCATGACCAGCTTCATGAAAAACCGGATCAATATTATGGAAAAAGCTGTTCATGATTTCTGCGGACCACCAATCCATACTTAGGGAGCCTCTGATTAATGTTTGCGCGGCAGTTAGTGCAAGGCAAAAATCAGCGAAAAAGCGCAGTTTATAGGTCATAAATGAGCATTTTGAGCTGATTTTTAACGCAGCAATAACAACGTAGATAATTAATCAGAGGTTCCTTAATTACATTAGGGGCTGTCCTGGATAACTAGCCTATTTCTTGTTTAACCCATTGATTCAATTGACTTAATTGGTTCTTTGGGTCACTGTTATTAAATCGCCACGCTCATTCCTTCAAATACAAATACAGGTGGACCTGTGCTCTCGCAATCCTATTAACTCTCCGCAAATGGCGCTTCGCCTGGTTCCAGACCTTCTCGAGTCCATTACTGTGATTAGGCCTCTCAACGCAGCACTCACGATGGTGAATCCGGTCGTGCTTAAATTCCCACACATCCATGGCGTTATCGCCCTTAAAACCCTCGGCAGACACAAGGCTCTCCGGCTTCACTGTTTCCCGAATTATGGGCAACACTGTCGTCGCCTTCGCAGCCGCTATCATCACCGCGTAAACCTTGCCACGGCGCTTTAAAAGGCCAAACACAGGGACTTTACCCGCCGCCCCTCGGCCGCGTTTACCTTGCCGTTGACCACCGAAATAAGGTTCATCCATGTCCAAGTCACCCTCAAACAAACCCGCTCCATCACTATGCTCATAAATTAGCTGTCTAAGACGCAGAAAATAATCGCGTGCTGGCGTCTTGTTACCCTCAACTAAAGAGGCGGCCGTACGCGCTGTCGAACCCGCTACAAAGAGTTCGATTAAGCGTGTTTGCTTGCGCCAAACTAAACGGCTTTTCCTCATCAAACCATCCTGGATAAATTCACTTATCTAGGACAGCCCCTTACATTAAGGCAAAATTGCGCGAGAGCTGCCTGTACTCAATGATCTGCCAAGTCTGGCGTTATTACCCTGCTGCCTTTCAAGCACTGGACTGCGATGTGAAAAATTATTGGCTGGCAGCAACGCTCGAATTGTTTCTCTGTTGCTGCGGGTACGGGGTTTGTTTTGTTGAACTGGAGTACCTGGGTCTGTTACAGACCGACCACTATAAGTAGGACCTCGACGATAGATCGGCGGTGAGTAATAGTATCGCTGTGGTGCAGGCTCTACATAATTGGTGTAAAAGAACTCACTGTTGAGACCACTAAACAGATTATTGATAACACCAACCTGGTTGTAGACATAGCGATCATGTTCGCGATTGGAACGCAGAAACGCTTCTTCCAACTCACGGTATCGGCGCACTACATTCTGAAACTGAGAGCGTTGATAGGACATACTGCGATTACGACTGATAACCCTGACAAGCTGCGCTGCTTCTCTGCTTAGGCGATCAGCAGAAAAACGGACAGAGCCGTAGCTACGGGTATTGCGGAGATCACGCGCCAATTCAGCGCTGGCCCGATTCAATTCAGCAGCGAGGTGAGATACATCGAAATTGGTGGCCGAACCAGGCGCTGGGATAAGAAGGAAACCCATCATTATCAACGATTGACATGTCAGAACACGCATCACCATCGCCTCTGTTAACTCAAGTCAGTGTAGCAGGCTTTCCCCGCAAAAGGTCGACTGCTAGTGCTCTCAATCTGTCCAACACATTCAATACATTCAACACAGACCTATGATAGCGGCACATCCTGAATACTGACTGAATTGCGAAAGGAACAAGTCACAGATTCCTCAATAATAATGCCCTCGCGCATCCTCGCCTTCTACTATCGCCAGGTATTCCTGAATTACTTTCTCCATGCCATAAATCAGGCATTCCACTACCAGGGCATGACCAATAGATACTTCCTCTATAGTCGGAATCTCCAGAAATCGACGTAGATTTTTTAAATCAAGATCATGGCCCGCATTGACACCTATTCCTGATTCAGCGGCTGCCGCAGCAGTGGCTGCGTAAGCATCGAATATCCGATGTTCTGACTCAAGACCAAAGTGGCTTGCATACTCTTCCGTATACAGCTCAATTCGATCAGCCCCAACAGACTTAACTGCGGGAATTAACTCTGGATCAGGGTCCAGAAACAAACTGCTTCGAATGCCAGCATTACGCAAAGTCTGCAGTGTTGCTCGTAACAGGTCTGAGTTTTTCACCACATCCCACCCATGATCCGAAGTTAGCTGCCCTGGCTCATCAGGAACCAGCGTGCATTGAGCAGGCATGACATCACAAACTAACTGTAAGAATTCTTCAGAAGGATAACCTTCGATATTGAATTCCACATCAGGATAAAGCCCAAGAAATTCCATCAGGTCATTAACATCCTGGTGCGTAACATGGCGTTCATCTGGTCGCGGATGAACCGTAATACCTTTAACGCCAAGGCTGAGAAAACGCTGGACAAAATTGACCACATTAGGAAAATCTCGCCCGCGAGAATTTCGCAGTAGCGCAATCTTGTTTACATTGACACTTAATATTGTGATGTCATGACTCCTATAGCTTCGGGGCAGTTACCCCAGGGCCTGTTAATACTGATTGAGTAGTCTCTGCTAGAAGGTGTTTCTGCGCTCAGCGAGGCAGAAAGAGCGCCGTATATAGATATACACAAGCGATTGATAACCAAGCGGGGCGCAAAAATGCGCCTGGGGCCCTTCGCGTTGTGGATAAAAAAACGCCACTTGTCGTTGCTAGTCACTCATTTGGAATCACCAAACCACACTCCTCGCGCCTCAATTGGCGCTTTTTTAGTCACAACAGAAACCACTCAATTAGTGTTAACAGGCCCTAATTCAAGCATAAGACTTCGCTAAGAAATCGTTTACTACCTTTTGCACAGTTTGAGGCTTTTCTGCGTGCACCCAATGCCCGGCACCCATGATGATTTTGACCTCACTCATTGGAAACAGGGTTTTGATTTTGCTCCCATGATCGGCAGTAATATAGTCGGACTCCGCACCTTTTATAAACAACGTAGGTTTATTAAATGGCGCTACCACTTCCGGTGCCTCGCACAGACGATCATAGTTGTTTTCTATAGCGTCAAGATTAAGACGCCAACGATAGCCGCTTTGTACATCCTTTTGCAGATTGGTTAACACAAACTGTCGCATGCCTTCATCTGCAATATATGCTGATAACTGCTTGTCAGCCTCACTGCGTGATTTGATGCTTGCCAAGGCCAGCGCACGCATACCCGCGATAACTTGCAGATGACCGTCTGCTTTACTGCCATAATCGACCGGTGCAATATCGACCACCGTCAAACTATCCAGCAACTCAAGAGCCGCCAGCGCCAACTGCATGCCAACTTTTCCGCCCATTGAATGACCAAGCAGGTGACACTGCTGTATACCTTTCTCATGCATGAAAGCCTGCACGTCTGCCGCCATAGCTGGATAGTCAAGATTATCATCATGAGGCGAATCGCCATGGTTACGTAAATCAAGACCATATACCTGAAAATGCTGCGCCAATTGTTTGCTGTGCCACCCCCAATTGGATTGACTGCCAAACAGACCATGCAAAACCAACAGCACAGGCCCGGAATCCGAATATTGCCTGAAAGCAAGATTAACAGTAAGGGTTTTAGTCAAGGTCTTTCAAAATCTCGATTACATCGTCATGGTGACTCTTGGTTTTTACTTTGTCCATAATATTAACAAGCCTGCCTTGCTTATCAATTATGAACGTAGCGCGAAGAATTCCCATAAACTCTCTACCCATAAATTTCTTCAGGCCCCACACTCCATATTTTTCTGCGACAACGTGATCTTCGTCTGACAGCAAGGTGAAATTTAGCCCTTCTTTTTCCGCAAATTTCTTGAGGCGAGCCCCGCTATCCGGGCTTATACCAAGTGCAACGGCGTTTTGCCGACCCAGTGCCCGCTTACTGTCACGTAGTCCACAGGCCTGCACCGTGCAGCCCGGAGTCATTGCTTTTGGATAAAAATATAAAACTACGTTTTTCTCACCTCTAAAATCCTTTAAGTTCACAAATTTGCCTGACTGATCAGTAAGCGTGAATACGGGTGCCATATTGCCAATTTTGGGAAATGTCATAGTGTGCTCCGATTCCTAATTTTCTCAATGTTATGCACTTCACGTGCGATGTTAGCGACATGTTAACATCCTGGATATGAATTCGATGCCAAGCAGGATTGTTGTGCTTACCGGCTCAGGCATCTCTGCCGAATCGGGTATCGAAATGTTTCGTGCTACCGATGGTCTTTGGGCGAATCACAACATAGATGATGTCGCCACGCCCGAAGGCTTTGAACGTAATCCCCAACTGGTTTATCAATTTTATAATCAGCGCCGACAACAATTGCTGTCTGGCGATATAAAGCCCAATGCTGCCCATACAGCCCTGGCGAAGTTCGAACACGATTTCCCAGGCGAGTTCTTATTGGTCACGCAGAACGTCGATAATCTCCATGAAAGAACCGGCAGCGAGAATCTTCTGCATATGCATGGTGAGTTACTAAAAATGCGCTGTCTCAATTCATGTCTGGTATTCGACATCCGTGAAGATTTTAGCTTCGATACCGAATGCCAATGTTGCCGCACTCCCGGCAATCTGCGCCCCCACGTTGTCTGGTTTGGCGAAATGCCTTTCTATATGAATCAAATTGATATTGCCTTAAAAACCTGTGATCTGTTTGTCGCTATTGGTACTTCAGGCAATGTTTATCCAGCCGCAGGCTTCTACCAGACAGCAAGGATACGCAAAGCCCACACTGTGGAACTCAATCTTGATCAGACTGGTTCGGTGTTCGACGACCATATTTATGGACCCGCCACCGAAGTTGTTCCTGCTTTTTTTCAATCACTGCTTAGCTAAGGAGCCTCTGATTAATGTTTGCGAGGCAGTTAGTGTAAGGCAAAAATCAGCGAAAGAGCGCAGTTTACAGGGCATAAATGCACATTTTGAGCTGATTTTTAACGCAGCAATAACAACGTAGGTAATTAATCAGAGGTTCCTTAACGGGTATACCCCGCACACCTGTGATGCGCTGGGTCAAAAAGCCCGATAATGGCATCAAACGCCTGTGCCCAAAGACAGAAAAAGTCGAAAGCGTGAGTGTGTGAGTTTGAGTTTGAATGTGATGAATCTGGAGATGGACGAGATAGGGCATACTCTCCCAAAAACACCAAATCCCGAGCCGGGCCAGCCTGTGATTACGTGATCGAGATGAGAGATGATCGCCAGACCCATGGTCTTCAACCTCACCAATGCGATACAGCAGCAGGGCAACAGTTGCAGGAAAAGCTGACTCTGTTTGAAATTGAGCATGTTTGTACCGATGGCTATCGGGTTTATTTCAGGCTCATTCCCGAAGACCTGCACGGTCATCAAACCCAGGTGGAACCCTGTGCTGTGGAGGTGTTAAACAGTCGTATTCGCCACTGCCTGCCACGATTCCACAGGAGAACATGCTGCTGCTCTAACGCCTTCTTACCCAGAGTATGTGCCACACTGACTGTGTTGTTTGCGGATGATTGGGTAGCCTGGCTATCCTGACTACCTTGGCTTGGCCTGCCCTGGCTGGGCAGTGCTTTTCCAGTTTTGGCATAAATAATGTACGATTGGTTAAATAGTTGAGGAATATGAGCATTGTCATGTCGCACCTTTATCTATCTCGTCTCGTCTTAAAAGCGTATTCCCAAACACGCAGGCAGTAACAATAATTAGAGACTATAAATAATGCCTTTTAAAATCCTGAGCACAGAATCTCAACAGCCTATTTATGAATCTCACTTGCTGAAAGAGAAAATGATAGTCTTTAAACCGGGACTTGTGGCTTCAACATCCATATGTATTGCAGCGGCGGGTGCCGCTGCAGCTCAAGACAACAAAGCTATCAGAATTGAAGAAATTGTCGTAACGGCAACAAAACGGGCGGAAAGCGCTCAGGATATTCCCGTGGCGGTGCAGGCCCTTGGCTTCACAACACTGGAGCAGACGGGTATCGATGTCTTCACGGATTATCTGCTGCAACTGCCCAGCGTTTCAGCGGGGGGCAGCGGCCCGGGCCAGGGTACGATTTATATTCGCGGTCTGGCGTCCACCACCCCGAACCTGTCAACGGCAGGTGTTGCCGGCCTTGCGCCGAATGTAGCGCTTTATCTCGACGAGCAGCCGGTGACACAGGTGGGACGCAATCTCGATGTCTATGCGGCTGATCTGAACCGCATTGAAGTCTTGCCTGGCCCGCAGGGTACCTTGTTTGGTGCCAGCTCCCAGGCCGGTACTATTCGTCTGATCACCAACAAACCGAACCTTGATGAATTTGAGGCGCGTATTGCCGGTGGCGTCTCTTTCACCAGGAATGGTGAGGCGAGCGACAAACTGGAAGCCATGATCAATTTCCCATTGATCGAGGGCCGGTGGGGCCTGCGCGGCGTTTTCTACACCGATAACCAGGGCGGTTATATTGATAATGTGGCAGGCACGCGCTCTGCAGTTGAAAGTGCCCGTTTTGCTTCATCCACACCGCGCCCTAACGGCGTGCCTACACCAGATGGTTTTCAGGCGGGTGCTGATTTTTCCAGCGTTCGCTTCCTTGAGGCATCAAACCAGGAACTGGTTGAAGAAGATTTCAATGATGCGTCATACACGGGCTTTCGACTCGGTTCCACTTATCAGGTGAATGATGACTGGCGGGCGACACTGAGCCACATGCGCCAGCGCATCGATAGCGAGGGCGTGTTTTTCCATGACCCCGAGCTGGATGACGATGATAATCTTTCTGTTCAGCGTTACTCAGGAGACGTCATCAAAGATGCGTTTGATAACACCGCCTGGACCCTGGAAGGCCGCCTTGGTGCGCTTGAAATGCTCTATACCGGCGCTTTCCTGGACCGCGATACAGAGCAAACGATTGACTATACGGATTATCTGTTTGTGGCGCAGTATCTGCCCTATTATATCTGTGATGCGTCGGTGGCCTATCCGGGGGATGATGCAGCACCATCGGGCACCTGTCAGGCACCGAACCAGTTTGTAGACAGTGAAACGGAAACCGACGTGTTCACCCATGAACTCCGCTTCACGACACCGGTCGAACAGCGGCTGAGAGCAACCTTTGGTGGTTTCTACAGCGACCAGGAACTGATTGAACGCAACGACTTCACCTACCCAGGCTCCAGCCGTGTTGTCGGCTTCTCGCCGGACGCCATCGGCTGGCCACAAAATGGCCCGCTGCCCGGCTCAAGCGTGAGCGACCCGAACCCCAGGCCGCCCGGGGTAATCTTCTTTAATGATATCACCCGCACAGACGAACAGCTTGGCCTCTTTGCTGAGCTTACTTATGATTTGATCCCGGACACACTCGCACTCACCGCCGGCATTCGCTGGCACGATGTGGATGTGCGCCTGAGGGGCAGCGCCAATGCCTCGTTTGGCAACCTTCGCGCACAGACCGATGTGAACAACTTCGGCACCAACCTGGACTCCCGGTTTGATGGCACTCAGGTGATTAATGGTGTGCCTGTGCCCAGGGGTGCTGAAGCGGAAGGTTATGTGTCCAAGGGGAATATTGCTTGGACGCCGAACGACAACACGCTCATCTATTTCACCTGGTCCGAGGGTTTTCGCCCGGGGCTGCCAAACAGGCCAGCGGGCGCTGGTGATGGTGCCGTGCCAGCCGTGGTACGCACCGATGAGGCGACCAATTATGAACTTGGCTGGAAGCTCGACCTGCTTGATAACTCCCTGCGGTTTAACGGTAATATCTTTTATCTGGATATCCAGGATCTGCAAACAACCATCTTTGACCCAACGATTACCAACCTGTTCTTCTCCGATAATGCGGCGGATGCTGACATTAAAGGGATTGAAGGCGATATCACCTGGTACCCGCAAACGGTACCGGGCCTGCAGATTCACGGCGCTTTCTCCATCCTTGATACGCGGGTAACCGAGCTTGTGGGGGCAAGTATTGCCATCACCCAGCCGGGCGAGGACCTGCCCTATGCGCCGTCCTTTCAGGGCAACCTGCGGGTGCGCTATGAGTGGGATTTAACGGCGGGTATCGAAGCGCATATCCAGCCAGCGATTACCTACTCCGCCGCTTCCTTCAGTGATATGGTGCTGATCAACCGCGCCCGGCAGGACGATTATTTCCTTGCGGGGTTCTCTGCTGGTATTCGGAAAGAAAACTGGTCGGTTGACCTCTATGGTGAAAACCTCACAGACGAGCGTGCAGTGCTCAATAACAACCTTGTTTTCGACCGAGAGCGTATCACAATTAACCGGCCACGCACCTTTGGTATAAGGTTTTCGGTAGATTTCTAAGCTCTGCAATTGATCGGACGCCGCCTGATTGTTGCAGGGTTATATGATGGACAGCACCCGGGTCGCACACCAACTCAGGGAAGCACAGCGCAGCCTGTATCAAAACAAGGTTGGTGATGCGCTCAAGATCGCGGAAGATGTGCTGGCGCAGTCTCCCGATCATGCAGAAGCCCTTTATATCAAGGCGGTTTCTCTCAGGTACCTGAAAAAGCCTGATGCAGCCTCAGGTGTGCTTGATACGCTGATATCGTATGAACCCGAATTCGGTCGCGCTCATCAGGAAAAGGCCCATCTTCTTCTGGCGGCGGGCGATAAGACGGCGGCGCTGGCCTCTTACCGGCTCGCCTGCGCAAACAATCCTGCTCTGCTGGCAAGCTGGAAGATGCAGGCGGCGCTCCTGACCGAGTTGGGGAGGGCCGACGAAGCCAAAGCTGTAAACGCGCAGGCTCTAAGGCTTGCACACCTCCCCAAAGACCTTTTGGCTGTAAGCCATTTGATTCATGAGCATAAGCTTCTCAAGGCCGAAAAACTGTGCCGGAAATTCCTGCTGGCAAACCCGCATCATATTGAGGCCATGCGCCTGCTGGCAGATATAGGCTTGCGGTTAAGTGCTTTTGAAGAGGCTGAGTTTCTGCTCGAAAGCGCGCTTGAGTTTGCACCGGACAACGTTCAAATACGGCTGGATTATATCGCAGCACTGCGTAAGCGACAGAAATATGGAAAAGCGCTTGTGCAGGCGCAAACACTCCAGGAAAGTGATCCGGAAAACCCCGTTTTCCAATCCCATTATGCCACCACCTGCCTGCAGGCCGATGACCTCGAAACAGCGTTACGCATGTTCGACAAGGTTCTGGAAAAGCTGCCGGAGGATGCGGCAACTCTTACCTCAAAAGGCCATGTCCTCAAAACCATCGGCAGGCAGGAAGCGGCCATTGCGTCATACCGCAGGGCGGTGAAGGCCAAGGCCGATCATGGCGATGCATTTCACGCGCTGGCCAACCTGAAAACCTATCGATTCCTGCCCGCTGAACACAACCAGATGCTGGCGCAGGTGGCCGCGCCCTTTATCACCGAGACAGCCCGTATCCAACTGTGTTTTGCCCTTGGTAAATCATTTGATGACCTGGAAGATTACCAGCAGGCATTCCAGTTTTATGCGCGTGGTAATGATTTGAAGCGAAAGCAAAGCCGGTACAGCGCTGCAAGTATGCAGGAGGAATTTGACGCGCAAAAAACGGTTTGCACCCGTGCGCTGTTTGAGACATTCAAGGGATGCGGTTACGCTGCTCCCGACCCGATTTTTATTGTTGGCCTGCCGCGTGCTGGCTCAACGCTTCTGGAGCAGATTCTGGCTTCTCATAGTCAGGTGGATGGCACTCTTGAGTTGCCAAATATCATTGCTCTGTCGAATACGCTGAGGAGCAGAAAACATATCAGTGCGGCTGATGGGTACCCTTACGGGCTTAAAAACCTGAGCCCGGAGCAGCTATTCGAGTTTGGGAAAAAATATATCGACGATACAGCAATGTACCGCAAAGGCGCGCCTTTCTTCGTTGACAAAATGCCCAACAATTTTCGGCACATTGGGCTTATTCAACTCATATTGCCCAATGCCAGAATCATCGATGTGCGCCGCAACCCGATGGACTGTTGTTTCAGTGGCTTCAAGCAACTGTTTGCCGAAGGACAGGAGTTCACCTATGGCCTCAGGGAAGTTGGGAAATATTACAGGGGTTATGTCGAGTTGATGAAGCACTGGGATGAAGCAGCCCCCAATGAGATTCTCCATGTGCAATATGAAGATATGGTGGACGACCTTGAAGGGCAGGTGCACAGAGTCCTTGAATATTGCGGTTTGCCATTTGAGGCGGCCTGTCTCGAATTCCACAACAATGAACGCGCAGTGCGAACAGCAAGTTCAGAGCAGGTGCGCGAGAAAATCAACCGCAAAGGACTGGCGCAGTGGTGGCCCTATGAAGCCTGGCTGGAGCCGCTGAAAGAGGCGCTTAAGGGGATTGAACATTGATCATGCAGCATCTCTGCAATGGAAGACGACGCCTGCCTCTCTCCGAAAAAGGACTCTCCAGAAAAAGTGGCTTATCCTGCCTTCACCCTCATATGCCATGAACAGTTATGATCAGTGCTGATGGTTTTCTGACTTTAACGGTGTCTGCCCATGGGAGGTTGGGTTAGGGCCAAATCTGGCACGCACAGTAACCTTGCTGTCGTCAACCTTGCGCTGCCCAAGGACGAGTTTCTGATCACACGCCCACGCAGAAATCATATGAATGGCGGACTTGTTGGAACTGGTGTCGAATGATCGTCGAAGGGTTTTCCCGTCAACAGCGACGACACCTTCAAGCGCTTCACTCAGGCTTGCAATCCAGGCCATGAAGCAACGTTGAAATGCCTCCATATCCAGACGCGCAAACAGTATTCCCAACTGATCATGACTTGGGGTCTCTTCCGCGAAGGGTAGAAAGCGACGCAGCAATTCGAGCTTCTTTTCACCGTACAGGGCGATGGACGTCCAATCCTGTGCGCCGGAGATCACGGCACACAAAACCAGAAGGAGAATTTCGTCCAGTGGATAGACAACCCTCGCCTGCTGACGTGGATCTTCCATGCTCTCAAAATGGGTCAGAAAGTCGGGTGTTGGGCGGTTTTGGCGAGTGTGGGACATGCGAAATCAGAGCAATCGACTGAATGGATTTTAGTGCGAACTTTCAGCACAAAAAGTGAACAAGTGGCACTCCCTCGTCGATCTGAGTCCGAAAATCATAAACTTCTGCCCATCTTCGACGCAACAGAGGCGTTTAGTCGATTGCCCTGCCCGCTCACCCAGGCGGATATTTTGTTGTTCAGAACATTATTGATTAATTGGTCATGAATAGATAGTTTGTTATCTGAAGTGGATACCGGGGAGTGGTAATGACGCACAGAATCCATAGTGCAATGCCAGGAGACCGCTTGTCAGCGGAAGCGCTGGACGCCAACTTCGGGGATTTGCACGCCCCATTGAGTGACCTGCAGGCGATGACTGCGGCAGATCATTGCATATATTGCTACGATGCGCCCTGCATCACAGCGTGCCCTACCTCGATCGATATCCCTACCTTTATTCATCAAATCAGAACCCGCAACATTGACGGTGCCGCCAAGACAATCCTTGGCCAGAATATCATGGGCGGCACATGTGCGCGTGCTTGCCCAACAGAGGTTCTTTGTGAGCAGGCTTGTGTTCGTAACCATGGCGGCGAAAAGCCGGTGGAGATCGGCCTTCTTCAGCGATATGCCGTGGATCATCTGCTTGAAAAGGATGGTGATCATCCGTTTGAGCGCGCGCCGGAAAGCGGCAAGCGTGTTGCAGTTGTTGGTGCGGGCCCCGCAGGTCTGTCCTGCGCACACCGCCTTGCCATGCTGGGGCATATGGTAGTGGTGTATGAAGCCAGAGCCAAATCCGGTGGCCTGAACGAATATGGTCTTGCGACTTATAAAATGGTTGATGATTTTGCCCAGAAGGAAGTTGAATTCATTCTTGAGATTGGCGGCATTGAGGTGCGCCATAACAAGCGGCTTGGTGATAACCTGAGTCTGGCTGAGTTGCGCGATACATTTGATGCTGTGTTCCTCGGTATCGGGCTTGGCAATACCAATGCTCTCTCCATCGATGAAGAATCACTCGATGGTGTAGTGGATGCCATTGACTTCATTGAAAATCTTCGTCAGGTGGCGAACCTTGCTGACATGCCGGTTGGTGATGATGTGGTTGTGATTGGTGGCGGTAACACCGCCATTGATGCAGCCGTCCAGGTGAAACGACTAGGTGCTGAAAACGTGACGCTGGTCTATCGTCGCGGCGAAGACACGATGAGTGCGACGGACTGGGAAATTGATCTTGCTCGAGCCAATGGCGTGGCGATGAAAACATGGGCGCAACCGGTTGCAATCAATGGTAATGGCCGTGTGGTAAGTGTGACGTTTGAACGCACACGGCAGGATGAGAACGGCTTTTCGGGCACTGGCAAGACTTTCGATCTACCGGCTGACATGATTCTGAAAGCCATTGGCCAGAAACTCAATATTGCGGATGTGGAAGGGTTTGAACTGGATGGCGGTAAGCTCAAAGTTAGCGAAAACTTCGAAACCAGTATTCGTGGTATATACGCAGGTGGTGACTGTGTGCGATCAGGCGAGGACCTGACCGTTCAAGCGGTTGAGGGCGGCAAGTGTGCCGCTCATGCCATCGATGAATTTTTGAAGAACGCGTAGGAGGGAGCCATGGCAGATTTAAGCTGCACAATCGCAGGCATTGAAACCATCAACCCCTTCTGGCTGGCGTCAGCGCCGCCAACCGACAAATACTATAATGTCGCTCGTGCGTTCGAAGCAGGGTGGGGCGGCGTTGTCTGGAAGACGCTTGGCGAAGACCCGCCGGTTGTGAATGTATCCAGCCGCTATGGCGTACATCAGGATGCCAACCGCAGCATTCTTGGTATCAGTAACATCGAACTGATTTCTGATCGTCCACTGGATACCAATCTGCAGGAAATCGAGCGTTGCCGCAAAGAGTGGCCTGATCGAACTATCATCGGGTCGATGATGGCGCAGATTGATGAACAGGCATGGAAAGAGTTGGCCATCAAGATTGCAAACTCGGGCGTGCATGGCATTGAGCTGAACCTCGGCTGTCCGCATGGTATGTGCGAACGCGGCATGGGGTCGGCCATCGGACAGGTGCCCGAGATGGTGGAGCAGACCACGCGCTGGGTGCGTGAGGCGGTGGACATTCCGGTGTTTACCAAACTGACACCGAATATCACCAATATCCTGTGGGCGGCTGAAGCGGCCAAAGCGGGTGGTGCACATGCGGTTTCCCTGATCAATACGGTGAACTCAATCACGTCTGTTGATCTGGATGTAATGGCGCCCACTCCAACAGTAGACGGCAAAGGCAGCCATGGCGGTTATTGCGGCTCGGCTGTGAAGCCAATCGCGCTTAACATGGTGGCCGAAATTGCGCGCTCGCCCGATACACAGGGTATCGATATTTCCGCAATTGGCGGCATTGAAACCTGGAAGGATGCAGCCGAATTTATTGCCCTTGGCGCAAATGCCCTGCAAGTGTGCACGGCGGCCATGCTTTACGGTTTCCGCATCGTTGATGACATGATTGCCGGTCTGTCGAACTTTATGGACGAAAAAGGTTACAGGTCGATCGAAGAATTTCGCGGCCTCGCCATGCTGAACACGGTCGACTGGAACGCCCTGAATATGAACTTTGATACCAAGGCTTTCATTGATCCAGATAAGTGCATCGAATGCGGGCGCTGTCATATCGCCTGCGAAGACACATCACATCAGGCCATTGCGATCACCAGCACTGATGATGGCAGGCGTACCTTCACAGTTATTGATGAAGAATGCGTTGGCTGCAACCTGTGCCAGATGGTGTGCCCGGTGCCGGACTGCATTGAGATGCGGGCCGTTGAGAATGATCAACCTTACATCATCTGGCCCGAACATCCGCTGAACCCTATGAAAGCAGCAGAATAGGCCAAACGTCAACCTTGGGGAGGAGTGACATCAGAGCAATCGGCTGAATGGACTTTCGCACGCACTTCCAGTACAAAAAGCGGACAAATGGCACCCCCTCGTCGATCTGAGTCCAAAAATTATAAACTTCTGCCCATCTTCACACAACACAGGCGTTCAGTCGATTGCCCTGGGGGTGACATCCAGGGCAATCGTCCGCCAATAATATTCACTCGATTGCGCTGTAAAAACATTCCTGAACTGTGGACAGGGACGGAAAGTCTTTCTGCAACGTACGCCCCGGGCATGTAAGGGGGAAAGCCGATGGTCGCCATATCATATAGTGAATGGCATTTCACAGGTCACGCAGCTTTGTTTCTCTTGTGCCCGTTCACTCCGGGGCGGCGGCATGAAGGGTGTAATCAGCGCCCATTTATCATCAATGCAATCGCTTGTATAGCGCAGGGACTCGCGATCATGTTGCTTGCGGGTAATATCAGTCTGGACCATTGCGGTTCCTCCGACTTGTTAAAAAATCAAACGAATCACAAGGGACTGGTGGGCACCTCTAAAAACAATGATTTTGCTGTGCCAGTGAGATGGCAGCGCACGCAGCACCGCAGTGCATGAACCATACATGAGGACAGTGCGCCCGCAAGCATCGCGAATGCTTTAGTCTGCGAGTAGGTCGCCAACCATGCGCCCACTGAAAAAGCGCATTTTTAGAGGTGCCCTGATATGATTCAACGGTTTTTCGGTCAGATGCCAGGTGGAGACCCCTTGAATCACAGAGCGCACCCTGACATCAAACCAGGGCCTGTTGCCACTGTTTTGCTATTTTGATAAACCCTGTTGTGACTAAAAAGCGGCCAATCCAGGCGCGAAGAGAGAGTTGAGTGGTTCTATGAGTGATTCTAAACGAACGACGAGCAACACCGAGTGGCACCTGTTTAGCCGCAACTTAGCCACAACCCGCAGGGCTGGAGGCCCTGTTTGCCCTCAGCCGTGTTAAAATTCGCTTATTTGGAATGACCAGACTACGCTCATTTCGCCTTGCTGAAGACAAATAGGGCCTCCGGCAGGGATGATCACAATAGTGTCAACAGGCCTAAATATAAATTTTGACGGCCGTCCAACTCATAAATCACTCGACGGATTAAGCCCATACATATACATAATAAATATAGGTTCAGGCTGACTGTTGCGGGGCATAAGAAAAGTCTGAGCTCACCTGAGCCTGTACACTTAGCGGCTCCGGACGGCCCGGCTGACCGTAGAGAGGTGTGAGCGCTATTTGTCACGTCGGAGCCGTTGCTGAATTGCAGGAGGATTCTGTGAAATTGTCGAAGAGAAACAAAGGGTTGTTGTGTGCAGCATTCATTGTGTTGATTCCGACCATGGCCGCGGCACAAAACAGGGACACTTTACAGGACGAGACTGCCACTGAAGACACTGTCGGTTTCACCATTGAAGAAATTGTTGTCACCGCGAGACGGACGGCGGAAAATCTGCAAAAAACCGCGATTGCCATTACAGCGGTGACCGGCGAAGCGCTCGACGTGCGCGGCTATCAGGATGTCGGTCAGATCGCTAACCTGACACCCAATGTGGTGTTTGATGGCGCTGCACCGGTTTCCGGTAATACAGCGGCCCCCAGTGTCTTCATCAGGGGTGTGGGGCAGCTTGACTTTACCATCAATGCGGACCCCGGCGTCGGCATTTATGTCGATGGCGTTTATATGTCGCGTTCCGTGGGCGGCGTTATCGACCTTCTGGATCTGGACCGTGTGGAAGTATTGCGGGGCCCTCAGGGAACCCTGTTTGGCCGCAACACAATCGGTGGTGCCATCCAGTTGGTTTCCAGGAAACCGGCCGGAGAACTCGCTGGATATGCGGAGCTTTTGACCGGCTATGATGAGCGAGCGAGAATACGGGGCAGCCTCGACCTGCCTTTGACCGAGACGCTTGCCGTCAAATTTTCCGGGGCGTACCACAACCGTGACGGCTATGTCGAAAACGCTATCGGACAGGACCTCGGCGATGACAATACATACAGGGTGCGCGGCCAACTGCTGTTCGAGCCTGACGACACTTTCTCTGTGCATATTGTCGGCGACTATACCAAAGACGACGAAAACGGTGCTCCCAATGTGGCTGTAACCGCCTTTCCCAATGGTAATTTTGCTGGGGCACGCTACAACAGAAATCCCGGGTTTGGTTGCGCCGCACCGGTCGTGCCCGATCTGCCCAATGGTGACCTTGACACGAGCGCCCCGGCCTATCAGGACTATCTTGACTTCATTAACGGCAACCCCGATTGTTTTGACCTGAGTGATATCAGCACGCACAGAAACCGCACCAACTCAACCACCTTTGCCCTGCAGGATAACGAAATCAAAGGCATTTCCAGCACGCTGGTGTATCAGGCGGGCCGCTATTCGATAAAATCCATCACCGCCTATCGGGAACTGCACTCCCGCTTTCAGCGCGATTCAGATCACACGGCTTTCAGCATTTTTGATACGAGCAACGCACAGTCTCAGGATCAATTCAGTCAGGAACTGCTGCTGTCCGGCACCTTTGCAACGGTCAGGTTTGTCGGCGGCGTCTATTATTTCAAAGAAAGGGCCTTTGCAAGCACAAACATCTTCCTGCCTGCTGCCGGCGGGCCGGTGAATCTGCGCGGCATTTTTGCCAATCAGGTTGAAAATGAAAACGCCGCGCTGTTTGGTGAGGCCACATACGATATCTCAGAGCGCCTGCATGTGACCCTTGGTCTACGCTATACGGATGAAGAAAAATTCTATGCGACCCACCAGATTTTCACCTTGTCCAGCCTGCCGCCGGTGCAGAATCTTGCCATTACCGACTTTGACAACCTGTCTGCCTTGCCTGATGGCTTCCCGACTTTCGTCACGCTGGTGGACGACCCGGGCCAGACGAGATCCGTCCGTGAAGTCGATTACCGGCTCAACCTCGCCTATGATTTTTCCGACCGTATTCTGGGGTATGTCACGCATTCTACGGGGTTCAAGTCAGGCGGTTTCAACCCGAGATACCTGGCGCCTACAGCGGATAGGCTCGCCATTGCATACCAGCCTGAGTTCGTTGACCTGTATGAGGCGGGCTTGAAAATGAATCTCGACGACAGGCGCGTGCGGGTGAATCTGGCCGCCTTCCATATGGCCTATTCGGACATCCAGATCAGCGCCAGCACAGCAGCCAGTAATGGTGCACGCGTTACATCAAATGCCGCCGAAGCAACCATCCAGGGTTTTGAGGCTGAGGTTACCTATGTGCCGACGCCAAACCTGATGGTGGAAGGCTCTGTGGGCCTGTTGGACACGGACTATGGCGAAGGCAGCCTGGCCCCCCTTGATTTCGCGTGCGGCACAGGCTGTGCTTTTCCGAGGATTCCAGCCTTCACCGCAAGTCTGGGCATATCCTATCTCTATCACCTCAGGCGGGGCACGCTGACACCGCGTCTGGACTGGTGGCACAAAAGTTCGGTGGAGGGCGACGCCAACAATGCGCCTGAAATTGTGCATCCCAGCCAGGACATCATCAATGCCAGCCTTGCCTTCCAGCCTGGAGAGCAGGACTGGAAGCTGACGTTCGGGATTAATAATATTACCGACGAAGCCTATCTTCTTTCCTCAAACAACAATCCTCGCCTGTCCTACTCAGAGGTCATCTTCGGCCGCGGGCGGGAGTGGTTCGCTTCAATCAGAAAAACGTTTTAACCTCTCCTGAGGGGTTCTCTTTGAGAGGCTCTCCTTTAAGGGGCAAGGCAGCGTTTCCATAGAGGCGCTGCTTTTGCCGCCAACTATTTTGACGTTAGCCGGGACATCACCACTACAGCAAAAGCACTCACAAACGGCGTCACACCTATGGGAAGCGGTGTTTGTGCAGGACAATACCTGCGACGCCTTTATACAGGGCTTGTGTAAGCCTCCCCTGATCAGGACCACGCATAAGGTAGTGTTTTTGGTTTTGGTAGTGCTTTCGGTTTTGAGTGTGTCACCAGATACTCGACCGGAGTCAGGTCTCCGAGTGCATCATTGGGCCGTTCTTCGTGGTACTGCTTAATTTTAATTGTACTGCTTGATTGTACTGCCTGATCCATTCCGTCGTAATCTGACGGACTTCATTCAGGGTTCTGAACAAAATACCTATTCAGGACTGCATCTCTGTCAGTCCGGTTGAAGCGTTCTACCTATGAGTGGTGCGTCGGCTTGCCTGGCTAGGTAACGTCCAGGTGGATGCCGTGGTCTTCGGCCCATTCAGCCCGTGCCGCTGAGATGAACTCGGGCCCGTCTACGGACCCGGGCGCAGAAATGTGTCCGGTTATTACCAAGTCCGCGCAAGAATGCATTGAAGGCATGGTTGCGCAAGGTGAAAAAGCAAGCGCCAGAGTTGTTGTGGATGGCCGCGGGTTCCGCCTGCAGAGTTATGAAAAAGGCTGTTGGGGCGGCACGCTACCCGATCGCATGACACCTGATATGACCGTTTACCGCGAGGAAATCTTTGCCCCCGTGCTCAGGGTATTGCGGGCAAACAGTTATGATCGGGCTGTCGAATTGATCAGTGGGCACCTCTAAAAATGCGCTTTTTCAGCGTTAGCATCGTTGGCGACGTACTCGCAGACCCAAAGCACTCACTTCGTTCGCGGGGCCAGCTTTCCTCATGTATGGCTTATACACTGCGGTGCTGCGTGCGCCGCCGCCTCACTACCACAGAAAAATCACTATTTTTAGAGGTGCCCCAATGTTGATGAGTATGGGAACGGCACCGCAATTTTCACCCGCAACGGCGGCGACGCTGCCCGCGATTTCACCAGCCGCACTCAAATAGGCCAAATAGGCATAATGGGTGTTAATATACTCATTCCGGTGCCGGTCGCCTACCTTGGTTTTGGTGGCTGGAAGCGCTCGATATTCGGCGTGCATGGCATCTATAGACCAGAGGCCGTGCATTTTTACACGCGTTTGAAACCCGTTACCTCGCGCTGGCCGACGGGCATTCCTGCCGGAGCAGCATTTACATTCCCCAGCTTGGGATAAAAGGGAGGAACCATGAGTATTAGTTCAACAGCGACCCTTCGCGGCGGCCTTATCCAGATGGCGCTCAAGGCATCGACGGATAATGACCCGGAGACCATCCGCCAGGCGATGATTGAAGCGCATATTCCCCTTATCGAAGAAGCAGGCGAAAAAGGCGTTCAGGTGCTCTGTTTCCAGGAGGTATTTACTCAGCCCTACTTCTGTCCGAGCCAGGACGCCAAATGGTATGAAAGTGCTGAACCGATTCCCGGCGGCCCAACCACCACCCTGATGCAGGAATATGCCGCCAAATATAAAATGGTTATTGTGGTGCCGATCTATGAACGGGACCAAGTAACCGGCATTTACTACAACACGGCGGCCGTGATTGATGCAGATGGCAGCTACCTGGGTAAATACCGCAAAACCCACATTCCGCAGGTGGCGGGTTTCTGGGAGAAGTTCTTCTTTAAGCCCGGTGCGTCCGGTTGGCCGGTGTTTGAAACCCAATACTGTAAACTGGGCGTTTACATTTGTTATGACCGGCACTTCCCGGAAGGCTGGCGCGCATTGGCGCTGAACGGTGCTGAATATATTGTAAATCCGTCTGCTACTGTTGCAGGGCTTTCAGAATATCTGTGGAAACTTGAGCAACCGGCGTCCGCCGCTGCCAACGGTTGCTGGATCGGCGCCATCAACCGCGTTGGCATTGAAGGCCCATGGGATATCGGTGAGTTTTATGGCCAGAGCTATTTCGTCAACCCACGTGGCCAGATTGAAGCGGAGGCCAGCCGCGACCAGGATGAACTGATCATCCACGATATGGACATGGGCCTGGTAGAAGAAGTCAGGAACACCTGGCAATTTTTCCGCGACCGCCGGCCGAGCACCTATGCCAGGCTGACGGACGGCGAATAACCTGATCTGGGGTAATCAAAAACCGGGAGGACTTTATGGCGGAATTTGACAGCGATCTCTGGAACCAGGACTTGGCGCCAACAACCGCAGAAACCCGCACCTGGGACTGGAAATCCTATGCCGCCCTTTGGGTTGCCATGGTGGCCTGTGTGCCGACTTATATGCTGGCGGCTGGTCTGGTTTCCGAGGGTATGAACTGGTGGCAGGCGGTGCTGACGGTGCTGCTCGGCAACATGATTGTGCTGCTGCCCATGATCTTGATCGGTCAGGCCGGAGCGACCCACGGCATTCCTTTCCCGGTGTTACTGCGGTCGGCGTTCGGCACCAAAGGCGCGCGCATCCCGGCACTTGCGCGCGGGCTTGTCGCCTGTGGCTGGTTCGGCATCAATACCTGGGTGGGCGGCTCGGCGATCTATGTGATCGTAAATGCCCTGACCGGTGACGCCATCGCGGGCGAAGCCCTGCCTTTCTTTGGCATCGATTTGGGCC
The DNA here is from genome assembly GCA_965198435.1 of uncultured Pseudohongiella sp. GTDB lineage: Bacteria > Pseudomonadota > Gammaproteobacteria > Pseudomonadales > Pseudohongiellaceae > UBA9145. Next base: position 1,133,019 of record OZ240664.1, on the reverse strand, counting down.
AGTTTCTGTGCTTTATCGGTTTTTGGGCGCTGCACCTTTATTTCATCAAGCACGGCACCGAGAGTATCCGCTGGCTGGAGACCTGCGCCGCGCCCTTTCTCATCTTGATGGGGCTGGTGTTGCTGGCCTGGGCCTATGTGACCGCAGGCGGGTTTGGCGAAATGCTCGCCGCACCCTCTCAGTTTGGTGAGGGCGGCATCCGCGAAGGTCAGTTCTGGCCGGTGTTTATCGCCAGCCTGACCGCCATGGTGGGCTTCTGGGCGACCATGGCGCTCAATATCCCGGACTTCACGCGGTTCGCCAAATCGCAAAAAGACCAAATGCTTGGCCAGGCTCTTGGCCTGCCGCTGCCGATGGCCTTGTTTGCTTTTATCAGCGTTGCGGTAACATCGGCGACGGTCAGCATTTTTGGCGAAGCCATTTGGGACCCTGTCGCGCTCGCCGGTCGGATGGGCGGCATGGGCGTGGTTGTGGCGCTCGCCGTCCTGGTTGTGGCGACGCTAACCACCAACCTCGCCGCCAATGTGGTTGCCCCCGCCTACGGGTTTTCGAATCTCAGCCCAAACAAAATCACTTTCACCATGGGCGGTTACATTACGGCGGGGATCGGAATCGCCATTTTTCCGTGGAAGCTGCTGGAAACGGCGGGTGATTATTTGTTCGTCTGGCTGGTGGGCTATTCGGCGCTCCTGGGGCCTATTGCGGGCATACTTATCGTCGACTATTTTCTGGTGCGCGCCCGTCAACTGGATAGCGCGAGCCTGTTCAAGCACGGCGGCGCGTACCCCGAATGGCAATCAGCCGGGCTGATTGCTCTCTTGGTCGGCATATTGCCGAACCTGCCGGGCTTCCTGCATGCAGCCGGCCTCATCGGTGCCGTTGCACCCATCTTCGACACGCTCTATAGTTACGCTTGGTTTGTCGGCCTCGCGATCGCAGGTGCGCTGTATTATCTGCTCGCAAAATGCATAAATGCTAAATGAGGACAGCTTATCATGTCACTTTTGATCAAACACGGAACAGTTATTAACGCCGATGCCCGTCAGCGTGCGGATGTGCTGATCACCGACGGGATGATTGTCGCGGTCCGGCAAGACCTTGACGCCCCAACGGGCGCAGAAGTGATCGATGCAGGCGGCCAGTATGTGATGCCGGGCGGCATCGACCCCCATACCCATATGCAACTGCCGTTTATGGGGACAGTCGCCAGCGAGGATTTTTACACCGGCACCGCTGCGGGGCTTGCGGGCGGTACCACCATGATCATCGATTTTGTCATCCCGGACCCGCAGCAACCCCTGATGGAAGCCTATCGCACCTGGCGCGGCTGGGCGGAGAAAGCCTGTGCCGACTATAGCTTCCACGTTGCCGTGACCTGGTGGGATGACAGCGTGCACGCGGATATGGGCACCCTGGTGCGCGAAGAAGGGGTGAACAGCTTCAAGCACTTTATGGCCTACAAAGGGGCCATCATGGCTGAAGATGAGGTGCTGTATAACAGCTTTACCCGTGCCCGCGAGCTGGGTGCGATTGTTACTGCTCATGCCGAAAATGGCGAGCTGGTGTTCCAGTTGCAGAAGAAACTGCTGGAAGCTGGCATGACAGGCCCGCAGGCGCATCCGCTTTCGCGCCCGCCAGCGGTGGAAGGGGAAGCCGCTAACCGCGCTGCGCGACTTGCCGAGGTGATCGATGTGCCGCTTTATCTGGTGCACGTATCCACCAGGGATGCGCTGGATGAGATTATCCGCTCCCGCCTTGCCGGGCAGCGCGTATACGGCGAAGCCCTGGCGGGGCATCTGCTCATTGATGACAGCGTCTACAAGCATCCCGATTTTGAGTATGCGGCCGCGCATGTGATGTCGCCGCCGTTTCGGGAAAAATCCCATCAGGACGCCCTTTGGAAGGGCCTGCAATCCGGAAACCTGCAAACGACTGCGACAGATCACTGCTGTTTTTGTGCGGATCAGAAGGCGATGGGTAAGGACGACTTTACCCAGATCCCGAACGGCACCGCAGGCGTTGAAGACCGCATGGCGGTGTTGTGGACGCACGGTGTTCGAACGGGTCGACTGACACCGGAAGAGTTTGTCGCCGCGACAAGCGCCAATGCGGCTCGCATCTTCAATATTTACCCCCGGAAAGGCCGGGTCGCAGAAGGGGCTGATGCTGACATTGTGGTCTGGGACCCGGAAGCCAGCAAAACCATCTCGGCAAAAACCCACAAACAGAACGTGGATTTTAATATTTTTGAGGGTATGGAAGTCAAAGGCTTGCCCTCGCACACCATCGCAAACGGCAAGCTTCGCTACAAAGAGGGTGAGCTCCGCACTGAAAAAGGCGATGGCTGCTATGTGAAGCGTCCGGCTTTTAAGGGCAACTACGCTTAGGGCACCTCTAAAAATGCGCTTTCTCTGCGGTAGCATCGTTGGCGACGTACTCGCATCCTCATGTATGGCTTATACACTGCGGTGCTGCGTGCGCCGCCGCCTCACTACCACAGAAAAATCACTATTTTTAGAGGCACCCTTTAGTTTTTGGTCACCCACTCAGATTTTCATAGCGGCTTATATTCAGCAATCTCGTCTAAAATCAAAAAACTCATTTGAGGAGTTCGTATCATGTCAACCCAGTCTCCCTATCAGCAGCATAGTGGCCTTTCCAGTCATCCTTTTTCCAAACGCCCCTGCTGCTCCCGTGAAACCCGTCACAGGGCACGTCTCGTTACCCCGGCCCCCCTTGTGCTGATTGGCAGCCTGATGGCTGCTCTAATGACAGGGACACTCCATGCCTCTGCTGCCACCACCGAAACTATCAATGCCGGAGCCACCTCTATTCAGCCGTCATCCCCTGAGCAGCAGGCCCCGGAACAGCAACCGCAACAACAGTCCGGGCAGGCAGGCCAGGATACCCGCGATGTCACCGATATTATTGAAGAGATCATGATCACCGGGTCGCGGCGTGCGCGTGGGTCAGCGGCGGACACGCCGGCACCGGTGGATGTGATCTCCGGTCAGGAGTTTACAGATCAGGCTGGTGCGAACCTGTCGAGCCTGCTGCGCACGCTGGTGCCATCCTATAACGTTGCTGCCCAGCCCATCAGCGACGGCGGCACCTTTGTGCGGCCAGCCAACCTGCGGGGGCTGGCGCCGGACCAGACGCTCGTGCTGCTGAACGGCAAACGGCGGCACCGGTCGGCGGTGATTGTTTTCTTTGGCGGCAACGGGGTTTCCGACGGCTCCCAGGGTCCGGACATAGCCACCATCCCGGCTCTGGCGCTCAAGCGGGTGGAGGTGCTGCGGGACGGAGCGGCAGCCCAGTATGGGTCTGACGCCATAGCGGGGGTGATGAACTTTGTGCTCAAGGATGCGTCTGAAGGCGGCACCGTAGAAGCCAAATATGGTTCGACCTATGAAGGCGACGGCGACCTGATGCAGGTCGCGGCCAATGTGGGCCTGCCACTCACCGACGCGGGGTTTGTGAACATCACCGCCGAATGGCGTCAGGAGGACCCCACAGTCCGCAGTGTGCAGCGGGCGGACGCGGCAGCCCTCATCGCCGCTGGCAATCAGGCTGTGCGGCAGCCTTTTGCCCAGATATGGGGCAATCCCAGTTTGTATGATGACAGCAAGATCTTCCTCAACCTGGGGCTTGACCTCGGAGGCGGGCGTGAAGTCTATGCCTTTGGTAACTATGCACAACGGCATAGCTCGGGCGGCTTTTATTTCCGGAATCCGAACAACCGCGGGGGAGTCAACAGCATTGACGACGGTGAAACCCGGTTGGTCGGGGATCTCACACCCTTTGACGGCCAGGACTGCCCGGGCGGCATCAACTTCGACCCGAACGATACGGGTTTCGGAACCATTCCCAATCCGCATGTTGTAGGCGGCCCTGACGATGCGGCCCGCCTGGCGGCGCTGGGTGAGGACCCCAACTGTTTTGTTTTTAACGAACTGTTTCCCGGCGGCTTTATCCCGGAGTTTGGTGGCCACCTCAATGATATTGCCGGCACCATGGGTACCCGTGGCAGCTTCGATAGCGGCTTCAGCTATGACATCAGTCTGCAGGCTGGACGCAACCAGATCGACTACTATATTGATGACAGCATCAATCCGAGCTTGGGGCCCCTGACGCCGAACTTTTTCGAGCTTGGCAGCTATATCCAGCTTGAGAAAACCATCAATGCAGACTTTTCCTGGCCGCTGGAGGTTGGTCTGTACAGCCCCCTGAATGTGGCGTTCGGGGCCGAATGGCGGGAGGAACAGTTTGAAATACTGATCGGTGAGCCGGCCTCCTGGGAAGCGGGCATCCTCGCCCGGCCCCTGACGTTTGTTGCTGATGACGGCACCCGGATGACAGCCAGTCAGGGGTTTGGCGTCGGTTCCAACGGCTTTAACGGTTTCAGCCCCCAGGTTGTGGGGAACTGGGATCGCGACAATATCGCGCTCTATCTGGATCTGGAGGGGGACATGACAGACAGATGGGTTCTCGGCGCGGCTGTGCGCTATGAGGATTTTTCTGACTTCGGGTCCACAACCAACTTTAAACTGTCAAGCCTCTACCGGCTGACGGAGGCGCTGAGCCTGCGCGGGACTGTCAGCAGCGGCTTCCGGGCACCCACACCGGGCCAGCAGCAGGTGCTCAATGTCACCACCGCCGTCGAACCCAGGGACGGGCGCACGCGCATCGTCCAGCGCGCGACCCTGCCGCCCACCAATCCGGTATCATTGCGCTTTGGTGGCGAGGCACTGGGGCCGGAGGAATCCACAGCCTTGACACTGGGGCTGTCTGCCGAGATCGGTGCCCTCAGCCTGACCCTGGATTATTTCAACATCGAACTCCAGGACCGGATCACCCAAAGCGCCAACATCGAGCTCACAGATCAGGACCGGGCGGACCTGCTGGCATCGGGGGTCGGTTTTGCCGCCGATCTGCAATCCTTCCGGTTTTTCGTCAATGATTTTGAGACCGAAACGGAAGGGCTTGATCTGGTGGCCAGCCTGCCGCTGTCTTTCAGCAGCAGCGGTAGCAGCCTGCTGACCTTCAGTGGCAATCACACCAAAACAAAGGTGGCGCGCTTCAATCCGGCAACCCTGAGTGCCTGTCGGGTTCGTCAACTCCAGGAAGCCTTGCCCCGTAACCGTTTCAGCGCCGGTCTGTCCCATACGGAACCCGGCTGGCGCATGCTGGCGCGCGTCAACCATCACGGCCGTTATTTCGAGAGCCATGCCGGGGATGGCTGCGGCCTGCCCATTACCGGAGACAGTGCCCTGACCCTTGACCTGGAAATAGCCTGGACAGCGAGAGAGGGCATGGAACTGGCCGTCGGGGCAGAAAATCTGTTTGACAATGACCCGTACTGGAACCCTCATGCCCTTATCACCGGGGCCCGCTATCCCGAAACAGCCCCCTTCGGTCTGGATGGCGGTCGCTGGTATGCCAGAGCCAGAGTGAATTTCTAGCTGGAGTCCGTTTTTAGAAAGATGGGCAGGGTGCCTCTAAAAAGAGTGATGTTTCTCTGACGGTGAGGCGGCGGTGCACGCGCACCGCAGTGTATAAACCATACATGAGAAAAGCTGGCCCCGCGAACGCAGTGAGTGCTTTGGGTCTGCGAGTACATCGCCAACGATGCTACCGCAGAAAAAGCGCATTTTTAGAGGTGCCCTTAAGTCGCCCGCTCGGTCGATGATGAATTATGATAAATAAAGAGAACGTTCTGGCATCATGAATCGGACCACGAACCTGGTCACTGCCCTGGCATTTGCCTTTGTCTTTCCCTTTGCCACGGCGCAGTTTATGTCCGGCTCCATATGGGCGGCGGTTGAGAATACACCACCCCGGGAAGGCATATCCCCAGAGGACAGTCCTCTGGAGGAAATTGTCGTCACGGGTTCCTACATCAAGAGACAATCCCAAAAGCAACTGGCGTCCCCGACCACTGTCCTGTCCCGCTCTGCCTTTGCCGAGGTTGGCGCGAAAGATATCAGGGATGTCATCCAGACCCTGACCATCAATACCGGCGCGCAAAACAATGCCGATGTGTTCACGCAGAATATCACCGCAGGCACCTCCAATATCAATTTGCGCGGCCTGGGTCTGGCCTCCACCCTGGTTCTGCTCAATGGCAGGCGCCAGGTGCAGACAGGGGTGCAAACCACCGATGGCATCAGCTTTGTCGACACCAATGCTCTGGTGCCGACAATCGCTATCGAGCGACTTGATATCCTGAAAGACGGCGCGTCGGCCATATTCGGCTCTGAAGCCGTGGCGGGTGTTGCCAACTTCATCACCCGCGACAGTTTCGAGGGGCTGGAACTTCAGGTGGACGGCCAGTGGCGAGCCACAAACGGTGATCAGAATGACTATCAGATTGCCGCCATCGCCGGTGTCTCCGGTACCGCCGGCCACAGCCTGATCGCGCTGAGTTATCTGGATCGTTCCATTCTGACAGCGGATGAGGTGGATTTCCTGACCTCTGTGCACAATCGCAGCGGGCTCGGCAGCCCGGGCAGTATCATCACGTCGCAGGGTCGGGTCGCCGACCCGGGCTGTGAAGCAAATGGCGGGTTTGTCACAAATAACAATAGCCTGTGTCAGTTCGATTTTGGTCCCAACCAGACTTTTGTGCCACAGGAACAACGGGTCAATGCCTTCGCCAAACACAGCGTCACCTTCAAGGACAGCCTGAGCGGCTGGCTGGAGGCTTCCTATGCGCAAAACCGGGCGGAGCGGGATACCTCGCCCAGTTTCCCGACCATTCTGTCCATTCCGACGGTGCCTGCCGGACACCCGGATAATCGTTTTGGGGAAGATGTCAGGTTTTTTGGACGCCCCCTCGGTAACGGCGAGCCATCGGCCCGCAATTTTTTCAACAGTGATACAGTACGGGTGAGCGCGGGCCTTGAAGGTTATACAGGTCCGCTCGACTGGCAGGTCGCCTTCACCCGAGCGGTCAATGATTATACAGTGATCCAGTCAGACACGGTGGTTGATCGTTATCTGCTGGCCCTGCGGGGGTTTGGCGGATTTGGGTGCGACCCGGCCACCGGCTCGGCCGGTGTTGGCCCCTGTCAGTATTTCAATCCGTTTTCTTCTGCGCTTGATGGTACGGGTACCCCGCGCTCCCGGGGCATTATTGATTTTATCATCGGCCAGCAGGAGCTGAAGGCCCGGTCCGGGATCACGGTTGTTGATGCCGTTGCCTCCACCGGTTTGTTTGATATGGCAGGTGGCGAAGCCGCGATTGCCGCAGGTATTCAGTACCGGAAAGAAAGCCTGCGTCAGGACTTTGACAGCCTGTCCAACGCCGATGCTTTCTCTTTCCTCGTCGGGAACCCGGATTTTTCCAATGATCGTGACGCCAGAGCTTTCTTTGCAGAGCTGTCTCTTCCCCTTCTGGATGCGATAGAGCTGCAACTCGCCGGTCGCTATGAGGACATTGCCAATCTTGGCACCTTTGACCCCAAGATTGCGATCCGCTATGCATTGCATGAGCATCTGTCGCTCCGAAGTTCCTGGAGCACATCGTTCCGGGCACCTTCCCTGTTTCAGCAGGGCGGCACGCAAACCAGCTTTGCCCAGGTCACGGACCCGGCCACATCCAACACCTTTTTTATCTCCGTGCGCTCCTTCGGTGACCCGGCGCTCAAGCCTGAAACCTCAACTGCCTGGAACCTCGGCTTCACCTGGGAAGCGGCAAGTGGCTCTGACAGCAGCACGACAAGTATCAGTGCTGACTATTGGCATTTCGATTTTAAGGATGTGCTCGTCCAGGAAAACCAGCAGGCGATCCTTGATGCTGATCCCTTTGATCCGCGTGTGCGTCGTCTGGATGACGAAAACCCGGACACCATTGATGCCATTGGCCAGATTTTCACAAGCTTTGCAAACGCCAGTTCCGTCAAGACGTCCGGGCTGGATATTACGGCACGGCTGCCGGTGAAGACCGGGGCGGGTGTCTTCACGGCAGTACTGGATGGTACCTATGTGTTCAGATATGATCTGCTTGACCCGCAGGCCGGGGCCGTAGACGGCGCTGGTCGCCGGAACTTCCGCAATTTCGGGACATCTGTGCCGCGCTTGCGGGCGGGTGGCACCCTGGGCTGGGTCAGTAACACAGGCACCACCAGTGCCAGCCTGAGTGCCAGATATATCAGTTCATACCAGGATGATGAAGCCGTGCAGCCTGTTGACTCTATACTGACTCTGGACGCACAACTCAACTGGACCCTGACAAATGGTCTGACAGGAGGACCGGATATCACCCTCACTGTCGGTGCCTTGAACATTGGTGATGAAGCCCCGCCGTTCGTGGCAACCAATGGCAATTATGACAGCAAGGTGCATGATCCCCGCGGGCGGCGCCCCTATGCCCGGATCATGCTCAGGATTTAACCGCTCCAGGCACGGTGGCCCCTGCGGGTTTCACCAGGCCGCCGTCCGCTCGGTGGATAAGGCCGGGAGTGAGTGGGCCGGAGAGTGGATAAGCGGGTGGGGCACCCCGTTGGCTCAGGGCATAACAAAGAGAGGCATAATAATAAAGAGAGAAGATAGTATGGTTAGGTTTTTTGCGTTTATCGTTTATACGGGTGTCCTGTTGGCCCTGCTCTGCCCGCCAGCCATGGGGCAGGATGTGCTTGAGGAAATCGCGGACAGGGCACCGGATATTATTGAGGAAATCATGGTCACGGCCCAGAAACGGGAGCAATCCCTGCAGGATGTGGGGATCGCGATCACCGCCTTTACCGGTGCGCAGATCGATCAGTTGGGCCTCGATGACAGTATTGAATTGATCCGTTTCACGCCCGGGGTTGCCATGGCAGGCGATCTGGGCGGGCAGCGGGCCCTGTTTGCCATCAGGGGAGTGGTGCAGAGTGATTTCGCCGACCACGCGGAAGCGCCGGTTGCCGTCTATATTGACGAGGGCTATCTTGCCAGCACCCAGGCGCAAACCTTCGGCCTTTTTGATATTGAGCGCGTGGAAATACTGAAAGGCCCCCAGGGCACCCTGTTTGGCCGGAATGCGACCGGTGGTCTCGTTCATACAGTAACGCGTAAACCCACGGAACAGGCAGAGGGTTATCTTGAAGCCGGGTATGGTCGTTTCGCGCATTTCAGGCTCGAGGCGGCTTATGGCGGTCCCCTGACCGACAGCCTGCGTGCCCGTGTTGCGGTTTTAAGGAACCGGCAGGGAGAGATTCTGAAAAACATCTATGACCCGGATCAGGTCCCGCCAAACCAGCGCGGTACCCCGGGCGGGGGTCAGGATGGCTATAATGATGACACGCTGGCCACCCGGGTCCATGTAGAATGGGATATGCTTGAGAATTTGCGGTTACTGGTCACGGGTAATCATGTGCGAACCATCCGCAGCGAAGGGCCCTATCAGGGCGTGGGTACCGTGCCGGTTCTGGACCCTGACGGCAGGCATATAGACACGCTCTACGCCCGTGATGTTGCTGCGGGATGCGAAGCCCTGTCGTCTGTCGACGGCAGTTGTATCAATTTGTTTGCGGACGGGGATACGGACGGAGTCAGGCCCGTGCCGGGTGGTGATCTGTTCGGGTATGTGGACCCGGATGGCAGTGGTCGCCTGACCAGCAAGGATTTTGCCTTTGAGGACGAGAACCGTTTTCAGACCTGGGCCCTGGCTGGCAAACTGACCTGGGATTTGGGGACCTCCTCCCTTGTGGCGCTGTCGGATTACAAGAAGGTTACCCGGTCCGTCTCCCTCGACAGCGATCAGTCGCCAACGCCGCTGGCGCTGTTTCAGTCAGAGGGGGAGATAGAACAGTTTTCCCAGGAGGTCCGTCTGAGTGGATCAAAGCAGGGGGCGGGGTCGGGAGCAGGTCTGGACTGGGTTGCAGGGGCCTATTATCTCATGATCGACACGGACGTGACCCAGGGTCTTGCCTATCCGCGCAATTCCCCTTTTCTGGCAGGCTTTCCGCAGATCGCCCTGCAGATGCCCGGGGTGGTGTTCGGGCCAACGGACGACAATACCACCGGCTTGCTGAGGACCGACAGCTATGCCCTCTACGGGCAACTGGAATATGATCTGTCAGAAAGACTCAGCTTTATCGGCGGGGCCCGCATGACCCGCGAGGAAAAGGGGTACCGGCAGACCATCGGCCAGTTTGTCAACCGGGATGACAGGCTTGTGGACTCAGCGGAATCGACAGGGTTTATACCGCGGGCACCCTTTGCTGGCGAGACAGGGGATACGCTCTGGTCCGGCAAGGCCCAGTTGGATTTTCACATGACGGACACGACATTGCTGTATGCCGGGGTCAACCGGGGTGTGAAGGCGGGCAGCTTCAATGCGAAACTGTTTGACGGCGTCGCGCTGACAGACGCTGAGATACCCTATGATCCGGAGGTGCTGACATCCTATGAAGCAGGCTTCAAGTCCGTGCTTGCTGGCAGCGGCAATGGGGCACGCCTGTCGCTGAACGCCGCCGCCTTCTATTATGACTATGACAGTTTCCAGTCCTTTACCTGGCAGCGCAACTCGGGCTTTGTGACCAATTATGATGCCACTTTCAAGGGGGTTGAACTGGAGCTTTCCGCTGTTCCCGCCGACGGCCTCTATGCCGCTGCGGGCCTTTCCTATACCGATGCGACAGTGTTTGATGTCGCCATTGCGCCCGGCATCCTGCGCGATGTAGCCCCGCCCTTCACGCCCGAATGGCAGGGCCATGGCCTGCTGCGCTACAGTTGGCCGGGAAAGGTATGGCCGACGGTGTCATCAGGGACCTCAGGCCAGTTTACCCTGCAGGCCAGCATGAACTATCAGTCAGGCTTTTATCATAATGTCCGAAACTTCAGCGCCCATCGCTTTGAGGGCTATACAGTGGTCGATATGCAGATAAGCTGGGAAAGCGACGATGGCTTCTGGCGCTTCGCCGCCTGGGTGGATAACCTGACGGATTCAGACCACAGGATCATCGGCTTTGATATCTCTTCCTTCGGTGGATACTCGCAGGAATCCTTCGCCAGACCCCGCTCCTTCGGACTGACCGTGCGGCGGACCTTCTGATCCGCATGCGGAGACTGTTTGTTGCTTCATGATTGCCCCAGGCAAGACGTGCATACCGCTTGGGGCACGGAGCCATCCGATTGATGGATGCGTTGCAGTCAATGGAAGGTAAGGGTATTTGTGACCTCAAATGTGCCCGCTGCGATGAGGGTGCGTGTGGGCAGATGATGGGCAGATGATAGCCACCAGATAAGCCGCTGAAGCGGATCGCCTGAGAGCTTTTGGTCTTAGGGAGCCTCTGATTAATGTTTTCGAGGCAGTGAGTGCAGCAAAAGTAGCCGCTTTAGGCGAGGCAAACATCAGCGAGCCGAAGCGTAGCAAAGACGGCACCCGCAGGGTGAGCCGCTTTAGCTGCGTACAAAAAGCGCAGTTTACAGGTCATAAATGAGCAAAGCTGACCCCGCGAGCGGAGCGAGTGCTTTGGGTCTTTTGAGCTGATTTTTACCAAAAGCAGGCGCTTTCAGGCGACGCAGCAATAACAACGCAGGTAATTAATCAGAGGTTCCTTAGGTCAGTGAAAAATAGACTGTCCTGTCAACAAAAGAAGCCTTCTGACGGAGGCCCGTTTAACTGGAGGTATCCATGTCGTCACCCGGGATTGATGCAACTATTGACCGCTTTTTCCAGCCTGTCGCAGACGCCGTTGCGGGGGTTGTTTTCTATTCGATCCGCCTGGCTGGCGCAGACGTACCGCTGATCATTTGCGGGCTTGTTCTGGCGGCCCTGTTTTTTACAGTGTATCTTGGTTTTATCAATGTGCGAGGTTTCACGCATGCGCTGGCGATTATCAGGGGGCAGCATAACCATCCCAATGATCCAGGGGCCATTCCCCCGTTTCAGGCCCTGACGACGGCCCTCTCGGGTACAGTCGGCATCGGCAATATTGCCGGTGTGGCCATCACCGTCTCCATCGGCGGTCCGGGCACTCTTTTCTGGCTTGTTCTGGCCGGGCTTATGGGGATGAGTGTGAAATTCGTGGAAGGCGCACTTGGCGTAAAATACCGCCGTGTAAAGGCAGACGGGTCCGTTTCCGGTGGGCCCATGTACTACCTGCAATACGGCCTCGAGAAACGGGGCTGGCCTAGGTTTGGGCGCGGGCTTGGGCTCTTTTATGCCGCCGCCCTTGTTGTGGGCTGTCTGGGTATTGGCAATATGTTCCAGGCCAATCAGGCTTTTATACAGCTTGTTGAGGTCACCGGTGGTCAGGACAACAGTTTCCTGGCTGACAAGGGGTGGCTCATTGGCACTCTTCAAGCGGTTCTTGTTGGCTGTATTATCATCGGTGGCATCCGCTCCATCGCACGAGTAACAGGAAAGCTGGTGCCCTTCATGCTGCTCATATACGTGCTCGGGGCTCTGGCTGTTCTCATCATGAACCGGGCGGCCCTCCCTGCTGCCATAACCAGCATCTGGCAGCACGCCTTTTCCATGGAGGGTATGGCGGGAGGTTGGGTCGGGATTATGATCCTCGGCTTTCGCAGGGCGGCTTTTTCCAATGAGGCGGGTCTGGGCTCAGCCGCCATTGCCCATGCTGCCGTGCAAACGGATAAACCGCTGACAGAGGGTTTTGTCGCCTTGCTGGAACCTTTTATCGATACGGTCATTATCTGCAGCCTCACCGGCCTGGTGCTGGTAACCAGTTTTCCGGCAGAAACGCTCATGGCCGGGGGTATGAGCGGTATTGAATTGAGCTCGGCAGCCTTCGAGAGCCACATAAGCTGGTTCCCCATACCCCTGTCTGTCGCTGCCATGTTGTTTGCCTTTTCAACGATGATCGCCTGGGCCTATTATGGTATGAAAGGCTGGACCTATTTGTTTGGTGAGGGCAAACAACACATCATAATCTTCAATGGTATTTTCTGCCTCTGCATTGTCATAGGCGCCTCTGTAACCTTACGGGCAATCCTCGACCTGGCAGATGCGCTTATCTATGTCATGGCTTTACCCAATATTCTGGGACTTGTCATCATGGCACCGGAAATAAAGGCAGACCTGCAGGATTATTGGAGACAGCACCGGAAAATATCTGCCCGCCAGACGATGTAAACTTACAAGCGACCTGCACATCAAACTGGATAAAAACGAGTGAGATAAAATTAGGGGCTGTTCATACTAATTGAGTGGCCTCTGCTAGAGGGCATTTTGCGCTCAGCAAGGCAGAAAGAGTGCCGTATATAAATATATACAAACGATTGATAACGAAGCTGGGTATAAAAATGCGCCTAGCCTTTCGGGTTGCGGCTAAAAAATCGCCACTTGTCGTTGCTCGTCGCTCGTCGCTCATTTGGAATAACCAAACTATGCTCCTCGCGCCTCAATTCGCGCTTTTTTAGTCACAACAGAGATCACTCAATTAGTGTGAACAGACCCTAGGAAGTCTGGTTTTGTCACCAGAGGCTGGCAAACACTGGTGGCTCAGTAATCATCAAATACGTGAATAGCAGCTATTTTGGGGTATGCACTTCGCTTTCCAGACTGAGTGTGCCAGATGCTGTGTTCATCTACGGCGACGCCACTCTGGCTGGTGGACTAGTGTCATTTGCCACGGTCTGCGTGCTTCGGGATGTTGGGCTGATCTAAGGAGCCTCTGATTAATGTTTGCGAGGCAGTTAGTGCAAGGCAAAAATCAGCGAAAAAGCGCAGTGTATAGGTCATAAATGCGTATTTTGAGCTGATTTTTAACGCAGCAATAACAACGCAGGTAATTAATCAGAGGTTCCCTAAACTGTTTTGTAACCCAAAAAATATGTTTACCGAAGCTGCGTTATGCTTAGGACCATGCCCATTCAGTAAGGATTTTCGTGGTTAGCATCATTGATTCTCTCATCGGCAATTCACCTATTGCCTCTATCAAAGCGCATATGTCTCTTACACAACACTGCGTCCTCTCTCGAAGATTTTATCGAAGCCACGCAGAGCTCAGAGTGACTGGGATTCAGCAAACAACCTACAAAGACAAATCCACCAGCATGAGAACGAAGCAGACCAACTAAAGAACGAGATTCACCCACATCTTCGCAGGTCCTTGCTGATGCCGTTTGCTCGCGCTGACGTCATCGCACTACTTACCATTCAAGACAAACTTGCTAACAAAGCCAAAGACATAGCAGGGTTAATGACAGGCAGGGAAATGGAGTTCCCTGATGAATTCGCACACCCCATGCGGGAGCTGCTGACATCCAGCATCAGAGCTTCTGCGATTGCAAATAACGCCATTGATGAACTCAGCGTATTGATTGAAGTGGGGATTGACAGCTCAAGGGCCAAAGAAATCTATTCGCTGATCGATGAGCTGGACGCCATAGAAAGCGACAACGATGAGAAGCAAATTGTGATTAGAGCAATACTGTTCTCAATGGAAAAAGACCTTCCTCCAGTTGACGTCATGTTCTATTACAAGATCATCAATTTTATAGGGAACATTGCTGATGTCTCACAGTCTCACAATGAGTAGGAAACCGCTTGACCATTCTGCTTTCCAGGTAAAGCGTTAAGATATGGAAGCGATTTACACCGGAATCGGCTCACTCTCAAACACATTATCGTGATAAGCCCTTATAACAGCGAATTCAGTGACTTTGGATTTCGAGAAGATTTGCGTTGATTGTGCTCAATCAGCCATCTATCTCTTTGCTGGACAACCGCTTACTTCAGGGATACCTTTGGCCCTTAAATCACGCTATTCGAACGACAATGATGACAAAATTCCTCAGGAGGGTTTTATGAGAACTATGATGGTTGTGAGCGCACTTTCGCTCCTCATGCTGGCTTGCTCTAACGAAAGCGAGACCACTTCCAACAACGCTGACACAATGGCCGGTGGCGCTGAAACTGCACCGGCTGCAAACAATATGGGGGAAGAAATTGTTACAGTTGACTTTCGTCTGGACGAAGTTCTTAATCACCCTCGCCGCGCAGAAAATAGCGGACGTGATGAGTGGCGTCATCCTTTGGAGACATTATCATTCTTCGGTATTGAGTCGGATATGACAATTGCCGAAGTCCTCCCTGGCAATGGTGGCTGGTATACCCAGATTTTAAATCCGCTCACTGCCGAACGAGGACGTCTTATTGGTTTGACTTACCCGGAAAACCTTTTCCGCCAAATATTCAGCACCTGGGATGAAGCCACTATCGAAAGAATTGGAGCAGATACTTACTATATGGACCGGTATCTAAGTGTTGAAGGCGTTGAGAGAGCTCAACCGATAGTGGGTTACGCGGTCGATAGTATTCCTGATGCAACTAACGGACAAGCTGATGCGGTTTTATTTTTCCGGGCTATGCATCATTTATTCCGCTTTGAAGAGCCAATTATCGATACAGCGATGGCAGAAATTTACGATTTGCTAACCCCAGGTGGTGTAGTAGGCGTAGTTCAACATCGAGCTCCTGAGGGTGCTGACCCAGAGTTTGCCAATGGAAACAATGGTTATCTTAAACAGAGCGATGTTGTTGCCGCGTTTGAACGTGCGGGCTTTGTATTGGAAGCATCCAGTGAAATTAATGCCAACCCCAATGACTCTGCTGACAATATGGTATGGCGCTTGCCCCCAACGACAACTGATAATCCGGCCACCATGGCGATCGGTGAGTCAGATCGCATGACATTGCGGTTTCGTAAGCCAGAGTAAGAAAATTTGTTCGCCTCAGTAAAAAACCACGTTCTTAGAACGTGGTCTTGCTCTAAGCCCCCTGAAAGGGGACCATAGGAGTGCCTTCTCAGAAGGCACTCCTCGTTATCCCGAATTTAATCCGTTACTTCAGCTCCAACGACTGCTGTAACTCTTCCTGTTTCTGTTGATACTTTACGTACTTGCGTATCATCTCAAAATCCACGCCCACCGTATCAACGCAGTACCCCTTGGCCAGAAGGGATTACCCCAAAAGCGCTTCTTCCTTCAAATGCGGAAACGTATTAAAAACCCGAATCGCTGAGCGACCCTTTAACACACCCACCAACTTCGACACTGAAATCTTCGGCGGAATCTTCACCAACAAAATGGACAGGGTCAACTGGTACATTCAGCTCAATCACTTCGCAGCCTTGCTGCTCACAAAATACCATCATCGAGCCATCAACCGCTCGACCCATGTTCCCTTTTAATATTCGGTATCTGTATTTCGGTGTCCACACTATGTGATACTGACAGTGCCACAACAGATGCGACGTTCTTTTGAATCTGCTTATGCAGGTTCCTCTTGATTCAAGTTATGGGGATAACTCAAATCAAGCCTGCATGGGCAGCCTCAATCTGGCAGGCTAAGCCAACCCGTAGATGGCCACGTCCTCAGGATATGGTTTTCAGTTAGCAATGAAAAATCCCGGTTGAACCGGGGCTTTTTGTGTTGTTAGTAAGAGGGGTGGCGCTGAAAGAAAATCGACACGGGAAACAGGCCATTCTTAACCCCCATATCGTGGTAACTTTTCTTCCCCATGAACTGTGTCACTTCTGGTCTTGAAAAAACTTTGGTTGTTCGAAGGGCATTGAGCACTACTTGGGAATCGTAGTGAGGTTGCCAGCCTAGGTCCTGTTCACACTAATTGAGTGGCCTCTGCTAGAGGGCATTTTTGCGTTCAGCGAGGCAGAAAGAGTGCCGTATATAAATATATACAAACAATTGATAACGAAACTGGGCGCAAAAATGACCCTAGCCCTTTGGATTGTCATAGACCCGATCGCACTTCTCAAACACCTCAAACACTTCAAACATAGACCACCCATAACATCGTAGACTTCTCGGAAGTCTGGAAAATACCTTGCCACTACCGCTGGCCCATCTACATTTAACTGCTGTGAATTTCCACAGTGGAATGGAGAAGTAGCGCTGATTATGTAAAGCCCATAACCAATTTCTTCAGTACGATCAGCAGCACAGAAATGTGCTTCAACAATATCTGAAAGTTCAGCTCGACGATTCAAAAATTCATTGGTCTTACTGTTCTCATCGCTGAATCTGGAGCGTACTGCGGATGAATCATCGTCTTCAGGAAAAAACGTGAAGTTCGCAAAATCAAACAATTCAGCCGCTCTTATTGATGCGCCAAACTACAAAGCTCTTCAGCAGCCAGCTTAGTCGCACCGTAGATATTCTTTTGTCGTGGCACCAAGTTTTCATCAACCCAAACGGCTGACCCTCCCTCAATAGGCCGCATAGCATGACCAAAATTGCTGCGGCCAAAAGAGTTTGAGATCCGGACCTTGGTGTCGATAAAATCTTGCCTGGTGTGACTTTTGACGTGGGGTTTATGAGGTATCTCAGGGTACAATGCGGTATCACTACCCTGCACTGCATTGGTAACTGCGTTTTCATCAGTAATTGGCACCCGCCGCATAGTATAAACAGAGGAATTGATATCAATGCCTTCAAACTCCACGCCACGCTTTGACAAGGCCCAGGCCAGCACCCCACCCAGGTGATCTGCGCTTCCTGTCAGGGTCTTAGGAAGTTAAGCATCTACTAAAAGGTGCTAAGCTTCTGAAATAGTTAACAAAAACAGGTACTACCACCGTTCCCGAATCGCAGAGAAGACGTCTCGGCAGTTGATTGGCTATGTTTCGCTCGATTTGTCGGCCACAGATAACGCCCGTTGGACTGCAATAAGTGTCCGTTCTGTAAACAGTATTTACAGTAAGTTGCGCCAGCGCCTGGCTGAGGAATGTGAACACTATTCTGCCTTATCGGGCCAGATCGAAGTCGATGGATCTTACGTTGGTCCAAAGCGAGTTCGGGGCAAACGAGGTCGTGGTGCCCGCAGTAAAACCCTTGTTTTTGGCCTGTTCAAACGCCATGACTGGGTCTCGACGGAAAGTGTGCCTGATGTGCGCAAAGGTACGCTGCAAAAGGCCATACGAGGCACGGTGGGCCTCGATAGTGTGATTCATTCGGAGGGTTGGCGTGGGTATCATGGATGAGTCGATGTGGGCTATGCAAAACATTTTCGAGTTGAACATGGCAGTCATGAATTTGCCAATGATCAGTCCCATATTCACGGCATCGAATCTTTTTGGGCTTAGGCCAAATTGAGGTTGAGCAAGATGAAAGGGTTTCAAAAGCATAGGTTTTATTACCATTTGAAAGAGACCAAATTTCGATTTAATCAGCGCTGTGATAACCTCTATCTCGTCTGCTAAAACTGCTTCGTGAAAAGCCAAGTTAACGTCTTAACTTCCTAAGATCCCCTGTTATTAGTACCTTTTCTATTTATTGAACCGCTATAGATAGCCTTCTATCTGAATTCCCAGCCGGGCAGTGACATTATAAATAAGCGCTACTGTACCGCCAGCCAAAAATCCCAGAATGCCGAATAAAATAGGCATGCCCGCCAGCGCCAGAAAAGCCAATGCAGTCCCGCCATTGAGAGAATCTGTGAACAGTTCAAAAAAGAATCCGCCAAAACTGTAGAACACACCTGTAATGAAACCCAAAACCCCCATTGAGAGTGCACCCAGCTTTGCAGTGAAAAGCACACCTATTCGTTGCAGCTTAGCCATCTTCTCATCTTACCTGTCTTAGTGTTTCATAGTGTTTCAGCGACTGATGTTTTAGCACCATCTGTAAAACCTGCGCTACATGCGGCACTTGTCGCTCACTACCATGTTCTATTTGATTGCGACAGCTAAGTGCCGTCAGCAACAATCAAAGTTTCCTCGCCAGCTTCTTCAATAGCTGGCAGTAAACTAAGAGAAGCCATCGCCATGCAAGTATCATAGTGTTCAGCTTCATAAGCAAATGACCCAACCATAGCGCAGCAACTGCTATCAATAACACTAAGGAACCTCTGTAATTACCTATTAATTACCTATTAATTACCTATTAATTACCTACGTTGTTATTGCTGCGTTAAAAATCAGCTCAAAATGCGCATTTATGCCCTATAAACTGCGCTTTTTCGCTGATTTTTGCCTTGCACTAACTGCCTCGCAAACATTAATCAGAGGCTCCCTAACTTTAACGCCAGGTATTATTAATCCCAGCAGACTCTTAACCGAACTCATTACTGCAAACGCTTTTTGATGACAATGTCCATGCACCAGGATTTCTTGAGCTGCAATTCGATTAAAGCTTATGTCTAACTGACACTTTTCCTGCTGTTGCTAAAGAAACCCTTCAAACAACCAAGCATTAGTCGCAACCCCAAGGGCGGGAGCCCTGTTTGCTCTCAGTTGCGTTAACATTCGCTTATTTGCAGCGACCCAGCCGCGCCCATTTCGCCTTGCTGAAAACAAACAGGGCTTCCAGCAGGGATGATCACAATCGTGTCAACAGGCTTTAGAAGCGATACCGCAGGCCGAATTGAATGCGGTACGCCGAGGGAATACGCGCAATGTTCGGGTGGGTGGCCGTTGCCGTCGCTGAGCCGGATGGGCTATAGATGAACTGTGCTCCATCATCGCTGATCGCAACATCCGCAAGCGGCACGTTGGATGGCTGGAAGATGGCGTCCAACCGGCCCCAGTCCCGATTGATCAGGTTACCCAGGTTTTCAATGTCCAGAATGAACTCAACCTGGTGATCATCAAACAGGGTCACTTCCTGCAGAAAGCGCATATTGATCTGGTTTATCCAGCCGGTGCGACAGGCATTGCGGGCAATGATCGCGCCGCGGTATTCAGACAAGCAGTCATCACCATTGATCAGCTTATCAAGGCTGGCGAGGAAACCCGTCTCGCCCGTTACGATGGGGTCATTCAGACCTGTTGGAACATAGAAGAGGTTCGGGCCCGGGTTGTCAGGCGATGCGAAGTCGGAGAGGGTCGCGCCGCCAAATGCGCCTGTGCCATTGAAGATGTAGCTGAAGTTCCGGCCAGAACGTCCACTGTAGAAGACGCTCAACTGCGTCCTATTCCCCGCCCAGATCTGCTTCTCCCAGGAGAGGGTCGCGGTAATCCGGTGCGGCACCTCAAAGCGGGATGTTGAGACGTCCGGATTATTCAGATCACGCTGTGGGTCGAATGCGAAGGTCTCAAAGGCGACGAAGCGGTTGTATGACCGTACCTCTTCCACCTTCTGGTAGGTGTAACCCAAGGTGGCAGCGAAGCGCCCCCAATCTGTCTCAAAGTCTTTTGCGCCATCGAGGGAGAGGATGGTGCTGCCGCCACGGCTGCTGTTGGTGACGATATAGTCGGAGTCATTAAAGCCGTTGTTGCTGTAGATTGGGCGGCCATCCGGCGCCGTACCGACAACTGTCCGGCGGCCCTCAAAAATGTCATAGGCATGTTTGTTGTCGGTGATGATGGCTTCCGCCGTGAAGCGCCAGTCCTCACCCAGGCCGATGCTGGAGAAGTCGGCGACATAGTCAAACGCCAGGTGATATTTCCAGGCGGAGAGCAGTTCAAAATCGGGGGCAATCGCGTCCACCTCAGCGGTGGGACTGGCTGCGAGGAATGGCTGGAAGCGAGAAGAGACGGCATCGGCATCAGGCAGGTCTGTTGCCGTCTGTGCAATCAGATCGGCGAGTTGAGCTTCAGGCGACGGCGCAAAGAAACTGGCGAAGGTGCGAGTGACGCCGTTGCCCGCATAGCTGTTATACAGGAAGACAAGTGGCGTACCACCACCAAACAGACCAGCGCCGCCGCGAACGGTCAAGCGGTCGGTGGCTCCCCAGTTAAAGCCAAAGCGCGGCAGGAGCAGGTCTTTGCCGTCCAGGTTTTCGGTATTGTCGAAGCCGTTGCGGGCGGCAAAATGGGGGTTCAGCGGCACTTCATCACGGTTATTGAGGAAGTCATAGCGGACGCCAAACTTCAGTGTCAGTGTGTCTGTGATCAGCCACTCGTCCTGGAGGTAGACCGAGTTGGTATCCAGATCGAATACCCCGTCAGCGTCTTCAACGACGCCGGTGTTGGAACCACCAAAAAGGACGGAGCCAATCACCCTGTTTTCAAGATCGTCAAGGCCATTAAAGTTCACCTGGCCACGAGAGTATGGCAGGAACACGTTGCTGACAGCGTTGCGTTCCTGCTCGAAACCAAAGGTGATGGTGTGGTTTGCGGCGCTGTAGTCACCCTTCAGGCGGAAGATGCGCGAGCGGTTGTCGAGCGTATTGTTGTGGCGGAAACGGTCACCTCCGGCACCGATAAAGCCACCCGACGGCAGGCCAATGCCAAAGTCCGGCGTTGAGCTGTCAATACTCACCTGACGGTTTTTCACATCCTTGTAGCCAAACTTCACCTCTGTGGAGAAATGCTCCGTCCAGTCCGAGAAGACCTGCAAGCCATAGCTGTTAAGGCGTTCATTGATGTTGTAACGGCCGGAGTTGAGGATAGCGAGTTCCGGGAAATCATCAAAGATCACATCGCCGTCCGCACGTTGGTACGTGGCTGTGGCGCGATGATCTGCATGGATGTTCCAGTCGATTTTCAGCAGGATTTTCTCGTCTTCATCGCGATCAGATGTCGCGAAAGGGCCCGCTTCAAAGCCATAAACATCGCGGAAAATCCGCCGTGCCCGATCAACATCGGCCTGGGTGACGCCAGGAATATTGTCGATGGTTTGCGTATTGGCCGGGCGTGTGGTCTCAAACGTCTCGTAGTTGGCGAAGAAGAACAGCCTGTCTTTGATGATTGGGCCGCCAAAGGTGGCGCCATAGGTCGCCTCATCAAAGTCACCGATGGCCAGCTCCTGATTGCCGCTGCGGTTGCCGGTCAGGCCGTCATCGGTGTAGAAGCCGTAAGCGGTGCCCTGGAATTCGTTGCTGCCTGAGCGGGTAACAATGTTGATGTTACCGCCCAGGAAATTGCCGTAGGTGACATCGAACGGGGCGAGGTTCACATTGATCGCGCCAATGGCGTCGATTGAAATGGGCGCGCGCTGGGTGGCGGACGCATTCAGCGACAGACCGAAGTTGTCGTTTTGTGCAACACCGTCAACCGTCAGGTTATTGAAGCGGAAGTTCTGGCCGGCGATTGAGACGGCAGGGCCGCGTGGCACACTGTCATCCACCAGAATTTTTGAATCTGTCTCAAGCGTGCTCACAAAATCACGGGCAATCGAGGGTGTGGCGTCGATGGCGTCACGACCAAAGTCACGGGCCGGGCCGGCGCGCAATGCAAAGGCAGCGCCGCTGGCGGTTACAGTGATCTCCTCAATGGCCGCCGAGGAAACAGCCCCGGCCCGGGCGCGCAGCACAACCGCTTCTGTCTCGCCCAGATCAAGGAAGATGTTGTCGATGCTGTCAGGGGCATTGGCGATCACGCGGGACTGATCTGTCAGCCGAACACGATAGGGGCCGCCGATGGCTAAGCCTTTGGCGTTGATGAGGCCGGAATTGTTGGTGACTCGGTTAAAGGTTCGGCCGGTCGGCACATGCCGGATCGTGACCGATACGCCGGCGAGGTTATCGCCTGTGACGTCCTCAACGCGTATGCGGATGTTCGATGTGGTATTTTGGGCATATGCAGGGGCGCTCATCGCGACAACCGAAGTCGCAATAGAGACGAGTAATGTCATGCGTCTAATTGATTTCATTGATTTTCCCATGCGCCTTCAGGCTTCATTGCGACCGATCAGAGCCGCAACACAAAGGTTACTTCTCTGGATCACAGCTTGTTTGTGCTGTGATTGCAGGTACCTGGAACAGGTTGACATGGGCAGTAAAATAAAACCTGGCTGATCAGTCAAGATTTCGCTCAAAACATTCATGAAGTTCAGGGCCTGTTCACACTAATTGAGTGGCCTCTGCTAGAGAGTGTTTTTGTGCCCGGCGAGGTAAAAAGAGTGCCGTATATAAGTATATACAAGCGACTGATAACGAAGCGGGGCGCAAAAATGCACCTGGCCCTTCGGGTTGTGGCTAAAAAAGCGCCACTTTTTGTTGCTCGTACCCAAAGCACTCGCTGCGCTCGCGGGGCAAGCTTTCGCTCATTTGGAATCACCAAACCGCGCTCCTCGCGCCTCAATTGGCGCTTTTTTAGTCACAACAGAAACCACTCAATTAGTGTTAACAGGCCCTAGGAGCCTGAAATCATGACAGGCATGAGAAATGGAATAATTTCTAAAGGGGCTGATCCAGATAACCCCCTTAGGTAAGGTTTAACCCATAGTTTTAGTTGAAATAACTGATTTGCTAGGTCGCTGTCATTAAATCGTCACTCACATTCCTTCAAAATAGAGTTCGAATTGGGTACCCGGAACACCATTGAAACGGCGCATGGGGCGCTTTGCCTGATTCCAGACATTCTCGATTCCATTCACGTGATGACGGCCGTTGACGAAGTGCTTTGAGTGGTGGATACAGGCATGGAAAAATCCAGCTACACCCAAGGACTTATGCCTCTTCCAGCCATCCGAACAGACCACCATACTGTCAGGAACGACTTTGCACTCGGTGGGGGCATCAAGGGTCATGATCGTGATGAGGCATCCCGGATACTTTTCGTATAAACCTTTCGTATAGACTTTTTGTGTAGACTTTTTGTATAGCCCTTTCATATGGCCCTTGTCGGCGCGCCTCAACAGACCGAAAACAAGGGCTTTCTCAACAGCACCCCAGGCCTGCTGACTTTTTCGGTTGCCTCTGAAACAGCGTTCATCCACTGCACTTTCGGCAGCCAGTTCAATGGCAATCATCTGGCGCAACCAATAGAAAAAGCAGGCCGCTGTTTTGTGGTTCACGCCACACAGCCTGGCCACCTGCCAGGCTTGTTGACCGAGGCACGAAATCTCCATCAGGCGGTCTTGTCTAGACACCCTCAGACAACTCTTGCGCGGGTATCTATAATCATGCCTATATCGAGTTATCCGGGTCAGCTCCTGGATTTTTTAATTGTTCCACTTTACCTTCACCGGCAAATTCCACCAGCAGCAACGCTTGTGACTCGCTCTGCACGAAACGATTCACAGCAGGGGCGAAGACAGGGGTGTTTCTCGCCAGATCAATCATTGTGCGATCCACTAACTCTACTGCTGTGGGCTTGGGCTTTACGATGTGCTGGATGCTATCCATTGCCTCGTAAAAAGTGGGAAAGTGGCAAACACCGGGCACCTCATGCCTGGTTAAAGGCTGTGAATGCAGAAGAATGCGCTGGAAAAAGCCCAGTGTGCCTTCTGAGCCTGACAGCAAACTTCCATGGTTTGCATTTCCACCAATCAATTCATTGATGTTATAGCCACCTACTCGCCGTGTGAGGTCCGGAAAGCGTGCGCGAATCTCGTCTGCTTCGCGTGTACCTAATGCGCTAAGGAGCCTCTGATTAATGTTTGCGAGGCAGTTAGTGCAAGGCAAAAATCAGCGAAAAAGCGCAGTTTATAGGCCATAAATGCGCATTTTGAGCTGATTTTTAACGCAGCAATAACAACGTAGGTAATTAATCAGAGGTTCCTTAAGTGTAGCGCAGCTATCAAAAACCTACTGCTGCTCCATCACCGCGACGGGAATCAGATGCGCCCATGAACAGATTCATATTTCTATCGTAGTAAACACCCATAGCTGCACCTTGAGAACCACGTTGTCTGATCTCGTGCCCTTTCTCCTGATACAGGCGGATAGTATCTGGAGAAAACCCTGTGGACTCAAAACTGGTGTAGTCTGGCAACCATTGATGATGAATGCGACCAGCCTCTACTGACTGCGCAATATTAAAATCGTGATCAATGATGTTCAAAATCAATTGCATGGTGGTATTGATAATTGTTTTACCACCAGGACTTCCAACTGCAAACACAGGCTTACCTTCTTGCGCTACGATGATTGGTGCCATACTGGAGAGAGGACGCTTTTC
The DNA here is from genome assembly GCA_965198435.1 of uncultured Pseudohongiella sp. Classification (GTDB taxonomy): domain Bacteria; phylum Pseudomonadota; class Gammaproteobacteria; order Pseudomonadales; family Pseudohongiellaceae; genus UBA9145. The sequence continues at coordinate 1,108,260 of OZ240664.1, read as the reverse complement.
CGCCGCGACCAAATTTGGTGCTGTACCGATGTTACCACGTTCATCCGTAAGCCCTGGCACTGCATTGAAATCACCTAACTCGTTATTAAGCAGGTAGCCACCGCCCTCAACCACAATGGCTGACCCGTAACCGAACTCTAAAGTGTAAGTCATGCTCACCATATTGCCATCGCGGTCCACTACAGAAAAATGCGTAGTTTCTTCTGATTCGTAGACCTGGGCAAACAACTCAGGACTGCTTTCTGATTTTCGATCCATATCTATGGAAGCACGCAATTCCGCAGCATACTCTTTGTCCATCAATCTATCCAGGGGCATTGCTTCATTGAAGTCTGGATCACCTAAATGTTCCGCACGGTCGGCATAAGCTCTGCGCATCGACTCTGTCAAAACATGTAAATAATCAGCAGAATTATGGCCCATCGAACCCAGATCAAATCCTTCAAGAATATTGAGCATCTGCACCAGCGTTACTCCGCCGGAACTAGGTGGCGGCATGCTCACAATTTCATAGTCGCGATACGTCCCGCGAACAGGCTCCCGCTCAACAGCTTCGTAACGAGCAAGATCTTCCTGGGTAATGATGCCGCCTATGTCAGCCATAAACCCAGCCAGTCTTTCCGCATTTTCTCCACGGTAAAATCCATCAGCCCCGTTGTCGCGAATCAATTCCAGAGTATGGGCCAAATCAGGTTGGTACCAGGTGTCACCTAATTCATAAGCTGTTCCATCTGCGCGGAAAAACTTAGCCGTCGACGACGGGTATTGCTGAAAACGGCTTGCGTTACGAGTAAAGCCGGTGGCCAGCGAATAGGTGATTGGAATGCCGTTACGGGCTAAATCGATGGCTGGTTGCACCAGGTCTTCCCAAGGCAAAGACCCCAGTCGTTGATGGGCCAACCACATTCCTGCCACTGTCCCCGGAACACCAACAGCCAACGGCCCGAAATGGTTGGAGTTGTCAACCACTCGATCATCCAATCCGAGATACATACGTTCAGTTGCAGCGATGGCTGCCTTTTCACGAAAATCAAATGTCGTCGCCTCGCCATCATTGCCATGGTAGACCATAAATCCACCACCACCAATATTGCCAGCGGTTGGCCATGTCACCGCCAGGGCAAAAGCGGTAGCAATAGCTGCATCAACGGCATTGCCACCACTCTTCAATGCGCCAACTCCTGCCTGCGAAGCCAGGCGTGAAGCACTGGATACCATGCCATTTTTGGCATAAATCGGTGTTCTACCTCCTTCAGCGAAGACGGCAGTGATCTGGGTAGTGCTGAATAGCACGATGAGAATCGCAGTGACACGGCGAGAAGCTTTATTACAAGTTGAGTAAACCATGAGTGCTCGTATTTTTATCTATTTAAATCAATATGTTAGAGCGCCTGATTTCCGGCAGGCGCTTGTGGAAAGTCACAGTTTATGTCAGCCCGACCAATGGAGGCAAACGCCCCATTGTCAACGGCTCAAGGCCAGTGCTAAGTTCTCAATGGCACAAGCTAATACTGATTAATCAGCAAACAGATAAACCAAAAAATCGCACAGAAAAACACCCGATCGGAAACAACAATTATGAAACTGATACCAAGAATTTTTACCTTAGTCAGCCTGTCAGTCATGCTTGTCACTTGTAGTGATTCAGAACAAGGGGCAGTAAGCGAGGTAGAAACGGAAGAAGATTTAATCGCACGAGCGCAGGCTGTTCATGACCGGGTTATCACTCTCGATACTCATGCAGACATCAATACGCAGAATTTCACGGTTGAAACGAATTACACCCAGGATCTGGATACACAAGTCAATCTGCCCAAAATGTTTAATGGTGGGCTGGATGCTGCCTTTTTCATCGTCTATACCGCACAGGGTGAAATTAACCCTGACGGTTATGCAGCTGCCTATGCCAATGCGATAGATAAGTTCAGCGCAATACATAGACTTGCAGAAGAGATCGCTCCCGACCAGATTGAAGTTGCCTACACCTCCGACGATGTACGTCGTATTGTCGCAGCAGGCAAGAAAGTTGCCCTCATCGGTATTGAAAATGCCTATCCCATTGGCCCCGATCTTTCCAATATTGAAAAATTCTACGAGCTTGGGGGCCGTTATATGTCCCTGGCTCACAATGGACACAACCAATTCTCCGATTCACAAACCGGTGAACGTGATGGAATCTACTGGCATCGAGGCTTAAGCGAAATGGGCCGCTTCGCCATTCGAGAAATGAATCGGCTGGGCATGATGGTGGATATCTCACATCCATCACGCGACTCAATTATGCAAACCCTGGAGCTCAGTCGCGCCCCAGTTATTGCCTCACATTCTTCAGTGCGTGCACTGACAAACCATTCACGTAACCTGGACGATGAAATGCTGTTGGCTTTAAAAGACAATGGCGGCGTCGTACAAACAGTCGCGTTTGGTTCTTACGTCAACGAACTGCGCAGAGCTCACTGGGCTGCAGGGGGTGATTTTGCTGATGCACCTCCCGCTACAGTTGCAGACTTTGTCGATCATATAGATTACCTGGTAAATCTCATCGGTATCGATCATGTCGGCATCAGTTCTGACTTTGATGGCGGCGGCGGCCTCGTCGGCTGGAACGATGCTTCAGAAACTTTCAATGTCACTCTGGAGCTGGTGCGTCGCGGCTACACTGAATCGGAAATTGAACAGATGTGGTCGGGTAATTTGCTCAGGGTGCTGGACCATGTTCAACGCATTGCACAAGAAATTCAAAATGACGCATGAACAAATACCATCACTTGATTGACTGCCTGACTGACACTTAAGGAACCTCTGATTAATTACCTACGTTGTTATTGCTGCGTTAAAAATCAGCTCAAAATGCGCATTTATGACCTATAAACTACGCTTTTTCGCTGATTTTTGCCTTGCACTCACTGCCTCGCAAACATTAATCAAAGGCTCCTTAGATGGTAGAGGTTCTTATCTCACAGGGCGAGCATGAGCAGATCCTCTGAAGATCGCATTCATCATGATCACATTAAGCCCATCCAGATAGGCACGCACAGTTGGATCTTGCGTAAAAGCAATGACTTCACCTGCCCCATGGGACTCCTGGATTACGAATGGTTTATAAGCCAATTGCCGACGATTCTCGTCCCACAGATAACCGCTGGATACTAAATCATCAGGACCTTTAAAGCGCGCTACATTGACACCATCATTGATTCGAATTGGTGTATAAATATCGGTACCTCTAACCAGCACATTTAGCTCGGGCGCGACCCCAGCACTTAGCCAATGCTCTGGATGTACATCTGCTCTCACCAGTGCACCTGCCACAGGATAAGGCGAATCATCCAAGGCAACTGTCAGATCCTGGTACTGCTGTTCCTCAGTGAGATACTGCCCTTCAACAGTTGCCCCCTCCCCTGTTTCAGGTGCCTCAACTTCAACTACTGCGCGCTCTCTGCGAATTGAAAGCAGATCCACATCCGGATCAGCTAGAAAGCGTGTGGCATTGCCCAAGCTAATAATCACACCACCACGACGAACCCACTCAGACAGACTGTCAACTCCAGCACTACCGAGTGCTGATTTATAGCTGCCATTGGAGACAGGCAGGATAAGCACCTGGTAACGACGCAAATCCGCGTTACGCAGATCGTCTACCCGAATTGGAGTCACTGGATAACCAAACTGTTGCTCGATAATGAAGCGGGTCGCACCCGCAGCATAGGCATTAGTTGGCTCATCCCAGGCTATCGCAATCTTTGGCGCGTTAAAGCGAACCACATTTCCACTGCCAAAACTCGGTCCGTCTGTCACCCAGCTATCATTGACAGCGATGACCCTGGCACCAGTTTCCACAGCCAGTTCAGACACAACCGAAAAAAGATCACTCGAGTTATCAGCTACATCGATTATCAAACTACCTGCAGTGTACTCAGCGCCTAGATTAGTGAAAGCCTTATCATTACTCTTGATCACCAAACCTGCTCGAAGCGCACCGGCCAGGAATCGTGCCGCAGAGGCTTCGCCCCAAGGAACGACGTAGCTCACACTGGCAGTACCACCAACAACAGTGCCTGGCGGAATAAGGTCCCTACCATGTCGAACAAAATCACCGCCTGGCGTGCGATTGCAGGCATTGGACTCGATGTTAAACATCAGCGGCAAAGACCATCCGGTAACATCATAAATTTGGTCTGGAAGGTTCTCTGCTCGACGTCTTTCCTGTTCTATCAGAAATTCGTCATCCATGGGAACTTCCTCGTCCATTAATGTACGGATCAAACGCTTGGAAGGCTGATCCAATCGAATTACATAAGAGCCTGATTCATAGGATTGCCCGCAGGCATTAAACGACGCAGTCGCACGATCTACTTCAATTCCCTGTCTACCTAGCAAGCCTGCAAGTTTATCTGCTGCTGACTGATCAGCCTGTGTGGGTATGATGTAGGAGCGAATGTTTTCTTCTTCGCCTTCTTCTATTGCTGCAACGCGATAGTTATAGAAGTCCGTCAGTAGCTTTTCTCTATTCGCCTGTACGGTTTCCACTGTGCCTAATGAAGTAATGAAATGGTTTCTAACAGTTTCGCGGAACTCCAACTCCACACCATCATATTGTCTGTACACCATTCCTCGCGCAGATGCCTGCTCATAGGTCATCGCGATGCTACCGAAATAAGAAGGCCAGCTCGCTCCGTAACCTGGATAGAAAGCGTCATATATTTCGCGTGTAAAGTAGTCGATACCGAAGTTATCGAAATGTCGTGCGTTGGTGCGACCGAATAGCTCTAAGCTGTTACGCTGATCCTGCGCGAGATGCGGATTGTAAGGATCTGCTTCGGGCGCAAAGAAATAAGTACTGTCTCCTCCCATTTCATGAACATCGACAAATGCAACTGGATAGAACTCCAACATTGCTGCGGTTCGACCTATAGTTTCTGGCTGAGTTTGAATGAACCAGTCACGATTCATATCAAACAAGTAGTGGTTGACCCGTCCGCCAGGCCAGGGCTCATTATGTTCTGCCGACAATCGGTCTGAATCAGGTTCCAAACCAAGTGCAGTGTAAAATTGATGATTCCAGCGATCTTTGCCATCAGGATTCTGCAAAGGATCGATGACTATGACCGTATCTCTCAAAATAGCTGCAGTTCGCTTGTCCCCTCTTGATGCTAACAAATGATAGGCAGTTAACATCGCTGCATCAGTTGGTGAGATTTCGTTGCCATGCACCGTATATGCAAGCCAGGAGATGGCTGGCAAGTCAGAAATAATTTCAGCAGCGGTATCTGCATCTGTTTCTCTCGGATCTGCCAGACGCTGCATATCAGTTTTTATTTGTTCTAGATTGGCAATGTTTTCTGGGGAAGAAATGACAACATAGATTAATTCTCTACCCTGCCAGCTTTCTGCATACTCTGTAATCTTTACCTGATCCGGCGCAGCGGCTTGTAAGGCATTGAAGTAGGTAATGGTATCGCGATGCCAGGCGACTTTTTCTCCCGGAGCATATTCTAAAACTTCTTCAAAGGTAGGAATGCTGGGATCATAGTCAGCATTAGGCCAGAAATAGTCATCCTGAGCGAGCACATTATTGGCACCCAGCATTACAAGAAGCCCAAAAATAAACCCGGAGGGCAAATTGCAGCGGAGGGAAATTCTCATCATAATCACTCTCTTAAGTTACAGTGAATCTGGCGACAAGTTAAGGAACCTCTGATTAATTACCTACGTTGTTATTGCTGCGTTAAAAATCAGCTCAAAATGCGCATTTATGACCTATAAACTGCGCTTTTTCGCTGATTTTTGCCTTGCACTAACTGCCTCGTAAACATTAATCAAAAGCTCTTTAAACAAGCTCGCCGAACCGTATACGAAAGCACGAAATGCTACTGGTTTTTCAGAGGCTCATCTACTGCAATTGGTATAAACGGCACAACTTTAAATAGAGAAATATTGATCCATGAGTGACAGCAACTATCCAACTATCCCTCTTAACTTTAAACGCATTACAGTCGAAGAGATGCAGCAACGAGCTAAAGAGTTTCGTGACCTGGTGAGCAGGCGCCGTACAGTGCGCGAGTATTCTGATGAGACCGTACCTGTCGAAGTTATTGAGAATTGTTTATTGGCAGCAAATACAGCACCGAGTGGCGCTAATCGCCAACCCTGGCATTTCGCTGTAGTAAGCAACTCTGAGATCAAACGAAAGATCAGAATTGGCGCAGAAGAGGAAGAAGAAGAATTCTATACATCACGCGCTCCGCAGGACTGGCTAGATGCTTTAGCTCCTCTGGGAACCGATGCCCATAAACCGTTTCTCGAATCAGCCCCTTACTTAATAGTAATTTTCGCCGAGAAGTTTTCTCATGACGAAAGCGGCGAGAAACAGAAGAATTACTATGTGACAGAATCTGCAAGCATCGCTACCGGCATATTGATCACAGCGCTGCACAATGCAGGATTGGCAACGCTGACACACACCCCCTCACCTATGAAATTTCTGAATGAAATTTTAGACCGCCCTGTGACAGAAAAGCCACTAATGATTTTGGTAGTGGGTTATCCTCAAGATGGCACCACCGTGCCTGCAATTGCGCGAAAATCGTTAGAAGATTTCGCCAGTTTTCATGCAGACACTTAAGGAACCTCTGATTAATGTTTACGAGGCAGTTAGTGCAAGGCAAAAATCAGCGAAAAAGCGCAGTTTATAGGTCATAAATGCGCATTTTGAGCTGATTTTTAACGCAGCAATTACAGCATAGGTAATTAATCAGAGGCTCCTTAATGTTTCAGCACAATTAGCTCTTCATTCTTAGCGCGGTTGATTAAAGGCTTTGGAAAAGAATAGACTATTCATGAATAGTTTATTCGTGCCAAAAAAGTAAGCCCGGAAGTTCGGATTATCCGCAAACAAGATAACACTGCCCTGACCATGACGCTCGGCGATTGCCATGGCCTTACCAGCCAGTTGTGCTTGCTTATCTTCCGACGCAAATCCTGCAAGCAAACTGCTTTCTGGAATTCTTACTATTGTTGCCCAAGGGTTGTCCGGTGGATCAAATGCGATCAGCGTATTTCTGAGACTCGGTAGCATTCGATTAGTGAGCCCGAAGCCGATGGGATGAGTATTATCAAGATCTCCTTCCATAATCGATCCGCCGATGATGTTCTGCGCCTCGATAGCATCCTTGTCTCCATAGTCGAATCGGTCCTCACCAGTCCACGCTCCCTCATCAGTGCCTTCACGATCGGGGTAGAGAATGGCGTCATAGCCCCAACTGGCACCGGAACGAATTCCAACGAATGTCCCACCGCCACGCACCCATTCATCTATCTTCTGCGTGTGTCCTCGTAAATCACCGTGATTGCCACCCACTAATACAAGATGAGTGTAGTTATCCAGATTCAGGCTATCGAGATCTCTTTTATCCACCATATGAACTGGCATCGACATACGCACATCCAGCTGATGCCAAACCTCACCCGCATCGTAGGCAGTAATCCCTTCTCCTACCAAAAGTAAAACTTCAGGAAGTGATAAATTAATAAAGTTGCGGCTACCCAAATCCATTCCTGCTACCGGAGTGTGACCAGAATCCACCGCGTGTATCTCAATTCCGTCTTCTTCAGCAATCTGAGTCATCAGGCTATGGATTTCAGTATCCGAAAGTTCACTCCCCTGCCAACCCAGGGGAACCAGGATAGCTCCCTGAGGCAGTTCAACAGTTTGCCCGCTACTTTCTATGGATAAAGCTTTAATCGCCACTCTTGGCCGAACTCCGGCATCGAGTAATCGGTACAAGGCCCTGGGGGCATAGTAATTAGACCAATCAAATAAGTAGGCATATTGTGCGGTGTCTGGCGCAGCAACATCGGGAAACTCAGTGGTCGCCGTATCCCCGATAACATTGCCACGCAGGTCACGAGATGAAAGCGGCGCATAATCGAAATCGAAAGCCAATGGCAAAGTCCAGGCAGACACATCATAAAAGGTCTCATCCTCAAACTCGGTGATCATTTCGAATAGACCTTTAATCATGCGATATTGGGCCTGATCGGTTTGCACAACATAGGAATCAGAAGTCGAAAAACTGACGCCATCGACTTCGATATCTTGCCCCAGTCGATTCACGGAAATTTGATGACGATTCAAGATATCTAATGCATGGTAGGCACGGGCTGGATCATTAACGGCAGAAAATACGTAAGCTTTTACATCATCCGCTTGCGCCAGTTCAGGTGTCTGGCGAGAGAAGTCGCGTTGGTACTGCAGCAACTCCTCTTTCATCTCAACACCCGCCCGAATCATCTCCAATGAAGTTCTATATTGGGTACGCGTATTATCTCGGAAGGTCAGTACACCATTAGGAGTGTCCAGCAAGCCTATGGAACTGCCTTGCTCAAAAAGCATGCCCATACCAGCATGCATATGGGGGTAGGTTGAACCTTTACCAATATAGTAATTATCAAAGCCTTCTTCATTGAAATACAAACGCTGTTCACTGTCTAACCAAGCGCGCGGACGGTCCGCAACCTGATCCAGCAATTCCATTGAACGCTCCGGAATATAAGGAAAGGTACGCCCTGGCTGCCCAGGGTGAAAATAATATGTACTACCTGACCCCATTTCATGATAGTCCGTTAGTATATTTGGCCTCCACTCATGGAATTTTGCTACCCAGCCACGTGGCCCGGGATGCTGCAGAATTAACCATTGACGATTGAGATCAAACCAATAGTGATTGGTTCGACCGCCGGGCCAAAAAGTATTGTGTAATCTATGGGCAGAGTCAGTGACGGGCACATTTGCACCATGCATATGGTTCCAGGCTGACATACGGCTACTGCCATCAGGATTGAATGAAGCTATTAGAATAATGACACTATTCTCCAGAGTGTTTTCTATTTCAGCACCCTGGGCTGCAGCCAGATGGTAAGCCACCGCCATCGATGAATCAGTAGAACTTACTTCTGCTCCATGCACGCCGTAGTTAAGCCAGGTCACAACTGGCATATCAGCACTGACCTCCTGCGTACTGTCAGGGTCACTCAAGGCAACATGAGCAGATTTAATTTCATCGATGCGGTTGTGGTTTTCCGGGCTGGTTATGGTCAGCACCAAAATCGGACGCCCTTCATGAGAATACGCCATATCATCCACAGTAACCCGCGGAGACAACTCGGCGACCGTTCTCAAATAGCTCACCAATAAATCGTTACGGGCTAATCGCTGCCCCAATGGATGCCCGATAACAGACTCAGGGCGGGGAATGCCCGGATCGAAGCTGATATCCGACGGATAGAACGGAATCCCTCGGTCTCCTTCCTGAGCAAAAAGCAAAGGACCAGCAAGAGCACAAATGAAAGCAGTGGCAATGACTCGGCAGCGATTCATGAAAAACTCCAGCATTCTGTATTTGTTAAAGATGGTTGAAATAATTGTCTATAGCAGAGCAAGAATTTACGAGCAACACCCCTGGTGTTTATATGAGCACCGGGTTTTGTTAGGACCTGTTCACACTCATTGAGTGGCCTCTGCTAGAGGGCATGTTTGCGCTCAGCAAGGCAGAAAGAGTGCCGTATATAACTATATATAAACGATTGATAACGAAGCTGGGCACAAAAATGCGCCTGGCCCTTCGGGTTGTGGCTAAAAAAACGCCACTTGTCGTCGCTCGTCGCTCATTTGGAATCACCAAACTACGCTCCTCGCGCCTCAATTGGCGCTTTTTTAGTCACAACAGAGATCACTCAATGAGTGTGAACAGGCCCTAGATTGAATTCCTATTGAGGAGGATTACCAATAGGTGTTCCAGGCTTACGGTATTGCCCGTAGAGATATTCTTCCGCAAACTCAGCACACTTAAACTCCAGTAATTGATAGTTTTCCTGCACGTGCCGATAGAGCGGCACGCTAATGGTCCAGGGTTGCGTGAAAGTGTTTGGGTCGGTAATCGTGGCTTCGTATTGCACGTGGTTGGCGCCCATTGGCGTCCACCGCTCTGCAACCACCATTTCCCAGCTATGATGATTACCAGCACGATCGAACCAGGTGTCTGGAATCTGGCCAGTTACACGAACAACCAGAGTATCCCCTTCCCAATGAGCATTTGAGTGCCCCATCCAGGCATCAACTTGTGACACCAGTTCAGGCTGATTTACATAAAGAATACGATTTGCTTCAGCAAATTCATAAGCAATCAAAATCACATCTGTGGATTGTACGATTTGAAATGGGAATGGCAGATAGTTGGCACGAGGTACCCCAGGCATATAACACTTAGTGAGCGGGTCGTTGTTAATAGCATCTGCTGCGTTTTCATCTCGCTGACGAAGAGCTGCTTCAGTGTAAGGGATGCGCCCCCCCTCAACGATACCCTGACTGCCAGGAATTGCAGATAAAGCTCCCATCTGACCAGGATGAGGCCCATATGCTGCTGCATGAGGCTCAATGTCATAGTGCGCCTTGGTCATGGCTTGCCAGATTCCGCTGAAATCAGGCTTGCCATCTGGCGTACGCGGAAATTCATCTAATGGTTGCGCCAATGCACCAGACAGCATCAATAGCGACAGTGCTAAACCAACTACTGATTTAATTATGATTTTCATTTCTAACCCTTAGTGTGTTCTGATTTCTAAATTTGTCATCAATGGACTTTCTATCTATTGTTCTATCACACTATTGCCCGTGCTGCATGGCGCGCGCTTCTTTCATTCTCTCTCCGCGCAAGATATTTACCATTCCATAATTACCTTCATGGCAAGCGTACTCATAAATCTGTCCGGCCACTTTTGCCATAGGAACAATTGCAGTTACTTTGTCCTTATAAGTAGAAGGGTCATCGATAGTAAATTCATAGTCCATGGAATCATAAGCGTTGCGCGTGAAGCGCTCGGTTAGCACCATGTCATAATTGGTGCCTCGGTAGTTGAACGTTTGTCGCAAGCCATTAAAATTCTTCGTCTCCACAACAAGCGTGTCTCCATCAAAATACCCTCTGGAGTCACCCGACCACAGCCTGATGTCATCATGCAAATCTGGTTTGTCTACCAAGGGAACAATACGCGCATCGTGAATCATCTCAGTCATTATAACGGCAGTGTCTTTACTTTGAATGATCTGCATATTGTTGTTATAGAGGCTTGGTGTAAAAGGAGGCCCTGAATTAAAGCCCACAATGCAACGCTCAGAAAGCGCACGGTCTTCAGGACCATCTTTTGCAATTCCACCTACCGTATTCCGCACAGGTCTTGTTCCTGGAATGTCTGGCCCCAAAGAATCATATTGCACTGGTGTACCTTCTACCGCTTCCGGGAACCGACCATTCGTAGGATAGACAATAAGCGAAGTGCGAACGACATCACTTACTGCTGCCACTTCAAACCAAAAATCGTTATAGCCGCCGGGGTTGTCTCCGACCTCAGGCACTGACTGATCTGACACCCGAGCAGCAAGCGCATCAGCTTCTTCGGAGGCCCGAGCCCGGCGCTCTAAAGCCTGTTGAATCTCCTCTTCGGTCAGAAACTCCCGTTCACCGAATTGCTGTGGTCGCTGCATGGGAATTGATGAACTGAAGTTCCATACACCCTGTAAGTCCGGTTGACCCCACTCTGTGCGCGCAATTTTATAATCACTACTCTGTTGCGCCATAACCTCAGAAGCAGGTAACAATGCCAGACCAAGTATTGAATATATAAACGTTTTTTTGGTTTCCATGAGTCCCCCGAGCAATCATAGATTGGATACGGTAAATTAGAGGTTTGCTCTTCAATAATCAATAGAGCGATATCACGATTGTCTTTTGACAGAGGCGCTCTAACCTATTTATGTGTGTAGCGAGTCAGCAGGCTCGATGTATCCCAGCGTCCACCTCCCATTTCCTGCACTTCGGCGTAAAAACTATCCACTAGCTCAGCAACCGGTAACTGCGCTCCATTGTTTTTGGCTTCGGCCAACGCAATCCCAAGATCTTTACGCATCCAATCTACTGCAAATCCAAACTCATACTGATCCTGCAACATGGTTTGGTAGCGGTTTTCCATTTGCCAGGATCCGGCTGCACCTTTAGAAATAGTTTCAATCAAAGCTTCACCATTCAGTCCGGCTTGCATAGCAAAGTTGAGACCTTCCGCCAATCCCTGCACCACTCCAGCGATACAAATTTGATTGACCATCTTGGCTAATTGACCATTACCTGCTGGCCCAAGCAGCTTGTTGAATTTTGAATAGCAATCAATGACCGGCCTGGCAGCTTCATAAGTCGACTCCTCACCACCCACCATGACTGTCAGGGCACCGTTTTCAGCACCAGTCTGACCACCTGACACCGGCGCATCAAGAAATTGTTTATCCTGGGCTTTGGCTGCCGCTGCCAGCTCTCGAGCCAGCTCAGCCGATGCGGTTGTATGATCCACTAAGATCGCACCGCGTTTCATTGCTGCAAGCACGCCATTTTCACCTGACACAACCTGACGAACATCGTCATCATTGCCAACGCATACCAGTACAATATCGCAGCCGACTGCAGCTTCTGCAGGTGTGAGCGCCATGTGTCCCTCATATTTTTTACACCATTGTTCGGCTTTAGCAGTAGAGCGGTTGTAAACACAAATTTCCATGCCTGCATTTTTCACATGGCCGGCCATGGGGAAACCCATTACACCCAAGCCAACAAAAGCCACTTTAGAATTTGCTGTCATTTCTTTTTCTCTTTGTTCTGTTTGTTCTGTTTGTTCTGTATTTTACCCTTTTATTGCTGATAGATAGTCTTTCCACGCGCAATCGTTTCAATAATCTCAATATCTGCTAACACTGCTGGATCTACGGTTAACGGATTAGCACCCAATACCACTAGATCAGCTCGCTTACCCGGTGTAATGCTGCCCTTTTCATCTTCTTCAAAATACTGATAAGCAGCGCTGATTGTCACGGCTCCTAAAACTTCCATCACCGCAGCCCGCTGATCGGGGCCGAGCACGAAACCGCTGCGGGTTTCTCTATTCACAGTGATAGAAACCAAACGCATAATATCCGGTGGCACTATCGGCGCATCATTATGAATGGTCCAGGTTATTCCCCGATCCACAGTGGCGCGCACTGGTGAAATAAACCCCGCACGCTCTTCGCCAAAACTTAACCGATGCCAATCACCCCAAAAGAACGGATGTACCGAAAAGTAAGAAGGAATAATGCCAAGCTCAGCAACACGATCCAATTGGTCGTCACGAATAAGCTGTGCGTGCACGATGACAGATCTATGATCAGGAACTGCATTCTCACCGGTAGCATTGGCAACGCCATCAATCACCAACTCAATCGCCTCGTCGCCATTTGCATGAGCATAAACAGGCATGCCGCGCTCTAACAGCGGCCCAATGCGATTACGCCAGGCCTGGGGATCGTAGCTGGGATAAGCAACATAGTTGGCTGCTGCTCCACGCGGGCCTGCGGTGTAAGGTGCAGAGAGCCAGGCTGTGCGACCTTGAGGTGACCCGTCAAGCGTGAACTTAACACCTCCAATGCGCACACCACCGACATATTCCGTATCGTGACTGATCTTAGCCAGCGATTCATCTGTTAAGGGATTAGCCATCACTACCATAACGATGTCAGCGGCGAAAGGTTCTTCTCGCCCTTCTTCCTTCAGCATCCCTACATAGGCAGTGCTGACATTGCTGTCCTGGATAGTCGTTATGCCATAGCTCGCGTAGATATCTACCGCCTCTCGACGCAGTTCTCTCTGGCGATCTGCCGACAACAATTCACCGGTACCAGGGAAAAACTGCATGGCGGTTTCTTCCATCACACCGTCTGGTATTTGTGTACCAGCGCGACGGCGAATGATGCCGCCTGCTGGGTCTTCCGATATTTCGTTGAGACCTGCCTGCTCCAATGCCATGGAATTCGCTACCAGCAAGTGACCTGAAACGTGTCGAATAATGATCGGATGATTGGTGCTGGCGCGATCCAAATCGTCTCGATTGGGATGACGTTCCTCTGTTAAAAGAGAGTCGTCGTAGCCAAACCCATAAATTAATTGTCCATCAGGAATCTGCATCTCTTCGATACGCAAGCGAATCTTGCGTACGATATCGTCGATGCCTGAAACATCGCCTACAGGCGGCGGCGAGAGGTCTAACAAATCTAAATATCGCGACACACCAGCAAAGTGCCCGTGCGCATCGATGAATCCAGGCAATAAAGCGCGTTCTCCCAGTTCAACCACACGCGTTTGTGGCCCACGCAACGATTCCACATCAGCCTCGGTCCCCGTTGCCACGATGCGATCGCCTCTCACTGCAACAGCACTTACCTGAGATTCATCCATAGTGATGATGTTCTGCCCGAGGAAAATGATATCTGCATTCTGAGCAACGACATTGATACTCAGTAATCCGAGCAACAATCCACTCAACAAACAGCTTACTGGATTCCTCGATATTGATTTGTGAATATGCAAAACAGTGTTTCCTCCTTCCTTTTTCCTTTGTTTACAAAGCTAAGGAGCCTCTGATTAATGTTTGCGAGGCAGTCAGTGCAAGGCAAAAATCAGCGAAAAAGCGCAGTTTATAGCTCATAAATGCGCATTTTGAGCGGATTTTTAACCCAGCAATGACAACGTAGGTAATTAATCAGAGGTTCCTTAAATATAAAAGATCAGGGTAATAGCTGGCGCCGGAATGGTTGTAACTCGGATCGCCAATCTTGCTGCAACAGCATCACCACTTCTTCCATGGTCTGAAAGCGGTCTTCTGGTTTTTTGCTCAAACATTTCATGGTAATGTCATTTAACAACCTGGGGACTGGCAAACTGGCAACTTCACGGGGCTCTGGTGGCATGCCTGATTGCACCGATTCAATAACTTCGTGCAGCTTTTCACCCTTTGCCGATGTTTCACCGCACAGGATTTCATACAAAATAGTGCCGAGACTGTAGACATCAGTGCGGTGGTCGATCTCTGGATCTTTTTGAATTTGTTCTGGCGACATGTAGTAGGCAGTACCCTGGGCGGCACCTTGGCCGGTAAGAGAAAGATCTTTAATTGGTGCCCGCCTGGATTTTCGTTCTGGCGGTATACTTCCATCGGGATGCCAGACTTTAGCCAAGCCCCAATCCAACAACAACACCTCACCATAGGGACCAGCAAGAATATTTTCTGGTTTTATGTCTCGATGAGCGACACCATGTGTGTGAGCATATTGCAATGCCTTGCCAACTTGCAGGACTAGTTCAATAAGCTGAGTAAGATCATAACGTTCACGATAATTAAGCAACTCGCGCAAAGTGTATCCGTGCACCAGCTTCATGGTGAAATACGGATGCCCGCGCCCATCTCGTCCCAGTTCATAGGTGGGAATGGTATTCGGATGTTGCAGCATCGCCGAAACCCGCGCTTCCCTGATAAGTCGCTGCTGCTCCACTTCGTCGTCAGCGAACTCTGGCTTCAATGTTTTGTAGCAAATGAATCTTGAGAGATGGAGATCTTTGCAGGATTTGATCAGCGATTTTCCACCTTTTGCAATAGTACTGAAAAAGGCATAGCGAGTGCGCGGATCAATTTTCTCCGGCAATGGCTTATCAGTTTCTTCGAGAAAAACCGAACTGTAACTTTTCGGGGGTTCGGGAAAATCCAGCATGGCTGCGCTACCGCTAATTCTTTTAGTGGTTGCTCCTGATTCCAGTGAGTCCAATCAGTGTGTATAGCGACAAGTTAGCATTGTATGACGGTAAATGACCATGCCAATAACCGATCAAAGCGAGGCGCTTAATTTCCGCTTATAATAGTCAGTTCACCAGTATTTAGAGAGAATGCCATGACCATGGATAGTGGCCACACAGTGTTTGAAACAGAATTTCCGGTGCGATATGCCGAAACTGATGCCATGGGCGTAGTCCATCATGCGAATTACCTGGTCTACTTTGAGGAAGGCCGCAGCCACTATATGCGAGAACTGGGCAGTGACTACGCGGAAATCGAAGCCAGTGGATACCAGTTGCCTGTGACTGAGGCTCAGGTACGTTATGTCGGGAGTCGGTGCTATGGGCAACGCATCCGAGTACGCACATGGATAGCAGAAAACCGCAGTCGTCGCGTAAGCTTTGCCTATGAAGTAGTGAATCCGGAAGACGGCACCGTATTGGTCACAGGATTAACACGGCACGTGTGGACTGATTCCCACGGCCAGGTTGTACGTATGCCCGAAGCCTGGAAAAAAATGCTCTAAGGAACCTCTGATTAATTACCTACGGTGTTATTGCTGCGTTAAAAATCAGCTCAAAATGCGCATTTATGACCTATAAACTGCGCTTTTTCGCTGATTTTTGCCTTGCACTGACTGCCTCGCAAACATTAATCAGATGCTCCCTAACCTGGAGAAAGAACCCGCATGAGAAGTTTTCCCTTTCAACTCACTTCATTGACGGTATTGTTTTTTTTATTTGCCCAGGTTGCTCAGGCGCAATCTGATGGATCTATATCAAACGTCAGTTTTGACGACGTGTTGACACTGCCGGTAAGTGACCCCAATGCAATTCTCGAGTATGGCGAAAATCAGTTTCAGTATGGCAAGCTTTGGATTCCTGATACTGCCCAACAATCTGCGCCTTTAGTGGTAGTGATTCATGGTGGATGCTGGCTTAATAGTTTCGATGTCAATCATACTGATGCCCTAAACCATGCTTTGATGAATGATGGATTTGCAGTTTGGGCTTTCGAGTATCGCCGTACCGGTGATGTCGGTGGCGGTTGGCCAGGAACCTATGAAGATGTGTTGGATGCGATTCTCTATACAGAAAATTTTGCAACCCATGGCATCAATACTGACAAGATGGCCATCATCGGTCATTCAGCAGGCGGCCATCTGGCGCTACTTGCAGGCACTGAATTTGAAAATGCTGAACTCATTGTTTCCCTGGCTGGAATTGCTGACATAGAAAAATATGCTGAAGGCAATAGCTCTTGTGAGCAAGCCGCTGTGCAATTTATTGGCGCCCGTCCAGCCGAGGATCCGCAATCCTATGCGGCCGCTAATCCCAAAGGAAAGACTCTGCATAACAATTCAGTATTGATGCATGGAGAGCTGGATATCATCGTCCCGCTTTCGCAAATCGATGGACTATCAGTAAACAAGATTATTGTGCCAGGTGCCGGACATTTTGACTGGATTCATTCTCAAACTACGGCGTATGCGATACTGGTGCAGCAACTTAAGCAAGCGCTGCGGTAGTGATTCCAGATTCTATTCAACAGTTAGATGTCAACGACCCACTTGCCGATAAGCGGCAATTGTTTCTATTGCCTGACGAAAAAATTTATCTCAACGGCAATTCATTAGGACCATTATCAATCGCGGCACGAGACCGGGTACGTGAAGTTGTCGAGCAGCAATGGGGAACTGGACTCGTCAAAAGCTGGAATCAGCACAACTGGATCGATCTGCCAATTAAGGTTGGCAATAAAATTGCGCCTTTAATTGGCGCAAGTAGCGGTGAAGTGATTTGCTGCGATTCAGTATCGGTGAATTTATTTAAGCTACTGAGCAGCGCCACAAAATTGCAGCAAGCTGGTAACAGTAGTAATAAAGTTACGATTCTGAGTAAGCAAGATAACTTTCCAACAGATTTGTATATTGCCAAAGGTCTGTCGGATTTATCAGGACACTCGGAAATTGAGTTAATAACTGCCGACGAGGAAAATCTGGGGAAATCACTGGAACGTGCAGATGTGCTTCTGCTCACTCAGGTTAATTTTCGATCTGGCAAACTTCATGACATTGAGCGCATCACACAACGCGCTCGCGAACATCATTGCAGAGTTATCTGGGATCTTTCCCACAGCGCAGGTGTCTTGCCATTAAGAATGAATCAATGGCAGGTAGATATGGCAGTAGGCTGTGGCTACAAATATTTGAACGGCGGCCCCGGCGCACCTGCATTTATATACATGTCGCAAGAGCTGCAGAATACTGTCAGACAACCTCTCCAAGGCTGGATGGGGCACCTGGCACCTTTCGAGTTTTCTCCTATTTATGAACCGGATGTTGGCATCAATAGAATGCAAAGTGGCACTCCTCCTATTATTTCCATGAGCGCCCTGGATGCTGCATTAGATTGTTTTGAGAATATCGAACTGTCGCAATTGCATGAGAAAGCCATGGGCCTGTCGCGGGTATTTCTCGACAGCCTCAAAGCGCATGACGCGCCGGGCTCACTGCAAATGACCTCACCTGCAGACCCCGTTTTGCGTGGCGCTCAGATTGGTTTGAGCCATGACCATGCCTATGCCATAAGCCAGACTCTGTGTGCCGAAGGTATTGTTACGGACTACCGTCGGCCCAATATTCTGCGGTTTGGCTTCAGTCCCTTATTTCTGCGCTATCAGGATGCCTGGCAGGCAGGGGCCCGGCTGACCAACATTGTTCAAGAAAGTCTCTATAAAGATCAAAGATTTAACGTGGAAAACAAGGTCACTTAGGATTTTGCTGGAAATAGCTCACAAAGCCGTCAGGCTGTGATTGCAAAGCAAAATCAGTCTAAACTCCATAATACACGCGGTCTTCCCGGTCCAGACCTGCTGTGCCGTATTCGCATCCCGCTAAACTCGCAACCTAATCCTCCTGCTTTGCAGTAGTATAGGCGGCAGGGTGACTTTGCAGAATCAGACCCAGAGCCACCAAACTGCTCAACCCTTCAAGCACCACCGACGTGTCAACAACCTCAAGCACCAGATTGCCACCCTCATTCACACGCTCATTCACCTCAGCAGCATCCTGCAGCGGACTCTCCAGCCGATAGTCAATGCTGATCTCATCAATCGCACTGACCCCTTCCAGCGTTGCCCGGGTCTCACCAACCTCTATCACCAGGTGACCTGACTCATCATTCCCAGTCGTCAGCCCCTCTGCATCTCCTGCCAATACCGACAACCGGTCCTCTGACGGATTGAAATCCGTCACACGCGTCTCTGCGCGATCCCCAAAAAACACAAACACATCACTGCCTGCTCCACCCGTCAGCACATTACTGCCCGACAGACCGTTCAGCACATCAGCCCCTTCTCCACCACTGAGCGTGTCATCTCCAACACCCCCATAAAGCACATCAGCACCCCCATCACCCGACAGCATCGTGTTACCAGCACCACCAAACAGCCGGTCCGTGTCATCGCCTCCACGCAATACGTCGTTACCAGGACCGCCCAGCAACTCATCCACACCCGCACCGCCCTCAAGCGTGTCATCGCCCTCATCACCCGACAGTGCATCTCTGCCTGAACCACCATCCAGCACGTCGTTGCCCAGACCACCCAACAGTAAATCAGCACCGCCCGCACCATTGAGACGGTCATCACCTGATCCTCCAGACAGCCCGTTCGCTTGCGCATTGCCGCTCAGCGTGTCGTCAAATGCCGAACCGGTCAGATCCTCGATTGCAACCAGTGTGTCACCTGCAGCATCGCCTCCTGAGGCTGTGCCAGACTCAAGATCAATCATCACTCCAGCCCCGGAATCCCGGTACAGAGCATTGTCTCTGCCAGCACCTCCAAACAGACGATCACCCCCCCGCACCACCAGTGAGCTGGTCATTCCCTGCCAAACCTCTCAGGAAGTCCTCGCCTGCTGAACCGGTCAGGACATCACTGCCAACTGTACCGGCACCAGTGCTCGGGCCTGTAACAGGCGGCGCAGGCGGGATGGTGGTATCCGTACCATCAGTGCTATCAATACCATCAGTGCTATCAATACCATCAGTGCCGCTGCCACCTGTCCCTGTATTGTCGACAGGATCAGAATCACTGTCTGTGCCACTGGCCTCATCACCATCGGTACCCGCATTGGTGTCGGGAATGACAGGCGGCGGTGTAGGTGGTGTAACAGTGCCGCTGCCTGTGCCACCAGTATTGGTATTCGGGTCTACAGGTGGTTGAGTTGTGTCCACACCATTCGCATCCAGCGTCGTCACTGTCTCAGCCGTCAGGGCCGCCGTGGTGTTTTCCAGCGTCAGGGTGTCTGTCGCCGACAGCGCGATCTCAAGATCGCCGCCCTCCGTCTCGTTGGCCGCAGAGCGCACCGCCGCTGAGGCTGTCATTGCAGTTGCCGCCGGTGCGGGTCAGGCCGCAACCTTGAGTTCACTGCTGAGTTCACTACCATCAGACAAATCCCCGCAAACAAGATCCTCTTCAACGAAACCGGACTGCGTGGCGCTGCGCTTTATGTCGGTATAGCGAAAATTTTTCACTACCGAGGGCACGGCTTGTGAAACCTTAATCAGGGTTTCAATATCGAATCCAGCATTTAGGGAACCTCTGATTAATTACCTACGTTGTTATTGCTGCGTTAAAAATCAGCTCAAAATGCGCATTTATGCCCTATAAACTGCGCTTTTTCGCTGATTTTTGCCTTGCACTAACTGCCTCGCAAACATTAATCAGAGGCTTCTTAGATTTTGTCTCGCCCAAAATCCAGGCAGGCAAATCAACAAATTATTGACTGTATCAACATCAGCTGCGCAGAACTTTTCGCATGTCTCTACAGAGCTCATGGTGCTGCGGGGATTTGTGGTAAAAGTCACCCGCACTGCATTACTGGTGCGGGAGATAAGAACATAGCGTGGCGCTGACCAAACGCATGGGAAACTTCTATTGTTTTGCGCTTAAGAAATTGACCGCCTTGTCAGGAAAATCCGTGAACAATCCATCCACATCAGCCCGGAAATAATGAATGTCTAACAGGTCTTCAAAATCATCAGCATAATCTGGCACCTGATCGAAATCACTACGATAAGTGTAAGGGTGCACCTGCATACCAGCAGCATGAGCTCTGGCAACTAATTCGGTGATCTTGATATCGTCTTTGGTAGAAGAGTACTCCACCACCAACCTGTTGGATGGTCCTACCCCATCAGCAAAGTAAGCCAGCTTATCCATGCCATCGAGTTCAAACATCCAGGGATACGCATCGGGATCACCAATTAACTGAATCAGGTTTACACTTATGCCTTCTGCTGGAAAGATGTCTCTATAAATAATCGCGAGTTCATCATAATCAAAGGTTTGCAAAAATACTTTGTCCTGCTTTGTAGTATAGCCGTATTCTTTTAGCATTCGCACAACCGCAGTACTGATATCTTTCCCTTCTTTGCGATGAAACGCTGGCTGTTTTATTTCAGGATAGATACCGATGTCATTACCGGTTGATTTGTTGAGCCCCTGAATAAGTTCTATTTCTTCTTGAAACGTAGGTACGTTAAATGAAGATGAGCCCATGGGAAAACGGGCGGTATAGCCCTGTTGCTTTTTGCCATTGGGAAGTACACGAAAACCTTCCGTTGCACTTAGCTGACGAATTTCTGTCAGCGTAAAATCGATTGCATAGTAACGGCCGTCGTCACGAGCACGATCAGGAAATACTTCATCCACATTGGTTGTACGATCTAAAGTAATGTCATGCAACACGATGAGCTGATCATCGGCTGTCATAACTACATCTTGCTCGATGTAATCAGCGCCCATGGCATAGGCCATGGCCTTGGCTTCAAGTGTATGCTCTGGCAGGTAGCCGCTGGCGCCACGGTGGGCAATGACAATTTTCTGAGCCATGGATTCGGTTGCTGATACCACCATTAAAAGGGCACTGAGAATTTGGAGCCTGGACATGATTTTAACCTGTTCCGGAAGATGTGGTTACTGTCGGTAAAAACCGTATCTTGCGATGCGTTTATGACAGGCAGTTTACAGTGATTTTTGAGTGAGTTCAGCTTCGATGCGTGATGCACTGCGGTAGCTTGCTGCCTCACGATTGGCTTACATCCCGCCAGCCAATCATTATTGCTCGGCTGCAAGCTATCCAGACCCATCACTGGATCATATCTCGAAGCTTAGTGAACTGGCTTCGAAAGCTGTTCGCAATGAGGCAGGGGTGCCGACGTTTGCCGAAGGTAAACGCGAGGAAGCAATCGCCAGCAGAGTCACACTCAAGGCCAGTAATCAAGACCCAAACCGGTATCTAAGCTTAACAGCCACCTGCTCCACAATACGATCATTCCAGGACTGCTCGAACAAATCCTGGAAAGTGAAAAAGCTGTTTCGAGGAAGGTTTGCACCACGCGTGTAGACCACAAACAAATCGGACAATGGCGCAATTTCCCAGCGGTAGCGCGCCTGGAAGGTCATGCGACTGATGACAAAGTCGTCAGGACTGTCGTCTGGATTCGGAACAGGATGCAGGCGTTCAAGCTTATCCGGGTTCACAGCATAAAACATGTCTTCAAATGCTTTCAAGCCAGTCCATTGGGTGGTGAATCTGAGTCGCTGTCTTGCACTGATGAAGTAGTTAACTTCCAGACGCGGCGACCAGGAATGAGATTCGAAGCTGGTGTAGTTGCCGTCTCCTCTATGAACGAGTAGCGCTTCACGATCTTCGTAACGCAACTGTAAATCTACGGAGAACCTATCGTTAGGTCGTAGAGTGATGCCGCCGCTGCCTTCGGTTTGCATGGGGCCCAGGTCATCCTGACCGACGCTTATGCCAAGACTCCAGGCAAAAGGTTCCGATACGTTAGAGTCATAGCCGACTTCAAATCCAAATCGATCAGGAAGAACCCAATCACCTGTGCCCCGACCTAAGCGGTCATCAACTCGACGAGGGAAATACTGGAGTCTAAAATTGATATTATCAAAATTATTAAACTGATAATCGCGATTAAGGAACATACCCTGTCTTACTGCACGGCCATCGGTATTGTACTGGTTAACCAAAAATATGCTGGTAGTGCGCTGGCGAAGGCCAGGCACATCTGATTCTGTGAGAAAGAAGCTGTAGTCAAGGTTAGCCTGGTCGTTACGCGACAAAAATCCCATCTGATTCATATCGAAAGTGTCATCGATATAAGTCGCTCTCAGTGTGTGCTGAACACCACGTTGCGGCCGGTAAGTAAGGTCACCAGTAAATCCGGTTCCAGTTATACCCTGGTTATCGCTATGCAGAAACTGTGTATCAACAACTAGGCGATTGTCTGCCGAGAAATAGTGAAGATCGAGTGCGTTTACCGTAGAGTCTTCTTGCGGATGGTCGAGCATCGTGCCCATCCAACCTATCTGGCGTCGTCCTCCACCGCTGGTGTTTTCGTAAAGCAATCTACCAACCAGGAAGTCTCGCCCGGTCGCTTGAATACCGACATTGGTTTCATCGTCCAGAGTACCTATGATTTCGGAATCATCTTCCGATGCAAGCAGCGCACCATAGCGCAGGCTGCCTGCCTGACCAGTAAATTTTGCAGCGCCAAACAGATCAGTTGGTTGACTGAGATCGGTTGGCACAACTGAAACGCCGTCTGGCACATCATATTCTGCGGCTCCACCGATGCGACGCGTGTTTAAAATTTGAATGGGCCCGCCGGGTCCACCCCCACCGCGCGTGCGCGGTGATGTGTTGTTAAAGATGTCCTGCCCTTCCTGGAAGAATACGCGACGTTCGGGAAAGAATTGTTCGAATGCAGTGAGGTTAACTATCACATCATCGGCTTCGACAGTACCGAAATCGGGAATTAAGGTAGCGGACAACAACGAATTAGTGGTGGGTCGCCAGTAGATATCCGTCCCGACTCTCGGATCGTCACTACTATCCAATACGTCGAATACGTTTGAGATGAAGGGGTAATAAGTCAACTGTCGACGAGGTTCAATATCACGCAACTCGAATTTCATGAACGCCGACAAGTATTCGTTCACTGTGCGTGGCAAGGGCGGATTGGACCAGGCTTCACCACCAATGGAACCAACCTGGCGCTCGAAGTAAAAACCGATCCGGCGCGTATCTTCCACCGCAGGCAGGGGCATCATGGACCAGGGAATGTAATACTCAACACTCCAGCCATCTTCGAGTGCCTGGGTGCGCCCATTCCAGGATCCGTCCCACTGCATATTCATCTGACGCTCAGGAAGCAATGAGGCATCCGTCATAGAATCGCCGAGATTGATACGTAAAAAGAAACCGTAAAGCCCCTCTCCCGAGGCATCCACACCGACAACGAAACCATCGCGGTTTAACTGTGTGTCGCGGGGCGTCATCAGCGCTACCAGTGTCTCTTCCGGCTGATGGTTTTTGATACCGACATAGATTCCCTGCTCGGTATAAAAAACCCGGATATCTGTTTGATAAGGGGTCTCAGCCAGGGTGTCAGGGTTGATCACCCGCATGCCGTCGAATGCTGGAATACGATCCCAGACAGCTTCGTCCAGAAAACCGTCCAGTTGGATGTTGGCTTCGTTTTCTTCGATGCGGGTAAGTTGGGGTGTCTGGGCCCGGGCGATAGAGAAAACCAACAATGAACTCAACACACTCATAAGAAGGCCATGGAGTATAATTCCAGCCATAATTTTCTCTTCTTGTTTTCTCTGCAGGTAGTTGAGTGGGGATTCCGCGTACCGTCAATGCAGCCGGCAATTCTATTTTTGCTGTATTGACATTATTATACCAAGAGCGGAAAGCCCATCCCTGTTGTGATACAAATAATTGCAGTGGATTGACCGTCAAATCACAGGTCAGCATTCAGGTCCTGCCGCGATTCGTCATAATTGCTCCTCACTTTGCCCTTTTTCCGCCTAATGTCGGCCACAACTATGAAGTTTAATGCCATCAGTAACGGTCTATCGATGGAGTGCTGATCCCATGGCCCGCAAGCTTCAACACTGCCTGTTTGTAGAGGAAGAGAGCTACAACTGGACATCTCCCAAGTCTGTTTTAAATAGACGTTTATTGTTTATAGCGTTGTTGTTTATTGCTGCGGGAGTGGTGTTCAGCATGCTGCACTAGAAAAAGCAGATTAGTCGGCCAGCCATTTATTTATTGATACATGACATAGGCATCGATGTATCCCAAATCTGGATGATAGAACGTACGAGGTAATGTTCCAACTGTCTCGAATCCGAGTTTGTTCCACAAACGCACAGCCCCTTCATTACTGAATGCGACGACATTGAATTGCATGGCTTTGTAATTGAGTTCAAGCGCGACTTGCTGAGCATATTCACACATGCTGGTGACTAAGCCTTTTCCTGTGGCCGCCGAGGAAACCATGCGGACGCAATTACACACGTGGTAATCCGGCCCTTCATTGCTGGCCTTGATGCAGTAAGTGCCAGGAATTTCACCATTCGCTTCGCACACAAAAGTTTTGCGCGGACTTTGCGCGGACTCTACCAAGAGATGCCGGGTTTCCTCTTTTGCAGTGTCTCTACAATAACCGACAATAACCGCAGGTTCCACCTGCTGATGCAATTTTATGAGAGATCGGCCAGACCTCTTCAAAATCGTCGGTTGCTGCTTTTCGAATTTTCATCGCGTGTTATGGCTGGGAATTGTATTTAAGGAACCTCTGATTAATTACCTACGTTGTTATTGCTGCGTTAAAAATCAGCTCAAAATCGCATTTATGACCTATAAACTGCGCTTTTTCGCTGATTTTTGCCTTGCACTAACTGTCTCGCAAACATTAATCAGAGGCTCCTTAATGCGTTAGCGAGCTTTTAAAGTCACATCGACCACAAAGGTTTCGCTACCGCGCAGTATTTCCAAACTCACCACTTCATCAGGCGAAGAAGTCCGAATCAAGTTGGAATAAATTTGCAGACTGTCAATGCTCTGACCGTTATAACTAAGCAGAACATCGTCAGCTTGCAGCCCGGCAGCTTCCGCCGCGCCTTGGGGGGTTACATCAGAAATCCGAATACCCTCACCATCGTAAGCGAAATCTGGAACAGTGCCCAAACTCGCTTCGCGTTCGATAGTTCCGACGGTGGTAGTAATTGGCTGTGCATTGGCCAGGTTTACTCTAAGGGGATCAACGCGGCTACCCACAAACATTGCTGCTTCTTCGGCCCACAATGCCACATCAGACATGCCCGCCAGATCCAGTTTGTCTGCAGTATCACTTGGCTGGTGATAATCCAGGTGAGTGCCACTAAACAAATGAATAGCAGGGATTCCAGCATTGAGGAAACTTACATGGTCGCCGCCAGCGATTGTTTCCGCAGGCAAGACAGAACGCACTCCTATGGTAAAACCAATGCCTTGTGCAACAAATGGCCATTCATAGGCACTGTCAGTTCCAAATACCTGGAGCTCTCTGCCTTCCAGTCGACCAACAGAATCAATATTTATCATGGCAAACAGTTTCTCACCTGCAAAGGCGCCAGGTGGATTATTTATAAAGTGAGTTGAACCGATTAAACCTGATTCCTCGCCATCGAATGCTACAAAAATAAGTGGTCGCTCTGGTGAATACGAGCTCGAAAGTTTACGGGCGATTTCGATAAGCACGGAGATACCAGATGCATTGTCATCAGCACCTGGATACATTTCTCCCGTTTCTGGGTCTATGCCCAAATGGTCATAGTGGGCGCCAATTATCGCAGGGCTGTCAAAAAGATCAGGATTAGTGCCCGGAATCATGCCGACTACGTTCGCGAGTCGCAGATTGCCTAACCCTTCCCGCTTCTCCTGCCAACGATGGATATAGAAACCACCCAGCGGTTGCAATCCAGCGGCGCGAAATTGCTCAGCAATGTACAGTGAAGCCTGATTCGCACCCGCAGTACCCACACCGCGACCTTCCATAGCGGCATCAGTCAGTACATTGGTATGGCGAACAAGTTGTTCAGGTAAGTACCTGGGCGGCAGTTCTGCGATTGCAGGAGTAGTTGGCAAACTATCCCAGGCCACTGCCGCTGTAAAATCTGGCTTGCTCCATTGCAGCGGTGAATTCACACTTTCCCACTTGCCACGAATATCAATTGTGGGCTCATCGCCAGTAAAGCTGAGGTAGGAATAACGCCCATAGTGAGGCAGTTTTTCTATGATGCCTGGCAGGGCAATCATGTCGTCGATGTGCAGCCAACCCAATACGACATCAGGATTATCCGGGTGGCGGCTTAGAATCAGTGTGGTCCGGTCATCGAAGCCAATTTCCGATCCTGCCATGGCAAGACCGGAATCCGACACATTCACACCATATACTGCAGCGGCCTCAGTAACCGTGCCAGCCCAAGGATTATCGATACCGAGTATCCAGGCTGGCTTATCGGTAGGAATACTGTCAATTCCGTCAGCAAAAAGCAGTTCGTAATTGACGCTGGCACCAAAATTTTGTGCCAGCTCGGTCCATTGTTCACGATTACTATTTGGGAGAATGAAATTAATATCGCCAGCGCCAAATAGATCTCCGACACTGGGCGGCGTTTCTTCTCTATCCAGTGTGCGAAAAACATCAAAATAGGGATCAACCAGGACAGCCTGCAATCGATCATAGTCGGGAGCAAAAACCCCTTCTGTCTTTTGCGACAAATTAATGTCGTAAAGTTGCGGTTCGGCTTCCCCTTCATAGTACAGTGCTACCGGGACTCTTAATAAATAGGGATCACCAAATTGGGTTTGGGCAAACATGATACGCGCACGGTTACCGTTTACCTCCTGTACATCAACCGAGAGTGCTGGCGCGCCAGTGCGTTGTACCCACTGCTCAAAAAAGAACGAAAGATCAATGCCACTTAACTCGGTGAACAAGCTTTCAATATCGGCAAATGATGCCCGGCGAAATTTGTAGTCAGTGTAAAGTTGGCGAAGTCCTTGAAGGAACAGTTCATCACCAAGTTCCACACGAAGCATATGCCACATCATCAATGTCTTGCCGTAACCTACCGCCTGTGTTGCTGCAGAATTACGAGCAGTGAATTCAGACAGCGGAAAATCTGTAGCATCGGCAACGTAGCTTTTGTATCGGGACAACATCTGTTTGCGATATTCATGCCCCAGACCATCCATCTCTCGGAATAAATGATCAGCAAGATAAGCGGTTAATCCTTCACTCCAATTGCCGGTACTGTAATCGGGATAGACCCCATTACCCCACCAGTTATGGAGAATTTCATGGGGATAGGAAGATTCCAGAATAAAAGGTAATCGGATAACCTGCGGCCCAAGCAGAGTAAACGACGGCATGCCATACCCCGTTTCCCAAAAGTTTTCTACGAGAGCAAACTTGCTAAAGGGATAGTCGCCTAATAACTCCTCATAGAGTTTTAGATAGCGTACTGTGGCATCCATGTAGCGTGTCGCGAGATTTGCACCTGGGGTGCGCAAATACGCTTCGATCAGCGCTTCTTCAGCCTGTTCAGAATAGACCGTAAAGTTCGCCGCAATGAGATAGATTTCTTCCATAGGCTGACTTTCATGCCAGCTCCAGGTATCAGGGCTCGCTTCATCTTCTACCCGCGTGCCTTGTGACATCGCAGTCCATGAAGCTGCTGTATCTGCAAAACCGACATCCATAGTGAAGCTGAGCAGTTCATCAGCAAAGGAAGGAATCCAAACAGTTGCAGCACTCAGAAATACCCCTTGTTCGGAGATGATGCCAGATGTGGCAGAAAAGCTTTGCGCATACTCGCCGCCAATTTGCCGCGCCTGATCATTAATTTGTCCCTGGTATGTGAGATAGAACTCCTGATCTCCGCTCGGTAGACGCACAAGATAACGCTTCGATTGAGCAACCGCAGCGCCAGTTGTATTGCTGATGTCGCTGGCCAAGGTGCCCGGTAATTCTTCAACGCGAGGTGAACTGGCAGAGATCGCGAGATCAGCATTGAGTTGGAAGATAACTTCCTGACCGCGCATTGACTCCGGAACGGTAAGAAAGTCTGCCACTTCGATAAACTCGTTTTGAGGATCCAGCGTTACCGTCAAACGGTGATTGATCAGCTCCGGTTCGCCAGTAACAGTTGCTTGCGGCATCTGAGCCCACAGAGCAGTCGACACAGAACATAGCGCAATGATTAATGTTAAACCCGACCGCATCATTGTTACCTTGTGACCGCTAGCGGCCCAATAACGCCATTGCCAATTCGTGATCCCAATCGGCAGTGTGGATTTGCGAAATACTTCCTGGCGTGCGGGTTGTGCTCCAGATAAGTGTGTTTCCGTCAGGAGAGAACACAGGAAGAATGTCGGTGCCTGCTGTATTTGTTACCCGAATTGGTGGCCGCATCCCTTTAAGATCCACCATAAATAATTCGAAATTGGCATGACCAAGTATATTGGTGGAGTAAATGATGTACTCATCACTGGGGTGAAAATACGGTCCCCAGTTCACCATGGCATTTGCAGTAATTTGGCGGGACTCGGTGCCATCCACGTTCATAGTCCAAACTTCTGCACTATTGCCATCAGGATTGAAACGACGCCAGACAATCTTGTCTCCTTCAGCATTAAAGAATGGACCGCCATCATAACCTGGAGAGAAGGTCAGCTGTTTAACATTGCTGCCATCAGCATCCATGATGTACAAATCCATGAAATAGGATGAGTCATCCTCCAATAATGCCAGTTCAGCCATACTGAGTTGGCGGGTATAGGCTTCGCGATTGGATGCAAACAAAATCTTGCTGCCATCAGGTGAGAAGGAACCCTCCGCATCATAGCCAAAGGTATCCGTCACCTTGATCATGTTGCCGCCATCTTTATCGGTGACGAAAATGTCATAGTAAGGGTCGTAATCCCAGCTATAGGGGCGATCTTCACCCCTGGCACGAAATGCCATCTCTTCCTGCTGCTTCAGCATCGCTTGTGGGTCTTCATGGGTAGACGAAAACAACACGCGGTCCTGAGTCGGATGGATCCATGCACAGGTAGTTAAACCGATACCTGTTGACACCATATGAAACTCTTCAGTTTCGAGATCCATTAGATAGATCTGGTAGAACGGATTACCAGGCATTTCCGCCTGATAAATTAACTCCGTACCATCGGCACTGAAATAACCTTCCCCAGAGCGCGAACCTTCAACCACCAACTGGCGAGTATTGGACAATAAGCGTGATTCATAATCTGTATCAAACATATCAGATACTGGCGGCGCTTCGGCATCCGTGGCACCTGTGTAGCCATCGGGTTCGTCCTGGGGCTGGGCCAACACTGCCGAGCCGAAGATAATGCTGATGCTGCCAATCAAACTTCGAATGCCGAATTTGCATCTATTGTTCATCTATTACCTTCCTCTGATTCAGGTTAAGTATTAATGATAATCATTCTCTCATAGATTTGCTGCTTGCTGTATAAAGTGGAAGTTTGCCTGCTGTGGAAATACGCTGAATAATCCACCAGTATGCACAAACACTACATCTTTCGCCCCAGCCAACTGCCCTGCATCACCTTTCTGCAATTCTGAAGTCATGCCATAGAAAGCTTTACCGGTGTACACCGGATCAAGGAACAAACCTTCTGTTCGTGCAACTTCTGCGATCAAATCAAAAACTGGTGGTTCGGCGAACCCATAGCCCGGGCCTAGATAGCCTTCAATAGTCTTGATCGATAACTTTGCTGCATCAAAATCGATTTTGTAACGCTGTGCCCAGAATGATACATCTTCTCGAATTTTGGTGTCGAAATACGCTGCATCATCGCTGACATTCACTGCCACAACCTGGCTTGACAAATCGAATAGCTGTGCGCCAACCAGTAACCCACCCTGGGTTCCCCCAGAACCGGTTGCACAAACGATATAGTCGGGCGAAAAATCCAGCCGTTCGAAATCCTGTCTGAGTTCTTCGCTGGCAGCAATGTAACCCCAAAGGCCAATCTCATCACTGGCACCGATGGGGATGAACATGGCTTTATCACCCCAGGCCGCATATTCGTTTATTAACCGTTCTGCGATTTGTGGATGAGTCTTCCAGTCCTTTTGAGAAATGAAATCGACAGTCGCGCCCGCCAGGTAGTCAATCAATAGGTTACCTTCAGCTACTTCAGGCTTCTCGCCCCGTAGTAGTAGATGAACCTTGAACCCAAGTTTTGCCCCAAGGACCGCAGTAGCGCGACAGTGGTTGGATTGAATCCCGCCACAAGTGATCACAGTGTTGCATCCCTGGGCTTTTGCTTCGGCATAACAGAACTCCAGCTTCCGCACTTTATTGCCGGAAATTTCCATACCGGTGGTTTCATCGTGCTTCACCCAAATTCGGGTATCAGAGTTTTTGGCACGAAACCGCTCAAGCAGTGTTAGCGGCGTGGGGAGTTGCGCGAGTTGCAAACGATCCGGGTAAGTAATCATGGTTGAAACTGCCATAAAAAGGGAGTCAGATTCTCCCTTTTTCTACATATCAAAGTTCAGGGGAGAAGTTCTGGTTTATTCAGAACCTTTGGTTGCATCATAGACCATAGACTGTTCGGCTTCGCCGGTATCCAATGGATTTAACGCTTCGCTATAGAGAAACAAATCTGTGAGTACGGCACGCAGATGAATTGACGCATTAAGATTGTCGACCATCTCCGAACCGATACCGTCCTGGGCCAGGATAAAACGTAAAGCAGCACCCGCTTTCCGGGCATCTTCTGCAATCACTGATTCAAAAGCATCGTCGCTGCCGTTCAAAGCCTGTTCAATTTCAGACATGGCATTGGCCATCCCTTTTATAGTTGGGCGGGCATGCGGGCCAGGGCCTGTTTCGGCACCGGCAGGGCGACCCTGAGCGGCGAAGGCCAGGAGAAACTCATATCCGGCCTCGATTGTTTCAATGCTTTTGCTTAAATCCATGGTGTTCTCTTTTATCTTCTATCGTTTATCGTTTGTCTTTAATCGCTTTGAATGGGTGTTCTTTAAATTTCCCTTTAATTGGATTCCCTTTATTTTGACTCCTCTTTTAGAGTAAAAAAGGCGCCAGGTTTGCGCCTGACGCCTTTTATGATTTGCGAATAAACTGATCCAGGGAACCTCTGATTAATTACCCATTAATTACCTACGTTGTTATTGCTGCGTTAAAAATCAGCTCAAAATGCGCATTTATGACCTATAAACTGCGCTTTTTCGCTGATTTTTGCCTTGCACTAACTGCCTCACAAACATTAATCAGAGGCTCCCTCCCTAGTCAGCTTCTTTCGGTGTCCACTTCGCTGGATCGTGGTTTGCTGCCATTTCCTCTTCTGACATCCAACCGGCGATCATGGCACGCGTATAGAAAATCTTCTCTGGGCGCAGTGCGAAGTAAATGTGCGTCGCGGCCAGGGCGACCAAGGCCAACGTGGACAGGCCATGCAACAGAAACACCAGACCTAATTGATCTTCGGGCATGCTGTTAGTGCGATCCCAGAATGGGGTATCGATCTGCATGAACATTAAAACACCGGTGATGATCACAGCCAACACAACCACAGTCACGGCCCAGTGCATACCTTTCTGTTCGAAATAGTATTTGCCAGGCTTGCGTGCTGAATCGAATGGCTCAGAAAAATCTTTTGGCATCAACAGCATTGATTTGAAGTCCTGCCAAAAACAAGCTCTCACAATATGTGCTACCACCAGGAAGGTCAGTAACAAGCCAGCCACCCAGTGGATATCCAACCAGGCTATCCGCAACCCAAGAATCGGTGCCGTTCCAGTGAAAATCAAAACTAGAATGCTGGCTGCCATCAGCCAGTGAAAGGCACGATCAACACCTTCGTGACGAACCACCCGGCGCCCCTCGGCGGTGGGTCGATCCAAATTTTTCCTGGCCAATGCAGCCATAACTATCGCGTGTGCTGCGAGTAGAACCAGTATTGCTACTGCCACTACCCAAAGTAAATCCCAGGACACACCAAGGATGACTTCTTCACCCCAAACATCGCGTTTATAACGGACGATTTCTCCCACTCTGCTACCCTCTCAACTTAACTCTGCTTCTGTTGCTTTTTATTGTTGCTTGAGCAATCTGCTGGAGCAGACCCGAGGAACTATTTACCTGTCTATCCTCGGATCGCTCGCTTAACAAGATTGGCCATCAATGGCACTTTAAAGTGGTTGTAGTTCAAAGGTGCTGCACTTTCAACCGCCAGCTCACCTGCACTTTCTGCGACAGATTCAGAACGCTGCTGACCGCGAACGGCATTTTCAACAGCTTCCAGTCGCCGTGGAGTACATTCCACAGCACCGCAGGCAATGCGTGCATCTTCAATTGTGCCACCTGTCACCTTCATAGCAGCAGCCACGTTTACAAGGGCAAAATCCCATACATTACGATCAGCTACTTTTTCGAAATAGTAATCTGCATTTGCCCAGGATGCTGGCAGTCTTACCGCAGTAAGAATTTCGCCATCATTAAGAGCAGTCATGTGAGTGATGTCTCGAGCTGGACCAATGAAGTAGTCCTGGGCTGAAACAGTGCGCTGACCACTGACAGAAGCAATCACCATGGTGGCATCCAATGCGACCAGTGCCGGTGCTGTGTCAGACGGGCTGACAGCAACACAACGGCTTGCACCAAAGATGGCGTGCTCTCTGTTTAATCCTTCCGGGGAATCGGCGTAGCAGATATTGCCGCCAGCTCGATAGCAGTCCAGACCGCGACGGTAATACCAGCAGCGTGCATCCTGATTCAGGTTGCCGCCCAGGGTACCCACGTTACGAATCTGCGGGCTGGCAACAACGCCAGCAGCTTCCGCCAGCAGGCCATAGCGTTCAGTGATCAGCGGGTGTTTGGCGATCTCGGTAAGAGTCGTCACCGCACCGATTTCAACACCATCAGCAGTTTCACGAATACCTTTCCAGGCATCGATCTGAGTGAGTTCGATCATGGAGGAAGGAGTCTTGTTGCGATCCTTCAGCCAACCGAAAGTATCCTGGCCGCCAGCCAGCAACCAGCCGTCGCTGCCTAGCTCGTTCGCCAATGCCAGGGCGTTATCTTCATCAGAAGGCTGATAAAGCTCAATATCGGGCATTACGTCATGTGATGTGGCTACCATATC
The DNA here is from genome assembly GCA_965198435.1 of uncultured Pseudohongiella sp. GTDB lineage: Bacteria > Pseudomonadota > Gammaproteobacteria > Pseudomonadales > Pseudohongiellaceae > UBA9145. Next base: position 1,074,509 of record OZ240664.1, on the reverse strand, counting down.
AACCTCTACCTCTGAAGTTATTCTGAGCAAGAGGCACTGCATTTTCATCAGTACCTGCCAAATGATTAATGATCATGTCTGCAGTAATGGGTGCAGCACCGAAGATGTGTCCATCCAGAGCATCAGAAATCGCAGCGGTTAATGCTGCTGATACTGAACCCATTGACGGCTCACCGATACCTCGTGCGCCCACTGGATTTTCTGGATCCGGAAGATCCACCCAGCCAGTTTCAATCTTCACTGGCGTATCAAGATAGGTAGGTACCTTGCTCTGCCAGTAACCGGTTGACGCTGGAATACCGTTTTGTGGATCGTAGAGATGACGTTCATAACCGGACAGCCCAATACCCCATACTGCGCCACCCACCAACTGATTCTTCATGCCTTGTGGATGGACGATGGTGCCGGACTCACCGATGCTCACCATGTCGAGAATTTCGTACTTACCAGTTTCGGTATCCAACTCAATCTCACAGCAAGTGACTGTGAAACCTGGAGGGTTACCTTCATGGCGTGGATCGTGGAAGATTCCCATGAAGCCAGTCCCAGCCAATCTGGACACAGAAATCTGTGTCCACTCGGCAAGCTCTTCAGGAAGCTCTGCTTCACCGGTGTACTTACCGCCGAGTTCCATTGCTCTTTGCGCAACTTCTGCATAGGTATAACCAACAGACTCATCGTCGTTACGACGAACTCTCGCGCCATCAACATCGTAGTCTTCAGGCACACCACCCAAATCAGACGCAGCGATATCTTTCATCTTCACCACCATATCCTGCGCCGCACCCCACATGGTTCGCGTGTTGGTGAAGATAGAGTTACTGCCGTCCTGTGGTGAGGTAATAGGTAAATGTAAATCTGTGCGCCCTGTGATTATGTCACAATTTTCCCAAGGCATTTTCAAGGCTTCTGCCGCTGCACGAGAAGTAGACGCATAAGAATAAGTACCCAAGTTACCCACACCGTTGTGGATCTTGAGTCGACCATCGGCACCCATCATCACGATGCCGTCCATTCCGGAACGGCCTGCATTGTGGTAACCCTGACCAATGCCAAGACCAATCACTTTGCTGCCGTCTCGTTGACGACGACGTGATTGACGACTTTCCCAGTCAAAAGCCTCCGCTGCTTGATCAAGCGCTTCTGGCATATAGGCACTGGTGAAAGGTGTGCGTTGCGGTCCACCAACATCACCAGTCATAGCGGAATTCACTTTGCGAATATCCAAACGCGAGATGCCTAATTCATCAGCCGCCGCATCCATGATTGGTGAAATAATTGGCGCGATTTGGTTCTGACCGGGGCCACGCTGAGCACCGCGGTGCCCTGTGTTGGACCCGATTGATGTGCCACGGAAACGCACAGCGTCGGCCTGATACAACACAGAAATGCAGTCGGCTGCTGAGTAAGCATCGGCACCACCACCTTTACCGCCGTTATCTGAAACGATGTAAAGATCACAGCCTGCCATTACGCCATCAGGTTTGAAACCGACTTTAATCCAGCCCTGAAAACCCTGACGGGCACCACCGAAGGTGAACTCTTCTTCGCGAGTTACACGCATCATCACCGGACGATTAATTTTTTGTGAAAGCCTCGCAGGAATTGCCACACTTGGTACCGAGTTAGCGCGAGCACGTTGGCCAAATCCGCCGCCCGTTGCTGCATTGATGAATACCAGGTCTTCTTTCGGCACACCGATGATACCGGCGATACCGTCAGCGAACGCTGTCAAACTTTGTGAAGTTGCGTGCAGGTAGAGTTTGCCATCTTCCCAATAAGCCATAGCACTGCGTGGCTCCATGGAATGGTGAGGATAACCGGCGGTTGTAAAAGTGCCTTCGTAAACGTATTCAGATTCCGCAAACGCAGCTTCCAGATCACCGTAGGCAACAGTCTGTTGTGGTTCGGCTGTTGGTTCGTTACCGGCACGGAAACTTGCTACCTGGTCAGCTGACCATTTTTCAGTAGCGAAGCCCTGGCGGAAAACGAAGGTATTGGTGTCACCTGGATAAGCGTTCGGTCCACCTTCAGCCAGGCTGTCCAGTGGATCCAGTACGAAAGGTAAACGCTCGAAAGTGACATCGATCATCGAGATCGCTGTCTCTGCAGTTTTCTCATCAACTGCTGCTACCGCCAGGATTGGTTCTCCTACCAGCGTTGGTTCGTTAGTCAGAATTTTCAGTCCTGTGCTTTGCGGTTCACCTTCAGGATAAACATCATCAGCAGTGAGTATGCCAAACACACCTTCCATTGCCAGTGCTTCGGAGGCATCGATATCGAGCACTCGCGCATGAGGAATTGGGCTGGTGAGTAAACGTGCATAGACCATGCCTTCGCGGGAATAGTCTTCAGAATATTTAATTCGACCCGTGACTTTGCCCGTTACATCGGGTGGCACGAAGTCTTTACCAATATGCATATAAGCCATGTATTAAGTCTCCTTATGCCAGTTCAACAGCGCGCATCACGCCGTCGAGATATGAATCATATGAACCGCAGCGACAGATGTTGCCGGACATGGCCTGTCTCGCTTCTTCGCGGGTTGGGTTTGGATTTGCGCGGAGCAAACCAACCGCAGCCATCACCTGGCCCGGTGTGCAGTAGCCACACTGGGGAGACAGCTCTTCGACAAAAGCCTGTTGCACCGGATGGAGATTGCCGTTGGCAGACTCCAGTCCCTCAACAGTCTCAATGCGCCCATTCTTCATAGAGTGAGTCAGCACTGAACATGCATAAGTTGGGACATCATCAACCAGTACAGTACAGGCACCACACTCGCCGCGGTTACAGCCAAGTTTGGTGCCTGTTAAGCCGAGCTTATAGCGCAATGTAGAAGCCAGTGTTTCCTGTGGCGCTACATCAACGCTGCGCATCTGGCCGTTGACATTAATTCGAATCAGACGTTCTACTGCGCCGGCAGGCTGGTCCTGGCCATTAGCCGCATACCACATACCGGTAGTAGTCGCCGCTGCACCTGAGGCTATTACACCTTTGATGAAGCGTCGTCGGGTTAGGTTAAGATTCACGGGTTGGTCGCCTCCGTAAAAGTGGGATTGCAAAATCTGTCAGTGAAATTGGTGTAATTCGTTTTGAATTTGATTTTTGTTATTCGTTTTTTTCGTTTCCGCGTGTTGTATTTTTAAGGAGCCTCTGATTAATGTTTGCGAGGCAGTTAGTGCAAGGCAAAAATCAGCGAAAAAGCGCAGTTTATAGGTCATAAATGCGCATCTTGAGCTGATTTTTAACGCAGCAATAACACCGTAGGTAATTAATCAGAGGCTCCTTAAGCCAATCTAAATGAGAACTATTTTTAATTAGATCAATGTGTTGCACTACAACCATTCCTGTTAGAGTAAATCACTCTCCTTTTTTTTACAAGCAAGCCAGGCACTCAGATATCCAGTGTTTTTTCTCGTTCAGGCGATTCTGGCGCCGGTTTCCTGCCCGTATTTTTTGTAGGAATTTAGCACCAGATTTGATCGCGGTGAGAGCCCAATATGCCATCCAGTAATTAATGAAGATGCTCAGCGATTACTCAGGTATAAACAGAAAATGCCATTGGAACGGTGGCGGCGACTCACGCTCAACAAATAGCTGACAGCAGTTCCATATTCTGACAATACATTGGCATATTTAAGGTATGTCGGGCACACAACTGCAAAGAAAACAGTAACTTATTGAGCCGAATAATCTGCGGCAAACCCTACATGCCTTGACATATTCTGCATGAATGCTATGTTGTCCGGCCCTTCAAGGCACCCATGCAATCAAGTATTTAGGAGGGAGTAGAACACACTACGTATCGCCCTTGGCGGGGCAAATTCAGCAGCGTTACGTGATCAGACCCGAGTGGCAAAGTCAGCAAAAGGGGAGTGAAGTAGCGGTATTGGAAACGCAAAATAAGAACTGAATAGCGATCAGAGAGAACACCTAAATTCATGAGCGACCAGCAGTACCCTTTGAAGTTTGGCTTTCCCGAGAAAACCGGACTGTATGATCCGGAAAATGAAAAAGACTCCTGTGGAGTGGGTTTCGTCGCGAATATTAAAGGCGTGCCAAGCCATCAAATCATGCTGGATGCCTATCATCTGAATTCCCGCATGGACCATCGTGGTGGCTGTGGTTTCGAAGCCAACACTGGCGACGGCGCCGGTATCTTAATGGCTCAGCCCCATAGTTATTTTAAGAAAGTCGCCGCCGAAGAATTCGGCGCAGATCTACATGATGCCGACAGCTATGCAGTCGGAAATATCTTCCTGCCGCAAATAGAGGAAGAAAGAGAGAAATGCTACTCGGTCATTAACGAGATCATTGCCGAAGAAGGTCAGGCGCTGATTGGCTGGCGCGATGTGCCGATCGATGCCAGGCATGCAGACGTTGGCCCTGCCGCCTTGATGGCCCAGCCTCACATTGCGCAACTCTTTATTGCCGCTGCGGACAGACTGGATCAACCACAATTTGAACGCAAGCTATACATTATTCGTAAGCGCTTCTCTCATCGCTTGCGCAGTGACGAATCACTGACTGAAGCAAAACAGGTTTATGCCTGCAGCCTTTCTTCTAATGTGATCGTATACAAAGGCATGCTGACTCCTGGTCAGTTATTTCCTTTCTATAAAGATTTAACGAATCCTGACTTCGAAACTCATTTGGCCATGGTGCATTCACGCTTTAGTACCAACACATTCCCATCCTGGGATCGTGCACAGCCAAATCGTTTTATGAGCCACAATGGAGAAATCAATACATTGCGCGGCAATGTGAATTCCATGGTAGCGCGACAAGGAAAAGTGGCAACTGACGCCTTTGGTGACAAACTGAAAGAAATTTTTCCTGTCATCGATTCCGATTGTTCGGACTCCGGTAGCTTCGATTCAGTGTTGGAATTTCTCTTATTGTCTGGTCGCTCGCTTGCCGAAGCTACCATGATGATGATTCCGGAAGCCTGGCAATCCGACGCAAACATGGGCCAGGCGAAAAAAGATTTTTATGAGTATCACTCTGCCTTGATGGAGCCCTGGGATGGTCCAGCTTCTATCGTATTTTCTGATGGTCACTACATTGGCGCTGTACTTGATCGCAATGGACTTCGTCCCAGCCGCTACTATATTACACATGATAACAAGTGCATCATGGCGTCAGAAGTTGGTGTACTGCATGTCGATGCTGCCAATGTAAAACTCAAAGGACGTTTACAGCCGGGCAGAATATTCCTGATCGATTTTGATCAGGGTCGATTGATTCCGGATGAAGAAGTCAAAGAAATCATTTGTAACAAGCGCCCCTATGGCGAATGGCTGGCGGAGCAGAAAGTATCGCTCGCTGACATTGTGCGCGAAGAGCCAGGCATTGCACTGGAGGCCAGTGACACACTGCAACGCATGCAGTCATTCGGTTACACCACCGAGACCATGCAGTTCATGTTGATTCCATTAGTGACTGAAGCTCGTGACCCATTAGGATCTATGGGTAACGATTCCGCGCTTGCTTGTTTATCTGACAAACCGCGCATGATCTATGACTATTTCAAGCAACTGTTTGCCCAGGTAACCAATCCACCTATCGACTCCATTCGTGAAGAAGTGGTCATGTCTTTGCGCTGCTTTATCGGTCCAGAAGGCAATCTGGTAGAAAGCTCTCCTGAACAAGTGCACCGACTTAGTCTTGATCATCCGATTCTGTCGAATCAGCAACTGAGTGATATTAAGCAAATCGATTATCAGGGCTTAGGTTCCCGTACTATCGATACTACTTATGATGCAACTGCTGAGAACAGCTTCATGGATGCGATTGCCCGTATCTGTAAAGAAGCACAGCAAGCGATTAAAGATGGCTATGCCTTTGTTATTCTGTCAGATCGCGCTGTGGCACAGGATCGCATTCCACTCAGCGCTCTGGTTGCCTGCGGTGCCGTCCATCACCATCTGGTCCAGCATGAGTTGCGTTCACAGATCGGCATCGTCCTGGAAACGGGTGAAGCAAGAGAAGTTCATCATCATTGCCTGCTGGCTGGTTTCGGTGCAGATGCTATTAATCCGTATCTGGCGTTTGAGGCGTTGTGGCAGGCGAGTAAAGAAGGCCTGCTCGGTGACAAGTACCAGACTGAACCCGAAATCGTAGCCGGATACAAGAAAGGCGTTGCCAAGGGCATGCTGAAAGTGATGGCCAAGATGGGCATCTCCACATTGCATTCCTACAAAGGTGCACAAATTTTTGAGGCCGTTGGATTAGCTGACGAAATTATCGATAGATGCTTTGTCGGCACAACCAGTCGTGTGCAAGGTGTGACTTTCGACGTTCTGATTGAAGAGTCCAAACGTCGTCATCGCATCGGTTTCCCTGATCACAAAAGTGAGCGCATCCCTGTACTCAACAACCCGGGTGATTTTCATTGGCGTACTGGCGGTGACCAGCACATGTGGAATCCCAACACTATCTTCAACCTGCAATTAGCCGCTCGCAATAATAATGCTGCGGCCTATGCAGCATTCGCTAAGCATTCGAACGAAGAGTCAACTCGTCGCTGTACCTTGCGCGGTCTTCTCAAATTCCGAACTGGGGAAACAGATTCCATTGCCATTGATGAAGTTGAGCCCGCAGGCGAAATTGTGAAGCGGTTTGCCACTGGCGCCATGAGTTTTGGATCGATCTCACAGGAGAGTCACGAATCCTTAGCGATCGCCATGAACCGCCTGGGTGGCAAATCAAATACCGGTGAAGGTGGTGAAGATCCCATTCGATTCGAGCCAATGGGCAATGGCGATTCGAAGCGCTCTGCAATTAAACAAGTCGCATCAGGTCGGTTTGGTGTGACTGCCTGGTATCTCACAAATGCTGATGAGTTACAGATCAAGATAGCCCAAGGCGCGAAACCTGGCGAAGGTGGCGAGCTTCCTGGTGGCAAGGTTGACGATCAGATCGCACGCATTCGTCATTCCACACCGGGTGTCGGTTTAATCAGCCCTCCACCACATCATGATATTTATTCCATCGAGGATATCGCACAGCTAATCCACGATTTGAAGAATGCGAATCGAGAGGCTCGGATTTCAGTAAAACTGGTTTCAGAAATTGGTGTGGGAACAATTGCGGCTGGTGTCACTAAAGCAAAGACTGACCACCTGGTGGTCTCTGGCCATGATGGCGGTACCGGTGCTTCACCTCTTACTTCAATCAAACATGCGGGTTTACCCTGGGAGCTGGGTGTCGCAGAAACGCATCAAACTCTGGTGATGAATAATCTGCGTTCGCGAGTTGTCCTGCAAACTGATGGTCAATTGAAAACTGGTCGCGACGTTGCCATTGCCGCAATTCTGGGAGCCGAAGAGTTCGGTTTTTCCACAGCGCCATTGATTACCCTGGGTTGCATCATGATGCGTAAGTGCCATTTGAATACCTGCCCGGTTGGTATTGCGACACAAGACCCGGAACTGAGAAAGAAATTTAAAGGCGAACCAGAGCATGTAATAAATTACATGTTTATGGTGGCGGAAGAGCTGCGCGGCATTATGGCCGAATTGGGAATCCGCATGGTGAACGAACTCATCGGCCGGGTTGATTTACTGGACACCAATGATGCAATCGATCACTGGAAAGCAGGCGGCCTGGATCTAAGCAAGATTCTCGAACCTGCTCAGGTGATTTTCGAAAACACCGAATTCTATTGCACCCAATCGCAGGATCATGGATTAGATAAAGCGCTGGACAATGAACTTATTCGTCTGGCCAGGCCTGCATTGGAAAATGGCGAAAAGGTGCAGATAGAGCACGAGATAATCAATATCAATCGTGTCGTTGGCACCATGCTTTCCAATGAAGTGTGCAAGAAGTTTGGTGCTGACATGCTGCCGGAAGATACCATCAGCATAAAACTGCATGGTTCTGCGGGACAGAGTCTTGGTGCCTTTCTGGCTAAAGGTATCACGTTAACAGTAGAGGGTGATGTCAACGATTACCTTGGCAAAGGGTTATCCGGCGGCAAGATTATTGTTTATCCTCCCAGGCAAAGCACGTTTAAAGCGGAAGATAACATCATTGCCGGCAACGTAATTCTATATGGTGCAACAAGTGGTGAAGCGTATCTGCGTGGTATTGCGGCTGAACGTTTCTGTGTACGAAACAGCGGTGCCAGTGCCGTCGTTGAAGGTGTCGGCGATCATGGTTGTGAATACATGACCGGTGGCCGTGTTGTTATATTAGGCAAAACAGGCCGCAATTTTGGCGCTGGCATGAGCGGAGGAATCGCCTATATATGGGACCCAGAAGGATCGTTCCCCACGCAATGCAATGCGGAGATGTATGAACTGGAATCAGTCACTGCTGCCAACGACATTCTTGAGTTAAAGGAGCTCATTCAAAATCACTATGCCTATACCGACTCTCCTGTCGCCAAATCTGTTTTGGAAAGCTGGGAAAGCAGTCTATATGAGTTCGTCAAAGTGATGCCCACTGACTACAAGCGTGTCATGGAAGAGCGCGCAACTGCCAGCGCAGCCTAGTCAAAGCACTAACGGAACACGTTCATGGGCAAGCCAACCGGTTTTAAAGAATTCCAACGAGAGACTGAACCCTATCGCGATGCGATGGAACGTCTCATAGATTTCAAAGAAATCTACACCGATCATAATGAAGAGCTTCTGCAAACCCAAGGTGCGCGTTGCATGGATTGCGGTGTGCCGTTTTGTCAGTCCGGTGATGGTTGTCCTGTTTATAACCTGATCCCGGAATGGAACGACCTGGTTTATAACAATCGCTGGAAAGAAGCGCTGGATCGTTTACATAAAACGAATAACTTTCCTGAATTTACTGGGCGTGTCTGTCCTGCTCCTTGCGAAGGCGCTTGCGTGTTAGGCATTCACGAACCACCTGTCACCATCAAAAACATCGAATGTGCCATTGCTAATCGCGGGTTTGAGGAAGGCTGGGTTGTTGCCAATCCACCCAAGAATCGCACTGGTAAAAAAGTCGCCATTGTTGGTTCTGGTCCTGCCGGATTAGCCGCTGCTGCTCAACTCAACCAACAAGGCCATGAGATCACAGTCTATGAGCGTGACGATCGTATCGGTGGACTATTGATGTATGGCATTCCCAACATGAAATTGGATAAAGGTGTTGTTGATCGCCGGGTAAATCTGCTTGCGGAAGAAGGCGTAAATTTCATCGTCAATGCAGACGTAGGCGGTCAGGGTGATAATGGTGTTAGCGTGCAGCAACTGTTGAATGATAATGACGCCCTGCTGCTGGCAACTGGCGCCACAACGCCGCGAGATTTAAGTATCGATAACCGTGAAGGTGATGGTGTGCATTTCGCCATGGAATTCCTCCTTAAGAACACCAGGAGTTTGCTGGACTCCAATCTGGATGATGGCAACTACATCAGCGCCAAAGACAAACAGGTAATAGTAATAGGCGGTGGTGATACAGGTACAGATTGTATCGGCACTTCACTGCGCCACGGCTGCAGGTCTTTAGTAAACTTCGAAATCATGCCCAGGCCACCGGTTAATCGTGGAGACAACAACCCCTGGCCAACCTGGCCTGTGATCTTCCGGGTTGACTATGGCCATGAAGAAGCCGCAGCCCGCGATGGTAATGATCCTCGTGTCTACTCCATTTCCGGCAAAGACTTTGTGCGCGATGATGATGGGAAACTACTGGGCATCAATACGATTAAAGTAGACAAAGACTTTAAGGAAGTACCCGGTACTACTCAGTTCTGGGAAGCGGATTTGATTTTGTTGTCCATGGGATTCCTCGGGCCAGAACACTATGTCAGCGAGCCGCTGAATCTGGAACTGGATAAGCGTTCAAACTATAAAGCTGAATACAAAGATTTCCGCACATCACACGACAAGGTTTTCGCAGCCGGCGATTGCCGTCGCGGCCAATCTCTCGTGGTCCGCGCTATTGATGAAGGCCGCCTGGTTGCAGACGAGATCGATAAGTTTCTGAATGCTTAAAAAATCAGGCTACCTTCGACCAGTCCCGGTAGCCCCCAATTTCTCCCTCTAAATTCCTGTTTTTCTAACTCGATTCTGATTTGTAGGGTCGAAGTATTTGAAGCAAAAAAAGACATACCTAAGGAGCCTCTGATTAATGTTTGCGAGGCAGTTAGTGCAAGACAAAAATCAGCGAAAAAACGCAGTTTATAGGTCATAAATGCGCATTTTTAGCTGATTTTTAACGCAGCAATAACAACGCAAGTAATTAATCAGAGGTTCCCTAAAGTGACAAGCACCACTTGCCTGGTAGTTTGATCCCAAGGTGGCTGGACCCAACGCCAGAGCAAGAATGACCACTCCCAAATCAGACTAACCCCACCTTAACGGCTTCTTGCAACAGGCTATCGCAAAGCCGTTTCAAAACCAGATCCAAAAACTCAAGATCAAAATTCGGATTAACGGCCGCATCATGTGCACGTCGCATCGGATTGCGATGTAGTGAAGGTTGGTCCCGGCAGCGGTGTAATCAGATGCTCAATGCTGAACAATACTGTTACGGCGAAAAAAATGAGAGTTTCTTGTAACTCTTCATTTGGACTTAGTTTGGCAAAATCAGAAATCGAACCCGTGACAAAATAGACAAAGCAAAACATGAAGACGTTTTTGCTATGCCGTTGCAGCAGGCAGAAGTAGTGATCCGGCAACAGAAGCGTAAACGCGGCCAGAAGATGTATGCGCTCCATGCACCCGAGGTGGAGTGTATTTGTATTGGCAAAGGCAAGGCGTACAAGCCCTATGAGTTCGGTTGCAAGGTCAGTGTTACCACCACCAACGCCCACTCACCGGGCGGCATATTTGTGCTCCATGCCGGGGCCTTTCATGGCAATCTCTATGATGGCCATACGCTCAGCACCGTTATCAGACAAACCCAGGCCATCACCGGCGTGGAACCAGAACGCGTCTGTGTGGACGAGGGCTATAAGGGCCATGATGCACCAAACAGGTTCCGGGTATACCGTTCGGGTCAAAAGCGCGGTGTCTTCGGCCAGATCAAACGGGAACTCAGGCGACGGTCGGCCACATGAAGACGAAGGGCAGGCTCGAAAGAAATTATCTCAAAGGGCGCGAGGGCAATAAAATCAATGCCATCCTGACTGCCATCGGGCACAATTTCAGGCTTCTCATCACCTAGTTCAGGACTCTTTTGCGCCTGATCCTGACAATGCTGCTGTAGCAAAAATACACACCAATACAGGGTGCTCAATGATAGACCCGAAAAAATCAGATTCTTCACGGACGACTGATACGTTTCCAACCAAGATCGGATGCTTCATCTTGTCGATCGGTTGGCGCGACACAGTTAGCACTCAGAAACTCACATTGTGAGCCTGGTCTATGTGCAGGATACTGTGCTCGGATTGCCTCAGAGGCATCCAAACACTACTCGATACCGATACCGCTGGCCTGCGCTCTTTGTGCATTTTAAAGCATCTGTGATCTACGTCGTTTTCAGTCATATGTTTGACCCAAATAGTCAGTAAAAAAATCACTTCAGGAGCGCGCAATTACCAGCGTGATACAGGTTTCTTGCTAAGAATTTCCGATCTGACTCATCACGTACCCAGTCTTTGGGATCATGAAGCGGCAGGCCATCGGCGGAGGTTTTGGTAACTTTGTCAAAGGCATCATCGACGATAAACTCAAAGGTACGGCCCAAGATGAAGTCAGTTGAAGGCCCTTCCAAAAGAAGGCGAAAGAAGACTGGCATCAAGGCAACTTCTTCTTCCGATATAGTTTGTTGTAGGATGTCCTCGAAGTGATTTGCCGGTCTCATATCCGAGCAGAAAAAGCCTCTCATGTTCGTCAGTATCCCCAGCCATCTCCGCATAGATAGAACAAGTGAATGCCGACCAGGACAAAAGCCCTCTGTTGCCGGAGGTAGGCTGTGCTTGCGCAGTTTGGCTGAAACACAAAATAACGGTGACAGCCATAAGAAAATATAAAGGTTTCATGGTGTGCACTACATCCTATTCTTGGACACAAACACTGTCCTCCAATAGCCCTCGAAGGTAGCAGGTTTGAGCGTCTATTAGCGTCTATTGAAGGACCTCAAAAGTGGAATGCAAAACCCGAAACGGCACAAACCATCATAATCCCTTAATCTCCATTGTGTTTGCGCAACCATAATAATGAAGCTGGATAAATCTACAATCGAAGAACGAGCACTCTCACCGAATCAGTGTCGCATAATGTCAGAACAATTTATACTGCACCGGCTGAATGCATTTCCGGCCGTCATTTCCAGTGTTGTTCACATAGTCGCTTACTGGGTGGAAATCCAGATCGTTGCCATCATAGGGCCGAATCAGGCCGAGCACTTCGTCGATAGAATCTTCCTCTTGAGACAAGTTCAGCCAGGTAGGGATGTCGTGACGTTTCAGGATGACCGGCATGCGATTATGAATGTCCTGTAGCAAGCTGTTGGCTTCTGCCGTGATCATGCTTGTTGAGAGAGTTTTGAGAAGCCCAAAAAGACCTCAACAAATTGATCGTTTCGCCCACAACCGCGTAGGTTGGGTTTCCGGTAACGAGCATGTGTCGATGGTACATAAACATCCGCAGATCACAGGTCAGCGCGACGTGTTATTTGCGAACCTAGGCATTGCCTCCGGGGCAGGGCGATGAGGATGTTTTTGCCGTCATCCTGAGCTAACTCCCAAGAGCGTTGTTTCCCCAAAGCAGCGCGGCCACGACATCAGCTCTTTTTTGGCGAGCGTCTCACTAACCAGTGCGCCTTGATCTCCTGGCGCGCTAAAAGCTGATGTTCTTGTTTCGGTTTCCATACCTCCACTTCGTTGTTCTTGTTTAACCAAATCTTCCAGATTTGTACGCAGTTCCAGCACTGTGCATCATACATACTTTGGTGCAACACCACCTTTTAAAAGGCGCATTTTGAGTCGCTTAAAATCAACTACCCGTATAGAGTTCTCCTGAGGCGGCGTTAATGCCGCTGCTTACCCCCTGTTCCACTCATTCACCAATAACTGAAGCCGCTTCTTCCCCTTTGCAGTTGTCTTATAATAGATTCTGGATCGTCCAGCGCTGGTTATTTTTCGCGCACGCAGTACCCCTCTTGCTTCTAAACTGTGCAGTGCTGGATACACAGTACCTTCTGCCAACTTTATGGAATCCAACGTTGACAGTTTTATGGCTCGCACCAACTCATATCCGTACATTTCCTTATTGCGAAGTGGTCTTAAAACCAGCACCTCCGGCACGCCAGACATAAATGCAGCATTGGTTTTGGTTTTTGCCATAGATCATCTCTTCAACTCAAAGTCTCAGCACACCTGTTATTTATAGGGAGCCTCTGATTAATGTTTGCGAGGCAGTTAATGCAAGGCAAAAATCAGCGAAAAAGCGCAGTTTATAGGTCATAAATGCGTATTTTGAGCTGATTTTTAACGCAGCAATAACAACGCAGGTAATTAATTAGAGGTTCCATAGGTATAAAAATCAACATCCGTAAAGAGTTCACTACATTTTAGAATTTCCAACACTAGATGATTAGTATCTGAGGCATAGGTTTTCTGCGATACTTGGTTTTCTTCGCTCATCCGCTGTCCGTTTCTAATGAATTCAGCAGTGCTCAATTTGTCTAATGTCCATAAACTTTACGGCGATTTTCATGCCGTAAAAGATGTAAGCATTTCCATTCCAAAAGGCACCATATATGGCTTCCTCGGCCCCAACGGTGCTGGCAAGACCACAACTATTCGCATGGTCCTGGACATCATCAAACCCAGCAGTGGCAAAATTTCAATTTTAGGAGAAGACTCTGCACTCAAGGTTCGTAACCGCATTGGCTATTTGCCGGAAGAAAAAGGCCTTTATAAGAAGATGAAGGTATGGGCCATCATTCAATACTTCGCGATGCTCAAAGGCATGGAAAAGGCTGCAGCTAAAGATCGTGCGTTTGAACTGTTGGAGCGCTATGGTTTAAACGATTTTGCCGAAGCAAAAGTTGAATCCCTTTCCAAAGGTATGGGTCAGAAAGTACAGGTTTTATCTGCAGTAGCTCATGATCCTGAGCTAGTGATTTTGGATGAACCCTTTTCTGGCCTCGACCCTGTGAATCAGGCTGTTTTAGAAGAGATGATTCGAGAAATGGCCGCCAATGGTCAAACTGTTATTTTTTCTACCCATGTCATGCAACATGCTGAGCGCCTTTGTGATCACATCTTGTTGATTACACGTGGCGAAAAAATATTTGATGGCACAATTGCTGAAGCACGCGCCTGTATTCCACGTCGCATAATTTTGGGAACCGATGGCAGGATCGACTCTATTAGTTCTATACCAGGTGTGCTTTCAGTACAGCCTTTTACTGGAGGAGAAAATCAAAGTCAGTGGCAAATTGAAATTTCACAACAGCTTAATTCACAGGAAATATTGCGGCATTGTTTCGAACAACAATTGGCTTTAAGCCGTTTCGAGTTTACCGAACCCAGTTTGCACGATGTATTTGTACACCTGGTTGGCGATGAGGCGCATTCGCTGTGATAACTATGGTTCGGTTAATCGCCTGGCGCGAATACGTGGAGAGTGTCTGGACCAAGGGATTCTGGGTCACGATTCTAATCATTCCAGTCATTCTCATTGGCATTTATTTTCTACTGGTGGCCCTGAATAACGCCACCCCTACTCGCTACTACATTCTGATTGATCAGTCGGGGCAATACGAAATTGCAGTTGATGTGGCCATTGAAAGAGAACATCAACGACGTATCCTGCAGGAGTTTGTCAGTTATCTGTTAGACCATCGATTGGAATCCGACCTGGGGTTCACTGCAGCAAACGCTGACAATGCCGCAAGCCAACTTATTGATGATGTTGATGCAGATAAAGTAGCAGCGCTTGATGAATGGCTGGATAGCGGCGGATTAAACTTCGCGCTAACCATGGCCAGCCCTTATCTGGCAGAAGAACGACCGGATTTCGTACCACCAGAGCAACAGTTCGTGGCGGCCGACTTACCCGCAGGCGTGGACACTGACGCGACTCCAAAGGAAATTGTTGATGCACTGCGACCTTATCTTAGTGGTGAACGCACAATAACTGCTGGTGAAGACTCAGGGTCTCTGTTTGCCTTGATTCTCATCCCCGAAAATATCGACAACGATATCTCACGACCTAGAGCCATGCCCCAGATGCCCGATGCGATACGTGGTGTGCAATATTGGGCGCGCAATCTGACTGATTCTCGGCTGCCCGATGTCATCATAAACAGTATCAATGCCGAAGTTCGAGAAAGTGAGTACAACAACCTGGGCGTTAACACAGAGCTGGTACATAATGTACAGCGCACCCGTTTGCCTATTAGCCAACTTAACCCTGCGGCAGCCGAGGGCGAGGAATCTGTTGGCATGGCAGATACTTTTCGTCAATTTGCCCCCATCGGCTTTGTTTATCTGATGTTTATCTCGCTAATGCAAAGCGTGCAGCACTTATTGAGTAACACGATAGAGGAGAAATCGAGTCGCATCATTGAGGTGTTATTAGCATCCGTAACCTCAGACGAACTGATGATGGGAAAACTAATCGGTATCGGTATGGCTGGCCTCACCACTATTGGTGTGTGGCTGCTCTCGTTCTATCTGTTTATTACTTTATACAGCAGCACTGAAACCGAACTGATCAGTCAAATATTAGATGTGGTTTTGGGGTCTGAATTGATTCCCTGGTTCATATTCTACTACTTTGCAGGATATGCACTTTATTCTGGTGTTTTTCTGGCAATAGGAAGTCTCTGTAATACATTGAAAGAAGCCCAGGCTCTCATGGCCCCAATGATTCTTATTCAAATCGTGCCCATCGCCATGATGGCCTTTGTGGTACTCGACCCGAATAACTCGCTGGTCAGAGCCATGTCATGGTTTCCACTGTTCACGCCTTATTTAATGATGAACCGAGCGGCTGCCGATCCACCCATGATCGATATAATCGGAACTGCGGTGCTCTTGGTAGTAAGCACTGCTGCGGTATTGTGGCTTTCAGGAAGAGTCTTCAGACAGGGTGTTTTGCGCAGCGGTCAACCACCTAGACTGATTGAACTGTGGCGGTTGATTATGGCTAAAACGTAAGGTTTTCTTCTTTGCTGTTGTCTTCAGATTGCCGTGCTGACTTTGCGTCAAATCCACAATGGACACAACGGTGAGTACGAAGGTTCATCAGGATAGTTTTCACAAAGAACTGACGCCCGCATTCGGGACAAGGCCGCCGCACCATATCAATTGCAAACCCTCCCCAGATGCCCATGTAGATGTACATGAAGGCTTCAATATCGCGTCCGTTATTGAGCAGAATCCAAACTGCCGCAATATAAACAGGCAGCGTCCAGAAACAAACCAGTAGACGTGTGCGGGCTCGTAGCAGAGCTCGGCATTGAGCCTGAATTTTTGCAGATGATCCGGGCGTAATAAAACGATCTGAGTTTTCTGGCCCAGTGCTCTCATGTGGCTTTTGGTCTTGGAGCATTCTGCAACTCTGCTTCGGCAAAAGGGTTTTACCCTAGGGAGCCTCCGATTAATGTTTGCGAGGCAGTTAGTGCAAGGCAAAAATCAGCGAAAAAGCGCAGTTTATAGGTCATAAATGCGCATTTTGAGCTGATTTTTAACGCAGCAATAACAACGTAGGTAATTAATCAGAGATTCCCTAGATTATATAGTCACAGGCTATTGGCCCATAGAACAATGCACCGGATATGAATAGCCGCCAGCAATGAGGCTGAGTTTTAGCCTATCGCGTTGCCATACCGCGCCATCGCTTGAGGTGGAGAAACGCGTTTTCAACCCGATGGCGCAGCTTATACGATTCTTTATCCTATTCACGTTGTTCAAAACGGTTCTTCTTTGGTGGAATAACCGGTTTCATCCTTCCTTGTTCTTTGGCATGTTCTATGGCTTGGATAAGCATGGCATCGGTATCATCGCCTTTGTCGGCAAACAGGTATTCAGCGCCGGGCGGGCTTACAGCAATGAGAGCAGCAACGAGAGCTCCCTCAATCGAGCGGGGTGCCTCTTTACCATCACCACCTGCTTAGCTACCACCTTACCATCACCATCTGCCTGCGCTTGTACCCTGTGTCATCATGGCCCGGACCGGCCTGCTATACGCTTCTCCCAAACCCCTTTCACAGACAAAGGCGTTTTTGTATTGAGCCCCCTGTTGTGCGGGACCTGTCCGGATGGCTGCCAACCGCGCTCGCTGCATGGGGGTGAACCTTGCCCATGACTCGCGTCCATCATAAGCCACCCATAGTTCATTCACAGTTCATTCACCGCCAGGCTGATCCATCAGGATGTCCAAAAGCTTCACCCACAAATCTTGGCCGCACCAAATAATAAGTCGCACCACAGAATGAATAGTGCCACCGAATAAAACGGCGGTGTGTAGTGCGCCAACTGCCCCAGATCAGGTGGCAAATCCCGTCAGGTTGCACCGGTGCGCAGGATTCGAAAGAGGATATGGGGAATTGCCGATTATGTTTCGCAAGCCCACGCCAGGCCCTTTACATCCCTGCCCAGGAGCCCTTTGCCTCGTTACCTCGCGGTCAATGAGACTCCAATAACATCCATGCTCTGTCTGGTTTATCTGGTTATATCCTGTCTGTGATGTGTTGCGGGCCTATGGAACCTGCCCCTGCCTGCAAGGAATCTCATGGTTTTCATCTTATGACAGCACTATCTTACGACGACACTATCTTATGACGACACTGTTCAGGCGCTGCATTGGTTAGTTTTTTGTACATTTATAGTGCTCGCATGGCGTGCGTGTTTCTGCAACATCGGCTATAGAAAAGTCGTAGTGATTAGCAATACGATCCGGGCCTAGAGTAATTGCATAATCATATCCATCTGCCTCTAGTCCCCAGTCCCATCGTTTGTCGAGGCCATCCATGCTGTAGGAAGCAGATATTCGTTCATCGAATACTTTTATGTAACTATTTTCTCCCCACTCTACGAGCCAAAGTATATTTTCGCTTCCGTAGGGCTCTTCTTTACATGACCAAATTATTTTTTTAGCTTCTCCTGCCTCTGCACCAGCAGAGATGACAAGTAAAGCACTGATAACTAAAATTAGTAATCTATTCATTAGGGAACCTCTGATTAATTACCTACGTTGTTATTGCTGCGTTAAAAATCAGCTCAAAATGCGCATTTATGACCTACAAACTGTCCTTTTTCAATGATTTTTGCCTTGCACCCACTGCCTTGCAAACATTAATCAGAGGCTCCCCAGGCTTATTGGGCGGTGTTATGCGGTCATATGAAACATTCTCCTCCCTGTAAAGAATCTCATGGTTCTAATCTCATGCCTGCACCATTTAAGCAGAGTCCAGTCAAAGAGCACATCGATGTATATGAGAGAATGCGGCTGTCGGCGAGTTGCAGCTTGATTAAGCTGCCAATGCGTTCCAGGCCTGACTCACACCTATAAAAAGCAGTACGCTGGCCAGCACACGATTGATCAGTACACTGCTTTGCTCCAGATGAGATTTTAGATAGATACTCGCGACTACGAATCCATATAAGGCGATTAACTTGCCACAAAACACGCCTGCCAGGAATGCCACCAAATATATCCCTGCATACTCGAACACGAAGTATTGCGATATTGCTGCCAGAGCGAATATCCAAAATGGTACAGCCTGTGGATTAAGAGCGGCGATTACGAGACCTTTCATAAAGAAAGATTTTTCTTCGGCACTATCCTGCTGAAGCTGTGTTTCAGGATTTCGAGTAAATAGCATACCAGCGAGAATGATAAACGACAAAGCGATTGCGGAGCGGACCAGTAAGTTAGCTTCTAGAAAATTACTGATAATCATGCCAAAGCACGTGGCTATGAGGGCCTGGACTATCTCGATGAAGGATGCTGCTACCGCAACTTCTGTGCCGCACGCCGCACTATGGTCTACTGTGGTCTTCACCACAGTGAGATTTATTGGGCCAAAAGGAATAGTGCCGATAAGGCAGGCAATGAGTCCAACAGTAAAGTAAAGAAAAGGGCCATACATCATTGTCATTGGCTTTGCGCCCTTGGTTTACTGGTAGCCCTGGGCTTGCAGCTTAAATAGCGTGGCATATTGACCCCCGCTGTCGAGTAATTCTTCATGACTGCCCTCTTCCTGAATTTCTGCTTTCTCTAAAACAATTATGTGATCAGCCATTCGCACCGTTGAGAAGCGGTGGGAAATTATTATAGAAATCTTATCAGCAGCAAGATCGCGAAAGTGTGAAAAAATTTCAGCCTCAGCTCTGGCATCGATTGCGGCGGTAGGTTCATCAAGAATCAAAACATCAGCCTTATTGCGCATAAACGCGCGTGAAAGCGCAATTTTTTGCCATTGACCACCAGAAAGCTCCCTGCCATCTTTGAACCAGGTGCCCAGTTGGGTTTGATATGCCTCTGGCAAATCTTTCACGAACTCTTCTGCCATGCCCTTACGCGCTGCCTCCTCTATCCGGTCATTATCCTGCAATCCTTCCACATCACCGATGCCGATGTTTTCACCTACGAGTAGCTGATAACGGACGAAATCCTGAAAAATCATCGCAATCTTATTGCGCAATGCATTTATGTCCCAATCATTCAGATCCAGACCTTCGAGAGTTATCCGGCCGGAAATTGGTTTGTAGAGACGAGCCAGTAATTTAATCAGGGTGGTTTTACCGCTGCCATTTTCACCCACTATTGCCAGACTCTCTCCAGGGCGTATGTGTAAAGTCACATCTTTCAGTGCCAGTGTATTGCTGCCTGGATATGAAAAACTCACATTTTCGAAGCGGATACCGTCATCAGAATCTGGCCCTTTCGTAGCATCTCCAGTTTGCTCTGGAACCTTATGCTCCAGGTATTCTGTCAGGTTTGACAGGTAAAGGTTGTCTTCATACATGCCATTGATAGCAGTAAGACTGTTTGTAACTGCGTTCTGCCCCAGGCGAAATTGAGCAATATACATCGTCATCTGGCCTATGGTGACAGCCCCTGCGATTGCAGCGAAACCAACCCAGCCATAAGCAAAATAGAATGCAGCGCTTGCTGATAGACCCAAGACATAACCCCACAATCCCCGACGCAAAACCAGATTGCGATCTTCCTTATATAGGTTACGGAATATATCGATATAGCGCTGCAGAAACAGACGGCCCAACTGCAACAGCTTTACTTCTTTAACCCCATCTTCTCGGGTAAGAACCATCTCCAGGTAAATCTGCATGCGCCGCTCTGCTGAGCGACGTCGGTGTATTCGAAATGCTTCACCAGAAAATTTGGCTTCCGCAATGAATACTGGAAAACCTGCTAAGCCTAATAGTAAAACTGCGTAGGGACTAAATTGAAATAACCATATGCCAATTGTTAGTAACAGAATCAGATCACGGCCCAGATCAAAGGTTTTTACCACTAAGCTAAGCGGCCGACTTGAGGCTTCGCGTCTGGCACGTACCAATTTGTCATAATATTCAGCATCCTCGAAATGTGCCAACTCTAATGTTAGTGCTTTTTCCAAGATCATCACATTGATCTTGTTGCCTAAGAGAACGCGGAGAATAGATTGGCATACGCTGTTGAGCTTTTGGACTCCAGTCATCAGGACAACCAATCCTGCTTCAACCAGTACATACAACAGAACATTGTTGCGAGATTGCTCTGCTGTATCACCAGTCTGTTGCAGAGCATTAGCCACAGCATCTACAAACAAGCCACCCACGGATGCTATTAAACCGGGCAAGACACCAGCAAGCAAAGTCGCTACAGCCATTAGAATCGTGAGCGCAGCACTCGTGCTCCATACGATTTCCATAGCCACTTTGCTGTACTGAAATACAGAAAGAAATTTGGCAACTGAGTTAGTTTCTTCAGCAGAATTCAAGACAGTAAAGGAAAGTTGAGCGAGATAGCACTGATTCGATCAGTGGTATCTCAATACTATGCAGAATTGCGAATTTCAGATTCTATCACAGACACAAAAAGGCCCACGCAACACGGTGCGCAGGCCTTACTTACTTGTTATTTGTCACTTGTCTTTGGATTAAATCTTAACGAACTTCAACACCATACGGTCGGTGTTACGGCCAAGACTTTCATCGAACGGAGTTTTAGTGTGGTCGTCTGCTGGATTGTCCAGTATATCACTGGCTCCAACCAGCACATAATGCCCGCTTTGTAATACTGCTTTTACCGCTTCGTCAAAAGCAATCCTATGCAGGGAAAGGTTATCTGATCCTGGAGTTCCTTCATGATCCACGATCGCCAGAATACCCCCGGTTTTCAGTGCTGGTGCAATTCCGGCGAGTACATTCTGGGCTACATCCGGGTTGGAGTTGTGAAAGTCATGGAAATTAAGCGCAGTGATCGCAAAGTCGACGGAACCTGCATCAGCCTGGTCGAAAGTATGTATTTGTTCCACATTGCTTAATCGGGCTGCTCGGGCATTTGCTGCCTCTTCAGCGTTGCTGCCTGCACGATTTTGCATATAGATCTTCCCATTAGAACCAACTGCATATGAGAGTACTTCCGTATACCAACCGGTAGCAGCATTGATGTCCAATACCGTCATACCGGGCTCTAAGCCCAGGAAGCTTAAAACTGCTGGCGCTTGTCGACTGGCATCACGAGCTTTATCAGCATCTGGACGATCAGGGCTCGCCATGGCTCGTTCCAGAGCCGCCGTATCCAATTGGGCTAATGCGCCAGAACCCAATAAGCATAAGGTTAAAAAAGAGAGAAAAGATTTCATAGTCATAGCCTTTAACGATTTTTGTAATTGTGGTTTCCAACAGTATTGGAACCTAACCAGGCAGAATAAACCAAGGCTGATAGGGAGTACAACGGATTCGACGAAGTGTCGGGAAACCCGGGAGTTGTCATCAAAGAAGGTGGTTAGAGGTTCTGGGAGTGAGCCAGGGAGGGCGGCATTTGCGCACCCGCAGATTTTTGCTTCTGCAAAATCTGCATACCATACCTCCATGCACAGAGACGTGAGCCCTTAATTCACATGAGCAACCGCGTTTTTCGCCAGTGAATTGAGGGTCACAAAGCAAATGCCTATGGACTGACATTTGCAAAACAAACTAGTGCAGTCTATGGGCTACCTTGAGTTCATCCTCAAAGAACGCTTTCACGCGCATTAACTGACTTAAATCGCTCTCGTCTTCCATCAGTGGAAGGTGATGCTCGATATCGCTCAGAATGTTTATGATGCTGCCAGTGTCCAAACTACTGAGATCCAAATTGAATGGAAACTTTTTCCCTTTCCTGATTTGCCTGGCCATCTTTTTACAGCTCCCCACTACTCTGAAGCCCCGTTTTAGAGGGTCATTATTAGCACAAGCAGTGTATCGACTGACTTTAAGAAATCTTCATAAGAAATTCTAATACAAGGGTTTTTGACCTTATCCACAAGGTGATTTCAGCTCGAAGCGCAGCCTTTACGGGGTTTAGCCCACAAATTACACTTATCTTACGAAATGAGTGAAATCGGTCCCGCCATGGCTCTGCTGCGTCAAGCTTCCGCAGAATTTTGCTGACTCGCAGTGCTCCAGCTATAACTACAATACAATGAAACTGGCGTTGTCATTCCATTCGACAACAGTACTCAAGGATGTTTTCTTACCGGCGATCCTGCGGTGCTGGAGTACCACCGCCTGTTTGAAAATTTTAGCGACAATGAGTACCTGGCCTGGTAGTTGGTAGTTGGTAGTTGGTAGTTGGTAGTTGATATCGAAACACCTGAAGACTCGTCAGATGTATTCAGTGCACTTATCTTATTTAGATGCGGTTTTACAAATTTCTGACTTTCTCGAGTTTCATCCAAACATCACACAATTACGATCGCTCATTAACTATGAGTACATTCATAGCAGCGATGATGAACTAAGGAGCCTCTGATTAATGTTTGCGAGGCAGTTAGTGCAAGGCAAAGATCAGCGAAAAAGCGCAGTTTACAGGTCATAAATGCGCATTTTGAGCTGATTTTTAACGCAGCAATAACAACGTAGGTAATTAATCAGAGGGTCCTTAGTCGATTCCCATCGCGCGTCGTGCCACTTGATTCTTCATGATCGTTAAGCTATCAACGGCATTTAAGCCTACATTTCGCAGCCATTGCACCGGTGGTGCCTGCTCGGCGAACAGGTATTTGAACCCTTCCATTAACCACATCATGCCAAGATTATGTCCACTGCGCTTACGTTGATAACGAGCCAGTAGAAGCGGATCATCAATTGTCCGCCCTTTAGACAGGCCGTTTGCTATTTCAACAGCTAGCGTTTTGGCATCCTGAAAACCGAGATTTACTCCCTGCCCTGCTAACGGATGAATCGTATGCGCAGCATCACCAATCAGCGCAACACCTGTTCGATAATATTCTGTGACATGGTGTTGGCGTAATGGAAATTGAAACCTTTTCTCGCAAGTCTTAATATTTCCCAGCCTGAACTCAAACGCTCTGCCTAACTCTTGACAGAATTCTGCGTCACCTAGTTCCATAAGTTGCTCAGCTCGCTCCGGTAGTATGCTCCAGACAATGGAGCAATTCTGTTGTGATAAGCCTGTGCTATCAGTAAGCGGCAGGAAAGCCAGAGGACCGGAAGACATAAAACGTTGCCAGGCTGTGAACTCATGGCTGCGTTCAGTTTGCACTGTGGTCACAATTGCAGTGTGTTGGTAATCCCATTTTTTAGTCGTAAAGTTCATGACTTCTCTGACGCGCGAGTTAGCGCCGTCAGCACCGATCACCAGCCGGGCATTGAGCGTATCGCTTTCAACGGATTTCAAACTCACTCCACCATCTGGGCTGATTTGCATCGTATCGATGGTAAAAGGAATCAACTGGTGGATAGATGGCTCTTCTGCCAGCTTTTCGGTGAGCGCCGCCAGCACCACTGGATTTTCAATGATGGACCCGAGCCTCTCCTGCCCGATTTCTTTCGCATTGAAATGAATAGAGCCTGTGCCTTCCCCATCCCATACCCGCATATCACCATAAGGACAATGGCGCTGAGCTATGATTTGATCCCATACACCAAGATTCTGCAGGAATTGTTGAGTACCGACCGTCAGCGCACTCACCCTGGCATCGTATTTTTCAGGTGTGCTCGCGAATGCGGCAGTGCTCTGATCAAACACCTGTCGGTCTACCACGGCAATGCGTAATCCGACCTTCCTCAGCGCAAGCGCCATGGCAGCACCAACCAGACCAGTGCCCACTATCACCACATCGAATGCAGATGAATTGCTCATAACATCATTATATGCGGCATTCACTTGCGGGTCTTGTTCCGCGTAGATGGGATTGTTGATAGACTGCGTCGCCTGAGAAAAATACTAGAGGGAGAACTCCTATGGCTTTAACCATTAATTCGAATCAACTGAATGACTACATTGGCAAAGAAGTCGGCGTATCTGATTGGATGACAATTGATCAAGAGCGTATTAATCAGTTCGCTGATGCTACAGGAGATCATCAGTATATCCATGTAGATCCTGAGCGGGCTGCACGAACACCTTTTGGTACTACTATCGCCCATGGCTTTCTCACCATGTCGCTTATGGTTGAAATGGGCTACGAAGGAAGCACCAAATTAGAAAACAGTGTAATGGGCATTAACTATGGTTTCGATAAACTGCGTTTCATCAATCCTGTTAAAGTAGATAGTCGCATTCGTGGTCGCTTCCAATTGATTAGTGCAGAAGAGAAGAATCCTAATCAATGGCTACTGAAGCATGCGGTAACAGTGGAAATCGAAGGGGAAGAGAAACCCGCTTTGATTGCTGAATGGCTCGGAATGACTGTGGTCGATTAATCCATTTAAGCAAACCAATCGTAAAACTTTAAAGCCAAATCAGTTGAGACTCAAAAGCTCATGAAAAAATCATTGCTTTCCATTATGCCTTTTCTCACTGCGTGTGCAGGTGAGCCACCAACCAATATCGGAGTCGAAAACAGTCAGTTAACGCCATGTCCAGATTCTCCTAACTGTGTGTCAAGTTTTGAGACTGATGAGGAACATGGTATTCAAGCACTTGCAGCCACACTTTCTGAGGTCGAGCAGGTTTTAGTCGGTTTGGATGAAGCAAACATAGTGAGTTCGGGTGGTAATTATCTCTATGCAGAATTTACGTCTCGCATCATGGGTTATGTCGATGACGTGGAGTTTTTATACGACCCAGCATCCGGGGTTACTCACGTGCGCTCTGCTTCCCGCCTGGGTTACAGCGATCTGGGTGCCAATCGTAATCGCATAGAGAACATCCGATCCTTACTGCCCTGACAACCTATACTACTGATATTTATACCCTTTTATAGAGGTCTTGATATTTCGAGCTGTAATGTTAATTTTTTTAGCGTGTCGCTAATAAATTAGCGGAATGATAATTCGAATCAGCAAGTCTTCAATGAAAGCGACCGTTCTTCGGCTCTTCCACAGCTCAACAGCATCATGCTGGCATCTCCATTCGTAACCCTTCTTCTCTTTTACTTTATGCAAACACCCATTCAAACAGGTGATGGCGTTGTGCAGGAAATCGATATTGTAAAACTCATCGATACCACAAGGTAGGAATTTAATTATGCGCCAATCATAGTTAGCGAACCGCCTGAATCTATTTTTATCGGTGGTCGAACAGGTGGGCCATTGATATCGATATCGATTCCGACCCCGTGGTATTGCACCACTCGAACCAACAACATCTGCAATTCCCACTGCAGGTATTACAGCGCCGCTGGTGCGTACTGCATCAACTTATTCGCAGCATGCTTTACAACAAGGCATTTAAGGATTTTTTGAACTCTCATTCAGCAGTGAATGCCCTGGGGGATGCAGTAGACCCTGTAGTTTTTAATGTGTTTCCTGAAGACTATTTCGAGCGAGCGGCAGTTCAATCAATCACATGCTGGAGGTATTCGCCGACAATTGAAGACGGAAAGGCTGCATCTGCATTCGATGTTCAGCAGAGACTGTGCTTCAGTTGGAAAAATCGACGAGATGGTTGCAGTAACCGGAATTCACCAGCCTTCGATAAATTGTTTTGATAACTGTAGGAAAGAGTGAACCCTTAAGATTGGATTCCCATTGCTTTGCGAGCAAATTCCTGTCGCAAAGCAGGAAACAGGTCCAAACTCAGCAGGCCCACTTTTCTCACCAATACCTTTGTGATGCTGCTTGAAGAAAATAGCCGGATCATCTGATGAGTGGATTGAATGACTCGATACTGATCCGGCGTTTGTTGATCAAGATACTGCTGAAGAACCTGCATTGAACCCACTGACTGCTCTGTTTTATGGGCACTCGCTAATATTGAAGACAAGCAGGTGGAATCGCGCAGCGCAAGATTAAACCCTTGGCCGGCTACCGGATGTAGTGTATGGGCGACGTTACCTAATAAAACCAGATGAGGGCGAATCTGCTCTCGCGCTTCGGTAAGAACCAGTGGAAAGCTAAACCGCCTGCCAAGCCTGGTAATGGTACCCAGTCGGTTACCGAACAATATAGATAATTTTTGGATAAATTCAGCGTCCTCGCATTCCAACAATGTCTTTTCAGCACCGGCTTTAACCGTCCATACCAAAGAACAACGCGCTCCTTCTTCAACGCTTTGCAATGGCAGTACTGCCAGGGGACCCGAATCGGTAAAGCGTTCGAACGCGCGATTTTCATGTGGCAGTTGTACACCAATGTTTGTGATCAGAGCACACTGCTCGTAACTTTCTTTGCTGTGTTCGATGCCTAATTGTTTGCAGAGTAGCGACCGGCCTCCATCTGCCAGTACCAGAAGTTCTGTTGTAACAACACACTGTTGCTGTTCAGTTTCAATGCTAAGCGACATCGAATCTGCCGTGGGTTGAGCAGACTGGATTTTAGCTGGCGCCAACAATTCAATCCCTGAGGATTCTGAAAGTTCACTGTTCAGAACTTTACCCAGATTCTGATTCTCGATGACATAACCCAGGGCATCGGTTGCTTGTTCACTATGGTGAAGATGGGTAACACCAAAGTGCCCGTGATCAGAAACCTGAATTTTTTCGATAGGGTTTACAAACTGCTGTAGTTGACCCCATAGCCCAATAGCTTCATAGATCGCTCGGGTACCCCAAGATAGAGCAGTAGAACGGGCATCGAAACCTGGCTGCTTGTCTTGATCATTGATGGCCATCGCTTCGACTATACCGATGTTCATATCCGGACTGTGGTGATGAAGATCGAGGGCGAAGCTGGCACCAACCATGCCACCACCAACAATCAGCACATCATAGTGAGTCCTGGGTTTTTCAATCAGCATGATTAGTGAACAGGATTCGCCATGAACTCCTCAATCTCAGCCACTGTTTTTGGAATGCCGGTGGTGAGAATGCGGTGACCAGTTTTTGTCACCAGCACATCGTCTTCGATACGCACTCCGATACCGCGCCATTTTTTTGGCACGCTGGTGTTGTCGGGCGCAATGTAGATGCCTGGTTCTATGGTGGTCACCATTCCAGCTTCCAGCAGGCGCCAGTCATCATCGATTTTGTAGTTGCCAACATCGTGAACATCGATTCCAATCCAATGACCGACACGGTGCATGTAAAAATCTTTGTAGGCTTCTCTCTTGATGAGTTGGGGAGTCCGGCCTTTGAGCAATCCCAGTTTCACCAAGCCCTGAGTGATGACTTTTACTGATGCGTTATGGGGCTCATCCCAGGCTGCCCCTGGTTGAACCGCAGCAATAGCTGCCTCCTGGGCGGATAACACAATCTCATAAATCGCTTTTTGCTCCGGGCTGAATTTTCCAGTGGCTGGAAATGTTCGGGTGATATCTGAGGCATAATATTGATACTCACAGCCAGCATCAATAAGTACCAGATCTCCCTTTTTAACCTCAGCCGTATTAGTGGTGTAATGAAGAATGCAGGCATTGTCCCCTGCAGCAACAATTGAGTTGTAGGCTGGTGCGCGACTGCCGTTGCGCACAAAGGCATGCAACAACTCTGCTTCCATTTCATACTCTCTGATGCCAGGCTTGCACACAGCCATGGCCC
This sequence comes from uncultured Pseudohongiella sp., assembly GCA_965198435.1. Classification (GTDB taxonomy): domain Bacteria; phylum Pseudomonadota; class Gammaproteobacteria; order Pseudomonadales; family Pseudohongiellaceae; genus UBA9145. The sequence continues at coordinate 1,046,480 of OZ240664.1, read as the reverse complement.
GGCGATGGCCTTCAGCGGAGATCTTAGCTGCCTGCTCCATCAATTTGATCTCAGCAGTACTCTTTATCAGCCGTAACTCATGCAGCAGGAGATCCAGAACTAAAAACTCACCTGGTGGGTGGTCGCCTAACTTTGCCTTATTCCGGATGACCTTGACCCAATCCATCACCTGGTCATCAAATTTGTCATCCTTGCCCATAGCGTAGTACACACGATCACGACCTTCGATAATTCCAGGCAAAATGTCGTCGATATCACTAATGGGAAAGACATCATCCATACCTAATTCTTTCTGCGCCTTTTCTGGCCCCATCAAAATGCCATTCCATAACTCTTTTTTTTTGTTCTTCTCCTGGCAGAACAAAACGGCTTCGCCTTGTTTGCGTCCCGGTATCAAAGTCAGCAACGCATCTTCTTCAACGAAACCTGTGAGGTAATAGAAGTCGCTGTTTTGCCGATACAGATATTCCGCATCGTTGTTGCGCATTCTTGACGGTGCGGACGGAATTAACGCGATGCTATTCAGTCCCATTTGCGCCATTAGCTCTTTGCGCCGACTCTTTATTTCGCGGTAAATGTTTGGCTTTGCGGCCATATTATGTCTCATCAATGCTGCTGCGTTTCAACCGTACAAGCATATAGAGGTCCTATTGCAGAACCAAGTCCCATTTTCGTCTCTTTTTTCTTTCTTTTGACACTCACCGTGTTGACCCTTCTCAGACACGGCTCTATAGTTACTCCATCGTTAATGTAAATCCTGAACTTCTGTGAGTAGTGCGTTGCAACTACTGGAAATTCAATAACTTCAACACACTACAATATGATCGACAAAAGCTTTGATAGTCTCAGTGCCAAGGTAGATGACCTCATAGACCTGTGTGCTGAAATGAAAAGGGAAAATCAGATACTGAAGGAAACTCAGAGCTCCTGGAATTCTGAACGTCAGCGATTGATTGCAAAAAATCAGGAAGCAAAAACCAAGCTTCAATCCATTCTGGACAGACTCCGTGCGATGGATAGTACCTAAGGAACCTCTGATTAATTACCTACGTTGTTATTGCTGCGTTAAAAATCAGCTCAAAATGCGCATTTATGACCTATAAACTGCGCTTTTTCACTGATTTTTGCCTTGCACTAACTGCCTCGCAAACATTAATCAGAGGCTCCCTAACGCCAAGCAAAACCACTGGACAAAACAAATGAGTGAACAGAGCACCGCAGTACAAGTCAAAATTCTCGACAAGGATTATCAGGTAAATTGCCCACCTTCTGATCAGGAAGCACTAATCAAATCTGCACGCTATCTCGACGAAAGTATGCGTAAGATTAAAGGTCGCGGCAACATTCACGGTGCAGAAAAAATTGCAGTAATGGCAGCACTTAATATTACACACGATATGCTGCGTAAGAATAAGATGATTAATCAGACTCGCTCGGATACTGCGCAGCAGATTAAAGGTATTGAGGAAAAAATCAACTTAGCAATTGCCTCTTCCAGGCAGCTCCAGGTTTAAAACCTATTTGCGTTGCTGATATTTCGTTGGAAACTGGCTTAAGTCAGTCATTTATTCATTGATAAGCTCCCTCCTTGCGCCAGCTTCCGCTTCATCTCAACTGCCTCAATAGCGGTTTCATTGTTCTCTACAATTAGAGCACTGCACATTTTCTAAAATCCCCTTTGCCTTGTCCTGCCTTCCTTAATGAAGGTGCTCGGCATCCCGATTATCAATTTTCTGGAACTTTGCAATTCATAAGAAATTTCCTACGTACACATTCAGGTAAATATTCTGTGACAAATTGCGTCGAGTTGGTGGGGGCTAGCTTATTGATCTTACACAGAAAATCCGCCTACTCCTCGGGTTCCCTGCCGCCCCATCACAAGCTATACTGGATTCAGAGTTCCCTAGGACATTTGCCAATCAAAGGTGTTCTTGAGCCGATATCTTTAAAACCGGAGGCAACTCGTTAGATGTTGGTGTGCAGGTCCGCAAGTCGGAAAGCCTTATGCATCGCGGGAGCCACCACCTGAACCTTTTGGTTCAGGGCAATTTTGGTAGCGGTGTTCCGGGGGACTTGATCCTTCAATGGTGGTCTCGCTCTATTTTCCATGAATAAAAAAGGACGGCCTGCTCTCAGAGAAACTCTCAGAGAGGCACGTAGAAGTCTTAGTAATGCTGATCAGGCAACTGCGTCTACAGGCTTGCTTAGCTTGATATCAGCTGAAGGTTTTTTTCAGAACGCTTCACGCATTGCTTTTTATCAGAAATTTGATGCAGAAATTGATCCCTATCCTTTGATGGAACATTCCTTAAATCAGGGTAAAGATTGTTTTCTGCCTGTTATCGGTCATGATAATGAAGAGTGCTTGGCTTTGACTTTCGCCCCCTACAATACCGACACAGTACTCACCGAAAATCAATGGGGTATTGCCGAACCACCGTTCCCCGACGAAATTATTTCACCCGCTGTTTTCGATGTGGTGTTTGTTCCACTGGTTGGTTTCGATGCGAATTGTTTTCGCCTGGGCATGGGCAAGGGTTTTTACGACCGCACGTTTAGCTTTAAGATTTTCAATCAACGCAGTCAACCACTGCTGGTAGGGTTGGCACATGAATGCCAGTTAATTGAACCATTTCCCACGGAGGTGTGGGATGTGCGACTGGACGCAGTTGCCACGCCGGAAAAAATATACCGCCCCGATACTGCTTAGGCACACTAACCCCAGGGGTGGCTTTCTTTACAAAGCGACTTCACTACCTATTACCTATACTACCTATTACTTATTATCCTTGGCGTCTTTGTCCTTTCTCGTTATCTTATATCCTGGCTGCTGGGTCGCCCTGATCTATTACATTGAACGGTTATGAAACATTGGTGCAAATGCGCGTATTTGCTTGTGTTGCACTCCCTCCCGCTGGCTACGCTGCGGGTGGCACTTCCCTATGCCCCTATGCCGCTATCATCCCGACGATCTCCATCGCTGGGATGATTGATTAGGGAGCCTCTGATTAATGTTTGCGAGGCAGTTAGTGCAAGGCAAAAATCAGCAAAAAAGCGCAGTTTATAGGGCATAAATGCGCATTTTGAGCGGATTTTTAACGCAGCAATAACAACGTAGGTAATTAATCAGAGGGTCCTTAGCTATTCGACTACGTCATGTAAGGATCGGCATTACCTCGGGCACATCCAAGCGCTATATCAGTACGTTTTGTGCCACGCTACCTGCCAATACGCTACAACAAACAAGGTGAATATGACTGACACCATATCTGGCTTCTTGCTCATCTGCGGCTCCGTTACAGAATCAACGTTCCTTTGGCTGAACGGCACCATTGTACAAAGCATTAGGATTAATTTTCCTTAAACTACAACGCATTACTGGGGTTTTTTTAGAAAATGCATAAATCTTGAGAAAAACCTTGCCAGGAGAAAAGCCATGGATTTATACTGTATAAAAATACAGTATAATATGGTATGGATGGAGATTTGATAGAAAATGAGGCAAGCAACAAAACAAGAAATGAGACAAACTTTGGGAGGGGCAGTGGCAGATCACTCCAACCCCGCAATACAACGCAAGCCAGCTATTGACGCGATTTACAGAGAATCATTCGAAGGGCTAGAGGGGCTAGAAGATCAGGAACAACCCGTTGAGGCGCTATTACACCGCAATCCCAAACTATGGCGTGGTTATGAATTGTACGGGCAAGGTCATCATGGATACAGCACCGGTTTCCCTGAATTGGATGACATTTTGCCGGGTCGTGGTTGGCCACGAAGCGGTTTAGTAGAAGTGGTCGCCCGACACCGGGGAATGGGTGAATTACAACTATTAGTGCCATTAATGCGATCCATGATTGCTCAGAGCAAATGGATTCTCTGGGTAGCACCGCCCTATCAATTTGATACACCGGCTTTAGTTCAGGCTGGGATCGATACCCGTCAGGTCTTAATCGTGAAAGCAGATACCTCCTGTCGCGATGCTTTATGCAGTATGGAAAAAGCTTTGCAGATGCAAAATTGTGGCTTGGTGCTGGCTTGGCAGAACTGGTTACCGGGCCGAGTCCTGCGCCGTTTGCAGCTGGCGGGAGAGACTGGCGAAACCCTGGGCATACTCTTCAAGCATAGTCATAGTAAGTACTCACCATCGCCAATGCGTTTAAAAATAGAGGGTTCTCCAAATAAAGAAAGCACCTTTTCTGAAGCTGAAGTAACGCTGCTTAAGGCATGGGGCAACTTCCGTCCCTTCACTATCAGACTCAATCTTTATCAGCATCGAGCAGCTGACTAAAGCGCGGAGTTATCCATGGAGGACTCCAAGGAGCCCCTGACTCTCTTGCCACTGCCTGAAGCAAGAAGTGCTCAGATCATAAGGCAGGCTCTACCGACTAAAGAACAAGCCAGCAGCGGAGGTGGTGGTGATGGCGGAGATATTGATGTACCTTGCGCAACCACTGGAGACAGTCAGCGGCAAAATTTTTGGTATGCTCTGTTCTTTCCTAAACTGGTCAAGCTGAGCGAAGTACAACAGGCCAATACCTTGCAGGAGTTGGTCAGCCTGATGGAAAGCATCATCTCCACAGTGAGCTTTCATCATCAGGCATTAATCTACGAGGTGCGCAGTAGTTTAAAATACTTCAGTGGCATCTAAGGATGCCTCTGATTAATGTTTGCGAGGCAGTTAGTGCAAGGCAAAAATCAGCGAAAAAGCGCAGTTTATAGGTCATAAATGCGCATTTTGAGCTGATTTTTAACGCAGCAATAACAACGTAGGTAATTAATCAGAGGTTCCCTAAGCATAGAGAGCCAGTGCCATAACACTGTCATCTGTGGCTGCTTTGATGTAAAAGAAAAATCAAAAAAGAGACTAATAAGAAAAGGGGGTGTACACAATGAGCAACCCCGTCAATTGGCTCGAAATTGATGTGCAGGATCTGGATCGCACCAAGGCGTCCTGCTAAGCGATTTTAGGTACAGAACTCAGTCCACCAACCGGGTGGCCCTGGTGGCGAACCTGGTATGTTAGCTTTCCCACAGAACTTTGAGTCCCATAGAGCAGGTGGTGCATTAGTCCATGCTTCCGGCATACCCAGCGGTAGTGATAGTGCTCTGGTATATTTTGGCTGCAAAGATTATGCATCCCAAGCATCATTTGTATATCCATTGACCAAGTACACTATTCCTGGAACAGAAAAACTCGATCACTGAAAGCAATCACGCTTCTTTTTACCCATTACCCCAGGGCAATCGAGTGAACGCCTCTATCGCGTCGAAGATGGTCAGAAGGGTATGATTTCGGACTCAGATCGACGAGGGAGTGCCACTTATTCGCTTTTTGTACTGGAAGTGTGCACGAAAATCCATTCAGTCGATTGCCCTGCCCATTACCCAGGTTTGAACTAATTACCCTGTTCTGTTTCTCGTTCTTCCAATACACGTGCAGCGCGGAGTAAATTCACCATGCCATAGTTACCTTCGTGGCAAGCATATTCATATAATTGCCCTGCGACTTTCGTCATAGGAACAATTGCAGTGATCTTGTCTGTAAAGGTAGAAGGAGATTCCAAAGTCCATTCGTACTCGACTGTGAACTTATCAATACGGGTGAAACGTTCAGTGAGTACTTTGTCATGAGAGGTTCCGAACGATTCCAGTGCTGCAGCCATGCCGTTGAAGTTAGTGGATACAACAACTAAAGTATCACCGTCGTAATAACCTCGTGCATCACCAGACCATTGCGTAATTTCTTCAGGCAATGGAGGACGACCGTCCAGGGGAACAATGCGCGCATTGTGGATCATTTCAGTAAGAACCACCGCAATATCTTTATGCTGAAAGATTTGCACGTTATTGTTATACAAGCTTGGGGAAAAAGGAGGACCATCGTTAAAACCAACAATGCAACGTTCTGAAAGCCCTCGATCCTCTGGACCTTCTTTCTTTAGCAATACCGCCAACTGTAAACCTAACAGGTCGAGTTCCAGGAATATCATCACCTAATCCACCGAACTGAATAACCGCACCTTCGGTGCGCTGCGGATAACGCCCATCTAGCGGGTAGACGATATGAGATGTGCGAATATGATCAGTGATCCCTGCACTCTCTACCCAGAAATCGTTGTAGCCGCCATCGCTGGGATCTTCTCTTGGCACTGCAGCATCTGAAGCTGCATCCCTCTCTGCCAGGCGATGACGCAAGACCACAATTTCGTCATTAGTCATAAACTGACGATCACCAAATTGCTCAGGTCTCTGCATCGAGACATTGGACGAGAAGTTCCAAACTCCTTGTAAATCAGGTTGGCCCCAGACATTGCGTGGTGGCACATAAGTATTCTGGGCCATAGCAATACTGATAAGCATTGAGCTGACAAGGGTTAAGGCTGTGGCTGTAATACGTTTCATGTCGTCTCCTGTTGGCGAATCACAAGAATTGCCGCACAACTTATAAACTTTGGATCAGGGAATCAATACGATCAGGACAAAATGAAAGGATAATAGGGCGCGAAATAGCGGGTGGGCTATAAAAAACCCACCATAGCGAATACTGACATGCTACGGTGGATTAAGGGTATTCGAAGAATTCAGGCTAGCTGGCGGAGAGCAGCCTTTTAGCTGGATTCTCCGTTTCGCCGCTATTTTCTCTAGTGGTTAGCTTATGTCGGTCCACTACCATTCGATCATGCAACTTATCGACCAAGTCGCTACCCTGCTTCTCGAACAAGAATGGCAGGAAGGCGTGTACTAAACACACGGCACTCGCCAAGCCCAGATTAAATGCGAAAGAGAGCGCATGCTTCATGTGCTGCATATAACTCTCATCAACTTGATCAAGATGTGCGCTTAACCGTTTCATACCTGGCTCCAGTACCTTCCCGAAAATGCGGGCACCCATGGATATAGCTGGCACTTATGGTAGCAAACCGGCATGGAAAAAATTTTGCGTATATTGCGGACATTTCATACCATTGAGCAATATAATCCTAATTATCAACTATAATTAGTACGATTTTCTATGGATAAGCTAGATAAGAAGATTCTTCAACTACTACAGGAAAACAGCCAATTGTCCACGGCAGAGATTGCTGATGCAGTAGGACTTTCTACAACACCCTGTTGGCGACGCATCCAAAAACTGGAAGAAAGTGGGGTTATTGCCAATCGAGTGGTGCTGTTAAACCGTGAGCAATTGAATCTTGGAGTAGATGTTTTTGTCGCAGTGAAAACAAATCAGCACAACTGGGAATGGCTGGATAATTTCGCCGCTACGGTCAGTGAGTATCCCGAAGTGGTGGAGTTCTATCGAATGGCCGGTGAATCCGACTACCTACTGCGTGTGGTGGTTCCAGATATTGGCGCTTTCGATCAATTCTATAAGAAGCTTTTGCAATCTACTGAGTTAGCCGATGTATCTTCCAGTTTTGCTATGGAACAAATCAAATACACAACCAAGCTGCCACTGACTTACACACTCTAAACCGAAAACTAATTCTTAATCGGGCAGCGGTACCGGCAGGTCTTGCGGAACAGCATAGCCTTTTTGTACCGCTGGGCGTTCGGCTATTCGTAGGTACCAGTCTTTCACAGCAGGGAAGTCATTCAAATCTATTTGTTGGAAATCGAAGCGAGAAACCCAGGGCCAAGCGGCGATATCAGCAATGGAGTAGTTGTCACAGATATAATCACGACCGGCGAGTCGCGCATCTAAAACACCATAAAGGCGTGCTGTCTCTTTTCTGTAGCGCTGTTCTGAGTAAAGGGATTTACCAGGATTAAACTTCACGAAATGGTGAGTCTGTCCAAACATCGGACCAATACCCCCTATTTGAAACATTAACCATTCCATTTCCCTCCAGGAATTCTCCGTCCCAAAATCACTCATCAACTTACCTGCTTTATTTGCCAGGTACATAAGAATGGCACCTGACTCCATTAGAGAAATTCCTGACTCGTGATCGACAATTGCTGGAATCTTGCTGTTTGGGCTGATAGCCAGAAACTCTGGTGCATGTTGATCACCCTTCATAATATTAACTGGGAAAACCTGATACTCGATTCCCAATTCTTCTAACAAAATAGAAACTTTACGGCCATTAGGGGTACTCCAGGTATATAGATCAATCCCTGATGAATCTGTCGTTGCTGTCATTGCTAGGGTTCCTTCTAAAAATGCTTGTCAGGCGGCGAGTATAGCGGAATACGCTGAAACAGCCGAAAGACAGTGTGGAATGGCATGGATTTCCCAAGTGAGTAATTGCGGGGCAGGCTTTTGAGAGTATGCTGAAAACCCTTCCATTGAGGTGATTAAAGGCATTGATGACATGAGCGGGCAAGTGGCTTTGATTCGAAATTTCAAGAAACTTAAGCAAGCACTGCGCTTTAGTGTTGCATTGTTTTTTATTCACCGATTTCAGTTTTTGCGCAAACGGCAAAAGACGCAGGCGCATCGGCCTTTAATGCTTACGACCAGATTCGAAGTAAACAGTTAATTGATGAAAGTCAACGGGTGATGAGTCTTGGAGATTTTGCTGAAGCGGAACGATTGTTTCTGGATGCAGTGCAGATCACCAAAGTTAATCATGGCCTCAATTCAACCCGGCAACGAATTCCATTAGAGCATGCTATTACTGCACAACCTGCTCAAGGAAAATGGGAATAAGTAGATAATCATTTGGATTATTTCGAATGTAAACAAAGAGACTTACCCGCAGGATTTCTTTGCCTGTTTGCGCGGAACTGCACAACTGAGCCACATGCTGCTGAAAGCCTCTGCGAATTCCGATAATCCGTTCAGTTTCCGATATTTAATTGCTGCCAAAAATTTGAACTGGCGAACTGTCGCAGGAATAAAAGTAACACCCGGGAAGTCTCATTCTGAACCAGCATCATGGTTCTACAATATCGTTCTAGCTCATCATTATCAAAGCTCTTTGATCAAGCGACATAGGGTGATGAATACGATAATTCTTAATGAAGAAAATGAGGGAGTGGGAGGTTAGACTTTAAACAAAGGCGAATCACTGCGCATAGGCTATCGCATCGGCAAGGAGTTGTTGCAGCGTATTGCTGCCATATACGAAGAAGCGAAAATACCCGATTCTGAAGCCATAGCTATTACGCAAATTTACATTGCCGATTGAGAGATGATGTTTGGCAATGAAGACGATGCGCTGAATACTTATCAATTTACACACAATAGGCTTCTCGCTGCGGGTATATCTGAAGACAAAATTGATCGGTTTTCTGCGCGTCCTTGTACTAGCCAATCATCAACTGCACACTTCAACAGATCCTATTCAATAGACCCTATTCAATAGACGCTATGTCAGCCACTCAGAAAGAAGGCCCGGTATACTTCAATGCCTGGACTACGAATTCCCCAGCAACAGCATTGCCATCAGGGTGCGTTGCGGTAAATAGCAGTGCAACTTCCCAAGTTATGGCACTGCTGAGAGTCTATTTCCATCCATTATTTATTGTCATCTGAATCGTTTAACAACAATCGCACTATTCAACTGGGATTCAATTTAAATGATTTCTAGGTAATCAACGCATAGGTAATCAACACAACTGCGGATAACGACTTGCTCCGGGAACGTGCTTTGTATGAAGTATCGCTATTGCAATTCCGACCACAGTTGCAGGATGGCCTGCCTGCTTGATCCGAGAACTTCGAATTGCAGTATATTTTCCCACCTAAATACAACACACTAAGTCTTACCCCTAACAGCCCATGAATGCTGGAAACAAATGGATGAGGACAGTTCTACCAGTGCTGTCCTGTATTTTCATATAAGCTTGCGCTACCAACTCAAACAATGAGCCACGGTCATGTTTACCGACAGGCGCAGAAGTTACAGCCTGCAATGTGCAGGTATCCCCAAAAGGAAGAATAGTGTGCCGTCAGGAAACTCCGGTAGGAACTTATATACCTAAGGAGCCTCTGATTAATGTTTGCGAGGCAATTAGTGCAAGGCAAAAATCAGCAAAAAAGCGCAGTTTATAGGTCATAAATGCGCATTTTGAGCTGATTTTTAACGCAGCAATAACACAACGTAGGTAATTAATCAGAGGTTCCCTAATGAGGGTATATTGATTACAGGCAGATATGGAGGAAACATCTGATCTGCATAGAGGTCAATTGCCTAGAGTTTTGCAGTGAGAAATTAAGTTACGCATTCTGAATAAAGTCATAGTCAATAGCTTGATTCAAATCTATGCGTTCATGATTTGATTCCATTGGATACTTCAACCCGGTTGCGCAATTAAAAAGAACCACTTTCTCATCTGGACTAATTCGGCCACTCCTCAGCTCTTGTTTCAATGCTGCAAGCGTTGCAGCCCCTTCAGGGCACAACAAAATGCCTTCCGTCCTGGCGCATTTTTTATGTGCAGATTTAATGGCATCATCAGATACTGCAACTGCGAAACCATCACTTTCACGTACTGCATCAAGAATTAGAAAATCACCTACTGCTGCGGGTACACGGATACCAGCGGCAATTGTATGCGCATCTCGCCAAAGTTCAGCATGACGCTCACCCTCTTCGTAGGCTTTAACAATTGGTGCACAACCTTCAGCTTGCACGGCAACCATGCGAGGACGCCTGGACCCTATCCAACCTATAGCCTCAAGTTCATTGAACGCTTTCCACATGCCAATGAGACCGGTTCCGCCCCCTGTTGGATAAAGAATTACATCAGGAACTTCCCAGCCAAGTTGTTCGCACAGCTCCAGTCCCATCGTCTTCTTGCCTTCAATCCGATAGGGCTCTTTGAGTGTCGATGTATCGAACCAGCTCATAATTTCTTTGCCTTCACCCACGATGCGACCACAATCATTTATGAAGCCATTGGCCAGAAATGTTTTTGCTCCTTGAAAAGCGATTTCCTCAATATTTACCTTGGGAGTGTCTTCCGGGCAGAAAACAAAAGTCTCAATATCGGCATGAGAACAGTATGCCGCTAATGCCGCGCCAGCATTGCCGTTAGTAGGCATAGCCATACGCTTAACGCCCAGCTCTTTCGCCATGGACACCGCAAGTGCCAACCCCCGAGCTTTGAATGAACCCGTTGGCAATCTTCCCTCATCCTTGATCAGAATCTCACCACAGCCCAATTGTTGCTGTGTTTTATTAGCCGGAAGTAACGGCGTCATTAACTCGCCAAGACGGACAACATTCTCAGTTCGACGTACTGGAAGAAATTCTCGATAGCGCCAGAACTCAGGAAGCCGACTACTTAAATCTTCCTTACTAACTGACCTGCCCAGGGCATCCAGGTCATAACGCACAAGCATCGGCTTACCTGCTTCTGATAAGCCATATAGTTGATCAGCCGGGTAGGTTTTCCCGGTATAGCTACATTCGAGATGAGTAACAAATGTTTCAAACTGTTCCATGTCAGACCTTTTCCTGAGTATTACTCAATCTGGTTTTCATATTTTTCGCGAAAACGCTCATAGAGTTGCTGTTGTGTGCCATTGAGATCGATGTCACGTCCTTGTATAAATGCACCTAATACCTGGCTGGTGCGCATTTCCAGCGCATCACCTTCTGAAATGAAAAGTGTTGCATCCTTACCCACTTCGAGTGTGCCAATTCGATCATCAACACCTAGAATTTCCGCATTAATGCGAGTCACCATGGCAAGTGCTGTTTCACGATCTAATCCGTATGCAGCAGCAGTGCCTGCAAAGAAAGGTAGATTACGCTGACGATCAATAGAAGTTGCGCCACCGCTAAGTCCTACTTTAATGCCCGCATCGTGTAGTAAGAATGGTGTTTTAAAAGGCGCGTCAACATCATTCCATTCCCGCAGCGGCAGTTCATGTATTCGCTCATAGATGACAGGTATGTTTTCTGCCAGTAAGAAATCCTGCACCAGGATAGCATCAGCACCACCAACCAGAACGATATCGTCAACGCCATAACTACGGGCAAAACGAACTGCATTGATTATTTCCTTTGCCTCGTCCGCATGGATAAACAGTTTGGAAATACCATTGAAGAGTGGCTGCATGGCCAATAGATTCAAGTTCAATGGCTCGCCAGTATAGGCTGATGCGGCCTGGAACAGCGTATGCAGTAACTGGATTTGTTCCCCGTAGTTTTCGTTTTCAACTCGCTCAAACTGTCCAGTAAGGGAATTACGTTGACGCATCATCATGCCTGGCCAATGCATATGGAGCCCGACATCTTCCGAAAGCAGAGCATCTTCCCAATTCCACCCATCCAGTTTGAATACCGATGATGAGCCAGAAATTAATCCGCCCTGCGGGGCGACCTGAGCAGTCAGAATTCCGTTGAATCGGTTGGTAGGGATAATTTCAGAATCGGTGTTGTAAGCAATCGCTGAGCGCACACTGGCATTAATGTCGCCCTCTTCTACCACGTCCTGGGTTGCCCTGACGGCACCGACTTCGCTTAACCCCAACGAAGAGTTAGGTAATATAAAGCCTGGATACACGTGACGGCCTTGCAGATCAAAAATATCATGGCCAGCAAGATCAAGATTGTCAGCTACTGTGCCAACTGCGGTGATAATGCCTTCATTGAAAGTAATCACCCCATCACCGATCACCGTGCCATCACCAACATGAATAATGGCACCGGTTAACGCGATAGGGCCAGGTTGATTTGGTGCCGGAGTAGGCACAATTGCCATCGATACTGAATATACAGATGTAAGCAGTACGCTTAGTAGAATTAGAAGCTGTTTCTTAATATTTCGAATTTTCATTAGTCAGCTCCCTGATTAGTGATAACAGAAATTATGCGTGCACGCTCTGCAGAGATTTGTTCTCTCAAAACAGCATCATTATCTTTATCGTAATAAGGCGTACCTTCAATCCAGGTTGTTTCAGGTACCGCATAAATGGAAAGAGGATGATCTGACCACAATACCAGATCTGCATCCTTACCTGCTCGCACACTTCCCATGCGATCATCCAGATGCAGCAATATTGCCGGATTCAAGGTAACCATCTTGAATGCCTCAATCTCGCTGATATCACCATATTTCACCGCCTTGGCCGCTTCCTGATTCAACCGACGAGACATTTCTGCATCGTCAGAATTGATAGCAACCACCACACCCGCTTCAGCCATCAATGCAGCATTGTATGGGATGGCATAGCGCACTTCCCATTTGTAACCCCACCAGTCAGCAAAAGTGGAACCCCCTGCGCCATGAGCCGCCATTTTGTCAGCCACTTTGTAGCCTTCAAGGATATGAGTGAATGTGTTGATATTAAAATCGAAACTGTCAGCCACATTCATCAACATGTTGATTTCAGATTGCACGTATGAGTGCGCTGTCACGAAGCGCTCTCCTTTGAGCACTTCCAACATGGCTTCGTTAACTAAATCGCGACGCGGAGCCGGTGTGTTGCGCTGTTGTGAGCGCGATAAGTCATTGTATTCTTCCCAGGTCTTTTCATACTCCAGCGCTTGACTGAATGCATTGGTGAATACCTGCTCCACTCCCATACGGGTTTGCGGGTAACGAAAAGAAAATGGATTACGGCTGCGCTTAACATTTTCACCCAATGCGAACTTGATAAATTCTGGCGCTTCTTCAATCAGCAAATCATTCGGCGAAGAGCCCCATCGCATTTTTACAACCGCAGACTGACCGCCAATAGGATTGGCAGAACCATGGAGTAGTTGGGCAGCAACGACACCACCCGCAAGATTACGATAGATGTTGATATTCTCTGCATCTACCACATCTTTCATTCGCACCATGCTGGAATTAGTTTGTGTTTCGTTGATGTTGAATAATGCGATATGGGAATGTTCATCAATGATGCCAGGGGTTAAATGCTTGTCTGATCCATCAATTACCCTGACACCATTGGCAGACAAACCATCACCGACTCCAGCTATTCTTCCGTCACGTACGAGCACATCTGTAACCACATTGCCAATGTCTTCATTGGTCCACACCGTGGCTCCGCGTACCAGAAAATCTTCCTGCTGTGGCAAATCAGTGCTACCGTAAGCAGTGAATGGATATCTGATTGGAGCAGGAATTTCAGGCAAAGCACTCGATTGAGTGTCTTCTGAACTGACAGCAACATCACTATTGCGAATGAGCTGCCAACTAACGAGCTCGCCATTAGGTGTATACCCATTACCCTGCCAGCCATTGTCACTGGACCAACCGGTAAGCCGAGCTTGGTTACCATTATCATCAAACACAAAGCTCAAAGTGATGACATCTTCTGAGAGGTTTAGATTTACCTGTGATTGTTCCTTATCGGTATCGGTAAGTTCAGCTTTTGGCGTGGAACCATCAAAGCTGAGTACAAGATCAAATTCTTCGCCGGCAACAGTAAGGCGATAATTCCCGGCCCTGTTATCAAAATCTTCGTTTAACTGATAGCGCTCACCAGCGATCCAGTTTTCAAGCAGTACAGTTTGTTCTTCTAACAACGGACCACTGGTAATCAGGAAGTTAGCCAGGGAGTTTTCACTCAATGAACCCACCTGGTCACTTAGGTTTAACATTTCAGCAGGGACACTGGTCAGTGCATTGATTGCTGTGTCTTCTGACAGCCCGTTCTTGACTGCTTTGCGCAAATGCGGCCAGAAATCTTCATCTGCTCCGGATGTAAGAGCGAAAGTCACATCCGCTTCAGCAAGGATGCGTGGGTTGTAAGGTGCTAACTCCCAATGCATCAAATCTTCCAGGGAAACATCCTCCGCCGCAATTGGGTCAGTTACCTCAGGGGCTTCCGGAAAATCAAGAGGCACAATTAATGAAGCGCCGGTAGCGGATATCAGGTCAGCTCGACGGTAACTGTCCCCTGCCGTCTTAAGAATGTATTGAGTATTAAATTCATCTCCAATCTTGTCTGCCGTCAGCGCCTGTTGCCAGTTACGCACTTCGATTACCTGGGGCAGCACCTGACTGGTTTGCCAGGCTTCAAGTGTGTCATCAGTAAAAGGCCGAGGATTCTGGCTGGTAAACCACTGCGCATCGAGAAATGTCTGTCGAATCAGTGCAAATGCGCCCATCAAGGAAGACGGCATAGATTGAGTAGAGCTGCCTTTGCTTAATGAGTAATGAGCAGCTACCTCGGGAACAACGATAGCTTCATTGGCGTTTTGATCACCCAGAGTAATCAATGCAGAGGTACCTCTCGCTATGCCATCAGCACGGTGAGTGATTACCGAGGAGAAACCCATCTCACGGAACTCTTTTATCGAATCTTCATCAGGTGTATAGGTAGTACTGGCTCTAAAATTGGCGCGAATCGCATCATTAACATTGAGTGCCTGATTCGATGGAAACAGGTTTTCAGCTGCGCCGTTATCGTCAACTGATTCCAATTCTGGTAATCCAGAATCAGTATAGACATCAATTAAACCGGGGTAGATATAACGACCCTGTAGATCGATTTCAAAAAATCCCGCAGGTACATCATCATTGCCTTGGGTGCGCACGATGCGTCCATCACGTATCAGCAAACTGCCATTCTGATAACTTCCATCAGCTTGATACAGCATGGCGTTGGTAAACGCATAAGCCCCTGCTCTGTTGTCTGCAATACCATTGGGGGTAGCAGTTTGTTGCGCCGCACTCTGAATGCTGGCCAACAAAGTCATCGCTAGTAACGCTGCACTTGCAGTATGGACAAATGGATTGGCTAAGGCGGATTTTTTTTCTGTCATGGGTCAACCTCCTGACCGCAAAATATATCTAACTGCAAACGAAAACCCAAAAGGCCCGGAGTTTACCGCTATCTTAAACCAATGATAAAGATAGGCGCTTTTCTGGAGCGGTCGAGCGCTGGGAAGGCTGTAATTTCAGGTATACTCCCGTTCTGCTCAACCTAAAGATAATTGGAGGCCATTATGCCATCGTCAACCAGATTCCTGATAGCCACTTTTTGTGCGTTTCTGTTCGCTTGTGATTCAAAAGATAATGGACAGAGTACAGCGATAACCCCCGGTTCTGTTGTTGCGGACAATGCAGCATTAGACGCCTCGGCTGGCGCGCCCGCTACTCCGGAACTCGGCTCATTTGGCATTGATCTTAGCCATCAGGACCCCAGCGTGCGTCCGGGTGATGATTTCTTCCGTTACACCAATGGCAAGTGGCTGGATACTTTCGAGCTGCCCGCCAGCCGCAGCAACTACGGATCCTTTACGGTTCTCAGCGACCGCTCTGACCAGCGTGTCCGCACCATCATTGACGATCTGCCCTCCATGGAACCAGCCGCAGGATCAATTGAGCAGAAGATTAGTGACTACTATCTAAGCTATATGGATGTGGAGACACTAAATGAACTTGGCATAAGTCCTTTAGAACAAGGTTTATCTGCATTGAGCGAGACCGATACACGAGAAGAACTCATTGCAGCATTCGGACGTGCTCAAATTGACAACACAGCCAGTGTATTCGGCTTCTATGTTGGCGCTGATCGTTCTGACCCCGACCGGCATCAACTCAATTTGTCGATCGGCGGATTGGGGCTGCCAGATCGCGACTATTATCTGGAAGACACGGAAGAGTTTTTATCAGTAAGAGAAGAATACATAGCTCACATCACACGCATTTTTGATTTTGTCAACATTGAAAATAGCGCTGAACAAGCAGAAGCCATTCTGGCGCTAGAAACTCAGGTCGCAGAGCATACATGGCCTCGCTCTCAGCGTCGCAACCGCGACCTAACCTACAACCCAATGAGTTATGAAGACTTCAAGGCAGAATATTCTGGCTTGGATTGGGATGCGTACTTCACCGCAGCAGGAATAGCTGATTTAACAGATTTGAATGTTTTCTATCCGAGTGCCATGCTTCCTATTATCGATTTGGTTAATACACTGCCAGTAGAAGATTGGCGCAGCTATATGACCTATCGCTTCATTGTAGACAGTGCCAACGTGCTATCAGAAGAACTGGATCGGGAAGCATTCCATTTTTATTCCACAATATTGAATGGCGTTCCAGAGCAGCGTGAACGATGGGAACGCGGGGTATTGCGCGTTGGTTCCTTGGCAGGATTAGGTGAGGCACTCGGACAGGTTTATGTTGAACGTCATTTTCCAGAATCTGCTAAGCAGCAGATGGAAGAATTGGTTGAAAATCTGCGTGAAGCATTGCGCCAAAGCATCACTCAAAATAACTGGATGGGTGAGGAAACCAAAGCCGAGGCCTATCGTAAACTGGAATCTTTCCGTCCCAAGATTGCGTATCCGGACAAGTGGAAAGACTTTTCTGATTTAGAGATGCGCCATGACGACTTGTTTGGCAACGTCCAGCGGCTCAGAGAGTTTAACTACGCAGATGAAATCAGCCGTTTAGGGAAGCCAACCGATCGTGATGAATGGGGTATGACACCACAGACAGTTAACGCCTACTACAACTCTTCATTTAATGAAATTGTTTTCCCGGCTGGCATCTTGCAGCCACCTTTCTTTGATCCGGCTGCTGATATGGCAGTAAACTATGGCGGTATTGGTGCTGTTATTGGCCATGAGATGGGCCATGGTTTTGACGACCAGGGCTCGAAATCAGACTGGGCTGGCGTGCAACGCAACTGGTGGACAGATGATGACCGCTCACGGTTTGAAGAACAGGCTAATGCGTTGGCTGAGCAGTACAGTCGATTTCAACCAGTCCCAGGTTACTTTATTGATGGCAGATTTACGCTTGGCGAGAACATTGGAGATGTCGGTGGACTCTCGCTGGCCTACCGTGCCTACAAGATGGCTTTGAACGGCGAGGAAGCACCTGTAATAGATGGCCTTACTGGCGACCAACGATTCTTTATGGCCTGGGCGCAGGTGTGGCAAAGGAAGTACCGTCAGGATGCTCTGATCCAAAGACTGACTACTGACCCACACTCGCCATCACAGTTTCGGGTAAACGGAGTAGTCCGCAATTTTGATGAGTGGTATGAAGCTTTCGATGTGCAACCGGAAGATGAGCTTTATCTGCCACCGGAGCAACGCATTCGCATTTGGTAATCCAGATATCTCAGGCGTCTGTCTTTCAGGACTGCTAAGACTTTCAGGTACCTGAGCAAACCTTCTCAACTTCCAATAACAATTCCAATAACAAAGAGTAAAAATAATGAAGAATAAATTACTCATTCTATTTGTAAGCTTTTATACAGCCTTCACACTAACACCGGTTCTCGGGCAGGATTCATTCGACATAATAATCCGTGGTGGTCGTGTAGTTGACGGGACCGGCACGCCTTGGTACCACGCCGATGTCGCCGTTAATGATGACCGCATCGTAGCCATAGGCAATCTTGGCGATGCCAATGCATCACGAATTATCGATGCAACTGGTCTGGTGGTATCGCCCGGCTTTATCGACCCTCATACCCATGCACTGCAAGGCATCTTTGACGTGCCCAATGCGGAAAGTGCTCTGTTGCAGGGGGTTACGACCCTTACGGAAGGTAATGATGGATCCTCACCTTTTCCCATCGACGAACATTACCGCGCAATCGAAGATCTTCAGATAAGTCCCAACTGGGCTGTTTTTGTCGGCCAGGGCACCATCCGCAGCGCTGTTATCGGTGCGGAAGATCGTGAAGCCACCCCCGCTGAAATGGAACGCATGAAGCAAATGGTCAAGGAAGCCATGGAGCAAGGTGCCTTGGGTATTTCTACGGGTTTGTTTTATGTGCCTGGCAGCTTTACGCCTACAGAAGAGGTCATAGAGCTTTCAAAAGTTGCGTCTGAGTATGGCGGAATCTATATCTCTCATATGCGCAATGAAGCGTTTGCGCTTTTAGACTCAGTCAATGAAACCATCCGAATTGGGGAAGAAGCCAATATTCCTGTGCAAATGACGCATCACAAAGTAATTGGTGTGCAGAACTGGGGGGCTTCTGTTGAAAGTCTTCGTTTGGTGGATGAGGCAAGAGCGCGCGGTGTAGATATCACCATCGACCAGTATCCTTACACAGCTTCCCAGACCAGCATTAATGCTTTGATTCCACAATGGGCTCAGGAAGGCGGTCGCGAACAATTGCTCTCCAGAATCATGAGTCAGGAGACTCGGCCTGCCATCAAGAACGAAGTCGTTAATTTGATTCTCTATGATCGAGGTGGAGGTGATCCCAAGAATATATTTATTTCCCGCAATAGCTGGAATCCGGCAATGGCGGGGAAAAATCTCGCAGAGCTGACCAAAGAGGCCAATATGGATCCGACGCCTGAAAATGCGGCGGATGTTGTATTCGACATTATTCAGGGTGGGGGCGCTACCGCAGTTTATCATGCTATTGGTCCAGATGATGTGGTTCGCATTATGCAACATCCTGCGACATCAATCGGTTCCGACGGGCCCGTGGGTATTTTTGGTGAAGGCGCCCCTCATCCGAGACAGTATGGTACGTTTGCACGGGTACTCGGACACTTCGTCCGTGAGCGTGGAGTTATCACGTTGGAAGAAGCCGTTAAGAAAATGAGTAGCCAGTCTGCGCGTCGATTGAATATTCATGATCGCGGATTAATTACCAGTGGCTACTTCGCTGACATTGCAGTTTTCGATGCCAATCAAATAACTGACAAAGCCACGTTTGAAGATCCCCATCAATATGCGATTGGCATGAGGTACGTGTTAGTCAACGGCGAGGTAGTTGTAGAAGATGGCAGCCATGCCGGTGCTCGTCCTGGGCGCGTCCTTTATGGACCAGGTTACACCGGTAACTAGCTCTAGGGAGCCTCTGATTAATGTTTGCAAGGCAGTTAGTGCAAGGCAAAAATCAGCGAAAAAGCGCAGTTTATAGGTCATAAATGCGCATTTTGAGCTGATTTTTAACGCAGCAATAACAACGTAGGTAATTAATCAGAGGTTCCTTAGTTCAACTCCGGTGTCAGTTCTGACGGTGCTACCCGAAACAGAAACCAGCCTGCCATAGCGGTCCGGATTAAACTGCAATGCATCTTCGAGTAATCGACCAGCATCATCGTCTCCAGGAAGCGGCCAATTGTCTGAAGCATTGGCTTTCAGATGACGCCAGCCTGAGCTGTCCTGAAAAATCGGATGGTCATCAAAAATAGAGCGAAACAATCTTATTTCTTTCCAGTTTGGATTTGGGCAACAGTGATGGAAGAGGGCATCGTATACTGCTTGACAGGAACTCTTTCGTAAGCTGGGTCATGTCCAGGCCGAACCAGGAAAAAGATGCCGGTAAATGAGCAGGCGAGGAATGGTAACAAGAGTACGATGCGGTTGGGTCAGTGTGTGGAGTGATGCGAAAAGTAGTCGCTTATTCATGCGAAAAGTTCTGTGCATTAGCCGCTCATAAGCGCTCATAGCTGCTCAAAAATCCAATGAATGTTGACTATGTCAAACCGGTTTTGGTTTGGCATTTACCTCTGATAGAGGAGGGTGTGATGACGGTTTTGATCAGGTGGGATTAGCCCAGCGTGTTTGCAGGTGGTGGTTGAAGGTTTCATGAATCGAGGTTGTGTCTTGGGGGGAAAGTCCGAGAAAGGGTCTAGTCGGGATATTGCCCCAGGGTATGGGTGAGCCTTTGGTGGTATTTCCGTACTGGCCCTTGCTGGCTCCGAACTGGTGGGTGCTGGCATAGATTCGGTTACTGCCAATTTCCAGGCTGTTGGGGGTAGCGTGATAGACGATCTGGCTGCCCAGCAGGCCGTCTTCGGTGAGGATTTTGTCGTGGTTTTTTGTTTTGCGTCGTTTGGTGGTGTCGGACAATGGTGCCCAGGGGGTGCTGTCGGGGGCTTGTTCGTGGCGAAAGCGTTGGCGGGTGGAGTTCAGCAGTTGCTCCCCGACATCCTGCATCAGGGGGGTGAGGTCGGTGCTGAGGCGGATCAGCCGCTGAATGGCGGCGCGGGCTTCGGTCGTATCCAGTTCAATGTGGATTTTCATTAGGTTTCATACTTCCCGCTATTAAGAGCAAGCCGACCGTTGCCGTATAGATTCCGGGAATCCACGATCTGTAATTTGGTAGTTTCTGCGTTTCGGCATAGCAGTACTTGCACCCTGGTGAGGCTTTTACACATCTGGTGAAGGGGACCCAAGTCTGCTTGGTCCACTCAATTTTGCTCATAATCGCGTACTTCTGAATTTCATAACGAGTTTAGCTGGATTTAAGATGGGTGCTTATGGCACATTACCGTGTGCCGCCGGGTAGGCCGGGTAATTGACATTCGTCAGACCGCTCTCCCGGTAGATGGAGCGCCGTTTTCTTCGGATGACGGCCGTCGTACTGCATCGAGGGTGGCGTCTCGTCCTGGCGGCACTGTTTACGCTTTCCATGCCCTTCTCACTGGTCGTCTCACTTGATCTCACCTTCAATCACCTGATAGCGGGGGTTGTTCAAGTCCCGCTTACTCACATACCCTGCGGTGCGGATTGAATGTGTTACCTGGGTCTGTTTGCTGCGCCCGGTATTCATTTTCTGCTTATAATTCACCCGGATAACCACCTTACCCTTGCGGGTATTGTCGTTTGCTGGGGTGAACACATAGAGCAGGGCTTGGTCTTCTGTGTCCAGCAGCACTGCCTCAGGATGTGCAAGACCCTCTGGTAACCGGTCGAGGTCATCCTCATCAAGGGCCTGGCTGCGTCTTTTCTTGCTGTCGCGAATCAGGTGAGCGAGGTCGCTGCGGGTGATGGTGATAGCGGCGCTGGTGATGGTGGTGTTGGTCTTATTCATCGTGGTGATGATGCCTGGCTTCAAGGCACCGACTTCGAGAGCGTCTCTGAGCACAGGCTCACCCTGTTTGCGCCAGTGTTGCCACTGAGTGGTGAGGGCGCTGAGGGTGCGAGGTTGATTTAGCATTTGCTCTACACCCCGTGAGGCAATGGCGACTGATTGTTTAGTGCTCTGCCTGATGCGGTGTTGTACCGCTTCGCCGAGTTGTGATGTACGTCCTGGGGCATGGGCCCAGCCGGGGTCAATGCCGGAGGGGACTTGATGGATTTGTCCGGTGGATTTATTGACCCAGTCGCGGGTGGTGATGGGTGGGGTGGTATCCGGGGTGGGTTTGCCGAGTCTGTCCAGGTCACGTTGGCTGAGGGTTTCCACGTAGCACTTGCAGCCCCAGCCATTGGGTGGATAGTGGGTGTTCCAGAAGGGGTCGTTGTGGTTAAGGATCAGGCCGTCCCAGTGCAGGTGTTGCTGGCGTGGTTCGGCGGAGGCATGGCTGTGGCGGTAGTGCCAGAAGGGGCGGGACTGGGCTACGGCTTTCATTTGCTGGTAGCGTCCGGCGGCGTAGCTGGTGCGCAGGTTGGTGTCATAGATCACGCGGCTGCGCCAGTTGCGTCCGCCGTGGTAGTCCCAGCCGTATTTGGCCACAATCCCATCGAAGTGTTGGCGGAAGGTTTCAAGCGTCGTGCTCCCCGAAACGGGCCAGGAATAGGGTAAAGAATCCATAACCAAATTAAGGAGCCTCTGATTCGACCTGTTGAATTCTGGCAACTTAATAGTTCTGCACGCTAAGGTGTTTTATCCGAGCCTGTCCAGCCGAGTATTGCCGAATGTGGATAAACCTGGATGAACCGTGGACTAGGGCATCACTGCCTTTAAGAGCTGCTGCCAATTGAAGCTGCCATCACCCAGTGCAAGAAAGTGAGAATTGAGAATGTTGTCTTTCTGGTTGTAGCGAAGTGGCACGAATTGATCCGTGAGTATTTCGCCACCGGCTGCCAGCAATACAGCGTGAGCGGCTGCGGTATCCCATTCACTGGTCGGTGTCAGGCGTGGATAAAGATCAGCACTAGCTTCAGCTAATAGACAAATTTTCAACGAGCTGCCCATGCTGACAACATCGACAGATTCAAATTGCGTTTCCAGCCGCTTGATGAGACGGTCTATTGCCGCACCGCGATGGGAACGACTTGCCACAATGCGTAGTACCTTGGCGTTCTCCAGGCCACTGTTAACTGCAAGCGCTTGCTTTGTTTGAGAACTGTACTTCCAGGCACCACCCACCGATGTGCCTCCAAAATAGCTAACATTTGAAACCGGAACATGCACTACCCCCAGGGTGGGTATTCCGGACTCAATTAATGCGATATTGACAGTGAATTCACCATTGCGATTAATGAATTCCTTCGTACCATCCAGTGGGTCAACCAGCCAGTACTTTGACCATTTGGAGCGGATCGAGAACGGGGGTTGATCTAACTCTTCGCTGAGCACAGGAATGGAACTATCAAGGGCTAGAAGGCGATCTACTATTACTGCATTCGCCCTTCTGTCGGCGATAGTCAGGGGCGATTGATCGTGCTTGATTGTGACATCGATAGATCGGCTATCATTGTAAACCAACAGAATTTCTTTGCCTGCAACTTCAGCAATCGCAGTGACTGAGTCGAGTATTTCTGACATGAGCTGTTACAATCGATCTTAAGCTTTCCTGTTTCGTAGATTATCTATCATACACTAGAAGAGATGCCCCGATGCTGCCCTGGTCTGAAATTGATACTGTGATGTTTGACATGGACGGTACGCTGCTGGACCTGCATTTCGATAACTATTTTTGGCTGCAGCTGGTCCCTAAACATTACAGCGCAAAACATGATGTGAGCGAATCAGATGCACTGGAAATAATAAAGGACAAGTATGAAGCCGTGTTTGGCACCCTGAACTGGTATTGCATCGACTATTGGCAAGACGAACTACAGCTTGATATGCCAGCAATAAAGCGCAGCGTTATACACAAAATTACTGTTCGACCAAATGTTGAACAATTATTGCAAGCACTAAGAAAAACACGTAAACGTGTCCTGCTTATTACAAATGCCCATCCTGTAAGTTTAAACCTGAAAATGTCGCACACAGGGATTGCCAATTACTTCCATCAACGAATTAGTTCTCACACTCTAAACCTGGCCAAAGAAAATGAAGGATTCTGGACATCACTGCAAGAATTGGAAACCTACGACCCTGCAAGGACTGTATTGTTCGATGATTCTCTCCGTGTGCTAAGACGAGCACAGCGCGAAGGCATTGCCCATCTATGGGCAATTCATAAACCTGACAGTCAACAAGACCCAGTCGTGGCCGAAGAATTCTCCCAAGTTATCGATTTTGATCACATCATGCCCGATGTGAAAAACAGTTAGGACACATGGCGGCCAAAAAAACAGACCTAAATTCCTCCCCGAAGCTACGCATTGAGAAGGTGCGTATCGACAAATGGCTTTGGGCAGCCCGATTTTTCAAAACTCGAGCACTGGCCAAACAAGCCATCGAAGGCGGCAAAGTGCATTGCGAGGGTGCTCGGGTAAAACCCAGTAAAGACTTGGAAATCGGCATGGTGTTGCGGTTGAGACAAGGTTTTGATGACAAAACCGTCATCGTTAGAGCATTGAGTGATCAGAGACGTGGCGCTCCAGAAGCACAGCTTCTCTATGAAGAAACTACTGAGAGCATCAAGCAGCGTAAGCTGCTAATAGAACAAAGACACGCTCAGCCCAGGCATTGGCCATCAGCAACTCGACCCAATAAGAAACAACGCCGACTGATCACACAACTCAAACAAAGGATTTCTAACAATGCCGATAACTAGCTGCGTAAGCAATAAAATCCGGTGTTCACAGCCACGGTTTGAATCTGACATAATGCCCTGCCGTGCGAGTCAACACTAAACCGGGAGTAACGTTGACCAAACAATTCCGCGAAAGCCTACAGCGCTACGGTCTAGCTGGATTTGATAGTAGCTGGGGCAAGATTCTAAGAGGAATCGAGAAGGAGAGTCTGCGTATTTCTCCTGATGGTCATATTTCTCTTGCCTCACATCCGCAAGTACTTGGTTCTGCATTAACCAACCCTTTCATCACCACAGATTTCGCCGAAGCATTGCTGGAGTTTATTACGCCTGCTTACACGGATATTGAAGAATGCCTGGGTGTTTTGGAAAACATTCACCGGTTTTCGTTACAGAATCTTGAGAATGATGAGTTGTTGTGGGTCTCGAGCATGCCCTGCCCGCTTTCAGCGAATGCAGACATTCGTATTGCTGAATACGGTGTTTCGAATATCGGACGCATGAAAACCCTCTATCGCCGTGGCTTACACAACCGATACGGCAGTTTGATGCAAGTGATAGCGGGGCTGCACTACAATTTTTCAATGCCCGAAGAATTCTGGGTCCCTTACCAAACCCAGTGCGGCAATACCCAATCTCTTCAGGAATTCCGCACAGAAAAATATTTGCATTTGATCAGAAATTTTCATCGCTTTTCCTGGTTGCTTATCTATCTGTTTGGTGCCTCACCAGCTGCTTGTAAGTGCTTCGTGCAAGGACGAGATCACGGGCTTGAGGAATTCGATGATTACAGTCTTTATCTGCCTAATGCTACTTGCTTACGAATGGGCAACCTGGGATACAAAAGTGAAGCACAAAAATCTCTTTTCGTTTGCTACAACGAACTACAGACTTATGTAGATTGTTTACTCAATGCAATGCACGAGCCCTATGATGAGTATGAAAAAATCGGGCAGAAAAAAGAGGGTGAATATCTGCAAATCAATACTAATCTATTGCAGTTAGAGAACGAATTCTATAGCACCATTAGACCCAAACGAAATGTACAAAGTGGAGAGCGACCTCTGGATGCGCTAATCAATGGCGGTATCGAATATGTTGAAGTCCGTGCCCTGGATCTGAATCCCTACCTTTCTTTAGGAATTGATGCGGAAGCAGTGCGTTTCCTGGATAGTTTTTTGCTGCATTGCTTGCTGGCAGACTCACCCGCATGCGATGAGAGAGAATTTTTTGAAGTGGCGGAAAACCTGGCAAAAGTTGTTGAAAATGGGCGTGATCCGGAACTGGTTCTGTCAGAAGCAGGTAGCGCAATTTGTTTGCGTGAATGGGCTGAAAAATTGGTCAATGATATTGCCCACAGCGCTGCTCTGCTGGATCAATCCAGCGGATCAACCGCTCATAGTGAAGCGACAAATCAACAGCAGGCAAAAGTTACTGACGATAAACTCACCCCTTCAGGAAAAATGCTGGAGGATATGCAGAATAACAGGCTTTCTTTCTTTGAATTCTCAATGGCTCGTTCACGTGCAGCGAAAGACAGCTTACAGGGAGAAAGTCTCAGCGTGACTATTCAACAAGAATTTGAAGAAGCGGCTGCCAAATCATTAATGGATCAGAAAAATGTCGAAGCCGCTGACAAGCAAAGCTTTGATGAATTCCTCGCTGATTGGAACGCACAGTAAATCAATGCAACTGATCCTGTTCCTTTAAGATCTGTCTCGATAGATTCTTCTTTGCTATGTTCGATTAGCTTTTCCTTTGCCAGGCAAAGAATTTTTCCATCCAGGGAAAGTATTTTTCAGGTAAGCGTGCATTCCGCCACGCATTAGCTGAAAATTTGTTTGCTTCCAATAAGGTCGGATAAATATGAGTAACTGCGGCGATTTTTCTCAGGCCCATGTTGTGTGTCATGGCAAACACAAACTCACCAATCAATTCTCCGGCGTGATAACCCACCATGGTAACCCCCAGAATTTTGTCTTTTCCAGGCACAGTCAGCACTTTGATAAAACCATGGGCTTCGCCATCAGCCAATGCACGATCAAGATGGTCCATATCGTAGCGGGTGACCTCATAGGTAATCCCTTGTTGCTGAGCCTCGGTTTCACTCAAGCCAACCCGCGCCACTTCAGGGTTTGTAAAGGTAGCCCACGGCACTACACGATAGTCCGCTTTTAGTCGCCACCATCCTCCCAGTAATGAATTGATACTTGCAAAAAACGCCTGAAATGAGGCCATATGGGTAAATTGATAAGGGCCCGCAACGTCTCCACACGCGAAGATATTAGGGTAGGCTGTCTGCATCGCGTTGTTTACTTCGATCGTGCCTTGAGGAGTCAGCGGCATTTCGAGTTCCTCCAACCCAAAACCTTCAACATTGGCTTTGCGCCCAATAGCAAGCAGAACCTTGTCGAACTCTACCCGAACAGCTTTACCCTCATGTTCAGCTTCCATGGCGTAAACACCATCAGTAGCAGAAAATTTTACGAGCCGATGATCAGTGAGTACCTGAATTCCGTCTTGCACGAATCGATCCATCACCACAGCGGAAACTTCAAGGTCTTCACGGGGCATTATGCGAGGTGCCATATCAACCTGGGTAACTTTAGCCCCGAGATTATTAAATGCTTGTGCGAGTTCACACCCAATTGGACCACCTCCAATAACAAGCAGACGTTTCGGCAACTCACGCAAGGACCATACCGTATCTGAAGTCAGATAATTGATTTCATCCAGTCCAGGGATTGGCGGTACCAATGGTCTTGCACCAGACGCAACAATAATTGAACGCGTATTGATAGTGCGCCCATCAACTTCAACTGTATATGGAGAAGTAATGCACGCATCGCCCTGGATACACTCCACACCCAGAGAGGTAAATCGCTCGACAGAGTCATGGGGCTCTATTGTTTTTATTACTCCCTGTACACGCTCCATGACGTCCGCAAAATTTACTTCACCCACCGCGTTGTCTATGCCGTATTCTTTTCCACGACGAATATAGGACATGATGCGACTACTGCGCAGTAGCGCTTTGCTGGGCACACAACCTGTATTGAGGCAATCACCACCCATTTTATGCTTTTCGATAAGCACTGTTTTGGCTTTTGCGCCCACAGCAATTATCGAAGCCACTAAGCCTGCTGATCCTCCGCCAATAACAACTACGTTGGCGTCGAAGCTTTTGGGTTTGGTAAATCTTTTCATGATCTTGTTCTTTTGCAGGGTATTCACAATAAGTCGGCCTGTAAGTGGAAATAGGCCCAGCAGTACCAGTGAGAGAATCACTCTGCCACTTACCAGTCCAGACAGTGAAGTGATCTGCGCCAATTCAGATCCTGCGTTTACGTAAACAGCCGTCCCCATAAGCATCCCGATTTGACTGACTATATAGAAGGATGGTGCGCGAATGGCCGTAAGACCCATTAGCAGATTCACCATGAAAAATGGAAACAAAGGAACCATACGAATGCTAAACAGATAGAAATTGCCGTCTTTCTCAATTCCTCGATTTATTGGTGCCAGGTAATCACCGAATCGAGATTCCACCCAATCACGCAACAGGGTGCGAGAAACAAGAAACGCCAATGTGGCACCAATCGAGCTGGCGAACGAAACAATCAGTGTTCCCCATAACAAGCCAAATATGGCACCACCAATCAAGGTGACAATAAGAGCACCAGGTATAGATAGGGCCGTAACTGCGACGTAAAGTAAGAAATAGCTAAACACGGTGAGAACAAAATTTTCATCACGGAAATCTTGAATCGTCGATATCTGGGATTGCGCATATTCAAGAGTGAGAAAGCGACCCAGATCAAAGATGAAATAACTGACAATTGCCGAAGCAATCACTGCAACTATAAAAGTTTTTGTTTTACCCACCAAATGCACCTGTTTTTTGCCTGGTTCTACGCCCTGACTCTCAAAACTCTCAAAGTCTGGTTTTCTGACGACCCCACTAGGCTTAGTGATCTACATTCCTGTCGCCAGCGTCGTTTTCAGCAACTCGCGAGCAGCTCCACCTTGGCTTATAATCCCCCGCTCACTACTCATTATCAATCGCAGAACCACAGGCTATAGAGACAAAAACAGTGCCCAACTTCGAATTCAGCCGCGTATTTCCTGACACCCGCATGCGACGCATGAGACGTAATGAATTTAGTCGCCGCTTAATGCGGGAAACTACATTAAGCACTGACGATCTGATTTTTCCTGTGTTTGTAGTGGAAGGGTCTGACCAGAGACAGCCTATTGAATCCATGCCTGATATGTATCGTATCAGCATCGACAATCTGGATGCTGAAGCGAATGAACTGGCTGCGCTGGGAATTCCAGCAATCGCATTGTTCCCCTCTCCAAATACCAATGTAAAGACCGACAATGGGCGAGAAGCTTTCAATCCCGATGGTTTGGTCCAAAATGCGATTCGTGCCATTAAAGAGGCACAACCAGAATTAGGCGTGATCAGCGATGTGGCGTTGGACCCGTATACCAGTCACGGTCAAGACGGGTTAATTGATGGCAATGGCTATGTGCTTAATCAGGAAACGGTTGAAGTCTTGGTAAAACAGGCACTCACCCATGCTGAGGCAGGAGCCGATATCGTGGCACCATCAGATATGATGGACGGTCGCGTCGGCGCTGTTCGGAACATCCTGGAAGAGCATGGGCATACGCATACTCGAATTCTGGCTTACTCAGCGAAATACGCTTCAAGTTACTACGGGCCATTTCGGGATGCTGTGGGATCAAGTGGAAATCTTGGGACCGGGAACAAGTACAGTTACCAGATGGATGTCGCCAATAGTGATGAGGCCCTGCAAGAAGTTGCGCTGGACTTAGCTGAAGGCGCCGACATGGTGATGGTGAAACCAGGTTTGCCATACCTGGATATCGTACATCGTGTAAAGAAAAAGTTTGGTGTTCCAACACTGGTATACCAGGTGAGTGGTGAATATGCCATGCACATGGCAGCAGCAAAAAATGGCTGGCTGGATGGTGATGCAGTGGCGATGGAATCGTTGCTGTGTATAAAGCGTGCGGGTGCCGATGCGATTCTGACCTATTTCGCCAAGAAGATTGCTCGCGCACTGCAAGGATGAAAATAGTTGTTAAGGAGCCTCTGATTAATGTTTACGAGGCAGTTAGTGCAAGGCAAAAATCAGCGAAAAAGCGCAGTTTATAGGTCATAAATGCGCATTTTGAGCTGATTTTTAACGCAGCAATAACAACGTAGGTAATTAATCAGAGGTTCCTTAAATAGTCTGATTTATTCGGTCTATTGAGTGTACTCCACCAGCCCTTGAATCCTCCGAATATGCCCTTATTATTAATGACCAGTTATCAATTCGGGCCAGCAACAGATTGATTACAAAGGATAAAGGATATAGTACAAAACGCCTGGCCAATCAGCCTTGGTTACCCCGTTAATTTAATCCCATAGGAAAGGAAGTGACGCATGAGCGACAATATCGTTCACACCTCAGATAGTCGTTTTGAACAAGACGTATTGCAAGCTGAAGGCCCCGTAATTGTTGATTTTTGGGCTGAGTGGTGCGGCCCCTGCAAAATGATCGCGCCTGTATTGGAAGAGATAGCCGTTGAGTACGATGGCAAATTGAAGGTTTGCAAGATGGACGTCGATGCCAACACGGAGACTGCACCAAAATATGGCATTCGCGGAATTCCTACATTAATCGTCTTTAACGGCGGTGAAAAAGTCGGCGAAAAAGTCGGTGCTCTTTCTAAATCTCAACTGTCTGCATTTATTGACAGTGTGCTGCCCCTGGATGCAGCCCCCGATGCCTAGAGACTTAACGCTGCATCAAAGGCTGGAATCGGTACTGAAAAAATAGGTCAGGGCCATGAATTCCAGCCCCAGGATTTATTGACAGCGATTACTAAATTGCGTTTAATGGCAGTGTATCGCTACCTGCGGGACACCAAAAAGAAGTGGAAGTGCCTGAATTTTTAGCGAAATTCTCTCTTAACTTCCACCAAAACCAGAACAGAAACCCTGGCCATACACCGTAAATTCCTGTTGAGTTCGCATTGTCCGGCGAATATACACAGTAGATAAAATTTAACTCTAGGCAGTCGAAATCTGTTGAAATAGAATTTGTGCATTGATTCGATTCGTCGGAATAGCCCGAAAAGGAAAGAAAGAAAAAAAGAAAAGAAAAAAGTGCCATATTCGAGCTGATGGAACATAAAGTTTGTAAGCGGTAGATTATAAGATTAGAAAACAAAAGATCAGCGGCACGATTAACACGATTAACACGATTAAGTAGACACTAAAAACTAATAAGAATTAGAAAATTCGAATCCAGCAATGTACCAGTGCATTAAAAATTAAAGCACTGCCGTAGAAGAACCAATAGCCCAAACAAGGTTCAAGTAAATGTCTACAGAATTATTAAGCAGTTTCAGCAATAACTTCTTTTTTTAATCACACAAATTTTTCTTAATTTACCCTTAGGGAGCCTCTGATTAATGTTTGCGAGGCAGTTAGTGCAAGGCAAAAATCAGCGAAAAAGCGCAGTTTATAGCTAATAAATGCGCATTTTGAGCTGATTTTTAATGCAGCATTTTAATGCAGCAATAACAACGTAGGTAATTAATCAGAGGTTCTTTAGCTTTATCTAAAGTTTTTATCGTATGAGTTATGACACTTCAATGTAGATGCATTCGCAATACGCGATGACGAATCGCCGAATTACTCTTTTACACTTTCTGAAAGATCTTCAACTATGAACCTGACCGAACTCAAGCAAAAACCAATTGCTGAATTAATCAAAACAGCCCATGAAATGGGTTTGGACAATGTGTCCCGAACTCGCAAACAAGACATCATCTTTGTCATTCTTAAGAAACATGCCAAGAATGGCGAAGACATCTATGGCGATGGCGTACTTGAAATACTGCAAGATGGATTCGGATTTTTACGATCAGCCGACTCATCTTATTTGGCAGGCCCAGACGATATTTATGTCTCACCTAGCCAGATACGAAGATTCAATTTACGGACGGGTGATACCGTTGCTGGTAAGATCAGACCTCCAAAAGACGGTGAAAGATATTTTGCTCTGTTGAAGATTTCAGAAATCAACTTCAACAAACCAGAAGCCTCAAAAAACAAGATACTTTTCGAAAACCTTACCCCACTTTTCCCACAAGACCGTCTCGAACTTCAAGTTGGCAACGGCAGCACAGAAGATCTAAGCGCAAGAGTAATAGACCTGACTTCTCCAATTGGTAAGGGCCAGAGAGGCTTGATTGTCTCTCCTCCCAAGGCTGGTAAAACACTCATTCTGCAAAACATCGCACAATCAATAACGCGCAATAACCCAGAGTGCCGATTGATAGTGCTGCTGATTGATGAGCGCCCGGAAGAAGTCACAGAGATGCAACGCTCTGTTCGTGGAGAAGTCGTTGCGAGTACTTTTGATGAACCACCTTCACGTCATGTTCAAGTTGCGGAGATGGTAATTGAAAAGGCCAAGCGTTTGGTGGAGCACAAAGAAGATGTTGTGATTCTTCTCGATTCGATTACCCGACTGGCCCGTGCTTACAACACAATCGTGCCTTCATCTGGCAAAGTACTCACCGGTGGTGTTGACGCTCATGCGTTAGAGCGTCCCAAGCGTTTCTTCGGTGCTGCTCGAAATCTCGAAGAGGGAGGTAGCCTGAGTATTGTTGCCACTGCTTTGATTGAAACAGGGTCAAAGATGGATGAAGTCATCTACGAGGAATTTAAGGGCACTGGTAACATGGAACTTCACCTGGACCGTAAGATTGCAGAGAGACGTGTTTATCCAGCTATTAATGTTCGTCGCTCCGGCACACGTCGCGAAGATTTACTGACCACGGAAGAAGAACTGCAACGCATGTGGATTTTGCGCAAGCTATTAAGTTCAATGGAAGACGTGCAAGCTACCGAATTCATACTCGATAAACTCAAAGATACTAAAACCAATGATGAATTTTTCAACGCAATGAAGCGCAAGTAATACCGCCGCTTAGCTGCCAAAGCACTTAACGCAAATATCAAGAATCGCATAATGGCATTCAAAGATCTGCGCGACTTCATCGAACTTCTGGAGCAGGAAGGCGAACTTAAACGCATTTCTGCTGAAGTTGATCCTTACCTCGAAATTACTGAAATATCAGACCGTACTTTGCGGTCTGGTGGCCCTGCATTGTTATTTGAAAATCCCAAAGGGTCATCAATTCCTCTGCTTGCGAACTTGTTTGGCAATACTCGCCGTATCGCACTGGCAATGGGGCAAGAAAATCTGGAAGGATTAAGAGACGTTGGCAAATTATTAGCTTTCTTAAAGGAGCCCTCGCCCCCTTCCGGCTGGAAAGATCTCTGGCAAAGTCTGCCGAGCTATAAAAATGTTTTAAACATTTCTCCTGCAGTAAAAAAGTCTGCACCGTGTCAGGAGATCGTAGTCGAGGGCAATGCAATTGATCTCACTCAGCTGCCTATTCAAACCTGTTGGCCTGGCGATGTGGCGCCGCTGGTGACGTGGCCGTTGGTCATTACTAAAGGGCCTGAAAAAGAACGGCAGAATCTCGGTATCTACCGCATGCAGCTGCTTGGGAAGAATAAGCTGATCATGCGTTGGCTATCCCACCGTGGTGGTGCATTGGATTTCCGTGACTGGCAACTGCAGCATCCCGGCGAACCATTTCCTGTTTCTATCGCAATAGGTGCTGACCCGGCGACGATTCTCGCCACAGTGACACCGGTACCGGACACTTTGTCTGAATATGCCTTCGCGGGCTTATTGAGAAACAGCAAATCAGAAGTAGTGCAATCACAAACTAATGACTTGCAAGTACCGGCAAGTGCGGAGTTTGTGCTGGAAGGTGTTATTCATCCAGATGAGGCTGCTGAAGAAGGACCCTATGGTGACCATACTGGTTACTATAATGAAACTGAACAGTTTCCAGTATTTACGGTAACTCGAATAACCCATCGCAAAGATCCTATCTATCACAGTACCTACACCGGTCGTCCGCCAGATGAGCCTGCAATGCTGGGGGTCGCGTTAAATGAAGTATTCGTGCCTTTATTACAAAAACAGTTTACAGAGATTGTCGATTTCTATCTGCCTCCTGAAGGCTGTTCCTACAGACTCGCAATTGTGAGTATGAAGAAACAGTATCCCGGTCATGCCAAGCGGGTCATGATGGGCGTGTGGTCTTTTTTACGACAGTTCATGTATACAAAATTTATCATTGTCGCTGATGATGATGTGGATATTCGACAATGGGAAGATGTCATCTGGGCAATCACAACCCGAATGGATCCAATTCGCGATACCGTTATGATCGACAATACCCCGATAGATTATCTTGATTTCGCTTCACCGGTGGCTGGACTAGGCTCCAAGATGGGATTGGATGCCACCAATAAATGGCCTGCTGAGACAGAACGAGAATGGGGCAAACCCATTACCATGAGTGATGAAGTAAAAGCCCGCGTTGATGAACTATGGGAAGAGCTGGGAATCGATAAAGACTAAGGAACCTCTGATTAATTACCTACGTTGGTTATTGCTGCGTTAAAAATCAGCTCAAAATGCGCATTTATGACCTATAAACTGCGCTTTTTCGCTGATTTTTGCCTTGCACTAACTGCCTCGCAAACATTAATCAGAGGCTCCCTACTTTCTAGTGAGCCAAAGAGCTAATGAGTTACCTGATCTGGATTAGGCATCGGCAACTCTGGAAGAGAAGACCCCATCAAGTCTCCATAGTTTTTTAAATACGCTTCACTCGCTTCAATATCGCCTAGATGTTTCATGAGACGGCCGAGTTCGCCGTAGGCTTCAGCGGATGGAGTAATTTTAATACTCGCTTCATAGTACTCTTTTGCCTTTCCCCACAATTGGTTGCGCATACTGATACGCCCCAAACTCAGCAATAGCGCCGCATCAGCAGGATTCGCTTTTAACCAATTCTCGGCTACCAATAGCTGTTGCGCACTGATCCCATATTCCTTAGCGCCGTACAACTGAACCAGGTTAGAATCCCAGATTCTACTCAAAGCCGTTTCTATGGTTTTCGCTGCGTCTTGTTTTTCCCCTAACTGAATGAGCAGATCAGCATAATGGGAAACAACCTTCCCGTCTTTTTGAAAACTGGTCGGCGCTTTTTTCCAGAGCGTTTTCATTTCTCCTAACGCGTTGCTATCACCGCCATTGACAGTATTAAAGCATGCATACAGTTTTTCCATGAAGATGCGTTTCTGAATACGAACGAGGTCTTCACTGTCCAGTAACTTGCTCTTCTCCAGACTTGGCAGTAACCCCTCCAGGTGCTGCCAGTCATCAAGTTGCACATATACTTCTTTTAACAGGCCAAGCAAATTGCCATCGTTCAGGGCATTTTTTTTCAGTTCTTCAAGAACTGCAAGACTTTGTTCCAGTTGACCAGATTTAAAATGTAGTTGTGCCTTCACATAATTGATGGTTGAGCGGGCAGTAGGGTAATTAACTTCAGCCGATTCTAACAGTTCAACCCAGGTGTCTCGGTGACCTAATTGATGCGCGGCATAGGCAGCAGCCAGGTTGTTTACAACAGTCGCGTCCTTTTCCGTGATGCCTTTTTGTAAGAACTTAAGGCTCGCCTGCCAGTTTCCACGTGCTAAGGCCAGTAAACCTTCTGTAGTATTACTTCGTGCCCTGGCCTTGCGCTGCGAATTCAACTCGCGCCCAACTGCCAACAACTTCATCGGATTGACCCAGTGCAGAACGAGTAACAGAATTCTAGCGGTGGCATAAAGCACGACGGCTGCCACCAATAACGCAAACAAACTGGTTTCAAATGTGACATTACCGAAAGCGATCAGGAGATAACCAGGATCAGTTGGGAAGCCAACATAAAGCGTTACCCAAAGCGCAAGTACGATAGCAAGTAAACTGAGTATGAACAGCCTAATCATAATTCCTTATTGCAGTGTCGCCGTGAGTTGTTGCAAGGAAGCCATTGATTGGCTGAGTTCTGGCAATGCTGAATCGATTTCAATCTGCATCAGTTCTGCCAGTTCAGCTAACACTTGCTGCCCGGCAACAGAGTCAGAAGTCGCGTATTGCCGAATCCAGTCAGAAATGTCACCCAGGCTGCGTTGATAAAGTGCGGCGTTGCTATTGAGTAAGGCGACTTTAGCCTGCTCCACTGATAACTGAACGCGCTGCTGTATGATTGCTTCCTGGCCTGACGCCAACATTGCTTCTGGCGAGTCTTCCCAGGTTCGCCACACAAACACACTGCTAAGAAACGCCATACTGCTATCGATAAATCCTGAAGTCTCAGAGTCTGATTGCTGATCAGTTGACTCAGATCGATTTTGCAACCTTTCACGCATGGAAGTTAACAGATCAATCCCGCTAATCTGATCACTCAAATTATCAATTCGAATGAATAAGCCTTCCCTATCGAGCAGTTCCAAAACTCTTAACATGGCAATGTCGTCGGCTAATGCCTGCCGTGCTCGCAACACGGCGTTGGATCCCGATTCCAATAATGCGGCATCTGCTTTCTCTAACAACTCAATGGCTGATAGCGAATCACCTTCTAATTGCAGTTTACGATTAGCCAACTGAACAAAATAGTTTGCTTCAAAGATTTTCCATTGGCTATTTTGCGGCGTCGCAATCTTTGATTGCTGAGCATCAAGCCGGACAATTTCTTGAGCAAGCATGTCAATATCTGTGCCGAGTCTGGAAGACAAGGCATCTATAGCTCCTGTGTCTACGGTAACTTGCTCAGGCATACTATTTATTTGAGAGCGCAGTGAAGTAAGTTCTGTTTGATACCCGGCCACAGACTCATTGAGGGTAGCATTTTGCTGCTGCAGGTCTGCCAGCTCTGTGAGTAAATTAAATTGGGTATAACCTAAATAGGCCATACCTGCCACAAGAGGTAGAAACAACAACAGGATTATCAGAAACCGACGACGGGCATTTTTTTGCGAACGGGAACTTCCTCCGCTAGATTTAGGATTGGTTCCCTTAGATATTTCTTCAAGAATTTTTGGCGTTTCCGGTTTATCTGCCACAGTTAATCTCTTTTAAAATAGATTATTGCACTTACTTAGGGAACCTCTGATTAATTATCTGCGTTGCCATTACTGCGTTAAAAATCAGCTCAAAGTGCGTATTTATGCGTTATTAGCTGCGCTTTTTACGCAGCTAAAGCTGCTCACCTTGCGGGTGCCGTTTTCGCTACACTTCGGCTCGCCGATTTTTGCCTCGCCTGAAGCGGCTACTTTTGGTGCACCGACTGCCTCGCCAACATTAATCAGAGCTTCCTTAGCTTGTCGGCTCTATAAAACACGGTCTGCAGCAATTTGCTGCAGAGCTTGAGTCATTGCCCGATCATCAGCGCCCACAGCATTAATAACTCTTGAGAAGCCAGCCTCTTGAGCGTGATTTTGCACTCTGGCGGATGGCACCACTAATGGTAACAGAGAGATCCGGCTTATGTTATTTCCACTCAATGCGATCAACTGTTGCAATGACTCGCCGCTATGAACGGTTATTGAATTACAAGCAGAATCCATAAGTAACTCATTGACTTGTTCTGGATTGTAATGACGAGACTCCCGGCAATATACCTCGATGATTTCAACTATTGCACCGCGCCTGGATAGTTCATTGGCGAGTAATTCTCTACCGCCTATTCCACATACTATTCCTATCCGTTTCTCGGCAACCTCTTGCAGTTCAGGGAGTGCCAGCACCGCTTCACTATCATTTCCCTGATCTGGCGTTACCACAGAACAATTCAGCCACTCCACGGTAGCACGCGATGTAGTTTGGCCAATACCAATGACAGTAATGCCTGCTGGAAATTGTGGCCAGTAGGCGTCGATCATTTCACCACCAATGCGCGCCGCATTGCTGCTTACAAAAATGAGTGTCTCGAACTGATCGAGATTCTTAATGGCATTCGATGAGGTCCTTATGATTTCATCTTCAGACAAAGGAAAGATATCAATAAGCGGCATACTGATGGTTTTACCACCTAGATTTTCTATTGAATGAACAAGACTTTCTTGTTGATGGGCTGGCCGTGTTACAAGCACCGTTAGTGCGGATAACTCACCAATGCCTGTTTCTCTTTTTGCCATTGCCATTAATCAGCCGGTGCTGAGATTGATTCAAGAATCTTACCGGCTCCCTGTGCTAACAAGTCTTCAGCAGCTTGAATGCCAAGCTGTTCAGCATCATGCATGTTACCTAATCGCTCCGTACGTAAAATCTGACTTCCATCCAAAGACCCTACTAATGCACGAAGATACAAATTGTCCCCCCTTAATTCAGCAAAACTGGCAATAGGTACCTGACAGCCTCCTTGCAGTTTAGCATTCACGGCACGTTCGGCGGTTACCCGAGACGCGGTTCCACCGTGATGAAGGCAATCCACTAACTGCAGTATTTTAATGTCTTCTGTACGACACTCGATGCCAATTGCTCCCTGCCCACCTGCAGGCAATACAAGATCACTATCCAGACGTTGCACAATTCGGTCAGATAACTCCAATCGTAATAAGCCAGCGGCGGCAAGGATGATTGCATCATAATCACCGGCATCCAGTTTTGATAAACGAGTGCCGACATTGCCACGTAAATCCAGAATTGTAAGGTCAGGACGCAGCCGTTTAAGTTGGCATTGTCGCCGAAAACTGGATGTTCCGACTCTGGCACCTTCAGGCAAAGCATCCAGGCTCTGATATTGATTGGAAACTAAGGCATCGCTCGGGTCTTCGCGTTCGCAAATTACAGCCAAACCCAAACCATCAGGAAACTCCATAGGTACATCTTTCATCGAATGCACAGCGATGTCAGCTTCATCAGCCAACATTGCACATTCAAGTTCCTTAACGAACAAGCCTTTGCCGCCAACTTTGGCCAAAGGAGAATCCAGTATCTGATCTCCTCGGGTTGTCATGGGTACTAACTCCACAGCTAGCTCTTTATGCTGCGCCTGTAAAGCTGTCTTTACATAGTGAGCTTGCCAAAGGGCCAGTGGGCTTTCTCGAGTTGCAATGCGAAGTCGATTCATGGATTTCTCGTGTAATGATTCGGCTCACATAGTCCTTCTCCAGTAGCCGAGGCCGGTATTCTACGGCATTGCACTGACTTTGTCTGAGGCCGAAATTCACCAAATCGTTGACAGCTTCTTCATTTATCAGGCTTCCTGTATACTCACCTGCCCTTTTCACATGTGTTAAACACCGACAGAGCCATGGGCGAGAATAAGAAAACCGACAAATTGTGGGGCGGAAGGTTCAGTGAAGCCACTGACGAGTTCGTCGAGCAATTTACGGCCTCCGTGCAATTCGATCAGCGGCTTTATGAATATGATATCGAAAGCTCAATTGCTCATGCGGGTATGTTAAACAAAGTTGGTGTTTTGACCGCAGAAGAGTATCAACAAATCGAATCCGGATTGATTGCTATTCGAGAAGATATTGCCGCAAATCGGTTTGAGTGGTCTGTTGAGCTGGAAGATGTTCACATGAACATCGAAGCTGCACTTAGCAATCGCATAGGTGAAGCAGGTAAAAAACTACACACCGGAAGGTCGCGCAACGACCAGGTGGCCACAGATATTCGCCTCTATGTCAGAGATAGAATTGATGCGCTAAGTGGTTTACTCAGTCAACTTCAAACCAATCTGGTTGACTTAGCTGAGCGTGAAGCAGAAACAATAATGCCTGGTTTCACCCATTTGCAAACTGCACAACCGGTTAGTTTCGGCCATCATATGCTGGCCTGGTTCGAAATGCTGGATCGCGATTTCAGCAGGCTGCAAGACTGTCGTAAACGGGTGAATGTTTCGCCACTGGGTGCAGCTGCACTTGCGGGAACGACTTTCCCAATCGACAGAAACTACACTGCGGAGTTACTGGGTTTCGATGCCCCTAGCAATAATTCTCTGGATTCAGTGAGCGATCGAGATTTCGCTATCGAGTTGGCAGCCGCTGGCAGTCTTATCATGACTCATCTATCTCGTTTTTCTGAAGAGCTGGTGCTGTGGACTTCCGCGCAATTTAACTTTATAGAATTGCCTGATCGATTCTGTACTGGCTCTTCGATAATGCCGCAAAAGAAAAATCCCGACGTACCTGAACTGATTCGAGGTAAAACTGGTCGTGTAACTGGCCACCTGATGTCTTTGCTAACACTGATGAAGTCACAGCCTTTAGCCTACAACAAAGATAATCAAGAAGACAAAGAGCCATTGTTTGATTTATTGGATACCCTGGAAGATTGTCTTTACGCTTATGCGAGCATGGTACCTGCCATAGTTTGCAATAAGGAAGCTATGTTACAGTCGACCAGGCTGGGTTATGCAACTGCAACAGACCTGGCTGATTATCTGGTGAAGAAAGGACTCCCTTTTCGCGATGCTCATGAAGTGGTTGGCAATGCCGTAAAATCAGGTATTGAGCTTGGGCTGGATCTTTCTGAGCTTGAATTAAGTCAACTGCAATCGTGTAGTGATGTAATTACTGAAGATGTGTTCGAGGTTCTCACTCTTGAAGGTTCTCTTGCCGCGAGAAACCACTTTGGCGCGACTGCACCTGAACAAGTCAAGCGAGCAGCAGATTCTGCTCGGAAAAAATTGCAAACCCGTTAAGGATTGGGCGGTGCCTGCAACTTGATCTCATAACTTAATACGTTATTGTCACGCTGCGTGAGAACTCTCACAGTATCGCCGGGTTGTTTTTGCTCAATAATGCCAGCCAGGTCGTTCTCATTACGGACAGGTTCACCGTCCACTTCAACGATCACGTCTCCCAAAACGATCCTCCCTCGCTCGGAACGGGCAAGTCCACGCATGCCCAGGCGCTCAGGATCTGTGCCTTCCACTGTATCCATCACAATGACACCTTCAATACCCCACAACCGCCGATAGTAATCAGGCTGAGGTATTCGAGTCACACCCAAGATAGGGGTCTGCACTCTGCCATATTGAATGAGCTGTGGAACCACACTGCTAACCGTGTTCACCGGAATAGCAAAACCAATACCTGAACTGCCACCACTTGGGCTATAGATGGCTGTGTTAACCCCAATAAGCTGTCCAAGAGAATTTAAAAGCGGGCCGCCTGAATTGCCTGGGTTGATTGCGGCATCAGTTTGAATGACATCGCGGATCGTACGCCGATTAACAGAATCAATTTCCCGTCCCAGCGCGCTCACCACGCCAACGGTCATTGTGGTATCGAGACCAAAGGGGTTGCCGATGGCGATTACTTTGCGGCCCACTTCCAATAAAGAAGAATCTCCAGGAATCACTGGAATCAGCTCCTGATCGGCATCGATTTTTAATACTGCAAGGTCACGACTCGGGTCCAATCCCACTGCGCGGGCAGCATAGGTGGTGCCATCCTGCATCGTTACCAGCACCCTGTCTGCCTGTTGAACCACATGATAATTAGTCACGATATGA
This sequence comes from uncultured Pseudohongiella sp., assembly GCA_965198435.1. Lineage (GTDB taxonomy): Bacteria > Pseudomonadota > Gammaproteobacteria > Pseudomonadales > Pseudohongiellaceae > UBA9145. Next base: position 1,005,501 of record OZ240664.1, on the reverse strand, counting down.
CCCCCCTTGTCCCAAACAAATCCTGTACCGCTACCCTGTGGAACCTCCTGGGGATTGAGTGAGTAAAACGAGCGCACCAATCTGGCATTGGTAATATTCACAACTGAAGGGCTGGTGCGTTTAAACACCTCAATATTGTTGGCCTCGTCGTTGGTTGCGAACTCTGAATACGGCTGAGTTTGAGCTGCCACAAGGCCCGACAGTATCAAGGCAAGGGTGCCGCCCAGTAGCGCTGAATAGAAACCTTTCATTGATCGATATCCATGACGATGAGTCAAGAGCACATTTTCACTATTGTAGACCCTATTTATGGGCATCTTTCCACAAGATTCAAGCCAATAATTTGTTGAATCAGTTTTTAAGAAACCGACCATGCTAAGCTGCTTCTAAGCTATGCCAGCCCGCTACAACCAGATTGGTAAGACCTGTTTCTCAACTCGCGCAGCGCATCCTCGAATTGCCACTCGCTTAAGCGATTTATGCGCTATACGTAAAGGCTCTTCACTTATGACATCGGAGCTGGAACAGGAAACTGCAGTTGTGGACTCGCCGAGCCTGGGTTGGGGTTTGGGTTTGGGTCTGAAAGTGAACGCAGTATAACCTTCCTCTGTTATGCGTGGACAGGCGAAACAGCATCTAACTCTCTGTTGTCATGATGGCATTGCTGAAAATCTTCTTTTCAGTAATGACCGCTTCGATGCAGCAGTCATGACCTTGTGTACCCATCACTTCCAGGATTGGCAAAAAGGGATAATGGAAGCAATTCGAGTCATCAGCAATGGACTTTTAGTGATGTTTGCCTTTGATATCGAATTCCAAGCCAGCTTCCAGTTATTTGATTACATTCCTCAGTTTAAGGATAGTGATAAAGTCCTGAGCCTTTCCGTACATCAACCAAGGAGCCTCTGATTAATGTTTGCGAGGCAGTTAGTGCAAGGCAAAGATCAGCGAAAAAGCGCAGTTTATAGGTCATAAATGCGCATTTTGAGCTGATTTTTAACACAGCAATAACAACCTAGGTAATTAATCAGAGGTTCCCTAAGAAATTACGCAGAGAGCGAGTTAAATAAGTGCTCTTCCCAGGAACTCTTTCCATTGCCCAAAGATTTGCAGGATCATTCTGCGATGGCGTATTGGGTGCAGCCGGAGAACTACCTCAAAGAAGGTCATCTTAATGGAATTTCAACCTTTCACAAAACAAATTAGACGAACACGATTTACACAATGGATTACAAGCACTTGCGAGCGACCTAAAGGATGGGAGTTGGGTTAACAAGCACGGACATCTACTCAAGCAAGAAGTGTATGATCAAGGCTGTTTTTTCTGCGGATAAATTGCGCAAAAACATACCTGTTCAGTCGATGGGAAGGTACCTGGATATTTGCTTTCGATAGAGCGAATTCGTACTATTGCCAGGCTGTCTATCCAACAATAGTAATAAAATGAAACAAATACTGATTATTGATGACGACGAAAAACTGGGCGAGCTTCTCACTCAGTATCTCGAACGTTATGATATGAAGGTACGCGTCGCTCTTGCGCCAGGCAAAGGCTTCGAGCTCATAAAAAAAGTAAAACCTGATCTCTTGATTCTGGATGTCATGTTGCCAGAAAAAGATGGGTTTGAAATTTGCCGGGAGATTCGTGCCAAGTCTTCAATCTATGGCCAGCTTCCGATACTCATGCTCACGGCCCATGCCGAAGTAACCGACCGAATCGTCGGACTGGAGCTTGGCGCTGATGACTATTTGCCCAAACCATTCGAACCAAGAGAACTTGTTGCTCGTATTCACAATATTCTGCGCCGTAGCAGCGATGATAATGGCGTACGGTCTATCAAACCTATCAATGGGTTGGAAGTTGATGTCTCCCGCAGAGAAGTAAAACTCGATGGTGATGTGCTGGAACTGACTACCATGGAGTATGAGCTACTCATTCTCTTTATGCAGTTTCCAAATAAAACTTTTACCCGCGATGAGTTGATGAATCGATTACGCGGTATCGATGCAGAACTTTTCTCTCGAGCTGTGGACACATTGGTAAGCCGCCTCCGACATAAGTTAAAAGACACTTCTAAAACACCCCGTTTCATTAAAACGGTTTGGGGACGTGGCTACACTTTTGTCGGTGAGCAGATATGACCACCCTTGTCGATCAAGTCAAAAAATCGTTGTTTCTGCGATTGCTGTTTATCTTCGGATTTACCGTCGTCAGTTTCTTCATAATTGTTTCGTTCTCGTTGCGAGCAATAAATCAAAACGAAAATTCAATTGATACAATTCCAGACTTCTTCACACGTAATATTGAATCGATTATTAAAGACATTGGTACGCCGCCAAACTTAAGTAATGCAATGCGCCTCGCAGGCGAGTTGAATTGGACAATCAATATTCGCAATCCAATCATGCGTTGGAGTTCAGATCCCGATAATCGTTTGAATGTTGACGACTCCACCTTTGACCGTACTCTTTCTTCAGATGCAGAAGTAAGAACAGTGAATAACGAGGGGATCATTCATGCTAATCGAGGTGGGTATGAGTTCTTTCTATACCCACGTTTTCAAAGCGAGAACCGCATTAATGTTTTTGTTTTGTATGTAGGTTCTGCGCTGGCAATACTCGTCCTGTTTCTGAACTACATTATGGTAAATCGATTGCTGGCACCGGTAAGAATGCTGCGCCGTGGGGCCGAACGAATCGAGAAAGGTGATTTGGGGTACAGAGTAGAAAGTAATCGCCAGGATGAATTGGGAGAACTCACAGAAAGTATTAACCATATGGCTGATTCATTGCAGTCTATGCTGGAAGCAAAACGACAGCTTCTATTAGCTATAAGCCATGAGTTACGCACACCGATAACCAAAGCTAAACTGCGATTGGAGTTTATGCCTTCCAGTACCGAGAAAGAGCAGCTACGGGAAGATATCAATGAAATTGATCTACTGATCTCAGACTGGATTGAGGCAGAACGGCTCAATGATGATCACGCTTTGCTTTCTGAAGAACCTGTTTATATGGCCGAATTCATCACGGGGATGGCCGATCAATTCGAAAGCTACGAGGGGGGCATCGAAGTTGATGTACCTGATAATGACCAAGAAATCCTCATAGACCGTTTACGAATACGGCTGCTGCTTACCAATCTAGTAAATAACGCCATTCGTCATGGTGAATCCAATCCTATCCAGGTCAAACTTAGTTGGGTGGAAGAGGATGCTGCTATCGAAGTAATCGATCAAGGCGAAGGCATCGCAGAAGAGCACTTGCCCCACATCAGCGAACCCTTCTATCGAGCAGACAGTTCCCGCCAGCGCAATACAGGCGGCTTCGGCCTGGGACTCTACTTGAGTCGCCTGATTGCGGAGGCCCACGGGGGAGAACTACAGATCAGCAGCGAGCCAGGGGAAGGCACTCATATCAGGGTGCGCATTCCAGTGCGCACCCCAGAGGATGCAGAGCGCGTTATCTAACGTGCAGCGCTTCTGCGGCGAACCCGAGCAAAATGTGCCAATAAAGCCAATACCGTCAGCAGTATGGGAATAAGCGCGGTATTGATAGCTTTGAGATAACTGCCTAAGCGATCTATATCTTCTGTCAGTTGAAACTGAACATCACGCAAGCGTCTGCGAGTGTCCAACAGCTCTTCATTGAAGCGATCAATTTCAGCCTGTATCTCTGGCGTAATCTGGCCAATCGGATTACCTTCCCCATCTTGACTAAGTTGAGCAAGCGACTCCTCCGTTTCTGCCAAGCGATCTAATAACTCGGCTTCCTCAATTCGCAGTCGATCATCTGCCTGCCGCTGCAAATCAACAACCCGAGTGAATGGGCGTGAATAAGTCCCGCGGCTGCGAATACTTACCAGATCAGCGCCCCCGCTTAAATTATCCAGCGTGTTGATCAACAGATCCCCATTGTTGGCAAATGGCTGTGGAATGCGTTGCCCCAGAAATTGTGCGACCTGGACCCAGAGCCGATCCATTAACATATCTGAATCTGCATAAATCACGATGTTTACCGAGCCATTGGAACTGGCGATATGTTCCGCAGCTTCTTCTACCACTGATTCTTCAGCGGCTGGCTCTTCGGCGGGTTCGGCTGGATTATTGGACATGTCGGCGGCCGCTTCTGCCCCCTCCTCTGCCTCTTCAGCTTCCGTACCAGTTTCAGGTTCCTCTTCTTCTACCATTGGGCGCCCATTGGGGAAAGCACTGTTAATCATGCCAGTCACTCTGGCAGCAATGGTATGACTTTCGTTTGTTGATTCGAATTCATCGAACAGCGCCGAAGGATCAGTAACACTCTCTAACAATACTCGGTCCATTAACATGGTGTCGCTTGAAGAAACGATTAATGGCTCAAATGTGGTACGAGCGTTTTCAGCCTGCGAGATAACACCGGTCGAAGACAGGTTTATGGTTTCCAGCTGACTTGTAATGATGTCATGCCGGGTCAAATACTGCCGCTGCACACCCAGCATACCAAGATGTGGTATTGGCCGTTCTGTCTGACTCATTCTTACGCGCAACGCCAGTTCGTTGTCTGTCAGCACTCGATCGTTGGCATATTCAATTCCCCAGCTTTCCAATAAGCCCGGTAAATCAGAACTCATACCAGCAGGAATCAGCGCGCCTTGTGGTGATAACGATACCATCGAGTCAGCGTTAGGATCGAGAAATACCAATGTCTCTCCGCCGCGCATCACATGCTGATCAATGGCATAAAGCAGTTGCTCCGACAAGTCCTGTGGATGCACTACCATCAAGATATCAACCTCTTCATCAATTTCAGTAGCGCTTACCGGGATGCGCTGTACCTCATACAACTGACGAATAAATTCCATAACAAACCATGGAGGTGTTACCTGACCGGATTGCGGATCAAACCCGCCATCAATTGAAAGCTCCGTGATAAGTCCTACCACTGTACGATCTGGATTCGCTACAGTAGTGATCATCTTCATGAATTCGTATTCAAGGAATTGTTCCTGATCTGGTCGCACTAATGGCATAGTCTCAATGGCTGGAGGTATTAGTGGATTCACATCTTCAGGCGCTATGTCCGGTGTGACCGCCAGTCCAAAATAGATTTCTTCACCACCCTGGCTTACCGGAACAGCCTGAATCCCGTACTGACGGGCCAAATCTTCATCCTCGGAAAATGGCTCAGGATCAATCACGTTCAGATTCAGGCTGCCTTCACTCGCGATGACTATCTCTTGCAACAATTCCTGGACCCGAGTGCCATAGGCGCGAATCTGAGGCTGATCTTCAGTCCCACTCTCTGAATAGAAAAACATCAGCTCGATTGGCTGATCAAGGTTTGTAACGATGTTCCGACTACCATCTGAAAGGGTGTATAGCTGATCCTCAGTTAAGTCGATTCGCAGGCTGGGGAATACACTAATCACAGCGACACTGATAACCAATGCCACAGCGATGGCAGCCAAACCTGTAGGAGAAAACAAAAATTTCTTACTCATCTGCTCTTCTCTCTCTTTAGTTGGCTTTCTTCATTTCGATCACTACAGCGCTGGCCAGTAGCCATCCTGCAATGAAGACTGCGAAGAAAAGGAAATCGCGAATATCCAGCACACCTTTTGAGATCGAATCAAAGTGTGTGAGGAAGCCCATTGCTGCGAAGGCATCGACTAACACCTGTGGCACCCAGGCAGGAAAGGCATTGAGCAATATGGGAGAACCCAGGATCACAAATATGAAACAAATAGACACTGTAAGAATAAATGCAATCACAGAGTTCCTGGTGCAGGCCGACATGCACGAACCAATTGCAAGAAAGCCACCGGCCATAAACCAACTACCGATGTATGCAGCCAGAATCACTCCATTATCAGGATCACCTAAATAGTTGACAGTAATCCAGATGGGAAAAGTTAGCAGCAACGCAATGCCAGTTAGTACCCATGCCGCCAGAAACTTTCCCAGCACTGCATCTGACAAACGAACTGGCAAGGTAAGTAGAAGCTCGATGGTGCCGGTTTTACGCTCATCAGCCCAAAGGGTCATTGCTATTGCGGGCACCATAAAAAGATATAGCCATGGATGGAAGCCAAAGAAAGGCAGTAAATCAGCTTGTCCACGGATGTAGAATCCTCCCATATCAAAGGTAAAGATTCCATTTGTGATGAGAAAAATTACAACAAAGATATATGCTAAAGGAGTTGCAAAATAACTCAAAAGTTCACGTCTAAAGATGGTAGTAATATGCCCCATGATTATACTCCTTCCCCGGCTTGAGTGACTGTGCGAAACACATCTTCAAGCTGTCCGCGTTCAACATGGAACTCAGTTACCGGCCAATGATTGTTCTGCGCAATTTCAGAGACTTGAGAAAAAATTGAAGCACTATCGCTGGCAAGGATGGTATAAGTCAGTTCCTCATCTTCGACTTTTTCAACTGCGCTGACTTCTGATACTCCGGAAAGGTCCGCAGCAAGATCATAGTCTTTGCTTAATCTTACGCTCACTGCCTGGTGATATCGTGATTGCGATTCCAATTCGGCGGGCGTGCCATCAGCAACAATGCTGCCATTAGCAATAATGATTGCTCTACTACAAACAGCCGTTACCTCTTCCAGGATATGAGTGGAGATGATGACAATTTTGTCTCTGGCCAGATTTTTAATGAGTTCACGCACATGGTGTTTTTGATTCGGGTCCAAACCATCTGTTGGCTCATCAAGAATGAGTACTTTGGGATCATGCATTATGGCTTGTGCCAAGCCAACTCGACGTTTAAAACCCTTGGAGAGCGTTTCAATTCTCTGCTCGCGCACAGACTCCAACGCTACTTCTCTTACAACCTGCTCAATCTTTCGCTCCGCTTCCTCACCTTTGAATCCACGTACTCGTGCAATAAAGCGTAAAAATTCCACGGTGGTCATATCACCGTAAGAAGGTGCACCCTCCGGTAGATATCCGATTAGAGATTTGGCATCGATAGGGTTGTCAGCAATATCAAAGCCATCGATTGATACGCTACCGCTGGTTGGTGACAGGAATCCGGTAATTACTTTCATAGTGGTGGACTTGCCAGCGCCATTAGGGCCCAGAAAACCCAGGACTTCACCTTCCTGCACATTGAAGCTTAGGTTGTCGATCGCAATAAATTGCTCGAATTTTTTTGTCAGATTCTGAATTTCAATCATGGTTAAAGACTATATTGTATTAGGGAGCCTCTGGTTAATGTTTGCGAGGCAGTTAGTGCAAGGCAAAAATCAGCGAAAAAGCGCAGTTTATAGGTCATAAATGCGCATTTTGAGCTGATTTTTAACGCAGCAATAACAACGTAGGTAATTAATCAGAGGTTCCTTAGTATTTGTCAAATTGAATTGGGCAGAGTATTTGAGTCACTTTTTCGGGCTCAATTTGTCTTTTTGCTTAATTATCTAATTTAAAAGAGTTGGCAAATATAGAGATCAAAAAGGCAATTTTCAAGACCAGTTGAGACAAACGGAATTGCTAAGAAAATCAATATTCTAAAGGCATTTCTATCTGGTGCCAGCAATTGAGAACAACCTGTGTTTATGGACATGCTGGCGGTATAATCTCCAGTTCTTTGTACCTGACCCTCAATAATAGCGATGAAGCGCACGTCAACAACGATTGGAATTGTATGCCTGGCCAGCCTGATGCTGATGCTTGGCGCATGCGGCCAGAAAGGCGGCCTGACTCGGCCAGAACAAGTCTCTACAGCGAATTTCCAACGCTACTAGTACTCTTTCGATACCCACAAATCAGACCGACCATCCATGGATCATTTTAATTTTCGGCCCAACGGGGCATCAGAGGCACTTTTTACAGAAGACGTGCCAGTTACAGAGTTGGCTCGTGTCTATGGCACTCCCTGTTTCATATATTCCAGAGCGACTTTAGAAAGGCACTATCGGATTTATCAGCAAGCCTTGGGCGAGCTGCCCCACTTAATTTGCTATGCCGTGAAAGCGAATTCTAATCTGGCGGTTTTGAATTTACTCGCAAGACTGGGATCAGGATTCGATATTGTTTCTGGCGGCGAGCTGGAACGGGTGTTAGCGGCTGGCGGTGACACCTCAAAAGTTATCTTTTCCGGGCTCGGTAAAACTTATCAGGAAATTGAGCGTGCTTTGGAATGCAATATCCATTGTTTTAACGTCGAGTCGATGGCAGAACTAAATCGAATTAATGAAATAGCATCCAGTCATGGCGTGCGGGCGCCTGTCTCTCTGCGTGTGAACCCCGATGTTGATGCAGGGACCCACCCTTATATTTCCACCGGGTTGAAAGAAAACAAGTTTGGAATTGCCAGTGATGAAGCCTTACAAGGCTATAGTGATGCAGCAGAGATGGGTGGCATTGAACTGACAGGAATTGATTGCCATATCGGTTCCCAGCTTACCAGCACTGAGCCGTTTCTGGATGCAATCGATCGATTGCTGGCCATGGTTGATGAGCTGGCCTCACGTGGCATCACATTGCAGCACTTCGATATGGGAGGTGGACTTGGCGTCACCTATGGAGACGAAAAACCTCCTCAACCGTCAGACCTGATTCATGCAGTACGCGACAGATTCGAACAAAGAGAGCTAACATTATTGTTAGAGCCAGGCAGATCTATTGCAGCAAATGCGGGTTTATTTGTAACAAAAATCGAATATATAAAATGCAATGAGCATAAGAACTTCATTATCGTAGATGGTGCAATGAATGATCTACTCCGCCCGGCACTCTATGGTGCATGGCAAGATATAGTGCCGGTTGAAAGAAGAGAGGGGGAACCGCAGATCTATGACGTTGTAGGCCCTGTGTGTGAGTCAGCAGATTTTCTGGGCAAGGAAAGAGAACTTGTCGTTAGTGCAGGTGATCTATTGGCAGTCAGGTCTGCAGGTGCCTATGGGTTTGTTATGAGTTCCAATTACAACACCCGTGGCCGTGCTCCTGAGATTATGGTTGATGGAGAGAATCATTACCTGGTGCGAAAGCGTGAAGAAGTTACTGAACTGTTGGCAGCAGAGAGCTGTCTGCCCGAATAAGTTAAACTCTAAGGAGCCTCTGATTAATGTTTGCGAGGCAGTGAGTGCAAGGCAAAAATCAGTGAAAAAGTGCAGTTTATAGGTCATAAATGCACATTTTGAGCTGATTTTTAACGCAGCAATAGCAACGTAGGTAATTAATCAGAGGTTGCCTAATCAAAGCGATTGTTAATTTTGTTACCCATGGAAATTCCTTTTACCAAAATGCATGGCCTCGGCAACGATTTTATCGTGATCGACGGTGTGACTCAGCCAGTCAGCATTGATCCGGAAAGAGTTAAGTCACTCGCTGATCGGCGCTTCGGTATTGGCTTTGACCAACTACTTCTAGTTGAACCTCCCAGTTCTCCAGAGGCTGACTTTGATTACCGAATCTTTAATGTAGATGGCAGTGAAGTGGAACACTGTGGAAACGGCGCACGTTGTTTTGCGGTGTTTGTCAGGGAAAAAGGGTTAAGCACTAAGAACCCTGTTGCCGTGAAGACACTCAATAGAATACTGATGCTGGAAACTGACCAGGCTGGCAATATAACAGTCGACATGGGTGCACCAGAGCTGCAACCGGGAAAAATACCCTTCTCGGCTCCTATGCAGAACACCACATATCAGCGTCAAATTGATTTAAATGGAGAATCGACGACGATTGAGTTCAGCACCGTATCCATGGGAAACCCACATGCCGTCATTATCGTTGAAGACCTGGCGAAGACAGCCGTAAAAGATATCGGGGGAGCAATAGGTTCGCATCCCGATTTTCCTGAAGGCGTCAATGTTGGCTTCATGCAGATTGTCAGCCCTGAGCAGATAAAACTGCGGGTATATGAGCGCGGAACCGGAGAAACCTTAGCCTGCGGAACAGGTGCATGTGCTGCGGTCGTCGCAGGCCAGTCCCTGGGGCTGCTGGGAACCCGGGTAAGTGTCAAGTTAGCGGGCGGAACATTGAACATAGCATGGTCTGGTAATGAATCCTCAGTGTTAATGTCAGGACCAGCTACCACAGTGTATGAAGGAACTCTGAAATTATGAACAATGAAACCTCTGTTGCGGAAGCAGTAGACACTGATAGTGTTGATGAACTGCATGCCGATGATGTAGCCGCCTACTTACGAGCCCATCCCGAATTTTTTCTTCAACAAGATGATTTGCTGGCCGAACTTTCATTACCCCATGCAAGTGGCAATGCTATTTCTTTACTCGAACGTCAGGTAACAATATTCCGTGAACGTGAGATCGAAGCACGGCAGAAGCTAAATAATCTATTAAAGAATGCTCGTAATAACGACCAGCTATTCGATACAACCCGAAACCTGGTGCTGGCGCTTCTGAGAGCTAAGAATGTTACTGAGATTACCAATGTCGCAGTTGATCAACTATCCAGTCATGACAGCATTGATGCCTGTGAAATCATTTTAATTGAGCATACTGATTTGCAAGTGGCCAATTCTGTTCGAACTGATTCATTGGCATCACTAAAACACCGTTTTGGTGATGTATTGAGACTTAAGCGTACTCATTGTGGGGCGCTGAAAGGAGAACATGTTGATTGGTTGTTCAATAATACCGAATCTGTTAAATCCACGGCCCTGTGTCCAGTGATCAGCAATGGAAAAGTGCTGGCATTACTGGCTCTTGGCAATTATGCTGAAAACTACTTCAACGTCAATCTGGACACACTATTTCTTGATTTCATAGGTCACGTTGTCGGTGCTGTATTAGAGCGGCAGTTATTCGCTGACACCCAACCCTGAACTGCGTCCATAGATGAAAGTGTATATACTGCGCTCCTGAATATCTTAATACAGTTGCGAGTATGTCTACTGATACCGTGCCCGGTTCCAACTCTCTGGTTTCTATAATTTGCCGAACTACTGGTCGCAGAGAACTCCAGGAAGCGCTGCAATCGGTCGCCTGCCAAACCCACCCCAATCTCGAACTCCTTCTGGTCGATGCTGCCTGCAAAGATTTAAATGAAGCATCTACATGGAGTGGTCCTGTTCAGTGCAAAATCGTTTCGCCAGGCAATCCATTGCCACGAGCTAAAGCGGCCAATGCCGGACTGGATGCAGCACAAGGCGAGTACATAATTTTTTTGGATGAAGATGACTGGATAGCATCGGAACACATTGCATCCCTGCTGTCTGAACTCGAATCAAATCCAGATATCGATGCGACCTATTCAAATACGCAACTGACAACGGCAGACGGCAAATTGCTCAACACAGTATTTGCTCAAGATTTTGACAGACGAGTTTTGATGCATGACAACTATATCGCCATTCACTCATTGCTGTTTCGCCGCTCTATTCTTAACAAGGGTTGCCGTTTTGATGAAAATTTTGACGATTTTGAAGACTGGGATTTCTGGCTGCAACTTGCCCGACATACAGACTTTCTGCATCTGAACATAACAACAGCCTTCTATCGACAAGGCGGAGGTTCAACCACTGCCACAAGCAATGATGAAGATAAATATTTACCCGATAAAGCTACTGCTGCTGGCAGAGCGAAATTGTTTGAGAAGTGGTTGGGCATCTGGACTGGGAACGAGTACAACCAGATGCTCGGAGAGATATTTAGTGAGATTTCAAACTTACAGCGCCAAGTGATATTGATGAACAGTGATATTTCAAACTTACAGCGCCAAATGATCCTGCTGAACAGTGATATTGATAAAAGAAGCCGTACCCAGGAAACTTTGCAAAATCAGCTTGCTCTAAAAAATGATGAATATCAAAAACTCATTGCGCTGCACGAGGACCTGGACAACGCTGTGAGACGTATGCTGAATTCTACTTCATGGAGAATCACTGGCCCATTGCGGTTTGTTAGCCGAAAGGTCCGCCAACATCTCCCTGGAGGCTCAAAAAAAAAACTTAAAGGAAAGTTTACTCAAGGTTTCGAGGCAAACCAGAACAACTCATCCTCTCCCAATATCAAATTCGAGCTGGACAGCTTTAGCAACGGCAAGATTCTTTGTGTCGAAGAGCTGTTGATCCAAGGTTGGGCAATTTCTGATTCGGGACCTGTCAGCTTCGATGTGCATATCGATGGTCTGCTCTTCAAATCTTCCAGGACGTCGAAATATCGACCAGATGTTTATCGCAAGAATCGACATCTTGAGCACTCAATGTATGCGGGTTTTGACGAGGGTATTGATCTTGCCAGTCTCAATGCAGGTAAACATCGGGTTGAAGTCAGTTTTAGCACAGAATCATCAGGCAAAGTCAGTGAATCGACAACGTTTTATAAGCTTAGTGCTAACCATATGTTTAATGCCTGGTCCAGGTTTCATTTCGCTGAACAATCGCGGGATAAAAACCGGAGCGTGCGCAAGCTGGCCTGCCTCTCAAAGCATCCGATTACAATCATACTCAACTGTGGGACAGACAAAGAAAAACTTACCAAAAGCCTCAGCGCACTGGCACAACAGAGCTGGGATGAATTTCATCTGGTAACACTCAATGCGAATGGAGAGTTTGCTGAAAAGCTGATACGGAAGTACCCGAAGCTAGCGTCGCGCATCACTGTCCTCGACGACGCACCACCTGATCCAGAAAAGCAATCCTATGCCCTGGCCTTGAACGCTGGTGAAACCTTACAGCCTTATGCGCTGCAGATGCTATACCTGAGAGCACTCGAGAGTGGTTCGCAGCTAGTCTATAGTGACCATGACCAGGTCGACAGTGATGGACATCATAGTAATCCTGTTTTTACCTGGAGTTGGTCTCCTGATTTGCTTTATTCGGTCAACTATGTCGGCGGTGTTTATCTTGGAAAACAGTCGATGTTTCTTCAACTGGATTGGGCTAAGGAAAACTTTTGCGCCCTGCGTTACGCAATCTTGCTCAGGCTAAGCCTGGAAGCAGCACGAATCGAACGTATTCCCAATATATTGTGGTCTGAGCCAGAACTTTCTGAAAATCGTGGCTATGCTCGACAGGAGTTTGAAGTAATCAGGCAATTTCTCGATAGTAATTCGCTGCCAGCTAAGGCGTCGGAACAGGATGGCATTCGATCTTTGAAGTGGGAGCTTCAAGGAAACCCGCTTGTGTCCATAATAATGCCAACCCTCGGCAAGCTGAGCCTGCTCAAACCCTGTATCGAATCTCTGCAGACTTTAACTACTTATAAGAATTTTGAAGTCATAATCCTCAATAATGGTCGCGGCGAAAACCAGGATGGTTTCGACTATCTTGCCAAGCAAAACTTCAAAATCGTGGAATGCGATGAGCCCTTTAACTGGGCCCGACTTAACAATATTGGTGCGCAACATGCCAAGGGTGAGCATCTGCTCTTTCTGAACGATGACATTGAAATCATTCAGGAAGACTGGCTGCAGGAACTTGTAAGTCTGTCCCAACGTAAAGAGACAGGCGCAATTGGGTGTAAGCTACTTTATCCTGCTGGTGCCTTGCAACATGCCGGTATTTTCCTTATCAACTACGGCGGCGGTGGGCTTCATCTTTTTCATAAGTTAAAGCCGAAAGACGGACATTACATGGAGTTGGACCAGCGGGTACGAGAAGTATCCGCCAACACCGGTGCCTGCTTGATGGTGTCCAGAAAGAAATTCGATGGGATAGATGGTTTCGATGAGGAACTAAAAATAGTTGGCAACGACATAGATTTTTGCCTGCGTTTGAGAAAAAACGGCTTGCGCAATCTTTGGACCAGCCGCTGTACATTGATCCATCATGAAAGCATCAGCCGCGAGCCAAGAGGAAATGATGCAGATGAGAACTATTTATGGAAACGATGGCGCTGGTTGTTCGAAAGTGGAGATCCACATTACAACCCAAATCTATCACTTCACACTGTTAACTGTTCGCTCATTTTTGACGTACCTGTGAAAGAACTCATTGCCGCAATCCCCGAAGATTTAAAGGCTGATTATTCCAATAAACCCCTCATACCTCGAAACGGTGTAAATCTCATTGGCTATATTCGAGCCAATATGGGATTAGGAGAAGCGGCACGTGCTGATGCCAGGGCCTTAAAAGCAGCGAATATAGATTTCGGTATCATCAATTTTGAGCACGGGAATCCAGCGAGCATGACCAACTATGATTGGCTGGATTTTGAATCGTCGCGACCTGATTACGATATAAACCTGATTCATATCAATGGTGATTTTATTCCCTTGATGTATTCAGAACTTCCAAGCTACTTTTTTCAAGCGCGTTACAATATTGCTTTCTGGGCCTGGGAATTGGAAACGCTCCCGCAGCACTGGCTGGGTTCGTTAGAGTTCCTGGATGAGATTTGGGTGCCATCTGAATTTGTAAAAGACGCGGTAGCGAAGGAAACCCAACTGCCCGTCACCGTCATAGGGCACAATGTAGCGCTTAGCCCAGATAGTGAGATCGGTCGTGATAACTTCGGTATCCCACAATCCGCTTTTGTATTCCTTGCAATGTACGATACGCGAAGCATTGCTGAAAGGAAGAATACGAAAGCGACGGTTCAAGCATTTCAGCGTGCTTTTTCTGCCTTGGACAAGTCAGTTTGTCTGGTGTTGAAAATGAACAACCCGGCAAAAACAGACCTGGCGGCATTACAAAAGAATCTGGAAGGTTGGTCAAATATTTTTATTCTGGACCGACACCATAGCCGTAACGAGATCGATAGCCTGATTAACTGCACTGATTGTTATGTATCACTGCATCGATCTGAAGGATTTGGACTAGGTCCTGCTGAGGCCATGTCAGTCGGCAAGCCCTGTATCTTAACCAACTGGTCAGGAAACACGGACTACATGACGGAAGATAATTGCCTGGCGGTAGACTACGAATTAGTAAACCTGGAAGTTGACTACGGACCGTACAATGCTGGACAGCGTTGGGCTGACGCCGATGTGCAACAAGCAAGCGAGTATATGAAAAAACTGGTTGATAATCCTCAACTCGCTAAACGCATTGGAGATAGTGCGAAAAACTTTATTGACACCAATTTCTCTCCTGCCGCGATTGGCAAACAAATCCTGGAGAGATTAAGTGAAATTAGAAAAGCTGAAAAGCCGCTCGCTCCTTGAACCAGGGCCTGTTCACACTAATTGAGTGGCCTCTGTTGTGACTAAAAAAGCGCGAATTGAGGCGCGAGGAACGTAGTTTGGTTGTTCCAAATGAGCGACGAGCAACGACAAGTGGCGTTTTTTTAGCCGCTTTAGCCGCAACCCGAAGGGCCAGGGTCATTTTTGCGCCCAGCTTTGTTATCAATCGTTTATATATATTTATATAAGGCACTCTTTCTGCCTCACTGGACGCAAAAATCCTCTCTAGCAGAGGCCACTCAATTAGTGTGAACAGGCCCTAGTAGCGCCGTGCTCTTCTGTAATAAATGCGCTGCAAAATTCCTGTTGTGGCCTCCATCTTACCTGCTAACTTCAAACCAGCACGCTGATGTTCCGACAGATAAGCACCGAACTGATCGGCGAAATCTCTAGCCTGCACCGCCACCTCCAACAGATGGTCATCAGGTTGCAGACTAGACAGCCTGCTCCAGAATCCAGGTCGAGTGACAACAGCCTGCTTGTGCTCCTTCGCTCCTATCGCATTGCTGCCATGTTGACGATAGTGGACGAGCGCTTGATCAAGATAGACCACCTTACCAAATGCTGATGCCACCAGCGCCAGCCACCAGTCATGCATAATGGCATTCTTCGAAACAGGCAGGCACTTGCTGGCTAATGCCTCATTAAGCATGGCTGTACAACCGGTGACCAGGTTGCTGATAACCATTTGATTGAAACTATTTCGGTGGGTTTCCAATCCCTGGTAACGTGCCAGCGAAGGTGCGACTACTTTCAAAGACTCTGATACGACTTCCAGATCACTGTAAACGAGCACCGGGGCCCCAGGGTTGCCAGCTTCGCATTTCAACATGGCGTTGAGTTGCGTTTCGATCTTGTTCGGAAACCATACATCATCCTGATCACAAAACAACATATAGGCATCTTCCAGTTCTAGTTTTTGCTTGTAACGCAAGGCATAGTCTATCAGATAGGCAAAACTATCTCTGGCACCGAGATTAGTTATGTCACCTTCCGCAAGGTAAATCTTCTGCGAGTATCTGCCCTGGTAGTCCTGCAGAATATTCCAGGTTTCGTCTGACGATCCATCATCTCTCGCAACCAAAATGAAATTGTCGTGGCTTTGCGTTAACAATGAATCCAGTTGTTCGCAAAGGAATTTTTCTCCATTGTAAGTAGAGAGCAAGATTGCCACACGGGTTGATGTTGTCATATTTAACTAAAGGAACCTCTGATTAATTACCTATTAATTACCTATTAATTACCTATTAATTACCTATTAATAATTACCTACGTTGTTATTGCTGCGTTAAAAATCCGCTCAAAATGCGCATTTATGGCCTATAAACTGCGCTTTTTCGCTGATTTTTGCCTTGCACTAACTGCCTCGCAAACATTAATCAGAGGCTCCCTAACTAAGCGATTTGGCATCACGTATCCCGGAACGAATGTTATGCCAATATTGTTTACGATCCTGCGAAGAAAGGATGAGCCAGCTCGCTTTAATAAAAAATCGAATTCGATCTCTTATTTTCCAGCCTAATGGCGAGTAGCTCAGACTGTATAAGTGCGTGCGATTTCTGCTGGAATAATAGGTTCTGGATGGATTGTGCTGTGCCATTATCCCAGCACGCACTAATGGATTCATGCTACGCTCGCCAATGGCATGATAGAGAACTGCTGCATCGGTGCCCACTAACTCGTAAGCCATAGATTTGGCCCGAAAGCACCACTCCAGATCAACGTTATCGATGAAATAGCTTTCTTTCATCATGCCTATTTCACGCACATGTTTAGCCACAAGCAATGTGCCTGAAGTGATAAGAAAATCAGCGAGAAAATGAGATTGAGTCTGCGCATAATGTTGATCAGAACGCAGGACAAAATGATTGAACAATTTAAACGGCGTTTGTCGCATAGTTTGTGGGTTAATGATGCGTGGACCAACTGCTGCAATCCCCTTACTAGAGTATCGCTCAGCATCCATGTATGCACCGACCATCCTTTCGACAAACAAATCACACAAGCTGCTATCTTGATCTAATAGAAATATGTAATCAGCATATCGCTCCAGAGCTTTCTCGATACCAATATTGAGTGCACTTGCGAGTCCCCGGTTTTCACTAAGTCTTAGAAGCTCGGTGCATCGTTCATAGACAGTAACTGATTCAGCAATGTTCCCGATTTCAGGCGATCCGTTGTCAATTACGATAAAGTCCGTTTCCTTGTTTAGCTGGCCCAATAGCTTTAACAACGCGGTAATGTCGGGGTTGTAGGTTACAACAATCGCAAAAGTATTCAGTTGTATCTGCTCGGAGTTCATGATGTATGTCTAACGATCTACAGGCAGTTCTGCTGACACAGGATTATAGGCGGGGTCGAATACGGAACGCATCAGAAAGTACCCAATAGACGAGATGCCGATTCCCAGGCCAACAACTACCCCGGCATCAAGTATGCCACGCCAAGGCTGCGGTAGTTGTCGAGCGATGGCGATAAAACACACAATCATTATGGTGAGCCCAATCGATAGCAACTGACGCTTTCTGGTTGTATGGAAATAGCCCATACAAAACAATGGTGCCAATAACATGTGACTCAGCCTTGGATTCTGAAACAGGTAAGTTGCGCGGGATACAACTCTTGGCGCAAACCCCAGATGAAAGCCTTTATAACCCTCGGCATAGGCCATATAACAAACACTGAAAATCAATGACGTCCAGTGCAAAAAAGAAAGGTTTACCTCTTGCAGGGCAAAAGCCATCGGAGCCAACCGACATATTGCAAAAACAAGCAAAAGCAGTACCCCGCCAATGCCCCAGGTATAGCCGATCGATCGCACTGGATAATCCGAATCAGGTATATCGCTTAGAAAGCCCCATTATAGACTGATTCCATGAATACGGACTAAGATCACTGTGCTTCATTTTCGCTTCATTGAAGAAAGTGGGATATGATTTTCCCGCGCATCAACCAATGAAAATCCTGTTCTTCTGCAATTTGTCGAGAGAAACCAAATGACTGTAACACTGGGAGTAGTGATGGACCCGATTGAGTCCATTGCTGTTTATAAGGACACCACACTCGCGATGCTGCTGGCTGCTCAGAAACGTAGCTGGAAAATCCAGTATATGCTGCAAACCGATCTGTATTCTGATCAGGGTGTCAGCAGAGCCAGGATGCGTGAGTTACAAGTAAAGGATAACCCGGAAAACTGGTTTGGATTTGGCGAAGAATCAGATCAGGCCCTGGGCGATTTAGATGTGATTCTTATGCGGAAAGATCCGCCATTCGATATGGATTTTATCTATTCGACATATTTGCTTGAGGAAGCACAAAAGTCCGGTACATTAATCATCAATGATCCACAAAGCTTACGTGATTGCAATGAAAAGATGTTCGCTACGCAGTTTCCGCAATGTTGCCCTGAATTTCTGGTTTCCAGTTCAGAATCCATTCTCAAAGGATTTCATGACACCCATGCAGATGTGATTTACAAACCACTGGATGGCATGGGTGGAACATCGATTTTTCGTGTAAAACCAGATGATCCAAATCTCAGCGTGATACTGGAAACGCTGACCTTAAGCGGTAAGCGCCAGATCATGGCGCAGAAATACCTGCCGGATATCAGCGCTGGTGATAAACGTATTTTACTAATCGACGGGAAGCCAGTTGATTATGCTCTCGCCCGTGTACCCGCATCAGGTGAAAGCCGGGGCAATCTAGCGGCTGGGGGTAAAGGCATTGCACAGGAATTGAGCGATAGAGATCGTTGGATATGTGGTCAGGTCAGCGCCACCTTAAAGGCCAAGGGGCTACTCTTCGTCGGACTGGACATAATAGGTGACTACCTAACCGAGATCAATGTGACAAGCCCGACCTGCGTTAGAGAAATCGACGCCGCTAAAGGAACTGACATTGCAGGCGACCTCATGGAAAGTATCCAGGAAAGGCTTGCCCAAAAAGCCTAAGCAGCAATGCAGCAGGAACCCCTATGACTATCGAAGACGAAGAGTTATCGAAAGAACGATTCGGCTTTACTGTCTTTTTGTCAGCATGCGTCCACGCTATCATTGTTTTCGGATTGGGCTTTACTTATCTTGAGGAGTTAAATAGTGAGCCAGCCCTTGAGATTACAATGGCACAATATAGAAGTAACATTGCACCGGACAATCCAGATTTTCTTGCACAGGAAAATCAAACAGGCAGCGGTACTCTTGATCAAGCCGCTGCTCCTGCGACACCTTTCGAGTCAGATTTCAACGCAGACCAGATTCAAGAAGTTTCTCCGATTCCGCAAGCACCGCAAATAGTTAACGAACAGTCAGCCCGGGACGTTACTGTCGTCACTGCGATTAGCAATCACACAGATGTAAGACAACAACTGGAAAAACCTGAACCAGAAAATCAACAACCTGCCATTGATGAAGTTAGTCCAGATAATCTAAGTCTAGCTATTGCCAGCTTGCAGGTTCAACTTGATCGCCAGCGCCAGGCCTACGCGCGCAGACCCAGGAAGTATACAATCTCCTCGGTGTCCACAAGAAAAGGTCAGGACGCACAGTATTTGGACAACTGGCGGCGGCGCATCGAAGCTGTAGGTAATGTAAACTATCCCGCAGCAGCGCGCCAACAGCAGATTTATGGCAATGTGAGGATGCTTGTAGCACTAAGGCCTACAGGTAGAATCGAAGAGGTTCGAATTCTGCAGTCATCCGGGCAAACAGTTTTAGATCAAGCAGCAGTAAACATCATCAATATGGCAGCTCCTTTTGAACCCTTTCCTGATGAAATGCGGGCAGAAGTTGATATACTTGAAATCATTCGAACATTCCGGTTTCACGAGGGGAATGAGCTCACCAGCTACTAATTCAGTAGCCCGCCATGCCTAAACTTGAATTTGAAAGCTATTTTGAAAGCTATTTAGAAAACCAGTTTCTAGTAGCCATGCCACAGCTCATAGACCCCTATTTCGCCAATACAGTAACCTACTTGTGGCGACACAACCAAGAGGGGGCTGTCGGCATTGTGATCAACAAGCCCCTGCAAGCAAAGGTCACTGATATTTTCGACGAATTGGATATCCAGTGTTCAATTAGCGAGCAGGAACTGCAACATCAACACGTTCTCGCAGGCGGGCCGGTAGAACGGGATAAAGGTTTCATCATTCATGACGCCGGAGCACAGTGGGAATCATCCATTGTCATTACAGATAATATTTCAGTCTGTACGTCAAAAACTATTCTGCAAGATATCGCACAGGGACATGGTCCACCAAATTATTTGGTAGCACTAGGCTGCGCTGGCTGGAAGGCCGGGCAACTGGAGCGAGAGATTACTGAAAATGCCTGGCTGACGGTGCCGACTAATACAGAGCTGCTGTTTTCTCACGACTATGCGGAAAAATCCAAAGATGCCGCCGCACTATTGGGTATCCATCTTGACCAGCTATCGCCTGAGGCGGGACATTCCTAGCATCTAACACCTAATGTCCGCTGCATGAGCCTGCAAAATTTTCCAAACGATAGATCGAAACCTATAGCTGCGCTGGCATTCGATTATGGGACTCAGCGAATTGGTGTAGCATTTGGCCAAAGCATCACGGGAACAGCGCAGGCCATATGTGTATTAAAGGCAAAAGACGGCATCCCCGATTGGGATCAGATTGAAAAATTGATCGAGGATTGGCGGCCGGACGTATTCGTGGTTGGCCTGCCCTATAATCTGGATGGCTCTGACAGTGAGCTTCTGCCTAGAGCAGTAAAGTTTGGGAATCGTCTAAATGGTCGCTTTAACATGCCAAGTTTCGGAATGGATGAACGTTTGTCTTCGAAAGCAGCTATAGAGCAAGCTATTGAAGAAGGTAACATCAACAAAAAATCTGCCATCGACGATATTGCAGCTCAAATTATCTTGCGAAACTGGTTCAACGATTTAAGGAGCCTCTGATTAATGTTTGCGAGGCAGTTAGTGCAAGGCAAAAATCAGCGAAAAAGCGCAGTTTACAGGTCATAAATGCGCATTTTGAGATGATTTTTAACGCTGCAATAACAACGTAGGTAATTAATAGGTAATTAATCAGAGGTTCCCTGGACTTAACGTATATGACCTGACCTGAAATGAAAGAGTCGAAGAATTTTAGGCAATGCAACGCAAGACCGAACTGAGAAGCCTTATCCTAGAGTAAAAGTATTCCAGGAATTGAGTGCGACATGCCCAAAAACGTCAGCGAAGTTATAGAGAGAATGCAGACGATGCAGCGCGAGGTACCCGGGAGCGAGCGAGGATACAACGAAGCACTGCAAGCCTAAAACCCTCTAATTAGGTGTAGAAGTTTAGACCTGATCTAACAGTTGGTAGTTCGAAAGGAATGCCCGCAAGAAAGTTGCCCGTTTTGATGTGGTTACCACACCCTAAATCAAAACAAAGAGGTCACTCTCATGATCCATATCTACGGAAAAAGTTATTAAACACAAAATCGGCCTGCCCAATCTGGCCGAAGAGCCGGGCAATGTATCCAAAGCCTGCAAAATGATGGGGCTGTCACGCGATACGTTTTATCGTGACAAGTCAGCCACAGAGGAAGGCGGCGTTGATACTCTGTTTGACAGCAATCGTCGCCAGCCCAATCTGAAAAATCGGATTGATCCTGCCGTTGAATCGGTGGTTAAGTACGCGGTTGAAGAACCTGCTCATGGACAAACGCGCACCAGCAATGAACGGCGTAAGCGAGGCACCTTTGTCTCACTCAGTGGTATTCGGGGTATCTTGGTTACGCCATCACTTGGCGTGCTTCAAAGACCGTCTCAAGGTGCTGGACGCCTTGGTGGCTCAAGAGGGCCCTATTCTCACCGAGTCTCAGGTGGCGGCGATGGAACGCAAACAACAAGACGATGTGGCCGCAAGCGAGATTGAAACAGCCCACCCGGGCTATCTGGGTTCTCAGGATACGGACTATGTGGGCACGTTTAGCAGGCACGTTCAAAAGCATAGGCTGGTTATATCCGCAAACCTGCAACCTACGTCGATACGCGTAGCAACTACCAACGTGGCTCAGGTGAAGCGTCATACCCCCCAAAAAAAGGACCGATGAACGCAGTGGATTTACTCTTAATGCAATGATCGTGTCTTGCCGTTCTACGAAGAGCAAGAGCTTCCTGTGTTGCGTATTTTGACGGATCGTGGGACGGCGTATTGTGGCAAAGCTGAACAGCATGATGATCCGCTGTCTTTATCGCTCAACGAGATTGAGCACACCAGGACCAAGGTCAAGTCACCACAAACCCATGGCATCTGCGAGCGGTTCCATTAAGACGGTGAAGGATGAGTTTTACAGGATTGCTTTACGTAAAAAGATTTACGATCAGTTGGAGGACTTACAAAAGGACCTTGACCACTGGTTGGCTAAATACACTACTCAACGCACTCACCAAAGCAAAATGTGCTGCGGGAGAACGCCGATGGAGACACTCATCGGTGGAAAACAAATCTGGATGGAAAAGTGTGTAACCTGGACTTCACCGGAGAGACACCACAGATAAACGGGTAACTGTCAGATCAGGTCTAAACTTCTACAAATTAGGGCCTGTTCACACTCATTAAGTGATCTCTGTTGTGACTACAAAAGCGCCAATTGAGGAGCGTAGTTTGGTGATTCCAAATGAGCGACGAGCAACGACAAGTGGCGCTTTTTTAGCCACAACCCCCGAAGGGCTAGGCGCATCTTTGCGCCCAGCTTCGTTATCAATAGTTTATATATAGTTATATACGGCACTCTTTCTGCCTTGCTGAGCGCAAAAATGCTCTCTAGCAAAGACCACTTAATTAGTGTGAACAGGCCCTAGAAGTTTTCGGGCATCTTGGCCTTGGACCTTGCATCTTCCCTCGTAATAAGGCCCTTCATCAATAAATCCTTCAAACACTGGTCCAAAGTCTGCATGCCCACTGATGCACCAGTCTGAATAGCTGAATACATCTGCGCCACTTTGTCTTCTCGAATCAGATTTCGAATCGCAGCCGTACCAATCATAATTTCACGGGCTGCGACTCGACCACCGCCGGGTTTCTTCATTAGCGTTTGTGAAATTACCGCTTGCAGTGATTCCGACAACATGGACCGTACCACGTTTTTTTCTGCGGCTGGAAATACATCGATTACACGGTCAATACTCTCGGCAGCTGAAGTGGTATGTAATGTGGCCAAAACCAGGTGGCCGGTTTCTGCAGCCGTTAGCGCAAGACGAATCGTCTCCAGGTCACGAAGCTCACCAACGAGAATGATATCTGGGTCTTCACGAAGTGCTGAACGCAGTGCCTCATTAAAGCCATGTGTATCTCTATACACTTCACGCTGATTCACCAGACACTTTTTACTATGGTGTACAAATTCGATCGGATCCTCAATCGTGAGAATGTGCTCATACCTGGTGTCATTAATATAATCTATCATGGCGGCAAGCGTTGTACTCTTTCCCGAACCCGTTGGTCCTGTTACGCAGATCAGGCCACGAGGCATATCTGATATTTTTCGGAATACGTCGCCCATATCAAGTTGTTCCATTGAAAGCACTTTCGATGGAATGGTACGAAATGCTGCTGCGGCACCACGATGTTGAATAAAAGCATTACCACGAAATCGCGCCAGGTTTGGAACTTCTAAAGAGAAGTCGATCTCCAGGAATTCTTCATAGTCCTTTCGCTGCTTATCGTTTATAACCTCGTAAATCAACGAGTGCACTTCCTTATGATCCATTTCAGGCACGTTGATGCGTCGAATATCACCATCAACGCGAATCAGTGGAGGCATGCCAGCGGTAATGTGCAAGTCCGATGCACCCTGCTCCACACTGAATTCCAAAAGTTCTGTAATGTTCATAGCCCGTATCTACAACAGCCGTTATTAATGTTCTGGTTATTAAGCTCTGTGCCACCTATAGTATCCCTCTTTCTCAGAATATCCCAGAGCCGGATCAGGGAAAGCCCCGGGCAAAACATGACCAACATAGCAGAAAGAATTAACAGCCTAGACGCTGAAATACGTGAGCTTGAGAAAAAGTACTCCAGACAGTCCGGCGCTGTGAAGCTGTTGGCTGCTAGCAAAAAACATAGCGCAGAGAAGATTCGTGAAGCAGCTGCATCTGGCATAAGAGATTTTGGCGAGAATTACCTGCAAGAAGGTTTGGATAAGATCGAACAATTGCAAGATCTTGATCTACGCTGGCATTTTATTGGCCCCATTCAATCCAATAAGACTCGAGGTATCGCTGAACATTTTCACTGGGTTCACAGCATTGACAAATTGAAAATTGCCCAGCGACTGTCTGACCAGCGACCTGCTGATCTGCCACCTTTAAATGTCTGTGTACAGATAAACCTGTCCAACGAACTCAGCAAATCTGGAATAACATTGGATGCTGCTGGATCACTTTGCGAACAAATTGCAACAATGCCTCGGCTGGTTTTACGCGGATTAATGGCAATACCTGCTCCACTGGAAGGATTTGATGCGCAGCAAGCCTGTTTTGCAGAACTCAATGCTTTGTATTGCAGAGTGCAAAGTTCCTGTGTAAATATGGATACGTTATCTATGGGAATGACCAATGATTATCCAGCAGCAATCGCTGCAGGTTCCACCATAATTCGTTTGGGCACCGCCATATTTGGCCCAAGAGAGTAAATTCCAGCAAATCACCTTCATCAGCAATTATCAGAATACCCTTATCCCACAATTGGGGAATACGCTAGAATAGCCAGCCAGCACAACTGGCTTCAATTGATCCTCGAAATCGATCGATCTCAACAGAATTTCTGCAGGGAGATGCTTTTTGGATAACCTGTCACTTGGCTTCATTGGTGCCGGAAACATGGCAAGTAGCCTGATACGGGGGTTATTGACCGATGGCGTGAACCCGAATGCCATCGTGGTTGCTGATATAGACGCGGAGAGGCTTGCAGCACTCAAGCTTGAATACGGTATCAGAACTGGAAACAATCAGACTATCGCTGATTCAGCAGATGTCATTGTGTTAGCGGTCAAGCCACAGGTAATGCAAACCGTTTGCAGAAAGATTTCTCTGGGTGATCAATCACCATTGGTTGTGTCGGTTGCAGCAGGAATCACAATCGAAAATATAGAGAGTTGGTTGGGATCAACCACGTCGGTTACCCGCTGCATGCCGAATACACCCGCATTGGTGGGAAAGGGTGCAAGTGGCTTATTTGCTAATGACAACACATCCCAGGAACAGCGCGGTTTAGCCAGCAAGCTAATGCAAGCCGTGGGCTTAAGTGTTTGGGTAGACTCCGAAGATGCAATAGATACGGTGACTGCATTGTCTGGAAGTGGCCCTGCTTACTTTTTTCTGTTTCTTGAAGCCATGCAAGATGCTGCAGTTGAGTTAGGCTTAAGTAAGGACACAGCGGACAAACTAAGTATACAAACCGCGCTTGGCGCTGCTGAATTAGCATTGCAGGGCGAAGACGATGTTGTGGAATTACGACGCAAAGTGACTTCCCCAGGTGGCACCACAGAACGGGCATTGGAAGTATTTGAAACTGGCGGCTTACGGGATCTGGTGACCAAGTCCATGCAAGCAGCGAAACTAAGATCGGAAGAGTTAGCAAAACGTACAGGTGACAGCTAAGTGTGATTAGCTGGAGTTTTAATATAGCGATAAATGAGATTTTGAGATGGGAGTATTGGGTAGTTCAGCCGCACTGATTTTCAACGCACTCGGCGGATTGTATTTGCTTGCAGTTCTTTTACGATTTCTACTGCAAATTGCACGTGCGGATTTTTACAATCCTGTATCACAGGCCATAGTAAGAATCACTGATCCCATGGTCCGGGTATTTAGAAGTTTTATTCCCGGATACAAAGGAATAGATTTCTCCAGCTTTATACTTGCGCTTGTGGTAGAGGGCGTTGCAATCTGCATCCTGCTATTACTATATGGATTCGCAATTCCTTCGATTGGATTCGTAGTGACCTATGCTTTCGTCGGCGTGATTTATTTCATAGTAATGATTTACTACTACGCCATTATTGGGTCAATTATCATGTCATTTGTGATGTTGTTTTCAGGCAATATGAATCCTCATCCGTTATTGAGACTTATTTGGCAACTCACTGAACCAGTAATGGCACCTGTTCGGAAAGTGTTACCACCGATGGGCGGACTGGATTTTTCTCCAATATTTATTTTCATCGGAATCGGATTGATTCGAAATCTGTTACTCCAATCTTTCAGAGTTACTGAACAGATCGCCGCAGTTGTAATCGGCATCTAAAAGCAGGCCCCACCAGGCTTTAAGCTAAGGAGCCTCTGATTAATGTTTGCGAGGCAGTTAGTGCAAGGTAAAAATCAGCGAAAAAGCGCAGTTTATAGGGCATAAATGCGCATTTTGAGCTGATTTTTAACGCAGCAATAACAACGTAGGTAATTAATCAGAGGCTCCCTAAAAGAAATGGAAACTGCATCGTCTCAAAATTCAGTTGGAGTAGTAACTCCGCAGTGTATTCATTTTGATGAAGAATTAGTGCTGCGCAGCGGAAAAGTCCTGAATGGTTTTGATCTAATGGTGGAAACCTATGGCAGTTTGAATGCCGATAAATCTAATGCCGTATTGATTTGTCACGCACTCAGTGGTGATCACCATGCGGCCGGCTACCATAGCGAGAAAGATAGAAAGCCTGGCTGGTGGGATGTCTGCATCGGCCCTGGAAAACCAATCGACACAAATAAGTTTTATGTGGTTTCACTGAATAACCTTGGTGGATGTGCAGGTAGTACCGGACCCACTTCCATCAACCCCGCCACTGGTAAGTACTATGGGCCTGACTTTCCAGTAGTCACTGTGCGCGACTGGGTCAAGAGCCAGGTGCTGCTGATGGAACATCTGGACATCGAGCGATGGGCTGCGGTTATTGGTGGAAGCCTGGGTGGTATGCAAGTCATTCGCTGGGCTATAAGCTACCCTGAGCGACTACAGCATGCCGTGTGTATTGCTGCGGCGCCCAAACTCTCGGCGCAAAATATCGCTTTCAATGAAGTTGCACGGCACTCGATTATCAGCGATCCAAATTTTCACGAAGGCCGCTATCTGGATAAAGAGACATCACCCAGGCAAGGTTTGATGCTGGCTCGCATGGTGGGGCATATCACTTATTTATCCGATAGTGCCATGCGCGCCAAGTTCGGCAAAACTGTTGACGATTTTGAATCAACTGGATCCAATTTTGGCCGCGACTTGAGAAGCGGTAAACTAAGTTTTGGATTTAACGTGGACTTTCAGGTTGAAAGTTATTTGCATTATCAAGGTGAGCGGTTTTCTGAAAACTTTGATGCGAACACGTATTTGCTGATGACAAAAGCATTGGATTATTTTGATCCATCCGTAGATTTCGACGGTGACTTAAGCAAGGCATTCACTAATGGCGATTGCAAGTTTATGTTGATGTCATTCAGTACAGATTGGCGTTTTCCGCCAGAGCGCTCGAGGGAGCTGGTGACCGATCTGTTAAAAGCAGACCGTGAAGTTTCCTATGTGGAGATCGATGCTGACGAAGGGCATGATGCATTCTTGTTGCCGATTCCGCGTTACTTAGATGCGTTTTCCGCCTACATGAATCGAGTGTTTCGCGAGGTTTGTGAAGATGCGCCCTGACCTCGAAATTATCCAACAATGGATTGAGCCGAATGGCCGTGTGCTCGATCTGGGCTGCGGTGATGGTAGCTTATTACATTTTCTAAATGAGACTAAGGAAGTGAAGTCCATTGGCCTCGAAATCGATGCGGCGAACATTGAGCAATGTATTGACAACGGCGTCAATGTTATCGAGCAAAACCTCGACAATGGATTGGATAACTTTCAATCCAATAGTTTTGATACCGTGTTGCTGACGCAAACACTTCAGGCACTGAGCAACCCGCAGGAACTGGTGAAAGAAATGCTGCGCATTGGCAAAAATGGCATTGTGACGTTTCCGAATTTCGGCAACTGGAAGAGTCGCCTCTATTTAGCCTCCAAAGGCCGTATGCCTGTTAGTAAATTTATGCCCCATCAATGGTACAACACACCGAACATTCACTTTTGTACGGTGAAGGATTTCGATGCGCTTTGTAAAAACATGGATATTCGAGTGCTAACGCGTACAGTAGTGGATTCTCAGCACCAGGGAAGCTGGGCAATGAAGTACTGGCCTAACCTGTTAGGCGAAATTGCGATCTATCACATCACCAGAGGCTGACCGGCATGACAAAAGTTGTTTTAGCCAGCGGCAATAAAGGAAAGCTGCGAGAGCTGCAGGATATACTGTCAGTGGAAGAAGTTGAACTTGTTCCACAATCTAAGTTAGGCGTCAGCGAGGTACCAGAAACCGGGCTCAGCTTCGTAGAAAATGCACTCATCAAAGCGCGCAATGCCTGCCAAGCTACCGGACTCCCAAGTATCGCTGATGATTCCGGCATTGAAGTAGATGCCCTGAATGGCGCGCCCGGTATTTACTCCGCCCGCTATGCTGGCCAGCAGGGAGCGAGTGCAGACCAGGCTAATAACAACAGGCTCTTAGCAGAGTTAGAACAAATTGTGGAGCCAGATAGAACAGCAAGGTTCCAATGCGTCATTGTTTATCTTCGACATGCCAAAGACCCCATGCCACTGATTTGCCAAGGCACCTGGGAAGGAAGGATTTTATTTGAGGAACAAGGTGAGAATGGCTTTGGTTATGACCCTCTATTTTATGTACCTGCCCATGATTGTACATCGGCCGAATTGCCTGCAGATATAAAGAATAAGCTCAGCCATCGTGGTCAGGCCTTACGCAACTTATTAGAATGCTGGAACTTCCACCACTAAGCCTATACATACACATTCCCTGGTGTGTTCGCAAATGCCCTTATTGCGATTTTAATTCTCATCAAGCAAACGCAACTCTGCCGGAAGAGGAGTATGTTTCTGCAGTGGCTAACGACTTGCAATTCGAATCAGAAAGATTGGATTCGAATGACTTAAGATCTCTGCAATCCATTTTTATCGGCGGTGGAACACCCAGTTTATTTACCGCCAATTCCATTAGCAGAATTTTGGAACAAGCTGAAAATATCTTCGGGTTCGTGAACGATATTGAAATTACTTTAGAAGTGAATCCTGGTACAGCCGAAGCTGAACGATTCAAAGATTATAAAAGCAGCGGAGTCAATCGCCTTTCTATTGGTGTTCAGAGTTTCCAGGATTCGATGCTTCGCGCTTTGGGTCGCATTCATACAAGTGAGGAAGCAGTAAGTGCCATTAGTTTTTGTGAGCGAGCAGGCTTTCACAACTTCAATCTGGACTTGATGTATGGATTGCCTGATCAAAGTGTAGATGAAGCCCTGGCTGATTTACGAAGTGCGACCGAGATGGGAGCGGCACATCTCAGTTGGTACCAGCTCACTATTGAGCCGAACACTGCTTTCTATAGTAGGCCGCCAAAATTACCAGACGATTCTGAGACATGGGATATGATTGAAAAAGGCATTCAGATTTTGAATGACGCTGGGTATAGCCGTTATGAAGTATCGGCTTACTGCAAAGACAGGAAAAGTTCTAAACACAACCTCAATTACTGGCGCTTTGGTGACTATTTGGGTGTGGGCGCAGGAGCGCATGGCAAACTTTCACATTCCATGGTAAATGGCATTGTTAGAAACAGGAAGACCAAACAACCAGAACATTACATGGCTGCCGGTTTGAATAGAGAAGCAGCTCGCACCGAAGTATCACAACGTGAAAGGCCATTTGAATACTTAATGAATGTACTTAGACTGCGAGAAGGTTTTACTCAACAAGATTTTGAAAAGCGGACTGGCGTCACTTTTTCCATGATAGCAAAGCAGGTAGAATACCTGTCTGCCAAAAATCTGTTGCTGTCAAAAGATGGTCGTATCACGACGAGTAAGCATGGATATAGCGTACTCAACAGCTTACTCGAAGAGTTTCTGTAAACATCATGAATTGGTATCGAGTTGCAAGCTGGATGGAACAGCTAAACATATGAGGCGTTTAACTTAAGGAGCCTCTGATTAATGTTTGCAAGGCAGTTAGTGCAAGGCAAAAACCAGTGAAAAAGCGCAGTTTATAGGGCATAAATGCGCATTTTGAGCTGATTTTTAACACAGTAATAACAACGTAGGTAATTAATCAGAGGTTCCTTAATTGAGTAATGCAGAACAATTGTATAAGCGTCGCTGCGAGCCCTGTGGATTAGGTGCTCCCGTGGTGACAAAAGAAGAAGCTAATCAACTTCTTCCAGCAGTGCCTGCATGGAAACGGGAGTTTCACGACGGCGTGGAAAAGCTGATTCGTGAATTCCATTTTGTGGAATTTAAAGATGCCTTCAATTTTACTTACAAGATCGCTAATCTTGCCGATCGAGAAGATCATCACCCAGGTATCCTCACAGAATGGGGAAAGGTCACTGTCTACTGGTGGACGCATCGAATCAATGGCCTTCATGTGAATGATTTTATTATGGCCGCCAAAACCGACATGATTGCAAAACTGTCTGCACCCGCTTAGGATTTTTCCTGACAGCACCAACCAGATTCCCAGGGAGCCTCTGATTAATGTTTGCGAGGCAGTTAGTGCAAGGCAAAAATCAGCGAAAAAGCGCAGTTTATAGCTCATAAATGCGCATTTTGAGCTGATTTTTAACGCAGCAATAACAACGTAGGTAATTAATCAGAGGTTCCCTAGGTCAACTAAAAGGCTCCCTGTTGCTTCTTTCAATTCACAGGCTTTTCTAATGTTACAGTCGTTTCCTGACTTAATAAGCGGACTTCAACAAGTCGTTCAGATTCCGAGCGTGAGTTCTACCAATTCGGAATTGGACATGAGTAACTTGTCGATCGTCGAACACCTCGCCGAAAAACTTGAGACCCTGAGCTTTAGCAATGAGGTCGTCCCTTGCGCTTCTGAAGGAAAAGTAAATCTGATTGCAACAAAGGGTAGTGGCCCGGGTGGATTAGTACTGGCTGGTCATACTGACACTGTGCCTTTCGATAATGATCTTTGGGCTACTGATCCATTTAGCGTCACGGAACAAGATGGAAAGCTATTGGGCCTCGGCATAACAGACATGAAAGGCTTCTTTGCTATTGTTATGGAAGCCATCAAAGAAATTGGTGAAGCAGACTATAAAGAACCACTGATCATTCTTGCTACCGCAGATGAAGAGACTTCCATGGAGGGCGCAAAGACTTTGGCAGAAATGGGTAAGCCTCGTGCCAGAGCAGCACTAATAGGTGAACCTACAGGTCTTAAGCCGGTACAAACCCACAAAGGCATTTTGATGGATGCCATAAAATTATCAGGACAGAGTGGACATTCATCTGATCCGAGCCTGGGTCGCAATGCATTGGAAGGAATGCACACAGTCATTTCAGAGCTAATGATTTACAGAGAAGAGTTGAAACAGAAGTACCAAAACCCACTATTTGAGATTCCCTACCCTACCCTTAACCTGGGTAGTATTCATGGGGGTGATAACCCCAATCGAATCTGTGGGCATTGCGAATTGCAGTTTGATATCAGGTTGATGCCGGGCATGCATCTGGATACAGTGCGCAACGATATCGAAAAAAGAGTTGAAACAATTGCAAAACCGCTGGGATTGAAATTTGAACTGGTAAAGAAATTTACCGGTGTGCCAGCTTTCTTTGCTAATGAGAATAGTGAGTTACTGAAAACTGCTGAAGAACTGACAGGCCATAGCGGCATCAGTGTGGCATTTGGAACCGAAGGGCCTTATCTGCAAGAGCTTGGAATGGACACCATCATTATGGGCCCAGGCCACATTGAGCAGGCTCATCAACCGGATGAATACCTTTCATTGGATATACTCAAACCAGCAGTGGGTATAGTTAAACAGCTAATCATTCGAAATTGTATCGAACGATAAGCGCATTAAGGAGCCTCTGATTAATGTTTGCGAGGCAGTTAGTGCAAGGCAAAAATCAGCGAAAAAGCGCAGTTTATAGGTCATAAATGCGCATTTTGAGCTGATTTTTAACGCAGCAATAACAACGTAGGTAATTAATCAGAGGTTCCTTAAGTAATTTAAAAAATGGCAAACGATAAACAGGACAGGCAAATAGTTGATTGGTTTAGAGCTTCCACGGCCTATATCAACGCACATCGTGGAAAAACCTTTGTGGTATTTCTCAGTGGTGAAGCCATGGCTGATGATAACCTTCCCAATATTGTTTTTGACCTCAGCCTGTTGCAAAGCCTGGGAGTCCGCCTGGTCATTGTGCATGGTGCGCGCCCCCAAATTTCTGTGGCATTGGAAGCGGCTGGCCTGTTCACAGAATTTAGTCAGGACTTGCGTGTTACTGAAGCCAGCGCGATGCAAACCATTACTGCCACTTCAGGTGCATTAAGTGCCAAACTCGAAGCACTGTTTTCTAAAGGTTTGCGAGATTCACCTATGCATGGCTCCAACATCAATGTATGCCGGGGCAATTTTATAATGAGCAAACCGGTTGGCGTACGCGATGGAACGGATTTTCATTACACCGGGAAAGTGAGAAAGATCCAGAAGGATGCCATCGATCAACAACTGGATGCGGGTAATATAGTGCTGTTATCAAACCTCGGTTACTCAGTGACCGGTGAAGTATTTAATCTTTCCGCAGACGAAGTGGCTACCGAAGCAGCGATAGCACTGGAAGCAGATAAGTTAATCTTGATGGTCCCCACTACAGGAGTGCCAGATACAGACGGATCATTGATTAGCGCGCTAACTGAACAGACTGCCCAACACTATTTAGATCTGCTGCAGGCTGGTCACGATTCTGATTCACAGTTCACTGCCAAGGCTTTAGCTGCCGCCATCAAAGCCAATGCCAGTGCCGTGCATCGCACTCACCTGATTAGCTATAAGGAAAACGGTGCGATGTTGCTGGAATTATTCACCAGGGATGGCAGAGGAAGCTTACTCAGTAGCGACAGCATTGATCACCTGCGTAGCGCCAATATAGAAGATGTGGGTGGAATTCTTGCGCTGATCAAACCATTGGAAGAATCCGGAACCCTGGTTACACGCTCACGCGAGTTATTGGAAACTGAAATTGAAAATTTTCAGGTGATAGAGCTGGAAGATACTGTAATCGCCTGCGCGGCACTCTATCCCGCTGCCGAAGATAGTGGCGAAATAGCCTGTATTGCGATCCATCCAGAATATCGAAATAAGGGTTTAGGTAAACGACTGCTGGAAAGCCTGGAGCAAACCGCCAAAGGACAAGGCCTGACTAGACTGTTCAGTCTAACGACTGAGGCGTCTCATTTCTTCCTGGAAAATGCGTATCAGGAATCCAGCGTGGATGCATTGCCGCAGGCCAGGCAGCAGCTTTACAACTTACAGCGTAAGTCAAAGGTAATGCTGAAGGCATTAGGCTAGAGCCTGTTAACACTGGTTGAATCGCCACTGTTATAGCTCTGTTGTAGCTGCTGACGACGCTCAAGTACGCAGATACTGTAATCAAATGGATTGGCTTCATCTTTTTCGAAATACTCATTGCTCAGTTCAGTCCATTCAGTCTCATCGAATTTTTGAAGCTGAGTATCTCCCTCTACCACCGCATGTATCCGGGTTAAGTGAAAGCGCTGTGCATAAGGAATCGCTGCTGCATACAAACCTGCTCCACCAATCACGAATGCTTCCTCAGAGCCGTCAATTATAGCGATGCTTTCAGCAAGTCGAATAGCATCGGGTAATGAGTGGACTACTTTCGCGCCTTCCGCTTCATAGTCTTCTTGATTCGTGACCACGATACTTGTTCGACCTGGTAAGGCTCGGCCGATAGATTCCCAGGTTTTTCGACCCATAATTATGCAATGCCCCATAGTTGTTGCTTTGAAGTACCTGAGGTCCTGCGGTAGATGCCACGGTAAGCTATTGTTCTTGCCAATAACTCGATTCTCAGCCATGGCACAGATGAGCGATAGATTCATATTGCTTCTTTGTTCATAATTACATTAAACAGAAAACGGGTAAGCGATAGGGTCGTGGTGTTGATAATCTTCAACACTAAAATCATCCAGAGTTACCCAGATCTCCAAGTCTTCCAATGATTTTATATCTGGATTGATATGCAGTTGCGGTGGATCAAAAGGCTCACGCTTGAGTTGCACGGCTTCCATTAACGCCAGTTGATCTTCGTAGATGTGGGCATTCACGATCTTGTGATAAGCCATGCCTGGTTTTTTACCGATAATCTGCGCCATCAAAGCCAACAATGTAAAGACCTGTATTTGGTTGAAGTTCAGTCCCAAAGGCACATCACAGGAGCGCTGATAACTGGTCAAGAACAGCGTGTCTCCCAGCAAAGAGAAATTATGGGTGTGCATACATGGCCTGAGGCAGCCTAGATCGAATTCCCCGGGGTTATAAAATGTTAATATTTCTCCGCGGTCATCAATACCACGCTGCAGGTTATCGACAATTTTTTGTAACTGATCGATAGTAGATCCATCGGGCTTTTGCCAACTCCTTCCCTGCACACCATAGACTCGGCCCATATCGTCATCACCTTTACGCACAGGATTTTTTAACCAGGCTTCATTTTGATTAGCGTTAGCATCCCAGGATCTGGTGCCAAGTTCACGAAAATCAGCTGCATTGTCATAGCCTCGCAAGTAACCCAATAGTTCGGCTATAGCCGCTTTCCAATAGCTCTTGCGAGTTGTAATTATTGGAAACTGATTATTGGCAACGTCATAAGTCAGATCAGCATTAACAACTGTCAGACATTTCTTACCAGTTCGTTCGTTTTCAACCCAGACGCCTTCGTTAACTATGCGCTGACAGAGAGCCAGATATTGATACATGAAACCCTATCTAAAACTAAATAAAGGAACCTCTGATTAATTACCTACGTTGTTATTGCTGCGTTAAAAATCAGCTCAAAATGCGCATTTATGACCTATAAACTGCGCTTTTTCGCTGATTTTTGCTTTGCACTAACTGCCTCGCAAACATTAATCAGAGGCTCCTAAAGTTGATGGAATTTAACTGTTTGTATTACCGGGTGTCAGCAACCGAATCCGGCTGTTGATAAGCCAAGAGCAGAAACACTACACCCACAATTATGAGCGGTGCAGAAAGCACCTGGCCCATAGTTAACCAATCGAAAGCGATATAGCCGATATGACCATCCGGCTCGCGGAAGAATTCAATAAGAAATCTGAAACACCCATAACCCACAGCGAACACACCTGAAACTGCCAATCTTGGTCTGGGCTTTGATGAAAACCACCACACAATGATAAAAAGAGCCACACCTTCAAAGGCAGCTTCATACAACTGTGAAGGGTGACGCGGCAGTTGGTCAACATGGGGAAAAACCATGCCCCACGCTACTTCGGTTGGCTTACCCCAAAGCTCTCCGCCTATAAAGTTACCTAAACGACCCGCACCTAAACCGAACGGTACGAGTGGCGCAATAAAATCAATTGTGCGCCAGTAATCTTTATTGATACTGCAGGTGTAAAAGTAGAGTGCGACCAGAACACCCAGAAAGCCCCCATGAAAAGACATCCCACCTTCCCAGACACGAAACAACCACAGGGGATCGTTGAGAAACTGACCAAAGTTATAAAAAAAGACTGATCCTAGTCGTCCTCCAAGCACTGCTCCCAAAGCGCCATAGAACACGAGATCGGAGATTTGTTCAGAGGTCCAGGATTCTTCAACTCTTTTGGCTCTATAGGATGCCAATACCCAGGCACCGCCAAAAGCGATGATATACATGATCCCGTACCAATGAATGTTTATTGGTCCGAGTGATAATGCGACGGGATCAAATTGAGGATAGGTCAGCATCAACTGATTGGCTGGGCTAAAGAGCGTGCCAGGAACACGATAAAGGCTCAATAATGGTTTAAAATTTCCGTCCAGTATATCAAGTTTGCTTCAACCGCAGGAAATTAACCGCTACCATTTAACCAGGGCCTGTTCACACTAATGGAGTGATCTCTGTTGAGACTAAAAAAGCGCCAATTGAGGCGCGGCGAGGGGCGTAGTTTGGTGATTCCGAATGAGCGACGAGCAACGACAAGTGGCGCTTTTTTGCGCCCAGCTTCGTTATCAATCGTTTATATATTTATATACGGCACTCTTTCTGCCTTGCTGAACGCAAAAATGCCCTCTAGCAGAGGCCACTCAATTAGTGTGAACAGGCCCTAATGTGTCTTATCGTTTTCGCCCATCAGGCTGTAACTGCTTATCCACTGGTGCTGGCAGCAAATCGGGACGAATTCTTCCCCCGACCTACCCAACATGCAGATTTCTGGGCTGACAATGCTGGCACCACGCAGGTATTGGCAGGCAAGGATTTGCAGGCTGGTGGTACCTGGCTTGGTATCAATCGCGCCGGGAGATTTGCCGCAGTAACCAATATCCGAGATCCATCTCAACCCGAACAGAAACCCCGTTCACGAGGAGAATTGACCTTGGATTTCTTACAATCAGGGCAATCGGCTGCAGACTATGCAGAAAGTCTAAAGCTAGATCAATTCGCTGGGTTCAATTTGATCGTTAGCGACAGTGAATCGATGTACTACGTGAATAACTTCGAGGCTGTCACGCGGCAACTGGAGCCAGGGATTTATGGATTGTCTAATGGTCTACTGAACAACGATTGGCCCAAAGTAGTGCGTAGCCGATTGAAACTGGAAACGCTGGTTCAATCACCGGAGCAATTAAGCACAGACGCTCTTATCGCGATGATGGGTGATACCCAGCAAGCGCAAGATGCAGAACTGCCGCAGACAGGAGTGCCTATGGAACTGGAACGTGAACTATCCGCAGCATTCATACATAACACCCGGAGAGAGTATGGTACCCGTTGCTCCACTGCGGTTATTATGGAATCGTCTGGAAGAGTACGATTCAATGAACAGAATTTCGATGCAGATGGCAGCGCAACGACGAACCGCTTCTTTGAGTTTGTGAAATGACGCAGTCACAGCAACGAAGCAGCAACCCAATCACAGTATTCGGAATATGATATGTTTGTCCCCCACCATTTCGCGGTTAATGACACCGCTGAAATTGATGAGTTTATCCAGAGAAACGATTTCGGCATCCTTATTTCACAAGTAAATGGCTTACCCTTTGCTACGCATCTGCCATTCAATCGCGCCTCTGAAAATCTGATTCAAGCGCACCTGGCGAAAGCTAATCCGCAATGGCAGAACCTGGACGGGCAGAAAGTCTTAATTGTTCTTCCTGGAAATCATAGCTATATAAGTCCAACCTGGTATGAAAACCCAGGCGTTCCCACCTGGAACTATCAAGCAGTACACATATCAGGTGTTGCGCGCTGCTTTACAGAAAAAGATCGGTTGCTGGAGCTGGTGAAAACCCTTAGCTCAAATTATGAACAAGGGCGCAGCCCCTCATGGGATAGTGAATTCGATTTAAAAATGTTGAGTGCAATCGTTGGGGTAGAGATTGAAGTCGATAGTATTCAGTGTAAATATAAACTAAGCCAAAATCGGCCACTTGCAGACCGATTAAACGTCATTGATCAGCTCGCCCAGGGCAGTAATCCAGAATTGGCTGAACAAATGCGCAAAACGATAGGTCGTTA
Organism: uncultured Pseudohongiella sp.; assembly: GCA_965198435.1. Lineage (GTDB taxonomy): Bacteria > Pseudomonadota > Gammaproteobacteria > Pseudomonadales > Pseudohongiellaceae > UBA9145. The sequence continues at coordinate 967,805 of OZ240664.1, read as the reverse complement.
ATGTTTAAGCTGGGTCAATATGTAAATATCGCCTCACTTTAGAATGTAATAAGGGAGCACATATTTTCAGATACATCAGATACAGAGGTGCCCTATTGAAAGGTCGCTTATTACTTTTATCAGGCTTATTTTTCTATAGCTGCTTGTAATACAAATGCAGGCCGGATCAGTGCTGATCTAACTTCTTTGTTGTCCGGAGAGCTATGCTTCCTACACAAGCTACAGGCTTACCGCGAACGATAGTCCTAATTCTCTCGAGGATTATCTCGTTGCCAAATTTGATGCTGCTTTCCTGGAGAAGAGTGTTACGCGAAATGATAAAACCAACGATATTCCAGTGATGCTGAATTACAACCCTGTGAATTTGTGCAGTGATCAGTAAGACATCGATCCGTTTATGCGAATTGAAAGCATGACAACTGAGATTAAGATAAACTATGCTGCCATCATCGACATACTCATTTCTGAAACTGAGTCTGGCAGTGAAATCTGGCGAAGAATAATAAGCCGTGTTTATCAAGTTGTGCCTGGTGAATATGTGCATGAGGAAAGTGCTAAAATTCAGTTCAGGCGCACATTTCGAGACGTGCTTGCAAGCTACCCGCTGCTTTCCAGTTAAAGTTCGAGTTGCTGTGGATTAGAATGCTAAAAACAGACTAAGGAGCCTCTGATTAATGTTTGCGAGGCAGTTAGTGCAAGGCAAAAGTCAGCGAAAAAGCGCAGCTTATAGGTCATAAATGCGCATTTTGAGCTGATTTTTAACGCAGCAATAACAACGTAGGTAATTAACCAGAGGTTCCCTAAGAAAAAGGAGTAGCATATGGCAAATGAAGGCTATCACGAACCAATCGAAGAACTCAGCGATGAAACACGGGATATGCATCGCGCCATTACCTCACTGATGGAAGAACTGGAAGCAGTAGACTGGTACAACCAGCGTGTCGATGCTTGTAAGAACCCCGAGCTCAAATCTATTCTTGAGCACAATCGTGATGAAGAAAAAGAGCATGCGGCTATGGTTCTGGAATGGATACGACGTCAGGATTCAACATTTAATAAGGAACTTAAGGATTTTCTGTTTACCACCAGGCCATTGACTCACGACTAGCAAAGAAATACATGCATTAATGTTTCCTATTAATGCCACGTCTGGAATTACGGTAATGGCTTGATAACGATTATCAACCTTTCACCAGTCTCAACGCAGAACCGCAAGTGATGGAGCATTTCCCAGAAGCCCTACACGCTACACAAAACAACGCACTTATGGATAAGCCTCGCGATTATATAGCTGCTAAAGACTGAGTGTTTTGAAGCAGCTACAGAGCATACTTCTGACAGTTTCGTCGGTTTTACCGGTATTAGTGCTAGTGAAGATACTCCCACAGGTCCCGCAGTTGAAGCAGACCGGCGACTGACATGTAATTCCTGGGGCAAAGGATTCGCAACAGAAACAGCGAATGCCTCACTGTCTTTTACATTCGAAGTATTAAACCTGAGTGAGGTCATTTCATTCACTTCTGTAACAAACCAACGTTCTCAGGCGGTCATGAAACGATCTGATATGTCTTAAGATTAGGGCCTGTTCACACTAATTGAGTGGCCTCTGCTAGAGAGCATTTTTGCGCTCAACAAGGCAGAAAGAGTGCCGTATATAAATATAGGGGCTGTACCAGATAACGCTGATTAGGTGTTATTATGGTTTGTATGAGGAAGAGCCGATTAAGTAAATACAAGCAAGGTCGATTGGTTGAGCATTTTGTTTCTGGCAGCACAGCGAGAACAGCGGCAAGTCTTGTTGGCGTGAACGTCAAAACCTCGGCCTATTACTTTCATCGCCTTCGGGAGATTATCGCGCATGAGCTGGCCCTTGAGAAAGATATTGCCGTTGATGGAGAGATAGAGGTCGATGAAAGTTACGTTGGTGGCAGGCGTAAAGGACAGCGTGGTCGTGCTGCGGCAGGCAACGTTCCGGTGTTTGGCCTGTTCAAGCGCGGTGGCAAGGTCTACACCAAGATCATTGCTGATGCCAGCAGCCGGACTTTATATCCTATCATTGAACGCAAGGTAATCCCTGACAGCATTGTCTACAGTGATTGCTGGCGTGGCTATAACGTGCTGGCTGTCAGTGAGTTCAAACATTATCGCATCAACCATTCGAAGTTGTTTGCGGACAAGCATAACCCCATCAATGGTATTGAGAACTTTTGGAATCAGGCCAAGCGACACTTACGCAAGTTCAATGGTGTACCGAGGGAACATTTTGGGCTATTTTTGAAGGCATGTGAGTGGCGATTTAACAACAGTGACCCATCGTTCCAATTACGGCAATTGAAGCAATGGGTTAAGCGTCACATGGGATAGTTATCTGGTACAGCCCCAAAATATATATAAACGATTGATAACGAAGCTGGGCGCCAAAATGCGCCTAGCCCTTCGGGTTGTGACTAAAAAAGCCGTTGAAATTGTGGAGATTGATTAAGCGGAAAATATCAGTTGGTACGCGACGATCTTAGAAGTCGATCTACACCCGCGTTATACAAGGTCAGATCTACGGCACTGCGGATCATTTGAGCATCATCCATTTGCATAACCTGATCCAGAAGGTCTTGAGCGGCATCCAGACTAATGCTGCGAATAACAGATTTCACTTTCAATAAAGTAGCTGCGTTCATAGAAAGAATATCAAAGCCCATTGCCATGAGCAGCACAGCAGCGCCTGGATCGCCTGCCATTTCTCCGCAAATACAGACCTGCTTGCCTTCTTCCTGAGCCTCGCGCACTACATGATAAAGCGCATGTAGAACCGCTGGGTGAAATGCGCTGTATAACCTCGCTACTCTGGGATTATTTCTATCCACCGCCAGTAAATACTGAGTCAAATCATTACTGCCAACAGAAATGAAATCCACCATACGGGCGAGTGCTTTAGTCTGATACACCGCCGCCGGCAACTCGATCATCACACCCACGGGCGGAAATTTAACCTGCAATCCTTCCTGAACAAGTTCACGGTGCGCCCGTTTAATCAGCTGCACCGCTGAATTCACTTCGTTCACATTGGTGATCATGGGCAACATGATTTGCAGATTGTCCAGGCCAATACTGGCTCGAATCATTGCCCGAATCTGCGCCGTAAAAATTTCCGGATGATCCAGAGTGACACGAATTCCCCGCCAACCCAAAAATGGATTTTCTTCTTCAATGGGAAAATAGGAGAGCGCTTTATCTCCACCTACGTCGAGGGTACGCATAGTTACCGACATTGGCGCAAACGCTTCAAGTTGCTCTCTGTAGATAAGCGTTTGTTCCTGCTCACTCGGAAATCTTTCGCTAAGTAGGAACGGTACCTCCGTGCGAAACAAGCCAACACCCTCAGCCCCTTGCTCCAAAGATTGTGCAATATCTGAAATAAGGCCAGTATTGACCCATAAGTGAACTCGGTGCTCATCAGCCGTTTCACAGGGTAAATCTTTCAACTCCTGTAAACCTGCTATCAGTTCATCCTGTTCCTTAATAGTATTGATATAGCGTTCTATCACCGGTTCGGATGGGTTGCCAATGACCTCACCCTTGTATCCGTCGAGTATCATTTCCTTGCCATCCAGCAAATTGATCGGGAGGTCCACTACACCCATTACTGTGGGTATTCCCATTGTGCGGGCAAGAATCGCTACGTGGGAGTTTCCAGAACCTTTGATTGATACGAGCCCTTTCAACTTCTCAGCCGGCGCTTCGGCTAACATGGCTGGAGTCAGTTCATCACTGATCAGAATGGTGTTTTCATCATAAACAGTTTCGATCTCATCACCTTCCTGCAAATAAAACAGAACACGGCTACATAGATCTCTAATGTCCACAGCCCGCTCACGCAGATAGGGATCAGACATCATTTCAAATTTTCCAATGTGTTCGTTGGCAACGTAAGCCAGTGCACCTTGTGCCCAGTGTCCTTTTTGAATCATGTCGACGATTTCGTTACCTAGCGCCTCATCGTCCAGCATATGCAGGTAAACATCGAATAACTGGCGTTCTTCCTCCGCCACCTGGCCCGCGAGGCTTTCATGCAATGACTTCATATCGTCACGCACTTTGTTAAGACCGCGAGCAAAATATTCTATTTCACCTTCGATATCCCTGGTGCGACGAACCGGCACCTGACTCAAATCCGCCTTGGGAAACACCACAACTACTTTACCGATGGCTACGCCTGGCGCACCAGAAACACCGGGGAAAACAGTGTCAGAAATCTTGTGCCCAGAAAGACTAACCCCTGCAACTGCTCCCGTCGCTTCAGCCGACGCAATGATTCCAGCTAGCTGAGCTGAAAGGGTTACCAGAAAAGCCTCTTCACCCTCATCGAATCGTCGTCGTTCTTCATGCTGTACAACCAGAACACCGAGTACTACTCGATGATGAATGATGGGTACACCAAGAAAAGCGTGAAACTCTTCTTCACCTGTTTCCCTGATGTAGTGAAAGCTGGGATGTTGTGATGCATCTTGAAGATTGATAGGTTCGGCATGTTTTGCCACCAAGCCTACCAGACCTTCCCCGATCTCCAGGCTCACATGACCAACCGCTTCTTTGTTCAACCCTTCAGAGGCCATCAACACGTGGCTGCTCAGATCTGCATCAAAAAGAAAAATGGAGCACACCTGCGTTCCGAGCGCCTGACGTACTCGATTTACAATAATATCCAGTGCTGGTTGCAGCTCTTTCTCTGCAGCAGCATTAACTTCCTGAACTATTCCTCGTAATTCTTCGAGCATACCTTGATAGATTCTCTTCTAAGCGACTCTGCATATTGCGAACTGTTCGCAGGAATCCTATTAAGAAACCTCTGATTAATTACCTACGTTGTTATTGCTGCGTTAAAAATCCGCTCAAAATACTCATTTATGCCCTATAAACTGCGCTTTTTCGCTGATTTTTGCCTTGCACTAACTGCCTCGCAAACATTAATCAGAGGCTCCTTAAGATTTCCATTGAAACTTGCACACAGAAAACCGTGGCTGATGGTGGTTGAGATTAGCAGCGTTATCGTCGGCTTGTTACTCTTGATTTACATAATTCTTCAGAGGGTTGAGTAATTCCTGCAGAGCGCGGCGGTACACATCACGCTTAAACTCAATAACCTGATTCACTGGATACCAGTAATTAACCCAACGCCAGGCATCAAATTCAGGCTGACCGGATTTACTCAATGAAATCTTGTCTTCTTCAGCCTGCAGGCCCAATAAAAACCACTTTTGTTTTTGTCCTATACAGAGTGGGCCCTTGTGGTAGCGTATGTAATTCTTAGGCAATCGGTAATATAGCCAGTCACTTGTCTGGTGAAGGACATCTACATCATCAGCAGATAGCCCAACCTCTTCGCCTAGTTCGCGATAGAGTGCGTCCTCCAGCGATTCATCAGACTTGATGCCTCCTTGCGGAAACTGCCAGCCTGGCTGACAAATCCTTTTGGCCCATAGTAATCGACCTTGCCGATTGCATATGACTATTCCCACATTTGGGCGATAGCCTTTGGAATCAATCATCCCTACTTCCATAGAGTCCTTAGACACACTTAAGCGGCTATTGTTTCATACTCGTTCGCCGTGGATCAACGGCAAGGCACCAGGATTATTGTAAAATATGCCTATTTTTCAGTAATATACGGCAATGATGCTGGTCTTAATCAACATCCTGACAGGCGCTGATCCGGCTCCTTACCTTGCTAAGCTCTGGGTATAATGGGCTTTTTAGCACTCTGAACCTATGCCCTCTCGACTTGCTCTATTCGACCTTGATAATACCCTCCTTGGCGGCGACAGCGACCATGCCTGGGGAGAATTTATTATCACCAAGGGCTTAGTAGACGCCAGTTCACACCGAGCAGTTAATGACGCGTTTTATAAGCAATATCTCGACGAGATTCTGGATATTCATGCTTATGTAGAATTTACTCTGCAAGCAGTTGTGAAGCTTGATGCTCAGCAACGAGCAGAGCTGCATGCAGAGTTTATGAAGCAAGTTATAGAACCCATGATACTTGCCGCCGGCGAAGCGCTAGTTGATAAACACCGTAATGCGGGCGATTTATGTTTGATGATCACGGCAACTAACTCATTTATCACCCGCCCTATTGCTGCCCGCTTCGGTATGAATGAGATTCTTGCTACAGAGTTGGAAACAAGCGGCGGAAAGCTGACGGGCAAAATAGCAGGGATTCCCTGTTATCGACAGGGTAAAATCGACAAGTTAAAGCAATGGTTAGAACAAGCACCTGTAGACTTTAGTCTCAATGAAGCCTGTTTCTATACAGATTCGATAAACGATCTGGCTTTAATGGAATTAGTTGGTGAGCCAGTGGCAGTTGATCCTGATGCGCGCCTTGAGCAAATTTCACTCGCAAACAAATGGCCCATAGTAAGCTTGCGTGAATGACGAAGATGCTAACTATCTCACCTTCTTTCGATCCTGATTCTTCTCTCCATGCAGTGACAATACTTCCATACCTGACGAACAACCCACAATTCCTGCTCTGGATTCCTAATCAATTATAGAAATAGGTCTCTCAGTCGAGGAATCAATTCAGTCTCTACTCTCAAATTATTTTACTCAGATCGATAGTGACTACAATGCAGTTGATGAAGCATTGGACAATCTGTCAGATACGATCAATTTGTCAGTCAATGAGCCAACTGCTGATAAGCTGGAATCTGCTCGACTTAGCTGGGTAGATGCAGTAAATAATTATGAGCCTGCTGTAGTACACCGATATCGTGCAAACGTCATTTTGTCAGAAACTGATGCGCTAAATTTTTTTGCATTGCAGTATCAAGTTAGTCACTGGCCGATATTGCCGGGCTAGGTGGATTATATGGCTGACCACCCCAATACCGGAATCGTGAATGATATGACTGTTGCTCTCGACCCGGTAAATCTTCAACAACAACATGGTGCATTTGACTTCAATGAGGCAGTAATGGGATGTCATGTTATGGAATTCCTGTTACAGGGAGAAAACACCACCGCAGGCCCGCGCTCTATAGAAGATTGTCAGGAACAGTTAAAACTCATAGTGCAACAACGTGATGATGGGCTGGCGACAACAGAACTTCCTAATAATCGACGTCGGGTACTGTTAACTGCATTGGTGGAGATCATTAGACAGGACTTCACCGAGCTAGTGCTTACCTGGCCTGTTGGTTCCAGCAATTTTCGACAGGAGATATCTAGGGAGCCTATGATTAATGTTTGCGAGGCAGTGAGTGCAAGGCAAAAATCAGCGAAAAAGCGCAGTTTATAGGTCATAAATGCGCATTTTGAGCTGATTTTTAACGCAGCAATAACAACGTAGGTAATTAATCAGAGGTTCCCTAGCTTTAAAGAAGGTCAGATACTGTTCGTCGGTCTTGATGCAATGACTGGCATGTTAACAGAAGAGTTGCTGGTAAAATCTCTGCATCCAATGTTGAACGCCGATCACACACAGAGTCTTCCTGCCCCTTCAGCCGGTCTTAACAGAACATCGTGTCATCACAATTATCAGCATTAGAAATTACTAATCAACACTCTTTCACAAGACATGACAAACCTGGATGAACTGTTTACAGGTTTTTCAATCGAGTACGCCGAGTTTTTTCTGCCAGGTTTTGACGCCAGCAAGCAATGTCTCGTAGCACTTTACAGCAGTAATTTGGCTGGCGACCCTGATGTTGAATTTAAGGTTGTCGAATGTATAAATTTGTTGACAAATATGCTCGACTACCTGAAGCAGATAAAGGTGTCCTTATCTTTCTGAGTGAGCCGAACTAGGGCCTGTTAACACTAATTGAGTGGTTTCTGTTGTGACTAAAAAAGCGCCAATTGAGGCAAGAGGAGCGTGGTTTGGTGATTCCAAATGAGCGACGAGCAACGACAAGTGGCGCTTTTTTAACCACAACCCACAACCCGAAAGGCCAGGCGCATTTTTGCGCCCAGCTTTGTTATCAGTCGCTTGTATATACTTATTTATACGGCTATATGGTGCTCTTTCTGCCTCGCTGAGCGCAAAAACACCCTCTAGCAGAGACTACTCAATTAGTGTTAACAGGCCCTAGTCAGAAGTCAATTCGACAATTATATCGTCCGCCAGACTTTCCAGCTCTCTTTGCAGATTCTCCAGAGCGATGCCTTTCGGAACACGTAAGATTGCACGTGTTCGAAAAAGAATATCGCTGGACATAGGGGCGGGTGCACATTCTGTAGAGAGTTGTTCTACATTTACTGCAAGCACTGCCAGAGCATGGGAAATCTCGCGCACTATACCCGGTCGATCGTTCCCCACTAGAGATAGGGTGACAGTTTGCGGTTCTTCATCTGTGACTGCAGCATCAACCTGCTCTACCACTAGTTTAAGATCGTCGGGTAAGGATTCCAGCGCCAACATTAGTGCCTCTGCATTTTGCTTACTGACGCTTACTCTAAGTATTCCCGCAAACTTGCCAGCCAATTGGGACATACTGCTTTCTAACCAATTCCCGCCATGCTCTGCGATTACACTGGATAGCATATCAACCAGACCTGGTTTGTCGTTGGCGATGACAGCTAATACCAAATTCGTGTTCATTTAATTCTCTCCCACCCTCTCATCAGAAAAGTCCGATTTGACGATCCAACACTTTATCCATGGAAGACCCATGAAAGACAAGAATGGAATCGGCAACAGGTGCCAATTGTTTATCTATATAGAAATCGAAATCGATGGGTGAGTGCCTGTATTGTTTTGGTTCGGGCCCATTCGTAGTCATGACATATTCGATCCATCCTCCCGAATCATAGAGACTTGGCAGATTGCGGCTACTTCGAATCTCCTCTGCTTTCCGCGCTGCCTGTACATGTGGTGGTACATTTTTCACGTAGTCAGATAGTTTTCTACGCAGTCTCTTTCTTAGCACCAGATCGGCTTCAAATTTCCCTTCCTGAATATCTGAAACCAGTTGTTTTATATAATCAGTATAGGCTTGGCCTTCAAACACTCGTCGATATAGCACCTGCTGAAAATTACGAGCCAGAGGCGACCAGTCACTGCGCACAGTTTCCAGCCCCTTAAACATGACTTCACCATTCGATAACAGTCCGGCATAACGTTTCTTACTCCCTGCTTCAGAATCGCGCATGGTCGGCATCAGGAACTTTGTGAAATGCGTTTCAAATTGCATCTCCAGATAGCTATCTATTCCGTACTCTTTTTTAAGCGTTTCCTGCCACCATCGATTAATTTCAGCAGTCAGCTCATTCCCTATTCTTGATACATCCTCTGTTTTCATACTGCCAAGCAAAACAAAAACAGAATCCGTATCACCATAAATTACTTGATAACCTTTTCCTTCAATGAACTCCTTACTCTTGATAATAATGTCATGGCCCCGCCTGGTAATAGAACTGACGAGTCGAGAGTCGAAAAACCGACAGCCCAACGTGCCAAGCACGCCATAGAATGAATTCATGATGATCTTGATAGCTTGAGACAAAACTGCGTTACAGCTTGCCTTTGCGTTGTCACGAGCCACCCAAAGTATTTCAATTAACTCAGGGAGTATGTGCCGTTTCCTGGAGAACTTGCCGCCATCAAACCCAGGAATGGAATCTTCTTCATCTAACCCAACAATCAAACCCAGTGGGTCAACACAAAATGTTCTGATTATGCTCGGGTATAGGCTTTTGAAATCCAACACGATGACATTGTCATGAATGCCAGGAATTGAGCGCATCACATAGCCGCCTGGACTAATGTTTGTCGATTCGAGCTGCGCAAGGGCTGGCGCTACAAATCCTTCCCTGTGGAGTTTTGGCAGATACAGAAAATCGAAAGCGGCAACTGATCCGCCGTATCTATCCATCTCCAACCCTGTAAGCAATGATCTTTCTATCGCAAAACCAAGTAGATTCTCTTTCTCGAAGATGTCCCAAACCAGTTTGCAGTCCTCCAGGTTGTAACGTGCCAGAGCAGCTTTGTCATGGTGGAAGTGTTCAGTGATTTCTGCACCTCGCTGGTCAACATCTTCCACCAGCTTACCACGAGCCAGCAGTTGTTGCGCCACATATTCCAAAGAAAAATTCTCAAAAACATAGGTGGCCGAGCGCATTAACTCAATGCCATCGAGAATGACTCGCCCAGGTATAAGTACATAGAATCTTTCTTGCCCTGCTCGAGCCTGCCGCCAACGAATAGCTTGATTGTCACGCCCCAGTTTCAGTTCCACCTTGCAACGGTCGGAAAAGTTTTGCAGGCATCGAAAGTCAAAATTTACGACATTCCAGCCCATGATTATGTCGGGATCGAGTTGTTGAAGTTCTTTTATGAAGGCTTCCAATAAACTTTTTTCATCAGGGAAGAATCGCAGATCACCTTGCTTCAGCGATCCCTCCCAGGAATCAGGATCGCCGATCATTAAGACCATAGCATACTGATCGCCATAGAGGCCGATTGAGTACAGCTTTTTCGCGTCATAGTCAGTTTCAATATCCAGAGAAACTGCCTTCAATTCTGGTCGATACTCTACAGCTTGCAGCGACGGGGAGTTGCAGGATAAATAGCCGCTTTGTTTCTCAAAGTGTCCTGTGATTCTGGCTGCACCGGTTACAAAGCGCTCCATTAAATAGCGATCTGTTGGTTTAATATCAGATTCCATGAGATGGAAACCCTTCGAGGCAAGTTTGTCCCTGACATCAAATAACTGGCGTTGGCTCTGAAGGTAGAGGGCTGAAACCGGGCACAATTGAAAATCTTTTAACTGGGTTCCTCCGATCCTCCACCCTTCTCGCCTGCCTAGAGCACGTTTGACTTCCTGGGTGTCGGACTTGAGAAAAAAGCTGACAGATTCCTGTGCATCGTAATTCACACGCAAGGGGCCATCTTCTGTGGCGAACCAGAACACTAAAGACGTTCCATTGGATTGTTCAAGCCACTGACGGGTGAGAATTAAACCCTCAGTTGAAGTGACAGATTGATTACTTGATGTGGTCACAGGCCTTGTTAGACATCCGCCCCGGTTTTAAGGCGCAGTCTAACAAAGACAGCTATGAGTTTTGAGTAAGCAGTAAAAGTGATTAAATCTCGATAGTTCTTGGAAATTGACCAAAGTCTTCCCAATAGCTCACCTTTTCAGGAAGGTCTGCTTGAGTGGGTTGCACATTACCATTCACATCGGTGACTCGTGACACCAGCTTATGCGATCCAGGGCTTGCACCGTTCCAATCCAGAGTGAACAGTTTCCAGGAATACTGGGTGTTACGTGGATCCATTTCAGCACGTTGCCAGGGACCATCATCAATTTTAACTTCAACACTCTGCAAAGGTGTTCCATCATTCAGTGCAAACCCCAGAATTTTGTATTGCCCATTCTGCTCTGTAACTCGAATGATTGAAGACTTAAGATTCATTTTTGTCACTGAGTTTTCAACCCAACGCTCCACTCCACCTACTTCTTCTTTCTTCAGAGTTACATAGTCTCGCCCCATGAAACGACCCATGTAGCGAGTATCTTGAACATGAATCTGAGTTAGCCATTTAACATTAGCCACACCATACCAACCTGGAACGACCAGCCGCACAGGCTTACCATGGTAATGAGGCAGTGGTTCACCGTTCATCTCAAATGCAAGCATATTTTCATCACGCATTGCATCCTGAATCGACAAAGATCGTGCGAATGCTTTCTCTACTTCTCGGCCACGAATTTCTTCAGTGGCAATATCGGCGCCAAAAAATACAATTTCTTTTGCACCATCTTGAATTCCAGCTCTGCTTAAGATGCTTGTAAGCGGTACACCACGCCAGTTAGCGTTACCGATTAAACCATGAAACAAACGCTGACTATTACCACCACATTCAAAACCGACTTGCTGCTCGACGCTTTCATCGTTCATTAAATCAGAGAGCGATAGTTCCAATTCGTTATCTACCATGCCCGTCACACGAAGCCGCCAGGAATCATTATCAATTTCTGGCTGGCCATAATGCTGAACAAGATAAAAATCATCGTTGTCAGAAGTAAATTCAGTAATCTGCCGAGTGTCCTGCCAATGGGTAGTATTAGGTTGGACAGGTCTAACCTGAAATGATTCTGGCACATCTGTGAAAGGCACTAATCGCTCACCTTGTGCCAATGCTGGCATTACCCAACCAGATGCGGCAGCACCGGCGGCCAGTATGCCCCCCTTTAATACTTGTCTTCGGCTCTTATCTTCGGGATTCATGATCTACTCTCTTTTTTGTGTCTTTTGGATGCTGCAGATTCGATTCTGCTTGAATTTTCAGGTTACTCAACGATATCACAGACTCGATGTAAATTGGGATGCTTTGACCTCTCTCGAACGCATCAAATTCATTCTCTGTCTGATAGCAATTAGCTACATCATAAGTCGTGATGTTGTCTTCCTGGCCGCTTGTTCTATCATCACATATGATGAAACAACTTGTATCTGTGAACCTGCAGGCTCAGGGTTACATGTCAGCTCGGATCTTAAAAGCTATTAACGATGACTACATCAAAAGTGAAAACAGTGCTTGAAAAAGAAATCGGGCCAAGCCCGGATTGTCGAAATGTCGTTTGGACTGCCCTTACTGATTTCCAACGCTGGCCGGAAGTACTTCCCCATCTGCGAACCGTCTCTGTATCAGAGCCTGATGCACCCGGTCGCGGCAGCACTGTATACCTGGATTGGCTGGAAGGCAAAGAGGAAGTGCAGATTTCACTGTGGCAGCCGGGACTCTGTTTAGAATGGAATTCCGAGAACAACATCAGCCGTCTCGGCATTCGGTTTGCTTTAGACCCTCTCGACGATAAGCACCACATCAGACTAGTGATGGATATGGAATTTGAGCAAACAGGAATTAGACGTATCTTCTACCCCCTTGCAATGAAGCAAAAGGCCAAGCAGCTAAGGCGCCGCTATGACCCCTTATTCGACTTGGCCCAATCCCATGCAAACCCTCAATAGGACAACATTCAGTATCAGGCTGTACCACTGGCCCCCATGTGTAGCGACTGCAGGATTTCCCCGGTTTCTATCCTGTAAGCTCATTTAACTAACTCAACTAACTGATTTTTAAGTAAATTCTGTGTAATGCGTTGGCGTTCACAAGACAACAGTTGGGTTCTGGTATCTTCAGTTTGATGGGCAGTACTGCGATGCTGTTCAAGTTGCAAACAACTTGATTCTACTAATTACAACAGAAATCACTAGTCGCGCATGCGTTCTGAGTGCGCCAACGATCTGATTGCTCAGATAAAAAATGAACGTGCAATGCACCGACAACTATCACATTGATATTCGCCTCAGTCGCCGCTTTGCCTCCGACGTTAAAAAGCTCGTTTCGCTTTTGGTATCGCAACTCGCTGTTCCCAAAGCCAAGACCCGGGACAAACCAAAGCTTTACCGAAAATTACGAGACAAATATCTGGATTTGATAACAGTGCTCAACCACCGTATCAAAACTAATCTTAAGAAGCCTCTGATTAATGTTTGCGAGGCAGTTAGTGCAAGGCAAAAATCAGTGAAAAAGCGCAGTTTATAGGTCATAAATGCGCATTTTGAGCTGATTTTTAACGCAGCAATAACAACGTAGGTAATTAATAGGTAATTAATAGGTAATTAATAGGTAATTAATAGGTAATTAATCAGAGGTTTCCAAGATGAAACGGAAAGGAGTATTTGTTTCATGCAGGTGAATATCCGGATGTTAATGGCCGTAAAAAAGATTTGGTTATCAGGGAAGGGAAGGTAAGATAGGTTTATGGAAAGACAACGAAGTCCATGATGACCCTGAGACCACTGAAAGTTATTTTGAAGTTGTGGTGGATCGTAAAGTATTGCCCCTCGCTCTTGAGGCTGTTATCAAGAAGCAATTAGAAACTGTAGAGTAAACTCTTGGTTCACGAATCCTCTCCTAAAAACCTGCCTGCCCAGTCTCAATACTCTGAGCCTTCAACAACAAACAAACTTGTCCATTATTTTTCCTTATCACTTTCCCTTCCAGAACGCACTGCACGCGCACTGAGTGCACTGGTTGGTGGTGGAATGCTTTTGCTGACCCATACGTTCATTCCAGGAGCGATCAAAAATTCCAGCAGCTATCATTTTACTGCAGGCATGTTCCAATCATTTCTGATTCAAAACATGGCAGGGATGGCACGAGTCAAAACCCAAACGGAGCTTAAGGATAAGTTCGTCCATCGCAAACTCGTGGGTTCCAGTTTGGAGGCCGCTGGTCTTCTGACAATGCATTTTTCTCCTGTGTGGGTATTTGCTATTGCTTCAGATGCTGCCAGGGGCGGGCAGGTTTTTCTGCACCGCCTGGTTGATCAGTTAAAGGAAAGTAAGGTCATCAGTCCCGACAGCGATCCGGAATCTCTGGAGCAGGTGCTGCAATCTATCCATGAAATGTCTCACAAAGGTGCGGCTGCAATCGATACGCCCCCATTGTCAATTGAAGAAATTCAACAACTGGCTAATGATCTAAGAAAATCTGCAGGTGACCTGACTACAAACTCCACGAACCTGTTGCCAAGGTTTGAAAATTTGTGGAATCAGATAACGCTCGTAGCAAAACAGGAAGACATGAGCCTGGCCCAAATTCTTGGCATGCTTTCCGTGCAGGCAGCGTCAATTCCAAGCACCGGCCTGAACGCGGCCAGTGCCGTGGGAAAAACCGGTATTGGAATCTTAGATGAGGTTATCCTTAGGGAATATAGAGAAACCTTGCAGGGAATTTCAGACGAGGGTGCGGGTAATTATCTGACAAATCACATGCAACCTTTCCTGGATACAGCCCGCTCACATTTCGATTTCAATAACGAAACCAGTACTCAGAACTGGTTTCATCAAACTCTTAATAAGTTCAAAGCCAGGCTCTTCCCTGAAAACTAGATTTAGGGAACCTCTGATTAATTACCTATTAATTACCTGCATTGTTATTGTTGCGTTAAAAATCAGCTCAAAATGCGCATTTATGACCTATAAACTGCGCTTTTTCGCTGATTTTTGCCTTGCACTAACTGTCTCGCAAACATTAACCAGAGGCTCCCTAGATTTAGTTTTTGAAATTTGTATTTCTAACTCACTGAAAACTATAAACATCAGGAGATTTCCCGTTGATTTCAAGAAATGATTGTCAACTGGAAACCATGTGATGGCTTAACTGCATGCCAAAATATTTCGTTTTGGAATTTAGAAAAGGGTCGTCGCAAGGAAGCGACACAAAAGCGAAAGCAGAATAAAATAGACAGGCTATGCTGATACACATGACAGGTCTCGGCAATCTCCAGTTCCGAAAATCAGGAAATACAGCATTATGAGTCATCCACAGTTCACGAAATTTTCTCCTATTACAGTTGCTGTAAAAAAGAATGTTAAACAGCTTCGCTTAGGTGCAGGCTACTCCATGAATGAAGGAGCGAGATTGTTAGGTGTTTCAAGAAAACAACTCGAAGATATCGAAACAATCCGTAACTATGGTTGCCATCTGGATCTGGAGCTGTTGGCAAAAATGAAAATGATTTACAAAACTTCACTGGATGAGTTGGTGGGGGACCTGCCTCGAGACTACTATTCTGAATATTTCGTCAGGCCCCGAAAATGCCTTGGATCCAAGACCAAGTCACCTGAATAACCACCTGTGCATACTGAATTGAGTCGACCAGGCTGCCCACATAAACGATCACCGTTACCAGATCAGGCTGTTCCCTATTCCCATCAAAGACGCTAAAAGACGCTCAGTTAGCGGAGAAAAGTGGTTTCATGTACAATGGCTGTCCCTTGTATCGCAATGAGTATTGGAAGTTATGGCGAATAAATCAAAAAAAGAAGCAGTAGTTAGCTCCCGTGAGGACCTGGAAGAACACATAGCCGCTTTTCTGAAAGCTGGTGGTAAGGTCCAACAAATTCCTTCTGGCGTGAGTGGCCAAACTTCTACCAGCGGACCCAGGCAGATTGTTTTAAGCCACAAGACAAGTTCTTAGCCGGGGGTTGCCTCGAATATAAAGCTCGAATACAAAGAAAGGGCCTTATGGCCCTTTCTTTATGCATGAATCACTTGATTTATAACTGATTTACTTCATAACCTCTGGCTTGGAGCAACTCCACCAGCCCATCTTTTCCTATGAGATGAGCTGCACCTACCAACACGAATTCTGTATCTGCATCATCGAGCATTTCCTCTATTTGCGGAATCCATCTAAAGTTTCTTTGCCTTAGAAGAGAATCGTAAAGATCCGGAGCCTGCTCTTTCATATCTGTAACGAACAATTGTTCCAGACTTTCAGAATCTCCTTCTCGCCAAGCCGTAATCATCTCACCCATTATTTCATTCGTTTGTTCGAGATCACTTAATGATAAGAGAATGAACTCACTCTCGTTACCTTCTCCCATCGCAGCAAGAAAACCGATCTGCTCTTCGATGGTTTCCAGTGCACCAATTTCTTTGCCATCGCCGATGCCACGAGCGTTAAAATGTGCATCCACTCCTTGAGGTGTAAATCCCAGCTTTTGAAACTCTAAAATTTGGAGTGTGCTAACGACCATTCCAGGTTTAAACTTTTCCATCATCATCAGAGGCATACCCACTTTGTTTGTATACTCGGACAATGCGTTATAGGCATCTGTACTTAACACTGAGTTAAGCGTGCGCTCATCGTTATAAGTGAGCTCTTGCAGCATTTTTGCCTGCACACTTAAATCATTCATGGATGAAATGTCAGTTTCGAAATATAGCTCGTCAGAGTCTGCGTAAGCATCTTCATATTCGGAAGGTAATGGATAGTCACTTGATCTTAACAGGTGCACTGTACCGCCTATATACAAAGTGCTGTTGTCCGACTTCACCTGCCAGACTGATGATTCTGCATGAGCAAATGACAGGGGCAACATTGCCAGTGCGAAAACAAACATCTTTTCAGTGCACCTTATCGCCAGTTCCAATTTATTAGTGTGATTCATTTTCGCATCTCATTTCTTGTACTAGACAATGCCTCTTTTCGCTACATCATTTTGCCTGGATTGTGCGCTTTCTCGTTTAGCAGAGGCTGAATGATTAGGTTTAGCTTTATTATCGGCTTATTAACTTATCGACTTCTAAGGAGCCTCTGATTACTGTTTGCGAGGCAGTTAGTGCAAGGCAAAAATCAGCGAAAAAGCACAGTTTACAGGTCATAAATGCGCATTTTGAGCTGATTTTTAACGCAGCAATAACAACGTAGGTAATTAATCAGAGGTTCCCTGACAATGTTGCATCTTTTTTATAATAGACATGCTTTCGAATTAACACCAGCGCTAATTTCATATGACAAAGTTACTTTTTCGCATGCGCCATGTGCCGGACGACGAAGCACAGGAAGTCCGGGATTTGCTCGATCAGAATGAGATCGAATATTACGAAACATTCGCTGGAAGCTGAGGAATCTCCATGCCGGCGTTATGGATTAAGGACGACAAGCAGTTCGCTGAAGCACGTCTCCTTTTAGACAACTATCAATCAGAACGGAGTATCAGGGTGAAGGCTGAATATGAAGAGAAGAGAAATCGCGGGGAAATCAGATCGGTGTGGGATAGTTTTTTGGAAGATCCATTCCGATTTTTAGCCTGCATCACGATGATTAGTATTGTGCTATATCTATCATTTCAATTCTTTCTGAGTTTCAGTTAGGGTCTCCTTAAGTGCTCATATCCAGGGCAATCGATTGAATGGATTTTCACACGGACTTCCAGTACAAAAAGTGAACAAGTGGCACCTCCTCGTCGATCTGACTCCAAAAATTATAAACTTCTGCCTATCTTGGACACAACACAGGCGTTCAGTCGATTGCCCTGTGCTCATATCGTACTCATCTGACTCTGAAAAAATGCCTTACTCCCCAGTTCCAGATCCAAGTCCGACACCACGGGTAGTATCCAGCAGCCATCACAAAGCTCAATGAAGCGAAGACCAACCTCTCTGTTATCGACTCTCACTGCCTGCACAGGTAACGCCGAGGCAGTTTTTCGAATCTTTCTCCGTGAATACGAGCATTCCAGTTTCATCATCACAAAAATCTCAATTCTTCATCCAGCGTTAGTGATGAGCCACTTACCGACGTATCATTTACATCACCGGTAATCATGTCTGGGGCAGTAGGTGGTTCAAACTTGTCCAATACAGTAAATAGTAATAGCCAATATTGATTCGCCTGTGTGCATGTCTTTCGTTCATTAATCTCTCCAAAAAGAGTCTGTATTTCTTTATATAACACCGCTGATTCGGTCTTGTTCTTACGCTGACCCTTAGAACCATTGGTTAAAATTGTGGCATGCCGATACTGTCATAAACTGTGCCAAACCGCACACTTTTTAAAGTGTGCGGTGTGTATTTATAGAATACGCATTGAAAAGTAGCGCTATCGGAGTCGTTTAATTCACTAAGGGAGCTTCTGATTAATATTTGCGAGGCAGTTAGTTAGTGCAAGGCAAAAATCAGCGAAAAAGCGCAGTTTATAGGTCATAGATGCGCATTTTGAGCTGATTTTTAACGCAGCAATAGCAACGTAGGTAATTAATCAGAGGTTCCCTAAGGCTTACCAATCACTTTGGCTTTACAGATGTGACACTGTGTTATATAAAACCCTCGCACAGTTGTTAGCGGTTCCAACAGGGGGAACTTCCTAGCATATCTTCCGTCCCTGGAACATAAAGGAGGTGATCCCATCAATAGTCAATCTATTAAGGGAGCCTCCGGTTATTTTCGCTGAAGATTTTTGACATAGTTATTTTGGTATAGCCAAAAATCTCGGTGGGTAACTGGAGAGGATAGAATTTTCTAATTTATCCTTAGCTCCCATACGTAGAGCGTGCTGTTTTGCAAAAGATAGTTGCGCATGCAAGACAAATCCCGTTACTGTTTACAGTGACGGGATTTTTGTTTCAGCCAACAGAAATTTTTACGACCTGCTAGCGGCTTCCAATGTAACTCTTAAGTCCAGGCGGGAAAGATCTTCGGGTGAGCATCTGCTTCAATTGCCACTGCTCATCGCCATGCACTTTTCGCAAGAAATGAATCTCACCACTTTCCATCACTGCAACAGGAACTCCTCCTCGATAAAGTACGCGATTCTTACTCAGTCTTGGCAGTTTTTTACCAGGCAAAATAAAGTTCAGTAAATTGAGCGGATCAGGCGCTGCTAAAGAATAGTAGTTGGTGTCTGTGGATAATTCCTGGTTACGCTTGAATTTACGCAAAGCATCTACGGTTTCGGAAAATGCAAACTGCTCTCCCCCAACACCACTGATAAATCGCCCTCCTCTTAATGCACCTCTTAGCTCCAACCTGCGCAAGACAGGTAGCAAGACTCCCCATGATGGTGCTAACAGCTCTCTGCCCAGGATGCCACGAAACAACACACCCCAGCGTTCCAGGTAAATAGTGATAAGCCTTTCCAATTGCTCCTCGTCCAAAACACCCCAGGTTCGGCTTGATTGGGATTTATTTTCAGTGCATTGGAACGTTTCCAACACGCTCCAGCGCCCGGCCTCTTCAACTCCAAACATCGCCTTTCTGCCACGTCGTCTATGGCTACTTGGTTTCTTGCTGTCAGGCGTCAGCAAGGCTCGTAAGCCTGTATAACTATCACTGCATACCCGACCAAGACTCACCAGCTCGGCTAAGCCTTCCTCTAACTGGGCTTTCAATAAGCCGGTACGTGTTTGGATTTGATCAAAGAAACTCGCTCCATGCTCTTTCAAGTCTTGCTCAATATGTTGTGCCCCGGTGCTGCCAAGTTGCGGCTCTTCTTCATTGGATTGCGAAGCAGCCAAAGCCTGCCAGATATCAAGATTATCCCGGCGCATGATGGTAATTGGCGTACTTTTTACCGGGCCAGAATTGCGTTTTTGATGTTTCCGTCTGCCGGTCGCGGTGGGCAATGTATATCGGCCCCACACAACGCGGCCGCTAATACACATTACATCCAGCCAATTCGGATCGTAGTTGTGGATGCGGGCTGGATAGATATCTGACTCCCAACTCACTGCCGGAGCAGATACTCCGTCTAACAAATTGAGGCAATTTTGCAGGCTGGTCTGCCCATCTAATTCGGGTTCAGTTGCCTTACCATCTACTTTGATGGGGATTAGCTGATGTTTTTCGAACAGAAAACCCGTGTAGGCTTCCATAGAAACCGGTTTGATTTGTTTGCGGTGATGATCGATCGTATATCTATGAATACGCTGTAGTAAGCGGCGCTCACACCACTCGACTTCCTGTTGTTCTACTTCTGTTTGTAAGGTGCTACGCGGCGTAAACTGCCCCTGAAATGCAAAGCCTTCAACTTCCAGTGCGATCAGTGCCTGATCGATATTACTGCCTTCGATACCCAGCTCTTTGGCGAGCCAGCTTGCGGTTGTTGGACCGAGGCACTCCAATCTACTGCGTACGATTTCCCGGAGCGCCTCTGCTGAATCCCAGATTTGAGACTTTAAAAACTCAGGTAAGGCATCCAAATCAATCAAACCGGGAAATACTGCTGCAAACCGAGAAAGATTTTCAGTGGCACACCAAAGCTGATTCGAATGTCTCGTTAACTGTGTAATGCGCCCTGTTGCTACCAGGTTTTCCTGCCATTGCTTTGAATCCTGATTGATCATTTCTTCTGGCAGAAAGTAAGCCGCACTCAACAAAGCATCGTGCAACTCTTCTGCATTGGAAACAAATGGCCAGGCTTCATCTTTTACGCGCCTGATTGCCTCTGCATCCAGTTGGCTGAAATCTTTTGCTTCTGCTGGATCTGCCCAACTGCGATTGCGTATCGCATTAGTACGCCGCTCCTCAAACGGTGCATCGTCAAGAAACGCATAAGGACGCGCATTAATGATTTCCTGGGCAAATGGCGATGGTTCTCGTAGATCCTTGGCAATAAGATTTAGACGCTGATGCTCAATGTCATCGATTAGCGACTCCAACTCATCGATATCCATGGCCTCGGTCAGACAATCATGAATGGTTTGATTAACCAGTGGGTGTTCTGGCACATCGCGTTTGCCAGTGATGTTTTCCTGGCAAGCGATCTGGTCGGGAAACACATGGGCCACCAGATCTTCTGCATCCATTCGCTGAAATTGAGGCGGGACGCGTCTGCCGTTGCGGTTTCGTTGGATCGCTAATGAGCGTGCGGCATTCCAGCGCCAACGTACTTCAAACATCGGAGCATCCAGCATAGCTTGAATCAATGTTTCGCGGACGGTTGCCGTTTGCAGATAGCCATACACTTCACCTAGTGGAAAACTATGCACGGACCCTAATGAGATCACGATGCTGTCTTCGTTAGCCGCCGCCTGTAGTTCGAAATTAAAGGATTTACAAAATCGCTTCCGCAAGGCCAGGCCCCAGCCACGATTCAGTCTGCTGCCATATGGCGAATGGATGACCACATGCATATCGCCAACTTCATCAAAGAAGCGCTCCATCACCAAGGTATCTCGGGTGGGCATGACTCCTAACGCGTTCATACCGGCTTGCAGATATTCCACTAATTGATTCGCAGCACTGCTGGATAATCCGAGGGTCTGAATCGACCAGTCTATAGCTGCTTCAGTTGATTCATTGATCAGCAATTCAGCAATTTGCTGACGTAAGCGAGAAACCGCTTGTGATAGTTCCTGAGTACGACCAGGACCTTCGCCAAACCAAAACGGTATGGTGGGCTGCATACCTTCTGCATCTCTAACCCGGACTTTGAGACCATCAACCCTCAACATTTGCCAGGCATGTGTTCCTAAAGTGAATACATCTCCCGGCAGCGCTTCGAGGGCAAAATCTTCGTTTAGTGTACCGATGACAACATCGTCTGGGTCCAGCACCACCTGATAATCAAACATGTCAGGTATGGCACCACCATTTGTTAAGGAAACCAGATTGGCCCCACGGCGAGTTCTTACTTTGTTGTTAATACTATCTAAATGAAGATAGGTGCCACGCCTCCCTCTTCTTGTCGAGTAGCCTTCGACAAGCATCTGAACAGTCGTATCAAATTCTTCTCTTGAAAGTTCTCGATAGGGATAGGCGTTTGTGAATAAACTATAGAGCTTATCCAAATTCCAGCCATCTTCCGTTTCACCATCACCATTCAGAAAAGGTGAAGAGACCTCAGCTACAATTTGCTGAGCCAGGATATCTGCCGGTTTCTCCGGCATAACTATCCGATCGAGTTTACCGCACTCAATGCTGTGTAGCAGTGCGGTGGCTTCTACTAAATCATCGCGAGTAAGTGGAAACAGAATTCCCTTTGGCGTGCCATGTATCGAGTGGCCAGAACGACCAACGCGTTGTAGAAAGGTGGCAATGCTCTTCGGTGATGAAAACTGTACGACCAGATCGACAGACCCGATATCGATTCCGAGCTCCATTGATGCAGTAGCGACCAGGACTTTAAGATCGCCCGCCTTTAGACGTTTTTCCGCATTATGACGTTGATCTTTACTCATGCTGCCATGGTGCGAGCAGACTGAAGCATCGCCTAAACGATTGGAAAGTGCCAATGCGAGTCGCTCAGACAAGCGACGGGTATTAACAAAAATCAGTGTGGTTTCATGGGTATTGATTAACTGCACAAGTCGTTCGTACAGTTCTTCCCATACTTCATTACTCATGATGGCGGTTAGAGGAGACCTGGGTACTTCAAGATGCAGTTCAGCTTTTCGTCTAAAGCCAGCATCTACAATTACACAATCAACTTTGTTCTGCTCGCAGTTGTTATTACCAACCAAATAGCGTGCCACCATGTCGATAGGTTTCTGAGTGGCTGACAATCCGATGCGTTGCAGATGTTGTCCTCCATTCAACCAACACAAGTGCTGCAGACGTTCGATTGACAAAGCCAAATGTGAACCCCGCTTGTCTCCCAGCATGGCGTGAATTTCATCAACGATGAGGGTTGAAACAGTCGCCAGCATATTGCGACCGCTTGCGCTGGTTAGAAGTAAATAGAGAGACTCAGGTGTCGTAACTAAAATATGAGGCGGGTTCTTCGCCATCTTTTGACGTTCATTGGCAGGAGTGTCACCAGTTCGAACCGCCACCCGAATATCCACTGGCGCCATACCCGCTAAATGCAGGTGCTCTGCTATACCATCCAAGGGCAATTCGAGATTACGATGAATGTCATTACTAAGGGCTTTTAGCGGCGACACATAAAGAATGTGCACACCATTACTCAAACGGTTCTCGACGCCTTTTTCAAGCAGAGAGTTTATCGCTGCATAGAATGCCGCCAGGGTTTTGCCACTGCCGGTAGGCGCAGAGATCAGGGTATGCCGACCCTCGCGAATCGCAGGCCAGGCTTCAGCCTGTGCTGACGTTGGTTCACCAAATTGGCGTTTAAACCAATTCTGGCAGGCGGGATGGAATTGATCGAGAATCTGGGTTGGCTGCATGGTTCAGGCAAATTACTGTACAAAAATACAAGCTATTGAAGGTGCAAGGCAAAAGCAACATGGAATGCGGTTTGCATCTCTAAAAATCCAGCCTGAATCGCTACAAGCTGCGGAATACAGGGTTTACAGCAAAGCTGGTCGACCTGAGTCACCACAATCTCCCCGATTGACATTCTCCATTACGCTGGATAACTTACTCCAGTCAGAGGTAGTCGCAGTATATCTATCATGGATTTGAACCACAGCAGTCTGCGTTCTCGAATACAGGATTACAGCCGTGAATTCTGGAAAGAGAACCGCCAATTCTTCTTCCTTCTGTTTTGTATTGTGTTTTTCAAAAGCGCAATTGCCGATCTCAGTTCTATCTCTGGCACTTCCATGCAACCGACGCTGTTGGACGGTGACAAGGTCTGGGTGAATAAACTGGCCTACGACGTAAAAATTCCCTGGACAGAAATTTCACTGGCTGAAATTGATGATCCTACCCGCGGCGATATCGTCATTATCGATTCAAAACGCGCTGGTAAGCGCCTGGTGAAGCGAATAGTCGGTGTTCCAGGAGACACTATCTACATTCAGAACAACACGCTGGTCATCAACGGCGAGGCCGCTAACTACGAGGTGCTGTCCCGTGATTCCAGGGCCATTATCGTGCAGGAAGAACTGCCCAATATGGCGCACCAGGCTCAGCTATCTTCACGTTATGTGAATCGCACCAGTCGTAGCTATGGCCCGACCATCGTTCCTGAAGATCAATATTTCGTGCTCGGTGATAATCGCGATAACAGTGCCGATAGCCGCAGGTATAGTTTTATCCCGCGGGGAGAAATTATCGGGCGCTCCAGCTCTGTCGTGTTCTCCCTGGATAGCCATAATAATTACTTACCCCGTGGCGAGCGCTTCCTGGAAGAGATTCGCTAGGGGATTCATTCGGATTTATTGCCAATTTCCTGCAACAAAATCCTCCTCAATCGGGTATTATCCAAGGCGCAGTGCGCAATTAAGCTTTTGTTCAATCACCGGAGCACACTCCGGAAAGGACTCAATAATGCAAACAATGACACAGAGCAGAAAGACCGTGAGCAAGTCTCTGCTTGCCCTGTTTCTGATGTATGTGTTTCCAGTATCCATGGCACAGGATTATGTTTGGGCTCCAGACTTCCCTGTTGGCACTGCGATACCTGAAATATCAGCTCAGGACCAGGACGGCGATCTGCGTACATTTGATGATTTAGTAGGCGAGAGCGGCATGCTGTTTATGCTCAGCCGTTCTTTCGATTGGTGACCATTCTGTAAATCTCAGCTCGTGCAGCTGACCGAAATTGCAGACCAATTCGAAGCCATGGGTATATCCCTGGTTGCTATGACATACGATTCGGTAGAAATCCTGCAATCAGTGGAAGAAGATATCGGTGTTGAATTCACCATGCTTCGTGATGAAGACATTAAGCATGTGAATGCACTTGGCATTCTCAATACTGACTACGAGCCCGATAGCCGAGCATACGGTGTTCCATATCCAGGTATTTTCCTGATTGGCACCGACGGTGTGATTCGCGCAAAGTTTGCCGAAGAGGGTTATCGTACCCGACCTGATTTTGACTTTGTGTTAGAAGCAGCAGCGGAACTGTAAAGCAGTTAGGGAGCCTCTGATTAAAGGCTATAACGCTTTAGACGTGTCGGAATTTAAGCAAGACCGAATTCATCATGCTGAGCGCTTTGTCGAGAAGCCTGACCCTTTGAATGCATGAATGCATTACATTAATAGAATCGAGAACTTCTGGAACCAGGCCAGGTACCATTCCTGCTTGACCTGACCATCTTGATTTCGCCAGGAATAGCGCAAGATGGACTCCAACGAAAGACTATGGCGGCGAGCACGGCCACTGTGGCACCAGCCTTTCAGGCGGGTCCATTCTGGCCCAAATCTCTGCTTAATCGCTGGATTACTGGCAACGCGATTGGCGTAGCAGTTGGTGGGTACAATCACGTATCCATTGTGCATCGCGCAATCAGGACGAAATTTTCCTCAGCGGTGGGCATGAGATTGGCCTACTGCAGGAATCAGCGGATGTTGCCGTACAGCGCCACCGGTACTTGAATTTGATCCCGCTGGAAATCTTGTCAATGCCCGGAGTGATCCCAGCAATGAATACACCTGGCCTGCTTCAAATCACAGCATTGAAGTAGATGCCAATGGCAATGCTTGAATAGAAGGTAATGGTAGTGGCGACTCCCATGTGCTGGTTTTTTACTCACAATGGCCAATTCATTATAGAGTACGGTGACCCCGGTAACGGCGCCGATAGCAATAGCACTGACCATTTTGCGCAAGTCGCAGAAATTGCGATAGATAAAGCAGCGAATGAAACATCGCTGACGGTTACATCAATAAACGCATGGCTGTACTTGACGTAACACCAGGCGCATTCAAACGTTATTGCGGTGCATACGGCAACATTCCATCCGACCCATCCGACGATCGAGTCGTCTACATACCCCCGTTGAAGCGCTTCCAACCCAGATCTGCGGGACAGTGCATTGTGCATAGCCGTCACTGGATAAATTTGTATACGCCTGTGATTGAGGTGCTAATCGTATTCAAGTCGTTCGCACAGACGGCACTTTCGTATGTGCGAAACGAATCATTCCCAACACTACTGTTCAAGGACCGGTATGGAATATCACCTTCTCAAAAGATGAAGAACAAAAATACACCTTTGTCGCAGACGGACAAAACCATCGAGTATCTATTGTTAAAAGTGTTAAAAAGCGGTGGTCAGTAGACATACTGACTGCCTTTGGTGATAGTGGCTGTGCACCAGGACTGTTCTTCGCAGCGCACAGTATCGCCACCGATTTCAAAGGCAGTATATACATAACTGAAACCTATGACAGACGACGTTTACAGGGATTCGTCTATCAAGGGCTAAAAGCAGTACCTAACCCAAACAGTGGACCACCATAGTCAACAGACAAACTCTGGTTGGTCAGTCGTTATAAATCACAAACTGTAGAGCTCAGCTCGTCAAGCCAAAGGCACGAACAAACTCGTTCGGGTCAAAGTACTCCCGATAAAGTTTAATTTTTCCTCCTACAACATTAAACACAGCGCCGTAGCTCTGTTTATAGCGAAGCCCAGTTGGAACGACTTCTACGTCTCCAGAAAATTCAACGAATACGGTTTCTGGATCCTGCATTGGATAGCACACAAGATGTGACGTGAAGTTGGCTGCACCGGTGATGTTGGGCCAATTCTCATACAGTGCACAGATATCTTCTTTACCGACTACTCTTTTTGGTAATACTCCATCTGGTGCATAGGGCATGTCCTGTACTGCATCGTCAGCCCAGACCGATGCCAATAAGTCCATATCTTTGTCTTCTAAGGATTTAAGATATTTTCTTACTACCGATTGAGTGGTCTGACGTACAAGGTAGGAGACAGAATCTTTTTCTGCATTGCTAATAGCTTTTTGTACAATGCCTGCGTTACCTTCCTGTTCTTCCACATTCAGGGTTGTAGCAACAATCTTCCATTGCCCCTCGCTGGCAGTAAATTGATATCGATAGTTTCCTCTTACGATCCAGGATTGATCGTCTAAGTAATGCGTCGCCACAACATCAGCGGTAGCAACTACCAGGCTCTGTTCAGTGAATACTGAGATATTGCTAACTGCATGCAGTGTTGCATCAAACCCCGGCAACACATTTGCCCAATCACACATGAGCGCGTTAGCACTTTTTAATTGTGGTTCTCCTCCGGCAAGCGATGTGTAATCAACTCTCACTTCCTCATGGAATAATTTCTCAAGCGATTCGAAGTTGCCTGCATCAGCATAAGCACCCACATTGGCAACCATTGAGGAAATTGTTGCGATATCCGCAGCCGACAGTGTTTTTTCTTCAGTGTTTTTCATGACGATACTCCTACTCCCTCGCTCCCAACTTAAACCAGCTGCTGATTGAAATGCTGAGCTACAGCATCGGCTGAAGCAGTTACGATTTCAGGTTTGTCATAGAAATCAAACTGCGTTACATCGTCTATCCATATAGTTTGAGCGGAATCGCCCATTAATGACTGGTATTTTTTTGCACCTTCCGGGATTGCTGCCGCTTCCGAATGAACCATAAGTGTTGGCTTACGAAGAGAATTTGCGGTTTTGATTGCATCGAATGTTAACCAGGGCTTCCACGAAGCAGCATTGAACTTGTTGTCATACTCAGGGATCAGGCCACGACCAGTTTCTGTGTAATAAGGTGCCTGATACATCACTGCGTTTTCATTCTCGGTGCTGGCTGCTTCAAGATAGACCGGGTCTTTTGAAGATGCTGCCTGCTCTCCCACTTCGATCAGTGCTGATACTGTTTCACTGCCACCATAAGCGACTTCGACTATTTCAGCATCGTGCAGCCATGGGGCAACGAGTGCTATGGCTTTAATGTTGGTGTTAGCCAGGGCCGCATCACTCATATAACCAGATGATGCGCAGATTCCAAGACCGCCAATGCGCACAGTGTCAACTTCTGCCTGCTGCGCAAGAAAATTCACAGCAGCATTGATGTCTGCGGTTTTGCGCACAGGGTCCTCAAGGTATCTGGGCTCATCTGTGGACTCTCCCCAACCTCGGAAATCGAATGTCATTGCGAGAAAGCCGCGGACAGCAAGTTCTTTCGCATAAGTTGCTGACATTTGTTCCTTAACAGTCGTCCACGCGCCAGTTACTACAACCGCCGGTAGTTTTTGGCCCTCTACGTATCCCTCTGGGAAATACAGATCGCCCGCAAGGGTTTTACCTTCTGACTCAAAAAATACTTTCTTTTTCATATCCGCCCCTATCTATTGCTCCAAAAGCATGTATAACCAAATATTGCTGCATAGCGTACCTGATCATAGTTTAGGGGACTTGAACGAGGCTGTGAATCGATTGAATGATTCTGCGAATTTTAGTCAGAGTTGGAGAGTCGTTGGCGATAAGAGGATGGGGTCTCCCCATGCTGTTGTTTGAACATTCTCGTGAAATGGGCCTGATCAGAAAAGCCACAGGATAATGCGATATCCAGCAAGGGCGTCGTTTTTTCTGTCAGTCTGCGCCTGGCTCGCTCCAGGCGGTAATCCATGACGAACTGCATAGGGCTCAGGCCAATTGTCTGCTTAAATAGGTGGGCGAAATGAGATGCACTTAATCCTGCCTCGCACGCCAGGTCTTCAACCAAAATACTCCCTGAGAAATGATCGTGAACGTACGAAAAGACCTTGCCATAATGTTTTGAAGTGAAACTCTTCGAGAACTGATAATCCTCCTCCTGCAAGCCGTATTTCTGAATGAGTTTCACCAGAAAAACTCTGACAAGACTTTCATACATTAATACCGAACCTTGAGCAGTATCCTGCACAGCCTGCATCAACATGACACCAGCCTGACAGATATCTGGATCGGCAAACACCGGTATGTCGGCCAATTGGTTCTCGCCTAATAAAATGCCGACTTCATTCTGTGCAAATTGATGAAAGCGTTTCGGGTCCAGAGTAATTACGATCACTTTAGACTGAGCGTGCCACTTCCATCCGCTTTCCATTCCCGCTGGCGTAACAATAATCTCATGTTTGCTGTACTGAAAATCCAGATGTTCGCCATTGCGCCAGTTTTCGACGCGATGAGTCTCTTCTTTTAGATTAAGCAGAATATGATGCTGATCGAAGGTTTCGGCAGGCATCTCACCAGGTGCTGCTTCGAAGTACTCCAGCATCAGTATGTCTGATGCAGCATCGTTGGATTTACCGGTGCTATCCAGTAGAGGTGCAGAAGGATAGACATCTTGATATCTGGACATTTTTAAGGAACCTCTGGTTAATTACCTACGTTATTATTGCTGCGTTAAAAATCAGCTCAAAATGCGCATTTATGACCTATAAACTGCGCTTTTTCACTGATTTTGCCTTGCACTAACTGCCTCGCAAACATTAATCAGAGGCTCCTTAAGGATTAAATTGAGTGTCTGATCCCATTTTAAGCAATCAGCCAGATAAAATCCTGGCGCTTCGCTCGTCTATCTTTGATGGGTTCTGACAGGTAAAATACCCGCTCCTTAAAGAGCATCACAGAAGTAATAAGATTGGGCCAGAAAACTCCCCTTTATCAAAAGCATGTGGACGCCGGTGGCAAGATGGTGGATTTTGCCGGCTGGGACATGCCCATCCATTATGGTTCGCAGCTGGAGGAACATAAGCAGGTACGCTCAGCAGCCGGAGTATTCGATGTGTCTCATATGACCATCGTTGATGTTGAAGGGCCCGGCGCACAGTCTTTTTTGCAGCGTTTGCTGGCCAACGACGTAGCCAGGCTCGATGAAGATGGTCGCGCTCTATATAGCGCGATGCTGCGTCCTGATGGCGGGGTAATTGATGATCTCATCGTCTACCGCATGGCATTTGGTTTTCGGGTTGTCAGTAACTGCGCCACCCGGGAAAAGGACCTGGCCTGGATGCAGGAGGTCTCAGAAGGATACGGGGTCGAGCTGAACGAAAGACCGGAACTGGCAATTTTGGCCGTCCACGGACCCGTTGCTATCGACAAGGTGTGCGGATTGCTGTCAACTGATCAGGCAAATGCAGTGCAGGCGCTGGGCAATTTTCGTGGGGTAATGTTGGACCAATGGTTCATTGCCCGCACCGGCTATACCGGTGAGAAAGGATTGGAGCTTATTATCCCCAACGAAGATGCAGAGATGTTCTGGGATAAGTTATCAGATTCAGCAGTCAAACCCATTGGCCTTGGCGCCAGAGATACATTGCGCCTGGAAGCCGGTATGAATCTCTATGGCCATGATATGGATGAAAGCATCTCACCCATAGCCGCCAACATGAATTTCAGTATTGCCTGGGAGCCTGAAGACCGTGCTTTCATAGGTCGAGATGCCATTTCTCGGCACCAAGAACAGCAGCGAAAAGGGCACCTGCCCGAGCTGGTTGGCTTGGTGCTGGAAGAGCGTGGTGTGTTGCGTGAAGGCCAGATTGTTAAGACTGAAAATGGGGAAGGAATCATTACCAGTGGCAGCTTTTCTCCCACGTTGAAGCATTCCATTGCATTAGCTAGAATCCCCGTGAATAGTGAGTCCTGCCAAGTTGAAATACGTGGGAAGCTGACATCAGTCAGGAAGGTTCGCCCTAATTTCGTGCGCTTCGGCAAAAAGGTTTTTGAGTAACTATTTTTAACTGAGCGAGGCTGTCCGTGAGCAATTTCCCCGATGATCTCAAATATGCTGCTTCCCATGAGTGGGTAAAGATTGATGATAATGGTATCGCGACCATTGGTATTAGCGATCATGCCCAAGATGCTTTGGGAGATATCGTATTTGTGGAACTTCCCGAACCTGGCACCGCAGTAAATGCCAAACACGAAGTGGCCGTGGTCGAGTCGGTGAAAGCGGCATCTGATATTTATAGCCCGATTTCCGGTGAAATCACTGAAGTAAATGATGCGCTGTTGGATGCTCCGGAAACTGTCAACTCCAGCCCCTACGAAAGCGGTTGGTTTTATAAAATGAAACTGACAGATGAAGGGGAATTGGGAGAGTTGATGGATGCGGAAGCTTATTCTGATCATTGCGAAGACGACTAAGAAGTCGAACAAGCAGACGACTAGATTCTCAACCTTAACCAATCGTTCTACCCATCACTCGTGTAATTAGTCCTGTCCAGAGAAATTCTGTATCAGTATTTTTTAATTCCAACGTGAAGTGCGCCAATGCAAACTGAAAACCCCTCTAGTTCTACCAGCGTATCCGAATCAGACTCTTTAGAATCATTGCAACATGCTGGCGAATTTGTCGATCGTCACATTGGCCCAGACGCCGAACAGATCGATGCAATGCTGCAGGAACTGGGATTGGACTCACTGGAGCGATTAGTAGAGAAGACCGTTCCCGAATCAATTGCCTTGCAGTCACCTCTTGCAATGGAAGGGCCGATTAGTGAATCCAGTGCTTTGACAAAACTAAGGGCAATAATCAGCAGGAATAAAGTAACGCGGTCTTACATTGGTCTTGGGTATTACGATACTGAATCGCCAAATGTTATTGTGCGCAACGTTTTGGAAAACCCAGGTTGGTATACAGCCTATACCCCTTACCAACCAGAAATCTCCCAAGGTCGACTGGAATGTTTGTTGAACTTCCAGCAAATGATACTGGATCTTACTGCTATGGAACTCGCCAATGCTTCATTGCTGGATGAAGCCACGGCAGCAGCAGAAGCCATGGCGCTGGCGAAGCGGGTAAGCAAGAATCGCGGTGCCAATACGTTTTTTGTAGACACCAATTGCTTTCCGCAGACTATCGATGTCATCAAAACCCGGGCAGAGTATTTCGGCTTTGACTTAGTGATCGGTGATTCTTCCCAACTCGAAGCAAGCGAATTGTTTGGCGCAATTTTTCAATATCCGTCAATGCTGGGCGATGCCAGTGATCTATCACAGGTAATAGACAAACTACATGAGCATAAAGCCATCGCAATCGTCGCGGCTGATTTGATGAGCCTGGCACTGTTAAAGCCGCCAGGCGAAATGGGCGCCGACGTAGTACTTGGCAGTACCCAGCGCTTCGGTGTGCCAATGGGTTATGGCGGCCCTCATGCTGCATATCTGGCAACCCGCGATGAATACAAACGTGCCGTACCCGGCCGCATCATTGGTGTGTCGGTCGATACGCGCAACAAACAAGCCTATCGTATGGCATTGCAAACTCGCGAACAACATATTCGTCGTGAAAAAGCTAACAGTAATATCTGTACTGCGCAGGTTTTACTGGCCAACATCTCAGCGCTTTATGCGATGTACCATGGACCGGCTGGTATTAAACGAATCGCGTCACGCATTCATCGGCTTACACATATTCTGGTTACTGGCCTAAAAGCCCATGGTATTAATGTAGTAAATCAAAACTTTTTCGACACCGTGACTTTATCTGTTGGCGAAGATAAAACCATGGCGATTGCGGAACGTGCTAATGCGGCTGGAATAAATCTACGAATGGATCGCGTGGTCACTCATCAAACTATTGGCATCAGCCTGGATGAATGCACCGACGAAACAGAGATAGCAATTTTGTGGCAGGTAATTCTTGGGGAGAAACCAGAATCTCTTGATATTGCAGCGATTGATAAGAAGATAACAACAGGGCAAGAACCGGCTGTAACTCCAGCAAACCTAAAACGCAATTCAGAATTTCTAACGCATCCCGTATTCAATCGCTACCACAGCGAAACTGAAATGATGCGCTACCTAAAGCGCCTGGAAAACAAGGACATTTCATTAACTCATGCCATGATTCCCCTGGGTTCCTGCACCATGAAACTCAATGCTGCTGCTGAAATGATCCCAGTGACATGGCCAGAGTTCAGCAAGCCTCATCCATTTACTCCGGTTGACCAAATGCAAGGCTATCAGGAAATGATTAAAGACCTTGAAGATATGCTGCAAGAAATTCTGGGTTTCGATGACATCAGCATGCAACCAAACTCCGGAGCACAAGGTGAATATGCCGGACTGTTAGCTATTCGCAAATACCTGAACAGCAATGGCGAAACACAACGTAATGTCTGCCTGATTCCAACGTCTGCCCATGGCACCAATCCAGCCAGCGCACAGATGTTGGGAATGAAAGTTGTGCTAGTCGCTTGCGATGAAGACGGCAACATCGATGTGGCCAGTCTCGAAACCAAGGCCAAAGAACACAAAGATACTCTGGCTGCACTGATGATTACCTACCCATCCACTCATGGTGTATACGAAGAAGCCGTTAAACATGTGTGCCAGATTGTGCATGATCATGGTGGCCAGGTTTACATGGATGGCGCTAACCTAAATGCGCAGGTAGGCGTAGCCAGGCCAGCGGAAATAGGAGCTGATGTCTCCCATGTAAACCTGCATAAAACTTTTTGTATCCCTCATGGTGGTGGTGGCCCAGGCATGGGTCCAATTGGGGTGAAGGCCCACCTTGCGCCTTATCTGGCAAACCATGCGTTGATTGAGCTGGATGGCCCTGACCCAGGAAATACCGCAGTTTCAGCCGCCCCCTGGGGTAGCTGCGGTATCCTGCCTATCTCATGGATGTACATCACCATGATGGGTGGCGCAGGGCTGTTAAAAGCAACACGGGTAGCCATGCTCAATGCCAATTATGTCGCCGCAAAACTTGTACCCCACTACCCGGTGCTCTATACCGGTCGTGCCGGCATGGTAGCCCATGAATGCATTATTGATATGCGTCCGTTAAAACAATCCTCGGGTATTACTGAAGAAGACGTGGCAAAACGCTTAATAGATTTTGGTTTTCACGCACCAACCATGTCATTCCCTGTTGCAGGCACATTGATGATCGAACCAACGGAAAGTGAATCGAAGTATGAGCTTGATCGTTTTATCAGTGCCATGATTCAGATTCGCAAAGAGATCACCGCTGTTGAGTGCGGTGAAATCGATGCAGAAAATAACCCACTGAAAAATGCACCACATACCCTCGAAGACATGCTGGACGAAGATTGGCAACGACCTTATCCTAAGTCGCAAGGCGCATTTCCATTGGATAACGTTCGAGAAGCGAAATACTGGCCGCCAGTCAATCGCATTGACAATGTGTATGGCGATAGAAACCTGTTCTGCGCCTGTCCGGCGATTGAAGACTACGCCTAGACTCTTAAACAGACTCTTAAGTAGGTTCGTAGATTGACACTCAACCCTGGGTTACCAGGGCTTTCAAATAGAACATCAAAGGGACGGCTCTGCCAGACTTTTGTGTATGTCGTCAAAGATAGCTGGACTTGGAGCTGTTTGATCTAAGGAGCCTCTGATTAATGTTTGCGAGGCAGTTAGTGCAAGGCAAAAATCAGCGAAAAAGCGCAGTTTATAGGTCATAAATGCGCATTTTGAGCTGATTTTTAACGCAGCAATAACAACGTAGGTAATTAATCAGAGGTTCCTTAAGAGACAGTTTGGTTGATCAGGTTAGTTGTCTTTTTTCATTAGAGTGGAGTAATGGGTTTGCCGTCGCATTGCTAAAGTATTTTGTTTAATCAATTCTCATTGATTCAGTATTTCTTTTCCTCATCCATAGAACACATTGGCCGGTATTAGGTTATCCAATGGCTCATGGTAACGCCCATGGTTGTAGTAACTGACAAATCGATGCAGATGTTCTTATAGCTCATGTTGCAGGTATTCATCCAACGTATCGTCTGTATAGATAAGTAGTACATGTTTATCCAACGCAACATCTTCAGGATAAAGATCGGTCACAATAGGATCAGCCCCCCGATACAACTCCACCTCATTGCATACTGCAACTACTCCAGCATCGCAATAGATCTTGTCCATCTCCTCGGGAGACATCACTTTAGATAAGGCGGGTTTCTTTACATCAAGCCGAACTATTTCGGTGAACCTTACCAGTAATACCGAGGTTATAAGCACGGCGCGTCCACTGGCCTGGAGTATTGAGCGATGCTGCTTGCGCTTCATGCCAAACTTATCAGTAAGAATGATAAGAATAGTTGATACGCCATACTGACACCTCCGCAATTGACTGTTTATTAAGCATACTATGCAGCTTGCACCGAAGAAAAATCCAGCATTTCTTCAGCGCAAACTACAGTCGATAACTGGCTAGTCAATTGCAAAACAGTAGAACAGTCCTGCCCCACCAACCTGAACCAAATCGGCTTGCGTGCATCCCGGTGTACCATGAGCAGAATTCCATGGTGAACCTGGTGTTGTGAATGAATATCGATCAGCATGCCCTACTCGCGCGCTGCCTTCATCATTAGATGTCCAATTACTGCAAGTCTGATCCTGACCATCTGGCATTGCGGTGCCATCAATCTGAGAACCGGTTAGCACATCATGCTCAGTGAAATCAGGGTCACCATCGATACGGGATGCAAACTGATTGCCATTTTCATCCAACATGGTTGTCCAATTGAAATTGGAATTGGAATTGTCATAGTGAAGATTATCTATGCTGGTAGCCATGACTAATCCGTTAGCATTAGCCCACGGGCCATTGCCAATGCGATCACGTGCATTCACCGAATCAGGTCCCTGAGTACTGAGATAGGCACGCCAGGTGCGATGACCCATGCCGACATTGGATGCCAATTGCTGACAATGGGCATCAGCGCCTTCGAGGCCGCCAAGATTGCCACCATCACCTATGCCAACACTGGTAAGAAAGACGCCCATTTCTGGTGTCTCGTCATCTTGTTGTGCAAGGATAGTAAAGGTAGAGAGAGTTACTCCGACTGCTGCGGTTACAGCCATAAGGATATTCTTCTTTTGCATGTTTATTCCTCCTTAGTGTCACGCAGACAAAGCGATAGTTGCGTAACGATGGGGTTGATTGAATCAAATGAACAAAACTGCAGGCAAGGAAAAGGGTAACAGTCGTTACCCTATAACATTACAACTAAGATTGTGCGCAGTTAAATGTTTTGTGAAAATTTTTGCCAGTAAATTGCTTTTAAGGAACCTCTGATTAATTACCTATTAATTACCTATTAATTACCTACGTTGTTATTGCTGCGTTAAAAATCAGCTCAAAATGCGCATTTATGACCTATAAACTGCGCTTTTTCGCTGATTTTTGCCTTGCACTAACTGTCTCGCAAACATTAATCAGAGGCTCCTTAAAAAGTTCCGCGAATCTTAATGGCCAGCACAGGTCCGGCATCGGAACAGGCATCTTCGATCTCATCAATGACTCCAGTGGCGATAGTACCATTGGTGTAGCGAGTACGAATACGACAACGATGCCGTGAGTCTCGCGCCTCAAATCGATAAACCAGATTGCCCCAGGCCTGAGTTTCTACCCACATAAAGTAGGAACCCACTTTTGGATACTGTTCAATCTTATCGATATCCCAGGTTCTAAAATCATTATAAAACTCACGACGATAGTTAAATCCCCAGTTAGTGTTGTTCAGTTGCGGAAGGTCATGCCTGAATCCGACACTATAGCGAGATGCACCGCCACGAATGGAACGCTCTCTATCTCTTTGTAAGAATGAATCCGTTACTGTGGATTCTTCTATATTCAGGCCAGCAGTTAACAGCATGTTGGGCTGATTGATGAAGTTAAGGCGCAGGCTGCTGTTGAAGTTCACACCGTAACGTTCGCCGTCACCAATATTGCCCCGCGCTGAAAGAATGGTGTCTTCGGTGGATACATCCACATTATCAATCAGATCCTCCAGATCATGAAAATAAAGGTTGGTATTGATCACACCAGCATCGTTTGGCAATCGGTATTCGACGTTTGCTTCATAACGCCAGGATTGTTCCTGACGAAGTTCAGCATTCCCTTCAAAGGCGTTTTGTTCATCATCACTGTCATCTACGCCAGCAGTGAAATCTCTGAAACTTAACTGAGCTACGTCTTTTTCAACAGTGGCGCGCAATTGAATTGCCGACGTAATGTCGAAACGATAGTCTACCTTTGGGCGAAAGAAACTGAAGTCTCTGGAATTGTTCTGGCTTCCCTCCTGGGAAATAGTGCTGTCTTCGAACAACAGAGTAGTTTCCAATGTCATGCGATCATTCATAGACCAGTTATGAATAGCGAAATATTCATAACGCATCTCTTCCACTGTGCCGATGGAATTGGTGATAGGCGCTAAGCCACCAAAACGGGGATCACCTGGTTCATCTTCATCAAGCAAACCAAGTTGCAAAGATGTATCAAGAATCGTTTGCGCACGTTCAACACCGGCTTCGATGTTGTGATCTTCCAGAAAATCAAAAATATAAGATGAACGAACAATGCGTTCCTGATTGTTCACAAAGTTGTTGAGATATAGATCTTTGGTGCGGCTTGTACCATCAACAATATATCGATCGCGAATACTATTAGTTTCTGCTTCATTGACAATGAAAAGAGTTTTCCAACGGCTGCCATCGGCAAACACATGCATGTAATCACCGCCGATCTCCCAGGAACTATCAGTAGTCGGTTCGTTGTCAAACTCGATCCGTGCAATGCGGGTGTTACCATCAAAATCAGTCACTACACGATCAGTGAAGTTTGAGAAATCGTTGTCAGTCCATTGCAGGTTAAGGTTGGCAGTGTTACGCGGATCAAACTCATAACCCAGATTGGCAATCAGCGTGATGGGTTGCGCATCAGTCTCTTCGTCGCGCTTTACAGTCTGATTCAGGGTTCCATCAGCATCAAATGCCTCTTCAAACCCATCTCGGTATTCCCAGCGTGGCTCTATTTCAGCACTCAAGAAATAGTTGAAGGCTCCGTTCTGGCCGGTGGCCGATATCTTGCTGCCAGGCATCAAAGTATCATCATGGTAATAGTCCATATTTACTTCATAGGCATAGGCGGTATTTAACTGGGCCTCTGTCAAAACAATATTGATGACCTGGTTACCACCACGCACATCAAGATCACCCGAAGTGCCTCGAATGATTTCGATGTACTGCACTTCTCTAGCCGGAATTCGGGAAAGCTGTGCATTGCCTTCATTGCCCTTACCCGCAATACGGCGACCATTGATGAGCACCTGGTCGCCACCGGCACCCAGGCCACGTCGGTTACCACCGCCAGAACTGCCTGGGCCACCCCGGGAAGAACCACCTCCACCACCAAGGGCCAGATTGATTCCCGGGATACGCTGCAGCATATCGTTTACTGAATAGGGCTGGAATTGGGCGAAAAATTCCGCCGGATAAGTGACAGTTGCATCATCGGACGTGCTTGGCACCTGTGCCAGGGCAGATGGTGACTGTACAGCCAACATGGCAGTTGTCACGCCAATAGCCAGGTTTAAACGTGTTCGTTTCATAGCAGAGTTCATCAATTTTTCACTCCCAGGAAATGCTGGGGGATAGTGGGTGAAATAGCCGAATTTATTGATGTTAGCGCTTTTCGGGCCAAGCCTTAAATATCGTTGTAGTATGCCTGCTACTGAATAGTAGAACATGCTGGAGCAGTGTCAATTTATTACAAATTGTAATAGTGTAAGCAAGCCCTCATTCCCCTTTTGGCACCGATACGTAGACCGGATTGGAGCGGATTTCTTGAAAGTGAAATGCAAAGTTCTGATATGTTTCTTTCTGCCTGCCCTTGCCGCTCTGGAAAACCTTTTGCTCAATGCTGCCAACCATTTCTTGATAGTAGGAAAAAAGTCCGGGCATCAAAGCAACTTATACTTTCTCACCACACCGCTTATTGTTTTGGCGGCTATGGTGAATACCTATACGGTACCTGACATCCAGATTATCGAGCTGGACAGGCTGCTGATTCCCTCTCGGGCAAAATCCGTGACTGGGCGTCATTGGAAGTACTGCAAGTCTCACAGGAGGGTGACAAAGCTGGCATAGAATTTAAAGCGAAGTATCGCGAGCCCAATGGTGAGATGATGTATCATCACGAGGTTTCTGCTTTCTTGCGAGTAAAAGGCCAGTGGTATTACATCGATGGCCGGATTCAGGTCGCTGCTGCCTAAAGCAAACCGAGATTGATAGCTCGTAACACGGCCTGGGTTCGATCTCTAACACTCAGCTTGTCCAGAATTGATGACACCTGATTTTTCACTGTCCCTTCCGATTTGTGAATGGCTGTTGAAATTTCGCGATTGCTGTAACCGCCCGCCATCAAACGTAAGACTTCCAGTTCTTTTGGGGAGAGTTCTTCCTGAAGTTCAGCTTCAGACTCTTTGCTTGCCATGGATGACAAGCCTTTCAAAATACGTTCGGTAATTGCGGGCTGCACCAGAGTTTCACCCTGATGCACTTTTTCAACCGCATTAACTAAACTATCCAGGGACACATCTTTAAGTAAGTAGCCTTTGGCGCCGGCCTGTATGCCTTCCAATACCAGCTGATGATCATCAAACGTGGTAAGAATAATAGCGGGCGTCGAGATGCCTTTTTCCTGCATTGCCTGTAAGGCTTCGATACCAGTCATCTTTGGCATGCGCAAATCTGCCAGCAAAACATCGGGCTGATACTCTGCTAATCCGTCGATAACTTCTGACCCATCTGAGACTTCACCAACAACCTCAATGGAATCACTGAGCTGTAAAAGATTACGCAGACCTTCTCGCACCAGGTTTTGGTCTTCGGCTAACATCACTTTTATTTTCACGAGCTCTGTGATGCTCCGAGGAAAACAGTAAGTTGAAAGCCACCATCATTGCATTGCCAGCTCAACTCGCCGCCTAGCGCCTTTACCCTTTCCGCCATACCTTTTAAACCATTGCCTGGCTCAATATCATAGGCAGCCTTTCCGTTATCACTTACCGACAACGTGAAGTTGGAATCATCTGAATTCATTTCTATTCGACAACGATCTGCGTCGCTGTGCTTTAACACATTAGTGACTGCCTCCTGCGCACACCGCAGGAAAGTCTCAGCATACTCTACATCGTCGATCTTCGACGATTTTGAAAAATCTACATCAATATCAAAATTCGGAATGCCTGAAACCAGCGCATTGATGGATTCTTCCAGGTTAATACCACCTTCTTCCCGTAATTCACTTACAGTACTGCGCAGATCGCTCAGAAGAAGTTTTGCCAATGCTAAAGATTGCTCTACTTTTTCTTTGGGTTCACCATCTATCCGATGAGTTGCCACTTCCAAATTAAGAATAAGTGCGGTCATGTGATGACCTAGAATATCATGCAGATCGCGAGAAATTCTCAAGCGTTCGCTTTGCGCCGACGACTGCGATAGTAAATCTCGAGTAGCTATCAGATCTCTGTTCAGTTCAGCGAGTTGTTCTTTTTGCAGCCGTTCGCTGGTAAATAACTGAGTC
Source organism: uncultured Pseudohongiella sp. (assembly GCA_965198435.1). Classification (GTDB taxonomy): domain Bacteria; phylum Pseudomonadota; class Gammaproteobacteria; order Pseudomonadales; family Pseudohongiellaceae; genus UBA9145. Next base: position 927,557 of record OZ240664.1, on the reverse strand, counting down.
ATACTGATCGCAAACATGTTAAGCAGGCTATAAAGCCCAGCACTTACTATGAGATCTAACAGTTGACCAAGGCCAAAGAAATTCAGCTGAGCAATGGCAAACCAGATCAGCGCAGCAATCATCAATATGGTAGCGGTCCTTACTGAATAAATCTGCACCGCCTGAACCAGCCAAACCACAGTAAGGATGTAGATGAAATCGGAAGGAACGAGAAATATCAGGGCGGCAATACAAAAAGCCTGCAAGACAAACAGTTTTCCGCTCAGATTCGGGCCGGAGAATCGGATGCAAATCACCACCAATATGAAAAGCACTGCGGCTAGAATCGCAGTAACCGGAAACAATGGTGATGCGGATACCGACCAGGCACCCATACTTCCTACCAATCCAACTACCAGGATACCCGAGTAGTTCAGAGCTGTATGACTGGGGGATTGGCTGGTTTCGGGGCTAATGCCTTGCATATTGTTATTCCGACTTTTGACCTGCCGAAAATTATGACACAGCTAAGGCCAGCAGCCATATAGGCCAAAAGTCATAGTAGAGGTCATGACTTCCGGCACTGATTCTTGCTGCTGGTATGCCCTATCTTGTAGACCATCGAATCAGTTATTAGTCCAGTTTGGAGGTAACACATGTTAGCCCTACATCAGTCAGCACTCTATTTACATATCGCGGTGGGTAGCTGCGCCTTGTTGCTGTTCTGGGTTCCGGTGTTCACTCGCAAAGGTAATCTTGATCACAAACGTTTTGGCAGATATTTCGCCTATGCCATGTATGTGGTGTCACTCTCCGGAATCATCATGTCAGGATTGGATCTGCTTTTCCCTTTAGCGATTCATGCGGCTGATCCTGATCTCAGTCCAGCGGAAGCAGAAAGCGCAGGCAGACAAGTGCGCAAGTCTGGTCTGTTCCTGTTTTCATTAAGTATTTTGGTTTTAACAAGCACCCGTCATGGTTGGCTGACAATTCTATGCAAAGAAGACCGCAGGCCTTTACGTCACCCTGTACATTTAACACTGAATGGCATTTTGTTCTCAGCAGGTTTAGTGTTGCTGGTCGTTGGCATCAACACAGACACCATTCTGTTCATGATTTTTGGTGTGCTGGAAGTCGTGAGCAGCACTAATAACTTCCGTTACATCTTCCGCAAGACCCTGCGCCCCAAAGAGTGGTGGATTGAACACCTTAGCGGATTGATAGGTTCTGGAATTGGTGCCTATACAGCCTTCACTGTCTTCGGTGGCCGACAATTGTTTGAACAAATCTTCTCTGACAATTTCGAGAACATATCCATCCTGCTTTGGATAGCACCAGGTATCACAGGCACTATCACCATCGCCTACTCAACTCGCTACTACACCAAACTGTTTGGCAGTGAGTGGGCAGCCAAACGAGCAAGTCTACGCAGCGAGTTGTTCAGTTGAAAGAGAAGTATCACAAGGTATTGCGCATTTCCCCTGGTGCAGGACTTAGCTGACCAGGGAAATTCTTTTTGATAAGAATACGCTCAGGAAACCCATTCAACGATAGCCGGAACCCAAGACACTCTGGCAAATGTGTATGTGGCAAATATTAATACACCACTGGCCATTATCATCACCACTGCGGTGCTGGTCTGCAGTCCGCGATTCTCTGGTTTACCGCGCGAACGGATCATAAATTCGACAATGATGAGATTAGGTACGTAGAAGAAGAACGCCATGGCGTAGTCAAACCAGCCTCGGAAGTCATCAGTATGACCAACCCAATTAGTAAGCGCTAACCACAACCCATAATCCATTCGGTACAACCAGGAACCGATTGCCAGGGCATACAAACGCCAGGCCCAGACTTGATGAGTGGTGAATTCTCGTGCCATAGCATAGCGCATAGTCTGAATGGCGCAGATAAACATGGCAATACCATAACCGGCAAAACCTATATTCATCACCGGACCGCCAACTGTCCCTCGTATCACTATGAATGAAAGCCCACCCGCTGCGGCAAGCAGTGACAGAACTACATAAACCCGACCAGTCCAACGATGAAATACTGGAAATCGAGAACGAATTGAACCAATCAGTTGCAAACCACCGAGCAACAGTATGAGGCCGCCGGCTGCGAAGTGAATGCCTATCCCGATGGATGCAGCCGGTTGCCCCGGTAAATAAATTTCGGGCAACACATCATTCCAGCGTTGCAAATCATTATCCGAGTATGCCGCAGCATAGTTAGCGAGAATATAAAGACCGAACAGCAGAGAGCTTAGCCATACCACTGCCAGCAAAGTACGACTTGAAAACTCAAACAAGCGAGTGCCCGGTTGTGTACGCGGGATGTGGACACTGGTATCTGATAGAGACATGTCTTGATCGTCAGCTTAAGGAGCCTCTGATTAATGTTTGCGAGGCAGTTAGTGCAAGGTAAAAATCAGCGAAGAAGCGCAGTTTATAGGTCATAAATGCGCATTTTGAGCTGATTTTTAACGCAGCAATAACAACGTAGGTAATTAATCAGAGGTTCCTTAAATGTATTTTTAATGGGATTCAGCTTCCAGTTCCAGTCTTCTGGCCCCGGCTAAAATGCCAGGCAAAGCATGGTTGCCTTCATGACAGGAGTATTCATACAACCCTTCGGACGGTCGCATTGGCATCTCGCCAGTCCAGGGTTGAGTGTAAAGCGTCGGATCATCAATGGTGAACGAATAACGCAGCTCATCATCAGCAACACGACTAAAGTGTTCAGTCAAAACCATATTGCTCGATGCGCTGACTCCAGAACTATTTGAGATTTCCCAGGGGTTAAAGTTTTTCGTTATTACCACCAAAGTATCATCTTCATAAAAGCCTGTAGAATCACCACCCCATTTGTTGTAAGAAAGATTTCTATGGGCTTGGTCGATTTTCACAATGCGCGCATCATGCACCATTTCAACTAACAGAACAACGTGATCAGGACTCTGCACAATTTGCATATTGTTGTTATACACACTACTTAGGAAAGGTGTGCTGGAAGAGAAGGCTTTCAGACAGCGATCTGATAATGGTCGCCCTTCGGGCCCGTCGCTACGACCAAGATTTTCGGGAAATCCGAAAACAGCTCGACCTTGCTGACGCCGAATGGAGAAACCCTGTTCGCGCCATGGGATTTGTCCATCGGGTGGATCAACGATGATTGAGGTACGGTACTTCCCATCGATTAATGCCAGGGAATCGCCTATAGAGAAATACTCGGGATCGTAACCACCCACATTGGCTGGATCGTTTTGACGATTGGTGCCGAATTTTTGATAGTCGTCCAGGATTACGTCGGTCGGCTCTAAGGTGGCGATCATGGTTTCTTCATCAATTTCCAGATCGGTGTAATACTCTGGGCGCTCCAGACGGGTTCGAGTCTCGTACGACCAGATACCCTGAAGGTCTGGCACACCGAATTCAAGCATGGGGATATCATAGTCGCTCTGCTGAGCGGAAACAGATGCGCTCAGCAACAGTGCAAAAAAGCTGCTCAGCGCAACAGACGTAACAGAAATGCGGCTTATAGCTGAATTCATGGGGCTCTCCTCAACATGCCTGAACATGCACTTTTTCCAGTAATTCTGCAGACACTATACCTGCTGATGCCTTGTGACAACTGCAATACCTCCGTAGTGTAGAGATACCGGTTCTTTTTTCTTCAGTATAGAGACTGCTTATACTCTCAACCGTCTCTATTTTCACTTTGGTCTGCCTCTGATCTGCAATGCTCCGAACATTGTTCTCAGTGTTAAGGAACCTCTGATTAATTACCTACATTGTTATTGCTGCGTTAAAAATCAGCTCAAAATGTGCATTTATGACCTATAAACTGCGCTTTTTCGCTGATTTTTGCCTTGCACTAACTGCCTCGCAAACATTAATCAGAGGCTCCTTAGAACATCAATGCGGCTAAAGTTTGGTAAATGTACTATTAGCTAAAAGATATCTTGGGGAGTGCTGCTAATGGCGATTCTCCTGCGGTGAATCAGGCTGATCGCATTGGCTCTTTGGAGGTGGGTAAGCACGCAGATTTTCTTGTACTGGGTATCTATACTATAACCTCCATTACCCCCATTTGATTGTAAACGGCAGAATTCTTTCCGTCTGGATCCACAATGACTAACCATCGGATATTGAATCGGTAATGGTGAACGGTGAATTCGTCATGGGTGACAACAGGATCTTAACTGTAGACGAAACAGTGATTATGGAAAAATCCTGTCGCATCGGCGAACAGGTCTGGAATCGGATTCTGGAAAATGGTGAACTGCCTTTAACTTTATCGGTTGATTTCAGAAACTACAGTTGTCGAGCAGCCTGCATGGCGAGTCTGAAAGATTCCAGACGCTTGCCATGGTCATAGATTGAGCCTACGCACATCAGCTCGTTCGCGCCAGTACGCTCGAGAAAAGTGTTCATCTGCTCTGCCACTGCATTGACGGAGCCAACTGCAGAGCAGATGGTAGTCATTTCAAGCATGGCGAGTTCTTGCGAATTCAATTGCACTTCGAAATTCTCAACCGGTGGCGGCAATTGGATTGGCGTTCCACGACGCAAGGCTAACATGGCTTGTAGCGCTGACGAGCGTAAATAAGTAGCCTCTTCGTCGGAGTCTGCAGCAAACACGTTATAACCCAGCATCACATAAGGCTCATTCAACTGCTCTGACGGTTTAAAACTCTCACGATAAATTTCGATAGCGCTCATCATGTGCTGCGGGGCAAAGTGGGAAGCGAATGCATAGGGCAATCCCAAGGCTGCCGCAAGCTGAGCACCAAACAAACTGGAGCCCAGTATCCATAAAGGAACGTCGCTGCCAGCACCAGGAGTTGCAACCACAGCCTGGCCTTCAACCGGCTCTTTCAAAAAGTGTTGCAGCTCGACCACATCATCAGGAAATCGATCTGCGTTGCTATTGAGATTTCGCCTTAGCGCGTGGGCAGTAAGCTGATCAGTGCCGGGCGCACGACCGAGACCCAAATCTACCCGCCCGGGATACAAAGCAGCTAAAGTACCAAACTGTTCAGCGATCACCAGCGGCGCATGATTTGGCAGCATGATGCCGCCGGCTCCTACCCGAATGGATTTGGTGCCTCCGGCAATATGGCCTATAACAACGGAAGTTGCTGCACTGGCGATGCCTCGCATGTTGTGATGCTCTGCGACCCAGTATCGCATGTATCCCCACTGCTCCACATGTTGTGCGAGATTTAGCGAATTTTTTAGCGCGTCTGCGGGTGTATTGCCCTGGATGACAGGGGCGAGATCAAGTACTGAGAGAGTTGGCATAGATTAGTGAGTTAGGGAGCTTCTAGTTAATGTTTGCGAGGCAGTTAGTGCAAGGCAAAAATCAGCGAAAAAGCGCAGTTTATAGGGCATAAATGCGCATTTTGAGCTGATTTTTAACGCAGCAATAACAGCGTAGGTAATTAATCAGAGGTTCCTTAGCAATGAAAAAGGGGTCAAGTTGACTACAACCTGACACCATTTGATTAATACAAGTGGCAGCAACTCGATTGCCAATGGTGCTCCCTGCGCGAATACCAGTGCTGACGCGTAGATCATGGCCAGTATGAAGACCAGGCGCGTCCTTAGTGATCTCTGATAAGTAGTCGTTGCTGTAGGCTGCATATGCTCTCCTTAGTACTGTAACAAGGTCTTTCTATCTACCCTATCTACCCTATGTTCAAAGCTATACTCAGTGCCCAATTGGCCATCGATATGAAGTCGCCTCTTTATTTTATACTTGGTTTTGTATACCGTGTTTCTTACCTTGGAGCTCGGTGAATCCAGCATCCCGTCTGCGATTCAGGTAACCACAGAGATTATCAAAATTCTGAAATTATCGACAGATTTGCGGGTGCTGAACAAATGCTATGTTAGGATAAACTGCTTATCTCACTCGGACTTATCCAATGAAAACAATGACAAAATTGCGCCAGGCAGCCGCACTACTTGGGGCTGCGAGTTTCAGTGCTTTATCTCTGGCCACAGATCAAATCATCATCGATCCAGCAGCGACTATTTACGACTCCCCTACTTCTTTAATGGGAGTCAATCATATTGGTCTATCGGTAAAGGATTTAAATGCCACTGTAGATTTCTATCTACAGGTTACTGGCTTCGAGTTAATTCATCAAGAATCAGTCTCTGATAGCAAGGCCGCCGACACCTTGTTCGGAATGGATGGTGTCGAATATGAGATCGCGGTATTGAAAGCACCGAATATGTTGTTTGAATTTATAGAGTTTAAACACAATGCCAACATGCCCGTTTCTACAATGCCGGTGTTTGGACCTGGCATGACTCATACCTGTTTTCAATCCACCACCAGTGATTCAATTTACGACAAGTTTGTTGATGCTGGTGCCACTATGTTGTCCCGGGGTGACGATGCTGTAGACCTGGGTGGTTATGGTGTGTATTACGCTTATGCCTATGATCCAGAAGGTAATATGTTTGAGATGGAGTTATTAGATCCTGGACCGGTTGCCGAAATACAACAAAAAGTGGATTGGCTTGAAGAAGGTCATACATCCTGGATGACGCAAGTTGCTCTGGTGACTCATGACATCAATCGCCTTACTAACTGGTACAAAAAAATTCTGGCGTTTGCCCCCTATCGCAAAGGCGAATATGAAAATCATCCCCGCATGATAGAAGTTGCAGATGAAGACAATTTGTCTTTAATGGCGTCATGGTTTCGGATGAATGCCAGATCAAAAACCCTGGAACTGTGGGAGTATACGAACCCTGTAACGCCTGCTTACTCAGGCAAACGCGGAGTGACTGATTTCGGCTATTCATACTCTATTGAAGTAGGAGATATTCAAGCTGAGTATGCGCGTATGCAAGGTCTTGGTGTTGAGTTTGTTAGCGAGCCGGTAAACATGGGCGACTATTGGCAAACCTATGCCCATGATATCGATGGCAATGTATTTGCACTAAGACAGTGGGCTGATTCAAACTCCCAATACTCTGTCTCTAATCTTGAATTATAGGTGGGCTTATTCATGTCGCACTTTTTAAACACAATTTACAAATTTCTCCTGGCGGCTTCATTTACCAGTATTGCCGTAAACGTTTCTGCGCAAGATGTAACTGAACAAGTTGAGCATCACTATGCTGATAACGATGGCGTAAGTATTCACTATGTCACCATGGGTAGTGGCCCGCTGGCGGTGATGATTCATGGTTTCCCTGACTACTGGTACTCCTGGCGCAGCCAGATGCAAGCGCTATCAGTTGAATACACAGTGGCAGCATTGGATACGCGGGGTTATAACCTAAGCGACCAGCCTGAAGGCGTTGAAAACTATGAGCTGAGTATTCTGGTAGAAGATGTTGCAGCTGTAGTGCATGATCAGGGAGAGGACAGCGCCATCATTATTGGCCATGACTGGGGCGGTGGCATCGCGTGGAGTTTTGCAGCCATGAAACCGGAGATGACTGAGCGTTTAGTTATCATGAATCTGCCACACCCAAGGAATCTTGTCAGGGAGTTAGCGCGATTCGAACAACAACACCAGAATAGTATCTACGCGCGTAACTTCCAACAACCAGACTCGCACGAAAATCTGTCGGCTGAAGGTCTTGCCACTGCCTTATCCCGTGGTGACGCGGAGTTACATGGCAAATACCTGGAAGCATTTAACCGTTCCAGTTTTGATAGCATGATGAATTATTATCGCGCCAACTATCCACGAGAGCCTTATACATCAGGAGCGTTTTTAGAGCTTGATGAGATCCAGGCACCGGTCTTACAGTTTCATGGCCTAACCGATACCGCGCTTTTGGCCAAAGGCGTCAACGACACCTGGGAACATTTAGCGCAAGATTGGACCCTTGTTACATTACCGGGGGTGAGTCACTGGCCGCACCATGATCGACCTGAATTAGTTAATGAAACAATTCTTTCCTGGTTAAGAATCAGAGATGAATAGCTACTCCGAAAGATTCATGCCGGTATTTGAGACAAAGTAGACTTCAGCGCCTCGCCAAATATTTCAAGGCTTTGGGAGACATCAGTTTCAGTATGTGCTGCCGATAAGAACAGGTTGTGGTGAGACGTAAGAAACAGCCCCCGGCGCACGCATTCACCACTGAGTCGCTGATGAAACTCGATGCCCTGCTCATGTTCGGTACGTAGATAAGCCATAGATGGCATACCGCTGACAACCAATTTCACTCCCTCGGCTGCAGCGACCTTCTGCATGCCAGAAAACAAGCACCGACCCGTTCGCATGATTTTCTGCGGTGCATTTTCTTGCTGCAATGACTGCAAGCAAGCAAGCGCTGCCGCCATGGGAGCGGCTGAGAACCAGAAACTCCCTGTTTGAAAAATCACGGAAGCCTCTTCACGAAAACTATCGCTGCCGACTATTGCAGAAATGGGATACCCATTCGCAATGGCTTTACAATAGCAACTTAGGTCGGGTGTATAGCCGAAGTATTCGTGTGATCCACGCATGTCGATTCGGAAACCGCAGCGCACATCATCACAGATGGACACCACACCATGCTTTTTTAGAACTGTGTGAACCGACGCCCAATACCCTTCAGCCGGCATTTCATTATCTTGATAGACAGGATGATGATAGGGCGAGCTGATGAAGGCAGCCACTTGATCACCTTCTGCATCAAGTGTGTTTTCTAATGCAGCAACATCATTCCAGGGAATACGAATAACCTCACATTGATCTTCTGGCATAGTGCCCGCTCTGCCCTCAGCCTGCATCCAGGGCGAGCTGCCATGATAGCCCCCTTCTATGGTGACAATTTTTCGGCGGCCAGTGGCAGCGCGTGCAATAAACACAGCCATATTAGTGGCATCAGCGCCGTTCTTAGCGAAGTAAGCCCAGTCTGCCATTGGTATGAGATCTACCAAAAATTCAGCAAGCTCCACCATGACAGGTGAGGCCAAGGTGCAAGTGTCAGCCGAGCTCGATTGCACATCCACGGCTCTTTCAACTGCGGCGTTGCCATAGCCGAGAATCATTGGCCCATAGGCACACATCAAATCAATAAACTCATTGCCGTCTACATCCCAAAAGCGGGAACCTGAGGCTTTATGTACGTAGAAGGGATAACTGCCATCGGGTTTCTGGACCACAGGATTAAAATGGCCAGGAATACCATTGGGAATCACTTTTCTGGCGCGATCGAATAAAGCCTGGCTCTTTTTGTATTTAAATGTGTCAGTCATCTGCTTCGTCTTGAATGATGTACTCTTCTCTATAGTAGAGCATATAAATACTAAAAAGCAGCGCTGCTACTCCCATGAATCCAGCAAAAAACAAATGATACATTGCTCCTTCCAATCTACTGCTGCCATCAGGGTTCTGAATGATCTGATTAACCGCTGCAGTAAAGAAATTGCCCGCCGAGATCGACAGATAAAAAAGCGACATAACAAAAGACTTCATGCGTTTAGGTGCTTGCGTGTAGGAAAACTCCATGCAAGTGATAACCAACATGACTTCAGCGGTAGAAAGCAAAAGATAGGCCAGTAACTGCCATCCAATATGAGGTGTCATGCCCGCCTGAATCTGCGCTTCGGCCCAGCCAGTCACCAGGAAAGGGGTGACTGCCAGAAACATCCCCATACACATCTTACGTCTGGGAGTGACCTCAAAGAACCGCCCCATGAACGGGTAAATCACATAGGTGAATGTGGGGATAAGCACCAGTATCAAAAAAGGATTCACCGATTGAATCTGGGCGGACAACAGCTCGTAGCCAAACACATTGCGGTCCATTTTTTCTGCCTGTAGCACCCAGGTGCTCCCCTGCTGATCGAACAAAGACCAGAACGCTGCAAATAACACATAGATAATCAACAAGCGTTTCACCACGCGCCTTCCTTCCGAACCGAATACATCTTGCAGATAAGATTTACCGGCGGGTGGGACATGCACGAAGCGTTGACGACCAGCCCAAAACGTAATGGTTGCGGCAAGCATAAACAGTCCTGGTACTCCGAAGGCAACACCTGGTCCATAGTTTTCTAATAACCAGGGTGTTAGTAAGGAGGAAGTAGACGAGCCAATATTGACACCCAGGTAGTACCAGGAAAATGCTCTGGATAATAAGTATTGATTCGATTTGCCAAACTGATCACCCACATTGGAGGTCACGCTGGGCTTAATTCCTCCCGACCCAACAGCAACCAAAGTCAATCCGAGAAACAAGCCGATCCTTGTGTCGTCGAGAAACAAAGCAAAGTGTCCGGCACAGTACACCAGGGAAAGAAAAATGATTGTTCTGTATTTGCCAAAAAAAGCATCAGCAAGAATTGCACCCATGATAGGGAGAAAGTAGGCGGTAGAAACGAACAAATGAAAATAAGATGTCGCGTCTTCTTCCGATAATGGAGCTAATACACCATCACCTGTCATCAAATATTGGGTCATAAAGATGACAAGAATGGCACGCATGCCATAGAAGCTGAATCGTTCGGCTATATCATTAACGATGATATAGGGTATGCCGGTTGGCATATCACTGGACGGAAGCGGTGCAGTTCGGTATTCAGGCATCAGTTAAAGATAACAAACCTAGGGACCCTCTGATTAATGTTTGCGAGGCAGTTAGTGCAAGGCAAAAATCAGCGAAAAAGCGCAGTTTATAGATCATAAATGCGCATTTTGAGCTGATTTTTAACGCAGCAGTAACAACGTAGGTAATTAATCAGAGGTTTCTTAGCAAAATAAAAAGCTGAAGAGTGTGATCTCTCCGGCTATCTATTACTTATTCAGATTCTCGTCGAATCTGTAGAGTCCCATCGCCTATGGAAACAGTGCAGCCAATGTCGTTTTGGCTTCTGCACTCGCAACATGGTTTATGCCTGCGATGATGCCAGCCAGAGCCCGGGCACTTTCTGCAGCATCCGTATTCGCTTGAATGGCCGCCATGGCTTCTTTTCCTTCAGCAGTTGGTGCGTGACTAATGTTAGCCACGGCATCTGCCATGCTGCGAAGGTCTTGTGGAAAACTGTCATTGCCAGAAATTTCAGCCAGTGTGGCCTTATCTGAGTCTGATGGGAAGTGATTCAGTGACGCAACAATATCGGCAATTTGCTTCAATGCATCACCAGGCTCCTGTGCCAGGGTTGGTTGTGAGAACAGTCCAATTACAGCCAAGGCTGCAAAGAGTTCAGTTATTGTTTTCATGTTAATCTCCGTTATGCAGGGGTTCATGGTGCAGCACAATCTCAGTGTAAAACACTGAGCATTGCAGGGATAGCACTTTTGCCGGGCTTATTTGTCAAACTTAACTACACAGTGTTTGCGTCTCTGTATTTACAGACTGAATAACATTTTGCAGGGGACGTGGCAAAAGAGTAATTCTCATGTAGTTTTTAATTTCCAGGAAAAACACACTGGGCCATCATGGCTTACTTTAGAATCCGCCCCGTTTGCAGTTTGGGAAGGCATCGGTGACGCGCACAGGGAATTCCGGCGCAAACTTTCACTGCCAGGCTACTGTTAGACAGGAGCTGGAACTGGAAGGGTGGCAGTCGTGGAAGAAAGTCGTAATGCTCTGGTTTACGAATTCTGTGCCAAACGCAAAGCAGCAGTTTCTCCTAGGGCCTGTTCACACTAATTGAGTGCCCTCTGCTAGAGGGCATTCTTGCACTCAGCAAGGCAGAAAGAGTGCCGTATATAACTATATATAAACGATTGATAACGAAGCTGGGCGCAAAAATGACCCTATTTACCGCCCTCCTCAAGTAGAAGACAGTGTCCGGTCGTGCCAATGTTTATAAGAGAAGGACTGACCGGTAACGAAGAAGCTGATCTTTGGCCTGCGGCACGAAATGCCCATGTGATTCGCGTCTTGTCTCTGATACCTCAAGCCGTGCGAGACTGGATTGAATTAGGAGGCGGGCAGTATCTTTCCGTCGCATTTTGGCGACAGGAACCCTATCAGCATTGATCGTAAGTGATGCTTTATCCGAGGTGAGACAATCACAGATGCGGCAAGCTACGATGGCCACGAATTGAAGCCAGTGCTCACGAAGGACAAGCAATCAGGCAGGGTCCGGGCTGATACAGCCTATCGCATCAAGAATAATGGAGCCTGGTTGACAGCAAATGGTTTTTCTCCCACATCCATCCATCGCAAAAACCTCAGGAGCCTCTGATTAATGTTTGCGAGGCAGTTAGTGTAAGGCAAAAATCATCGAAAAAGCGCAGTTTATAGGCCATAAATGCGCATTTTGAGCTGATTTTTAACGCAGCAATAACAACGTAGGTAATTAATCAGAGGTTCCCTCAAAGACAAGCCGATGCTCAAACACATTGAGCGAGGGAATGGGATACAGTCCAAAATACGCGCCTGTATTATTGAACAGGTGTTTGCTTACCAGAAGGGGCCAAAAGGAGCCAATGGGCCTGACGATCCGCACCATTGGATTGGCGAGAGCTTCGACCAAAGTGACCCTCGTCATCCTGCCAACCTTGCCTGCACTATGAAGCGGTTTATATTCGACGAGCGGTGACGGGCCATAGGATGACATAGGATAGTCCGTCCAAAATCGGGAAAATACCCGCTTATGACAGAGAAGCAGCGCGACAACTCCGCAAAGAACAGACTTTGCTGATCAAGTGCCAAGTGCCCGTATAGCGAGTGTATTTGTCAGTAGCTCGCCTCAATCACCTCACAACTCAATCAACTCAACCAACTCACAAAAGGTGCGTTGATCGAGGTGTCCAGTTTATTGATATTGCCTCTTTTTGTTCATGTGGTAGTTGTTCTCACCATAGAATCCGCATTTTGGTCAACTCTCTCGTTTTGCCGCCGGTTTACAAAGTGATTGGGGTTTAGATGGCCGCAGTGACCATAGCCTGTTCACGTCTGATTTGGCGCGGGAGGTGTGGCTGGCCAGTGTTCTGGATGCGGTTCAGCGACTGATCGGTTATCTGCTTAATGGAAGATACTTTCAAGTACAGGATTTTCAAGTATGTGACTTCCAAATATGGGATTTTCAAGTATTGGGCTTTTTTGTACCTCGTGCATTGTTTGCGCGCACTGTACTCTCCTCTGACGCAACGGGCAGAGCACCGCAACAAGGTTGCAGGTAAGTTCAATGGTCATAGGTTTACAGTTTGTTGGGTGGTGCGCTGTATGCCTGGGCCAAGGCAGTCACGGCGTCGCACTCCAGCACGGATTTGATGTTTTTTTCAGGGCCTGATAATGCATATTAGCTGTTTGACCTTAATGATCGGATATGTTGGTGCCGAAGTCCGATTATGGCAACACTGAAAGTTTCATTGGTTGATGACCCAGCTTGGCGTTATTGGATGGATGCCTTCGAACAGTTATATGACCCCAGACGTATGTAATTGTATTTTACGGCTATAGGTTTGCATTGATGGGCAAACTGCCGTTACCACTGATTCCAGTAGTCGTTGCTTCAGTAACTCCCGCGCAGTGGCTGCGCTCGCTACTGGCTGTGATCCATAACCAGGGGCCACTCGAAGCTCTCTGGCGCCGTTACAGTTACCCAAGGTGATGCAGACTTTTCAATGGCAAACAACGGCATAATCTTTTGCTACCACAGCAAAGAATCAATGGCTTGGGTTTCTAATAGAACGCCTATCAATTGATAGCTTAAGGAACCTCTGATTAATTACCTATTAATTACCTACGTTGTTATTGCTGCGTTAAAAATCAGCTCAAAATGCGCATTTATGATCTATAAACTGCGCTTTTTCGATGATTTTTGCCTTGCACTAACTGCCTCGCAAACATTAATCAGAGGCTCCTTAAATCTTCCTACCTGAATAAATATCGCCAGGCGATCACAACCGAAGTGAGGGAAAAAACAATACCGATCAGGCAAAGCAAAATTACCACTACATCCCACAATGGTCGGTGCTGCCAGAGAACCTGAAAATCCAGGCTATGCAGCCCGTTAAACAGCCATCTTTCCCAGCGACTCGCATCGGTTACTCGATTTATCGGTTGGCCTGTGCCCAGATCAATGTGATACCAGGTGGACTCGTCATCATCGAAACGAGCACGATAAACAGGCAAAGGTCGAAATCGATTGTGCCTCGGATAGTAGTAGTCATCGTACTCTTGAATTAAATCCAGACCAAGGAGGCGATTATCTGGAAGTAGTTCCGGCACGGATTCAGCGATGCTGGCCAGTAGTTGCATAGAGTCATTGCCATTGCCTTTACTAAAAGAAACCGTACGTGTTCCATTACCATAATGAGCAACGAGATAGGGCTCACTATTTATATAGTGCCAGGTTACTTCTTTTATTGCTTCACCTGCTGAGGCCGGGCTCAGGGTAAGGGCAGATGGCAATGAGGCTAGTCGAAAAACAGATTGTCCAAGGTATCTGGCGATTTGTGGTTGCGCCGAGGTGCGCGAATCGAATATTCTCCAAGGCCCCATAGACATCAAACCGCTAAACATAAAAGTTGTCACAAAGACTACAGCGAGCAGCCCAAGAATATGATGCCACTTCATCCACCCTCGGTATGGACTTACACCTTTGCCACGGTATTGCTTTATCAATCGTAGACGCATAATTCCAATAATCGTGCCAGTGACTATTGAGAACAAACCGACCAAGGACAGATAAATAATGAGCTGCGCCCATACATTGGGGAATTGGCGAAGCTGATAGGGATAAATCCAATGAATGAATGATCCGAGCCAGTTCCAAAAGCGCTCGCTACGATGGGTATCGCGCACGACCTGACCGGTCGTACCTGAGAGATAGAGTATGGTCCCGGCTTCGTTATTGAGCGCGACGCGATGCAATGGCCAGTGGGGACGAAGAGATGCAGTTATGGTCCATTGATCCAGTTCGATTTCGCCTCTGTATTCGGGTTCGTCGCCCAGTCCCGAAAAGCCGGAGAATTGCGCAGCCTCAAGCGCGGTTTCTTCAGTCAATTTGCTGAACTCCGAGCCGGTGTCAGCAAAGATCATTCGGTAAGAACCATCTGGGGTGCCAAATCGGTAGGCGGGCCGACCTAACACCATAGAGAGATTTAACGACGAGTAAGCGTTGACCGCAGCCACACCAAAGACAGCCTCCAGAGGAGACAGGTTCACACTGGTCAGATCAAGATCAGGTAAATTGCTAAGTCTCTCTTCCCGGGTCAGCTCCGGGTATTCCACATACATCATCACGATGCCGCTGGCGAACCAAAGTGCAAACAGCAGACACATAAAGATGCCCAACCATCGGTGGGTAAAGAATAGCAACTTCTTCAGTTTTTTCATTGACCATTGCTCGTTCGAAAGGGCAGGGATTATGCTTTGTTCTCGGCTTACCTGGTGTTGATAAACAGTTACATATGAAGATTGTACCTGACTATTAACCTTTACTGAGCATTAGACCCCCCCGACTTTTGTCAATTTGTTAAATTGGCTCAAATACAACTCATCGGTTGAGAGTACATAGAGTACATATGAATAAGCATTTCCCCAAAGGTTCAATTTCAAATTCAAAGCAGCTCGACTGTGTAGCTTAACGCTGGTCTTGGATTCAGTTTTGCGCAGCACATTGAAGAAATCACCATAACCGGTCTAAGGAGGAGTGAGCAAGATTCGATCAGGTGTCCAAAACGATGCTGGGGGCCGATTGGGACTTTCAGTGCTGAATTTGCCAGCAAGCGTCGAGATCATTAGTCAGAGAGAAATCGCAACTACAACTAAAGGGGACTACAGTGTCCTGAATGCGGTTACTCGGAGCACCGGTATCTCAGCCAGCGCTAGTCCAGGCAATGGTGGTACTTCCATTTCTTCCCCAGGGTTTAATGGACATAGATCTACTACCTATAGCTACGATGGCACGCGACTCTACATACACTACATACACTGTGGCCGACACTGTTACTTTCCCCGCCGATACCTGGACTGTTGATCGAGGGGAAGTTCTCAATGGCACCGGGTCGGTAATCAATGGCATTAGCGCCTTGGGTACAACTATAAATTACGTGCCGAAAAACCCCGGTTTCGACTGCCCGGATTTTCAAGCAATGGTGGCCGTTGGTAATTTTGGGATGCAGCGCATCGCTGGGGGGAGGCGCAGAGATTTCTGATTCCCGGGCATTTGGCTCGATGGATCGCATACGGAGGAAGATGGCTTTGTGGATCGTGCCGATGAACAATGCGATGTGTCCGCTGGCTGTCTCTTGTTTCAACCCAATGAAAATTTCAGTATGCGACTAAGTATTGATTATGCCGATATTGCCGCAGGTGCCTTATCAGGGTACGCCACTGATTGACATTGCAGCCAGTTACGACCACCCACCCCCTCCCAAAAGAGAAAAAAATAACTACAACTTTGGCGACGGTCGAGTGGATTATGAGGACACCTGGACCCGACTTCACACTGAGTGGCAAATCACCCCAAACGCTCTTTTTAGTAATGACACTTATTTTATTGATGTCATGCGGGAATGGCAGAATCTGTAAGAGTATGCCTGCAACAGCACTATCGGATTGGGATCGTACCTTCTACCTGGGCATTATTCACCATGAAGAGCAGTTTGATACTCCCTTTGACTTTCTGATTGACGGTGATCTCGGTGGTATGACGAATCGCATTAGGGCTTCTCTGATCAATTCCAATGTTGGTACATAATAGGTAACACTACAGCCAAGAGCAGGGTCTGGTGCGCCAGGTGCGCAAAGGCCATCAGTGGTACTTCGGCATGAAGGCCCATATCGGCGTCGACAGTCGCACAAGGCTCATTCACTGCGTGGTCGCCACAGCGGCTAACGTCCACGACTCTCAGGTTCTGCCCGAGTTGCTCCATGGGGAAGAAACGCACGTCTGGGGAGATTCTGCGTACAGCGGTCAGAGACAAACCATCACTGATTACGCCCCCCGCACCAGAGACTTCACCCAGGCGAAGGACAGCCGCAATCGGAGGCTGATTGAAGATGAACGAGCCCGAAACAGAAACCAGTCCCGCGTCAGGGCAAGGGTGGAACACCTGTTCGGCATCATCAACCGCCAATTTGGATTCTCGACAATGAGATACCGTGGGCTGGACAAAAATGCTCATCGTCTGTTCGTTGCCTGAGCGCTGAGCAACTTGGTGATCGCCAGGAAGGCGCTGTTGAAGCGAAGCAGGTCCGGCCTACAGGCAAGTTGTGTCTGATAACTCGGGATTAATGGGGAAATCCCATGCATAGCACTGAAATACGGGTTATCTACCGGGTTTTTAGGTCCGGAAACCGACGATTCCACTATTGAGATCATGTGCTGAACATGTACTGCATGAGATTCTTCATCAATTTTTACCGATTAATCAGATGAGCCCTAGAATGGAGATCAGGGATGACCAGAGCATCACTGTGACAGATGTAGATTGAAAATATCCCTCAGGAACGAGCCCGAATTTCTCCAGCAGAGGTGAAACCAAAAACCCGACTATTTGCTAAAACCCTAAGGAGCCTCTGATTAATGTTTCAGGGACTATTTCAAGATGAATCCAGGCGAATTGCGCGCACGACTCAGTAAATGATCAGTCGATCAACAGGGAAACTATCGACCTGTTGATTGTCCTATCGATAGCCCTATTGACTGTCCTCCCATGCCAGCGAGGGCTGTTTTTGGATGAAGCTTACCGCGCCCATCCAATTATAGCGAAGTTGGATATTGCCTTAACACATGTAATGCTTAACCTGCTGAGAACCCTCAACCGGAATGCAATAAAAATTAGAAATTATGCTTAATCGACGCGAACTCCTTGTTTCTACTCTCATCACTCCGATAGCACTCACGAGTGTCTTGTCGCAAGCACAAACTCAAACTGCCGCGCCCGGCAAAATGCTGCTGGCTATGCACCAAAATACCTCCAGTGCAGCGGGATTCCGCGACTCTCTGGAGGGCTGGGCTCGGGCCGGTATCCAATATGTGGAACTGAACGGCGGCTTGCTAGATGCATTTTTGGAAAACGATACTCTTGCTGGAGCCCGCAGCTTGTTAGCGGATCTTGGACAAATACCGGTTTGTGCAGCAGTTACTTTACCTGACCTTTGGCTCCCAGGTCCGCAGCGTGAAGAGTCCTTAGAATCCTGGCGTAGAAGCTGTGATCAGTTCGCCCGGCTTGGGCTCAATAAAATTTATTCACCTTCTATCACTTTTCGTGAGGTGACGGCCGAAGACTTTGATGCAACTCCTGCCGCGATTCGAGAAGCAGCGGTGATTGCTGCCGAGTATGACTTAAGCTGTATGATTGAGTTTCTCCGAAACTCGCGACACCTGGCGACACTTTCTACATCATTGAAAATGATTCGAGCAGCCGATTATCATAACATTCATCCTATGATTGACTTTTTCCACTTCTGGGCTGGATTGAGTAAGTTAGAAGATTTGGACCTGTTGGAGCCGGGGGAACTCCTGCACTGTCACTTCCAGGATTTATTAGATGCGCCCAGGGAACTTACTGACAACAGCTACCGGGTTATTCCCGGGGATGGCGTTGCCCCGCTGAACGCAATCATCACCAAGTTGGCTGAAAAGGGTTACAATGGCGCATTGTCTGTAGAGCTGTTCAGACAGGAATTAGTGAATGGAGACCCGTTCGAAGTAGCCACTGAAATAAAGCGTAAATCTGAGGCGGTTATGAATGAAGCGCGGGTTCTATAAAGCTCTGCCCTTTATTGCCTTAACAAGATTTATTGCATTAAAAGCCTGCTTACTGAATAACTGATACAGATTTACCAGGGCCTGTTCACACTACTTGAGTGGCCTATGCTAGAGGGCATTTTTGCGCTCAGCAAGGCAGAAAGAGTGCCGTATATAACTATATATAAACGATTGATAACGAAGCTGGGCGCAAAAATGCGCCTGGCTCTTCGGGTTGTGGCTAAAAAAGCGCCACTTGTCGTTGCTCGTCGCTCATTTGGAATCACCAAACCACGCTCCTCGCGCCTCAATTGACGCTTCTTTAGTCACAACAGAGGCCACTCAAGTAGTGTGAACAGCCCCTAATAACGATAGACTTCCTTCACTCCCTTTTAGGAAACCTAACTCCAAGGAGTAGTATGCTGTGCCTATGTTGAATTTCCAGAATCCTGTACGGTTTGATTTTGGTGCCATAAAGAAACTTCCTAATGCGCTTAAGCGCGAAGGCATCGAACGTCCTTTTTTGGTCACTGACCGCGGCTTGCGAGACAGCGGCTTGTTGAATCGCATCACCGATGTTTTAGAGGATAGTTCAGAGGCGACTGTTTATGACGGCACGCCAGGCAATCCTACAGAAGAAGCAGTCATCGAAGCGCTTGATTCCTATCAGCAGAATAACTGCAACGGTATTGTTTGTATCGGTGGCGGATCACCAATAGACCTGGGCAAAGCCGTAGCTTTGTTAGCAGTAAGCGACGGTCCTCTCGCTCAATTTGATCCGCTGCAGGGCGGAAATAAACTGGTAAAAGGCGTAGCACCGTTAATTGCCATACCCACTACTGCAGGCACTGGCAGCGAAGCGTCACTCGGCTTTGTTATCAGCATGACTGACGGCCGCAAACTGACATTTGCCAATACCCAGTTCCTACCGAAACTGGCGATCTGCGATCCGGAACTCACATTAGGGTTGCCGCCATTGTTGACTGCTGCGACCGGAATGGACGCGATCACTCACTGTATAGAGGCAGTACTGGCATCGCCGGTGAATCCGCCAGCCGATGGCATCGGGCTGGATGGACTATGGCGTGGTTGGCAACACTTACGGCGTGCGGTCGAAGATGGCAGCGATCGCACTGCCCGCTGGGGAATGATGATGGCCTCAACCGAAGGGGCTCTCGCATTTGTTAAAGGTCTCGGTGCTGTGCACTCTATGAGCCATGCCGCAGGTCGATTGAAAGAACTTCGACTGCATCACGGCACACTGAACGCAGTAATTTTACCCACCATATTGCGGTTCAACGAGGACGCATGCACCGATACCTACTTGCGCCTGCGACAAGCCATGGGCCTCCCTGCAGACGCTGACCTTGCAAAAGAAATTGAGCAAATGAATGCAGATATCGGCTTACCAAAAGGTCTGGCGGAGATGGGTCTTTCCGAAGACATGATTGATGACATGGTACCCCATGCAGTCGCTGATTTAGCAACAATGACCAATCCGAAAAAAGTAACTGCTGAAGACTACGCTGAATTGTATCGATTAGCGATGTAGAGCCTGGATTGAATGTATCAGTCAACCAGCGCGCCCTGCACTGGGTGCCGCCGGATGATCTGATTCAAAGGCTATAACGAATACTCAGATCATAAGCCCGGAGTTCAGCAAAAGTTCGTGGCTGTAATCCATACGGTGCCAGGATAAAGTCTTCCTCGTTAGTCAGTCTTTTCGAGCGCACACTTTTCGAGCGCATAATGTTACCGTTGTATCATCACTCACTGAGTAGTTCAGACTGGCATCGAATACGGTGTACTCTGGCATCACGGATGTGTTGTCCTTATCCACATAACGAAAACCTCCCCCTGGCTGCAAATTAGGAAACAACGACCAGTTGAGCTGCAGATTCGCAGGTTGTTCAGTCAGGCACATTCCGTGGAGTGAATTCTGCAAGGGAAACACCACTGGAATAGAATTCATCGAATTCAGCGTTACTATTGCAGTAGTCGAGATCAAAGCTCAGGACATCCGTCGGATTCATTCGCAATGAGGCTTCAAAACTGTTAGGGAGCCTCTGATTAATGTTTGCGAGGCAGTGAGTGCAAGGCAAAAATCAGCGAAAAAGCGCAGTTTATAGGTCATAAATGCGCATTTTGAGCTGATTTTTAACGCAGCAATAACAACGTAGGTAATTAATCAGGGGTTCCTTAGAACTCTGCTGATCAATCTGTCCCGCAGGGCAATCGAGTGAACGCCTCTGTCGCGTCGAAAATGGACAGAGGGTTATGATTTCGGGCTCAGATCCACGAGGAAGTGCCACTTGTTCACTTTTTGTACTGGAAGTGCGCACGAAAATCCATTCAGTCGATTGCCCTGATCTGTCCCGTGATCGCCGAAGCCGGTCGCCGCGTGAGGATGTCTGCCTTTTCTATATCAAAATAAGCCAAAGTGTACTCGACTCGACCATCCATAAATGGCTGTTTCATACCGATTTCATATCGGTGTCCAGTGGAAAGATCGAAATTCACTCTGCTCGCGCTAATCGAGATAGGTGACATTACAGGGTCAGCAGCTACTGGCTTGTGCATACAGGCTGAGTGAATCGATCGGGATACAGGATGCCCGATGCCATGTGAATGCATCGAATTCACCAGTGCTGAAATTGTTGAGATAATTCAGAGCTATCGTATTGAACTCCGCACTAATACTAAGGCTCATTTGATTAATCGGTAAAAAGTGAAGAAACTCATGCAGCACATGCTCTCAGTAGTGGAATCGTCGGTTTTCGGGCGTAAAAACTCGATAAGTATGCCGTATTTCGGTGCTATGCATGGGATTTCTCCATTAATCCCGAGTTATCAGGCACAACGTGCCCGTAAGCCCTGTTTGCTTCGCTTCAGCAGCGCCTTCCTGGCGATCACCAGGTTGCTCAGTGCGCAGACCACGAACAGGCGATGAGCATTTTTATCCAGCCCACGGTATCTCATTGTCGAGAATCCAAATTGGCGTTTGATGATGCCGAACGAGTGTTCCACCTTTGCCCCACCGACGCGTATTGCGCGTGAGCAGGCAGGACACGCGGTAGACCCGTTTGTGATTCCAGCGATAGCCCCGCGCCGACGCAAGACCTTGAACACCTTTCTGACGCCATACGCTGGATACGCACTCACCACGGCTTGGATCGCTTCAATGACCAGGATGTCCTTATCGGTGTGAGGCCGGTAGCGATAAACCGAAGGGCTGATGCCCACCATCTCGCAGGCCGAGGAGGCTGAGATTGTGTTCTGTCTGCACTAGTCCACCAACGCCTGTCGCTCACCCGACCTTAACTCTTTTTCCCCACAACATCCTGCAAGGCGTCATGCCTGATGCCAAGCTCGGCGTGCATCGATCTGAGGCGTCTGTTCTCTCATCCAGAACCTTGAGCCGCGTGATGTCAGACAACGCCATGCCGCCATGCGCCATAATACTTCACCTTCCCGTTGCAGTACGTCGCATCGGAGATAGCATGTTCCCGGCAGGCATCGACCACCTTCCTGCCGGTTTCGATCAGGGCAACCGACTGAATGGATTTTAGTGCGCACTTTCAGCACAAAAAGTGAACAAGTGGCACTCCCTCGTCGACCTGAGTCCGAAAATCATAAACTTCTGCCCATCTTCGACACAACAGAGGCGTTCAGTCGATTGCCCTGCGGTTTCGACCGCTTTGATGCCCTTCAAAATCGGCGATTCCGTCAATCGTGATCGACGCATTTTCCTTCCTCCCTGCTATATTCAGTATGGCCAGGATTACAGATTGTTCACGAGACCTGATTTAGGGAAGCCTACAACTCGCTATAATCGTTGAATAGCACTTGATATATAGAAATGGAAAGAATCTGGTAATGGCAGCCCCTTTATTTGGTCAATAATAATGAGTACTATTTGCGTTCGTTTTTGAGGGGTTATAAGTGAAGGCAAATGCTATGAAATCACTACTGCTTTTACCTAAGAAATTTATTGTTTTTATGTCTCTCACTGCGCTTTTGACAACCAACTCAGCATGGGCTAATGGCGAGATCGGAGAGCATGTCAATAACCTGGCCGCTCACCTGGATCAATACACCGAGGAAGTCAATTGGATGATTGCCGAAATTGACAAACTCATCGTTGCCTATGGCGAGCAAGGTGCGGGCGGAATGAACCCCGAGCGCGTTACAGATGTCTGGGAAGAAGTCGATTTTCACGCTGCAATTGAGGTGAACTATGTCCCGATCTATGCCTCCATCTGGCAAGGATTGTTCGGTGTTCGCATGGCAATGGAAGGCGGTCAGGCTCTGGCAGATGTTAGAAGCGAGCAAGTTGTATTAGAGCAAACCTTCTGGCAAGCCCTGGGCGCTGTAAGATTAGCGTCGCAATTTCAGCAACGCGGCCTGATACAGCCAACAAAAATTACAGAAGCAACCACCCCGCTTGAAACTATGAATGAAATCAACGCACGCCTTGATGGGGTTATTGCCAAACATGCTGAGCAGTTACCAGATGAAGCCACTGAAATTGTGCATGACACTTATCTCACCTTGTTCGAAGGATTGGAAGGCATGCTGATTGAACAAGACGCGGATCTGGTAGTGGGTTTGGAAGTCGACTTCAATGTCACTCTCCCACAAGCGCTTGCTCGCAATGCTCCATTAGACGACGTACGCACGATAGTTCAAACCATGCATGACAAATTAGACCAGGCACGTACGCTGATTGAAAAATCAGAAACAAATCGAGCCAGCGTATTTTAAGTGAAACGCCGAAACCTCCTCCATGCCATGGCAGCTTGGCCTCTGATTGCCAATCACAGTTCCGCGCAAACACCTGCGGCAGTCTCCGTTGACACATTGCCTGCCCTCAGTGGTGAACTCACACTCTACCTTGGTAGAGGTGAAGGCGGTCTCTATGAGAATGTGTTGCAGGCAATTGAAGATCGTAACCCTGATCTAACGCTTGGAATTCGTCGCGGCCCCACAGCAGCACTTGCAAATACAATTGTTGCCGAAGCAGAAGCTGGCGTGCAGCGTGCCGACTTGTTTTGGGCCGTGGATTCCAGCGCTATTGGTTTAGTGAATCAAGCAGGCTTAGCGAAAGCCCTGCCTGATGATCTAACCAATCAACTGCGACCTGCCTTTCGCTATTCTCAATGGGTACCGGTAACTGGCCGCATTCGAACTGTTCCATACAACACTCAAACTCTCATCGCGGATCAAATTCCAACTGATGTCATGAGCCTGCCCGATAGCGGATTACGCACAGGTTGGGCACCGGCATATGCCGCATTCCAATCCTTTGTGACTGCAATGCGATTACTTGAAGGGGAAGAAAGAACCGCAGACTGGTTACAGCGAACCAGCCTCAATGCGCAGGAGTATGCTGGCGAACTCAGCGTGGTAATGGCGGTTGAGCGAGGCGAAATCGATATCGGATTCGCTAACCATTACTACACGTTAAGACTCAAAGCCGGGAGGCCAGATGCCAATGTCGCGCTGACCTTTACGAATAATGATGCTGGTTGCCTGGTAAACGTATCAGGTATTCTGGCCTTAACCGCAGGTGACTTGCCAATCAATTTTATTCGCTACCTGTTAACGCAAGAAGTGCAATCCTATCTGGCGAATGAAGCATACGAATTGCCCTTAGTTGGTGGCGTTAGTCCTCCCTCTGGTTTGCCATCTCTCGAAACGGTGTCACCTCCGGAAGTGGATCTGATACGTTTAGCGGACTTGCGTCCTACGTTGGATTTGATGCGTGATGTTGGCGTGCTATGACACGCTTACCACTGTCTTATCCACTGACACTGGCGGTCGCTCTGCTGGCAGCATTGCCGGTCATTGTATTATTCGAACTCGCGCTAGACCCCAGCAGCACTTTCGATTTCCGCAATAGTGATTTAGTAGTTAACACACTGCTGTTGATGCTGTTTACTGTGGCCGGGGCCATACTGATTGGCGTTCCTCTTGCGGTTGTAACTGCCTATATTCGCCTGCCCTTCTTCCGTCTATGGCTCATCATACTTGCAGCACCTTTGGCGATGCCAAGTTATATCGGTGCCTTTACTTTCTATGCAGCATTTGGTGCTGGTGGCGAAATTGACAATCTGACAGGTATACCTGTTCCTTCAATAAATGGACTGGTCGGTGCCAGCCTGGTCATGGTGCTTTACACCTATCCTTTTGTATTACTTACCACCCGAGCCTCGCTGCTTAGCCAAGACGCAAGCCAGGTTAACGCGGCGCGCACTTTAGGTATGTCACTGCCAATGAGCTTGTGGCGAATCGCTCTGCCCCAGGCAATAACTGGCATCACTACGGGTGCATTATTGGTGGCTCTGTACACTCTGTCCGATTTTGGCACACCTGCCATTATGCGCTTGGATACGTTCACCCGGGTTATTTATGTTGAATACACTGCCTTCGGATTAAGCCAGGCAGCATTTCTCTCATTGCAGTTAATGGCTATTGCTGGTCTGGTTTTATTTTTGGAATCCCGCGTCACAGCAACTCCAGAAAGGCCCGGTCAGTCACTCATAATATGGCTTAAACCCTGGCAACAGTGGCTAATTGGCTTCCTGGTATCTCCAGTGGTTCTATTGGCGTTGGTTTTACCGTTGTCAATATTCGTTATTTGGTTATACCGAGAAGGCGGCGGTGGATTTGAATTCAGCTACGCCTGGAATTCAACTTATGCTTCCTTGCTGGCGGCATTCGTTGCAGTGCTGTTTGCCCTCCCTGTCGCTCATGCGGCAACTCGAGGAAAAATCGGTCGAATTTTGGAGCGAATCACTTATCTTGGTTTTGGCGTACCCGGTATCGTGATGGGTACAGCGCTCGTTTATGTTGGACTGCAATTGCCAGGCCTCTACCAAACGTTGGCGCTCCTGGTGCTGGCTTATGTGCTGCGATTCATTCCACTGGCCGTCGGAGCAGTACGCTCAACGGCGGAAAAGTTAGACGGAGGACTAATCAAAGCAGCACGGGTACTCGGTGCGTCGCCACAGGAAGCTTTTCGAAGGGTCACATTGCCGTTGACTCTACGCGGTATGGTAGCAGGCGCAGCCCTGGTATTCCTGGAGGCCATGCGAGAACTCCCTGCTACCCTGCTTCTAGCCCCTACTGGCTTTGAAACGCTAGCCACCTATTTATGGCGGATTTATGAAGCTGGCTATTTTGGCAGGGCAGCCATACCTGGATTGTTGTTGATAATCATGTCCGGGTTTGGATTAACGTTGATGCTTTCCGGCGAACGGCGCATGGAATTTGCAGCGGCTGAGAAACGTAGCTCCTAATGCTGAAGGTATCTGACTTAACTGTAGATTACGGCACTACTCGTGTCGTTGACGGATTCGATCTTGAACTCAACGAGAACGAAGTGCTCACTCTTGTAGGACCTACAGGCTGCGGCAAAACCACAATCCTGCAAGCCCTGGCAGGCTTGATCCCGATCACGGCAGGCCACATAGCTCTGGGTGATTGGCAAACAACAGCAGAGAATCCGCTGCCACCTGAAAAGCGCAAGGCAGGCATGGTATTTCAGGACTTCGCACTATTTCCCCACCTCACTGTTGCACAGAATGTTGCGTTCAAACTCGAAGATCAGTCCAAAGCGGACTACTGGCTGGATTTACTCGGTATGAGCGATTTTCGACATGCTAAACCGGGAACACTTTCTGGCGGTCAAAAACAACGGGTTGCCCTGGCCCGAACTCTGGCTCATGAGCCTGCATTTGTCTTGCTCGACGAACCGCTTTCCAATCTGGATGCGGCACTGAAAGACAGTTTGCGCTGGGAAATTAGACATGCACTGAAGTCAGCACAGGTGCCTGCGATCTGGGTTACTCATGATCAGGAAGAAGCCATGTCCGTAGGCGACAGATTGGGCGTATTGGATAAAGGCCAACTGGTGCAACTGGCAAAGCCTGAAACATGTTTTTGCCAACCTGAAAATCGATTTGTTGCCCGATTTTTAGGCGAGGCAAATTTTTTGCAGGGCGAGTTACAGCAAGGTCTGGTTTCGACATCACTTGGCAGTATTCAGACAGCCGAATACAGTATCGATAGCGGTCCGGTGGAGATATTGATACGTCCAGACGACCTTGCTATCAAAGACCCTGCCAAATCAGGCAACGGTACCGTCATCCTGGCACGATTCGAAGGTGCCACCTGGTTATATACAGTCCAGTTAACCAGTGGTGAGTCGTTAAAGGTTCGCACTAATCATGAAGCTCGATTTGATGTTGGTGGCGAAGTGTTGCTTCAGGTAATCGCCCAGGATTCACTCAGCGCATTTCCCGCAGAAGACGACAAGCCATAAATCAAATTGCACTGCACACCGAGCAGATGAGAGTCGTAATATTTACTGTGCGAAGATGGATGTGCGGTGTAAACTACTGCGTCGGAAACAGCAAGCAAGCATAGCATTGTGCGAAATACCTATCTTACAGGGATTACAACTACCGGCACGCCCCACATTGGAAACTACGTGGGAGCTATTCGTCCTGGCATTGAAGCGAGTAAAGATAAATCAACCGATCACTTTTATTTTTTAGCCGATTATCATTCGCTGGCTAAAAACGAAGATCCCGACAAAATACCACAATCGACATTGGAAATTGCTGCCGCCTGGCTGGCGCTGGGATTGGATACAGAACATGCGTATTTCTATCGCCAATCTGACATTCCTGAGATTCCTGAACTCACCTGGATTCTAACCAGTATGACTGCCAAGGGCTTGATGAACAGAGCCCACTCTTACAAAGCATCAGTACAGACGAACGAAGAAAATGGCAGCAAAGATCCTGACAAGGGCATCACCATGGCGCTGTACAGCTATCCTATTTTGATGGCGGCTGACATTCTCATGTTCAAATCGACGAAAATTCCCGTAGGACAAGATCAAAAACAGCATGTAGAAATGGCCCGCGACATTGCGCAACGTTTTAATCATCATTATGGCGAAGTCTTTGTATTGCCTGATCCGGTTATCAACGATGATACGGCAGTATTGAAAGGGTTGGATGGGCGCAAGATGTCAAAAAGTTATAACAACACAATTCCGCTGTTTATCGAGCAAAAGCCACTGCGCAAGCTGATTATGAAAATTAAGACCAATAGTCTCGAACCAGGCGAACCAAAAGATCCGGCGGACAGCACGTTGTTTGATATCTACAAAGCTTTCGCGACACCTGAAGAAACGCAGTCGATTGCTGAACAGTATGCGAATGGTATAGCGTGGGGAGAGATGAAGCAGGTGCTGTTCGAGTACATTGATGCACACATTGGTCCCGCCCGAGAGAGGTACAAGCAACTGATCGCTGATCCGTCAGCAGTAGAAGCTGAGCTGGTAAAAGGGGCAGAAAAAGCCCGCAGGATTTCTGCGCCTTTTTTAGGCCAAATTCGCCAAGCTATCGGTATTCGGCGGCTGGGTTAGTACTATCAGACAGATAAGCAAAAGATTCAATTATATTATAGACCGTGGTGAGGCTGGATTTCGCGGGGCGAAGTGCCAAGCTTAATGCAGAGCAGCGTGCGGACATGCGACATGCTGCTGCAATCAGGGCAACAAATTTTTTCGCTGTGCAAGGATACCCAGTTCTGGCATCCACCGATGCATTGATCAATGCCTGCCCCAGGCGCTGTCTGGAAGAAGCAACAGTACGCGAGATGGCCCGTGCCACACGTAACTCGACACCATTAACTGACCCTGGTTATTTTCGGTATCGACTTCTTCAAACAAATCAATGATATGCATGGCCATCTGGCAGAGGATAACGTCCTGATCGCTCTGTCTTAACCATGCCACGCAATACCCGTTCAACTGATGTATTTTGTCGTTATGGTAGAGAAGGGTTTGCGAGACTGATGCGCGAAACCAGCTCTGGGCCGGACCTGCAAAACCGGGGTTCTGAGAAACCTGGTGACAGAAAAACCACTCATCAAATTCAATGGCAGAGAGATTCCTGTCTCATTCAGTGTCGACACCATCGCCTGGGAAAAAATGAGTCTCTGGAGGAACTGATCGGTCGTGCAGATAAGGCACAATATCAATCGAAAGATCAGGCCGCAACCAAGCCAAAACTGTCAGCCAGCACTCAGACACTTGAATGGAGACAAGCGGCAGATCAGTGCTGATTCAAAACGAAACCTTTATAGCACTAAACTCACAACACAAGCGGTCATTAAAGTAGCGACATTACCCAGTACCAGCGCGGTAAAAACAACATCGACGACCTCTTTGCGCCGCTCAGGCATCAATACCACCAAGCCCGCAATAATAATGCCGCTGCTGGCGATATTGGCAAACCCGCACATCGCATACACAATAACTATGGTCTGTTTTTCTGAAAAGGCAGTGACATCAGCGAGTGCCAGATAGGCAACAAATTCATTAAGAAAAATTTTTGTACCCATCAACTCGCCTGCTAACGCAGCGCTGGCCCAGTCAAACCCAATCAACCACATGACTGGCCGCAGCAAGAAACTGAGAATGAACCCGATGCTCAACTCGGCATGGAGTAGTTGCAACAGATCATCTAACAAATAGATAAATGCAAAGAGCAAAACGATGATTGCAGCAATCGATATTATCATCCTGACCGCGTCGTTGACTGCATCCAGCAATACTTCAATCCAGGTTTTATCGCTACGGGGAATACTGATCATATCCAGCTCATTAACTTCTGTCGGGCTGTAGATATGAGCAAGGGTAAGAGCAGCAGGCACGCTGATAATTGATGCGGTCAGTAAGTGTTGCAATGAACCTGGCAAAGTCTGCTCCAGCACACTGGCGTATAAAATGATTACCGTACCCGCAATCGTTGCCATGGAGCATATGATCAATGCCAGCAGCTCACTGCGGGAGAGGCGGTTGAGATAAGGCTTGATTACCAATGGTGCCTCGATTGTGCCGAAGAATATAGTTGCTGCTGCACCAAGCCCAAGAGCGCCCGAGAGGCCAAATACACGCTTCAATAATCTTCCTATCCGCTCAACCAAAAAACTGAGCACGCCAAAATGAAACAGCATGGCTGATAATACGCTGATGACCAAAATCAGCGGTAATACTTGAAAAGCAATGATGAATGAGTTGTCTGGATTAGCCACTTCGAATGGTGGCGGCCCGCCAGCCACATAGCCAAACATGTACTGGGCAGCACGGTCAGTCGCACTCTGCAATGCCCTGACTACTGCGTTTAAACCCAATAAGGCATTTGATACGATACTGACCCGCAAGAGCAGAACAGCGATAAGCAATTGCGAAAACAAGCCAACCGCTATTCGTAACGGCGATACGCGCTGCCGATTCGTAGAAAGCCACCAGGTCAAGCCAATAAATACAGCAAGACCTAAAATAGGCTGGATGAAACTCATATGTGCACCCTGCTTTATTATTGCTCTTTCTAATCGTTCTTTTAACAAGACCCGATTAATCAGGATTTATCACTATTTAACTCAATCCGAGCCAGGTTCAAGCGTGCCAGAATTGTGATGACCAAAACCATGATCCACAACCAGGTTGTAATGGATAGATACTGCGGCAACAGAAGAAAAAGCGAGTAGGCAATTCCGGTTTCGCCACCCTCGGCCAGCCCTACTGCTATTCGCATACGCCGTTGACTCGAATCCTCCAAACCGGCCCTGATCTCAAAACTTCCCAAGCCAAGCGCACCGCTAATGCAGAGCACATAACAAAAGAGCATGATGAGCCATTGCCAGGCATGTTCCGGAAACTGCCAGTACAAAGCCAGCACCATGGCCGAATAGGCGGCCATATCGAATTGGATGTCCAGAAAACCACCGAAATCGGAACTTAAATCGCAGGCTCTGGCATAAATGCCATCCAGTGCATCCAGAAGGCGGGATAACCACCACACTGCCAATCCAGCAATTAGTTCACCTTGAGCAACCAGACATGCCGCAACCAGCGCGATCAGTAGCCCCACCACTGTGATTTGATTCGGGGTAAGCCGCAACCATGCCAAAAACCTGATCAACGGTTGGATATATTTAGGCAACAGGGCTCGAAAATAATTGTCTATCATGCTCAGAGAAGGTCTTGGGAACTTCTGATTAATTACCTACGTTGTTATTGCTGCGTTAAAAATCAGTTCAAAATGCGCATTTATGACCTATAAACTGCGCTTTTTCGCTGATTTTTGCCTTGCACTAACTGCCTCGCAAACATTAATCAGAGGCTCCCTTGCTTTATGCAGTTTGTCCTGGCGGTCTATTGTAACGGTCTCTGTTCCTTATTCTGAATCATGCGCACGGACATCCTGGCGGGATTTGCCCCCTGATCTGGGCAGTTGGCACAATACATACCGCCGTTTTATTCGGTGGCGCAACTTATTCAGCGGCGCGACCAAGGTTTGTGACAGAAGCTTTTGGACATCCTGATAGATCAACCTGGCTGTGAATGAACTATGAATGGCTTACGATGGACGCGAGTCATGGCAAGGTTCACCCTCCCATGCAACGGGTGCAGTTGGCGGCCATCCGGACAGGTCCTGTACAACAGGGGGCGTAACACAAAACGGCATTTAGCCGTAGATGCCCATGGCATGCCGGTCCGGGCTCTTATTACACAAGGAACAAGAGCCGATTGTAAAGAGGTGCCCGCTTGATTGAGGGGCTCTCGTTGCTGCTCTCATTCCTGTAAGCCCAACCAGCGCTGAATACCTGTTTGCCGACAAAGGCCATGCTGCCAATGTCATGCTTGCCCAGACCAAAGAACAAAGGATAAAACCGGTTCTTCCGCCAACGAAGAACCGTCTTGAACAATGTGAATAAGATAAAGAACTGTATAAGCTGCGTCATCGGCTTGAAAACGCTCTCCTTCACCTCAAGCAGTGGCGCGGGATGGCAATGCGATAGGCCAAAAACTCAGCCTCATTGCCATGGCTGGCGGTTATTCATATCCGGTGCATCATTCTATGGGCCAGTATCTCGTGACTGCACAACCTAAGGAACCTCTGATTAATTACCTACGTTGTTATTGCTACGTTAAAAATCAGCTCAAAATGCGCATTCATGACCTATAAACTGCGCTTTTTCGCTGATTTTTGCCTTGCACTAACTGCCTCGCAAACATTAATCAGAGACCCCCTAATAAAATTGAAATTCATAAAGATATCAAGCACAAGGGGATACTGCATTTAAGATCTTGAACAGGTTCTTGGTTGTTGAAGGAACTGGTAAACGAGGAGTCATTGCGAAAAACCAGATCGGTTCTGCGGCTGGAACCTGTTCTAAACAGCAGGAGGAAGCACTTATGAATTTCTTTAAAACCCCCGAAGTAATTGCAGCATTGATCGCGGCGATGACCAGCTTGGTCATCGCATTTGGAACAACCAGCATATAATTTTCTCAGTTTCAGGAGAAAATTGCAGTTGAAATTAGGCTTGAAGATTTCCAAAAATCACGCACCGTCTATCGCGATAAATACGATGAATTCAAAAAGACGTACTTACCAAAGTGTGTAAATTCTCCGAATCCTGTTTTTGAGCAATGTATAAATCAATCAGTTAGTTTTTATAAGGTTTCAGATGATTTTTACAGGGAAAATTTGAAAACTATCAGGCCATCTAAAATAGATGGCCTAATGTCTGATCTTGACAAGCTGCTCACCGAGATCAGAACGCAACGAATGAAAGATGGCTCACTTGATGTCACAAATTTATCAAATCGGGAATTGGCCCAAAAATCATTCGATCTGAGGATCGAAGCTATCGACGAGATTTACAAGCGGGCAAATGATTTTTGATTTGGCAGTTTGTTTCGTCAACTGTTGTTATCCAAGCCTCATCCGTTTCCTATGGCCGTTAAAAAATTGCTGCTGCTGAACCTGTCTGGGATGAGCAGGGCCAACGGCACTCCAAAGCCTTTGAGGCTATCAAAGCCGGGGACTGACCGAAACCAAGATGCCTGGTTTCTGAACGCTGATTGAGGATATGGATAAGGCCGTACCCAGACCAAGCGCCTGGCCCGCTGATACGCCCCTGTTTGCGAGCGACCATACAAGCCACTGGGTCTGTGGTGAACGAAGCTGAACGGTTTGGTGCGGCGGTGGCGGGCAGTGGCACTTTTGCACGAAACCCGGTGGCGTCAGGCTATCGATTTCATTCAATCTGCCCACCCACGCCCTTAAACTTTTCCACGAACGCTGAAATCTTTTGAAACACATGCTGTTTTCTGGACAGATACTGCGGGTTTAGCGGGCTCATTGTGGGCAGGATGGCATTTAACTCTGTGCCATTATCACTGGCAAATTCGCGCTTGATTGAAGTGGTGATATAGCGTTTTGCGGCATCGCTATTGAGGTTCTCCGCATCGATGAGTGCCCGGGCTTCGCGCCGTTTTTGTGCTTGTGCGAATCTGTAGAAGGCATCAAGCACGCTGGCTTTGTCGCCGATCTGATCAAGCTCGGTTTGATGAAGAAAATCAACCAGCAGGCTCTCCTTGGCGCGATAGCCGATACTGGCGCGTATCATCCGGCGGGCTTCCTCAATCAGGTCTGATTTATTGCCGGTTTGCCTGTTGCGCTCAAAGATCAGTTCCAGAATATAGTCCAGGTTAATCTCCTGCGATTTAAGCAGGTCCACCTCAAACACCACATCATCCCAACTGATGGTGGACTGCGCCTTATCGGTGGCGGCTTGCTGGCGGCGCAGCCACTCGCGAATATCGTTGTAGGTGGAGCGGTAATCCTGGATCTGCCGTTCAGCGGGCAGGGTGAT
This sequence comes from uncultured Pseudohongiella sp., assembly GCA_965198435.1. Classification (GTDB taxonomy): domain Bacteria; phylum Pseudomonadota; class Gammaproteobacteria; order Pseudomonadales; family Pseudohongiellaceae; genus UBA9145. The sequence continues at coordinate 894,204 of OZ240664.1, read as the reverse complement.
TTTCTGCAGTGTGGCAAAATCATCATCAGTCAAATGGTGCTCCCGCTTAAATGTCCGCACTGCCTCTGCATCATTAACATCCATGTGTTGCAGGGCCTGCAGGCTGGTAAACTCGTCGTAGTTTTGCAGTATGTTCTCCACGCGCAGATACTCACCAAACAGTGTTGCAAAGGCTTTTTTGTCGGCCTCCTCTGCAATCGCTGCGGGGTCGGGAAAATGTTGCTGCAACGCCGCCACCACATCGATAAAACCGCGCCGCGCCTCACCGGTCATGGTATCGGTGAAGCCTTCCATGTATTCCCTGTAGCTTTTCTCCAGCACCACATTTTTGGTGTTCTGATCGCCAAACAGGGCAATCGCCTCGATGGTGGCCTGCTCCAGGTCGCGGAAGGTAACGATATTGCCAAAGGTTTTGGTGGCGTCATAAATACGATTGGTGCGCGAATACGCCTGTATCAGGCCGTGGTAGCGCAGGTTTTTATCGACAAACAAGGTGTTGAGCCTCGGTGCATCAAAGCCGGTCAGGAACATGCCAACAACAATCAGCAGGTCTATTTTCTCTTCCGGTTTTAATGGATTGCCGTGACTGTCTTCCCCCTTTACCCGCTTTGCCAAATCACGGTAATAGTCCTGAAAACCACGGCTATCCACACTGAAATTGGCTTTAAAGAAGTGGTTATAATCGGCAATGGCTGCGCTCAAGAACTCCTTGGCGCTGCTGTTCATGGCCGATACCTCAAAGCTCTCGTCCTGAATATGGCCAATCACATTTGGCGCTTCATTGGCTGCGAATGAGAAGATGGTGGCGATTTTCAGCCGCTTGTCACTGTCTGCCTGTAATTTGTTCAGCGTCTCATAATACAGCTTGGCGGCATCGATGCTGCTCACAGCAAACATCGCATTAAACCCTTGATCGCCACCTTGCAGGCGATGGGTTTTATGGCGATAGTGATGCAGAATGTAGCGGCATATTTCCTCGATACGCTGCGGGTGCAGCAAGGCATTTTTATTTTCCGCTGCATTGAGCTTGACCACATCCTGTTCGGTTTCAATAGCCTTAAACTGTGGACGCACATCGTTATAGTCCACCTTGAATTTCAGCACTTTCTCGTCACGAATGGCATCGGTGATGACATAGGCGTGCAATTCGCCACCAAACACGCTGGCGGTGGTGTCTGCGCCGAGGGCGTTATCGGGGAAAATCGGGGTGCCGGTAAAGCCAAACTGATAAAACCGCTTGAACCGCTTCTTCAGGTTTTTCTGTGCCTCGCCAAACTGGCTGCGGTGACATTCATCGAAAATAAAAACGACTTGTTGGTGATAGACAGACAGGTCGTTCTCACTTTTGATCAGGTTATTGAGTTTTTGAATTGTTGTGACGATGATTTTGTTGTCGTCTTTCGCTATGTTGCGTTTCAGCCCGGCTGTGCTGCTGGAGCCATTGACACTGTCCGGTGAGAAACGCTGGTATTCTTTCATGGTCTGGTCATCAAGGTCTTTACGGTCCACCACAAACAACACCTTGTCGATAAAATCCAGTTCGGTCGCCAAGCGCGCCGCCTTGAAGCTGGTCAGGGTTTTGCCGGAGCCTGTGGTGTGCCAGATATAGCCGCCGCTTTCCGGCTTGCTCCAGTTTTTCGCCTCATGGGAGCTGGTTATTTTCCACAATAGGCGCTCGGTGGCGGCAATCTGGTAGGGGCGCATCACCAGCAGGGTATTGTTGGAATCGAAAACAGAATAGTGCAGCAGCACAGTCAGCAGGGTGTTTTTCTGAAAAAAGGTGGCGGTAAAATCCTTGAGGTCTTTGATCGGGCTGTTATCGCTCTTCGCCCAGTGCATGGTGAAATCAAAACTGTTTTTATGGCGTTTCGTGGTGTTGGCAAAATAGCGGGTGTCGGTACCGTTAGAGATCACAAACAGTTGTAGATATTTATACAGCGAGTTGTCGCTATTGAAACTTTCCTTGCTGTAGCGGTGAATCTGGTTAAACGCCTCATGAATCGCAACGCCGCGCTTTTTCAGCTCAATCTGCACCAGCGGCAGGCCGTTGACCAGAAGGGTGACGTCGTAGCGGTTGGTGTGGAGGCCGGTCTGCTCAAACTGCCGGATCACCTGCACCTTGTTGCGGGCAACGGTTTTTTTATCCAGCAGGTAGATGTTTTGAATGCGGCCATCATCAAAGACGAAATCATGAATATAGTCATCGTGAATCTTGCGGGTTTTATCGGTGATGCCGTCATTGGGTCTGTCGAGCCAGGAGTCGACAAAACGCCGCCACTCATCATCAGAAAACGTCACGTCATTCAGGGTTTGCAGTTGCACACGCACATTGGCCAGCATGGCCTCGGGATTAGTGAGGGTCGGCAGAAACTCATAGCCCTGGCTGACCAGATCCCGGACAAGCTCCCGTTCCAGGTCCGCCTCGCTCTGGTAGCTTTCCGCGACTGACCATGCCCTGACATAGGTATTCAAAACGATAAAGCTGTTCGTCTCGGCAATGGGTCTGGTGTGCTCAGTCATGTTTCTCCTTCTCTGATTTGGGAAAGTTCAGCAAAAAATCATGGTAATACTCATCCATTCGAAACCAGGGAGCCTCACCCTTTATCCAGTAAGCAGAGTTTGACTTTGCTGGCGTGTAGCCGTTTTTCGTCATAACCCGTTCTCGAATGTCTTGAAACTCCACCCCATCCGGACAATGCTCGGCCATGAGCCTGTCAATCCGGTTCATGGCTGCCCACTTTTCTAAGCAGCACGCGGCTTTATCTGTTCAATGATGCTGCCGATTGCTTGCTCAGCGCTTCTAAGTTCGTAGCTTTTTTGAAGGTTTATCCAGAACGAAGCTGAATTTCCAAACCATTTACCAAGCCGTAAGGCGGTGTCTGCTGTAATGCTGCGACGGCCACGAATGATTTCGGACACACGATTTTCAGGGACTTTAAGCTGACGGGCTAACTCGGCGGCGCTGATACCGATTGCATCCAGCTCATCCTTCAGAATTTCGCCGGGATGTATTGGGGTTCTGCTCATTACTGGCTCCTCAGTGATAATCAACAATCTCTACATTTTCGGCACAATTATCGAGCCATTCGAAGCATAGTCGCCATTGTTGATTAATGCGTATGCTGAACTGTCCTGCTCTATCTCCACTCAAGGCTTCCAGATGATTACCGGGCAAAGCGGCCAGGTCGCTTACTGATTCTGCTGCGGCCAGGATTTCCAGTCGTTTTTCGGCTTGTCGGCGAACACTCTGAAAAGCAGAAACAAATTGGCCGCTTGCGAATGCCCTGGTTCGTTTGTCTCGATAACTGTTGATCATGTCCCAGAGTAGCAATCTGTATGTAATACGTCAAGCGTATATATTGAACATGAGAAAGACCCTTTGATTTTTTCTGGCCTGTGGGGCAGGGATTTAAGTAGAGGTGAGTAAATGGTGCTGCTTGTGACGGTGTAAAACCCTGCCTCGCTCAGGCGGCTTTGCTGAATGTGAGCAACTGGTCGCGGTAGTATTCATACTGTTTTCGGCGCATTGCGATGTTTAGGTCTTTAACCACGGCTGGACATAGATTGATGCAGATGATACTGAATTGACTTTTTATGGGTATTCATCAGTGTGCATCAGTGGTTAAGTTTTTAGGAAAGTCCAGCAACAAATCACGGTAATAGTCACATTGCTTCCGGCGCAGCGCGATCTCGCGCGGCAAGCCCTCGCTGAATGCATCGAAGGCAATAAAATTCTTAATTTCCACAACCGGCGGTGTTTGATCAGCCATTTTGCGCCCCTTCCTGCCAGTAGTTGTAATTGTCTCGCAAATGCTCCAGCAATAGCTTAACTGTTTGCTTCTCCTGATAGGAAGGCTCAGCGACAGCCTCGTTTGAGAGCGTGTTATGGCTCGTGAACTGGATAATACGATTTAAGTAAAGCTGCTGATCGTCGGGCAGTAACTGTGACCATTGCGGATAGCCTAGAAAACTGGAGGTCTTCTCATAGAGATTTCGCAACAGAGTAAAATGGTAGCGTTCGATCTGGTCGGACGCGATAGCTTGCTCGATTGTTTGCTTTAAATATAAGTGATACGAAAAGCTGTTGTTGGAGTCACCCTTTTTTTCTTCCAGATCAAAAGTCCCATCCTCGAGCCGATTTAGGATATAGCAGGTTTTGCTTTTTAGCTCATTGAAGAGAACATTGTAAAACAATGGATTATGGGTTGTGACGATGAATTTGAGGCCATTCTCATTTTCGCTTTTCTTGATCAAGCCAGCAACATCGACCGCAAGCTGAATGAGGTGGTTTTCATCAAGGGAACTTACCGGATCATCAATAAAGACATATTCAATATCATTAAACTGATCAGTCTCGCGCTCATCGACCTCAGCGATGTTGCGCGTACTGACGACCTGATCCAACAAGCAATAAAAGACGCTCCAGATAAAACTGCTCTCTTCGCCTTTGGAGATTTTGAGGGTGTCAGCGCCCTCATCATCTCCCCGTTCGAACGAGAAGGTGACCTCCGTAAAGTCGGGGCTAAAGCGGGGCGTCAAATTTGGCTGGGTATAGTGCTGAAAGGTTTTGATGACATTACGATCAAGACCCAATTCTTCAAACGCGGATTCGGTGTAGGTGTTGCGATGAATCTTGAGCTTTGGCTCAATGCCGTTCTCTAAATCGTTATCCCAGTAGAAGAGATCTTCGGTGAACGCATTATAATAGAGGAATTTTGGGCGCTGATCGTCATCATGCTCTTCTGTTCTTGGATCGATAAGGTCTTTAAACTCACGGGAAAGCCCTGTTTTACCTGAGCCGTTAAAGGCATAGATCAACCGCACTTTTTTATCGGAATGCTTTAATTTATGCCCAATTCCTGTGAGACTTTTCAAATATTCTTCATAAAAAGTTGAAATATCACATTCTTTAATAGCCCAATGAGTTCTATAAAATTCAAATCCAGGTTCATTTATATTCAGCTTCCGCCAGTTTTTTTGCAATACACCTTTACTTAAAGAGTAATAATTTGTGTCGAATTCATAACTAACCTGCAATTCATTTTGAACAACTTTTATATCTGTAATTTTTCCTATTCTTGTATCCACCTGTTCATGTTCAACAGCGAAAAGCGTTGGCAACTCCTTGAGTTTATTGATCGCGCTTTGGTCTAGTGATTGAAATTTGTTTTTCTGTTCATCTATCGTGTGTTCAAGAAACCTTTGTTTAGGGAATTTCACACATTGCCCATCACCCGACCAGAATTCAGGATCAGCATGCATAATCAAACTGTATAGCTTGTTATTCATTTTAAACGCCCCCCCTCTTCCGGCTTTGGGAAGCTAAACAGCAAATCACGGTAATAGTCATACTGTTTTCGGCGCAGTGCGATCTCACGCGGCAGGCCCTCGCTGATGGAGTGGGTGAGGGTGTCGAATGTGTCGAGTATGCGGACAATCTCAGCCTGAATGGCCAGGGACTTTGCCGGGTTGTCCGGGCAGGGAATGGGGATGCGGATTTTTGCCAGACTCTCGCCTGAAACGCGGCGTACTTTAGTGCCTGTAATTTTCGGCTTCTTCTGCGTTTGAAAAAATTCTGTCTGAAAGAAGTAGGACATGTATTTGGGATTGAGCGCGTGTCGAAAGATGTATGCGTCTGTGCTAATCGCAACATCTTCATGTCCTAGCCAAGCGACAGCTTTCGCCACGGCTTCATCATTTTCGCTGGTCGTGGCAATGACCAAATCGCCCGTCTGAGCCTTTCGCAAACGCGCTGCAAAATCCGGTGCGATAAATGTCTTCGTTGCTGTCGCCCATGTTCCGTAATGCGTATGGATTTGCCCGTAGTGGATGCATCCGACGCCGGATTCGGTGAAGTCTGATTTCTGAATGCCTGAGCCACGAATAAACTTGCCAACCTCCCCCAACGCCTGCCACGTCACCTCGGCCCCATCGAGCAGTTTCTCTAAAAACGGCAATTTCTCTCCTGCTTCCCTTCTATTCCCATCCCATTCCCCTCCTTTGGAGGGGTGGCAGGCGAAGCCTGACGGGGTGGTTGGGTGGACGCACAGCGGATGGGGTGGTTCGGTAAACAGACCGGTAAAGCCCAACAGCCGCTCCCGATAGTAGTTGTATTGTTTTTTCCGTGCGCTAAGCTCGGTTGTCAGCTCGGTTGTCATGGCGGTAAATGCGTCCAGTATGCGGACAATCTCCGCCTGAATGGCCAGGGACTTTGCCGGGTTGTCAGGGCAGGGAATGGGGATTGGGAGTTTCTTAAGTTCTTTCATTGGCAAACTAATCACAGGAGAGCCAACAATTTTTCGGCTATATTCTTGAACTATATTTTGGGAATTAAGTAGATGCGCAAGGTATTTTGCAAAAATTTTTTCATGGATAGGTTTTATGGCATAAACACCTTCTTTAATGTTCCAATTTTCAGGCGTTTTCTCAATTACAGCGATTCTTCCAACTGTCCCAGTTCCAGAAAATAAAATATCTCCTGCCTTTAAATCAGAACGGTTGTTAATGAGTTTTAAAGCTTCGCTATTCACTCTATCTGTTTTATCACTAAATACAATGCCCCCGTTCTGAATTTCACGGACAGTGACGTAGTAACCCTCGGCATCAGATGCATTTAGCTGAAAATTTTTGCGAGGATTTAATCCAGTTTTTAAAGATATTATCGCCTCCCCCAACGGCACCCACGCCGCCTCGGCCCCATCGAGCAATTTCTCTAAAAAACGCATGTCTTTAATTTCTTAATTCTTTGTTTCATCGTTCACGCTTATCCTGGCAGGCTCCACCTATCACCGAGCCACCTGCCACTGAACCACCCCGTCAGACTTCGTCTGCCACCCCTCCAAAGGAGGGGAATAGGCGGACATCGAACCGCTTTTCCAGCACCTCGTAAGGGGGGGGGAATGGTAAGGAAATGGCTTTTCTCATCCAACGCCTGCCACGTCACCCAACCACCCCGTCCTGACAGGCACCCCTCCAGGGGAGGGGAATAGTAGTTTCTCTAAAAAACGCATGTCTTTCGCTTCTTAATTCTTTGTTTCAACCGTTCATGCTCATCCTGGCAGGCTCCACCTATCACCGAGCCACCTGCCACTGAACCACCCCGTCAGACTTCGTCTGCCACCCCTCCAAGGGAGGGGAATGGGCGGGCATCGAACCGCTTTTCCAACACCTCGTGAGGGGGGAATGGTAAGGGAATGGCTTTTCTCATCCAACGCCTGCCACGTCACCCAACCACCCCGTCCTGACGGGCACCCCTCCGGGGGAGGGGAATAGTAGTTTCTCTAAAAAACGCATGTCTTTAATTTCTTAATTCTTTGTTTCATCGTTCACGCTTATCCTGGCAGGCTCCACCTATTACCGAGCCACCTGCCACTGAACCACCCCGTCAGACTTCGTCTGCCACCCCTCCAAGGGAGGGGAATGGGCGGGCATCGAACCGCTTTTCCAACACCTCGTAAGGGGGGGAATGGTAAGGAAATGGCTTTTCTCATCCAACGCCTGCCACGTCACCCAACCACCCCGTCCTGACAGGCACCCCTCCGGGGGAGGGGAATAGTAGGGGAATGGGGTCAGGCAGCCAGGACACTGATCGCTATTCTTTTGCCAAGTACGCCCAGTGCCTGTTCAACCTTGTCGATTTTAGAGGCATGGTCCAAGTCAAGCAGGCGACGCACGGCCCCTTCGGTGACGCCAAGCCTGTCGGCTAAAGCGACTTGGCTGATCCTGTGCTCCAACATACAGCTATACAGTGCCAGTTTGGCTGAATGCAGCGCACTTAAACAAATGCACGCTTTAGCGGGTTTTGAGGCTCCCGGAACAGGTCGTTTCAAATGCATATAGCCGCCCAACGCACAGATCAAGGCATCATAAGCCAGTGCTTTTGCTTGAGGCAGGGTATCGCCTGAGGTAATGATTTCGGGGATGTCGGGAAACCGGACTTTTATCTCGCCTTCCGAGCGGCGATAGATAACAGGGTATTGGTACATGGTTTTAGAAATCCTTCGGGTTGATATCAAGTTGTTTCAGCATGTCAGCCAGTGTGCCTTTCTTTAATTCCTTTTTCCGATCCTGCAAGATTGTGAAACGGTTGCCGTAGTAAAGACGCATATGGCTTCCTTTACCAGCACGAGTATCGACAAGTATTTCCTTGCCGGTTTTTTTGCTGTGCTTCTTGAGCTTTTTCAGGAATTCGTGACCGTCCACAGAATGATTGTCGTACACATTTGTACGACAATCAAGCGCATTTCCCAGAGTCTTCTTGGCCTGTGCGGCACGGATTGAGAGTTGGGGTGTAGGGCGGTGTGGTGGTGGCTGCCTGTGGTTCTGACCAACTGCCTGTCACTGAACCACCTGATCCGCTGCGCGTCCACCCAACCACCCCGTCAGACTTCGTCTGCCACCCCTCCAAAGGAGGGGAATGGGCGGGCATCGAACCGCTCTTCCAACACCTCGTGAGGGGGGAATGGTAAGGGAATGGCTTTTCTCATCCAACGCCTGCCACGTCACCCAACCACCCCGCCCTGACGGGCATCCCTCCAAAGGAGGCGAATAGTAGTTTCTCTAAAAAACCAACATGGCTCATTTTTTGCGACTTCCTTTTTTCGCTTTTTTCTCTAATGCGGAGAGGCTTTTTAAATAGGCTTTTTCGACCGGGCTCAGGGTTTTGGCTTTGTATCTTTTGTATTCGGCGGTCGCTTTTTGTTTGGCCTGAGCCACCGACACTTTGCCTCCATCTGCCAATACCTGACGATCTGTAGAAAGCAGAATGTTATCCAACTCACGAACATAATCAGCCATACACATTTCGCACTCTTCTATAGCGTTTAGTTCTGCTAAATCAAAATAGGCGGCGACTAAATTATTGAGCACTTTGAGTTCTTTTTCGTCTAAAAAGTTTTTGGCGATCATGGCTTCAGCCTGTGTAGGCTCATCACCTTTAAAACTGGTTAGACCCACAAAGGGCTTATTGCTATCGACCCTCAGAAAAATCACTTCACTCGCTGTGTGACCGTGGGCCGCAAAGTGAAATTTGTTTTGCACGCGTTTAAAAAAAGCAAGGCTTTCGTCGCTTTGAGGATTGTAGTCAATGGCCGTTGCATACAAATCCAGAACCTGACGATACATGACTTTTTCGCTGGAACGAATATCGCGAATACGGGTGAGTAACTCTTTCCAATAGCTGCCACCCCCAAGATTTTTCAGACGGTCATCGTCCATCGCAAAACCCTTGGTGATGTACTCTTTGAGCCGCGCTGTGGCCCATTGACGAAAATGCGTGGCCACCTTTGAGTTGACTCTGTACCCTAGTGCGATAATCATATCAATATTGTAGTGATCCAGATTTCGGGTGACTTCTTTGGCGCCTTCTTTTTGAACTGTTCGGAATTTCCGAACAGTTGCTTCTGGCAGCAATTCTTCATCGGCATAGATGTTTTTAATATGTTCACTTATGGTTGATTTAGCCGCCTGATACAGAGCCACAAGCTGTTTTTGCGTTAACCACACATCCTCATTGTCTAATTGAACGGATAATTCATACAATCCATCAGCACTTTTGTAAATAATGACATCTGACGCTGTTTTGCTCATGCCTCAACCTCCGCCACCTCAGCCCCATCCAGCAATTTCTTTAAAAAACGCATGCCTTTAATTTCTTAATTTTTTGTTTCATCGTTCACGACCACCCCGTCAGACTTCGTCTGCCACCCCTCCAAAGGAGGGGAATAGGAGGAAGTCGAACCGCTTTTCCAGCACCTCGTAAGAGGGGAATGTTGTGTTCTGTGGTTTTTTCGGGAAGTTCAGCAGTTAAACCCGCACTTCAATCCTTTAAATAAAGTGGCACTTCAGCCTTCTTTGCTGCTTTCAACAAGTTTTTATCCAGGGTTGCCAGTGGCAATCCTTCCCGTATGACCAACTCCAAATAGGAGGCATCATAGCTACTTAGCCGGTACGACCTGGCAAGGCTCAGTATCCGGCCAGATGCCTGCTGGGCGGTTAGTGGGTCAACCTGAATGGGCAGCTTCTCAAGCTGAGATACAAACCGCTCAACGTCACCTATTGATAACTCGCCGCGTTTTTCCGCACTTAAAAGCACGTTGGTCGCTTCCAGATGCCACAGGTGAGGAACCAGCGCTTCACAGTCAACCATGCCTTGCAGCACTTTGTTGGCATACGATTGGTCGGCTTTTTTCCGGGTTGATAACAGCCAGCGCATGGCAACAGAGTTATCTAATACAAACTTAATCATTTGCGGCCTTCATTCCGAAGCTCTACCAATGCCGAATCGGAAACAGCGTGCTTCCTTGCAGCCATGATGTTATCGATTGCGGCCTGTGTTTTTGCCCGGTTAACGCTCTGGCTTGGCATTACATCAGCAACCGGCACACCTCTGTTGGTTATCGTGAAGGACTCTCCAGCAGCAACGCGCCGGAGAATTTCAGGCAGTTTGGTTTTGGCGTCGAATGAACCTATTTTTTCACGCATTGCGTTATTCTCTTTCAGAAATCAACTAGTTTATAAAACTAGTCTGTTTGTATCAATGTCAAAGCATGTTTTGGTTTTCTCATCACGACCACCCAACCACCCCGTCAGGCTACGCCTGCCACCCCTCCAGGGGAGGGGAATGGTAGTTTCTCTAAAAAACGCACGTCTTTAATTTCTTAATTCTTTGTTTCAACCGTTCACGCTTATCTTGGCAGGCTCCACCTATCAACGAGCCACCTGCCACTGAACCACCCCGTCAGACTTCGTCTGCCACCCCTCCAAAGGAGGGAATGGGAGGGAGTCGAACCGCTTTTCCAGCACCTCGTAAGGGGGAAATGGTAAGGGAATGGCAATCTTTCTAAAAAACACATGTTCTCAATTCCCCTCCTTTGGAGGGGTGCCCGTCAGGGCGGGGTGGTTTCTTAAACAGGTCATAATACCCTGTATATTCTGCAACACATCTTTTGCCAGAAGTCGAATCACTTTCAGCTTCAAACTTTCCAGATAATAATCGCGACGGGCGTCTTCCCGTTGTCTGTTGTCGTGGGAATTGCCATCCACTTCAATGACAACTGATTTTTCAGCGCAATAAAAATCAACGATATAATTGCCAATAATTTTTTGGCGGTCAAAATCCAGGCCGTGTAACTTTTTGCTCTTTAGTTCACGCCACAGCAAAGCTTCGTGCAGTATGCCAGCTTTGCGAAGTGCTTTGGCTTTCTCTTTTAAAGCCGGGTTATAAGGCAGGGAACGGTAGGTTTTTGTTTTTCTTGTCATGACCACCCCGTCAGACTTCGTCTGCCACCCCTCCAAAGGAGGGGAATAGCAGTTTTTCTAAAAAACTTGCACCGCTCATGCTTTATCTCCCTTCTCCAGGGACTTGATGAGCTTGTCAAAATCGGACTCAATTTTCTGTGTTTTGTTAAAGTGAATAAAACTGGAAAAGCATCCTATTCTCTGCCTGCTTTGCGGTTGGCCTGTTTTTTCGAAACCTTATTGACTTTCACATCTTCTTGTGGAAGTTGTAGACCAAGAACTGGAGGTTTTGGCTCATGCTTCAATCTCGGCCACGATGGCATCAATATCGCTGCGTAGCTGGTCGATTCTGGTGACGGTGGTTTTCAGTTCGGCATTGAGTTTGGCAATATCAATCACTTCGCGGGTGTCTTTGGCTTGCACATAGCTGCTAACCGACAGGTTGTAATCGTTGTCAGCAATCTTTTCAGGGGATATCGATTGCGCAACATGGGCGATGTTCTGTTTGCTGTCAAATATCGCGATTATCTGGTGGATATGCTCGTCGGTCAGCACATTGTTATTGGTTTCTTTTTTGAAGAACGCCTCGCCGCTGGCGTCAATGAACTGGATGTTTGTGTCGGCTTTGTGCCTGGAGAGCACCAGAATATTCACCGCAATGCTGGTGCCGTAAAACAGATTGGGGGCGAGCGAGATCACGGTTTCCACATAGTTGTTATGGACTAAATACTGGCGGATCTTCCGCTCTGCCCCGCCACGGTAAAAAATGCCCGGAAAACAGACAATGGCGGCCCGCCCTGTGGCTGAAAGATAACTCAGCGCGTGCATCACAAAGGCGAAGTCGGCTTTTGATTTAGGCGCCAGCACGCCGACAGGGGCAAAGCGATCATCATTGATCAAGAGCGGATTATCGGCGCCAATCCATTTCACTGAGTAAGGCGGATTAGACACAATCGCATCAAATGGTTTGTCGTCACGGAAATCCGGCTCGATGAGCGTATTACCCAGCTTAATATTGAACTTGTCGTAGTTGATATTGTGCAAGAACATGTTCATGCGCGCCAGGTTGTAGGTGGTGTGGTTCAGCTCCTGCCCGAAAAAGCCGTCTGCAATGCGGTGATCATCAAATTGTTTTTTGGCTTGCAGCAAGAGCGAACCCGAGCCACAGGCCGGGTCGTAGATTTTATTGACACTTTCCTGCTTGTGCAGGGCGAGCTGTGCGATTAATCGGGAGACATGCTGCGGGGTGAAAAACTCACCGCCCGATTTGCCGGCATTGGCGGCGTAGTTTGAGATTAGAAACTCATAGGCATCGCCGAACAGGTCAATCTGGTTGTTGCGAAAATCACCAAAATCCAGCCCGGCCACACCTTTGAGAACAGCGGCCAGGCGGGCGTTTTTATCTTGCACGGTATTGCCCAGGCGGTTGCTGGTGGTGTCGAAATCCGCAAACAGGCCCTTGATGTCGTCCTCGGAAGGGTAGCCGCTGGCGGAGCCTTCAATGTCAGTGAAAATGTCGGCAAGGTCGGTGTTCAGTTTTTCGTTGTGGTGGGCAGTGTGCGCGACATTGACGAAAAGCTGGCTGGGGGCGATAAAATAGCCTTTTGTTTTAATCGCATCGTGCTTGATTTCCGGCGTGATAACGCTGTTTTCCAGCTCTGCATAGTGGATGCTGTCGTCACCGGCTTCCATGTAGCTGGCAAAGTTTTCGCTGATAAAGCGGTAAAACAGCGTGCCAAGCACATATTGCTTGAAGTCCCAGCCGTCGACTGCGCCGCGTACCTCATTGGCGATCTGCCAGATTTGGCGTTGCAGGGCGGCGCGTTGCTGATTTGCGGTCATGCTGTTACTCCTGTCTCAAGCAGGTCGCTTGATGCGTACCATTAAATGTCTTTTCGAATGATTTTTAGCAAGGGCTATGCCTGTCTGTTACCTGGCCTGTCTTTTGCCTGATTTACCTACTTTTGCCTACTTTTGCCTGAGCCGCATCTAATCGGCTTTATCATTGGCCGTACTGTCGCGTTTCTGGCGCAAAAAAAAGCAGAGGCCCGGTTTCTTTTCGCATGTCATATGCCATATTATCAGCCTTTGCCACCAGAGAGCGTCTCAGCCCGAGGCCTGTACCCGGCTGAATATCTATAGACGCCTTTTAATCCGCCAATGGATAGTAGGGTTCACCCCAGTCAAAGCTGGGGCGGTTCATCATGATACTGATGAAAATAGTCGTGAGATCACGAAGAATATTCACACCATCCCTTAACTGGTCGCGGTTGACAGCACTATTCCACGTGGCACCGCCATGCATCATTTGGTTTCTGAGGATATAGAGTCGATCAAAAATAATACACAATATTTCCAGGGTATTCTGGGCTGACAGGTGCATCCCAATTACTTTTTTAGCGCTTTCAAAGCGCTCTTCCCAGTTCTCGTAATCCTTATAACCATTATGGCATTTCCAGAATGGTTCAAAGACATACCGATTGTTCAATAATGTCCGTATTGCGGATGAATATTTGTCCCAAACCACGTTATAAATAGCCTTACCATTCTCAGCCGCTATCACTTTTTCAAAAAAGGCTTTAAAAGTCTGCCTTTCAGTTGAGATATGGACCCCATAATCTTCTGAGGCATAGGCCGCATTAAAGGCGATCCAATAAAATATGAAAGCAGCATCCAGATCGTCTGTTTCCTGCTCTGCCCTCCCTACCCAGCTAATACTACGATGAACACGCAATGCCACTTCATCACGAAAGTCTGACTTTAACGCCTGCTGCCGCTGTCTTAAGGTCGCATAGCTCAACATTTCAAATCTTACTGTATAACCGCCTCATTGCGGTATAAAATTCCAGCTTCAGGATGTCGTCCCTAAAACTGGATGTGTCGCAGTTTCCACATAATGTAAAGCGGGTAGGGGACGCTCATCGTTTAATAACTTAAGGAACCTCTGATTAATTACCTACGTTGTTATTGCTGCGTTAAAAATCAGCTCAACATGCGCATTTATGACCTATAAAATGCGCTTTTTCGCTGATTTTTGCCTTGCACTCACTGCCTCGCAAACATTAATCAGAGGCTCCTTAATGGGTGGAGGAGCTCAAAGTGCACTGGCTTAACTCCAGTGAAGTTTGCTCATGCAAAACTTGTGCAGTTAAGCTACTAAGCTGTGAGCGTTCCCTTAATGTTCATTGTGATGAATACACGGCTTGTGCGGCTTTAACGGCTTGCGATGGATCGCAGTCATGGCCCATTCCACTCAGGACATTCCCTAATGCAGATAAACACAGATTGACATTAGCTGGGTTGCTGGCAAACCCCATTAAACCGATGCGCCACATTTTGCCAGCCAGTGCTCCTAAACCTGCCCCGATTTCCAGATTGTAATTATTAAGGAGTGCAGTACGTACTGCGGCATCATCAATCGACTTTGGAAAGGACACTGCATTCAATTGCGGCAAGCGGTATTCCGCATCAACCACAAAGCCTAAACCCAGGGCTTCGATACCTGCAGCAAAGGCGGCGTGATTATTGGCATGTCGTTGCCAGGCATTCTCCAGTCCTTCTTCTTTAAGAATGGTGAGCGCTTCATGCAGTGCATACAGTGAATTCACTGGAGCAGTATGATGATAAGAGCGCCCACCTTCCGAGCCCCAGTAGCCCATCACAAGATTGGTATCCAGAAACCAGCTCTGTACCTTAGTGCTGCGATTTTTAATCTTTTCTACTGCCTGTTGAGAGAAACTCACCGGCGACAAACCGGGAATACAGGACAAGCATTTCTGTGTGCCGGAATAGATGGCGTCGATACCCCAGGCATCCACTTCCAGTTGAATCCCACCCAGTCCGGTGACTGAATCCACTATAGAGAGACAATCATATTGTTGAGCCAGTTTGCACAGCGCTTCCGCATCACTGTGCACACCGGTAGAAGTTTCAGCATGTACAAAGGCCAGCGCAACAGCATCTGGATTGTCCTTTAATACCTGCTCGGCCTTGTTAAGATCAACAGGAGTTCCCCACTCATCTTCCACCATGATGGAGGTGGCACCACAGCGCTCCACATTTTCTTTCATACGGCTACCGAACACACCGTTCTGGCAGATGATGACTTTCTCGCCGGGCTCAATGAGGTTCACGAATATGGCTTCCATACCAGCCGAACCCGGTGCGGAGACAGGAATTGTCAGTTCATTCTCGGTGCGGAAGGCATACTGAAGCAAGCCTTTCACCTCATCCATCATCTCGATAAACGCAGAATCCAGGTGGCCAATGGTAGGTCGAGACAACGCCTCCAAAATGCGTGGATTAACATCGGAAGGGCCTGGACCCATCAAGGTGCGAACAGGAGGATGAAATGATCCAGTCATGACTATTCCTTGTTGTTACAGCTTCCCTGCATTAAAGAAGCAAGAATTCAGAGAAATAAAAAACCCGATCGGCGATTCCTGTAGCAGGATGAATCAGCGGACCGGGTTTTAATTCGGATTGAGAGCTGAGGTTTATTCCCCGCCAGCTTTCTCCACTGCATCATCGAAGTCGTCCGCATCATGAGTTGGACGATCGACAAGTTCGACATAGGCCATCGGTGCCTTGTCTCCTGGTCGCTCACCGCATTTCAAAATGCGAATATAACCCCCTGGTCGATCGGAATAACGTGGGCCAAGCTCACCAAACAACTTACCGACAGTCGCTTTGTTGCGAGTGCGGCTGAGAGCCAGGCGACGGTTTGCCACGCTGTCTTTCTTTGCCAGTGTAATTAATGGCTCTGCCACTGTGCGCAATTCTTTCGCTTTCACCAGGGTAGTCTTGATGATTTCGTGCTCCACCAAAGACGCAGTCATGTTGCGAAACATGGCTGATCGATGCGAGCTATTACGATTAAGTTGGCGACCACTTTGACGATGACGCATAACTAATACCCTCTACTTTGCTCTTTCCTTAAGCCGCTCGATCGTCTGACCTTATTGAAGATGGTGGCCAGCTTTCCAGGCGCAGACCCAGTGACAGGCCGCGGGTTGCCAGCACATCTTTAATCTCAGTCAGAGATTTCTTGCCAAGATTAGGTGTCTTCAGCAGCTCAACTTCCGTGCGCTGAATCAAATCACCAATATAGTAAATGTCTTCTGCCTTCAGGCAGTTTGCGGAACGAACAGTCAGCTCCAAATCGTCTACTGGACGCAGCAGAATTGGATCGACTTCGTCTTCATGCTCTTCCGGCTCAGCAATAATTTCAGATTGCAGATCAACGAATACGCTCAACTGATGCTGCAGGATAGTTGCTGCACGACGAATGGCTTCTTCTGGATCGATAGTGCCATTAGTCTCCAGATCGATAACCAACTTGTCCAGATCAGTACGCTGCTCAACACGGGCATTCTCTACTGAATAAGACACACGAATTACCGGGCTGTAAGAAGCATCCAACAGCAGTTTGCCCACTGCGCGAGTCTCTTCCTCATCGCTAATGCGAGTATCTGCTGGTGAGTACCCACGGCCTTTACGAACCATGATGCGCATATTCAGCTCACCGTTGTTGTTCAGATTAGCAATCACATGCTCGGGGTTAACGATCTCAACATCGTGATCTACTTCGATGTCGCCAGCAGTAACTGTGCCTGCGCCTTTTTTGGACAGCGTCAGTACCGCCTCATTCTTATTATTCAGAACAACGGCCACACCTTTCATGTTCAACAAAATCTCGATTACGTCTTCGCGTACACCTTCGATAGTGCTGTACTCATGAACGACGCCATCGATTTCGACTTCCTCGATTGCGCAACCTGGCATTGACGACAACAGGATACGGCGCAATGCGTTACCCAGAGTATGCCCGAAACCGCGCTCCAGTGGTTCCAACACAACCTTTGAATGACACTTGCCGTACTCGTCGACCTGTACCACCTGCGGCGTTAGGAAATCAGATAAAGAAATTGTCATGTAATCCACCCTTTGGTTGATTGGTTCACTACTTGGAATAAAGTTCGACGATCAGTTGCTCATTAATCTCAGATGGCAGTTCGTCACGATCAGGCACGCGAGTGAACTGACCTTCTAATTTGCCAGAATCAACTGATACCCAGTCGATATCGCTGCGTTGGGCAGCGAGTTCCAAAGCAGATTTAATTCTTAACTGTTGCCTGGCTTTCTCACGAATCGACACCACATCGCCTTCATTCACCTGATAGGAGGGAATGTTCACGACTTCGCCATTAACCAAAATTGATTTGTGGGAGACCAATTGTCTGGCTTCGGCACGGGTAGAACCAAATCCCATGCGATACACCACGTTGTCCAGGCGAGACTCCAGTAGTTGCAACAGGTTCTCACCAGTTGCACCTTTGCGACGAGCAGCTTCTTTGTAGTAGCCACGGAATTGCTTTTCCAGCACTCCGTAGGTACGACGAACTTTCTGCTTCTCGCGCAATTGCACACCATAGTCAGAAAGTCGACCGCGTCGCTGACCATGCTGACCTGGAATTGTTTCAGTCTTGCACTTGCTGTCGATAGGACGCACGCCACTCTTCAGGAAAAGATCAGTGCCTTCCCGGCGAGACAGTTTGCACTTGGGGCCTAGATAGCGGGCCATACTTTTTCTCCTAGCTTAGACGCGCCGCTTCTTGGACGGTCGGCAACCATTGTGAGGAATTGGGGTAACGTCAGTGATTTGACCAATGCGCAGACCACAGTTATTCAGTGCACGCACGGCAGATTCACGACCTGGGCCAGGTCCGTTCACCTTGACATCGAGATTCTTCAACCCATACAGCTCAATCGCGTTCTTACCTGCCTTCTCTGCTGCAACCTGTGCGGCAAAAGGCGTGGACTTGCGAGAACCACGGAAGCCTGAGCCACCGGCGGTTGCCCATGAAAGCGCATTTCCTTGGCGATCAGTGATGGTAATGATCGTATTGTTGAATGAAGCATGGATAAACGCAATGCCATCAATGACGGCGGTACGCGTTTTCTTCTTGCCTGTTTTAGGTGTGGCCATCGTAGTTTCCAAATACTCCGAATTGTTCGGTTATCGTGACTCTTTAAAGTCTTACTGATTAATTACTTGCGAATTGGTTTTCTTGGGCCCTTACGGGTACGCGCATTTGTCTTAGTGCGCTGACCACGTACTGGCAATGAACGACGATGACGAATGCCACGATTACAACCGAGGTCCATCAATCGCTTGATGTTCATCGAGATTTCACGACGCAGATCACCTTCTGTTGGCAATTTGGCCACTTCAGCACGGATTGCATCCAATTGCTCAGGACTCAGCTCGCTGGTCCTGGTTGAAGGCGCGATATTCGTAGCTTCACAAATGCTACGGGCGCGTGTTGGTCCAACACCGAACACATAGCCCAGTGAAATCACGATATGCTTGTTATCTGGGATGTTAACCCCGGCAATACGTGCCATAGATCTACTCCGTTATCCTCTTTACACCTAACCCTGACGCTGCTTGTGTCGGGGTTCTGCGCTGCAAATTACGCGTACCGAACCGTTTCTCCGAATGATCTTACAGTTGCGGCAAATCTTTTTTACTGACGCTCTGACTTTCATCGTAGGCCTCTCTTTTAATACCTGTCCTTCCGTTTATATTGCGGAACGACCATAGTTACCCAACTTCGACTTTTTCATCAGTGAATCATATTGATGTGACATCAGGTGTGATTGCACCTGAGACCAGAAGTCCATAGTAACCACCACGGAAATAAGCAATGCTGTGCCGCCCAAATTAAAAGGCACACTGGCCAGCATTTGCATGAAATTTGGCAGTAAACACACCAAAGTAATATAGATGGAGCCGAACATAGTGAGTCGGGTGATCACACCATCGATATACTTCGCGGTTTGCTCACCGGGGCGTATCCCCGGGATAAATGCACCAGACTTTCTCAAGTTGTCTGCAACATCACGTGGATTAAATACCAACGCGGTATAAAAGAAGCAGAAGAAAATGATCATGGCGCTAAAAATAATGATGTATAGCGGTTGACCCGGGCCGATGATCAAGGCCAGGTCCTGCAACCACTCAGACCCTTCAGACTGGCCAAACCACTGACCCAGTGATGCCGGGAACAGCAAAATTGAGCTGGCGAAAATTGCTGGAATCACGCCGGCCATGTTGATCTTCAAAGGCAGGTGACTCGATTGCGCCTGGTACATCTTGCGCCCCTGTTGGCGCTTCGCATAGTTCACCGTAATACGTCGCTGTGCACGTTCTACATAAACGATGCAGGCCACCACACCCAAAGCAATCAACGCAACTACCAGTAGAAGCACACCGCTGATTTGACCTTCATAGGCCTGAGTCAGAGAAGTGCTTACTGCGGCTGGGAAACCGGCCACAATACTGGCGAAGATCAACATCGAAATGCCGTTACCAATGCCCTTCTCGGTAATCTGTTCACCCAGCCAAAGCATGAACATGGCTCCACATACCAAAGTAATGATGGCAGTCAGGTTAAATGCGATGCCTGGTGCATAGGCCATCGGCGACAGCAGACCAACAGTCATGCCAGTGCCTTGCACAGTGGCCAATACCAACGCGCCATAACGAGTGTATTGCGTGATCTTGCGACGACCAGACTCACCTTCTTTCTTAAGTTGGTCCAGCTGCGGACTCACAGCAGTAAGCAGCTGCATGATGATAGACGCTGAGATATAAGGCATGATGCCCAGCGCTACGATACTCATGCGTTCCAGTGCACCACCGGTAAACATGTTAAATAAATCAACAAAAGTCCCTTCTTGCTGATTGAAGAAAGCATTAAGCTGTATCGGATCAATGCCAGGCACAGGAATATGAGTGGCAATGCGATAAACAAAAATGGCAAACAATAGGAAGAGCAGGCGCGACTTGAGCTCACCCAGCCCAGCACCAATGTTTTCTGGATTTAAGTTTGGTCTATTTGCCATCTTGGTATCTGGTATCAGTCTCTAATCATTTATTGGTGTTCTTACTTACAGGCACACCGACTTAGCACTACCCTTCCTCTTTTTTTTCTTCAGCGGCTGGCGCTTCTTCAGCCGGAGCTGCTTTTGCCTTCCTGGCTGGTTTCACTTTCTTCTCTTCAGCTACGGGTTCAGCTACTTTGCCACCTGCCTTTTCAATTGCTGCTTTCGCACCCTTAGTCACACCGATAGTCACGCCGATGCCTTCAACGGTCACTTTCTTGGTCACTTCGCCAGACAACATGATCTTGGCGCGCTTGATGCTGGAGGTAATCAAACCGGCAGCCTTCAATGACTCCAGATTGACTATGCCACCTCCGATCTTGTTCAACTCGCTGCTGCGAATCTCAGCAGTGATACGACCAACACGGGATGAAAAACCGTACTTCGGCAGACGCATCTGCAAAGGCATTTGACCGCCTTCGAAGCCTGGCTTAACAGTGCCGCCGCTGCGCGACTTCTGGCCCTTATGACCAGTGCCGCAGGTTTTGCCCCGGCCACTGCCAGTACCACGACCAACGCGCTTCTTCGCTTTGGTGCTGCCAGCCGCCGGGCTTAATTCGTTCAGTTGCATCTCAAAATTCCTTGTTTAATTCTCTGCTTACGCGTTAATCAACCGAGAGCATGTAATTAATCTTGTTAATCATGCCGCGCACAGCAGGGGTGTCCTCCACTTCTACCGTTTGGTGCATGCGACGCAGACCAAGTCCCTGCAAGCACATTTTGTGCTTAGGTAAGGAACCAATTGGGCTTTTCACCAAGGTGACTTTGACTGTCTTTGCTTTTGCCATTGTCTTTATCCTGCAATCTCTTCTATGCTCTTGCCGCGCTTCAAAGCGATTTCTTCCGGTGCACGCATATCACGCAGGCCATTAAAAGTTGCACGGACCACGTTTACTGGATTGGTTGAGCCATAGCACTTGGCCAATACGTTTTGCACTCCGGCTAATTCCAGGATGGCGCGCATTGCACCACCAGCAATTACACCGGTACCTTCAGAAGCTGGCTGCATGTAAACCTTGGAAGCGCCATGGCGTGCCTTGATTGGGTACTGCAAAGTGTGACCGTCCAGATTCACAGTAATCATGTTACGGCGCGCAGCTTCCATCGCCTTCTGAATTGCCAAAGGCACTTCACGGGCTTTACCGCGACCGAAACCCACTCGACCGTTACCGTCACCCACAGCAGTCAGTGCAGTGAAGCCGAAGATACGACCACCCTTCACTACTTTGGCTACACGATTAACCTGAATCAGTTTCTCTTGCAGGCCTTCTTCGTTTTTACCTGGCTCTTCTTTAAATGCCATAACTCTTAGTCCGCCTTAAATTAAAACTGCAATCCGCCTTCGCGGGCTGCATCAGCTAATGCCTTCACCCTGCCATGATAGGCAAAGCCGGAACGATCGAATGCAACTTCTTCAACACCAGCCGCCTTTGCACGCTCAGCGATCAGAGTGCCGACCCTGGTTGCCGCATCTACGTTTCCGGTTGCACCACTGCGAGCTTCTTTCTCAACAGTAGAGGCACTGGCCAGAACCTGATCGCCTGTTGGCGAAATGATCTGGGCATAGATATGTTTTGGTGAGCGATACACGCACAGACGATTCATGCGTAGTTCGCTGATCTTCGCTCTTGCGCGCCTGGCACGTCTTAGGCGAGCTGTCTTTTTTACATTGCTCATAATCTGAAACCCTACTTCTTCTTCGCTTCTTTGCGATACACACGCTCATCAATGTAGCGAATGCCTTTGCCTTTATAAGGCTCAGGTGGACGAAATTCTCGAATCTCCGCAGCAACCTGACCAACCAGCTGCTTATCCACACCAGAAACCACAATCTCAGTCTGCGAAGGTGTTTCGGCCGTAATGCCCTCAGGCAGTCTGTAGTCGATTGGGTGTGAGTAGCCCACTGTCAGATTCACAGTCTTGCCGGATGCTTTGGCACGATAACCAACGCCTTGCAATTCCAGCTTCTTTTCAAATCCTTCGCTAACGCCAACAACCATGTTGTTAATCAACGCACGAAAAGTACCGGCCATGGCACCCGCTTCGCGAGACTCATCTTTCGCTGACACTTTCAGCTCTTTGCCTTCCTGAGC
The DNA here is from genome assembly GCA_965198435.1 of uncultured Pseudohongiella sp. Classification (GTDB taxonomy): domain Bacteria; phylum Pseudomonadota; class Gammaproteobacteria; order Pseudomonadales; family Pseudohongiellaceae; genus UBA9145. The sequence continues at coordinate 871,924 of OZ240664.1, read as the reverse complement.
AACACCTACCAGATCATGCAATGCGAGATCCAGGGAACCCTTGCCGCCTTTCACGGAAATTTGTGAACCGGAAATATTCGCTTCCACGCCTTTGGGGATCGCTACCGGTGCATTTGCTATTCTGGACATTGCTACTTTACTCTTTACTCTTTAACTCGACCCGACTGGTGTGATCACCGAATTAGAAAACGGTGCACAGTACCTCACCACCCAGACCCTCGGCTGCTGCTTTACGCTCAGTCATCAGACCTTTATTGGTGGACATAATGGCAATACCTAACCCTGCGCGATTCCTGGGCAGATCATCCTTGCCTTTATAAGCGCGCAATCCTGGACGGCTTACTCGCTTAATCTCTTCAATTACTGGCTTACCTTGAAAATACTTAAGCTCAACCTTGATTACTGGCTTGCCGTCTTCATCGCTGACAGCAAATCCATTGATATAACCTTCGTCCTGTAATACTTCGCTGATGGCTACCTTAATCCTGGAAGATGGGCAGCTCACATCCGACATTTGTGCCATCTGCGCATTGCGAATACGGGTTAGAAAATCAGCGATTGGATCAGACATGCTCATAATTAATTCCCCTGCACTCCTACCAGCTAGCCTTAGTCAGGCCGGGCACATCACCGCGCATAGCTGCTTCACGCAATTTGTTTCGACATAGACCAAACTTGCGATACACACCATGAGGCCGACCGGTTACACGGCAGCGACGCTGTTGACGAACTGGACTGGCATCACGCGGCATCTTTTGCAGCTTAATCTGTGCTTCCCACTTTTCACTATCGCTGGCGTTTATATCATTCAGAATCGCCTTCAATGCGGCACGTTTTTCAGCGTATTTCGCCACTGTGCGCGCACGCTTGTTTTCGCGGGCTATCATCGAAGCTTTGGCCATATCAGGATTCCTCTTTGCCTTTGTCCTCTGAAGCATCAGCTCCAGGGGCTTCATTGTCTGCTTCACTCGCCGCAGGCACCTCCACAGCAGCTTGCTTTGCTACCGCTTCTTCAGCCGGTGCAGCTTCTTGTTTCTCCTCTTGTTTCTCTTCTTTCTTCTCATCTGCCTTCTTTTTCTCTTTCTTTTCTTCACCTTGCGGAGACATGCCTCGGAAAGGGAAGCGCAGCGCAGTTAACAGCGCACGACCTTCTTCATCACTTTGCGCTGTGGTGGTGATCGTAATGTCGAGACCACGCAGTGTGTCGATCTTGTCGTAGTCAATCTCAGGAAAAATGATTTGCTCATTCACACCCATGGCAAAATTTCCGCAGCCATCGAAAGACCTGGGTGACAAGCCACGAAAGTCTCTAATGCGTGGAATAGAGATATGCACCAGTCTTTCCAAAAATTCATACATACGCTCGCCACGTAAAGTTACTTTGCAACCAATAGGCCAGCCTTCACGAATCTTGAAGCCAGCAATCGATTTACGTGCTTTGGTGATAACTACTTTCTGGCCACTTATTTGCTCAAGATCGCTCGTTGCATTCTCAAGAATCTTCTTGTCTGCGACAGCCTCACCCAAACCCATGTTCAAAACCACTTTAGTGATTTTTGGTACGCGCATTGGATTCCTGAAACCAAACTCTTTAGCCAGCGCTGGCACCACTTCTCTCTGATAAAACTCTTTTAACTGAGCCATGACTAAGTTATTTCCTGACCGTTCGATTTGAAGATGCGGCTCTTACTACCGTCTTCCGATACTTTAATACCGACGCGATCTGCCTTGTCAGTATCCGAATTAAAAATCGCGATGTTGGACACGTGCAGTGGCGCTTCACTTTCAATAATGCCGCCCGGCTGTCCTGCATTTGGATTTGGCCTGGTGTGACGCTTCTTCATATTTACGCCACGCACGATAACCTGATCCTTACCGACCAACTGAGAGATAGCGCCTCGCTTGCCCTTATCTTTGCCTGCGATAACAATTACTTCATCATCACGCTTTAACTTATTCATTTCTCTGTTTCTGCCTGTCTCTGCTTATCTCAAGCCTTCACTTAAAGCACTTCTGGTGCTAATGAAATAATGCGCATAAATTTTTCGTTGCGTAGCTCGCGGGTAACCGGACCGAATACACGAGTGCCGATAGGTGCCTCCTGGTTGTTCAACAGAATCGCTGCGTTATCATCGAACTTGATCAATGATCCATCTTGTCTGCGAACACCTTTCTTAGTGCGCACAACGAGTGCATTCAATACCTGGCCTTTCTTCACCTTGCCGCGTGGAATCGCTTCCTTAACGGTCACCTTGATCACGTCACCAATACGCGCGTAACGGCGGTGAGAACCACCCAGCACCTTGATACACATGACGCGTCGAGCACCGCTGTTATCTGCAACATCCAAATATGATTGAACCTGAATCATCGATTTACTCTCTAGCCCTTAGACTTAAACCTGTGTCGCTTTCTCGTCAATTGAAACCAAAGCCCAGGACTTGGTCTTAGAAACCGGACGTACTTCCTTAATGGTAACTGCGTCACCGATTGCGCAATCATTGTTGGCATCATGCGCATGGATTTTTGTTGAGCGCTTGATAATCTTACCGTACACCGGGTGCTTAACCCGACGTTCAATCATCACCACGATAGATTTATCCATCCTGTTACTGACTACTCGGCCTGAAGCCAATCTGCCGTTACCAACCTGGCCTTCGCCTTGAATTTCACTGTCCGCCATAATTACGCTTCACTCTTCTGTTTCTCAGTGATGATGGTCTTAATGCGTGCGATGTCTTTCTTCACTTCGCCAATCAAATGCACCTGACCAAGCTGACCGGTGGTGTTCTGCATGCGGTAGTTAAATTGATCCTTGTAGAGTTCTTGCAGTTGCGTCTGCAACTCGTCTACAGACTTTTCTCTCAATTCACTCGCTTTCATTACATCACCGTACGCTTTACAAATGTGGTATCAAAAGGCAACTTGGCTGATGCTAGGGTAAACGCTTCGCGTGCCAGTTCCTCATCGACACCTTCAATTTCAAACATAATGCGACCTGGCTGAATCTGGGCGACCCAGTATTCAACCGACCCTTTACCCTTACCTTGGCGTACTTCCAAAGGCTTTTGAGTAACAGGCTTGTCGGGGAAAACACGAATCCAGATTTTTGCGCCACGCTTCACTTTACGTGTCATGGCACGACGTGCTGCCTCAATCTGACGTGCGGTCAGACGACCACGAGACACCGCTTTCAAACCGAATTCGCCAAAATCTACTTTACTGCCGCGCTGCGAAAGTCCTCGGTTGCGGCCCTTTTGCATCTTGCGGAATTTTGTGCGTTTTGGTTGTAACACGAACTTTTTCCTCTAGTTAGCGGCCGACTGTTGCTTAGGCACGACAGCTTCATCGAGATCCAAAATCTCGCCCTTGAATATCCAAACTTTCACACCGATGATGCCATAAGTCGTGCTGGCTTCTGACGTTGCGTAATCGATATCTGCACGCAGGGTGTGCAACGGCACACGACCCTCGCGGTACCATTCGGAACGTGCAATCTCAGCACCACCCAAACGACCACCGACCTGCACCTTGATACCTTCGGCACCTTGACGCATTGCGTTTTGAACGGCGCGCTTCATTGCACGACGGAACATCACGCGACGCTCAAGTTGCTGCGCCACACTATCTGCCACCAACTTTGCATCGAGGTCTGGCTTACGAATTTCTTCAATGTTGATGTGTACAGGTACACCCATCTTCTGAGTTAGCACACCACGCAGCCTCTCAACATCTTCACCTTTCTTTCCAATAACGATCCCAGGTCGCGCTGTGTAAATCGTTAGTTTGGCAGTCTGCGCCGGACGCTCGATATCTACTCGAGCCACAGAGGCATTCGCTAAACGCTTCTTCACGAAGTCACGAACCTGCAAATCATTCAGCAAGTTGTCTGCGTATTGCTGACCCTCGGCAAACCATGTAGAGGTATGCTTCTTCACTATTCCAAGGCGGATGCCTGTTGGATGTACTTTTTGACCCATATGGGGTTCTCCTAGCTGTCCGCGACCGTGATGGTGATATGGCAGGAACGCTTGAGAATGCGGTCGGCGCGACCCTTCGCTCTCGGCATAATGCGTTTCATTGTCATGCCTTCATCAACATAAATAGTTGATACTTTCAGCTCGTCCACATCGGCACCTTCATTGTGCTCCGCGTTAGCGATGGCTGAATTCAAAACTTTCTTAATGATGCCCGCACCCTTCTTGGCACTGAACGTCAACAGTTGCAGTGCTTCTTCTACACCCTTGCCACGAATCTGGTCTGCAACCAGTCGTGCTTTCTGGGCTGAGAGGCGAGCGCCTTTCAACTGTGCTGAAACTTTCATCTCTTAGCTCCTAGCGCGCCTTCTTATCCGCAGCGTGTCCGCGGTAAGTTCGAGTCAGGGCAAATTCACCTAACTTATGGCCTACCATGTCCTCACTGATGAATACAGGTACGTGCTGGCGACCATTGTGTACGGCAATCGTAAGACCGATCATCTCTGGTGAAATCATCGAACGACGCGACCAGGTTTTAATAGGACGCTTGTCGTTGTTCTCAACAGCGGTCTGTACCTTCTTCATTAGATGAAGATCAATAAAAGGACCCTTTTTAAGTGAACGTGGCACGAATCAATTCCTCTATCACTTGCCTGAACGGCTTGATTTACGGCGACGGACAATCATCTTGTCAGTGCGCTTATTAGTTCTGGTTTTATAACCCTTTGTTGGTGTACCCCAAGGTGACACAGGATGACGGCCACCGGAGGTACGACCTTCACCACCACCGTGTGGGTGATCAACCGGGTTCATAGCAACTCCACGCACTGTGGGTCGCACTCCGCGCCATCGCTTAGCACCGGCTTTACCCAGTGAACGCAGCGCATGTTCTGAATTTGAAACTTCACCGATGCTTGCACGACAATCGCTAAGTACTTTGCGCATCTCACCAGAGCGAAGTCGCAATGTGGCGTAATCACCTTCACGCGCAACCAGTTGCAGGGAAGTACCCGCACTGCGCGCAATCTGTGCACCCTTGCCCGGCTTCAACTCAACACAATGCACTGTGCTACCCAATGGGATGTTGCGCAGTGGCAGGCAGTTACCTACTTTAATTGGTGCATCTTCACCAGATTGCACCACATCTCCCTGGGCAACTTTCGCTGGCGCGATGATGTAGCGACGCTCACCATCGGCATATAAAAGAAGTGCGATATTGGCAGAACGGTTTGGATCGTATTCCAGACGTTCAACCTTTGCCTCGATGCCGTCTTTGTTGCGGCGGAAATCGATGATGCGGTACTTCTGCTTGTGACCACCACCTTGGTGACGACGAGTAATGCGTCCTTTGTTGTTACGACCACCGGTCCTGGACTTAGGTGCTGTTAATGGCGCATAAGGTTCGCCCTTGTACAGATCGGGATGAACAACCTTGACGACGAAACGGCGTCCTGGTGATGTTGGTTTAGCTTTAACTACTGGCATGACTTAACCCTCTAAACTCTCTCTTTCCCGATTAACCAATTTCCGCGAAATCGATTTCATGCCCGACTTCAAGACGAACATAGGCTTTCTTCCAATTCTTTCGACGACGAATCTTGCCGCGAACAGAACGCTTGGTCTTACCCTTCACGTTTAACACCTGAAGATCTTCAACGACAACATTGAAAATTGATTCAACGGCCTGCTTGATCTCAGGCTTGGTTGCATCAACCGCAACTTTGAACGCGTATTGATTCGCGTCTTCTGACATCAGTGTAGATTTTTCAGAAACATGTGGCGCGAGGATCACTGAATACATGCGATCTTGATTCATGACAGCATCTCCTCAATTTTCTTAAGAGCCGGCACAGTGATCAGAACTTTGTCGAAACCGATCAGGCTCACAGGGTCCACACCAGACACGTCCAGCACACCAACCTTGTGCAGGTTGCGTGCCGCGAGATAAAGGTTTTTTTCCACTTGATCTGAAACGATCAGGACGTTATCGAGTTCAAACTCTTTAAGCTTGTTAACCAGGTCTTTTGTTTTGTGCGATTCGACTGAAAATTTGTTAACGGCAACCAGTCGCCCCTGCCGGATTAGTTCGGAAAGGATGCATTGCATCGCTCCACGGTACATCTTCCTGTTCAGTTTCTTACTGTAGTCCTGTGGACGAGCAGCAAATGTAACACCCCCACCGCGCCAAATTGGGCTGCGAATGGTACCAGAGCGAGCACGGCCCGTGCCTTTCTGGCGCCACGGCTTACGTCCACCGCCGCTTACCTCATGGCGATTCTTTTGTTTGACAGAGCCCTGGCGTGCGCCAGCCATGTATGTTACCACAGTCTGGTGAACCAATGGCTCGTTGTATTCGCGACCGAAAGATTCGTCGGATACTGAAACTGTCTCTTTGCCCGTTTTCTTGCCGGGCAGTGCAAGTGCTAATTCCATGACTTACTTCTACCCTTTACCTTTTAACCTTGACCGCCGGACGGATGATAACGCTTGAACCTGTTGCACCAGGAACCGCTCCCTTGATGAGTAGCAGATTGTTTTCTGCATCTACACGTACCACTTCCAAATTCTGCGTGGTCTTCTGCTCTGAACCCATTTGGCCCGCCATCTTCTTGCCTTTGAATACGCGTCCAGGTGTTTGGCATTGACCAATCGAACCAGGCGCACGGTGAGAGATAGAGTTACCATGAGTAGCATCCTGCATGCGGAAGTTGTGACGCTTCACACCGCCCTGGAAGCCCTTACCTTTGGAAGTGCCAGTGACATCAACTTTTTGACCGGCCTCAAAACGATCAACTTTGATCTCACCACCCAGCTCCAATTCAGCCACTTCCTCACCTTCCGTGCGGAATTCCCACAGACCATCACCAGCTTCGGTGCTTGCTTTGGCATAGTGGCCCGCCATCGCTTTAGTGACATGGGATGCCTTGCGTGAACCAGTAGTCACCTGAATGGCCGCATAGCCATCAGTCTCCGCTGTTTTAATCTGAGTCACCCGATTGGGCTGAGCCTCTACCACTGTTACAGGGATAGAAGCGCCTTCTTCAGTGAAAACGCGGGTCATGCCGCTTTTTCGACCGACTAAACCTATCGACATTATGTTAAGACCTCTTTAGTGCAAGGGGCTCAAACCCGCTCTGGCCGCTGACGCGTTGCACTTAGCTTGCCGTCGCCCGAACCATGCCGAGGACAGCCAGAATATTCAGTGCACCAAAATCTTTGCTAAAAAAGGGTAGTGAGGACTGATTACCCGCTACCTGGTTATATCTTTATTCAGCCTTTACTGAAGGCTGATCTGTACCTCCACTCCTGCCGCCAGATCAAGCTTCATCAGCGCATCGACCGTCTTCTCTGTCGGTTCAACGATGTCCAGCAGACGTTTGTGGGTACGAATTTCGTACTGGTCACGCGCGTCTTTGTTGACGTGTGGCGAAATCAGCACTGTAAATCTTTCTTTATTGGTTGGCAGCGGAATCGGGCCTTTGACCTGGGCACCGGTGCGCTTCGCAGTATCAACGATTTCCTGGGTAGACTGATCAATCAGACGGTGATCGAAAGCCTTCAGGCGAATTCTGATTCGCTGATTCTGCATCTACGTAAAACTCCAAAAAATCGTTATAAAATAACAGGTTACTACCTAAAATAATGGCGTTCTCAATGAGAACGCCAAAAAAGGATGCGCATTTTATAGGTGCAGGCTTGGGGAGTCAAGGAGTTCTGGGGAATGAAAGCCCTATATTTGCTGGCTTTGGGCTAATTTCGGGGGGCATAATCCTGGCACGATTTCAGGCCAAATTTTGCGTCTTGATTTAGCCTGAAAACCGCACAAAATTCTGGCGGGTTCCCACTATTTTCGTAATAAAAGTCTAATTTCAGAAAGAATTACGCAACTTAGACCACTCAGACCTAAACTGAAATCGAAACTCTCGCACTTTAAACCCCGAAATCTAATGAATGGAGGACCCGGGATGATAGACACATTGCTAAAAGCTAATGAAAAATTGGGAAATTCTGGTCTTAGAGAGCTAACCTTAGAAGAAGCTGAGATGGTTACACTGGCGGAAATCCGGCTGGTGCTGCGGTTGGAGCAGCTGCAGGCGGATTAAGTTACCTCGGAGGAGCAGCAATATCCGGTGACTTTTCTTGGGGCGGTTTTGGAACTTCAATATTAGCCGGTGGGCTTGGAGGAGCTACAATGGGGGCGACTCCTTTCGGCGCCTATGCTGCACCTCGGATTGCCTATATGGGTGGCATGGCGGTAGAAGCTGTTGAACGGTCTTAGTAACAATTTAACGAGCATCATGTCTCCAAGAGCTTCTACCCAAACAATAATATTGATTGAGTTAACTTTCGGTTTTTTATGTTTGCTCGTTGGGTACTTGGGTGAATCTCAAAAAGAAATCGTATGGTTAGTTCCAACAATACTATTTCTACACTTAGTGTTATTTAGCGCTCCTCTGGCATTTGCTAAAGGGTTCGACTTCGTTATCTACGATGCAGATCCTCGATCTCCCTGGAAGCTCTACGGTTTCATCGCAATCTCTGTTTCTGTTTTTCTAGGTTCTATTCTAGATAGCGTTGTCGCTGATTTTTTCCTCACTCTCGCTAAGTAACGATATCGAGCAGCGAGCGAGAAGATCGGGAATGAGGCGAAGGAAATTTAAGGGGAAGGAGTTTACTTTTAGTAAATGACTGACTCGAAAATCTGCTTCAACAGAATTCCAGGGTTTCGCAGCCGCTGCGTCCCAACAAAAAAAGGCCAGGTTGGTAACACCCAGCCTGGCCTTTTTGAAACACTATTGAAATTTACTCAATAATTTTACTAACGACGCCGGCACCAACAGTACGGCCACCTTCACGAATCGCAAATCGTAAACCTTCATCCATCGCAATCGGAGCAATCAAATCAACTGTCATCTTGATGTTGTCACCAGGCATCACCATCTCAGTCCCCTCCGGCAACTCAACATTGCCAGTCACATCCGTTGTACGGAAGTAAAACTGAGGACGGTAGCCTTTGAAAAACGGCGTGTGACGTCCACCTTCATCTTTGGACAGAATATACACCTCAGCTTCAAACTTCGTGTGGGGCGTAATCGTCCCCGGCGCAGCCAGTACCTGACCACGCTCCACTTCCTCACGCTTGGTACCACGCAATAACACACCAACGTTCTCACCCGCACGACCTTCATCCAGCAGCTTGCGGAACATCTCAACACCCGTACAGGTGGTAGTCTCTGTATCCTTGATACCAACAATCTCGATCTCTTCACCCACCTTGATCACACCACGCTCAACACGACCTGTCACAACCGTCCCGCGACCAGAAATGGAAAATACATCTTCAATCGGCATCAAAAATGGCTTCTCAACATCACGCTCAGGCTCAGGAATGTACTCATCCAGTGTCTCTACCAGCTTCTGCACTGAAGGAGCACCAATGTCAGACGTATCGCCTTCCAGCGCTTTAAGCGCAGAACCAATGATCACCGGAGTGTCGTCACCCGGAAATTCATACTGATCCAGCAACTCACGAATCTCCATTTCAACCAACTCAAGCAGCTCTTCATCATCAACCATGTCCGCTTTGTTCATGTACACTACAATGTAAGGAACACCTACCTGACGTGACAACAAAATGTGCTCACGAGTCTGTGGCATGGGACCATCTGCCGCTGAACAAACCAGAATCGCACCGTCCATCTGAGCCGCACCTGTAATCATGTTCTTTACATAGTCAGCATGCCCTGGACAGTCTACGTGGGCATAATGACGATTAGGCGAATCATACTCAACGTGAGATGTCGCAATCGTGATACCACGCTCTTTCTCTTCTGGCGCATTATCAATCTCATCAAATGCTTTAAGGTCTCCACCGTAGGCTTCCGCACATACCTTCGTCAACGCCGCAGTCAATGTCGTCTTACCATGGTCTACATGACCTATAGTCCCTACGTTTACGTGTAACTTATTCCTTTCAAATTTTTCCTTCGCCACTTTTGTTTCCTCTCTATTTCTATCTCTATCTAATATTCCTGATCGCGAATTAAGTATTGTCGATAATGCTGTCAGCAATGTTGCCGGGCACTTCAGCGTATTTCTTGAATTCCATGGTGTAAGTTGCGCGACCCTGAGTTGCTGAACGCAGATCGGTTGCATAACCGAACATTTCAGCAAGTGGAACGTCAGCGGTGATGACTTTGCCAGCAGCAGTATCCTCCATACCACCAACCATGCCACGGCGACGGTTCAGGTCGCCCATTACATCACCCATGTACTCTTCCGGGGTGACCACTTCCACAGCCATTATTGGCTCCAGCAGTGCCGGATCAGCTTCTAAAGCACCCTTCTTAAGTGCTAAAGACCCAGCGATCTTGAATGCCATTTCACTGGAGTCCACATCGTGGAAAGAACCATCGTAAAGAGTGACTTTCATGGCTAACAATGGATAACCTGCCAGACAGCCGTTCTGCATTTGTTCCTTAACACCTTTATCAACCGCTGGAATGTACTCGCGAGGAACTACACCACCAACGATCTCGTTTACAAATTCGTACTCGTCATCCGGATCCACTGGCTCAAGCTTCAACCAAACGTGACCGTATTGACCACGACCACCAGACTGCTTGACGTGTTTACCTTCAACTTCAACAGCCTTACGAATGGTTTCGCGGTAGGCCACCTGCGGCTTACCAATATTCGCTTCAACTGAAAATTCACGACGCATACGATCGACCAATACATCCAGGTGCAACTCGCCCATTCCTGAAATAATGGTTTGACCCGACTCTTCATCAGACTCTACGCGGAAAGACGGGTCTTCCTGCGCCAGCTTGCCAAGCGCGATACTCATCTTCTCCTGGTCAGCTTTCGACTTAGGTTCTACTGCTACCGAGATAACAGGATCAGGGAAGTCCATCTTTTCAAGCGTTACGATGTGATCAGGTGAACAAAGAGTTTCACCAGTAGTGACATCTTTAAGACCAATAGCTGCCGCAATGTCGCCCGCCAATACCTCTTTAATCTCTTCGCGGGAGTTTGAATGCATCTGTACCATACGACCAACACGCTCTTTCTTCGACTTAAGCGGGTTGTAAACGGTGTCACCTGAGTTCAGGCTACCGGAATACACACGAAAAAATGTCAAGGTACCAACATAAGGATCGGTTGCGATCTTGAATGCCAAAGAAGCAAAAGGCGCATCATCTTTAACTTCACAAGTAATTGTTTCGCCTTTTTCATCCACACCTTCAATCGCCTTAACTTCTGTTGGCGAAGGCATGTAATCAACAACCGCGTCCAGTACTGCCTGCACACCTTTATTCTTAAAGGCCGAACCACATAATACAGGCACGATTTCATTATCCAATGTACGCTGACGAATCGCTTTCATGATTTCTTCTTCAGAAAGATCACTTTCTTCCAGGTACTTTTCCATCACTTCTTCGTTGGCTTCGGCCGCAGCTTCTACCATGTGCTCACGCCATTCGTCTGCCAGTGCCTGTAAATCAGCCGGAATGTCCTGGTAAGTGAAAGTAGTACCCTGGTCTTCTTCGTTCCAGACGATTGATTTCATCTTCACCAGATCGATGACACCTTTGAATTCATCTTCAGCGCCGATAGCCAGCTGCAGAGGCACTGCATTAGCCCCAAGACGCTCTTTCATCTGCTCGACAACTTTCAGGAAGTCGGCACCAGCTCGGTCCATTTTATTTACGAATACCATGCGTGGCACTTCATAACGGTTTGCTTGCCGCCATACCGTTTCAGTTTGGGGTTGCACACCGGAAGAGGCACACAACACAACAACAGCACCGTCGAGCACACGTAATGAACGTTCTACTTCAATAGTAAAGTCCACGTGCCCCGGTGTGTCGATGATGTTAATGCGATGTTCATCATATTGATTGTCCATGCCATTCCAGAAACAGGTCGTGGCGGCGGAGGTAATGGTGATACCTCGCTCCTGTTCTTGCTCCATCCAGTCCATAGTGGCTGCACCATCGTGTACCTCACCAATCTTGTGCGATATACCGGTGTAGAACAAAACGCGTTCTGTTGTGGTAGTCTTGCCTGCGTCCACGTGAGCGGCAATACCAATATTACGATAACGGCTTAGTGGGTGTTTTCTAGCCACAGCTTTACCCTCAGTAAAATAATTTGACCAATTAAAAAATGTTTTTAAACGCCTAGTTAAAAAACAAAAAGTTAGAAACGATAGTGCGAGAACGCGCGGTTGGCTTCAGCCATGCGATGTACATCTTCACGCTTTTTAACAGCACTGCCGCGACCTTCTGCAGCATCAGTAATCTCACCTGCAAGACGTAGCACCATAGACTTCTCACCACGAGACCTTGAGTGCTCTACCAGCCAGCGCATGGCCAGGGCATTGCGACGTTCTGCACGAACTTCAACAGGAACCTGATAGGTTGCACCACCGACACGGCGAGATTTAACCTCTACCATTGGTGCGATGTTTTCTAATGCTTTCTCGAAAGTTTCGAGTGGATCGCCGCCATTTTTTTCGGCAACAATATCGAGTGCGCCATAGATGATCTTCTCAGCAACGGATTTCTTGCCGTCGACCATGACGTGGTTCATGAATTTGGCTAGGACTTTGGATCCGAATTTTGGATCAGGCAAAACTTCACGCTTCGCCGCTACTCTTCTTCTGGGCATGTGTGACCTCTAGGTTTATTCAGGATTTCCCGGGATTCTGGTGCGCTTCTTTTGGGGTGCAGCACACCCGGCCTTACTCAATCTCGACACATTGTTTTAAGAGCTGCGTCGAGCCGCGCGATCCTTACGCTTGCAGTTAGCTCTGCAACCAGGGATTACTTAGGCCGCTTAGCTCCATACTTGGAACGGCCCTGCTTGCGATCCGAAACGCCGGAAGTATCAAGACTGCCGCGAACAGTGTGATAACGCACACCAGGCAAATCTTTCACACGGCCACCACGAATAAGAACCACTGAGTGTTCCTGCAAGTTGTGGCCTTCACCACCGATGTAGGAAGTCACTTCGTAGCCATTCACCAGCCGTACACGGCAAACTTTACGCAGTGCAGAATTTGGCTTCTTAGGAGTAGTGGTATACACACGAGTACAAACGCCGCGCTTTTGCGGAGAGCGTTGCAGTGCCGGCACGTCACTCTTGGAGACCTTGCTCTTTCTGGGTTTGCGAACTAGTTGGTTAATCGTTGCCATCGTAGTCTAAAGAATCCTCTAACCTTCGTCGTTAATCTTTATTCTCACCGAATTAGACAGTTTTTGCCTGATTCAGGAGTCGGGGGACAAAAGGAGGCGAGAGTTTAATGACCTCACGTTCCACAGTCAACCGCTATTGAAACCTCTGAATCAGCTGAAAGGCGGGAAATTCAGGACTTTCAGCGATTCTTCGTTAGTTATTTAACTGCAGCCTCGCTGCCTTCCACCGTTTCTGCTGTATCTGCCGCTTCAACAGTTTCAGCCAACGCCTCACTCAAGGCCGCTTCCACATCACTGGCACTGACGCCTTCACCGTCAATTTCCTCCAGCGACTGCTTCTTGCGAGCTTCGTGATAGGCTAAACCGGTACCTGCCGGAATCAGCCGACCAACAACGACATTTTCCTTCAAACCACGGAGGAAATCGCGCTTGCCAGTAACCGCTGCTTCAGTCAGCACCCGAGTTGTTTCCTGGAATGACGCTGCTGAAATGAAGGAATCTGTCGCCAGCGACGCTTTGGTAATACCAAGCAACATTCGTTCAAAGCTAGCGGGCTGCTTGTCTTCAGCGATCAACTTATCATTAATTTCAAGAATCTGCATATAAGTCATCTGCTCACCCTTAATCAGCTTGGAGTCACCTGGCTGAGTGATTTCGACCTTGCGTAGCATCTGACGCACAATAACTTCGATGTGTTTGTCATTTATGCGCACACCTTGCAGACGATAAACGTCCTGTACTTCATTAACGATGTATTGCGCGAGCGCCTCAACACCCTTGAGTCGCAGGATATCGTGAGGTGCAGGTGGTCCCTCAGAAACCACTTCGCCCTTTTCAATATGCTCACCTTCAAAAACTGTCATGGTGCGCCATTTTGGAATCAGCACTTCATAGTGATCTGAACCATCGATTGGATTCACACCATCCTTCGGCGTAATCACCAGGCGGCGCTTGCCTTTGGTTTCCTTACCGAAGCTAACGGTGCCAGAGATTTCCGCAAGAATCGATGGCTCTTTTGGCTTACGTGCTTCAAATAAGTCAGCGACTCGCGGCAGACCCCCGGTTATGTCACGAGTCTTCGAACCTTCCTGCGGAATACGGGCGATAACATCACCAATGTTTAGCTCGGCACCATCTTTCAAACTGATGATGGCATTAGCTGGCAAATGGTAAAGCGCTGGCACATTGGTACCCGGCAGACAGACGTCTTCGCCTTTCTTATCGACAACACGAATTGCTGGGCGCAGTTCTTTCGCTGAACTCGCACGCTCCGCTGAATCAATAACAGACAGCGTTGACAGACCAGTAATTTCATCTGTTTGTTCGCGTACCGTGATGCCTTCTTCCATTGCTTCGAAAGCCACCTTACCCGCCACCTCTGAAATAATGGGGTGGGTATGTGGATCCCAGGTAGCAACCAGTTGCCCAGCTTCCACTTCTTTCTTCTTACCAACTGTAATGATGGCACCATAAGGAAGTTTGTAGAGTTCCTTCTCGCGACCGTTAGTATCATTAACAACCAGCTCACCAGAGCGTGATACAACAACCAGCTCTTGTTTAGAATTCTCAACCGTCTTCATGTTGTTGAGATGAATCGTACCGGCGTTCTTCACCTGCACGCTATCAGAAGCAGTCGCCCTTGATGCCGCACCACCGATATGGAAGGTACGCATCGTTAACTGAGTACCCGGCTCACCGATAGACTGGGCAGCGATAACACCAACCGCTTCACCCACATTCGCAAGGTGTCCACGGGCAAGGTCACGCCCATAACAAAGCGAACAAATACCGAAATGCGTTTCACAGGTAATCGGCGAACGCACATACACCTGGTCAACACCTTGGGTTTCCAATTTATCGACCATGCGTTCGTCAATCAAGGTGCCGGTTGCGGCGATCACTTCGCCTGTTTCATTGTGAACAACATCAGCTGCCAGCACCCGACCTAATACCCGATCACCTAAGGGCGCGATAATGTCGCCACCTTCAATGATTGGTGTCATGGTGAGCCCTTGCCTGGTGCCGCAATCTTGCTCTGTGATAACCAGATCTTGCGAAATATCCACCAGGCGACGGGTCAGGTAACCAGAGTTCGCCGTCTTCAGTGCGGTATCTGCCAAACCTTTTCGAGCACCATGAGTTGAGGTGAAGTATTGCGATACACTCAACCCTTCGCGGAAGTTCGCGGTAATTGGCGTTTCGATAATTGAACCGTCCGGGCGCGCCATCAAACCACGCATACCAGCTAGCTGCCTGATCTGTGCGGGGGAACCTCGAGCTCCAGAATCTGCATAGACATACACAGAGTTGAATGACTCTTGCTCTTCCTCTTCGCCTTCTTTGTTGATGACGGTTTCAGATGAGAGTCCTTTCATCATAGACTTGGCCACAATGTCGTTGGCGCGGGACCAGATATCGATGACCTTATTGTACTTCTCACCCTGGGTAACAAGCCCCGAAGCAAACTGCGATTCGATTTCTGCTACTTCCGAGTTGGCTTGATCGATGATCTTGGCTTTTTCATCAGGAATTTCAAAATCATTCACACCAATGGAGGAACCAGACATCGTGGAGTACCTGTAACCGGTGTACATCAATTGGTCAGCGAAGATAACAGTCTCTTTCAATCCTACATTGCGATAGCAGGCATTGATGATTTGAGAAATCGGCTTCTTAGACATCTTCTGGTTGACCATAGAGAATGGCAGCCCTTCAGGCAGGATGTTGAACAACAGTACACGACCCACAGTGGTATCTATGATTTCAGTACTGGCAACAGTATTTCCTTCTTCGTCCTGACCGCTATCAGTGATGCGTACTTTAATTCGTGCCTGCAGCTCGACATTCTTCGAATCGTAGGCTCGTTGCACTTCCTTCACATCGGCAAATACCATGCCTTCACCCTTCGCATTCACACGCTCACGAGTCATGTAATACAGGCCCAATACCACGTCCTGTGAAGGTACGATAATTGGCTCACCGTTCGCAGGTGCCAGGATGTTGTTGGTAGACATCATCAAAGTACGCGCTTCCAACTGCGCCTCCAGGGTAAGAGGCACGTGAACCGCCATCTGGTCGCCGTCGAAATCAGCGTTGTAGGCCGCACACACGAGTGGGTGCAACTGAATCGCTTTACCTTCAATCAATACAGGTTCGAATGCCTGAATACCCAAGCGGTGCAAAGTTGGTGCACGGTTTAGAAGTATCGGGTGTTCGCGAATCACTTCAGCCAGGATATCCCAGACCTCAGCTGTCTCACGCTCAACCATTTTCTTCGCCGCTTTAATAGTAGTCGCAAGACCGCGACGTTCTAACTTACCGAAGATGAATGGCTTGAATAGTTCCAACGCCATTTTCTTAGGCAGGCCACACTGATGCAGTTTCAGGGTAGGGCCAACCACGATCACTGAACGACCGGAGTAATCCACACGCTTACCGAGCAGGTTTTGACGGAAGCGACCCTGCTTGCCTTTAATCATGTCAGCAAGTGACTTCAGTGGGCGCTTATTGGAACCAGTAATGGCACGACCACGGCGACCGTTATCCAGCAATGCATCAACTGCTTCTTGCAGCATACGCTTTTCATTGCGCACAATGATGTCTGGCGCGTTGAGATCCAACAGACGCTTCAGACGATTGTTTCGGTTGATTACACGACGATACAAATCGTTCAAATCAGAAGTTGCGAAACGACCACCATCCAATGGCACCAAAGGACGCAAATCAGGTGGCAATACCGGCAGTACATCCATCACCATCCATTCTGGTTTGTTGCCTGATTCAACGAAGGCTTCCAGTAGCTTCAAGCGCTTGGATAGCTTCTTCAATTTTGTTTCAGAATTTGTTTGTGGAATTTCTTCACGCAGACGTATCGCTTCAGCTTCCACGTCCATGTCTTTCATCAACTCCTGAACGGCTTCTGCTCCCATCCTGGCTTCGAATTCGTCACTCCACTCTTCCATGGCTTCGTAGTACTGCTCATCGGTAAGCAACTGACCTTTTTCCAAGGTAGTCATGCCTGGATCGGTGACAACGAAGGACTCGAAGTACAGAATGCGCTCGATATCACGTAGTGTCATATCTAATAGCAAACCAATACGCGAGGGCAATGATTTCAGGAACCAGATATGCGCTACGGGGCTGGCTAGTTTGACATGCCCCATACGCTCACGGCGCACTTTCGAGAGTGCAACTTCAACGCCACATTTCTCACAAATAACACCGCGATGCTTAAGGCGCTTGTATTTGCCGCACAGGCACTCATAGTCTTTTACTGGACCGAAAATCTTGGCGCAGAACAGACCGTCACGCTCGGGCTTGAATGTTCTATAATTAATGGTTTCCGGCTTTTTAACTTCACCGAATGACCACGCACGAACCATCTCTGGCGAAGCCAAACCAATACGAATAGAATCAAACTCATCTGATTGTGATTGAGATTTCAATAAACCTAACAGGTCTTTCATTCTATTTCCTCCCCCTGCCGCACCGAAGGTTGTGCGCGGGCTTAAAACCCTAAACTGTGTTCTCTGCTAATTATCTATCGCTTGCTGCCAGGCTATTCGCTGACATCCAATTCCATATCGATACCAAGAGAGCGAATCTCTTTAACCAGTACGTTGAATGACTCAGGCATAGCTGGCTCCATGCGTTGATCGCCGTCCACGATGTTCTTATACATCTTGGTACGACCCGCAACATCATCTGATTTCACCGTCAACATTTCCTGCAAGGTGTATGCAGCACCATAAGCTTCCAGTGCCCACACTTCCATTTCTCCAAAGCGTTGACCACCGAATTGTGCTTTACCACCAAGTGGTTGCTGAGTAACCAGACTGTATGAACCAGTAGAACGAGCATGCATCTTGTCATCTACCAGATGGTTTAATTTCAGCATGTACATAATGCCGACTGTGACTGGACTATCGAATGCATCGCCAGTACGACCATCAAATAAAATAACTTGACCACTTTCATCCATATCAGACAGAGCGAGCATCTCTTTGATTTCAGTTTCCACTGCGCCATCAAACACCGGCGTTGCCATTGGCACACCGTCGCGCAGATTACCGGCTAATTCGAAGAGTTCTTCTTCATTGAAGGACTTGATGTCTTCAGTGCGCTCACCGATCTTGTTGTACACATCAGTAATGAGCCTGCGCATTTCCGTGACTTTCACCTGTGCATCTATCATCTTACCGATCTTGTCGCCGAGGCCTTTAGCTGCAGCACCCAGGTGAGTTTCGAGAATCTGACCTACGTTCATTCGGGACGGCACACCCAATGGATTCAGTACGATATCTACTGGCTCGCCCTTCTCGTCATAAGGCATATCTTCTTCTGGCATAACTACCGAGATTACACCTTTGTTACCGTGACGACCGGCCATCTTGTCACCAGGCTGGATAGTACGCTTGATAGCGAGATAGACTTTTACGATCTTAAGAACACCTGGTGCCAAATCGTCGCCTTGCGTCAGCTTCTTCCTCTTATCTTCAAAGCGCTCATCGAGCTCTTTCTGGCGTTCTTTTAACTGTGCTTCCGCACGTTCCAATTGCTTGTTCATCGCTTCATTGGACATACGAAGCTTGAACCAATCTTCACGTGGCAAATTTGCTAAGTAATCGTTAGTAACCTTTTGGCCCTTCTTAAGCTTTGGCCCACCAGCTACAACTTTACCTACCAGGGCTTTGTGCAAACGCTCATAAGTCGCTTCTGCAACGATGCGATACTCGTCATTGATGTCCTTGCGAACCTGCGCCAACTGCATCTCTTCGATTTCAATCGCACGTTGATCTTTTTCCAGACCATCGCGGGTGAAAACCTGAACATCAATCACCGTACCTTTAACTGAAGTAGGCACGCGCAATGATGTATCTTTTACATCAGATGCTTTTTCACCAAAAATTGCACGTAGCAGCTTCTCTTCTGGAGTAAGTTGAGTTTCACCTTTTGGCGTCACCTTACCAACTAGAATATCGCCGGCACCCACTTCAGCACCGATATAAACGATACCAGACTCGTCAAGCTTGCTGAGCGCGCCCTCACCAACATTTGGAATATCAGCAGTAATCTCTTCGGAGCCCAGCTTGGTATCGCGGGCGATACAGGTCAGTTCCTGAATGTGAATACTGGTGAAGCGATCTTCTTTCACCACACGCTCTGAGATCAGGATCGAATCCTCAAAGTTATAGCCATTCCAGGGCATAAACGCGATACGCATGTTTTGGCCAAGCGCCAACTCACCCATATCAATAGAAGGACCATCAGCCAGAATGTCACCGCGAGAGATCATGTCACCTTCTTTAACCAAAGGCTTCTGTGAAATACAGGTATTCTGATTCGAACGGGTGTACTTAGTGAGGTTGTAGATATCTACACCAGCCTCACCAGCATCCGTCTCATCATCATTTACACGAACAATGATCCGACCAGCATCAACGCTCTCAATTTCGCCACCGCGAAAAGCAACTACACATACGCCTGAATCATGCGCCACATTGCGCTCCATGCCAGTACCTACCAAAGGCTTTTCAGTCTTCAGAGTTGGTACTGCCTGACGCTGCATGTTCGAACCCATCAGTGCTCGGTTTGCATCGTCATGCTCCAGGAATGGAATCAAGGCTGCTGCCACTGACACCATTTGTTGTGGTGCGACATCCATGTAATCCACTTCATCGCGCTGCTTAAGGGTGGTCTCACCCTTATAACGAACCGTCACCAGCTCATCAACGAATCCACCTTTCTTATTCAGCGGCGCACTCGCCTGCGCGATGACGAAATCACTTTCGTCAATTGCAGACAGGAAATCGGTTTCATCGGTGACCTTGTTGTTCTTTACTTTGCGGTATGGACTTTCCAGAAAACCGTAGTTGTTGGTACGCGCATAAGTCGCCAAAGAGTTAATCAAACCGATGTTTGGACCTTCAGGCGTCTCAATTGGACAAACACGACCATAGTGAGTCGGATGTACGTCACGTACTTCAAAACCTGCACGCTCACGGGTCAAACCACCTGGTCCTAATGCAGAAACACGACGTTTATGCGTTACCTCAGACAATGGATTATTCTGATCCATAAACTGCGATAACTGGCTGCTGCCAAAGAATTCCTTAATCGCTGCTGCCACTGGCTTCGCATTAATCATATCCTGCGGCATCAGGCCTTCAGAATCCGCCATGCTCAATCGCTCTTTGACTGCACGCTCAACACGAACCAGACCAACACGGAACTGGTTTTCAGCCATCTCACCCACTGAACGGATACGGCGATTACCCAAGTGGTCAATATCATCAACAGAGCCAAAACCATTGCGAATGGCTACCAGGGTCTTCAATACGTCAACGATATCTCCCGTATCCAGCACCAGGTTACCCTCGGTCTCTGGTCGGCCTAAACGACGGTTGAACTTCATGCGACCCACCGCAGAAAGATCATAACGCTCCGGGGAGAAGAACAAGTTGGAGAACAGGTTCTCTGCCGACTCTTTTGTAGGTGGTTCACCTGGCCGCATCATACGGTAAATCTCAACCATTGCTTCCAACTGCGAAGCGGTTGTATCGATACGCAAGGTATCAGAAACGAAAGGGCCGCAATCCAGATCGTTAGTAAAGATGGTTTCAAATGAGGCAATTCCTTTTTCATAGAATTGCTCAATCATTTCCTCAGTAATCTCAGCATTGCAGGGAAACAAAACTTCGCCAGTTTCTTCATCAATGATATCTCTCGCTAAACAGGCACCAACAACGAAATCACTCTCGATAACCAGTTCAGTAAGCCTGGCGGTTTCCATCTGGCGAATATGGCGCGAGGTAATACGACGACCTTCCTCGACAATAACTTTTCCCTTTTTGTCTTTGACTGGAAAAGTCAGCACTTCACCACGCAGACGAGAAGCAACCAGCTTAAGTGCAATTGAAGGCTCTTTACCTTTCTTCAGCTTGAAACTGTTGTTTTCATAAAACATCTCAAGAATTTCTTGAGAATTGAATCCGAGGGCTCGCAGCAGTACTGTCGCCGGCAGTTTTCTGCGGCGATCTATACGCACATATACGAGGTCTTTTGGATCGAATTCGAAATCCAACCATGAGCCACGATAGGGGATAACACGTGCACTATAAAGCAACTTACCGGAGCTATGCGTTTTGCCACGGTCATGATCAAAGAACACACCCGGTGAACGATGAAGCTGAGATACCACAACCCGCTCCGTACCATTGATGACGAACGTACCTGAATCCGTCATCAATGGAATTTCACCCATGTAAACTTCCTGTTCTTTAATATCCTTAATAGTTTGTGTAGTTGACTCTTTATCATAAAGAATCAAGCGCACCTTAACTCTTAGGGACACTGAATAAGTTGAGCCCCGTAACTGACATTCCTTAACGTCAAACGCAGGTTTGCCAAGCTTATAACTGACATATTCCAACACAGCTTTACCAGAGTAACTGACAATCGGGAATACGGATTTAAAAGCAGCGTGCAAACCCTGGTCCAGCAACTTTCCTGCCGGAGTGCCAGCCTGGGTAAATTGTCGATAAGAATCAATCTGAATGGACAGTAGATATGGGATGTCCATTGCACTTGGCAGCTTGCCAAAATTCTTACGGATACGCTTTTTCTCGGTATACGAATAGGCCATTGTGTGTTCCTAACAAGTAATTCTTTCTGTGGTATTCAGGCAGCGGCTTTCTATTGTCTGCCAGTCCTGCCTTCTTTTCTTACTCGCTTTTTCCTGATTTTGCTTCTATTTGTAAAAGCAAGAATCAGAAAAATATATACACGAGCACACACCGAACTCAAAACTATCGAATTCGGTATGTTCGTGTTTTGGTATTGCCGTTTACTTAAGCTCAACGGTTGCGCCAGCTTCTTCCAGAGTCTTCTTGGCTTCCTCGGCTTCCGCTTTAGGAGCAGCTTCCTTAAGAGTGGAAGGTGCGCCATCAACCATTTCTTTCGCCTCTTTCAGGCCAAGTCCGGTAATACTACGGACTGCCTTAATGACGTTAACTTTCTTGTCACCTGCTGCAGTAAGAACGATATCGAACTCGTCCTTCTCTTCAGCAGCCGCTACGTCACCATCAGCAGCAGCAACTGGAGCTGCCGCTACGGCCGCTGCCGCAGATACGCCAAACTTTTCTTCCATCGCTTCAACCAGCTGAACTACCTCCATTACTGACATATCCGCGATTGCATCCAGTACTTCTTCTCGTGATAGAGACATGATTCTTATCTCCTGTTAATAAATAGGTTAAAAGTCTAATAATCAAAGGAATTAGGCTGCTTCTTGCTTCTGATCGCGAACTGCCGCAACCGCTCGGGTAACTTTCGAGGGCACTTCATTCACGGTTCGAGCCAGCTTAGTGACAGGTGCCAACATGACACTCATCAGCATTGAACGCGCCTGATCAAGCGTAGGCAGTTTCGCCAATACGTCGATCTGATTCGCTTCCATGAGTTCACCACCCATGGACAGTGCCTTGATTTCGAAATTGCCATTTTCTTTCGCAAAATCCTTCAGTACACGCGCAGCGGCACCAGGATCTTCTTCAGAAAGTGCGAGTATCGTTGGACCAACCAACACATCTTTAATGCATTCGAACTCAGTATCTGCAACGGCGCGCTTGAGCAATGTGTTACGCACTACTCTTAAATACACCTTGTTTTCCCGAGCTGTCTTGCGAAGCGCAGTCATGTCCGCTACGGTAACGCCGCGATAATCCGCGAGCACTGCAGATAAAGCACTACTAGCAGCCTGATTGACTTCCGAGACTATCTGTTGCTTGTCTTCAAGTCGTATAGCCACTATTTAACTCCTTTCCATGGCTCAGAGAGCCGATTTTTGACAGCCGGAGCTGTCATTTTGTTCGGTGATAAGAACCGGAGGTTCCGGATCGGTTTCACCATCTGCGTAGGAAATTAAGAATCAGCAAAGCTCTTTTATAAACCCCCCTAACTCACCTACGGTCTTTGATGATCTCGGCTTGCAACACTCTGCAAACGAAACCAGCCAAAGTCTTTTTTGGTTTTTGACGATTACACTTTCTGGTTCAGTGCCTGATAATTCTCGGCCACTGTGTTTTACCGTTTACCGTTTCAACCAAAGTCGCTGACATACGCTGACTCAAGTGCGTATCAAAATTTTTTCATCTATACAGTCAGTGAAGACTGATCAATCAGGACCCCAGGGCCCATGGTTGACGAAAGTACAACTTTCTTGAAATAGATACCTTTTGCCGAAGAGGGTTTGGCCTTCTTGAGATCGGCCAACAATGCTTCCAGATTGGATCGGATAGCAGGGCTATCGAATCCAACTTTACCGATACCGCCATGCACGATGCCATTCTTGTCTGTTCGATAACGAACCTGACCAGCTTTGGCATTTTTTACAGCAGATTCGACATCTGGTGTTACGGTTCCAACTTTAGGATTAGGCATCAGTCCGCGAGGACCAAGCACCTGACCAAGTTGACCAACAACACGCATTGCGTCTGGGGTAGCGATCAACACGTCAAAATCCATGTTGCCGCCTTTGATTGATTCAGCAAGATCATCGAATCCAACAATGTCAGCACCAGCAGCCGTAGCTTTTTCAGCATTTGCACCTTGTGCAAACACGGCAACACATACCTCCTTGCCTGTTCCAGCAGGAAGAATTGTCGAGCCACGAACAACCTGATCGGATTTACGAGGATCTACACCAAGATTAATAGAAACATCAATAGACTCTTCAAATTTTGGTGATGCAAACGCAGTGATTAGCGAAACAGCATCTTCAATTGCATAAGCCTTACCCGCTTCCAACTTTTCTGCTATTTGCTTTCTTTTCTTTGAGAGTTTAGCCATCTTACTCTACCCCCTCGACTTCCAGACCAGCACTACGAGCACTGCCTGCCAGTGTACGAACCGCAGCGTCCATATCTGCGGCTGTCAGGTCTGGCATTTTCTGATTCGCGATGTCTTCCAGTTGCGCACGGGTAACCTTGCCCACTTTTTCAGTGTTAGGTCTGCAGCTACCTTTCCTGATACCCGCAGCCTTGCGCAACAACACAGATGCCGGAGGCGTTTTGGTAACGAAGGTAAAACTGCGGTCTGCGTATACTGTTATTACAACTGGAATAGGCAATCCGGGCTCAGTCCCCTGAGTCTGCGCATTAAATGCCTTACAGAATTCCATTATGTTGACACCATGTTGGCCCAGAGCAGGTCCAACAGGTGGACTGGGATTGGCCTGACCAGCGCCAACCTGCAGCTTAATATAAGCCAGTACTTTCTTAGCCATTGTCTTATCTCCCCGGGTTCAAGCATTGGCATGTCCAAGATAGAGATTGAATTCAACCTCGAACTCGAAAGGCTTAACTGCAACCTGTCAAATTCATCTACCATGGAGAGCTCAACTCCCCCTCCCCCTTTATGCACGGCTAGATGCACAAAGATCGATGAAACACCTCTGTTACCAGAGACAATTAGTGGCTAACCCAGGTTAGCTCTTCTCTACTTGACCGAATTCCAACTCGACTGGTGTAGAGCGACCGAAAATCAAAACGGCAACCCGCAAGCGACTCTTTTCATAGTTCACTTCTTCTACCGTGCCAGTGAAGTCGTTAAATGGACCATCGATAACCCGAACCATTTCACCTGGTTCATAAACAATCTTATGAATTGGCGCTTCTTCACTGTCCTCCATACGCTGGAGAATCTTATGCGCTTCTTTATCGGTAATCGGTGCGGGCTTTTCTGCCGTGCCACCAATAAACCCCATTACCCTTGGTGTTTCTTTTACCAGGTGCCAGGTATCATCATTAAGATCCATATGGACCAGCACGTACCCTGGAAAAAACTTACGCTCACTCTTGCGCTTTTGTCCTGCCCGCATTTCCAGGACTTCTTCGGTGGGCACCAACACCTCATCGAAGTAGTCATCCATACCTGAAAGAGCAATTCGCTCTTTCAATGCGTGCATTACTTTTTTCTCGTAACCCGAATAAGCATGGACTACGTACCAGCGCTTAGTCATTTAATTCCCTTAGTGCCGCTTTACCCTTAACCAATAATAGAAGACACCACAGCATTTAATCCCCAATCCAGCAGCCACAAAATAATGGCAACGATGAAGATTACGATTAACACCACGATGGTGGTTTGTGTTGTCTCTTGTCTGGTCGGCCAAACGACCTTTCTGATTTCTACGCGAGCTTCTAAACAAAGATCGACAAAAGCTCTTCCTTTAACTGTCTTTACTGCCACCCAGCCAGCAACCCCGGCTGCGACAAGCAATCCGATGGTTCTGATTAGAAGCGATTCAGCAGCAAAATAGGAATTCGCATAAACCGCAGCACCTACGATTGCGGCTACCACAATCCATTTGATCCAATCTGATCCACCTGCTTCGCTTTCTGTTTTCTCAATCATAATTCTTTCTACAACGTCGACAGTAGTCTCGCTGCCGTTCCTGCCATAATGGCAGGCCAGGAGGGAATCGAACCCCCAACCTGCGGTTTTGGAGACCGCTGCTCTGCCAATTGAGCTACTGGCCTACTGAATCACCTTATGACTCACACCAAGTCATTAAATCACGCATTCGGCCGAGGCTTGAAGCATGGGTTAACGGAGCCATTACTCTGCTGGCTCCACTGTTTTTTCGAAGGATCACCCTTTATCAAAGGGAAACCGTATTTAAAGGAACTTTTGATTTGCGCCAAACCGACTTTTAAATTCGATTAAGGGCTCAAAAACTCTCATTTACCAGAGACGACTAAGCCGGAACCCTCTTTTAGAGAGTTCCGGCTTCGAAAAATGTCGCTCTGTGTTTACTCAATAATTTTACTAACGACGCCGGCGCCAACAGTACGGCCACCTTCACGAATCGCAAATCGTAAACCTTCATCCATCGCAATCGGAGCAATCAAATCAACTGTCATCTTGATGTTGTCACCAGGCATCACCATCTCAGTCCCCTCCGGCAACTCAACATTGCCAGTCACATCCGTTGTACGGAAGTAAAACTGAGGACGGTAGCCTTTGAAAAACGGCGTGTGACGTCCACCTTCATCTTTGGACAAAATATACACCTCAGCTTCAAACTTCGTGTGGGGCGTAATCGTCCCCGGCGCAGCCAGTACCTGACCACGCTCCACTTCCTCACGCTTGGTACCACGCAATAACACACCAACATTCTCACCCGCACGACCTTCATCCAGCAGCTTGCGGAACATCTCAACACCCGTACAGGTGGTAGTCTCTGTATCCTTGATACCAACAATCTCGATCTCTTCACCCACCTTGATCACACCACGCTCAACACGACCTGTCACAACCGTCCCGCGACCAGAAATGGAAAATACATCTTCAATCGGCATCAAAAATGGCTTCTCAACATCACGCTCAGGCTCAGGAATGTACTCATCCAGTGTCTCTACCAGCTTCTGCACTGAAGGAGCACCAATGTCAGACGTATCGCCTTCCAGCGCTTTAAGCGCAGAACCAATGATCACCGGAGTGTCGTCACCCGGAAATTCATACTGATCCAGCAACTCACGAATCTCCATTTCAACCAACTCAAGCAGCTCTTCATCATCAACCATGTCCGCTTTGTTCATGTACACTACAATGTAAGGAACACCTACCTGACGTGACAACAAAATGTGCTCACGAGTCTGTGGCATGGGACCATCTGCCGCTGAACAAACCAGAATCGCACCGTCCATCTGAGCCGCACCTGTAATCATGTTCTTTACATAGTCAGCATGCCCTGGACAGTCTACGTGGGCATAATGACGATTAGGCGAATCATACTCAACGTGAGATGTCGCAATCGTGATACCACGCTCTTTCTCTTCTGGCGCATTATCAATCTCATCAAATGCTTTAAGGTCTCCACCGTAGGCTTCCGCACATACCTTCGTCAACGCCGCAGTCAATGTCGTCTTACCATGGTCTACATGACCTATAGTCCCTACGTTTACGTGTAACTTATTCCTTTCAAATTTTTCCTTCGCCATGCTGGGTAGCCCCTGTTTCGTGCTGTATCTCAAATTGTCTAAATAATTAATGGTATTTTGGATTTACTGCTTATTATAGTCAGGAAGCAACAATTCCCGATTCTGTACTACCTGTGTGTTTTTCTACTTATTAGGGAACCTCTGCTTAATTACCTACGTTGTTATTGCTGCGTTAAAAATCAGCTCAAAATGCGCATTTATGACCTATAAACTGCGCTTTTTCGCTGATTTTTGCCTTGCACTAACTGCCTCGCAAACATTAATCAGAGGCTCCTTAGTAATTGGTTTATCAGTACTGACTTCAGCTATTTTAACAGCTTTCAAATTTGCAAATTCTCAAATTCTGGTGCTCACTCCCGGAGTTGAACCGGGGACCTCTTCATTACCAATGAAGTGCTCTACCGCCTGAGCTAAGCGAGCCGATCTTTAGCCCAGCAGTGACCTCACTCGTGGCTTTCCAACTGCGTAAATGAATTGGAGCGGGTAGCGGGAATCGAACCCGCGCAACCAGCTTGGAAGGCTGGGGTTCTACCTCTGAACTATACCCGCGTGATCTAAGTAAGTCCGCCGTATATACACTCACACTCACTTCCACTTCTCTGATCTCTCACAACAATCGCAAAATGCTCGAAATTCAGATGGTGGAGGGGGGTGGATTCGAACCACCGAAGCTTGCGCGTCAGATTTACAGTCTGATCCCTTTGGCCACTCGGGAACCCCTCCCACAAAATCTCCCAAGGGTCAAAATCCCTGGCTCTCTCACTCAGGGGCGGCATTCTATTGGAATTGAGATGCTTGTGCAATCGTTTGACAGCTATTTTCCACCCTTGTCAAGTTGGTTCTTTCCCCAGCTAAATCAAGCCATTCCGGCTGGTTCAGCCGCTCAGAATCCGACGCTCTGAGCCACACCTGAATCTCACCTCGAATCTCACCAATTTGTTCAATTTCTGGTCCATACCCCAGCGCTGCAACCTGGTCCTGAACCTTTATTGCTCGGCTGGCTGAGTCGTAAACCCCTAATGCGACAGCATTTTCCAGCTCGCCACCCGTAATCAGGTAATTTTCGATATCCAGTTCTGCCTCAAGCAGGCGCTCACCGAGATCCTCCAGGGTGAGGTTGGCGATCTCCCGGGAGGGTGTCGGCGGCAGGTAAACACGGTATTGCAGCAGCTCTTCGGGATCGATGAAATGCAGATAAGACCTGATATTCAAAGTTCTGGCCCGGCCCATGAAGTCCCCTGCCTCATCCGCATTGGCAAAGCCAGTTACCACTGAGCAGACCTTATCGGCTTCCCGCTGCTCTATGGCCAGTTGCTGGTCATATTCTTCCAGCAAGGTAAGCCCGGTATTGAGTAAAGGTCGAGGTTCAGCTGCAACCACCACCGCTGGTTCTTGATAGTAATTCCAGACGAAATAGCCCACATTTCCAAGCAATAAGACTATTACTGTGTAGCGCATTTTTCCTACCCAAGCTCCTCAGTATGAGCTAGAACCAGACCATCTAACACCAGCGACGGACAGTTCTCCAGAACCAGCGAACTATTGTCGATCAACGCCGCCTGTAAGGTGGAGGCATCACCGCCACTTAAGAGCACATGAACCTGACTCATGTCCTGCCTATTCGTGCTCTGCTTACCCTGTGTTTCTAGCTGATCAGCGACCTTCTCAATTAATGCGATCGCCTGCGCCAGCACACCATTCAACACCGCTGATTCGGTATTGCGTCCGAGTCCGAGGTTGGCCGAGTCCACATCTCGCTGGTGCAAGCGAATTCCTGTATTAGATTCTATTGCACTTATGCCAAGACCCAGCCCCGGAAGAATATAACCCCCAAGATGCTGGCCTTCATCAGTTATGGCGTCGATCGTAAGTGCCGTGCCACTATCAACTACCAAACAGGCCGCCTGGGTTTTTTGGTAGGCCGCCAACATAGCTAACCAGCGATCAACTCCCATACGCGAAACATCGCTATAGCTATTCCTTAAGCCACTGGCCTCAGCAGACACAATCGCAATTTTGGGTGCTATTTTCCAGACTCTTTTTGACCACTCAGAAATTTGAGCAAGACTATCATCACCGCGAACACTGGCAACCAAAACCTGTTCTGGTGCACTCTCTAAAATCTGGATTGAATCAAACTGTGCAGAAAGATCAGCAACAGTCGCCGACACTCCTTCATGCAACACATTTCCACTCACCCTTTCAGCGATCGAACGAATTCGCCATTTAATGCGCGAGTTTCCTACATCCAGCTCAACTATCTTTGATCGACTGCCCATTGATCGATTGCCTCGTCAGCAGCACGCAGGCTAGGAAATATTTCCCCTGCATTGATTTTCTGATGACCTTTTGCCGTTAACAACTGCAGCACCCCATCTTCATCAACACCCAAGGATTTACCGATGAGTCGCTGCACACCATTATCAACCACAATATCTGAGCCGAAGTATCTATCCAAATCATTCCAAGCCGATTGAAAGGGTTTAAAACCTTCGTCCAGAAATTGGTTTATAGCGGAAAGGAGATTGCTGCAAAGTCTTGCCGCAATGACTTCGCGCCGCACCAGGCTTATTGAACTGCTTTCTGCCATTTCGCGAAGATCGGTCACCGGGCGTCCTAATTCAGCTTTATGCTCGTCACTTAATGCGTAATTAACACCGATCCCAAACACGATATAGCTGAACTGATCAGTTTTGCGCATTTCCAATAAAATGCCAGCCAGTTTTTTTTTACCCACCAGTAAGTCATTAGGCCATTTCAATTGAATACTGGAAAATCCAAGATTCCTGAGTGCCTCGCAAACACAGATTGCTGCAACCAAACTCAATGCCTGCAGTTGCAGTTTCTGGATTTCAAACGGATAAGACATGCTCATGTAGAGACCGCTGCCCGCCGGACTTATCCAGTCTCTTCCGCGCCGCCCTCTGCCTGCAGATTGTGAATCAGCAATAATCAGAGAGGCACCGGCATCACCACCCTCCAATAGACGCGCCGCTTCGGAGCTTGTGGAATCCAGTTCATCGTACACCAATACGTTTTTTAAAAGGGTTCCAGCGTCCACGCTCAGATGAGATTCTAAAAGTTTCTTATCCATGAAGAAATCATTGATAGCTGTTTAATTGGTTCAAACGGAAAAGGAGTGATTCTGTGCAATGCACGGAAGAGCACTCCTTCTCTAACCAGCATTACGCTGGCAACATGTTGCGTTTCAAGCGTTATTCATTAGATGACGCAGCAGAACCTTCACTGGCCAGATCCTCTCGCCGCATCTTTGCGAGAGCGGACCACGCTTCCAGCACTATAAACACAGAAGAGACCATCACAGCCACCTGAATAACAACAAGAAGCCACTGCCCTTCTTCAATGTAGTCCATGACGTACCAAACACCCGCCCAGGAAGCCATGATCAGAATGAAGCAAAGTGGCGTTATCAAGGACTTAGCTGGTCGACCAAGCTTAATCAAATACACCGCAATAACGATTAAGGTCATGCTGGCAAGAATTTGATTAGTTGCGCCAAATACAGGCCAGATCAGAGTACCACCATCACCCGGATAGTTGCCATTGGAAACACCAAACGCCAGCAGCAAACACGCACCTACAGCGGCAAAGGTTGAGATGTAATTACTCTTCAACGGCTCGATGTTGTAGATGTTTCCCCATTCCTGAATGATGTACCGCGTGAGACGCAGCCCGGCGTCCATGGTAGTACCGGCAAACAACACAACCATTACCGCCAGCATAGTTTGCGCAAAAGTTAATGAGATACCCCAACCTTCAGAAATAAGAAGTGCACCACCCGCAATAAAACCAGTCGCACCGGGACCACCTGTTATTGTTGGATAGATCGCATCCCAACCGCCAGCAACTGATGATGCATAAAGGGAACCGGTCACTGCAACGATGGTAATTAATGCCAGTGAACCTTCACCCAGAGCACCGAGATAGCCAACAAAGCGAGCGTCTTCCTCGTTATTCAACTGCTTGGCACTTGTTCCTGAAGAAACAATCCCATGGAAACCAGAAAGCGCGCCACAGGCAATGGTCACAAATAATATTGGAAAAATAGGCGGCGTGCCTTCAGCGACATCATTGATCATCGGTGCTGCCACATCAGGCATCGTGAACAGCACAGCCGTGTATAGGACGAAAAGCCCTAGAATCAATTGCGCCCCATTTATGTAATCGCGGGGTTGCAGCAACAACCATACCGGCAGCATGGAAGCAATGCCCGCATAGATATATAAAAGGATGATCCAGTTACCATGCTCCTGCAGACCGAAAATATCGCCGGGCAGCGCCAGTGGCCACACACTGCCGATATAGATAGTGAAATAAAGAATCGCCACGCCGATGATGGAGATCGCCAGTAGATTCACTTTTTTCCTGATCAACACACCAACAGCAACCGCTACTGGAATCGCTGCCCAGGCGGGGAATACTGATTCAGGATAAATGATCATCTCGTCGGCGATGATGGTGGCGAACATCGCATTCACCAAAACCAACAATAAGAAAATGATGATCATGAGCACAGCGCGCGCACGAGTACTGAGTATGGATTCCGAGAGAGCGCCAATAGACTTGGCATCATGTCGATTGCTCGCCCAAAGAGCTCCGAAGTCATGAACACCGGCAAAAAATATTGAACCGAAAGTCACCCAAAGCAGGGCAGGCAACCAACCCCAGTACACTGCAATCGCAGGTCCAACAATCGGAGCTGCTCCGGCTACTGCAGTAAAGTGAGATCCCCACAGCACAAATTTATTGGTGGGGACGTAATCGATTCCATCCTCAAATTTATGAGCTGGTGTCTCGAAATTCGGATCTAGCTGGTAAATTTTTTCAGCGATGTATTTCGAGTAAATAAACCATCCGAATGCGAATCCAACCAATCCGAAAAGGACGATAAAGATCGAGGACATATAGCTCTCTCCCGACTGTTTTTAGATTACTTATTATTAATTTGCGAGCCTCGCATCATAACAAGTTCGGAGCTATACGGCCAAGCCATTAAAAATGGCTCAATGGCCCTGAATTTCAAGCACTTGCGCGGTATCGATCGTTAAAATTAAAGCCTTAACAATAATAAGCCCGACCATGCTGGATTACCAAGCTCTGACGTTTGTTCAGAAACCCATTCCCGGATTTTTCATATTGCATGCAGTGATCGATGATCAGCTCAATTACTCAGAGTCGCCAGCGGCGTGACAGGTCCAATATCCAATAAACATTTCATCGCGGTTTTGCAGACCAAACGTTAATTCCTTGCCAGGATTCGGGTTAGCTGGATTATGCTCTGAATTATCAAATGCTCCGGTTACATGAGCTTTGGTGCCTGCAGGTAAAAACAAAGGCTCACTTAATTGGTAAACAGGCTTGTAAGCTCTCCTTAAAATCGTCCCGCGCATAACCTGTAATCTTCGCCACACTGAATATGGCAGGGAGGAAAGAAAAATGCGTCGTTCATGATTGACGGAATCGCCGATTCTGACAGAAAAAACGGCAATGCCTTTAGCGATTTATTGCAAAGGTGCTTCGTATGAACACTCTGTATTATGGCAACTGCCTGACTATCACGCAGCAGGAAATGAAACTGAATAGCGTTGATTTGATTTATCTTGATCCTCCGTTCAATTCAGACAGAAACTAAAACGCTATCTACAGAGATGGGGCTGGCAGGCCGCTACCCTCGCAAGTCGAAGCATTCTGCGACATGTGGACGCTGGATGCAGAACACGAAGAAGCAATCAGAACCCTGCCTGTGCTGATGCGTGAGTCAGGCATAGAAGATGATGCAGTTGAGTTCTGGCGTTTATGGGTGAATGCGCTACGGAACATTCAGCCCCGACTGTTAGCCTGTTTGTCTTACTATAGTTCAACGCTTAATCGTGATGAAGAGTCTGCTATGGGCAACCGGTTCTATCTATTTACCTTGTGATCCAACAGCCAGCCATTACATCAAAGTGATGATGGCTGGGATATGCGGGCATAGTAACTTTCTGAATGAAATCATTCGGGCATATAGAACCGGTGGCGTAAGCAAACGTTGGTTTGGCAGAAAGCACGATACTTTGTTGTGTTACGCAGCAAAGCACGGAAAACACACTTTCCACGTTCAGAAAGAACGGTCATACAGCCGGGACAACAAACCATATCGCTTTAAGGGAGTTGAAGAATTTCAGGACGATGAAAGTAAATAGCACACAATGGCATCTATGCGTGATGTTTGGGATATAAATACGATTGGCCGCTCGTCTAAGGAACGCTTTGGCTACACCATTCAAAAGCCCCTCATACTTCTTGAGCGCATCATAACTGCAAGCACAAACAAAGGTGACGTGGTATTTGATCCATTTCGAGGATGCGCCACAACTATTGAAGCTGCACAGAAACTCAATCGCCAATGGATTAGTGTAGATACCACTATTCATGCAATAAAAGGGTTAGCCAGTATACGGTTGAAAAATCGGTGCAAGCTAAAATCAGGAGAAGATTTCGAAATCAAGGGCGTTCCTCGTACGTTGGCAGGTGCAAAAGACTTGCGGGAACGCGACAAATACCATTTCCAAAATAGGCTGTAGAGGAAGTTGATGGTTTTGTTACGACAAAGCGTACAGCAGACGGTGGCATTGATGGCAGGCTTTACTTTGACGTGCCAGAGGAAAAGGCATTACAAAGCATGGACTGGAAAGTCAAAGGCGGAAAAAACGTCGCTATTGCTGACCTAAGAGCTTTACACAGCATAGCGTATTGGAACGCGACGAAGCCCTGATGGAGGGTTAATTGTGATGGAGCCTCTGGAGAAGCGAAAGATAAGTAACTTTAAAAAGTTAATGGCGGAAGCGGGTATTCTTAAAATTGGTGCAAGAACTTATCCATGCATACAGATATTGTCAGTTATTGTCAGTGCCGGAAATACTGGATGGCAAGCGATTTGATACACCAACTGTAATGGGTAAGGAAAAGAGATTTAGAACAAATGATATGTTTACTTACGCCCCTAAAGTTTTATTCCGAATAAAATACTAGGGAGCCTCTGATTAATGTTTGCGAGGCAGTGAGTGCAAGGCAAAAATCAGCGAAAAAGCGCAGTTTATAGGTCATAAATGCGCATTTTGAGCTGATTTTTAACGCAGCCATAACAACGCAGGTAATTAATCAGAGGTTCCCTAGAACTGATACTTAATTGAACCGTAGGCGACACGGCCATTCTGGTCGAGTATGCGAGTTGAGGAATTAAGAATCTGCGCGGTTTTCTCATCGAAAATATTGCGAATACCGAACGATATTACCGCACGATTATCAGAACCAGTTTTTACACTGTAACCGTACTGCAAGTCGATAGTGGTGATGTTATCTACAAGCGCATTGATCTCTGCGATATCCAATTCGCTAATATCTTTGAATAAACCGAAATAGTTAGTAATGGCACTCGCTGTGTGATTACCAAGTTGCCAAGTCAGCATTAGACTGCTCTGCAATTCTGGACTGATAACTTGCTCTTCCAGCAATGAGGCATCATCGTTTATCAAATCCAGCAAAGATCCATTGTTTTCGAAATTCTCAACATAGGTGGTCTTGGTGCTCAATGTGAATTGACCAAAACGGTTGGTATCCCAAACGTATGACGCACCTAAATTAAACCCGCTCGATTGCAGGTTATTGCCAACCAGCGGGCTGCCCATATTGAATTCATTGATGGCTGAGTCTTCAAGGTAAAGCTGCGGCAAATTGTTCTGTAACCCAGTATTTACAGTCACCGCTGGTGCATCTTCTATTTCCTGGCGCCAGGCATCCGCCTGCAGGTTTAAACCCTCAATGGGAGTGATCTTTACCCCAAGGTTAAAATTGAGCGCGTTTTCTACGAGATTGCCCTGAAAATCTTTAGCCTCCACATCTCGCACCACGTCAATTATTGGGGTGACCATTTTCAAAATGGGTGTAGGGGCGACGCGGAAACTATCTAACTGATCTTCCGCCTCCTGGGCCTGGGCCGTAAGATTCACACCAACCAGAACAAGCAACACGAGCAAGCGGCGAGCGGGCTCGATAACAGTATGCAGGTTGGCGGATTGTGCGAAATTCATCCTGATAGCAATCTAATATCCAGCGACTTTAGAGCCTGATTTTGTACCTTCACAAGGCTGCAAATTTGCGGGCATTTTCCCTGCATATCTTACAGGCACTAAGGCAATTGAAGGCACTTGTTTCTACATGAAACAACTTTGACAGCTTAGCATTTACGACCATGAAATAACATTATTTTAGATAGGACTGTTTAGCAGCATACTGCCTCGGGGGAAGACCCTGTTCCAGAGTTTTTCTTCATTAATATCAATGACCTAAAGAAGGGAAATCGATACGATACGCTACCTGGGTCGAGCATAGGGTCTGCATCAGCTCTGCCACAGTCCTGGTTTGGCCGGGAAGACACAAATCTGGCTCAAGTTCCGCCAGCGGCTCCAACACAAAACGACGACTGCTCGCCCTCGGGTGAGGCAGATGCAAATCAGGGGCATCTTGAACCAAAGTACCAAAAGCAATGAGATCCAGATCCAGAGCCCGAGGTGCATTTTTGACATTCGAACGAGCCCGACCAAACTCTGACTCGATGGCTTGTAATGCAGCTAATAGTTCTTCAGCCTGCATGCTGGAATCAGCATCGAAGACTACGATTGCATTGACAAAATCTGGCGTATCACCTGGGCAGTCGACGGGAGACGTTACATATAAAGAGGAGGCCTTAAAATTACTTTTGCCAATCGCCTGCAAGCGCTTAATCGCTTTAGCAACAGTTTGTTCGGCTGCTCCGAATGCTGAGCCCAGATTGGCACCCAGGCTGACTATAACTTTTCTGGTTTCCGAGTTATCCAAGATGGTATTTCTGAGATGACTCGTGCACCGACTGAACAAACACCTCGACATGTGCAGGGTCTACCTGAGGCGTAATTCCATGCCCAAGATTGAACACATGCCCTTCTCCTTGGCCGAACTGCTGCAAAATCTTAGCAACCTCGGCACGAATAGCGTCTGGACTGGCATAAAGAATAGAAGGATCCATATTCCCCTGCAGACTCACCTGACTGCCTATCCGCTCTCGCGCATTTCCAATGTCAGTAGTCCAATCAAGACCAACGCAATGACAACCCGAAGCTGCAATTGACTCCAGCCATTGGCCACCGTTTTTAGTAAACAGAATTACTGGTACAGTTCGACCGCCATGCTCTTTATGCAATCCCTCTACTATCGACTGCATGTAGAACAGGGAAAAATCACGGTAACTATCTGGCGTGAGTATGCCGCCCCAGGTATCAAATATTTGTACTGCCTGCACCCCAGCCTCGATCTGAGAATTAAGATAACGGGTTGCAGCATGGGCAAGTCGGCGCAACAACTCATGCATGGCTTCGGGGTGGTTATAAAGAAATTGCTTAGCCTGGCGAAAGTCTTTACTACCACCACCCTCAATCATATAAGTTGCCAGAGTCCATGGGCTGCCAGAAAATCCAATCAAAGGGACTTTTCCGTCGAGAGTTCTACGAATCAACGTCACAGCATCTGTAACATAGGCCAGGTCTTTTTCCATTTGCAGCTCTGGCAAGCTCTCAACGTTATCAGGATGCCGGATCGTCTTTTGGAAACGCGGGCCTTCACCTTCTTCAAAGTACAGACCGAGCCCTAACGCATC
Organism: uncultured Pseudohongiella sp.; assembly: GCA_965198435.1. Lineage (GTDB taxonomy): Bacteria > Pseudomonadota > Gammaproteobacteria > Pseudomonadales > Pseudohongiellaceae > UBA9145. The sequence continues at coordinate 835,050 of OZ240664.1, read as the reverse complement.
AGGAATCGTCAGAATGTCAGAAAACAAAATAGCTGCATCGAAAGGATAGCGACGCAAGGGCTGCATGGTTACTTCACAGGCAAGTTCTGGAGTCTGGCACAAGGTCATAAAATCGCCAGCCTGCTTTCGGGTTGCCCGGTACTCAGGTAAATAACGGCCGGCCTGACGCATCATCCAGATAGGAGTTCTGTCAACGGGCTCTCGCAAAAGTGCGCGCAGGAATCGATCGTTTTGAAGTGTCACTTTAAATCTACCCGGGAAGTTGGAGCACTGAAAAAGAGCGCAATTTTACACAAGCGACGCCATGGCACCAATGGTCATTTGCGCTTGTTACAGGGCAATCGATTGAATGGATTTTCGCACGGACTTCCAGTACAAAAAGTGAACAAGTGGCACCTCCTCGTCGATCTGACTCCAAAAATTATAAACTTCTGCCTATCTTGGACACAACACAGGCGTTCAGTCGATTACCCTGGCGCTTGTTAGATAGGCAATGACTCAGAAATCAGTTTTTCTCGTGAATACGACGGATATCAGTTTGCACATCCGCAAGACTGCGTATCCAGGGATTCAGATCTCAAATGTCGCCAGGCAGATCACCAAGTGCGCGTGTGGCAGCTTCTCGACTGACAAAATTCCCCATTACGACAACAAACCAGGGTTGTTCCTGATAACGGGATTCAAAGTAACCACGAATCAATGCGCCAAGCTCTCTTGCAACGAAATTTTTCACATTGTCTTCTGAGCGGGAGCCCATAATCTGTACTGTGAAATTTTCAGCAGGATAAGAAAGCAAAGTTTGTTCAAATTCGCTAGCCGCAGTCAGAACCACAGGCTGCGCAACAGGCCATCAGTAATTTGGTTTTCCTGTTGCGAGGCGTCTACAGTCTCAGCCTGCTCCTGTTTCGAACTCTCTGCAGTTACCAGCTCCTCTTCATTGATTATTGCTTCAGTTGCAGACTGCACCAATTCTGGCCGCGAATCAGAGTTCAGAGGCGACTCTTCATCCAGGGTTTGCTGGTCTGGAAAAATCTCATCCGTTTGATCATTCACCGCGATATTGACCGTATTCACAGGCATGCCCTGGTTGGCTTGTGGCCGCTAGCGGTAGACAGCTCTGCTCAGGTTCAGGATCTGACATGCTGACCTGAAACTGAGCCCGTGTTGCTGCCTGGCGGAGTCGACGTGCTCGCGTTTCGCTGTCGGCCTTAGCGCTTTTTTTCAACGCTATCCTTCCGGACTTCGTGCCTGAGACTGAGAGCCACGAACAGGCGCTTGAGCCGCGAATTCTCTTCCTCCAGCGCTTTGAGCCGCGTGATATCGGAGACCTCCATGCCAAGGGCAATCGACTGAACGCCTCTGCCGCGTCGAAGATGGGCAGAAGTGTATAAATTTTGGCCTCAGATCGATGAGGGGGCGCCACTTGTTCATTTTTTGTGCTGGAAGTGCGCACGAAAATCCATTCAGTCGATTACCCTGCCTCCATGCCGCCGTACTTTGCCTTCCAGTTGTAACAGATCGCGTCTGAGATGCCATATTCACCACAGACATCCATCACCTGCCTGCCACCTTCAACCTCTTTCAGCACCCTGACGATCTGGGTTTCTGTGAATCAAGATTTCCGCACTGGCGTTCTCCTCGCCTCATTGATTATGGCCGAAATTGCTAACAATGCATGAGGCTGTTTCACGGGGTACTTACAAATTCACTACTCAAGGCGTTATGGAGAAGATTGCTTAGCTGATTTTCGCCAAGCACAAGACATGCACGACGCTTTCTGAAACTTTAACGATTAAGGTTTCAATGACTTCCAATGCTTCACGTGTCAGCTTATGGGCATCATCAATCACAAGAATCAGTGGTTTTGCGTCCAGATAGAGTTTCTCTGCGAAATGGCAGGGATCTTCAGCGATATCCATGGGCTCAGGTGAGGATGCTCCGAACGGTAGTTGCTGAAGCACAGCTTACAGAAACTGGGATTGATTCATAAACAAGGTCGCATGAACCGGTATACGAAGCGCTTCTTCAGAAAAGTGTTTGCGAAACTCAACACCTGAGGAGCCTCTGATTAATGTTTGCGAGGCAGTTAGTGCAAGGCAAAAATCAGCGAAAAAGCGCAGTTTACAGGTCATAAATGCGCATTTTGAGCTCATTTTTAACGCAGCAATAACAACGTAGGTAATTAATCAGAGGTTCCCTAAAATGGATTTGCCAGCGCCAAGGAGGCTATAGACTGCGCTAATGGGAGCACCATAATGCGCCTGCTCAATCAAATGTTCCAGCAACTCATCACGACCAGCACCGCCAGAAAACGAATGGTTTCTGGCTGAAGGCGCAAAAGGGTCATAATTTAGAGACAGCTCATCTGTGTAATGTTTTATAACAGCCTATCCATTAAAAACGCAAAGTTGTTCTCCTGCCGCCAATGTCTCCGATAACAGCGCTTTGTCAACATCAGCGGTTATCTCAGCCGCCCCGATTGACCGAAGCAAAATGAACCGAATTCTGCCCTCGTCTACTTTTTTGTCTGAGGCCATAAGATTAAGATATTGCTCTTCTGTTATATCGGCAGGGGGAATCACTGGCATATTAAATTTTTGTTCCAATACATAACGCACGTGCGCGGCAACGCCAGCGTCGATCCACTCCATGCGACAAGAGAGATCAGCGGCCATTACCATGCCCATGGCAACCGTTTCTCCGTGCAGCAATTCTCCGTATCCAGATGCAGTTTCAATGGCATGACCGAACGTATGGCCCAGGTTCAGCAGCACCCTGATACCCCCCTCTCTTTCGTCCCTGGCCACGATATCGGCTTTGAACTGACAGCAGCGGGTAATTACTTCAGTCAATTCTCTATTCGACAATGCAAGCACAGCCTTGTGATTTGCCTCCAGCCAGTTAAAGAAATCCTTGTCGCCTATCAGTCCATACTTCACGACTTCCGCCAGGCCTGCTAGTACCTCTCGCTGAGGCAGGGTTTTCAATACCTGGGTATCAATTAGGACACAACGGGGCTGGTAGAATGCGCCTATCATATTTTTACCCGCAGCATGATTAACTCCAGTCTTACCACCAACTGATGAATCGACTTGTGCGAGCAGTGTTGTGGGGATTTGAATAAAGTTAACGCCGCGCTGATAAGTTGCTGCTGCAAAACCGGTAATGTCCCCAACAACACCTCCACCTAAAGCAACCAGGGTAGTATTGCGATCGTACTTTCCTGCCATAAGACGGTCATAAATTAAGGATACCGTGTTCAAATGTTTGTATTCTTCACCATCTGGCAACACTATTTCTTCAGCAAACTGTGCTCCCAGCAACTGTTTGGTTTGCTCACTGTAAAGAGGCGAGACAGTTTCGTTAGCCACTACAACAGCTCGCCCAGATCCCAGGTATGGCAGCATCAGGTCAGGCTGTTGCAGAAGACTCTCTCCCACATGAATGGGATAGCTTCTTTCTCCTAAACTAACTTCAACAGTTTTCATTCGCTTTCACTTTGCTTTATTGTCCCTGATTGTCCCTGCAGCTTGCGCAACTGTCGGCTTATTTCTTTACCCGCGCTGCGAGCATTCCTTCGATGAGTATCTACAATGATATCGGCCACTTCCAGATATAGGTGCTCTCTCAATGCCATTAAATCTCGAATGGTTTGTGCTGGATCTGGGGTTTGCAGTAACGGTCGGCTTTTGTCGCGACTTGTGCGGTCTATCTGCTGATCAATAGTGGCACGCAAATATACCACTACACCTCTTTTCTGAAGGTGTTTACGATTTTTCTTTGATAGTACTGCGCCGCCACCGGTAGCCAACACGATATTATTGCGACGGCTTAACTCGTCAATCATGCGCACTTCTCGCTCCCGAAACCCCTCCTCACCCTCTACATCAAATATCCAGGGAATATCAGCACCAGTCAAAGCCTCAATCTCTCGATCGGAGTCGACAAACTCCATATTCGTCATTTCAGATAAGACTTTGCCGATAGTGGACTTACCCGCTCCCATGGGACCCACCAGGAAAATGTTTTCAGCTTCAGTAGTCATTGCAACAACCCATCACCGTATATCGCCAATAGCCAAAGCACAACGATGATTCGTCGTTGTACTTCGTGAAATATGTGTGAAGAAATTATCGTGAGATTAACGAATTGCAATATCAGCGATAATCTTTGGTGTGATAAAAATCAACAACTCGGTCCGGCGGCTTGCTCGTTCGGTTCGTTTGAAAATGCGCCCGAGATAAGGAATATCACCGAACACAGGCGTCTTGGTTTCAGTGATAGTGTTTTCCTCTCGGAATACACCGCCCAACACAATAGTTTCCCCATCGTTTACCAAAGCGCTGGTAGTCACCTCATTCGTGTTAATCGCAGGAATCATTCCAGTTCCAGGTGCAACAGAGTCTTGCTGGATTTCCAACTCCATATTGATGCGTCCATCAGGCGTAATCTGTGGAGTTACACGCAGCGACAACACTGCGTCTTCAAATTCGGTAGTTGAACCACCTGCTGTGCCGCCTGCCTGAGACTGATAGGGAATTCGTACACCTGATCGAATCTCAGCAGTTACTTTATCCTGGGTAGTCACTTTTGGCCGGGCGATGACTTCACCATTACCTGTACTTTCAAGCGCCGACAATTCCAGCTCAATGAGTCCGTTGTTGCCTGTAAAACCTATAGCAAATGAATTGAATTCTTCTGATTGCACTCCAAGATCCACAGCAAGGGCTTCAGGAAACAACACCTCACCTACAGGAATATCAACCGCGTTTACTGCTTGCTGAACGAGAGCATCCACCAAACTCGGATTCGTGCCCTGTTGCAATGCGTCTAAGCGGACCTGATCTCCGGCTAAAGCAGCTTGCTGACGAGCAAACTCTTGAGCTACTTGGACATTACCCATCCTTACTGTGGATTGCTGGGAGCCACCGTAACGGAAGCTATCCCCAGCAGGTGTCGTACCCACACCACCCCAACGTATACCCAGATCGCGACTGAAGTCAGTAGACACGTTTACAATGCGCGCTTCGATAAGAACCTGACGCACCGCAATATCGAGCCGCGCTATCATGGCTCGAATTTCCTGTAGCTTTTCTTCGATATCACGAACGATGATGATATTGGTTCGCTCATCAACTGTGGCGGTACCGCGCGGTGATAACATTCGCACACCACCAGCAACACCACCAATACCGCCAGCACCAGCCACGGCTGGAGCGGGCGCACCACCGCCACCGCCTGGACCTGCAGTACCAGTGATTAGCGCCAGAATATCATTGGCATTGGTATAATTTACCTGTATGAATTCTGTGAAAACCTCTGCCAGGGCTTCGGCCTGTTGTGCAGCTTCAATTTCCAATTGCTCCTGAGCCGCGATTTCATCGGCAGGTGCCACGTACAACACATTGCCTTCCAGGCGACTGCCAAGATTACCTGTACGCAAGATAAGCTCGAGAGCCTGATCCCAAGGCACATTGTCCAGAACCAATGTTATGTTACCCGACACGGCATCGCCGACTATCAGACTGAAATCATAATAGTCAGCCATGATCTGCAACACAGAACGGATTGGAATGTCCTGAAAAGACAGGCCTATAATTTCGCCTGTGTATGCAGCCGTGTCTTCATTAGCAGACACACTAATTGGTGGAGGTCTTACACTAATGGTGTACTGACTGCCACTTTGATAAGCGATATATTCATATGAGCCGTCGATATCAATGACGACAGTCGCTCGACCAGATTGACCTAGCACATCTACAGTGCTTACCTGGGTAGCAAAATCGCTGACATCAAATCGACGGTTTAAGTCACTGGGGACAGTGGTGTTCTGAAACTCTACGTAGACCCGTGCACCAACTTGCTCAATACTGCCAATCACTTCTTCACTGGATAAATCAATGACAATCTGGCCTTCATCCTCGCCACCTCGACGGAAGGTCACATCGGTGATTTCATTGTCACCAGACGGAATTATTCCCGTAATGACTTCCATGACTTCCGCAGACTCGGTCACGCCACCCTGTATGGCGGTATCATTCCCAACCTGAATTTTCAGACTATTTCCAGTTAGCTGGGTTTTGTAGTTCACTAACCGGTCCAGGTTCACTACCAGGCGAGTACGAGAACCATCATCAAGAACCATGACACTCTGTGCGTTATTGGAATCTATATTGAAACGCTGCTGAGACAATCCGCTGGCAACCCCAGTCAAATCCAGTGATATTCGCGCAGGATTGTCCAGTACAAAGCTGGTTGGCTCTGGTGGGAGCGTATCGAAGGTCAGCTGAATTTCAATACTGTCACCTGGTAGATTCGCAAAGCCAATGCTATCCAGTGTAACCGATTGCTGGGCCATTGCCGGGTCAGCGAGTAAAATAGCCACGCCCGTTAAGCAGCCTCGCAGCGCTTTCCCTGTCGTCATCTGCACCTGCTGATGGACCGATATTCCTTTGTAACTATTCATACTGAGAACCTCGACTTACGCCTTATTGTAACGTAAGAGTCTGTGGCCTCTCTACCCAGCCTCCGTTTCCGTTGGGAACGATTTCAATGATGTTTAACTGTGTTTCACTAATGGTCTGTATTTCTCCATGGTTGCGACCAAGGTAGTTTCCTACAGCAACGCGATGCACTTCACCAAATGCATCTTCAATCAACGCTTCAAAAACTCCACTGCGGAGCATCATGCCAACCATAGTCATTTCACTGAGCGCCTGGCTTTCTAATGGCCCGCGTTGACGACTGAAATCAGGCTCTACATCTTGCGAGAGCACAGTATTGCCGTCAGTTTCTATGACAACTGGCACCTCAAACGGGCTGCGCAAAGACGCTGCGCTATACACAAATCCCTCATGCGGCACGAATTCAGGTACCGGCTCTACTGGCGCACCTGGCCGACCTTTTACTTCTTCAACATATATCTGCAAATCCGCCAGGTTGTTATAGCGCTGACATGACACAAGAACCAGACTCAGCGTTAGCAGTGCCGGAACTCTCAATATTGATGTCATCACAGTGTTCATTTATTGCGCTGTCCCATCTTCCACGCCCTTATAGCGATAAGTACGTGCCAATATATTCATATCCAGAAACGTGTCTTGGCGCGTAGAGATTGAAAAATCATGCAAGGTCACAATTCGGTCGAGACTCGCTACGCTGCTTACGAAAGTTCCGAAGTCGTGAAAATCACCAACTGCATTCAAGTTAATTGGAATCTCAATATAAAATTCCTGTACTTGCTCTTCGGGGAGTTCGAAATTCGAAAGCGCCAATCCACTCCCTTCGCCTGTACTTGTTACATCATCTACCAGGCCTGGCACCTCAGTGACAGATGGTAACTGTTGCAGTAACTCGCTAAACGTATCTTCCATCTCAACAATCTGTGCGCGGTACTCTTCCAGGCTAGACGCAAGAAACGCTTTTTGCTCAAATTCAATGCGCAGCTGGCCTTCTTCGTTGGAAACGGCTTGCAGGGTGATTTGTAAGTTTTGAATGTGCAGGAAATAGCCTGCCGCGAGGCAGCCGGCAAAAATAACAAAAATGATGACCACCTTTACTGCAGCAGGCCAGGTGCCTATGGTGTCGACATCCTGGAGATCGTTCCAATCGAAATTTCTTAGATCGTTGGTAATATCAGTTAATAGTGACATTCGTTAACTCGCTAATACCTGTTACGCTTCACCTGAGTCATCCTGGCTATGCAACTGGATATTCAACGTCATGCTGAATGAGATCGCTGAAGACATTGCACCCTCCTGGCTCTCCACTACGGAGAACTCCGGTAATTCAGTATCCTGGAACCAATCTGATGCATCCAAATTACGCATTAACTCTGGAATTCGCTCTGTACTTTCTGCGATCCCTTCGATTGCAATCGAGTCGCCTGTCCTTTGCAAGGATTCGTAGTACACGCCATCCGGTAAAGTCCTTGATAACTCATCAAAAATCCGCACGATTACCGGACGCGTGCCTTGTAAGTCAGTAATAACATTCATGCGCGCACGAATATCTTCCTTTTGCTGACGCAACTCATCAATCTCAGCAATCTGTGCATCAAGCACAGTAATTTCGTTGCGAATAAAATTGTTACGGGATGCCTGAGTATCAATCTCGCGATTGAAGTAGCGGTCAACCAGACCTACGAGACCACCGGCGATAATCACGAAACCAGCCATGATCGTGAGAAACTGGCGCTTGCGCTCTTCCCGTAACCGGTCGCGCCATGGCAGTAAGTTAATATGCGCCATTAGTACTCACCCCGCATTGCCAGGCCAGCTGCAACCAGCAAGGAGGGCGCATCACCAGTCAACATCGCTTCATTTATTTTTGATCCTACCTGCAAACCATCAAATGGATTAGCAACAACCGTTGGTGTACTCAAATTTTCCTGAACTAAATCTGTCAGACCTTCAATGGCTGCCACACCACCTGCCAACAGGATATGGTCAACCTCGTTATAGTGGCTGGAAAAAAAGAAAAACTGCAAAGTCTGGCTTACCTGCTGTACCACCGTTTCTTTAAACGGCGTTAAAATTTCTTCTTCATACTCTTCAGACAATTCACCACGCTTCATCGCTGTTTCCGCTTCAACGGCAGTAAGTCCAAAACGGCGCTGCACTTCTTTTGACAGTGCATTGCCTCCGAACATCTGTTCACGGGTATAAATAGTTTTGCCCTGCAAAATGACATTGAGAGTTGTCATCATCGAACCTATGTCGACTATGGCCACAGTTTTATCCTGGTCCATCCCCAACTGTTCGGCCAACAAAGTGTATACCCGCTCAATGGCATAGGCCTCGATATCAACTACTCTGGCTTTCAGCCCGCCGATCTCCAAAGCCGTAACGCGGGAATCGACATTCTCTCTGCGGCAAGCGGCAAGCAGCACTTCAACCAGTTCAGGATTTCGCTCAGAAAGGCCTTGCCGCTCGAAATCGATAGATACTTCATCCAGAGGATAAGGAATGTACTGATCCGCCTCCACCACAATCTGGTTTTCCATCTCGGAATCAGTTAGCGCCGCGTTCATTTCGATAGTCTTGGTAATGACTGCTGAGCCAGCGACCGCAACGGCGGCATCTTTTAATGATGGCTTAAGAATGCTGACGGCGGTGGCAATACATTCGCCAACAGCGTCAATGTCATTGATATTCTTTTCTGCCACGGAATCAGCAGGAAGTGAGCGAATAACATAGTTTTCCACCCGGTAAGAATTACCAGCAGGACTGAGTTGCAGAATCTTTACCGAGGTCGAGCTGATATCAACACCCAGCAATGTGCTGCTTTTCTTGCCAAAATTGGCAAAAAATCCAATATTTTTCAGTTGATTAAGCACGTCAAATTTCCAACTATTTCCTGAATCGCCGTCATTTTTTCTAGACCTCAGAGGCAAAAGAAGCGCTGTTCGCGCCGGTCTCTGAAGCCTGGTTCACATTTTCTCTCAAAAATTTATGGAACCTCTGATTAATTACCTACAGTTGTTATTGCTGCGTTAAAAACCCGCTCAAAATGCGCATTTATGACCTATAAACTGCGCTTTTTCGCTGATTTTTGCCTTGCACTAACTGCCTCGCAAACATTAATCAGAGGCTCCTTATCTTTAAAAACAGTATGTCAGCAATCTTGCTCTGAAATTTTCCTGTATCAGACCCAGTATAGGCTGAAAAAGAATTTTATATAACTTTCAATCAATTATCAGATTTTCAGAACAAACACCCTTACCATTGACTGGTGGGATAAGCCTACAGACGATTCCCTGCGGCAGATCACGTTGTGTGCAGCAAATTCGCCTGCATTGCCCAAAAATCCCGGCACCGATGATGCTATCGCTGAAACAGATCGGACCTTTGCTGCACCTCTTGAAAGCGCAATGTTACCGCACCTGACGCAGACTCAGGACCTTGACTCTCAACTAAAAAGCCGACTTCACTCGGAATAAAGAGAGTCTGAATAGGGTCAGGTGTATAATGATTTTTTCGGCTGACGACACTCATCTATGAGTGCTGTCTGGACTGGCTCATCTGCCATAGCTACCATAACTTCCAGAGACCTGCGGAGAAATTCGGTTCATTGCCTAGTAAATTCCAACCATTAGCGAAGTGGCTTGTGTTGCTTTGCATTGCCGGTTTTAGCGGTAGCACGATGGTTGCCATGGCAGCTTATCTCTACCTCGCACCCCTGTTGCCTTCAGCAGAAACTTACCGGGACGTGCAGCTGGAAATTCCGCTGCGGATCTATACATCGGACGGTCGTCTCATTGATGAAATTGGTAATCGTCGCAACCCGGTAAATTACGATGAAATCCCGCAGGTACTGAAAGATGCGGTCATCGCAACTGAAGACGCACGTTTTTACTCCCATCCTGGAGTCGATATTCAAAGCCTTCTTAGAGGCTTTTATGGTTTCGTAACAGACAACCCACTCGGTGGTGGCAGTACTATCAACATGCAGTTAGCAAAGTATCATTCCTTCGATGGCGACAATGTCTACTTACGCAAACTGAAAGAAATCCCTTTTGCATTTGAAGTCGAGCGTGAACTCACGAAAGAAGAGATTCTGACTCTCTATCTGAATACGGTTTATTTCGGAGCAGGAGCTGATGGCATTGGCGCAGCGGCTTTTGTTTACTACGGCAAAGACGTCAGTGAACTGACATTGGCCGAATCTGCCATGATGGTTTCAGTGTTACCTTGCCCGTCCGCTTGTAATCCTCTCACTGCCCCTGAACGTGCTCTACAAAGAAGGGAATCCCGTCTTCGCAACATGCTACGGCAAAACATGATTACCGAAGCAGCGTTCAATACCGCCAATGAAGCGCCAGTTACTGCGTCTCGTCATAATCGAAATATCATGGTGCCTGCACCTTATGTGGCAGAGATGGCACGGCAAACTCTCTATGAAGAATTTGGCGAAGCTACCTATCAACAAGGATTCGAAGTTGTTACCAGCATCGATGGTGATTTGCAGTTGATTGCTAATGACGCCATTGTTAATGGCCTGGAAATTTACTATGACAAGCCTCATGGATATCGGGGACCTAATGCCAGCTATCCACCTGACCCGGAAGATCCAGAGCAGCAATGGTTGACAGAGTTAGCCCCTATTCCTGCCTATGGCAATCAACAGCCGGCGATAGTGTTTGAAATTGCAGACCGCTCGTTCAACGCCTTATTAAAAAGTGGTGAAAAAATCACAGTGCCTTGGGAAGGAATCAACTGGGCTCGCACTTTTAATAACCGTAACGATGCCTGGCCCCCGCCACAGACGGCTGGCGATGCTGTGCAAATCGGCGACCTGATACGGGTTAAGCGGTTAGAGACGCATTGGGAGTTGGGGCAGGTGCCTGACATTCAAGGCGCATTGGTGTCTATGTCGCCATCAAATGGGCAGATTTTGGCCCTGGTTGGTGGCTATGATTTTCGATGGAATCAAGTCAATAGAGTTCTTACCCCTCGCCCTCCAGGGTCGAACTTCAAACCTTTTGTTTATGGTGCCGCTCTAGAACATGGCTACTCAGCATCCAGTATCATCAATGACGCACCGTTTACCCGCGGCGACTACCGGCCTAACAACTATGAGAATAATTTTCTCGGGCCGATCACTTTGAGATATGCCTTACAGGAATCACGCAATGTGCCCACCGTTCGACTTTTCGATGAACTTGGATCGGAAAAGGTATTTCCCTTTGCGGCTAAATTTGGCTTCCAAACGGGTAACTTTCCTGTCAGCGACTTAACCGTCGCACTGGGCAGCCAAGATGTACAGCCGCTGGAAATGGTGACGGCCTACTCAGTCATTGCAAATGGCGGTTACAAAGTTGATCCATGGTTTATTCGCGAAATCCGAAGCACCGCAGACGGTGTGTTGTACAGCGCAACTCCTTCTGTAGTTTGCGAGGGTTGTTTAAATCTGGATGATGAATCCGGCGGACAGACCTATCCGGCTCCGCGCGTAATTGATCCACGGGTGGCTTACATCATGAATTCAATGTTGCGCTCGGTAGTAGTAGAAGGCAGCGGTAACCGTGTGCAGAGAGACATCGGTCGCGGGGACTTAATGGGCAAAACCGGGACCACTAACGGCCCTCAGGAACTTTGGTTCTCCGGGTTCAATCGTGACATTGCCACCTCAGTCTTTGTTGGATTTGACCAACCTGAGCCCTTGGGAGAAAGGGAACAAGGCGCAACAGTAGCTGTGCCTATCTGGATCGATTTTATGAACGCGGCACTGCAAGGCAAACCCGAGAATACTATGGATCGTCCAGACGGTATTGTCGACCGTCTAATTGACAAGACCACAGGCGAACCTGCCACTCCCGGTGATCCTGATTCAATGTTTGAATACTATCGCGAAGAGCTGGCGCCGGAACCAGTTGGCTCTGCTTTGCCGATTTTAGAAGTAGATGAGGACGAGGCGGAGGAAGTCTCAACTGAGACAATTTTTTAAGCCTACTTTATCCAAGGATCAACTAAAACAGGCAAGCAAGGCTGTCGAGGGGCACTCAGATAACCGGTGCCCTCTATCAGTTATCAGTCTTAAACGCGACGATTGCCGAAACGCTTCTTGAAGCGATCTACCCGACCACCCGAATCAAGAATCTTTTGCTTACCGGTATAGAAAGGATGACACTGAGAGCACACCTCAATAAGGATGTCTTTGCCTAGAGTTGATTTTGTCTCAATGACATTGCCACAACTACAGGTTGCCTTGATGGGCCCATAGTTTGGATGGATAGCTGCTTTCATGCTGTTTTACCTCTTTACCTCATATAGATGGTATCGCTGCGGCACCGGATAGTGGGGGCACCGTACCATACCTGCTTTCAATTACCTGCTTTCAATTGCCCCCACAGCGAGGAGATAAAGGGCGTGCATTCTATCAGAGAAAATGCTCAGCGCAAGAGTCAAAGGAGATCAGAGCAGGGCAATCGACTGAACGCCTGTGTTGTGTGAAGACGGGCAGAAATTTATAGTTTTTGGATTGAGATCGATGAGGGAGCGCCACTTGTCCGCTTTTTGTACTGTTTGTACTGGAAGTGCGTGCGAAAATCCATTCAGTCGATTACCCTGGAGATCAGAGAGAAAGCGCTAAGACTTCAGTTTTTGATGGTTTCTAACCACTTCCTGCATGATCTTCGAGAATAGATCAGCCACAAGGTCCGGGTTGAGACCAGATTCCACGGCGAGCTCGCGGAGCCGGGCCAGCTTCTCAGCTTCACGCCCTGAATCCAGTGCCTGTAAATCCTGCGATGCCTTTAACAGCCCTACCTGATGTGTGAGCTCAAAACGTGCAGCCAGAATTCCCAGCAATTGTGCATCGATGGCATCGATTTTCTCTCTCACATCCAATAATTCAACTGGCATAGAATCATTGCTCATAAGATATCACTCGTTCTTTCTATTATTACTGCTGCTAATCACTGATTTGACTGTTAGGGAAACTCTGATTAATTATCTGCGTTGCCATTGCTGCGTTAAAAATCAGCTCAAAATGCGTATTTATGCGTCATAAACTGCGCTTTTTACGCAGCTAAAGCTGCTCACCTTGCGGGTGCCGTCTTCGCTACACTTCGGCTCGCCGATTTTTGCCTCGCCTAAAGCGGCTACTTTTGGCGCACTGACTGCCTCGCCAACATTAATCAGAGCTTCCTTAGCTCATTGGCCTGGAATTGAGACTGTTGGAGTATAGACGATAGCGTCAAACTGATCAGCAACCTTTTGTTGCTTCACTCTTTTGAAATGAATCAGGGAACCTCTGATTAATTACCTACGTTGTTATTGCTGCGTTAAAAATCAGCTCAAAATGCGCATTTATGACCTATAAACTACGCTTTTTCGCTGATTTTTGCCTTGCACTAACTGCCTCGCAGACATTAATCAGAGGCTCCTTAGAGCTATGTTGTTTGTCAAGAGGGATGTCTTTACACTCAGCTCACTTAGCCGCGAAGCCTTCACACCTGCTTTTACTCATGACTCCGCCCTCACCTTCGAAATCAGAAAATCAAATTCTGCAGGTTGCAGTCCCGACCCCCCTGCGAAGGTTATTTGATTATCTACCCCCAGCCAGCCCAAATAAAAAAATCGTAATTGGAGCCAGAGTATCAGTACCATTTGGGGCTAGAACTGTAATAGGTATTGTTATTAAAAAAAATGACCGTTCGGAAATTAGCAGAGATAAGTTAAGACGAATCTCCAAAGTACTTGATGACATTTCTTGCTTACCCACTTCCTTATTTAACACTTTGTTATGGGCAGCAAACTATTACCAACACCCAATCGGTGAAGCCTTTTACACGGCATTACCATTAAAACTCCGGCAGGGTGCTCCATTGCACGAGAAGAAAATTGTTTGGAAGAGGAAGCAGGAGGAAGCACTGGAAAGTGACGTCGAAAAATTAGGCCGAGCCCATCGTCAAAGAGAACTATTGAAATTTATCGCAACAAACGGGCCTTCAAACCCGGACATCTTGAAGCAGCAGGGATTTGATACAGCTCTGATCAAGAAGCTCGAATCATCAGGTTTTATAATGAGTGAGACCCTCAAGAACAGAGAGTCTTCATCATTCAACACTGAAATTAAAGCCAAGCCTGAGTCCATCAAGCTAAGTGAAGAACAAGCTGTCTCTCTTGAGAAAATAGAATCTACCAAGGGATTTTCTTGCATACTGTTGAATGGCATTACCGGTTCAGGAAAAACCGAAGTCTATATGCGTGCGATGGAAAATTATCTCCTTGCTGGCAAACAGTGTTTAGTCCTGGTGCCGGAAATCGGACTAACACCGCAAACAGTTAGCCGGTTTGAAGAACGCTTCTCCTGTCCTGTCGTAAGCCTGCATTCAAATCTCAGTGACGGTGAGCGCTTGATGGCATGGCGACAAGCCAACTCAGGCGAAGCAGGAATCATTATCGGAACGCGCTCGGCAGTGTTTACTCCGTTGGCAAAACCAGGGCTCATTGTTGTGGATGAAGAACATGATTCGTCGTTCAAACAACAAGAAGGTTTCCGATATTCAGCACGGGATTTCGCAATCAAACGTGCCCAGGCAGACGACATTCCAATTATCCTCGGCTCGGCTACTCCAAGTTTGGAAAGTCTCAAAAACGCCAATAGCAATAAATATCTTCAACTACGGCTTGCGCAGCGAGCAGGCAAAGCAGAACCCGCTCCAATGCAAATTCTAGATGTTTCTGAATCAAAATTGGAGCAGGGATTTTCCGAGCTACTGCTATTTAAAATTGAGCAACATCTGGCTGCAGGCAATCAGGTATTGGTTTTCATCAATCGCCGCGGTTACGCCCCTGTGTTGCAGTGCATGGATTGTGGCTGGCTTGCGGAATGTAACGACTGTGTTGCACAACTTACAGTGCACAGTCAGCCCCCTGCTCTGCGCTGCCATCATTGTGATTCCGTATCGTCAATTCCCGCGACTTGTCCAAACTGTTTATCACATCGCCTGCATACGCTAGGAGCAGGCACGCAGAAAATTGAACAGTTTCTGCAACAGCAATTCCCTGATGAAGCTGTGATACGAATTGATCGAGACTCAACACGCAACAAAAAGACCTGGCAAGCGTTAATCGACAAAATACACACTGGCAAGCCCTCAATCCTGTTAGGCACACAAATGCTCGCCAAAGGTCATCATTTCCCCCACGTAACTCTGGTAGCCATTGTTGATGCGGATGCAGGGCTGTTTAGTGCAGACTTTCGTGGCCAGGAACAAATGGCCCAGACCATTGTGCAGGTAGCCGGGCGTGCCGGAAGAGCAGACAAACCTGGGGAAGTGTTTATTCAATCCCGACACGCTGCACATCCTGCTCTCCAGCGACTCACCGAGTTGCCTTATACAGAATATGCTGAGATGCTTTTAAAAGAGAGAAAGTCGGCTGGCATGCCACCTTTTTCATACCTCAGTCTGCTGCGTATTGAGGGGGAAAAAATCCCTGCAACCTTAAACCTGGCAAATGAACTAAAAGATCGGGCAGCAACCCTTGCAGCAGCCAACGTTGAGATCATTGGACCAATACCAGCACCCATGGAAAAAAGAGCCGGAAAATACCGCCTGCAGATTTTGGCCAAATCCTCCAATAGAGGAGAATTGCAACGATTCCTGGCCCAACTCTGCCACAGCCTGGACCAAAGCAAATTCAGCAGCGGAGCCCGATGGAGCCTGGATGTAGACCCTGTTGATCTTATATAGACAGGCTCAGCTCCACGGCGCTGTGATTGAAGTTCATAATTTAGGCTTCAGGTCTTTGCCAAATTACCGATAATTGGGGATGCTGTTATGATGTCAGTGCTGAGAATAACAGCTTTTAAAACAACGCCTTAGCAAAGAACATTGGAGACATGACACAGGATTTCGCAAAAATCCGACCAGAGCCTTTGCTGGAAAAGAAACCAGTCAAGTCACCTCCGGCCTGGTCTCTCATGATCACTGGAATGGTATTAGGAATCGCCATCGGTGTGTTTGCCTGCGCGCTGCTTTATCTGTCTGGCCGCGTTCCTCCGTTGGGCCCACCTGTCGTTGCCAGTAATTTCACGAGCAACAATGCTGCAAGTAACAACCTGGATGCAGGGCAACAGGAGGATCCAGAATTAGAGCTGGAATTCTATACTGAACTGCAAAATTATGAAGTGGATGTAGATGCCACACCCGTTGACCTCAGTTCTCAGGACCCCGAGCGTGCGCTCGAAACCCAGATGATGCTGCAGGCCGGAGCTTTTCAACGGAGAGAACTAGCAGAAAATGAGATGCATCGACAACAAGCGTTAGGACTGACAGTTCAGGTGAAAACTCAAAATCTGATGGGACGAACATTGTTTCTTGTGCAATCTGGTCCTTATACCACTAATGGTGAGTTAGAGAACGCCAAGCAAGTGTTGAGACGCAATAACATCTCTTTTATGCCATCTGCCGTTAGATAAAGCACTCTTCCTTCTCCCAACAGTCCCAATACCCCTTTGCAGGCGAGATAGAATTCCCCGCCAACCTTGAATTTCAGCGATTCAGCCTTATTTTCAGCAGTTCCTGTTGTGCCTGGCTGTGTGGGGCACCTATGCTTGATACTGCGACACTCAATAGATAGCTAATCGTCGCCAATTTACAGGAGAAGTCAGGTGGACCAATTTGACGGAACTACCATAGTCTCGGTGCGCCGAGGTAATAAAGTGGTAATCGGTGGCGACGGGCAAGTCAGCCAGGGCAACATCGTGCTGAAAGGCAATGCCCACAAAGTAAGACGTCTTTACAAAGATCAGGTACTGACCGGTTTCGCGGGCGGTACTGCTGACGCATTCACTTTATTTGAGAAATTCGAAGAGCAGTTAGAAAAGCATTCCGGGAAGCTGACCCGGGCTGCGGTTGAACTGGCCAAACTATGGCGCACCGAACGAGCATTACGACGACTGGAAGCACTGCTGGTGGTAGCTGATAAAGAAACCTCTCTTATCGTTACAGGCAATGGTGATGTAATCGAACCTGAAGATGCCATTATGGCAATCGGTTCTGGCGGTTCTTATGCCCTATCTGCAGCCAGGGCCCTGCTACAAAATACTGAGCTCGAGGCAAGAGACATCGTAGAGAAAAGTTTAACAATTGCAGCAGACATTTGTGTCTACACGAATCAACAGCATACTGTAGAAGAGTTGCAGTTTGACTGAATGCCATTCAGGCAATAACAGCTTACAGGATTAATTTATGTCTATCATGACTCCAAGGGAAATCACTTCCGAATTGGATAAACATATCGTCGGTCAACAAGCAGCTAAACGCGCTGTTGCCATCGCCTTGCGAAATCGTTGGCGGCGAATGCAATTAGACGAAGAATTGCGCAGTGAAATCACCCCTAAAAACATTTTGATGATAGGTCCTACTGGCGTAGGTAAGACTGAGATAGCCCGTCGCCTGGCGAAACTCGCCCATGCCCCTTTCATTAAGGTAGAGGCGACAAAATTCACTGAGGTAGGCTATGTAGGTCGCGACGTGGAATCTATCGTTCGAGATCTGGTAGATGTCGCAGTTAAAATGATTCGCGAAACAGAAATGCAGAAGGTGCAATACCTGGCTGAAGACCTCGCAGAAGAACGCATCCTTGACGTACTGTTGCCTCAGGCAAGAAGCGATGACCTATCTGAAAGCAATGATTCCCAATCCAGTACCCGGCAACTATTGCGTAAAAAACTACGGCAAGGAGAACTGGACCAGAAAGAAGTTGAAATCAAAGTCGCCGAATCGCCAGCCGGTGTCGAAATTATGGCTCCGCCAGGTTTGGAGGAAATGACCAGTCAGCTTAAGAGTATGTTTTCCAACATGAACACTGGGCGGAAAAGATCACGTCGCATGAATGTTAAAGCAGCATTGAAAGCTATCAAAGATGAAGAAGCCGCGAAACTAATTAATGAAGACGAGATTAAAAACAAAGCAGTCGAAGCTACCGAGCAAACTGGCATCGTTTTTATTGATGAAATCGACAAAGTCACTGATCGCGATAATGTTGGTGGTGCTGGTGTATCGCGAGAGGGGGTACAACGGGATTTATTGCCTTTAATTGAAGGTTCTACGGTCAATACCAAATACGGGAGTATTAAAACCGATCACATTCTATTCATTGCATCAGGCGCATTTCATCTGTCAAAGCCCTCGGATTTAATTCCCGAGCTACAGGGCCGCTTACCTATTCGAGTTGAGCTTGATGCTCTCACGGCCGAAGATTTTCAACGTATTCTGGAAGAACCAGATGCATCTTTAACTGAACAGTATCAGGCCTTGCTCGCTACTGAAGATCTAACTGTTACTTTCAGCCAGGACGGGATCGCCAGGATTGCGGAAACTGCCTGGCAAGTTAATGAAAGCACTGAGAACATCGGTGCAAGGCGTTTGCACACCGTCATGGAACGCCTGTTAGAAGAAGTGTCCTTTTCCGCCTCCGACCTCGGTGTTGGCAACAACGGCGAATTGATTATCAATGAGGAATATGTCGAAGCGCAACTACAGGAACTGGCCAGCGACGAGGATTTAAGTCGCTACATTCTCTGATATCGACGACATCAAAAAGATATGGCCGGATTTGTTCCAACTGAGCTTAAACTGCATAAAAAATCGGGTACGCTTGAACTCGTCTATAATGATGACAGGCGCTTTTCTCTCAGCGCAGAGTTTCTGCGTGTGCATTCTCCCTCGGCAGAAGTAAGAGGTCACGGTAAAGGGCAGGAAGTGATACAAACTGGAAAGCGTGATGTAAAGATTAGCGCGATCGCCACCGTAGGAAATTATGCCATCAAACTCAGTTTCGATGATGGTCACGATACTGGAATTTATAGCTGGGAATATCTACGGGATTTGGCACAGAACGAATCATCGCTCTGGCATGAATACCTTGCTAAACTGCAGGCCGCTGGCGCTACACGTGAAGCACTTCCAGCGGATACTCAAGTCATTCAGATTAAACCGCTTCCTTCTGGCTAACCATGGATAAACGCAACGACGCTAATCCTGCATCTGAGGAAACTACACACTTCGGCTATCAAGAAGTGTCGGTTAACGAGAAACAGGCGCGAGTTGCGGAGGTGTTCCGGTCTGTAGCAGGCCGTTATGACGTCATGAACGACCTGATGTCTCTCGGAACTCATCGACTGATCAAACGCTTCACTATCGAAATGTGCGCGCTTCGACCAGGTCATAAAGTGCTGGACCTGGCGGGAGGTACCGGCGATCTCACCATGAAATTTGCCCCACTGGTAGGCAAAGAGGGACAGGTGGTGTTGGCAGATATTAACGAAGCCATGCTGTCAGTCGGGCGCGACCGTTTAATCGATAAAGGTCTGATCAGGAATGTTGAATTTGCTCAAGTAAATGCAGAAACACTTCCCTTTGCTGACAACAGTTTCAATTGTGTTTGTATTGCGTATGGTCTACGCAATGTAACCAATAAAGACAAGGCGTTAGCATCAATGCATCGAGTCCTTAAACCCGGAGGCCGAGCGCTGGTGCTGGAATTTTCAACGCCATGTAATCCACTCGTGAGCAAAGCCTACGATATATTTTCGAGCTTGTGGCCAGCTACGGGCAAGCTAGTCACAGGCGATTCAGCAAGTTATCAATATCTTGTGGAATCTATTCGCATGCACCCTGACCAGGAAACATTGCAAAGCATGATGGAAGCAGCGGGCATGATGGATTGTAAGTTCCATGATGTGATGAATGGCATATGCGCAATTCACCTCGGCTTCAAAGCACATTAATGAGATCACAGTGGTTACTGAACTAATTGGCAATGCAGCGCTTTGGCCAGCCGAACAACTCATCAATCGACTCATTGGCTCTGATCAGCATCTGCTGTCTTTATTAAAAAAATTTGCAGGCAAAGCAATTCAGGTACAGGTGTTACAACCGGATTTTGCTGCGCAACTGCCCACTTCTATTTCTCCCCTGCCCTCTACTTTCCCGATACGCATAGGTTTCGATGCCAGGGAAATCCATCTAGCGGCAATCGATTCAATTGAATATTCGCTCGCTGTAGATGCACAAGTCAGTGCCAGTGCCAGCACCTTCAGTAGATTACTTCTGGAAGATCACTCCCGCAGATCTCTAGTTTCTGAGAATCTCAAGATAGAAGGTGATACTGAGCTGGTACAGGATATTTTTACTGCAATGAATCAGCTCGACGTCGAATGGGAAGATGTGTTACCGCCAATGCTTGGAGATGTGGTCACACATCAGTTCAGTCAGTTTCTTGCGAATGCCAATGGCTGGCTTGCACAGAACCGTACCCGGATGTTACAGAATGTTGATGACTACCTGAAGGAAGAAATCCAGGTATTTCCTACAGCTATCGAAGTGGAAAATTTTAAGAGTAGTCTTGATGCCTTGAGGTTGCGAATCGATCGGGCCGAAGCTCAAGTAGCGAACCTTGTGCCACGCGACCAAAAGGCAAACCCATCTTAAGAGAACCAATCCATCTGAGCCGAAACTGGAGAAACGTTGGGCTCAGGTGTAATCTTGGCAGCCCCTTAACCAGCCATACCAAACAACGCCGTGTCCTCTTTTCTCAGACTCCTACGAATTCTCAATATTGCAGCGCGATATCGTCTGCAGGAATTCCTGCTGGATATTTCGGGAACCATTTGGGTGCGATTGATCCTGCTCCCATTCGTGGCTCTTACTTTTGCCTCGCCTCACCGCAATAAAGACAAAAATCAGCGACTGCGCATGGCCCTTGAAGAGCTGGGCCCTATTTACATAAAGTTTGGACAGCTACTCAGCACAAGAAGAGATTTCCTTGAGGCAGAACTGGCAGATGAGTTGCAGGTTCTGCAGGACAATGTTCCTCCTTTTTCGTCTCCTTCTATCAATGAAATAGTTAAAAACTCGCTTGATATAGATCCGGAATCCGTTTTCGCCAGCTTGCACGAAGAGCCCTTGGCTTCGGCATCAGTGGCACAGGTGCATAAGGCAACATTGCTTGATGGGTCAGAGGTAGTGGTTAAAGTCTTGCGACCAGGTATTGAAAAAGTCGTTGCTGCTGATCTGGCTTTACTGAAGAAAATTGCCTCATTCATTGAAAGCCGGAGCTCTATCGGCAAACGTTTAAGGCCTGTTGAAACCATCAACGACTACGAAAAAGTCATACTGGATGAACTTAACCTGCAATGCGAGGCAGCTAATACATCACAGTTGCGCCAGAATTTCGAAGGCTCAGAAAAACTTTATGTGCCGAAAATATATTGGCAATACACGCGCAAAAACTTACTGGTGATTGAACGCATTAATGGTATCCCGGTAACTGATATACCGGACCTCGAAGGCGCAGGCATAGACTTAAAGACTCTTGCTGAAAATGGCGTGGAAATTTTCTTTAGCCAGGTTTTTGAGCACAATTTTTTTCACGCTGACATGCATCCCGGAAACATCTTTGTCTCTAAAGATAATCCACAAGCTGCCCAGTATATCGCGATAGACTGCGCCATCATCGGCTCTCTTACCAAAGACGACCAAGAATACCTCGCTAAAAATTTACTCGCTATTTTTAAAAGAGACTACCGGCGTGTTGCAGAGCTTCATGTAGAATGTGGCTGGGTTCCTGAAACTACGCCGATCCATGAATTCGAATCAGCCATGAGAACAGTTTGCGAGCCTATATTTCAAAAGCCACTAAAAGAAATCTCGTTCGGCCAAATACTGATACAGCTCTTTAGGGCCGCAGGTCGCTTCGAGATGGAAGTGCAACCCACACTGGTGTTGCTGCAAAAAACACTATTAAACATTGAAGGTCTGGGCAGGCAGCTCTACCCGGAATTGGATTTGTGGCAAACCGCTCTGCCTTACCTGGAGAACTGGAATACTAAACGCCTGAATCCACTAACTCTGCTGAACAGGCTGCAGGAAAATGCTCCTAACTGGGTAGATCAATTACCGGATCTTCCTGTTTTGTTGATTAATGCGGTCGCGCAGGCTGATCAACTACGCAGTATCAATAAAACTCTGCAAGCCGATGTGACCGCAAGAAAACAGGAAAAGCATAAAAGAAAATCTAATGCGAGGGTTGTCGGCGCAACTGCGATTGGAGTTGGCTCCATCAGCCTGTTTGTGCCAGCCGTTTCAAGCTTACTCAGCAGCGCATCTTTTGCGAGCCTCAGCTTGATCTCTATCGGCTTGTACCTTTTGTGGTTTAAAGAGTGAAGCCGCATACTGGTTTAAATGTCCACATTTTGTTTTGATGCCACTTAAAATGCGCAGTTCAAAACCTGGGAAATAACTTGAAAGAGGATTAACGTGAGCGATGTACTGGAAAAACTGGCAGCAGTGCTGGAAGAGCGTAAAAACGCTGAATCTGACCAATCCTATGTCGCGAGCCTGCATGCAAAAGGGTTGAACAAAATTCTCGAAAAAGTGGGCGAAGAAGCAAATGAGACGATTCTGGCGGCCAAAGAATGTGGCAATACCCCGGAATCAAAGGCCGCAGTGGTCTATGAGACTGCAGATTTGTGGTTCCATAGCCTGGTCATGCTGAGCCACCTGAATTTGGGGCCTGAACAGGTGTTGGAGGAACTGGAAAAACGCTTTAACATATCCGGTCTGGAAGAAAAGGCGTCGCGAGAGAATTAATATCGACAGAACTTCTCGTTTTACTGTCGAAATTGGAGGTAGTTATGGGTGTAGGTGGAATAGGTATTTGGCAGCTATTAATCATTCTCTTGATTGTTTTTATGTTGTTCGGAACCAAAAAACTGCGCAGCTTAGGAGCTGACCTTGGCGGTGCGCTCAAAGGTTTCAAAACAGCAATAAAGGATGATGGAGCCGAAGAAGCATCGGATGCAGGTGACGAAGTGATTGAAGCCGCAGCCGAAAAAGTAGAAACCAAATAGGCAGTCGTTTTCATTGCCAGGACTCATTTCGGTTCTGGCAATATTTCTCAAAATCCTTTGGATTTCCTCTCATAGACCATGTTTAACATCGGATCGTTCGAAGTCCTGCTGATCTGCGTGATCGCCTTGCTGGTATTAGGTCCGGAGCGTTTGCCAGGTGCAGTGAGAACAGCCAGCTTATGGATTGGGCGATTTAGGCGTAGCTTCTACAAAGTGAAAGCAGACATTGAACGCGAACTCAATGCGGATGAAATTCGCAGACAACTGCACAATGAATCTGTAATGGCTGAGATTGAAGATGCGAAAAATGAAGTAGAAGGTGTGGCAAAGAATGTTGAAGAGTCCGCTAACAAGATTGTTAATTCGGCAAATTTCGATCCAGGTGCCTCCAAATTCACGGATGAGCAGGTAACAGCCTCCAATGCTGAGAGCGAAGCAGTCCAGGAAAAATCATTAACAGAAGAAGTCGCCGGGGTTGGTGCACAGATCGCGCAGACGGGCGATGAAATCAAACAGCAGCTTTATGGCATCGGCAAGAACCCCAAACTTGCTGGAGCAAAAGTTGATAGTCCTGATAACAAACAAATTGAATCATGACCTCCGCAGAAGATGAAAAAGAACTTACACTGATCGACCATTTGATTGAGCTGAGAGATCGTATTTTCAAATGTCTTTTCTCTGTATTGCTGTTATTTCTTGCATTTTTCGCCTTTGCTAACGATATTTATACCTACGTCGCTACACCATTGCTGGATGCTCTCCCTGAGGGCTCAACAATGATCGCGATCGACCCAACCTCTCCTTTTTTTGCGCCATTTAAACTCACTTTTTATGTCGCGTTTCTTATTGCAGCGCCTTATATTCTGTATCAGATCTGGTCGTTTATTGCTCCAGGCTTGTACAAAAAAGAGAAGGCGGTCGCCATACCGCTGTTTATCTCCAGCGTTCTCCTGTTCTACGCCGGAATCGCATTTGCTCGCTATATACTATTTGGCTTTGTTTTTTCATTCTTCATTTCCGTAGCACCAGAAGGAATAGCGGTAGCGCCCGATATCAATAGTTTCCTCAGCTTCGCCCTGGCGATTTTCCTGGCTTTTGGCATTGCATTTGAAGTACCCATTGCTGTCTTTATTTTTATCTGGGTTGGTTTAGCCGAACCAGATTCGCTGGCAGAAAAACGGCCTTACGTCGTCGTCGGCTGTTTTGTTGTAGGAATGTTGCTAACACCAGCAGATCCGTTTACACAGTCTATGTTGGCAATACCAATGTGGTTGCTATTTGAGGTCGGCATTATCGCCGGACGGATGATAAGAAAACGACAGGAAGAGGAAGAAGGTGCTGAAGGCGCTTGACCCTCAGGCTTTCAACATGAATGTAACAGGCCCGTCATTCTCCAGCGCAATTTGCATGTCTGCTGCAAAGACACCTGATTCTACTACGCGATGCCTCTCTTTCGCTTTTTCAACGAGCTCATTAAAGAGCGGTTCTGCTTCTGCTGGTGGCTTGGCACTGGAGAATCCGGGCCTGAGACCTTTATCGGTTGAGGCCGCAAGTGTGAATTGAGAAACCAGCATCAAATCACCTTCGATATCCTGCAATCCCAGGTTCATCTTTCCACCCTCATCCACGAACACACGATAGGCCAGCAACTTGCTCAATAGTTTGTCTGCAGACGCACTGTCATCTTCTTTCTCAATTGCAATTAACGCCAGCAGGCCCTTATCGATTTCACAGTGCAACCTCTCTTCGATACTGAGACGGGCATAATTAACTCGCTGAATCAGTGCCAACATTTCGATTATTCCGCTGACTTAAAACTTTTACTGATATCGTGAGTGGCGCGAATCAATGCATCGACAGTACCCGGCTCTGACGCAGAATGTCCAGCATCCCGCACAATATGCAGTTCAGAAGCAGACCAATGGTTGTGCAAGAGATGAGCATTTTCTAACGGGCAGACCATGTCATATCGTCCATGAATGATACGCCCTGGAACATCAGCGATCTTTTCCATATTCTGCAAGATTTGATTTTCAGCGATAAAGCCTTTGTGCATAAAGTAGTGAGTCTCTATTCGAGATAAGGCTATTGCATTATGGGGTTTGGTAAATTTCGCAAGCGTCTGAACACTGGGTCGAAGCTTTGCACAATTCCCCTCCCACGCAGCCCAGGCTTTGGCTGCCGCCATGCGCGCAAGCTCATCGCCTCCGGTTAGCCTTGCATAATAAGCAGCCAACAAATCTTTCCGTTCCGACTCTGGAACATGGCGAACAAATTCATCCCAATAGTCTGGAAAAATTCGATTTGCGCCATCGCGATAGAGCCAATCGAAGTCCTGCTGACGACAAAGAAAAACACCGCACAAAATCAAGGCCGACACGTTCTCTGGATAAGCTTGTGCGTAAAGCAAACTCAGAGTCGAGCCCCAGGACCCACCAAACAGCACGAATTTGTCCACATCCAGGTAGTGACGAATAACTTCAATGTCCTGGATTAAGTGTTGAGAAGTATTCTCCTCCAAAGAACTATGGGGAGTTGAGCGACCACATCCCCGCTGATCAAAAGTGATAATGCGATACGCCGCAGGATCATAGAAGCGCCTGGAACTGGCATCGCAGGCTGCTCCTGGCCCACCATGCACAAACAGAATCGGTAGCCCCTCAGGATTTCCGGCTTCATCCAGATATAACTCGTGCTTATCAGAGACTTTTAACTGATGTCTTTTATAAGGTTTGATTTCTGGGAACAGGACAAACATATGGGTTATGATTTTTTAGAGTTATTGTTGTTTGCAAAGGGGATAGATAATAGAACACTGATTTAGTAAATCCCAGACTCAAATCTCTACCCTCTCATCGCCACCCCTCGACTGCGGCGTTTTCTCTCATTCTCCGTCAGATATCTTTTCCTGAGGCGAATACTTTTCGGTGTTACCTCCACAAGTTCGTCATCTGCAATGAATTCCATTGCCTGCTCAAGGCTATGGGTCACTGGCGGGGTAAGCAGAATATTTTCATCATTGCCAGCTGCACGAATATTAGTAAGTTGCTTGGCCTTGGTTGGATTCACAACAAGATCATTATCCCGGCTATGTAAGCCAACGATCATGCCCTCATAAACGTCAGTATTCGGGTCGATGAATAGCCGTCCCCGATCCTGCAGATTAAATAATGCATAGGCCAGGGTTTTGCCCTCTACCATAGAAACGAGGACACCATTAACACGGGAAGCGAGTTCGGTCTCTTTGAATTTACCATAGTGATCAAATACATGAGTCATCAAGCCAGTGCCTGACGTCATACTGAGAAAGCTGGATCGAAATCCAATAAGACCCCGGGTAGGAATAATAAACGCTAAACGCACACGGCCTTTGCCATCTGGGAGTAAATCTCGCATCTCGGCGCGTCTGTTTCCCAGCTCCTCAATAACTGAGCCTTGATGCTGTTCGTCACAGTCAATCACCAAAGTTTCATAGGGTTCCTGCACCGC
Source organism: uncultured Pseudohongiella sp. (assembly GCA_965198435.1). Classification (GTDB taxonomy): domain Bacteria; phylum Pseudomonadota; class Gammaproteobacteria; order Pseudomonadales; family Pseudohongiellaceae; genus UBA9145. Next base: position 808,194 of record OZ240664.1, on the reverse strand, counting down.
TCCGTTCTCTTCATGCAATATCACCTGTGGCCTTGATATTGCCAGCTCGTAACCTTCTCGTCGCATGCTCTCGATCAGGACGGCCAGGTGCAACTCACCGCGACCCGATACCTTGTATCTATCCGGTGAATCCCCCTGCTCAACTCGCAATGCAACATTGTACAACAGCTCCCTGTCCAGACGTTCCTTTAAATGACGCGAAGTCAGGTATTTACCTTCGAGGCCAGCAAAAGGTGAGTCGTTAACCTGAAACGTCATGCTGATTGTAGGCTCATCAACACTGAGCGCTGGAAGTGCTGCTACATGTTCAGGATCGCAAAGCGTGTCTGAGATTTTCAGGTCTTCGACTCCTGAGATACAAACAATCTCACCTGCCTCAGCAGATTCCACATCGACCCGTTCCAAGCCCAAATGGCTCTGAACCTGCAGAAGCTTACCTTTGCACTCCCTGCCTTCTCGATCGACTATAACAACAGCCTGATTCGGCGACGCTTTCCCGCTAGAGATGCGACCCACTCCAATCACACCGACATAACTGCTGTAATCCAATGCACTAATTTGCATCTGCAATGGGGCGTCAACCACCACATCGGGAGGTGGCACTTTATCGACGATAACTTTGAAAAGTGCGCTCATATCATCATCGAGCGCATCCGCTTCTGCTCCTGCAATACCCTTCAAAGCAGACGCATAGATGATTGGGAAATCCAACTGCTCATCTGTGGCTCCCAATTTATCAAATAAATCGAAGACCTCATCTATCACCCAGTCGGGGCGAGCCTCCTCGCGGTCAATCTTATTGACAACAACAATCGGGTTCAGGCCCTGGGCAAATGCTTTTTGGGTAACAAAACGGGTTTGCGGCATCGGACCCTCAACAGCATCCACCAATAGCAACACGCTATCCACCATAGAAAGTACCCGTTCCACTTCACCACCAAAATCAGCATGGCCAGGGGTATCGACTATATTGATGCGATACTTATCCCAGGTAATTGCTGTATTTTTTGCCAAAATGGTGATGCCGCGCTCGCGTTCCTGATCATTGGAATCCATTACCCTCTCGAGCTTTTCTCCCCGGGTCTCCAGGGTGCCAGATTGTTGCAACAACTTGTCGACCAAGGTGGTTTTACCATGGTCTACATGCGCAATAATGGCGATGTTTCGTATCTTCTCTAGCATTGGGTTTTGGCTTCTACTCAAAGCGGATTAAACAACCCTGACAGGGCATGCTCAAAAGGCGGCGAGTATACACGAGTACCAGTGCCACCTCGATGGAATTCGCGGCGTGGAGGATTAAGAGCAGTGAATTGGGCTTCGTCTGAACAGTTTGTCGTAATTAGGGACTACTTGAACCCCATTGACCTGGACGAAAAGGGAGCTGGGGAGGGTTTGCAAAAGATAACCGGCAATTTATTCATGCGGTGTTTTGGATCCTGCGCACCGGTGCTCCCTGGCGCGATTTGCCGCCGGATTATGGTCATTGGAGCAACACCCATCGTCGCTTCATACGTTGGCGAGATAAGGGGGTATCAGGTTGTGTCAAAACGTCATGAGCGAAAGCGAGATGAGGCAAAAACAGGCGAAAAACCGGAGTTTACAGAGCGTAAATGAGGATTTTGAGCCTGTTTTTAACGATATATCGCTGAGCGTAATAGTTTTGACACAGCCTGGTATCGGAGCGCTTGCTGGACATCTTAATGGATGAGCCGGATTACGAATGGCTGATGATTGATGCCAGTCCCTGCAAGGTGCATCCGCCTGCGGCAGGCGCGAAAGGCGGCCATCAGAGCATGAGTCTCACAAAAGGGGGCTCAGCACAAAACTGCATGTGGCCGTGGATGCGCCTGGTATGCCGGTCAGGGCGATTGTGACAGAAGGGACACGAGCAGAGTGTCAGGAAGCCGGCTGCCTGATAGACGGGATAGAAGCCGAGTCTCTGTTGGCGGATAGAGGTGACGATGTGAATGCACGGATTGAACCGGCGATTTCTCAAGGAATAACGCCCGTGATACCGCCAAAGAAGCATCGAGTGGAATTGCGCGATTATGACAAAGAGCGATACACAGTGCGGCATCGGGTTGAGAATGCCTTTTTGCCCCTTAAACGGTGGCGAGGCATTGCCACTCGATAGGCCAAAAATACCGCCTCCTTCCTGGCGTCCATTCACATCCGGCGTATGGCACTCTGGATTGGAAGCTCGTGACTATACTATCTAGGACTTCTGCGTCTCTAATACAGCAACATTGGTAAATCCTTCGTCCATGAGATGAGCCGCATGCAATCGACTCATCATGCCTTGATCACAATACAACAAGTAGCTTTTGTCGGAATCCAGACTCTCAAATTTCTTGCGCAAAGCATAGAAAGGAATGCTTAGAATTCGGTCAGCCTTCAACTGAATTCTTAATGGTTTCATCTCAACCTCATTGGGGTGTCTTATATCAATGACAGTGGCCCCATCTTGTACTGAATTCACTACGCTTACGTCAGAATATCCCGACTCAATATCACTGACTATTTCCGTGATCAGTTGGGTGCGTGCTGATGCAACAGCGTCTTCTAAGACTGAAAAGTCGAAATTGCTTTCCTCACGCTCGATACGTTCGGGGCGTGCCCTGGTGGTAGGGTTTTTTGATATGACTGCACAGTATTCTGGAATGTGCTTTGAGAACTCTTCGGTGCCAATGACGCGAGCTGTATCTATGATTTCCTGCTTATCAGTTGTTGCCAGCGGCCTAAGTACTAACGCTTTCGACACCTCGTCGATAACAGACAAGTTAGCAAGAGTCTGACTGGAAACCTGGGCCACACTCTCACCTGTGACCAGCGCTTTTATATCCATACGTTCTGCAATTTTACTGGCAGCCCTCAGCATCATGCGCTTGAGAATGACACCCATTTGAGCGTCTTCAACATTCTTGAACAATTCTTCCACTACTCCTTCGAATGGAATGGAAATGAACCTCACACGATGCGAACTATGAAATTTCATCCATAAATAAAGCGCAACTTCCTTTACCGCAAGCTCATGGGCACTGCCGCCCAGGTTAAAGAAGCAGTAATGAGTTTGTAAGCCCCTCTTAATACTTAAATAGCTTGAGACGGCTGAATCGAATCCTCCAGATATCAACGACAACACAGCGTCCTGACAGCCCAACGGGAAACCACCAAGACCAAAGTGTTGCCGCTTAACGATGTAAAGCAGATCATCGCGAATTTCCAAAGCAACGGTTACCTCAGGATTTGAAAGATTTACACCAGCAGCCTTGGTTTGCAGGTTAAGTTTTGCGCCAACGATACGCTCAATATCAACTGATTTAAAAGGGTGAGAGCCCATCCGCTTGCAGCGCACTGCAAAGGTTTTGTCCGTAAGTTGATCCGCATAGTAGTCATAGGCTATTTGCGAGACGTCACCCATATCAGGCAAATCAAACCGATCAACTTCGATGATCTGGCTGATGCCGGGGGTGCACTTCATGCGTTCTACTATTGGATCAATCTCCAGAGAATCGTTTGCCGATGTTTCAACTTCCAGGCTATCCCATTGCCCGGAAACCTTAATATCTTGATCCAATGGGGAAAGCACAGCCTTGAGATTTTTGCGCAGTTGGCGAATGAATCGCTTACGCACAGGCCTGCTTTTGATGGTGATTTCAGGAAATAATTTGACGAGAAACAACATGAGTTAAGCAACGCGTACTGAAAATCAGCGCCGGGCTGACAAGCGGATGGCAAAGATACCTCATCTCCTGCTGGAGTCGAAGCTCCAAATACGTCATTACTAAAGCACTGATTCAGTGCATTAGATATGAATTATGCACTATATTAGTGCGATATAATAACCAATGCTGGTAAAGGCCAGTATTCATAGCAGGGCAATCGAGTGAACACCTCTGTCGCGTCGAAAATGGGCAGAAGGTTATGATTTTCGGACTCAGATCGACGGGGGAGTGCCACTTGTTCACTTTTTGTACTGTGTGTACTGGAAGTGCGCACGAAAATCCATTCAGTCGATTGCCCTGGTATTCATAGGGTCTGAAGCGCACCGTTAGATGGCATATATCTTGCTCCCTTACTAAGCCACAGCCCACGTCCGAGAATACATCTCGATTGTGCTTATATATTTACTGTATAAAGAATTTATTAGGAACTCGTTAGGCGCAAACTGAAGGACATGTGTAAAATTTCGAGCCCGGTTTGACTGGTATTTATCAGCAGTTAAAGCCAGAATTTTTACAGCGCGCACAAGTCACAAACCTTAACTCGTTATCGATCAGGAGAAAGAGAAAAAATGAAATCTAAACTGGAATACATCTGGCTGGACGGATTCCAGCCTACCCAAAGCCTGCGTAGCAAGACCATGGTGCGCGAAGACTTTGGCGGCACTCTGGAGGAATGCCCCATGTGGTCTTTCGATGGCAGCTCCACCTTGCAGGCTTCCGGCGATGATTCTGATTGCCTGTTAAAGCCTGTTGCAATCTATCCTGATCCCGATCGTGCCAACGGCTATTTGGTAATGACTGAAGTACTGAATGCCGATGGTGCACCGCACGAATCTAATGGTCGCGCAACAATCGATGACGATGATGATGACTTCTGGTTCGGATTTGAACAGGAGTATTTCCTGTGGGATACCAAGACCAATCTTCCTCCTGGATTCCCGGCTGGCGGTTATCCTAGCCCACAAGGTCCATATTATTGCTCCGTTGGCGCAAAGAATGCCCATGGCCGTGACATAGTAGAAGACCACCTGGATTTATGCCTTGAAGCTGGCATTAATGTCGAAGGCATTAATGCTGAAGTAGCTGCCGGACAGTGGGAATTCCAGGTGTTTGCGAAAGGCGCAAAGCAAGCTGGTGATGAAACATGGATTGCTCGCTATCTACTTGAAAGAACCGCAGAACGTTATGAATTAGCTATCAACTGGGAGCCAAAGCCGCTCGGAAAAGATCTCGATTGGAATGGTTCAGGCATGCACGCAAACTTCTCAAATGGCGTAATGCGTGATGCTGGTGATGAGTCTGTATTTACCAGAATATGCGACGCTTTTGGTAAAAATATCGAACGTCACATCAGCGTTTATGGTGCCGACAATGATCAGCGCCTGACTGGTGAGCATGAAACTCAATCTATTGACGTATTTAGCTACGGTGTTTCAGACCGTGGTGCTTCAATTCGAATTCCAGTCGGTACAGTACAAGATGGCTGGAAAGGCCGCCTGGAAGATCGCCGAACTGCATCCAACGCTGATCCATATAAGGTGGCAGCGGCGATCATCAAGAGTACAAAAGAAGGATTGGCTTCTTAATACCACTCAATCTCAAAACCCCGATCGACTTGCGCGATCGGGGTTTTTTGTGGCTGTAAAAACCTCATATTTGGCAACACCCACCTGCTTTCAATCGTGCCTGATCATTTTTCATTAGCGCAAACAGTTGATTTGGCAAAAGAAGTTCTAAGGAGCCTCTGATTAATGTTGGCGAGGTAGTTAGTGCAAGGCAAAAATCAGTTCAAAATGCCTATTTATGCGTTATAAGCTGCGCTTTTTACGCAGCTAAAGCTGCTCACCTTGCGGGTGCCGTCTTCGCTACACTTCGGCTCGCCGATTTTTGTCTCGCCTAAAGCGGCTACTTGGCGCACTGATTGCCTCGCCAACATTAATCAGAGCTTCCCTAAATCATTCAGGCGGATGTCTTCTAATGAATGCTCAACCCCCGGCAACCGACATTGTATAGCAACGGATCTGTTTAAGCTCAGGTTGAGTAATGCACCGTTTCGGTGCATAGTGTGAATATTCATCAATTTCTGAGACCTCCATATTCTGCAATATGTCTGTAGAGCTCACATTCTCTGGGGTTAACTTTAGCACCACAATTGGGCTTGTTGGTTTGCTTATTGCATGACTACCCAGGAAGGGCTGGCATGTTGGTTTCGGAATCTGCTCCCGCCACTGCGCTCAAGAACCCAAGTGACTCTGGACAATGCACATAAGCGGTTACTCGATAACCTAAAAACTGGCGTCTTGCTGCTGGACAGTGAGCTGCGTCTGCTCTATTTGAATATGGAAGCCGAATCCCTTCTCGACATCAGCGACAGCAAAGCAAATCAGTATTGCATTGGTGATGTTTTAATGAATGCCAAAGATGACATTGCAGAGATGCGCAATGCCATCGAAAACAATGTGAGTTTCACTAAGCGCGCTGCCGATCTGACTATTAAACATGGGGAGACTCTGCTCGCCGACTACACGATTAATCCAGTTGCTGACAATGGCAACATCCAGGCTATCCTGGAAATCAATTCTCTAGAACACTCCCATCGCATAACCCAAGAAGAATCACTTCAAACTGCCCACCATACAACTCTTGGACTGGTGCGGGGTTTGGCCCATGAAATCAAGAACCCATTAGGGGGGATCCGCGGAGCTGCCCAGCTTTTGTCGCAGGAGATTGAATCCACCGAATTGCAAGACTACACAAACGTAATTATTGAGGAAGCGGATAGACTGCATAATCTCGTCGATCGCCTGATGGGCTCGCGCAAACCTCTGGTTCTGGGTGACGTGAATGTGCATGAAATATTAGAGCGAGTGCGAAGTTTAATCGAGGCCGATAGTGCCAGTGAAAACATTGAAGTTGTAACCGACTACGACCCCAGCATTCCGACTATTCAAGGTGATTCGGATCAGCTTATTCAAGCAATACTGAATTTGGTTCGAAATGCACAACAGGCACTTGTCGGCAGCAACACAAAGAAGGGTCAGATAGTTTTACGAACCAGAATTACTCGTAATGCCACTATCGGCACTCGCTTTCACCGCCTCGCCGTAAAGGTGGAAGTGCAAGACAATGGTCCTGGTATTCCAACTGAAATGTTAGGCACCATTTTCTACCCAATGATTAGTGGTCGCGCTGATGGCAGTGGCCTTGGCCTTCCTATCTCGCATGGCATTATTAATCAGCACCAGGGCATGATTGAGTGTCTTAACAAACCAGGCTCAACAATTTTTTCCGCAGTTCTGCCTTTCGTTTATATAAGCGAAGAGAGTTAGTGCGCAACCAATTACAGGCATCAGTTACATGCAACTATTTAATGAAGGAATGTCAATGACTGCAAACAGTTCCGTTTGGATTCTGGATGATGATCGATCTATTCGATGGGTGTTGGAAAAATCCCTGAGTAAAAGCGGCTTAGCAACTACCTCATTTGAAAAAGGTGAGGACCTGCTATCACGCCTTTCCTATGAGTCGCCGGATGCAATAATCAGCGATATACGCATGCCAGGAATTGATGGCCTGGAACTGCTTTCGACGATACAGGAAGAACATCCCGAATTACCAGTCATCATAATGACTGCCCATTCAGATTTGGAAAGCGCAGTCGCTTCCTACAGCCGAGGCGCGTTCGAATATCTGCCCAAACCGTTTGATGTGAATGAAGCAGTTGCGATGACTCAACGCGCACTTGAGCATGTCCGTGACAGGTCGGCAGGAAGCAGAGCTGAACCAGAGCTAAATAATCAGGGAATCATCGGCGAAGCACCTGCCATGCAAGAGGTATTTCGTGCCATTGGCAGGCTATCTAAATCCAATATTTCTGTACTAATTAACGGCGAATCGGGAACAGGCAAGGAGTTAGTTGCACGAGCACTACATAACCACAGCCCCCGTCATGATCGACCTTTTATTCCTTTGAATGTTGCAGCTATCCCGAAAGAATTGATCGAATCAGAATTGTTTGGGCATGAGAAAGGCGCATTTACTGGCGCGACGCAGCAACGTACAGGCCGCTTTGAACAAGCCAATGGTGGTACGCTTTTCCTGGATGAAATCGGTGATATGCCTGCCGAGACGCAGACCAGATTATTGCGTGTCCTATCTGATGGTGAGTTCTACCGGGTTGGTGGTCACACATCAATTAAAGTCAATGTTCGAATCATTGCAGCAACTCACCAAAACCTGGAGAAGCTTGTAGGGGAACACAAATTTCGCGAAGACCTTTTCCATCGCCTCAATGTAATTCGAATGCATATTCCTCGATTGGCAGATCGCCGCGAAGATATTCCAAAACTCGCTGAGTATTTTTTAAACCGCACGGCTGATGAACTCGATGTCGAAAGCAAGGTGTTAAAACCAGAAACAGAAAGCTATCTCACTACCCTGGATTGGCCTGGCAATGTAAGACAACTGGAAAATTTCTGCCGCTGGGTGACTGTGATGGCCTCATCGAGAGAAGTGCTGCTATCCGACTTGCCATCCGAGTTTTCAGAGCAGGAAGCGCAAGGCCCAGCGGACGGGAGCTGGACAGAAGGGTTGCAAAAATGGGCAGATCAGCAACTGAGCAAAGGCAATACAGGAATACTGAATGAAGCGACGCCGATGTTCGAACGCACGCTGATCAATATTGCGTTAAAACATACTGGAGGGCGCAGACAAGATGCTGCTGCGCTGCTTGGTTGGGGGCGCAACACCTTAACTAGAAAAATTAAAGAACTCGGAACCTCTTATTCCAAATCTTCGGAGTTTACAGGGTAAGAAAAAGGGTTTGAATCTAAGGAGCCTCTGATTAATGTTTGCGAGGCTCTTAGAGATACAAAAGTGAGATTCAGCGTTCAGAAATTATCACCTGAATCTATGACAGGATACATTTCACGCCAGGCCTGTTCAGCTAATCAACAAGCTTGTCTGCGATGTTTTTGATTTTCTCATGCCGAATATCGGTACCAACAACCATGTACACGACATGTTCGCAGATATTTTTGGCATGATCGCCAATGCGCTCCATCGCACGCAACGCCCATATAACGTTCAGTGCCTGAGAAATATTACTCGGCTCATCCATCATATGAGTAATTATCGAACGCATGGCTTCGCCGTATTCATTGTCGACATCCGCATCTTCCTGAACTACCTCCAAGGCTGACTTTGTATCATGGCGCACGAAGGCATCCAGTGCCGTATGCAGCATTCGCCGAACTTGCTGACCCAAGGTTCTGAACTCCATAGACCCGGTAGGAAGTTCACTCTGCTCGCTCATTTTTAAAGCCGCTTTGGCAATTTTTGCGGATTCGTCAGCAATACGCTCCAGGTCCCGTATGGCTTTGATAATGGCTAATACCAGTCGCAAGTCACTGGCTGCGGGTTGTCGTCTAGCGATGATAAGATTGCATTCTTCATCAATCTTCATCTCCATGGAGTCGATGACATCATCTTCAGCGATGACCTCAGAAGCCTTACCGCTATCAACATCCACCAAGGCATCAAGCGCATTGGACAGTTGCTGTTCCACTTTGCCGCCCATTTCCAGCATATGCTTTTTAACCTCTTCAAGGTCAGCATTGTATTGCTGAGAGATATGGTGCCCGTGGCTGCTGGCAGTGGAATTCATGGCAATCCTGTGGAATAGAGAAACAGCTTACTGCTAAAGTAGTACTGCAATATTGCAATTATCGTTCAAATTCTCGACTAATTAACCATAGCGCCCGGTTATATAGTCTTCAGTCTGTTTTACGGATGGATTGGTGAACAGCTTATCAGTAGAGTCAAACTCGATCATATTGCCCATATCCATGAATGCAGCAAAGTCAGAGACTCGTGCGGCCTGCTGCATATTATGAGTGACGATCAGAATCGTATACTGCTCGCGAAAGTCGTAGATCAATTCTTCAATTTTCAGAGTAGATATAGGGTCCAGGGATGACGCGGGTTCATCCAACAGCAGAATTTCCGGCTGTACAGCGATAGTTCGTGCAATCACCAGGCGCTGCTGCTGGCCACCCGACAATTCAAGAGCATTAGCTTCCAGGCGATCTTTAACCTCGTCCCACAAAGCAGCCGCTCGCAGTGAATTTTCTACGATCTCATCGAGCACTCTTCGGGAGCTGATACCCTGGATGCGCAATCCGTAGGCCACATTATCGTAAACAGATTTTGGAAATGGATTAGGCTTCTGAAACACCATTCCTACTCGGCGTCTAAGATCCGCTACATCGACTTGTTTCTTATAAATATCCTGGCCTTCAATAAGAATCTTACCCTTTATCCTGCACTCATCCACCAGCTCATTCATGCGATTCATACAGCGCAGCAAGCTGGATTTGCCGCAGCCACTGGGCCCAATAAAAGCTGTAACCTTGTTCCGAGGAATTTCCAAATTGATGTTGCGCAGCGCACGTATTTTTTTTGCATAAAAAAGATTGAGTTTTTTTACCTCAATGCAAATCGAATCCCTCTCCTGCTCTTTAGAATTCTCGACCACAACAGACCCGTCAGCGAAAACAGCATTTGATTTCTGCACACTGCTTACTTGATTTTTGTTATCAGCGATCTCTTCCATCTTGGTCTTAAAGCTGGCTTATTTTTGATTATACATCGAGTGATTTGTACTTCTCGCGCAGGCGATTACGAATTGTGGCAGCGCTCAGATTCAACAGTGCAATAACCAGCACTAATAACAGCGCAGTGGCAAAAACTAAAGGTTTGGCGGCATCCACGTTAGGACTTTGAAAACCAACATCATAAATGTGATACCCCAGGTGCATGAATTTCTGATCCAGATGAATATAGGGATAAACCCCATTCACTGGTAGGGACGGTGCTAACTTCACCACCCCTACTAACATGAGGGGCGCAACTTCACCTGCTGCCCTGGCAATCGCAAGAATGAGGCCAGTGATCATTGCCGGGCTGGCCACTGGAAATACAACTTTCACAATAGTTTCAAATTTGGTTGCACCCAGGGCCAGACTACCTTCACGAAGACTTCGAGGAATTCTTGCAAGCCCTTCTTCGGTAGCCACAATAACAACCGGTACAGTTAACAATGCCAGGGTAAGCGAAGCCCACAGCAAGCCTGGTGTTCCAAAGGTCGGTGCAGGCAATGCTTCGGAATAGAACACCCGATCAATCTCTCCGCCTACAATATAAATGAAGAAACCCAGACCAAATACACCGTAAACGATAGATGGAACGCCAGCGAGATTATTCACAGCAATACGTATGATTCGGGTCGCCAGCCCTTGCTTTGCGTACTCCCGCAAATAAACAGCAGCAACTACTCCAAAAGGCGTTACGATTACCGACATCAGCAACACCATCACAGCCGTGCCGAAAATTGCAGGAAATATACCTCCTTCAGTGTTTGCTTCTCGCGGCTCGCTCGTTAAAAACTCACCTATCTTGGCAAAATATAGCTTTAACTTCTGTCCAAAACTCATATTGTTGGGGCGATAGGCACGTATAATATCCCCTAGGGAAATTTCAACTTGTTGGCCATTGGCAGCGGTGAAGTAAGCCACATCACTTTCAACCTGACCATAAAAATCACTCAGGCGGGACTGATACTCACCAAACTCAGCTTCCAATGCTGCACGTCTGCTATCAATTTCATTCAAGGCTTGAGCATCAAGCTCACAATGTTGTTCGAGTCGGCGTTCTGCCAAACGCAACCGCTCCATATCATAATTGATCTGAGCAATCTCTCTTCGCTGCAACAGGTTGATTTCATCGTAGAGTAGAGCGACACGATCCAGTTTTGACTGTAGGGCAGACCAGAGCGCGCTATCTGATTCTTCTGCGTCAGGATTATGAAACTCTAAAACTTCACCTGCCTCTGTAAGCCCATTGAGAAATCCATAAAAATTTCCAAAACCCCTTCTTTCCACAACTGTCGCCAGCTTTGGATATTCTATATCGGTAACAAATTCAGTTATCACCCAGCCGAAATCCACGCCAGTGATGTCCCGGTTACCGAACTTGATTAACTGCCTTTCAAGCAATCCGTTGCTGTCTGGCAATAACACCCCTGCGTCCCGCAACTGTTCCACTGGCACCTGCTCTGTCTGGGCAACCTCACCGATAAACGCTGTCGTTGAGACAGCAACCTCTGAATTTCTCGGTGAATAACTACCGCGCAGCACATCTTTGGGCCAAAAGTGGCTTAAACCATTAACCGCGAGAATCAATAGCAGCCCCACAACCATGATCAGGCTGATGGCAACAGCACCCGCATTAATCCAAATGAATGGCGTGCCGGTTGATGCCCATTTTTTTATGTGCGCTGTCTTCATAGCAATGTGTACCTTCCACGCAAGCGTTGCCTGACAACCTCCGCAACCGTATTGATCATGAATGTAAATGTGAACAACACGAGCGCGGCAAGAAAGAGAATTCGGTAATGGGTGCTGTCCACTTCTGACTCTGGAATCTCAATGGCTATATTCGCCGCCAGCGTGCGCATACCTTCGAATATGCTCGCATCCATAATGGGTGTATTGCCCGTGGCCATCAGCACAATCATGGTTTCACCCACCGCACGCCCCAGGCCAATCATGAGCGCACTGAAGATACCGGGACTGGCGGTGGGCAGGACGACAGAGCACAGGCTTTGCCAGGGAGTTGCACCTAATGCGAGCGAACCATATGGCAGATGGCGTGGCACCATGAAGATTGCATCTTCGGCAATGGAGAAAATGGTTGGAATTACGGCAAATCCCATTGCGAATCCTACTACCATCGCATTGCGCTGGTCGTAGTCGATTCCCAATTCATTGCTCAACCAACTTCGAATATCTCCGGCAAAAAACACAGGTTCAATAGAAGCGGCTACAAAGAACGCAAACCAGCCACAGAACAATACTGCTGGTATCAGTAACCCCGCTTCCCAACCTTCTGGAATAATGTGGCGAATACTTTTGGGGAACATATACCAGACGAAACTTACACTCAGTATAGTCAACGGCGAAAGGATAAGTATCGCGAACACACTGAGCAGATGAAGTTCAACAAATGGTGCCAGCCAGAGCCCTGCCAGGAAACCCAGCACGACGGTTGGCAACGCTTCCATCAACTCGATCAAGGGTTTCACTTTGCGACGCATGGCAGGCGCCATAAAATAGCCTGTGTAAACAGCACCACAGATTGCCAGGGGCGCGGCCAGCAGCATGACATAGAAGGCTGCCTTAAGCGTGCCAAAAGACAGTGGCACTAATGAGAATTTTGGCTCGAAGGCATTGTCAGTAGCAGAGGATTGCCAAACATAGGCCGGTTCTGAATATCCTTCATACCAGATTTGATCCCAAAGCACAGACCACGAAACATCAGGATGTGGGTTATCGATTGCCCAAAGAGAATATTGACCCGCATTCTCTTCAACCAGTAACCTGTCACCTCTTGGGGATACAGCAACCGCTACCGGTGCGCCAGGAGCAATTTGCGCACTGAAGATTTCTCGATGCGCTGTGGTGTTAAATCCGTGAGCCCAACCTGCCTCATCAATAGCAATAAAATTCTTCTGGCGTTGCTCTGGAACCAATGCGACAAGCGGTACTGCATTGACCTGGAATGTGCGAATTGGCACCAGGCTTGCTTCGTCAGGTTGCGTGTTAAGAAAATACTGATGTACCTGCCCGGAAGCACCTGACAACAAAGAAATACCACCAAGCAATAATTGGGAGTTTTGATAATCCAGCTCTGAAATCGGTGACTCAATTGTTGCCTGTCCAGGCTGCTCATTAAATACTGACGCAATCTCCATTGAACTGATGACTGCATCACCTGATAGCAGAAGTCGGCGCTGGTCGCCATCGACAAAAGCCTCACGATAGTTTGTGCCCAATGGAACCGTAGAAGATAAACGTGCAGTAAATGGTGATGCAGCACTGGGATCAATAGCAGCGATGAGATTTCTGGCGCGAGTAGCCTGTAAGAATCGCAATTCGTTTTGGCTGTTGATCGCAGCCAGCACAATGCCATCATCCTGGCTCGAAAGAGCGAGTTGCTTGACGGAACTGCCATCAAACACTTCCTGGGCTTGTTCTCCCAACGGATAATTGAGAAAAGGCGTTATCTGACGCTGATTGCTCGGCCCTGCAAAGCCAGTAATGTATTCATGACCAAAGATCAGCACGCTTCCATCATCTAATCCGAATGCAAGCATGCCACTTGCGGGCTCAGCAACTGCAAAACTTGTGATCTGCACTCCCTCAGGCAAAGGCAAACGCTCATGGGAGATAACGTCATTGGTATTGACGTTGATAAAACTGACAGACCCATCAGCATCCAGACGAAATGCCACTTCACCTTGCTCTTCTAATGCGAGATAGATAGTTTGAGAAGCAGGATCAGTGTCCAGAGTAAACTGATCGATTTGCTCGATTGTCGCAGCGCGAAACAGTGGAACAACTTCATAGAGCAAAAAAACGAATAGCAGCAGTAAGGTGGCGATTACACCAACTCCACCAAGCGAAATAATCCGCTGTGCTGCCTTGTCCAGGATGTTTCTGAATCTTCCCCTGACATTGGTATTCAATGCTTTGAGCCCAGCATGAAGCTCAGTCTTCGAATCGGAGCTTATTGGGGACTTGTCTGACATGCCTTCCTTCTATTTTATATACCCAGTCACTTTTATGTGAATCAAGGCTTACAAACCTAGATCACGACGAGCAATTTCTATCACTGGGGCAGGCAATGGGATGTAACCATCTTTTTGCACCACAGACTGACCACTGCGCGAAAGAATGAGACTCAAAAACTCCCGCTCTAATGGCGGCAATTGCCTGTTGGGTTCTTTATTGATGTAGACGTAGAGAAATCTGGCCAGAGGATAACGCCCTGCAATAGCATTTTCTGCAGTTGCTTCTACAAAAGATTGGGAACCCTCTCGCGCCAAAGGCAGTGCACGAACATTAGAAGTACGATATCCAATACCTGAATAACCAATAGCATTAATTGACGCACCTACCGACTGCACCACAGAAGCCGAACCAGGTTGTTCGTTAACAGCATTTTTAAAATCGCCCCCACACAATACTTCCTCTTTGAAGTAACCGTAAGTGCCTGATACCGAATTACGGCCGAACAGTTGTATAGGTCTGCGTTCCCAGGCCCCTTCCAATCCTAACTGGCTCCAGTCAGTAATTTCCTCGCCAGAACCGCAACGTCGGTTACTGGAAAACAGTGCATCGAGTTGGTTTAAGCTCACCCTCTTCAAAGGATTATCCTGGTGAACGAAAACTGCCAGTGCATCGATCGCGACAGGCACTGCCGTGGGCTGATAACCATATCGAGTTTCAAATGCTTCAATCTCATTGTCCTTCAGCTTACGACTTACCGGACCGATATTGGCCGTGCTCTGGGTGAGTGCAGGGGGAGCTGTGGAAGACCCGGCGGCTTGAATCTGGACATTCACATTGGGATAGAAACGGCTGAATTCTTCACCCCACAAAATCATCAGATTCGCCAATGTATCTGAACCCACACTGGAGAGATTGCCTGAAATGCCTTGTATTGGCTCATATTCAGGAATTGCATCCCCCATTTCTGCTGCGGCAGCCACCCCTCCGCAGATGGAACCGCAGAGAAATAAGGCCAGCTTATGCAGGCGCAATGAGACCATGAACCAAACTCCGATAAATACAAGGAAGGACTAAATGGGAGGTAGCAAGTCAGCTTATCAAGTGGATATTGCCGAAATATGACAATGCCGTTACAAAGCGAATAGGCAATTACACCCCGTTGTTAGAAAAAGCTATTTAATTCAATATTTTAACGAGCTTTAACGCCAGCGATCGCGGTTCTCGCTATGTATTAGTCATATTGGCAGCAATTTTCACGATTAGATTCAAAAAAGGGATTTGCCCATTTACTGAATACGCCACCATTATTGGGCTGCAGCGCAATTTACGCACTGGCCGGATGCCTGGCGCGATAGTTGCAGCGCATCTCTGAGGTATCGATTTGCAGGGCTTGCTTTGCTGCGGTTAGAGAAGCATTCACAGCGAGCCATAGACAGGAGATGATATGGGTATGCCATCCGAAGAAAAGCACCAGGACACCAGCTCGAAAACAAGCGAATCTTCCATAAATGGAGATATTACCCCTTCAAAGCGGCGCTACAGCAGCGAAGAAGTAGCGGAGATTATCCGCCTGAGCCTGCAGAATCAGGAGGGGGACAAAGAAAACACCGTTGACCACGACGAGCTTTTAGCCATTGCCAATGAAGTTGGCGTTAACCGTGACGATGTGGACCGTGCTATAGCGCTCTTGGAAGATGAGCAGTTAGAAAAAGACAAGGCCGATTACCTTTGGTCTCGGTTTCGAACCCATTCCATACTGTTCATAAGCGTCAATCTTCTTTGCATCATCATCAATGTAATGACCAATACCACCGTATTTTGGTCAATGTATATGCTTTTCGGTTGGGGGCTTTTCCTGTTAGGCCACTACGCTGGACTCCGATATGCGCCGCAGTTTGTTGAACTGGCTATGCAGCGAACCAGCTCTTTGGCAAATGCCAGGTATCAGGAGTTTCTTGATTATGACAGCAATGTTGGATTTACTGTATTTGATCCGATGGGGTTAACTGAAACACAGGGCCTGATAAATCTGGAGGGCGATAACGTCGTTGTTGAATATCAAACTCTGGATTCAATGATGGGGTTTTTGAAAACCAGCGTTAAGCATGTCGAGATCGCTGTAGAAAACCTCACTGGCGCCAGATTGGAACAGAAACTCTGGTCATCGTATTTGGTTTTACAAGGCAGGAATATACGCACTTTCAAGAATGCGCCAGGTAGCAGCAGTGGTCGATTGCGTGTAAGGATTAATAGGCAGTCACGAAAAGCTACGGAAAGCCTGGTGCAGGAAATTCGCGCCAGGCTGACAGCTTAAAATTATCAGGTTCAGGCGTCCGGCTTGTACACGTGTACACCCATTTGGGGAAATGGAATTGAAAACCCAGCCTGCTCAGACTGCCTGCACACTCTTTCGTTCTTATCAAAATGCATGCCCTGGTAATCTGAGGAGTTCACCCAGACTCGAACCCCGATATTTACAAAGGAGTCAGCGAGTTCCGATAGTGCATGCAATAAGATAGTGCAATAAAAAGCTTGAGGTCTTTTAAAATTCGATCATCTTCGGAAATGAATTTGTTTAGGGAGTCAGGGCATGTTATTGCCACCCTGTCAGGCAATGTCGTTAAAGTTTCAGTGAGCGAGTGTGATCAGATCAGTGTCGGCCAGGCAGTTCTGGTGACTGAAGCAATGAAGATGAAATCTGAAATCAATGCCAATATCGCAGGGAAATGGAAGCCATAAGCGTTACGAAAGGCGATCGCGTAACGACGGGCGAGGTATTGATGAAGATCGCTTAAAGAAAAAACCCGAAGCCGGGGGCTTCGGGTCTGGCTTTTGGATCTTAGGGCTTCTCTGATTAATGTTTGCGAGGCAGTTAGTGCAAGGCAAAAATCAGCGAAAAAGCGCAGTTTATAGGTCATAAATGCGCATTTTGAGCTGATTTTTAACGCAGCAATAACACCGTAGGTAATTAATCAGAGGTTCCTTAGGTTTTAGTCTTGTCGACGCCGTTCATACTTAGTGAATGCACCACCAGCCCAACTCAATGAATTAGGCCCTTCCGCAGCAAACACATTACCATCAGCATCTACGGCAACACCTTCACCGGCTGTACCCTGACCTACACGATCAGGCCTTTCAAAAGGCTGAATCAAGCCAACGATATTGTCTTCCTCTAATGGCCCTATACGAACACCATTACGCCAACCCACATGATTAGTTGGACTAGATTCAGAGTCAATGGCGTAAACCATATTGTCATCAGTAATAAATAGACCACTGATGCGGCCGTAGGCATAGCGCGACTCAAGGTAGTTACCATCCTGATCGAAGATTTCGATTCGATGGTTACCACGATCTGCTACCCAAAGCCGACCATAGGCATCAAATTCCAAAGCATGAGGGGTTCGGAATTCTCCATGAGCAACACCAATACGCCCCCATTCCTTAATGAAAGTGCCGTCAGGCGCAAACTTCATAATGCGCGCAGTGTTTCCCGCTGCGCGCCCTTCCTCCATCGCAGTAACCGAGGTCATGCCTTGTCCGTTGTGGCCATCAGACACATAGATGTTGCCATTTGGACCCACAATGACGTCGTTGGGCTGATTGAACATGCCAGGACCAGATCCAGCCTGACCAGCAGTTCCCAGGCTCATTAACAGCTCACCATCGGCGCTGAATTGATGCACTTGATGGCCTTTGGTGCCATCTCGATTTGCGGCAAAGTCAGTGACCCAAACAGTGCCATCTGCAGCAGCATGAATGCCATGAGGCGTTTGCATGAGGCCACCGCCAAAATTGGCCATCACCTCACCTGTATGGCGATTGAATTTAAAGATGGGATCTACTGGGTTTGTATCGCAGTTAATTGGGACTCCGCCCCCGAAACTGCTGGCCCCGCAGCGCTCATATGCCCAGATGTGACCATCGTTAGGATCGATATCAATACCTGCAGTCGATCCCCAGTTTCTTCCGCCGGGTAATTCACCCCAGTTACGGGTGACCACAGGATTAGGATCAAGCATCCCCTCTCCGGTGATCGGGTTACCTTGGGCGACTACTGTAGAGGCCAGTGAAAATGAGAGCACAGCGGCAATAATTATTCGGAACGACATGAACTGCTCCTCCTTTGTTGTTCTATATAATAATGAGAATAATGTCTCTGACTGGGAGTCTACAATAATACTGCTTGTTATAATGTTACACATTGGCTCACAGAAGTGTGTGGCTATCGCAGGTAGAAGGTCACGGAAGACTGCGCTCTGGATAGCAGCAGGGACAATTCAGTGCCGATAAGACAATCCAGCAATTTGAGGAACATGTATGATCTATCGTCTGGGAGATAAACGAGTTGAAATAGTCGGGGACAACTACTTCGTAGCAGACAATGCGACTGTTGTGGGCCTGGTGAGGTTGGAGAACAACGTGAGCGTTTGGTTTAATGCAGTTATCAGAGGCGATAATGAGCTCATTACTGTAGGGGAGAACTCCAATATTCAAGACGGCTCGGCTCTGCATACTGATCCAGGAATGCCCTTAACTATTGGCCGAAATGTCACAGTAGGTCATCAAGTGATGCTGCATGGCTGCACCATTGGAGATGGTTCGCTGATTGGTATTAATTCCGTCGTGCTCAACGGCGCCAGAATTGGCAAGAGCTGCCTGATTGGTGCCAACAGCCTGGTAACAGAAGGCAAAGAAATACCCGACGGATCACTGGTTATGGGTTCCCCAGCCAAAGTAATCAAGCGACTGACTGAAGAGCAACAACAAGGTTTGCTGTTAAGCGCAGAAATCTATGTAAACAATTTCAAACGCTTTAAACGGGAAATGGCGCTGCAGGAATCCTGATAAGGAAAACCCCATGCTGAAAACATCCACGATACTACTATTTTCTTTCTTGCTGCTAAGTTGCACATTCAGCACGACTTTCAATATTTCTTTTGGCGAAGGCAATTCAGACAATTTCGCTTTTCAACCAGTTCATTCTCTCAATTTCAATTTAGGGCCTGTTCACACTAATTGAGTGGCCTCTGCTAGAGGGCATTTTTGTGTTCAGCAAGGCAGAGAGAGTGCCGTATATAAATATATAGGGGCTGTACCAGATAACTATCCCATGTGACGCTTAACCCATTGCTTCAATTGCCGTAATTGGAACGATGGGTCACTGTTGTTAAATCGCCACTCACATGCCTTCAAAAATAGCCCAAAATGTTCCCTCGGTACACCATTGAACTTGCGTAAGTGTCGCTTGGCCTGATTCCAAAAGTTCTCAATACCATTGATGGGGTTATGCCTGTCCGCAAACAACTTCGAATGGTTGATGCGATAATGTTTGAACTCACTGACATCCAGCACGTTATAGCCACGCCAGCAATCACTGTAGACAATGCTGTCAGGGATTACCTTGCGTTCAATGATAGGATATAAAGTCCGGCTGCTGGCATCAGCAATGATCTTGGTGTAGAGCTGGCCGACGCCCAGCAACTGGCTCGCCGATTACTGATGAACATATTGCTTGCCAATGGCGACGCACACCTCAAGAACTGGAAGCTGCTGTATCAGGACCAGCTAACACCTCGGCTCTCGCCTGCCTACGACATCGTAACAACGAGCGTCTGCATTGAAGATAAGAAAGAATACGTGCTCAACCCTAGCAGAACCAAAGATTGGTATGCGGTAACGGTGGCCAATTTTCAGCCCTGGGCCGATAGAGCGGATATTCCCTGGCGGGCGATAAAGCCACACCTGAATGATGTAATGGACAAAACCCGCATCCCCTGCCTTCTGGCCCGATGCCTTGGAAGACCTGCCTATGGACGAGATACACAAAGAAGCGCTAAAACGTCACTGGAATAATCTCCAGCAGGATTTCAGAATTACAAACCGGCCCACTCTTCTAAATCAGCAGTGTGACTGTCGCTGGTTAGCTACGCACCGCCGGATCGTCCGGCGGCATCCTGTTTTATCTGAGATCAATGGCCTCAGAACACACGCACCGCTTCATAAGCGACTTTGGTGATGTCAACATCCCTGCTCAACTCCATATCGCGCCTCATAAGCTCACATGGGCTCAGTCGATATAGTGAGCAGGATTTTCAGGAATCTGGGCGGTGTGAAACCATAATCACCGGCCCTCAGAACCTTTGCAGCTTACATAGCTAAGGAAACTCTGATTAATTATCTGCGTTGCCATTGCTGCGTTAAAAATCAGCTCAAAATGTGTATTTATGCGTTATAAGCTGCGCTTTTTACGCAGCTAAAGCTGCTCACCTTGCGGGTGCCGTCTTCGCTACACTTCGGCTCGCCGATTTTTGCCCCGCCTAAAGCGGCTAC
Organism: uncultured Pseudohongiella sp.; assembly: GCA_965198435.1. Taxonomy (GTDB): domain Bacteria; phylum Pseudomonadota; class Gammaproteobacteria; order Pseudomonadales; family Pseudohongiellaceae; genus UBA9145. The sequence goes on along the minus strand of OZ240664.1, from coordinate 787,505 downwards.
TTTTGGCGCACTGACTGCCTCGCCAACATTAATCAGAGCTTCCCTAAGTCAATTCCTTTCATAAATGTAAGCAATGCAGTAAGTTGCGGCTCTTCAAAAGCGGTCGTTATCTGCCTTGCCCATAGGCATTGAGGGCATCTATTGCGACGCAAAGTTGTATTCTCGGAAAAGACTGTGCCTGGACCAGGCTGCATTTTGGGTATGTTTTCTGTTATTCCGGGCATAGGCAAGCCTATAGGTAATATACACGCATGTACTCTCCTGGCTGGCTTTGGGCCGCTGGCGGATTACATGCGTATATGCGTCTATATGCAAGTGACCTTACATAACATTACATAACATATAGCAGGATCAGGCGGTGCCAGGCAATTCGATCAGAGGTAATGAAGGTAGAACACACCGGATAGTGGCGAGATAGCCTTTCAGGAATCCCCATGGGTTCAGTCGTCACAGGCAGCACTTCAACGTGACACCACATGTGAACACAGTTTATCGTGCGTCGCTCCATTGCAACAACGTCTCGGCCTGGCACAACACGGTCTTGATCGCGACGGGTTCCAGGTCAGGTGGATACTCATGTTTTTTCAGGATGCGGCGGACCAGAAGCCGCAGCTTGGCGCGCGCACTTTCCTTGAGGTGCCAATCGACAGTCACATTACTCCTCAGTTGTTCCACCAGCACATGTGCGATCTTGCGCAGTTCCTCGCTGCCCAGCATTTCGACTGCGCTCCGGTTTTGCGCAAGCGCATCGTAGAAGGCCAGCTCCTCTTCGCCCAGGCCAAGGCCTTCGCCACGTTCGACAGATGCCTTCAAATCTCTGGCCATGTCGATAAGCTCCTGGATCATCTCCAGGCTGGTGATGGCGTTGGCGTGGTAGCGTGCGACAGCGGCCTCAAGGCGCTCCGAGAAAGCTTTGGCCTCACAACCACGTTGCGTTGCTGCCGGGCTTTGATCTCGCCAGCCAGAAGCTTCCTGAGAGTCTCGAGCGCAAGGTTCTTTTGCTCCATATTCTGAATTTCGACGAGAAACTCTTCGGAGAGTACGGAGATTTCCGGGCGACGCATACCCGCAGCAGCCAAAACGTCGATAATGCTTGCCTCTGCAATAGCGTCCGAGATGAGCTGACCAATGGCAAACTCTTTTTCGCGCCTGCTGATGCCGGTCTTTGGCGACGACTTGGACAAGGCCGCACGAACGGCCTGAAAAAAGCCAACCTCGTTCTTGACCGATTGTGCGTAGTCGCTGGCGGATGCCAGGGCAAACGCCCTGGACAGATTGGTCACCAGATCAGTGTAGTAATTCAGTTCTACTTTCCTAGCTTTTTGGCCGCTTGCCTTGTCGGCACGGCTCTTTTGCTTCTCCAGCGCCCATTCGATGGCACCGGCGAGTGCCTGAAGGCGGGTCCTGGGGTGCACTTTTAATTCCGCCCCGATAGTCAAAATCTGAAAAAAATCCTGGCACTTCTCGACAAGTTCCTGAAAGGGAGCTGGGGAGGTATTGCAAAAGATAACCGGCCATTTATTAATGCGGTGTTTTGGATCCTGCGCACCGGTGCTCCCTGGCGCGATGTGCCGCCGGATGATGGTCATTGGAGCCACACCCATCGCCGCTTCATACGTTGGCGAGATAAGGGGGTATGGGAGCGCTTGCTGGAAATCTTAATGGATGAGCCGGGTGACGAATGGCGGATAATGGATGCCCGTCACTGCAAGGTGCATCCGCATGCGGCAGGCGCGAAAGGCGGCCATCAGAGCATGAGCCTCACAAAAGGGGGCGCAACACAAAACGGCATTGGGCCGTGGATGCGCCTGGTCTGCCGGTCAGGGCGATTGTGACAGAAGGGACACGAGCCGAGTGTCAGGAAGCCGGCGGCCTGATAGACGGGATAGAAGCCGAGTATCTCTTGGCGGATAGAGGTTACGATGTGAATACATTGATTGAACAGGCGATGTCTCAAGGAATAACGCCCGTGATACCGCCAAAGAAGAATCGAGTGGCGTGGCGCGATGATGACAAAGAGCGATACACATTGCGGCATCGGGTTGAGCACGCCTTTTTGCACCTTAAACGGTGGCGAGGCATGGCCACTCGATAGGCCAAAAATACCGCCTCCTTCCTGGCGTCCATTCACATCCGGTGTATGGCACTCTGGATTGGAATCTCGTGACTGCACTATCTAGTGTTAATAGTTTTACCCACGGAGTATGTTACGGATTCAGAATCGACCTTTTTACAAAGCTCAAACTCAAACTTTGATTCTGAAAGGGTCAAACGCGAATTTCCCGCGATGGGTTCCTGATAGGTCAAGCTTGGGATAGGATCGCTCTACGAGTTTGCTATCCAACTGCCATCCCCAGAAGGATTTTTTTATCCTTGATATTTCCGATGTCGTCCTCAAGGACGACATGGCCTCAATTGAGGCAGATGAAGTCGTGACCATCTCTTACGACTATTTCCGGCTGCGGCGACCACTTGAGCGCCGCCTGTATGAGATTGCCCGTAAGCATTGTAGCAACTCGCCCGAGTGGCAGATCGGGCTGGCCAAGCTTCATAACAAGACAGGCAGCAATGCTCCTCTGAAGAAGTTTTCCCTGAACATCCGCGACGATTACACCCCGTTCTATCAAATGAAACTGACCGAGAATGATCTGGCGATCTTCCAGCCTAAATCCACCAAGCCAAGCTGACACCAGAGATCACGTTACCGAGTTGGGCAGAGGACAAGGCACGAAGAATCACCCATGAGAAGGGGTTGGACTACTACGCTATAGGGGCCGATTGGCTGGCCTTCGCAAAAGCGGAAACAGCCAAGGGTACGCTCCCTGAGAACGCGGGGACGGCATTTATCACCTATTGTCAGAAACAGACCAAAATGAGATAAAGCATCTACCAGTGGAAAGACAACCATTTAATCGTAGCAAGCACGTTTATCATAGTGAAGAATTTGTTGAACTGGTTAAAGACGCAGTTCGCTTTTTTAACGGTTCCCCCGTTCATCCCCTGCCCCTTCAAGACAAATTTTCTGGTACTGGAGTTTATGCTCTCTACTACACCGGAAAATATGAAGCCTATGAGCGTTATGCGGAGTTGAACAGGTTAGAATACAAGTATCCCATCTATGTAGGGAAAGCTGTTCCAAAAGGCTGGCGAAAGTCCTGTATCTCGCACGATACAACCTCCAAACCATCCTTTGAGCTGCATTCTCGGATCAGGGAGCATAGTCGAAATATTGATCAAGTTGCTCGAATTGGAATCGATGAATTTTTTTGCCGTTTCGTGATTTTTGAAGCGGAAGGATCCGATATGGTTGGAACCGTTGAGTCCACTCTGATCAAGCTGAATGCGCCGCTATGGAACTCTGTTCTTGATGGATTTGGCAATCACACACCCGGCGTAGGCCATTTCAACCAGGCTAAGTCAGATTGGGATGTAATCCACACAGGGCGGCCTTGGGCAGATAAATGCACAGGCACACCCCGTGAGCATAACGAGATACTTGATCGCATTGGCTCTCATCTTTCAAGACTGGGGGCTGATTCATGAGATTACTAGAGCTCTTTTCCGGTGCAGGTGGATTGGCAAAAGGACTTGAACTAGCGGGTTTTAATCATCTAGCTTTTGTCGAATCCAACTGCGATGCCTGCCATACTTTACGGGCAAACTTTGACCCTTCAAAGGTGTTCGAGGGGGATGTTAAAGATTACGATTTTTCCACGCTTGGCCCTGTCGAAATGGTGGCCGGAGGCCCGCCATGTCAACCCTTTTCGTTAGGTGGAAAACACAGGGCTTCCGAAGACGCTAGGGATATGTTTCCCTATGCCTTAAAGGCAATCAATGTTTTGCGGCCGAAAGCTTTTATTTTTGAGAATGTCAAAGGTTTGTTGCGGTCCAACTTCGCCGACTACTTTGAATACATCATCTTGAGACTGAAATATCCGGATTACATAGGCCAAAGATGCGATACTTGGTTCGAGCATCTTGCGAAGCTCCGGGATATGGACAATTGTCCAACTTCACCGCCAGAATATCATGTGCAATATCAACTAATAAACGCTGCCGACCATGGTGTCCCTCAGATTCGTGAGCGGGTTATTGTAGTAGGCATCCGGACGGATTTAGATACAGGCTGGACCTTTCCGCTAACTGAACACAACCTCGAACGGTTGCTGTGGAATCAGTACATTTCCGGCGATTATTGGGAACGCCATGGCATTAAGAAGCCCTTGGAATATGCCCATACCCCCCACTTCATGCGCAAGATTGAAAGGATAGAACGGCAATATGGCCTATTCCCGCCCCCCCCGGCAAACCATGGGTTACGATGCGCGATGTGCTAGGGCATCTGCCTAATCCAATTAACGGGCATGGCATTGTGGATCATGAATTCAAGGATGGGGCCAGAAGCTATCCGGGCCACACTGGCAGCATGTATGACCTACCATCTAAGGCAATCAAAGCCGGAGCACATGGAGTTCCGGGGGGCGAAAACATGATCCGTTTTAGTGATGACAGTATCCGTTATTTGACGGTGCATGAAGCTAAAATGCTCCAAGGTTTTCATGAAGATTTTGCTATTTACGGTGCATGGGGTGAAGCGATGCGTCAGATTGGAAATGCGGTACCAAGCACTCTGGCGGAAAAAATTGGTTCTAGCCTTATCCAAAAATGCAACGACGAAAAGTCGAATAAAGAGGCCGCGTCAAAAAGCATTTCTACAAGAAAGTTGTGCCCGACTGCGAGGTCTTCAGTGAAGCTCATGCGTCCCACTGCTACCGCTCCGCGCGATGATCAATGTACGAAAGATGGCTGAATCCGGTCATGATTTCACGTCCTTCGACTTCTGAATGATCGTCTCTTTCAGGCCCTCATTGTCAAACGCACAACTCTCCAAACCCTGTGCGCCCGTAAAATCCGCAGCTTCAATGTTCTCGGACTCCCGGAAGTCTGCCCGTTCAAAGGAACAATACCTGAATGACGTTCTTGCCAGGTCGACTCTCTCAAAGTGACCGACCGCAACCCTTATATAAGATGGACTTCCATCTGGTTGCTCACCTTCAAATTCTTCAAGGCTTTCTGGTGGTTCGCGCGTCCAAATCAACTCAGCCCCATCAAACACTGTACCATGAAGATCAGCACCCCAAAACTCACAGTCTTTGTAAGTCGCACGCGCCCTATACCATATAAATTCAGTTCCCGACCGCATTGGGAATGTACTTTCGAATCTCACGTTGCGGGCATTCAGCCTTGAAAAGTCGACTTGCTCAAAAATGGAGGACGTAATCTCATCATCAAGCCAACGCCCTCCGCTTGAAAGAGTTGACCCAGAGATTGATTTGATCCCATAGTCAGTAAAGCTGGCGTTCTTTAGATGTGCGCCCGACAACTCAAAATCCGTTTTACCCAGCCGATTTAAACGGCGCATCGCACCAAGAACGCGATGTTTGGCTTCATCGCTGTCCCACCTCTTCAGATCCTCAATTACTTCTGAGTGACGTGAGATGTCATCGCGTTTTTGTTTGTAATGTTGAATGATACCGAAACCGACTAGAATGACCGCAACATCGAATATCAGCCCCCAGAACTCGACTTGGAGATCACCAAAATCGGGTGGTTCCGAAAATCTCGCCCAGAGGAAGGCTGCCAATAGAAGCACGAGAAGAACAACGATACTTTGGCCAATGAGCGTATCTGTGAAGGCGTTACTCCAAGCGCTCTTTAGCCGTGATCGATTATTCACCCAAAACGATTTCAAACCACCATCTCCGCATCCTTCAGGCGGATTTCGCCGGAAATGAGTTTAGGCAGAAGCAGGTCGCGCATCTCGGCAAGAGTTTGGTTTTCTTGGATGTTTGCTCGGAGTTTCGCAAACAGAGGCGAAATAAGTTCATCATATGCTCTATGAACCTCTAGACCAGAAAATGTCATTGAAACAGATTTCATGTTTTTTTGGTTAAGCTTGAGCTGGACAGCTCCAGTTGTGAATGGGGCAATATCGACATGGTCAAAAATCACCTTGAGCTGCTCAGTTGAAAATGTCTTACCCTTCAAAACGTGCGCATGATTATTCACCCAAACCTTGCCCCAAACATATTGAGTGAAGGGCTTGCCATTGGGCCGAATGACAGAGCCATCTTCTCCTAGCAGCAAGAAGATATCGTCAAACAAATAGTCGTCCACATATCCCATCACCGACGTCGCACCGTAGTAAGGATAAGGGCCTATACGCTTTTCACGCTCCCGAGCTGATAGCGGCACACGTTTGGAGTCCAATATCTTTATGTGTTCACCAACAAGAGTTTTTTTCCACCCCTCGGGCAGGCCGTCGTCCGCGAGCTTTGCAGGAAACAGCGGGGCGAGGGTAGCGGCTTTTTCAGGTGGAAAGGCCCCGCCCATGATGGCGACGGGGTCAGCCGCAAGTCCCTGTTCGTTCTGACCCTGTTCCCGACCCTCTTGCCGCAAGGCCATCCGGCGGCGGGTGGGCCCGAAATCGACAAACCAGTCCCGAAACAGCGCCCGCGCCATCGCCTCCAGTGTCTCATTCATCCGACGGTTCAGGTCGATCCTGTTGTCGAGGGCGGATAAAACGGCAGAAATGGCTCGTTGTTCTCTGAGCGCGGGCAGACAGAGGCCAAATTTCTTAATCGCCTCCTTATCTCCTCGCGGCATTTTCGCACCTTTTGAAGTTTGCACCGTGTAATCGGTAAATTTTTGCCAACGGCAAAGATGAAAGAGGAAGTCAGAGACTAATATGTGCGGGTCTTTGGGTCTAAAAACCAGAACGTCATTTGAACAAGTTCCCGAAAAATCAGCCCTCCATACCTTTCGAAAATATGTTCGGATATTTGAAAACAACGTATCACCTGATCTAAACAGAGTGACGCTCCCGGATGGTGGTCTGGTTGTGGCGGCAGTTATGCCGCCAAAATTCGAATACATGTTATCTGTGGAAACATAGCGACTTACATCGACTTGCGCGGTTGATCTTTTTTCATTAGCTATTTCGATTACCTTTCCGAACGCCACACTTTCCCAAATCCCATCAAATTCATCTCTTGTCTTGAGCGTCTGAAGCACAACGCCATCGCGGCGGATGATTTTCAGGAAGTCCTCGCTGACCGTCATGCAGTCAACCACATCAACCCTGATCGGCAGCATCGACGCATCGAAGGCCTCTGTGAGGGAGGCCGTCACATCGAACGGCAGCGGCGCGTCCCCCAGAATGGCGAGGTCGAGATCGGAATAGTTCTTGGCTGTCCAGGTCGCGCGCGACCCGAAAGCCAGAACCTCGCAGTCCGGCACATGCCGGGCCAGGATGCTGTGCACCATATCCAGGTGGTCGGCGCGCAGGTCTATGAGCGGGGCGTTTGCGTTCATGCCAGCCGGTCCACCATCCGGTCACGCAGAAATTTCACTTCTTCCAGAAACCGCGGGATTTGCGCGACAACATCAATCGCGATCTTTTCGCTGTAGGCATGGCTGGTCTTGTTGCGCATGTCGCGAAACCCGTGCCAGTCGGACCAGTCGCCGAGAAGCAGCCCCTGCTCGTTGGCGGTGCGGATCAGCATCTGAAACGACATTTCATCAACCAGCTCGGACGCCGCCGAACTATATTCGAGATAACGTCTCAGCATTGCATGTCCAAGCGCGTAGGTGAATTCGAACCGCTTGATCACCCCGTCCCTGATGAAGTCATCACCGGGATCCGAGCGATAGCGCTCCAGAATCTCCTCCAGGCACCGGATGGCCTCCTCAAATGGCGTGATCAGCGGCTTGTCGGTCATCTCTATTCTATGTCCTCCGGCAAGAGCACTGTGCGGTGGCGGGTTTTCGCCGTGCGTGCTGCGTGTGCTGTTGGCTTTCCAGCGTCTCGTCAAGGAGGGACGTGCACACGTTCTTAAGAAGCGACGCGTCAAACGTCATGATCCGTCACCCTGCTCTGTGGGGATCAGCGACAGGTTGGCGTGAATGCAGTCCTGCAAGCGAGCGCTCTCGGTGAACTGGTCGTTCAGCTTCCGGGTGAGGCAGGCAAACGTCTCCTCAAACGGAACCCCGTCGCCTGCGTCCTCTGCCGCGCCCACATAGCGCCCGGGCGTCAGCACATGGTCGAACTTGCGGATGGCCTCCAGCCCTTCGGACTTGCAGAAGCCCGGCTCGTCGGCATAGGCCGCCCAGCCGTTCTCCTCGATCGTCTCCGCCCTGGTCCGCCAGCGGCGATAAGTGCCTGCGATTCTGCCGATGTCTCCGTCCGAAAACTCGCGTCGCACCCGGTCCACCATATGACCCATGGTACGTGCATCAATAAACAGCACCTCACCGCGCCGGTCACGCAGCCCGTTGGCGCTCTTGTTCCGGCTTAAAATCCACAGGCAGACAGGAATTTGCGTCGAGTAGAACAGTTGCCCAGGCAGGGCGACCATGCAATCGACGCGGTCTTCCTCGATCAGGCGCTTCCTGATTTCACCCTCGCCGCTGGTTTGCGACGACATGGAGCCATTGGCGAGCACCACGCCCGCATGACCGTGCGGGGCCAAATGGTGGATGATGTGCTGTATCCACGCGAAATTGGCGTTGCCCCTGGGCGGTGGCCCATATTGCCAGCGAACGTCGCTGGCCAGACGATCCCCGCCCCAGTCGGAGATATTGAAAGGCGGATTGGCGAGGATGTAGTCGGCCTTCAGCCCCGGATGCGCATCCTTGTGAAAGCTGCCCGCACTATCCCATTCGATGGCGGCATCAATGCCGTGCACGGCAAGATTCATCTTGGCCAGCCGCCATGTGGTGTGGTTGATCTCCTGCCCGTAGACCGAGAGGTTCAGCGGGTTTCCGCCATGGTCTTCGATGAACTTCTCGGACTGAATGAACATGCCGCCCGAGCCGCAACAGGGATCATAGACGCGGCCCTGCCAGGGCTCCAGCATTTCAACCAGGGTGCGCACAACAGAACGCGGTGTGAAAAACTCGCCACCGCGCTTGCCTTCGGCACTGGCAAAGCCCGAGATGAAATATTCATAGACCCGGCCCAGCAGGTCGCGCGCCCGGTCGGCGCTGTCGTGCATCCTGATGTTGGAGAAAAGGTCGACCAGTTCCCCCAACATGGTTTTGTCGAGCGTGGGGCGGGCGTAATTCTTGGGCAGGACGCCCTTGAGGCTTTCATTGGTCGGTTCGGCCTCAATGGCCTCCATCGCGTCATCGATAATCCTGCCAATATTTTCGGAGCGGGCATTGTGCTGAATGTGGGGCCAGCGCGCACCCTCAGGCACCCAGAAAATGTTTTCGGCAAGATATTCTTTGGGGTCTTCAGGATCGGCAAGTTCGTCTTCAGCAAGCTGATCATGCATCACCTGAAAAGCCTCAGAGATGTATTTCAAAAAGATCAGGCCAAGCGCGACATGTTTGTACTCGGAGGGCTCAAGCCCCCCGCGCATCTTGTCGGCTGCCCTGAAAAGGTCGGCCGCAAAATCAAGGTCAGCTTTGCGAGTATCTGTTGTCATGCGATCTGTTCCGTCACCAGTCAGCTTCTGTATCACGCCCTGCTTATGTCAGGCTGGGTTGAGTATGCGGGTAAGTTCGTCGGCTGACAACATGAATGCTTCGGTGAGGTCACGTCCGTCAACGGGGTAAATGGGGTGGCCTGATGTCATTCAGGTGGCTTGGGGTCAGTCGGCCTGGACTGGGATGCTGAGGATGGGGTCTGTTTCCTCCGGCGCGAACGCGAACTGAGCCAACCGGGGCCTCAACGATTCCATGAAGACAAGTGCTGTAACCGCGCACCGCGCAGAGGCATACACCGCAGCGGAGACGTTGAAACCCCTCCAATGAACGCCGCGACACGTCGCATCAGGAACCGCTGTCCCATCACCGCGCCCCACAGGACAACAAACAGTTCTGCAATCCAGGCACCGACCCGTTCCGCCGCGCCTTCGGCTTCCCTGTCTGCGGCATGTGCCTATCGCAGAGCCATCGCACAATCGCTGTGAGTCGGCAGTTTTGAGACCAACGGCAGGGGGATGTCCGCCACTACGCACTGGCCCGCATAGGAATGCTGCAAGTTATGCAGGCGTACAGTAATTGTTGCCAGTCAGCGCCACGAAGGCTGGGAACCTGTCCCTGCGTCCTATGATGATGGTGGCCTGTCGGGAGGCACGTTTGATCGCCCCCTGGCCTTGCGCAACTTCTAGTGGACATACGGCGGACATACGCAGGGCAGAAACCTGCCGCAATCGCACTCCGCAACACCACGACAACGCGCTGCGTCTGCCACCTTGCCAAACTGGCTATGCTTTCACCCGATCTGATAAAATCTGTCGCTGCGGGCAGCCAGCCGACTGGTTTGACAACCGATTACCTGATCAAGGCAGGCATACCAGCGTCCTGGGAAAAACAGGCCGCATGGGTTGACGCACTTCGCCGCGAATCGCGGTACAACACCGGGTTGTCTTCGATGCCAACAGAGCAGTGAACCGCCCGAATCGCGCCTGCAAACAGACACTGGGTGATCCGATATGATGCAAAACAACGCCGCCAATCGCCCCCTTCGCGGTCTTCGATATGGCTCGACCCGTTCGAAGGCTTTTCTGGCGGGCCACCGTCATGGGTTGTGCGTCGTTATTGCTCTACTGTTCAGTGAGGCCTCCAGAATGAATGACCCCACTGCGCGTGATGCGCTCAATAAGGCCGCACATGCCTTGATCAGCGATGCCGAATTACCAGATGATGCTGATTATGGTCTGATTGATCTCAGCCTGTCCGTCGACCCCGCCCTTGGTCCCGGCTTTAAAGCGGGACACCGCAGGGCGACCCGTGCGGCAGTGACGTGGATGCATCATAGAAGGAAATTACCGGGGCAGCATAGCATTCTCAACACCTTTGCTTATAGGCTCGGCATTGAGGCGCGATGTCAGCACCGTCTGCCCCTAACCGATGCGCAAGAGTGACGCCGACGCAACTACCACTTCGCGCCAACCACTTTACGCCGCTTGGCCTGACTAGGGCTTGCTCACACTAATTGAGTAGCCTCTGCTAGAGGGCATTTTTGCGCTCAGCAAGGCAGAAAGAGTGCCGTATATAAACATATACAAACGATTGATAACGAAGCTGGGTGCAAAAATGCGCCTGGCCCTTCGGGTTGTGACTAAAAAAGCGCCACTTGTCGTTGCTCATTTGGAATCACTAAACTACGCTCCTCGCGCCTCCATTCGCGCTTTTTTTGGTCACATCAGAGATCACTCAAATAGTGTGAACAGGCCCTAACATCTGTAAGATCATCACAGGAGGCATGAGCGCTGTGTCACAAGCCTGATAATGTGGCCTGGCAGTGAAGCTCAATAGCCCTTTGCAAACAATTCGGCTAAAGTCGACTGTGCGGCACTCAAGCCACCTTCCGTCAGCCAGAGGGATTTATTCTTGTTCCTCGGATCATTGATCAAGCCCTTGTCATGCAGCTTGCCGTTGTACAGGCTGCGCGGTCTGCCATGTAAATTCTAAGGAACCTCTGATTAATTACCTATTAATTACCTACGTTGTTATTGCTGCGTTAAAAATCAGCTCAAAATGCGCATTTATGACCTATAAACTGCGCTTTTTCGCTGATTTTTGCCTTGCACTAACTGCCTCGCAAACATTAATCAGAGGCTCCCTAATTTCTTCACTCATCGTCTTTGCTCATGAATTCGCTGTTGCGGTTCTTACAAACACCGCTTGTGGTGTGCTGCTCATCACCCCCTGGCGAACAGGTCATCCAGGGGAAAGAATCCAGAAGCGTTGCGGAAGGTCTGGCTGCGCTGAAAACCATCGTTTTTCTTGATGCTGAGGATATGCAATGCCTCTCAAAGCTCTGTGCGACTATCAGGCTCATCTGCAAGGTGAGCAATGCTTTCTCTATAATGCATGGAACAGTCCTGGTTTTGAGACTGCGATTCAATGCGCAGCGATCATCGCTAACACTCTGTCTGCTCCACAACCTGCGCACTTTCGAGCGACCTGTTCTTTGCAGCAACAAGCCATAGGCCAGCGAGCGGGCCAATGCTGTGCGGACATGCTTCTCCATTAGTTCAACCATCTTAGGTTCAACCACAGGTGCAAATCATACCCCCCGCAGATAAGCGGCCATACGAGAGGCTGCAATGGTCGCGATGCCCGCAGCCTTCAACATCAGGAGATAATAATGAAACCGGTTATGCGTGCTCTCTATTACTTATAGAAAAACAGAAACAGTATAAGCACACTACAGGCAAAGCTCAGGCCCTGGCCCTGTCCATGGCCCTACCAAAGGTAGACTGGAATTTGAATGGTATGAGTCTACGGTTGAATAGATACCGGTATACCGCTGCTGCTATAGACGAATGTGTCAGTGTTGGGAATCGCATACGCGAAAAACACGGTCAGATTGGCTGCGCTAACACCAACAGTCGAAGGAATAAAGTTTTCAAATGCCACTAACTCTTCTGTCACATTCAATGGACGTGCAGTGATATTAGGTTGCAATGTTGCCAGATCACCATCCCAGCCTTGATAGCTGCCATTGGCATCTCGGAAGAACAGGCCGGTGCCATCCACAGAAATCACCACGTAAGTCTCTCCTGTTACTCCCTGATGTTCGCTGGGAATACCAAGGGTGGCTCGCACATCTAAGGCATCAGTTGAGCTAAACGAGGATTGCGGCACATCCGGTGTGCTGCTTAAGGTTGCAGCCCCATACATCGTGAGGTTTGAAGAGCCTGAAATCGATGTGACTGGAAGCAGTCTGGGTTGTCTTATGTCAGAGACCTGAAATCTTGTGTGGTTGAGAGAGAAGACTGCATCAGCCCCCTGTTCAGTATCCAATCGAGATACGCCACAAGGCATCCCATTGCAGTCGGTGCTTTCAGGGCTTGAAAAGAAAGGAACTGATTGTGAGCCCGGAAAATCCGCTGGATGCGCCATAAGTGTTGTGAATGAACCATCGACACCATGTCCTACTGACCAGGGAAACGTACCTTGAGCATCTGGCTGTCTGTGAGAATGATTCAGGCCAAGATTGTGTCCAAGCTCATGAGCTAAGGTATCGTCGTAACACCCAGATTCACCTTGTTCAGGAAAACCATCGGTATACATTGTGACGATTAATTCTGAGTTCGTTAACGTGGGATGGAAAAGCTCACCATTGAACCCGATCCCTGGAGTCGTTCCAAGACCGCAAAAACTGTTTGATCCCGGAAAGAGTCCGTCGATAAGTATCGTTACATCAGCGCCAACCACGCTGCGCATACCTTCAACGAACTCAAAGGGACTGTTAAGAAATTCAACATCGTTAAAGGCAGAATTAAGATCTACTACCGAGTAATCAATCATGCGATAAATTACCGGGCGAAATGCAACATTTACTCGGCTATTGGCGTAATAACTGTTTGTAGCTTGGACGAGTTCATTTATTTTTGTTTCGGGGCTGATATTTCCAATATCGTCTACAAATCTCTGTGTGTAGAGAAACATCAGATCAATCTCTGACACAGTATCAGAAGGAATCGAAGATGCTGCACTAATTGGATCTGTACCTGCGATCAGTTCATTAAAGTCTGCATCGCCATCACCATCAGTGTCTAAAAGAGTGTCTTGACTGACAGTAATAAACGCATCGTTGCGAATTACCTCGCTGGTCGACAAATCTCCAACGAATGCAGCATTGTTGATTTGTGGGTATGAATCTTCCGTAAGCCTGATTGAGTAACTGATCTCTGTATTTTCACCTGGTGCTATATCCGGCAATGAGCAGCGTAAGCTTAACTGGGCAACAAGATCAGGAGCACAGCGTGCGGAGCTAGAGGTGAGTTCAGATACTTCTAAAGTAAACAGAACATTCAGGAATTCATTAGTTAAAGTGGAAGCAGTGTTGTTAGTCAGGGTAATTACAATATCAACGATATCTCCAATTGCACCAAGGTCAGAGGATAGTTCCTGTTTTATAGTGACATCGTTTGCTGAAATGGCGAGTACAGGTGCTGGTTCATCTTCGGCTTCATCTCTAGCTTCATCGCCATAAAACAGGATTTGAGGTATAACGCCTCCATCATCTGTCGGCAATATCGTCCCTACATTATCCTGGCTATAAAGAACACCTGCATAGCCTCCGGTGTTTTCGGAATCTAGAATAGTTCGAACAGAAAATGAGCTGCCGACTATCTTTATTTTGCCAGCGACTGACTCGGAATTGACTATCAGAGTAAGTAAAGATGCCGGGCTGTTATCGCTTGAAAAAGCCGACCAGCCCACATCGCCATTGATATAATTTCGTGAACTTCTCAGCTCGAAGTCCAGATACTGCCCTGGTAATAATTCAACAGTGATGGTGTTTCCTACTGCAAGTGAATCAATGGCTGAGGTTTCAATTGATATCCCCCGTGCATATGAAACAGCAGTGGGAACAAGATCTGAATTTGAAATCAGGTTTGAAGTTTGCCACAAACTAAGTTGTGCAAATGAACTGGATACTGCGAAAAAAAACCAAAGCAGGGAGGAGATCATTGAACGAAAAAACCAGGCATTGGTTAGTTTCATAATTAAGGAACCTCTGATTAATTACCTACGTTGTTATTGCTGCGTTAAAAATCAGCTCAAAATGCGCATTTATGACCTATAAACTGTGCTTTTTCGCTGATTTTTGTCTTGCACTAACTGCCTCGCAAACATTAATCAGAGGCTCCTTAGATCTCCTGCACTGCTGAAGAAAAAAGCGTATCGCATTCAAAAATGATAGGCGCTTGCACAGTCTTTACTGATAAATCGCGGCGCGTGAAGCGGCGTGAGTTTGAATCGAGTAGAAAATATCATCGTTTTGAATCATGCCGATAAACGCGATGTTTTCAACCGGATCAATCCAGAACCAGGAACCAGCGATGCCCCACCACCAATGTGTGCCTTCGGAGGCACCTTGATAGGCTGCTGAATTCTCTACAATGGCGAAATCCAAACCAAACACATTGCCAGGGTAAATTTGTCCAATGTCTGGTACGCCTTCTGGTAACTGGTTGGTGCGCATCAGGTCAACCGCATCTTCAGAAAGCAGGCGCTTGCCGTCATGCATGCCTTTGTTGAGATGCATCTGCACAAACTTCATATAATCGCTTGCGGTAGAAGTGAGGCCACCACCACCGGATTCGAAAACAGGGGCGCTCTTGAAATCGAATCCGCCAGCAATTCCTCCAAGATGATCGGTGCGACGCAAAGTACCGTCATCGTCAGGTGCATACTGCCGAGAAAGACGATCAACACTTTCGGGTTTCACATAGAAGCCAGTATCCACCATGCCCAGCGGTTCGAACAAACGGGTTTGTAAAAACTCACCAAAACTCATACCCGACAGACGCTCAACCATATAGCCCTGCACATCTACGGAGATGCTGTAGACCCATTGTGTGCCTGGCTGATAGCCAAGAGGAATGTCTTTAAGTGCCGGCATGGACTCCTGCAAAGAATGACCGACTAAATCCATAATCCCTGCTTCTGCATAAGCATTGGCAACCGGGCCCTGGGATAACGGTGGCGTATACAACAAACCACCCGTGTGGCTCATCAGTTCACGTACGGTCATCGGATGCCCAGCCGCTTCAGTTTCCCAACTGCCGTCGTCATTTTGCGAAATGAAGACCTGCATACCAGCAAGCTCTGGAAGATGCTGCTCCACCGGATCATCCAGCCGAAATTTACCTTCGTCCCACAGCATCATCAGTGCGGTGCCAGTGACTGGTTTCGTCATGGAAAAAATGCGGAAGATAGTATCAGTTTGCATAGGCTCTTTGTCTTCGACATTTTTGTAGCCCAATGCTTCATTGAGTAAGACTTTTCCATCCTGAGCCACCATCACTACGGCACCGGACAACTTGCCGGCATCAATGCGCGATTGTAAATCTGCGGTCACGGCATCAAGATTGGATTGGTCAATATCTGCGAAAGCTGGAGCTGCTAAAGCGATCCAGGCTAATGACAGGATAGTACGTTCTAATACTGCTTTCATAGTTTCCCCCTGCTGAGCCAGCGATGCACCTGTTAAGAGTATTAAGAGTAAGAGTCAGGCACAATAAATCGAAGGGCTATTAGAGCATCTATCTGGGACTGAAGAAAACCCGAAAATTGAGCAAGTGCCAGGCTTTGACTCGCCTGAAAATCAGGCTATGCCAGCAATGCTCACCCCTGCTGTATATACCGAATACAATGATTGGCCTGCAGTCATGAAGAGGCGAACTGGCTTTGCGCCACCAAAACAAACATTGGCACAAATCTAAAGAGCCTCTGATTAATGTTTGCGAGGTAGTTAGTGCAAGGCAAAAATCAGCGAAAAGCGCAGTTTATAGGGCATAAATGCGCATTTTGAGCTGATTTTTAACGCAGCAATAACAACGTAGGTAATTAATCAGAGGCTCCTTAGGTGAATTCAGTGGTCGTCCTTCAATACTGTCGGCAATAACTGTTTGAGTACCATCATACTCATAGCGTACGACCCGATGATTGCCATGCTCGCAGGAAAGCTGGCAGCCTGGAAATCAAAGGTATTGCTGTTGTCAGCGGGATCACGAAACACAGTCACTTCGTTGTCGTCTTATAACCAGTGCAGTCGCTGGTCGCCGGGAATACCGCTCCATATCAATATCAGGTAGAGACTCAGGTAGTGCCTGCGCCATTCCATGCCGGTCCTTCGGCCCATAGAGTGCGACGTGGTGTCGTCTTATGGGTGTATTAAACGGAATGTATCGCTGAAAGCATGAGTCTATCGCCATATCGCCAGCATGTCAGGGTCGGGATAGCGCAGTGGTGTGTTGCCCAACCAATCTGACGGCTGATGGGGAGCAGGACCTTGCGCAACACTCTCTTGAGAAAACCAAGAGGCGCCTGCAATGGCAGTTAAGGAAGACGAAGTAAATTGGCGAAGTTTCATGCAGCCATCTCTTGTTATTACGGATTATTGTTACTGAATTTAAAAATTTAAGGAGCCTCTGATTAATGTTTGCGAGGCAGTTAGTGCAAGGCAAAAATCAGCGAAAAAGCGCAGCTTATAGGTCATAAATGCGCATTTTGAGCTGATTTTTAACGCAGCAATAACAACGTAGGTAATTAATCAGAGGTTCCTTAAAGGACACCCATTTGAATTATTCGTCGATGCTGATTGAAGGCTTTTACCTTGTTGAGAGGCATGGACCGGGTGCTGGACTTACAAAATCCCGGATTGACTGCGTATGAACAGCTACCTGCTCGTCAAATATTGCCACGTAACATTTGCGGTACTTTTACGATACTTTCTTCCAGTGCTGCCAGTGCTGCCAGTGGATTTGCTTTACGCGCTCATTGGGCGATATTCGATTTGACCCGCCTGCAAACCAGGGTGGTACCCCTATTGCTGCATATCAATGACACGATGCTGTTGACATCAGCAATCGCATGAGTCATCGTACCGCGTCAGTATCCGCTGCGTGTTGGTTGGATCACGCCGAAAATTGGATTGCTGTTGCTGTATATTGAGCTTGGCCGCATAGCGCTGAAACGTGGAAAAACGCGACAAAGTCGTATCGGTTCTCTGATAGCTGCGCTTGTGGTGTCAGGTGCAATTTTCGGGATGGCTGTGTTTAAGCATGCATGGTGATCGAGGGTTTCAGGCTGTCAGCCGCGTCAAGGAAGGGGCCGTCCACACAAAGCCGTCGCCCGTCAGGCGCATCGCAAGCGCCACAGATTCCCACACCACATTTGGTCCAATAATCGATGGCGTTGAAAATGCGTTCGGGTGAAACATACTTTCGCTGCACTTTTTCCGCAGCATGAACCATAGGCGCTGGTCCACAGTTATAGAATACAAGTTCCTCAATTTCTGCCTGAGGCATAGCAGCGAGACGTTGTTCTAACAGTTCAGTAATTACGCCATGATGTCCTCGACTGCCATCATCGGTGGCGATGTGAAGTTCACTCACTTCTGCAGTTTCATCAATGAAATACAGGCGCTCAGCGCTGCGAGCTCCAAAAAAAATCTCAGTGTTTCCAAAGTCTCTTGCCAATTGGTAAACAGCAGCCAATCCTGTGCCGCCGGCTACTGCTATGATTTTTGAATCTGCCGGGGGTGCCACTGGGTTGCCATGAGGCCCTCGAACATAGGCTTCAGTGCCAGGTTCAAATGACATGCATGCTTCAGTAAACTCGCCGAGATTAATGACAGCAAGCTGGAGAGGGTCATCTGTTAAAGCAGAGAATGGTTTTTCACCCAATCCGGGAATCCACAGGAAAACGAACTGTCCTGCTGCTATCTCAACTTTGCAATCAAAGGTCAATATACATATGTCATCTGTTATGGTTTTGTTCTCGACCAGGGTGACAGGCCGAAAATCCATATCGATGTCATAGCGAACCAATGCTTCTGCATGTTCAGAACCCATAGTTAAATCGTCATCAAGTGTACGGAAGTAATCGCCGATCTCATTGGTATTCATACCGACCAAAGCCGAGCCCACACCGATAATTGTTGCACCGGCTGCTTGAAAAGCATGCACGTTTTCCGCACTGCTGATGCCCCCGCAAGCAATAATCGGGCAATCTACAGCTTCATGAATTTCTGCAACGCATTCCAACGCTCTGTCCAGTGTTGCCTTACCGGAAACACCGCCCACTTCATTGCTCAGGATCGGATGCCCATGGACGTCATAGCATTCCGGACCCATGGTATTGATGGCGCAGATACCATCGGCACCGCCAGCGACTGCGGCCAGCGCAATCTTTGCCACGCTGGGCACGTTAGGTGTTAGCTTGGCGATCACCGGAATATCCACGGCAGCTTTAACTGCCGCAACTATCTCTGTTACCAGTTCTGGATCCTGGCCCATGGCCATGCCGTAACCCCTGGCATGAGGACAGGAAAGGTTGAGTTCCAAGCCATCGCCGTGGGGCGCCAGCTTGATAGCGACTTCCACATACTCTTCGACACTGCCACCAAAAATGGAAATGAGCAGGAAGCGATTGTCGGGAATGCTCAGTTCTGACAGTAACTCTGCAGATCGATCAGCACCGGGGTTGGTAAGGCCAACTGCATTGGTGAAGCTGCCCGGTTCATATTGGGTCAGCACTGGTTCTCGATAGCCCAAACGGGGTTCGGGCCCGATACTCTTTGTGGTTAACACGCCCACTTGAGGTATGGTATCAAACACACGTTGAATGATGGTGGCAGAACAGGTAATGATACCGGAGGGAACTGTAAAAGGGCCGGAGAGGGTTTTTCCTAAGAACTCGGTTTTCAATTAACTGGCAGCTACCTGGTGTTGAATAAAGATTGAAGGAACCTCTGATTAATTACCTGCGTTGTTATTGCTGCGTTAAAAATCAGCTTAAAATGCGCTTTTTCGCTGATTTTTGCCTTGCACTAACTGCCTCGCAAACATTAATCAGAGGCTCCTGAAGTGAAACGTCAAACTGGCGTGCATTATACCTGTTTGCCCATCCTGCTTCTAATAATCAACTATTGTGAAGCGCAGCAATCGCAAACAACGCCAACAATGTCCTGACAAGACTGGGCATTTTTAAGCAGCATGGAAAAATGAAACTTGGTAATGTGTAGAGGTAGTGCGTAGAGGCAGAGAGAGGATAGCCATAAATATCTTGAACAGAGTTTTACATTCAAGTTACTGGTTAAAGTGGCTTGGGGCTCGGAGTTTCCGTACTGCTTACTCAGGGAGGTCGGCATGGGGAGCTGAAAACAACGGGGTGATAAGGAGTTAATCAATTCCACCTCCGGGTACACCCATGTGGCCACGATCGTGAGCGGCGACACCAAAACGCTGTATGTTTCAGGCCAGATGGGTTCGCGGGGTAGTGAAGCACTCGAGACATTTGCGGCGCAAATAGAGGCTGTGTTTGCCAATATGGCTGATCCGTTGGCAGCAGCAGGTACCAGCATGGCTGATTCCATTAAACTCAATCGCTACATCATTGACATTATTGACATTTGTCGTGACAAGGTGAGCGCCTATTCACAGGCTCACAATCGATACATACCCGCAGATATGCCCCTCCACCGGCGTCCACTCTGGTGGGTATCGCCGGATTGGTCAGAGACTATTTCCTGATGGAGGTAGAAGCTGTTGCTGTAGTGCCAGCTTCTTACACTGGTGTTACAAAGGGATAAACGCCAGTGCATAGTTAGGGTTCATTGGGATCACCAACTGGTGTTGAGTTGAGTCGTAGCACATTGAAGCTGCGCTCGGGATTCCAGACGCAATGATTTCAGCTTCCTCTCCAGGTCTTATCCGGCTCACTGAGCCGAAGCGGACGCTGCTGATATATTTAGTGCCATCATCCAGAACGACTACTCCGTCATTGCCGCCCTCAACTGCGCGCTCAACGCGCGCCACTTCGCCATCAGGACTGTAACTGATCACAGCATTGTCGGCGATGTTGACTACCACAATATTGCCGTCCGGATCGATCGCCACGCCATTCGGCACTGCCAATGGAGCACCCTCGGCGAAAACTGAGACTTCATCATCCACCGTGATCTTGTAAATCAATTCCGGTTCTCGTGTATTCGACGCGTAGATAGTGCCGTCTTCTGTTACCGCTATACCGTTCAAAATTGTCGAACCAGGCACTTCAACAGATTTGATGGGTGCGCCGGAGGAGAGATCGAAGGAGCGAATGTAGCCAACATCCACCGTATACAAAACTCCATTGCGAACTGCGCTGCCTAGCGGATGATGCAGTTCCAGGCCATCGCGAGTTTCGCCAATCCACTTGGCCGTGTGAACCGAACCATCTGGATTGATGCGGGATACGAAGCCATCATTCTCAGTGCCATCACCACGCTCACCGGTATTCATTGCAAGGATCAAATTGGTCGCTGGATCGAAAGTACAGCTCTCGGAAAAATGGAAACTGCCATACACTTTTACATTAGCTGACATGGGGACGCGAACACCGGCCTCATTGGTGGCTCCCAGCGGCAGCCCGGCTTGAAACTCCTGCGCTTGAGCTGAGACTGAAAATGCCGCCAAAGCGGCAGTAATTATTGCAGATGGTTTTCTAAAAGACTTACCAGTTCGATTTTTCATTGTGCTTACCTTTGTAATTCGTTGTTAGCAACGTGAACAGCAATTATTCAGTAAATTTTTGATGCTGGATAGATTAAACCATCTCTCGTAACGCGGGTTTGGTCACTTTCCCCATGGCATTACGTGGTAAAGCATCTACGATCTTGATGGTTTTAGGAATCTTGTAAGAGGACATCCTGCCATCACACCAGTTCTTTAATGACTCATAGTCCAGACTCGCGCCGTCGTTGAGGCCAATAAAGGCAGTCACAGCTTCGCCCCAGGTATTATCTTCAATTCCGATTACCGCTACCTCGGCTATCGCATCGTGGGTCAGCAGAACACCTTCTATTTCCAGCGCGGAAAGCTTGTACCCCCCAGATTTTATGATGTCCACCGAAGAGCGACCCATGATCCGGTAGTAACCGTCTTCTACTACAGCAACATCGCCAGTGCAGAACCAGCCGTCCTTAAATGATTCGGTAGTGGCTGCGGGATTATCCCAGTATTCGAGGAACACATTGTCGCCCTTGATGCGGATTTCACCGGGCGATGCTTCTTCAGTAATAGCCTGGTCGTACTCATCGAATAGCTGACATTCCACGCCAGGTAGTGGTTGTCCGACGCAGCCAGCGCGGCGCTCGCCATGGTAGGGATTGGAGATTCCCATGCCGATCTCTGTCATACCATAACGCTCTAACAAGACCTGGCCTGTCAGTTCCTGCCACTGTTTAAACAACTTGACGGGGCAAGCTGCGGAACCTGAAATATTAAGACGCATGTCTTTAAAGCCATCACAGATCCTGGCAACTTCAACATCACCGATAGTGTTGAAATACTGAATCAGCTTCACATAGATAGTAGGCACAGCCATAAATACAGTATAGGTGTCGGCTGTCACTTCCCGGGTGATTTTAGGAATATCGAATTTGGCGAATAGATGTACAGTGGCTCCCGCCCACAGGCCGCAACTCAGGATGTTAATAATGCCGTGAATATGGTGTAAGGGAAGGAATAGAGGGATGACATCATCAGCGCTCCACTCCCAGGCATCAATCAGCGTGGTGATCTGAGCGATGATTGTCTTATGGGTACTCACTACACCTTTAGGTTTGTTAGTCGTGCCGCTGGTAAACAGCATCATAGCGCGCCGATCCTCATCCAGTTCAGGCAAACTGCCAACTGCCTCAGCCAGCACGTCTTCGACTGACACCAGTTCTATGTTGAGTTCCGCACAAAGATCTCGAAGTGATTCTTGATACTCGCCATTAGCGATCATTCGGGTCACGCTGGCACAGGTCAGGTAGTGATCTAACTCTGAGACCGCAGATGCAACATTCAGTGGCACAGCAATACCGCCTGCTCGCCATACACCGTGCATTACAGTCACATAGTCCAAAGAAGCTGGAATAAAGAAGGCGATTCTTTCTTCCTCAAGATCTGTCTTATCCCTTAATAAACCCGTCGCGAAACATTCGATCCGCGTATTCACATCGGCATAAGTATGATTGGTATCACCATCGACTAAGGCGATTTTTTCATTACCGTCTTTAAAATGTGGAAAAGCTTTGACTGCCATTGTGTTTACTCAACTCTATTCGTTTGATGATGACTCAGAACATCGCGCTTACAATAAAAAATAAAATGGATGGCCCCAGCAAACAGCCAACACCAGTATAAAAAGTAGCGGTCATCGCGCCATAGGGCACGAGTTTGGGGTCAGTAGCAGCAAGGCCGGCCGCAACGCCAGAGGTTGTTCCCATCAAGCCACCAAATACCATTGCGGATTGAGGATTATTTAATCCAATAAAACCAGCCACCAGCGGCGTTCCAATCATGACCAGGATAGATTTAACCAATCCTGCTGCGACGCTGAGGGTAATTACAGCATCACTCGCACCAATCGCTTCACCGGTCACTGGGCCCACAATATAAGTTACGGCTCCGGCACCTATGGTGGTGATTGCTGCTGCATCGGTATAACCAAACAATACCGCGATCGCAGCACCGACAACGAATGACACAATGACACCTGCAAAAATAGAAATGACGCCAGCAAGACCAGCCTTTTTCAGTTCGCTCAAATGGACACCGAATGCGGTCGCAACAATAGCAAAGTCCCGCATCATGCCACCGCCCATCAGCCCGATTCCGCCTAAGAGTGCCACATCGGCAACACCGGTATTGCCACCAGTGGCAATACCGCCAAAGTAGGCGGCAACTAAACCCAATGTGATCGCAATCGCGGAACCATGAATTCGTCCCCGGGTGAGTTTGCGGGCCATAAAGTAGGAGATCCAGATGGTGACCCCAACAAGCGCGAAAGCGACGATTAAATTATTGCGAACAAATACAGTTTCAATGATGTCCATTAGTCCGCTCCTTCTTCATCAGCAATATCAGGAGGACTGCCCAGCTTGCTGATCACGGGAACCAGCGCGAAGCTCACCACCACCGCAGCGACCCCTGCTACTAATGCCAGCACACCACCATCGACGGCAGCGGCAACATTCTGGCGGGCCGCCATGGCTACTACTATTGGGATATACATGGCGCTCCAGAATTTGATACCTGATCCGGCAGCGTCTTGAGTCAGAGATTTGAATCTGTCTGAGTTACTGGCAAACACCAGAAACAACATGGCAATACCAACGCCACCAACGTTGGCACCCACGCCCAACAGCACACCCAGTGTTTCTCCGATCAGCATGCCGAGAATCAGACAGACGGAGAGCAAAGCTACACCGTATACAATCATGAGGAAGTCCTTCTTTATTGGTATTTGACCAGAACCTTGTCAGCGCGGCCCTGAGTAAGGAACGACACCGATGATATGACGCCCGCTGCCTTTAAGGCAAAGCCCCGCTTGATATAGGAAATTGAGATAACAGGAGCAATGCCATGCAATAAGTCAAGCAATGTTGGTTAAGTGTTAGTTAAGTCATGGCCAGGTGGCCACCTCAGTAATTTCTGGATATTTTTGATGAAAGAACTTTCACTTTTGATTGTTTCCATATTTCTCGATTGTATCACTGCTTTAGCAAAGGCACAGCTATTCTGCTGATCAGTTATTCTGCTAATCAGTCTTTTGGCGTAGCAATGCCAGCAGAAGGTGACACACTCTCCCTAAAAGAGGCTGTTGCAGGCATGTATTCATCGACCAATCAATTTATAAAAACTGAGAGTCAGGTGGCTGGGCTCTACCAGGCAAAGAGATGTTGGATGATACTGCAGGGCAATCGAGCGAACACCTCTGTCGCGTCGAAGACGGACAGAAAGTTATGATTTTCGGACTCAGATCGACGAGGGAGTGCCACCTGTTCGCTTTTTGTACTGGAAGTGTACACGAAAACCCATTCAGTCGATTGCCCTGTATGATCCTGGATCGATAGCAACACCTGCGCCCAGGTAATGTTTGAGTACCATGGGCTCTTTGCCCCAACTGAAACCAGCATCCAGCGCACTGTGATTTATAATGTTCCTTCAAAGTAGATGCCAAGCGGCGGGCAAGCTGATCATTTCGCTCGGAATGCTGGAGCCCAATCCACCCTGGGACTAAAGGGAGAGGCCAGGGAGTACTCATGGTTGGCGCCGTTCAACTGGAATGTCGAAACTGGCAAGCCTGAGAAGGACAATTTGGCCAAAAAGTAAGGCCGAGCCTCCCTTTTGGGTGTGGCATTTTTGTACCTGTTCATGCAAACAGCACAAGCAAGGTGGCGAAAAAAAACAGACCTGTGCTCAATACTGAGGCGTAAGCCGCTGTCGTTGTTAGATACAGAAGTGCAGTAACAAGCCAACCGGCCCCGAAATAGCGCTTCAAGCTCAGGTACAGATACACAAAGATCCAGATTGCCGCCAGGATATTCAATATTTCAGTGGTTGCATTCAGTACCGGAACATTCATGTCATCAATCACGCCCAGGACCATAGCTACGAAAATCGTCAGAATAATAAAGGTATGGTTGTGAACTGTGAGAATGAGATGCTCGACGAAGTAACGGCGGCTAAGCACCCAGAAGATCTGCTGAATTAACGCCAGGATTGGCATCATCAGCAATATGAAAAAAGTGATGTACTCCAGAGAGCCGAAAAAAAAGTCTTCCGGGTCGGCCATTACTTCCTTCAGATTAGTTCTCATCTGTGATGACAGAGCGACTTGGAGATTCTGGTTGGCAGTATCTGACAACAGTGGAATCTTCAGCTTAGCGAAGAATTCAATAACATCACCAAAGTTTTCCTCAAATTCTTGTTTAGACATTCTCGAATCATTTTCTTCATCAGAAGTCTCAGTTTGTTCGCCGAGGTTGCTTTCTCCCATATCCTCCATCGCCAACTGCATTGATTGCAAATTATTGAACATAGAAACGAGGAGAAAGAAGCCGATGCTAACCACCAGAAACAAGCGCAAAGGGGGCGTGTATTTCATACGCCGCCCGGCGAAATATTCTTTCGTTAGAAACCCGGGACGGGAGATTAGAGTAAACAGGGTCCGATAGGCCCGACCATCAAGTTCAAATACCACTCGCAGGAATTCCTGCAGGAAATAAATGACAGGACGTTTGACCTCCTTATCTTCCTGACCACAGGCAGGGCAATAAACTCCTTCCATAGGATGGCGGCAATTCTGGCAGAATCGGGCTGGAACCGGTGATTTTTCCGAGGGACTGAGTTTTGAAACGTAGGTCATGGGTCAGATGAATCTCAAGCTAATAACTATCCTATCAGGCAGTTGTCCTATAGCGGCTGAAAACAGCCATTAAATGAATTGAGGCAGTATTTCAAGTAAGGAATCAAGTAGAGAGCGAGCGCCCCGACCACTGCCTGGACATGCGAACCAGACAGAGGCGGGAATCTCAAGGATGGTCTGGGCACTGATTAAAAGGTGCGTAGGGGTCGTGCCCAGACAAATGCGATACAGCATTAGATCACTATGCTGTATTGCAGGTCCTACATTAACACTATATATAGTGGATGAAAAGCAATGACACACTCACCATAAATTCTGGTGCAAGGAGGGCTTTGGAATGCTCATGCATAGTAAAGTAATCACTTTACTATGCTATACACTACCTACACTAGGACAATCGACTGAATGCTATTGCCGGATGATTGCCCTGCTACCTACACTGGATCTGTTCGAAGCGCCGTAACCGGGGCGATTTTCACCAGCCTCCCCTCAATTGATTTAGGGAGCCTCTGATTAATGTTTGCGAGGCAGTTAATGCAAGGCAAAAATCAGCGAAAAAGCGCAGTTTATAGGGCATAAATGCGCATTTTGAGCTGATTTTTAACGCAGCAATAACAACGTAGGTAATTAATCAGAGGTTCCTTAGGTCAATATGAGGCACCAGTGGTCGTGGTTTCATAGGTCCCAGGTTTAGACATCACCATATTGCTTGGGCATCCAGGTGATACTGGCGAAAGATTCTCAAGCAGGGATAGGGTTGTCGCCAGGATCAGGGCAATCCCATTTTCTTGGCTCTTCAAATCTCAATCCCGGTATCTCTCTTGCCCTTACTATCGGTGCCTGCTAACCAGCCACGATCAGAGATGCGGGCCCGCGCAGAAAAATTTCACTTCTGGTGAAAGAGAATTCGATGCTCAATTTAGCAAATTTTCTTGTTCTGAAATAAACCGTGTGGATACTGGTCTTGTTCGAATAGACAGCTTGTCAGGAGTTCCATATGGATCGCACAAAATTTATGCACTACCTGCTCTGGGGGATGGCCATTTTTATCGCTATCGTCTTCGTGCAATCACTCTTTTTCAAATTTTCTAATTCTTATGAGACGCAGCACATTTTCGGCACGATTGGAGACTGGATGGCTGGGATTGGGTTTCTCGAATTCGCTTCTGCGGGATTTGTTGCCTACGGTGGCTACACAGTGGGAACCGTCGAGCTAATCGCCTCAGTATTGCTGTTAGTCAGGAAGACCCAGGCATTGGGTGCTGCCGTGGCATTTGGTGTGATATCCGGTGCCATATTTTTCCATCTATTCACGCCTCTTGGCGTCAGCGTCATTATCAATGAAGCCGGTGATCGCGATGGTGGTCAGCTATTTGCAATGGCTGTTCTGGTATGGCTGTTCTCTTTAACGATTATGTACCTGCGCAGAGCTGACATACTTGCAGTACTCGGTAAATCAGAAACGGTAGCAGTGTGAGGATTAAAATTATGAATAATATTGGACTGTCTTTCGCCGCAGTTTTCATATTAGCGGGCAATTCCGCGAGTGCTGCGATTGACGCTATTTATACCGGGTTTTTCAGCAACGAAGCGCTGCGAGGTTATGACACGGTTGCATACTTCACTCAGGGTATGCCTGTTGAGGGATCAGATCAGTTTACGACTGAATACATGGGTGCGGAGTGGAAATTCAGCTCTCAGGAACATTTGGACCTGTTTATTGCAGATCCAGAGAAGTATGCACCGCAATACGGTGGTTACTGTGCCTGGGCGATGTCCAATGGTGATACAGCAAGCGCTGAACCAGATCTATGGACCATTCATGAAGGAAGACTTTATCTGAATTACAGCCGACGCGTTAATGAACGTTGGCTTGGTAACAAAGAACAATTCATTCAGCAAGCAGACATCGAGTGGCCAAAGTTCGAAAAAGAATAGTCAGTGATTACAGATGAATACGAAGTGAGGCATGGATGCCGACATCTGCCAGGGGCAAATGCGAGCCACTAAATCGCAATTTTCTACTGGAAATTTAAAAGCGGTGAAGAAAAAATGCAGGGATGCATTTTTGATCCAGCTAAAAAATCGCTCTGAATGAGACATAGATGTTGATATTCGCCGCAGGCGAACGCGAAGAGAAAAACTCAAGCAGAATCACATTTCTGCACCAGAGTTTTTCGATGACTGAGTAACTGAGCAAAAGTCCAGGGATGGATTTTGTGGCTAATTAATCACTCCAGGTACGCAGTCCGGTACTATTCCTCTATCAAGCGCGGTATTGCGAGCCGCAATCGCGACCGCCATTCTGGCACGCAGACCGGCCATGCGGGTATTCGGTGCCGGGTGAGTAGACAAAAGTTCAGGTGGTCGAGGTCCACCATCCGCAGCCATGTTTTCCCACAAAGCGATGCTTTGCTCTGGATCGAAACCGGCATCTGCCATCAACATTATTCCTATGGAATCGGCTTCGCTTTCCTGTGTGCGATTAAATGGGAGAAACAAACCGACCCGGGCGCCATAGTCTGCCAATTCAATGGCAGTGTCCGACGCACCCAGCACGCGAGCTGCCGCAATCCCAACGTTTCGCAGTGCTGATTGGCTGGCCCGTTCGTTGGAATGGTTTGCGAGCACATGGCCTACTTCGTGAGCCAACACTGCGGCTAACTGATGTTGATTGTAGGCAACATTCAACAATCCGTTGTAAACACCAATTTTACCGCCTGGCAAGGCAAAAGCATTGGCCTGTTCATCATCGAATACAGTGACTTCCCATTCCACGCTGTTCCTTTGCGCAGGGGGCAATGCTTTGATCACATAATCTGCAACACATTGCACGTAGGTAATTTCACTGGCATTGGGTGTGACCGGTAGCTCGCCCTGCATTTGACGATAGACTCGTTCACCTTGCCGTGCCATTTCAGATTCAGAATACAGAACCATCTGACGGCGGTTCATGGGTGATGTCGCGCAGGTGGATAACAGGGTGATTAAGATGGCGACAGGGATTAGGCGAAACATGGACTAAAACTCAAAAACACTGGTCTGTGGAAGCGCCAAAGCCAGACCACAATTCCGATCACGGGGCTACACAATGACGAATTTACTAAATTAGTAAGGGCCTTAGGAAGCAGATTAACTGCTAATCTACCCCTAAGGCCATGTATACAACAAAAAATCGCTACTCCAGAAATTCCAAAATCAGTGAAGCACGATTTCGCCGTTTGCTGAAAGCGTATTCCATGGACTTTTCAGCGTCTGATACGGCCAGGTTAACAGGCATTTCGGTGCGCTCTGTGAACACCATTTTTCTCAACATCCGTATTCGAATCGCTGAATAGTGACAACGTCAGTCACCCTATTCAGGTGACGTAGAACGGGATGAATCCTACTCCGGCCCCAAACGAATTCGCGGTCAGCGAGAGGCCATGGGGCGGGTGGCAAAACCATCGTGTTTGGCCTCTTTAAGCGCACTGGACAATGTCTATACAGAAAGTGTCCCCAATGCTCGAAAATGCACACTATGACCTGTGATTCGCGGCCATGTAAGCCTCGATGGCCTCATCCACACAGATGGCTGGAGAGTCTATGACGGCTGGGTTGATGTCGGCTATGCCAAGCACTTCCGGGTTCATCAGGGTGACAACGAATTGGCGACAGGCCATACCCACATCAATGGCATCGAATCTTTTTGGGCGTATGCCAAATGATGTCTCAGTCAATTTAAGGGTGTGCCAAAACACACGTTTTATCTACCTAGGAAAGAAACTGAATACCGCTTCAATCATCGTAGAGACAACTTATACAAAGAACTCATCAAACTGCTAAGGAACCTCTGATTAATTACCTATGTTGTTATTGCTGCGTTAAAAATCAGCTCAAAATGCGCATTTATGACCTACCTATAAACTGCGCTTTTTCGCTGATTTTTGCCTTGCACTAACTGGCTCGCAAACATTAATCAGAAGCTTCCTAAGATTTAACCCAATCTAGCTAACATGCTTCCTAAGACCATTAGTAATTACAGATGCTGGGATCCAGCTCGGTGCGGACTTCGTCACCGTTTCGATTGCGTGTTATCTCATAGCAACGACCTTCGAGATCTCGCAATAGCTTGCGGCCTGAATTAATTGGGCGATCTCTGCGTGCTGTTGTAATCACCCTTCGTGTGCTGGTGGTTGCAGGTGAAGATGAGCGATACACCACACGGTCATAGGTGCCAGAGTCGTGGTGGTTATGGTTATTCAAACTACTGGTAACCAGTGAACCTAATACGATGCCGCCAACAACATCACCAGCATCCCATCGTCTGTATCTATAAGGGACCCAGCCATAACCCCGACGTGGACCAAAATTGCCAAAAGAAACGTTCCAGTAGTTGCCACGAAACCTTCGTGAGCCATAGAAGCCACGATTAAACCCGGCTCGGTAGCCACGATTGTAGCCCCGGCTGTTATAGCCCCAATTATTAAAGCCCCCATCGTTGAAGCCCCAGTGGTTGAAACCAGGGTTCCACTGGTGGTCAGCAAAAGCGGATTGGCTGGCAAACAGCGCAAACCCCAGGGAGAAAACCAGAAAAAGCTCTTTCATAAAATCTACCTACGACCTATACAGGGCTCTCATGACAAACACTTCTATGCCAGTATGATCCTAATGAGGCTGCCTGAATAGAGGCTTAACGAGATCAATCAGGAGTCTTCGCGCAGCGTGGAAACGATCTTATTACCTAGAGCTCTGGTTGCTGGACCTGCCGCGCTGCGCTGAGTGGTGACGAGGTAAGTATGAAGAAAGCGGTTCGCTCCTTCAACCAGGTTTATGCACTGCAACTCGCCGGACTCCAGACAATCTTCGATCCAATTTCTGGGCATAAACCCAAACACCAAGCCCGACTTAAGCAGTTTGATACTGCTGGAAAAATGACTCACGGTCCAGCGCTGCTGCGAACCTAACCAGCCTGCATCTTGTTCTCGTTTGGTACCTGTATCGCGCAATACCACCTGCCGATGGCTACGCAATTCCAGATCGGTGACCAATTCCGCTTTGCTTAGTGGATGGCTTGGTGCCGCAACTGCAAGCATTTCTATCTGTCGCAGCGGTTTACCAGAGTACCCTGTCGGGACAACACCAGTAATCACCAGATCGGCTTGTTGCTCCAGGATCGCTTCACTGGTACCA
The DNA here is from genome assembly GCA_965198435.1 of uncultured Pseudohongiella sp. GTDB lineage: Bacteria > Pseudomonadota > Gammaproteobacteria > Pseudomonadales > Pseudohongiellaceae > UBA9145. The sequence goes on along the minus strand of OZ240664.1, from coordinate 756,617 downwards.
CTTAGACTGGTTTCGAGTACGCGAATTCTGGTGAATGGGAACTCCTGCGAAAACTCCTCGAATACACAGACAAGGTCATTGATTTCGATAAGCACATCAAGTGCCAGAACGACTTCCGATTCAAACTCGAGAGCAACCGATCGGGCGACACCTTCAGTTTGATTCGCTTGCTTAATCAGCTGATCAGCATGCAGGTACAGCACCTTCCCCGCTTCCGTGATTTCGGCTTTGCGGCCACGAATTTCCAACACTGGTTGGGGCAGCATTTCGTTGATGCGCTGAATGGCATAACTCACCGAAGACTGACTTTTGTTAAGTGTCTCCGCTGCTAAAACATAGGATCCGGCGTCTACTACTGTCTTGAAAGCCAGCCACTGCTCCAGCGTGATCTTGGGAATATTGGCATTCATATCGATAAATTCGATATTTAAGTTCTAAAATTAGCACTGTTTGATCGAATCATATGATTTATCTTAGCGCCCATCAACGAAAGCAACACATTAAAGCTAACGCTTAGGAGAATCACTATGACAAAGTATTCAAAGGACACCCAACTAAATGTATTGCGGCTGCACACCAGTCTGTTCGCTGAAAGCAGCGTGTCTTCCCAGTTAGTCGAAGACCTTACCGATGCACTGGGCTCCAGGATTGGCCAACTCGACGCTCGACTCAATATAGTCGATCGGGATTTCCGCAATACACCAGTTCCCCATTTGGATGGCGAGCGTCTGACCGCACTCATGACTGAAGAAGAGGAACGTACGGAGGAGCAACAAGCCGCCATCGACTACTCCGATTCGCTAATTGCAGAAATTAAGGAAGCTGATGTACTGATCATCGCGCTGCCTATGTACAATTTCTCTGTGCCTTCAATGTTTAAAGCCTGGTTTGACCATGTGGCCAGAGCAGGTGTGACGTTTGCTTATACTGAACAGGGTCCAAAAGGATTACTGAAAGGAAAAAAAGCTTACCTGGTTTCTGCTATGGGCGGAGTTCACGAAGTCGGACAATCTGATTTTCTGCGACCCTATGTTGAGCTATTGATGAAGTTTATCGGAATAGATGATGTAGAGTTCGTTACTGCAAATGGACTCAACATGGGTGAGGAAAGCAGACAGAGAGGATTGAGCGACGCGCAAGTGGATATTTCACGCATTGTTAACAGTGAGGCGCAGAGATACTCACTGTCGGAGGTAGCAGCATGAAAGAAACGATTAGAGAACTGCAAGAAGTAATCATTGCCCAGGCAGCGAATGATGGAGATGGCGTGAAACTGAAACGCGTTTTCGGTGGACAGGATCTCGCCCGCTTCGATCCGTTTTTATTAATGGATGAGTTTGGATCCGAAAAAGCCGCTGACTATATTGGTGGTTTTCCGCCGCACCCACATCGGGGTTTTGAAACGGTTACCTACATGCTGGAAGGTTACATGGAACATCGTGACCACATGGATAATGTTGGGAAACTTGGCCCAGGTGATGTGCAGTGGATGAGAGCAGGGTCAGGTGTCATACATTCGGAAATGCCTCGGCAAAAAGAGGGGTGCATGCGTGGTTTTCAGTTGTGGGTGAATTTAGCTGCCAATGAGAAAATGACCCCGGCAACTTATCAGGACATCGGTTCCGCAGACATTCCGGCCTATGATCAGGCAGGATTACATGTTCGGGCAATAGCGGGACAATTAAGCGTTAACGATTTAGCTGTTTCTGGAAAAGTACAGGATTTGACCACAGAACCCGGTTATCTGGACATCCATGTGAATGAAGGTCAGGAGATACGTGTACAAATTCCCGATGGCCATAACACCATGGTCTATGTATACGAGGGCAGTGCGGTCATCGCGGGCAGCGACTATGTGTTGGAGGCCGGTAAACTCGCAAGATTGTCACATAAAGGAGATTTATCTCTGCAAGCCGATAGCGATACGCGCTTATTGGTAATCAGCGGTAAGCCGCTACAGGAACCGATCGTGCACTATGGCCCCTTTGTGATGAATTCAATGGACGAAATCGAAAAAGCGGTCAGGGATTACAACACCGGTGAGCTGGTACAACCGCCAAACTGATCTGCAGTTTAAAGCGGTAGCCGAGTACCTTCTGTGGCGATGTTATAGCTCTTTGAACGTACAAACCGGCTTTCTTTACTATCGACAATCAATAATGGATTGGTGTGATTGAAGTGAATAAACCACACTTTGTTTTTGTCAGTGTTGCTTAAATGATCAAGCAGGGCCATGCTTTCGGAAACAAAGGGATGGGGAATCAGCGACATGTCTCGATTCCCCAGTTCTCCGTCAGCGTAGAAAGATCCATCTATCAGTGCATAGTCAACCGACTGCACCAGTTCAGCAATGTCAGTATCCCATTCTTCCCATTTATTGATATCGGGAATAAACACTGCAGTTCTGTTTGGACCGGTTATTCGATAGCCAACAGTCTCCGAATATTCATCTCGGTGGGGCACCAACATAGGAGTCACCGTTGCACCCTGCAGTAATACAGGTTGCTGGTCTTCCAGATCCTCTAACTCAATGTTGTTCAGGTCTATGAGTTGATCCCACGGCCCGTTAGTGCTGAGAAATTCGCGCATCCTGGGCATTGCATAAACGGCAGCGCTTGCAGCATCCATCGCCTCCAGGCCAAGAAACATAAGCCCGGTGTAGTGGCCTATGTGGGCGTGGGTTAGAAATACGCCGGATAATTCCGGTCCTGCTTCCAGGCTCAAACGGTACAGCTGCTCGGGCATATGCGGCGTCGCTTCAAATAAATAATTCGATTTAGTCTGCGGGACAACTAATGCGATGGAGGTAGCACCCTGGCGTAAACTTCGATCTTCCCAGCCCCGTTTGCAGTGCGACTGGTAGCAACCAGCTTGCGGATACCCGGCGTCCTGTGCGACGCCAAGCACGAAAATATAGGGGCCGGTATCCTGCGCCAGGACAGGGAGGTATATCAGGGCTGTGCAGCAAATTGATATGAATTGTTTCAAATATTTCATTTCATAGCCTTGAATGATTGCTATTCGGCGCTAACAACTGAGAGAGAACGCCCATCCGTCATCGGGGCATTTTGCAGAACATCCAGGTCGATGCCTTCAATGCAGGCCGCATTGTAACCATACTCATTCGGAGCAACTCGGCGTTGATGATGGGTATAAATTCCACACAAAGAGCAGAAATAATGCTTAGCAGTTTTGGTATTCCATTGATACAAACTCAGCTTATCTGCACCTTGGGTGATAACCAGATCTTCCAGGTTCGCCGTCGCCATTGCGGCACCTTTCTTTCTGCATAGCGAACAATCGCAACGCTTAATACTTTCCAATTGCGATTGGTTGCGAATCTCAAATCTCACTGCACCACAATGACAGCTTCCTTTAAATGTTGTCATCATTCTGTGGATTCTTTTATTAAGGAACCTCTGATTAATTACCTGCGTTGTTATTGCTGCGTTGTTATTGCTGCGTTAAAAATCAGCTCAAAATGCGCATTTATGACCTATAAACTGCGCTTTTTCGCTGAGTTTTGCCTTGCACTAACTGCCTCGCAAACATTAATCAGAGGCTCCTTAATTGATAATGCAATTCAACCATACCATTGGTATACGCCTTTTCATCTACCAAATGCAAACTAATGTCGCTATTAAGCCCATCAAAAAATGGCATACCGATACCAATCATCACTGGCAGGATAACGTAATTGATGTCGTCCACCAATCCCAGATTCACACACTGAGTACAAAGCTCGCAGCCACCGACTACCCAAATGGATTGGTATTTTGGTTTAAGCTGCTCATTGATGAATTGCGTGAGATCACCATTGTATAAAGTGACTGTGTCGCGGGTAGTTTCCAGTTCCTGAGACGTTAAAACGTATACGGGTTTGTCACCATAGGTCCAGCCTTGTCCTCGCTTGTCAAAATTCAGTGCCGTTTCGTATGTTCGTGAGCCCATCACATAGCAACCGACCATTTCCAGAAATTCTTCGATGAACTCTGGCGTCATGGTTTCACCAGCAGAGTATTCGTCCTCAGTTTCTATCCAATCAACACTGCCATCCTTGCGTGCGACAAACCCATCCAGGCTTGCCGCCATGTGAACTACAACTTTTGAGTCTTTAGTTGCCATTAGTTTTGGAGCTGTCCTAGATAACCAGCCCATTTCCTGTTTAACCCATTGTTTCAACTGACTTAATTGAGCTACTGGGTCGCTATTGCTAAATCGCCACTCACATGCCTTCAAATACAGGTGAAAATGGTCTCTCGGCACACCATTGAATTTCCGTCAATGCCGCTTCGCCTGCTGCCAGAAATTCTCGATCCCATTAATGGGATTCTGCCTGTCTGCAAACAGTTCACTGGGGTTAATTCGGCAGTGCTTAAACTCTGATACATCCAGTGCCTTGTATCCTCTAAAACTGTCTGTATACACGATACTATCAAGCCGTACTTTCTCTCCAATAATGAGGCGTAAAGTGTCGCTCCCGGCATCCGGTATAATCACCGTATAAACCCTGCCATTACACTTGAGAAGGCCAAATACCGGCACTTTCCCAGCAGCACCTCGGCCGCGCTTCCCTTTTCGACGACCGCCAAAATAGCTTTAGCTTTCATCGACTTCGACTTCTCCTGCGAGAAAACCTGCTGCATCACAGTGCTCGTAAATAAGCTGTCGACGCCTTAGAAAACAGTCACTCGCCGTCGTCTTGTTTACACCAACCAGCGATGCTGCTGTGCGTGCTGTGACCCTGCAACAAACAGCTCTATAAGACGTCTTTGCCTGCTACAACTTAAATGACTTTTTCTCATCCAGCCATCCTGGATATATTCAATTATTTAGGATGGCCCTTTAGTTTTAGTTAGTCGGAAAGCAGGGCTAGAACAGCTCCTGCCGGATCTTCGATAACACAAAAATTACTGCCACCCATTCGGCGCGGACCATCCAACACTTTGCCACCGCGCTTTCCACACTGCTCTGCGCTTTCCACAACATCAGCTACTCGCACGTACATTAACCATTGCGCAGGAATGTTGGCATTGGGCCCTCTTGCATGACAGATACCGGCAATGGTGTCGCCTGAATCAGGAAGATTCATGTTAAAGTCCGAATAACTCCCCATATCAACGCCTTCTGATTTCCAACCTACGACGTTGGCGTAAAAGTTCTTTACACGTTCTGCATCGCCAACAGTCAGATCTACCCATTCGATACGACCGATATTTGACGGTGGAGATGCTGATTCTTCACCCTCCATATCGTTCTCTTGCCCGTCATTCATTTTTCGCCTCCAAAATATAGGTAGGTTGGCCATCGAGGCTCACAGCGTTTCGATTAGCCCAGTATTCCTTGATGTCATCCTGCTCTTTGGCAGCAAGCCATTTGTCCATGTTATCTCTTTCTTCTTTATAGTCGAAGAATGGCACGCCAAACCCGCAGGAGGTTTGAACCAGATCGATGGAGAAATCGACTAGCTGTCTGCTACTGGGATGTGGTTCAAATAACCTATCGAGCTCCGCAAACTCTGCATCGCGCGGATGGTAGGCTTTTGCCTCGCCGTACAAACGTAAAATTTTGGGCTTACCTGTAAATGCGCAGAACATCAGCGTCATACGACTGTTCTGCGCCAGGTGTGCGGCAGTCTCATTACCACTGCCTGTCACATTGCGCCAAACGATATGATTCGGATCCATGACTCTTAGTGAATCCCAACCTTTTGGCGAGACGTTTATGGTTCCATCATTGGCTGCAGTGCCAACGAAAAACAATTTCTGTTCTTTTATGAAGTCGATCAGGTCATCGCGGAGTGACTCGTAGCGGCTGCCCATATTGCGTCCCGGAATTAATCAAGTGACCTGGCAGATTAATCCGATAGAGCAAAAACGTAAAGCGCATTGGCAGGGTGGCAGATATCTGGAGCAACCACTTGTGACAAAATTCGGGGGCTTACACGATCTACAAGACCTGCACGATCTACAAGATGGGCCCTCGTAGTAGAAGTGTTTAGAGTAAGTGAGAAACCTGTTACTGTTTTCAGCGCTTTCATTTTTTCTAACCTCTAATCAGGAAGCGAGAATACGTAGATCGCATTGCCCCATCTTGGATAAGTGATTTCAGTAGCGATAACTCCAGGCACAGTGCGTGGACTGGTGCCACCTAAGGCAGTTGTTACGGCAATGTATTGTTTGCCATCGATGGCAAAGGAAACAGGGTGGCCCTGTACCGAAGTGCCAAGCCGTGTCTCCCAAAGTATGTCACCGGTATCAACGTCAAAGGCTTTGAAGCGCCGATCCAAATCACCAACAAATACCAATCCACCACCCGTGGAAATTGTGCCGGTATGCAAGGAGGCGCGTTGTTGATAACTCCATACCTCTTCTAAAGTGTCAGCATGATAGGCACCGACCTTGCCCAGGTTGCCGTTCGTGCCAGGCATTTCATAAAACTTACGGCTGGCTGCCAGGCCACCACCGCCTTGTACTAAAGCCACCTCTCTAGCAGCGTTCTCTAAACAAGTTTGGCTAAGTGGTGCAATGATCAATCCTGATGGTGGATGATAGGTCATGGAATGCCAATCTTTACCACCGGCACTGGAAGGGCAGGCGGAAGTCCATTCATTGAGCTGAGCATTCTGTATATCTTCGCGGTAAGTGACTTCGCCCGTCTCAGGATCAATATGAGTAAAGGCATTTTGGAAAACGGTTTCCTGAAAGCCTTTGAATTCTCCAGTGACCCGATCGTTCTTCCACAGGATGCCGTATTTACCGATAGAGTACACATACTTCTCATCGCCGCGATTCACCAGCACACGTTCGAACACCTCATCGAGGTCCAGGGCTTCAGCCGGCACGTGCTGGAAAAACCAGTCGAGTTCACCGGTATTAGTATCCACCGCGATCGTTGAGTTGGTATACAAGCCAACATCATTAATAGTCATGTGACGAGACACCGGCACCCAGGGTTTTTGTTGTGCCGTGCCCCAGTAAGTGATTTCCAGATCAGGATCGTATGATCCTGTAATCCAGGTTTCACCACCGGCTCGAAATACATCGTCCAGACCGCCCCAGGTGTCACCACCAGGCTCACCCATCTCAGCAATGGTTTCGAATTGCCATAACAGCTTGCCATCGTCAGCGTTATAGGCACTGACATAACAGCCTTCCGGAATGTAGCGCGCACACCCGGCAAGACCAACGATGACTTTACCATCAGCAACAATCGGTCCTGATGAATTGGAAAAACCTTTGCTGTTATCCGCAATAACCGTTTCCCAGATTTGCCTGCCGGTGCGTGCATCCAGTGCAACCAGGCGGGCGTCTGTAGTGGCCTGAATAATCTTGTCTTCATACATGGCGATGTTGCGCATGTCCTGACGATTAGCCGGCCCTGTCCAGTGCTCCCAAATCAGTTCGCCTGTCCTGCCATCCAAAGCCTGAATCACGTTGCCGGGATTGATGAGATAAATGATGCCATTATAAACCAATGGTGCCGGTTCAGAATCGCCCTCATGCATATTCCAAACCCATTCAAGGGTCAGGTCGCCCACATTATCTTTATTGATCTGGTCTAGTGGACTGTAGGAATGAGCATAAAAAGTGCGACGATGCATGGGCCAGTCGTCAGGGCTTGGATCGCGCAACATTTCTGCCGTGAGTGGTACGAACGGAACGAAGTCTTCCGTGTTCCCAGCAACCGTAAGCCCCTCGGGTGGCGGCGGTTCGGTGCGTTGTCGCTGTGCAACTACCGTCGATATGTTGTCAGCAATTTCAAAATTAGAATTTGCAGTAAGTGCAGTAACTACATCGTCTACACCATTTACTTCCAGAATATGAGCAACGACATTCAAGTAATCCTCATCGGTGAGGTTGCCTGCCCCACCCGGAGGCATATTGGCTTGAATGTTTCCAAGCAGCAAAGCTGGAGTTTGTTGCCCCCAGCGTTGAACGAAACTAAATCCAGAAAGCAGAGGCCCCAAAGTAGTGCCTTGTAAGTCAGCACCATGGCAAACCGCACAGCTACCTGCATACATCACGGCCCCACTTTCGGCCTGGCTGGCGAATGTCACCATTCCAGGCTGAGCTTCAACAACAGGTGCGGCGTTAGGCGCTGTAGCAACGGGAATCTCAGTTGAAGGAGAATTTCCACTGTTATCACAGGCAACAAGCCCGGCGATCAGCATTAAGCTAAGTGATACTTTCTTTATTGAAGAGAATGCCATTGATTACCCCACTATGGCTTAACTATATAACTATAGATTGTCAAAATGGCTGCGCAGGAAAATCCAGCCGCGTAATTCACCAGATGTATTGTTCACACTATGCACTTGTACATAGAGTTCATTATTGCGCAGTGCGTCAACCTGCTCATCGGTAAGATTCAAAGTTGCGCTGATGTTGCCGACAGGTGCCTGATCAATTTCCATAGTGGCAGCGACTGGCCCTGGTTGAGCGGGTGGGCCATTATGTAAATGCGCGCCGGTAGCATTGGAGCTCATACCACTGAACTCGCCTTCGACAGTAAGCGTATTCCCATTGAGTGTGAGAATTACTTCGCCCTCACCGGTGATTTCAGTCACGGTTTGTGGCGTCGTTGGCATCGGGGAAAGTCGTGCACGATAGGTTTCCTGCGCAGTTGCATTCAACCCGTTGAATAAAACCAGGAATGACATCAGATAAGAAATTTTTCGGCCGAGTTTCATATACATCTCCTGGCTCTCTTTGTTACTCTTTGACGGTTGTTTAGTTGACAGTTGTTTAAATTGTTGCTCGGTTTTTCCAATACCAGAAACTAGCAATAGATCGCCTACTCTGGCAACTCACCTTATCCCATTTAGCGACACTCGAAGTTCTCTGCACGCCAGTTGGCTGGGTTGTCCACGCCGCCTGCTGGTCCCACATAACGTGCTTGCGCCGGATAGGTACACAGAGGGCGCTCATTGTCTATATTGCCCGCAGAATCCTGGTGAGTGGCGATGATAGATTCGGGCACAATGCCATTTTCCACCCAATCCACCAGGGGCACTAACTTATCCCAGGTGTCAGGACCCGGCCCGCCACGGCAGTGTCCCATCCCCGGGGCCAGGTACATGCGGGCACTGTTTTGCGCTGCCGCCATATTGCCATCGAAGGTGGTATCAACCATGTTATTGTAATAGTTGATGGTGTCGGTAGCGACAATCAAAGTATCCACTAGTCCATGATAGATAAGCATCTTGCCATCGGCGTCAATCAGATAGCGGGAAAGATCTGGATCGTCAGCATCGGTGATTGATTTCATTAAATCACCTTTGCCGGAAAAGAAGTCATTAATATTCCAATCAATCCAATGAAATTCTGGCATTGCACCTGTTGTTTTTGCCTGATAGGAAATGTCGCGCACATCAGGAACTGTGACACCTGGATCCTCTTCATAGAATAAATAGTTCATGTGGTCGCCAGCAACACCCATGAGTTTAGATGGGCCCATGTTATTGCGCGCAGAAGGGATATAGTAGCCAGGCCATCGCGGTTCTGAACCAAACATTTTACCGGGATATACTTGCTGACCGGCATCATCAATCGGGCCATTGTAAAAATCCATCACTGTTTGTAATTGAGCTTGGGTAAAACAACTGTCAGTGCTGGTTCCGATAGGGCACATGACATCAGCTAGATCGACAGATGGATTGAAGCCACAGTTTAGTGGGTCGCTTACCAGCCCATCGCGAACACCATCGTTGGCATCGCATTGCTGTAATACTCTGTCATGCAAAACATCGATTAGATTCAAACTATCGATACTACCGTCGCCATTGCTATCCACCGCAAGATTGCCAGCCAGGTTGTCGCGAAACACGCGTTGCAGATTCCAGGTGCCTGCGGCATTGAGTGCTTGATAGTTAAATGCCGGTGCGCCCGCAATGATGCCATTAAAATCTGCCGGGTAGCGTTGTGCTGACATGAAGGCTTGCCTGCCGCCCTGAGAACAACCTTCAAAATATGCGTACTCAGCAGGATCACCGTAATACTCACGCACCAGGTGCTTGCCTGCCATCACGGTTAAGTGAACCGCTCGATAACCGAAATCGATTTCAGCCTGACGGTTGTTAAATGCAAATGAAGCACCAGGTTCGACGCTGTTATCGTGACCCATATTACTATTGGTGACGGCGTAACCTTCGGCAACCCGATGATTGGCATAATCCAGATCGCCATCCTTGCCGCCATCTCCCCATTGCAGGAAGCGACCGTTCCAATTTGCTGGTAATGGCAGCTGTGCGTGGAAATGGATAGCGGGACTAATGATGCCGCGCACATAGCAGTAGCTCGATTCGTCATAAGGATTTTCCGTGACTTCTGCCCGCGTGATTGTGAGGCTTCTCAGATCGGCCAAGGTCTCACACGCAGCGACTGTCGAAGCACTCTGAGCCATAACTGTAAAAGTTGTACTCCACAGAACGAGAGCCATACATATCGCAGTAAATCTGGACGGTGGTTTCATGGTGAATCCTTTTGTTTTGCTGTTCTTTTTGCTGTTCTATTTTTGTTGCTCTATTTCAGTTCTTGTATAACTTAGGAGCCTCTGATTAATGTTTACGATGCAGTCAGTGCAAGGCAAAAATCAGCGAAAAAGCGCAGTTTACAGGTCATAAATGCGCATGTTGAGCTGATTCTTAACGCAGCAATAACAACCAACGTAGGTAATTAATCAGAGGTTCCATAGAGCTACCCCAAGGTAACTTCACTACCCGTCTTAGCAGTGTCAGCACCCGGGTTGCATTCTCGCCCATCTTATATTGGATAAGGCTGGTGCAATACGACAATATTTCGGAAGAGACAGGCATTAACGTACTAACGTACGCTTGCAGTGAATTCCGCAAGCTAGCTGGGCAGGAAGGATTTATCGTTCTAAACCACGGGCTAGAAGATCATGATCGCGACAATACTTTTCACACGGTATCCTCAGATCTCAGTGTGAAATTCCCCTATACGTTTAGGTCCTGACACCTCTTGGTTTCTCACGCAAACATATCGAAAGGCTGAAAGCGCCCATTTAACAATCCGTCACTGCTCTGGTGGCCAAGCCAACCAGTAATCGCTGTCTGGTATACACGGCGAAAGTCTGTGGTGTATGCAAGGTTATCTTCTGAATTGAGTTCAGTCAGCGAAGGCAATTCACCATAGTGTCCGCCTTTCACCTGTTTACCAATTACAAACATATTGTTCGCTGCGCCATGATCCGTGCCCAGGCTTACATTTTCCGGCACTCGTCGACCAAATTCAGAAAATACCATCAATATCACATCATCAGCCCGGCCGATCCGCTCTAAGTCTTGCATGAATGCAGATACTGCATCCGAAGTATAGGTGAGCAGCCGACGATGCACATTATTTTGAAACACATGAGTATCGAAAGCATTGTTGCGATATGAGACATAGTAAAGTTTAGTCGGCATGCCAGCATCGATGAGTGATACCACCTTTGGAAGATCCAAACTGTTTACGCCATAGTCAATCGGTGAGGAATAGTTGTTCCAGGCCTGCCGAACCAGAGCAGAGGCGTCGCTCGCACTCCGTGCAATGTTTAAAAGATACTGGCGAGATGAATTTTCCACATCTCCTACATCATGAACCAGTTCGAGCTCTTCTTTCTCTTCGAAAAAGGCTTCCCGTGAAAAACGATTGGGCTGATTAAACACTACTGGAACATGAGATTCACTGCGAACTGCCAATGATTGGCGTGCTGCGATATTTACAACGTAGTTTGCTGGCACGTCTGGGGCCATATCATCTGCAAGGCGTCCAACCCAGCCATACTCATTGCCACTATTAGGTGCGGCGGTGTGCCAATAGGCCATCGAAGTAAAGTGGGAGTACGAAGGGTTTTCATACCCACAGCCGTGCACGATTGCCATCTTCCCATCTTTATACAAGCGTTCGAAACCGGACATGCCGCCATTGAATCCGAAATGATCATCAATAATCCGCAAATCCTGTTTAGGCAAACCCAGGTTAGGGCGATGTCGATAGTAGGCATCGTCACCATAAGGCACCACAGTGTTTAAACCATCATTACCTCCGGATAACTCGAGTATGACGAGCATCTTATTGTTGGCCCTTGCTATCGCTGCCGCTTCCGCTGCACGGCTGAATAAGGAGGGCGCTATAATCGTTCCGCCCAATCCGGCTACTCCAAGACCAGCCATTCCTTTGCGTAGCAGGTCACGTCGATTTAGTGTTTTGTTGTTCATAATCTTTCTCAAGTTTGTTCGCAATCGAGGTTTAACTTAACTGATACTCAGGCTGACTAAGTAGCAGGTGTACCATCATTCGTAGCGCATCTTCCATGTAGGTCTCGGCTTCAGCAATTGAGTCTGTGCCAAGTTGATCATTTAGAAATCTGACCAACATACCGCGAGCGCCAGCACCGGGCGCTACTCGCATAAAGCGGGCGATAAAGTAATCAACAACTTCACCTGTGGTTTGCAAACCTTGCTCTTGTATTAGTGCGCTAAAGTTCAAACTTGCGGTGTGACGAGGAATAGGTTTCACGCGTTCGATTGCCATTTGCCAGCCACGAAAACTTCCATAACGTGTATTAAAATCTTCGTCGCGGTCCGCCAGCATATTGGACTCCGCCATAATTTGACCTTCACCGATACCAGAAGGCTGAGTAGCAGAGGTTATATCCAGGCCATCGCGGATTCTTCGGGCGACGCTTTGTATTTCGCCACTACCATTGCGTCGATCCGGTGGTATGAAATTGATGTCTGGAAACAGAACGTCACGGGCAAAGTTTCCACGTTCAAGTAGCAGCCCAGGGGTAATCCAACTGCGGCCCCCAGCCCAACCGGCAACTGTGGGAGGGCGGAATAAAATCTGTCCCAATGCTCCAGTAGCTTGATTAAAGTCAGGCACGCCGGGCGCATTGTCGAGACCCAGTTTACGATATGTGGAAACTGCAAGCTCCACAGGACTCTTTATGTGGGTACCCACAGAAGCCTGGCTGTAGAAGTCTTTGGAAAGAAAGATCGTTTCCAATAATGTTGCAACATCATAATCTGCACTTCGAAAAACATTACCAAGTTCAGTTTGTAATTGGGGATCCAAGCCATCTCGCACAAAGAAGCGATAAAGCTTACCTGCTATGTATTCAGCCGTAACAGGTTGTTCCATGATTATGTCAATTATGTCGATCCCGTCGAAATTTCCTGATTGACCGAGAAAGAATTTTTCTGAATCGTCATGTTGGCCGTCGTTAACGATAAACCCCAGATCAACATAATTCCAACCGGTAAACGCACGGGCTGCTTCGCGAATATCTTCTTCGGTGTAGTTGCCTACACCCATTGTGAAGAGTTCCATGATCTCTCGGGCAAAGTTCTCGTTTGGTGCACCTTTGACGTTTACCCCAGCATCGAGAAAAGACAGCATGGCAGGGTCCTGCGCTACCGCCACCATTAGATCTCGAAAACTGCCGGTCCCCATTTCGTAGAAGAGCTCCAACTCATTGAGTAGTTTACGATAGTCCCTAACCTTGCTTTCGTTCACGGCATAGTGGCCGTGCCAGAACAAGGCCATCTTTTCTTGCAGAGGTGTTTCTGTCGCCACCATGCGATCGGCCCACCAGTAGGCCACTCGATTGGTTTCCAGGGCACTTGCTCGCAACCAATAAAAGAACTTATTGACGACTGGCTGCAGTCGACGATTACCCGTCGGCTTCACTTTGATGCCAAGTGCTTCGCCGGTTTGTTTAGCGAGATTAGTTGTGGCTGGGCGGCTGGGAGGAAATGGCTCTAACCCAGGATCATGAATATCAGAGTGATCGAAAGGTGTAAGGTGAGAATTCCGCGCCGTATCGAAATGCACCAGGCTTCGGACAGCCTCAGCATGGCCCAGTCGAGCAAGCGCCTCGATTTGTTCTGGAGTGCCACCAAAACCTGCCCTCTCCAGCAGATGTGCAGCGGCATCGACATTCCAACTGGTAACAGGCAGGGGACTGAGATCGTTCTCCCAATCCATAGACTGGGCCGCCGTAGTCACGGGAAAGCTGGAAATTGCCAGAGATGCTATAAGTTGCCTTATCAACATGAGAAATTCTCCGGTCTATCTTTAAGCACTTTAAGCAGGGAAACCAACTTTATAATAATTAAGCTCTATAAAACAGGGCTGAAGATTGTCAGAATTTAGTGAGGATTCGGTCCAGATTATCGGTAAAGGCTTTGCGATCACTTTGACTAAGCGGTGGTGGGCCACCCGTCTGTTCACCGCTGGAGCGCATTGCACTTATATTGTACCTATGAAGTCGCGCATATTCAGCTTTGCACCAATTATATTATTACTAAACAACTCTCCGCGTGGGCTAATATAGTAGCCAGGCATTTCTGCTCTAAGGAACCTCTGATTAATAATATGATCTGGTAGTCCTGGCTCTGCAGCCAGAAGCCATTCACCAACCTGTGGGAATTCTTTTGGCTGAAAGAGGTCTTCGGCGTTTCGGAAGGTGAACCAGCATTTACCCAATCAACGATGGTATCGATGTCTTCTTGTGACATACGCCAATCGCTTTTCAGCTCCTGCACACCGATGTCTTTATCATATGGATAAAGAGGCATTCCTCCTTGTGCCACTTTCAATCGAATCAAAGGAGCTCAGGGATGGGTTTCTTCATACTGGTGAGAGACATAGGCCCGGTCTGTCCAGGTTGATGACAAATCTGGCAGTTTTCTTGAATGATACGAGATACCTCACCAGCATAGGTGGGTGGGGTGATCGGCAGCTTGGTCCTGGGCGCTTGTCAGGGATGGTGCCAGGATTATTGCTGCAAGCAGCCCAATAGCTCCCGTTTTAATTATGTTGCTCTCCTGTGTATTTATGATGAAATTCATCGAAATCGCCGCAGTGGCCATTTTGCTGGGGAAGCACCAGGATTTATTGATTTATGTCAATTTTCTAATCTGGGAATTATTACAGCGTGTGCCGGGATAGCTGCAAGCCCCATATTTCAGTACTCAATAAAAAAGGTGATTTCGGCAGCCACCCGGATCACCCTCCTTCTATTTGACTTATATTTACCTTAGCCATGCTGGTTTAGCTCACTAAGTTGTTCATTCTGATTTTAAATCGATGGCCACGGAAACATATCCGGTCGTGGGACATCCAGATCCACCTCATTACCACGGGCCATGACAAAACTCGGCTCCAGCAATATGGAAATGTCGTTTAATGGATTGCCTCTGTAAGCGACAATATCCGCATCTTTTCCCGCCTCGATAGTGCCTGTTATGTGAGTCAGGCTCATAAGATCCGCCGCATTGATAGTTGCAGCAATTAAAATATCCCTGGCCGGCACTCCTGCTTCATGCATCAATACCGCTTCATAAGCGTTGGTCCCATGGTCGTTCACGCCGGCGTCTGTGCCAAAGGCAATCTTTACGCCTTTTTCGTGAGCTGTGCGTACAGCATTGCGCATAACTGGGCCCACCTGCAATGCCTTTTGTCTTACAGCAGGGATATAAAAACTGGGTCTTTCAGATGCAATCCGCTCTACGGTATGACCGGCAATCAGTGTGGGCACTAAATAAGCGCCAGTTGCCACAAATAGATCTGCTACTTCTTCATCCAGATAAGAGCCATGTTCAATAGAATCTACACCTGCTCGTAGCGCCGCCATTATGCCAGTTTTCCCATGGGCATGAGCAGCGACTTTGCGCCCCATGGCATGAGCAGCTTCTACGAGAGCGATTTGCTCTTCGTCGGTAAATTGTTGCTCTGTGCCCGTAGCCGTGAGTGAAAGTACACCTCCGGTGGCTACATACTTAATATGATCAGCGCCATATTTAATCTGGGTGCGGACAGCTTTGCGACATTCAGCCACTCCATCACACACTCCGGAATGAGGAGCTGTGAATACATCGGGTCTGTAGCCACCGCCATCACCATGACCGCCAGTTGGAGTAATTGACTGGCCTGATGCACGAATCCTTGGTCCCATTACAACACCTTGGTCTATAGCATCACGCAGCGCAAAAACTGCGTTCCTGGTGCCACCCACATTGCGGATTGTTGTGAACCCTGCACGCAAGGTTCGCATACCGTACTCAACACCCATCAATGTGCTGAACTCGTCTGTTCGAGTAACTGAAAGTTCTCTTCGGTTTGGCACCTGCTGGCTGAGAATATGGGTATGGGAATCGATTAAACCTGGAATGACAAACTGGTCACTCAGATCAATTACGGTGGCATTAGAGGTGCCACTCACATCACCAGGTGAGATGTAGCCATCTACCACATCAACGATCTGACTATTGCGAACAATAATACTTTGTTCAGCTCTAACATCTTCGCGGGCATCAGCTAATAGCGAACCAGCATGGATGATGCGCACCTGGGCAAAAAGGGTCGCGTTACAAATCAGTACTGCCAGCACAATTAGTTTTTTCAACATGATGAACTCTTCAAATTATGTTTTAAAGTGCTTGAGGGTATCACATAGAGAGTTGTTACTGTGTTTCAGAATTCGGTATCAAAGGTGGCATTGGACAGTCTAATACTGCTGCAATTGCCCTCATCAATTCCATCTCAATGGATTGAACCTGCTCATCTGCGCTGACTGTTTTTATACAGGCTTTGAGCAGTTATGGTTTCTGCAATAGTTTTAACTCACCCAATCTTCAATAGCCTTATCAAGTCGGGGAAAACTGATGTCCTGTTTCTCTTAGAACACGAAGCCGATATCTAATTTGTTAATGTCCTCGGAAAAAGCGTTGCCGCTGCTGATATTTTTCTAGGTCGTTGAATGGGTCAGTATCGAAAGCAATACGGCCATGGAATTCTTAACCTGGTCGAGTGGACGCCTGCCTGTCTTCTATTAAGTAAACCGGCAGTATGGGCATGCCGGAGGCAATGGCCATTTCCTCGACAACATTTAGCCATTGCTGTTTTTTGAGATCGCCAGTGCCCGCGAGAATCATCTCGCCACCTATTCGCCGCCTATGTTCTCAGCAATACACTTAGCGCCACTACGCAGGGTGAATCACTTGTAGAAGCTACCAATCGCTACTGTGGACGCAATGGCTATCCCAACAGTGGCGAATACTTCCCAACTAAAACCAAAATAGTTGCCTTGTACCAGGCCAACGGCAGTGCTGCCACTAATAAACCGAAACGCAATTAGAATCAGAACATTGGTTACCAGAATTATGCTGACCACGACCAACACAAAAGGATAACTGGCTTGGAAGTACTGCTTTTAGCCTGCTTTTGAGCTTAGGGAACCTCTGATTAATTACCTACGTTGTTATTGCTGCGTTAAAAATCAGCTCAAAATGCGCATTTATGGCCTGTAAACTGCGCTTTTTCGCTGATTTTTACCTTGCACTCACTGCCTCGCAAACATTAATCAGAGGCTCCTTAGAAAAAATCCATTGATTGTTCGCTTATTCCATTCCAGGACCATCACAACAAAAGGCTTGGAGTGAAAAATTGACTGGCTCCCTTGTTGAATTTTACCTATAGTTAATCGCCTGAAGGTGACACCCAAATCACAAAAATACTAAACTCAAATAACAAGAAAATAAGGGAAAAACATGGAAGCCTTCCTCGGCGAGGTGCTTGGCACCTTCATATTACTGGTTCTAGGAGCAGGCGTTGTCGCCAATGTCGTACTGGAAAAAACCGTCGGCAATAACAGCGGTTATATCGTCATAACCTGGGGCTGGGGCATTGCTGTATTTGTCGCCGTGTTCGTCGCTGGTAGTGTAAGCGGCGCTCATATTAATCCAGCGGTTACGATTGGCCTGGCAGTTTCTGGACAGTTTCCCTGGACTGATGTGCCGACTTATATTGTGGCCCAGATGATTGGTGCTTTTTTAGGTGCGACAGCCGTGTGGTTTCAATATAGCGATCACTTTGATGCGACCGACGACCCCGCTAGCAAACTGGGAGTCTTCAGTACCGGTCCAGCAATTCCCAATACAATGAGAAATCTCTACTCGGAAATTCTTGGTACTTTTATATTAGTGTTAGGGGTACTTTATATTGCTAGCCCGGAAGTAGGTTTGGGCGCGCTTGATGCTTTGCCGGTTGCACTTTTGGTTTTCGGTATTGGTATGTCCCTGGGTGGCACTACTGGATACGCCATCAATCCTGCACGCGATCTTGGACCTAGAATTGCCCACGCCGTACTTCCCATAAAAGGCAAAGGCGGTAGCAACTGGCAGTATGCCTGGGTTCCAGTGATGGGCCCGACTATCGGATCTATAATCGCCGCTTTCGTATACTTGTCCTTGCCTTTCTGGAATCACTAAAAACGCCCTATTAAAAACTTACATACGCAATTCAAATGCAAAGCAGTGGTGCACACCTGGCGTTGGAATATTGCGTCCATTAACTTTGCGAGGCACAAACTCAAAGTTTTTCAGCGCAGCAATGGATACTTCTTCGAATACCATAGGTGGACTGGAATAGAGGAGAACGATGCTATCCGGATTTACCCTGCCGCGCTCGTCCACTCGAAATGAAAACTTCGTAGTCCCGGTTTCGCCGCGATCAACCGGCTCCGTGTGGCACGCCTGTCACACTGCGTGCGTTGGCCTTTAGCCTTCGCTTGCCGGTACGGCCTTTTACCGGGTTTAAAGCCATGGAGGCACAGCGCATCGCGTAGGACCTGGCGGCGCATGGCAAAGCAGCAATGATTCATGGTGAGCTGGCCAGCCACGAGGCGCAGATTAGTGAGGGTCGATTCGACAGTGCAGACCCTGTCGGGCTATCCGACCACGCGTGACGACATTGTGGCCCAATGGACGGTGTTCTATGCACGTGCCCTGAAGACCTTGTTGTTGAGTGAGGGGGAGGCGGTATGTTATTACTGTTATACACTGGGGCGCGATGTTCTGCACTGGAGTTCACCTGAGAGGTGCTGGTCAAACTCAAAGGGGGCGAGTATGGATCAGATCATGAGATGTAGAAGGCTAATAATAATTCAGAAACATAGAGTTTGATTTAACGCTCGGCCGCCGTTTCGAGAAACGTTTTCTCGGTGTCGGTCACGCGAAGGCTCAGCTTGCGGAGAATTTCGACGCCGGGGTTTTTATAGAGAGTGAACCTTGGGTCAAATGTGTCCCGAAACTCTATAGAACGCATTTAGAACGTCCCTGGCGTCCTAATTCGTGTAGTTGCAGGCGTAAGGCTCGCAAGTAATTTTATTGGTCACGTTGTCAATTATCGTTGCGCTCACTTCTCTTGAATCGTAGTCGGCATTCACAACAATGGTGTAGTCGCCATCAAGATTGGATATAAACGTTCCATTCCACGAGTCCACTCTCACATCTCCCTTTTTTAAGGTTTGCCCATTCACCTCTATCTGAGCGTTTAGTGCTGTCACCAGTCCTATGGTTAGAACAACAAGTAACATCAGTCGCATAGTTCATACTCCTCTCAATTTCCCAGTCTTTCCTACTTCTTGTCCTTTTTCTGATTCAACAAATCGTCAAACCACTTGGAGGTCTTTTTCCTCTGAAGTGCCTCATCAGGAGAGGACGCAAATACCTGTTCAAACAGGTCAGGGGGTGTGATCTTCCCGTAAGTCTGTTGGATCATCTTTACTGAGGTGCCCGTGTAGAACGCAATCTGTAATGCGTGGGTTCCATTGCGTAGTGCGTCACTGATGAACTTGTGGCGGAAACACACCAATGGGTATTCAAGCGGATCGACTCCAGCGAGTTCATACCAGCGACATGCCAAATATGGGCGGCTCAAATCACGAATCTTATACCAATCGGCGTTTTACCACTTTCGATAAGGAAACACAGCCTCTCGATAAGCTTCGATTCGGTTTTACAGGCTTACCAATAATTGATAAGCATATGTTTAAAGATTTAAAGATCTTTGACACAGAAAGTGATGCCAAGGGTTTGTTTGAACGCTGCAACTTCACTCGCACCGGGGGTGGTTCGATGCTGCTAAGGCAACGGTTCGAATCCCCATGGTGTGAACCCGATAGGATAAAGTCCACACGGCTGTCGGTTGCCTTTATCAAATCTCATCGAGAAATTTTTGCAAAACTTCCGACTTACATTGTCCAAAGTATTGAAAGTTATCAGCGCGAGATATTTATGGGCATAACCAAAAAAAAAATTAGCGAATTCTATATTCAATCAACTAAGGAGCCTCTGATTAATGTTTGCGAGGCAGTTAGTGCAAGGCAAAGATCAGCGAAAAAGCGCAGTTTACAGGTCATAAATGCGCATTTTGAGCTGATTTTTAACGCAGCAATAACAACGTAGGTAATTAATCAGAGGTTCCCTGATATCTATTTCAATCATGATCAACATTACCGCAGCCTGGTTCGGGGCATACGATACACCTGCAGCATAATTTAAGGATTTTGCGGGTTTGTAGGAAATAAGGAACTGGAAAATACCGAAGATGAGATAGCCGCCACATTGAGGAACGACGAAAACTACTCAGCGAGGAATGGGTTAAAGAAATTCCTGCAGAGCGGGTGGCTGGCAGTTGGCGCTGGTAAAATTTCAGATGGGACCAAACCTCCAGACAATACAGAAAGGATGTCATCCTTCGGTTGCTGCAACTCGTGTATGAACCGGATGCCATGATTTCCATGGTCAATGCGACTCTTGAATTTGATTTTAATCTGCCAGAGGTACTGCAGGAGCCACCTGAAGTTCATGCGTTTGACTTGACTCATCCATTTTTGAGTAGTCCAGTGGCCAATGACTTTAGTCTCGATCAGGGACATCGAGTGCTGCTCCTCACCGGCCCTCGCATGGTCGGCAAAACTACTTATCTTCGCGCTGTTGCCACAGCACTCTACCTCGACCATCTCGGTATGGGGGTTCCTATGGGAAAATTTGGGTTTGTTCCAATTCAATGTTTATTCAGTTCTATCTCTCTCAACGACGATCTTCATTCTGGAATTAGTTACTTTCGTGAAAAGGCCCTCCGTGTTCGGGCAATCGCCGATTCTATCGCCCAAGGCAAAAAGGCAAAAAGGCAAAAAGGCAAAAAGGCAAAAAGGCAAAAAGGCAAAAAGGCAAAAAAGTCATTATCTTGGTGGATGAACCATTCAAGGTACCAATGTCAAAGATGCCTTCGATGCATCTCTGGTAATATTGAGGCGCTCCGCGACCAGGGATGGTTGCCTTTTTCTATTTTCTTCTCATCTCTCATCTGATAGAGCTCGGTGAGCAACCTGCAGACGAATCACAAATTGCACGCTCCCATTTTCAAGCGTTGGAGAATGAAGGAATGAAATGAAGAGCAGCTCAAGTTTAATTATCTGATTCAACCCGGTATTTCTAATCAGCGATTAGGTGTACAGGTGCTGGAGGAAGAAGGTGTTTTCGACCTCCTTGATACCCAGGAAAATTCAAAGCCCAGTCAGCATTAGCTCCCTGATCATCATTTGAGGTATGCTTGCCGCCGCAATTTAAAGTCAGGCGCTCCATGTCTCAGCAAGAAAAACAAATCTCACTCGCTTTCTCAGTTGCCTGCATCGGCATAGCAACCTATGCTGGGATGGATGTGGTCATGAAAGGCCTGGCACTGGAAATTGGGGCCTATAACGCTATGTTCTGGCGTAGCATTCTTTCTGTGCTCATGGCTGGCATGTTGTTTTTATGGCAACGACCCACCTGGCCCAGCAGTGCAGTCATTAAACTGCATATATGGCGCGGAATAGTAATCTCGATCATGGGATTTTTGTTTTTTTGGGGGCTAAAATTTCTACCAGTGGCCGAGGCAATTGGCCTGACATTTATTGCGCCGCTTTTAGCGCTCTATCTCGCCGCTATCCTTTTAAAGGAGCACATTACCAGGCGCGCTGTTATTGCATCGCTTGTGGGGTTGAGTGGTGCGATCATCGTTATCACAGGCAGATTGAGCGGTGACTACAACGAAGACGTCGGACGTGGTATCACCGCAGTACTGATGTCTGCAGTTCTTTATGTTTACAATTTAATTCTGCAAAGGCAGCAGGCGCTGGTTGCCAAACCAATTGAGATCGGGTTCTTCCATAATTGTACTGTCATCGTTTTATTCGGAGCCTTAGCACCTTTCCTTGCGGTACCACCAGATATTGAACTGGCACCTGGTTTGGCTGCTGCTGCTGGATTAGGCCTGGTATCTCTATTGATGATGTCCTGGGCTTATGCCCGTGCACCAGCAAGCACCTTACTACCAATCGAGTACATGGCATTTGCCTGGGCCGCGTTGCTAGGCTGGATAGTGTTTTCCGAAAGCATCACCCTGACCACTGTGTCAGGCACAACATTGATTGTTACAGGTTGCCTGGTAGCTGCCTGGCATAAACCAGAGCAGGTTCACCATATTGAATCAACCGCTGCCTGAAACGCACGTTCTGCTGGGCGAATTCGGCATGACTGTTTATCCTTATTATCCTTGGATCATGCCTTCTCTACCAGGACACCATCACAACCTGGCAACTCTATGGAGCCTCTGATTAATGTTTATAAGGCAGTTAGTGCAAGGCAAAAATCAGCGAAAAAGTGCAGTTTACAGGTCATAAATGCGCATTTTGAGCTGATTTTTAACGCAGCAATAACAACGTAGGTAATTAATCAGAGGTTCCCTATTGCCATTGATGATATGGCTGCTGGTTGCACATTCAACAACTGCGCAAGACGAATGGCAAAACCCCAAACAGGATTGGTCATTGGAAATATTCCCAACCGCTACGAAATTCAGTGAAAAGTCAGTGAAGAGAATGGCAACCCGCCTGTTAGCTAAGCTTACCAATCCGGACCTGATGGTCAAGCCGTTCTTCTCGGTTATCTATTGACAACTCTTGGAATACCATTCTAAGAAACAGGTTGTCTTGCGCATTACCTGCTTACCTATGGATTGACAACTCCTAGAATACCACTCTAAGAAACAGGATTTAGCGGGCCTATCGATGTATTGATGGGCATGAATCCATAGGGGGATATTGATGGCATGACTCGCGCCACGATTAGCAGGCGGGCAATTGCCAGAGGAATTCATAATACCTCACGCAAAGTCGCTGAGAATTACCTGTCGGGGATTAGTTATGTTGAGCAAGCCAATGTCGCAACACAGGCGTTAGACTCACTTATCAATCAATCCTGGGATGACTATCGAAACTCAGGCTATGTTCGATCACTGGCAGTACCCACTACCAGTGAACCGGCCTTGCAGTTGGAGTTTGCTTATATGGGTCACTATCGGCTTGGTGAATTGCTGATAGGTGCGTCCGCTTATTCCAATGCCGACCGAACCGCCAGTGGCACAATTGAAGATGGCCATATGATGCTTGTTACACTCAGCGGAAACACAGTCCGTCTTCAACAAAACAGGTCAGGCGTAACGCAAGATGGACAGTTGTCCCCAAACCGGCGGGACCGGGCTGTGTATTCGCGGGCACTGCCAATGATGGCAATGATGGCAAGCTCGACATGCTGTGGCTATGCACATCGACGCGACAGTAGATAGCAGCCGACCCTTTGGTCTGATTTACGATACTGGCGAACTTGTCGGCGAGTTCAGCGAAACGGTGAACATAGATTATCAATTACCACTGGACTCACTTCCTCTGGTGGCGGATGTTTCTTCTGGTACTTCCGGTACGGAAACGACCGCTGAATCGCAACCTGGATTCTTCGTACTGTTATTGATGGCAATCGCCCTGGTATCCGCAATCACCCTGCGATTGCTGCAACTTCGTGCCGAACGTTGCTGAATTAGAGCAATCAACTCTCTAAGTTCGTTTATAACGAAAGGTCGATCGCTGTGCACAATCATATGCCCGTCATCAATTCGGCGAATCACTGTTGCTGGAATGTGACTCAGTTTATCTTCGATGAAATCCGCATTGTCCGGATGCACTAACATGTCTTCTTCACCCTGAATGACTGTTACCGGAACGTTGATTTCCTGCCAGAGGTCCTGCATTTCTATCAATCCCGTACGTACCTGCATCATTTCATCGTTGGATTTTTTTAACCCCATACCCCCAATTGATGCCAACCAGGATAAGGGTGGTACGTTTGTTATACGGTTGTACCAACGCGGTGCGGTTAACGCAGGATCAGCACCACCTGCCAACAACAGCGCAGCCGAAATACACTCTGGGTGATCGATTAACAAACGCGGAGTTACGCTTGCCCCATAGGAATGGGCCAAAATAACGAGCTGGTTTGCAGGCGCTTCTGCTGCTATCTGACAAAACCAATCACCCAGCATTTCTGATTGCGAGCTGAGCTTTGCATCGAATTGTCCAAGAACTTCTGAAGAACCCCATCCTGGTCTGTCAATAGCAAGTAATCGCAGGTCCTGCAGTTCAGGATCCGTCAGATAGTTGGAAAAAAATCCTGCACTGCCAGGAGTACCATGAATGAGAACCACTGCTGACCCCGCCCTGTCTCCACTTTCCAGCACATTGAGGCGCACATTTTCCAGCTTATATTGAGTGGCATATTCGGCATAAAGCGCATTGCGATCACCACTAATCATCAAGCAGCCACTGAATAACAGCAGCAGGCATATGCCTGCTGCGGTCAAGCTGGCTCTAAGGGGACTTTTTATCTGAAATCTAGCAGCCACTATTGCCTCTTGCCTCTCCACATGGGGCTGTATTTCAAAAATGTAGATGCAATGTGTCTACTTTACTCCGACAATATAGCAAATCCAGCTTTCATCATTGTCCATTTCTTCAACTGAAATCCATTCAGCATCTTTGTCATCATCTGCCTTATCCCAGTAAATGAGGCTCTCTTTGAACCCGGCTTCGGCTAACATTTCGCGAACTTCCGGAATAGTCCAGAACCGCCAATTGTATTCGAAGGCACCTTTGATCTTTGAACCGTCGCCAAATTTAAAGTGAATCTTGAATGTACAATCTGAGTTCACTGGATTGAAATAGGCTTGCTCCCAGTGATACTTAAACCCCTTCTTACCCTTAACGATTGTCCGCTTTTCGGTGTAGTCTGTATCGTAACAATCTCGACCCCCCATCATGTCCATGACCATGATGCCTTCATCATTGAGGTTAGCATGGGCTATCTTGAAGTATTCGATAACTTCTTCTCGAATCTTAAAAATCCAGAATGAAAAATTCTGGGCAGCAAGAACATCTACTTTTGGTGTGTTCTTTTCTCGCACATCTTGTTCCAGCACTTCAACCCTGGAAGCCGCTTTGGCTTTCAGCTTGCTGAGGTTGTTATCTTTACCCCACTGCAAAGTTTCCCCGTAGATATCCACGCCCCAGGCTGATCGTTGAGAATGAGATTTAACCCATTCACAGCACACGGCAAACGTGCCACAGAAATCTTCCCTTAATGTAAGAGGCTTCTTGCCATATACCTCTTTATAGATATGTTCAAACGAATCAACTTCACATTCGGGCTCCTGCACCGACTGTTGGTAACAGTCAAATTTGTCGGCTTGTGCCGCTAAACCAGAAAGTCCCTTTTCTTTTTTCTTTCTATTCTTTTTATTTTTCATTTTTCGCCAATGTCTAATACCTAAGGTAGCGTTTGAGAAAAGCACACTACTGCAATCATGCAGGAGTGGCAATTGTTCCTCTGTGGCAGCTCAGTCTAAAGACTGTAATGAATGTTGTTTCTAGGCCAACCATTCACGGTGGCCTTTCGAAATACTGGTTCCACCATCGACCGGGACCGTTGCACCATTTGTGTACGCGCCTGCAGCAGACATCAGATAAGTCACAATACCGACAATTTCTTCTGGCTTGCCTACGGGCTTAAGTGGACAGTCAGCTTCGATATCTTTCAGATAATGATCGAATACATAGTCAGTCATCTTGCTGGCGAAAAACCCAGGCGCAACCGCATTTACTGTGATGTGTTTAGGTGCCATATGCACGGCCATAGTGCGCGTGAGATGGTGCAAGGCTGCTTTGCTTGCTGAGTAAGCGAAGGTCGGTATACGTTGTACGACAGGCACATGCAAGCCATCCATGGACCCGATATTAATGATTCGAGATGGATCTTCCGCAGTCGCCAGCTTTGCCAAATGCGGAGTCAAATCTCTGGTAAGGGAAAACACGGCGGACAGATTTGTATTGATGACTTTTTCGAATCCGTCATCAGGATAGTCTTCCAGTTTGGCGCCATAATTCGTGCCAGCATTATTGATGAGTACATTGATGCCTTGATAATTAGCAGCGACACACTCAACCAAGGTTTTGCGCCCCGCCGAATTGGATATATCAGCGGCGACGGCGTTGACCTCTCCTATAGTCCCAAGCTCTTCAAGTGCTGCATCACAGTTAGCCTGTTTGCGAGACCCGATGATTACGCGAGCACCATTTTTCAGCAGACCCTTTGCCATGATCAAGCCTAATCCGGAGGTGCCTCCAGTGATCAGGATTGTTTTTCCTTTGACCGAAAATAGATTGTCGATTATATAAGATTCAGTGTTAGGATCGGTGTTTTCTATCACTACAAATGTCCTCTAAGGCTTACTGTTTGAGTCGTCTAAGCGAGTTTCCATGCTTGGACAAGGCTTTGCAAGCCAGAGTACACTAGAGCCGTATGCCAAAGGCGTGCCCGAATATCATCAATAAAAATGACAAGACAATAGGAAACAATAGAACAATAGGAAGGAGCGCTCATGGCTAGTGACGCTAACACCCCCGATCTACAGGAAGCGGAAGCTCATCTTAAATCCAATATGCGGACCGTGGCGCTTACAGCGTTAGCGGGCACCAGCATTGAGTGGTATGACTTTTTTATTTACGCCACTGCGGCAGCCTTGGTATTTCCATCCTTATTTTTTCCTGAAAGCACGCCAACGATTGCTCTGATCCTGTCTTTCAGTACTTTTGCTTTTGGATTTATCGCTCGACCCGTGGGCGGGATTCTATTCGGCCATTTCGGCGACCGCATCGGTCGCAAGCGAACCTTGGTATTAGCACTGGTATTGATGGGTATTGCTTCCACCATGATCGGCTTATTGCCTACTTACGGCACGATTGGAATTGCTGCGCCCATTCTGTTGTCGGTGCTGCGGTTCGCTCAGGGGCTGGCCATTGGCGGACAATGGGGTGGCGCTATGTTATTGGTCACAGAATCGGCACCAGCTGATAAACGTGGCTTTTGGGGATCCTTCGCTCAAGCCGGTGCGCCGGTTGGCGTAATTCTCGCGAATTTGGCGTTTATTGGAATAAGTGCTGCCGTATCTGACGAAGCGTTTATGAGCTGGGGATGGCGCGTACCTTTCCTTTCCAGCGTACTCCTGATTGGCATCAGCATGTATATCCAATTGCACCTGGAAGAAACCGAAGCATTTAAAGAATTGGAAATGGTGCGAGAAGCCCATCAGGAGGTTGGCAGCGCACCAGCGGTAAAACGCTCACCTGTAATCGAGGCTTTGGTTAAGTACCCTAAAACTATCTTTTTGGCAGCGGGAGCGTTCTTATCCGTGCAGGTGTGCTTCTATATATTGATTGGTTTTATTCTCGCCTATGGCTCGGATCCAGATGGTGCCGCCCTTAGTCGGGACAGTATGCTTGCTGCGGTGCTGATTGCATCGGCCATTCAAATACCATTTCAAACCTGGGCATCTGCTTATTCTGACAAACACGGAAGACGAGGCATCTTTATGGTTGGCGCGATTTGTATGGGCGCTTGGTCTTTTGTCCTATTTCCGTTGGTTGATACCGGAAACTTTCTGCTGGTAATCGTGGGTGTAAGCGGCGGATTGGGTGCTCTGGGCATGATGTATGGTCCACAAGCCGCGTTCTACACGGAGTTGTTTAGTACTGAAGTGAGATACTCAGGCTCTTCCCTGGGCTATCAAATCGGCGCGATCGTTGGCGGCGCATTCGCTCCAACCATAGCAACTATCCTATGGACCGAGTACGCCATCATCTGGGTATCTGTGTATATGGCGCTGGCATCACTGGCCACATTGATCTGTGTCTGGATGCTGACGGAAACTTCAGGACAAAGCCTGTTATTTCGGTAAGTTGGAGAGTGTAATTTGAGAATGCTGGAAATAAGCATCTTCTCAATCCAGTATGTAGGTCAATAGCAGCCCCCGAAAGCCACAAAAATCTGGGAGGTTTCCATGATTCGTCGATTGTTGATCTGTCTTCAGCCCGCTGTTTTAGTCGGCCTTGTGGTATCCTCTACTGCAGCCCAGACTGATGCCAGTAAACGCACATCTTCCGGAATGCCTGATCTGCAAGGCATTTACACCTACCGCACGCTCACTCCTTTAAACAGGCCCGCAGAACTGGCTAACAAAGAAATTCTCACCACCGATGAGGCAGAGGAATGGCAAGCTTATGAAAACAGAAGACAGAATCGAGACTTGATAATCGACTCTGTGGGTGGTGCTGGCTATCCACCAGGGGTGATTTCATATAACGAGTTTTGGTATGAAAGAGGCATCCAGACCATCGCTGACCGCCGCACTTCATTGGTTTACGACCCACCTGATGGCCGCGTCCCTGCACTTAATGCAAAAGGCCAGGAACGAGCTTGGGTTCGTGCGGAAAATCGACGTCTAAGTATTGGTCCGGAAGCCCGCACCTTGGCTGATCGATGTTTAAGAAGTAATGGTGCAGGTCCACCTCTAGTGCCAGGTTCCTATAACAACAACATTCAGATTGTGCAGACCGATGACCATATAATGATATTGAATGAGATGGTACATCGCGCACGCATTATTCCCTTCACGGACCAACATCAAACCCGCAATATTCGTCGCTGGGACGGTGACTCGATCGCACGTTGGAATGGAGATACTTTAATCATCCATACCAGAAACTTCTTCTATGATGACAATCCCCGGGGATTATCCAAAGATGGTGTGGTTGAAGAAAGAATTCAGCGCCTGGATGCTGACACCCTCGAGTACGACTTTACAGTATCTGACCCAGGATCATGGGACGACAGTTGGTCTGCAAAGTTTCCATTGCGGCGCATTGAAGGCCCCATCTATGAATATGCCTGCCATGAAGGCAATCATGGGCTGTTGGGAATTTTAGCAGGTTGGCGTCGTTATGAAGTCATGGGTCTGAATGGTGATGGCAGCGAAGCTGACCTTAGCGATGATGATCAATAAAAGCAGCAGCACCGTATAGCTATCAAAGCTCGACCTGTTCTGATGCTGCTATTTTTACTGGCAGCGATGTTCTTTTATGCTGTAAGCGGTGCAACTGGGTTTTTGATGTTGCTTTTAACGGGCGGCGTGTTTGAGCTGCTATTCCGGGCAAACCTATCTAAGAAACCTCTGATTAATTACCTACGTTGTTATTGCTGCGTTAAAAATCAGCTCAAAATGCGCATTTATGACCTATAAACTGCACTTTTTCGCTGATTTTTGCCTTGCACTCACTGCCTCGTAAACATTAATCAGAGGCTCCTTAAACGGAAAAAGTAGTTTTTGCATGCCTTGAAACATTTCTGCCTATTCTATTCAGTGGACTGGTAATTTGCAGTGCACTGACTGCATGTGACAGCCAATCCGTCAGCGTTAGGGAATGGGTCCTTCATCGGCACTGAAGGATATCCTGACCCAGGCTCAACAGCTCAGGCTATCCGGATCATCACAAACCCGCCTTCGCTTGATGTTGCTGGTACGCCGTGGCTTGATGTGGAAGAAATCGAGTTAGTGGGCAGCCGGTTGATGCGGTCCAGCTCACTGGCTGATCCGACCACTCCGAGTAGCGAACCTTGTCAAGTGAATTTCAATGGTGCAGTGAACGGCAATGGTCTGGCAGGAACACTATTTACTCAGCTTGGAAATTCCACTGTGCGCGGCGTCAGGCAGTAGATTCC
Source organism: uncultured Pseudohongiella sp. (assembly GCA_965198435.1). Lineage (GTDB taxonomy): Bacteria > Pseudomonadota > Gammaproteobacteria > Pseudomonadales > Pseudohongiellaceae > UBA9145. The sequence goes on along the minus strand of OZ240664.1, from coordinate 726,838 downwards.
TCCACTTCAGAACTAAGAAAGGCCGCCGCTCCTAAAAGTCCCGGCTCTTCAACCGTAATCAAAAATACTGGAATATCCACCACATAAAAGTGAAACCGCCCTTTTGCCTCAAACCGATCACGAAAAGCAGAAGTGATCAGAAACTGGCGCAACTGCTTCACAACGCCCCCGCAGAGGTATACGCCTCCACGGGTATTTAGCGTAAGCGCCAGATTCCCAGCAAAGGAACCAAGAATGTTCACAAATTGGTGCAGCGCTTCAGTGCATTCACTCGATGTATTTGATAACCCATCTCGCAAAATTGATTCCGGATTGTCGTACTTAACTTCACCCTGCTTTCTAGCAATGATGGTTTGATAGATTTGAACTAATCCGCGGCCTGACAAGATTTCCTCAACAGCTACTGGCTGCATCTGATTGTGTAAGTGGTTCCAAAGAGCCATGTCGTTCTCGTCTACTGGCGCAAAATCCACATGGCCGCCCTCACCAGCCAACACTTTATAACCGTCCTGGGTCAGAGTCAGATGCTTCACTCCCAAACCCGTACCCGGACCTAACACAGCAATATTACCCATTTCTTCTGAATCACTGCCGCCTAGCTGTACATAATCCTGTGTCGACAGGTTAGGCACGGCCAGCGCTACTGCTTCGAAATCGTTGATGACATCGAGTTGCGATAAATCAAACTGCTGCTTCAATGCACTTAGCGAAAATCGCCATCCACCATTGGTCATAATGATTTCATCAGCATTGATGACAGCTGCTACTGCAATACAAGCCTGATCGATTGCCGCGAGAGAATGCGCCTGCAGATAGTGATCGATAGCATCTGCCAGAGTGACAAAGTCAGCGCACCGGTATTTTTCAATGGCTGACACAGAGCTGCCCTGGCACTGTGCAAGACGTATGTGGGTTCCACCAACATCTGCAACCAGTTTTACTTTGTCATCAAGGTAAGTCATGTGCCGAAATCGAAAAACCCTTGGGGAATTTCTAATTAATTACCTAAGTTGTTATTGCTGCGTTAAAAATCAGCTCAAAATGCGCATTTATGACTTATAAACTGCGCTTTTTCGCTGATTTTTGCCTTGCACTAACTGCCTCGCAAACATTAATCAGAGGCTCCTTAGCTTGTTGGGCTGTCCGTTTCGTCTTCAAATGCAAATGCAATAAGCGCAGCGGTCAATAAAGCGATAGTCGCTAAAGTAAACCACATGCCGGCGAAATTTGTGACAATACCCGCTTCACCGAACACGTTACCCAGCACACCAAGGAATGGTCCAGCGATAATTGGCCCTACACCGAGAATAATAATACCGAATACTGTCTGGGCAGAATTGCGAATATCTTCATCAGCGATGCGATCGGCATACATAAAGGCAGATGCGAAGAAACAGGCGTAGCAAAGCCCGTGAAGAATCTGGCTAAATACACCAATCATCAATGGTGTGGTCCAAACAAACTGTCCAGCGGCATCAACTGATGGTCCAGACGCATCTTGCAAACTGATCAAGCCCCAAATCGCATAGCGTGCGAAGTATGCAAGTGCACCTACGGTAATAGTCCACTTAAATCCCAGACGCATGAGCAGGATACCTAACATGGCGAGGAATCCGATCTCCGCAAACTGTCCTACTGTCATGGCAGGAGCAATATAAGTCACTGGCATGCCTAATTGATTCTCGAAGAATGGGCCAGTTTGCATAAAGTAGAGTTGATGAATGACCGCTATAGGCAGGCTGGCCGCCACTAACACGGCGAAAGATCTGTGAGACAATAAACTGAATGCTTTTTTGAACGCGAGTTTTTCAGCACCACCCTTTCTAGGTGGAGTGTGAGGCAATAGAAAACAAAAGCAGGCGTATAAGTAAGCAATAAACCCCGACAATTTCAGCGTATCAGCCAATCTTGCTGTTGCATCGGGTACCTCTGTTCCGACAAAAAATGGTGGCAGCGCCTGAAACTGCAAATTGCTTTGCAGCCATATCATCGGAAACAACCAGCTTGCCGCAATCCAGCCAATGGTTCCCCATACTCGAATGCGTGGAAACTCTTTGTTTGAATTTTCCAAGTGAGCAAATGCCATGGAATTGGTCAATGAGAGTGTGGGCATGTACAACACGCTATACAGTGCGGCCAATACCAGCCATGCCGAAAATGAATCTTGATAAGAGAGAGTGATTTTCACGGTGCCACCAAGCACCAAAAGTACAGCGAGGAATTTTTCAGTAGAGAAATATCGATCTGCAAATTGGCCAGCAATAAATGGTGCAGTGACCGCGCCGACTGAGCCGGCTACCCCTATAATCAGACCAACCTGCCCTGAGGTAAATCCTAATCCTCCATCAGCTGCCGTTGATTGCAGATAAGTAGCCAGTACTGGCAGCCAGACGCCCCAAACTGCATATTGGAGAAACATCATCAGGCTGAGGCGACTTTTAATGAGATTCAAGGTTTGCGTTCCATTGGCATTAGGGAGCCTCTGATTAATGTTTGCGAGGCAGTTAGTGCAAGGCAAAAATCAGCGAACAAGCGCAGTTTATGGGCCATAAATGCGCATTTTGAGCTGATTTTTAACACAGCAATAACAACGTAGGTAATTAATCAGAGATTCCTTAGTTTTTATTGTGCATTTGCCAGCTTCCAGTGCTTGTTCGGTTTAGCTGCAAACGGCGTCGAAGTTAGTCGAAGCACGGATTGATTGCAACCAGGGAACTTGTGGAGCTGTTGTGAGAATTAAGCAGAGACTGAACTCACGGTTAGCGTTTATACTCTTCAGGGATAAGGTGAAGATTTTCCAAGAGATACAGCGCCATGAGAACGATAAAAGGGCCTGCCATTTTTCTGGCCCAGTTTGTTGCTGAAGAAACCCCTTTTAACTCGCTGGCAAGTATTGCGGACTGGGCGTCAGATCTGGGTTTTAGAGGCATTCAAATCCCCAGTTGGGAGAGCTGTTTAATCGATCTTGAAACAGCGGCAGAAAGTCAAACTTATTGTGATGATCTGCGCGGCACGCTTGCAGATAGAAATATTGAAATCACCGAGCTATCCACCCATCTACAAGGACAACTCGTCGCTGTTCATCCAGCCTATGATGAGATGTTTGACGGGTTTGCTGCTCCCGAAGTGCAAGGCAATCCGAAAGCAAGACAGCAATGGGCTGTCAATCAACTGCTGTTAGCAGCAAAAGCCTCAAGCAATCTTGGCCTGAACACCCATGCCAGTTTCCCGGGTGCACTCGCATGGCCCTATTTCTATCCATGGCCCCAACGTGCTGTCGGCTTGGTAGAGACGGCATTTGATGAATTAGCAAAACGCTGGTACCCCATTCTGGATGCCTTTGGTGAGGCAGGCGTAGACATTGGGTTTGAGATTCATCCGGGGGAAGACTTACATGATGGGGTCACCTTCGAAATGTTTCTGGAAAGAGTGAACAACCATCCTCGTTGCAACATCTTGTTTGACCCGAGTCATTTAATCCTGCAACAACTGGATTACCTGGCATTTATGGATGAGTACAAAGATCGTATCAAGCTAGTCCATATTAAAGATGCAGAGTTTAATCCAACCGCCAAACAAGGAGTCTATGGTGGATATCAGTCATGGATCGATCGCGCTGGCCGTTTTCGCTCGCTTGGTGATGGTCAGGTAGACTTTAACAGCATATTCTCAAAATTGGCTGCCAACGATTTCGAGGGTTGGGCTGTACTGGAGTGGGAGTGCTGTCTGAAACATACAGAAGATGGTGCAAGAGAAGGTGCAGAGTTTATAAGAGACCACATTATAAGAGTCACAGAACGAGCCTTTGACGATTTCGCCGATGCAGAAACAGATGACGCAACGAATAGAAAAATACTCGGCATAGAAGATTAATGAACTTGAGAATCATCAATAAGTGGTGCAGGACAAGGCAAAAGTGAGCGAAAAGGAGGAGCTTACGGTTAGGGAGCCTCTGATTAATGTTTGCGAGGCAGTTAGTGCAAGGTAAAAATCAGCGAAAAGCGCAGTTTATAGGGCATAAATGCGCATTTTGAGCTGATTTTTAACGCAGCAATAACAACGTCGGTAATTAATCAGAGGTTCCTTAGTAAGTGACGACTTTGAGCGAGCTTTTAACAAAGTATTGCAGCACTTAGTGATTATTCCTTCCAAGCATTATGAAAAAAAACAGCTCAAAGATACAACTGGGAATGGTTGGCGGGGGTATTGGTGCATTCATCGGCGAAGTACACCGAATTGCTGCAAGATTGGATGACCGCTATGAACTGGTCGCAGGTGCCTTCAGTAGTAATCCCCAGCGTTGTAAAGAAAGTGGTGAACAGCTTGGCATTGACCCGGCTCGTTGTTATAACGATTTCACCACCATGGCGAAAAAAGAAAGTGAGCAGAAAGATGGCATTGAAGCCGTTGCCATCGTGACACCAAACCATTTACACCACGGACCGGCAAAAGCATTTCTTGAAGCTGGTATTCATGTCATTTGCGATAAACCCTTAACTTCAACTCTGGATGATGCTAAAGAGCTGCAAAACCTGGTAGAAAGCGGCGAGCAACTATTTGCCGTCACTTACAACTACAGTGGTTATCCCATGGTGCGGCAGGCCAGAGAAATGGCCTCGCAAGGCAGGCTTGGCTCCATTCGTGTTATACAGGTGGAATATCCTCAAGACTGGCTAAGTACAGATTTAGAATCCGAAGGCCAGAAGCAGGCAGCCTGGCGAACTGACCCTGCACAGGCGGGTGCTGGCGGATCGTTAGGAGACATTGGTACTCACGCATTTCACTTAACCGAGTTCGTTACTGGACTGAAAGTGAAAAGCGTTTTAGCTGATCTCAATTCCTTCGTTCCAGGTCGGCAGTTAGATGATAACGCGCAAGTGTTAATGCACTTCAATAATGGTGCACGTGGTGCTCTTTGGGCAAGCCAGGTAGCTGTAGGCCACGAAAACGGATTAAGACTCAGAGTCTACGGTGACAAAGCCAGCCTCGAGTGGTTTCAGGAACAACCCAATCAGCTTCATTACAGAGTGTCAGGCGAAGCACCACAACTAATTACGCGGGGCAGCGCTATCGCGGGAGAGGCTGCTAATCAAGCCATTCGCATACCCAGCGGTCACCCCGAAGGACTCCTGGAAGCCTTCGCCAACTTATATCGTGATTTTGCTGATCAGATTGAAGCGGCGAGAGAGAACGAATCCAAAGACAGCTTGGTGCCCACAGTAAAAGATGGTGTCAAAGGCGTGGAGTTTGTCGAAAAGGCGGTGACATCTTCGAAAAATGGCAGCGTTTGGCAAAGCATGGACTAGGGCCTGTTCACACTACTTGAGTGATCTTTGTTGTGACTAAAAAAGCGCCACTTGTCATTGCTCTTCGCGCATTTGGAATCACCAGGCTACGCTCCTCGCGCCTCAATTGGCGCTTTTTTAGTCACAACCCGAAGGGCCAGGCGCATTTTTGCGCCCAGCTTCGTTATCAATCGTTTATATAGTTATATACGGCACTCTTTCTGCCTTGCTGAGCGCAAACATGCCCTTTAGCATAGGTCATTCAAGTAGTGTCAACAGGCCCTAGGTAAATACCTTCCAACACGTAAGTTATTAAGATAGGCTCGGTATCTCGGGGAACAGAACTATGAAGAATAATCAGATCAGCAGACGAAGGTTCATCAAAAATGGAGCGCTGCTCGCTGGTATCACTTTATTGCCATCATTAGCCACAGCACAATCTCGACGTATTGCAAACATAGGATTGCAGCTCTACACACTGCGTTACGAAATGATGCAAGACTTCGAAGGTACCTTGGCAAAGGTTGCAGAGCTCGGATATAAGGAAATGGAGTTTGCTGGCTACCATAATCGCAGCGCGCGAGAAGTGCGTCGCATACTGGATAATAACGGACTGGTATCTCCTGCAGCACATATCCAATGGGCTGCTGTCAGCACCGACATCCAACGAGAGATCGATTTCGCGGCCGAGCTGGGTCAACAGTACATCGTGATTCCCTATTTAACACCCGACGAGCGTACTTTTGATCACTATCAGCGATTGGTGGAGACTTTGAACACGGCAGGTGAAACCTGTCGCGATGCAGGCCTTAAAATTGCCTATCACAACCACGCCTTCGAGTTTGAAACCACCAACGGCATCATTCCTTACGACTACATTCTTGAGCAGACTGATCCTGATCTGGTGGATATGGAGTTAGACCTGTATTGGATTGCCAATGCGGACATTGATGCACTCACCTATTTCGCCAATCACCCTGGCCGCTTTTCTATGCTCCATGTGAAAGATATGGATGAACACGGACGCATGGCGGATGTCGGCAAAGGGGTGATTAACTTTCCGGAGATTTTTTCCAACGCCGACGACGCTGGCTTCAAACACTATATAGTGGAACATGATAATCCTGGCGATGGCATTGCTTCTATCGCCAGCAGTATCTACACATTAAGAAACTTACGGTTTTAAAACTCCACAATACTCACTCATAGTTTTAACCCTGCAGGACACTGGCAATGAAAACAAGAAGAGAATTTGTGCAGGGACTGATCGTCTCTGTTGGAGGAGCAGCGGCTCTCAGTTCATGCGGCAGCGCAGCAATCCTCACTGCAACACCGCACGGCAGCGAGGGCCGTTTCTACACTTCGGACGAAATGGCATTGGTTAGCCGCATCAGTGACCTCATCATTCCAAGAACCGAAACTCCCGGCGCGCTGGATGCTAATGTGCCGGGGTATCTTGATGGGTTGATGACCGAATGGGCCAGCGAAGAGACACGCCGTGCACATCGCGAAGCCATTCAACTACTCGCTGCCCGACTGGATACTGCAACTGTTGATTTTCTTGATGCGGAAGAAGATCGTGCAGTTGCAGCTCTGACCGCACTAGATGCAGCAGCATTCGATGGCGATAACTCGCTTTCCGGCTATCGCTCTTTGAAGGGTTATATTACTCAGGCTTACTTCGCAACTGAAGAAGGCGCGATACAAGAATTGAAATGGGTTGCAGTTCCAGGCCGCTGGGACCCCAGTGTAGATATTACGGCGGGAGGGTAGTCATGGCAGATTTTGATGCAATAGTAGTGGGCTCTGGCATGAGCGGCGGCATGTCCGCGAAAGAACTTACCGAACGTGGGCTAAAAGTTTTAGTGTTGGAGCGTGGACCTGAAATTATTCCAGAGCGCGATTACACCGACCAATTGGCTCCCTGGCAGTCGCCTAACCTGGACAATGTTGCCCAGGATGAAATCAAACACCACTATCCAAAGCAGTATGGTGGTGTTGCATATGCAATTAAGGAATCAACCAAACACTTCTGGGTAAAAGATGATGAACATCCGTATGAAGAAGCTGAAGGAACTTCTTATGACTGGTTACGGGGTTACCATACCGCAGGTCGCTCCATTATGTGGAGCCGCCAGACTTATCGGCTAGGCCCCCAGGATTTTACCGCGAATAAAGATGAAGGCGTTGGCGTTGATTGGCCGGTGCGCTATGAAGATATTGCTCCCTGGTATGAGAGAGTAGAAACATTTGTCGGGATTGCAGGCACTGAAGAAGGTTTGGAACAACTACCGGATAGTGTATTTCAACCTGCATTCGAGCTTACCGACGCAGAGAACGCTTTCAAGCAACGTGTTGAAACGTATTTTAATGGGCGCAAAATAATCCCTGCGCGGATCGCTCATTTAACCGACGCCACAGAAGAACAGCGCGAACTGGGTAGAACAAATTGCCAGGCTCGCAATCGATGTCATCACGGCTGCACGTTTAAGGCGTACTTCTCTTCTCTGAATGCCACATTGCCCGCCGCAGAGCGTACTGGCAATTTGACCATGGTTCACAATGCTATCGTGCAAGGTTTGGACCATGACCCTGCAACGAATCGTGTAACTGGCGTAAGAGTCATTGATGCTGACACTAATGAGCATCGTACTTACACATCCAGAATTGTTTTCCTAAACGCGTCAGCAATCGCGTCCGCAATGATACTGTTGCAATCCACCTCAGAAGCTTTTCCCAATGGGCTGGCGAATCGATCTGATCAAGTTGGGCGGAACCTGATGGATCACGTGAGTAGCGCTGGCGTGGCCGGTATCATGAATGGGTTCGAAAACAAGACTACATTTGGTCGTCGACCTAGCGGTGGCATCTACATCCCGCGCTATGCCAATGTGACCGAAAATGACAAGCCCTATAAGCGGGGATTTGGATTTCAAGGCGGCACCCGTCCTATTGGAAATGCTGGCGGTCAGATTGCAGGTATTGGTCGTGAATTTAAAGAAGCTCATCGCCTTCCCGGCCCCTGGCGCGTTAACGTCTTAGCATTCGGCGAGCAGTTGCCTAGCCCAGATAACCGCGTTACCTTGCATCCTATGAAGAAAGATCGCTGGGGCAATCCGCTTGCGCTGTTCAATGTCACTTATGGCGAGAATGAGCGCATCATGCAGGAAGAGGCGGTGAAGGATGCGGTGGCTATGTTTAAAGCCGCTGGCTGCATTAATATCACTGTTTCCAATAGCGACTTATCAAAGCCCGGCAATCGCATTCACGAAATGGGGACGGCGCGAATGGGTCGTGACCCGGCAACATCTGTATTGAACAAATGGTGTCAGGCGCACGACGTGCCTAATTTGTTTATTACAGATGGAGCATTCATGACATCGTCTGCCTGTCAAAACCCATCACTGACCTATATGGCGTTTAGCGCTAGAGCTGCAGACTATGCGGCAGGATTATTAGCGTCAGGTAACTTGTAACTAGGGCCTGTTAACACTAATTGGGTGGTTTCTGTTGTGATTAAAAAAGCGCCAGTTGAGGCGCGAGGAGCGTGATTTGGTGATTCCAAGTGAGCGACGAGTAACGACAAGTGGCGCTTTTTAGCCACAACCCACAACCCCGAAAGGCCAGGCGCATTTTTGCGCCCAGCTTTGTTATCAGTCGCTTGTATATACTTACTATACGGCTATACGGCGCTCTTTCTGCCTCGCTGAGCGCGAAAACACCCCTAGCCTAGCAGAGACGACTCAAGTAGTGTTAACAGGCCCTAGTTACAGGGCAACATCGAACAGGGTTCTGATGCTGGCAAGGGCAGTAAGTCTATCTTTCTGAATTCAGTGGGATGGCTTTCTGCCTGAATCGCAATATATCCCTTCCTTACGAAGGGACTGATGCCTGTATTCAGCAGGCGTTGAGCATCTGCATCTTCCGGATCTAACTGAACATTGGCATACTCGAATACCGTTTCGCCATTCACTCGGTGAACCATTGACTCGTTACCGTGCACTTCGATCTCAAGAGTGACCCATTGGTCACCGTGAAATGTTTTAGAAACAGAATCAGTACAATGAACCGTGATGAGGTCGCGATTCATGACATAGTTAGTGCCCGGCGAACACACATTGGCAGTTTGTCGTTCATCAGTTCCATTGCCACCAAGCATTTGCGCCTCAATAGAAACGGGAAACTCCTGATTAACTGTCATGGATTCCGGGGCCTGACTGTGAAACATGATGCCATTGTTGCGAAATGCCCAGTCAGGACCATTGGTCACCTGGTCATCAACAAAGCGATACTCGACGCGCAATAAATAATGGGAGAAAGGTTCTCTATAAAACATATGGCCGAATTCACCATTAAAGTCGGACCAGTTATCGTAGGAAACCTTTAAGACACCGTCTTCCGCACGAAAAGTATCGAGATAGTTTACGCCGAGCTCGTAGCCTGTAAATTTTGGTATCCAATCATCCAGGTCAGAGCCATTAAACAGCGAAATCCATTCCTGCTCACTGTTTTCATTTTCACGGTCCTCTTGTGCATCTGCCAACTGAATACAAAACAGCAGCGCTATCGTATAACAAACCCTGGTCATTTTTTACAACTCTCGAATTCGATTACTACCCAGGCAATTTCAAAACCTTGCCGATACGCTTTATCCAGATTCGTTAGCATCATGGTAATTGGTAAAGTGCATTGCCCTGTTATCGTGCTCCAATACTTTATTACTTTATGCTTACTCACATGAATCGTAGCGATGTTCCCCGGCAACATAGTTTCCATCAACCTGCCTGAGTAGTCGAGCCCTGATGTGATTTTCTTGGATGTGATTTTCCTGCTGCGACCTTTAATGGCATCAATCCATTCTTGATAGATTCCTGGCGAGCGCGGCAATGTTTTGGCGGGCCCGTAGTCTCAACAGTATCTGCCTCTGCTGCATCGGCTGGAATACAACACTCCGCCACTGTATGGCATAGAGGCTTTTGCAAATAGAGGTGTTGGCCAGGGTTTATTGCATACATAGCGATTGGTGCGTGCACAGGTTTGGGAGTGCTGATAAGCACAGCATCAATCTCAGGATTGGATTTCAACATTTCGCGGTAGTCGGGATAGGTTTTTACTTTTTCTTTACAGGGTGCAGCGAACTCTTGATTGGGGGTGTCTGCCAGGCGGATGGCATAGATATTCTCATGGGCTACGTTCTCAATACCGTAACGACCTTTACCACCCGCACCTGCCGCTGCGATATTCAAATGATTACTCGGTGCAATGTAATTTTCTCCGCCTGACATGACACGTGTAACGATCATGATACCGGGCAAGGCACCAGCCTTTCCTAAATCTCCGGCGACTATTGATTGGTGCTGTCAGCCGATTCTGTTCCTCTGTCTTTAGTTCCTTCGGCTAGCTTTTTCATGAAGTCATTCATTATTACTCGGGTAAACGGAATATGTAGAGGATGTTACCTCCCCGGCGCTGCTGAATTTCTGGCGTCATCATTCGGTAATTCACACCATTGCCCGCTGCTATGGCAAGATACTGCACACCTTTCAGGCTGTAGGTCATAGGGAAACCACCTGCAGATGAATTCAGTACCTGCTCCCACAAAATATCACCATTGTCTGCATCAAAAGCGCGCAACCGCCTGGCATCATCAGAAACGAAAACCAAACCACCACCGGTGGTTAGAACTGAACCTGTAACACCTGCCCGCTGGTTGTATTGCCACCTGATCGCACCGGTCGCCACATCTATTGCAGTAAACAACCCTATCAATTCATCTTCATCAGGCGTTGCCTGTTTAATTGAAGTGGCTGAGCTGTGATAACCACCCAGCACCGGATTCACTGGATTCAAATAGTACTCCATGCAAACGTTGTTGCTTGGCACATAGAGTGCATTAGAGGCAGGACTATAGCCAACAGAATTCCAATTGATGCCTCCAGTAGTCGAAGGGCAAACAAATTTACGTTGACGAATTTCAGTAATGTCGATCTCCGGATTAGTGATACCTTTTTGATTAGGAATATCTACACCAACAATGACATTCTGATAATTGGTTTCTGTTGCCCACAGAAACTCGCCAGTTTCTGCATCAAGTGTCCAGACGATACCTGTCTTCCCAGGCACTCCAGTCACCAGCTTGCGACTAACAGATGAAGTAATGTCTGGATTCATCCAGGACACCTGGTTAGAGTCAGGTGTCACTTCCGACTCCACTATGATCCGTTCAAACGGATGGTCCATATCCCAGTTTCCCCCGGGAATATATTGAAAGTACCAGGCGATTTCTCCGGTATCTGCCTCCAATGCAAGGGTAGAGTTGGTGTATAGCACGTCTCCGCCACGGGTATCCCGCTGGATTGACCCCCATGGGATTGGAACTGCAACCCCTATAAAAATGAGATCCAATTCCGCATCGTAACTGGCGGGCATCCATGCTGATCCACCACGGCGCTGCGCATTAGGTACATCACCCCAGGTTTCCCCACCAGGCTCTCCAATCATGGGTACCGTATTGCGTCGCCAAATCTCTGCACCAGTATCAGGGTCATGTGCCGTAATCCAGCAACCAGTATTGATGTAGTAACAACCTGACATGCCGACAATGATTTTGCCATCGAGAATCTGTGGACCCCCGGAATAGTGTTGACCTATTTCCCAGTCTCCCATCTGAACCTCCCAGGTAACGTCACCTGTCCTGGCGTTGATGGAAACGAGATAAGCATCATGAGTAGCGATGACGATCTGATCTTTGTACAGCGTTGCATTGCGATTCGCGCATGCCAAAGAAGCAGCATGATCCACCTGAGCGCGGCGATACTCCCACAATGGAGACCCATCACGAGCATCAACCGCTTCTAGATAATCACAAGCTTGCGGGAGAAACATGACACCATCATGTACCAAAGGTGTGGTTTCCTGTTTGCCTGGTTCCATGGTCCAGGTCCAGGCCAGGCGCAATGAACCAACATTGTCTTTGTTGATCTGATCCAGTGGACTGTAAGCCCAGTTGTCCGCTGTGCGGCGCCACATGAGCCATTCATTGGGGTCTGGCTCCGCCAGATCATCCAATGTGACATCGGTGTATCCGTCGAAGAGTGATTGGCCTGTCGCCACATTGGGCAGCAACAGAAAGACCAATAGACCGAGAAAGGTTTTGGAAACGGGCATGCGAGTCTCCTGGTTATTATTGTCTGAAGCATAAGTGTTGGGCACGGTGCAGTCCATCCCTGGCAAAGTCCTGATCTGGAGATTCAAACCAGTCAGCAAAGCGCTTGACATCAGCTCTATTTTATATAACTATTTAATTATGAAACAGCCTAGTTATATAATCCAGAATAAAAAATCTCCAGCAACCAGGCAGCTTGACTCAGTGTTTTCTGCGCTGGCTGACCCTACCCGTCGAGCCATATTGTCCCGCCTTGCACAGGGGGATGCCTCAGTGACGGAACTGGCACAACCCTTTGCCATGAGCCAGCCAGCTATTTCAAAACACCTTAAAGTGCTGGAGAAAGCGAGCCTCATCAGTCGCAGTCGCGAAGCACAAAAACGCCTGGCCCATTTGAATGCCGAAAATCTGGTGACCGCTAGCGAATGGATTAAAGCCTTCGAGGCATTCTGATCAAAAAGTTTTGGTCAGCTTGACCAGATTCTTTTAAGGAGCCTCTGATTAATGTTTGCGAGGCAGTTAGTGCAAGGCAAAAATCAGCGAAAAAGCGCAGTTTATAGGGCATAAATGCGCATTTTGAGCTGATTTTTAACGCAGCAATAACAATGCAGGTAATTAATCAGAGGTTCCTTAGCAAGGAAAAACAATAGTAGAGGGAAAGAGTGAACGATTTACCTGAATATGTATACGAACGGGAGCTCGATGCTCCTAGAGAATTGGTATGGCGCACGTGGACCGATCCGGAATTGTTAAGTCGTTGGTATGGACCGAATATGGAAACCATCATTCATCAATTCGACCTTGAGCCGCAAGGCTGTTGGTTAAATGAAATGAAGTGGGGTGAAAGCTCGAATTACCAGAAAGTGGTTTTCAAAGAGATCTCTACGCCAACTGAGATGGTCTGGCACCACTATTCTTGTACTGACGCTGACTGGAATGACATGCCCAATCCTATGATGCCGAATTGGCCTCATTTGTTACTCACGCGAGTAAGCTTTGAAGAAAACGCCGACAAAACCAAAGTTCAACTCTCGCAAATTCCGCTAGACTGCAGCGATGCCGAAATTGCCTGCTTCGCTGAGGCGATGGCAACTATGGATAAAGGTTGGGAATCTGGTTTTGATATCCTTTCTGACCTGCTCGGGGAGCTTCAGTCCTAACAAGATAAAACTGCTTTTATGTCTATCAAGTTAACCATTGGTTATGCACTGGCATTTCTAATTGGAGTGGGATGTCGATTGTTCGACATCCCACTGCCTGCGCCTACTGCTTTATTAGGCGCAGCAATTGTGTTGTCACTGACATCCGGCTATCTGTTAACCGACAAACTCTTGTCTGATAAGAAACAAGGGGCGGTCAGGTGATTAATTCTTTACTGGGAATCATACTCGCCTTTGTCATTGGATCTGCCTGCCGCTGCTTCGGTGTGCCCCTCCCCGCACCTCCCAGATTGTCGGGCGCATTGCTGGTACTGACTATGACCGTTGGATATATCCTGGCTGCATCTATTTTCAGTTGACATGCACCCTTCCCACTGCACGACAACTATTCCTTAAGTGATATTGGCAATACCAATCGCAGTGGGGTTAGTCCTCTATTTGTGCGATGATGTCACCCACTTTGCAATACTGAATTCGGGAGAGTTCAAAGTGTCAGAATCAGCCTCATATCCCAAACCCAGGTTTCTGTCAGTCGTAATAGGCCTCATGGGCCTGGGTCTTGCCAGCTTGGGCAGTACGCTGATTTCTGCGGGCGGTTCCTTCTACTATTTATTGGCAGGTATAAGCCTTCTGCTCTGTTCGGTATTGCTTTTTAGAGGTGATAAACGCGGGGCACAGCTCTATGGCATTTTCCTCATACTCACTTATTTATGGGCCTTTTATGAAGCCGGGTTGGATGCCTGGGCATTGATGCCAAGAGTAGCCATGTTCACGGTGATTGGATTATGGTTTGTTATTCCGAGAGTTCGTCGTGGTTTGTTGCAGTCTGAACCCGAGCCACTTTTCCAAAAACGCGAAACTCAGGCAACTCTCGGTGCGTTCGCCATTTTTGCCGTCGCTGTGTTTTTATTCAACGGCAACTATAGTGTTAGCATGCCAAGCGCTGCGGGTACCGGCCAGGTTTTCAATGACACCGGTGACTGGTCTCAATATGGCGCTACTAAGCGCGGTACTCGTTTTGCTCCTTCTGAACAAATCAATGCTGACAATGTTGCCCAGTTGGAAATTGCCTGGCAAACCCGTACCGGAGTACCGGGAGAATTTAAAGGAACACCCATTCAAATAGATGACGGGCTTTATCTGTGTACCGGACAAAACGTCATTCTCGCTCTGGATTCGGATACAGGAGAAGAACGCTGGCGCTTTGATCCAGAAATACAGACGTCGCGCATCGGGTTCTGGGATACCTGCCGTGGTGTGACTTATTACCGTTCACCACCTATGCGCCCAGGTCTGGAGTGTCCCGAGCGTATTCTAACTGCGACTACTGATGCGCGATTGATCGCTGTCAACAAAGCCACAGGACAACCCTGCGCTGACTTTGGTGAAAATGGAGAGATTAGTTTGCTAACAGGCATGGGTGAGGTTAAGCCTGGCTACTACTTCGTGACTTCACCACCAACAATATCTAATGACGTGTTGGTACTGGGCGGCTGGGTACTGGATAACCAGGAAACGGAAGAGCCGTCCGGCGTGGTTCGAGGTTTTAACCCGCTTAATGGCGATCTGGTTTGGGCCTGGGACATGGGACGGGAAGAGAGGCTCAGGCTTCCACCAGAAGGTGAATCCTATACTCGCGGCACACCGAATGTCTGGAGCTTAACCAGTACTGACGAAGAGTTGGGCCTGGTCTACGTTCCAACTGGTAATGCGACACCAGATTATTTTGGCGGCCACCGCAGCGAAGCGATGGAACGATATGCCAGTTCAGTTGTGGCATTAGACTCAGCCACTGGTCGTCCCCGCTGGCATTTTCAAACTACTCATCATGACATTTGGGACTACGATGTGCCCTCACAACCAACCCTGGCTGACATTCCAATTGACGGAGAAGTTCGTAAGGCGGTCATCGTGCCAACCAAGCGTGCACAGTTATTCGTTTTGGATCGAGAAACTGGTGAACCACTTACAGAGGTCGCTGAAATAGCAACTCCGCAAACAGACATTCCCGAAGAGTCAACTGTTCCAACCCAACCCTTTTCAGTTGGTATGCCACGCTTTGACCATGAGCGACTGACAGAAGCAGATATGTGGGGTATCACGCCTTTTGACCATGCGGCATGTCGCATTCAATTTTCCAGAATGCGTTATGAAGGCCCCCTGACTCCGCCTACTACAGGTTACGGCTCACTGTATTATCCAGGCATTGCCGGAGGCATGAACTGGGGGAGTGTCGCGCTGGATCCGGTCAATCATCTTTTGGTAGTGAATACCATGCACAATCCTTCAGTTGTGCGTTTAATTCCGCAGGCGGAGGTCACTGATAGCACAGATTACGGATTAGGAGGCACGCAAACCGGTACACCTTATGCTGTGTTTTCGTTTTTCTTCCTATCGCCTTTGTTTGCACCGTGTTTGGAACCCCCTTATGGTGAAATTGGAGTCGTCGATTTAGCCAGTCAGGAAATGTTGTGGCGCCGTCCGCTCGGCACGACTACCGACATGGGCCCATTGGGGATCCCCAGTCGCCTGCCTCTGCCGATGGGTATGTTCTACAGCGCTGGCTCCATAGTCACTGGTGGCGGATTAATTTTTAATGCGGGTGTTACGGATAGCCAGGTTCGAGCTATTAATGTATTTAACGGGAAAGAAGAATGGACCGCACCCTTGCCTGCGTCTTCAACTGCCACTCCCATGAGCTACGTTAGCCCAACAAGTGGTAAGCAATATGTAATCGTGACAGTGCCTGACGGGGGTGGACTACTTCAGTTAGAAACTCAGGTGAATCAAGGCTCTGATGAAACTGCGGTGGATGGCGGTTATATTTTCGCCTATGCCTTGCCAAACTAGGGCCTGTTCACACTCTGCACAATGAGAGGTAATTGGTTCCCGCAAGGGTACTTCCATCACCAGCCCGGGTTACGCGAATCTCTCCATCGAACACGTGGGCGCCATGGTGAGATGTGCAGGCAATGATTTATTCGGTGCACAGGCAAAGACGAATTTAGGGAACCTCTGATTAATTACCTACGTTGTTATTGCTGCGTTAAAAATCAGCTCAAAATGCGCATTTATGCCCTATAAACTGCGCTTTTTCGCTGATTTTTGCCTTGCACTAACTGCCTTGCAAACATTAATCAGAGGCTCCTTAGAACTTGAATCAATTAATTTTAGCAACATAGTAAACGCAGCATCCGGAATCGCGTTGATCAGTATTGATGAACATGAGGAGAATCAGGTTTTTGTCGCGCCCGGAGCTGATAACGAAGCTTCAGAGAACCAAATTGCAAAGGCTTTTAAAGTCAGCCGCGAGCGATACTATCATCATGCTGCAATTGGAAACTTCACAAGCTGCTGTGGAGTGTGCATTGAATCAGCCATCAGCGAAGGGCCGAAGGGCCGAAAGGCACCAAGATTATTCTTGACCCAGCGCTCGTGCACCCGCTTTCTGACAATTTACTGTCAAAGGTTTACCTGCTGACGCCTGATCAGACAAAAGCAGAAATGCTCACCAGCATTTCAAGCAATAATTTCGATGCAGCACAACGTGCGGCTCTGGTACTATTCGATCCCGGTGTGCGAAATGTTGCTCTCACCATGGGCGGTGATAGGGTATTTTGCTTGCTGATAATGAGAGGCATACAGCCATCCCTGCGATCAAGGTAGGACCCAAGACACCACCGCTGTCGGCGACTGTTTCAATGGAGCATTGGCGAATGTGCCAGGCAAGGGAAATGCTTTGGAACAAGCAACCCAGTATGCCTGCAAAGCCGTAGCGGTGACTCGCATGGGCGCTTAAGACTCGATACCTGTACCTGCACTGAAAGAAATCGAACAAATCAGAGAATAGCACTGTCAGCAAACTCCTGTATCATTGAGCACCAGATTCTTAGTAATTTTTGAAAGTCTTCTCTGGAATGGATACGACAAAACCAGAAACAGATATCCCTCTAACCAGCAAATCCATTGCGCAATTCGTGCTGCCCGCCGTATTGAGCTTATTGCTTTTTCTAGTGCCAGTTTCTATTGATGGCAGCAACACCATCCTGGTAGCGGTGGTAGCACAATTTCTGAGAGACCAACTCGCGCCTATACTCCCGATTGCGATACTGGTTATAACGCTGAGCTCAGCAAGCCTGGCTATATATGCGACTTGGCAAAAACCCCACAGTGGCATCGTCGCGGAGTTGTTCCGTGTATCCTGGCCTTGGCTGGTCCTGCGACTGCTGGGTGCCTTGTTTACAGTAATGGTGTTTTTCGAACTGGGCAGTGAGATCATCTGGGGCGCTAGTACTGGTCAGACAATGGTGGATCAACTGGTGCCCACAGTCATGACATTATTTTTAGCGGTCATCTTCTTGTTGCCACTAATGACTGAGTATGGTGTGATGGAATTTGCAGGCGTCTTACTTTCAAGGTTTTTCCGTTCACTATTCAAACTGCCAGGACGCGGAGCCATTGATGCTATGGCATCCTGGCTAGGGGCTGCACCTCTTGGCGCACTGGTAACGACTCAGCAATACGAACGCGGTTACTACAGTAGAAGAGAGGCACTGAGCATTATCTCATCCTTCTCATTGGCATCTGTTGCCTTTTGTCTTCTTATAGCCAGCATCCTCGACATTGCCCATATCTTCGTTCAGTTTTATGGATCAGTCGCAGTAGTTTCAATCATTCTGGCTATGGCAGTTTGTCGCTTACCGCCATTAAGTAAGATACCTGATACTTATGAGAAAAAAGCCGAATCCACTGAGTTAGTACCAGCTGGTGAATCAGTTTGGCGCTGGGCGCTGAAATCTGCAGTGCGAAAAGCAGCAGAAGCCGAACCATGGCCAACTCAAATTAAATGCAGCGGAGTTAAACTTTTAGATTTGTGGTTTGGGCTCATCCCAACAGTGATTGCTATCGGGACAGTGGCCTTGATCATTGCCGAATACACACCGGTGTTTAGCTGGATTGGTTATCCTTTTCGGCTCTATCTTGAATTACTGGGAGTGCCGGAAGCATCGGCGGCTGCACCTTCGATGGTAGTTGGTTTTGCAGATATGATTCTCCCAGCGGTACTTGGCGCAGGTATTGAATCAGAGCAAACGAAGTTTTTAATCGCTGGAATCTCAGTAACCCAAGTCATATACATGTCTGAGATTGGGGCGCTGATACTGCGCTCGAAAATTCAAACCAACATCGGGCAACTTGCTGCGATATTTCTCGTGCGCACAGTAATCGCAATTCCATTGTTTGCAGTGCTGGGCAGGGTGTTGCTGAGTTAAGGAACCTCTGATTAATTACCTACGTTGCTATTGCTGCGTTAAAAATCAGCTCAAAATGCTCATTTATGACCTATAAACTGCGCTTTTTCGCTGATTTTTGCCTTGCACTAACTGCCTCGCAAACATTAATCGGAGGCTCCTTAAATAAAATGAAGAAAATAAATTTATCCAACCCCCACATAGAAGCACTGAAACCCTATATGTCTGCCAGACGCATTGGCGGCAGTGGCGAAGTGTGGTTAAACGCCAACGAACTGCCTTTTCCAAGAGAACCTATGCAATTGGATGTGTCTGAATATCACCGCTATCCAGACCGGGGGCCGGATCAAGTGCAGGCTGCTTATGCCGAATATGCTGAGGTAAAAGAAAGTGAGGTGCTGGCGCTGCGTGGAGCAGATGAAGCTATTGACTTATTGCTTCGAGCGTTCTGCGAGTCGGGAAAAGATAACATCATGATTAGCAGCCCCACTTATGGTATGTACCAGGTATGCGCTGACATTCAAAATGCCAATGTGATTGATGTGCCTTTAACCAGGAACTGGCAACTTAACGTCGGCGAAATGATTACTCATGACGACGTAAAACTCGTTTTTATTTGCAATCCAAACAACCCCACGAGCAATAGCTTTCCGCGAGAAGACATCCTCAGCGTTGTTAAACACTTTGCAGGTAAGGCAGTGGTAGCTATTGATGAGGCATACATCGAGTTCTGCCCTGACCAAAGCCTGGCATCAATGCTCAACGAGCACGACAATCTGGCAGTAATTCGAACCATGTCCAAGGCTTTCGGCCTGGCAGGTGTCCATGTTGGCTATCTGATTGCGAACGATTCGGTGATGTCGGTCATGCGGAAAATTGCAGCACCCTATCCATTGGCGGACCCCTGTGCGCAAATCGCTTCAATGGCTCTGCAAGACAAGCATCTAGCTCTGATGAATGAACAGGTTGGTCACATTAACAGCATTCGCAATGAGTTTTGCGCCGCTCTTGATTCTTTTTCCGCAGTGATTGAGGTGCTGCCAAGTGTTGCCAACTTTGTATTGGTGAAATTTTCAGACTGCGAAAATGCCTGGCAGACCTTATCCGAAGCTGGCATCGTTGTACGGAAAATCCCGCACCCTAGATTGGAAGATGCCATTCGTTTTAGCGTTGGGACTAAGGAAGAGATGGCTGCAGTTTGTGATGTTCTGCGTGTTTTAAACTAGGGAACCTCTGATTAATTACCTACGGTGTTATTGCTGCGTTAACAATCAGCTCAAAATGCGCATTTATGGCCTATAAACTGCGCTTTTTCGCTGATTTTTGCCTTGCCTTGCACTAACTGCCTCGCAAACATTAATCAGAGGCTCCCTAGAAACGTATAGCTGCCTGGCTTCTACTATTTACCTTTTACTCATCTACCTTTTACTTGTCTCCCTACCCGCCCATAATAGGTTCAGGATGGATAATGAAGACCTGCGTCATTTTTATGTCTAAGGCAGTAGAAATTGCTGTGTTATCACCACTATCTGGATCGGGATAAGCATCAGCGAAACGCCGCAGCGCTTTGTATAAAGAAATCCCAGATATCTGCCCATTGCTCAAGTGATGAGTGGAGTCATTGCGGATCAATTGGTAATACCAGGTATCCACATCGGCATAACCGGCTAGCAAACCATTGGCACTGGTTGCACTAAGATCTAAAACCAGACGGGCATCTTTAAACAGTTGAATAGATGGTACACGTAGATTCTGCCAGGGAATAATGAGTTGGTCGATAGGTGCGGTGACAAGTTTGCCGTCCACGATTTTACCGGTGGTTTCTCTGATTAATGATTCACCCCAGCGTCTGTCCACTCTTTGTGTGCCACCGGCCACTACTTTTGAACCTGTGGCATCAGTGAGCAGTCTGTCCAGGCCACGATAGACCATCACCTTCACTGCATTATCATTTTCCAAACTATCCACATCGCTGAGTTCTATCATCATGCGGTTGTAACGCTCATCAGCAATAGCTTTATTCTGGAAAATATATTCAACACCATCGGGGCCGCGAAAACCGATTACACAACCAACCGTGCGATAGACCTCATTATCAATGCCTGGAGTACCATCTGGATGGGTAAAGTCATTGGCGCTCACTGTGTTATCCAGATTCAGGCCCCAGGAATATTTGCCCTCCACCTGCAGAAACTCGAACCCATCAAGCTCAGTAGTTGGATGCCAGGTCTGGATCTCCCGTGCAAGCTGCGTCTCCTCGACAGTGAGGCCTTCATAATAAGGAAACAAGGCTTCAAATTGTTCACGCGGACCATCGTTAAATCCACGCGGACACTCTTCCAGTGAATCATCTGTTTGATAGACCGACCAAAACAGATCGGTCATCACATAACCAATTTTTCCATCACGAATAGTAGCCGTGTCAGCCAAAACAATCGCAGGAATTAAACTGAAGCAGAGACTTCCCAGGAATGCTGCAATTGAATTTTTCTTTAATGTCATTACAAAATGCCACCCATGAAATCATCTCTTAACCAGAATGCCCGCAGGCCATTACGCTGCCCGCGCCATTCACCTGTGCCACCACCATTAACATCACCTGGCCTTTGATCGCCACCAAATGTATAGACCGGTCGGTCTCTATAAGCCCAAACTCGCAATGCATCTGGCTGATCAGGATCAGCAAAGCGACCAGTGGTGGGGTCAATCGTCACGATGCGCCAGGTACTGTTCGGGCTGACTTCCTCGTCTGCAGCGATAACATAAGGCCAGTACTCTAAACACCTTTCAGCAACACCACCCCCACACATGGCCAGGCGATAAACCTGGGTGTCATCAGGGTGATCGCAGGCCAATTGGTCCTGGGAATCTTCGCCACAATTGTAGCGGTAAATTGTTTTACCACTGGCATCAGCTAATACATTGCCCGATATCGTTGGCTGCACTTTAAAGCTTCCTGGATAAGCTGGAGCTCGCTGGGTAAACACATTTTGCCAGCCAGGCTCATCACTGCCCTGTTGTGACCAGGAGCTTTGATCCAGGGAATAGGTATAAAGTGGTTTACCGCGAAACACCCATTGGCGGACGCCGGGGGATCTTTCCAATAATGACCACTCCCCCTGTGCTCGCGCCAGGGCTGGCGCCATCACCGGGTGCCATTTTTCCAGGCAATCATTAAGACAGGCAGACTCATTAGCGGTATCGCCTTCGAAACGATAAACCGATGCATTTTTATCAGTTGTAAGCATTCTTCCTATGGAAGTAAGTCGAACGCTAAAACCAGGTGGATGCATTGGCGGCGGCCCCGCTGGTACCCGTATTGCAGGAGAATCACCGCCGTAGCGACGTCTTGTTCCGCCGAGCACATCACCAGGCGCTCTGTCCCTGATGGAGGTATAGAGTGGCTGCTCATCGAAGGCCCATTGCAATGCACCATCTTTACGTTGCACCACAGTCCAGTCGCCGATGCCTTCGGCACCCTCATCAGCTAATACCGGAGGCCATAAATCGACACAGCTAAGGCGGGTGTCAAGCTCAGGCAATGCAATTCCAGGGGGATAGGGGCTCATGTACCCGGTCGTTACGGTCAACACTTCGTCGTAGCATTCAGGTGTACCTTTCGGCTCACCACTGTAACCATTACGCAATTTGTGCTGCGGCCATGTGTAGAGTGTTTTACCGAGTTCATCTGCAAACACTGGCCCTTCTGGCGTAGCTTCAACCCTGAACCCGGGCGGCATGGGAACTTCCCGGTAGACCTCAGTGAAGAATTCTGATTCCTGCGCAATGGAATATTCAGCGACAGCAGTTGCTGACAAAAGAATTAGCAGGAGAACTGTCCCCCTGAATCCAGGAAATAAGAATCTAGGAAACAAGGATCTCACTGATTTCGCTCGACGTGTTGTTACTCTTGTCGCCCCAGGAATCAATGTCGAGACCCATTAGTCGCTGCGCAGTAAATCCCAATCGACAGCCAGGTGTTCCAGCACCATCGATATGCAATCCGTTTTTTACTCTGCCCCCTGCGGTGCCGGCACTGAACATGGGGATGCCATCGATAGCATGGATCTTTGCAAAGGACTGGTCAGTAGTGGCATAAATAAAGGCATTGTCCAACAGACTGCCATCCCCTTCTTTGAAGTTCGCCAGTGCCTGCACATAGTAAGCCCACTCTTCCATCGCTTTGCGCGTATACCATGAGGTATTAGGCTGGTAACCCAGGTCGGGATCAACTGCTTCTTCATGAGTCGCAGTGTGGTGAGGCTTATCATAACCAGGTTTGGTGGTTGCAGAAAAAGCCGATGCATAAAACATGTTAAACACTCGTGTCTGATCACAGGCAATCGCCATCAACATAAGATCAGTCATCATGCGGTGACGCATTGATACCAAATCCGCATCGAGTCCCGTGGATAAATCGGCTGGTGCTTCCAACACAACACACGCTTCGCGGGGATCTGGTTTCGTTAGCTGCAAATCAAAGCGGCGTTCTAAATCCCTTAGACCTGTGAAGTATTGATCTAGACGCTCGCGGTCAGCAGCACCAACAGTTTTTTCTAACTTGCGCGCATCCTCCTGCACTGCGGTGAGTGCGCTCCTGCGCACCATTATGCGTGGGTCAGGAGTGAATGTCTCCGCATTCGGGTCCTGAAAATCTTCGCCAAACAGACGTTGATAAAACCGCAGCGGTGACCACTCCGGTGCATTGACTGAATTGCCACCCTCGTAGCTGAAGCTATCGCGCACATCACCTGTTGCCGTTGCGCTCAATAAACGAAATCGGGTGGCATTGCCCAACTGCCTGGCAATAGCAACATCAACTGTTTCACCTGGCTTGTTCTCGCGAGTCATTGGCGCAATACCAGAGCGTAGAACAACCCAGCCAGAATGGTGACAAAGATTCGGCGCATCATCTTTGAACACGTGAAAATTGGTATAAAGGTTAATATGATCTTGCACCGGAGCAAGCGCTGCAATTTCTTCCGGCAAATCGAAATTCGGTCCAGTCTTCTTCGGCACGAATATGGATTCGCTCATGCCTAATCCCCAGGACCAGGTACCAAATCGAGTTGGAATGGGCACGCCATCAGCAAAAGCAGTGCCATTATCATTAAGAAAAACATCCAGCAGCGGTAATCCGAGTGTTACCACTCCACCACTCAAGGTACCTTTCAGGAATCGACGACGGCCCAGTTTTTTCATTGTAATCACTTTAGTCTCTGTTTGGTTTCCGCATGATCCGGCGACTTAAGCCAATATGAATGGGATAAACATTAAGGAACTTCTGATTAATTACCTACGTTGTTATTGCTGCGTTAAAAATTAACTCAAAATGCGCATTTACGACCTATAAACTGCGCTTTTTCGCTGATTTTTGCCTTGCACTAACTGCCTCGCAAACATTAATCAGAGGCTCCTTAAATTGGTTGCCTGCAATAGTAACACTTTCCGCCATATCTATAGATCCTGCCTGGGTTTTATAAGGTTTGGATCTTACAAGGACCTTGCAGTCGAAAACGCCTGGCTGGTTGCCAGTTCTCGCAATAAGGCTTTCAGGCGATATTCTTCTTCTACGAAGCGCGACTCAAACCAGCTCAATATATCCCGGTCATAACGCAACGATACCGGCCCACCGGTACCAAAGGCATACAAACGATTCACCAGACAGGCTGATAACTTGGGATGGTTACGCATGGCTGATGCAAGACCTCCGATATCGTCATAGAACACACCATCTAATTCCCCGGTTATATCCAGAATTGCCCCACCTTCAGTTTCACGAAAAATGCCAGCACCGTCGAAATTTTCCAAAGACAATCCCATGGGGTCAGTTATCAAATGACAACCCGCACAGGATGGGTTGCTATTGTGAACCGCCAATCGCTCACGCGCAGTCCTGGCATCTTCGGCTTCTTCAAGCGCAGAAAAATCCACATTAGGTGGAGGATCAGGAACCTTCTGACACAAGAACCTTTCACGCATTGCCTTCCCTCTTAATGTTGGTGAACTGCGAACCGCATGGGAATTCGCTGCGAGAAAACTCACATGGGTCAGCAGTCCAATGCGTGGACCGTCTTCATCAAACTCATAAGGGACCCATCCATCGGGCGTCGCAGCGCCATACAATGGGGCTAACTGCATCGACATAAAAGTCTTCCGAGTCGTAAACAAATCTCGATAGTCTGCTTCCTGCTCCAGCAAGTGGTCAATAATCGTCCGCAGCGTTTGTTCACGAGCATGTTCCAGTGTGGTTCCAGTCACCATCGGATAAGCCATTGCATCTTTAGCCAGACTGTCAAAATCATCAAAGGCGAGCATGTCATCAAAGAACGTGCGCATTCCTTGCTCCAGGCGGTCGCTGGCCAGCAGTCGATCAACCTGGGCTGTTAGTCCGTCAATGGTGAGCAACGCGCCTGACTCTGCCGCAGTCAGCAGTGCATCATCGGGCGGTGAATTCCATAAAAAGAAACTCAGGCGTGAAGCTAAAGAGTAGGCATCAAGCCTTAACAATTCTGGCTGTTGTGGATCAGGCTCAGCTTGCTCAACGATGAACACAAAATCAGGACTGATAAGGATAGACTCCAACGCAAGTGCCAGTCCGTTGTAAAAATCTTCAGTTTCCTCTGAGGCGTAAGTAGCAAGATCCACCAACCTCGCCAATCTTTCTTCTGCCAGTTGCCCTCGCAGCAGTAAACGCCCAGTTTCAGTTAAGAACAACGCGGCACAAGTGGGATCGGCCGCTGCTGTCGATTCGGGTCGGCAAGGGATTAAGAAGTCTCGATGATCTTCATCTACTACTTTGCTGGCAATGGAAGCAGCGGCAAGTTGAATCTGCGAAATCTGATCTGATGTAACTCCGATAAAGGCCGCACCGGAAGCGAGCAAACCATCGGTCCGCTCCATGGGCGGAATGGGTGGGAATACACTATCGCTGATATCGGCGCCAAAGATATCAGCGATAGTATTTGAATACTGCTCATCAGTCAGGAGACGAGTACGAACTAAGGAAGCACTGTCCTGTGGTTCTGCAGGTTCCATTACAGGCTCTCCACAGGCCACCAGGAACATCGCCAATACGGCGAATATGAAGAGCGTTCTGATAGTCATGTGAAAGTTGACTGACACTCAATAATCCTTCTATACCTTCTATACCTTCTATACCTTCTATACCTTCTATACCTTCTATACCTTCTATACCTTCTATACCTTCTATACCTTCTATACCTTCTATACCTTCTATACCTTCTATACCTTCTATGCATAGGGTTAAAATTACAGCACTTTCAGAATCGGTCAAGCGTTACATTACGGGTTACATTGCAGAGCGATCAAAACACCGCCGGACTGCTTCTTTATCGCTGACGGGCCACCTGCTCCGGCGTCACCAAGCCTGCCTGATTCTCCCAGGAATTCCTGATATAAGTGGCAGCCGCCGCTACCTCTTCGTCATCAAGCAAGTACTGATACTCTTCCATGGGCTCCCGCCAACGTTGTTCTAAACCATGTGTCGGCAATTGGGGAGCGTAAAGGATCGCATTGATCATGGAAGCGGGATTAGAGTCCTGTACAACCAGGCTTCCCCTGTTTAATCGCGGTGCCATTTCCGGATCGCCCTCTCCAGTTGGCAGATGACAAGTTCCGCAATGCAAATTGTAGACTGTCCTGCCGCGCCCCATGATCAAAGCATCTGGGGTCACCCCTGGCATCTCTTCGATTGCTGTTAAATCTTTTAGATACATCGCCATCGCGCTTATGTCGCTGGAACGTAATTTACTTGTGCTGTTCACGATGACCTCATTCATCGGGCCAAATGACTCAATAAAATCGTTCCTGCTGGTTCCGAGATAGTCTTCTAACTGTATTTGCGACCACAGACCAAGACCATGCTGGCTGGAGGTGAGGTTAGGCGCTGACCACGATCGGTACATTCCCTCCCCAACTCGATCCAGATACTCACCACCACCCATAGCAAAATCAGTTTGTTCTGCGCCCAGTACATTACGTGGTGAATGGCAGGCACTGCAATGTGTGAGCGCTTCAACGAGATATGCACCACGATTCCAGGATTCTGATTTGTTTTCATCAACGACAAATTCCCCTGCTTCAAAAAACAAAAACTTCCAAAAACCCATCAGGGCACGCTGATTAAAAGGAAAACCAAGTTCATTGGCGGGCGGGGTATTCGATTGAGCAGGTAAGCTTTTCAGGTAGGCAAATATTGCAGCGATATCTTTGTTAGAAAGCTTTGTATAAGCGGTATAGGGAAAGGCAGGATACAAATGTTTCCCATCAGCATTAACACCATGCCTGACAGAGTTTAGAAAATCCCACTCAGTCCAGTCTCCAATACCTGTTTCAATATCCGGCGTAATGTTGGTTGAATAAATAACGCCAAAAGGTGTTTCGAATGGCAAACCACCCGCCATCAACTCCCCACCCTCTATCGTGTGGCAACTGACACAATTTCCAGCCGTAGCTAAGTATTCGCCCTGCTGAATCAGCTCAGCTTCACTAAACTTTGTATCTGCAACAGGACCACTTCCACTGGATGTATTGGGGCGTGTGATTAGCGCCACAGATGCAAACAGTGCGACGAGAATCACCAGTAAGGTTATTTGGCGAGGTGATAGTGACATTAAAAGACAGTCGGCCCTTTTTTATTTCTTCAAATACGTCAGATAGAATTATGGCTTACCAATCATGGATAAAACAGGCATGGATAAAGCAGCCATCGATAGGTCAGCAAGAGCCTGGCAACAACTGCCTTAGGGAGCCTCTGATTAATGTTTGCAAGGCAGTTAGTGCAAGGCAAGAATCAGCGAAAAAGCGCAGTTTATAGGTCATAAATGCGCATTTTGAGCTGATTTTTAACGCAGCAATAACAACGTAGGTAATTAATCAGAGGTTCCTTAGTACTATCCGGACCCATCGGTTTCATATAGGATCACACACGGCTTTAACTCAAAATGCCCAGCCACTATCCAGATAGGGGCTACTTTATTGTGACAGTGTGTAGCTTATAAGCCTGACCCGAATGCCGGAAACTCAATCCTTGGTGAACAAGTCATGCTCAATTCACTCCGATTTCTCAAACTGATATGGGAGGCGGTCATCGTCACGGGTCTTCTGTCTCCGTCCTCATTTGCACAAAACCAAACTGATACTGATATAGACGAGTTATTAGCTGCGCCCAGCCCAATTGCAGCAGGTCAATCCTATTGGACTGAAGAACTAACCTGGATGGAAATTCGCGATCTTATCGCCAGCGGCAATACAACGGTCATTATCCCTACCGGTGGTATAGAAGAGAATGGTCCTTACCTGACGACCGGAAAACACAACCTGATACTTGAAGCTACCTGTCCAGCCATTGCTGCTGAGTTGGGAAATGCTTTGTGCGCCCCTATCGTGAAATTTGTGCCAGAGGGCAGCATTGAGCCTCCCAGCGGAGCGATGCTTTATCCCGGCTCAATTAGTCTGAGCCAGGAAACTTATGAAGCATTGTTAACCGATATCGCCATGAGCCTTGGACAAGCAGGATTCACCGACATAGTCATGATAGGCGATAGCGGTGGTAACCAGCGTGGGATGAGCAATGTTGCCGACCGTCTGAGTGAGCATTGGGCGGATTCAGATACAAGCATTCATTTTATTCGCGAGTTTTATGATCCGGGTTGGGTTGCAATAGAGCAATTCACTGAACATGAATTGGGTGTCGCCGAATCACAACATGATGGCTATCACGATGACATTTGGGTTACTGCCATGATGATGGTGACTGACCCGAATCAAGTGCGATTCGATCAACGCGTTGCAGCAGATCTGGCGTCGATTAATGGTGTTGCAATCACACCAAAACCCGATGCCATTCAACTAGGTCGTGCCATGATCAAATTCCGCGCATCGTTTACAGCCGATGCAATCCGCAGCGCCATTGAGCAATAAAATCAGTGTTGGATGCAGCGCGAAAACCGCGAAAACAAAGTGCGAGGAAAAATTAAACTAAAAGGAATTTATGCCGCTATTTAAAATTGAAAGGGGAAGCCGCAAGCGACTTCCCCTCTGCAGGATTTCCAGTAAAACTATCAGTATCAGGGCGGCGAAGCACAAGATATCTGGTAATTCTTCTTTTAACCCTTCCCCGTAAAGCTTCCTGATCAATCCCCGGAGATTTCTCCTCAGTTCTCAATCGTTCTCTCTACATGGCCTCTCCAGCAACATCCCTTTCGGTTTGCCTGCCGGTTTTTCCATTCAGAGCACCTTCCAGCTAAAAACCGGTCAGTGACTTCCGGGCACCTCTGAGAAATAAATCTCAGTAATTTTAGTCCCTGGCCGGGACCCGTCAAAGACCGTTGGCCAGACAGAATCTTCGGCGATCTTAGAGGCTATGGACAAAGCTCTCTTCGCGGCGGTCCACCAGCAAGCAAGTTGTTCCAGGGCTCCTTACTTGCGACATCGCAACATTGCGACTTCCAGTTCCAACTAATCCTTTCCCTGCTCAGCTTTCCAAGTTTTCCTGTCCAGGTCACCCCTTTCAGTTTCACTTTTCATTCCAACCATTTCCAGAATTGTCTTTCCTGTCAGCCATCGGCTACATCGGGTCAAACCCTAAGCAACCTGCAACGAGAGAATTACTCCCGGCTTGCTTCCTACGCCGCGAAGGAAATGAACAGTTTCCTGACAAGGCCAGTTGCTGTTCACAACCATAGCCTGATTATACATAAAGAAAAGCGCAATGCATTATTTGAAAGAAAATTTTCAAACTTTTTTCATTGTAAGTTACAAATTGTTCGCTTTTTGAACAGTCGTTTTAATAAACCATTTTAAGTCTAAGTAGTACTTTCAGTGACACAGTAACAACTTGAATATTTTTTAATCAACCAAAAGTTAAGGAGCCTCTGATTAATGTTTGCGAGGCAGTTAGTGCAAGGCAAAAATGAGCATTTTGAGCTGATTTTTAACGCAGCAATAACAACGCAGGTAATTAATCAGAGGTTCCTTAGACGCGCTGCCAACATCATAGCGCTGGCTAGCTGGAAATGCCAAGGAAACGGCCGTGTTTCAGCAGCAATTACTGGCCAATAATCACGTGGATTTCCCGCCTTTCCTGCCTGATACTTCCAGCGCCTGAAAAATTATCTTCTGAGTAATTGAGCACCGGTTTAGTGCCAATTTCCAACCTGACTCAGCTTAGGGCCTGTTCACACTAATTGAGTGGCCTCTGCTAGAGGGCATTTTTGCGTTCAGCAAGGCAGAAAGAGTGCCGTATATAACTAGGGTCTTAGGAAGTTAAGCGGTTAAATTGGCTTCTTTCGAAGCAGTTTTAGCAAGACGAGATAGAGGTTATCACGACGATGATGAAATCGACATTCAGTCTCTTTCAAAGGATCATAAAACCTATGGGTGCCTCTAAAAATAGTGATTTTTCTGTGGTAGTGAGGCGGCGGCGCACGCAGCACCGCAGTGTATAAGCCATACATGAGGGTGCGAGTACGTCGCCAACGATGCTACCGCAGAGAAAGCGCATTTTTAGAGGTGCCCCTATGTTTTCGAATGCCCTTTACTTGACTCAATCGCACTTTAGCGTAAGCCCAAAACAATTCGATACCGTTCATATGAGATGGATCATTGGCAAATTCATTCCTCCCATGCTCAACCCGAAAATGCCTGGCATCGCCCACATCGACCAGGCCATGATAACCACGCCAGCCCTCCGAATGAAGGACACTATCCAGGCTTATTTTGCCCCGTATTACCTGTTGCAGCGTGCGTTTGCGCACATCGGGCACTCTTTCAGTAGAGACCCAGTCATTGCGTTTAAAGAGACCCAATACAATGGTTTTACTTCCTGCTTCTCGGCCTCTCTTGCCTCGAATGCGTTTTAGGCCAAAGTAGGATTCGTCCACTTCACTTTGTCCCGGCCTGCTGAGCCTGTTGCTCACATTCTTGTGCCAACCGCTGGTGAAGTTTGATGTCAATACGGTTCACAGAACGGACACGGATGCCGGTTAAACGGGCTGTGTCAGATGCCGACAGATCCAGCGAAAAAGAGTGAATCAATGGGCGAAAAGTCTTCTCTGCGGTCCGGGAACGGGAGTAATACCTATTTTTCTTAACCATTTCAGAAGCCTAGCACCTCTCAGCAGATGCTTAACTTCCTAAGACCCTTACAAATTCCGACATTCTGAATCCGGAAATCGAAACCTTTCCAATCTTCACGTAATGCTCCGTACTTCGAGTGGTTGCGACTGCCACCACACGGCCTGAATACCCCTCTCAAGGCGCTGAATACGCTGGACAAGGACACCGACTGAGGATACTTTTAGCCATCCAATTATGGCTATTTTTAGACGGTGCCCTGCACAGGAGCAACATTATGATAAGAAAAGCTCTTTTCTCCCTCTCACTTATGGTAACGCTGGCATTCTCTGCCAGTTCCAGCCAGGTATTTGCTCAGGGAGCTGAATCGATCGAACCCTTCAAGGTTGGCACATTCGCCATCAATGACGTCCCTACTGTTGGTCTGGTGCTAAGAGATGATTCTCTGATCGTTGAACTGGAAGCGGCTAATCGTGCCATGGAACTGCATTGGTCTTACAGCAAGATGGACATGCCTGAAGACATGCTTGGACTTATTGAGAACTACGAATACGGTCTGAAGTATAGAATTTATGAAATTGTAAATTGGATGGCGGCTGAAGGCTTGTTTGAAAATGCCGGGGAAGATTACATCCACCCTGTTGATCAAGTAGACATCATGGCACCTATTCAATACCCCAGCAAAATCATGAACGCTGCGGTGAACTTTTACACTCATGCCTGTGAAGGTTGTAATGCTGACGAGTTAGCAGCGAGAACTCGAGAGCGCCAAATGAATCGTGGTGTGCCTTATCTATTTTTGAAACCAACTCGCGGCGCAGTTATTGGTTCTGGTGAGGATGTCATCATGCCTTATGGGCGTGATGAGATTGAGTATGAAGTTGAAATGGCTGTCGTCTTTGGTAAGCCAGGTAAGTACATTTCTGCTACACGCGCTTATGATCATGTATTTGGTTACATGGTCGCGATAGACGTATCTGATCGCGGTGGTCGTCCACCTGGTGGCTATGGCGTACGTTCAGATTGGTTTGTTGGTAAAGGCCATGACACTTTTGCTCCCCATGGACCTTGGATCGTGCCCAAAGAGTTTTACGGTGATCCAATGGAGCGCCTGCATCAGATCACAGTAGTTGATGGTGTAACTGTACAGGAAGCACGCGCAGGCGACATGATTCATAATATCCCTGAACTAATCGAGTATGCTTCTTCCTTGATTACTGTTTTCCCAGGCGATGTTTTGCAAAGTGGTACTTCAGGTGGCACCGGTGCTGGACGTGTTGAGCGCGCCACAGGTTCTGGCTATCTGATTGATGGCGAAACGATAAGCGCTACCATCGAGGGTATCGGTACTCTGACACACAGAGTGGTTGCAGAGCGCACTGTGCCTGATGATCTCAGTGGTGCCCAACTACCACCCACCGCTTCTTATCGTGACTAGTCCGCGCGGCTAACGAGACATAAAAGACGTAAAAATAAATGCCTCGTTTAGGTATCTAAGTGAGGCATTTTTTAACACTGCCCTGCACATCAAGACAAAATCAAAGCTTTTGGCTACACTCTAAAATCTTTCTAATAACTTTCTAAGGAACCTCTGATTAATTACCTACGTTGTTATTGCTGTGTTAAAAATCAGATGAAAATGCGCATTTATGACCTATAAACTGCGCTTTTTCGCTGATTTTTGCCTTGCACTAACTGCCTCGCAAACATTAATCAGAGGCCCCCTAAAAACAAAATCTCAATCCGTGAGGCCCCGAATGTCTGATTTAAAACTATGCCATATGATTTCTGCCTGCCTGATGATTTTTTGTTCATGCACAGCAATGGCTGCCGATGTCACTCTGGTTCGCTATGGTCCAGCAGGACAGGAACAGCCTGGACTAGTAGATTATCAAGGACAAATCAGAGACCTCTCTAGTCATATTGAAGACATAACACCTGACATCTTGTCTGATGCGAACCTTGAGAAGATTGGGAACATACCTTTAAGTGAACTACCGCTGGTAGAAGGCGATCCGCGACTTGGTGTGCCTTTAACGGGAATCGGGAAAATTGTTGCGATTGGCTTTAACTATGTGAACCATGCCGCTGAGATGGAAGTACAACTCCCTGAAGAGCCACTCACTTTTATGAAGGCCACTTCTGCTTTAAGCGGACCTTTTGATCCAGTCATTCAGCCACGCAATAGCCACAAGCTCGATTATGAAGTGGAGTTAGTAGTAGTAATAGGCCGCAAGGCGCAATACATATCCGAAGATGAAGTTTTCGACTACATAGCAGGCTACTCAGTAGGTCATGACGTTTCGGAGCGTTCCTTTCAGCGCGAACGCGGCGGGCAATTCACTAAAGGTAAGTCAGCAGATACTTTTGCTCCCTTAGGCCCCTATCTTGTTTCCAGGAATCAAGTCGCAGACATCCAGGCTTTATCAATCTGGTCCGAAATCAATGGTGAAATGCGGCAACAGGGCAATACTGCAGATATGGTGTTTGCCGTAAAAGAAATCGTCAGCCATTTAAGCCAGTTCATGACATTGCATCCTGGTGATGTTATCTACACAGGCACGCCAGCGGGTGTGGGCGATGGCATGAACCCACCCCAATATCTAAAACCCGGTGATGTAGTGCGTATTGGCATCGAAGGTATTGGCGAGCAACGGCAGACTATAGCAGCCCCGCGCTAAAGGTTACTCAATTTAAGGAGCCTCTGATTAATGTTTGCGAGGCAGTTAGTGTAAGGCAAAAATCAGCGAAAAAGCGCAGTTTATAGGCCATAAATGCGCATTGTGAGCTGATTTTTAACGCAGCAATAACAACGTAGGTAATTAATCAGAGGCTCCTTAAGTCTGATCTACTGCTTTCGGCCTCTTGGCAACTGCCAGGAGGCTGCTATTACCAGTATTTTCAGTACCTGAAACTACGGAGGCAAGATGATTTTACACGACTGTGTGCAATACTGTTCTTTCCCTGGTTTTTGGTCTTTTTAGCATTAAGCATATCTATGTCTTTGCAGGAAAAAAATTCAGAGAACTCTTCCAGTATCACTCGCCAATCATTGTATCTATCTCTCGTGTTACTCGGCAGCGTGATGCTATCACCAACCGTATTGGTTCAATCAGATGAAATAAAAGAATGGATTACAGCCATGATGTGCGATGCCAACGATCGTGTAAACCTCCCTTAAAATCGTCCCGCGCATAACCTGTAATCCTGGCCATACTGAATATGGCAGGGAGGAAAGAAAAATTCATCGATCACGATTGACGGAATCGCCGATTCTAAAGGGCATCAAAGCGGTCGAAGCCGGCAGCAAGGTTATTGATGCCTGCCGGGAACATGCTATCTCCGATGCGGCGTACTGCAACGGGAAGGTGAAGTATTATGGCGCATGGCGGCATGGCGTTGTCTGACATTAAGCGGCTCAAGGTTCTGGATGAGAGAACAGACGCCGCAAGCCGATGTACGCCGAGCTTAGCATCAGGTATGACACCTTGTAGGATGTTGTGGGGAAAAAGTGTTAAGTTCGGCCGAGCGACGGGCCGATGCACGCCGAGCTTAGAAACAGGCATGACGCCTTGCGGGATGTTGTGGAAAAAAGCGTTAAGGCCGACCGAGCGACGGGCGCTGGTGGACTAGTGCAGGCAGGACACGATCTCAGCTTCCTCGGTCTGCGAGATCGTGGACATCGGTCGTCTGGTTTATCGCTACCGGCCTCACACCGATAAGGATATCCTGGTCATTAAAGCGATCCAGGCTGTGGTGAGTGCGTATCCAGCATATGACGTCAGGAAGGTGTTCAAGGTCTTGCGTCGGTGCGGCTATCGCTGGAATCACAAACGAGTCTATCGCGTGTCCTGCCTGCTCACGCGCAATACGCGTCGGCAGGGCAAAAGACGTCTGGACAATAGGCGTCTGGCCAATCGATATCCAGACAACATCCAGAACCCCCGGCTGTGTCGGCGGCTGTTAACCCATGCGGGTCCAGGAACTTCATGACCGACGTCTTGCTCGATGGCCGCTGGTTCCGCACATGCAATGTGCCTGACGACGTTAATCGCGAAGCCCTGGCGATCGAGGTCAACAGCCATCTGCCTGCCACCTTCAACCTCTTTCAGCACCCTGACGATATGGGTTTCTGTGAATCGAGATTTCCGCATTGTCGTTCTCCTCGCCTCATTGATTATGGCCGAAATTTCTAACAATGCATGGGGCTATTTGATGGGGTACTTACAAATGGGCTGACCACTACGGCATCCACCTGGACGTCATCCAGCCAGGAAAGCCAACGCAGCACTCATATGGAGAACACTTCACCGGACTGACAGAGATGCAGTTCTGAATAGGTAGTTGTTCAGAACCCTGAATGAAGTCTGTCAGATTACGACGGAATGGATCAGGCAGTACAATCAAGCAGTACAATTAAGTAGTACAACGAAGAACAGCCCCATGATGCACTCGGAGACCTGACTCCGGCCGAATATCTGAAGGCACACTCAATACCAAAAACATTACCAAAGCCAAAGATAAAGACACTACCAAAACCAAAAACACTATATTATGCGTGGACCTGATTTAGGGAGGTCTACAGTCCAAATTGCATCATTCTCGAAGACAGTAATTCTGTAGACTATGATTTCAGCGGTCCCGCCATTCTTGTTGATACGAGCGATCAGGACCTGCTCATAGCAGGTCAAAAGTCTGATGATATCTGAGCAGTCAATCCAGACACAGGGGCTCTGGTAATGTCGGATCAAGCCCTTCCATTTCTAAACACTCTCAGTTCTATTTTGATCAATCACGGACTCCCCAAGTCGAGCCTGCACTACTTGTGCAATTCAAATTGCCCCTTACTATCCGGAAATTCAAGAACAGGTTCGAGCATTTATTGATAAAGCACTCACTGATCCGTGCGTTGAGGCAGAACAATTTCCTTTTGACAGGCCTGTCCTGTTCAGTGAATCCAGAAGATCGAATTAGAATCAATCCGGCGATCTTGTCTTTTAGTCATTTCTTTTAAGGTCCATATTTTAAGGTTCTCCAGCTAAGCAAATTTGTAATGCTGGAGTACTAAGCTTTCCTCTATCGGTATACACTACGCGCTCTGTTTTCCCTGCACACCGGATTAGGCCCTGTCACTAAAGGAGTTGAGGCACTATGAAGAAAGAAACACTCGCAATTCACGGCGGTTATGAGTCTGATGCAACCACTAAGTCGGTTGCTGTTCCTATATTTCAGACAGTCGCCTATGAATTCGACGATGCTCAACATGGTGCTGATCTTTTTAACCTGGCTGTGCCAGGCAACATCTATACCCGAATCATGAACCCTACCAATGATGTGTTGGAACAACGAATTGCAGCAATGGAAGGTGGCCTGGCTGCCCTGGCAGTGGGATCAGGTATGGCGGCAATTAACTACGCCATCCTTACCCTTGCAAAGGCAGGCGATAACATTGTATCCACTCCACAACTGTATGGAGGAACTTACACTCTTTTCGCTCATATGCTACCCAGTCAGGGAATCGAAGTTAGATTTGCTGAAGATGATTCAGCAGAATCCCTGGAAAAACTGATCGATGAAAATACCAAAGCAGTTTACTGCGAAACCATTGGAAATCCTGCGGGCAATATTATCGATCTGGAACCAGTGTGTGCTACTGCACACAAACATGGTGTAGCCATAGTTGTAGACAATACCGTGGCAACGCCTGCTCTCTGCAACCCAATCGAGTTTGGTGCTGATATCGTTGTGCACTCTCTCACCAAATATATCGGTGGGCATGGCACGTCTATCGGTGGAGTCATTGTAGATTCTGGGAAATTTCCCTGGGCAGAACATGCAGATCGTTATCCGGAATTAAATCAGCCAGAACCTTCTTACCATGGCGTGGTATACACGGAAGCATTTGCCGAAGCTGCGTTCATAGGTCGAGCCCGTACCGTGCCACTGCGCAATACTGGATCTGCACTTTCCCCTCTCAACGCATTTCTAATTCTGCAAGGGCTGGAAACTTTAGGATTGCGCATGGAACGGCATTGTGAGAACGCCATGGCAATTGCAAAGTATCTTGAAGACCATGACAAGGTAGAGTGGGTAAATTTTGGCGGGCTGAAGTCAGATGAAAACTATGAGTTAGCGAAAAAGTACTGTAGTGGTACGTCAGCATCCTTGCTCACATTTGGCGTTAAAGGTGGCTATGACGCAGGCGTTAAATTCTATGATGCACTACAAATGATCAAACGTCTGGTTAACATCGGCGATGCAAAGACCCTTGCCTGCCATCCTGCATCCACCACCCATCGTCAGTTGACTGAAGAGGAGCAACTGCAAGCAGGAGTTACTCCCGAAACAATGCGCATCTGTGTAGGCATTGAACACATCGATGACATCATTGCTGATATTGAGCAAGCCTTGGCAAGAATCTGAATTTACAAACTACAGACGAATATGAAACTGGTCGTATTTGATATGGATGGAACACTTCTGAATACCAATTCAGAAGTCACTCCGTTTACGGGCGAAACCCTGGCGCTTATGCGCGAATCAGGTATTCACTACACAGTTGCCACCGGTAGAACTTTGCAGGCAGCCTTAGGCCCGATAAAAGGCCATCGGTTTGCATTGCCACATATTCTCAAGAACGGTGCCATGATCTGGTGTCCTGAGCGTCGAGAATACAGCCATAGCCATCTTTTAACACAGGCAGAAGTTTGGCATGTGATGACCGCCATGACTCTACAGGAGATCACGCCATTCGTTTTTACTCTGGAAGCTGGTGGTCACCATGCTGTGTATCACGGCCCATTGAAAACCGAAGAGGAAGGTCGCTTGGCACAACTATTAGAGGACGAACGAAATTTACCTCTTGAGTCGTTAAAAGCTATGTCTGATAAGGCTCATGTAATAAACCTCAGTGGTATGGGTCCGACAGATACCGTGCAAACCGTGATTGATATGATCGCCGACGAAGAAGATTTAGTGGCTTACACTGGCCAGGCTATTCAAGATAAAAATCTTCGCTGGCTGGATATCCATCACAGCAATGGCAGCAAAGGTGGTGCAATTAATTTAATGCGGGAAGACTTCGGCTATGAGGAGATTATTGTATTCGGCGATGGGAAAAATGATCTAAGTATGTTTGAAGCCGCAGAGGAATCCTATGCGCCTGAAAATGCCGATCCAGAATTAAAAGAGCGAGCAACTGACATTGTTGGCCATCACAATGAAGATGGAGTTGCACGCTTTTTGCGGGAACGGTTTGATCTTGGCAACTAGGCAGCGGCGAGAGGGCTTTGTTTTGAAAAATACTGCAGCAACTGTTGGGCTTTCATTATGGCTTATGGGCATTACTCACACTGCATTTGCTCAGCGCACACTTGATGATGCCCTCAATGACCCGGCCCCTCCTGGAGGGACTGTCATTGATTGATGCAACGCGAGATCAAACTGCACAACAATGTGTGCCGACGGCATTATCCCTCCTTCCGGCCAGGAGCAGGAACGAGCGGATGCATTCTCTGGGTTAATGCGTGCAATTGGACTACAGAACGTTGAAGCCACAGATAACCCAAATGCCATCGGACGAATTCCCGGTAGCTCAGGAAGCGCTGTTGTTTTTGTGTCGACATTAGACGATTTGGCGACTGTAGCGTAACATCAACGCACATCACAAACTCTGTCAACCATCGAAGGGGACCGCGTTGTTGGTCCCGGAACCAACACATCGCTGGCAGCTATCGCCCTATTCCTGCAGCCCACTTTGATCACTCAAGGCCTGACCATTGAACATGACATAATGTTTACTGCCATGGCACAAGAAGAAATCGGCCTCAAAGGTATGCGGGCGCTATATGAAGATTACAAAGATAGAGCAATCGCTTTTGTGGATGTATTAGGCGAAGGCAACGGCATCGGTTATGCTGCGCTGGGCATTCACTGGTGGCGCAAACGCGTATGGATCAGCCACACTCTCCGCAGAGGATTGCCCAATGTGAATCAGGCTATAAGGCGTGCGGTAGGCAGCGTTTTACAGATTCACGATCCACAGTTGTATGAAGACTGTCGCATACAATTAAATATTGCTACTTTAAACAGCGGCGCTGTGTTCAATCGCGAAGCCGAAACCGGCTGGTTTTCTTTAGGCATGCGTTCACTTGATCCTGAGCATATTGAGAGTATGGAAAACCAGACACAGGATATTTTGGAATCAGTTTCTGACGAACCTGGCATGCAGTTTGAAATAGAGTCAGTCTCCCAAACGCCACCTGGAGATTCCGGGCGTACTTGAATCAACACTTATGCAAAGACTCATTTGTAACTCCTGAATATCCTGGCAATACACCTAAGGAACCTCTGATCTTTCTGATGCAGGTTCTGCTGATCTAAGTGTAGCCATTGCTGGTGGAATTTTTAGCAATTGGTATGCCCAGTGAGCGCGGAGGCAGGCGAGATTTTCCTGATGAATGGGTTGACACCACTGTTATGCAACGCACAGTCAAAAACATTTATCTGACATGGAATACCCAGGGGAACGCACGCTAGCCATCCGTTTCATCTTCCTCGTCATGGCCGCCGAGCCAGCCTCTCCGAAGTTCTTTGGTACGTGCTTCAGCATCTTCAATTATATTGATTTCATGACCAGCTAGAACTGGATCCAAAGTAAGTGGCAGAGTCTTAAGCGCGCCGTCTCTAAAGAAAGCAATTTCCACTTCTTCGCCTGGCGAATAGCGCCTTAACAAGGCATCCATTCCTCCATCAATTCGCTCGCCGCCAAGCGCCAGGAGCTCATCACCCGCATTGATTCCAGCACGCCAGGCAGCACCATCCAATCTTGCAAATCGCACCACCGGAGGATTACCTCGCACAGACAATCCGAGGGATACTTGCACTGGTGCGTCACTGATGTCTGCACGCCCGAGATTCCAACCTATGGCTTCAAGTGCTTCAGCTACCGGCAGTGGATCAGTCTCGTAAACCCACCCGTCAAGACGGTCAGCAAGATCTCCTCCTCCGGCTGCAGCCAGGCGATCTCTGAAATCAATGTAAGTAAAACCACCGCCGCCAAGGGGAAAATCATCATAGAGCGCCGACATCACAGTATCTAAGCTGCGCTCACCATTACTGGCCCGCCTGATCTCGAGGTCGAGTACAAGACCTAATAAGCCGCCCTGACTGTAAAATGAAATTGTTCGATTAGCTTTATCTGCGGCGCGGTCAGCACCTCTGTGATAACCTTTGGTCCACGCTTCAAAACTTGCACGAGCTAATGTGTCCTGACCATAACCAGGATTATCCAGTACATTGCCAATGGTGCCTGCGAGTTGCTCGCGATAGTCTTCAACCGAAACTAAACCAGCACGCACGGGTAAAATTTCATCGTAGTAACTGGTCAGGCCTTCCGCTACCCAAAGCAGCTCCGTGTAATTTACATTTTGATAGTCATAGCGATCAATTGCTGCTGGGCGAAAACGTTTTACATTCCATGTATGAAAAAACTCGTGAGCCATCAGACTAAGAAATCCTTGCCAACGCTCATCGTCCCAAAATGCACGTGGATCAGTGTGCACTACTGTACTGTTGTAATACTCCGTTCCACCCCCCAGGCCAGGACCACTGTTCAATAGAAATAAGTAGCGATCAGTTGGGATGGATCGGTTGGCAGATTCGAATACTTTGACTGTCGCTTCCACAATCGCACCAATGTCGTGGGCAAGACGCTCTTCATCACGATCCCAGGTTCCTTCTATCAGGAAATCAATGGTCATGCCGCCAGCTTCAAAAGTCACAAGGTCAAACATTCCAGCTTCGATGGGCGAATCCACCAGACGATCATAGTGAGGTGCTGTAAATCGTCCTGCTTCAGGCTGCTCCATGCCACTTGCTGCGCGCCAGCCATTAGGCAGATCCAAAGTCACTTCGATAGGTTGGTCGCGAAACCCATCCGCATAAATGAATACCGCAGCGGGATTGAGAAATGCATGATTTGCATCCACATGGCGAGTGCGATCAGCAAGGCTGTCTGCATACAAACGATAGCGAACAATCACATCGTCAGAGCTTGAGTCAGATAGTCTTATACGCCAGGAAGATTTGGCGGTTTGCTCAAAAGGAAGGGCAATTCCATTATCATCAGTAACTTCAATACCAGACATGGTTCCCACAAAATCCAACACCAGGTACAAACCCGATCGCCAAACTGGCAAATGGAAATCTAAACTGTCTCCTGTCACATCAGTGAAACGCGCCTCGACTGTGATTTGTTGTGCATGACGCTCAGCCAGATCAATTTGATAGTAAGTCTCATTGGCTGACGTGAACTGGCTGAATCCGCTGACACTCAGTGCGATGGCTAGATGCATCCAGGGGCGCAGGAACTGCAGTTGAAGGGTTGATCTAATGCTCATGAGGCCTCCTCAGTTATAGCAGGAGAATACCAAAAATCCGCTGAAGGCAGAGCGAAATTTAGCCTGTAGAATGTTGTTCACATCTGTTTGGCAGCATAAGGCAAAGGTGCCAGATCGGGCTCTATCCATTCCCTGCACGCTTGCACAGAAAACAGACATCCTCTGCTCCAATACTGCAACAACCAACTGGGATCAGTTAGATCTGATACAAGAATCCCATTTACGATTTCGTGCAGAGAGCAATGCCTGGGCTGGGAATCTACAAAGCTCTTTGTAGCAAGCAGTGAAGCCATAGTAATCGTTTCATGATATCCGTCGGTATCGGTATTCGGCGTACCTGAAGCTTCATTGTAGTTACGTATGAAATCCGGCATCTGTGCAAACGCATCATAGTTTTCATTACGCAGTAACCATACAGCTACCGCGAAGTGTGCAGCATGTGTCCACTGACTCTTTGGCAGGGTTTTATTAATCATTCCTTCGGCTATGAAGTGAATATCCGACTCTGAAGAAAAATACATTGAGAAATCGAATTAAAAAACCACGCTGAGAACGAATCCACGGCGCAGGAACTCGATAAAGCAAACCACGCAACGACGATTAATCAGCTAACAGCCGACTCCAACAGAATCAAAGATTGTGCATCCACATCCAATCTTGCTCTGGCACCAATTGGCACCACGGTCTGATCATCAATATGGCCTATCATCAGACCTCGAATAGCAGGAATACCTAAAGGTTCAAATCGATCTCGCAGCACTTCTTCCATACTGAAGGTATTGCCGTCGTAATCGTCATCAGTAAATTTACCAA
Source organism: uncultured Pseudohongiella sp. (assembly GCA_965198435.1). Taxonomy (GTDB): domain Bacteria; phylum Pseudomonadota; class Gammaproteobacteria; order Pseudomonadales; family Pseudohongiellaceae; genus UBA9145. The sequence goes on along the minus strand of OZ240664.1, from coordinate 684,667 downwards.
GCGCTACTCCAGCCAGGCGCTCCAATTTTCCAGTAAGCCATAAATGTGTGAGCATACGGTCAACACTATAAGGTGGTTCATACACATCTTCCAAGATGAGAATCGAGTCATCAAAAACTGGCTCATAAGGCGTTCCCATTAAGGTTACCAGTAATGACAGGTTGCCACCAATCAGCCGACCCTCAGCTACGCCAGGCACAATAGGTGTCAATCGATTAGTGCGCTCCACTATACCTGGAGACGATTCGAAGGGAGGGGGTTCAGCGATACGGGTTTCATTCGAAGGGTTCACTAATACCCTGCGATACTGCTGCAAACTGTATTCGGAAAAATTAGCGCCAGCAATTGGCCCATGAAATGTCAGTAATCCAGTATGCAGATTAATACTGTTAAGCAATGCAGTAATGTCGCTATAACCCATCAAGACTTTTGGATTCGCTCTAATCACATCATAGTCCAGATGGCGCAGCAGCCTGCCCGAGCCATAGCCACCTCGCACACAGAAAATGCCATCCACTTCAGGGTCGGCAAACATGGCGTTGAGATCAGTCGCTCGCTGTTCATCCGTGCCGGCAAGATATTGAGTACGACTGAACAAATTCTCTGAAGGCTTTACTTTAAATCCAAGAGACTCGACTAAATCCATGGCTGCATACAGCTCTTCGTTTTCCGGCACATTGCTAGCTGGCGTAACAAGCCCGATTGTCATGCCATGTCTTAGACGGGCGGGCTTTATTACCGGTTGAGTATTGGCGCTTGCGGCAAGTGCTTTACTACTCAATCCCGCGGGCAACGTAGAAGCACTGACTGCGGCTAATAACTGTCTTCGTGTCAATTTCATTTTAATTTTTCTATGTCATTCAATTAAATATCCGATTGGCAAATGAGTATCAAGCACACATAAGTGAAGGCAGGAAGTCTGGTTTTCTCTATTAAAAAGGTCTGCACGCATGATAATCAGCTAATTTTCATGCAATCTTCAACAACCTATCCCTAAAAACCTATCCCTAAATCAGCTTGCAAACGTCCGGCTAGACTACCAATCCGATTTTCTAATCACAACATCAGATCCAGCTTCACAGATTTGCTGACCACATTCGCTCTGTGCCCATACAATCAGTTTCTTAAGGAGCCTCCGATTAATGTTTGCGAGGCAGTTAGTGCAAGGCAAAAATCAGCGAAAAAGCGCAGTTTATAGGTCACAAATGCGCATTTTGAGCTGATTTTTAACACAGCAATAACAGCGTAGGTAATTAATCAAAGGTTCCTTAACTCATTCAATGGGAAATTGAGTATTGCATAGTGCGCTCAACGAATGGGCAATCAAAGAATATGCCGGGCAGATGCCAAGCATCTTTAGAGACATGTTTATGGTAGCACCAGATATAAAGAATCAGGCACTGGAAAAAGGAGAAGACGACCAGTTTATCCCGGGCAGTGCGAGAAACGTATGTGTTTACTATGCATACGATGACTTTGCGATGTCGGCAAGTAAAGTGGCAAGCATCGGAGGAAAACCTTGTCCATAAGATTGGTCATGACAGGATCAGAAAACATTTGGGAAACTGCAAGAAATGGATATGAGGTTGATTATTCTTCTTTCAACGACAGATTTAATCATCCAGCAGGCACAGTTATTACATCACTGACACTGCATGCCTGGTTTAATAGGTGCTGTCACAATAGTTGGGGAGTTGCAAGAGTGCAGAGAATTGCTGAACGTCGGTTAGACTTGATTAAACCATTATTATCCAAAGCATTGATTAACATTGTCCAAGCCATATCTGGCTCCCAGGTAATCCACATAGCCAAGTGTTTCCTGGCACAAGTCCTGCTCGCCAGAGGGGGCAAATCCCTAAAAACATAAGGCCCGATATTTCCAGAAGCCTGAATTGTTTATGTTGCCTCCCTGCGTCACCTGAGTTAGGCTATTCTTCATAAATTCTGTGTCATATAGGAGTCTTCTACATGGACCGACGCAAATTCATGAATAATGCGGCTGCGGTGGCAGCAGCCACGTTCACAGCAGACATGACTCTAAGCCAGCGCGCTGAGGCTTTTGAGGGGATAATGATCGATAGCCTGCCCTATCATGTTGCAAAACCAGTCCTATGCGAGCCAGATCGCCCAAGATCAATGGTTCCTCCGGGCAGCAGGGTTCCGCCAGGTGGTGTGCCTGGAGCCAAATTGGTAGCAGGTATGGATGATCCTCGACTGCCACCTATGCCAAAGAATCCAACATTATTGGACTTCTATAAATACAGAATTCCTAATCCTTCACACTTGTTGCAGAGCGCTAACATTGCCATGAAAAATGGCATGGATGAGAAGTTAATTCTGGCGTGTTTACTGCATGACATCTCTGTCGAAGGATTTATTCGAACTGATCACGGATTCTGGGGTGCACAATTAATTGGTCCATACGTCGACGAAGAAGTGGCCTGGGCCATTCAAAAACACCAGGCTCTCAGATTTTTTGCAGACGAATCGGTGGGCTATGAATATCCAGCAGCCTATAGAGAGTGGTTTGGATACGACTATCAAGTAGAGCCTTGGGTGCAGGCTGAATATGATGACGCCAAAAACCATCGCTGGTATATGACTGCACGCTTAATCACTGTGAACGATCTTTACTCTTTCGATCCCAATGAAACAGATATCGAGATCGATCAATTCGAAGATATCGTCGGAAGAAACTTTAAACAGCCCAAAGAAGGTTTGGGCTTTGATGGATCACCGGTTGCGCATATGTGGCGTACCATGATCTGGCCGCATAGCTGGTTGTAAAGATTTAAAGTCCCATCTGACTTTGACTGGTAGCTAGTATCGCCAGCTGGATAAGTCTGCACCCTCAGGTGCAGTCTCAGTTATTCGTTCCAGAATTCGGGGCAGGTACATCGTGTTGTAGCGCAATCTGGAAATACCATTACCGTTGTCGTGATCTCCATTCCAACAGTGTTCAGCCCGATCTCCGTAATCCACTACACCGTCATAATAAGGATTAGTAGTGCTTTCAAGGAATTCTTCCACCAGATATACAGCGTTGTTCAAATAGTAGTTGTCCATGTCGCCAGTGTAGATATGAAGCTTGCCCTGCAACTTAGGTCCTATGGTTTCCCAGTCCCGGCGCATTATGTAGCTTAAATCATAGTTCTCGCGCCAGTACTCAGCGACTTCATGATTGATCTCGCCTGTCATTTTGTCCCAAAGTCGAACCGGATAACCATCGTCGCCCACGGGCGAATAAGTTGCCTCCCAAATATCATATTGTTGTCCTGAGCGACTCTTGTCGCCCAATACCAGCTCTAACCGGTTGTCATACTGCATGCTTGAGCGCACATTTCCCAGATAGTCCCGCGAACCAGGGCGAGGCAGTGTTTTAAACTCGCTGTCGTAGAAATACGCATTACTATCTTCATAAATATTGGTCGTTTGATAAGCGCGAAAATCGATTGGATCTGGGCATGCTATGAAAGCGCCATTATATTCTTCTGGATAAAACACCTGGACTGCCATTGCTTCCCATCCTCCAGTGGAGCCTCCATAAGTAAACCGCGCCCAACCTTCACCGATACCTCGAAACTGTTCTTCAATATAAGGAACCAATTCATATGTCAGCGCATCACCATACGGTCCCTGACTGGCTGAGTTTACGGCGTATGAATCATCGTAATACGGCGTTGGGTGCTGAATCTCAATGACAATAAACCTTGGAAAGTCTTCGCTTATCCAGGCTTGATAGAGCGCATAAGCTTCCTGCTGCTCGATCAAGTTGTAGCCTTCGATATTAAACCTCGCGCTGTACACTGGTTCTGCACCCGGATCTGGCGGCTCTGTGCGGAATCCACCAAAATCGGGAGGGAAATGACCATGGAAAACCATTAGCGGATAGCGCGCTTCTGGATGTTCATCAAATCCCATAGGGAGCAACACATGAGCACCCAGCACGACGTCTTCACCCCAGAATTCGGAGAGCAATTCACTACGCATGGTGATGTGCTTAACGAACTCCGTATCTTCAGGCGGTTCAATCTCAGGGATAACCTGATCTAATACAACATTGAACTGATTTGTCCCGAGGGCATCTATTTCAATACGCTGCGGCTGAGAGTAAAAATTGCCTGGTTTGCGATTCCAACGCTGCCCTTCACCGCGATCAGGAGGCAAGCTGACAACCCTGCCGTTACTCAAATGGAAATCCTTGTATCGATTCAATAGTGCTTGCACGTAATATGTGCCAGGTGGCACATCTTGCAGGCCATCCAGCGGATAGCCTATGGCCTCCTCACCTACCACGACTGATGAGCCTGTCTCCCAATCTTCTACATTGCGCCCAAAAATCAATTGCGTGTTAGCAGAATTACTGATCTGAAATCGAGGTTCACTGTCTTCGGAAGTGGACAACATTAACAGTAACCTGCCATCTTCGGATGAAGCACTCATCTCTTCCGCAATCGTGATGTTAAATCTGGTTTCATCACTACCACTCTGAGCCACATCTGATTCTTGTGCAACTTCCGGCTGACATCCCGATAGAAAAACAATGATTGCCGATACAGAAACGCAGCGGCCTATTGGAGTTCCCGCGAAAGAACTGAGATTGCTTAGAAATTCAACGATGAGAGATTGCCTAGCCATACACTCAAATACTCAGAATAAATAAAAAGTTACAGTACCATCCACATTACCACTTATGCCGCAGCAATGCATTCGATCCCTACGCGCGTGTCCCCGGCCAAACTGATTCCAACAGCGGTCCGAGCTGGCTTGTTGTCCGGGAAGAACTCACGATAAACCTCATTCATAGCGCCCCACTCGTTCATGTCCACAAGAAATACGGTACATTTAACAACCCGACCCATTGAAGATCCAAAGCGTTCAAGAGCGTCTTTAATTGCTTACAGTGAGCGACGTGTTTCAGGCTGCACCCCAGACTCACCAGAACCTCCTGTTTTACCAGCGAGAAAAATTAATCCGCCATAGCGCACACCTTCCGAGTAAGGTGCTCGTGGATTCGGATTCAAATACTCCGGGTCGGCCAACTGTTGCCCAGCCTCTGCAGCGTTTGCAACGGCTGGCTCTGGCTGGTAGGAAATTGACTGATCGCCTACCATCTGAACCAACTCAGCATGGAGGTCTGGGTTCGATTCGGCGAGTGATTGCGCTTGGACTAAAGAAAAATGAAAACAGAGCACTACAAGAAGGAATGGCTTATAGATGATACTAATGAACTTGTTGGCTGGAGAGTAAATCAACTTCGCATCCTTCTATGCTCACTATGCTCAGATTTACCAATGTAGCGATAACTGATGGGTCGGTTTTTAAAACGGAAGTTCGTAAGACGATTTGAAGCGGAGCGCTCTCAGTGTATCGTAGCTATATGCCATCGAATTGAAACTGTCGGAAGGATTATCATGCTCGACAATGTAGTGTTTGAATCCACCTTTTCTCGAATAACTGAACAAATCAGCGAAGTCTATATACCCTTGCCCGACGTCTGCTATCTCTCCTGAACCAGCGCGATCCTTCACATGAATCAATGGATAGCGCCCAGGATATTTAAGAAAGAAAAAAGTGGCGTCATAGCCAGCCACTTCAGCCCAGTACAAATCCATCTCAAACACAACCACATCCGGATCAGTCTGAGATGTGATAACGTCGTATCCGATCCTGCCTCCTTCCTGAATGTCAAATTCAAAGTCATGGTTGTGATACGCCAAGGTGATTCCCGATTCTTTAGTCTTTTCACCAATGCGGTTAAATTCTTCGGCGAGCCGTTGATAGTCATCCAGGCTACGCTCGTTTGCAGGAACTGAAGGTATCACGATGTATTGCTGACCTAATGTAGCAGCCATGTCTATTTCCCGCTGCAAATTCTGGCGAATGTTATTCAATGGTATATGGGCGGCAGGGGAAGTAAGTTCCAAATCGTCCAGGACCCTGCGTACCTCTGATGCTGATTTACCATGATAGCCAGCAAACTCCATCTCTTTATATCCAATTTCTGCCAGCCGTTCTAAAGTGCCTTCGAAATCTTCCGCCATCTCTCCTCTCAGAGAATAGAGCTGAATCCCAATCTCATCCACCCGTTGTACCTGTGCCACCGAAGCACTGAACGGGCTGACAGCAATAGCGGCGGATACTGCGGTCCTTTTAAGAAAGTCTCGCCGAGTTTGGCGGTTAGAGTGGAATTGTTTACGCATTATTTTTCTCCGTTGAGCAGTATTTGTCAGCAGCTACTTTGTCAGGGCAATCGACTGAATGGATTTTCTTGCACACTTCCAGCACAAAAAGTGAACAAGTGACACTCCCTCGTCGATCTGGGTCCGAAAATTATCAACTTCTGCCCATCTTCGACGCGACAAAGGCGTTCACTCGATTGCCCTGGCTACTTTGTCTTCTGGTAAATCCCTACTCTCTGAAATTTACTTCCATCTCTGCCGCAAGGTAGACAAAAACGGCATAGGCAGCCACATTTTGCGCTAACTGATCAGGGTCGATCTTGTCCAGGGTATCATCAGGCGTGTGATGCAAGTCGAAATAGTCTGTACCGTTTTGCATAAAGTTAATCGTTGGTACACCTTGAGCGGCCATTGGACCAATGTCTGGACCACCACCGCGCACATCACTGCCCCCGCGAATAATGCCCAGGGGTGCAATGATCTCACCAATAGCATCAATAACAGGGTTTCCTGATTCCGAAACATTGGAGACGAGTTGCCAAATGCTTCCTGCCCCAAAATCGGACTCTGTTGCCACCTGATGACGCGATAATTCGCTCATATGTTTCATGGCATAGTCCTGACCACCTAAAAGACCAACCTCTTCTGCACCAAACATTACAACTCGAATGGTGCGACGCGGACGCCGAGGTAATTGAGCGATCAAACTCGCTGCCGCTGTTGTTATCGCTACGCCGGCACCATCATCGATGGCACCAGTACCGAGGTCCCAACTATCCAGGTGACCACCTATTAATACAATCTCCTCAGGCTTTTCCCTTCCAATCAAATCAAGCACTACATTACCGCTGAGGCTTTCACCTTGCCAGCCAGCAGTGGAGTTCACATCTAACCGGATTGAGTTGCCGAGTTCATGAAGCCTGCGCAGGTGATCTGCATCTGGATTCGAGACAGCAATCACTGGAATGTTTGCCCACACACCTCCCTGGGAAGTCATCATGCCAGTATGGGGGAAACGACGACTGTCAGAACCTGCTGAGCGAACTACTAATGCTTCTGCGCCCGCACGCTGCGCATGTTGCCAACCAATGCGGCGACGGATGTTTGCGGGTCCATACCCTGAACCGGTCTGACTTGGAACAATCGCTTCGCCATCAACAAATGCTATGCGGCCAATCAGAGATGAGTCCTCCACTGCCATGAGGTCATTAATGGTACGGAAGTAAGCAATCTCTGCTTCCAATTCTTGATTTTGGGGTGACGCGCCAGAACCACCTAAGGCTGTGCCATAAAGAGCTTGTTCGTAAGGCGCTGTCATCGTAATAGACATGTCTCCTCGCTCCCAATATGGGAGACTAAACTCTTCAACCGAGACTCGATCAAAACCGAGTTCTTCACCCAGCGATTGTCCCCACTCTCTCGCCCGGGCTTCTGCTTCGGAGCCTGCCAGCCGCGGGCCAACTTCCGTGGTAAGTGATTCAACAATTTCCCAGGCCAGATTGCTGTCCAGTGCCTCCGCCATAAGTTGGCGAGCAGTCTCTTCAGCTTCAACTGTAAGAACCTTGTCTTGAGCAATGACAGAAGATGCCATGCAAAACAATAATAAGGTGAAAAACACACGCTTCATTTGCTCTTTCCTTGTATTAATAAAGAATAATTGCTCAATCAAAAGTCCTACACTAGAACTGTAATACTTCTTCTTTTATCAGCTGCGCCTGAATCTGCTCTTCGGTAAAAGGCAAATCAATCCATTTACTCTCGGAATATACCCTGGTTAGATCCGAGTAATAAGGGGAGTCTGGTTCAGGTGATTGCGAGTAAGTAAGCATGGCATCAGCGTCAGGCGTACCATCTTCTTCCCAAGTGACAGTTTGAATATAGCTGTTACCGTGGACAATTGGATTGTATCCACCATTGTCGGCATTGAATCGGGCAGTAATGACACTGAACAAACCTTGCCCGCCGTTGCCGCCTGGGATACCAATCTTCTCCCCGTTACGCATGGCGAATTGAACATTACCCCAACGAGCATCCAGAGGAATGCCAGCTTCTTCCAGCGATGCGACACCTGCCTCCAATGCATTGATAATCAGAGTACGGGTCTCTTCGTTTTCGATTGTAAGACCTGCTGGTGTATTTACCGGATCGGCTAGATCAAATGGAACTGCAAAATGCTCAGAGAGACCGTTAGCGTTCGCCCAGAATTGATTGAAGATATGCGCACCAGCACTATCCACATCCTGGCGTCGATCCCAGTTGGCCAGAACTGTACAAGCTTCAGTGAGATTCGCCTGCCCTTCACACACATTCAGAATGTCATCCAATAACAGTTCAGCACCATAGTGACGATGACTAAATAGCAGGTCTTTTACATTCTGCTGTGAGAATTTTTCACCGCTATCGATAATCTCTTTCACCATAACCAAACCAGCACGAGTGCGCAGTGAACGGGTGGTCTGTTCATCACCAATAATAGGTGAGAAACCTTCCAGTCGATTATCCGGATTAGATAGCCAGTAAGAATCATTGCTATTACTTACATAGGTGTCAGTAATTAAGCTGGGTTGCTCCGCTGGAGGCATTAAACCTGGATAGGCAGCTCCCGGGTCTACTTGCCAATTACAACTGGGGTCAGAGCCATTCAAAGTAATGATGCGAGGGTTTGCCGTATCCACTGCACAGCGCTCGATTAATTCAGCTGAAACATTGGGGATAGCGGACATATCGGCATATAGCGCTCCCCCATCACGATCGGCAGCGATAGTGTTAACGAATGCCGCCCCCTGATGGGTCGCCAGCGCTGTGCGCAACTCTTCTACATTGCGCGCCCTGTTAATATCGCGATACTGATCTCCGGAGCGATAGTTTTCATAGTTCACATCACGCATAACATAAACATGCTCATCAGTCCAGGGCGTACCTTGCCCGGTGACAACGGGTCCAAGATGAGTCATGTTGATAGTTCGTATGGCTATACCATCTGGCGTTTCCACCTCAACTTCGATCGTTTCGATATCATGAATGTCATCACCCACGCGATAAGCCATGGGATTCCCGGGCATAAGATCAAGACGAAACATCGTAAATCGCAACGCGGTGGACACTGTGTGTGACCAGGCAACGTGCTCATTAAACCCAATGGCAATGCGAGAGGTTGTGATCAGACCAACACCCATGACATCCAGCTCGCCGGGATAGGTTAAGTGGGCCATATGAAACCGGGACGGACCATGCCAGGGATAATGAGGATTGCCCATCAACACACCGCGACCAGACTCAGTTAACGCACCGCCAAAGCCAAGTGCATTACTGCCAATTCCATTGCGATTGATTTCAAGATCGAGAGGTTGCAATTGAGCCACCTCCAGTCCAGGTTCTGCTGTGGCTATCTCATTGGTAACTCGGCCGAGACCATAGCGTATACCAACTCCTATAGTGAGACGTGCCAGGTCACTTTCATTAATGGGTATGATCCACGATGCGTTGTTGCAAGATTCGGGCATGTCGCCGCGATTCTTCTCAATAAAGTCGTTATAACCCCTGATATAGCCCGCATCCATTGCTTTGGAATCAGCCGAACCATAAGACCCATATTCGTCCAGCTTGTCCTGATTCAATAGAGCACGGTGGAACGCATCCTGATTAATGTTGGATTCAGTGGCACCAAAGTACTTAGCCTGTTCTCCGCGCACAGTGACGAATTCACGTGCTAAAACACAGATAGTATTAGAAGCGACTGCGTGAGCGAATCCGTAACCCAGCCCTTCCCAGCTATTTGCTTTGACATGAGGAATACCATATTCGGTCCAGCGGACCTGCACTTCATTCACAGGCTCATTGACAGCTACAGTCTCCGCCGTTGCTGATGTTAAGCCAGCCTGCTGCTGTGCAGGTGGTTCGGAGCAAGCGCTAATTCCCAGTGCTAGTGCACTTAAGGCCAAAATAGCGCTCTTTTTGTACGGTTTATGGAATAACATCTCTATTCTCCCCTGCTGTTACTGCTATATATCCACTGTATATTGATTATTTCGCTGCAATGCGCGCATCCACGCCATTGCCTGATCAATTGAGGATAAATGGGGCCAAAGTAAAAATACAGCAGTTCATGTGTTGGGTGGAAGGCAGTGCCATATCTGGCCCGGAGCAGGCAGTATTGGCTCTGCCTATTAAATCCAGGAGTTTTGCGAGCTGATTGGCGTTTTATGCATTCCTTTACCCTTCAGTTCATTAGAATCACCATAGAAAGACGACTCTGGTAACTACCGCCCCATTAGATTTCAAGTTTCCAAAAATTGGCCCGTTTTCAGACCTGCTGTCACTTCTTTGGAAATATTCCCTGTTACAAAACGGAAGGAAGGAAATAAGCCTTGCGAACAGGTGGGACAATCAGCGTTGTCATAGCAGTAGTTAAGCAGAAAACTCATAGGCTTCTGCCGTCACCATCCGGCAATGGAGGCCAGTTTTGATTATCACCAATGGTTTTTAGATCAATCTGTTAAGCGGATTACCACTTGAGGAATGCTGACCTGGTCACTATACAAAAACAGAGTTTGGATAGCCAAAGACAACAGATCATTGTGCGATAGTAAAAACCCTCGAAATTTGTAATCCACCAAGACCATATCCTGCCTACGAACAGAAATGAGAAATGAAGATGCAAGGAGAGAGAAATGACAATTGCAAATGAATTTTTTGACAAACTCGAAGGGACCTGGATGAACAAACTCGACGATGAATGGAAGGACGAATTTGGCTGGAACTTCATTTCTCAGCCGCAACCAGGTGGGGCAGGTGGTTCCGATTTCGAAATGCGCTTTGATCAAATGCGCGAAACGATCAAATTCGAAAAGCTAGGGCCACCACCAGCCTGAAACGTCGGTATTACCGGAGAAGCAGGCCACTGGGAAGCAATGAAATATGAAATAGGGATAGTCAACAGCTTCACCGGTGATGGAATTCATCATGAGATGGGACACTTCCTTCTCAATGTAAAGGATTCTGGCGGCGAAACCAAAAACCGCTTAGAAGCACCAATCATACGCCAGGCAAGCATACCAAGAGCAAACTCCATGATGACGACTGGCACCTTAAAAATCGGCTCAGTCCAAGATGCAATAACACAGGGTGCTTCAAAAATTTACAGCGCAAAACCTGAAAGTAGCGACAGTGCTCTACAGGCATTGATTGATGCCGAATTTACCCAAAAGCGTGATGAGGTTCTTGCTGGCAATGGTCCAGAACTTGATGACCCACTAGCTTGGCTGGAAACAAAAATTGGATTATCTACAACTACAGCAACAGCAAAAGTAGATTGGGTTTTTGAGTTTAGAAATGACAAAGCTCCCTCGGAGATGGCGAGTGGTCAGCGGGTTGTCAATCCAGTCTCTGTTGGGCACTTGTTGAGTGACTTCTGGATCGGTGATCGGGAATCAGAAAATGGGACAATCGAAATTCTTCAGTACGCACAAATAGTTGATCTGTTTTTCCATGGTATCAATTGGCCACACATGGCCGTAAATACCCTAATCAAACAACCATGACCCTAACCTAGGCCCGCTTTGGCTTCATAACTTCGATTCACTGCAAGTAGCAGCAACCCAGTTGGATAATAGAAACGCCCGAGCACATAACATGCTAATAAAAGGGATAACAGTAGTTTACGCAGCCATTGGCATAACCCACCAATAAGCACTAAGACCAAGAGTCGGCCCAAACAAATTAGAGGGACAGCAGACATTGATAAATCGAGATTCAGAAATTCAGTGCCTGCCACCAAAGGCTTTAGCGCTGGCTGATCTGCTTATGGGCAAATAATCAGGAGAAGAAGTTAGGGAGCCTCTGATTAATGTTTGCTAGGCAGTTAGTGCAAGCAAGGCAAAAATCAGCGAAAAAGTGCAGTTTATAGATCATAAATGAGCATTTTGAGCTGATTTTTAACGCAGCAATAACAACGTAGGTAATTAATCAGAGGTTCCTTAGTGCTTTAACTTTACTGGACAACTAACCAATAACAAGAAGCTTGCATACTCGAAGCAAATGGCTGCCCGCCCTCCTGAAGCGAATAAGTCATTTACCCATTCCTCGATTGTAAAAGGGCAACTGCGTGATGGAACCTGAAACCCCATTAAAAGAACCCTTCAACCTCTTTTGGAGGGCCTCTCCCGAACTTATAGCTAAGCTTTGGGTTGATTGGAATCTGTACTGAAGTCAGGGCAATCGACTGAGCGCCTCTATCGCATCGAAGATGGGTAGAAGTTTATGATTTTCGGACTCAGATCGACGAGGGAGTGCCAGTTGTTCACTTTTTGTACTGGAAGTGCGCACGAAAATCCATTCAGTCAATTGCCCTGGTACTGAAGTTGATTTGGGTTGATCTCTGTTGATGCAGGGTATCTCAAAGACATACAAACAATTTATGATGTCTTATTCCATAGAATCATTACAACTTTCTATCTATCGATCAAGAAACCATGGCTATATGATCAAGCCCTGCATGTAATTATTATTGGTCTGTTCAGCGCCTCACAGCGACTACACAACCAGCCTGTCAATATCGTTCGAGAGATGGTGCTTGAATGGATTTGAAAAGCCTTGGAACATCAATCCAACCCACGCAACAGATCATCCATCGACGCTTTAGCATCACCATAGAACATGCACGTGTTTTCTTTAAAGAACAGCGGATTCTCGATCCCTGAATAACCCGTGCCGCGGCCACGTTTACATACGAACACGTGTCGTGATTTCCACACCTCCAGCACTGGCATACCAGCAATTGGGCTTCCCGGATCATCTTGAGCAGATGGATTGACGATGTCGTTTGCACCAATGATGATGACCACATCGGTCTCAGGAAAATCATCATTGATTTCTTCCATCTCTAACACGATGTCATAAGGCACTTTGGCTTCTGCCAACAAGACATTCATGTGACCAGGTAAACGACCTGCTACAGGATGGATAGCGAATCGAACTGTCTTGCCCTGGGAACGCAAACGCTTGGTCAGTTCTGAAACAGAACCTTGGGCTTGCGCTACGGCCATACCATAACCTGGCACAATGATTACACTGTCCGCATCTTGCACAGCTTGCGCCACAGCATCAGCTTTTGCTTCGATCATCTCACCTTCAACAGCGGCGCTTGACTGAGTTTCACCTCCCCAACCGCCTAAAATCACAGAGACGAACGAACGGTTCATGCCTTTGCACATAATATAGGACAAGATTGCACCGGAAGAACCTACCAGTGCACCGGTGACAATCAGCAAGTCGTTGCCAAGCGTAAATCCGATCGCAGCCGCTGCCCAACCCGAATAGGAATTCAACATGGATACCACTACCGGCATGTCGGCACCGCCAATGGCGAGAATTAAATGCAAACCAATAAGCCCGGATATGCCTGCTACTGTAAGCATTGTCCAAAGTCCTGCACCCTCAAGATACATATAGCCAAGAATGAAACAGGCAATTAATGCACCGAGATTCAACGCATGACGTCCTGGCAATGTTAATGCCGCAGAGCTCAGTTTCCCTGCCAACTTGCCATAGGCGATGATGGAACCGGTAAAAGTAATAGCACCGATCAGAATGCCTAAAAACAATTCTATTTTGAGAATACTAAGTTCAACATCGGTCTTGACGGCAATGGTGGCGGCAAAGCCAGCTAACTGACCCACCGTACCCGCTTCGCGAGCAGCCAGCGCTGATCCCATTTCCAAGTCTGCATTCACACCAATAAAAACTGCGGCCAGCCCTACCAGGCTATGAAAGCCAGCTACCAGTTCTGGCATCTGTGTCATCTGCACGCGGTTAGCAACGAACCAGCCGCCGATACCACCGACGATCACCATTCCAGCGATGAGATCTGCCTGGCCACCCACAAAACTGACTGTTGCAGCTACCGCCAGGGTCATACCAATGATGCCGTACCAAATAGCACGCTTGGCTTTTTCCTGATTAGATAGTCCACCTAATGCGAGGATGAAGAGAATGGCAGCCACCACATAAGCTGCAGTGATGAGTCCTTCGTTCGTATGCATCGCTTAACTCCGCTGAAACATCGCCAGCATGCGACGCGTAACCAAAAAACCACCAAAGATATTCACCGAGGCCATTAACACTGAGGCTGCGGCTAACCACATCACCATAGAATTGCCAGATACGATCTGCAATAAGGCTCCCACAATGATAATCGACGAGATGGCATTGGTAATTGCCATCAAAGGTGTGTGCAGTGAATGCGCCACGCCCCAAATCACATAAAAACCAACAAAAACTGACAGCACAAAAACGATAAAGTGCTGCATGAAACTCGGTGGGGCCACTGCGCCAAGCACAAGACAAAGCGCACCGCTTATGCCCAACAACCAGCCTGTGCGATTGAGTGATTGCTGCATTTCTCCCAATTCGCGTGCCGCTTTTTCTGCAGCGCTCTCTTCTATTTCTGTCGCTTTAGGAGCTGCGGCGGCGATGGCTTTTATCTTAGGCGGGGGTGACGGCCAGGTAATCTCACCTTGATGAGTAACCAGTGCACCGCGAATCACATCGTCTTCCATATCCACTACCGGCACACCATCTTTCTCAGGTGTGAGATCATCTACCATATGATGAATGTTAGTGGCATAAAGAGTAGAAGATTGAGTAGCCATGCGACTTGGAAAGTCGGTATAACCAATAATGGTGACACCATTATCCGTCACTAACTTTTCATCGGCCTTAGTGAGTATGCAGTTGCCACCACGCTCTGCTGCCAAATCCACAATTACTGAGCCGGGCTTCATGGCAGCAACCATATCTTCAGTCCACAGCTCAGGGGCAGGACGATTTGGAATCAATGCCGTAGTGATAACGATATCGACTTCCGGTGCCAGCTCACGAAATTTTTCCAATTGCTTCTCGCGAAACTCTAGGCTGGAAGGAGCGGCGTAACCACCTGTTTCGGCACCGTCGATTTGTTCTTCTTCAAAATCCAGGAAGACAAACTCGGCTCCCATTGATTCAATTTGTTCAGCAACTTCCGGGCGCACGTCGAAGGCATAGGTAATGGCGCCGAGCGAGACTGAAGTCCCGATCGCGGCAAGACCCGCAACACCCGCCCCAACTACCAGTACTTTTGCTGGAGATACTTTCCCCGCAGCGGTCATCTGGCCCATGAAGAAGCGACCAAAGTTATTACCCGCTTCAACCACTGCGCGGTAGCCGGCGATATTGGCCATGGAAGAAAGCGCATCCATTTTCTGCGCACGACTGATGCGCGGCACCATATCCATAGCCAGCACAGTCATCTGCTTGGCTTTCATTTTTTCCAGCAGACCTTCATTGGCTGCTGGCCAGATAAAACTAATGACGGTTTTGCCATCGGGGGCGGCGTCAACCTCTTCCATGGACGGCTCACGAACCTTGACGATGATGTCCGCTTCGTCCCATAGCTCTACTGCCGACCCTATAAGCTTCACGCCAGCCACCTCATAGGCCTCGTCATTGATAGATGCTGCGGCACCGGCACCAGATTCAACCAGGCATTCATACCCCAATCTCTGCAGCCGCTCAGCGCTTTCAGGTGTCAATGCCACACGCGCCTCGCCGTTTGCGGTTTCCCTGGGTGCTCCAATCTTCATTCGAAACTCCTATTATTCCTGTTATTCCTGCCTGCGCCGGTCAAAAAGCACGTTTATACCAGTATTTTGGCTTGGCTGAAAACCAACATTCTCATGTGAATAAAATTGAAATAAAGTGCGGATAGACATTGAGCCTTATTTCAGCATTCTGCGGGCTAGCCAGCGGCGAGAATCCAAAAAAGACCCGCCCTCTTAAGGTGGGCCCTTAATTACCAGTACAATTCAAATGGAACCAAAGCATTCATGCATTACTGTACGCCTGCCCTGATTCCATTTACTGGTTCATTACTACCAATTGCCACAGCAGTCGCGCATGCCAACTGGGTCTAAGGGCATCAAAGACCGTTGGATTGAAAGTGTTGCGTCGGTACAGCAGAATGTCTGCGTCAGTCAGGTCAATGATCCCCGCTGTGATGACAGTTGTACCCAGATTGGCGTTTGCCCAATCATGGGTGTAGTTGTACTGGATATCTCAGGTGTTGTAGCTATCCACTTTGAATCGAGCCAATGAAATATAACCAGAATCTTCGTTAGGGTTATTCACAAACTCGTTGTAGCCTGACACTTCGGATTAACCAGTGTGTCGATTGAAGGTAGTCACAGCATGATTGTTGCGAGTCCAACCCGGAGTTATGTTGCCGTGATTGTCTGGCACTTCACGAACGAGTGGGGCATCGTCACCGGCAGCCGCTGCATCGATGCGACCGCTTTCCTGCAGCACCGGATCAAAACCTGGTACGTCGGTAACGGTAATAGTGAAGTCATCAGTGATGCAGTCAATAGCGAATAGAGGTAAGCCTGCCGCCATGCGGAACGAGCAGCACAGTGACTGAGTGGGGGATGCCGTACCAGGTCCTTTCAAGTTCGGTAGCGTTTGCAGCGAAAGCACTGCTGTATTCATGAATCCAATCGCAATTCGTCGCCACCTCTTTGACAACTCCTCCCTTCAACCGCAATCCAGGCCTGGCAGATCGCCCAGCATTGGCATAGCCTGCAGCACTTGGATGTCCGGGTGGCAACGGTTATGCGAAGGGTCAGGAGTGATCCTGCCAGGAGAACAGCAAGAACAAGCAAACCAGTCTTTAATAGCGTCATTGTCCCTGATTTCCCAGCAGGTTGCTGCAGATACAAAAAAAGATCAGAGAGTTTCTACAAGAATTCTGCTCTGACCCCTTTGATTACAACCGCCCGATTTACAAATGCTTAAGGAGCCTCTGATTAATGTTTGCGAGGCAGTTAGTGCAAGGCGCAAGGCAAAAATCAGCGAAAAAGCGCAGTTTATAGGGCATAAATGCGCATTTTGAGCGGATTTTTAACGCAGCAATAACAACGTAGGTAATTAATCAGAAGCTCCTTAACCATAAAGTTTTTTATAGGTCTGCACGAAGTAACGCATCTCATCAGGCTTGGCCATGCTCAAACGCATCCAGTTGCGGAAAGGAGGAAACGGCCTGCCGACCCGAATGTTATATTCCATAAAGCGCGCCTGAACTTCGGCGATGTCGTGACCAGTCTCAACAAAGGTAAAGTTAGCAATGGAGTTGATGTGGCGAATTCCCGCCTCGCGAAAATACCCTTGCGTGATCTCCAGCGCTTCTTTATTTTTCCGCAATACGAAGTTGGAATACTCTACATCACGATAGCTAGCCAATGCGGCCCGCATGCCAACAATGTTTAGCGTTCCCGTCATTCGGTTAGCAATCTCAGCAGCGAGATCTGGGTGTGAGAAACCAAAACCTACCCGAAGACCTGCCAGACCATGAATCTTGGAAGCCGTGCGTGCGATGATAATGTTTTGGCGTCCTTCGCGAACTAAATCTATCATTGAGCCATAGTTGGGATCATCGACGAACTCATGATACGCCTCATCGACAAACACCATGCGGTCACGTGATATTTCGATCACAAAATCTCGAAGTGCGTTCTTCTCGATGATATTGGGTATAGGATTATTTGGATTGCAGATGTAAACCAGCTTGGTGTCACGGCGAATCGCGCTGGCCATCGCCTCAAGGTCAGTTTCCAGATTATCGTTAACTGGAACTCGGATCACCTCAGCACCGTTGTTTCCAGCATAACGTGGCAAGTCTTCGAAGGTCGGATAGGGAACCACGACTGACCCTTCGTCCATACTCGCCAGAAGGCCGCCCATCTTGAGTATCTCCGCAGATCCAGCACCGACACTGATATGCTCCGGCGCAATGTTCTGCTGGCTACCAATCAACTCCGACATCTCGCCCTGTAAAAAATAAGTATAAAGATTGGCCTCTTCGACGGCTGCATTAATAGCACGCAACGCTGCTCGAGAAGGTCCCCAAGGGTTCTCGTTTGAACTCATTCGGATCGGGGCATCAGGCATAGGAATGCTGCTCTGTCCCAATGCGCTCTTCATGAGATTTACGGGTGAAGAAAAAGGAGTACCTGGAATGCCTTGAACGGTGCCGGCTGCTATGACAGCGGAACTGCCTAGAAGAAAATTGCGTCTGCTGATTCTTGATTTCACGGTAAGATCCACGCTTTAGTTGATTATTGTAAGTGCGATCAAGGGGTTGCGAGGGTCAGAAACCGGCCACCCTCGCCGCTCCCAGTGTCAAAGGCAGATAGGCTACCTCATTTTGGCATGTTCTTGTAGTGATGCGGAGCGCACGCAAGAGTCCACCGAGCCCTGCTACTCCGGCGCAGGTGTTGGGAAGCAGTACCGCTAATGCGACCAATTTTCCGCTGTCACCGAACTTTACTGATTGATGTATTCAGTTATCGGTGGCAAACCCAGGGAATCGGCGACTTGCCTTATATGCTGCATCGCTTCATCCGTAGGGCCGGGATACTCACCAGCTATTGCTACATTTCCAATATAGCCGATGTCTTCCATGCCTTCCGGCGAGCTGAAGTAGGCTCCAAACACAAGGCACCTTATCCTGCTAAAGAACCGAGCCGCCAACTCGAATTCCTGCACTTCATATTGTGAACGATACGCTATGTCTTCAATGATTTCAGTTTGCTGAGAAGTCGAAGCAGAAACGAAGTTACTTCCAAAACGTAATTGCGCCTCGTCATCCAGCCACTGCAAACCATTGATGATTTGTACGCGATCTCTCTGCTGAGTGGAATAAGGGGCACTCACCCATTCGTCGATAACATCGGGCACGCCCACATCGGTAGCCGATGGGCCTCGCTCATCAGCCGGACAAATGATATCGCTAAGCACCGCCACCTGATCTCTTTGCGCACCATTCAGGGTTAATGACCAGGGCACAGTGGGATTAGAAACAATTGGATCGGTGCCATATACTGGTTCTGTAATGGTTTCCAACTCAATTCCGGGCCAGTGCCCTGCTCTTGGAGTGGATGGTGATAGGTTTACTTCTGGTTCCGCTGTATCGCAGGCAACCGACACTCCGCCCACCATGATCACTGTGGCCATTGAACCAACGCGTTTGATGCTTTCACGACGGCTCATTTTTGGATTGTAGATTTCGCTCATAGTATTTTTGCTCCGATTACCCAGTTAGGGAACCTCTGATTAATTACCTATGTTGTTATTGCTGCGTTAAAAATCAGCTCAAAATGCGCATTTATGCCCTATAAACTGCGCTTTTTCGCTGATTTTTGCCTTGCACTAACTGCCTCGCAAACATTAATCAGAGGCTCCTTAGTTGTTCAGCTAGCCGGGAAGCATTGCGCATAGCCAGAGTTAAAATTGTAATGGTGCAGTTTTTGTGGGGATTGGAAGTAAACACACCGCCATCCATCACATAAAGATTATCGACATCCCAGGTCTGACCCCATTGATTGCAAACAGACGTTGCTGGATCGTCACCCATGCGTGTAGTACCGACCTCATGAATAATCTGACCGCCGACTTCAATGGCTTCCTCTGCTGTGCAATCAGGGTTATTCACAACGCCTCCCATGGCCTTAATGATTTTCTTGCCCCACTCCAGGCCATGGACGACCTGATTGATCTCCTGTTCTGACCACTTCCAATGGAACTTCAACACCGGAATGCCCCACTGATCCGTGGTCTCCTCATCAATCTCGCAATAACAATCATCACTCACAAGCATTTCACCGCGAAGCGATAAGCTAATAGTGGTTCCGTAATTGGAGCGAATGTCATCTTTGGCTGCTTTGCCATAACCCTCAGTGCGTCCGGCAATGCCCATACCAGGAGAACCAAATCGGGCGTCTACTTCAAAATGGTAACCGCGACTGAAATTTAAGCTCCCGTTCTTTTGCCCTTCACGATCCCACCAGGGAATATAGAGATGATTACCAGTATGGCCATCCTCGTTATATTTGGGACGGTCGCGCAAAGCAGGAATGTAGCCGCTGATACCTGCACCAAGTGAGTCAGTTAAGTTGCGACCTACCTGGCCACTGCTATTTGCTAACCCATTTGGATAAGCCTCACTCTTCGAGTTAAGAAGCAGTCGTGCGGTTTCACAGGCACTGGCAGCAAGAATGATGTGGTCACCATCGACTCTGACATCTTCGCCGTTGCTGCGGTTAACAAACGTGACGCCAGAGGCTTTACCCTCATCATTAAGATGAACTTCTTTAACCATAGCATCGGTAACAATCTTCAGATTGCCACTGTTCACTGCCCAGGGCAGCAAAGAAGTCGTGGTTTGAAATGCCGCTCCGATTGAACATCCTCGCCCACAAGGAGTAGCCCAGAAACAAGCTTGTCTATCATCTTTTGGCTCGGTCAAAATAGCACGACGCATAGGAACAGCAGCTATACCGAGAGACTCACACGCCGATTTCAACAACAATTCCATCACCCGAGGTTTCGGTGGTGGCAACAAAACACCGTCACTGGAACCAGGCGTGTCATCCAAGCCTGAATTATCACCGCAGACTCCAATCAACTCTTCACACTTGTCATACCACGGGGAGATCTCGTCGTAGTCAACAGGCCAATCCATGCCCACTCCATCAGTGCTGTAGGGCTTGAAATCAGCAGGCGTAAAACGTGGTACCAGTCGACCCCAATGGTTGGTGCGACCACCCAACATACGTGCACGCCACCACATAAAGCGACTGCCTGGTGCCTTGGTGTAGGGTTCCCCAGGCACCTGCCAGCCACCATCAACGGTAGCATCGTAGTAGCCAAAATTTTTATCCGATGTGCTCGTTCCCCTTAGCGGTGCTTCATGGTTCTGTTGAAACATTGGGGTTTCAGTAACAGGGTCGTAATCACGACCAGCCTCTAACAGCATGACTTTTACACCTGCCTCCGTTAGCACATGGGCAGCCATGCCACCCCCGGCGCCTGAACCAACGATAACCACTTCGTACTCAAACCCTTCGAATGAGGCCATTTTGTCTCCAGATTTTTCTTATTTTTACTCTAGTTCTTCTATCAGGGCCGATTTAACCGACTTTATTATTCTCTGTTATTCTCTGTTCTGTTTGGTCTTTGCTGTTGTTGAGAATAGTATAGTAATCTCAGAACAGAGCAATCCACTAAGCCATTACTCTTTATATGGGACGCTATGGCACGCTGCTTTCGATAATTTCAGGAATCCGAGAATCATGAAACAGACTAAATCTCTGCTGGTGGTCGGGCTGCTCATAAGCGGCAGTATTGTGACGGTACATGCCGATGAAGCTAATCAACTAAGCGACGTCGAAAAGGCAGACGGCTGGCGCCTGCTCTTCGACGGCCAATCAACTGCTGGCTGGAAAGGCTATAAGCGAGATGATGTTCCTGGAACATGGGAAGTAGTGGATGGCAGCCTGTTCATGAACAGCTCGGAGAGAGATCGCGACCACGGCGACATTTTGTTCGCTCAACAATTTGAGGACTTTCATCTGAAGCTGGAATGGAAGATTTCCGAAGCCGGAAACTCAGGCATTTTTTATCGGGGCAGTGAAGCGCCTGAACTGGATGTCATCTACAAATCCGCACCAGAGATGCAGGTATTGGATAACGATCGCCACCCCGATGCTAAGATGGGTGTGGACGGTAACCGCACCGCAGGCGCGTTATATGATCTGATTCCACCTCGCCCCCAGAATGTCCGTCCTGTCGGCGAATGGAATCATGCGGAAATTCGTGTCGAAAACGGGCATGTACAACACTACCAAAATGGTGAAATGGTCCTCGAGTATCAGTTAGGCACCCAGGCCTGGCGAGATATAGTAGCAGTCAGCAAATTTCCCGAACTCAACCCTACGTGGGTAGATGTTCCTGCTCAAGGATATATTGGTTTACAAGACCACAATGATGATGTGTGGTATCGCAATGTTAAGATAAAAGAGCTGTAGTGTTCTTTTGGCATTGTCTTTGAAACAAGGGGTCGGGTCACCCATTCTATATTGACTGGCTTTTATTCACTGATTACTGCAGTTTCTTAAGCATAAGACCTGCTCGTTGGCCAACGGGAACATGTCGGTTAGGGAACACAATGTACTCAGGCTCATCACCCACCACATATTTTTCGTCACCATCCTGCGCTATAACAGTACCGGGAGAATACTCTAAAAAGTTTGGCGCATCATCCTCGACAAGAAATTTCCAGTTTTCGCTGGTGCGTTCAATACTGTGATGAACAGTAAAAAGATCAATCTGCCGCTCTGGTCCTGCAGGTAGTGCTTCACCAGCGATCAATGATCGCAAGGTCGTATCGATGCCTCTAAATCGGTCCAGTTCGTTTTCACCGAATGGCTTTACCTTGCCCAACTCAAGAGTAAAGCTCTCCGCATCGTGCTTGAGAGAAGTGAACGAAGAAAATGTGTTTGCCTCTTGTTGTTGCAATATCACAGTTTGAATATCGGCCCTATCAAGGAAAGCCATTTGGCCCTCTGGCAACTCACGTCCCGCTACAAAAGGATAAACCGCAAAGTGCTCTCTTACCGAATCCCGAATAGCGGTATGACAATCGTAGTGCAAATGTTGGGATACCGTTACTGGCTCCTCAGCAAAAAAGTTAGCCACATAGGCATCAAGTTTCGCTGCACGCTTGACTTCTTTTAGGTCGTGATCGTGCATTTGCCAGTCGCCGCAGAAAAGCCGATTCATATTCAGGTCGATAAATCGCTTGCCACTTGCCATCGCCCAGGGGTTAGCGAAAACAAACAATACGCGCTGACCGCAGCCCTGATCTCCTGATAGTAAGTCATCAACTATAGCGGACACAATTTCTATAGGGGCCGTTTCATTCCCGTGCACTCCACAGGAAATTACCAGAGATGTTTCACAAGCAGTAGCAGGTTCAAATTTCATGATGCCGCAGTCAAGCAAAGTGACTTCACTACCAGTCGTCAGTGTCTGATGTTTGGCCGAGAAGGTTGCATCTGCATTCGCTATCGTGTGCTTGATAAAATCTTTATGAGGAGAGAAGAAAAAAGAAGTCATTACGAAATTCTATAATCAAGTTGCGAGTAAGATACTTTAGGGAGCCTCTGATTAATGTTTGCGAGGCAGTTAGTGCAAGGCAAAAATCAGCGAAAAGCACAGTTTATAGGTCATAAATGCGCATTTTGAGCTGATTTTTAACGCAGCAATAACAACGTAGGTAATTAATCAGAGGTTCCTTAAACGAATCAGAAGCGAGTGTTTCTGGCAATAGCTGCAAGGTGAAGTGCAAAGCAATGCCTGCTCATTAATTGCAGCCCAACAGTGAGAATCAGGTTGCCACTTCAGACGATGATTACTTAGTTGTAGAAGTTTAGACCTGATCTGACAGTGACCCGTTTATCTGTGGTGTCTGTCCGGTGAAGTCCAGGCCCTGTAAAAATTTCTGTGTAACTGCCAGGGTTAAATGTAGTCTGCCAAGTGGTCTTCGAACTCGATCATAAATCTATTCAAGGCCAGCTTCCAGTTGCGGACTGGCATGGTCCACTTTTTCGACGCCTCCTGGATAGGCAGTTACATAGATTTAGTTACAGTCTCGAAGTCTAGTTTACACACTTCTCCATCCAGATTTGTTTTCTGTCGATGCGTGTCTCCATCGGCGTTCTCCCGCAGCACATTTTGCCTTGGTGAGTGCGTTGAGTAGTGTATTTGACCAGCCAATGGTCAAGATCATGTTGCAAGTCACCCAGGCTATCATAGATTTTCTTACGTAAAGTGATCTGATAAAACTCATCCTTCACCGTCTTAATGGAACCGCTCGCAGATACCATGGGTTTGTGGTGACTTGACCTTGGTCCTGGTGTGCTCACTATCGTTGAGCGCTAAATACAGCGGATAATCATGCTGTTCAGCTTTGCCACAATACGCCGTCCCACGATCCGTCAAAATGCGTAGTACAGGAAACCCTTGCTCTTCGTAGAACGGCAAGACACGATCATTGAGCATCTCCGCAGCCGTAATCGGCGTTTTGGTGGTGTACCGCTTCGCCTGAGCCACTTTGCTGTAGGTATCCACATAGGTTTGCTGATAGACCCGGCCAAGGTCTTTGAATGTGCCGACATAATACGTATCCTGAGAACCCAGGTAGCCAGGGTGAGATCAGGGCAATCGATTGAATGGATTTTCGCACGGACTTCCAGTACAAAAAGTGAACAAGTGGCACCTCCTCGTCGATCTGACTCCAAAAATTATAAACTTCTGCCTATCTTGGACACAACACAGGCGTTCAGTCGATTACCCTGAGGGTGAGCTGTTTCAATCTCGCCTGCGGCCTCATCGTCTTGTTGCTTGCGTTCCATCGCCGCCATCTGAGACTCTGTGAGGATGCGACCTTCCTGAGCAACCAGGGCTTCCAGCGCCTTTAAACGATCTTTAAAGCACGCCAGGTTATGACATAACCAGATACCCCGAATACCACTGGGTGAGACAAAGGTGCCTCGCTTACGCCGTTCATTGCTGGCGCGTGTTTGTCCATGGGCAGGTTCTTCAACCGCGCACTCAACCACCACCGATTCAACGGCAGGATCAATCCGATTTTTCAGATTGGGCTGGCGGCGATTACTGTCAAACAGAGCATCAACGCCGCCTTCCTCTGCGGCTGATTTGTCACGATAACATGTATCGCGTGACAGCCCCATCATTTTGCAGGCTTTGGATACATTGCCCGGCTCTTCGGCCAGATTGAGCAGGCCGACGTTGTGTTTAATGACTTTTTCCGTCGTATGGATCATAAGAGTTCCCTCTTTGTTTTGATTTAGGGTGTGGTAACCACATCAAAACGGGTAACTCTCTGCTTGGCAATCCTTTCGAACTACCAACTATCAGATCAGTCAGATCAGGTCTGAACTTCTACATGTAAAGATACGGCACTGTATGTAATCTATACCCTGTACTGCTCTCAATTTCTCTCCTTGTTTCTCTACTGCTTCTGCTCTCCTTATACGGTGTTCTAATCAGTAGTTTCCTTTCGCATTTAAATCCTATTGGCTCTCCACAGGTTGGCTCGTCATGAACCTCAACAACACACACAAGGCGGGTCTTTCAGCACTGCTTGTTTTAGCTGCGTATTTGCCCCAAACCAACATCTCAGCAGCACCTGAAGAAACTTCTGAGACCGAAGCCTTTGCAGCCATCGCAATCCCCGACCCTTACGCCGCCAAAGTGGCAAAGGACATCTTGATGCAAGGCGGCAATGCAGTGGATGCTGCGATCGCAACCGGTTTCGCAATGGCAGTAACGTATATTGATGCTGGCAACATCGGCGGCGGGGGTTTCATGCTTACCCATATGGGTGGTGAATCGACTTTTCTGGATTACCGAGAAAAAGCCGCCCTTGCGGCGCATCGCGACATGTACCTGGATGAACAAGGCGAAGTTGTTGAAAACGCCACACTGATCGGCACCCGGGCTGCCGCAGTTCCCGGCACGGTAGCCGGACTATGGGAGGCACATCAACGCTACGGCACCCTGCCCTGGCGAGAACTGATTCTACCGGCGATAGCGCTGGCACGGGATGGCTTTTTGCCAGCGCCTATCCTGGTCGAAGAGATTCACGCCGCCGCACCTGGCCTTCCAGTTGCGATAGGTCACTGTAGAGGCTTCGCAGTCCCGACACACTTCCGCCTGTGCGGCCTGCTTCAAGTTCATTGAGGACCTTGACGATCTGGGAGTCGGTAAACCGTGATTTACACATTGTCGTCTCCTTCCCATCTTCAGTATAACTGAGAACGCTGGTTTTGCGCGAGACTAATTAAGGAGATACTTACAATCTGATAAAAACCCCACCCCGCTATACGTTATGAAGTTTTATAGTAGATACCTGAAAGCTTCGAGTGGCGCAGACGTTGCATAGCAACGCCCAAAGCGCGAGGTTTCTGCGTCCATGCAGAATTGGAGTCACTATGTGCCAATGGTCATTGTAAGCCTTTCCAGTGACCAAAAAAAATCCCTGCACTCTACGAATGCAGGGATTCTCTTAAATAGATGCCTGACAATGACCTACTCTCACATGGGGAAACCCCACACTACCATCGGCGCTAAGCGGTTTCACTTCTGAGTTCGGGATGGAATCAGGTGGTTCACGCTTGCTATTGTCGTCAGGCAATTCTGGCGACATAAAGCTTTCGCTTTACATCATGTTCTTACAACTCGGTGAAAGATTCTGTACACGGATGTACCTATGTCGCGTGTCGCGAGCGCATGAATGCGCTGGAGCGACATATGTCCATGTGTCTATGTCTGTAACTTTTCAAAATTTAGAGTGCCTTGTATCTTTTATTTCTTTTATTCGATATTCGATGATTGGTTTTCAGTCTTCCAACTTCGAATCTTCGACCAATACAAGCTCTCTGTACTGAAGTTGTTGGAGTTGCTTTTTTCATACAACCAATGCTTTTTAATTGATTAGTTAATTAATCAAGAAACCATGATTATATGGTCAAGCCTCACGTGCAATTAGTATTGGTTAGCTTAACGCCTCACAGCGCTTACACACCCAACCTATCAACGTCGTCGTCTTCAACGGCACTTTAGCAGGATCAAGTCCTGAGGGAGATCTCTTCTCGAAGGGGGCTTCCCGCTTAGATGCTTTCAGCGGTTATCCTGTCCGAACATAGCTACCGGGCAATGCTACTGGCGTAACAACCCGAACACCAGAGGTTCGTTCACTCCGGTCCTCTCGTACTAGGAGCAACTCTTCTCAAATCTCCTGCGCCCACGGCAGATAGGGACCGAACTGTCTCACGACGTTCTAAACCCAGCTCGCGTACCACTTTAAATGGCGAACAGCCATACCCTTGGGACCAGCTTCAGCCCCAGGATGTGATGAGCCGACATCGAGGTGCCAAACACCGCCGTCGATGTGAACTCTTGGGCGGTATCAGCCTGTTATCCCCGGAGTACCTTTTATCCGTTGAGCGATGGCCCTTCCATTCAGAACCACCGGATCACTATGACCTGCTTTCGCACCTGCTCGAGTTGTCACTCTCGCAGTCAAGCACCCTTATGCCATTACACTAAGTGGGCGATTTCCGACCGCCCTTAGGGTACCTTCGTGCTCCTCCGTTACGCTTTGGGAGGAGACCGCCCCAGTCAAACTACCCACCACACACTGTCCTCACTCCCGTTTCAGGAGCTAAGTTAGAACTTCAACATTACCAGGCTGGTATTTCAAGGACGACTCCACAGTGGCTGGCGCCACTGCTTCAAAGTCTCCCAGCTATCCTACACAAATAAGGTCAAAGTCCAGTGTGAAGCTATAGTAAAGGTTCACGGGGTCTTTCCGTCTAGCCGCGGGTACACTGCATCTTAACAGCGATTTCAATTTCACTGAGTCTTGGGTGGAGACAGCGTGGCCATCATTACGCCATTCGTGCAGGTCGGAACTTACCCGACAAGGAATTTCGCTACCTTAGGACCGTTATAGTTACGGCCGCCGTTTACCGGGGCTTCGATCAAGAGCTTCGCGCAAGCGCTAACCCCATCAATTAACCTTCCGGCACCGGGCAGGCGTCACACCCTATACGTCCTCTTACGAGTTTGCAGAGTGCTATGTTTTTAGTAAACAGTTGCAGCCACCTGGTCACTGCGACTCCCCTCAGCTTACGAAGCAAGTTCGATCACCAAAAGGAGCGTACCTTCTCCCGAAGTTACGGTACCATTTTGCCTAGTTCCTTCACCCAAGTTCTCTCAAGCGCCTTGGTATTCTCTACCTGATCACCTGTGTCGGTTTACAGTACGGTCATTTCTTACCTGAAGCTTAGAAGTTTTTCCTGGAAGCATGGCATCGACTACTTCTCCATCGGGTCTCCCGTCGGGATCGTTATCACGTCTCAGATTAACGAGGAACCGGATTTACCTGATTCCCCTACCTACTCGCTTGAACAGGGACAACCAACGCCCTGCTAGTCTAGCCTTCTCCGTCACTCCATCGCAGTAAAATCTGGTACCGGAATTTTAACCGGTTTCCCATCGACTACAGCTTTCGCCCTCGCCTTAGGGGCCGACTCACCCTGCCTCGATTAACGTTGGGCAGGAAACCTTGATCTTTCGGCGGAGGGGTTTTTCACCCCTCTTGTCGTTACTCATGTCAGCATTCGCACTTCTGATATGTCCACTACACCTCACGATGCAGCTTCAACCACTTACAGAACGCTCCTCTACCGCGCAGCATTCGCTTAAATTCACTCATAGCATCTGAATCAGGATCAGACTCAATGTGAAAAACGCTTTCACCTTGGCTGGCTACGCCAGGCCAATGTGTGCGCTTGCACATTGAATGAACTTAAGTGAAATGCTGCGCCCACAGCTTCGGTTTCCAGTTTAGCCCCGGTAAATCTTCCGCGCAGGCCGACTCGACTAGTGAGCTATTACGCTTTCTTTAAAGGGTGGCTGCTTCTAAGCCAACCTCCTAGCTGTCTAAGCCTTCCCACATCGTTTCCCACTGAACTGGAATTTGGGACCTTAGCTGGTGGTCTGGGTTGTTTCCCTTTCGACTACGGACGTTAGCACCCGCAGTCTGTCTCCCATGATTGAACTTACTGGTATTCGGAGTTTGCATCGGGTTGGTAAGTCGGGATGACCCCCTAGCCGACACAGTGCTCTACCCCCAGCAGTTAAACATGAGGCTCTACCTAAATAGATTTCGAGGAGAACCAGCTATCTCCGGGCTTGATTAGCCTTTCACTCCGAGCCACAGGTCATCCCCCCATTTTTCAACATAGGTGGGTTCGGTCCTCCAGTGCCTGTTACGGCACCTTCAACCTGCCCATGGCTAGATCGCCCGGTTTCGGGTCTATTACCAGCAACTAAGACGCCCTATTAAGACTCGGTTTCTCTACGGCTCCCCTAAACGGTTAACCTTGCTACTGACAATAACTCGCTGACCCATTATACAAAAGGTACGCCGTCACCCATCACTAAGCCTCCCACCTCAAGGGGCAGTTGACCAACGCTTCGCGTTGTTAACTCACTCCCAGAACAATTGTTAAGTCTACTAGTTTTAGGACTATCAATTATCAATTGCCTGAGGGGCTTAGTGATGGGCTCCGACTGCTTGTACGTACGCGGTTTCAGGTTCTATTTCACTCCCCTCACCGGGGTTCTTTTCGCCTTTCCCTCACGGTACTAGTTCACTATCGGTCAGCTAGGAGTATTTAGCCTTGGAGGATGGTCCCCCCATATTCAGTCAAGATTACACGTGTCCCGACCTACTCGTTTTCATCACATAAGACCTTTTATATACGGGGCTATCACCCTCTATGGCCGCACTTTCCAGAGCGTTCTGCTAAATCTTATGTAACTTAAGGGCTAGTCCCCTTTCGCTCGCCACTACTTGGGGAATCTCGGTTGATTTCTTTTCCTGCGGGTACTTAGATGTTTCAGTTCTCCGCGTTTGCCTCGTTAACCTATGAATTCAGTTAACGATACCCAGCAAGCTGGGTGGGTTTCCCCATTCGGACACCTCCGGATCAAAGCATGTTTGACTGCTCCCCGAAGACTTTCG
>OZ240664.1:0-650000 GCA_965198435.1 uncultured Pseudohongiella sp. | reverse complement strand
TAGGTCTTTCGGATCAGGATTTGTTCCGCGTGCTTAACAGCAGCGACGAAGCCAAAATTCTCAATCGTATCTATCCTGGCTACCAGCTGGACTTTATGATTCCCGAGCAGGGTGAACTAGAACAGCTAAGGGTTTTAAAAAATCCACTGGAAGGTTATTTATTTAAGCGTGATAACTCTTCTTATGTAACAGAAACCATATTAAAAGAAGCCCAACTGGTTCAGTCTTTTAAGATAGGCACTATCGCCGACAGTTTGTTTATGGCAGGTCAACGGGAAGACATACCTGCTATGCACATCATGGAGATGGCAAACATCTTTGGTGGTGTGATCGACTTTATCCTTGATCCTCGTGAAGGTGACCAGTTCAGCATTCTATATGAAGAAAAATACCTGGATGGTGAATTTGTGGAGGCAGGACAAATTCTTGCAACCCAGTACATCAATCAGGGACAAGTCTACACAGCGATTCGTTATGAAGATGAAAATGGGGAATATGGGTTTTATTCACCTGAAGGTGAAAGCATGCGCAAAGCTTTCTTGCGTAATCCACTAGATGTGTTTCGCATCAGCTCTAATTTCAATCCTCGTCGTAGACATCCGATTCTTAATACGATCCGTGCCCACAAAGGAACTGACTATGCTGCGCCCGCTGGCACACCGGTTCGAGCTACCAGTGATGGGCGGGTAACATGGGCCGCACGTAATGGTTCATTCGGGAACTTAATCGTTCTAAAGCATACCGGTGGCTTTGAAACCAAATACGCTCATCTGTCTCGTTATGCAGTTAGTAAGGGTGAACGCGTCAGACAAGGCGAGGTTATCGGATACGTAGGTATGACAGGCGGAGCGACTGGTCCGCACCTGCATTATGAATTTTTAATAAACGGTACCCACTACAATCCACGGACTGTGCATCACAGATTGCCCAAAGCTGAATCCATTGATCCTGCAGAAATGGATCGATTCCGTAGCCAGACAGCTAATTTGTTGCAACAATTTAGCCACCTGAATAATTTTTTGACCCTCTCCGACGAACCCAGCGCAGACTAGAATCATGTCAAATAATAACTACTACATTGGGCTGATATCCGGCACCAGTGTTGACGGTGTTGATGCTGCGCTGGTGAATTTCGAAACTGATGTTCCGGATTTAGTGACAACCTGCAGTTACCCTATTCCAGATGCGCTTCGCCAAGATGTCCTCGACTTGTGCAAAGGAGAGAACATTAATCTGCGACAGCTAGGTGGGACTCATGTTGCCCTTGGCCAGCTTTTTGCAGACGCAGTCACAGCACTTCTGTCAAACACGAATATTGATCGCGAAGATATCATCGCGATAGGCAATCATGGCCAGACAGTTTGGCATGAGCCAAAAGGCGACAAACCCTTCACTTTACAATTAGTCGATTCCAACACTCTGGCTTATCGCACCGGCATTACGACAGTTGGTGATATTCGAAGTCGAGATATCTCTGCCGGCGGCCAGGGGGCACCACTTGCCCCTCTTTTACATCAGCAAATATTTGGCTCAGGCAAAGTGGATCGCGCCATCATCAATATTGGCGGATTTAGTAATATCACCTGCCTTTGCAGAAATAAGGATGCCAAGGCATTCGATGCCGGGCCTGGCAATGTATTAATGGATTATTGGGTTGACAAAATCAAAGGTGAAAAATTTGATGATCGCGGAGAATGGGCCAAAAGCGGAATGGTTGATCCTGACCTGCTCGCCTTGTGTCTGCGCGAAGAATATTTCTCAACACCGCTGCCAAAAAGCACGGGACGTGAGCTATTCAACGGCAAGTGGCTTGAATCGAAGCTGCAAGCACTGGGTCGAGATATTGCAGACGCAGATGTGCAAGCCACAATACTGCAACTCACTGCCAGAACCCTGGTTGATGCATTACATCAACATTGTGATGCGCAGGAAATTTATGTTTGCGGTGGAGGGGTTCATAACCTGGCATTGATGGAAGCCATTGCAGAACTGATGGACGATTGCAAAGTGGCTAGTACTGAAGCTGTCGGAATGGATCCTGATTGGGTAGAAGCCGTTGCTTTTGCCTGGATCGCCCGAGAAACCTTTGCGGGCCGCAAAATAGACACCAGCAAATTTACCGGCGCATCAGAACCGGTGATTCTTGGTGGGGTATACCCTGCTTAGAAAGAATAGCGTTTAGTTATCTTGGTAACTAAATAGAGAAAGACGCTCCGCAACCACAAGTTGTGGTCGCCATCGGGTTATCAACTACAAATCGAGACCCTTCGAGACCTTCAAGATAATCAATTTTAGCGCCAACCAGATATTGATAGCTGAGTGGGTCCACTAGAAGTTCTGCGCCTTTGTTGGCGATCACTGTATCATCTTCTTTCACATCTTCATCGAAAGAAAAGCCGTACTGGAAGCCAGAGCAGCCACCGCCAGTGACGAACACTCGCAGCTTCAATTTATCATTTCCTTCCTCCGCAATAAGGCTTTGCACCTTATCAGCGGCATTGTCGGTGAAGGTCATGATGACCGGTTCTGCTGTTTGTACTACTGACATCTCAATTCTCGATACTACTTAAAACTTCTGAACCAGATACAGGGGCAGATTATCTGAGTTAAATCCATGAAATAGATGAGGGAATCAGTGGGTTATTGTAACGAATATTAGGGCGGTATACAGCCCCTGGGATTGGGGCTTTCCAGTCTAATCTTGCTCTATAGCCTTTTGATCGTAGGGTAATTTGCGCTTATCAGAGCCGAGGCGCTTGGTATCCATGTGATTAGAACCAATATGCATCAGATTGCCATTCACCTCGGACCCCATCACCATCTCGATCAGGTTGTAGTAGACATTCCCCACCACCACCGCTTTTGCAGCTAGTTCGATATGAGTTGCCGAGCGCACATCCCCCTGCACCAGCCCATTGATAACAGCAGAAGGAACACAGATTTCACCCTCGACAGAGCCTCTCTCCGCAACCCGAATCAATGCCTTAGAATCATCTTCGGCATAGATGTTGCCCTTGACCTTGCCTTCGATGATGAGTTCGCCGCTGAAATGAATATCACCTACTATCTCAGTCGTGCGTGATACGAGTGTATGGGCATCTGCCGCAGAAGCGTATTTGTCGTCTTTTGACCCAAACATGATTACTAATCCCTTATTACGCTCTTCGTTGCACCCTTTGTTGAACTGCTACTGAACCAATGCTTTCGAATTAAACTAAGGCACCTCTGATTAATTACCTACGTTGTTATTGCTGCGTTAAAAATCAGCTCAAAATGCGCATTTATGACCTATAAACTGCGCTTTTTCGCTGATTTTTGCCTTGCACTAACTGCCTCGCAAACATTAATCAGAGGCTCCCTAATTGCTTTGTACAATCCATCTGAAATCCTGATTTACAATCTTTTCAACAGGCTCTGCTGACACCGCTGTGATTTGAATTCGGTCCGGCTTGAAGCCTTCAGGAAGTGCCAGTTCTCCCTCTATATTTTTAAAATACTTGAATCGCAATAGAATATCCAGCTGCTCTTCGTTTTCTGAAATCTCATGAAGTGGGTAGATAACCTGCTCATTATTGAGCGTGCCTACTATATTGAAGTTTACATACCCAGTTAGAAAGGTATCTCCATCAGCATCTTCCTGTCGCATGACAAGCTTGTAACTGAAACGTTCTGGTAGTGCGGTTGCACCGATGCCCAGTGTTGCAATCATCAAACCAGTGTCTTGAGTATCTTCCGATACAACCTGACGGTAAAACATAACATCCTTTTCAAGCTGCCCTACACGCTCACGCAAAGTTCGGATAGTGGATTGCACCTCTTCATTAGCGCGCTGATCCATGATGCTTGCGCGATCTAGAACAGCTAATTGTCGACGCAGATCTGCATTTTCGGTTTGAACTGTTTCAAGCTCTGTTATGAGGTCTTCTCTTGCGGCTTGTTCGGTTTGTTGAGTGAGAAGCATTGTATAGTAGCCGTAAGCCCAGCCACCGAGGGTACTTACCATTACTCCGCCAAGCAAGACGAGCGTAAACATGACTCGCTGGCGGGGTCGATGAGGCACGACCACCATGCGTTCCTGCTTACTTCCTTTGACTACATTTGGCATTCAGATGTCTCCGGACTTAGCTGTAACCTGAGCTCATCAAATGAAGGAACCTCTGATTAATTACCTACGTTTTTATTGCTGCGTTAAAAATCAGCTCAAAATGCGCATTTATACCCTATAAACTGCGCTTTTTCGCTGATTTTTGCCTTGCACTAACTGCCTCGCAAACATTAATCAGAAGCTCCTTAAGCTTGTTTCATCATGGCAGCAGCGCGATACCCTCTAAACCTGCTGTTTCATCCATGCCGAACATAATATTGAAATTCTGAATGGCTTGGCCAGAAGCCCCTTTCACCAGATTGTCTTCTGCCACCAACACAATCACTGTTTCAGTTTCTGCCGAATAAGTAACTGATATTGCACACTTATTCGACCCTTTCACTGATCTGGTAGCTGGCGGATCACCAGGCCCAAGCACATCAACAAAAGGCTCATTGGCATACCGGCCTTCAAAAATTGTTTGCAACCGTTCCAATGTGACAGCAGTGCCCGATTTCACGGGTGCATAGAGAGTGGCCAGGATGCCTCTGACCATAGGTATCAGATGGGGAATAAAGGTCAGACCTACTTCTGCTTGTGCTGCATTCTGCAATCCTTGAGTAATTTCAGGATGATGGCGATGACCTGACAATCCATAGGCCTTAATAGATTCGGTAGCTTCGCAAAGCAGGTAGTCTTCAACGGCTTTGCGCCCTGCACCACTCACACCGGATTTGGCATCAGCAATCAATCTTCCGGGATCAATCACACTATCTTCCAGCAAGGGAATAAATCCCAATTGCACAGCCGTGGGATAGCAACCGGGCACAGCAATTAGTCTTGCTTCTTTTACAAATTCTCGATTCACTTCAGGCAAACCATAAACAGCATCCTGAATTAATTCCGGACAGGCATGGGCTGTGTTGTACCAGGATTCCCACAATGACTGATCTTTAATTCGAAAGTCAGCAGAGAGGTCGATTACTTTCACACCCGCGTCTAGAAGCCTGGACACGCTATGCATAGCAACAGCATGCGGTGTAGCAAAAAAAACAGCATCACAGGATTGCAGCTGAGTATCATTTGGTGCCGAAAACGCTAAGTCCAGGTGACCCTGTAAATTGGGAAAATGTTTTGCAACCGGAACGCCTGCCAATTCTCGTGAAGTCACGACTGATATCTCTAGGTCGGATCGCGGTGCAAGCAATCGCAACAATTCTATTCCGGTATAGCCTGTTGCCCCGACGATGCCGACCCGAATCACGTTGAACTCCAGACAGTTGCTTGATGGCCCGACTAGGGCTCAATTTAGAAAGGCTGTGAATCATACACGCCAATAACCAGAATGCAATATTATTTGGTTTTTCAGCAGTAAAATCAGTTGGTTAACGAATATCGTCAATGCACTTGCCGCTTCCATGCCGAGCTTCATCAGCTATAATGCGTGTCCTGTTTAACAAGACCTCCCCTTTACTATGCTCTGGATAAAGTCCTTTCACATTATTGCTGTCATCTGCTGGTTTAGCGGCCTGTTCTATTTGCCAAGGCTTTTTGTCTATCACGCCATGGCAGAAGATCAAATCAGCAAAGACCGCTTCGTGATTATGGAACGAAAACTTTTTTGGGGAATTACCACGCCATCAGCCATAGCAACAATTCTTCTCGGAGGCTGGCTATTGATTGGTAACTGGTCTTACTTCATGGCCTGGTGGTGGATGCATGTTAAGCTTGCTTTGGTTTTGGTGGTAGTGATTTACCACATCTACTGCTGGTGGCATATGGTAAAACTTAGAGAGAGACTCAATGTCAGAACTCATGTGTTCTTTCGTGTGTTTAATGAGCTCCCGGTATTTTTGTTAATCCCTATCGTGCTGCTCATCGTGATTAAACCTGTTCTCTGATTTCTAAGGAGCCTCTGATTAATGTTGGCGAGGCAGTCAGTGCGCCAAAAATAGCCGCTTTAGGCGAGGCAAAAATCGGCGAGCCGAAGTGTAGCGAAGACGGCACCCGCAAGGTGAGCAGCTTTAGCTGCGTAAAAAGCGCAGCTTATAACGCATAAATACGCATTTTGAGCTGATTTTTAACGCAGCAATGGCAACGTAGGTAATTAATCAGAGTTTCCCTAAGTATCCTCCTAAGCCAACCAAGTACTTTTTTAGTTCTGCACCAACAGAAGGCACAAGGGATCATAAGGACTCAAGTAGCAAGTTCATAGTTGTCTTCTTTGTACGCAACGCCGACAATGGTGCCCTCTGAAATAAGCGCAAAAATACCGCGCTTTTAATTAAACTTTTATTCAAACCTGATTCAATAGTATGAAAGCCCGCAATCAATCTCAGAAGTTATTCGAAGAAGCACTCAAATATATTCCTGGGGGGGTCAACTCTCCGGTGCGGGCTTTTAAAGGCGTTGGCGGCAACCCACTGTTCTTTAAAGGCGGCGAGGGTGCTTATCTAATTGACAGTGATGGCAATCGCTATGTTGATTATGTTGGCGCCTGGGGGCCTCTTATTCTTGGTCATTGTCAGGACGATGTTGTATCAGCATTGCAGAAACAACTCGGTCGTGGCTTAGGTTACGGCGCATCAACAGAAGCAGAAATCGAAATGGCAAAACGCATTTGCGATATCGTGGCTTCGGTTGAGAAAGTTCGCCTCGTGACGTCCGGCACCGAAGCAACCATGAGTGCTATTCGTTTAGCCAGAGGATTTACAGGTCGAGATCTCGTCGTAAAGTTCGAAGGCTGTTATCACGGTCATGTAGACGGTTTGTTGGTTAAAGCCGGATCTGGTGCCCTGACATTAGGCGAACCAGATTCCTTGGGCATACCTGCTGCTTATACCGAACTAACCCATGTGCTGGATTTCAATGACAGTATTGGTATCAGAGAATTTTTTGAAAAACATGGGTCAGATATCGCCTGTGTGATTGTTGAACCTGTTGCTGGAAATATGAATTGTGTTCCACCAGAAACTGAGTTCTTGCAAACACTGCGGCAACAGTGCTCCGATCATGGAGCACTGTTAATCTTTGACGAGGTGATGACTGGATTTCGGGTTGCTCTTGGTGGAGCTCAATCTGTTTATAGCGTGACGCCTGATCTCACCACTATGGGCAAGGTAATAGGCGGCGGATTACCTGTTGGGGCGTTTGGCGGACGAGCTGACATCATGGATTGCATTGCACCATCTGGCGCTGTATATCAGGCGGGCACATTATCAGGCAGTCCGTTAGCAGTGGCTGCAGGGCTGGCCATGTTGAATGTGATTAGTGAACCTGGTTTTTACGAGCGCCTTACCGAACAAACAAAGAAGATGCTGAGCGGAATGAAAGAACGTGCGCAGGCTGCTGGCGTTCCATTTTCTACCAACCAGGTAGGCGCAATGTTTGGCTGCTTCTTCACAGAAGAACCGGAAGTACGGCGATTTAATCAAGTCATGCAATGCAATATGCATCATTTCCAGATTTATTTTCACAAGATGCTCGAACAGGGTATCTATCTTGCTCCTTCGGCCTATGAAGCTGGATTCGTGTCCAATGCCCATGGTGATGCCGAAATACAACTCACCCTCGATGCATCAGAGCAAGCTTTCAATGCGATAGCTGCAGGCTAGAACTCAACACCCAAACGGAAAAACAGTAATGGCTAAATACGACGTGTATGGCATCGGAAATGCCCTGGTCGATAAAGAGTTTGAAGTAGAAGATTCATTTCTTGATGAAATCGGACTGCAGAAAGGCATTACTACTCTCGGTGATCGAAACGAACACAATGCCATTCTCAAAAAACTTAATGCACGTTACGATATTAAGAAACAAGCCGGTGGTGGCTCTGCGGCGAACACACTGTATGCCGTTAGTCAGTTTGGGGGAAATGCGTTCTATTCCTGCCGTTTAGCAAATGACGAGGCTGGTGATTATTTCCTGGAGCAGCTTGGGCATCACAATATCGAGACCAATAAAAACAACCAACGTGCCGAGGGTATCAGTGGTAGCTGTATTGTTATGGTGACAGCTGATGCGGAAAGAACCATGCATACATCATTAGGTGTATCCGATGCCATCTCTATCACTGAGATGGATTTTGAAGCCGCACGCGAATCTGAAATTATTTATCTCGAAGGCTATCTCACCACATCACCTATGGCCAAGGCTGCTATTTTCGAAATAAAAGAATTTGCGAAGCAGAATGGCATCACAACAGCCATGACATTTTCCGATCCATCCATGCTGGAATTTTTTCTCAGTGATGTGAATGAAATATTGGGAGATGGTGTTGATCTGCTTTTTTGTAATTTTAAGGAAGCCCAACTTTGGTCGGGCAAAGATACATTCGAAGAAGCTTTTGAAGCTCTTAAAACCAAAGCCAAACGCTTTGCATTAACCCGAGGTGATGAAGGGTCGGTGGTGTTCGATGGTGAAAAAGCAATTGAGATTGCACCACGCACAGTACCCGTTGTAGATACCAGTGGCGCTGGCGATATGTACGCCGGAGCGTTTCTTTATGGCATCACCAATGGCATGGATTTCAATCAGGCAGGCACGCTGGCAAGTATTGCCTCAGCCACAGTGGTTTCCCAGTATGGGCCACGCCTTGATCTTAGGGTACACGAGCAGCTATTGAAGATGTCCTGAGTGTCAGTGTGCAAGGATTAGTTGTAGAAGTTTAGACCTGATCTGACAGTTACCCGTTTATCTGTGGTGTCTGTCAGGTGAAGTCCAGGTTACACACTTCTCCATCCAGATTTGTTTTCCACCGATGAGTGTCTCCATCGGCGTTCTCCCGCAGCACATTTTGCCTTGGTGAGTGCGTTGAGTAGTGTATTTGGCCAACCAGTGGTCAAGGTCCTTTTGTAAGTCCTCCAACTGATCGTAAATCTTTTTACGTAAAGCAATCCTGTAAAACGCATCCTTCACTGTCTTATGGAACCGCTCGCAGATACCATGGGTTTGCGGGGACTTGACCCTGGTTTTGGTGTGCTCACTATCGTTGACCGCTAAATACAGCGGATAATCATGCTGTTCAGCTTTGCCACAATACGTCGTCCCACGATCCGTCAAAATACGCAACACAGGAAGCTCTTGCTCTTCGGCCAGATTGAGCAGGCCGACTTTGTGTTTAATGACTTTTTCCGTAGTATGGATCATGAAAGTGACCTCTTTGTTTTGATTTAGGGTGTGGTAACCACATCAAAACGGGTCACTCTCTGCTTTGCAATCCTTTCGAACTACCAACTGTCAGATCAGGTCTAAACTTCTACAGATTAATTAAGCGCGCAAATCGTCAATGAAGCGTTTCACACCATCGAACCAGGACGTTTTGCGAGGAGACTGTCTCGGTCCCTGTTCTTTTCCAATAGCCTGAAACTCGTCCAAAATTTCTTTTTGACGTGCGGTTAGGTTAACTGGTGTCTCCAGAACAACTCTACACAGCAAGTCACCCGCACTGCCGCTGCGAATTGGTGTCACTCCCTTGCCACGCAATCTGAATAATTTCCCAGTTTGCGTTTCCGGTGGAATCTTGAGTTTTACTTTGCCATCCAGTGTCGGTACTTCTAACTCACCACCTAATGCAGCATCAACGAAACCGATTGGAATCTCACAATGCAGATGCTGTCCTTCACGCTCAAATATATCATGAGGTTGAACATGCATTTCCACATATAGATCTCCGGGAGGGCCACCATGTGCACCAGCCTGCCCTTCTCCGGTTAATCTGATGCGATCGCCATTATCGACGCCGGCAGGTACTTTGACAGAAAGCATTTTGGTTTCCTCCACAAATCTTCGGCCATGACAGACTTGACAGGAATCTTTGATAATTTTGCCGACACCCTGACATCGCGGACAAGTTTGTTGTACAGAGAAAAACCCCTGCTGCATGCGCACCTGGCCAAGGCCACCACAAGTCGTGCATTCTTCAGGCTGTGTTCCTGGCTTGGCACCACTACCTTCGCAATTACTGCAAGTAACTGTTCTGGGCACCCGAATTTGAACAGTTTTACCTGCAACTGCTTCCTCCAGAGACAATTCCAGGTTGTAGCGTAAGTCGGCACCCTTGCGCACATGGCTGCGGCCGCTGCGACCACCACCAAAAATATCACCGAAGATATCACCAAAGATGTCGCTAAAATCTGCGGAACCACCATGGGTTTGTCCTTCAACACCAGCATGGCCATATTGGTCATAACGGGCTTTCTTATCACTATCTGACAGCACTTCAAAAGCTTCGTTGGCTTCTTTGAACTTTTCTTCTGCTGCTTTGTTGTCTGGATTGCGGTCAGGGTGATTTTTCATGGCCACGCGACGGTAAGCCTTTTTAATTTCGGCTTCTGATGCGCCTCGGTCAACACCGAGCACTTCATAATAATCGCGTTTGGACATGTATGCTTTCTTTAGCTTTCTGTTCCATTCTTACAAATTGGGGTCAGACCAATAAATACGCAAGCGTATCCTTAATCTGACCCCATCTAGAATTAAGCTGATAAGGGTTTACTTATCTTCTTCTTTAACTTCTTCGAACTCAGCATCTACTGCATCATCAACTCCACTTTCAGCGGCTGTATCAGTGTCTCCAGCTGCTTGCTGCTCAGCATATAGCTTCTGCGCAAGAGTGGTTGATGCATCGGTAAGATCCTTAGTTCTCGCTTCAATCTCAGCTTTATCATCACCTTTTAATGCTTCTTCCAATGCCGTGATGGCATTGTTGATCGCATCCTTCTCTTCATCAGTCGCTTTATCGCCAGCTTCTTCCAAAGTCTTTTTTGTTGCGTGAATCAGACCATCAGCTGTGTTGCGCGCAGTGATAAGCTCTTCGAATTTCGCATCGTCCGCTGAGTGTGCCTCAGCATCCTTAATCATTTGATCAATCTCGTCGTCTGACAATCCGCTGGATGCTTTAATGACAATCGATTGTTCTTTACCGGTCGCTTTATCTTTCGCAGACACATTAAGAATACCGTTGGCATCAAGATCGAAGGACACTTCAATTTGCGGCATACCTCGTGGCGCTGGTGGAATATCACTTAAATCGAATCGCCCTAAAGACTTGTTCTCGGACGCCTGCTTGCGTTCACCTTGCACCACATGAATCGTCACAGCAGTCTGATTATCATCAGCAGTTGAAAACACCTGGCTCTTCTTGGTTGGGATAGTCGTGTTCTTGTCAATCAATGGACTGGCAACGCCACCGAGTGTCTCAATACCCAAAGTGAGTGGCGTAACATCCAACAGCAACACGTCGTTTACATCACCAGACAACACTGCAGCTTGAATCGCCGCACCCATAGCTACTGCTTCATCAGGATTTACATCGCGGCGGGCTTCTTTACCAAAGAATTCTGCAACTTTCTGTTGGACCAAAGGCATGCGAGTTTGGCCACCAACCAAAATCACATCATCAATGCCTGATGCATCAAGATCCGCATCTTGCAGCGCTGTCTTTACTGGCAACAAGGTGTTCTCAACTAAACCTTCAACCAGTGATTCGAACTTCGCACGGGTAAGTTTTTGCACCAGGTGCTTAGGACCGCTTGCATCAGCAGTAATATAAGGAAGATTAACCTCCGTCTGCTGAGAAGAAGACAATTCAATCTTGGCCTTTTCCGCAGCCTCTTTCAGGCGTTGCAGAGCAAGCGGATCACTGTGCAGATCCATGCCAGATTCTTTCTTAAATTCGTCAGCCAGGTAATCAATCAATCGCAGATCGAAATCTTCACCACCCAGAAAAGTGTCACCATTGGTCGATAGTACTTCAAAGGTATGCTCACCATCTGTCTCAGCAATTTCGATGATGGAGATATCGAAGGTACCACCGCCCAGGTCATAGACAGCGATGGTGGCGTCGCCACTCTTCTTATCCATACCATAAGCCAATGCGGCTGCTGTTGGCTCATTGATGATGCGTTTAACATCCAGGCCCGCAATCTTACCTGCGTCTTTAGTTGCCTGTCGTTGCGAATCATTGAAGTAAGCAGGTACTGTGACCACTGCTTCTTTAATTTCTTCACCCAGGTAATCTTCCGCAGTTTTCTTCATTTTCATGAGTACCTGCGCAGAAATCTGGGGAGGTGACATCCTGTCGCCATTCACTTCAACCCAGGCATCTCCATTATCATTTTCAACAATGCCATAAGGCACCATCTTGATATCTTTCTGTACAACATCATCTTTGAACTGACGACCGATCAGTCGCTTAATTGCGAACAAGGTGTTTGTAGGATTAGTGACTGCCTGTCGCTTGGCAGGCTGGCCAACCAGGGTTTCGCCCTCATTGGTATAGGCAATAATCGAGGGAGTTGTACGATCTCCTTCCGCATTTTCGATGACTCTGGCTTCACCACCATCCATCACTGCGACGCAGGAGTTGGTCGTTCCCAAATCGATTCCAATTATCTTACCCATGCTACGTTCTCCGCTTTAATTTTGCCGGTGCCACTTGTTTCCTATGGCCTGTTTACCGATGCCTCAAATATTGGCCCAATCCTGCGTATTTCAAGGATTTCAGTCATAAAACCTTTAAAAACCTGCGAATTCTTGCCCCCACTTAATCTCGTTTAGGATTTCTCCCACAAAACCTCATGTGGCCTTGTAGGTGCGACCTACACGAAATCGCTAATCTTTAACTTTCACCCATCGCTTTCGACACCATTACCATTGCTGGTCGTATGACACGGCCATGCAGAGTATAGCCCTTCTGCATTACGGCAATGACGGTGTTAGGTTCAACTTCCCCATTCTCCTGAATCGACATGGCTTGATGTAAATCCGGATCAAAAGGTTCGCCCAAGGGATTTACTGCTTCGATATTGAATTTGCTGAAGCAGTCCATGAAACTTTTTAAGGTAAGGTCCACGCCTTCGTGGATCGCTTTGGCACTCTCATCTTCGCTATTGCTGGCTGCCGCCAGGGCACGCTCCAAATTGTCGATGACACTCAACAACTCGGTGCTGAATCTTTCCTGTCCATACTTATGCGCTTTTTCTATGTCCTGTTCAGTACGGCGACGTAGATTCTGCATCTCAGCCTGAACTCGAAGCAGATCGTCTTTTGCACGTTCCGTAGCCGCTTCGGCAGCCGCAAGTCTCTCCAGGGCTTGCTCCAAAGTCAGACCCTGATCGGCGCTATTATTTTCGTTGGCTGATACCTCAGATTCTTCTGCTGCGGCAGCGATCTGATCCTCTGTTTCAGAGTTACTGTTATCGTTCTCTTCTTCGTAAGACTGGTTGCCCATGCCCTCTCCTGCTGGCTACAAACTATTCTTCATATTTCAATAAGTTAGAGAAGGCACACTAACAACCGCGCTGATCTCTGGAACTCTGCTGGCCTAGTATGGGGCCGACCACCCGAGATTCAAGCGTTTGCGCAATTAACAGGCCACAAGGATGTGTCCTGAATGAAGCGGTTCAAATATACTGTGTGGCCATGCTCTCTCACCTCTCCATCAAGAACTACGCCACTGTTGGTTCACTTGAAATCGAATTCCAATCCGGCATGACTGTATTGACGGGAGAAACCGGTGCCGGTAAATCCATCATCCTTGGTGCGCTTGGCTTTACACTGGGAGATCGCGCCGATAAGACGGTTGTTCGCGCTGGTGCAAACAAGGCTGAGATCAGCGCCGAATTCAACACCTCAAGTATCGATGCCGCTCAACAATGGCTCATGGACAATGATCTGGCCTCAGAAGAACAAGCCGAACTTTGTATCCTGCGCCGCATTGTTAACAGTGAGGGTAGATCTCGCGCTTACATCAATGGTTCCCCGGTAAATCTTTCCAGTCTTAAAGCATTAGGTGGAATGCTGATAGATATTCACAGTCAGCATGAACATCAGTCCCTGCTGCAAAGAGCAACCCATCTTCGGCTGCTGGATGACTTTGGTGTTAATGGCAAATTGCGCGCAACCCTTTATTCCACCTGGCAGCAGTGGCAGCAGAACTATCAGCAGCTTTCAGCCTTGAGCGAGCAATCAGAAGAAAACTCTGCCCAGATACAACTCTTGTCCTATCAACTGGAAGAGCTGGATGAGTTAGAGATCGAAGACAACGAGTTTGAACAACTGGAAACAGAATTCAAATCACTCAGCAATGCCGAAGACATAATCGCCAAGACACAAAGCGCGCTAACAGAATTGAGTGAAGGTGAAGATGGCAATCTGAGTGAAAAGCTAGGC
This sequence comes from uncultured Pseudohongiella sp., assembly GCA_965198435.1. Taxonomy (GTDB): domain Bacteria; phylum Pseudomonadota; class Gammaproteobacteria; order Pseudomonadales; family Pseudohongiellaceae; genus UBA9145. The sequence goes on along the minus strand of OZ240664.1, from coordinate 635,743 downwards.
ACAATCACATCGGCTCTCGCCGAATTGATTGATAATTCAGATGCAATCAAAACCGCCCATGGCTTATTGGAAAACGCGCAGATTCAGGTGGAGGAAGCAGTTAATGAACTCAGACAGTTCCGCGATAGCTTCGATGCAGATCCTGAAAGACTAAGCTTCATCAATAATCGCCTGGGCAAACTTCATGATATTGCCCGCAAACATAAAATTGCGCCCAGGGAACTCATGCAACTCGTTGCCGATTTGCGAAGTCAGTTAAACCGATTTGAAGATAGCGGTGAAGAACTCGCAACACTGAAAGCCAATGATGCGTTATTACGTCAGCAGTTTGCCAGGTTAGCAAAAGATCAGAGTAAACAGCGCAAGAGCGCCGCTGCCAGCTTAACCGGGCAGATTAATTCTCAGCTCCATCAGCTCGGTATGCCACATGCCAAGATCGAGGTGGATTTCGCAGATCATGATAGTGAACTGCCACATCATACTGGCAATGAAACAATCGAGTTTTTGATTACTACCAATCCGGGCCAACCCACCCAGGCATTAAGCAAGATCGCCTCTGGCGGTGAGCTATCGCGAATTAGTCTTGCCATCCAGGTTATTACCGCCCAGACCTCGCAAACTCCCAGCCTGGTTTTCGATGAAGTCGATGTCGGAATTGGTGGAGGCATTGCAAAGACTGTTGGTGGACTACTTCGTTCACTTGGCGAACGCACACAGATTCTGTGCGTCACGCACCAGGCCCAAGTGGCCAGCCAGGGGCACCACCATTACTTCGTATCCAAAGCCAGTAGGGATGGCAGCACACAAACCGACATCGCCGAACTGTATGATGATGTAAGGATTCGTGAAGTAGCACGCATGCTGGGAGGCGACGAGCTGACTGAGGAATCGCTAGCCCATGCCCAACAGCTAGTAGCCGATCTTAGCTAAACCCTTCTAAGGAACCTCTGATTAATTACCTACGTTGTTATTGCTGCGTTAAAAATCAGCTCAAAATGCGCATTTATGCCCTATAAACTGCGCTTTTTCGCTGATTTTTGCCTTGCACTAACTGCCTCGCAAACATTAATCAGAGGCTCCCTAATTGATGCCTGGCATCAAGCTTCGGGGCCGGGGCAATCGACTGAACGCCTATGTTGTGTACAAGATGGGCAGAGGTTTATAATTTTTGGACTCAGATCGACGAGGGGCACCACTACTTGTTCACTTTTTGTACTGGAAATCTTTGCGAAAATCCATTCAGTCGATTGCCCTGGCTTCGGGGCTTTGGACTGTGTTCAGAAACAATGTATTATGCCCGGTCTCGAATCTTCCATAAGACAACAGAAAAACTGCGGAACTTCCGCTAATTTCAAGAATGCTTTAAAGCATGAAGTTTATTGCCAACAAGATCAACATCTGCATATTAGCGTTCGCCCTGAGTGCTTGCAGTAATCCTGGGTCTTTAGATTTTCCTGGCGTCTACAAGATTGGAATCCAGCAGGGAAATATCATCACCCAAGAAATGATTGATCAGCTACGCCCAGGCATGACCAAGCGCCAGGTGATTTTCGTGATGGGAACGCCTTTAGTACGTGATCCCTATCATCAAGATCGCTGGGATTACGTTTATAACTACCAGCCAGGTGGCGGTGTTCGTGGCCAGGAACGCATAAGTGTGTTCTTCGTAAATGATGAACTTGTGAACTTTACTGGCGACTTTGTGCCAAGTTCAGCCGCCACGGAAACTGAGGAGTCAACTGCCGACGACAGCGATTAACGCTTCTCTTCTAACTACTCTCCTCTAACCTTTTTTCAAATCTATGCCGACTTTGCCAGTTGCTTCACAACAGCTAAGAGTTTCACCATGCCACTTGCCGAATTGAATTGAATACATTTGGCGATATGTAAACGCCGTCACATTCACCAGGAACGCTTCCTAAGGTATAAATTCCAAACTTTTCTTCTAGCAGGCTGTTGATTTTCCCCCAGTTTCGAACGCATTAACTGTTTGAGACTGGATTTCTCGGTCAAAAGTGTTGATACAACCCTTTTTTGCCGTTCCATACCTTGCTGGCGAGGGCTTTCCCGCTTTCAAGGCAGACGACCCCTGTAACGCCCTCATTCGAGTTAAATTCCAGCCAATCATCGTTAACATAACTACGCCGTTCACCTTCGACAAACCGCGCACGTTCATTTGCCTGATCAGGCCTATCGACTTACCCCAGCCAAAGGGCTCTTCTCCTCGCTTCCTGTTCTTCTGGCGGATGCGGTAACCTTCGTGTCGACGGGTTCGGCCGTCAATGGCTGAGCCACCTATACGAGTATCGTTGCGAGCAACATGCGGTGTTAGGTTCATCGCCCTACAATCGCCTACAAAGCCCGCCGTATCGTCATTCTTGTCTGCTCCCACAGGACGCTTTTTCATACCTGGACGCGCCGCTAACAAATCCGCGGCTACTTCACGCTCAGCCTTACCCGTTGCTTGACTCGCCGCCGCTTTACCAATCAAGCCATTGCGATTTTCCATGACGGTGTGGCCCATATAAGATAGCTTCGCTTCTTTACCAGGGCCCTTCTTGGCCATCATGGCATCACCATCTGTCTTGGACTCGTGCGGGGCGTTACTGCGCTTTTCCCCACGGAAATTAGCGTCGCTGTTACGACCAATGCCCGCAGGGGGCTCACTGTCATCATCCTTACGGCGATCGCTCTTCTGTGAGGCCCAGGCTTGAATCCGCGTGCCATCTACACTGAAGTGCTCTTCAGAGAGAAGCGTTTGTTTACGGGCAAGGTGAACGACCTCTTCAAACAAGTCTGTGATCACATCATTTTCCAACAATCGATCCCGATTGATACTGAAGGTGGAATGATCCCAAACGGCATCATCCATCGTTAAACCCACAAACCATCGGTACAGAAGGTTGTCGTTGATTTGTTCGACCAACTGCCGCCCACTGCGGATGCTGTAGAGTACCTGAAGCCACTGCGCCCTGATAAGACGTTCTGGGGGAATGGATTCTCTGCCGGTGTCGCAATAAATACTGCTGAAGAGCCAATCCAGGTTCTTCATTGCTTCATTCAAAAGCGCTCTTATTGGCCTCAGCGGATGACTTTTTGGCACACATGATTCCAACTGAACGGTTGTAAAAAGCGACTCCTGGAAAACATCTGCTCCGCGCACTGAACCGAATTCCTCAATGGGTTATCGTTTTTCGTATTGTATCTGACCCTGTATTTGCGGGCGACAAAATCAACAGCCTGATAGGGCAGTAGTGAGACTTCTTCCCCCATATCCTGTCACAGCGATGCGAGCAAGCCCGGTGCGCTTCGCTTCATCTCGCTCGGTAAAGACACGCACACCCAAAACATCTTTCAATTCTTCTCTCATCAAGCTGGTTAGATACCCCCCCGCTGCTTTTCTCTGCGGCCCAATCTATTCATAAAAATCGATCGCCTGACTAGTAACAACAATAGTTGCCCCGCATGGCGTTTCAATGCGTTCGAATTTTTTGATACCGGCAGGCACGGAAATGACGCCATAAATAGACCGAAGTGCTTCGATATGTCCTCGCTTGACGAACGGTGCTACCGTGCCCAGCGGCGCATTCAACCAGTTATGCAATGACGTTGCATAGTTGCATCCTATTTTCTTGTGCATCTACAGGTATTTGCCCAAAACCAGACGCACTATCTACTACATCTGAGCTCCATCAGCATGAGCCAGGTGCTCGGTTCTTTGGTAGACAAACAATCCCCCAGCCGTCAACGACCTCGCTTACCACAAGTATTTTAGTGTTTGCCACCATCGCCTCTCAATAACTTGAAGCAATTTCTTAAGTAGTTCGCTTAAGCGGCAACTCAATAGATTTAAGGAGCCTCTGATTAATGTTTGCGAGGCAGTTAGTGCAAGGCAAAAATCAGCGAAAAAGCGCAGTTTATAGGTCATAAATGCGCATTTTGAGCTGATTTTTAACGCAGCAATAACAACGTAGATAATTAATAGGTAATTAATCAGAAGTTCCTTAACGATTGCTCCACACCTGACCACAACCTGCTCGAATATTGGTGCCGCATACATTTCTTCAATATTTGAGGCGATGATTTCATTGGGATTAGAGGTATATCTTTACTCATGAAGACTCAGTGGAAGATTCATGGGTTTCTTCCGGAGAGTCACATTTATTGCTGCGACATAGCCTGAAGTTTCGAACGTGCGCATAGGCAATGATTGCCGTACCTGCAACAGTAGAAACTTTCTCTCCTGTCTCACCGATTACCTCTTCGCCAACTATCAGAATTAGACAAAGGATAGTGATGCCTAGCAGACCCATCATCAAAATTTCCAGACGGCCATGTTTACGGCAGCCCAGGCTCAAAGCGATCAAGCTTGTGGGCAACACAAGAAAAAGAATAGCGTAATGAAACCGCTCATCTTCCAGGAAGGTTGCTCCCAGGGCAGGAATCATAACGATGGCGATTGGAGTGAGCAGGCAATGGACTACGCACACTAGAGATAGCCCGATTGCCGCTTTGTCCATATTGGTTGATGTTTCTTGCATATTGATTTTCAAACTCTCAATAAATGATTGATTGGTCGATCGCAATCATGACATACACCATGGCCAAACACCCAATACTCCTTCCTGTAATCAATTAATACTCCTTAAAAATTCATGCGTAGGGAAGCACGGATTTGCCTTGGCGCCCCGAGAGAGTCACATTGGCCACTGCCGTGCGCGGACTCCCAAAGAAGCGATAGTAATCTTCATCAAACGCATTGGTAAGGGTCAAATCCAGAAACCAATCCCACTCCTCGCTTAGCTTGTATGAGCCAAATAGCGTGCAAGATCGTAAGACCCGCCATTGAATCTGTCATCTACAGTAATCAAGTAATCGTCATGTCACTCGTAATTAGCACCGATTTTCGGGCGATCAGTTGGGCGATGTTCTGCGTCAATGGCAAATATTTGGCCAGGGGCAACTTAGAGTGTAGCGCCAGAGAAATCCAAAGGGCCACCAAATGAGCTAACCACACATTCATCCCATTCTGGACCGAGATAGGTGTAGATGAACGTTAGTCGGGTGCAATCCAATAGCGTATAACGTATCCCCGCTTCTAAGCCACGACCGCTGTAGCGTTGATCGGCAATCGTCAATGCTGGAGCGCCCATTGGATCAGAGGTATCAATAAACGTACGTCAATTCTCCTGCTCCATGTGGAAGATGGCAATTTCCCATTGCAGGTAACCACCAAGAGTGCCTTTCCAGCCCAACTCAAAGTTATCAATGATTGTTGGCGCTTCCACTCGCCCGTAAAAAACCCTGGCCATAGCTGAAGTAAATCATGACACGCATCCAGGGACGCTCCTTGGCTGTGGTTAAGCAACAGAATGTAGAGAGAGGCATGCATATAGACCCAGGAACGGTACATGTCTCTGGAGATATCTCCTATGAGGGGTATCCACTGCTAGGGCCTGTTAACACTAATTAAAACCAGGCCATAAGCACAAAGCCGTTACTACTCTCGACAGTGCATACCATACCCGACCCAGCCAGCGCTAAAGCGTTTCAAGTGGCCCCATGGAAAAAGTGCTCAATCACACAACACTGAACCCTATCTGAAACACCCAGATAAAGATTGCTCAAACCAAGCGATCATCCGGATCAAGGCTATTGTGAGGCACCTATTCCAACATGGCACAAATGATGAAAAATATCATCGACTCCATCACACAGTTAAAGAGCGCCATGCGACCAACTGTGCATAACAGACTCGCAATTTTTGAAATAGAAGCGGCCTTATCCCAAAGCACCTATGCAGACAGCATAGTAAAAGAAGCAATTGCAATAGAGACATTATGGGACAAGGAGTTGAACGGCATATCTCGCTGAAAACCAAGATAAGCATCAGCAATATCATTGTCGCCAATTTGTCCGACAATTCCGTAAAGCAGGAAAGGAATTCCAACTGCGAAAGATATGAACAACAAGCGACTATATAAGGGAGCCTCTGATTAATGTTTGCGAGGCAGTTAGTGCAAGGCAAAAATCAGCAAAAAAGCGCAGTTTATAGGTCATAAATGCGCATTTTGAGCTGATTTTTAACGCAGCAATAACAACGTAGGTAATTAATCAGAGGTTCCTAAGTTATTAGATGCCGGAATGTTCAACGTATTAAGCTTGTACAGGGTCATACCAACAAGCATATAATGAAAGTGCATTCCATACTTAGTAGTTCAGCATAGCAATCCATTGAATAAACTGATTGCGCCAAACGCCAAACATTGTATGCAACTAAACTGCGGTAACTACCAGCATAGGACGCCGCTTCTGCCATCGACGCTTTCTATTTCCAACCACCAGGCAAACAGTAAGCGATGAGATGAAAAGTTGCGCCATGGATTATTGGCTACTGCATTATTGCCAGATGCAGCGACTTAAAAAAAGGGCAAAACTTAAAAGCTGGCTCGGAGATAGTCGATAAAAGAAGAGCAAGAGCGGACCGCAAAGCGCATAGCTGACCAGAATATCTCCTGACCAGATCAGGTAAGCATGGGCTAAACTTGTATAACGAACAACACATCCATGCGACGGAAAATGTAACCCACAAAGCCCGATGAGTTCGCACATCCCTCGGAAAGAGTCAAAAACCCTGCCCCAAATAGCATCGCAACGATCGACGTGACTCGCTGATCAACGATCACATATTGCAACAACCACGCACAAACACTGAACAAATCAACCGATACCGATGGGGCGACGCCCAGCCCCCTGGGGCTTGGGATAGAACGGCTCGATAGCGTCGGTCAGCGCCTTCCAGGGAATGATGGAATCCATCTCCTCCAGGAACTGCTCCTTGCGAGTCTTCTTTCGGTATTTCTCGAAACCGGCGTCAGAAAAAGAATCTTGGCACATCAGACCCTGCTCCTGGCTGTGGTGCTGTCTATTATGTACCAAAATTGGAATTAATCAGAGAAGCCCTGGACTGTCGATTCTTTCACGCATGACTGTTTTGGATCAGCGAGCAAAAAATAGGATAAGACCTAATTCCAGGCGCGATGTCTTTCAAGATATCTTGGTTGGCTTCAACACTGAAACAAAATTGATGGGAGAACCTGTCATTCGACCCAAAGCAGCATTTGCATGGACAGCACACCTATCAGGATTGTGCCAAACTGCGGAATCGGCGGTGATTGTTCCTTAGCAGGTATAAGCAGAGGCATCAACACTGCCAACGCGATGTAAATGAACCCTCCGGCTGTTACCGCCAGCAAAACTGACAGATTTAAACTGATATGGCCCGCCAAGACTAAAGTGAGCATGGCTGAAAGTGGCGTGAGCAAGGCACAGAAAAAGTTACCCCAGAACGCTTGGGCCTTGCTCCATCCGCCGCGAATCAATACCGCTATGTCAGTAATCTCCTGAGGAACCTCATGCAAGACTATTGCAATAGTCGTAGCAACCCCTAATCGAGTGTCCGCCATAAAGCTGGTGGCAATTAGTATGCCATCGGTGGTGTTATGCAAACCGTCCCCTGCCAGATTCATGAATGGCAGTCGATTGATTGAGATATGATTTTCACTGCTCGGCTCTACTTTGTTATGGAGCCACTTCACGAACTGCTCTAAAAGATAAAATCCAACGATTCCTACCAAGGTCCAAGTGAGTATGATTTTAGAATCAATGGCACCTTCAAATGCCTCGGGCAGTAAATGAATGAATGCATCCCCGAGTAGAACACCACAAGCTATGGCAATCAGACTTTGAGTCCAGCGCTTGAATCCCGAATCACTCATCAAAAACACATAGGCAGCACTCAGTGAAATAAGCGTGCTGAGCATGGCTGCGGCAAATACAGTGGCATACAAAACCATAAAGTGGCCTTAGGAAGATTCAGATGGGGCTTGAAAAGGAAAATGTTATATTATAGCTTAAGTACAAGACAAGCTGATTTTCTGTATGCTGTTAAAGGCCTTGCCAGGAGTAGACTCATGAATTTTACTCGCAATACGCTATTCACCTCTCTGAATGTCACCCCCCTGCTGCTTGCTGGAAGTCAGTTGGTTATGGCACAAGGATTGGACAGCCATGTTCATAGCGAAGCCAAACTCAATGTGGTGGTAGCTGATCAACAATTGCAGGCTGAATTTATCAGCCCCGCTATGAATTTACTTGGCTTTGAGAGGGCACCCAACTCTGACGAAGAAACTGATTTACTCAATTCAGTCATCACCGACCTTTTAACAGACGGCAGTTGGCTGCTAGGCGATGCAATGGCAAATTGCGAAGCGTCTACCCTGGTTTTCGAAGGACCCGAATTCGAAGATGCTGCCCATGACCACGATGATCATGAAGACGATCACGACTATGAGCATGAAGACAACTATGATCACGAGAGCGAAAAAGCCCATGGGCATGCTGACTTCCGCGTAGAATATCTCTATGAATGTTCAGGATCACCCGCGCAAGAAATTCGATTGGCAGCCTTTGAGAATTATAGCGGCATCGAAGAAATCAGAGTGCAATGGGTGGTTGGCCGTCAACAAGGTTTTGCAGAACTTAACGCAAGCAGCCCAATGCTTAATCTGAAATAAGAAGGGACGTCCATGTCTGAAGGGAAATCATTTGCGGATTCCGCTGTGTTCGACCACAGTCACAATCACGCAGTATGTGTAGAAAAAGCTTTAAACCAGGCCAAACGGGTTTGCGAAAAAGAAGGCGAGCGATTTACTGATCTGCGCCGCCAGGTATTCGAGCTGGTTTGGGCAGAACATAAACCAATCAAGGCTTATGATTTATTGTCGCAACTCGCATCAAAACGTAGCGGAGTGGCGCCGGCAACTGTCTATAGAACTTTGGATTTTCTGCAATCTCAAGGGCTGGTGCATAAACTCGAATCGCTAAACGCTTATATGGGCTGCTCACATCCTGGAAAAGACCACGAAGGGCATTTTTTGATCTGCGAAAGATGCGAAGAAGTACGTGAAGTGGAGAGCCAATCTTTTACGCAATCCATTGCTAAAATCGAACAGGAGCATAACTTCAAGATCAAACAGATGACAGTAGAACTGTTTGGTGTTTGTGGAAGTTGCCAATAAGAGGCCGACTTTCCACGGCCTCATCAATACCCTGCTAACCTATAATACTCTGCTAATAAGTATAAATTTCTACGCCTTCCGCGCTGAGGCTGTAGGCTGAGTTTGCCAGGTCACTACGAACAACTTTAGAAGAAAGCTCACCCATTACGTAGTAAGCCTCATAATAATTATCCAACTGTACGCCTTCTTCATAGGTTACATGGATAATCTGGTTTGGTGGTGGTGGCGGAAGATGTATACAAGCCCCGAAAAACGGCACCAGAAAAAATTCCGTCGCCCTTTTCTCTTCATTAAATGCCGTGGGCACAATAAATCCAGGAATCACGATTCGCTTGTTAATCAGTTCGGGATTCACATCAAAAGACTGTAAAGCCTTCATGTAAGCAACTTCCTCGGGGCTGCCGCCAGAAAGCTGATCTTCCCACCCATAAAAATCATGTGACATTACTGGCGCATTCAAAATTGCATTCAGATCTGCCTGGCTCATCAGGTCTTCCCATTTAACCGCAAGAACATCCTCTATATCTGCGTAAGGGTTTTCTTCCTGTGCAACAGTATTAATCAGCAAAGAAATCACCAACGCCAACAATGGGAGTTGGATTAGAGTCTTGAATTTATGAATCAGCATGGCTCTAAAATACCTTAGGTCTACAGTGTCCCAGAGTATACCGTAGATTGAAATGAAGAAATATTGTTGGCAATAACTATCAGGATGCAAGAATCAAGCGGGAAAATTCATAGTTAAATCTTTATCGCTATTTGATATGGGTCTTAGGAAGCAGATTAACTGCTAATCTACTCCTAAGGAACCTCTGATTATTTACCAGACTATCTCAGAAATCGAAATACTGTGACGTCCTGCAAAAACCATGAATTGCAAGTTGATAACGCTGTTCATTCTACCGCTGCAACTTTAGTTGATTGATGCAAAATGCTAGATTGCATAGCCACTATTTACTCATTCGCAGCTCAATCAAGGATGCAAAGGAAACTACCATGAAAAAGCTCCTGGCCAATCTGACATTAAGTGCATTCGTTGCCGCTTTGGCAATTCCAGTGCTCGCCCAGAATTCCGACTCTGACATCGTGGGCCCAAGCCCATATGACTACACAACCCAAAGCTGGATGCAGACCTTCGCCGAAGAAGGCATGACTTTCGGCGGCACCTCTGGGGTTTATGTGCAGAACAAGGGACGAATCTTTTTCATCCAGCGTGGCGAGACCCGCTTGCCTAATCCAATCCCCGAACATTACGCAGGCTTTCCTGCCTCCCTCGGCTGGAATGTGCTGCGAGGCCGGGGTCGGGTGTGGCAAAACGTTATTTATGTAGTTAACAGCGAAGGTGAAGTTTTAGAGATTTGGAACCAATGGGATCACCTGTTTAAAGGCACCAATGGCCCTGGTCCTCACCGCATCCGTATAAGCCCGTATGATCCGCAAAGTAGACTCTGGCTAGTGGATGAAACCAATCACATCATCTATGTGTTTTCCAATGACGGAGAACGACTGCTTATGACCCTTGGCGAGAAGGGCATTGCCGGCAAAGACGAGGTCCACTACCGCCTGCCACAGGATGTTGCCTTCCTGTCCAATGGCATGTTCCTGGTAGGAGACGGTCTTGGTGGCAATAATCGCATCGTCGTACGCAATGCTGACGGCAGCTACCGCTCAGAATTTGGTGAAGGCGGACCTGGTGAACATCAATTTGCTTCAGTGCACTCCCTTGCGATGGGACCGGGGCAGACACTGTACGCATTAGATCGCGACAAGCGTGATGTAAAAGTATTTCGTCAAACAGCAGCGGAAAATTCCCCCGACTATCCAAACTATGAATACGAAAACACCTGGAAGGGCCTCGATCTGCCATTGGATATTACCGTCAGTGAAGATGCAGCCTGGGTGACAGACATCCGCCCTCCAAAGATTGTGAAATATCATCTTGACGGCACACCCGAACGTAGTTGGAGATTGCCTATCGAAGGGCCGGATATGTGGATCGAGATGCATTCGCTGGCAGCAGACGAAGACGGCAATTTATATGGTACTGACAACCAGGCAGGCAGACCGCAAAAAATGATTCCGCAGGTGGACGCCGACCCAGAATTACTCGTTAAGAGGCCCTGGTTCGAACAGTAAATTTCCTATTAACCTGGATGATCGAATGCGTCTAATACTTTTTCTGCTCCTGCCTGTCGCATTGTTTGCACAGGTAAAGCCGATCAGCATCATGACTTTTAACGTCGAAAATTTATTCGACAATGTTCATGACGAGAGCAGGAACGACGAAACTTATCTGCCTGTCAGCCAGAAAAGTTCCAGAGCGCACATCGACAAGTGCAATAAAATCGATGTTCAGTATTGGCGTGAGCAGTGCCTTTATTGGGACTGGAGTGAAGTGGTAGTTAAGCAGAAACTCTCTTCCATCGGTCTCGCTATCAAGCAGGTCAATGATGGCCAAGGTCCAGACATCATTGCCCTTCAGGAAGTTGAAAACCAGAATATTCTTGAACGCCTGCGCGATGAGCAACTTGCAGGGTTGGGTTACCAATCGATTGTGTTATTGGAAGGCAAGGATATCCGTGGCATTGACGTTGCTTTCATGGCTAAGTTTCCTGCTGTTAACGCCCAACTCCACGAGATTGAATTTCCTGAAGCGGAAAGGGATCGTATCGGCGATACACGCCCCATATTGCAAGCCACATTTGAACTGCCTGACGGTGACCGGCTCACGGGTTTTGCTGTGCACTTTCCAGCACCATTTCATCCAACCGTCATGCGGGAAAGTGCTTACACTACCCTGAGCAAATTACTGGATGCAGTGCCCGCAAACCAAATTGCGTTCGCTGCAGGTGACTTCAATACCACCAGCGAAGAGGACAGGGAAAAAGCCATGCTGGACAGATGGGTGCGCCCAGATTGGGAAGTGGCCCACGACCTTTGCAATGGCTGCATGGGAAGCAGCTATTATCCTCCCACTGATGAATGGTCGTTCCTGGATATGGTGTTATGGCGCCCTGCAGGATCCTGGAAAATGATTTACAGTTTTTTAGCAAACAACACCGAAGAACAAATCACATCAGAAGGCACACCGAAAAGGTTCAGACTGCCAGAGGCCACTGGTGTTTCTGACCACTGGCCTTTAGTCATGGTAATAGAACAACAATAAGAACTTAAGGAGCCTCTGATTAATGTTTGCGAGGCAGTTAGTGCAAGGCAAAAATCAGCGAAAAAACGCAGTTTATAGGTTATAAATGCGCATTTTGAGCTGATTTTTAACGCAGCAATAACGACGTAGGTAATTAATCAGAGGTTCCTTAATCTGTCAGACTGGTTTCGGTAAGTTGCGCAATTGCCGACAAAGTAATTTGCGCGGCATTTAAACCCAGTCGAAAATCATCATCGGTAAACGTCGTCCATACATCCAGCGGTGTGTGCCAGGTGGGGTTCCAGCCTGCACCGGTATGTGCTCCCCGCTCGTTTTCCCGCAAACTGATTGAGGGCACGGTATTCATGAAAACACTTGAATCGGTATTGGTCATGTGGGGACCAACCGTGGCTGGATAATCGGTTGTGTAAGTATCTGCCGCTTGTTTGAAAAAGAAAGCCAGCCGCATTGACTCATCGGCCAGCGCAGACACTGATTGAAACTCGATGTTTACATCCGCCTCACGACGCTGATCCCGACTTACTACTCCTTCAGCATCAGGCGCACCATGATCCCACAACATCATGTCGTGCTGAATCATGCCAAGCCACACAGGTTCCGGGTATTCGCCAGATCCAGCCGGGCTTTCAACACCCTGCAACTCCCGACGCTGATCAAAATAGGCCCGAGCCCCGTTAAGACCAGTCTCTTCATTGTTCCATAATGCGAAACGAATACTGACTTCTGTTTGCACATCCGGCGAGCTGAATATACGAGCCAACTCCATCACTAATGCTGTGCCCGAACCATTGTCATTCACCGCTTCGTTGACTCCATGCCCATCCATATGGGCACTGACGATGTACATTTCATTTGGTCGTGAAGTGCCCACTTTTGTGCAGAAGACTTGAGAGCGAGGCCCATTTTCTGGCTCTTCCTCATTGAGTGCGCGAATTCGCTCATCTGGCTGCGCCATTAAATCTCGATTTACACCAGTTTGCACACGATAGCCATAAATCGAGGAACCCCCTGGCCCGGTACCATTGCGCCCCACTCTACTGCCGCGTGAGTAAAACTCTACATTTGAATTCGTTTGCGAACGACGAATGCGTGTTGGTCGCGGCTCAGGATCAAAAATATAACCAACACGGTCGGTCTCACACCCATAAGATTCGAGTTGTTGCTCGATCCAATCCACCGCAGCGCGGTTACGGGCAGTGCCCTGACGCCGGTCGCCGAACTGGGTTAGGCCCCTCAAGGTTTCCTTATAACTCGGCAATTCAAGGCGGTCGACAAGCTCTCGAATCGTGTCTTGGTCAGGTGTTTGAGCAAAGAGCACAGATGTTCCGCATAGCAACGATAAGAGACCTAAACTTTTAAAAGACGGGGTGAGTTTTAACATAGAGATACCTTTGTCTTTCAACGCCTGCCTCTCAGGGCGGCTGATTCAGCACTTTTTACTGCAACATCGCATCTACGGCGTCATAAAACGCATTACGATGAGCGTTATAGATTGAACCCCCCGAAGCGGCAACAGGCCATGCACTCAGTACCACGATTACAAGATCACTTGACGGCTTAACATAGATACCCTGGCCGAAAATGCCTTGAGCGCGGTAAGTTTCGTCATTGTTTAACCACCACAGATAACCGTATCCAGGGTTTCCTTTAGAAGGCGTGGAGGATTCTGTCATCCAACCCTGCGGAAGGATCTCAGTCCCATCGGCAAGTATGCCTTCATTCAAGGCAAATAACCCGACTCGTCCATAATCTCTCAACGTGATGCTAATGCAGCACCCTCCGTGTTCACCTTCATCACTATGGGTTCCCCAATTGGCATCAAACTCCATACCAAACGGGTGCCAGATCTTGTTTTCTAAATAGGTAGCGAGATTGTTTCCAACAGCGGCTCGCACAATTGCACCAACTAAATCAGTCTCAGCAGTGCTGTAATTAAATACTTCACCCGCTGGTGCCACACGCGGTTTGATGCCCAGGTAGCGTTGAATATCGATGACTTTATCCGACGGATAAGTCGCTACATCAGAGTTGAGATCCGTGTAGTCTTCATTCCACGCGACGCCCGAAGCCATATGCAGAACATTGCGGATACTTACTGCATCATATGATGTCCCACGCAATCGTGGTAAGTAATCTGATACAGGATCATCTACGCTATGAATATAGCCGTCTTTGATAGCCGCACCGAGCAGCATGGAAGTGACAGATTTAGCCACAGAAAAACCAATCCACAATGTTTCTTCATTGTTGCCCATAGCATATCGCTCAAGCAACGATTGACCATCCTTGATGACCAACAAACCACTGGTGTGATTCTTCACCATGTAATCTTCAAGGGTGAAAATTTCACCATCCAATTCATAAGTGAACCCAGACCAATCGATCTCAGCTTTGGGCAATTCCAATGTATAGTCGTCTGCGCGCACTGCTCGCACAGGGTTGAACTTATCCCAATTTCGAAAACGTACAATTTGCGCATCACCACGGTCAGTGAGCACGTGACCGCCGTAAGGCAGCAATTCCTGATCGTTCGCCGGATCAACATACCTGGGCTCCTGAGCCACAGCTAAACTACTGAGCACTGCCGTTACCCATAGCGTAACTATTTGCCTGCAATACCTGCGAACGAAATTAAAATTATGAGGCATCTATTGACGGCTTCCTGATGTAATGTTTACTTAGTCGCAGCAAGATCAACTACCACATCCCAGTTAAAGCGCAGAAAACGATTCAGTTCGCTAATCAAAATTCGCTCCTGATCACTATGCGCACCAAAACCAAGCCCTGCATCTTCCCGATCGATAGCTGGACCAATGCCATAGCACTGAACACCTCGGGCGCGCAGATAAGCCATATCAGTTGCACCAGTAGACATCGTAGGAAGCGTGATTACACCGTAGTGCCTGCTGGTGTTTTCTTCGATCTTTGTAAATGCTTCAGTATTAATACTGGCCTGTCCCGCCGGACGCGTGTTGCGCACACCAAGACTTACCTCAACCGATTCATCTCCAATCACACCACGAATGCTATTGAGAAATTCTTCGATATTCTCATCTGGTAACGCACGGAAATCTACAGAAGCCCTCGCTTCTGATGGAATTACATTAATGCGATAGCCGGCGTCGAAAATAGTTGGTGAAAGCGAGGAGCGCAGCATTGATGCATGGCGAGGCTCGTATGCGAGAAAATATTCATCCACCTCACTCGCACGGCCAGAATCCAATACTGCTAAATAGCGCTCACCGGCATCGGGCGGGGAGATTGAGGCCAGGCGTTCAAAATAAGTATAAGTTGTTTCGTTCAGCCGAATTGGTGATCGCCAGGCGGCAATTGCCGAGATTGCATTGGCCAACCTGACAACGGAATTGTTCTGCAGTGGTACCGAGCCATGACCAGCAACGCCTGTTGCTACTAGTTCGAGTCGATACGGAAGCTTTTCAACTGTTTGGACACCTGAGTAAAGCACCTCTCGATTTACGCGAGAAACACTTCCCCCTTCTGCAAGACAGAACTCTGCTTCAATTTTCTCGAAGTGCTCATTGACCATGAATTCGATGCCATATTGAGTGGCGCCCTCTTCACCAGCTTCCGCAAGAAAAATAACATCACGGTTTAATGGCACGTTCTGACGTTTCAACTCCAGCATCACCATAAGGCCTGCAGCCAAGTTGTCTTTATCATCGACTGCACCGCGCCCGTATACATAACCGCCATCGACAGTTGCGCTGAAAGGAGGGAATGTCCACTTCTGTGGGTCCACATTCACCACATCGGTGTGAGCCATGATCAAAAGCGGCTCTTCGCTGCCGTTGCCCTCCAGCCTCGCCACCACATTGGGTCGGTCTGGGTCGACAGATAACATTTCCACTGGAATACCCTCAGCTTCCAGCACGTCCCGAATGTATTCAGCAGCCGGCAGTTCTCGCCCAGGCGGATCACTGGTATCGAATTGTAATAGCGCACGAAAGTGGCGCAGAAGCTCTTCTTCAGCAGACTCCCAGTCGGGTTCCCAATTCTGAGCCTGAGCGCTGATAGTCAGTAAAGTAACCAAAAAAGCTAAGAAAATTCGCATTGTTATCTCTCATATCACTGGGGCCAAGAACATCTCTCGCCCTGCACAGCGTGAGGATAACAGCTTTTTGGACTTGACTCTAAGTGGCACTAGAAGGGAGGGGCTTTAATAAAGAGTGAGGAATCTGAGTTATGTTACATTATCACTCACCAATCAGGCCCTGGGTAGGCGAAAAATCAGGGATATGAATCTGTGCAAGCCGCTCGTCACTAAAAGGAACTTCCCGAAACAACACCGGATAATAGGCGCGACGAATCTGTCCATGATAGCTGCGTACCTGATCTTCAAACGCCAGGCTGGCATCCAAATCGGTTTCGGCCAGATCCTCCAACTTGCGTTGAATTGCCACGGCAGGTGAAATCCAGGCAATTTTTGCAGTTATCTGATCTCGTTCAATCATAGTTTTCCGATAACCTTTAGAGAGTTCTGCAGCTGTCTCATCACCAACTTGCTGAAAGGCGTAATACCATTTCCAATGCCAGACTCCGGTGATCGGCGGTGAATCAGACCATTCTGGATGGGACGCATAGAAAGCATCCATGGTGTCAGAGATTGGTAAATCCCAGGCATCGTTAACAGCTTCTCTTTGTACCAGCGAGACTTCCGCTCCTTTGATTCCTGGAACCATACTCTCTATATAGACTTTCCCAATGATTGGAATGACTAATGTAAGAACTACCCAAATACCAATTGAAATTGATGCGACTGTTTCAGAACGGAGGTTTGGCCGAGTGGCAACAAGAAGCACTATTGCTGTCCACAGGAAAGCTTGCAGCGCTATTGCTACGCTGGTTTGGAATGCGATGCCAATAGCCGTGCCTTCAGCAAAAATTCCAATCCACAAAGGAATCAGTATCGCTAACACTACGCTGAATAATCTGAGGGTGATTCTGGGAATCCACAAAGAACGTGAACTGTGTGCTGTTACCTCGAGCAAACCAAGGCGACCCCCTTCTCGCTCTGATGCAATCAAGTCATAAAACAAAAAGACTACAACCAGTGGCAACAAATATGCAGCCACGAAAGAATAATCAAAGCGTCCTGTGAGCGCCAATTCCGGATTGGCACTATCAGTCTCATATATTTGCCCTTCAAGTGCGAGAGCGCGAATTCGCATCATCGTAGGATTTAGATCCCGTTGACCGATCGCAGCGAATGCCAGTTTTGAAGGTTCGTTCCAAACTGCATGAAACGCGTCATATGCCGCACCGCCATAATCAACAGCAAGAGTGCGTTTATAGGCACGCTCTTCAGCATCAAGCTGAATCAACTCAGTGATTTGTTGCCGCTCTTGATCAACGTAATTTAGACCAAGAACTACACTGACACCCGTCACTGCCAGTAAAAGCAGCAGAGCACTAACTATTGCTTTGCTTTTAAATAGAAATTTACATTCCTGTTGCAGGCGATAACTTAAGTTCATGCGTGAAGTCGCCGTCCAGCAAAAAGAAGAAGGCCAAATGCCAGTAGCAGCCAAAGCGCCATTGTAAATCCTGCTTGAGAGGCTGCCTGCCAGCGTTGCGCATGACCTAGCGGCTGTAATTCGAATACAGGCATTTCCCTCCAGGCTGCGGCATCAAGGCGTGTACGTCGACCAGATTCAGCATTCGTATTTCGAGCCAGATCATCGGCCAATGTCATGCCAGTCATCTGCAGGCGATTAAACGTCTGCACCATGTCATAGCGATATTCTTCGGCAGCCCGCAAGAAATGGTGGTGATCCTGCAATGTGGTTCCTGTTAGCGCCATTGAAAAAGCACGTATGGCGACAATAGGAGACAGTGCTGAGAAACTATCAGCCACGCGTTTCTGTTCCAGTTCTCTAAGCATCCTTTCTTCGGCAAACTGATTCAAAACTTCCGTATCAGCTTCCTCGCCTCGTAACGCAACGAAGCCGCGATAGTTAAACGGCAACGCTGCAATGCTTTCCACGTTGTACTCTGCCAGTGTTCGTGCACGTAAATCCATGAAAGCTGAATCTTCAATATCATGACTATCTCCACCGGAACGCATAATTTCTGCGATACGTAGATTCGTTTCAATTTGCGTTGGTGAAGGGGCAACAGCATTGGCATATGCGCCTGCTATGCGCGGCATCAAAACCACAGCAAGAATCCAAAGTCCTAATAGTACTGAAAGTGATTGAGCGGATGTTCGCACAAGCGCTGAAACTCCCACTGTCAATAAAACCCAGACACTAAGATACAGTAGATAGCCGAACGTCAACCCAGCTAGCGACTGACGGAAACCAAAAACATCAGATTCAGTGGCACCCAGTCCCAATTTGATCAGTGGAATCAACGCTAATAATGCCAGTGACCAAAGCGCTAAGGACTTACCCAGCAATACCCTGTTACTGCTAATGCCCTGCCCGATCAACTGATACAGTGTTTTACTCTCTTTTTCTCGAGTGACACTCGCAAAACCGCAAATGATAAGCAGCAAAGGCACCAATGACTGTAAAGCGAAAGCAGGCGAGAAATTGCCAAACCGCGACAACAGACCGGTTTCCCTGGCAGAAGCAAAAGTAGCAGTATTCTGCCGATGGCCCTCAAGGAAAATTGAAGTACCAACCATTGAGTTAACGCCGGAATCAATCACAGCTAATGGTGACACCATGCGATAAACATAGTGACCATAATGCACCATACGATGCGGATGCCGATCGGGCTGAGCCTGAAATATGGCATCGGCTTCAGCTTGTTGCGCCAAGCGCTCTTGTGCTCTTCGAGAAACTTCTGCGTTAGCTACAAACGCCGAGCAAACAGACACCAGCAGCAGGGTTGTTAAGACTGTCCAAGCGAGTTTTGACCGACGCCAAAAACGTAACTCATCACCAGCAATCAACAGGATTGGATTCATCACGCAGCCTGTTGTAAAAATAAATCCCGGATTGCGGCGATATCAATTATACCGTCCTCATCAGCTTCGAATACATCGGCGAGTTGACCGGCACGCAGCAGCCCTACGCGATGAGCAACCTGACATGCACCATATAAATCATGGGTCACCATTAGAATGGTGACGCCGATATTGGCTAGTTTCTCTACTATCCTGTGAAAATCTTCAACTGCTGCTGGATCGAGTCCCGAAGTGGGCTCATCCAACAGTAATATTGGAGTCTCGCGCAATAAGGCAAGTGCTATTGCTGTTTTTTGGCGCATACCCTTAGAGTACGACTTTAGAGGTTGATTCCAGCTATCTTTGGGTAGATTTACAGATTCAAGAGCTGCATGTAATGCTTTTGTATCAGGTCGAGCCTGGCTTAAAGAAAGGAAATAAGTCAGGTTTTCTATGGCATTGAGATGCTCATAGAGCGCAGCACTTTCAGGCAGGTAAGCAATTTTACTACGCACAGCCGCTGGATCATCCGCAGCATATTGGCCTAACACCTCGGCCTTACCACCAACAGCACTCAACAAACCCATAAATGTCAGCAGGGTTGTAGATTTACCTGCACCATTACCACCAAGCAAGGCAAATACTTCGCCTTGCCTGACTTCGAACGACATGCCTGAAAGCACCATCTTGTCGCCACGTACGACTTCCAGATCAGTTGCCTGAAGTGCGATTTCTGTCATCTGGTTATTCTCCCCAACCTTTCTCGGGGAGTATTAAAACGAGTATGTCGCTGAAAGTCTCCACCAGGTTGGTGCGCCCGGCTGCACCCAAACATCCGCATAAGAATTAGTGTAAAACTCCTCATCAAACACATTATTAAATTCCGCACGCAATCCTAATGACTCTGAAACCTGATAGTCCGCAGCGATTCGAAAAGTGGTGTAGCCTGGCAGTTCGAAAGCTGGATCACCAAATTCTCCACTTCTATCACCGACGTAAATCAAAGTACCTATCAACGTCAATGGCTTACCAGCGAGCTGAGTGTCCTCGGCAAGCTGCAGACTGAACTGATTCTCGGCAACATTGAGAAGGTTTGAGCCCGCCGAAATGAAATTAAACGAAATAAAATCCGTATAGTCATTCAGGGTTTGCGCGTCGATGTTAGCATAAGATAACCACAAACTTGTGGTGCCAGTTAGCCTGCCTGTTAGGTCGAACTCAAAACCCGAGCTTTCTGCAGCACCTATAGCTGTGGGATTAAAATCTGCATCAAAAGTTGCAATGTTCGATTGTTCAAGATCGAAGATCGCTAAATTACCAGCCAGCGCACCATCATTCAGCGTAAAATTCACACCCAGTTCTGTCGATTTTGACAGGTTGGGGTCTAAACCGTTCTCATCGGTTGCGCCAGACAGTGGGCGAAAGTTTTCGCCGTATACTGCATACAGCGAAAGCGCGTCTGTTGCCTGGTAAACCACGCCAAATTGTGGACTTACCTGAGTCTGGGAATATCTGGACGTGCTGTTAGATCTGCGATTAATCAGCTCCTGATCGTAGTTGTCTACTCGGGCACCAAATCGAATTTCCACTTGATCAGTTAGACTAATTTGATCCTGAATATAGAAGCCGAGAGCTTCTTGTGTTTCAACTCTATCAATCTGTGGAGCCAGAGCCAGACCGGATACCGGGGAGTTGCCATATACCGGGTTAAAAATATTGATGCTTTGATCAGTTGATCTGTCTCGAAAAGCAACCTGATCATTCTCAAATTTATCACTATCTACGCCTGCGATAATACGATGCGTTACGTCACCCATGTGGAAACTTCCACTTATCTCAGCACGAAACACCCGATAAGTCGCGTCATAGTCGCGATTACGGCTGAAGCGACCAAAATTACCATCACCATCCGGGGCGGCAAAACCATTCTCGGAAGCAAGCCCATCAAGTGAGGTGTCAAGATAGTTATAACCAACCAGCGCACTCCAATTACCGTCAAAATCATGTTGAAGCTCCAACTGATGACCAAGCACTTCGGTTTCTATCGGACCATAGCCAGGCTCACCCAGGAATCGACTTTCAGGGATTAGTCCTAATACATCATTTATTGCAATCACGCCTCGATCAAAAGGCGTTTCCTGATTGCTGTATTCCATTTCGTAGTTAAGTTGGCTGTTATCACCTATCCGCCATGCCAGTGATGGGCTAAACAAACGCTTTTCAGTCTCCACTGTATCTCTAAAGCTTTCAGCATCTTCAATAGCTCCAACCAACCTGATCGCAATGTCATCAGATACGGGGGTCGTATAATCAAAGTCAGCTCGATTAGTGTTCCAACTACCTGTAGATAAAACTAATTCACCCGCAGTCTCAAAGGTAGGTCGCTTAGTGGCCAGGTTAACAGTGCCACCTGGCTCCCCACGTCCATACAAAGCTGCACGCGGACCCTTTAATACTTCAACCGATTCGATACCTGAAAGATCACGAGCTCCACCGAAACCACGTCCAGCGTTAAAGCCATTGACAAGAAAGTTACTTGGCAGGTTCTCATCACCAACAAAACCGCGAATTGCAAAACTGTTCCAGAGCCCACCGAAGTTATTTTGCCTGGCGGCGGAGGCGGATAAGTCCAGCGCCTGGACCAGATCGACCACGCCTGCATTGCGCAAGGTTTCAGAATCAATTCTTAATTCTGCCTGCGGTGTTTCTAATGCATCGAAATCTCCCTGATATGCTCGACGCTGACCTATTACGAATATGGATTCGATTTCGTCGTTAGCACCTGTCTGTGCAGATGCAATTGATGCAGGCAATGCCTGCATTGCCAGGCTCGCTAATAGTGCACAATGAAGCACTGGTGTTCTGATTCGCATTTTTATCTCTTTGTTTATTATTTAGAAACTGACTACAGCCCAAAAGACCCAGCCCCTCAAGACCAAGGAGACAAATCATACAGGATTTCCCTGATTTTTGTTACTATATAATATATCTTTTTTTGCTCATTTGGACTCAATCATGCAGTCCAAAAAGTGGGAATTTCAGCCCTTTTCGCGAACTAATAAACTAAGGAACCTCTGATTAATTACCTACGTTGTTATTGCTGCGTTAAAAATCAGCTTTCAATACTAACAAAGAGTATAGAGTTAGAAGATGCTTTTGGGGCTTTAGAACCTTTGATCGTTAATCAATGAGCTGCCGGATGCGGGTTTTAAAATCTTCCACCGTCATTGCTCGATCAAACTGAAAGGGTCCTGCGTCTGTCACAACACCAACTGCTGCACCAACATCACCATCCAACAATGGCTGAGGGCGTTTGATTGATCGAGGAATAGAACCAGTGCGCATCACATCGGTGACTGGCCTGAGATTTATCGTGCTGATTTTGCGTTCACCGTCGTCATTAACAATAAGAAAATGACCCTGCGACCAGCCTAACAATGGGTTAACTAAGTCTTGTGAAACCGACTCAACAAAATAAATGCCTTGCTCATCCAGTTTGGGAATTCTTAGACCGCTGACCTCAACGATTTGCCCCTGATATGTCCCGCCTGCGAATTTTAGTTCAAGATAGAGATCGGAATAGCTTCCTTTGATTACGTCATTGATTTGAAAAGTAACATAGGTAACTACTATTCCTGCCGCATTCTCTTGAACACTGTGTTCCAGAACCTGCCCCTCAAAAACAAGTTCGGCATCCGATGCCATGGCATCGATATCCATGCCAAGAATGGTAGTGGCACTAAGTGACAATGAATAGCACAGCGCCAAACACATGCAGCTGGCAAGCGCATAAAAACGAGTTCTTCCAGAGACGATTCCGATCATTCACTCAGCCTTTTTGGAGTATTCACCATACCTCAACTGACCGGCAAATTGCGCAGAAAAGTCCTGAACTGTGCTCAAAACTAAAGGCCAGACAGTATTATTCTAAGCAATAAACTGTCTGGCCCCAATTTTTAATGTCGTCAATGAGGACAGGCAGGCATCGCAACCGGCGTGATCCTCACACCGTCAGTGCGGTCATGCTGCTGCATCGGCAGAGCCTGTACGACACCACCATCAACCAGTTTAGGGTGGTGCAGACTTTCGATCACTGCCAGGCAGGTGAGCTGTGCCGTCGCCGGATAGCCGTTTCCGCTGAACCGCCACTTCCACCAGAGCCGGAAATCCGCGAAATTGAACTGCCCGAAAACAGGGGGGAGCAGATGAACACCCTGAATGATCGGGACAGCAATAATAATAGAAGAAGCGACCCGTGGTGCAACCCAGCACAAAACTGGCAGCCCCATACAGACCTTCACCGCAAGGGTGAAACATTTACCCAAAGGAATGAGGTTCTCAATGCCTGTGAACCAGACACAGGACTTGCCGAAGGTACCGGGCCCACATGCGAAACACCCTGGTATCCTCCGGCCAAAGATTATTGCCCTGGTATAGAACTTAGACAGCAACGCCAAAATCCTGTTTGCCGCCCCGAAAGCCGGACAGTGACGGGGGAAAAACAGGATCTGTAATTCTTGAGGACCCTTGTCAAAAATACCCGTACTATTACGTCGATGTGGAAATCATGTTTCCGAGTGGTGATGGCGAAGGCAGCGAGGTCTTCAGTGCGGAGGGCTGGTCGAAGGCTAAAGCTGAGCACGATGCCCTCCAGCTAGCCAGACAAGCTGACTTCCGGGGCTGGCATTACTGGGCGTCATGTACGGGAATATGAACAATGTCGTAATCGCTGATTACCAAACCACCAGTTCAGCCTGTGTTCAGTGTAGCAGTGCCACCCTGACCAGGGTAGAAGCTGGTTTACTGTGGCCCTAATGATGAAAAACGATGAGTTGAAATGTTGTCAATCGGCTGCGTCGTTACGCAGCGCAATGACCTCATCTCTGAGAAAGCTGACCGCTGTTTCCAGCGACGCCAGCCGTTCCGCGACAACAAGAAACTTGTTATTGGTCTCTCGCCGTATCGCCGCAAACTCCTCATGCATGTCATGGCGCAGCCCGTTAACGTCTTCACGTACTGTACCAATTTCCTGCCGCAGTGAGTCGTCTCTGGCCTCTGCCATGGCAAAGCCGTCACGCATCTCATGACGCAGGCTGTCATTCATCTGCCAGGTGGAAATCAGGATAACAACGCCCATTCCCACAATGGCTAACAGTTCAGCACTGGGTCTGTTCATCGATTTCTCGTTACCGCTTGTTGTGTCACTATTACTGTTACTCATAAAAGTTTCCTATCGTTTAAACGTGAGTCAAACGCGAAAACAGCTCCCCTTGCGGAAAGCGGTTTCCGCAAGGGGTTGCCACAGCAATACATGCCGTGGTCATATGGACTGCCCGAGACTATGGCCTGAAAGCAAGGAGAAGCACAGCCCCTCCTTACCCTCTGCCAGTCGAAACGGCACTAGAACTCAATGTCCTCGTCCGCATCAATCCCGGCTGACAACTTCTTGTGCGCCTGAGGGGCTTCCTTGTCAGGGGTACTGCCCGGCTTTTCGCCGTTAATGCGAAGCACCGTCAGTGCCATCAGTTTCGACCGGACATTGACCCCGGATTCTCCAGCCCGTTGACTGGTATCCGGGTAATCGAATGGGCTGGTCTCAAGACCTGACAGCTCAAACCGGCAAAGCACTTTTGCATCAGGATTGTTGTTGTCAATCTCTTTCAGCACGTCCTTTGCCTTCTCAGTCACTGCGATGCAGTCAATACGGGTGTAAGTGACGGTATCTTTGTGACCTTGAAGCGCCGATATCGTCAGCACCACAAACGGACCGTTGTCCGATGTCTTGCTTTTGATACCGTTGACATAGCCTACGCCATTCAGTTGCACATTGTAGTAGTCATTACTCATGATGATGTTCTCCAGTTAAAAAAGATTAATTGGCGGAACACCATCCCGGGCGGGAGGTTATGTCCCGCACGGGTGAGTTGCTTGCTTGACGAACATGAATCACTTTCATGCAGCCCCTTTCTTCGTCAGGAGCTATTCCGGCTGAGTATGCAGTCGTCACATGTATCAGGGACAGTAGGGCATTAACCCAACAATCTGTCAAGCACTTACCGCCAGTTGCGGTGCGGTGGTTGCCGGTTAAAAAAGGGGTTGGTAGGCACCGAGCAACCGGTCGGTTGCAACGGGTCCATAATAGCGGCTGTCCAGGGAATGGGGGTGATGGGTGGATAGCAACCAGACCTGGCCTGGTGTTACCGGATAACGGCCAGGTGGCAGGGTGTAGATACCTGTTACAGGTACCCGAGCTGACTGAGGAATCACCGTCCCGTTCACGGTCATGCCGCTGTCCAGCAACATTACGACATCGCCAGCCACCGCCACGACCGGCTTGAGTACGGGGCGGGTACCCGAAGGGCAGGTACCGGTTGCAGGGTCCTGAAGGGTCTCCTGGTGTGTCGGGCAGAACTGCACAACCTGATGACGCTGTGCGTCACCATGAGCCAGCGGGACTCGCACAAACACCATGGCCGGGTGTGAGGCGCTGGTGTTGAAGCGGATTACCGCGAAGACATCAAGGCTCCACAGTACTGTGCAAAGACTGAAGGCGCACAACACAAACCGGGTATCGCGTATCACGGCAGTGGTGGAGCAATCTTGCTGAAGTTGGCCATGTCCGGTGACAGAAAATACGGGGTCTGCTGGCACCGAAATGGATTCAGCCCGGCCACCAGCACCAGTTGCTCGCCCGCTATGGTCTGCCGACCACGTTGGTGAATCGGTTGCAGCCGCATGATCTCATCCGGTGTCAGCAACTCACGCCCGATCTCCGAGACCTTTTTTCTTTGATTCGTATCGCGATCAAGACGGTGGGTAGTGGTTTTGCCCAGCATCCCGGAAATCCACTGGGCCGTTTCCAGACGGTTGGGAGCAAACACCACCCGGATGTGGGTGTTGGCAATAATGGCCTCATCCTTACCATACAGTGCATGCAGCTGACTGATGTCCTGCAATACCAGCAGGGCCCGAATGCCGTAACCGGCAATAAAACTCAACGCTTCCTGCAAATAATCCATTTTGCCCAGCGAGATAAACTCATCCACCAGCAGCAATAACCTGTGCCGGTAAGGCAGATGGCCATGATGAGCCTCACGACGCAGCAGCACCCGCAAGAGCTGGGTGTAAAACAGGCGAACCAGCGGTTTCAGACGGTCCTTGTCACTTTCGCGGGTTACCAGATAGACCGTAACTGGCCTGTTGTCGTCCACCATCTCTGCAAAGGAGAGCGTGGATTCACTCATGGCCCTGGCAATAATCGGATCGCTGTACAGCTCAAGAAAAGCCACCGTAGTAGACCAGATTGATCCCAGCTCTTTGTCTGGCTTGGCCATGAACTCACTGCCGACGCGGGCGATTTTTTGGTGAGGTATACCACCTTCACCAAAGGTATTTTCCGCCAGCGCTTTCAGTTGCTCCTTGATGGAGGTTTGCGGCAAGGTCAGGATGTTAATGACTTCGTTGATGCTGGCAGTGGTGTTATTGGTGTTGGCTTGATAACACACATACAGCAGAATGCCGGTGACCAGATTGCGCGCCGAGGTGGTCCAGTGACTCTCTCCGCCGTACTGCGATCCGCTGTCAATCAGGATATGGGCCAGATTCTGGGCATCACCAATTTCTTCTGGTTTACCCAGACGAATCGCATCCAGCGGGTTATAGCAAAAGGTATTCGACGTGGCCGCCGGTTCAAAGCGGTACACCGGTCCAATGTTAGCTGCACGCCAGCCTGCGGTGTGCTGCCACAACTCGCCTTTCTGATCATACACCACAGCGGCGGCTTTCCAGGAGAACAGGGTTGGGATCACCACACTGACCGTTTTGCCTGACCGGGTGGGTGCCAGTACTGCCACATGCTCCGGCCCGTCGTGGCAAAGGCGGTGAGTTTGTCCGAACCGCCCGGGCAGTGTACCCAGGGCAAGGCCCTGGGTGGCCAGTAATCCCGCTTCGGTAGCATCAGCTGGTGTTGCCCAGCGTGCTGACCCATACACCTGGGACAGGGGAGGTTGTAATGCGCGACGCTGATCGAGATAAACTGCCAGTCCGGCCCAGCTCAGGAGAATGCCGGTAAACCCCAGCACTCGCGGCAGAAAAATAGTCTGGTAGCTTGTACCCCAGGCATCAAACCAGCCGATCCAGGCTCCGGCAGGGTACAAGCCCCCGAACCAGGGCTCGCCAAGATCGGGATGGAACCCGAATGCCAGTGCAAGGCAATAGTTCATTCCCGTATCCAGTACCATCACAACACAGACGGTGGCAAGGAGAACATAGCCCAGTCGGGATGGATGACTATAGCTGTGGCGATTAAACGGCATCCGGAGAGTATCTGCGTTATCGCCAGTTTGTGACACCTGACGCTGTCGGGAACAACAGATCAGGGAGATGTTCCTTCATTATCGCCTGTGTCCTCATCACTTTCTTCACCATCGCCGTCTTTCTCAATACCGGTGTCCGGCCACAGGGCACCCAGTGAGAAGCTGATGGCATCGAAAGGTGGTACAGATACGGGTTGGTCATTGCCCAGTGAGGCAATCAGGGTCCACTGGCCGTTATTCAATGCAAAGGCTTCCAAAGTTCGCGCATCCGGATCCACAAACCACAGGTGCGACACCCCTTCACGGGCATATACATCCCGTTTTACAGTGAGGTCAATATTGCGGGTGGAAGGTGACAGCACCTCGCACACCCAGTCTGGGGCAATGTCGAAAAAGGCCGTATCAGGGTACACCGGCATTGTTTCCCGTCGCCAGCCCCCCAGGTCGGGCACCACAATGTCCTCTCCCAGGTGCAGCTCCGGTTCAAAAACAATCCACCAGCCACCGGTGCCTCCATTTCCTGTATTAAAAGGATTATCAAGAGAACCCCCTAAACGTGAGCTTGCCCAGGCATGGCGTGCAGCAGGGCGTGGGTGCATGTGCAATACCCCCTGAATCACTTCGGCTACCTTGTGAGGCGGAGCATCCAGCACATCCTGATAGGTGGCGGATTTAAAGGCTTGTTGTGGTACGACCATGAGGTTCTCCATTGGCTATGCTGTTGTTCATTAACAGAGCTGTGTTTACACTTACAAGCCAATCCTGTTTGTCCAGTATAACAAACCGGTCACTGCCCCACGCACAGATGTGCCTGATGCCAAGCTGCTGCAACCGTCCCCAGGCAGGGGCACTGTCCCATCGGGAAAAATAAACTCACGACACGCTAGGAACGTTTTCAAGCAAGTGCTTATCAATTATCTCGGTACCTAATGGCACATTATTCATCAACGCGACAACTAAGTCGAAAAACTTCTCGGCAGTGAACCTATTGCCGATTGATCTATATTTATCCATACAGACTTTGTTATGAGCGAAGTGTATCGGAATCGATGAAAGGGCAGCGTTGAATTGCGCTTTTGAAAACGGATCGCTCCAGACTCCCGAATCTCTCCAAACCGCTCTTCATACGCGCTCAACAACATCTCACGCCGTTCCCGGTAACTGGCCCATAACAGCTCCCGCGCCTTTTTCGACTCATCGCGCCTTTGCTGATACGCCCCCCACAAGGGATTGTCCGCACTGCCCAGAACCGGTTGTCGGCTGTACTGCGGCAGGGTTTCCTGCAGCTCCCGCTGCGGTGCCGACTGCTCCCGAGTGTGTTCACCACGGCTGGCAGAGAGCGCCTCCGCCGCCCGTTGCCAGTTCACCGCCAGAGTCTTCTGTACCTCATCCGAAGCCATCAGCCTGTCCACAAACAGTTTCGGCGAACGGTAATAACCCAGAGTGCGCATCAGGTTTCTTGACCCGAACACAAACCCGTCCAGATCATGCTGTGTGCCCTTGCCATCCACCGCACCCAGCTCATCCCCCTGCCGAATCAGCACCAGACCTCTCTCCGCAAAGCACCGGCTCAACGCCTCCCAGCCCGCCTGCCCTGTCAGGGAAGGTTCCCGAACAGCCCGGGCTAGGATAACCTTCGCCGCCTTGCAGGCCTCTGCCAGCAGCACCTCACGCACCGCCATGTCCTGTCTCTCCCGTTCCTGCTGTACTCTTGTCTCGCTTTCTCTTGCCGCATTTTCTCGGGCCCTCTCAGCACGGTATCCGTCCTGCGCGTTCTCGCTGAGCAACGACCGTACCGACGGTTGCCAGGCACCAAACACCCGCTCCAGATTCCCCTTCGACAACCCACGATCCACACTGGATGCCTTGATGAAAAGCCACTTGTCAGGGTGGTGTCGCGTATCCGCTTTTTCCCGGGCTTGCTCCACCGTGGTTAACCGACAACCTATCACCAGCCCCGCCCCGCGTGGCTTGATTACCAGCCCGTATCCACCCAGCAACCCGTGCAGATCCTCCCAGCTATGCGAGCTGTTAGGCCCCCTCGCCGCTGCCACCAACGCCAGGGCCGGTTCCGCCACCTGGGCTTTCGCCCAGCTCACCAGTGACCGCTCGCCAGTCTTGTGCTCCAACTCCGTCATCGGACCCGTCAGTTCCTGACGCACTGCCGTTTCAACCCGATCCCGATGTTCAGCCTGACACTCACGAATAAAATCCTGCTCAACAAACTCCCGCACTATCCGCTCCGGCGCATGATAATCACCCAGATGCGCTGTCAGACTACCCATGCTGAAAACCTGACGGTCTATCCCGCTCAGCAACTGCCGATCCCTCCCCTGGCCAATCGCCAGCCCGTGCGGCGTCGACACCACCTCCAGACCACGCTCCACAAAACACCGGTAAAACTCCCCCCAGCTATACGCCCCCTGCCATTGCGGGTCTTCACCAAGCTCAGCCAATCGCAACTGCGCCTTCTCCACCGCCGCATCAGTCAGCCGCTCCCTGGTCAGCAATGCAACCTCTGTGTCATGGGCTTTTTCACGAGCTTGCTGTCCCGCTTCCCCCGACACAATCTCCAGCGCCCCTTCACGCAGGGTCAACTCAACATCATCCAGCTTCCGCCTCTCACAATGCTGCTCAACCGCCGCCCGCTCACGCACCATAAAACTCTCCGCCAAATCCAACAGCTGACCCTTCTCCAAACCGTGCGGAGTCTTCTCAAGCCCGTACTCCACCTCCAGCTCATGACAGGCTCGCATCAGCTTGCGCTGACTTTGGTACGGGTCCACAATGCAATACGTCTCCGGGTGAATCTTGTTCACCACCACATGCATGTGCAAATGATCCGTATCTGTATGTACCACCGACAGCCGCTGATGAGCCTCCAACCCAATCGATGCCACCAGATCATCCTCTATCCGATGCAACGTCTTCTTATCCGGCGTCTCACCAGCCGGAAACGACACCACCAAATGCATATGACGCGCACTCCTCGCACGCGTATTACGTGCCTGTGTCGCCAACACCTCCGCCGTCGCCACCGCCGGATCATCATCACAACGGCAATTGCTGATTCGCCAGCTATGCACACGGTCACTCCTACCACCATCATTCAAAGCATAATCCGCTGTCCGAGACCAGCTCAACGGGTCCGAAACACACCCTTCCATGTCCAGAATATAGCGCGCTGAATAACCAAAACTCCCTGACTTGCCACCCGTCGACGCAACAATTTTCGCAATCATGGCAACCCCTCTCCCCCCACAACCCCTCGCTCAATCGCATCGTGCAATCGATCTCGGGTCTCCAATATATCCCGTAACAGGCTCGCAATATCACAACCAGGAACCTCACTAAAAGATGCCTCCCCTTCACGCGCCAGCCAGCTTTTCAACAACCCTCCCACACGACCCAGATCAGCACCCAAAATCATCAGATCCGCAACCGCTTCCCGATCGTGTACGGACACCACTTTCCTCCGCAGGGCCGCGTAACGTAAAAACGCCGAGGTCGACAGACTCGCTGAACTTGCCTTTGCTCGAATCTGGGCCGCCTCTTCCTCTGTCGTGTATACCTTGAACGTGTGCTTCGGCATCGCTACTCCCTTGATAAATAAATAAGTATGATTTTTCCCTGCCAATGGCTTGCTGGTTCCCTGGCAACCTGCTTCTCCGTTGAGCCAAAGGCGAATAAGGACAATATCGAGATAAGGCCCAATATGGGCCCTTATCTCACATCTTGCCAATAAAATTAACCAATAAAATTAACCAATAAAATTAACCAATAAAATTAACCAATAAAATTAACCAATAAAATTAACCAATAAAATTAACCAATAAAATTAACCAATAAAATTAACCAATAAAATTAACCAATAAAATTAACCAATAAAATTAACCAATAAAATTAACCAATAAAATTAACCAATAAAATTAACCAATAAAATTAACCAATAAAATTAACCAATAAAATTAACCAATAAAATTAACCAATAAAATTAACCAATAAAATTAACCAATAAAATTAACCAATAAAATTAACCAATAAAATTAACCAATAAAATTAACCAATAAAATTAACCAATAAAATTAACCAATAAAATTAACCAATAAAATTAACCAATAAAATTAACCAATAAAATTAACCAATAAAATTAACCAATAAAATTAACCAATAAAATTAACCAATAAAATTAACCAATAAAATTAACCAATAAAATTAACCAATAAAATTAACCAATAAAATTAACCAATAAAATTAACCAATAAAATTAACCAATAAAATTAACCAATAAAATTAACCAATAAAATTAACCAATAAAATTAACCAATAAAATTAACCAATAAAATTAACCAATAAAATTAACCAATAAAATTAACCAATAAAATTAACCAATAAAATTAACCAATAAAATTAACCAATAAAATTAACCAATAAAATTAACCAATAAAATTAACCAATAAAATTAACCAATAAAATTAACCAATAAAATTAACCAATAAAATTAACCAATAAAATTAACCAATAAAATTAACCACAAATCAAATCTATACTGAAGCAAGATTAACACAGCTCTATACACTCACGGGTGATTCCAGGTGCAAAAAAAAGCGGGCAGAACAATAGTGATCCCCTGATTCGATCTCAGTGAACACTCACCGCAAGTAATAAACAGGGATGGAAAAAGAGTCGCTAACGGAATTTTAGAATTGAAAAGACAATGTAACCTGGCAGCTAAAGGAAAACACCTGATGACGCAACAGGCATGGTAATGATCAGCTAACCAATACCCTTATCCTGCTGAAAACAAAAACCAGCCTTCCGGAGAGAGCCGGTTCTTTATCGTCTTGATATAAGCAGCCCATACAGACAATGGACAGTGAAAGGTGTTCAAGGGAAAACAACCAGATAGTCAGCAACCGTGGCCGAAATCGCTACATGTCAAATACCCGCCACACAATCGCAAGCGTAAACGCCAAATTAAATCCCAGCATCCACTTCATCAACACCTGCTCGCCTTTGACCTCAATAATTTTCTTATCAAGGCCAGACTCAACCTCGTTGATCTTATTGTTGAGATCGGTTGCGACTTTATCAATCTTGTTGTTGAGACCAGTTACCGCCCCATCAATTTTCTTATCAAGGCCAGACTCAACCTCATTGATCTTATTGTTGAGATCGGTTGCGACTTTATCAATCTTGTTGTTGAGACCAGTTACCGCCCGGTCAATCTTATTGTCCAGACCAGATACAGCAACATCAATCCTGTTGTTGAGGCCAGTGATGTCTCCCTTCGTCGCGAACTGCTCATCCAAAGCCTGGCTGAACGCTTCCTGTTGCGAGGTCGCAATGGCTTCCGCCTGCTCCGTAGACATGCCGGTTCCAGTCAGGTTCTTGATGAATTTGTGCGTATCAAAAGCTGGAGCGGACATGATTAAAGATACCTGACGGGTTTATTCGGATTCATTGTTGCAGTAACAGAGACCCCAAGGATAGCACAATCCCCTATCCCAAGTCAGAAACTGCACAAAGGACCAGGGCTCCGCCCTCGCACTCTCGTTAGCCATTCCTCTCGCTACGCTCCCTGCATGGCCGAGCGGCCCGCCTGCGGGTTCGGTCCCCCTGCCCTGCGCGCTGACGCTTGCCTGGTTAACAGGAAGAAGGGGTGGACGTGAGTCCAGAACTGGCCGTCAGAAGCGCTATGGGGCCCGTGGGGCACTTTTAGTGATTTAGGTGAGAAAAAGGGTATCACTCGCCTTGAGAAACGCCCTGGAAAGCCGCTGAGAGCCTTGCCGCAAATACGTGAAAGAGATGTTTGCCCTTAACTTCAACCAAACCGCAATATAAAACAATCAATTATCCAAACGAATTGTGACTTGTTACCTGTGGGGTTTGTGGGCGAAAGGCGGACAGTGTGGGCAAGGCGGTGGGCAGCTTGCTGTCCACGGGCTTGTCCAGCACGGCCCTGAAGGGGAGTTCAACTATTGCGTAGCATCGTCCATAAAATCCACAGAAATTATGAACCATCTCTGTCCGATGAGGTTCAAAGTGTTTTAGGTGTGGAAGCAGGTCGGATCTTCCTGTTTCTCTGGGTGCTTTTGAGAACTCTGAACGTGCTACACTTGCTCACCATGACAGCACCAGCATTTGGTACATTGAAATTCACCCGCCGACTACAGCAGGCAGGTATCTCTGTGGAACAAGCCGAGGCGCAAGCAGAGGCTATCAATGAAGCATTAGAGAGTCAGTTAGCGACCAAGATCGATATCCTGCAACTGGACAAGAAGATTGATGATGTTGCATCCAGGCTGGATAAAAAGATTGATGGGGCTGTATCTGGTCTGGACAACAAGATTGATAAATCTAAGGCTGAACTGAAAGAAAATATCCACCAGATGGATATCAAAATTGCTGCGCTCAAGGGCGACAATATTCTCATAAAATGGATGCTGGGACTGATTCTTGCCAGTACTGTTATCCCGCTTATTCAGCAATTCTTCTAGCACAACCCAATTTGGCTGTTTTATGAGACCAGATAACTATCTCGGAATGATAGTTATAAAATAACTCCTGATTAGGACCACCCACCCCTTCCGCCAATAATCACCGCAGGTGTTGCATCTTGCGGTGTTGCTGAGCGTCATCTTAGCGTTGCAGTTTGTCCGGTGAGCATACTGCTTAACAATATTGACTGTTGTATCCGGCGGTAGAGAAAGCACATAAGCATTCTATAGCTTGCCGCGAAAAATAAGTAAAAATTCGAATTCACTGAAAAAACACCAATAATGCCCAGGGCTCCGCCCTGGACCCGGCGACGCGCTCGTACTCTCATTAGCCATTCCTCTCATTACGCTCCCCTGCCCTGCGCGCTGACGCTTGCCCAGTTAACAGGAAGAAAGGGTGGGCATGAGTGCAGAACTGGCCGTCAGAAGCGTTATGGGGCCCGTGGGGCACTTTTAGTGATTTAGGTGAGAAAAAAAGGGTATCACTCGCCTTGAGAAACGCCCTGGAAAGCCGCTGAGAGCCTTGCCGCAAGAGCGTGAAAGAAATACTTAGCCGCATTTCAAATAACCCTCTATATGAAATAACTAACTATCCAAACGAATTGTGACTTGTTGACTGTGGGGTTTGTGGACGAAAGGCGGACAGTGTGGGCAAGGCGGTGGACAGCTTGCTGTCCACGGGCTTGTCCAGCACGGCCCCGAAGGGGAGTCCAACTGCTGCGGAGCATCGTCCATAAAATCCACAGGATTGATTACCATTAATTAAAGTCGTGCATTTGCATATTTACGTAAATATGTAAAAATGGATTTATGCATACAATTCTTGTTTCATCACAGAAAGGCGGCTCAGGAAAAACAACGCTGGTCCGTAACCTGTCTGTTGCGGCATCTCATGACAACCGCAGAGCACTCTGCCTTGATCTCGACCCTCAAGCATCCCTTCGGGGCTGGTGGGAAAGCCGCGAGGTTGACACACCTGCGATGTTGGATCGTGATCCTGCTCCCGATGCTCTTGGTACGACACTTGATGCCGCCAAAGCACAATTCGATCTCTGCATCATTGATACTCCACCGGCTGCACCAAAATGGCTCTCAGAAGCTTTAAGTATAGTCGATCTTGTCCTGATACCGGCGAAACCCTCACCAGATGATCTTCGCGCTGTGGGTGCAACCATAGCGGCCGTAAATGCCGCCAAAGTACCATTCGCTTTTGTGCTATCACAAACTCCTCGTGCGCGGATTACAGAAGAAGCGGCTCGGGTTCTGGCCCAGCATGGCCGTCTTGCTCCGGTGAATATCGCGCAGCGTGTTGCTTATGCTGAAACCGGTGCCACCGGGCAAGGAGTATCCGAAACGACGGATAAAAAAGCAGCTGCCGAGATCACAGCTATGTGGAATTATGTGAAAGGGCTTCTCAGTGGCTAAAAAAACAGTAGTGCTCGACGGCCTCCTGAACACCCAAAACAGACCGAAAGATACTGGTATTCCGCAGCGCGGGGCAGGAATGCCCTCCGAGGAAAAAAAACCTAAACGGGATGGGGAGAAGAGGCTTACGTTCGCGCTTGATGGTAAGACATATCGCCGTTTGCGCCTTCACGCGGCTGAAACGGACCAAACACATCAAGCCATTCTGGAAACTGCTCTTGCAGATTACCTTAATCACGCAAATGCATAATTACGTAATTATGCATATCTGTCATTTATGCTTAGTCGGTTTCCACAGAATCTTTATAATCCCCAGAAAGAAAGAGCGGCTACTGATGCTTTTCGATCTGAGGTATAGACATCTCCAAGTATCTGAAATATGCTCATTAGCGCTCTGTATATTTCTCTAAATTAAAGGAGCCTCGGTCATGCGGCCCGTCTATACCATTCAGGCACCTGCCCGGGATTCCTCAAGCCCCAGCTCCACAGCAGGCTCCGGCATAGATGAGTACAGACTGTCTCCAGGGTCAGGCATCACCGTTGTCACACTTGTCGACAGCAACGGGCTTCCCACCGCAAGCGATATCCATGTGCGGGTTCCTAACTCCAATCTCCCAATCCAGTGGATAGAAGGCACTGTCACTGGGACAAGCTTTGCACCTGAAGACCTGGTTTTCGGACTAAAAAATCTGGATGGCGTGTTGCTGGAGGACCGGGTCATTCTCAAAGACTGGTACACCACCAATAACCGGCCCGCTTTATACACCTTTACCGTGGAAGGAACCTACCGGCTTGATTATGGCTCCGACGCGGAAGTGTATTATGAGAAAGTCAATCTGAAACTGTCCCATACAACCAATCTCCAGGACGTCATGATTGGCAATGAATCAGGAGATAGGTTCCTTGCCAGCCCGGATGATGATGAGCTTTATGGTTACGGCGGAAATGACACCCTCAGTGGTGGCAATGGTGATGATTCACTATATGGTGGCGATGGCAACGATGTATTACGTGACGGGCCTGGCGATGATGTCATGGTCGGTGGGGCTGGCAATGATACCTTGTATGCTGGTGAAGGCAACGACATTCTGGCAGGGGAGCAGGGTGACGACGTGCTGGTAGGAGAAGGCGGGATGACCGGCTGATTGGTGGCCCAGGCAATGACCGACTTGAGGGGTTGGGCGGAGATGACACCTTCATATTTTCCGGAGACAACAGCCATACTGGCTCTGACATCATTTATGATTTTTCCCAAAGCGGCAGCCGCGGCAATGACACTATCCTGATTCAGGGGTTTCCTGCCATCACGTCTTTTGACAACCTCAGTATAAGCGCTGTCTCTTCCGATGATCTGGGTTCCCCAGGCATAGGTACCCGAATTGATCTGGATGCTCAGGGTCAAAGGTCGGCGTTGAGGCCGCCTCTTTGAGTGCAGACGATTTCATGTTCGCCTAGATACTACAGGCTCTGCGTCCTAGGTTGGGTATCTACGGGTTGGTATTTTGGGTAAATAACAGCTATGGCGTGTACGCATTCTAGACAATTGCGCGGGGGTTATTCCTTAGAAATGTGTAAACGGTCCTGTGCAACTGCGTTTTTGTACATACTTGATCAGTAGTTCTTCAAATTCGATCATAAAGCGATTCAAGCCACCCTCCCAGTTCCCTGGATCCCACTCCTGTCCCTGCTCCTGTAATCTTTCCCGCTCACGCTCAAGTGAACTCAGCGTCCAACCTTTTTCTACCCCTTCAACTATGCTCTCAGTAAATCGAGTGCTAACCAATCTCGGTAAAGGCGTTTCACCGCACGCCGTTGCTTACGGTGTTAGCGAGACTGTCTGAATAGCCAGTTAATTAAAATCTCCTCGTAGTCATCTAACTTATTGGGAGATTTGGAGGCGCGTATAAGGCCAGTGGCCTCAACTTAAAAAAAAGTGTGCAAAGTTGCGCTTGTCTTGTAATGCAAAATGCATTACATATAGTATAAAAGGAGATTCGATATGCTGGATTTGAATGAGGTCGGCCTGGGCCGAGAAAAGCAAAACCGCACCACGCAGGTGCGGCATGGCGACAATCTGGCAGCACTCATTGAGCGTGCTTCAACGCTACTCGGCGTTGACAAGTCCGTATTATTGCGCAGCGCAATTGCCAAGGAGGCGCAGCGAATCATTGAGAACAGTTCCCACCATATTCTGACAACAGACGATGCCAAGCTTTTTGCAGCAGCGCTCGACACACCGCCAGTGCCGACACCGCGCGCACTCAAAGCGGCTGCGTCCTACCGGCACCACGTTGACTATGCTGACTGAAAATACAGATCTCAATTCCAGTCTTGGTACAGCGGAAGTTGAATGGGTATTTCATACAATATCGAGACTTGGGACCCGGGGCACCATGACCATGACGGGTTCGACTGCGGTGTGAAGCGGCTAAACAATTTCCTGAAGCTGTCAGCAAAAAGGCAGCAGAAGGACGACATGACGAAGGTCTATGTTGTCGTTGTGCCCAGAGAAAGCAAAGTCCTCGGTTACTATGCGATCAATGTGGGCACCATGAATGTAGCCGAGTTACCCAAACCGCCGAGAGACACCCCGAACCACGGTGAGATTCCAGTCCTGTTTCTCGGTCAGGTTGCTGTTACCCGACGGGCACAGGGATTTGGCATTGGAAGCCTGCTTATGCATCATGTTTTCGAAAAAGCATGTATCGTCGCAGGACAAGCTGGATGCCATGCTGTTTTGCTGGACGTGATGTCGGATGGTGATGTAACAGCCTTCGTGCGGCGGAAAAACTGGTATCAAGAGTTCGGGTTTCAGAGCTTTGCCAGCAATGCAGCCCGGATGTTCATGACCATCAAGCAAGTCCGCCAACTGGTTGAAACCTGAAATCCAACAGGATCGAGGTTGCCCGCCCAGTGACCAGCGGTTTCAGGGGGATATCCATTGGTGGCGAAACACCCGATGTTTTGCATTAGGAAGCCACCGATTGATCGGCAGGAACCTAGCCCGTGATCACACCACCCATCCATGCCCACAACGGCCGGGTATAGCTCACCGTGTGTAGGAATGGTGATATACTGATCCAATGAGTCTTGCCATGTTCGATACCCTCAAATACAGCCGCCGCCTTCGGGATGCTGGCATTCCAGAAGCCCAAGCAGAGGCTTTTGCCAGTGCTCATCAGGAAGCCATTGACGAGGCTCTTGATAAACAGGTTGCCATGAAACAGGACATCAACGATCTTCGTCAAGAGATCGCCAAGGTCAAGGGCGAACAGATGCTGATGAAGTGGATGCTGGTTTTCAATCTGGTGTTGTCGTTTACCACCCTGAGTCTGCTGGCAACGATGTTGCTCAGGATGAACTGAGGTCTTTAGCCAAACTGAACTGACGTTCACCCAAAACCGGAATAACCCCTTTAGCCCAACACCTGGATACCGACGGCAACCCCTACCTCGCCAATAAAGCAGGACAACTGGTCCGTCTCCCCATGCAGTACCAGGATCAAGCCTGGTATCTCTATCTCCCCCTCTCCAACTCCACTCCCTTTTCCCTTGCTCAATAAACCACCCCACAAGCCCCATAAAGCTTCTGATGGTCAATTCTGCACTCACGTCCACCCCTTCTTCCTGTTAACCAGGCAAGCGTCAGCGCGCAGGGCAGGGGAGAGCGAGCCCGCAGGCGGGCCGCTCGGCCATGCAACAAACACAGTGAGTGGAATGGCTAACGAGAGCGCGAGCGCGTCGCCGGGTCCAGGGCGGAGCCCTGGGCATTATCCCCGTTCCCGGCAGAGGGTTTCCCTGGGCTGTACCATGCTTTAAAGCTGTTTCGGTCAACCATTGATCTGGTAGTGGGTATTGAACAGGCCGGTAACAAGGCAAGACAGGTAGGACGGTGACCAAAATTCTGGAAATGTCAGGATGGTGCTATACTGTATTTATGTCTGCACCAGCCTTTGACACTCTGAAATTCACCCGCAAGCTGCAAGCGGCAGGTATTCCTGTGGAACAGGCGGATGCCCAGGCAGAGGCTATCAATGAAGCTCTGGACAGTCAGTTGGCCACGAAGGTTGATATTCTGGAGTTGGACAGAAAGATTGATGATGTCGCATCTGGTCTCGACAAGAAGATTGCTGCAGTTGATAACAAAATTGACCTGGTAGAGAGTCACCTTAAAGACACTTTGCGACTGCACGGCTGGATGCTTGCTGCTATTTTCGCAGCGGTGGTGTTTCCGTTGCTTCAGCAGTTATTTTAGCAATCCCCCTGAGCAGGCTGTAACCAAAGGGTTGCAGGCCAATCGTCTGACTTGCCATTCTGCTTTTCTTTGTGCTCTCCATTCCATTCCTTTGCTGCAACTCCAACACCCAATCCAATTTGCCTAATCACATCCAGTTAACACGTTTTATCGTTGATAACGACTACAGATAAACACCTCTGATTAAAAACTCCCTGAATACGACCAGACACCTAATTCGATCTGTAAGGACACTTGTTTTTGGATTAAAGACACCTACTGAAGAGTCTGTAGACACTTAATGAGATAAAACGTCTATTCGAAAAAGAATACACAAGGAATCATCGAACAAAACAGGACCGGCTGAGCAGCAAACCGGCGGATAGCAGCGGGTGGGTGCAAATAAGCCCCGAACCCTGGCCGCCCAGCGGGTATTAGCGGATTGTCAGGTCAGAGGGGTTCCTTGCCAGGGAGCAACAATCGGTTTGCAGAGCAGGGGAGCGGGAGCAGAGGCTCAGGTGGTATCCGGGGGGTCTGTGGTTTTTTTGGTTTGCTGTGGGGAAAGCAACGCTGGGGTGGTGTTTTTGGTAGTTGTGCGGTTGGTACTGGTTGCTGCCGCCTGAATTCCTTGCTGCAGCTTGAGTCGGGCGGCCTGTTGGTCGAGCACTTGGCGGGCCCTTGCCACACCGGTATCACTGGCAGCTTCCCTAGCTGCCAGTGATACCAGTGTCGCCTTCCTACGTGCTAGTGCCCCTGAAATACATGCACCTCATTTTTGGTGGTTTCAATAGTGTAAATATGTTCATCTTAACTCCACACCAATTGCTCAAAATCAGGGTAGTCCATAAATCGCGCAGGGATTTTGCCACTGGCTTGAAGCTGTTCTCTGGTGTAGCCAGCAAGCGAGAGGTAGCAACCGATGTAGTGATTTTCAAGGGCGTTTTTATCTCCCTGAAACTTTAAGATTCCCCCAATAGCCCCTCTGACAATTCAGGATGGTCTCTGAGAAAACATGCGATTTCGTGCACCGAATCACGGGATTCGTGTTCGCCCGCCCGGTGGATGGCAATATCTGCCGCTGCCTGGGGTACCGGGCTGGTTTTTAGCATCTCTCTCACTTGCTGCCGCAAGGTATGTAATGGGTGAGTGGCATTCAGCCATATTCCGTGCAACTCGCCATAAGCATACACCCCTCAATCCGCCACGTAGATACTGATTTCATTAGCCATTGTTACTCTCCTGAAAAATTCGCTGTTGAGGTTTAACAACTGGCGTGTGTGTTGAACCTCTGGCGACTCGGCCGACGAGGCGGAGGTGAAAGGGTCAGGCCAAATCGCGGAGGGTCACCCGACAGGGGAGATCGCTATTTGGCTTGATGCTGAGGGGACACAGTACCTCTTTGAAGTTCAGGCAATCAAAATTACCTGATCAGCCTGTCACTAACTTTCGGTCGGAATTTTATACCTTGGGTAATTGCTGGCACTGAATACCTTATGATAGTAGAGACCTTTCAGAAATTGAGTATTTTAGAAGAAAGCAGACTGAGGCAGGAAAGTGTGCTAACTGGGCATGGTCGATTCTGCAAATAAAGCCAGGCTATCAGGTATTATCGGGTATAATCAGGTATAAGAATCGGGTATTTCCCGTCATAAGTGAGGTATAAGTGAAAGAGCCACTGATCACTGTCGGACAGGATATTTTGCAGCTTATTGCTGAAATTGATGAGTTTAAAGGCCAGTGGCAGGCATTGAAAATACTCTCACCTGAACGCTTACGGCAATTACGCAAAGTGGCAACGATTGAAAGCGTTGGTTCGTCTACACGGATCGAAGGGGCGAAGCTCTCCGATGCACAGGTAGAAACGCTACTGTCAAACATCAATTCGACCTCTTTTAACACCCGAGATGAACAGGAAGTAGCCGGATATGCCGAAGCGATGGATTTGGTATTTCAAGCCCATGAAGACCTGCATCTTACCGAAAACCATATGCGGCAGTTACACCAGACCTTACTTCGCCATAGCACCAAGGATGAGCTCCATCGTGGTTCTTATAAAACACTCCCCAATCATGTTGTGGCAAAAGATGCTGATGGAAATGAAATTGGTGTTGTGTTTGAAACAGCCACGCCATTTGATACACCTAGAGAAATGGAGGAGCTGGTGCAATGGGCATCCAAAGCCTTTGATGAAT
Source organism: uncultured Pseudohongiella sp. (assembly GCA_965198435.1). Lineage (GTDB taxonomy): Bacteria > Pseudomonadota > Gammaproteobacteria > Pseudomonadales > Pseudohongiellaceae > UBA9145. The sequence continues at coordinate 593,919 of OZ240664.1, read as the reverse complement.
CCGCCATGCACCCGCTGCTTATTATCGCTGTCTTCAAAGTGGTGCTTCTGGCTGTCCATCCGTTTCAGGATGGGAATGGCCGACTCTCCCGCATTTTAACCACATTGTTGTTATTGCGTGCTGGCTATGAATATGTACCTTATGCCTCGCTGGAAAGCATTGTAGAAGAGAATAAAGACCTTTACTACAAAGCACTTCGGCGCACCCAAACAACGCTCAATAACGATGATCCTGATTGGGAGCCTTGGCTGGGATTTTTCTTACGCTGTCTGAAAAAGCAAAAGGCTAATCTTGCTATTAAGGTTGAGCAAGAAAAAACCGCCAGCGACAGCTCATTGCCGTTGCTCTCCGTTCAGATTCTCAAGCTTTTGGGGGAGCGCGAGCGATTAACGATTGCACAGATTGTGGAGATTACAGGCGCAAACCAAAATACACTGAAAGTCAGATTACGAGAGTTGGTCAATGAGGGACGTATTCAGCGCCACGGGAAAGCTCGAGCAACTTGGTACAGTATCGCTTAATAGGCAAGAAGGGTAATTTCATTGAACGCAGTTGAGATAGAAGAAGCCATATCACTGCTAGCTGAGCAAGACCTTGACTCGGCCACTTTCCCGTATGCCTTTGTGAAGGCATTTGGTAATAAGCCTGCCACAATCAAACGCCTGAAGAGTGGCAATACAAACTCTTCAGATATAGATGGTGGTGTTCTACAGCGCAACCACATACACCTTGCCGTATGCGGGGAGGGCGAGGTATCAGAAACGCTTACTCAGCTAAGGAGCCTCTGATTAATATTTGCGAGGCAGTTAGTGCAAGGCAAAAATCAGCGAAAAAGTGCAGTTTACAGGTCATAAATGCGCATTTTGAGCTGATTTTTAACGCAGCAATAACAAAGTAGGTAATTAATCAGAGGTTCCTTAGTTCGTTGGGAGATTGTAGAAACGCATACGAAAGGCTTTCGGGGAGATGCAGATTATCAGGAATGGAAAGCGCTTCTACACCATTTTTATGTGTAGAAGTTCAGACCTGATCTGACAGTTGGTAGTTCGAAAGGATTGCCAGGAAGAGAGTTACCCGTTTTGATGTGGTTACCACACCCTAAATCAAAACAAAGAGGTCACTCTCATGATCCATACGACGGAAAAAGTCATTAAACACAACGTCGGCCTGCTCAATCTGGCCGAAGAGCCGGGCAATGTATCCAAAGCCTGCAAAATGATGGGGCTGTCACGCGATACATGTTATCGTGACAAATCAGCCGCAGAGGAAGGCGGCGTTGATGCTCTGTTTGACAGTAATCGCCGCCAGCCCAATCTGAAAAATCGGATTGATCCTGCCGTTGAATCGGTGGTGGTTGAGTGCGCGGTTGAAGAACCTGCCCATGGACAAACACGCGCCAGCAATGAACGGCGTAAGCGAGGCACCTTTGTCTCACCCAGTGGTATTCGGGGTATCTGGTTACGTCATAACCTGGCGTGCTTTAAAGATCGTTTAAAGGCGCTGGAAGCCCTGGTTGCTCAGGAAGGTCGCATCCTCACAGAGTCTCAGATGGCGGCGATGGAACGCAAGCAACAAGACGATGAGGCCGCAGGCGAGATTGAAACAGCCCACCCGGGCTATCTGGGTTCTCAGGATACGTATTACGTAGGGACATTCAAAGGCCTTGTCCGGGTCTATCAGCAAACCTATGTGGATACCTACAGCAAAGTCGCTCAGGCGAAGCGGTACACCACCAAAACGCCGATTACGGCTGCGGATAGGCTCAATGATCGTGTCTTGCCGTTCTACGAAGAGCAAGCGCTTCCTGTGTTGCGTTTTGACGGATCGTGGGACGGCGTATTGTGGCAAAGCTGAACAGCATGATGATCCGCTGTATTTAGCGCTCAACGATAGTGAGCACACCAGGACCAAGGTCAAGTCCCCGCAAACCCATGGTATCTGCGGGCGGTTCCATAAGACAGTGAAGGATGGGTTTTACAGGATTGCTTTACGTAAAAAGATTTACGATCAGTTGGAGGACTTACAAAAGGACCTTGACCACTGGTTGGCTAAATACACTACTCAACGCACTCACCAAGGCAAAATGTGCTGCGGGAGAACGCCGATGGAGACACTCATCGACGGAAAACAAATCTGGATGGAGAAGTGTGTAAACTAGACTTCACCGGACAGACACCACGGATAAACGGGTAACTGTCAGATCAGGTCTAAACTTCTACACCTCAGATGATCCTCCAGTGTTTGTCACTACCAAGAGTCTCCAAATCACTTCGGATTCTTCCTGCCATTAGCGGGTATTACCAGCGTTGCGCAAATCCGAAAAAGCTCTTTTGATATTAAGGCCACAGGGTTTTTAAATCATCTATATCTCGAGTTGCTAAAAGACAATCCTGAATGAGGAACAGAAGAGTACCGCCATGATATAAACCATTTCATGGCGCGGTTGATCTTTAGTTTCTTTGCAGAAGATACCGATATCTTCGATGGTGAAGGCTTGTTCACCAAAACCATTGAGCAGATGAGTGAGCGAGACTCATCGAATATTCATGAAATCATGAGCGCGATTTTCCGCGCAATGGATACCTCTATAGATAACAGGGGTAGCGCTGACCTTCCAAGGTGGGCTGATACCTTCCCATATGTAAATGGCGGTCTATTCTCAGGTAATACAGATGTACCCCGTTTCAGCAAGATTGCTCGATCCTACCTCATTCATATCGGTAATCTGGACTGGATAAAGATCAATCCAGATATTTTCGGATCAATGATTCAGGCTGTAACAGATGAAGAGGAGCGTGGCGCTCCTGGTCTTCACTACACACCTGTCCCCAATATTCTTAAAGTTCTGAATCCACTATTTCCTGACGATCTTCGAGCTAGACTTCAGGGTGGAAACCTCCCCTAATCATGTCCACGCATAACGTAGTGTTTTCGGTTTTGGTAATGTTTTTGGTTTTGAGTGTGCCTTCAGATACTCGATCGGAGTCAGGTCTTCGAGCGCATCATGGGGCCGTTCTTCGTTGTACCACTTAATTGTACTTGTACTGCTTAATTGTACTGCCTGATCCATTCCGTCGTAATCTGACGGACTTCATTCAGGGTTCTGAATAAATGCCTATCCAGGACTGCATCTCTGTCAGTCCGGTGAAGCGTTCCACAGATGAGTGCTGTGTCGGCTTGCCTGGCTGGATAACGTCCAGGTGGATGCCGTGGCCGTCGGACCATTCAGCCAGCGCCGCTGAGACGAACCCGGGGCCGTTGTCCACCCGAACTGTGTCTAGGTAGCCACCCACACCACATCACGATCGGGTCGATAACCCGGATGACGCGCAGGGCGGGCAGATGAGTGTAGGCCTCGATCGCCAGGGCTTCGCGATTAACCTCGTCAGGCACATTGCATGTGCAGAACCAGCAGCCATCGAGCAAGACGTAGGGCATGAAGTTCCTGGGCCTGCATTGGTTAACAGCCGCTGACACAGCCAGGGGTTCTGGATGTTGTCTGGATGTGTCGATTGGCCAGACGTCTTTTGTCCCGCCGACGCGTATTGCGCGTGAGCAGGCAGAACACGCGGTAGATCCGTTTGTGATTCCAGCGATAGCCCCGCGCCGACGCAAGACCTTGAACACCTTCCTGACGCCATACGCTGGATGCGCACTCACCACGGCCCACGGCCCGGATCGCTTCAATGATCAGGATGTCCTTATCGGTGTGAGGCCGGTAGCGATAGACTGAACGGCTGATGCCCACCATCTCGTAGGCCTAGGAGAGGCTGAGATCGTGTTCTGCTTGCAAGTTGTCCACCAATGTCCGTCTCTCGGTCAGCCTTACAGCTTTTTCCCACAACATCCTGCAAGGCGTCATGCCTGCTGCTAAGCTCGGTGTACATCGACCCGTCGCTCGGTCGGCCTTAACGCTTTTTTCCACAACATCCCGCAAGGCGTCATGCTTGCTGCCAAACTCGGCGTACATCTGCTTGCGGCGTCTGTTCTTCTCATCCAGAACCTTGAGCCGCTTAATGTCAGACAACGCCATGCCGCCATCATCCTTCGCCTTCCCGTTGCTGTACGTCGCATCGGAGATAGCGTGTTCCCGGCAGACATCGACCACCTTCCTGCCGGCTTCGATCTTTTTGATGGCCTTCAGAATCGGCGATTCCGTCAATCGTGATCGACGCCTCTTGCTTCCTCCCTGCCATATTCAGTATGGCCAGGATTACAGGTTATGCGTGGGATGATTTTAAGGGAGGTTTACAAGGAAGTTGGTGATAGTCCTCAGAAACTGCTTAATCTGCGCAAGCGCATGGCAAAAATCCATGTATTCGACCCTGCATGTGGGTCAGGAAATTTCTTTGTTATTTGATACAAAGGAATGCGGGCGATTGAAGCAAAAATCAATAAAAGAAAGGGGCTAGAAAAAGCTATGTTATGTCATTCCTCTGATCTGACCCCTGGTCAGTAGCCAGTAATATACGATTAGCCTCCAAATCTCATCATCAGATCTGCGTAATAGTATACGCCCCAGTCTGAATGGGAGTCGTCGTCAAATCCGAATGAGCGATCATACAAAGGAGCCCGCTCATCGGTGAAGTTGTTTACACCGAGCCGAATTCGGGAATCAATGCCCGAGATATCAAATGCATAATCTGCCTTGATATTATAACGCTCCATTGATGGCACATTGAAACGATCGCCATTGGATAGCAATTGAAAATAGCTTCCAACCGTGTTGCTCGATACTGAAATATTCCAGTTATCGCGCCTGAAGGTCAGGCTGGCAGTAGAACGAAAGTCCTGATTACCATTGAAATTTAAAAGGTCACCAATACCTGCAATCGGATACACGATTGTTGAATCATTGTCTTTAGCTTGCTGAACTACACCCGTTAGACCGCCCGGTTCTTGCTCAAATTCCTCAATGAAAGAGCCGTTCCATTTAAAAGAGAACTGGCCGAAGTCCGTATCGTAATTCCAGTAAATGCCAACATCGAAGCCTTCGAGGGTTCGTGTATCCAGGTTAGCGTAAGTGTCCTGTATCGCGGTTACTTCACCTACTGGGCATAGACCGGCATCAAGGAAACCCTGTACTTCAACAGAATCGTCTGTTATCGCACCACGAAGCACGGCTGGATTGCCTTGAACAGCCGCACAATTCGAAGTGCCTGCTGCAAGCCGTGTTACCAAGTCGACAAGGATGTGATTCTCTTCACCGAAAAGACCAATTGTACCGTCTTTTTCGATAGTCCAATAATCGAATGTTAGCGTCAGCGAATCAATTGGATCCCAAACAAAACCAATGGATGTGTTTAGAGATTCCTCGGACTCAAGACTCGTGCTTCCTGTTGCCTGGCGTTGAATACCATAATCGCAATCGGAAAAGCTGTTGTCTTCCGGCACCGAACCCTGGTCCACACCGTAGAAACACACCCAATCGTCCCGTGTATTGGTGCGGGCGACAAACTGTTCATTGATAGTAATCAGGTTTGGCGCGCGAAAAGCTGTGGAAATAGAACCACGTAACATAAACTGTTCGATTGGACTCCAACCGAAAGCAAACTTGCCTACAGTTGTGTCGCCTACGTCACTGAAGTTCTCATAGCGTGCAGCAAGTTGGACGTCCAGGTTTTCTAATACCGGAATCTGTAATTCCCCGAATAGCGAATTCGTCGTCCGGCTGCCGCTGCCATCGGGGGTTGGGCTCGAGTTTACGACATCCGAAGTAAAGGGATATCCCTCGCCTTCGAAATCAACAAAGTCGATGGTGCCATCGAGGCGAGGATCACGATCGTCAACATAGTCTTCACGACGAATCTCGTAGCCTACCAACATGCCCACCGGACCAGCAGGTAATTCGAACAATTCAGCATTTGAGAACTTTAGATCGTATGAGGCCAGAGACGTTTCACCCTTGCGAAACACATCAACCAGCGCCCGTTCGAGGTTTGAATTGACTCCTCCACTGAATGGGTTGTAAGCGTTTGGTGAAGAATCGAACAGGGCTTCTGTTATGAGCCTATTTGAAACACGGTTGCTAGTAATATCATCTCGTGTTGCCTCGGAATACACGACGGCGGTTTCCCAGTCCCAGTCACCAACGACGCCCCGTAAGCCGCCGAGGAAGCGATAAGCGTCGCCATCATTGTTGACAATCCGTGGTACTTCAGCAAAGCGATAGTTATCAATGATTAACTCCAAGCCTTGCGGGGGGAGATCAGAGCCAACTATTGAATCTGGAAGGCGATTCGGAGAACCAACAGGACCGAGCGGATTCCAGTAATTTTCTGCACCGACTCGTAGTCGGGCTGCGCTCAGCGACGTTGATGGATTTATACTGCGGTTCGACGAAGAGTCGTAGTAATAGGCATCCGCGAAAAATTCGAGATTGTCGTTTATCTCATGAGTAAGGTAGGCGAAAAACGTCGAGCGACTAATGTCTGGTGACATGTCGCGTACTTCATTCAAGTTATAGCGAACAGTGCCCTGACCATCCTCAACCATACAGGTGCCATAACCTGTATCGAAACCTCCGGCGCATTGTGGCGATCCAATAGGAAAGACTTCAAACTCGCCTGACGAATCAACAACATCATTGACGCGCAGGCTGTTGGACGACCCAACCGAGCCTGCAATGTCGAACTGCCCAAATAGAGAATTTGCACTATCATTTCTAAATACTGTGCTGGTGTTGTAGGTAGAACCTTCTGGAAACCGTGAACGAAAGTCAGCATCTGCCCATCTGGCATCGTCACTGGCCCTTACGCGATCACGAGTATAGTGCCTGGCAAATACCCCGACACTGGTTCGGCCACCATTGAATACATCACCCCATTCGATGCCGATACTCGAATCATTACGGGGCATATGATCGTATTCTGTCTGACGCACTCTTACTGTGAAGCCTTCAAAATTGTCCTTTGTTACCGTATTCACAACACCTGCAACTGCGTCTGCGCCGTAAATGGCGGATGCTCCATCACGAAGTACTTCAACACGGTCCAGACCGAAGACAGGGAGGTGGTTCGAGTTAGCTGAATTCACCGGTACAAAGCTACCGCCGACAATTTCAGTTTGAAATGTCGCCATATTTACCATGCGGCGGCCATTCAACAGCATAAGTGTGTTACCGGTGCCGAGAGATCGCAGATTCACCGAACCAACATCACCACGAGCACCATTGACCCCGCCTCCGAGATCAGACGTGCCGAAAAAGTTCTGTCCATTTTCAGGAATTGAAGCGAGCAGTTCATCACCTCCCGCAACACCGAGTATGTCAATATCGTCGGAATTAAACACAGAGACAGCAAGTGCATCATTAATCGCTGCGCCTCGAATCTGTGATCCAACCACGATTATTTCCTCTACTTCCTGCTGCGCAGAGGCAGTATTTACCCCAATGACCGCTGCTGCAACGCCAACAGCCAGCGCTTCACGGCAGTTGAATCGGCTAATCCCGATTTTCTTGTTTTTCATTATAAATACCCCTGATTGCGACAGCTCAAGGGCCGACGCTGAATTCGATTGAGTTGTGTTAGAACTTAGTCGCGAACCTATCATAAATTAATCTTCATAGAGTTGCAGTAAACATCGCAGGTTAGGTGCAATTCATAACAACGCGTTCTACGTTCGCTGGTTTGCGTCTTCCGGTAGCATTTAAACAGTAAATGCCAGAGCCAAAATGCAGAAAATCCAGCAAACTCGAAATCCCTCCACTTGGATTGACTCAATTTGGTCGCCCGATTTACTCTGAGTCTCCCAACAAGGTTGCTGATCAAGTTGTGACGATCCATGAAATCCTCTAAATCCTTCTATATTTACCTGTTCATTGGTTTCTTTGTCTTATTCCAATTACGTGTCATTCATGCACAGACTGCCAGCATCATCCGCTACGACAGCATTTATCATCCCATAGCAGCGCGCGGCGGCATGGTTGTCACACAAAATGAATTAGCCAGTATGGTTGGCGCGAAAATCTTGTCCGAAGGTGGCAATGCGGTGGACGCAGCTGTTGCAGTTGGGTTTGCCCTGGCAGTGACACTTCCTCGTGCTGGAAATATCGGCGGCAGCGGTTTCATGCTGGTGCATATAAATAAAACGGGAGAAACGGTGGCGCTGGATTTCAGATCTACAGCGCCATTGCTGGCCAGGCTAGATGACTACACTGATGCAAATGGTGAAATTGACTATCGAGACATGACATTCGGCCCTCGAGCCGCCGCAGTGCCTGGCACAGTAGCTGGATTGGAGTACGCCTGGGAAAGATACGGATCGTTACCTTGGTCCGATTTGCTGGCACCTGCGGCAGAATTGGCTGGTGATGGCATCATTGTTACAGAAGATATGGCCTATGCCTTAGATGAGGCTATGTCAGTGATGTCGGAATATCCCAGTAGCATAGCAGCGTATGCGAAGGGTGCTGAAACTCCCTACGAGGCGGGTGAACTACTTAAACAGCCCGATCTTCATTGGTCTTTGCAGCAGATTAGTGAACATGGGGCAGCGGCATTTTATAAAGGTGAAATAACCAACCGAATGGTTCAGTTTGTACAGCAGTCAGGCGGCTACTTCAGTAAAGAAGATTTTGAAAATTACACCGTGCGTGAAAGGCCGCTGATCGAAACCGACTACAGAAATTACAGAGTCGTTACTATGCCACCTGCGAGCGTTGGTGGCATAGCCTTGTTGCAAATGCTGAATGTACTCAGTGAATTTGAAATGAGCAGCAATCCTCAAGGAAGCGCCGCCAGCCTGCATTTATTAGCGGAAGCAATGAAACGGGCTAATGCCAATCGACGAACCGGGATCGGTGACCCTGACTTTTCAGAGATACCCATAGAAGGCATGTTAAGTGATGAAATTGCTGAGGAAATCGCTTCTACAATCAGCACAGCAGTCGCCACTCATGTTGACAATATTGCAGCTACTGACCCACTGCCGTATCAGAGTCGAGAAACTACCCACTATTCAATTGTCGACGGTGATGGTAATGCAGTATCTACTACCTACACGCTCGGCTATTCCTTTGGTTCGGGTTTTGTTGTCGAAGGCACTGGAATACTGCTCGACAATCAAATTAGAAATTTCTACCACCGAGAACCTGGGCATGCGAACTTTATGGAACCAGGAAAACGGGTTGTCTCTACTATGACTCCTACCATGGTTTTTGATGAGGATCGTGAGTTATTTCTAGTTACCGGTACGCCAGGAGGGAGTCGGATTCATACCACCATCTTACAGATTCTAGTCAATACCATTGACTATAAAATGAATATAGCCGAAGCCACGAACGCACCTAGAATCTATCAAGGCTGGCGAACCTCCGAGCTTGGAGTAGAGAGTGGGGTGAGTGCTGATAGTGTGGTGTTGTTAGAGACAATGGGACATGACATTGAAGTTCAACAGACGATAGGCAGTACTCAATCTATAATGCTTGTAGACGGCATTCTTTTTGGGGCGGCTGATCCTCGTCGACCCGGTGCACTGGTTGTTGGTGTTGATGATTGAGCAAACAGACAAACGAGCGATGCGACTTTCCATCAGTTGAGGAATAATGAATGAGGACTACAAGAGCAGCCGAGAAGATTAGGAGGATTTTGCTATGAAGCGTTGGCTGAGGAGCTTATTCCTTATGAGGTTTGCATACCTGATGTAATGTTTAAGGAACCTCTGATTAATTACCTACGTTGTTATCGCTGCGTTAAAAATCAGCTTAAAATGCGCATTTATGACCTATAAACTGCGCTTTTTCGCTGATTTTTGCCTTGCACTAACTGCCTCGCAAACATTAATCAGAGGCTCCTTAATAATGAGATGATTATGTTAATAGAAGAACACAAGGTACAACTCATTAAACTCCTACTCAGAATTCTGAAGCTACCAGAAAATGATTTATCAAGCGTGCGACATTTGGGGCAAGAAGTTCCTGCGCTTTCGGTTAATAATTGCTTTGCTTATATACTGCCTACAATACACAAAAATTGGATCTTTGTACCTGGAGATCGGAGGCTACGGAAAAAAGCTGAATCAAGAGAAGTTACCACTCACGATATGTTTTGGTGTATAGATGAAATTTATAAGGGTCTTAGGAAGTTAAGCATCTCCTGAGAGGTGCTAAGCTTCTGAACTGGTTAATAAAAATAGGTACTAACGCCATTCCCGAATCGCAGAGAAGACGTCTCGGTAGTTGATTCGCTATTTTTCGCTCGATTTGTCGGCCGCAGATAACGCCCGTTTGACGGCAATACGTGTCTGTTCTGTAAACAGTATTTACAGTAAGTTGCGCCAGCGCCTGGCTGAAGAATATGAACAGTATTCTGCCATATCGGGTCAGATCGAAGTCGATGAATCTTACTTTGGTCCCAAACTTATCCGAGGCAAATGAGGTCGTGGTGACAGCAGTAAAACCATGGTCTTTGGCCTGTTCAAACGCCATGGCTGGGTCTCGACGGAAAGTGTGCCTGATGTGCGCAAACGCACGCTGCAAAAGGTGATACGAGGCAAGGTAGACCTCGATAGTGTGATTCATTCGGAGGGTTGTCGCAGTTATCATGGGTTAGTTGATGTGGGTTATGCGACGTATTTTCGGGTGGGGTATGGCAGTCATGAATTTACCACTGATCCGTCTCATATTAACGGCATTGAGTCCTTTTGGGCTTAGGCCAAATTGAGGTTGAGCAAGATGAAAGGGTTTCAAAAGCATAGGTTTTATTGCCCTCTTAAAGAGACAAAATTTCGATTTAATCAGCGCCGTGATAACCTCTATCTCGTCTTGCTTAAACTGCTTCTTCAGAAGCCAATATAACGTCTTAATTTCCTAAGACCCTAGCGTATATTGTCTTTCAGACTGGTGTAGACACTGGCCTAGATACTTCATAATCCAGAGCATCCTAATTAAAAAGAGGAAATCCCATGTCTTCTGCTGTTTCGAGACCGCCTGCCGCCAGCAGCGCTGGTGCACTTGCTCATTTTGAGTCTTTGATGACATTTGAGACCGATTGCTGGGATGTGCACCACGCCATCAGCAACGGGCTGCAGGATTTTGTATTGATGGATGTGAGATCGAAGGAAGCTTTCGACTCTGGACATGTTGACAGCGCAATTTCCTTTCCCCACTCCAAGATCAATGAGAAAAACCTCCAACAGTTTGAAAGCGACACCCTGTTTGTTGTCTATTGCGCAGGACCGCATTGCAATGCAACAGAAAAAGCAGCTATACGCTTAGCGAAGTTAAATCGCCCAGTTAAGAAAATGATTGGCGGAGTATGCGGATGGTTGGACGAAGGATTCACCCTGGTCAAAAGTAGCAGTGCTTAGCGCCCACCTGCCGAGTCAATGGATGTACCGGCAATACCAAGACTTCTCAGATGCTAACCAATAGATTGCTTCTGCAACTCCCTCCGCAGTACCACCGCGCTGCATTGTGAATTGGAACAGACGGCCCGGCCCTATTCGGTCAACCCATCCGGGTTCCCCACCGTCCGCGTGTATTTCCGTATAGATTACACCGGGCCTCACGGTATTAACTCGGATGCTTTCTATGCTTTCTGCTGCAACCCCCATTGCTAAGCCAGGAGCCAGACTGTCCACTGCACCTTCACTTGGCACCTTCACTTGCAGCGTAGTCAGTATATTCATTGGCCGCACCTGGTGTTACAGCGATAAATAGAGATATTTACTATCTTGCCTGCTTATTCCACCTTCATTGGCAGACATTCTTTTCACCACTTCTCTGCTACACAAAAAACAACCGGTGACATTCGTTTTTAGGGAACCTCTGATTAATTACCTACGTTGTTATTGCTGCATTAAAAATCAGGTCAAAATGCGCATTTATGACCTATAAACTGCGCTTTTTCGCTGATTTTTGCCTTGCACTAACTGCCTCGCAAACATTAATCAGAGGCTCCTTAGTATTTTATTTATGCGATTTGCATCGATGCCAGAGAGTCGGCTTTGGGGCACACCAGTATCCCGGCATTGTTAATTAGCACATGCAGTGATCCGAATTCTTTATCTATGCGCTCAAATAGTCGTAACACATCTTCTTATTGTGAAACTTCGTTCTGTACTGTCGAACAGGTTACGTCGAACTTTCTAACCCCTTCAGCAACTTTTTCAGCTACAGGGAGATTGTTTTACATAGCTCAAACAAACTCCTCAACACTGTTGAGCAAAGAGTTTAGCCATCACCGCACCTACTACCTGTAATTGATGCCATTCGTCCACTCATTTTTCTTTTTCATTCATCAGTTAATAATGATTGATCAATGTGGTTTCCCGGCAACTATAAATGCAGCCTCACCTTTCATTACAGGTCTGGCGAATGCAATTTCGAAACCAGCCGCCGCAGGCTTTTCTTCCGCTTCCCTGCGTTTCATATATTCCACATGGGTGCTTTACCAAGCAGTTGGAAGATGGGCATAAGCACTCGCCATATGCTTAACAATGTATCACCTAAGCAGGGAATGCTGGTTATAAAACGCCTCCCCGCTTTAATAGATAACAGGCTTTGTTTATGCATACGGACGGATCATCTAATAAGTGAATCACGTTAATTGTCAGTATCGCATCGTAGCTTGCAGGTTCCGCATGTAAGTCTTCTATTGCTGTTTGTTGGAACGGTGTGTTATTTACGCCAGCCTCTGCTGCCCAGCGGCGGGCAATTTCCAGCATATTGTTGGAGATGTCGGTTGCAGTAATATGTTTAACATTGGACGCATGATGGATCGCAGTTGTGCCCGTGCCACATCCCCATTCCAGTGCCTGCGTGCCTGATGTAAGAAACTCATTCGTTTTGTTTAGTTTGAATTGGTAAACCTCTTTATTCCGAACTGGCGATTTAGAATACTTCTCCGCCTGATCATCCCAAAATTTCTGTACATTCATGCGCTTGGTCCTAATTAGTCCATGCTTTATAAAGACATTCTATTGTCTATTCTAATAACGCCTGGCTCAGGCATAAATTATAAATTGCGCTTATCGGCTTAGACCCTCCCTGTCATGTTATACTGCCCAAAATCAAATCGGTGAAAATCATGCTTAAGAAATTTACTGCCTTTTTCATTACATCACTACTGTTAATGATGCCTACAGTGCAAGCACAGACTGATGAGGAATTAGAAGCTGCAATAGCTTCTGCAATGCAGGCGCTGAATGAATTCATGCAACATTTTAATTCCCGTGATATGGAAGCCTGGGCAGGGACTCTAAACTATCCTCATGTAAGGTTTGCCAGTGGCACAGTGACTGTTTGGGACTCTGCGGAAGAATTTGCAGATGGACGTACTTTTGAACGTTTATCGAGAACAGGTTGGGATCATTCGGCATGGTTGAGTCGAGAAGTGGCGCTGGTTTCGCCAGGTAAAGTGCATATAAACACGGTATTCGAGCGTTTTAATAGCGACAACGAATCAATCGGAATTTTCCAATCACTTTATATAGTGACTTTAGTAGACGGGCACTGGGGAACTCAGGCACGATCAAGCCTTGCGCCATAGTTGGGTGTTTGTTCTATTGCAAAGTGACCCAATTACCAATCTCAGCATTAGCTATAGCATCGACAGTTTTAGCATCTCTGGCATAAAACCCAACTGAGCCGTCATCATTAATCCAGTGTTCTATGCTTTCTCTTTCAAAACGAGCAAGGATGGCCTCCAGGATTTCCTCGTTCTGCATGAAGAAATATTCCTCCGCCATCAGATCTGGTTGTGACTCGATGACTTCGAAGGCCTCTTGCTTACGATTTCCGCATCCACTGATCATGAGCATCAAAAACAGGAAAAAGGCCAGCAATCTCTGCATTGGTTGAAAAATATTATACTGGTCAGTCCAGTCTGGCGGTTAGGGGTTAATGGTAATCTGAAATATAAATAAACAAAAAGAGTGTAGCATCTTTTTTACTTCTTCTTACACTGAGCTATACCGATGCTTTGATCGGGCAGAATTATCGCTGAACAGAAGACAAAAGAGTTTATGACGGACAACGTGATAAGCCCAAGGCTGGAGGTTCGATTGAAAAACCAAAGGGAGCAGCCTGGTTTAGTGCGTTTATGCCAAGTAAGTTGCGATCACCTCGTGGCACAATCGCCACTTCGATTGGTCCTAGATCACAGTCACTTCCCAGGAGAAAGTGTTCAATCATATAAACATCCAACACCTGTGCTCTACCATTGGCCAGGCGGGCAGCGACGCTGCGAACTTTAAGAAAGTTTCCCATCCGGTGTTTCGTCAAAAAGATTCTTTTCAATAGTCACCATGCTCGCACCGGTGTCCACTAAAAACTCGCTGGAAACGGAAACTATCTGGGCAGTGACATAAAGGTTTCCAGCTTGGCTGCTGTTCAGAGGAACCTCGTACTCAAACGGTGTGAAAGAGGTTGGATCAGTTTCTGCAACCAGCAATGAAGGGCAAAGCAAGAACATGCCTACAACAAGCAAGTTCTGTAATCGCAGGGTCTGGCGGCCTCTGGGTTGCAGGTGCATAACGGCAGAAGAATCCGTACTGTGAAACGAGATAGCAATTTCCAGGCCAAATCTAAGCTAAGAAGTTTTCTGGTATGACTGGAAGTATATATAGAGCAAAATTTGTTCTTAGAGAACTTGGTTTATCAGAGTATAGGTTAGCAAACCTTTCATATGTCTGATTTGGCTTGAAGTCTACTCTAGTCACTATTGGTCCCGTGGCCTCCGGTCTTAGTTTATGGAGGCTCTGGCTAGTATTAATATCTCCCGGAAAATCTAAGAATTGCTTTCCGCTAGACTCAAGCTCATACGCCGCACGCAAATACGTCGCTAACTGCTAGTCAAACAGCGGTTAGCGACGCAATACAACAACATTACATTATTACATTACGTGTAGCTGTGAGGGTCGGTAGGCCCCTTAAAAAATATAATCATGAGTGTAATCAGTATATAAAACATTACCCTAAACCTCCCTTCTTTCTGCTACCAAGCGCTTTAAACCTATCATCAACGTAAGGTAAATAAAAGCTATCAACACTGTATTATACAACAGGTATCTATCTCTCAAGGACTCACTTTTCTACAGGTATACAGAAAGCCGTTAGCGGCCGCAACAAAAAATAAAGGGGCTGTCCTAGATAAGTGAATTTATCCAGGATGGTTTGATGAGGAAAGGCCGTTTAGTTTGGCGCAAACAAAAACTATTAATTGAGCTGTTCGTAGCCGGATCGGCAGCCCGTACAGATGTCTCTTTAGTTGGTGTGAACAAGACGACAGCGAGCTGGTATTTTCTTCGTCTTAGACTGCTGATTTATGAACACAGTGATGAGGCCGGTTTCTTTGAGGGTGAAGTTGAACTTGATGAGCGTTATTTCGGCGGACAAAGAAAAGGCAAACAAAATCGAGGTGCCGCAGGTAAAGTCCCTGTATTTGGCCTTTTAAAGCATCGTGGCAAGGTTTACGCGGTGGTGATACCGAAGGCCAAGGTGACAACATTGCTGCCGATCATTCGGGAGAAAGTGAAGCCCGATAGCATCGTGTACACCGATGGTTTTAAGGGCTATAACGCCCTGGATCTGTCTGGGTTCAGGCACTACCGAATTAACCATAGTGAGCACTTTGTTGAGCAGCCTAATCACATGAATGGAATCGAGAATGTCTGGCACCAGGGCAAGCGCCATTGACGGAAATTCAACGGGATTCCGAGAGATCATTTCCACTTGTATTTGAAGGAGTGCGAGTGGCGATTTAATAACAGCGACCCATTGATCCAATTAAGTCAATTGATTCAATGGGTTAAACAAGAAACAGGCTGGTTATCCAGGGCAGCCCCAAAATAAAAACATACATAAAAAGAAGCGCAAAAATGTTAGGCACTTCGTGCCCTTCTCGCCACAGCAGATAAAACTAGATGGCTAGAAATATCATAATAGTGAGAATAATAAAGAAAATTAAACTAAGGCTCATCTGATTAATCGGTAAAAATTGAAGAATCTCATGCAGCACATGTGCAGCACATGCTCTCAATAATGAACTCTTCGGTTTTCGGACCTAAAAACCCATTAAAGAAACCGTATGTCATTGCTATGCATGGGATTTCTCCCGCAATCCCGGATTATCAGGAACAACGGCTCAATAACTTCGGTCAGTTCCTTCTAGGGGATGATGGGGTCCATGTCCTCCAGGAACTGCTTCCTGCGAGTCTTTTTCCGGTATTTCTCGAAACCGGAATCAGAAAAAGAATCCTGCCGCATCGGACCCTGCTCTTGGTTATGGTATTGCCTATTATGTATCAACATTGGAATTAATCAGAGATTCCCTAATTCACTCAGGATGGGAATTTATTGCACCATATATGTGCAAGCAGCACGCATATGCTGCGTCTCCTCGCTTTTCCACATATACCAGCAACCGACCACATGCACTTAAATAAAGCATGGTGTATGCTGAGTGACACACGGCATCTATAACGAGTTTTCGCTGTTACAGTAAAAATCTATTGCCTCATCCGATAAATACTCAGGGTTTCATACACTGGTTACAGGTAGGGGATTTGAGCCATGGGAAGATCAGTAATTGTGTCAGCAATCGCTGGAATTATGTTTTCATGTTCCTCTGCAGGCATTGCTGCAGACCCTGATGAGCAAGAGTCGGTTAGCTTATGGGTTACCGACTTCTCCGGAAAACCTCCTTTTAAGCGTGGACTAAAGCGGCTTCCTGCTGCGGACATAGCTGCTTTGGAAATTGATTTGAAAGAAGTCGAAACTGAATGCGTATGGAGTGCTGACTTTTCTGGCCGTCCGCCGTTCAAACGTCGTTTCAGAAATCTGCCAGTCATTGATGCGGCTAGCCTGGAAATTTTAGAAGAAGAGACACAAGGAACTACTCGCTCCAAATCACGCTTTAAACGTCACCGCTAGACTCTCCTCTTGCACCTCTGATGGAAAGTGATGTGATATCACTTCTCATTACTATATATCCAGCAACAAGCAAATCGAACGAAAGACAGGCAATGGCATACCAGGCTGGGACTATGTATGCCCCTGGTCCCAGCCAATGCACCCAAAGATCCCATATTGGATGAAGACCCCAACCAACAGCCAACCACAGCACTGAATGTCGCAGCGCCAATAAAACAGCTACACCGTAGGCCAGCACTCCCAGTACCTCAACTAACAGCCATTGCCCGTCTCCGTAAAACCAGGCAAAGCCAATATAAATCAACGCCGCAATTACCAAGCCAGCGCTTGCTGCCTGCTTGAATCGCAAATCATGCAATCGGTTTAACCAGTACAAATAGAGGGCAGCAAGAGCAAGCCCCAGAATAAAGCTAATGGCAAAATAGCTGTTTGAAACATCCATAGTAATGATCCAGCAAGTAGACGCCTGACGTTACCTCCTGGAGCAGATCGAATGTCAATGCCTGTTGTCGATGCCTGTTATTGACACGCCCAGCAGCAATTTTCTGGTAAGCTGACACAGAAAGAGAATAATAAAATCAGAAACTTCTATGGCCAGCGTGCCCCAGTTGAAAGATGAGGGTGACAAACTCGAATGTGATTTCAAGAGGATTTGTGCCCCCAGCAATACGATAACTGGCTATATTGGCATGACGACAGCTACGTCTGCATGGCTTAACTGATCCCCACCATGCCAATTATCAACTATGCAGTCTATGGGTTTTTTTGGTGGTGTTTTGGGTAGTTTTTGGGCTGTTGGTAGCTTGCCTCCCCCAAAGTATTTATGCCTCGATATTTCAACACTCAAGGTGAAACTGGGGTAATCGACAAAACTAAGGAACCTCTGATTAATGTTTGTGAGGCAGTTAGTGCAAGGTAAAAATCAGCGAAAAAGCGCAGTTTATAGGGCATAAATGCGCATTTTGAGCTGATTTTTAACGCAGCAATAACAACGTAGGTAATTAATCAGAGGTTCCCTAAAACAAAAGCTATAACTTAATTGAGCAATTTTACAAACCATTTCGATGAAAGCGCATGGGTTCCCGTGCGAGAGGATGAAACTGTATCCGGCTGGTCGGTCGGGATTGTATTGTTCAGCATCTGTCTTACCCTTCCCACACTTTACACCGGAGCATTTAGCGCAGAGCAGTTAGGTTTTATGGGTACCGCGCAAGCTGTGGCCCTGGCAAGCTTTGTGCTTGCCTTAATGTCAGTTCCGGCTGCCATCGTCGGCGCCCAAACCCGCTTGAGCAGTTACCTGATTATTGAGTTTGTATTTGGCAGAAAAGGCTCAGACTATGTAAATACCCTATTGGGATTAACCCTGCTGGGGTGGTTCGCAGTAACTGCGGGCTTCTTTGGTGAAACCTTAACAATCGCATTTGAGGAGATGCTGGGGCGTTCACCACCGACATGGTTTCTCATACTCGTATCTAGTGCGCTCATCATAATCACTACTATCTTTGGCTTTAAGGCAATCGACAGACTTGCCCTGTTCGCCGTTCCCTTGCTCATTCTGTTTCTGATTTACGTCACAAATCTTTCGGTGCAGAATTCAAGCTGGCAAGTTGTGTTAAGAAGCGAGGCCACAAACCCTGCCTACTTTACAACTGCAGTCTCTACAGTAGTTGGCAGTTTGATTGTAGGTGTTGTGTTGATGCCGGATTTATCGCGTTATGCGAGATCAACAAAAGACTGCATATCTGCATCGATATTGGGGAATGGCATCGGCAATTACTTTTCTATGCTGATAGGAGTGACCCCGGCAATCATTACAGGCTTGCTCGATCCAATGGCATACATGATTTCGTTAGGTTTGTCAGGTAGTGCTTTTTTAATTTTGGTGTTCGCTACCTGGACGACTAATAGCGTTAATCTTTACAGCACGACTCTTGCCGTTGCTATTATCAAACCGCGCACGGCGGAATGGAAACTCGCAATAGGCTGCGGGGTATTTGGTACGACACTCGCCATGGTAGGTATTACAGAATACTTTATAGAATTTTTAGAATGGCTTGGCGTTATTGTGCCGCCTGTTGCAGGCATCTATCTAACGGATTATTTCTATTTGAAACAGAAGAATTACTCTTTATCCCTGCTGGATCAAATTCCGGACTATGACCGTGCAGCAATTTGTGCCTGGTTGCTGGGAACACTTCTGTCAGGTATCGCTTTTGCTTCCGAGTTTTCTTTTTCCAGTATTCCGAGTGTCGATGCTCTGGCTATTACTATCCCGATCTATTTGGTGTGCCGTAAACTTTGGCCAGCGAACCTGCAACGCGAGTTGGAGCTACCCTGATGCGAATTGGAGTTGACGTTGGAGGTACTCATACTGATGCTGTCCTAATGGATGGGATGGAAATCGTCAGTTCACATAAGGCGTTAACCAGTGGCGATATAAAACAAGGTATCGTTGAGGCACTTGATGCTGTGCTGGCATTAGCCGGTATTAAAACCACACAGATAAGAGCTGTGATGATTGGTACCACGCAATTCACCAATGCTGTAATCGAACGTCGGGAATTATCTGATACAGCAATAATTCGAGCATGCTTGCCAACTGGATCAGGATTACCGCCCAAGTGTGATTGGCCCGAAGATATTGCGCAGGCAACTGGTGACTACAGTTACATGATACATGGCGGGCACTTGTTTAATGGCAAACCTATTGCTGAGCTGGACCTGAAAGCCCTGGACAAGGTTATCGCCGACATAGACAGTCATGACGTGAAATCCATTGCAGTGGCAGCGGCATTCTCACCAGCAGTTGCCGATCATGAGCGTCAGATGGCCCAACGGATATTAAGCAGGATTCCGGATGCCAATATTTCTTTAAGTCATGAGATTGGCAGACTGGGCATTTTAGAAAGAGAAAATGCAGCACTGCTCAACGCCGCATTAGGTAATCTTGCCAATCGCGTGATTTCCAATATGCGGGCGGCACTTGAGGAACGAAGTATCCATTGCCCGTTTTACGTCAGCCAAAATGACGGCACTTTAATGGCTGCAGATTATATTGCTCGCTTCCCTGCCCTGACCTTTTCCAGTGGCCCGACAAACAGTTTGCGCGGCGCAGCTATTTTATCTGGTGTCACTGATGCCATTGTTGTAGACATCGGTGGCACCACGGCAGATGTTGGCGTGTTGGCTAATGGCTTTCCACGGGAAAGCAACAGTCATATCGACGTCGGCGGTGTGCGCACCAATTTTCGGATGCCGGACATTTTGTCAATCGGTCTCGGCGGTGGAAGCCTGATCGTTGAACAAGGTAAAACGATTGGTCCTCAGTCAGTAGGCCATCGATTGGTTAAGGAAGGACTGATTTTCGGCGGCGAAACGCTCACAACCACAGATATCGCTGTGGCAAACGGGTCTTGTTCAATCGGCGATACTTCACGCGTTGCACACTTACCGGAGAAGCTGGTTGAGACTGCTACGGAAACCATGCACAGCATGGTTGATGATGCTGTGGACAAAATGCGACCGAGTGAAGAACCTGTACCTGTAATCCTGGTGGGTGGAGGGGCAGTACTGGTTTCTCGCTCACTGAGTACGGCATCTGAAATGCTGCATCCCAAACATGCGGGTGTGGCAAATGCCATTGGCGCTGCCATTGCTCAAGTCGGTGGCGAAGTAGAACACATCGTGAGTTATTCAAAAATTGAACGCCATAAAGCGATGGACATAGCTACAGAAGAGGCACGAGGTAAAGCCATTGCGGCTGGAGCAGATGAAAGCAGCTTGCGTGTACTTGATATCGAAGAAACAACCATGAGTTATATGGATGATGATGCAGCAAGAATTCGCATCAAAGTTGTTGGAGATTTAAGGCAGGCATAATGAAATCTATTGGTGCAGAACATATTAAGGATCTTTGTTCCGGAGCAGCCTTTTTGGCAACTGGTGGTGGTGGTGATCCTTATATTTCTCAGCTTCTCGCAGAACGCATTTTGGAAAAATACGGTCCTGCGACCTTAATGGTGCCAGAAGATGTGCCTGAAGATTTCTTTGTCGTCAGCGTTGGCATGGTAGGGGCGCCAACAGTTACCTTGGAACAGTTACCTACAGAAGAAGAAGCTATCGGTGTACTGAATAAATACGAAGAAATTACTGGCAAGAACATAGATGCGGTTATTCCTTTCGAGGTTGGCGGAGGTAACAGCACCATCCCTCTGTTTGTTGCGGCTATAAAAGGCATTCCCTGTATAGATGGTGATGGCATGGGCCGGGCACTACCGGAAGCACAGATGATGACGTTCCCTATCTATGGGGCTCACCCTACCCCTGCAGTCATCATGGATGCATTTGGTAATCATGAGTTGCTTGAATGTGAAGATGCCCTGAGTTTTGAAATCGAAATTCGCGCTAAGGCTGTCGCGATGGGTGGCATGATTAGCTCAGCAGAACATGGCATGTCAGGTGAACTGGTCAGACGCAGTGCTATACCCAATACATTGAGCTTTGCTACACAACTCGGGAAATTGTTACGAACTCATGATAGCAACATTTCTGCAATTCAGTCGCAGCTATTCGAACTGTTTGAGTCGAGTGAATACGGTGTCATCAGACATTTATTCACAGGCAAGGTTATTGACAGCCAGCGCAAAATCATCGGCGGCTATGATATTGGGTCTGCTACGTTACAGGGATTCGATGACGCAAAGTCAAAGATGGAGCTGTTGATTAAGAATGAATACCTAGTTGCCAAGGTCGGTGACAAAGTATTGGCTACCGTGCCCGATCTTATTTGCATAGTAGAACAGGAAACCAGCCGGTCTCTTAATGCTGAACGTATGCGCTACGGTCAACGGGTAACAGTATTCGGTATCGGATGTACGCATCATTATCGAACTCCTGAAGCATTAAAAGTTACTGAACCAAGAGCATTTGGTTTTGATTTGGACTATGTGCCGTTAGAAGATACTTAGCGAACTACTAGGGAAACTCTTATTAATTACCTACGTTGTTATTGCTGCGTTAAAAATCAGCTCAAAATGCGCATTTATGACCTATAAACTGTGCTTTTCGCTGATTTTTGCCTTGCACTAACTGCCCCGCAAATATTAATCAGAGGCTCCCTAGTTCTTATGCAATGAATTAATGTTGCGTTCTGCGCTTAACTTTTTCTCATACAAGAGAAGTTCTTCACCTTTTTCGTCTGTAATTTCTTCTTTAAAAACGAAGTTCAGTTTTTTCAGTAGCTTAATCGAAGTGTTGTTGTGCGGTACGGTTATGCCCTGAAGTTTGTTGAGACGAATATGTTCCCGAGCATACCGAATCATCGCCAGCGAGGCTTCATGAGCAAGCCCGGTTCCCCAATACTGTTCAAGCAATGCAAAACCGAGATCCACTTCGCTCAAGTAAGGGCGCTTAATGAGTCCGCATATTCCCACCGGAATTTTTTCTAATTTAAGTTCAATAATGTGAAAGCCCAGGCCAGATTCATAGACAGGGATTATGCGCTCCTGCAAATAGTTCTCTGCCGCTCCAATGGTCGTGATGTCATGGCGTGCGATGTATTTGCGCCAGGACGGCTCATTTAACAAGCGCAGCATAAACTCTGCATCGGTTAAGTTCGCTTTGCGCAGCCACAAGCGCTCGGTGTTTAGCTGGAAGCTGATAGCTTGTCCTCGTGACATTTGAAACTGGCGTTAAGACCGGCGCGAGTATGGCACTTAATCCTCGCCCAGCCCAGTAAATCCGGGGATTCAGGGCTGCCTGGGAAAAGCTGGGAAGTGGTGGAATTCGCTAAAAATGGGCGCTCAGGCCCAAAATTTGTCAGCCAGGAAGCCCTTAACTGTTTGTTTTTATTGACTATTATGAATTGGCACGCTTTTCGCTGAATGTAATATGTAAAGTATAAAAAACTAATAAAATTGATTAAATTAAGAGGAGCGCATCGCCGCAGGTGCGAACAACAGCATGAAAGTACTAGGCAACCTACTCGTTATCTTTCTGGTTATCTTAGGTGTGTTGGCCATTATTCCCCTGGCTGCAGCCGGTATGGGAATCGTATTTGGTATCTTCTGCCTGGCGATCTGGCTGGTCCCGTTCTGGATCATTGCGACTTCAGACGTCACCACAGGATTTGAAAAGATCGCCTGGTTATTGGCTATGATCTGTCTTAGCTGGTTTGCCTGGGTGTTCTATTTTTTCCTGGCACCCATCAAACCGAGACGTCGATATTCTCGCCATGACGATGATTATTTCTACGATTACCGATAATCAAATAGCAACAGCGCAGACTATTGATCGAAACTGGTCTGCGCTCTTCACATGTAAAGAAATAGTTTTAATTAAGCCCTCTTCTCGGTTGTCATGATTGGAGTATCATAGCGAGCACTCTTGCAGGGAAGTCATGATGCCTATCATTGAAGTACACGATCTCGCCAAGCAGTATCCACTGCCAGACAATAAATCCGAAACGTTTTACGCAGTGAATGGGGTTTCTCTGCAGATTGAGGCAGGAGAAATTTTTGGCATTCTGGGCCCCAATGGTGCCGGCAAAACCACCACTCTGGAAATGTTGGAAGGACTCAACGACATTGATAGTGGACACGCGCTTATCGACGGTATCAACGTCGCTGAAAATCCTTATCGTGTTAAGGAAGTGATTGGCGTACAACTACAAGCCAATGAATACTTCGACAATGTCAATCTTGAAGAGCTGCTCGGTCTGTTCGGTGCATTATACGATCGCAAGATCGACCCTGTGGCTCTGCTTGAGAAAGTTCAGTTGCAGGAAAAATCCAAAGCAAAGCCGACCAATCTCTCCGGTGGTCAAAAACAACGTTTTTCTATCGCTTGTGCTCTGGTTAATGACCCTAAAGTGTTATTTCTCGATGAACCTACTACTGGCCTGGATCCACAAGCAAAAAGAAATCTTTGGAATTTGGTACGCACTCTAAACAACACAGGTATGACGATAGTTTTAACTACCCATAACATGGAAGAAGCGGAAGAGCTGTGCGACCGTCTGGCAATCATGGATTGCGGTAAAATAATTGCTGAAGGCACACCTCAGGAACTTATTCTGCAACACGCTCCGGAGCCTCCGGAAGCACCTCTGCACGGTAATCTGGAAGATGTATTCCTGGTCCTTACCGGGCATGGGTTAAGGGAGGAATCGAGGTGTTAACTTCCTTACAGATACAACTCACTGGCGTATTTCTAAAAATTTTCTGGCGCGATCGGCGTTCAATTTTCTTTAGTCTATTTTTCCCTGTGATTTTTATGACTGTATTCAACTTTGCTAACAGTCGTGAGCAAGAACCCATTGCAGTGGGAGTAATTAATAACTTCAGTAGCGGCGTCGCAACAGAATTCGTTGAGATGTTAATCGCAAGCCCTTTGTTTGATATCACCGTAGGTGAGGAGCAACGCTTAAGAGACGAATTAATTATTGGTGATCAGACCATGGTATTGGAACTGCCAGACAATTTTGGCAGTAATCTGGAAAACCACAGTAGTGAAATTAATGTAGTAGTAGATGCTGCTCAGGTTACACAGCTCAATCTAATCATGCCGGTACTGGAACAAACTTTATTGTCCATAGAAAGAAAATTCCGAGATATAGAACCGATGTTTTCGATCTCTATCGAAGATGTGCAAGCACGATCGCAACGCTATATCGATTTTCTACTGCCCGGCCTGATGGCATTCACATTGATGCAACTCGCCATTGCAGGCAGTGGATTCAATATCGTGGAATACCGCCGCAAAGGAATCCTTAAACGACTTTTTGTTACACCTGTTGAACCCAAAGATTTCATCACGGCAATTGCGCTGGCGCGAATGGCTATCGTTTTAGTACAGCTATCTATATTAATCGTTTTTGCGGTTCTGCTTCTGGATATCAGAATCGTAGGTAACTTCTTCGCTTACTATTTCATTGTCATTCTGGGAACGATTGTGTTTCTGTGCCAGGGTTTTTGCTTAGGCAGCTTGGCAAAGACTCAGGAAGCTATTGGCGCATTGGGCAATATCGTCATCATGCCGCAAATATTCCTGTCGGGGATCTTCTATCCAATCGACTCTATGCCGGAGTGGATTCAGCCGGTAGCCCAATGCTTACCTCTATCATTCGTCTCTACCGGTATGCGAGAGATCGCCAATGCTGGTGCTACCCTGGTAGAGGTCTACCCGAGCTTGATCGGTATTGTCGTGTGGTTCGTGATCAGTTTTGTAGCTGCTACACGCCTGTTCATGTGGAAAGAAGTCGCCAATTAGTGACAGATTGTCGCGGCAAGGTGACATTTTCGAAAGCTTTGTAATATAGTCCAGACTAGACTGTTTGGGTCTAGCCCATTTCCCTGTTGGAGAAGAATGATGAAGAAAGTATCACTACTGATCTCGGCATTGTGTGTTGCTGTCTCTGGAGCATTGTTTGTGGCTTCTGCCCAAAACGACATGACTCCTGAAGAACGTGCTGCTGCTGCCGTAGCTCAGCGCAAGGCACTGTTCCAGACTATTCTGTTTAACCTCAGACCAATTGGTGCAATGGCACAAGGTGCTCCATTTGATGCTGAAGTTGCAGAACGCAATGCCAGACGCATTGCCGCGATCTCCTCTATGATTCCTGAAGTGCTCGCAGAAGATACCAGTGATTTCGACAATATCGAAACCACAGCTCTGGACAGTATCTGGGACAACATGGGCGACATCGCAACGAAGGCACAGGCATTAGAGGACAACGCCAATGCATTCGCTGATGCGGCGGCGGGTGGTGAATTCGCACAGGCGATGGGTGCGTTCCGAGCTTTTGGTGGTTCATGCGGTAACTGCCATGATACTTATCGAGTTGATAACGACTAATTCAATTTCCTTTACGCACAAAAAAGGCCAGCAACTGCTGGCTTTTTTTTGGAAATTGTCCCGTCCGGAAATAAGTTGCCCCCGAAGAGGTGAGATTTATGGAAGGAGTTGGTTTTAAGAGACGCAAGCGGACCCAACGGGATGACACACGGGCTTTTAACTGATCGCTGGTGTCTGAGAAGTTGAACAAGGCAGCCTAAGCTGCAAGCGGGCTCAAAAGCGTTATAGCAGCATCCAAGGTCGAAGCACCGTTTTAGTCTGGCTGCGCAACCAGGGTAACTTGGATGGGTCCGCGCAACGAGATCGCCCCCTGTTCAAATCCGAGCCCCCGGAACAACCGATCAAACATCTGGAGCGAGAGCCTCAAGAGGCCAAAGATACAGCCTATCTGATGGACGAGATGATGACGTTGATGGACCAGCCGTATGGGAGCCATCTTCGAAAAAAGTATGTATCCAAACAGCGCTCAAGAACCAAGCCACAGGACGCTTAAGTGTGTCCTATCGCTGTCGGCTGGTTGGCTGCTCAAGACAGCGTGTGTATCCGCGTTTGTCTGCGCACTGGCACAGACAAACGGCGTTAAAGCCGGTTCATTCGAGGGTGCTGGAGGTGCGTCGATCTTTGCCCAGGCTGGGCGCACGCAAGCGGTATTATTTACTGAAGCCGAAATGTGATGCGCAGGGGATCAAATTGGGTCGGGATGGCTTCTTTGATTATCTCAGAGAATGCAATCTCCTGATTAAGCCGGTTCGCCGTTACATCAAGACGACTCATAGCAAGCATTGGATGAAGCAACATCCGAACCGCTATGCGGAGAGACACCTCGTTTGTCCGGAAAAGGCCTTTGTCAGTGAAATCACCTAGGTCAAAAGCGATCAGGGTGTTCGCTCTTTATCCTGGGTGACAGAGGCCTATACAAGAACAATCATGGGATATGAACTGAGCCATGGCATGCGTGCACAAGAGAGCACAGGGACTTTTGTTCAGGCCATTAAATACCGAGGCACCCGGACGTCTTTGATCCACCACTGAGATCGAGGGTTGCAGTACTGCTCTGAGTTCTATCAACAGATTTTGAGAAACCACAAGATAACGCCGTCGATGGCCGATGGGTATGACTGTTATCAGAATGCCTTGGCTGAACGAATCAATGGCATACTCAAGCAGGGGTTTTTGTTTAACCGATGCCAGACTTTTGAAGCGTTAAAACACCTCGTGCAGGAATCTATAGAGATTTATAATCAACGAAAGCCGCCTCTGAGCCTGGGGATGAAAACCCCGAATGAGGTGCATGAAAAAGCCCGCTGCGAAACACAGCGGGCCTGATAATAACCGTCAACCTATTTTAGGACGGGACACAGCTACCACCACTTAGTGAATTGAATTTCTTTTCCGAATAATTTCCTCTGCGTGTACTTCACAAAGATGATCGCACCCACAACAGGCATTCCAACATATAAAAAAATTAAACTTATTGAATGAGATGAAACACCGTATCTCTGAGTTACAAGGAAAATTTCTAGAACTACCAATACAAGGAAAAGTAGATAGAAATTGTTCTGAAAGAATCCCTTGAACTCACCTGTTGTGGGGTCTCGTATAATTACAGGAATAAACCACGTAGCAAATAGCGGCAGCAGAATTGCATTGATAAATGTTATGTCCACAACTTTAAACCTAAGAGTCTCGATCAGCTGCTGAACCCATTACACCCACACCTACCGCATAACTGCCAAACATTCCACGGCCAAGTCCCGTTGCTGCTGATGCTATGCCGCCAAAAAACCCTCCTACTGCACCGAACGTAGTAGCAGCGATTATGTTTCCAATATTTCCTCCTCCGCTGTAAGAAACAATTCCACCAGTAACACCACCTATTACTGCCCCAACGATACCTACACCACCATATACAACTTCTGTTTCTTCAACTGTTAACTCTCTCATATAAATCTCCTTTTGATAGTTGATAAACTAGGAACTCATCGCTGCAGGGTTAATTTGATCCCACACATTGATTTGTCCCAATTGCTTTTGCACTTGAAAGCCCAAACCTTATTCACAGGAGTGAAGGGAAACAGCAGGGCCTATTGCAGAATTTAAATAAAAGCCCAATGAGCCTCCTGTCACTTTTGTTTGCTCCTGTTCACTTAGTTCACGCATTCCATTGACCTCGTCATTGTTAGAGCCACTTTCCATTGCAGCTTCAGAAATCAGTGTAGACCCAGTTTCCAGATAAATACAGTTTTTACTAAAAAGAGTACATCCTTTTATGCGCGCCATTGTTCACAGGAAATATGGAGGACTCATGGAGGACTCGATGTTTTCCATCTGGTAAGAGGCAGATAAGCCTCAACCAAAAAATGATGGTCCTGGTCAAAGTTCATACGGCTGGCGTAAATGATTGGGACTTACGGCTTATGGCAGTACGCCCCTTGTTTATGTGCATTTTCATCGGCTTGCTCCGATCAAAAATCCGGATTCCTGGCTGTTAGATTGCAGGTGTAGCAGAATCAATCGAAGAAAATGTCACTCGATTTAGCGTCGGTAAAGAGGTCTATTGCGACCTCAGTTACAGACGATTTGGAGCGTTCGCCGAATACGTGCACATAAAAAAGAGCAACCCCTCTCATATGCCCACAAACATATCCCTCACCAAGGGCACTGCAACTTCCAATGCCGACACAACTGCACTGCAAGGTCTTCGCGACATGGCTGGTCTGGGGGAGGAGCAGACCTTGCTGATCAATGGTGCTGGGGGCAGTGTTGGCACACTGGGCTTACAGTCCGCAAAACAATTTCGTTGCCAGGTAACTGGTAACTGGTAACTGGTAACTGGTAACTGGTAACTGGTAACTGGTAACTGGTAACTGGTAACTGGTAACTGGTAACTGGTAACTGGAATCGATAGTAAACATAAACAGGGCTCTATGCATCTTGCTTAGGTAACCTCTGATTAATTACCTACGTTGTTATTGCTGCGTTAAAAATCAGCTCAAAATGCGCATTTATGACTTATAAACTGCGCTTTTTCGCTGATTTTTGCCTTGCACTAACTGCCTCGCAAACATTAATCAGAGGCTCCTTAGTTTTGATCAGATAATCGATTAAGAAAAAGAAGACTTTGCTCAGTCTGGAAAAACAATGCGATGTAATCCTGCACAACAACTCTTCATGCTTTCCATTTGCTTGCGCAGCGGCTCTAAATTCTGGCGACATGTATATCTCAGTAGGCGAAAACATCTGGCGTGTACCGCAAAGTGTACTATTTTAGAAAATAGATAGCCTGGCACCACAATAAACGCATAGAAGTATTGGAACTAAAAACGAATCGCGGTTTGAATTATCTCACCGGTCTGATTGGGTCCGGGAAAATCCTGCAGGCAGCGGATAAACGCTATCAGTTGGAAGTAGCTGTTGACGCAATTAAACGTTTCCAGGATGCGAAGCACTGTGGAAAGATTGTTATATCAGTAGCAGCTCAGTCAGGCCCGGAATGACGAGTAAAAAACGCAGCCATTGCATTACGATCTTCGTCAGTGAGCTTCGAGGTATTGTGCTCAATAACTTCGTTCATGTCTCCACCGACAAATTCCCCTTCAGGTTTCATGCCGAGAATTAAGAACAGATCGAAGTTATTTTGAGTCCACTCCGCTAAAGCTTCTGCATCAATGGCTTCGATAACTTTCTCACCAATTTCAGCACCAGCAAACTCTCTATTCCAATCAGTAATTCCTAAGGAGTTACGAGGAGTATGGCATTCACCACAGTGGCCTAAATTGCGAGCGAGATAGGCACCGCGCTCTACAATTTCATCTTCGAAGATTTCTGGCGCTGGCTGTGAGAAGTCAGCCATTTTATTCCAGCCAGCCACCATCCAGCGTTGTAGCCACAGTGCAGTTTTTGGTTCGGGTGCCACAAATGAAACAGGCTCCAGGGACATTAAATAAGCACCGAGATCCAACACGTCAGCATCGCTTAAACCAGCATAACTGCGATAGGGAAAAGCTGGATAATAAAAACTGCCACCAGGGTCACGCCCATGTTTCATCGCAGCAATGAAATCGCGGCCTGTCCAAGTGCCTATCCCAGTTACGCTGTCGGGGGTGATGTTGGGTACGTAGAAAGTGCCAAAGTCAGTTTCCAGCGCGTAGCCACCGCTTGGTACTTCGCTATCCTCTTCGCCTTTATGACAACTAATACACCCACCGGCGATGAATAAATAAGCACCACGTTCAATAGCGTCTTCGGATGAGGGTAAAATTGTGTCCCCGATGGAGGGTGATGCGAACAGCCAGAAATTGGCAACGAGACCAATTACACCTAATGCACCGAACAGGGTTGCGATTTTTTTAGTCATGGGGTCAGAGAATCCCAATAATCTGTTTATACCAGCTCAGTAAGCGAATCCTTACTGAAAGTTTTGATTTTGTTCATCTTTCCGGTTCGCACTAATTGCGGCCAATCAGGGTTAGCCAATAGTGCTCGACCCACAGCGATCAAATCAAATTCATCAGCTTTCATGCGCTGAATAAGATCATCAATTCCCGCTACTTTGGCTTCCACATCGCGGTACGTAGCGATGAACTCTTCAGTAAGACCCACACTACCGACGCTTACGGTGGGTTTACCGGTTATCTGTTTCACCCAGCCAGCGAGATTGAGATCACTGCCTGCAAATTCCGGTTCCCAAAAACGTCGCGTGCTGCAATGGAATATATCAACACCCGCCGCAGAGAGAGGTGCCAGAAACTGCTCCAATTGACCTGCATCCAGGGCTAATTTCGCATCGAAATCCTGTTGTTTCCACTGCGAGAATCTAAGAATTATTGGGAAGTCTTCTCCTATTTCAGCCCGAATAGATTCAACAATTGCGGCTGCAAAACGTGTGCGTTTCCCTAATGAGCCGCCATACTCATCGTCACGAACATTAGTGCCTTCCCAGAAAAAATTGTCAATCAAATAGCCATGGGCACCATGTAATTCCAAGGCGTCAAAGCCAAGGCCTTTGGCGTTGACCGCTGATTGCGTATAGGCTGCAATGAGTTCATCAATTTCGGCGTTACTCAAAGGTTCCAATACTTTCTTGTCGGGCCGCAGATAACCCGAAGGTGAGATGGTTGGGTAGTCAGGATGAGGGCCTTCCCCGGGTTTTCTGATCACACCAACATGCCATAGTTGCGGCGCTATCTTCCCGCCCACTTTGTGCACAGCCTCCACGACGTTCGCCCAGCCCTCCAACGCTTCATCGTGGAAACAGGGAATCTGCACCGCAGATGAAGCGGCTTTGTGGGGAATGGTTGTGCCTTCAGTAATGATAAGGCCGACTTCCCCTTCCGCTCGGCGCTGATAGTAATCCCGCACATTGTCATCCGGCACACCGTTTGGTGAGAACTGCCTGGTCATAGGCGCCATAACAATGCGGTTTGGTAATTGAAGTTTGGGGTGTTCAAACGGTCTAAATAACGGATCCGTATTCATTACAGGTTCCTGGATTCGAGTGCGGAGAGATTCTAGAGGTAGGGCCTGCAGATGTCGAATTCAATGGGTCGGGCGCTCTGCAAGGCAATTGACTGAATGGATTTTCGTGCACACTTCCAGCACAAAAAGTGAACAAGTGACACTCCCTCGTCGATCTGTGTTCGAAAATTATCAACTTCTGCCCATCTTCGACGCGACAAAGGCGTTCACTCGATTGCCATGGGGCGCTCTGTTTTCCCCTTTGCATGGGCTATACTGAGGCAGTATTCACTCAGGACTTACCCTTGCTCGAATTCGAACATATCGTTCAGGTTAACGATCTTAGCGACGCCAGTATACAAAAAATCAGTCGCAGCCAGCTTTGGCGAGGTTTAGAAATGCGGGCACGTACACCGCAAAAATTTAATCGCCGCCTCAATTGTCAGGCTAAATCTCTCGGAGAAAATGAGTTCCTGCGTACCATCGATGTTGGTAGCAGCACATTCTGCGAGCACGTAATCCTCTTCCCGGAAAAAAAGATATGCACGAGTACCATCGCAGAGCATGACCAGATCATGGCTGAGAGCACGACGTCAATCGAAGAACCTGAAGCAGGTGCTCTTTTTGTCCGCTTCTGTTACAAGCGGGAACTTGATGAAAGCGACCAGCATGTCAATGTGGGTGAGCATCTAAAAGCAGCCTACGTGCAGGTCGATCGCGATATCATAGCAATGATTCGTACGTTGGCAGAATCCGAATTACTGAATCAATCTATACACTAAGGAGCCTCTGATTAATGTTTGCGAGGCAGTCAGTGCAAGGCAAAAATCAGCGAAAAAGCGCAGTTTATAGGTCATAAATACGCATTTTGAGCTGATTTTTAACGCAGCAATAACAACGTAGGTAATTAATGGGTAATTAATCAGAGGTTCCCTAAAAAACAGGTGTCGGTCGGCACCCGTTCAAAGGAGGAGTTGAAGTAGATTGCTGTAGCTGGACAACAGCCTAATAGTTGCTCACATGACGATACGTTATATTGTTGAATCAATACTGCGTTCACCCATTAATACTTACTGTCGTGCAGCTTCTGGGCAATGAAGTCATGCGAATTCCTGCTACAGGATTGACTACGACATAACGGCCTCATTCTTTAATACAGTAAACACCGTCATGCAGAAAATAAGTACGTCCTGAATGGACAACTCGCGCATGATTTGCAGGAATGGTATCGAGTGCTGAACCAATGGTGGGGAGCAATCAGACTGGCCACCGGAGCAGGACACTCCACAACATCACTCTTCACTACATCCCTCTCCACTACAATCTGCTTGCTACGTGTGTGCACGTTATGTACGAGGATATGCCTTTGCAACAGATAACCCTGTCGCCATAATTAAACCTCAACTCGCTGTTACCATAAACCACTCCATTGTTAACTCCTTACCGCTTTCGCCTCTTGCTTGAAGAATACATACCGGGCAATGCGCCGACTTACTCATAAAAACGCAGAGCCAGAGAATTGGTCGGCAGGAGTTTTTGCGAGTTAGATCACAAAAATCTAGAGACTGGTGATGACTACACGAAATCCAATAGCCGCATTACGGACACCAGGGTCAGCGCCACCTCTTACTGCTGCGCGGATATTGTTGAGGGGATCAGCGAATGATCCGCCTCGCATCACATACAGTGCATCTGCCGCAAGATCTTCAGCATCGTTTTCAGGAGTATAAGGATAGTCCTGTAAAGGGCTGCGGGTCAGCTCCCAGGCATTACCCGCCATATCATTGAGTCCCCAGGCACATTGGTCACAAAGCGCAGTGCTTACTGGACGCAGTGCCTGACCGTTGAAGTTTGCCACTGAGTCAGCAGGCACATCTCGCCAGGGGAATATTCTACCATCAGTCCCGCGCGCCGCTTTTTCCCATTCTGCCTCAGAGGGCAGCGAGATCTTCCAACTGCTGTTGAGCAAACTGCTAATGGATTCCGGCGTATCGGGAGATTCTCTAAGTTTTCCATCAAGCCACCGGGTATAGGCTAAAGCCTCGGTCCAGGTAACATTGACCACGGGCAATGAAGGGTCGTCAGCCGCAGTGGATTGAGTGGAGGTAATCCCGGCATCACTGAGATAAGCGGCAAACTGGGCGTTTGTTGTTTCATAGCGCGAGATGTAATACCGAGGTAAATCTACTTCACCCTGGCGCCGCAAATCCGACCACCTTTCATTCTCATACGCCATACGATCAAGGGAAGGATTACTGCCCATAATGAACGATCCGGCGGGAATCTCCACGAAACCGCAGTCCTGCTCTTCAGTCAAACACCATAAATCGGCGTTAAAGCCTGCTATCACACCTGGCGCTTCGAATGAGTTAGAAGCATTTGTGCCCGACATACCATTGGCTTGTAGATTTAAAAAGTAGATTACAAACAATGTTGCAACAGACATGACACTGAAACCGAATGCTCGACCCGGTGCCTTTAACTCGTTTTTATCATCATTGGAATTCATGGTGGAGATCTAAGAGTCGCAGGCAAACGACCAATCATGTTCGCACGCTTTTTGATAAAGCTGATCAACAGGGAGAGCCATCAAATTCTGCCCTCCTTCCCTCAAGAGCAATCGCAAATCCAGTTCCTTTGGATCACCTCTAGTGACGCTTGAGTTATCCAACAGATTTACGCAGCCGGCTTTATAGTTGAGCTCACATGAACGCGAGAAGTAGGCTAGAGCAAGTTCATTGTCGTTTTCAACTATTCTGCCTTGCCTGAAATGCGCGCCCAACTCATTACATGCCCAGGCAGCGTTGTCACCACAATAGGTCGTTTCCAACTGTACTAAGCGTTCACAGCCATTAGTCAATCCCTGTTCACAGGCCTGCTGCCAGAAAGGCAAGCTGTCACCAGTATGCTTTCCATCTGTTTTGCCAAGCACTGACATAATACCGAACAACAGCACCCATGCACCCATATGTGCCAGGTTGCCGCGACCATTGAACCAACTGTGATTCCAAACGTTAATCAGAGAATCAGAACTTACCGAGCGCACTACACGATCGATTGCAATAACACTGAGATTCAAGAGCGGCACACACAACAACTTGTCATAAAAAGTCGGAGCGCCAAGCGCTCCTAACAACGAATACAAAGCAAACACACCGATACCATAAAGCAAGCCAAACATTAGCTTACCCAGTGGTGTACGAGGCGAAGTAGACGGATCTGTAATAAGCAGGTGTAAGCCAAGAAACACTGCGGCTGGAATTTCAGAATCAATGAAATAAGGTACCCCGGTTGTGCCGGAATAAATTGCACTAAACAGGAACAGCGTAATAGCAGCCATGCCTGCAACTAAGGTTATGGAAAAAAAGTACATCACCACCAGACCGGCAAGAAACAAAAACGTGTAGATGTTCGGTGCCAGAGTCAGAGTCGATGCAATTTCCTGCCCCCATGTAAGTGATGTTGTATTAGTTGCAATCAGGATGACGGAAAAAATGCCCAATGCGAATGCAGAAGGATTGAATATATGCGAATTTTCCCCTTCCCGTTGCCAACGCACATACTCTTTCCCCATAAACCCAATAGCAATCATGAGGAACTGTAAATAGAACCAGTCGTCTCTGAACCACAGAAAAAGATTGATGCTCAGAATGATGGGTACTGGCCCAAATCCCAGGGTGTAGTCACGTTGCCGCGACCAGGACAGCAACATATCAAATGTATAAGCAAAAAGTATCTGGGCAATAATGAGCCAGAAATGCTCATAGACAGGTTGCCAATAATAGCCCCAGTATAAATAGACGCTGGATTGCACTATCGCCTGAATGTAGTGCTGCGGACGCAGCAAAACGGAGAAGCTATAACTTTGTTGGCCACGTTGCATCTGCAAAAATTGCAATGCCTGCCAGGCAAGCAGCAAAGCAACTGCTCCCCAAAATGACCGCAATAGAATCTCATTGCTTTGCACCCTGGGCACAAAAGACACGGCGAACAGTACTAAGGATAGAATCAGGGGGACACGGAAATTCATTGGCGAAAATCCAGAAGGACTCCTATCTTTTAATGAAATGCTGGAACCTGCTGGTTGCTTTTTGCCAGCAGTCATGGAAGTAGCCATATTTCGTACTATTGCGCGGGTTGAGAGGGTCTGAAGAATAAACCAGCTACCAGGCCAATTCAATTTAGCCTGGTGAGGCCGTTGCAGGGCAGGGCAGAAGTGCCTTGAAAATTGGCAGAAACAGGCGTAATTTCAGTCAATTATCCCACTCAGACTCGACCAGAAAAACAAGAATTGGAGGTTCTAATGAACACCCGAACACTGACTAAACTCTCTCTCGCAGCAGCCAGCTTGCTGGTTACTTCTGTGCTGAATGCACAGGATAGCGAGCTCCCTCACAACGAATTTGGTCAACCTGATTTTCAGGGGTTTTATACATTTCGCACTATTACTCCTTTGCAGCGCCCTCGTGAACTGGAAAATCTCGAAGTGCTGACACCGGAGCAAGCCAAAGAATGGGAAGCTTACGAAAACCGACGCCAGAATCGGGATCTGATAATCGACTCCGTTGGCGGTGCAGGTTATCCACCTGGTGTGATTTCCTACAATGAGTTCTGGTATGAGCGTGGCAATGAAACCATCGCAGATCGTCGCACCTCATTAATTTATGATCCGCCCAATGGACGTATGCCAGCATTAAATGCAGTCGGTCGAGAACGTCGCGCCGCTTATCAGCAGATGGTTTTTGAAAGCGCAGGTCCAGAAGGGCGTACAACCGTAGATCGTTGCATTACTGGATTCGTTGGTGGACCACCTATGATTCCTGGTTCTTATAACAACAACGTGCAGCTGGTACAAACAGAAACCCATGTCATGATCTTGAACGAGATGGTGCATACCGCTCGCATCATTCCATATGCAGACGATTTCGATATCAAGCAAGGCAAATGGGAAGGCAACTCAATCGCACGTTGGGAAGGTGACACCCTGGTGATTGAAACCAAAGGTTGGTATCACAGCTATAACCTTCGAGGGATGTCCAATGAAACACATGTGATCGAATATATTCGACGCGTCGATGAAAATACACTGGAGTACGACTTCACAGTAACTGACCCATTGTCCTGGGACGAATCCTGGTCTGCACGTATACCACTCCGTGCCTCACCAGATCCAGTTTTTGAATACGCTTGTCATGAAGGCAATCATGGTCTTATGGGAATCCTTGCGGGCTGGCGCCGTTATGAAGTCATGGGTTTCAATGGCGATGGGTCAACTAAATCTGAAACAGGGGTCGTGCCAACAACTGAAAACTAAAACTGAGGGAGCCTCTGATTAAACTTTTGCCAGAATCTCGTTGAACGTAGGACTTGGTCGCATGGCCACAGAGGCCAACATGGGATCTGGTTTGTAATAACCGCCCACGTCCATTGCAACGCCCTGTACACTGTTTAACTCATCAACAATCTTTGCTTCGTTGTCACTTAGCTCTTTAGCAATAGCGGTGAAATGTGACTGAAATTTTGCGTCATTTGATTGTTCAGCCAGCGCCTCAGCCCAGTACATACATAGATAGAAATGGCTGCCACGATTGTCCAGCTCATTCACTTTACGAGAAGGTGATTTGTTAGTATCGAGAAACTTTCCCGTAGCTTTGTCTAACGCCTCCGCAAGCACTTGCGCTCGTTGATTGCCTGTCACGTTAGCGAGGTGCTCCAGAGAAGCTGCCATTGCTAAGAACTCACCTAGTGAATCCCAGCGCAGGTGGTTTTCTTTTTCAAATTGCTGGACATGTTTCGGTGCTGAGCCACCTGCTCCTGTTTCAAACAGGCCACCACCGTTCATCAGAGGCACAATAGACAACATCTTTGCAGAAGTACCTAACTCCAGGATCGGAAAAAGGTCGGTAAGATAATCTCTTAACACGTTGCCAGTTGCTGAAATTGTATCTTCACCCCTGGCGATTCGTTGTAATGAAAAACGGCAGGCATCGGTGGGTGCTTTGATATGTATTTCAAGACCTGATGTATCGTGTTCGGACAGGTATCGGTTTACTTTCTTGATGAGCTCGGCATCGTGGGCGCGATTTTCATTCAGCCAGAACACTACAGGTGTATTGCTCAGACGAGAACGATTTACAGCCAGTTTCACCCAATCCTGAACAGGCGCATCTTTCACCTGACACATGCGCCAGATGTCACCGGTTTCAACGTTGTGTTCCATTAAGACTGTGCCGTCTGCATCCACGACAGCCATCTTGCCATCTGCTGGCACTTCAAAGGTTTTATTGTGAGAGCCATACTCTTCGGCTTTCTGAGCCATCAGTCCAACATTGGGAACACTGCCCATAGTTGCCGGATCGAAAGCACCGTTGTCTCTGCAGAAATCAATGACTTCTTGATAAACACCAGCGTAACAACGATCTGGAATAATCGCTTTCATGTCATGCAGTTCACCGTCTGGTCCCCACATTTGTCCAGAGTTGCGCAATGCAGCAGGCATTGAAGCATCGATAATGACATCGCTTGGAACGTGCAGGTTGGTGATGCCGCGATCTGAATCAACCATCGCCATAGACGGTCGTGTTTCATACACAGCTTGCAGATCTGTTTTGATTGCCGCTTTTTGATCTGCTGGCAGTGATTCTATTTTGGCGTACACATCGCCAATTCCGTTGTTGGGATTCACACCTGAATCGCTAAACGTTTCGGCGTATTTCTCAAACACATCTGCGTAGTACACTGCCACCGCATGGCCAAAAATAATCGGATCGGACACTTTCATCATGGTCGCTTTCATATGAAGTGACATCAGAACGTCCTGAGATTTTGCGTCGGCAATTTCCTCAGCGAGAAATGAACGAAGTGCTGAGCAGCTCATGTATGAAGAATCAATAACTTCACCAGCCTGCAATGCGATGCCTTCTTTTAGAACAGTCACCTTGCCAGACGCATTGGTGTGTTGAATATTTACAGAAGTGGCCGAGCCGATAGTAGTAGATTGCTCTGACCCGAAGAAATCACCCTCAGACATACTAGCCACATGGCTTTTCGATTCTTTAGACCATGCACCCATGAAATGAGGGTTGTTTTTTGCATAGTTTTTAACTGATGCTGGCGCACGACGATCAGAGTTACCTTCTCGCAGTACAGGATTTACGGCACTGCCCTTAACACGGTCATAGCGAGCTTTTACATCTGCTTCCTGAGCATTGTCTGGCCCCTCAGGATAGTCAGGTAAGGTATAACCTTTGTCCTGCAATTCCGTGATCGCCGCCTTCATTTGAGGAATCGAAGCGGAAATGTTCGGCAACTTGATGATGTTGGCCATTGGGTCCTGCGTCAGCTTTCCAAGCTCAACCAGGGCATCACTCTGCTGTTGTTCAGGAGCAAGGAAATCTGAAAAATTCGCAATGATTCTGCCAGAAAGAGAGATATCACGTATTTCAACATCCACATCAGACGTTTTACAAAATGCCTCAATGATCGGCAACAACGAATAGGTCGCCAGAGCAGGAGCTTCATCAGTCTGCGTGTAAATAATGGTGGATTTTTTCTCTGACATCATGTTTCCTTTACAATTGCTTTACCGCCAGGATGACTGTCATCAGGCTTACCTGGCTATGGTGCGGAAAGTGTGCGGAAAGCCTTCAAGCTTTCCTTGAAATCCCGTGTTACTTTCTTCGGACTTTTCGCCGGTTTCTTGGTCAGCTTGTTGGCTTGTTGGATAAACCATTCCGGTCGATCCAATTCCTTGGTTACCGGCCAAAAAGGGCGCGTATTATAGCAGCGAAGCCATACAGCGAATAGACCATCAAATGGTGCCAGCCCAGGATTGGCGACGTTTAGACTTGATCCAACAACAACTCTGCGCTAACAGAAACGATTATTTATTATGATCATTCCAACCAATTTGCCAGACTTTCAATTACGGCAAGCCACCAAAGAAGACTGCCAACTCATTCTCGATTTCATCATGGAGCTCGCGGTCTATGAAAAACTCGCTCACGAAGTCGTAACTACCGTTGCAACCCTGGAAGACTCATTGTTCGGAGAAAGGTTTTATGCTGAGGTTGTCATCGCCGAGTACCAGGGTAATCCCGTGGGCTATGCTCTGTTTTTCAATAACTTTTCCACTTTCACGGGGTGCCCGGGGATCTATCTGGAAGATCTCTATGTCAGCCCGTCGATGCGCGGTAAAGGATTTGGCAAATGTTTGTTAGCCTACCTGGCCAGGATGGCAGTGGACCGCAACTACACGCGAGTTGAATGGTCGGTATTGGACTGGAATGAACCTTCGATCAAATTTTATCGTTCCATAGGTGCTGCCCCGATGGGTGAATGGACTGTACAAAGATTAGATGGCGAAGCTTTGCAGAGCTTCGCAAAGGAATTTTAAGGATTAAACATGGAACGTATCGTATATCTCAACGGGGAATACCTCCCTGGTTCAGGAGCGAAAATATCGATCTTCGATCGTGGCTTTATTTTTGGCGATGGTGTTTACGAGGTGGTGCCGGTATTTAATGGCAAACTGGTAGACAAAGACTATTTCTATGAACGTCTCGATCGTAGTTTGGATGAGTTAGAAATCGCCTGGCCTTGCTCACAAGAAGAGTATGGGCAAGTCATGAATGAGTTGATTGCTCGCAACAATCTCGAAGAAGGTGTGGTCTACTCCCAAGTCACCCGTGGCGTTGCAGAACGAGAATTCCATTTCCCAGAAAAT
Organism: uncultured Pseudohongiella sp.; assembly: GCA_965198435.1. Taxonomy (GTDB): domain Bacteria; phylum Pseudomonadota; class Gammaproteobacteria; order Pseudomonadales; family Pseudohongiellaceae; genus UBA9145. The sequence continues at coordinate 554,011 of OZ240664.1, read as the reverse complement.
CCTGTTTCAAGCTTTGTGGCATTCACTACACCAATGAATCTTTTGAATAATCCTGCTGCGCAGACAGGTATCAAAGTAGCAACCACAGAAGATTTGCGTTGGAAGCGCAGAGATATCAAGTCAATTAATCTTCTAGGTCAATGTCTGGCAAAACAAGAAGCTGTTAGCCAGGGTGCTAAAGAGGGTTGGATGATGGAAGATGGCTTTATTACTGAAGGTGTTTCGTCATCTGCTTATATAGTGAAAGATAACATGGTGATTACTCGACCTCTTTCAAATTCTATATTGCCTGGAATACGCCGTCGTACATTGTTAGAACTTGCTGAATCCGCCGGTATTGCTATTGAGCAGCGGTTGTTTACGTTAGCAGAAGCGCTGGCTGCTGATGAAGCATTCATAAGTAGTGCTACCACCATGGCATTGGGTGTAGTCGAAATTGATGACCAGCAAATTGGTTCTGGAGTCCCTGGCCCGGTAACCATGAAGATGCGGGAACTCTACACAGCACGAGTATTGCAAGAAGCTGCAGAAGACTGATCCGTTTATGCCCGTTCCAAGGGAAAGCTGATTACATCGGAAATATTCGAGGTCTTACTAATGAGCATCACTAATCGATCAATCCCCAAGGCTACACCGGCACATTCAGGCATTCCCTGTTCAAGTGCATTTATCAGACGCTCATCCGGCTGCCTATGCGGTAAACCCAACTCTGCCCGAAACTGATTGTCTTTTTCGAAACGTGCTTTTTGTTCCTCGGGATTGGTAAGTTCGCTATACCCGTTCGCAATCTCCATCCCGTTACAATACAGCTCGAAGCGTTTCGCTACACGTGTATTGTCAGCGTTCTCTTCTATTTTCGACAAGGCTGCCTGCGCTACCGGATAATCGAAAACGAAACACCGGTCCGGCAGTGCAGGCTCGATTCGATGATTCATAAGCAATTGCAGGCGATCTGTATCAGTCAGGCCCTCTGCACTGATCGAGAGGGCAGCCTGAGTGATTGACTCTAATCGATCACTGGCGATGTCATGGGGATTGAAATCGAATTCTCGTTCAAACAACTGCTGGTAAGTAAAGCGAGAGATTCCATCACAATCGAGCAGCATAATAATGAGGTCTTCCACTTCATCCATCAGCTTGTCTAAATCGAAACCCGGCCGATACCACTCCAGCATGGTGAACTCTGGATTATGTTGTTTGCTCTGCTCTTCCAGCCGAAAAGCCTTGGTGATTTGGTAGATGGAACCACTGCCACCCGCAAGTAGCCGCTTCATTGCGTATTCAGGGGAAGTTTGCAAAAATAATTCTTCGTTGCCCTTGCCAGTTACCGAAAATGACTGCAAATGCACATCGGTAACAGTACGGTGACTCAATATCGGTGTTTCAACTTCTAAAACGTCACGGGCAGAAAAAAACTCTCGCAATACCCCCAAAAGTTGCGCTCGTAACCTTAATAGTTCAAGGGAGGCTGTTGCCCGCCAATCAGACTTGCCATCAGCCATAGTGAAAAGTTCGATGCCCTACCTGTCTACCTGTTGACTCGATTCTGATACTCACCGGTACGAGTATCCACGCGCAATACATCACCAGTATTCACAAACAATGGAACTTTTACGGTCGCACCAGAGCTTAGAGTCGCTGGTTTGGTTCCACCTTGTGCCGTATCGCCTTTAAGACCAGGGTCCGTCTCTGATACTTCCAGTTCTACAAAATTTGGTGGCACTACTGAGATTGGCGCATCATTCCAAAGTACAACCTGGTAAACATCCTGTTCTTTCAGCCAGTCTTGCGCCATGGTGATGGCATTGGCATCGGCTGCAACTTGTTCAAAGCTGCCGTCTGTTTTCATGAAATGCCAGAATTCCCCATCGGTGTAGAGGTATTCCATATCGGTTTCCATGACATCTGCTGCAGGAATAGATTCACCTGATTTGTAAGTTCGCTCCCAAACCCTGCCGCTCAACAGGTTTCGAAATTTCACTCGGTTAAATGCCTGGCCCTTACCTGGTTTTACAACTTCATTTTCGAGAATCGAACAAGGTTCGTTTTCTACCAGAACTTTCAACCCGCTTTTAAATTCGTTTGTCGCATAACTTGCCATGTAACCCTCTCATTCCCGAGATAAAATTGCTTACTATTGCGTGGCCTTATTGCTGTCTGTTTTGTTGCGTGTTTTCACCCTGTTAATAGACTGCCCGGTACTTTATTAGAAGAGCTGCTATGATGTTCTCCCGTCAACAATTAGGGAGCCTCTGATTAATTACCTACGTTGTTATTGCTGCGTTAAAAATCAGCTCAAAATGCGCATTTATGACCTATAAACTGCGCTTTTTCGCTGATTTTTGCCTTGCACTAACTGCCTCGCAAACATTAATCAGAGGCTCCTTAGAATGATCATTTTAACGCCATGGGATCTCTGTGACCAAACCTGCTCTTTCTCTCATTAAATCTGACCAGCCTGAAAAATGGCAACAGATATTATCTGATCTCATTACAGATCCAAAGGAATTACTGGAATTTCTCGACCTGAACCATGCTTCCAGACCTGCTGGCAAAGCGGCGATGCATGCCTTCCCTTTAAAAGTCCCAAAGCCGTTTGCAAGACGTATGGAAAAGGGGAATTGGCAGGATCCTTTGCTGCGTCAAATCTGGCCTGATGAACTAGAAGAGCTTGCGGACAAGTCTCGATTTACTGATCCGTTACAGGAATCCAGTTTCAACAAACACCCGGGCTTGTTACACAAATACCAGGGCCGTGTACTATTGATGACCGCACCTCACTGTGCGATTCACTGTCGCTATTGTTTCCGCCGACATTTTGATTACCAGGCAAATACGCCTGGCCGTGCTCGCTGGCAAAATGTACTGGACTACATCGCGGAAGATAGCAGCATCGAAGAAGTCATACTCAGTGGTGGCGATCCGCTTGCAGCTTCTGATAGTTATCTGGCCTGGCTACTGAAAGCTGTGGATCAAATTCCACACGTTTATACGATACGCATTCATACTCGTTTACCGGTCGTGATTCCACAACGAATTACTGACCTTTTAAGGGAAATATTCAACTCACTGCGCAGCCGCATTGTAATCATTATCCACTGCAATCATACAAACGAGCTCGATAAGGCAGTAACGACAGCACTGGCATCGCTGGCAGCGGACGGTCATCAGTTATTAAATCAAGCTGTACTGCTCAAAGGTGTAAATAGCCAATTATCTACATTAATTTCCCTCAATCAGAAGCTTTTTTCTCTCGGTGTGCTCCCCTATTACTTACACCTGCCGGATCGTGTCAAGGGTACGGCACATTTCGATGTCAATGAGCATACCGGTAAACAATTGATTGAAGGACTGCGAAAAAGATTACCGGGTTATTTGGTGCCAAGGCTCGTAAGAGAAGACCCGGGGACAAGCAGCAAAACAATACTGGCATAAACTCGAAATAATCAACTCTGGACCGTGTTCTGGCTGAAAAAATTAAATTCGATGGACAGAAACGACATTGATGCGTTGATTGCCCAGCATCATCTACAATACTTGAGTAAGTCTCTTTATAAGATGCAGATCAAGCCCGGTATTTATGATTTCGGTTGCATTGCAGATGCGTTTAAATACCTGCCACTGCTGAAGCTTTACCATGCCAAACTGGATTCTTCTTTGTTGGAAAACATTGAAACTCTTGCCGGACAGCGCAAACATCTGGAGCAAATTTCAATGTTTCTGTAATCCTGTGGAGTTCGGCCGGTCGCCAGTATGCTGGAAGAAACGAACTTATTGCCGATACTCTGGGAAATCAGCATCCGTGATTCTCAGGGCCAGTGCCTGCAAGCACCAGGCCCCAGTATACAACTGTACAACTCGATTTTCCCATTGAACAGACTTTGAATGGCCAGGCAACAATTAGGGAGCCTCTGATTAATGTTTGCGAGGCAGTTAGTGCAAGGCAAAAATCAGCGAAAAAGCGCAGTTTATGGTCATAAATACGCATTTTGAGCTGATTTTTAACGCAGCAATAAACGTAGGTAATTAATCAGAGGTTGCTTAGGTTTGTGACAAGGTTTGGGCCTTGCATCACCTCCTGTTATTCTTCACCTGGCAATAAATAAGCACAGCAAAAACGAGCATTAGCCCTTGGCTACAACCTAAAATAAGCAGGACATGACAGAAAAAGAAGATTCAAAACCTGCCGTGCCTGTTAGCAAACTCTCTCGCAAATTTTCGCTGGCAGTTTGTTTATTAGTGCTACTGGCTATGTGTGTGTTTTGGTTAGTGAACAGCTATAACACGCGTAATTTATTGCGCCAGCAAGCTGACAGCCTGGGACAAACTTTAGCAGATCAAACCGCAACCCAGCTAACTGAGCTGGTCCTGATCAACGATCTTATCAGCATGAATGTCGTGCTGGCGGGTCTGACACGCGATGCCTCTATTGCTGAAATCACGGTCTTGGGGATAGATAATAAGCTCATTGCCTCTTCAACAGCACAGGCTGATCCGATTCAGCCATTTTTGCCATTACCTTTTCCGATTGAGCCTATAAATGCAGAATATGAAGCACCCATCGTCTTACCAGATACAGTAATAGGAGCTGTGCGACTACAACTCGATCTTGACTATATTGAAGTGGGGATGATTAATAATTTGCTTCTGATTATTGGAGCAACCTTGCTGCTGCTGATTGTCGGCGTCGTTATGACTTCTATGTACTTTCAGTATCTGGTCAGTTTTCCGGCAAGTTTATTGTCATTCGCACTGAGTAATATCCGTAAAGGCGAAATAGAGGCCTGTCCCGAACCCAACACCAACAATGAATTAAGCCTGGCTATTCGCCAATACAATGCAGCAGCAGAGTTTCTTGCACAAAATACCTTCCTGGACAACTTCGGAAATCGTCAACCTGCGATGGATCCTCAGAACCTTAAGCTGGTGCCTGGCCAACAGGATGTCAGCTTGCTCATCATAAGTATGGCGAACTATCAATATCTGGCATCGACGATGCAGGAATCAACTTTTGTAAAACTACTGAACCGGTTCTATTTTTACGTGGACAAAGTCGGTCAACTCTACAACGGAAAAGTAAGCCACTGTGCAGAGGGAGAAGTACTAATCAATTTTTCCGATGCACCGCTGGAAGAAGATCAGGCATTTCTTGCCATATGTGCTGGTCAGTTATTTCTCTATATCGCAGGCGATGTCAATGACGTAGAAGATCAACCTGTGCAGTCGAAGTACAAGTTGGTAGTCCATAGCGGTCAGCATGTGAGCAGCTTGTATTCGCCGATTACAGGAACTACCAACAACTTAGCCGGTAAAACTCTGGATCAGGCACGGGATATTTGCCGTGAATGTCCTGACAATGCATTGTTAGTGAGCGAATCCAGCTATATCCACGCTGGTGCGCACTCACGGGTAGATGCTGATGAGTTTGCAGATATTGGTGATGATGAGGTAATCCGTACCTACCTGGGAAGAGAGCCGTTATCGAACTACAAGTTGCTATTAGAGCGGCAAGCTATTCAGCTAGTAACACTCTATTCAGATTAAAATCGGCATAATGGCGTCTGAATGGCGCTTTGCAATTTTCCCCGGCCCGCTATTCTTTGCAGATCATGATTATTGTCTAATAAGGAGCGCGACGCTGTGGGGTCCAAAATAGATACCACGAAAACTCGCTCGTTAAGAGCCTCCCGGGCTTGGAGCCAGAAACACTTGACGCATGTAGCCGGGACAGGCCGACGCACTACCCAGAGAGATGAAAACATTGGAAAATCATTTTTCGAAACAGCCCAGGCTATTGCTTCTGCTTCAGAGGCACAGGTTGGAGTAGAGAACTGACAGATCAAAAATTCCTCAAGGAACCTCTGATTAATTACCTACGTTGTTATTGCTGCGTTAAAAATCAGCTCAAAATGCGCATTTACGACTTATAAACTGCGCTTTTTCGCTGATTTTTGCCTTGCACTAACTGCCTCGCAAACATTAATCAGATGCTCCTTAAATCTGAAGCGATGATTAAGCGGAATCCCCTACTTCGAAAAATATGGATTACACGTGCTTCAATGCTGTTTCTTAAATTATGTTTTCTTTTAGTCGAGCAGTCACAGCAGATCAGGTAAAACCTGATATTCAAGCGATTGTGAATGACAAACATGAAACTGTTGCGAGTGTTACAAATAAAGAAGGCTCAGATAATCAGACTCAACCCGCTGAAAACCATAGAATGACGGTAACACCTACTGTAACTAACCAAGGTGCCATTCAATTGGGCATGCAATTATTGAAACAAAATGACGATGAGTATGAACAGGCAGATAAACCTGTGTTGCGCACACGAGATAGTGAAACAGCCATGATCAAGCCAGCAACGGATGATGGTAAACAACTGACACTTGAGATTACACCGAGAATTATTTAGGGAACCTCTGATTAATTACCTACGTTGTTATTGCTGTGTTAAAAATCAGAGGCTCTTTAGTGACTTGTTACTCTTTAGTCACCACTTCCACTCGATCAACATTTTGAAAGCCGCGCGGAAGTTTATTGCCACGCCGCCCTCTTTCACCACGATAATGATCGAGATCCGAAGGTTTGAGGTTATGATGCCTGCGGCCAGCAAACACAGTCAACGAGTCTTCTGCGGATAGCACTGTCATCACGACAACAAATTCTACATGTTCTGCAACCCGTGCACGTGGGATTCCGATGATTTTATTGCCCTTACCCTTTGCCAGGCGCGGCAATTCGCTGATTGGAAACATCAACATGCGCCCTTCGTTAGTAATGGAAATGATCAGGTCATTATCGTAATCATTTACCATTACTGCTGGTAGAACCTGTCCACCCTTCGGCATGCGTAATACGGCTTTGCCAGATTTGTTCTTGCTGATGAGGTCACCCACTTTGCCCACGAAACCGTAACCTGCATCACTGGCTAACAACACATCCCGGTTATTCTCGCCGATTATAACGCCTTTGAAGGTTGCCCCTGAAGGAGGGTTTACTCTACCTGACACGGGCTCACCCTGGCCTCTGGCGGAAGGCAGGCTATGAGATGGTAAGGTATAGGCACGACCGGTTGAATCCATGAAGATCGCTGGCTGATTGCTCTTACCTTTCGCAGAAAGTTTGTAAGAGTCACCTGATTTATACTGCAGAGTACTGGCATCAACGTCGTGGCCTTTCGCCGCTCGCATCCAACCCCTATCTGATAGGACAATAGTTACCGGTTCAGTTAACAGTAACTCAGTTTCACTAAAAGCCCTCGCCTCGTCTCTTTCGACTAACCTGGATCGCCGCTCATCACCGAATTTCTCTGCATCCGTTTTAATTTCATTTTTGATGAAGGTTTTCAGCCGTGTAGCAGATTTCAATAATTGCTCAAGGGTTTCACGTTCCGCATTAAGTTCTTTCTGTTCTGCTTTAATTTTTATTTCTTCGAGCCTGGCTAACTGACGTAATTTCAGTTCCAATATGGCTTCCGCCTGCCGGTCAGAAATTTTGAATTTCTTCATCAGGGCTGGCCTGGGCTTATCTTCCTTGCGAATGATCTTTATCACTTCATCGATGTTGAGGAATGCAATCAGCAATCCGTCGAGAATATGTAAGCGATCAAGGATCTTATCGAGTCGATGTTGCAATCGTCGTCGCACAGTGACGGTGCGGAACTGCAGCCACTCCTTCAACAAGGTAACAATGTCTTTAACTTGCGGACGCTTGTTAATGCCGATCATGTTGAAGTTAACGCGATAATTCTTTTCCAAATCTGTGGTAGAAAATAAATGCGACATCACGCTATCGCAGTCTACTCGATTCGATCTCGGCACAATGACTATTCGAGTCGGGTTTTCATGATCGGACTCATCGCGCAGATCAACCACCATGGGTAATTTCTTCTTCTGCATCTGCATGGCGATCTGTTCAAGCACCTTTGAGCCAGATACCTGATACGGCAATGCGCTAATAACTATCTCGCCATTTTCCTTGGTGTAAGTTGCCCGGGCCTTTAGGGAGCCACGACCAGTTTTATACATCTCCAGAATTTCATTCCTCGGCGTAATAATTTCTGCCTCTGTTGGAAAATCAGGACCTTTAATAATCTTGCACACATCTCGCACTGTCGCTTCTGACTTATCCAGTAAATGAATGCAGGCCTTAGCGACTTCATTGAGGTTATGCGGAGGAATATCGGTAGCCATACCAACTGCAATACCACTACCGCCGTTCAATAATACATTGGGTAGACGTGCTGGCAGTACCTCTGGCTCGTCCAAGGTACCATCAAAGTTGGGTTTCCAATCAACTGTCCCTTGCCCAAGTTCGCCCAGGAGGACATCAGCATAATTCTGCAAACGTGACTCGGTGTAACGCATGGCTGCGAATGATTTTGGATCATCCTGCGAACCCCAGTTACCCTGACCATCTACTAATGGATAACGGTAGGTAAAATGTTGTGCCATGAGCACCATGGCCTCGTAGCACGCAGAATCGCCATGGGGATGGAACTTACCGATTACATCACCGATAGTACGCGCTGATTTCTTAAACTTTGCCGTCGCTTTCAGGCCAAGCTCTGACATGGCATATACAATTCGTCTTTGTACTGGCTTTAATCCATCGCCAATATTCGGTAATGCGCGATCATTGATCACGTACATGGAATAGTTCAAATAGGCTTGTTGCGTATAGTTTCGCAATGCTATCTGTTCGACGCCTTCGTCGTTAACTGCTATGTCCTGATGCATGATTTTCTCTGGTTGCTTTCTTAGGTCGCTTTTTGCACGCTTTACATGGCTTTACTCTGCATAATCAGCAAGATTGCCGCTCTCTTCTAACCATGACTTCCTATCTGGGGCTCGGTTTTTTGCCAGCAGCATATCCATAATGGCGAGAGTACCGGTTGCTTTCTTCTCCGGTTCATCTTCCAGAGTCAATTGCACTAGCCGCCTTGTGTCTGGCGCCATGGTTGTTTCACGCAGCTGCATTGGATTCATTTCACCAAGGCCTTTGAAGCGCTGCACATTAACTTTGCCGGTTTTCTTTTCGGCAGCAATAGCATCGATAATGCCTTCCTTTTCACCTTCATCGAGGGCGTAAAATACTTCTTTGCCTACATCGATACGAAACAGCGGCGGCATGGCAACGAATACATGGCCTGCTTCTACAATTGGGTGGAAATGTTTTACAAACAATGCGCACAGTAAGGTCGCAATATGGAGACCGTCGGAGTCGGCATCCGCAAGAATGCATATCTTGCCGTAACGCAGCCCGTCTATTTTCGGCGAACCCGGATCTACCCCAAGCGCGATGGCAATATCGTGCACGGCCTGCGAACCAAGAATCTCGCCTGAATCAACTTCCCAAGTGTTTAAGATTTTTCCCCGTAGCGGCATGATTGCCTGGAATGCACGATCCCGCGCCTGCTTGGCAGAGCCGCCAGCGGAGTCACCCTCAACAAGAAACAACTCGCCAGCCATGACATCCTCAGTGGAACAATCTGCCAGTTTCCCAGGTAGTGCTGGACCAGAAGTTATTTTCTTTCTGGCCACTTTTTTGCTGGCCTTGAGTCTGCTTTGTGCATTGCTAATGCACAGCTCTGCTATCGCTTCAGCTTCTGCAGTATGCTGGTTCAGCCATAAACCAAAAGCGTCTTTTACAACGCCAGCAACAAACACAGCGCACTGTCTGGAAGACAAGCGTTCTTTGGTTTGCCCAGAGAACTGGGGATCAACAAGTTTGGAAGAGAGTACATAACTGCATTTTTCCCACACATCTTCCGCTGTTAATTTCAATCCTCTGGGGAGGAGGTTTCTAAACTCACAGAACTCACGCAACGCTTCTAATAAGCCAGTGCGTAATCCACTTACATGCGTGCCGCCCTGAGTGGTAGGGATTAGGTTTACGTAACTTTCGCCGATCACTTCCCCACCCTCAGGAAGCCATTGGATAGCCCAGTCCACCGCTTCATCGTTTCCTTGCACGGACCCGACAAAAGGTTCCTCCGGCAAGGTATCACACTCAGCAGTTGCCTGAGTCAGATAATCGGTCAAGCCATCTTCGAAGAGCCACTCTTCACTTTGTGCCTTGGCTTTACTGACTGTGTTGTCGATGAATACAACTCTCAATCCGGAGCATAAAACAGCTTTCGCACGCAGTACGTGCTTTAGTTTAGGAATTGAGATTTTGACTGAATCAAAATACTTTCCATCAGGCACGAAAGTAACAGTAGTTCCGGTGTTTCGCCTTCCAACCTTGCCGATAACTTTCAACTCAGAGGCTTTTTCTCCGCCCTTGAACTTCATTGAATAGACTTTGCTGTCACGCTTTACAGCCACTTCCAATGTTTTAGAAAGCGCATTTACTACAGAGACCCCAACACCATGGAGGCCACCGGAGTATTGATAGTTTTTATTGGAGAATTTTCCGCCTGCGTGGAGCCGGGTAAGAATCAGCTCAACACCACTTATCTTTTCACTTTGGTGTTTGTCCACAGGCATACCGCGGCCATCATCACTCACTTCCACCGACCCATCTTTATGAAGAGTCAAGGTAAGAGTATGAGCATGACCTGCCAGTGCTTCATCGACACTGTTGTCGATTACCTCTTGCACCAGATGGTTGGGCCGGGTTGTATCAGTATACATCCCTGGTCGTTTGCGAACCGGATCAAGGCCGGTCAGGACTTCAATAGCATCGGCGTTATAACTGTTTGTCATCGGAATTGCTGGAGGTGAAAACTACTGCAGGTGGTGCCTCAGGGCGGCTGAATCTCTCGCTTTCCAAGGCAATGAAACTTTACTCAGAGATACCTTATTTTATCGCGCAGATTGACCAATTCTTGATAAGAAAAAGTCAATGATTACGGGAAATTCAGCGTCATAGTTCTGGTAACTATGATTCCCATCTTCGTGGATAATACAATGGGGCCGAAAGAATTTTTCCGCTGCATCCTGGTATCCTGGCATCCTGATAGTTCAGCACCTCATCAGCTTGTGCAGAAGTACCAGGAGGTTTTAAGGTCGATTTTTTACTGGAGTGCCATCTATGGTGAGTAACTCGGTGATATGCTGGCGAGTCACCACATGTATGTAATCGCTATAGTAGTTTTTATGTTCTCCCAGATAGTCTTCTCACAGATCGTATGGTCGCGCAGCAGGGTTAACCAAGGCCGCTGACAATTTTAAGGAACCTCTGATTAATTACCTACGTTGTTATTGCTGCGTTAAAAATCAGCTCAAAATGCGCATTTATGACCTGTAAACTGCGCTTTTTCGCTGATTTTTGCCTTGCAATAACTGCCTCGCAAACATTAATCAGAGGCTCCTTAATTTTGTAGTACTCCTCAGCGAGCGAGCCATGTCGCGTAATAGCTGCCTAAGGAAAGGAGCTGCCCATCACACTCAGTGAATCAGGAGGTAGACGCTTAACTAACTGCGTTACTCGGTAATAGTATCGGCGGGCTCCTTGTGTAAGGTGGGAACAACATGTAATCGATATGCCAGACCATGCTGCTCACAGTAAGCAACTGTTTGACGGACTTTTTGTGACTGTGGGGAGCTGAGAAAACTGTGCAGATACAGAATTGAAAGATCAGTATCCGCCACTGCTGAAGTCTGCTTCAAATTCTACACCTTCTACAACTTCTACACGATGAACTTCTGAATCGATGCTGCCATCATCATATAAACTCAGCGTTCTGTAGCCGGGATTGACCTGGTCCAGTGCAAAATTTACTACGTTGGGTTTGAACTGAATACAGGTAGAAGGCGTGCAAAGACAGCGTACTCCTTCATGCTCATAATCTAATTCTTGATGTACGTGACCATATACAACACACCTAAGCGTAGAAGATTGTTTAAGCAAATCCCAAAACGCTTTCTTATTACGTAAGCCGATGTCTTTCATCCAGCCAGCATTACCTTTCACTGGATTATGATGCAGACATACCAGGCTGTGATCTACAGAACTATTAATTTCTGCCTCTTGTAGTTTCGACTCAAGAAAAGCAAGTTCATCTTTGGCCAACATGCCATATACCTGCCCCTCAACGCTGGTATCCAGCATTAAAATTTGCCAGTTATTGATACGCATGGCCTTATCACTGGCATCGCTACCATTGGCTACTTCTGACATGACTTTTGCACTGTCATGATTACCAGGTATCCAGCGGAAAGGTGCATCAAGTTCCTCCTCAATATCAGTAGCAAAGTGCTTATAGGCTGCTTCAGACCCATCCTGCGCAATATCACCTGTAGCAAGAATCAAATCTATTGATTTTTCCCTGTCTTTAACAGTATTTAGAACTTTTTCAAAACTCTCATGGGTATTCATTTTTAACAGCGTGCCCGACGGATTCCCGTAAAGGTGGGTGTCGGTAATTTGGATAAGCTGAATCGGCTTGTCCATCTTCAGCACTGTCATAGCGGCCGCTGTTATTATGCGTTAGTAATTAATTCCGGCGTTTTTATACTTCTTCCTACCTTAAGGCAATGAGTCAGCCATTCTCCGAGAAACTGATTCACCTGCACCTTTTCATCAGCATGGTACATTTTCGGATTAGGTTGGACATATCTCAACTTTAGATTTCGATGCCCTTGATAAGAGATAACTTCAGCAGTATTAGCGTCGTGGTAAACTCGAACCAACATAGATGGATTTGTCATCCAGGTTTCGAGCTGAGGTTTTTGTACTATTTCGAGAGTTGTTGTGTACTTAAATGCTTCAAGAATCTTGATCTCGACAGTGACTTTCTCTTGTATGTCTTCAAGATCAGCAATGCAAAATTCTCTGGTAATTCCTTCCAGTACCTTTTCAGGCTCATCGTCTCCAACAAATTCAGTTCCTGGAATTATAGGAACTAAATCCTCAGTGTAGGAATGAAACGATCTATCCAGATAAGCAGCCAACTGAGGCACGAGTTTCAGCAAGCGAATGTAATTAGCATCACAAACTGCCATTTGCTTGATGAGATCGATGCTGTAACTGGCTTTACTCATAACTCTCAGTAGATGTTTTCAAGACTACGTGTCATTTTTACGGCCATCCTCAGCGAAGCTGTAACCATAAAATCCATAGGACCGACCAGAAATCTTATTGTAGTCGGCTAATCCTGGAAATAAGCTGGCTGCCCCCTGCTACCAGGGCAATCGACTGAATGGATTTTCGTGCACACTTCCAGCACAAAAAGTGAACAAGTGACACTCCCTCGTCGATCTGGGTTCGAAAATTATCAACTTCTGCCCATCTTCGACGCGACAAAGGCGTTCACTCGATTGCCCTGCCCCTGCTACTGGCTTTCAACCTACCGCAGATTTCGCCAGGTGCTTAAAAATAAAGGTAATTGTAACGATTTGACGACTTTTTGCGAGAGTGCTCAGGAAGATTTTTACATTGATAATCTGGCCGATCTACGCCTGATTTCAAACTCCGGCACCCAGAATTGAATCCCGGTTGAGAAAGAACCACTGCAGCGCAATCAAAGACATGGCGTTGTTGATAGCCCCGATTTGCATTGCCTGATGGGCTTCCTGTTCCGAGATGACTTCAACTTGAATATCTTCATGCTCATGATCCAGGCCGTACACGCCCCCGGCAGAACTGGCATCAACCCTGGCAAAGAATAAGGTCACCTGTTCGCTACTGGCACCTGGAGAGTTGTAATAATCACATATCTTGATGATTTCACTGACTTCCAGGTTAGTTTCTTCTTTAACTTCTCTTTGGGCCACCGATTCAAGAGTCTCGTCTTTATCAACATCAACCAAGCCAGCAATCAGCTCCAATGGCCAGGGAGACTCTTCTCTATCCAACATTCCGACGCGAAACTGACGAACCATCACGAACTCGAAACGATCCGAGTCATACAACAATACTCCTACCGCAGGTGTCTTAACTAACAGTTCGCGAGAGATTGTTTCGCTCCAACCTCCTTCGAATAAGCGATGCTTCAATTGCAGATCATCAATTTGCAAAAAAGAATGAAATTCGGTGCTGCGGGACAGCAACTCAACATCCGTGCCAGAAGAGAAAGATTTTTTGTAAGACATTCGATTAATCAATACATGAACTAGGGCCTGTTTACACTAATTGAGTAGCCTCTGCTAGAGGGCCTTTTTGCGCTCAGCAAGGCAGAAAGAATGCAGTATATAAATATAAACGATTGATAAAGAATCTGGGCACAAAAATGCGCCTGGCCCTTCGGGTTTTGGCTAAAAAACGCCACTTGTCGTTGCTCGTCGCTCATTTGGAATCACCAAACTACGCTCCTCGCGCCTCAATTGGCGCTTTTTTAGTCACAACAGAGATCACTCAATGAGTGTAAGCAGGCCCTGGCTATTGGCTTCAGCTACCTCGAATTCAACCACTACTTCTTGCAGAGCATCGCGAATCTCCAGACAAACACGACTGAAACAGGCCTCGACTTCTTCTTCTGAACCTGTTGCCCTTGCCGGATCATCAAACGGGATATGACGCCTTTCTTTGTTTACAGGGACCACAGGACAGTTAGCGTCCGCATGAGAGCATACGGTAATGACAAGATCAGCTTGAGCAATCATGTCTGAATCAAGGATATCTGACGTATGCATGCTGATATCAATACCATATCGCTGCATGCAACTGACAGCACGAGGGTCTAATCCATGCGCTTCCAGTCCAGCTGAACTCGCTTCGATATCCAGATCGGGAGCCAAATCAGATGCCAACTGCCGCATCCAGCCTTCAGCCATCTGCGAGCGGGAGCGGCAAGAGTTACCTGTACACAGAAATAGTACATGCATAGATGTGTTCACTGTGTTTTGAAACGATGCCTGATTCGCGAACCCTTAGTCGCACGATGTTACTTCCAACAAATGATATCCAAATTGGGTTTCAACTGGCTCCTGCAGGATATTCACATCCGCACTAAAGATTACTTCATCAAATTCTTTAACCATCATTCCTGAGCCAAACTGTCCCAGATCTGCCCTTGAGCTTTGGAAGGGCAGGTTGAATGCGCTTGCGCTATATCGCCAAAGTCCTTGCCTGCTTCTATACGCTCTTTTAGCGCTAAACACTCTTCTTCAGTGTTTACCAGAATATGTCTTGCCAATGCTGTAGTCACACGAGATCCTATTAATCGTTAGGGAGCCTCTGATTAATGTTTGCCAGGCAGTTAGTGTAAGGCAAAAATCAGCGAAAAAGCGCAGTTTACAGGTCATAAATGCGCATGTTGAGCTGATTTTTAACGCAGCAATAACAACGTAGGTAATTAATCAGAGGTTCCTTAGTTATGTCACCCATTATGCACGAGCCCTGGAGAGAACACACCACTACGCAGAGATGCAGAAAGACTGTGTAAGCCCTATAATGACAGCCTTGCAGTCGGCTGGTAATGATTAACCAGGGACCATAGGTTGGTAACAAGGCAGTCGCCAATCATCACATCGATATATTGAATACTTTTAAACACGACTTCCAAGCACTTGCCAGAGCACCATTATGCCTTTGCCAGAACCTACCACGCGCAAACACTTACATACACGGGCGATCGAATATCGCGGATATGAGCGGGAAGACGGCCTATGGGATATCGAAGCTCATATGACAGACAGGAAGACTTATGGGTTCACCAACAAATGGCGCGGTGAGGTGCCGATCGGCGAGCCTCTACATGAGATGCTGCTGCGCGTTACTATCGATGATAATTTCGAAATCCAGGATGTTATAGCAGTTACTGACAATAGTCCTTTCGAGATGTGCCCTTCAATCACTCCCAACTATCAGAATTTAATCGGTATTCGCATGGGTGCCGGCTGGCGCAAAGCGATTCGCATGAAGGTCGGTGGTGTGCAAGGTTGTACCCATCTGACAGAATTATTATTCCCGATGGCGACTGTTGCGATGCAAACTATCTGGCCTATCAAAGCACAGAGACGTCGCGAAGCTCAGAGCGTGGAAGAAACACCAAAATCTAAAAAGAGACCAACTGTGTTAGATACCTGTCATGCCTGGTCCAGTGATTCTGTTGTGGTAAAAGAGAACGTGCCGGACTGGTATACAGGTAAGAATTAGATAGCTAAGAATTAAGGACCCTCTGATTAATTACCTACGTTGTTATTGCTGCGTTAAAAATCAGCTCAAAATGCGCATTTATGACCTATAAACTGCGCTTTTTCGCTGATTTTTGCCTTGCACTAACTGGCTCGCAAACATTAATCAGAAGCTCCTTAAGAATTAAATACTATTTGTAAAATAGCGGAATAACCACTGTCACGATTACTCCTTCTCTATCGGACCGGTTCTCTGCACGAATCTGCCCACCATGAAAATCAGAAATCAACCGTGCAATATGCAGACCCATACCTAAGTGAGGTTGTTTCTGTTTTTCCTGCGGACGTACAGAGATCATCGAATCGAATAATCTATCCTTCATTTCTTCAGGCAGGAACGGACCAGCATTGGTTACCTTGATCACAGCGTGATCGCGCAAGGCTCTGCAGTAAATCGTTATGGACTGGTCTGAATAGGAAAACTCAACCGCATTCGCGATAAGTTTATCCAGTAACTGAGCGATGTATTCCGGTACACCATTTATGTGTATGGCATAGTTTGGAAGATCCAGCTCAAATTTATTATCACTGTATGCCAGTTTATAGCCTTCAACACAGCCACTGATGACTTCACATAAATCAATCTTCTCTTTTTCGGAAGTCTGGAGCATCTGCTCTAGTCGCGTCGCTTCACTCATATTTGTCAAAATGAGATTAAGTCGTTTAATGCCCTCTTCTGCTCGTTCAATATAAACCGCTGAGTCTTGGTTCTTTTCAGTTATGCCGAGGTTTTCCAATGAAGAGCGCACAACAGTGACCGGCGTACGCAATTCGTGGGAAAGTCGCGATGACATGTTTTCCAAATAGTTGGTGTATTGCGTGAGACGCTCAACGATATTCGAAAAGCTTCTTGATAAATCCCCTATCTCATCAGAGTTTCTCGAAGGCAAAATCGTGTTTTGAATTCGACCACTTTCATCGATGATACCTTCAGCCTGGTTTCTCAGCACTCTAATACGAGATGAGATACGCGAAGCAAAGAAGAAAAGGCCGAATACAACAATCACCATTACTGCAAGAATTGTGTTAAATAGTTGTTCCAAAGCCTGATTACGAAACGTACGCAATCCATTCATGTTTTGGTCAACTACTACCGCGCCCATGATTTCATTGTTAGCAAGTATCGGATGAGCTGCTTCGAGCAAACGGATTTCGGTATCGGCTAGCGTTCTGAACTGAGTCATCGGGATTCCGCGAATCGCCGAGTCAATGTGAGTCCCCTCACGAGTGACGTCGGAGTATAAGTCATCGATGAAATCATTGCTGGGTTTAGAGAGGATACGATAGTAAAGCGGATTCAAGATTCGGTCTTGTACGTAAAGCCAATACTTATTCACTTTCCCTTGCCTTACGGTGTCTGTTAGCAGCAGGCCCGTCGCGGTTTGTATGTCCCCAACAGTCAACAGTACGCGACCACTGCGATCTACAACCTGGATATGTGAATTATTGTGGCCCATGCCCGCAACTATTCGATCTATCTCTGGTGTTGGCAGGCGCAGCGAACCTAGCAACTCATTGTCATCAATGTTGTACGTGGCCACTACCATGTTTA
This sequence comes from uncultured Pseudohongiella sp., assembly GCA_965198435.1. Lineage (GTDB taxonomy): Bacteria > Pseudomonadota > Gammaproteobacteria > Pseudomonadales > Pseudohongiellaceae > UBA9145. The sequence goes on along the minus strand of OZ240664.1, from coordinate 536,374 downwards.
CGTCACGCTCCACAGCATCGTCAACATCAAATATGGCAAATCCCAGGCGTTCGCCCAGCATCTCCATTGGGATACGAAGTTCAACAACATATCCCGAATTCGTCTCATACCACTGGCCAACAATACGCTCTTCATAGGTCGGGTCGCTAAAGTCAGTGCGTACTTTAAAGGGATAAATAGGTTCTGGCTGATAAGGTGCAATGACATAACGATCAACGGCATTACCCTCGGGGGAAAGCATTGATATCTGCAAAAAATCGCTGCGATGAACGGTCAGTGCTTCTTGGTCTCTATATACTACATGGTCATCCGTTACCTCAAAGTAAGCATAAAGAAAACCATTGTACTCTCCCAGCATCGTATTGAATTTGAGAGATTCATTATCAGAGTGAGGTCGACCTGGATTTAAAATCGTTCGCAGATAGTCGCGTTCGTCATAACCCACTTCATATTGTTGGTATTCACCCCAATCACCCAGGGAGCTATCAACCAGGGAAAGTGGCGAATAAATAGGATAGACATAGAGATCCTGGCTGCGCGTTGCGGGGCCAAAAGTTGCCTCATTGAATAATTCTGGCCGCTCGTTCAACGCTGTTGCCAATGCTTGTGCAGTACCAAGTACTGTTTGTTCCTGACCACGTCGCAGCACATCTTCCATTTCCAGGATGTACTGGTAACCCAGCCAGGGTATCACCAACAAAAAGCTGGAAAGAAAAACCAACTTAGAACGGATGCCAAAAGGGTTTTTGAGCGCCAGACTCATAAGCGATGTAAACTTTTTAAGGAGCCTCTGATTAATGTCTGCGAGGCAGTTAGTGCAAGGCAAAAATCAGCGAAAAAGCGCAGTTTATAGGTCATAAATGCGCATTTTTAGCTGATTTTTAACACAGCAATAAACAATGTAAGTAATTAATTAGAGGTTCATTGACTTTTAGTGTGGCGGGTTTTAGTTAAACCAACTCGGTCAGTGCTTTTGAGTTGGATCGACATTCCACCGATAGCCCATCCCATAAACAGTTTCGATGCAATCAAACTCGGGATCCACTTGCATGAATTTCTTTCTAATTCGTTTCACATGAGAAGTAATGGTACTGCCGTCCACGAATATTTTGGATTCCTGCATCAATACCTGACGACTTTTTACATGGCCTGGATATTTTACCAAAGCATGCACCATCCAGAACTCTGTCACTGTTAACGGCACCGGATTGCCATCCCACTGCACCGTTAATCGACCTATATCCAAAGACAACTTATCACGCTGCAACAGGTTTTCGGGTGATGGAGGCTGATCGATAACATCCAGGCGTCTGAACAGCGCCGCAATACGAGCTGTTAAATGGGGCAAGCTGATGTCTTTAGTTAAGTAATCATCCGCTCCCATGCGCAAACCACTTACGGTATCAAAATCATTATCTCTTGCCGTAAGAAAAATGATGGGCAATGTGTCTGAAAGAGAGCGCAACGACTGACACAAAGTGAAGCCTCCATCGATTTCACTTTCCAACCCGATGTCGATTATCGCCAGATTGGGTAATCGGATATCGAAGGCTGACATAGCATCTTTTCGGTTCGCATAGGTTTGCACTTCGTAACCTTGCTTACGAAGCACATCGGCATAATTCTCTCGAATTGCCGCCTCGTCCTCTACGATTGCTATGCGTCTGCTCATATTTCCTATCTGGTTGCGAAAATAGCCATTCAAAGCATCCTTCTACAGGTGCTGCTTACTGGTTCTGCTGATCATACTTTTCATTATCTATCAACGATTTAGGGCGAATATACCTTATTTGTCGATGGAAACAGAGCCCCGGTTCTCAGCCTGCCGCAATTGCCATGATTCTGCCATATTTAATCACTGCATGGCCCCAATACTTACCCACAGACGCAATAAACAATGTGTTTAATGGCACCCATGGAAAAGCTGCCCTCAGTGCTCAATTCCTAAGGAGCCTCTGATTAATGTTTGCGAGGCAGTTAGTGCAAGGCAAAAATCAGCGAAAAAGCGCAGCTTATAGGTCATAAATGCGCATTTTGAGCTGATTTTTAACGCAGCAATAACAACGTAGGTAAACGTAGGTAATTAATCAGAGGTTACCCAAGTATTTTGACTCTATATCCAGGGAATCTATCCCCAACGCAAAAGGACAAATGGCTATGACTAAACAAATCCGCGTATTACTGGCTGCATTTACAGCTTTCATCATCTCTGGCTCGGCATTCGCCGAGGCAGACGCAGCATCTTACGCCGACGATGGCATCAACAGGGCAGAGGCCTCAGGGCTGCTCACAGGCGCTGCGATCGGAGCGGTAGCTGGAGGTCCTCCCGGTGCAATTATTGGCGCTGCCCTTGGTGTCTTTATTGGCGATGGCTGGGTGACGCGTTCTGAGTATGCACAGATGCAAGCTGAGTGGGTGGCCATGCAATTGGAAGTTGAACAACATCGTCAGCGTTCTAAAACTTTGGACAGGGAAAACCAATTAGCCCTGCAGGAATTAGAAGACTTGCGCAATGCGGCTTCAAAAGTATTGCCAGCCTACCTTAATACAGCACCACAAAACCCACTGTTTGATAACACAGCGATCTCTGTGCACTTCCGTTCAGGCTCCAGTGAAATTGAAGCGCATTATGAGGACCAACTGACCAACCTTGTGAAACTTGCAAGCCAGTTGCCTGACAGCGTACTGGAAGTTACTGGATTCGCTGATCGAATCGGTGATTCCGATAGCAATCTTGATCTGTCCTGGCGGCGAACACACTCCGTAAAGGATTTTATAAATGGCCTGGGCATGCTTGATTCAGATATCACGGCGGTAGCTTATGGAGAAACTCAACCGTTACATGCCAATCAGAACTTCGAAACAGATTTTTTTGATCGCCGTGTGATAGTCCGTTTAATTGATACTGGCCAACAGATGTTAACCCAGGGTCAGTAAACTACATCGGAGACATGTGATGAAAGATGTAAGACTTGTTATTGGCAGCAAGAATTATTCTTCCTGGTCTATGGTGCCATGGTTGCTCCTGAAAATGTTTGATATCGGTTTTGAAGAAATTCTAATTACACTCTACCATGACAACACCGCAGAGAAACTTGGACCTTACTCGCCATCTCTGAAAGTTCCGGTGCTGCTGCACAGGGAAGTTACGGTATGGGATTCATTGTCGGTTTGTGAATACATTTCAGATGAGTTTTTAAAGGGTGCGGGATGGCCTGGAAGTCCGAAGCGCAAATCCAATGCTCGTTCCATATGCGCAGAGATGCATTCTGATTTTCCGCATCTAAAGAAAGAATGGCCAATGAATTGTAAAGCGTCATTCAAACTGACGCCTTCTGAAAATCTGGCAAATGAAATTGCGCGCATCGATGCTATTTGGAGTTGTACACGGCGACGATTTGGGGAAACCGGCAATTATCTATATGGCCGCTTTTCAATTGCAGACTGCATATATGCGCCTATAGCTGTAATGTTTGAGGGCTACGGCGCAGAGTTAAGTTCAGAAGCCTATACTTATGTGCAGACATTGCTCGACAATCCTTTTGTACAAAAATGGATCACTGAGGGCAGACGTGAGCAGGAGCCTCTGTCTATTGCTTACGCAAGTAACGCATAAGATCTTATCAGCGACGAAAGAAAGGGCCTCTTTTGAGGTTTTTTCTTTTTCTGGCCTGTCTTTTTCTAATTCTTCCACTTGTAAGTGCAGCAGCGGCATGCTGATAATTGCCCTATGCCTGCCGGAGATGTCATTAACTTCTGGTTCGAAGAAATAGAACCCAGACAGCGCTTCAAGAAAACCCTCGAATTTGATGCCTTGATCAAGGAGCGCTTTGGCGATACTCACCGACAAGCGGCAGCTGGTGAACTATATACCTGGCGTGAGCACCCTTTGGATGCGTTAGCTGAGGTCATCGTTCTGGATCAGTTTTCACGCAATATATTTAGAGATACTGCTGAAGCTTTCGCCTACGATTCCCTGGCTCTGGTTCTGGCACAGGAAGCTATTCGACGAAAATTAGATGCTGAACTAGAATCAAGTTTTAAATCCTTCCTCTACATGCCCTTCATGCACAGCGAATCAGCAGAAATTCATGAGATAGCTATGTTCCTTTTTAATCAGCCAGGGCTGGAAGACAACTTCAACTATGAAATGAGACATAAGGAAATCATCGATCGTTTCGGTCGTTATCCGCACCGAAACAAAATCCTGGGCAGGGAATCTACTGCAGAAGAGTTAGCGTTTTTGTCGCAGCCAGGTTCAAGTTTCTAGGGGTTATTTTTGCAAACACCTTTTAAGAACTACGCCCAGGCAACACATCTCTCAACTTTTCAGCCATTTCTAATAGAGCTGACTCAGTCGTTGCCCAATCCATGCAAGCATCTGTAACCGATACACCATACGTTAATTGAGACAAATCTTCCGGGATCGATTGATTCCCATGGTTGATATGACTCTCCAACATAACGCCTATGATAGATTGATTGCCTTCCAGAATTTGGTGTGTGATATCTTTTAAAACCAAAGGCTGCACATCAGGATTCTTGCTGGAGTTCGCGTGGCTGCAGTCGATCATGATGTTTTTGCTCACACCGCCTTTTTTCAATGCCGCTTCACATTGTGCAACATGCACTGTATCGAAGTTTGGACCATTGCTACCGCCACGCAGCACCACATGGGCATATGGATTGCCTTTGGTAGTCACCACCGATACCTGACCTGCGCTGTTTATCCCCAGAAATCTATGCGGGCTTGAAACAGATTGCATCGCGTTAATCGCAACCATCAAGCCACCATCAGTTCCATTCTTAAAGCCAACTGGAGATGACAGCCCCGAGGACATTTCACGATGAGTTTGAGACTCAGTGGTGCGTGCACCAATCGCTGACCAGGCAATTAAGTCTTGCATATACTGCGGTAAGATCGGGTCGAGCGCTTCGGTAGACGCGGGCAATCCCAGCCCGGCAATATCGAGCAGCAGCTTTCGCCCAATTCGTAAGCCTTCTTCAATTTTGAAAGAATCGTCGAGATGTGGATCATTGATCAACCCTTTCCATCCGATAGAAGTGCGCGGTTTTTCGAAATACACACGCATCGCAATATAGAGGGTATCCACGAGTCTCGGTGCAAGCTCTTTCAGTCGCTTGGCATAATCTATCGCTGCTTTAACATCATGGATTGAGCAAGGACCAACCACGACGAATAGTCGCGGGTCTTTTCGATCCAGAATCGAAAATATGGTTTCTCTGGCATTGCTTACTGTCTGCAATGCTTTACCCTGTAACGGCATTTCCTGCTTCAAGGATTTCGGAGTGATCAGTGCCTCATTTGACGATATATTTAAGTTGTCAGTAAGCGCTGACATGATATCTAAGTCCTATCTGCGAATTCCGTAATCGGAATTCAGTTGCCATTCGAAAAGGGCGGCAATAGTAACAGAATGTATTTTGCAAAGTCAGTTAAGGAACCTCTGATTAGTTACCCACGTTGTTATTACTGCGTTAAGAATCAGCTTAAAATGCGCATTTATGACCTATAAACTGCGCTTTTTCGCTGATTTTTGCCTTGCACTAACTGCCTCGCAAACATTAATCAGAGGCTCCTTAACATTAACATTTACAGTATTTTTAATAAATTCAATGGCTTGAATCTTTAGTGAGACCAACGTAATGGAAATCAGCACAGCCTTCGATGGTGGCAATATTGAAATCGTTGATGCATCTAATCAGCAGGATGTTCAACTCAACATCCGCGTCGACAACGAATCAGAGTTCTATCAATGGTTTTATTTTCGTGTCACGGGGGTAAAGGATCAGCTTTGTCGTTATCGCATTTTGAATGCAGCCGGAGCAGCTTATCCTGACGGCTTTAAAAATTATCGAATCTGTTACTCATATGATCGTGAAGAGTGGCTTAGGCATGATACGACTTTGGAAAACGGAGAAATGATTTTCGAATTTACTGCATTAAATGATGCAGTTTACTTTGCCTACTTCGCACCCTATTCCATGGAGCGCCACTATGAACTCGTAGCGAGAGCGCAATCGGCTGGGCATTGCAACTTGATCAAGCTTGGGCAAACACTTGATGGGCAGGATCTGGATAAGCTTATATTTTCAACTGACGACGATAATGAAAAATTGCAGTGCTGGATGATTGCCCGTCAGCATCCCGGTGAAACCATGGCAGAATGGTGGATGGAAGGATGTATAAACAAATTACTTGATACAAACAGCGAACTCACCCAAACACTCTTAGAAAGCTGTGACATTCATCTCGTCCCAAACATGAATCCTGATGGCAGCCTTAGAGGCCATTTGCGCACTAATGCGGCGGGACGCAATTTAAATCGCGAGTGGCAAGATCCCAGCCTGGAACATTCACCAGAAGTTTTTCTAGTTAAGCAAGCTATGGTAGAAAGTGGCGTAGACTTTTTGTTAGATGTGCATGGCGACGAAGCACTGCCCTATTGCTTTATTGCTGGCACAGAAGGTTTACCTGGATGGAACGATACCCAACAGCAACAGTTGGATTTCTACAAGGGTGTGCTGGCGGAGTTAAATGCCGATTTTCAAACCAAAGAAGGCTATCCCAGTAAATCTCCCGGCACCGCCAATCTCACCATGAGCACCGTACAAACCGCCGCGCATCATGACTGCCTCGCCATGACCCTGGAGATGCCTTTTAAGGATACAAGCGCGACACCCGATCCCCGATTTGGCTGGTCTCCCCAACGCGCCAGCCGACTCGCGGAATCCTGCCTGCAGGCCCTGGCAGCCTATATCGAAAGCGGCCTTATGAAATAACTGTCGAGGTCGGATTCCCAGCCTAAAACCTGTCCGTAACCGCAACCCTTCTGCATCGTCTAATGGATAAGTGGCTGCCCTATCGACATTCATTCACGGCATTCATTCAGAATAGCTGTGGGCTGGCTCATCCATGACGCGATGAGTTGCTGAAGGGGCAGGTAAATTGTCACTTTTGGTTACACTGTGTAGAATGCCGCCTTGCTTCAAACCGCCAATCTGCATCCCGCTGATTCTTCTAATGAATGTGCGGTGTCACGTTATTCAGACACTAAGGTCACTAACTATGAGACGTCTTATGAAGTACTTAGAAATTATTCTGGTTTTCTGCCTTAGCACCTCGGCAGCCCAGGCCCAGGATCTATACAGCATTTTACAATTGGCTCTCGACAATGATCCAACCCTCAAACAAGCGGAAGCGAGTTACCGGGCGAATAGGGAAAACATGATCCAGAGTCGGTCTGCACTGCTGCCAACATTCGGTGTTGGAGGTAGTACTTCTCGGGTGACATCGGGGCCTTCGGACGACATTTTTCGTACAATCACTGATCCCATCACTGGCCAATCTCAGCGGGTATTAGTTCAGAGGGCTCATAGCTTTCACCCGGGTCTTAACAATCATGGTTGGGGTGTAAACCTGACTCAAAGCGTGGTGAATCTAGCCAGCTGGTACAACTTTCAAAGTGCCAGGGCGAGCAATAGAGCGGGCGCTGTAAATCTGGCTGCACAGGAGCAGGATCTGATCATGCGGGTTGCCACTGCGTACTTTGATGTATTGCGGGCACAGGAGCTGTTGGAAACCAACTTGCAGGAAGAAGCGGCGGCTTTGCGATCCCTGGAACAAACCCAACAACGGGAAGAGGTTGGTTTAGTGGCTATTACTGACGTGTATGATAGTCAGGCAGCTTATGACCTCGCACGTAATACAACAATTCTGCAACGTGATTTTCTGCGCTCTCGCTTCGAGGCATTAGAGGCAATTACAGGCCAGCCTCACACGGATATCGATGAGCTCATTGAAGAGTTTCCAATCGTTGAAGTGGAAGGCTCTTTGATGGAATGGGAAGACCAGGCAGAGGACAATAGTCTGGCAATTGCTGCAGCAGAATTTAATCTGGATGCATCACGCAAGAATTTACGCGCCAGAAAATCAGACCATCTTCCAACAATTGACTTCACTGGCCAATATGGTCACAACGTAACTGCACCGATTATCAGCCAGGGTATCCAAATTGGTGGCGGTGCGTTTGATCGAACCTCATTAGCATTGGCCATCAACATTCCTCTTTATCAAGGGGGTGCGCTTAGCTCCCGTAGACGCCAGGCGGAATACAATGTGGTGGCTGCACAAGAGTCATTGGAACTCACGAAACGTCAGCTGACACAGAATATTCGCAATGCTTATAGAAGAGTAAACACTGATGTGTTAGTCATTGCCCAGCGTCAGCAATCAATAGTCTCAAGCCAGACTGCATTAGATGCTACTGAGCTCGGTGCAGAAGTTGGAACTCGAAACATTGTTGAAGTTTTGCTGGCTCGCCAAAATCTTTATCGCGCATTGCGTCAGTATGCCGATGCACGATTTGATTATGTACTGGATACACTTATTCTCAAGCAGGTAGCAGGCATTCTGACACCGCAAGATGTGATCGACCTTAATCAGTGGTTGCGCGCCGCAGAAGAGTAAGCGCTACTTACAGTTACAGTGATATCCCTGACAGGCCACTACATTATAGTGGCCTTTTTTGTTTTCATTCTCAGTTTTAGCATTCTCAAACCCGTATCAGTTAGAATGTTATGCACTTACTTAGGGAGCCTCTGATTAATTACCTAGGTTGTTATTGCTGCGTTAAAAATCAGCTCAAAATGCGCATTTATGGCCTATAAACTGCGCTTTTCCGCTGATTTTTGCCTTGCACTAACTGCCTCGCAAACATTAATCAGAGGTTCCTTAGATAGTAGTTGATCAAAGGGGAACAGGCTTGCAAAGCAAACTACCCGCTGTGGGCACAACCATTTTTACTGTCATGTCAAAAATGGCGCAGGATCATGGAGCGATCAACTTGTCGCAAGGATTCCCAGACTTTGAATGCCCCAAGCGCTTGAAAGAACTGGTAGTTCACTATCTCAATGATCATAAAAACCAGTACCCACCCATGGCAGGAATTCCTCAACTGAGACAGGAAATTGCCAATAAACTCAGTACACTTTACAACCACCAGGCAAATCCGGAAACAGAAATCACAGTCACTTCCGGTGCAACGGAAGCACTCTTCGATGCTGTGCAGGCGGTTATTCATACAGGTGACGAGGTCATCATGCTCGACCCGGCATATGATTCTTATGAACCAGCAGTATCAGTAGCAGGCGGTGTGCCAGTCCGACTCCCTCTGCAGCTTCCAGGCTACAGTGTCGATTGGGATAGAGTTGCTGACGCAATTACTGATCAGACCCGCCTAATCATAATTAACACCCCGCATAATCCATGTGGTGCAATTCTCGAAAAAAGCGATCTCGACCAACTCGCTTCACTAATTGAAGACAAAGACATCACGGTATTATCAGACGAAGTGTATGAGCATATGGTCTATGGGGATGCAGAACATTGCAGCATACTCCGTCATCCTATTTTAAAGAATCGCAGCTTTACGGTTTTTTCCTTTGGTAAAACTTATCATGTTACCGGATGGAAGCTCGCATATTGCGTAGCTAATCCAGCACTCACGACCGAGTTTCGCAAGATTCATCAATTTGTCACGTTTACCACAACAAGCTTCCTGCAATATGCCATAGCAGACTTTATGGCCGAGTGCCCAGAACATGCCACTGAACTAGCTGGCTTTTATCAGAAGAAGCGGGACTTGTTTCTTGATCTAATGCAGGCTTCCCGATTTGAACTAAGCCCATCCAGAGGCACCTATTTTCAACTGGCGAACTACAGTGAGATTAGCGATGCCGATGACATGGCGTTCGTACAAAAGCTAACTATCGAACATGGTGTTGCTGCAATTCCACTCTCGCCTTTTTATAGTGAGGTGCCGGATACGCGCATCGTGCGATTTTGTTTCTGTAAGGACGATGCCACTCTGCAGCAAGCTGCGGAGCGGCTGAGCAAACTTTAAAGTGTTAGCATCCGATTACCAATGACGCAAACAAACATCGATTTTGAGAATCTCGCCAACGACATCAAGTCATGGGGGAGTGAGTTTGGTTTTCAACAAGTAGCGATTTGTGATGTCGATCTGAGTCGGTATCACGAAAACTATCAAAATTGGATAGCAAATAATTATCACGGTGCCATGTATTACATGGTAGAGAACCGGGAGAAGCGATTCTTTCCTGAAAAACTCCTGCCTGGAACCTTGCGGGTGGTAGCAGTGCGCATGGACTATGCGCAGGAAAAAGACAATTCATTACTGCCGATGGATGAACATGATAAAGCGTATATTGCGCGTTATGCCCGTGGCAGGGACTATCACAAAGTCATACGCAAACGTCTGCAATCTCTGGCTGAAAGGATTGAAAATGAAGTTGGTGAATTTGGTTACCGGGCATTTGTTGACAGTGCGCCGGTAATGGAACGGGCTATAGCAGAAAAATCAGGATTGGGGTGGATTGGCAAAAACACCATGCTTATCAACAAACGGGCAGGATCCTGGTTTTTCCTGGGGGAGTTATTTACCGACCTTCCTCTTCCTGTAGATGAGCAGGTAAACGATCACTGCGGCAGCTGCCGAGCCTGTCTGGATGTATGCCCTACTGACGCTTTCGTAAGTGCCAGGCAGATGGATGCAACGCGTTGTATCTCTTATTTGACTATCGAACTTCGCAGTTCAATTCCTGAAGAGTTTCGCAAACCAATGGGTAATAGAGTATTTGGATGCGATGACTGTCAGCTGGTTTGCCCATGGAATAAGTTTACTCACATAAGCGAAGAAAATGATTTCATGCCGCGCCACAAGTTCGATGATGTACAACTCGTTGAACTTTTCCGCTGGACTGAAGAAGAATTTCTTGCGCGCACAGCGGGCTCCCCTGTAAGACGCATAGGCTATGAATGCTGGTTAAGAAATTTGGCGGTTGGCCTGGGCAATGCCCCAACATCAGAAAACGTCGTTACAGCGTTGCAGGAGCGTCTATATTCTTGCGGCGATATGGTCAAAGAGCATATATTGTGGGCTCTTCGACAACACGATGCTGAGTATCATTAATCAGCGATGAAATGCTCTCGGTAGTAAATCAGTTCGTTGACCGAGTCTTTGATATCTTCCATAGCCTGATGAGTGCCCTTCTTCACTAACCCACTTTGTATAGCGGGCTTCCAGCGTCGCACCAATTCTTTTAGAGTACTGACATCCAGGTTTCTATAGTGAAAGAAAGCCTCCAGCTCCGGCATATAGTTGGCTAGAAACCGTCTATCCTGGCAGATGCTATTGCCGCACACGGGTGACGCATTTTTCTCAGAGAATTGTGTGAGGAACTCAAGAGTCTGTCGTTCAGCTTCAGCTTCATCTATTGCACTGGACTTTACCCGATCAATAAGGCCTGAAGCCCCATGATGCTTCAGATTCCATTCATCCATACCATCCAGCATCGCATCACTTTGTTTCACTGCCAATACCGGGCCTTCTGCTAAAATATTAAGATCACCATCGGTGACCAGAGTCGCGATTTCTATGATACGATCTGACTCTGGAATCAAGCCGGTCATTTCCAAATCCAGCCAGATCAAGTTTTCTGATTTATCCATGTATTTGTCCTTAGACAGGCACACTGTCCAATTGTGTTCTCACACCACTGAAGATTATTCTCCTCGTTTGTTCCTCACTGATTCATTTATTACTTTTTTATAGAATTTGCCGAGACTCTTACCTGTTGCTCGACGTTCCGCCAGAGTAGAAGTGTTTAAAGCCTGCTCCCGCATCAGCTTTTCATAGTTTTGCAAACGTCGCTCATTCAACTCACCACTCTCAACTGCCGCCTGGACTGCACAGCCAGGCTCAGAGTCATGTTCGCAATCATTAAAACGGCATTTCAAAGACAGTTCTTCAATATCAGCGAATGTTGCAGCAAGCCCGGCTTCTGTATCAACCAGCTGCAGTTCTCGCATTCCAGGAGTATCCAACAACATGGCTCCACCACTCATAGCAATCAGGGAACGAGAAGTTGTTGTGTGCCTGCCTTTACTATCATCTTCACGAATTGCCTGGGTCGCCTGCCTTTCTTCACCAAGAAGGGTATTGGTCAATGTGGACTTTCCGGCCCCGGAAGAACCCAGCATTACGATAGTGTGGCCCGTGCGACACCATGGCATCAACACGTCACGTGTTTCTTCGCTTTTACTGTTTATAGCTTCCACTGACAAAAGAGGCGCCAATGATTGCACTTGCTCCCGTTTGGAGTCCGCATCGTCACATAAGTCTTTCCTGGTGAGCAAAACCACCGGTTCTACGCCTGCATTGTGAGCCAGCGCCAAATAACGTTCTATACGATTGAGATTAAAATCGTCATTAAGTGAGCAAACAATAAATGCCGTGTCTACATTGGCTGCTATGAGTTGTTCTTCTTTCTGATGTCCGGCAACGACTCGCCAAAAACAGGTACTCCTTTCCAGCAGGCGTTCAAAACCGCCCTCTGCATTAATGAGAATCCAATCTCCAACTACCAATTGTGGCATGGTGGCCAACAATGCAAGTTGCTGACTTCCTTTCTCACCGAGTAATCCTATTTCCTTGCGATGCTGCTCTATCAATCGCATTGGGGCTAATACACCCAGTTCCTCCAATGAGAGTTGTTGTTGGAAGAATGGTTGCCAGCCAAGATCGGCCAATGAAAGAGGAGTAGTTTCTGGTGAGGCCATATTGTTCTCAGCTAAGGCTTATGAATGACCAGCCTGCTAACCAGTTTGTTGATAGCTATCATAGCATTGAGAGCCGTATGAAAAACCAACTCAATTAAAAACAGGCACAGCTCACGCCAAATGTTAAGCTTATGCTCATGAGCCAACACCCTATCCCTTTGATTGTAGAACCTGAAGAGCTTGAGTCGCTGACACAGAATAGCGAGCTGCTTCTGGTGGCAGTATGTAGCGCTCAAGTATTCAATACCCACCATATTCCAAATTCGGTATTGATCGAGCCAGCGGAACTAGTCAGTGGTGAAAAGCCGGCAACAGGAAAAATTCCGGATGCTGAACGGTTAGCCAGGCTGTTTTCACGGATTGGCTTAACCGAAAACACCCATGTCATCGCCTATGATGATGAAGGTGGAGGCTGGGCAGGACGACTTATCTGGACATTGGATGTGATCTGCCACAAACACTCATACTATTTGAATGGCGGACTGGTTGCCTGGATTAAGGGCGGTTTTCCACTATCTCAGAACACTCCTGAGCCTCAGCCTGGCCAGTATCAAGTCGATATCGATAGACAACAAATAGTCAGTCTAGCTGAGGTTACTGAGCAGATTGAGAATCCGCAATCAATCATATGGGATGCGCGCGCTGCGCAGGAATATGTCGGTGAGAAAGTAACGGCACAGCGCAACGGCCATATTCCAGGTGCTGTCAATTTGGATTGGTTGGATCTTATGGATAGAGAAAACGACTTGCGCTTAAAACCACTGGAAGATATTCGCCGCCAATTACAATCTTTAGGTATAGACAGCAACAAAGAAGTCATTACGCATTGCCATACCCATCATCGATCCGGCCTGACTTACTTGGTTGGAAAGGCCCTGGGTTTAAATATCCGTGCTTATGACGGCAGTTGGTCAGAGTGGGGCAATCATCCTGGTACTTCCATTTCTACTGGCATAGACCCCTGATTCGAATGTCCCGTTTGTTTATCCTGCTTCAATATCTGTTGCCTCAGCATTTGCTGTCTCGTGTGATGGGAAAACTCGCCAGTGGTAAATTTTTAAAAAATACCCTCATTAAGCTTTTCATCAGGCGTTATCGCGTAGATATGAGCCAGGCTGAAATTTCTGCTATTCAGGAGTTTGAGAATTTCAACACATTCTTCACCCGTGCTCTGAAGCCTGGCGCCAGACCGCTTGCCCAGGATCCCAACGCTATTCTCTGTCCTGCTGACGGGGCAATTAGTGGAATTGGTGCCATTGAGCAAGATCGACTTCCGCAAGCCAAGGGTCGCTACTACACAATTGCTGAATTACTCGCTGATGAATCGTATGCCACTAAGTTTGAAGGTGGCTGTTTCGCAACTGTTTACCTGTCCCCTCGTGATTATCATCGCGTTCATATGCCATTAGAAGGACGGCTAATCAAAACTCTTTATGTACCCGGCAAACTTTTTTCTGTTAATCGAGTAACCGCAGACTCCATTCCTAATCTGTTTGCGCGCAATGAAAGATTAGTTTGTATTTACGACACGCCAGTCGGCTCCATGGCCTTAGTATTAGTAGGTGCAATGATTGTTGCTGGTATAGAAACAGTATGGGCAGGGGAGGTTTGTCCCAATAAGGAGCGCTCGGTTAAAGCCGCTGACTTCTCCGCTCATTCACCACCAGTCCAATTAGCAACAGGTGCTGAGATGGGGCGCTTCAAACTGGGATCCACCGTCATCGTTTTGTTTGAACCGGGTGCTGTTGTTATGGAGCCGCAACTAAATGTTGATAGTAGCGTGCAAATGGGGCAGGTGCTGGCAAAGCGGAAGCTATCTGATTAATCTCAGGGAACCTCTGATTAATTACCTACGCTGTTATTGCTGCGTTAAAAATCAGCTCAAAATGCGCATTTATACCCTATAAACTGCGCTTTTTCGCTGATTTTTGCATTGCACTCACTGCCTCGTAAACATTAATCAGAGGCTCCTTAGATTCGGTTTCACATAATCGAACAAACAATAAATTGAGCAGGCTATGACTCAGGATGAACTAAAGCAGGCAGTGGCAAAAGCAGCATTTGACTATGTTGAGAGTCGCTTCGAAGACGACATGGTTATTGGGGTAGGCACTGGCTCCACCACAAACTTTTTTATTGATGAGCTGGGCACAATTGCTCACCGACTCACCGGTACAGTAGCGAGCTCCGAGGAAACTGCCAGCCGACTCAAAGCTCACAAGATTCCGGTATTCGATCTCAACAGCACCGGCATGCTGGATATCTATGTCGATGGGGCTGATGAGTCCAATTCCCATCTTCATCTCATTAAAGGAGGTGGAGCAGCTCTCACTCGGGAAAAGATCATCGCAGCCGCCTCCCGAGAATTTGTTTGTATTGCCGATGAATCGAAACTGGTTAAAATACTTGGCGCGTTCCCGCTCCCCGTTGAGGTGATTCCCATGGCGCGCAGTCATGTAGCGCGGCAAATTGTCAAGCTCGGCGGCGATCCGGTATACCGTGAAGACTGTGTCACCGACAACGGCAATCACATTCTGGATGTCTACAACCTGGAAATCCTGGAGCCCCGCAAGCTTGAGCACGACCTGAACCAGATAGTGGGGGTCGTGACCAATGGATTATTCGCCGAAAGAAGCGCAGACGTACTTTTGCTGGGCACAGCAAACGGAGTCAAGACAATCAAGTCTTGAATTTTCCTGCGGTCGGAGCCGTAATCCATATAGATCAGGGGCCCCGCTACGGGAGTTCAGATTTCGAACCTGTTCCCAATGGATCTTGTGGAATCCATATCCTGAGAAAATCCGAATGGATTTAACGGCAGAATACTGGGGGATTGTGCGAACTTGTAACTCGATTTACAGCGGTGTGACGTTATCCGCCTGGGGACCTTTCTCGGCGTCGGTAACTTCCATAGTTACTTTTTGGCCTTCCTGCAACGATCGTCTTCCGGAACCATTGATCGCGCTGAAGTGTACGAATACATCTTTACCGCCTTCCTGTTCTATGAATCCGAAACCTTTCTCATCGTTAAACCACTTAACGGTACCCTCTACTAAGTCTGACATAGTGTTCTCATGCAATATAAAAATAAAACAGGCTTTCACAAAAAAGCCTGCAGGCTGACACCCGCATCGGCAGTGTACGCCTATTGGCTGCAATTGGAAACGTGTTTTCCGTTTAATTTGTGACAATTGCTGGACAATTCTATAAACAAAGCCGGACAAAACAACATTTTCGACCAGGCGCTCGAATGCGCCAGTGCAGATGATGAAGTGACAGAGCACTGATCACATCAGATTTTCCTAAAGCACCTGAACAAAGACAGGAATTTCAGCTTAGTCGAACAATTTGCCGGGGTTTAAAACCGATTTTGGATCGAACACCTGTTTGATTGATCGCATAAAGTTGATTTCGTCTGCGCTGCGGGAGTAATGCAAATAGGGCTTCTTCAGTAAACCCACGCCATGCTCAGCGGAGACACTGCCGCCGTGCCGCTGCACAATATCAAACACATAATCCGACACTTTACTGCAATGTTTAAAAAATTCGCTTTTTTCGAGTTCAGCGGGCTTTAGAATATTCAAATGGACATTACCGTCGCCTATGTGACCAAACCAGATAATCTCGAAGTCTGGATATTCCTTTAAGACGAGTGCGTCGACTGCATTTAAAAAATCAGGAACTGCAGACACCCTGACTGATATATCATTTTTATAGGGAGTGAATTGGGCGATAGTCTCAGAGATATCCTCTCGCAAGCGCCACAAATTCTGGGCCTGGGTAAGAGACTGGCTAAGAGTGCCATCTGCTATCCATGCTTGTTCCAAACAGTACTCAAACAGCTCAACGGCTGTATCCATGTCATGCTCCGAATATTGTTCAAACTCAATCAGTGCATAAAAAGGGCACTCTGTTTCGAAAGGTTTCTGTAACTTTTTCTCTTTGATGACATGGGCCATCGCTTTGTCGGAAAAAAACTCAAACGCCGTCAGCGTCAGACATTTTCGAAAATTTTCCAGGACGGGCATGGTATCTGCCATAGTGTGCACACCCAATAACAGGACTGCCGGGTTTTTTGCCGGGCTGCACAGGCCAACCGTGACTTCGACAATGATTCCCAGAGTCCCTTCCGAACCTATAAATAGATGGCGGAAATCATAACCTGTTGCATTTTTTGTCAGCCCTCGATTGAGATCGAGTAACTGGCCAGAACCTGTGACAACTTTCAAACCCTGCACCCAGTTACGGGTCACACCATAGCGAATGACTTTTATCCCACCAGCGTTAGTAGCCACATTGCCACCGATTTGACTGGAACCGGAGGAGGCAAAATCCACCGGGTAAAGCAGACCTTTATCTTCTGCAAACTGCTGCAGTTGTTCTGTGATTACACCTGCCTGACAAACGACCTGGCGGTCAGCACCATTGAAATCCAGAATCTCATTCATACGATCCAGTGCTATAACCGCCTCACCATTGGTGGCAACTGCACCGCCGCTCAGCCCGGTGCGACCTCCAGACGGCACGATGGAAAAATTATATGTATTGGCAAGTCGTACAACTTCCTGCACTTGTTCGGCGGTTTCCGGTAATACAATGGCGATTGCAGCGGGCGAATACTGGCGAGTCCAATCTTTCCCATAATTGAGTAAGTCTTCTTCACCAGTCCTTACCCATTCGTTCCCTACAATAGCACCCAGTGCCACAATAATATCTTTCGTGCTGCCCGCCATATCCTCTGCCTTAATTGTCTGTCTTAGGGCCTGTTCACACTAATGGAGTGGCCTCTGCTAGCGAGCATTTTTGTGTCCAGCAAGGCAGAGAGAGTGCCGTATATAACTATATACAAACGATTGATAACGAAGCTGGGCGCAAAAATGCGCCCAGCCCTTCGGGTTGTGGCTAAAAAAGTGCCACTTGTCGTTGCTCGTCGCTTATTTGGAATCACCAAACTACGCTCCTCGCGCCTCAATTGACGCTTTTTTAGTCTCAACAGAGATCACTCCATTAGTGTGAACAGGCCCTGATAAAATAGTGCTCTGGCTCACCAAAACCGCAATGGGTCATGTTACCATGTGCGCCCTGCACAACCGACCCGCTATGGACCAGCCGCAAGTTACATCTTTCGAGAAGAGCAAGATCAGGTTCCTGTTACTGGAAGCTGTGCATCAGAGTACTGTTAACACTCTGGCTAAGTCCGGCTATGAAAATATTAGGCAGCTTAAGACTTCACTGGAAGGCGATCAGTTACTTGAGGCTGTAGCCAACGCACATTTTCTCGGTATTCGTTCCCGTACTCAATTGACTGAAGAAGTATTTGCGGCCGCTGAAAAGCTGCAAGCGGTGGGCTGTTTTTGCATCGGCACCAATCAGGTAGATCTGGACGCGGCACTGGCTCGCGGTATTCCAGTATTTAATGCGCCATTTTCCAATACACGCAGCGTGGCTGAGCTGGTCATTGGCCAGGCAATCTTACTATTGCGAGGAATCCCGGAAAAAAGTGCCTTATTACATCGCGGTATTTGGCAAAAGGCTGCTGTCGGCTCTTCCGAAACCCGGGGCAAAAAACTGGGCATTGTGGGCTATGGCAACATTGGTTCGCAGCTAAGCGTGCTGGCCGAAGCCATGGGTATGAAGGTTTTTTTCTATGACATAACCAGTAAATTACCTCTGGGAAATGCCACTCAGCTGGATACGCTGGAAGAACTTATATCCAGTTGCGATGTGATAAGCCTGCACGTACCAGAAACGCCGCAGACTAAAGAAATGATCAACGCTCAAGAAATCAACTGGATGAATGACAGCGCGGTGTTGATTAATGCGTCTCGCGGCAGTGTAGTTGAAATCGACTCTCTGGCAGCTGCGTTAAGAGATAAAAAAATTGCTGGCGCTGCTATCGATGTGTTCCCGCAGGAACCAAAATCTAATGATGATGAAGAGTTCCTCTCACCACTTAGAGAGTTCGATAATTGTATCATCACCCCTCATGTAGGTGGAAGCACGATGGAAGCGCAGGAAAACATTGGTGTAGAAGTCGCGGAGAAGTTGGTCAAGTACAGCGACAACGGTTCCTCATCTACTTCAGTGAACTTTCCAGAGGTAACCCTGCCAGCACACCCTGGCAAACATCGCCTGTTACACATTCATGAAAACGTGCCCGGCGTGTTGACAGAAATAAACAGCATCTTTTCTCAGACTGGCATCAACATCAGCTCGCAGTATTTACAAACTAATGACCAAGTTGGTTATGTGGTGATGGATATTGACGAACAGTACAGTGAGCTTGCCTTGCAAAAACTGAACGAAGTGAATGGCACTATTCGCTGTCGCGTACTGTTCTGATGTTATCGCAAAAGCCTGTCCATGGACTTTTGCGCTTACGCTCAAAATTTTACTAATGAAAAACATGGCCTTTCCTGAAAAGTTTGAGCCCGCATTTGATTCGCAAATGTCGCTATCCATGGCTCACTTCGAGTTCTTTTTAAACGTCTGCGAGAATCTCTGAGACTTTCTCGAAAACTTTCGATCTATACTCTTCTGACTCATTCACTAAATGATGTCGTGCATCTTCAATTTTATAGATTGCGGATTGAGGAAACTTCTTTGTAACTAGCGGTAAATTACGCGGCCAATCCACCGTTGTGTCGCCAGTGCCCTGAATGATATGGAGAGGAGTTTCGCTCTGCTTTGCCGACTCGAATCGCTGAATGTAATTAATCATTGCAGACACCCAAGACACTGGAAGTTTACGGCTTTGCAGGGGATCTTTATGGCGTAGAAAGTTTAGGAAATCTTTGTCGTGGCTGTTTTCAGCAAATGTTCTTTTGATTGCTGGCAGGAACCGCCGCAGTACATAAAATATTAAACGCGACCATCGCCAATTCATGGTATAGAGCAATGGGCAAAACAATATGTGAGTTGTGAATGGAGATTTTCTATCGCCAAGCAGCAACTCCATGAAGATCGCTCCGCCCGTACTCTGCCCCAACGCAACCCAGGGTTCCTGGATCAAATTCTGAACCTGATCAAAACAGGCAAACACCGCTTCAGTATATTCACAAAACGAGTCAATGCCTGCCTCATCACCGGTCGACAACCCATGCCCCGGCAAATCAAACCCAAACACCCCGTAGCCTTGATGCAAACAGTGGGCCACTAAATGATGGTAAAGACCAAGGTGATCGTAGTAGCCATGGACAAGAAAGACACAGCCCTTTTGTCGCTCAGGACCCAGCGCGAAATACTGGCAAGCCAATTTGAATTGGCCACTATCCACAGTCCCTATGAAATGCCTGTGCTGAGGCATACCCTCTTGCAGCTTGTAATGAGAAAGATAGCGCTGAAGCAGATCATCGTCAGGGGAAGAATCCGCGAGTGATAACGGGCTTAGCCCCTCTCGCAAGGATTCAGCATCATCGCGAGTGAACATAGCAATGGCCTACCGTCTGGTTAGAAGATGAAACGAAATTAGTACTAAGCCGCTTGCTGATATCGCTGATACATCTCTTCGAGGGTGTACACCTTCCCGATGTTCGATGCTTGACCAGCAGTGCCAAACGCTTCCAGTCGCGCTTTGACGATACCTTTCATGCCCTGAATGGTTGGAATCAGAAATTTCCGTGGATCGAATTCCGATGTGTTTTCCGCCAGAAACCTTCTTACCGCGCCGGTGGAAGCCAGCCTTAAATCAGTATCGATGTTTACTTTGCGTACACCGTGGCGAATACCTTCCTGTATTTCTTCTACTGGTACTCCATAAGTCTCTGGAATATCTCCGCCGAACTCATTGATAACTGCTAACCACTCCTGGGGAACAGAAGAAGAGCCATGCATGACTAAATGCGTGTTGGGAATTTTGGAGTGAACTTCTTTAATGCGTTCGATTGCCAGAATATCACCTGTTGGTGGACGACTGAACTTATAGGCACCGTGACTGGTACCAACCGCGATTGCCAGTGCATCAACTCCGGTAGCATCAACAAACGCTGATGCTTCCTGTGGATCGGTCAGCAACTGATCCATGGATAACTTTCCTTCCGCACCGATGCCGTCTTCTTCTCCAGCCATCCCGGTCTCTAGAGAGCCGAGGCAGCCGATCTCGCCTTCTACAGACACGCCACAGGCATGAGCCATAGCAACTGTTTGCCTGGTGACACGAACATTGTAGTCAAAATCCATTGGGGTTTTGCCATCTTCACCCAACGAACCATCCATCATGACAGACGAAAACCCCAACTGAATCGACCGCTGGCAGACTGCGGGGGAAACACCATGATCCTGGTGCATCACGATAGGAATGTGAGGGAACTCTTCGATGGCCGCTAGAATCAAATGGCGCAAAAATGTGGAACCCGCGTATTTACGCGCACCTGCCGACGCTTGCAGAATAACAGGACTGTTCACTTCATTTGCGCCTTCCATGATCGCGCGCACCTGTTCGAGATTATTGACGTTAAACGCGGGCACGCCGTAGTCATTCTCCGCAGCGTGGTCTAATAATTGTCTCAAACTGATAAGAGCCATCTTTGTTCCTCTAAGCGTTTCGCTTTCTATCTGGTCTGTTTTATGTGTTCTTTATTTTTACTGAATTTGGTTGCGGAGTGAAGGACTACTGTTCTGCTCGTTGTTTCAGAATCTGTACAGCGGGCAATTCGATTCCCTGGACATATTCCAGAAATGCCCCCCCTCCAGTAGAAATATAGGAAAGGTTTTCTGTCACACCGAACTTGTCGATTGCGGCAATGGTTTCACCCCCGCCGGCAATCGAAAATCCAGAGTTGGCAGCAACGGATTCAGCAATCTGACGTGTGCCGTTGGCAAAATTTTCGAATTCAAATACCCCAACAGGGCCGTTCCATATGATGGATTGCATATCAGCAATCATATTTTGCAATTGCGCCGCAGACTCTGGACCAATGTCCAGAATCATATCGTCATCGGCAATCTCGGATACATTTTTTACAGTAGCTTCTGCATCTCCAGAAAACTCCTCAGCGACAACAACATCAGTTGGCAGTGGAATGGATGTCTTGTCCATGAGTTCGCGAGCAGTATCTACAAGCTCTGGCTCACACAATGATTGGCCCACGTTTATGCCACTCGCTAGCAGGAAGGTATTGGCAATGCCGCCCCCTACTATAAGCTGGTCAACGATACTGGATAAATTGGTCAGCACTTCCAGTTTGGTGGATACCTTAGCGCCACCAACAATTGCCAACAACGGACGCTCCGGATTAGCTAATAACCGCTCCAGTACATCTAACTCCTTCGCCAGCAGCGGACCTGCACAGGCCCGGGGAGCAAATTTGGCAACCCCATGGGTGCTGGCCTGGGCACGGTGAGCGGTGCCAAATGCGTCCATAACGAACACATCACAAAAAGAAGCATATTGCTGCGCCAGCTCATCTGAGTTTGCCTTCTCGCCAGAGTTGATGCGCACATTCTCCAGCAGCACCATCTCTCCGGCTTTATTAAAGGCTTCCGGGTTTTCCAGATAGTCGCCAAGCACGGTCACCTCGCGGGATAACAATCGCGAGAGATGGGCGGCAACTGGCACCATTGAGAATTCAGCCTGATCCTGCATCGGTTTCCCTTCTTCTGGCCGACCCAGATGCGACATAACAATAACCTGCTGTGCAGATTTTAATGCAAGCTCAATAGTAGGAAGGGCAGCTCGGATTCGCGTGTTGTTGACCACCACACCCTGATCAATACCCACATTTAAATCTTCACGAATCAATACCCGCTTGCCACTCAGGTCTAAGTCACCCATACGCAGAAATGTCATCCGGTTTCGATCAGCCTCCTATCGAATCTTTCATAACTGGCTCCAGTGCTTCGCTACATCAAGCATACGATTAGCGTAGGCCCATTCGTTGTCAAACCACACCAACAGCTTAACTAACTTATTCGGTGCTACACGGGTTTGATTCAGATCTACTATGGCGGAACGAGGATCATGGTTATAGTCGCAGGAAGCTAATGGTTCGTCGCTCACGCCCAACACATTTGCCGGTAGTGTTTCGCTGGCCTGCCTTAAAGTTTCATTCACCTCTTGCACATTGCAATCTCGCTTAACGGTTATGGTCAGATCCATAGCGGAAACATTAACCGTTGGCACACGAATCGCCTGCGCCTGCAGCAGCCCCGTCAGATCTGGCAATAGGCGTTCGATTCCTTTTGCCAATGCGGTATCCACAGGAATAATGGATTGCATTGCGCTGCGTGTTTTTCGCAAGTCTGCATTGTGATAACTGTCGATCACCGGTTGATCATTCATTGCCGAATGGATTGTTGTGATAACACCAGAAGCAATTCCGAATGCATCATCAATAACTTTCAATACTGGTACGATGCAATTTGTTGTACAGGAGGCATTGGAAACAATCGAATCAGTTGCAGAAAGCGTTTCATGATTTATGCCCCACACGATGGTGGCATCAACATCGCTTTCAGCGGGCTGGGAAAACAGCACTCGCTTTGCGCCTTGATCGATATGCTGTTGAGCACGAGCCCGATCGCTGAACGTACCGCTGCATTCCAACACCAAATCAACGTCTTCTGCTTGCCAGGTCAGTTGATTTAAATCGGGCTGTTGAGAAATCGATATGCTATCGCCATTGACGATAAGCTGCTGATCATCATATGCAACACTGCCAGGAAATCTCCCGTGAGTGCTGTCATAACGTGTTAGATGAGCCAATGTCTTTACATCAGCCAGATCATTAATAGCTACAAATCGCAAACCCGAATAACTTGATCCGTCGCTACTGGCAGTTTCATTCGTCGCCTCATAAAACGCACGCAGAATGCTTCTGCCAATTCGACCGTACCCATTAACAGCGATTCGATATGCCATGATGAAATCAAATAGCTTGCTCAACTAAGCAAGCAGCCAGAAACTCCTAACCCTGAAGTATTCTAAAAACTTACAAAGAAGCGGCGATAGAAACCACATTTTCTGCAGTGAAGCCGAAGTGCTCCATCAGAGCCCCGCCTGGTGCAGAGGCGCCAAATGAACGCATGCCCAATACCTGACCTTCCAGGCCCACCATCTTGTACCAGGCATCAACCGCGCCGCACTCTACTGCCAGACGCTTGCGAATGCCGGGCGGAAGAACAGCATCACGGTATTCCTGACACTGAGCTTCAAAAACATCGACACTTGGCATGGAGACAACACGTGTCTTAGTACCTTGACCATTGAGTTGATCAGCCGCTTCAAGGCAGATGCTCACTTCAGAACCAGTAGCTATCAATAAAACTTCGGGCTCAGCGCCGCAGTCCTGGAGGACATATCCGCCCTTCGCAATATTTTCAAGCTGCGTGGCATCGCGAGATAAATGAGGCAAATTCTGGCGCGAGAACACCAATGATGTAGGTCCTTCACTTCGCTCTATCGCAGCTTTCCAGGCCACTGCTGATTCCACATTATCGGCAGGACGCCACACTGACATGTTTGGCGTAACACGCAGAGTTGTGAGCTGCTCCACTGGCTGATGCGTCGGCCCATCTTCTCCCTGTCCAATCGAATCGTGGGTATAAACGAAGATGCTGTGTTGTCCCATCAAAGCAGCCATACGCACTGCATTGCGTGCGTATTCCATGAAGATCAGGAAAGTTGCCGTGTATGGAATAAACCCACCATGCAGCGCAATGCCTGACGCGATGGCTGACATACCAAACTCTCGCACCCCATAAAAAATGTAGTTGCCGTCATCACGTTGTGTGATCGGAGCACTGCCTGACCAGGTGGTGAGATTTGAGCCGGTTAAGTCAGCACTGCCGCCAATTAACTCCGGCAGGATAGCGGCATAGGCTTCTATACATTGCTGCGATGCTTTACGGCTCGGAATGCTGTCATTGCTGTTTTGACATTGCTGGATGAACTCATTCGCTTTTTCAGGAAAGCGGCCTGGCAGCTGTCCTTTAATACGGCGGACAAATTCCATGGCCAGTTCAGGGTACTCTTCTTCATATACCACCAGCTTTTCTTTCCATTCAGTTTCAGCATGAAACCCTTTCTCTGTGCTATTCCAGGCATTCTGAATTTCTTCTGGAACAATAAAAGGAGCATGTGGCCAATTTAGTGTCTTTCTTACCGCTGCCACTTCATCTTCCCCAAGTGGTGCACCATGGGCAGCGGAAGTGCCAGCTTTGTTTGGAGACCCAAATCCAATTGTTGTCTTGCAGCCAATTAAAGCAGGTTTGGTCGTTTCAGCCTGCGCATCCGCAATCGCTTTGGAAATTGCATCGGCGTCATGGCCATTAGCGCTTAACACTTGCCAGCCATAGGACTCAAAACGTTTAGCTGTATCATCGGAAAACCATTCCTTTACCTCGCCGTCGATAGAGATTCCATTGTCATCATAAAAAACCATCAGCTTGCCCAGCTTCAGTGTTCCCGCCAATGAGCATACTTCATGAGAGATACCTTCCATAAGGCAGCCATCGCCGACAAACACATAGGTATAATGATCGACGATCTCATGGCCGTCACGGTTGAACTGCGCACCCAGGGTCTTCTCAGCGATAGCCATACCAACCGCGTTTGCCAGCCCCTGCCCCAATGGCCCAGTGGTTGTTTCAACACCAGGTGTATCGCCATATTCGGGATGGCCCGGGGTCGCCGAATGAAGCTGGCGAAAGTTTTCCAACTCCGACATGGGCAAATCATAGCCAGATAAGTGCAGCAGAGAGTAAATCAGCATCGATCCGTGGCCATTGGATAGCACAAATCGATCACGATTAAACCAGTTAGGGTTGCCAGGATTATGGCTGAGAAAATCCCGCCACAGGACTTCGGCAATATCAGCCATACCCATGGGTGCTCCGGGATGTCCAGATTTAGCTTTTTGTACCGCGTCCATGCTTAATGCACGGATCGCATTGGCGCAATCTCTACGAGATACAGCGTCGGTCATGCAGAAACTCCTGTTTGCCCTCGATTAGTCATCAATTTGGGCATGGGATTTCAATGGCCGCCTGTTAGTCGGCCTGATTGTCGAAAGGCGGTTATTTTCCCGTACCAAGGATATTTATTCCACACTCAAACCCTATGGATTAAGCGCATTTTTCAAAATTCTGGACGCTCAATGCCAGAATCTCAATACAGTTCAAGTATCCTCTTCAATGGATTCAAATCTATATCAAAATACTTTGATATAGATTTGAAATCAGGGTGCAAAGCTGCTAATTTAGCGCCCCATTGACCATCAATCTCAAACCCTGATTCACCATGACCACAGCCGCCTTGAAAGTGGATGCCCCGCAGGCAAATACTCCGCTCGAATCACTCACGGCCCTCCACAAAGCCCTGGCCGATGGCTTGCGACTGCAAATCTTAAGACTGCTGAAGAGTGAGAGTTTTGGTGTATTGGAGCTGTGTCGCATCCTCGACATCAAGCAATCAGCGCTTAGTCATCACCTCAAGATTCTGGCTACCGCCGAACTGGTATCCACCAGACGGGAAGGCAATTCCATATTCTATCGCCGGGCATTCCTGGCGGATCACGATCTCTATCGGGATATCAAGTCATCGGTGTATGACCAGCTGGATGAAACAGA
The DNA here is from genome assembly GCA_965198435.1 of uncultured Pseudohongiella sp. Classification (GTDB taxonomy): domain Bacteria; phylum Pseudomonadota; class Gammaproteobacteria; order Pseudomonadales; family Pseudohongiellaceae; genus UBA9145. Next base: position 510,144 of record OZ240664.1, on the reverse strand, counting down.
GTTACCCGCAGCTCACACCAAGAAGATCAAACAAATCCAAATGGAACGTGCTCAGCTTTCGTTGGGATTTTTCAACAAGAACGTAGCAAGATTCCGGGAAAAACAGGGACTCATTGTCGGGCATAAGGACTACCATGGCGCACTGCTCAGTGTCATCGAGGGCCTCGGCTTAAGTGACAAAGCTGAAGTGCTGGAAGTAGGCCCAGGAGAAGGTCAGTTACTGGTGCAATTGGCCAGGCGATTTCCCCGTCTTACCGCATTGGACAATTCCAAAGACATGCTCAATCGGTCGCGTCAGGCTGCTGCCGAGAGTGGCCAGGACTCGGTAACATTCATCCTAGGCGATACTGCCGTAGCCCGGAAAAAGAAGCAGACCAACGATCTCATTATCTTCGACATGGTTCTGCACCATATCTCTTCCCCTGCCAAAACATTTAAAGATTCTGCAGAGTTACTACGACCAGGCGGATATCTCCTGATCATTGAGCTGTCTTCCCATGATCAGGATTGGGTAAGAGAAACCTGTGGCGATCTTTGGCTGGGTTTCGAAGAGACAGACTTGAATTATTGGGCAGTTAAAGCCGGCCTGGTAATTGGACAAAGTTCCTACCTGGGCTTGAGAAATGGTTTTCAAATTCAAATTCGTGTATTTCAAAAAGAGATACATGGCACTTAATTTCATTATTAATAAATACTTTTAAAGGAATAGTTAATGGCTGAACCACATCTTTTTACTTCTGAATCTGTATCAGAAGGTCATCCAGATAAAATGGCGGATCAAATTTCTGATGCCATTCTTGATGCACTTTTAGAGCAGGACCGTACATCGCGAGTTGCCTGCGAAACCATGCTCAAGACTGGTATGGTCATCGTTGCTGGTGAGATAACTACCGATGCCTATGTCGATGTCGAAAACATCGTTCGTAATGTTGTGAACGATATTGGCTATAACCATTCTGCAAGCGGTTTCGATGCCAACACTTGTGCCGTGCTTAATGCGATTGGCAGCCAATCGCCTGATATCGCAATGGGTGTTGATGAATCTGGAGGGCATGAACAGGGGGCTGGTGACCAGGGCCTGATGTTTGGCTACGCTACCAACGAAACCGGTGTCTTGATGCCTGCGCCTATCTTTTATTCCCATTTGTTAGTACGGCGCCAATCTGAAGTGCGCAAAAACGGCACACTGAAATGGTTGGAGCCGGATGCGAAAAGCCAGATTACTTTCCGCTATGACAACGGCAAGCCAGCAGGAATAGATGCTGTTGTACTGTCCACGCAGCATCGTGAAGAGGTCGGCCTGGCGGAATTACAAGAAGCGGTGATGGAGGAAATCATCAAGCCAGTGCTGCCACCTGAGTGGATTGATGAAAATACTAAATACTTTATTAATCCAACTGGTCGCTTCGTCATTGGGGGGCCTTATGGAGACTGCGGACTTACTGGTCGCAAAATTATTGTTGATACTTATGGTGGCATGGCTCGACATGGTGGCGGCGCCTTCTCAGGCAAAGACCCCTCTAAAGTGGATCGTTCTGCAGCCTATTTAGCGCGCTACGTTGCCAAAAACATAGTAGCGGCAGGTATTGCTGATCGTTGCGAACTGCAACTGTCCTATGCCATTGGCGTCGCAGAGCCTACATCTGTCAGCGTGGATACCTTTGGCACGGCAAAAATAGACGATAGCCGAATTGTAGAACTGATTCTCCAGCACTTCGAACTCCGGCCTAAAGGGCTGATCGATATGCTTGACTTACTGCGCCCGGTTTACAGACAAACTGCTGCCTATGGTCACTTCGGACGCGAAAACACCGACTTCACCTGGGAGCGCACCGACAAAGCCGAAGCGCTACGCGCAGATGCTGGCATTTAACCAGACATTAAGGGAGCCTCTGATTAATGTTTGCGAGGCAGTTAGTGCAAGGCAAAAATCAGCGAAAAAGCGCAGTTTATAGGGCATAAATTCGCATTTTGAGCTGATTTTTAACGCAGCAATAACAACGTAGTTAATTAATCAGAGGTTCTTAGGATTTAAACAGGAGCACATCATGAGTAGTGTGACAGCACAAGATAATGTAACCAGTCTTCACGATTACAAAGTCGCTGATATCAGCCTTGCTGATTTCGGTCGTCGTGAGATTACCCTGGCGGAATCAGAAATGCCTGCTCTAATGGCATTGAGAAAAAAGTACGCTGCTGAGAAACCTTTGGCAGACGCCAAAATCCTCGGTTGTATTCATATGACAGTACAAACCGCTGTGTTGATTGAAACATTGGTGGCACTCGGCGCAGAAGTGCGATGGTCATCTTGTAATATTTTCTCCACACAGGATCATGCCGCTGCCTGCATGGCAGCAGAGGGTATTGCAGTGTATGCGTGGAAAGGTCAAACCGAAGAGGAAGGTGAATGGTGTATCGAACAAACTATCCTCAAGAATGGTAAGCCTTGGGAAGCCAATATGATTCTCGATGATGGCGGTGATTTGACCGCCATGATTCATGAGAAATACTCCCGGCTATTGGACAACATTCATGGCATCACAGAAGAAACCACGACGGGTGTTCATCGTTTGTTGGAAATGATGGAAGAAGGGTCGCTCAAAGTTCCGGCAATCAATGTGAACGATTCTGTGACCAAATCCAAGAACGACAACAAATACGGTTGTCGCCATAGCCTTAACGATGGCATCAAGCGCGGCACCGACATGTTGTTATCCGGCAAACATGCCCTGGTGGTTGGTTATGGTGATGTGGGTAAAGGCTCAGCACAAAGTCTGCGCCAGGAAGGCATGATTGTGCGTATCGCGGAAATCGACCCTATCTGTGCCATGCAAGCCTGTATGGATGGTTTCGAAGTTGTATCACCGTACATAGATGGTAAGAACACAGGTGATGCCACTGCCATAGACAATAACCTGCTAGGTAAACTGGATTTGATTGTGACCGCTACTGGTAACGTCAATGTCTGCGACAAGCACATGCTGGCTGCAGTCAAAGCGGGAGCCATCATCTGCAACATCGGCCACTTCGATAACGAGATTGATACCACCTATATGCGTGACAACTGGGCCTGGGAAGCAGTTAAGCCTCAAGTGCATAAGATCTATCGCAACGGTAGGGAACAAGCTGACGATTATCTGATCCTGCTATCTGAAGGTCGCCTGATTAATCTTGGCAACGCAACTGGCCATCCTTCTCGCGTTATGGATGGGTCGTTCGCCAATCAGGTACTGGCTCAAATGTATCTTTATGAAAGAAAATTTGCGGACCTTGCGGAAGGTTTCAAGAAATCCAGTATCACTGTTGAAGTGTTGCCCAAACACCTGGACGAAGAAGTGGCTGCATTAATGGTAGAAGGTTTTGGCGGCGTGTTAACCGAACTCACTCCTGATCAAGCCAACTACATCAAGGTTGCAGTAGAAGGTCCCTACAAGACTGATAGCTACAGGTACTAGGGCCTGGGTTGTATAGAAAGTCATGAGCACTTCTCATTCACCTTTCAGCATTGAGTTCTACCCGCCGCGCACTGCGGCAGGTGAATCCAGGCTGGATGCGGTTCATGCACAATTAGCCAGGCTAAATCCAGACTTTTTCTCCGTGACTTACGGCGCTGGTGGCTCTACCAGGAGTGGTACTCAACAATTAGTGCTCAAGTATCAAGATCTCGGTTCTCAAGTAGCACCCCATCTCTCTTTTGGAGGTACTGACGAAGAAGAGGTGTTACAACTTCTGCAGTCTTATCGCGAAGCGGGCATTACCCGGGTGGTGGCTTTACGTGGTGACATTCCTTCCGGCAGTGGTTCGCCAATGAATTATCGGTATGCCAGCGATCTGGTGGAATTTATCAGAAAGGAAACTGGCGACTATTTTCACATTGAGGTGGCCTGCTATCCCGAAGTGCATCCAGAAGCTAAAAGTTTCGCTGCTGATGTTGCATTCTTCAAACAGAAAGTGGAAGCCGGTGCCAATTCAGCCATCACACAATACTTTTATAACAGTGATGCGTATTTTCGATTTGTCGACTACTGCGACGTCAGCGGCATCACTATCCCAATTGTTCCAGGAATTATGCCCATTACCAATTTTGATAATCTTGCACGCTTCAGTGCCAAATGCGGTACGGAAATTCCGTTATGGCTACGTCAACGTTTGAAAGGTTTCGGTGATGACACGCCTGGATTAAGAGAGTTTGGCCTCGATGTGGTCACCGAACTTTGTGAAACCTTATTGGCTGGCGGTGCTCCAGGATTGCATTTTTATTCAATGAATCTTGCAGGCAGTGTGAGCAAGCTTTGGCAAAACCTTTCCCTGGGCAATAAGTAGGCAATTATTTTATGCGAGTGACACGCCTTCATTGCCCGCAACATCTCGCAGAGAATCAATACCTAACGCTCTCACCTGAACAATCCCACCATATAATCAATGTATTACGTCACTCTGTTGGTGATAAGGTCAGAGTATTCAATACCATTGACGGTGAATTTGAGGCCACTTTGGAGTCCGCTAAAAAATCCAGAGCATGGGTCAGTATTGGTGCACAGCGGCGCTTCTATGAAGCCTCAGAATTTTCTGTACATCTCTGTCTGGGAGTTTCCCGGGGTGACCGTATGGATTATGGTATCCAAAAATCTGTCGAGCTTGGGGTAACTGAAATCACACCCATGTATTCAGAATTTAGTGAACGCAAAATCAAACCCGCCGCACGATTAAAGAAAAAAATCCAGCACTGGCAGCGTGTAGCAGAAAGCGCCAGTGAGCAATGCGGTAGATTAGATGTGCCTACAATTAATGATCCCGTGGAATTTTATAGCGGTATTAATCCGCAAGCCCTCGCACTGTTAGTTGTCATGGATGGCAGTGGTACTCTTTCTTTAAGCGATCTTGAACATGCAGGTAAGGTGACGATATTCATCGGCCCTGAAGGCGGATTTTCTTCCCGGGAATTAGCAAGCGCTAAAGACTCGAATTGCCAGATCGTCAAGCTTGGTCCGCGCACTTTACGTACCGAAACTGCACCAGTGGCCACACTGGCAATCCTGCAGCATCGCTTCGGTGATATGTAAGCTTCTGTGATGAGTAAAGGGTATGGGTTATACCCGAAAGCTTAAGGAGCCTCTGATTAATGTTTGCGAGGCAGTTAGTGCAAGGCAAAAATTAGCGAAAAAGCGCAATTTATAGGTCATAAATGCGCATTTTGAACTGATTTTTAACGCAGCAATAACAACGTAGGTAATTAATCAGAGGTTCCTTAAGGCACCAGGGCCAACCTTCTTCCCGAAACATGTGCTGCGATATTGTTCAGTTTTAAGTGGATATTTTCCTGGGTCAATACTGCAGCCAATTTCACAATTATTTTCACTGGGCTGGTCAACCCGGTTCAATCACCAACAGTTTACTCAGGAGCTTTCTTTTGCCCTCACTCAAAAGTGCAGCTCATGGAAACAGTCTCTGCGTTTTGTTTTGTTCCAGCACTAAAGCCAGTTCTCAACTACACAATTTCACCAAAGTACCTGCCGGATACATCCCCATGACATGGATGAACTCCACAAATAGTTGTTCAGGAAATCTCTATGAATGTTGTTTGCACAGACATGCAATCGCGCGAGCTGGCAACACGCGGCCATGCCCGCAATTGTTTCTTAATAATCGCTCGAAACAGTAAGCCACGGTGGCAAAGCGGGCCAGCATGGGTATCTGATTACTCTTCACGGCTCTTGGAAACCCCAGACCATCGTGCCGTTCATGGTGATAGCGCAGGATGCGCATCACTTTCTCGTTGGGATCGGCGTACTGCGACAATAGATCTATATCGGGATCCACATGCTTACGGTACGCAAGATATTCTTTACCATGAAATCTGACACGTTCAGTAATGAGACGCTCTGGTAGCAGATTCAAATCGATATCACAGAGCAGCGTTTTCTTAAAAAGCATGTTCATATCATCATGGCCAGGTTCAACCTGCCTGCCAGGTATCACCGTCCATATTGCTGCCCGTATGCAATGACTGAATTTGTGACTTGACGAGCCATCTGTGAACAGAATCCAGATCAGGGTTGGTGGGCTCGCGATCGGGCTTTCAATCAAGGTGTTTAATTGCGCATGTAAGGTTTTCAGATTCACACACTGGCCCTCGCGAATATTGTCACAAATCGCCTGGTATTGACCCTGCAGTTCTTCATATGCAGCCGAACTCTTATCAAACGACTGTCTAAGGAACCTCTGATTAATTACCTACGTTGTTATTGCTGCGTTAAAAATCAGCTCAAAATGCGCATTTATGGCCTATAAACTGCGCTTTTTCGCTGATTTTTGCCTTGCACTAACTGCCTCGCAAACATTAATCAGAGGCTCCCTAATTGTATGAGCAGAGGAATATGCAGCACGCTGCACTTTTGCTGCGGAGGCTGGGGCCGCTTTATGCATGCTGCTTAAAATTGTGAGGTTCGTTTTTCGGCGTCTTGACGATTCTACTCCACGGTTAGTGTCAATCGTCACTACCCTGGAGAATGGATAATTTGGATATCGCCCACTTTCTTTACATAGAAGCCACCCATGAGAAGCGGCGTTACTGAGCAGGGACAATCCAACGCATAGACAAGCATGCCGATCGGCAGATCCCTCGTTTCCAGGATAATCAAACAGCCAGAATTGACATTACTGCCGGGTGACTGCATGGGCCATGCCTAGCGGTTTTTCAGCGCCTGGCTTATGAGAAAGCTCACAGCCCTGAATGTCAGCCAGTCCCACAGGTTTCCTGCTATCTGGCCAGGTCGTTTAATGTTTCCTGAACGCAGATTTGAATTTACTGCGCCCAAAAAAATGACGCCCATCTTTCGACGAGCGCCTGGTGATGCTACCAGAAGGAAGCGCAGTAGCTGGTATTTCTATGTCTTGCTTACTGCCTGACGAATTCTGGATAGGCTTCCATTCCACATTCGGCGATGTCCACGCCCTTTGCTTCTTCCTCTTCGGAAACCCGGATACCCATGATTACCTTGAGAGCCATCCAAACAATCAGACTGGTGGCAAACACCCAAGCAAAGATAGTCAACATACCAATCAGCTGACCACTGAAGGTGGCATCAGGGTCTGACAGTAAAACTGCAAAAATGCCGAATATGCCTACTGTGCCATGAACAGAGATGGCACCCACAGGATCATCAATTTTTAGCTTGTCCAGGGTAATGATACTGAACACAACAATCACACCACCGATTGCACCGATGATTGTAGAAAGTAATGGTGAAGGATCGGCGGGCTCTGCGGTAATAGCTACCAAACCAGCCAATGCACCGTTCAAAGCCATCGTCAAATCAGCTTTGCCGAATAAAATTCTTGCAGTAATCAGTGCTGCGATAAGCCCACCTGCAGCAGCAGCATTGGTGTTTAAAAACACATTCGCGACTTCGTTAGCGACACCAATACCACCCAGCTTTAGTGTTGATCCGCCATTAAACCCAAACCAGCCCATCCAGAGAATAAATGTTCCCAAAGTGGCCAGTGGTAAGTTGGCTCCTGGAATAGCTTGTACTGCGCCGGTCGAGCTGTATTTACCTTTTCGTGGTCCAAGTAACAAAACACCTGCTAACGCGGCTGCAGCACCAGCCAGATGAACGATACCTGAGCCTGCATAATCAGAATAACTTAGCGCAAACATTCCGAATACCGATTTACCGCCCCAGGCCCATCCACCTTCAATGGGATATATGACACCGGTCATAACAACAGCGAAACCTAGAAAAGCCCAGAGTTTCATCCGTTCTGCAACAGCACCGGATACAATCGACATGGCAGTGGCGACAAACACGACCTGAAAGAAAAAGTCTGATGCACCTGCATATTCACCCATGTCACCGAAGCCAGCTTCATTGGATGCATCCAGAACTGCCTGCACCGCCGCATCGTTCATTTCAGCAACTGTTGTTAGCTCCGCAAGAAAGAAGCCACCGTCATACATAAACTGATACCCACATACCAGGTACATGGTGCAGGCAACTGCAAAGAGAGCGACGTTCTTGGTTAATATTTCTGTCGTATTTTTGGTTCTCACCAGGCCAGCTTCCAGCATGGCGAAGCCAGCAGCCATCCACATCACCAGTGCACCGCAGATCAGGAAATAGAAAGTATCCATTGCGTACTGTAGTTCAAAAATCTGGTCTTGCACGTTTCCCTCCACTGTGACCCTCTATTGCGGCCACTGATAGTTTGCGTAATATTTTTTTCGCTTAAACAGCTTCTTCGCCTGTCTCACCGGTTCGAATTCGAATAATTTGTGAGAGCTCAGTAACGAATATTTTTCCGTCACCAATTTTGCCGGTATTAGCTGCTTTGGTGATGGCTTCCAGAGTTTGATCAAGCAAACCTGCTCCTATGGCAATCTCCAGCTTCATTTTGGGTAAAAAATCCACGACGTATTCAGCGCCACGATACAGTTCGGTGTGGCCTTTCTGGCGACCGAACCCCTTTACTTCTGTAACGGTGATCCCCTGCACCCCTATTTCGGATAATGCCTCACGGACATCATCCAGTTTGAATGGCTTGATAATAGCCGTGACTAACTTCATTGCTTCGCTCCTCGATTTCTAAGCCAGTTGTCACCTCGAGTGACAACTTACGCACAATACTAAGAGGGCTATGCACGGGCCGTGCCAGATGTGGCATATCCCAATGAACTGCGGCATCAGGGCATTAAGTGAACTATTTGGAAATTATGAAAGGAGGTTTTCGTTCAAATCTGATCGCTCACAGTGCACTGTTTGCAGGTATGCACCAGTCTTGTGCGATGCAGATGCCTTGTGACCCAACTTACGTTGGCGAAGTGCTAGAATGACCAGAATGGCAAGCAAGTGTTTGGAGAATTTTTAGTTGCCCATGCTTAACAATGACTATTTAAGAGAACTCAGCGATCGGCTATCTCGCCTGATGCCTGCAGCAGAAGAATTCAGGATAGAAGCCCGCACCAGAATAGAGCAGGCACTAAGACAGTCCCTGGCAGAAATGGGTATACTGACAAAAGAAAAGTTCGATGCTCAATCCCGGGCACTGCAGCGAGCCGAAGAACGTATCGCAGAATTGGAGAAGGCGATCAGTGAGCTGGAAGAAATTTCCGGCCAAAAAAACTCCGCTGACTAAACAGATCAGCCAGAAGAACCTGACGCGCCTGATTTCCCCATAAGAAAGTAATTCTTTGCAGGGCTAATGAAACAGAAACACTGTCAACCATTAACACTGTCCTGGAGCACTGCCTCGGCTTTTCTTTTGCTGGCTGCCATTAGCATTGGGTTGAATTACTCGGCGTTGTCTGGCAACTGGCGGTGGGATGACCCTTCCATTTTGCTGCATATCCACAGCAACTCTTTCATTGATGACTTTACAACACCGGAAACCTGGCAAAGCTTTTCACCCGCCAATTTGACTCCCTGGCTTACGTTTTCCTATGAACTTGATCTCATTCTGTTTGGACTGGAACCGAAACTATTCTATTTCCATCAGCTTATCGCGATCACCATTGCAGGCTTCATGCTTTATTGCCTGCTTGGCTTATGGGTGAAGAAGTCATTCGCATTGCTTGGAGCCAGCCTGTTTCTTTTTGGTACTCCAGGTTCATTGATAGCTCAGCAGCTCATGACACGACACTACATAGAGGGGTTGATCTTTTGTCTGAGCTCGCTTTTTTGTTTTGTGCTATTCCTGCGCCAACATCGCAATAGTTTGCTGATTTTGAGCACAGTGCTTTATTTGCTCGCCGTGACAGCGAAAGAAATTTATGTTCCGTTAGTATTGCTGCTTCCTTTTTTGCCGGAGGGCAATGGAAAGTCACGGGTCTTTGCCGCCATTCCCCATCTAGTCATCGCTGCTTTCTATACAGTATGGCGTGGCTACATGCTAGGAAGCCTGGGCGGTGGGTATGTAAGTGCAAGTGACTACCTATCCTTAAGCAATTCAGTAAACATCGCTGGCACTTTTTCAAGCGTGCCAAAACTGTTCTTTGGTGACATGTGGATGGTTGCAGTCTTTATCTATGTTTTTCTATTTATAAGTGCTGCTATCTATTCCAAACGCGTGATTAAATCGGCACTCATCATAATTTTCCTTGTATTCACTCCCCTGGTGCCACTTGTCAGTTTTCCAGGAATCGTGGTGGCGGATCGTTATCTGCTTTTGCCCTGGCTGGTGCTGGCATTGTCTGTTGCTTTGTTCTGCAATCACTTAAGCGAACGTTTTTTAAGAAATCAGAGTGCAGGAAAAGTGATATGGCTAAGCATCCTGGTCTTATTTGCTGCGACAGCCTGGTATTCCAGTACAAGTGTAAGGGAATCCGTTATGGCCGTTGCACATGAATATGATGGCCATTCAGAGTTCATCTGGGAAAACCCTCAGCACCAGTTCTTTCACCCTACACCATCATTATTGGCGTCCTATTGGTACGTGACTGACCTGATCGAGTTTAAATCACGCATTCTTGAAGGTGCCAGCTCGCCCCAGCCAGTAGTTGATTATTATTTGGTAGATGAGATCGAAGTTGCCCCCTGGGCATATGAAGCTGAATGTACTTGCTTACGGCAGCAAGCTGTTAACCTGGCCATGGCAGTAGCTGAGCATCGCAAAACAATTGACCAGACTGCAGCGCTAAGCTTGGAATTCGAGTATCTGGACAGCTATTTCAGCTGGAATTTCGGGCCTTATGAAGATGGGCAATATCACATCGTCTCAGAAATGCTGGGATTGGTCTCTGTCCCTAAAGCCGGGAATTTACGGGTTAATGTTGATGACGGCATGCCTTTTTATTTGCGCTATACATCTCCCGAAGGTTGGACGACATATTCTGATGAACAGCGCGTATTCAGCAATTCCGAGAAAATACAGTGGGAGCGAACTGCACCTTGAATCGCATAGCCATCATAATCCCGGTATTCAATGAAGCCGACATCATCACTGGCAGCTTGGACGCTATCACCACGCAGTTAGTTTCAATAGATGGTGTGGAATTTTCTTTTATTATAGTTGACGACGGTTCGGGGGACAGCACGGTAGCGGCTCTTAACGAACTCGGCGATCTGGTACAAAAGGTTTCGGTTCAGGTTGTCAGCCTGGTACGGCATTATGGAAAAGAGGCGGCAATCTTTGCGGGACTTGAAATGGCAAAATCATTTGATGCCGCTATTGTGATGGACTGTGATTTGCAGCACCCTCCTCAGTTGATACCACAGATGGTGAGATTCTGGTGTCAAGGAAGCCTGGTAGTTGAGGGAGTTAAAAGCACGCGAGGAAATGAAAGCTGGCTGAGGGGCTTATCGGCGCGTATCTACTATACCCTCTTTCATTTACTCACTGGATTAGATATCAGGACTGACACAGATTTTAAGCTAATCGATAAGAAAGTCGTTGAGATGTATTGCCAACTGCCGGAAACCAATCGGTTTTTCCGTGGACTGATCAAATGGATGGGAGTGCCCACGACCCAGCTACCGTTTAATGTGCAGGATGCTGCTCGAAGCCAATCTTCATGGCCTAAGCTGTCCTTAATCCGCTATGCGATCTCTTCTATTTCATCTTTTACTTCCTACCCATTACAAATCGTCACTCTATTAGGAATCATCACTTTCCTTTTTAGTCTTGTGGTTGGAAGTATCGCACTATTCGATAAATTAACGGGGCAGGCAGTTGATGGATTTACCACAGTCATAGTGTTAATCCTGCTCATCGGAAGCGCTCTTATGTTTAGCCTGGGCTTAATAGGAATCTATCTTGGCCGGATATTTGAAGAAGTTAAAAGGCGGCCCAATTTCATTTTGGATCTAAAAAACGACCACACCACTGAGAAGCACGACAATGACTAAATTTTTACCCCTGGTAACTCATGCCTTTCTTCTCGCACTGACCCTGGCCGTTTCTCATGGCGTGTTAAAGTATGTATCGATTCAACAACATGCTGACTACATGCAACTGCTGACAGCTCAATGGAAAATGATTCTTCTAGCGCTATTTTTATATGGCTTAGTGTTTTTCTATTATGTGTTGGTTCTACGCAGCAGCCCCATTTCGTCTTTGTATCCAATCTATACAGGATTGTCAGTACTCTTCGTTATGGTGCTTGGTTACCTGGCCTTTGGAGAATCTGTTTCGACATTGAAAGCTTTTGGGGCTGCACTGGTTCTGGCTGGCATCGTCATTATGGGGTGGGGTCAGGAATAGCCGTTAATTTTCCATATCAATATTTTGAAGAGCACAGTAGCAGGAAGCCGACAGGTACGCTGCGGTTTGCCCCGCTTCCATAGTCTTGAATACTGCGAGTATTGCTCCTCCTGTGGTGTGTTTTCTTATCTTTCCATTGTATAAACCGCCACCCGATTTAACGTGTAAATTTGCAGGATTGTTAATTCGCCATTCTATCTCCTCCTGAAGCTTCCTGAACATGGATTTCATAAACCAGTTCAGGACCCCAGCTATTTGAATTGTTTCGTAATAGATGACATCTGACTTGTCTTACGTTGCATCGTTCGCATCACTACTCAAAGCTGCCATTTCAATTACCTCTAATTAAATCTGCTGAAAGAACGCTGAAGATTGGTTTTATGATGCATTCGTTACAATGAATCTGGGGAATTTTAGTGCCGCAATCTCAACTTTTCAGATGGAAACATGATAGGGACATGCTGAAAGATTCTTATAAAATCGACGGGATAAGAATCCATTGAGACCAACGGTGGAATTGGAATTTGTTTTACACAAAAACTCCTACAGTGAGTATTCTCTGCACAGGCTCTGGACCCAGGATTAGCTGAATCTCGTTAACCTGTAGCAGCCAATCCTTACTTGCTGAAATGTTGAAAGCATCGACTTCTTCGCATCGCAATCGCTTCCAGTAAGTCGCTCTCTTCAATCTCAGGCTTTTTTGCAAAATCGGCAATTGTCCTGGCCACTTTTAGTATACGATGTACCCCTCTGGCTGAAAGTCCAAGCTCATGCATCGCTTCAGCCAGCAAACCTCGCGTGTGCTTATCAAGACAGCAATGCTGCTCCAGCTCTTTCGAACTCAGTGAACTATTCAGCTTACTACTGCGTTGTAACTGGACATCACGGCATTCAGCAACTTTCTGTTTCGCCTCTTTCCAAAAGTGAAATTGCTCATCATCTGATATCGAATGCTGTAATAGTTCACTCTGACTGAGAGCTGTCAACTCGACGCTCAAATCCATACGATCCAATAGAGGTCCAGACAGCTTACTAAGGTAGCGATTCACTTTATCCGTTCGACAACGGCACTCCCGGTTTGGGTCAGTGGCGTTGCCACAGGGACAGGGATTCATTGCGGCAACAAGTTGGAATGATGCTGGATATTTGACGCGGTAGTTAGCGCGACTCAAGGTAATTTCGCCCACCTCTGCAGGTTCTCGCAAAGCATCCAGCGCCGTTGCTTTAAATTCTGAAAATTCATCCAGAAACAAAACCCCGTGGTGAGCCAAAGTCACCTCTCCAGGGTTAGCTTTGTTACCGCCGCCAACGAGAGCAACCTGAGTGGCAGAATGGTGAGGGTTTCTGATGGGGCGCTCTCTCAGTGTTTCCCGGCTCAACGGAAGATTTGCGATGGAACGTATTGCCGCCACTTCCATCAATTCAGAATCGTTTAATCCGGGCAGCAACTGCGTCAAATTCCGAGCCAGCATTGTCTTGCCGCATCCGGGAGGCCCGATCATTAGAAGATTGTGTCCACCTGCTGCTGCAATCTGTATTGCCCGCTTGCCCAATGCCTGGCCTCGCACCAATAGAAACTCATTTTTAGGTACAGATTTCGCTTCTTTGATTGGCTGTGCAGCGAAAACCGTTGAATCTCCGCCTCTCGCATGGGAAACAAATTCCAGTATGGAACTAATAGTTCCCGTGCCGTTGTAGCCCATTAGCTGGCACTCAGTCTGATTCGCTTCAGGCAATATGATATTTTTGTTGGCGGTCCTTACGGCGTGAATAACTGGTACTGCTCCTCGCACTCCACGCACCTCACCATTGAGAGCGAGCTCACCCATCACCTCGGTTGAGTCGAGGCAGCTTTCTGGTATCTGATTTGAAGCAAGTAAGATACTTAAGGCTATGGAAAGATCATACTGACCACCCGATTTGGGAAGGTCCGCCGGTGCAAGATTCACCGTTATACGTCGTTCAGGGAAGCTTAACCCTGAGTTAATAATTGCTGAGCGCACGCGTTCTTTGCTTTCACGTACTGCGGTTTCCGGCATACCAACAATGGCGAATCCCGGCAAGCCATTGGATAAATGTGTTTCGACAGTCACTTCGACCGCTTCGATTCCAACTAATGCGCGCGAGTTAACAACAGCAAGTGACAATGAAAACACCTGAGTAAAACGTTTCTTTTAAGTACTCAGGTATAGTTGTGAAAGAAGAGATTTTGCAAATCGCAGGCAAAAAAATGGGCTCAATGCGCCCATTTAGAATTCGATCTTGTGACGTCTAGTTAGATTGTTCGATCATGTACTCAACGATTGCCCGCAAGTCATCATCGTTGCAATCAAAGCAAAGACCTTTAGGTGGCATGGTGTTAACACCATTGATGACATTGGCTACAATTGCGTCCATGCCTTTTTCAAGGCGTGGCTCCCATTCGCCTGCGTTGCCCGCTCCAACTTTCGGCGCGCCTGCCGCACCAGTTGAATGGCATGCAAAGCAGGATGCCATGTATTTCTGTTCAACATTGAACCCCTCACTCACTTGCACCAACTGAATTGGCTGGGCGTCATCGGCAATGCCTGAAAAGGCGAACAGGGAAGTTAGAAGAACTAACAACATTTTCATTGGTTTGTGTAACACTCTCTTGCTCCTATTTACCAGTTGAATACTAAAGAACCTCTGATTAATTACCTACGTTGTAATTGCTGCGTTAAAAATCAGCTCAAAATGCGCATTTATGACCTATAAACTGCGCTTTTTCGCTGATTTTTGCCTTGCACTAACTGCCTCGCAAACATTAATCAGAGACTCCCTGATTTAATACGTCAGGACTGAATATTTTCTGAATATAATCTTCTATTGCGCTAACATGTAATCCACGATTGAACGCAGGTCATCGTCACTGCAGGTCATACAGATGCCTCGAGCAGGCATCGTGTTAAAGCCATTGATCACGTTTGTCATCACCCTGTCCATGCCTTTAGCCATACGTTCTTCCCAGGCGGCAGCGTCACCTGGCTGAGGCGCACCTAATGCATCGGAGCCGTGACAGGCAAAGCAACTGGCCTGATAGGCAGCGGCAGCATCAAAATCGCTCTCAGCAGTAGCGGCTGCTTCCGTTGCTGGCACCGCTGGTTCTGGCTCGACTGGCTCTGATATTGGCGCCGCAGTTTCAGTGGCTGCGGCAACTGGTGCCACATCCATTGCGGTCATTGCGGTGGTTCCCACACAAGGCTGCCCGGCTAAACAAACACGGCCAACCGGGCGGATATTGTCAGCGGCGGATTGTGCATGTGCTGCAGTTTGCAGCAGACCTGCCATTGACAGCACGGCCATAAAGACCGTGCTGCGGATGTATCTTGATAACAGCACTTCGTCATTGCTCCTGCCTGAAGCCATACTGGTAGTACGTTCAAGCTGCTGGATTGGGTTGATCTGGGAATCGGGCAGCGCTGTCTCTTAACCACGGCGGCCCAAAAATGCAGACGAATTATACAGGAATTGGGACGGCCAGAAAGCCACTGAAACGGCAAGATGTTGTCGCTAAATGTAGCAGAAATGTGGAATTTCAGGTGCCCGGTACAACCGTGAGATTGAGGGGCATTTGGTGATAAAAAATATCGCCAGGGTCGCTATTGAGCCCGTATCCCACCACGATATCCACTTCGATTTCCTGAATGCCCAAATCGGCTGGCACCAGACCCGATGCAATCGTAAGGGATTCAGTACTTTCTAAAATCTTATTCGCAAACTGAACCGCTGGCAGCGGGCTGGCTGTAACATCCACGAACTCACCCCCATCATTCAGCATCAGCATCTGGCCCTCGATGAGAGCAGCAACGACTAGAAATCCAGCTTGGCCCACGTGTGAAGGATCGACTGTAATCCGGGCCGAGATATCCAGAGAATCTGTTGAGCTGAACAAATTGGTAAAGCTTGTGCCATTGTCAGCGCTTATTCCGCCGGAAAACAGAGCGGAGTTTGCCGTACTGTTAAGGCTGGTGGCCTTGCCCAGCCAAGGTTCTGCACCGGAGCTAAAGCTGCTTCTTAGTTTATAACTACCGAAAACAGCGCAATCGGGGCCTTGCTGCGATGCGAATGTGTTTACGATAATGAAGTAACTTCCTGGATCAAGGTTGGCAGAAAGTTGAGAGTTGCAACTGTCTGCTTCTGGAAATTGGACAGCCAGATACTCCAGGTCGGTAGTGGCCAGCACCAGGGCAGTATCTAAAACGTCAGAAGTTGCCGTAAAACTAAGAAGCCGGGGCTGTTGCAAATCAAACCGATAAAGGTCGAGAAAGCTGTCGTCAATACCTCCAACCGTTAGTTCATTCACCGTGCAATCACTACTATTCAATGCATTAGATACAACTCCAAAGCTAAGCGGCATCACGTTACAGTTTGATAATCCATCGTATAGCGTGTTTACACCTAGAATGTCGTCTTCCTGTAATTCAAATAGATTGCTGATGTTCGGAGCCATGATGGCATCATTAGTTTCCTCGTGGTCCAGTCCGATTACATGGCCCAACTCATGCAGTACGAGCCGACCAAAGTCGAAACCGGCAAAGGTTTGTCCAAATTGAATGAGTGGCCCATCAAACACATCAAACTTTTCATTGGAATTCACAACAATGTCCGCTTCGCGGATATAAGGGCGACCAAGGATTTGTGGCTGGAAACGTCTTACGGTTACAGCAAGAACATTGCTGCCAAAACTGCTGCCGCAAAAATCACTGCTAAAATCGACGCTGCTTAGTCCATTATCCAGGCAAGGGTCGGCGTTTTCGTTAATTAAGTTAAATTCAAAAGTCGTTTGTTTCGTCCAGGCATCCATGGCTGCAATAAACGCAGCATTCCAACTAATGCCGGTCGCAGATAACCCTGACAGATTCACATAGTAATCTGCCTGCGCTTTGAACCACTTAGTGCCATCTAATTCAAAACCCAACACCGCACTACCTGGGCCTAGTAAAAACCCAAGCGACAGTAAACGAAATAGCGGGGTTCGAAATAACATGTGATTGACTATTCGATTAACCAACCCAGGAAGCGCTTAATAGTTTCTCTGCCTTTTACCAAACGACCGGTATGTTAATGTGTTGGCTTTTGACTGTTAAGTTCAACTATTCAACCAAAAGACCGGGCACAACTGTGCTTCCGTGCAGAATATCACCCTTATCGGGTAAAACTGAGACTGAGCCAACAGTTGGCTTTGTGCATCGCTGGAATCAGAACTCGCGGTAAGACCCGTCTAATATAGCCTGCCACCATGGTTCCCGGTTCAGATACCAGTCTACCGTGCGATTCAGGCCCGATTCGAAATCTTCCTGTGGCAGGTAGCCAAGCTCAGACATGATTTTGGAGGCATTGATGGCATAGCGTGTATCGTGACCAGGGCGATCTGTGACAAAGGTAATCAAGCCACTGGCTTGCTGACCTTTGGCACAAGGAGAATTCGGATAGCGGTTAGCTAGTGCTGGGTCCGATGCAAAGCGTTGATCTACTAGCTGACAAAGCAGGTTTACCACATCAATGTTTGCCCATTCATTATTACCGCCGATGTTATAAGTCTCCCCATGACGTCCTTTCTTAAGGATTAATTCGATGCCACGATTATGGTCATCCACAAAAAGCCAATCACGAATCTGTTTGCCGTCGCCATAAACAGGCAGAGGCTTGCCATTAAGAATATTCAATAAGCAAAGTGGAATGAGTTTTTCGGGAAATTGATACGGACCATAGTTGTTGGAACAGTTGCTGGTAACAACATTCAACCCGAATGTGTGATGATAAGCGCGAACAATATGGTCGGCAGCTGCTTTACTCGCCGCATAGGGTGAGTTGGGTGCGTACTGTGTTGTTTCACTAAACGCCGGATCATCTGCAGCTAAAGTGCCATATACTTCATCAGTAGACACATGATGAAACAGATGGTTTTCACAGTTTTCACACACAGCTTCATCCAGCCAGTATTGCTTGGCTGCTTTTAGTAAAGTGTGGGTGCCGACGATATTCGTGTCGATAAATGCATCGGGCCCGCTGATAGACCGATCGACATGACTCTCGGCAGCAAAGTGAACCAGGGTATCAATGTTGTGTTCAGGTAAAAGTCTGGCAACTAAATCATAATCACACACCGAACCCTTTACGAAAGTAAACTGTTCATCGTTTTCCAGCGACTCGAAATTTGCCTTGTTACCCGCATAGGTCAAAGCATCTAATACTGTAACCGTGTCACCAGGGTTTGCATTGCGCCAATAGTGCACAAAGTTACTGCCGATAAACCCAGCAGCGCCTGTTACTAATAATCGTCTCATTAATTCCTTCCTGCTGCCGTCTGGTTCTTTGCGAGTTTCGCAATGACATCTTTCAATTCATCCTGCCACAGGCGCGACTCATGACCCAATAAGTCCAGTGTGGCGCTGATATCCAGCACGCTGTAGGCAGGCCTGGTTGCCGGTATGGGGTATTGCTCAGTGGTGAGTTGCTTCAGCGGAATAGCATGTTGCAGAATACCTTTCTCAAGCCCAATGGTTTGAATTTCTGCAGCAAAATCATACCAGGAAATTGCCGCCCCATCGGTCCAGTGATAGATTCCTGCAGCATCCGTTTCAATGAGTCTAAACACGGCACGGGCAAGGGAATCGGTTGAGGTTGGCGATCCAATCTGATCAGCAACGATTCCCAGCTCAGGCTTTTCCTGCATCAATCTCAACATGGTTTTCACAAAGTTGTTGCCGAACTCGGAATACAACCAGGAAGTTCTAAGAATCACTCCCGACTCAGGCAATAATCGTTGCAACTGTTGTTCACCTGCTCGCTTGCTGGCACCATATACACTCAATGGTGCAGTTGATGCATCCGGTTTGTAAGGAGTTGAGCTATCACCCGCAAATACAAAATCAGTAGATAGCTGGATCAGCTTACTGCCATGAGAAGCGCACCATGCCGCGAGATTACGCACCGCCTGCTCGTTTACAGCATAGGCTGATTCAATGTCTTGCTCAGCCCGATCTACCGCAGTATAGGCTGCACCATTAACCACCACAGTTGGAGATACCTCATCCAGATAGTCGCCAGTGGCTGTTGCATTGGTGAGATCAACATCCTCAATATCGCAACAATGCAGCCGAAAACGGCTGAACAGCCCGGAATGTGGCCAGAGTTGCTGGATGGTGGAGCCTAGCTGACCCTTTGCCCCCGTTAGCAAAAGAGCCTCTGTCATGGAAACAGATCAGCCTCTTTCAAAGCGTTCCCACTTTGATCTTTTTTCGACAAGAGCGGTGTTGTTGGCAGGTCTGGCGCTGCAGGCCAGTCTATTCCGCCCTCGCCAATGTCCGAATCATTCCAGACAATGCAGTGATCATCTTCCGGATGGTAGTATTCAGTACATTTATAAGAGAGTTCGGCAATTTCACTGAGGACATAAAAGCCATGAGCGAATCCCGGTGGAATCCATAACTGCTTTTTATTCTCCCCGCTTAAGGTCTCCGCCACCCATTGTCCGAATGTTGGCGAGTTCTTGCGAATATCGACTGCCACATCGAAGACTTGTCCAGACAACACTCGCGCAAGTTTGCCTTGAGGAAACTGCAACTGGTAATGAAGCCCTCTCAAGGTTCCTTTAACAGATCGGCTCTGATTATCCTGCACGAAATTGAGATCTACTCCCCGCTCCAGAAAATGGGTATGCCGAAAAGTTTCCATGAAATAACCACGGTCATCACCATGAACAGTGGGTTCCAGCAACCACACATCAGGAATCGCAGTGTTGGATATTTTCATGGTTGAGAATGTATTCAGATTTACTTAAGCAAATCCAGCAAGTATTGACCGTAACCACTCTTGTCCAGCTTACGGGCAAGCAGTTCCAGTTGACCGGCACCAATAAAACCCTGGCGATAGGCAATCTCTTCCGGACACCCTATTTTCAGGCCCTGGCGCTCTTCCAGAACGCGAATGAAGTTCGCCGCATCTAACAATGATTGTATGGTACCGGTATCCAACCAGGCAGTTCCCCGATCGAACAATTCCACTTTCAGAGTTCTGCGTTCCAGATACACTTTGTTGGCGTCCGTAATCTCAAGTTCGCCACGAGCAGACAACTTAATTGATTTAGCGATATCGACAACATCGTTGTCATACATGTACAAGCCAGTAACCGCGTAATGGGATTTAGGATTTGCAGGCTTCTCTTCCAGGTCAATCGCATTGTTATTGCCATCCAGCGTTACAACACCATATCGCTCCGGGTCATTGACGTAATACGCAAATACACAGGCCCCTTCTTTTTGTTCGACTGCGCTTTGCAAAGTATCTTCGATACGATTGCCGTAAAAAATATTGTCACCCAGGATCAAGCACACACGACTGTCGCCAATGAACTCTTCGCCGATAAGAAACGCCTGAGCCAGCCCTTCCGGTTTTGGCTGAACCGCATAGCTGATTTGAATTCCCCACCCGGCACCATCGCCTAACAGATTGCGATAGCTATTGCTGTCTTGTGGCGTAGTAATAATAAGGACATCTCTGATCCCAGCCTGCATGAGAGTAGCGAGTGGGTAATAGATCATCGGTTTGTCATAAACCGGCATCAACTGTTTGCTAACGCTGATGGTCAACGGGTGTAATCGCGAGCCCGTGCCACCAGCGAGAATGATGCCTTTCGCAGCAACTGTATTTCTACTCATAATGTCTTACTATTTTGCCGGGGACAGGCTCGGGCCCGTCTCTTCTGCTTTGATTCCTTTTTTGGTTCTTTCTCTATTGCTCGCAGGATATCCGGCAGTTCACTCTGAAATGAATGTTGGGGCTGGAAACCCAGGTCTGCTGAGATATCCGATCCAGCGGCAATGTTGGTGGAAATCTGACCCGTTAGATTGCAGTAAGTGCGTAAGCCCAGATCGTTCTTCCACAGCCCAGTAGAATTGGCTATCTGGGCCGCCAGCGAGGCTGCGTAGAATACCATACGCGGGCTTCTCCAGGTGGGCTTTTTTCGGCCCAGAGCCTCATAAATAGAGTTCTCCAGAGTATTTGGGGTGTAGCTCTCGCCGTCGCTCAAAGCATAGATTTTGCCGTTTGCCTGATCGCTTTCCGCAGCGAGAATTGCGGCTTCGCAGAGATCATGAACACTGATTAAAGGAAGTTCATTTTCCAGCTTCGGCAACGGCGGCAAATCTCCTGATTTAATGCGTCGAATAAGCCCAGCGATATTGCCCTTCATGCCCGGGCCATAAACATTGACTGGTCGCAAGATCGTGCACTGAAACTGATCAGCCGCTTCAGCCGACAGCAAATCCTCAGCATCTTTTTTGCTTTTCGCATAATCTGAAAAATTAGTTCCGTGCTCTGGTCCGGCTGCCAGAATGCTGCTAAAGAACACCAGCTTTTTAACACCAGCCTGTTTTGCTGCATCTATTAATGTACCGGTTCCCTCGACATTAACTCGCTGATACTCATCGCCGGTGACATTACCTGTATGGGCGATGCCAGCAGTATGGAAAATAATATCAACGGCCTCACAAGCTGCTGCTAATCCTTCTGAATCAGGCAGATCTGCCTTAAATACCTTGAGAGCCTGATTAGCAGACAGCAGAGCCATTGAGTTTGATCGCAGCAGGATGTGAATTTGATATTCAGCGGCCAGTAACTCACAGAGTCGGGAGCCAATGAATCCAGAGGCACCAGTTATTAAGGCTGTCTTGTTTCGCCCTGTCATAAATTTTGGTTTTCGAGCAACCCCATTTTATCTCGCTTAGTGTTCTTCTTATCTGACATTCAATAACAGACCTCACTCGCTGGAGTGCTTGATACTTTCCGTAGGATTCATTGAAGTTGTCAATCTGAGCTGCCAGATTATCCAAGATTTTCTCCGCAATTTCCCCGATTGTATTAAATAAGGGTCTTAGGAAGCATGTTAAGGCATTTAGGATACTTTCTGTATAGACATGCCCAGTGCGCTTAAAGAGGCCAAATACGATGGTTTTACCACCCGCTCCACGACGGCCTCGCTGACCGCGAATTCGTTTGGGGCCGAAGTAGGATTCATCCGGTTCTACGTCACCTGAATAGGGCGACTGAGGTTCGCACTATTCAGCGGTCCGAATATGGATGTTGAGAAAAATGGTGTTAGGAGCCTCTAATTAATGTTTGCGAGGCAGTTAGTGCAAGGCAAAAATCAGCGAAAAAGCGTAGTTTATAGGTCATAAATGCGCATTTTGAGCTGATTTTTAACGCAGCAATAACAACGTAGGTAATTAATCAGAGGTTCCTTAACAGAGCGCACCGAAATACCTGTTAACCTGGCAGTATCAGACGCTGAAAAGTCCATGGAATACGCTTTCAGCAAACGGCGAAATCGTGCTTCACTGATTTTGGAATTTTTGGAGTAGCGATTTTTTGTTGTATACATGGCCTTAGGAGTAGATTAGCAGTTAATCTGCTTCCTAAGACCCTTCCTTAAATGCTCAACCCTGTTAAACATCCCAATTGCTGAGCGACCCTTCAATACATCAACTAACTTCGATACGGATAACGTCGGCAGAATTTTTATTCACAGCCGCACAGAATCAATTTGTACATTTAACTCAATCACGTCACAGCCTTGCCATGCATACAATATCATTATCAAGCCGTAAACCGCTCGACATGTCCTGTCCTGTCCTGAAAATAAGTTGCCCCCGAAGAGGTGAGATTTATGGGAAGGAGTGGTTCTACTCGGCGTAAGCGAAGCCAGCGTGACTACACGCGGTCCTTTAAATGATCGGTGGTGTCTGAAGTTGAACAGGGGAGTTTGACGTACAAACAGGCTCAAGACCGATATGGTATCCAGGGCAAAAGTACGGTGTTAGTCTGGTTAAGAAAGCATGGTAACTTGCATGGGTCCGCGCTACAAGATCGCCCCCTGTTCAAATCCGAGCCCCCGGAACAAACCATCAAGGGTTTAGAGCAAGCGCGTCAAGAAGCCAGGGATAAGGTGTATTTAATGGATGAACTGATGACGCTGCTGGATGGACCGTATGGGAGCCATCTTCGAAAAAAGTATGTATCCAAATAGCGCTCAAGAACCAAGCCACAGGACGATTAAGTTTATCCTATCGCTGTCGGCTGTTTGGATGCTCAAGACAGCGTGTGTATCCGCGTTTGTCTGCACACCGGCACAGGCAAACGACGTTAGAGCCGATTCATTCGATGGGGTTGGAGGTGTGTCGATCTTTGCCCAGGCTGGGCGCACGCAAGCGGTATTATTTACTGAAGCCGAAATGTGATACGCAGGGGATCAAATGGGGCCGGGATGGCTTCTTTGATTATCTTAGAGAACGCAATCTCCTGATTAAGCCGGTTCGCCGTTATACCAAGACGACTCATAGCAAGCATTGGATGAAGCAGCATCCGAACCGCTATGCGGAGAGACACCTCGTTTGTCCGGAACACGCCTTTGCCAGTGACATCACCTAGGTCAAAAGCGGTCAGGGGGTTCACTCTTTATCCTGGGTGATGGATGCCTGTTCAAGAACGATCATGGGATATGAACTGAGCCATGGCATGCGTGCACAAGAGGCCGCAGGGACTTTTGTTCAGGCCATTAAATACCGAGGCCGAGGCACCCGGACGTCTTTGATCCACCACTGAGATTGAGGGTTGCAGTACTGCTCTGAGCTGCACCAAAAGATCTTGAGAAACCACAAGATCACGCCGTCGATGACCGATAGCTATGACGGTGATCAGAATGCCTTGGCCGAACGAATCAATGGCATACTCAAGCAGGGGTTTTTGTTTAACCGATGCCAGACTTTTGAAGCGTTAAAACACCTCGTGAAGGAATCAGTGGAGATATACAATGAGCTAAGGCTGCCTCTGAGCCTGGGGATGAAAACTCCGAATGAGGTGCATGAAAAAGCCCGCTGTGAAACACAGCGGGCCTGACAATAACCGTCAACTTTAGAAGTTTAGACCTGATCTGACAGTTACCCGTTTATCCGTGGTGTCTGTCAGGTGAAGTCTAGTTTACAAACTTCTCCATCCAGATTTGTTTCCCGTCGATGAGTTTCTTCATCGGTGTTCTCCCGCAGCACATTTTGCCTTGGTGAGTGCGTTGAGTTGTAGAAGTTTAGACCTGATCTGGTGCATCACAAAAAGCGTATCGACTGATAAATACCTCTCGACGAATGAACACCTCTTCCCAATTCCAATATAAGCTGTGTTAAGGAAGTCTCGCCATTCAAGAATTTGTTCTCAATCTTATTAGCGAATACCAGGCATTGGCATTGCTTCTCGTTCCATTGCTGGCCTTTCTTGAAGCCTGCATTGGAATTGGATTATTCGTCTCAGGCGCTTTATTACTGATAGTCAGTGCTGCTTTGTATAGCACGGGTAACGCCAGTTTGGGATTCATTGTGCCGTTGGCATTAGTTGGTGCTTTGGCAGGAGATCATGTTGGATTCTATTTTGGGCGAATGATTGGCCCAGACTTTCATCATTCACAATTTGCGCAAAAGTACGACGTGCAGGTTAAACGAGCCGATGCCATGATAGGTCGTTTTGGAGGATTGGCGATTTTTATCGGGAGGTTTGTACCGGCGATACGCAGCGTTGTGCCAACGGTAATTGGGATCAGTGGGTTCAGACCGAAGCGCTTCAGTATTTTAGACGGGATTGCCTGTCTTTCCTGGTCTCTCGCATTGGGTGGGTTGGTACTACTGATTGATTTGGCAGTTTAGTGCTTTAGTTTTTCCAGCAGGTCCACAACACTATCCTCATGAAATGGTTTTGACAGGCTGCTGACTACATGCAGTTCCAGATCTCTGCATAGGAACGATTCAATTCCCGTGTGCGATGAGATTTGCTGCTAATGATGACTATTTTCGCCAGAGATTTACTGGACGCCAGGTATTTTAAAATCCCCAAACCTTCGCGAGGAATCGCCTTGTCATCAAAAACAGCGTCGGGATCCAAGTTTAAATCCGGAAAGATGACGGTGGATTGAACCAATCAATCTCCTGTGTAATCAGCTCAAATTGATTAACCACACGCACTTCATAACCTGCCTCTTCGCCAATTTCTTCAAGCCGGTCGGGTGATGTCAGTATGGTCGTCAACGCACAGTAATTTGTTGACAATGGGCTGCAGTATCGTCATATCCTGCATAGCAATTTTCCATGATTGAATCACTGCTTATACGACCACTTTGCAGGATTTGCTCTAGGGAGCCTCTGATTAATTACCTACGTTGTTATTGCTGCGTTAAAAATCAGCTAAAAATGCGCATTTATGACCTGTAAACTGCGCTTTTTCGCTGATTTTTGCCTTGCACTAACTGCCTCGCAAACATTAATCAGAGGCTCCTTAGAGGTTTCGGTAGCTACAGCGACATTCTTATTCGAGATAGGAAAATATATGTGGCTCCAACACCGTTTGCTCTGGCTGAGGGAAAGGCACATCGTTATACATTAATCATTCCAGAGACCATGAGGTTGATGACGAACAGGCCCATACGGAACTCAAGCACATCCTGTCCCGTCCCGAAATCTGTGGTCTCGCTATGGTCGCCTGGGTTGATCCGGAAAACATCGTCACCTACTCCCCCTATCAGCCGATTGGTACCTTCCCCGCTATTCAGCGTGTCATTGCCGCTGACCCTGAACCCAGTCATTACCATCACGGTCATTTGACATTATTCTCATCATTTCCATTAAAAAATCATCGCCCGATGTGCCGACAAAGGTCTGGCCGGGGATGCTGGTGGCTTGAGCAGGAGTGTCACGGTGTCTGCCGCATCTTTGGCTCTGGAGTGTCAAACATCATATAGCCTGTCCCCCATGTTCCCTGTAGATCATGGCCTGCAAACCCTGGAGTGCGTATCACCCAGTTGTTGATTGCCCCCCGTTCAGGCGACCCCTGCATAGGTTGGGCAGGCTCTCGAAGGTCTGTGCGGGCGGCGGCAGGTGGATGTCCCGGGTGATGGACTGGTCCATGGTCACAAGCGACGGGCGACAAATGCCTTCCAGCACGGCCACATCGTAAAATTCCTGTACGTCCCCTCTGATCTGTAGCCAATGCTCGATACGGCCTGTGCGTATATTGATGGCAAGCAGGCCGCACAGCGGCTTTTTATGATCGAGGCGCTCTTCCAACTCCAGCCCCTGAAAACCTTTCGCCCGGCGCATGTCGGACAGTGTCACCAGCGCCCAGTCCCTGTGAAAGGCCAGCCCCCTTGCAAACCCCGGACAGAAGGTGGTCGGCTCAAAGGTGCCGGTCTTGCGATCGACGTAACCGAACTCCCCTGTGCCTGAGTTCAACAGCCAGAGTGTATCGCCATAAACCCGCGGGGAATGCGGCATCGACAGACACTCCGACAGTATGTCCCCGGTGCGCACGTCAAACAACAGGCCGCCCGAGCTCTTGTGCGCGCGCCAGCCTCTGGGTTCAGTGCTTTTCCCAAGCGCCGTCACATAGGCCAGCTCGCCATCCTCCAGGCAAAGGCCGTTCAGATGCGAGCAGTCACGGGCCAGCGGGTCCCGGTGTGCCAGATACCCGGGCCGCCAGAGCGGCCTGAAGCTGTAATTCATGTCGACAGTTGCCAGGCAATCATAGGCTGTGTTGACAAAAACCAGCTGTCCTCCATCGGTCCAGACCATGTCATGGACCCTCAGGTTGCCCGTCACCCAAGCCGTCCGTGGATAAAAGACCCGATCCGTTCCCTCTTCAAAATGAGAGGCTGACAGATCACCTTCCAGATGGTTCATCAGGACAATATGATTGCCGGTACTGGCCACCAGCAGGCCGTCCCTGTGGCAGAAACCCATGCAGTTCCGGAACGGATAATGCTTGATCCAGGGTGCCTTCTCCTGCACACCGATCACCAGCAGACGGCCGGCCTGATAGGTGCTGGCAAGCAAACTGATCTGCTCGCCGGCCAGCCAGTCAAAAAAGCCGTCGGAAAAGGTGAATTCAACCGGTGAGCCTGCATCGGCCGTTGAGTCTGTATCCGTTTCCTGATTCTGCAATCCCTGTGTCTCCATCCCTGATTCTTCGGTCTCCTGTGTAAGGGCAATCGACCGAGCACTATTGCCGGATGATTGCCTCCATATAGTCGTTTAGTCGTTCCATACCGCTGAGTTGCATTTTTGGGGGATACTCAATTTACCGGATGCGCGGCACAATACGTTCGTTGCTGCCTGCTTGACTGTGGCAAAATTGGCCGCCGCGTTTTCGGTTCTTTTGCGGCAATCATCCTGCTGATAGGTGACATCCAGCATCCAATCAGCACCCAAGGCAGGCCATTTTCAACCTGCCAGTGATTGCGGATATATTGCGTCATGTTTTCAGGACCGTCAATGAACGACGCCATGTAAAATCGTCGCATCGTTTCAACTTTTCCCCTGACTTCACGCGTGTATTCGAGCATGATCACGACCTTCAGCCCCAACCATTGATGGCCTTGCATGAGCCATTGCTTCTCTGTGCAGACCCTCCTGTAGAGTCGCACTTCAATGCACCCATAATCCGCCTCAACGGTTTTGCTCTTCTTGATACACTCTCTGGCTATGTCCCGCTTAAGATGCTCATCGAAAAACAGTGCAACATCCTCGCGCAAGCTGTCCTGATTACTCTGGATTACCCTTCAGTCCGATTACATAATTGGCATCCGGATCAATGATTTGCTGACAGATTTTGCACTGATACTTCCCATCCTCATCATGTCACTGGGCATCAAGGGTGACGACAGCCCTTTTGAGTGACAACAAACCCAGCAACTCGGGAATCGCCGTGATCTTATTCGACGGATCGTCAACCTTGCGCTGCCCAGGCATGAGTTGCTGCTCGCACGCCCAGGCGGAAACCCGGCGGGATTCACACATCTCCACGCCTCCAATTATTGCAACGACTTACAGGTAGCCACTACTGGAAATCAGGGAGGTTCCCAATATGTTGCAAGACTTGAAAACAAACGCTTTTTCCTGATGGGTGAAGTGCCACAAATGAGAGCTGTGCATACGGAGGGGAAACCCCTATGAATGGCGGACTTGCTCGACCCGGTGTCGAATGACCGTTGAGGGATCTTGCCGTCAACGGCGACGATGCCCAGAGCAATCGACTGAATGGATTTTCGTGCACACTTCCAGTACAAAAAGTGAACAAGTGGCACCCCCTCGTCGTTCTGAGGCCAAAATTTATAAACTGCTGCACATCCGATTGCCCGGCAATGACGCTCTTAAGCGCGTCGCTCAAGTTTGCTACCCAGGCCATGAAGCCGCGTTGGAGAGCCTGCCTATTCAGTATCCAGACGCGCAAACAGTATTCTCAACAGATCATAGCTTGGGGTCCCGTCTTCGAAGGGTAGAAAGTGGCGCAGCCCTGCGAGGCGAGCTTCTTTTCACCGTAGAGGGCAATGGACGTCCAACCCCTGTGCGCCTAATGTTACAGCACACAGAACCAGAAGGAGAATCTCTTCCAGAGGGTAGCGTATCTTTGCCTGCTGACGCGGATTTTCCATCGCCTCAAAATGGGCCAGAAAATCTGGGGTTGGGCGGTTTCCGCAGATGTGGGGCATGCAAAATCTCCGAAAAAGGATGCGTTCCACACCTCTGATTCAGAAAAATGCACAAATGTCAGCAGCTTGTTCAGTTGATTGCGCTGTCTTCTATGTAGACCCTGTCATGAACTTCTCTCTTTCCTGGATAGTGTTAATGATCTGGTTTTAAATAGATTCCAGCGGCGTATTACGGTATCAGAGCCTGTCGTTGCTGCTGCATAGGAGGCTGCACATTACCGGGTAAAACACCCTCATGATTCTTTTGTATAGGTTCAGGGTAATCTTTGTTGTGACCATGATGGTCAAACCCCACTGAATCGGGCGGTGTTGAAGAAACAATACTTATACCAGTGAGAGGGCTGATGCAACCGTACAGATGCCGTACAAAGGAACAGGCGTCGTTATGGTGACCACCTGGCTGGTGATTACGCCGGATTCGTCGGGTAACGTGTCAACAACAGCTATGACGGTAGCGCCTGTCCCTGCCGCAGGATAGCCGGTATCCGGTTTGTGCATTGTGTACAGGTGCCCATGGGCGGAATCAATGTCATGCTGCAAGAGTGTCTGCTTGATTTTACCTTTATGATTATTGCCTCCACTCTTTTTGTAATCCCCTGTATAACCCAAGACACATAAACAGCATAATCAGTGCGAAGGGAAGCGCACCGCTGATTGTGGCAGTATGCAGGGCTCTCAGCCCCCCCGCGACAAGCAGCACTGATGCCACTACGCCCTCGGATATGGCCCAGAAAGTGCGCTGCCAGACAGGAGGATTTTCATTACCGCCAGAGGTGATTATATCGATAACCAGGGACCCGGAGTCTGAAGAAGTCACGAAAGATGTCACAATCAGCACCGTCGCCAGCAACGAAACCAGGGTTGTCCAAGGAAGGTTTTCCAGAAAGACATACAGCGCTGTTGGCATGTCAGTGACAACAGCGGTGGTAATTTCCCCACCCTGCCCGCCGAGCTCAATGGACAGTGCCGAGTTTCCGAAAATGCTCAACCAGAAGAAGGTAAACCCTACAGGGAGAAGCAATATCCCGGATATGAATTCACGAATGGTCCTGCCATATGAAATCCTGGCGATAAACATGCCGACGAAGGGTGCCCAGGAAATCCACCAGCCCCAGTAGAACAACGTCCAGTTGCCCATCCAGTCATCGGGTTCATCGGCATACACATTGAACGTCAGGAACACGAAATTGACCAGATAATTTCCTGCGTCCTGCACAAACCCCTCAAGCAGCGACACGGTTGGT
The DNA here is from genome assembly GCA_965198435.1 of uncultured Pseudohongiella sp. Taxonomy (GTDB): domain Bacteria; phylum Pseudomonadota; class Gammaproteobacteria; order Pseudomonadales; family Pseudohongiellaceae; genus UBA9145. The sequence continues at coordinate 480,159 of OZ240664.1, read as the reverse complement.
CCTGCCAGCAGGACAAAACCTATTAACACCAGCGCCAGGATCATATTCAGTTCGCTGAGCCGACGAATCCCTCTGTCCAGACCTGCTACCACCGACAGGGTTGCTATTGCGGTGATGCCGGCAATCAGCAGGATCTGGACTCTAAGGCCGACAGGGATGCCGAGCAAATAGTTCAGCCCGGCGTTTACCTGCATTGCCCCGAAACCCAGGGACGTGACTACGCCAAACATCGTTGCCAGCACAGCGAATATATCCACCGCATTGCCAACAGGGCCGTCAATCCTGTTGCCTATCAGCGGGTACAGGGATGAACGGATGGTAAGAGGGAGATTGTGCCTGAATGCAAAATAGGCCAGCGCGAGACCCACAACTACATAGGTTGCCCACGCCTGCAATCCCCAATGGAACCAGGTATACAGCATGGCATTCCTGGCAGCGTCGACCGTGCCTCCTTCTCCGACGGGTGGCCGGGCGAAATGAATAATGGGTTCCGCGACGCTAAAGAATAACAGGCCAATGCCTACTCCGGCACTGAACAACATGGCAGTCCAGCTCGCGTATGAATAGTCGGGCACTGAATCATCAGGGCCAAGCCTGATACCTCCGAAACGACTGAACGCCAGGTAAAGTATGAATGCAAGGAAGTAAGCGACTACTGCCATGTAAAACCAGCCCAGATTGGTGACCAGCCAGCTCTGAACGGCGGCAAAGGCTGCCCCTGCCTGATCACTGAAGCTGATGCAACAGATGATGAGCGCGACAATCAGTCCGGCAGACGTAAAAAATACCGGACGATCGATAGTGTCGAGTGGGCTGTCTATGGATTCCGGGCGTTTATGTTGCGCCAAATGCCGGGGTTTAGGTGAAGTCTTCATTTGTGTGCTGGCAAACACCTGCCAGAAATCAGGAATGTGTAAACCAATCCTCTGTAAACGGCCTGCTTTTCCAATGAAGACACCTAAATGATAATAATGCTGGCCATGAATAGAGCTTAGCACACCTGGGAACGGATGACATGCCTGATGGATGCAGCCGGAAACGGCTGGCCCGGACAAGACAGGATCAGGGCTGTCAGAATAGCATCCCCTGTCCATTGGGTGCAGGACAGGTTTTTGCTATGGCGCAATATTGTGTCCAGTCTCTTTTGTGAGCGTCTGAATGCTGTCGCTGGTCCGCTTCCTATGTAAGATAAGAGAAATCGGGACGACAATGAACCTATTCCAGGGAGCCGAAGATGTCTGTTGCTGGCCCGGACTACATTATTGTGCTTATACAGTGATTTGAGTGCTATGAAAATTCTTTACTCGGCGCAATGCATTACGCCCGGAACCATAACAACAAGAGGACATCTGTCGAACCGTCTGGACTTGGCTGGCTTAAACAACAGGCATAAAAAAACCCATTAGGCGCGAGGTTTTTTGGGTTCCATTTCTTTTGAGAAGAGGGGTAAGGAAGGTGGGGGACCTACGTAATGGCTCCCATCCCTGAGTCAAGGGTTACTTTGAATTAATTTCACTTTTTTCGACTTTCGACAAAATTCAGATCCAGCCCAACTAAGTCCTGTGTTGTTCCTTTCATGGAATGACCACTCTCACCCAACAGCCGGTGGATACCGACGTCAGTCCCTGCCTCGCCGACAAAGCAGGGCAGCCAGGTCAATTTTGTTATCAACTGCATCAATCTTGTTGTCCAGACCAGATACAGCCCCATCAATCTTTTTATCCAGCCTGGATGCAACATCATCAAGCTTCTTGTCCAGTTGCAGGATATCGATCTTAGTCGCTAACTGACTCTCCAATGCTTCATTGATAGCCTCTGCTTGCGCCTCGGCTTGTTCCACAGAGATACCTGCCTGCTATAGTCGGCGGGTGAATTTCAATGTATCAAATGCTGGTGCTGTCATGGTGAGCAAGTGTAGCACGTTCAGAGTTCTCAAAAGCACCCAGAGAAACAGGAAGATCCGACCTGCTTCCACACCTAAAACACTTTGAACCTCATCGGACAGAGATAGTTCATAATTTCTGTGGATTTTATGGACGATGCTACGCAGCAGTTGGACTCCTCTTCGGGGCCGTGCTGGACAAGCCCGTGGACAGCAAGCTGCCCACCGCCTTGCCCACACTGTCCGCCTTTCGCCCATAAACCCCACAGGCAACAAGTCACAATTCGTTTGGATAGTTAGCTATTTTATATAGAAGTGTTTGAAATGTAGCTAAGTATCTCTTTCACGCCATTGCTGGAAGCTCTCAGCGGCTTTCCAGGGCGTTTCTCACAAGGCGAGTGATACCCTTACTAAAAGCGCCCCACGGGCCCCATAGCGCTTCTGACGGCCAGTTCTGCACTCACGTCCACCCCTTCTTCCTGTTAACCAGGCAAGCGTCAGCGCGCAGGGCAGAGGGACCGAACCCGCAGGCCGGCCGCTCGGCCATGCAGGGAGCGTAGCGAGAGGAATGGCTAACGAGAGTGCGAGGGCGGAGCCTTGGTCCTTTGTGCAGTTTCTGACCTGGGATAGGGGATTGTGCTATTCTTGGGGTCTCTGTTACTGCAACAATGAATCCGAATAAACCCGTCAGGTATCTTTAATCATGTCCGCTCCAGCTTTTGATACGCACAAATTCATCAAGAACCTGACTGGAACCGGCATGTCTACGGAGCAGGCGGAAGCCATTGCCGATGCTCAGCAAGAAGCGTTTGGACAGGCACTGGATGAACAATTCGCGACCAAGGCGGATATGGCCCGGCTGGATGCCAGGATTGATTTGGCCAAAAGCGAGCTCAAGGAAGAAATTGCCAGTGTCAAGGGTGAACTCAAGGAGGAAATTGCCAGCGTCAAGGGTGAACTCAAGGAAGAGATCGGTAAGGTCAAAGGCGAGCAGGTGTTGATGAAGTGGATGTTGGGATTTAATTTGGCGTTTACGCTTGCGATTGTTTGGCGGGTATTTGACATGTAGCGATTTCAGCCACGGGTGCTGACTATCTGGTTGTTTCCCCTTGAATACCTTTCACTGTCCATTGTCTGTATGGGCTGCTTATATCAAGACGATAAAGAACCGGATCTCTCCGGAAGGCTGGTTTTTGTTTTCAGCAGGATGAGGGTATTGGTTAGCTGATTGTTCCCATGTCTGTTGCGTCATCAGGTGTTTTCCTTTAACTGCCAGGTTACATTGTCTTTTCAATTCTAAAATTCCGCTAACCACTCTGTTTTTAATCTTCGTCTGTTGTTTTTGTTGCGTGTTCACTGGCATCAGGCTATATGACCCGCCTTGGTTCCGACTGCCCTATCTTTGCCGATAATGACAGGGTTTTATTCTGAATGCCGGTAAGGGGAAAGGCTATGCTAGGCTGTGGGAACCAAATACTATTTTTGTTGTGGGTTTGAGGGTCAAGGCGGTGGGTAGTGGTTTTGACCAGCATCCCGGAGATCCACTGGGCCGTTTCCAGACGGTTGGGGCAAACACAGGGTAATCGACTGAATGGATCTTCGTGCGCACTTCCAGCACAAAAAATGAACAAGTGGCGCCCCCTCATCGATCTGAGGCCAAAATTTATACACTTCTGCCCATCTTCGACACGGCAGAGGCGTTCAGTCGATTGCCCTGGAGGCAAACACCACCCGGATGTGGGTGTTGGCAATAATGGCCTCATTCTTGCGATACAGCGCATGCAGTTGACTGATGTCCTGCAATACCAGCAGGGCCCGAATGCCGTAACCGACAATAAAGCTCAACACCTCCTGCAAATAATCCACAAATAATCCATTTTGCCCAGCGTGCTGACCCATACACCTGGGACAGGGGAGGTTGTAATGTGCGACGCTGATCGAGATAAACTGCCAGTCCGGCCCAGCTCAGGAGAATGCCGGTAAATCCGAGCACTCGCGGCAGAAAGATAGCCTGGTAGCTTGCACCCCAGGCATCAAACCAGCCGATCCAGGCTCCTGCAGGATACAAGCCTCCGAACCAGGGCTCGCCGAGGTCGGGATGGAACCCGAATGCCAGTACAAGGCAATAGTTCATTCCCGTATCCAGTACCATCACAACACAGACGGTGGCAAGGATCACATAGTCCAGTCGAGATAGATGACTATAGCTGTTAGCTCCCAATTGACAAGCTAACGCTACCTGTCGGTTGCCGTCAAATTGCATTCAACAGTAACCCACGATTTGTGTGTGAATTCACACTCTGACAGTGACGTCCCCGCCCGCACCCGCACCTGCAAAGAAAAGGGGCCTGAACTGGTCGCCTGTATCTGAAAGATCTGAAAGACAGGTTTTGCCATCCTCCTCAGGGGGTAGTTTCGATTGTTTACCCGGCCTGGTGTGAAGTGGCTGCCTGGAACTTCGTCCTTGCCGAGAGAGTAGACAATGAGGCAGTGGACAATTAAGCGGCATTCATTGCTTAATCGGGCTCCTTTGAGCATTTGAGCATTGAACCACTTTTGCCCGCCAGGCGCTTCTGTTTCTCGACCTCTCGCCTGATGATGAGATGAAACCACCATCTGCCAGATATTCAACCATCACCTGCAAGCATAGTGGGTCAATCCACCTGATCAACGCCGTCATCATAATACCCGCCCCCGTATTACAACCAAAACCGGTTTGGCATAATCAACATGCATTGGATTTTTGAGCAGCTATGAGCGTTTATGAGCGGCTGTGAACGAATAATGCGCAGCACTTTTCGCATCACCCTACACAGAAATATATACCAACTGGCTCAGTTGCGGTAAAACGTGAAAGAATCAACCTTTATTCGATTACATTAAGCGAAGTAATTAGAAAACAGTGCTAACTAACTCATATGCCGAACTTCCTGGTCAGTTTTACCAGAAAGTCTGCCCGGAACAATTCCCTGATCCCGAACTGGTATTGTTTAATCAAGACCTTGCAAATGAGCTAAGCTTGAGCTTCTCCAATGATTCCGAAACTGCTCAAGTTCTTTCCGGGCAAGTACTTCTGCCTGGATCTGAGCCCATTGCTCAAGCCTACGCTGGATCTCAGTTCGGTCATTTCGTCCCTCAGCTAGGCGATGGCAGAGCACATTTGCTTGGAGAAATTAGGGGCCTTGATCTCCAACTCAAAGGTTCAGGAAGAACAAAATTTTCTCGTGGCGGAGATGGCAGAAGTGCCCTTGGGCCAGCCATCCGGGAATTTCTGGTAAGTGAAACTATGCATACTCTAGGCGTTCCAACCACCCGCGCACTCAGTGTTGTAGCCACTGGAGAGTTGGTCCAGCGACAATATGGCCCTGAACCGGGGGGTATCCTTGCCAGAATAGCGGATAGCCATATTCGGATCGGTACTTTTCAGTATTTCCAAAACCTGGAAGACCTGGAGGCACTGGAAAAGCTAAGTGACTATACGATAAGGCGTCACTATCCAGATGTTAGTTTTACTCAACTCTCTGATCGCTGCCTTGAACTTCTTAGATTGTTTGCAAAGCGGCAAGGAGAACTGGTTGCCAAATGGTATGGCCTTGGCTTTATTCACGGAGTTATGAATACGGACAATTGTACGCTGGCTGGAATAACTATCGACTATGGCCCTTGTGCGTTTCTGGATGAATTTAAATTTATGAAGGTCTTCAGCTCCATTGACGAACAGGGACGCTATGCCTATGGTAATCAAATGGCTATGGTGGAATGGAATATCCTACGTTTCGCGGAGTGCCTAATCCCTCTCATTGCTGATGACCCGCAGCTAGCCGTAAACAAAATTAAAGAGGCACTTGAAGAAATCCTCTCCAACTTCCCAAATCTAATCCATCTGGAATTCGCTCGGAAATTAGGACTAACAAAGGCTAAATCGGAAAACGAAACTTTTATTACAGAGTTTATTAGTTATCTTGAAACCCATTCGCTCGATTTTACTCTGAGCTTTTCTAATCTCAGAAAACTTTATGATGGTGAGACGGAATTTTTCCCAGTGAATTCGCAACTGAAAACCTTTTTGGCGCAATGGAAAGACTTGAATCCTGATTTATCGCAGATTGACGCAGTCAATCCCTGCTTGATTCCGAGAAATCATCAAATTGAGAACGTCATTAAATACGCAAATCAAGCTGACTACAATCCGCTTAAGGAAATGTGGGAGGCCCTGAAGAACCCTTTCGACGTTTCCCCTCAACACCAACACTTTATGGGCCCTCCCCGTTTAGATGAGAAGGTTTATCAGACCTTCTGTGGCACTTAGTATTATCTGTTGGCTAGAGGAGCACCTTTTAAGACTGGAGTAAGTTAAGGAGCCTCTGATTAATGTTTGCGAGGCAGTTAGTGCAAGGCAAAAATCAGCGAAAAAGCGCAGTTTATAGGTCATAAATGCGCATTTTGAGCTGATTTTTAACGCAGCAATAACAACGTAGGTAATTAATCAGAGGTTCCTTAGTTATGTTTATACAGATAGCTTGATTCAATTTTTTGTAACGGGAGTTTTGTAAAGAGAGTTGGGCTCCGACAACTCTATCTTGTTGCCTGCGGCATCAGCGAAACAGCCAAAATACCCGTATTTACTGTTCTCTTTTTCTTTCACTTTTCTTTCATTTTTCTTTCATTTTTCTTTCATTTTTCTTCCATGCGTTGCGCCGCCCTGTTCAGCCCTGGCCAGCAGAACGTCAACATTATCTACCGTCAGATTTATCATAAATTCCTTATCCGACGACGCGAAGTATTTTGTGTCATTGTGGAGTGATGCGAAAAGTAGTCGCTTATTCATGCGAAAAGTTCTGTGCATTATCCGCTCATAAGCGCTCATAGCTGCTCAAAAATCCAATGAATGTTGACTATGTCAAACCGGTTTTGGTTTGGCATTTACCTCTGATAGAGGAGGGTGTGATGACGGTTTTGATCAGGTGGGATTAGCCCAGCGTGTTTGCAGTTGGTGGTTGAAGGTTTCATGAATCGAGGTTGTGTCTTGGGGGGAAAGTCCGAGAAAGGGTCTAGCCGGGATATTGCCCCAGGGTATGGGTGAGCCTTTGGTGGTATTTCCGTACTGGCCCTTGCTGGCTCCGAACTGGTGGGTGCTGGCATAGATTCGGTTACTGCCAATTTCCAGGCTGTTGGGGGTAGCGTGATAGACGATCTGGCTGCCCAGCAGGCCGTCTTCGGTGAGGATTTTGTCGTGGTTTTTTGTTTTGCGTCGTTTGGTGGTGTCGGACAATGGTGCCCAGGGGGTGCTGTCGGGGGCTTGTTCGTGGCGAAAGCGTTGGCGGGTGGAGTTCAGCAGTTGCTCCCCGACATCCTGCATCAGGGGGGTGAGGTCGGTGCCGAGGCGGATCAGCCGCTGAATGGCGGCGCGGGCTTCGGTCTGGTTCAGTTCAATGTGGATCACTCGCAGAATCTGCTAAATCATTATTTTAGGAATGCACTAATGTGATATAAAGCACTCCCGCATCATAGAAAAGCTCAACATTGGAAATATTATCTCCAAGTGGATAACCACCCAGGGCAATCGACTGAACGCCTCTGCCGCGTCGAAGATGGGTAGAAGTGTATAAATTTTGGCCTCAGATCGATGAGGGGGTGCCACTTGTTCATTTTTGTGCTGGAAGTGCGCACGAAAATCCATTCAGTCGATTACCCTGGATAACTACCCTTGACGGCTATGTAGATTGCTCGCCTGCCTTTATCTTCCAGTATATCAGCGTCGTCAGGGCCGAGAGCAATTTCAACAATATCCGAGTTTTCTGCTGCAGAGACTACAACAGCGTCAATCACCCGTAGACCAGGAGACTTGCCCTAGCTCGACTGTTACCTTCATCATCTCGGATATCTTGAGCGACAAATGCCGCAAAGAAAATGGCGTCTAATCCCCCTTCAATCATTCTGGAGTAATCTACTTTCGAACCACTGTCATTGGCATCATGACGCCCTGCCATATCAAAGCCCGGCCCGATCATGCTTAAAGGAGTGTGCGCATGGCAGTCGAACGTAAGCACGCGATTATGAACTTCCAGCGCATGGGCAATCATTTCCTGTTCAGTGTCTTCTACCGGCACTTGATCGGTTGCTGCAGGCACTGATGATTGTACAATTGGCGCAGGTGATTCTGATTCTCAAGAACAACTGCTTAGCAATCCAGCAAGAATGAGCAAATATGTGTAGCTTCTTATTATCTTTGATTCATGAATAGTGATCGTTCACAGTCCTAGTGAAGCCACCAGGGCCTTTGTAAGGGTGTGCATGAGCTGGATCAGTTCTGGAAACTGAGTTCCATATTGTAAGGTTGTCTTTTTCGCTAATTTTCATGATTAGTGACCTCCGTTGCTGGTATTGCCTGATCATTTACAGGCTCTAAAAGCCAGCTAATCACTGTAAAACAAAGGGCCTTAGGAGTTAAGCATCTACTGAGAGGTGCTAAGCTTCTGAAATAGTTAACAAAAATAGGTATTACCGCCGTTACTTTCACGATGTAGCTTTTTCACCTTTTAATGTAATCTACCACTCGATTGAGTTAAGTATTCGAGGCAGCTATTTGTTGCATTAACAAAACCAATTAACCCGGGCTGTAGGCCAGTAAAAATAGGCATTCAGTCGAACGCGAATTTTTACCGGCCATTTTTGAGCAGACAACTCTTAATCGTCACCCTGCTCCAGGTATTTGCCAGCTTCAACCACTCCCTCAAACCCATCGTCTCCTTCCCAGATACTCAGTAAGGTCTGATAGTACTCTGCCGCTTCCACGGGGTTGTCGGCAGCGGCTTTAGCACGAGCCATTCCCAGCAGCGAGCGAGGGCGATTAGGCATACGCTCTAAAGAAATAGCGAATTGATCAATGGCATCTTCATGACGGCCGAGATCTATGAGCACCTCACCATACATTTCAAACAGCGGTTTGATGGGGTTAGCAGACCCTCGTGGCGGTGCCATTGGCATGATGATTTCGACAGCTTGCTCGAAAAAGTTCACAGCGACGTCAGGATGATCCATACCAGCATGCAATAATGCACTTGCCTGATTAGCCATGATAGCCGTATAGCCACCTTTACCCGCCGCAACACGGCGTTGCAATTCCTGCTCCGCAGCGGTCAGTATGGTTTCATCTTCCAGGTGATACGCAGAAAGCGCAGTAGCCAGCAGTTCATGATCAGGAGAGTCTTCAGAAACTTCCTGTATACGCCATTCTTCAGTATCTACAATGTAGCGATTACGAGTCAGGGCAACGGTATTCATTGCGCGCGCTGCGCCAGCCTGACCGCGTGCACCACCTTCCAGGAATCCCCCTTGACTAGACATGGTTTCGATCCGCTCAATCCAGACATGGGCATGATCATAGTCGCCACGTTGCAGATCGCCATACTGGCCCCAATCTAATGAGTGAATGGCATCTCCCATGCTCTGGCCTGGTCGCCACAGCTCAACGGCCGCATCATAAGCAGATTGATTATGACCAGAAACCAAGTCCCACATACCATGTTGAATAAAGATGTGAGTTGGCATGTGACGGGCATGAGATATCGCTGGAGCGATGTCAGCAAAGCGATACGCAGCTTCCAGAGCCAACGGCGCATGGATCGGATCATCAAAGGAATGGATCGTGTAATGTGCTGCTCCAGGATGCATGGGGTTGGCATTAAAAATCTCTAGGGCAATAGTGCCAGCTCGAATCGCCATTCGATAATCCAGATCGCCACCTGCGGCAGAGCGGGCACTCAAGATTGCCAGGGAATAAAATGCAGCAACTTCGTGATCGTCTGGATACTTCTCATAGAGTTCTTCCATGGCTTCCATGTAGCCGATACGGCGTTCATTCAGATCGCCATCGCCCCAAAGAATCTCAACCGCGTTCAAAAACCCTTTCTCGCGATCAGTGGTTGCCTTGGCCATTCGCTCGGCCTTGGTCGCACCCAGACGCTGAAGAGTGGCTCTGGGCTCAGTCGCATCCATTTCTGAAAATAGAGGATGGTTGTAGGAAAGCGACTCCCCCCAATAGGCTAGCGCGAAATCAGGATCTAGTGCCTGAGCAGCCTGAAATTGCTCCTGTGCCTGCTTCCAACCGAAGCTGTGCAATATCGCCACGCCTCTCAGGAAGTGCTGCTGAGCCTCTCCAGTAGCTGAGGTTGGAAAATCGATCGAGCCCACATTGTCGAATTGTGCGTTGGCAGGTGCTGCCACAATTGCCAGAGCGACAAACACCGCCAGTCTTCTAAGTAAGGTCATAATAATTCTCATTTACAGGAAAAAGTGTATCTGCAGCAGATTACTTCTATTCCGCAGGTTTTCAAGCAAAAAATCTATACTGGCGTCTGGCCGAATTCGGCGCAGTATATATGCCCAATTCCTTGGAATCTCGATAGAATCGAAGATTGGATATAGCTTGAAATCTACCTATACTCAGTATTCTAAGACTTTACAGCAAGATGTACGATTAACCCTGCTTCCAACACTGAAAGATTACTGAATATGAATGATCAAAACCAAGATTTACGCAAAGCTGGGCTGAAAGTGACTCTACCGAGGGTGAAAATCCTGCAAATGCTTGAGCGCTCGGACACTCGCCACCTAAGCGCGGAAGACGTGTACAAGGCGCTTCTTGAGGCAGGAGAAGAGGTTGGCCTGGCGACAGTCTATAGAGTTTTAACACAGTTTGAACAAGCCGGATTAGTAGAGCGCCACAATTTCGACGGTGGCCACTCGGTTTTCGAACTGGATAGCGGTGAGCACCACGACCACCTGGTTTGCACTGAAACCGGAAAGGTTATTGAGTTTCATAATGACAAGATTGAAGCGCTACAGGAGCAGATTGCCAAAGAATATGGCTATGACCTCGTAGACCACAAACTTGTCTTATACGGCAAACCAAAGCCCTAGCCAATCGAAACCTAATATCCCAAAGACCATTAGTTGAATCCTGCTTACCAACTGCTTTCATGAACCGGAAAAGGATCAGGTCATTGTTTGGGAGAAATTTTATTGCTTCAAACGGCCCGTCTGCATGGTTTAGGCCATCACTAACCCCGAGGCTATGGTCATGATTGAGAGACCAATTAGCAGCAGATAAAAAGTCTTTCCCATAAACAACATCGGAAGCTGCCAGCATGTCTCCGCCAGAAGCGTGCGCTGCCATCTGTAATTATCAATTTCCTGCGGCGAAATCTCATCGCGATTTTGAGAGGTTTAGAGATTTGAGAGATTTCAAAACTTTCGATCTGGCGGTTAATAATGGCAGAAGATTTGCCCTGTATCAGCGCTTCACGAGTTGCTTTTCGAAGTTTCCGAACAAACCATGCCAGAGGTAAGAAACCCCAAAGCGGTCGGTTTAGGATGAATGGTGCTTTCAACGGATAAAAGATCGTGGCCTTCTCATTAGGTGTGCAGGCTTTGTTTAGACGATTGACTTCGCCGAACCTGGAGGGATCAATCACAGAAGCGAAATTTACAAATATTCCACCTTCGTTAAGCACAACCTGAGTGACCATCCAGATATCGATCAACACTGCAGAGGCGGCGAATGGACCTGAACTGCTCCGAGTCTCCAGAGCAAGGGTATAGATAGTAGGGTGCGCCCAGTGCGCAGTCATGAACTCAATGGACAAACGCTCGCAGTAACTCACCGCCTCACCTTGAATGAGTTTGTTCTTGTAACCCGAACCCGGGTCAACATGGATCATGGCCGGTACATGGTCATGGGAGACAATGGCATGGGACAAACTGAACAGGGTATCGCTGGCCCGCTCCGCATCGGACAACCACCAGCCGACACAGTAATGAGAGCGTACATCCAGCCAGACCGTCAGTTCGGGGCGAGTCGCCTTGCCCGTCTGCGGGTGGGCAATGTGCACATCGCAGCAGTGTCCATCGCCCTCATAGACAAAGCCAACCGGCAGGACAGAGGCATCCCGCACCACATAGGGCGTCAGGTTCTGCCGGTAATAATGCGGCCCCACCCGCTTCGGGGCATGGCTGCTTAGCTGTGTGGGCAAGGACTTCAGGTAACGCCGCACGCGGCTGATGGTGGCGGTGTCAAAGCCTTCCTGTTGCAACCAGTAGGCCACCGTGCTCATGGCGGCCTTCACCGGTCGTTGATAGAGCGACAAGGCCCGCGCCTCCCAGCCGTATGCCTGGCGCTCGGAACCCTTATGCTTCGGGATAAGGCCATCCAGGCCATGCCTGCAATAGGCACTCACCCAACGCTCCAGCGCCTGATGACTGGGCGTGGCCTTGCCACCCTTGGCCAGACGCTTAGCCGCGGCGATCGTCGCCTCACTCGCCTGGCCGGTCTCAATCGCCGCAATCAGGTTCCTGGCCGCTACTCGGATCGAGTCGCCGGCCTCACGCTCGGCCAGCACCAGCATCACTAACTGCCAGCGCAGAATAACGATGTGACGTTGCTTATCACCCAGACTGGCCAGCGCCTGTCCTTTCTCAGCCTGCTCCGGCTTTACCGATACCGCCCCCGGCAGCTTGAGGACTTTCGCCAATTCCGGCATGACCTAGACCTTCGCCTTCCTGGGTCGGCCGCGCCGTCCCCGTGCCTGATGCCGTAGGTTCTCACGGCAGATCTTCTCGTGATTGTGTAGCTGAATGATGAGATTGCGATCAGCTATCACCTGCCTGACCTCGGCCTCGCTGTAGAGATACTCACCGGTCAGCTCGCCAGTCACGCTCTCAGGCAACTCCGCCTCCAGGCGCATCAGCAAGGCCGTGGCCTTTGCGGCTATCGCTTTGCTTTGGTAGTACACTGCCGAGGCGGCGATATGCCAGTACTCACGCAAACGCTCATCGTTACGCTGTAAACCATAGAGCCGATTAAGCTCGGCATGAAGCTGACCCATATCGTCCAGGCACAAGCCCGCCTTCTCGGCCGCCGCATTGGCCTCAGCTCGAGTGGTGGTGACAAAGTCCGGATAGCTGTGCGCGGGGGTCTCACCTCGGCTACGCTTTAATTCCCGAATCGTGTTATCCTTGTCTTGCAGACGGGCAGTTAAGTTGTTCTTTTCCTTCTCTAATCTTGCAAGCTGCTTATGGACATCGGACTCCTGGGCTTCTTTGATTGTCGCGCTGAGTTCACGCACCGAAGATAAACCGGCATCCTTAAACCGGATGCCGTTGATTGTTTTGCCGTCACAAAAGTCAGCGATCTCATCATCAGACCAGCTCACCAAGAGCTGCAATTTGCTCGGTTCTAAAGTTCGCAACATTGCGAAATTTGATGCGCTGACCCGTATCGATAATCGGGCCAGGTTTGTGGCCCGAGATGCAGCATCTTTGCCAATGCCAATTTCCGCCAACGCCGCCATAAACCCGCCGTGTCCTAATTCTTCTTTCAAACCCATCAGGGCAAAACCCTTATAAAGAACCCCCGCCAATTCCAGGTTGTCGCCCAGCTTGGCGTGGTATTGCCTCTCCTTCGCCGGCAGGCTGAGCATCTCCGGCAGTGGTAAAAGGTCTAGCTGGTCGAGAAAGGCCGCCACGTGCTTCGGCGGGGTGATGTTCCTGGCGAGAGGCTTACTCGGCATGAGTGTCTTCTTCTGTATAGCGCCGCTCCTGCGCGTCCCTGCGCCCGCGGCATACCGTACTTCCTGTACATAAAACACCCACCGCACCGGCGGTTGTGTCAGCAGGGGAAATCTGACTTGCCTGCGTGCGGGCACGCACAGGCAGGCCCGGTGCGGTGAGCGAAGGTGCCGAAGCACCAGAGGGGTCTCTCTGCGGTTGTAAAAGAACCTGGCCGTCGCGGAGGATGGCCGTTAAGCCCGTGGCGGCCTGCACCGCCTGGATACGTTCCGGGGAGCAGCTTGATGCTGGGTGCAGGTAGATCATGCCGCCGCCTCCAGCATCGGTGCCGGTTGGCACCACCCAAATCATCGCACATATCCAGAAGATAGCTGGCGGTGGTAAATCCGACATCATGGCGATCTGGGAAGTGCTGCCTAAGCTCTACCAGCAGATCGGGCAGACCCAGCACCAGCAACTGGCGATAGAACGCGCCCTGTCTGAGATGCAAAAGGAACTGGAAAAGCACAACCACTTTGCCGAGCAGGCGACGCGCTATCGGCTTGCGAAAACCGACATGAGGGCGCTGGTCTATACCTTGAAGCCAGCGCATGAGGAGACCGAGCCCAGGCATGCCATATGTGCTGCCTGCTATGACCAGTCGCAACGCAGTATTTTGCAGCCGTGCAGTGAGAAACCGAATGCCCTGGTGTGTCCGCGCTGCCAGTCCCGTATCCTGACATCCCCCAGCAAAACTCCCAACGTCATAACGCCCTCTTCCCGAGGCCGCCGCTCTTCTATCAACCGGGATACGTACTGACCGACTCATCTAGGCCGCCTCCTTGGGGTTCGGCACCGGACGGGGGATGTCGGATGGCCAGGGCGTGTCGGCAGGCCAGTGGGTGGAAGCCATTTGAATAATCTTCTCCGCACGCCGCGGGGTAATACTCATCCCAGCGCATATGCGGCTTACGGTATCGCCACTGCCAGTCAATAATCGTGAAGCAGTCGAAATCGTTACTTTGCGTCCGCGCGCAAAAATGCTGATTAAGTCAACGATTACTTTATCTCCACGCACCATAAGACATAACCACGGCTAATAGTGCATGCTCAGGCAGTGCTATATTTTGCACATGTTGCCAAGCAATCAAATACGAGAAGTTGTCTCACGCGCTTTAGAGGATGCAAAGGTTGGGGCGCGCTGCTTAGAGAAGCAATACGGACTGCAACCTCGGAGTTTAAGAGGAATATTTGACCCTGCGCGAAAACAAAGTCCATCTGTTGATCGTGCTGCCGAAATCTGCCGTGCCCTTGATCTTGAGTTCTATATCGGCCCGCCCCGAGCGCAAGAGAGCACGGCTGTTCCCGAATCCCGCCCCTACGACCCGGCACTGGATGATGCCGAGCATGTCATGGTACCGAAGTTGTCGGTGCAATTGGCTGCCGGACACGGTGCGGCCACACCGGAGGTGGAGACCGCCACGGGTTTTCTCGCCTTTCGCCGCGAGTGGATGCAGTGCTACGGCTTGCAACCCGGGCAGGTCAGTGCCGTGGACATCACCGGCGACAGCATGGAGCCGATGCTGTCAGAGGGTGACACTGTGCTGGTGGATCACCGCCGCAACGAGGCGAAGCAGGGCAAGGTGTTTGCGGTCCGGGTCGAGGACGATCTACTGGTGAAACGGCTGCAGAGGCAACCGGATGGCGGCTGGCTGCTGACCAGCGATAACGAAAGCTACGAGCCGGTTAGTATGGTTCACCATGCAGCCCTCATCGGCGAAGTCGTCTGGCGTGGCACCTGGCTGGGTGCGCCGATGGCGAGCAAGAAGCAGGTCGCCGATATACTCAGGTTATTTGAAATCATGGCCAGGCGTCGGGTAGAGACAGGCGAGGCGGAGAGCTTTGATCAAGCCATTGCTGACATTGAGGAAGAGATGCGACAGGACGGGGATGTTAGGTGAGGATGCGGACTGAAAAGACCTGAAAACTTTACCATACTCATGTTCGCCCTATAGGGGCAGAGAATTGGTACGTAGCAGCAACCCCCGACAGGGTGCAGAATAAGGAGATCAATGATTGATGATCAGTGACCATCCGGCCTGGGAGCCTGTACCCTTGCCTGCCGATGCCGATGCCATCGGTGAGGTGGTGTGGATGGCGAGGGTGTTGACCAGCCAAGCGGGGCTGTCTTTAACTGGAGGGTGACATAAGTAACGACTTGTTAATAGCCAAGAGGAAATTAAAATGGGCGAATATCTGAAAATCATAGCAGGGTCTTTAATCAGTATCTTGTTTACTGTCGGGGTGCCCCTGTTTGTGCTGGGTGGCGAATGGTCGAAATGGGAAAAAATACGAGATGATCACGATACAGCATAAAGTGGTTGGGTAGATAAAGAAGAAATGGAAAACATATCAGGGCACGTTTGTCCGATTTATCTAACACTCCGCTGGTGTTAAGGGATTGTGTATTCCCCGATAACTCCAATTGGCGGAATGAATACGATGGGGTTTTGAATAAAAACTGTCCTGCGGACAAGGTCATGTTTGGTGTTTACAGCCAACATAACAACACCCGTGAAGATCGGCAATGGCGATATAAGTGCTGTAGCATACATTTCCCAAACGCCACCCAGTAGGTTTCTGCATATCTGCATCACATATGGCATTCCTGCCGGGGTACGGGTAACGATCAGCGTTGCAGGCCAGACTGTTATTTCAAAACCCTTCGGCAAGTGCTGAACAGGCGGAGTTAGGGAATGGCGTTTTAAGGCGGCAATATAAGAAACTGAACTTCAAAATCTGGACTGTTTGCAGGTATGGTCACCCCGTCGTTACCGCCTATGATGGTAGTAAAGATATTTCATTTGGAATTACTGAAAAAGGGTTGGGCGGGTGCGTACCGGCAATATCTACCGGAGCCGTTGAGAGAGAGCTACATTAAGGCTGAGTAATGATGCTAGGCAAAAGTAAAGTTGGTTTTTATGGTCGGGTGAGTTCATAATGCCCAATAAGTAGCGCAAAGGTAAGCGGTTGGAGAGTTGTGAACAGCTACTTGTTGTTCGGTTAGTGAGAACTATTGAGTGGCAAATTTTCGGTAACGAGGTAAAGCAGTAGTGCAAAATAAGCTAGACAATATTCGGTTATTTTTTCCTGTTGAGGTGACAGCGGCATACGTTGGACTTCAAGGACTTCTGGAAATGCAATCGATAGGCGAAAGTGAGTATACGTTCGAAATGATTGTAATCATATTTATTCTGGTTGGAATAAATGCGTGGATTTATTTGCAATTTCGAGGCTTGAAATCAATCGCATGGCATTTATTGATTGCTCTGGGTTTCATCATTTGGACGATTAATATTGATATGCCTCGTTTTGAAGACGTTCCCTTGCTTGGATCACGAATTGAGTTTTATGCTCCCGTCGCTCTAGTTTTTTACTCTTTGATTACAAACTTCTTGAAATTGCCACTCCCCGATTAGGGTAATTAAAAATGCCAATAACAAAAATTGCTTTCATCGTATCTTTTATTACTTTTATGGGCGGCACACATGCTGCTCATTTAGGTCAGAGACACAACAGTTATAGAGATTTGCACAAAGACACAGATTATGGAAGCCTATTTTTGAATGAAGGACATTTCAGAGTGATAGACAGCAGGAGAAATAAAGATTTTATTGAGATAGTTGGAGATGGCGAAATTGAATTGCCAAACCAGAGAGGTTATTGCTTTGTCATAAACCACTATGTCGGCACAACAACTCAAACCGAGGAAAAGCATACTTACAAAGTTAAGATAATTAAAAGTCGTTCGGATGGTTCTAAGACTACAGAAACTGTAGAGAGGCTATACTCTCCGACCCCCAACGTTTGGTCATCAAAATTACCTGACTTGTGCGTTAGTGGGTTACGTAATGTTATTAGTGTCATTCTTAACTTTAGTTCATCTGATGGTGACTACTTTACCCGTACAATTTTCTTTGATATGTAGCGCAATAATAAGGTATTTCAGAAGTATTAGGTAAAATTCCCCCCCTGCGTCGATTTAAGCCGTTTTCTCCCGCAAGGGCTATCCCTAAGCCTTGAAAAAATTCTTAAATCATTTTGAAGGCGATTAAAGGGGTTTTGAAGGGGGGTTCTGTGGCGCGTTGACAGTGGGTTGGCGATGAACTGTCAATAATCGGCGCAGATCATCAGTGGCGTATCTTGGAATGCCCTGCCAGGCCCTGCGCCAGAAAGGTGACGGCCAACTGATTCAAACTTACGCCTTCGGTTTTCGCCCGCTCGGCCAGTTGCCGATGCAGGCTTTTGGGGATGCGCTGAACAAACTGGCCGCTGTAGGTTTTCGGTGTCGGCGGTTCGCCTTTATCTTCCTGCTCGGCCATGACCCAGGCGGTAAAGGCATCACGCGCCTCGGTGATGGCCTTGTCAATGGTGCTGCCATCGGCAATACAGCCTGGCAGATCAGGGAAAGACACCATATAACCTCCGCCTTCATCAGCGGGGATGGGTGCAATATGAACAGGATAGTCTTCAAATTTCATTGTCGGCCTCGATGAGTTTAATCAAACGTTTGATGTACAGGGGCTTGATGGGTTTGTGCATGGGGACAGTAAGGTGCTCGCCCTTGCTGTTGGTCAACACCGCATGGCTGGTACCCCGTTGGCGCAAAGTGAGTTTGCAGGCTTTACATATGGTTCTGATATTATCGGGAGTCCAATCGGCTTTCGGATTGGCCCTCATTTGCTGCAATAATTTCTCTGCTTTGCCCATGCGTATATGATACTAAATACAATATCATTCTCAAGCCTTTTCTAATACTTGACCTCCATACCTTCTTTCCCTGCGTGAAAAATTTCACGTAGTCATTTCTTATGGCAACTGTGGCATGGTGCGCTCATGTCAAAGAACAGATCGCAATACAAGGGTTTCGAGGACTGGATACAGATCTTTGAGACCGGTACTCACACCGACTCACAGAGTCACACCCGTCACTGGTCACGGGAAGACCTGCAATCCCTGATGGCCAACCATGATCCTGAGCATCCGGCGCCTTTGGTGGTGGGTCATCCGGCCAGTGATGATCCGCGCTATGGGCAGGTGGGTGAGTACAGGCTCGATGAAGACGGTGCCGAGCGACCCATCCAGATCAACCTCAGAGGCATGTTAAGAGAAGTGGATATGGGCAACTGGAAGCCGGGCGATAAAGGCACGCTGAAAGTGATGATGGCGCTGTCCTACTACAAGCTGACCCATTCCGGCCAGGTGATGATTGAGATCGACCCGACCAACATGGTACGCATCATCGATGGGCAGGATCAGCTCCGGCAAACCCGCGCCCACCTGGGACTGTGAGGAGGGAAGTGATGAGTGATAAACAAAGCTACCGGGTATTACAACCCCTACACCTGGCCGGACAGGGCACCGTGCAGCCGGGTGAGACCGTGGAACTGCACCCCCGCCAGGCGGTGTTTCTCTTAACCACCGGGGTGATTGAGAAAGCACCGCAGAACACAGCGACCCCCGCTAAAACAACCCGCAAAGGCACCCAGCCCAAGGAGACGAGACCATGAGCGAGACCGTGGAACTCAAGCAGGCTACATCCGAGGCCGACAGATCGCGCGAAAAATAGCGGATCAACTGCCGAAAATTTCGTTCTGCGATTCGGGAATGGCTGTAGTATCTGTTTTTGTTAACCATTGTAGAAGCTTAGCACCTTTGAATAGATGCTTGACTTCCTAAGAACCAAAATTATAGTGGAATCTTGATATAATTATTATGGGGCAACGTGCCTCATTAACATACTTTCAGGTGTCAATTTCCTTCCACCTAACGCATGTTTAACATTGTTTTGAGGGATAATCTTAGGAGAATATTATGGCTTCAATTAAAGTAAATGCGGGACAGTGGAACGCTATATCTGAAAATGAAAGACAGTCAATCATAGATGGATTGCGTGAAACTGGAGCAATCAAAGCAGAAGATACTGTTATTCCTGATCAAGATGAACCGCCCTTTACGGAAGAAACTGTTCTTGAACCAATGTGGAATCCCATAAAAGATGTGGCTAAAGGTGCTTGTAAGGCGCTTTGTGATGCGACTGCGGCAGCTGCTGTTGCATGGTGCACTGCCAATACAGCGGGTGTGGGTTTAGTTGCATGCTTGGCATTAGCTGAATCTGCGAGGAAAGAATGCCGTAAAAGATGTTAAAGCATCTAACAGGACACGCCAGCAGATCTGCCTTCGGTAGGCCGCTGGGTTTAGTCGTTAGTTCTACAAGTGCAGCCTTGACAAAGACTCCAGAAATGAAGACAATGCGTCACATTAAAGTGATATAGCACAAGGTGTATGTGGTGTTAGGTAGTGAGCTCAGAGAGCGCAGATTGGAATATGGTCTCAGCCAAGCTAAATTGGCTGACATCACTGGCGTTCAGCAGGCTAAGCTGTCAGCTTTCGAGTTACATAAACAGGATTTGAGCAACTGTGAATTAAGTTCCGTAATCAAGGCATTAGACTCTTTAAACGAAGAAAAAATAGTAGAACTAAAGAAAAAGCGTTACACAACTCATGTGAGAGACAGATCGGCCATATCTTCTCGTCCAAGAAGAAGCTATCAAACCACACAACGAAATACTGAATATCTCAAGCTGCTGAAAGAGCTTGAAACGGCATTCAATTCTCGTGAAACAAGAACATTGAATGCCGTTTCATTTTTTGCAGGTTGCGGCGGGCTTTGCTACGGCGTGAAAGCCGCTGGCTTTAACATCGTTGCCACTAATGAGTTAGTGGAGGAATACAAGGAAATATATAGCTCAAACTTTGAATCAGCTAATTTTTTACCTAATGATATTACTGCGATTACAGATCAGGACATTGATCGTGTTATTAACAATAACAGCCCAATAGACTTAATGATTGGCGGCCCTCCTTGCCAAGGGTTTAGTTTGGCGGGGAAAAGAGATGTTAATGATAATCGCAATACTTTGTTCCAGAACTATCTTCGTATCGCTGAACAGATTAAACCCAAGATTATTTTAATGGAAAATGTTCGCTTATTAACCTCCATGAAAGATCCTGACGGTGAATTAGTAAGCAAGAGGATTTTAGATACATTTAAATCTATTGGATATGAAAGTGCGTTTTTTGAAATAAATGCAAAGGACTATGCAGTACCTCAACACAGAGAGCGCGTAATTTTTATTGGTGTTCGGAATAATATAAAGAAACGACCGTCAATTCCAAAACCAGCTTGCCGCAAAGACCAAGACTTGTTCTCAGAAATGATTCCATACTACACATTTGGAGATGCCGTTTCTGATTTAGAGTTCGTTGAGTCGGGCGAATCAAGCAAGCATGATACCTATCACAAAGCGGTATCTCATCCTGAGCATGTTATTAAATGGTTAATTGATGTTCCCGAAGGGAAAAGCGCACATGAAAATGAAGATGAAAACTTAAGGCCACCTTCTGGTTACAATACTACTTATAAACGTCAAGTGTGGAATGAGCCAGGAGGTACAGTAGCTACAACCTATGCCATGATTTCTGGTTGCCGAAATGTACATCCCATAGCTACTCGCTCATTGACTACACGAGAAGCATTAAGACTCCAGGGGTTCCCTGATAGTTTTGAATTGCATGGTAAATTGGGTGATATTCGAACAACAATAGGTAATGCTGTTCCTCCGCTACTTGCATATATGCTAGGTCAATATATTAGGGATACCTATATTTTATAAAAGTAACCCGCCTGTAGATTAAACTGTAATTGCGCAGGATGTTGTTTCTGCCCGCCTCGTTGCATTTGGATAATGCCAAACCTTGGTGCTTCGTGCTCAACTCCTGGCGCATCTTTATACTGACCTTTGTGCACAGAGTATATTTTTTTATTAAAACCGCCATATTGTTTAGAAAGACTAATGAGCTCATCTATCGTATATAAGGCATATTCTTGATCGCCACGGTCAATTTTTTTGGTTTTATGAATTAGTAGTTCTGGTGCAAAAGGATCATCCAGATAGGCTTTCTGTAACAGCAATCTGGTAATATCATCTTGCCTATTTGTAAGAACACCCTCCAGTTCTAGTCTTCCTGACTGATCTATCTCTTCCCAGAAATACCTTCTTGGATCAGAGCGCCTATTAGTAAGAGCAGCATGATTATCCAGTGCTGTAGCAAGTGAACCTAGTGATATCGCATTAACACTGTCGCACTTTTTCCAGCCAATATGGGCTAACGCCTTATTTACAAGTGCTGTATGAGGAAGGCCTTTAAACACATATTCGTTTGGTGTAGGTATTGATAATGGGCCGACATTAATCATACTTGCTAACTCTGCCTCAAACTCATGTCCTCGTTGGCGACCTGTTTTTCCTGCTGCAATTTGAAGTGCGTGTTGAGCGTCTCTGGGGTCAAGTATCATTATATCCCCTCAACCAATTTACTAACTGTTAAATCCAGCCCTTGAGCCAGTGTTACTAAATTAGTAAATGAAATATTCCTTTTTCCGCGCTCAACTAGACTGATGTATGTTCTATCAAAACCGCATAAATCGGCTAATTGTTCTTGTGAGAGTTTTTGCTGCACTCTTCTCTGCTTGACATTACTGCCTAGAGCTATAAGCAAATCTAGATTTGATGTAGTATTCACAGTGATAAAAATATTGTCATGCAGACAAAGAATCTACGGACAATGAGTCACATATAAAAGAGTTAACAAAAGCGTCAACACGGACTGTCAAAAATGGCGCGGCTCTGCCAGGCGTTGACCCCCTCCAGCACGGCATGGGTGAACTGGCAGATAAAGCCTGCTGAGACTTCGACACCCTGGGTCTGCATAAAATACACTTGAATATCCCTAGCGGCCACACCCGTAGCCGCCCAAGCCGTTGATGTGTCACTGCCTGCTGTCGCAACCCCGCAAGCCGGGCAGGCCTGCCGACCCAACAATACTTAGGCCCGGGCGAGGAAACGTTGAGCCTGGAAGGCACACTCTATCCCCATTTTAAGGGCGGCCTGAAACAGCTTGAGGCCATGCGGGTCGAAGCGGGCAAAGGCCAACCCCTGATGCTCACCGATGGCCGCGGCCACATCTGGCAACACTGGGTCATCACGCAGGTGAACGAAACCCACAGGGTACTCTTTGAGGACGGCACGCCCCGCAAGATCGCCTTCCGCCTGCACCTCGCCCGCTATGGTGAGGATACGCGCCGTGCCGAAGGTCTCTGATGCACTATAGAACCAAAGACGGCGATGTGCTCGACGCCCTCTGTCATAAGCACTACGGGCGACAGGCCGGCCGACCTGTGCGGGGCACACAGACAGGCGCTGTCGAGGCCGTACTGGAAGCCAACCCGGGGCTGGCAGATCAAGGCCCTGTCCTGCCCGCTGGCGTGCTGATTATCCTGCCGGACTTGCCCGAGCCTGTGCCGCGCCGTCAACCCGTGAGACTCTGGGACTAAGGGTGAGTGAGCCGGTCGAACCATGACCCCCGCCTTCTCGCTGATCGCCGATCGCACTGACGTCACGGCCGCTGTACAGGACAGATTGCTGTCCTTAACGCTGGCGGATAGGGCCGGTATGAAAAGCGATACCCTGACGCTGCGCCTCGATGACCGGTTTTTGCTCCTGCAAAACCGGCATACCGCACATCCTGTACATAACCGAGACGGACAGATTGAATTGCCCCGCAAAGGTGCCGAGCTGACCCTTTCCCTGGGCTATGAGCAAGCGCAGGTTAACATGGGGATCTACATCGTTGATGAACTGGAACTCAGCGCACCACCGGCCACAATGGTGATCCGCGCCAAGGCCGCCAATATGCGCGCCAGCTTAAAAGCACACAAGACCCGCGCCTTTGATGAGATGACGCTGGGGAACCTGGTCGCCGTCATCGCCGCCGAGCATGGGCTTGAGCCCCGTGTGGGTGACGCCCTGGCCAGCATCCGCCTCACCTGTAATCCTCCCATTTATCACTGAGTTTTTTTGTAGAGGGTTAAGCTACATTTAACAACTGCCTTTGTGGTATTCCCCCAATGGCCGTATTGGGTCGCTCATTATTGTCTTGCCACAGCCATTGAGTTGCTAATAATTGGGCATGAGCAATGCTCTCGAACTGATGCATATCTAACCATTCATGCCTAACGGTGCGATTAAAGCGTTCAATATAGGCATTCTGTGTTGGTTTGCCCGGCTGGATATACCGCAAAGTGATCCGGTGCCGGTTCGCCCAATCCACCAAGGTCTGGCTTAAATACTCTGGCCCATTATCACAGCGAAGAGCGGATGGTTTTCCGTTTGCGAGCTGGTCGGACATAAAGTCCATCGACCAGACCTGATCAGTAGACCTGGGGACATCCAGCTCACCAGGATAATCACGCTTTATTCGTCGTTTAGGCTTAATCCGTAGGTTCAATTCCAACTCTCGATAAATCCGGTACACCCGCTTGTGGTTCCAACGATAGCCCTTCACATTGCGCAGGGACAAAAAGCACAGACCAAACCCCCAACGTTTATGTGTGGTGGTGAGTTTCAGCAAACAGTCAGCGATCTGCTGGTTCTCTCCTGATAACCTCGCCTGGTATCGATAACAGGTCTCGCTAATACCCATACACAGGCAAGCAAAGCGAATAGTGACCGACCTCTCATGAATAATATTCTTCGCCATCTCGCTGCGTTGAGACGGCTTTAATACTTTCCCTCCAGGGCGTCCTGGCGAATGTCGGCTTTGAGACGCTCTTCAGCGTACATCTTCTTCAAACGCTTATTTTCCGCTTCCAACTCTTTCAGACGTTTCATGAGAGCAGCATCCATACCGCTGTATTTGGCTCGCCACGGATAAATCAGTGCTGTGCTCACACGATGTTCGCGAGCTAATTCCGAGACTGGGACACCTGCCTCGTGCTGCTTCAAAATCGACAAAATCTGCGTGTCCGAAAACGTCGACTTCTTCATAAAAACTCCTCTGATTAACATCATAAAAGCCTCTACTTAAAACCTCGACTAATTTTCGGGAAGATTACACACCCACCTCGACCAGACCGAAGAGTCGGACTTACACCTCTTAACCCGCTTGGGGAAGCACTACGATGCCCTGGCCAAACCTGCCCGGACGCCGATACCGCCATCGCCGCGGCCAAGAGCAAACTGGACGCCTTAAACCGAGGCCAGTCGAGCGCCCACCAGACCCTCACCCCCGGCAACCCGCAGATGGCCGCCGAGACCAAACTCAGCAACAGCGGCTATAGCACCCGTGTGCTGGCCGAGACACCGAAACGCTGATGAGGCATAGGGCTGTTAAGAGAAAGGCGGCCAGGACCCACGACAGGGCACAGAGAGACAACGCAAAACCGATGAGACAAGGATCGATCAGAAACCCATCTAAGGGCTATTTAACCCCATTAAAGGAATGTTTTAAGTCCCCTTAAATCAGCCCTAAAATGCGGTCGCAAAATGACTGTAAAATGGCCATAAATTCCTGTCGCAAAATGAACGTCAGGCTACACAGCTCGATAGCATAGCTTACACAGTCCTTTATCGTTAACCTTGCTCAAGAAGGTTCTTCCTAGGTGGAATAACCGGGGTCATCCCTCTTGTTCGGCGGCCTGGGTAGCATAACCTCCATCGGCCAGGAAGACGGCATTGATGAACGGCCGATTGTCTTTCGCAAGCCTACCCCAGGACCCTTTACGTCCCGTTAAATGGCTTGCACATCATCATAGAGCAATAAAAGTGAACCCGTTTTCGAATCGACTATTTGGGTAGTGAGCTTTAACCATTCCGGTTTGAAATCATGGCATAGGATTGTAGCTACTGTATCTCCTGGAGCATGTCACACTTGACGTTTGTAAGTAGTATTGTAACCATAAGGTGGGCTTAAATTTCCATCTTCATTTTCATACGCGCTTTCCCCTTGATCCAGTAGGCTCTTCATATTGTTCTTGCATTTCCTTTCTCCTATAAAGCGCTTAGCGGCGAGCTTTGTTGCGTCATTACTTGAGCATCTTGTTATATGCCGCTCTCAATAACATATGCTCGGCCTTCAGGTGATATTGAATATTTAGTGCCTGTCATCATATTTAGATGGCCACGGATATAGTTATGCTCTAATAGCTTATCTAAGTGATATTCCGCATTGCCAATTGGTATGGATAGATAAGACGCTATTTGATGAGCCGTGAAATCATGATCATTGTCGAATAAATATTTTAGTAATTTCGATTCATTTTCGTGAAGGTTAGCAAAACTATTTGCCGCTTGATTTGAAGTGGCCTCAGCACGGAGCTTTTCGATTTCTTTGTTGGCAGCTTGAAGCTGATTTTCAAGAGAAGCATTATTTTCTTCTAAAGTTTTATTCTTCTGCTCCAACATCTCATATTTATCAGAAAAAAGCCCAAGTCTCTCCCTTAAAATGGAAGAAGAACCATGCTCATTAATGAGCTTTTCTAGCATTGCGAGCATCTTGGATTTTCTCCTGAGGATGTAACGCCTTAAGAAGGGGTACCGGTTAAGGCGTCTGCCTTGCTTAACTTGTTAGCACTTCCGTAAGCAGCAACTTGGGCAGAATATACCTTGTTGACGATTGATAGCGTTACAAGTGCCAGCAGTATTGAAAAAACCGATGAGGTCTGCGATAAAAGGTTAAGATTCATGAGTTCTGGAAGTTTCTCTGCATCAGTTGACATGCTCAAGACCGCCTGCCCAAGCAAATTGTTTGTGATCCAGAGCAACCACCAAAGACCAAGTATTGAACTGTCCTTTTCTGATTGCCAGTCATCAGGATTATGACTTGCTTTCCAAATCTCTTTCATTGCCTGATAAGGCTTCCAGAGTGTCAAAATTGGAATAAAGTAATAACCGATCGACCAAGCCGGGCGTAAACTTCATTTCTTTAGCGCCTGACTACCGAGCATTATAATTTGAGCGGTGAATCCATCTAAGAATCAGAAAACCTGAAACAATGAAGACAGCAAAATCGGCTATAGCGACCAGCTGTTGTCTTTGATCGCTCGCCTCACCATCTGCAACTGCTTTCTCTTGGGACGTATAGACGCCATTTTTATAGTCAGATAACAATTGGTATTCAAGAAAGTCACAACCTATTGCAATTAGGGCCACGACTATTTGAGCATACAACATGTACCTTACCCAACATGTAAGGCTACCAGCGTCTTTAAAGTTACTTTCCCTATCTGACATTTTTTGTACGCCAATCTATTAAGGAACCTCTGATTAATTACCTACGTTGTTATTGCTGCGTTAAAAATCAGCTCAAAATGCGCATTTATGACCTATAAACTGCGCTTTTTCGCTGATTTTTGCCTTGCACTAACTGCCTCGCAAACATTAATCAGAGGTTCCCTAGGTCGTACCCCTTTCTTTGTCCCATTGGGCAAAAGTTTTGCCTTCCTTAGCTAAGCGCTCCAACAAGGGTGCAGGCTCCCAGTATTCGGCGTCATAACGATCTCGGAATTGGCAGATACCTGCATAGACTTTATCCAACCCAACTTGATCTGCGTAATGCATAGGTCCGCCTTGTGCCACTGGAAATGCATAACCATAAACATACACAATGTCGATATCGCTGGGACGCTGCGCGATACCTTCTTCGAGTATTTTTGCGCCTTCATTTATCAAGGGGTAAAAGCAGCGAGCCAATATCTCATCGCTGCTCACTTCGCGCTGTTCAATCCCAAGCTTTACAGCCTCATCCTTAATCATGGCTTCTACTTCAGGGTCAGACATACGGCGACGGGTCTCTGGATCATATTTATAGAATCCCGAACCGGTTTTTTGTCCGAAGCGACCCATTTCCACCAATAATGTACCCATGCGATAAAGCTTAGGATCATCCGACAGATCAGTTCTGGCCTGGCGCGCTTTATAGCCCACGTCTAATCCAGCCAGATCTCCCATCGCCAACGGACCCATCGCCATGCCGAAACCTTCTAACGCAGAATCTACCTGCTCCGGGGTACAGCCATCCAGCAACAGCATCTGTGCCTCTCTGCCATATCCGCCGAGCATTCGGTTACCGATAAATCCATAACAAACACGAGACAATGCACAGACTTTGCCTATCTTCTTACCAATAGACATTGTTGTCGCAAGGACATCATCAGCGCTTTTTTCACCGCGCACTACTTCCAGCAGTTTCATGACATTCGCTGGACTGAAGAAATGCATTCCAACAACATCTTCAGGTCGCTTAGTTGCTTCTGCTATGGCATCTACATCTTGATAGGAAGTATTGGTTGCCAGGATGGCACCCGGCTTACATATCTGATCAAGTTTGGCGAAAATTTCTTTCTTCAATTCGAGATTTTCAAACACTGCCTCAATGACCAAATCAACATTGGCAATGTCAGTGTAGTCAGTAGTACCACTTATCAATACCAGCCGACCTGCCACCATATCTTCAGACAATTTGCCTTTCTGCACAGTGATATTGTAATTCTTCTCAATAATCGCCATGCCTCTTGCCAGCGCATCATCATCAATTTCGACGAGCACTACCGGTATACCTACGTTAGCAAAACACATTGCAATACCACCACCCATGGTGCCGCCACCAATGATTGCCACGTTGTTTATCTCTCGTTGCGGTGTGTCCTTCGGTAAATCTTTAACCTTAGCGGCCAGCCTTTCCGCAAAGAAAATATGACGCATGGCTGCAGATTCTGATGATGTTACAAGCTCACGAAACAGCTCCCGCTCTCGTTCCAGACCTTCATCCATAGGCAGGGCAACAGCTGCCTCCAGGCACGATACTATTCTATCTGGTGCAATCTGGCCGCGAGCACGTTTTGCCAGTTGCCTGCGTGCTGCATCGAAGAATCCTGGCTCTACGGTTTCAGGGTCTATAGTGATATCTCTAATGCGCTTCAAAGGAGCCCCTGAATTCACCAACTCCTGCGCATAGGCAATCGCGCCACTCAATAGATCATCACTTCCAATAGTCTCATCCAGCAACCCCATGTCTTTTGCTTTAGTGGCTGCAACTGGATTACCGCTTGTGATCATATCCAGAGCTGCTTTCACGCCAGCTACTCTAGGCACTCTTTGCGTACCGCCGGCCCCTGGCAGTAATCCCAGTTTAACTTCCGGTAAACCTACCTTTGCGGATGGAATTGCGCATCGATAATGACAGGCCAAAGACACTTCGAAACCACCGCCCAGCGCTGTGCCATGAATCGCTGCTACTACAGGTTTTGAAGAATTTTCAATTGCGGTAAGCACTTCAGGTAGGCCCGGCTCAAGTGGCGGCTTACCAAATTCAGTAATGTCCGCCCCCGCTATAAAAGTGCGGCCTTCACAGCTAAGCACAATCGCTTCAGATGCATCACCTTGAGCCGTGTTCACAGCTTCAAGAATGCCTTGGCGCACAGATTGGGAGAGTGCATTGACGGGAGGATTATTAACGCGAATGACACCCACATTACCCTGCAATTCATAGCTAACGACTTCAGACATAGTTATTCCTTATTATAAAAAAGATAGAAAAGCCGCTACTGCGGCTTAATATTCAATTCAATACAACTCGATTCACACAAAAACGGCAAAGATTTAGGATTAGTCGACTCTTTCCAGAATGGCGGCAAGACCTTGGCCAATGCCAATACAAAGACTGATTGCTGCATAGCGACCCCCGCTGCGCTCAAGCTGACGCATCGTAGTCAAGGCAATGCGGGCGCCAGAAGCTCCGAGAGGGTGCCCCACTGCTATCGCCCCGCCATTCGGATTGACTCGAGAGTCCGTGAAATCCACTTCGAGCATTTTTAAACATCCCAACACCTGGGTTGCAAAGGCTTCGTTGATTTCAATGATGTCCATATCAGAAAGCATCAAACCAGCACGCGCCAACGCTTTATTGATAGCAAAGACAGGCCCTAAACCCATAACCCGTGGCTCTACCCCAGCAACTGCACCAGCAATGATTCGTGCTCTTGGTTTAACACCGTGCTGTTCGCCAATCTCGCGATTACCAATAATGAGCGACGCTGCACCATCGTTAATCCCCGATGCGTTGCCAGCAGTAACCACTCCGTCTTCAAACAGATTGCGCAGCCCGCTTAATACTTCCAGCGTACTTTGTGGACGAGGGTGCTCATCTGCATCGACCGTAACAAGTGGTTTTTTCCGCCCTTGCGGTACTTCAATTGGAATTATTTCATCCTTGAAAAAACCATCAGCCCGCGCCGCTTCATATTTCGATTGTGATGCTGCAGCAAAGATATCACTGTCTTCGCGGGAGATATCCCAATCAGACGCGATGTTATCTGCGGTCTCGGGCATGCTGTCATGACCGAACACATCTCCGTAAATGGGATTGGTGAAGCGAGCACCAAGCGTTGTATCAGCAATTTTTTGTCCTCTATCGAAAGCTGATTGAGCCTTCGACATCACCAGGGGCGCTCTGCTCATCGACTCGACACCACCAGATACAAATAAATTACCTTCTCCAATTTTTATCGAGTTCGCTGCACTTAATGTAGCAGCAAGACCAGAAGCACAGAGACGATTGACTGTCAGACCCCCTACTTCAACTGGCATACCAGCAAGCAATGATGCAAACCGGGCCACGTTTCTGCAGTCTTCCCCGGCCTGATTGGTATTTCCTGCAACCACATCTTCATAAGCTTCTTTAGGAAAGCTATTTCTTTCTACTACTGACTTTATAGTGTGGGCCAGTAAATCATCCGGACGTATCGGCGATAGCGCACCACCATGGCGTCCGAATGCTGTTCTTCCACCGTCGTAGATAAATGCTTCAGTGATTGGAGTTGCAGACATAGTTTTCTCTTCTTCTCAAGACATGATTGGCTCTTCCATCAGTCTGACCTGGGCAACGATGACGGCAAGCGCTGATCAAACTATCGTTTCTGATCCCCGTCCATCTGATGATTTTTGGCTAACAATCCAACCACCAATCTTCGCTAATTGCATGGCCCGTGACCGCTTAAGTCGGTCATTCTAGCATAGGGTCATGTCCCCGCAAATCGGTCTGCAAGTCGCATAGGACCAAGGTCTGTGGTAGTTTAGCCGCTTCCCAAAAGAGGCCTTGAAATGATTAGAGATCAAGAAACCATCAATCAGTTAGTCGATTTGATTGAACGCTTTGTCAGAGAGCGGCTGGTACCAGCGGAAGAAAAATTGGCCGAGGATGGAAAATTGCCAGACGACATACTCGCTGAAATGAAGAAATTGGGCTTATTTGGTCTCACCATCCCCGAAGAATACGGCGGACTCGGGCTCACCATGGAAGAAGAAATCCTGGTTTCTATCGCCCTGGGTCGAACTTCACCAGCATTCCGTTCCATTATGGGCACCAATAACGGGATAGGGTCCGCAGCAATCGTATTCAACGGCACCGAGGAACAGAAGGCAAAATATCTTCCCAAGTATGCAACTGGTGAATGGGTCAGCTGCTTTTGTCTAACTGAACCTGACGCCGGTTCGGATGCCGCCTCTCTGAAAACTACCGCAGTTAGAGATGGTGACCACTATGTCATTAATGGCACTAAACGCTACATTACCAACGCCAAGGTCGCCAATACTTTTAACGTAATGGCCAGAACGAATCCTGATATCAAAGGCGCACATGGTATTTCTTCTTTTATTGTAGAAAAAGATTCACCAGGAATCACTTTAGGTTCCATCGATCGCAAGATGGGACAAGCCGGATCAATGACCTGTGATGTAATTTTTGAGGATTGCCGGGTGCCAGCAGAAAATATAATCGGCGAAGAAGGCGAGGGCTTCGTCACTGCCATGAAAGTTTTAGATCGTGGGCGTCTGCACATCTCTGGCGTCAGTGTTGGTGTTGCCGAACGATTGATTGGGGATGCGCTGGAATACGCCATTCAACGCAAACAATTCGGCAAGCCAATTGCAGAGCAACAATTGATTCAGGCAATGCTGGCAGATTCCCAAACCGAAACCTACGCCGCCAGGTGCATGATACTGGAAACTGCTCGCAAACGTGACCATGGTGAAAACGTCAGTACCGAGTCCTCAGCATGCAAACTCTTTGCTACTGAAATGGTAGGCCGGGTAGCTGATCGCGCCGTCCAAATTCACGGGGGTGCCGGATATATGTCCGAATATGCTGTGGAACGGTTCTATCGAGATGTAAGACTGTTTCGACTGTATGAAGGAACCAGTCAAATTCAGCAGATCATTATCGCCCGCAATATGATCAAAGGGGCTGGTTAGTCGCGCTGAACCCTGAGCGACCCCTGAAATAACCCCCGGTTGGTACGCTGAGCTTGTACTGCTGATGACCGCCCTCTCAACTCTTAACTCTCCACTCTCCACTAACCTATCCTCTGCCGGTTACAGGGAATCAAGATTGTGAGAGCAGGCACGGATTAATGCCAATACCGATGCATCATTCATTTCCTGAACGTCCCTTCTCCAGTTGGCTGAGCGCTCCACATAGCATCGTTGACACCAATGCCTCCCATTGTCATCGCCACTCTGCCTGCAATCAATTGAATCGCGTGATGCTCCACATCTTGCCAATCCCGGTTGACCGGACTCATATCTGGATTAGCTGCATCCCAGATAAACTGGGCTGCATAGTCTATTTGCCCCACCATTACTTCGTTAATGCTGATATCAGATGTAAATGGCACTCCGCTTCCGTGAGAAACAGGGTGTTAATTGGATGTCTCGCAACTTATTAAACGCCGGTATAACGCACCTGATACCCCGTGCTTATCTACAAAGCTCAAAACCCTTTCTCCATTAACAGGCTGCACCGCTCAGCTAGTTTCTGTTGGCTTGATTACGAGAATGTCTGTTTTTAGATAGTCGAGTACATTTTCCGCTGTACTTCCCACCAGCGCTTCATGAATTCGCGATCTCGAAATCGCTCCCATCACCACCAAATCGGAATCAATCTTGTCACCGTAGTGCTGCAACGCATCGACTGGAGATTCATCGATAAAATGCTGATGCGCCTTATCAATTGCGTGCTCGGACATTAACTCATTGAAAGCCGCTTCATGCTCTTCTTTAACTTTGCCGACAGGTGCAAATGGCCTGGCTGATTCCGCATAGGCATGCACGATATGGCAATCGCCACCAGTGATATCAGCTAACGTCTTTGCGGCTGTGATGATTTGTGCGTCCAATTGCAAAGGTTTGTGATGGCTATGGACAGGATCCACTGCTGCCATTAGCATAGGATTGACTGGCCAATCCTCATCCTTTACGAGTAATAATGGAATGGGACAATGCCGTACTAATTCCCAACTATCATGGGTCAAATACAAATGCTTAACGACGCCGTAAGCACGACAATGCTGAATCAAAAGATCGGCTTTAAACTCCTGGGCCATTTTTACGATAAGCTCATAGCGCGGATGAGCCCAACCCACATCACATGAAATTTCATACCCTTCTTGGCCCAGCCTGGTAACAAGCTTCTCCATTGATTGTGTAAGCCTATCTATATACTCCTGTCGAAGTTTTGTGTAGTCATATCCGATAGAGCGAAAATCGCTGGACAGGTAGCGTTCATAACCCACACTAACGAGTTTTATGCTTGTTGCGTCTTTGTCAGAAATTAATCGAAGCGCTTTACGAACTTCAATAGGCAAGCCGTCAGCGGAAGCTGCATATTCTTCATTCGCATCTATAACAACCATTATTCGATTGATTGATTTCATTTGGTGTCGCTCCTATTTTCTCATGCAGGTATTTGTATGTCTCAGCACTTCAGCTACCAGTTGCAAAAGATAAGTATTGATTGAGTTGATATTCGTCATAACCTTTTGCAATTTACATAGATAAATATAGAGCAGCCTGAAATAATCCCTCTTGACTCAAATCAAACTTCTAGAGAATCACAACCGAACTATCCAATTCTTTTAAGAAGCCTCTGATTAATGTTTGCGAGGCAGTCAGTGCAAGGCAAAAATCAGCGAAAAAGCGCAGTTTATAGGTCATAAATGCGCATTTTGAGCTGATTTTTAACGCAGCAATAACAACGTAGGTAATTAATCAGAGGCTCCCTAGACTGATCGATTGTGTTGGGGATGGCAGGTTGGAAAAGCAGTTCAAATTAAACGCAAAAGGAGAGTGCTTGCTTAAAACGGCTACGTGAAAAAGTACTGAACCAGTGATCTGTAGAAGATTAGATGTAGAAGTTTAGACCTGATCTGACAGTTACCCGTTTATCCGTGGTATCTATCAGGTGAAGTCTGGTTTGGTTTACAGACTTCTCCATCCAGATATCAGATGTGTGTTCCCTCGATGCCTGTCTCCATCGGCGTTCTCCCGCAGCACAATTTACCTCGATGAGTGCATTGAACATTGTATTTGGTATTTGACCTGCCAGTGGTCAAAATCATGTTGCACGTCATCCAGACCCTCGCCGCTCTTTTTACACATTTTACGCAAACTGATTTGGTAAAACGCATCCTTCATTGTTTTATGGAACCGTTCACAGATGCCATGGGTTTGCGGCGACACTGTATAGGACCACTATGCCCATAGCAGGAATGTTATCTACCAACATGGACATTATGGCAATGCAATACTGAGCAAGCTTCCAATTGTGGATTTTAAGAGTATAGACATCTCAGTAATACGCTTTTCTCAAAGGGACATCCTGCAGCAATATCTGCAAAAAGGAGTGCACGCTTTGTGTGCGCATTTTGATGTATTTGAACAAGAGAGACGCAGCCAAATTGATCACCTGACTGATTACATCAATTCAGAGGTGCCAGCAGAGAACCCGCTTGTATTGGCAGAGGATTTTAATGACTGGCAAAAAGCAGCTCACAGGCAGTTAAAAATTTCTTGCCATCTGAAGGAAGTACAGGAAAAAATTAATCATCGATTGGCAGCGGCTTTTCCCGCAGTTACACCTCTGCTGGCATGGATAGGATTTAGACACGCGGATTTCATGCTGGCGCGGTTAGTGTATTAACCTCTAAGGAACCTCTGATTAATTACCTATGTTGTTATTGCTGCGTTAAAAATCAGCTCAAAATGCGCATTTATGACCTATAAACTGCGCTTTTTCGCTGATTTTTGCCTTGCACTAACTGCCTCGCAAACATTAATCAGAGGCTCCCTAAACTGTGGCGACAACTCTCTGATCATTGCGCACTGACTACAGAACTGAGATTCAATAATAGCGACAGCACTTAATCAAGGACAAAGCTTTGGATTCTTTCATCGATTATTTGCTCTATATTTGCATTACAGGCATAAGTATTTATGCCGCCACCCATGCTTTGTTGAGCAAACGAGACAGCAAATCCGCTCTAGCCTGGGTAGCTTTTTGCTTTATCCCTATTCTGGGCCCGGTGGTGTATTTAGTATTCGGTATTAATCGATTCCGAGAGAAAGCACAAGAGACTTACCATCCCACTCGCTTACAAGACAGCGCGAAAACATTTAATGAACCTGTTGACTCAAGCCTTCGACCTTACTCATTAATCGGCGAATCTGTCACCGGAACGGGATTGCATTCCTGCGACGAAATTCAGATGCTGGAGAATGGCGAGAGTAGCTACACCGCTATGTTGGATGATATTCGGGCCGCAAAATCTAAAGTATTTCTCTCAACGTATATTTTTCAGGATGACTACACAGGTGGTCAATTTCTCAATACCCTCACAGAGGCACAGAACAATGGCGCCGATGTAAGAATTATTGTCGATGGATTAGGCGGCATAGCTTACCCTCCTTCCGTGATTCAACGTCTAAAGAAAAATAATTTACGCTTCGAGTTGTTTAGCCCCCTCAGGCTGTTACCGCCGTCCTTACATATCAATATGCGCAACCACCGAAAAATATTAATCGTAGACAGCAAATGCGCATACACGGGCGGACAAAATATCAGCGATCGGCATCTCATCCACCTTAAAAACAATCCTGAATGTGCAAGAGACTTGCACTTTAGGCTCACCGGGAAAATCGTGGATGATCTGGAACGTGCCTTCTTGATGGATTGGAATCACTGCAGCTCTAGTGACGATGAAGCTAAGTTCACACCAGGTAATGAAAGTCGCAGCGAATCCGATGTCTGGACCAGACTCATTCTGGATGGACCCAATGAAAATCTCGATCAACTCAATGAAGTGCTAAATGGAATCCTGGCACTGGCTAAAAACAGAATCTGGATCATGACACCCTATTTCCTGCCTTATCCAGAATTAGTGGGTGCCTTGCAGGGCGCAATGCTTAGAGGTGTAGACGTAAAAATTCTTCTGCCAGAACGTACTAACATTCATCTGGCTCACTATGCCTCTCAACACAACTTAAAATACATCCTGGCGAAAGGCTTGCCAGTCTATTTACAACCAGCGCCATTCATGCACACCAAAGCAATAATTATTGACGACAGGTACAGTCTCATCGGATCTGCAAACCTGGACCCTCGCAGCCTGCGCTTGAACTTTGAATTAGGCATAGAGGTGTTCAGTGAGAAGCTGAACAGAGAACTCACCGAGTACTTCGAGCGACATCTTGAAGAAGCATCTGCGCTGACACAAGAGCTATTGCATAAGCCAATTCTGGTTAAAATACGCAATGCGCTGGCCTGGCTATTTAGCCCTTATCTGTAAAGAATGCGCACTACTGAAAACCCTTTTGACATAGGGAGCCTCTGATTAATGCTTGCGAGGCAGTTAGTGCAAGGCAAAAATCAGCGAAAAAGCGCAGTTTATAGGTCATAAATGCGCATTTTGAGCTGATTTTTAACGCAGCAATAACAACGTAGGTAATTAATCAGAGGTTCCATAGGTCAAGCAGCCATCTGTACATTAAAGTTCAATATAAAAAAGTTAGGGGCTGTCCTGGATAAGTGAATTTATCCAGGATGGTTTGATGAGGAAAGGCCGTTTAGTTTGGCGCAAACAAAAACTATTAATTGAGCTGTTCGTAGCCGGATCGGCAGCCCGTACAGATGTCTCTTTAGTTGGTGTGAACAAGACGACAGCGAGCCAGTATTTTCTTCGCCTTGGACAGCTGATGTATGAACACCGTGATGAGGTCGGTTTCTTTGAGGGTGAAGTTGAAATTGAAAGCGTTATTTCGGCGGAAAAAGAAAAGGCAAACGAGGTCGAGGCGCAGCAGGTAAGGTCCCTGTAGTTTACCTTTTAAAGCGTCGTGGCAAGGTTTACGCGGTGATGATACCGAATGCCAAGGCGACAACATTGCTGCCGATCATTCGGTCATTCGGGAGACAGTGAAGCCCGATAGCATCGTGTACACCGATGGTTTTAAGGGCTATAACGCCCTGGATCTGTCTGGGTTCAGGCACGACCGAATGAACCATAGTGAGCGCTTTGTTGAGCAGCCTAATCACATGAATGGAATCGAGAATGTCTGGAACCAGGGCAAGCGCCATTTACGGAAATTCAACGGGATTCCGAGAGATCATTTCCACTTGTCTTTGAAGGAGTGCGGGTGACGATTTAATAACAGCGACCCATTGATCCAATTAAGTCAATTGATTCAATGGGTTAAACAAGAAACAGGCTGGTTATCCAGGACAGCCCCAAAAGTTATGTAAGAGGAGATCACCATGTACAACACCGTTCTGGTCGCCGTCGATCTATCAGAAGACTCTCATAAAGTTATAAAGAAGGCCGCAAAATTTGCTGGCGGGAATAGTATCCTGCATTTAGTACACGTAGTTGAGCCAGTGGCAGCTGCTTACAGCATGGATATCTATGCTGTTAATGTGAGCGAACTGCAACAAGAAGCGATTAAATTCGCTGAGCAGAAATTAGAGAAAATTGGTCATGATCTTTCGATAGCCAGCGACCATGTACATACTCTGCTCGGCGCCCCCGGCCCTGCCATCAGAAATCTCGCAACTGAATTAGAGGCAGATGCCATAGTAATTGGCAGTCATGGACACTCTGGATGGAAAATTCTATTAGGCTCAACAGCGATTAAAGTGCTGCATGGCTCAACCTGTGACGTATTGACAGTTCACGTTGGTAAGAACGACTAGCAGATTCTCATGCTTAAGGAACCTCTGATTAACTACCTACGTTGTTATTGCTGCGTTAAAAATCAGCTCAACATGCGCATTTATGACCTATAAACTGCGCTTTTCGCTGATTTTTGCCTTGCACTAACTGCCTCGCAAACATTAATCAGAGGCTCCTTAACTGAAACCAGGCGCATTTGACAATTCTCTCCATTAAATTCCTTTGAGCCTTTTTCTTTTTCCAGCTACCTGTCACAACCTGCTATGACTCGCGCCGAAATACCAGCACATCGCACGCCAAACTATCTAACACCCTCACGACTGTACTGCCCAGAAAAAATTCATCCAGCTTGGAGCGCGAGGCAGACCCCATTACCACCAGATCTGCATTCAACTTTTCCACAACTTTAGGCAAAGATTCAGTAATCTCATCAGAAGACCAGTGACAATTTTCTTCCTCGATCCCTGTTGACTTCGCCAGTTCATGCAGCACATTGATATCCTGATTCACATCATGAACCAAGGTATACATGCCTGCCATTGGCGGAATCCAGTCGGAATGAAACAAATGTACACCAGCATCTGTCAAAACTGCCAAGGACTTAGACTCAGCAATTAAACGCTTATCTAACGAAGCAGGCTTATCGTGGGCATGATAAGGATCAACGGCGGTAAGAATCACAGGATCATGCCGCCGGGGCGAATCTTTAACTAGCATCAAAGGCGCTGAACAATGCCGGATTAATTCCCAATCCGCATTAGACAACAGCAATCGAGCAACTTTGTTGTGGTGTCGCGTTGCTTTGATAACCAATGAAGGATCAGTGCTCTCAATGCGAGAGATTATTTCTTTATATGGAGGGTTGCCCCAGGCCGTAACGCAACTTACCTCAAGACCTTGCTCGCGAAGTGGATCTGCAAGCACCTCTAACTCCTTTAACCGAATTTCACCGTGCTCATGACGCAATTCTTTAGCCTGAATGGGATCGAAGTAAAAACCATCATCCAGGTAAGGCATATGGTCTGCCAACATCAATTCCAAGCGACAGTCAGCAAGCTTCGCTAACTCTTGTGCCCGATTAAGTGCTGGTTGCTGTTCTGCATCTGGTTCGATAATCACGAGAATGTGGTTTAAGTCCATGTGATGCTCCTGAATTCGCAAACTATTCCAAAGGTAATAATGGCAGTTTAATAGACTGCACAGTAGAGAGTGTTAATCTAAGGAACCTCTGATTAATTACCTATTAATTATCTACGTTGTTATTGCTGCGTTAAAAATCAGCTCAAAATACGCATTTATGACCTATAAACTGCGCTTTTTCGCTGATTTTTGCCTTGCACTGACTGCCTCGCAGCCATTAATCAGAGGCTCCCTAGATCAATTGAGTCTAACTTGTTGTTTTTTAGAAATATTCCAGAATAGAACAGCATTCACATCACACCAGAATGACACCCGGAAGACAACCCCAAAATTGTGCAAACCCCCCATTAATGGCAAACTGTTTATGCTGTTTGAGGAATTACCAATGAATACAACAGGTGTGACAGATTCAGATGATTCAGATAAAGACGCTGCATCCAGTGACATTAAACTAAATTTCAAGAGCGGGAGGGATTTGCAGAGGGCCTGCCCTCACAATAGCAGCGTATCCTGTGGGAGCTGCCGACTAAACGAGCTGTGTCTTCCTATTGCCCTCAACAAGTCTGAAATCCACCAACTGGATGAGATTGTTGAGCGTAATCGGCCCCTGCAAAAGGGCGATCATCTGTATCGCCAGAACGATGAATTTCGATCTGTGTACGCCGTTAGAAGCGGCAGCCTTAAGTCCTATGCCCTAAGCAACAATGGCCAAGGCAGGGTCACTGGTTTCTATTTACCAGGCGAGATCATTGGCATGGATGGTATTGCCAGTAAACACTACACAAATTCTACTCAAGCATTAGAGCATTCCTCAATTTGCGAAATCCCTTTTTCTCAATTGGAAAAACTCAGTCACGAACTGCCGAACCTTCAGCACCATTTCTTCGCCATAATGGGAAATGAAATTGCGAAGGATCAGCAAGTGCATACACTGTTAAGCAGTTACAGCGCGGAAGAAAGAACAGCCTCATTCTTGTCAGGTCTCTCCCGCCGCTACGCCAGAGTATCTCTGTCTCCAGTCAGATTTTTACTGCCCATGACACGCAGTGACATTGGTGAATATCTTGGTCTGTCCGTCGAAACCGTTAGCCGGATTTTTACGGGGTTGCAGAAGAAAGGGTTGATTGAGGTAAGCAATCGGGAAATTGAGCTGCAAGATTTGAAAGCGCTGCGAGCGATCGTCGGTGTAGACGCTTAAGCGTAATAAAAAAGGGTCTTGGGAAGCAGGTTAGCTAGATTGGGTTAAATCTTAGCAGTTTGATGAGTTCTTTGTATAAGTTGTCTCTACGATGATTGAAGCGGTATTCAGTTTCTTTCCTAGGCAGATAAAACGTGTGTTTTGTTGGCACACCCTTCAATTGACTGAGGCGTCATTTGGCATACGCCCAAAAAGATTCGATGCCATTGATGTGGGTATGGCCTGTCGCCCATTCGTTGTCACCCTGATGAACCCGGAAGTGCTTGGCATAGCCGACATCAACCCAGCCGTCATAGACTCTCCACCCATCTGTGTGGATGAGGCTATCCAGGGGGCTTCTGATTAATGTTTGCAAGGCAGTTAGTGTAAGGCAAAAATCAGCGAAAGAGCGCGGTTTATAGGTCATACATGCGCATTTTGAGCTGATTTTTAACGCAGCAATAACAACGTAGGTAATTAATGGGTAATTAATCAGAGGTTCCTTAGGAGTAGATTAGCAGTTAATCTGCTTCCTAAGACCCTTATTTTTTATTCGCGTCCTTAGAACTCAAGGAATTCTAACCGACCTTACTAAGACCTGAGTTACAGTGCCATCTTCAGATACTCCTACTCGCACGTGACAGGCTTTTCCCCAAATACACTTGGCAGCCAGGAAAAAGCTCGAACATCTGGAACCCAGGTATTCAGATATTCTGCCTCCCCATCAATCCAAGGATAAGGAGGGAAAACAGCCCGTTCTATTGCTCTGGAATAAATCTCAACTCCTTCTCCTATTTCGAGTAGATAGTTTGCAGCCTGTTCCTTGCTTGCACCAATAGGAATGTGTGCATATATCTCTTCCCTGGAAAGGACAATACTCATGATAAAAACTGAAACGAAAATGTTTTTCATTCAACTTAATCTCAAGTGTATAAACAATGAATCGAAATCTATCCTCAGGGGCTAAGGATCAACAACTTGATCGGAAGGAAGCTACCGCTTTCAATTCCGCTGTTGGCCTGTCAAAGCCAAATTTCGTGGGATCTGTAAACCCATAAGAATTACTATTTGGCCCAAAAATCCCATTATATTCAATTTCAGCATTTAACTAAGAAGTGTTAGCCTAAGCTCTTAGGCTGGAGTCGACCTCGGTACCATTCTCAAATAGTCTATAACCATCAACGAACATTCCTCAGCCAGGTGCCTGCCAGGAGATTGTGTAGCTACCATTGGTGCTTGGATTAGCACTGGAAGTTAAATTTTCCGGGACATCGGGCGCGGTAACGTTCCCGCAAGACTCGACAAAGGAAAAAGAATAACTACCACTCCACGCGCCGTAACTGGAGGTGGTTATCCCGTTTTGGGTTGATCCAGTATAAAGTATAGGAAGAAAGACTGCCGGTTCGATTCACCTGGATAATGGCTGACTCACTATTTGCAACAACACCAGCATGCACAGCCATCACAGCAATCGCACTGTCGTGAGTGTAGGTACCAGTTCCCCAACCCGAAGCACTGCCAACTACAGAAAATGCGTGGCTACCAATGCCTAGACTCATCCCATGGTGTGGTGCAGCAAGGTAAGCCGAGCATTGTATTTGACCAGGCTCTACTACCCAAGAAACAGTTTGCGATGCTGTACCCCTGGGCCCAGTGCAGGTAAATGTTTCTGAATAGTTTCCAGGCGTAGAAAAAGGCCCACTGACAATTGATCCGCTGGTAGCGTAAGTGACACCATCATGAGTACAAGAAGTGGCATCGGTGCTGTGCCAGGACAAAGTGGTTGTGCCGGTATTAACTGGAATGGTGGTAGGAACCGCAGTTCCGCTGACCGTTGGTAGAGGTTTATTCTAGAGCAATAGAACGGGCTGTTTTCCCTCCTTATCCTTGGATTGATGGGGAGACAGAATACCGGTTGAAGCGATTCGACTGTCCAGGAGACTGTATGAGATGCGCTGCCCCAAACTGGAGGTGGCGACTGAGAGTAAGCAGGAGAGGCTGCTAACATTGTGGCGCTTATCAGTATGACAAACTGCAATGCCGTGCCTGAACACTTCCTACCCATATTTGTAAACATCTTTAACCGCCGCATCCTTAGCTGTCCGCAAAACTAACCCTGACGATCTATTCACTTCATTTGTAGTTGAAGAATGGTTGACAACACTGATTGCTAAGCAGCCCTTAACTTACGAATATAATGCGCGTCCATTACACAAATCTCGGAGCTGCCAATTGGCTTATGCCAGTGGCCAGCCTGATCACCAGGTGCTGCATTGCCAACGAGTGGTCCTGATGAATCAAGAAATTGCTATTGATTGAACTGTTTCTTGCCAGCAGATTAAACCTGTTGAGCATCTGAATCTCAGGGCGGCCCTGCTCATTCGATAAATTTCCCGACCAGCGTAAAGTGGATAATGATTTGAATGGGCGATACCATCTAAGGCTTCTACGAACCAGTCTACGTTTTACATTCACTACGATTTTTTCGTAAAACCGAAGATCAGGCAGGCAATGCACAGCGCCTGGTCTGGTTTGTAGTGTTCTATTGACTTTGTATCTGGATAGAAAATTGACAGCAGGC
The DNA here is from genome assembly GCA_965198435.1 of uncultured Pseudohongiella sp. Lineage (GTDB taxonomy): Bacteria > Pseudomonadota > Gammaproteobacteria > Pseudomonadales > Pseudohongiellaceae > UBA9145. Next base: position 437,876 of record OZ240664.1, on the reverse strand, counting down.
AGTAGCAAGTGGCGAGTATCCGAATTACAGGAAAGTGATGTGCCTGATGTCCGTAATTTGTTTCAGCAGGTATTTAAAGTCGATATGTCACTGCAACACTGGCATTGGAAATACGCCAATGGCGGCGGTTTGGGAATGGTTGTACGTGACGACCAGGATCAGATCGCTGCGTACTATGGCGGCGTGGAAAGGCGCATCATGGACCGAGGTACACCTGCGCTGACCTTGCAATGCTGCGACACCATGGTTGCCACAAACCAGCGAGGCAGTCTTACCAAGAAGGGCCCTTACTTTCTTGCGGCAACAAGCTTTCTGGACACTTATATTGGCTACAACCGGCCTTACCTGTTTGGATTTGGTTTTCCTAACAAACGGGTTATGCGCTTAGGTGAACACCTGGGTGTGCAGGCGGATATTGGCAGCGTTGTGCAAATCGAATGGGAGCCTGCGAATCAGGACCAATTGGCTGGGGAAAGCTTTGATGGTGATAATCCAGAGCACTGTGGCTTGATAGACAGGTTCTGGCAGGACATGTCGAGGTCAATGGCACACAAGATATTAACCATTCGAGATCAAGCCTATATTCAATACCGCTATCTGCACAACCCAACCCGCGAATATCAGTTAACCGTTGTCACGCAACATGATGAGCACATCGGGTTACTGGTAACTCGCACAGAAAATGACCGGTTATTGTTACTTGATGTGGTAGGGTCACCAAGCCATTTCCTTTCAATGGTTTTGTATTGTCGAGATTTAGCCCGGAAAATGGATTTAAACGGCATATTTGGGTGGGTGACGGAAGCGGATATTGATCTCTTTGCCAATGAAGAAATGACCGTTACCGACATTGGTGTTCGCATTCCCACATCTGTTTGCACCGACGGACCCTCGGCAGACGAACTAACGAACAAATGGTACCTCACTGCTGGAGACACAGATTTTCTCTAGGCCATGTTTTACAGGTAATCTGTAGTCAAACAGACCCGATAACTTCCAGCTTTAGTGAAATGGCTTAAGGAACCTCTGATTAATTACCTACGGTGTTATTGCTGCGTTAAAAATCAGCTCAAAATGCGCATTTATGCCCTATAAACTGCGCTTTTTCGCTGATTTTTGCCTTGTACTAACTGCCTTGCAAACATTAATCAGAGGCTCCTTAATAGTGTTTAAGCAAACGACAAGGATTTAGGATGTTAAACGAAGCTGAGCTTGTTCCCTACGCGTGTTCACCCCTTCCGACAGGGCCCTGGATTGTATTTGCACCCCATCCAGACGATGAAACCTTTGGCATGGGCGGAGCATTGTTGTTGGCAGCCCGGCAGGGCATAGCTACCTATGTGATCTTTATGACAGATGGCGCAGAAGGCGGGAATGGTGACAGGCAGGCACTGATTGAAAAACGTCTGGACGAAGCACGCAGTGCTGCCGAAAGGCTCGGCGTCACTGGGGTTACTTTTCTGGCAGAACCCGACAGAGGGCTTGAACTCAATGATCGAATGCTGCAACGTGTGACAGAGGAGCTGGACAAGGTTCAACCCGCCAGTATCTTTTTTCCGTCAGTGCTGGAATTCCACCCAGATCATCGGGTAACGGCACAACTCGCCTGGAAAGCCCTGCAGCAAAGACCGGCGCTGAAGGCCAACGGCTATTCTTATGAAATAAGTACTCATGCACCTGCCAATCTGATGATTGATGTTACCGAAGTTGCTGAAACCAAATACGAAATTATTAAAATTTATGCCAGCCAACTTACCCAATCGAAATACCTGGCCTTGGTCAAATCACTGGATACCGGGCGTACGTTTTCACTGGCAATGGATCGCACGGCATCAGAAGCCTTCTTTCACTATGATGACCATTCAGCCAGTTTAGAATCGCAGCTAGCCAAGAAAATAGATGCCTACTTTGTCGGCTTGGAGATGTAGACCGTAGGCCGCAGTTTCATGCCTGTTATGCTTTGGCAAAGCAGTGCGCTAAGCCTGGCTCCGCAATAATGAGACGCATCAAATGAGTCGCCACCCGTAGGTACTAAAGAATCGTCTTGCGGACTGAATGAACAATCCAATATGCCTCACTCCCTTGCGTGATGAATGGCCACCATGATGGATAATTTTCATTGCTGGTAGATATGCCAGTGAATAGTGTTCGTTGAGACGCATGGAGAGATCGAAGTCTTCAAAGTAAAGGAAGTAGTCTTCATTAAAACCTGCTGCTTTTTGTAAAGCATCCGTACGACAGAGCATGAAGCAGCCGCTGATGATTGGAATATCATTTGTGGGTTTGTCTTCAGGCAGCTCGCGCATTTCAAATATGGCAAGTCGCCTGGAAAATACATGTCTCACAAAGCCCGGCATAAAGCCTCGCAGGAAAAAATCGAATACCGTTGGAAAGCGTTTACACAGGTATTGTTTGTCGCCGGAATCGAAAACAGCGGATGGACTTACAGCCGCTGTCCCAGGATTTGCTTCGAGGTAGCTTAAACCTTGCCACAAAGCATCCGTATCTAATTCGATATCAGTATTCATTAGCAGCGAAAAAGTGGCGTTGGATTTGATGATTGCCAGATTATGCCCTGCGCCGTAACCAACATTACCCTGGCCCTGCACTAGTTGCAGTGTGCAGTTTGCAGACTGCAACGACTCAGAAAAATGGTCGAGCTTACCAAGCTCCAACTCATTGGTTTCGCTATTATCTATCAAAGTGATATTAGAGGATTCTGTCGTGCTTCTCTTAATTGCAGTAATCAGGGAATCAATTGTTGCGTTCAATTCCGACTTCGATGGGTAATAGCAAACAATCGAGATTGAGAGTTGTCTGTTTTGGAGTTTGCTCAAGGAAGAGTTTAAACACCACCAAGGTGTTTCCGCACTGGTTATTACTCCACCATTGTATGCGAGCGAACGGGCATTCAGCCAGCCGGAATGTAAACGAATAACTGTTAAAGAGCAGCTAACGTGGCAGCGTTAAATATCCACCAATCGGTCGCCAAAGGGCGTCGACACTACCCGCTTACCTGGCGGCACATCTTCGGGCAGAATCCTGCGCACTTGAAACTGGCTGGCTGGTGCCGCCTGGGTGGGCCCGATTCGGCCTCGGTCCCGAATCGCCGCAAAGGGATTACGGACTGCCTCTGGTTGTTCAGTGGGGTTATCCTCATTATTCTCACTATTTCGACTATTTCCACTACCCTCATTACCTGTTAGTGGCTCTACTCCCGCTGCCGGAGCAGGCTCTATCGGGGCTATGGCATCCGCTGTAGTAATACTTAACGACGATATATTGGTAGTGGCATCACAGCTAACGCCACGATCGGGATAATCACCGCAGGGCAGGGCTGCCGGATATCTGAGAGCAACCTGCCCTGCCCTGTGATTTACCACAGCGTACAGTTCATAGCCAGGAACGGCATTGATCCCGTCTGTCAGAGGCACCTGGATCACTTCACCACTTATATGGCGTAGCAGAGCCTTGCGATCGCTGCCGATTCGTGACGTGCCCACCAGAGTAAATGTGGGCTCGGCCTGGGCAGCCCGGGAAACGCCACGGCCACTATTTGTATTGCGGCTGGCTGAGTTGGCGGCGCTGTTGTTGCTGCCATCCAGTCCTTCAAACAACAAGAGAGGCTGCGACAGATTGGCATCTTGAGCTGCGACCCATGTATTGCAAGCCAGCAGCGTTGTTAATGCCAACAAATTCAATTTTCTACCCATATACACTGAGACGCCTTAAGAAAGAAATTAGTTTTACGCTAGATTGCTCTTGTGTGTTGTTTGTGTGTTGAGGCTGGCTGAGTTGGCGACGCTGTTGTTGCTGCCATCCAGTCCTTCAAACAACAAGAGAGGCTGCAACAGATTGGCGTCTTGATCTGCGACCCATGTATTGCAAGCCAGCAGCGTTGTTAACGCCAACAAATTCAATTTTTTACCCATATACACTGAGACGCCCTAAGAAAGAAATTAGTTTTACGCTAGATTGGTCCTGTGTGTTGTCTGTTGTGTGTTGCTTGTATGTTGAGTACAGCGCTCAACTTCCCCAAACGCATGCAAACTACATACTTTATACGACCAGAGTGGCTTTAAGCACGGGCAGCTTTTTCTGCAAAAATTCAGTGGCCTGGCGGGTTAATTCTGCGACATTTTCTTCCTCAGATTCCAAGGTACTGCCGTCTTTAACAAGGCGCTGATTCTGCAAAGCTAAAAGATTCCATACTGCCTGTGCCAGTTCCTCCGATTTTGACGCCCCTGTCCCTACTGCACCAACAAACAGTTGTTCGAATCGAGAGAGCCCTATTCCACCCCCTGTGAGAGGACTGACAAGGTGTGTGATTTCCCCACTGCTACGCGCCCTTCTAATGAGATGGGCATTGAGCTTGTCGGTGCGTTGCTTATGACTCGACGCGGTTTCCAAATCCTGAACAGGAGCAACTTTGCCAGTGCTCGTTAGTATCATTAATGCTTCCACTATTTGTAGAAAGCCGATTTGTTGCGATGACAATCGTTTTATAAGCTCACCCATTGACACGGAGCTGTAATCCGCCAGGGTATCGAGGACTGGATTATAAATCTCTTCATTCATGGAGACTTCACCTCGGCTGCCTGTCACTACCAATGGAACTTCTTCACGCGGCATAGTTAAAACAAACTTCTTTGCCTGCATAAGTTCATGTGCCTGCAAAGACGGCAGACGGCGCATGCCTTTTACCCACAAATCCTTGCGAAATTGCTGATTAACCATGAAGTCTCTTGTAGATTGTCTCAACATCACATCGGGTATCTCAGCCAGGAAAGAAGTCTGTTTTTTACTCATGTTTACCAGATCAAAGTGATCGAGAATGTTTGCCGAACACGAAAAATCTAATTTCGCCGAGGCCAGCCATTGAGCGCATGTTAAAAAATGCATTGGGTCCCAGTCTTTATTGAAATACTCGTGGGCTAAATAATGCCTGTTCTGTTCACTTAACTTTTCGACTCTCTGGGCGATGCCAGGATTTGCTTTGGTAAAAAGAGGATCATTTGCCAATAGCCTGTTGGCAAACTCCAACGCGCCGTCGATTCTGCTGACTATTCCCTTACCTTCCGATCCGATTATTTCTGCGTGCTGAGTCAACAGATGTCTCATGGGGGCGAAGGCTGCCCACCCGGGCAGGGTGTTGTAACTAATATAGAGAACGCCACCGACGTTGAGCTTGCGCCGAACAAAATCCACAATAATTTTTCGATTATCATCAGAAATCCAGCTCCAGATGCCATGCAAACTTATAAAGTCGAAGTTTGGAAGATCATCACGGCAACAGAAATCTGCAAAAGATTCATCGAACAGCTTCGCGTTTGATCCAGTTGCAGCCGCGAGTTCCCGAGCAAAGCCTGCCTGTGCAGGATTGAAATCGGTACCGTACCATTCAGCATCTGAGGTGGCGGCGTGAAAATTTGTACTGAGCCCCTGTCCGAATCCCAGCTCACATGCCGTTTCAATGTTCGGTGAGCAGACACTGGCATGAAGCATAGCGGTGTGCACCAACAGCGGATTTAACTCGTGAAAGTACCCATAGGTATAATCAATATCTGAAACGTAGCCAGCCGTCCAATCGCTCAATGTTCTTTCCTGCTTTCCTGCTTTCCTGCTGTCCCTGTTATTCCTGTTATCGATGCTCTGTGAACGCATAATGCACGCGATAGTCAATACTAATCTAACCTGCAATCGATAAAAAGCGCCTGATTATTTAGACACTCCCAGGGCAATCGAGTGAACGTCTCTGTTGCGTCGAAAGTGGGCAGAAGTGTATGATCTTCGGACTCAGATCGACGAGGGAGTGTCACTTATCCACTTTTTGTACTGGCACTTTTTGTACTGGAAGTGCGCACGAAAATCCATTCAGTCGATTGCCCTGCAGACACCCCCCTCCCACACACACCGTTATGCGCAGTAAAATACAGCGACAATTACGTGATTCCCTGAGTGAGTGACAGATTCAGAGGTTTCGCAGGGAACCCCGTATGCAGTGGCATATTTTGCTATCCTGCGTTTCCTGTCCAAGCGATATATTGTTGGGGGTAACTCCAGCAATGAATACCCATTATTAGGGCCTGTTCACACTCATTGAGTGGCCTCTGCCAGAGGGTATTTTTGTGTTCAGCAAGGCAGAAAGAGTGCCGTATACAACTATGTACAAACGATTGATAACGAAGCTGAGCGCAAAAATGCGCCTGGCCCTTCGGGTTGCGGCTAAAAAAGCGTCACTTGTCGTTGCTCGTCGCGCATTTGGAATCACCAAACTAAGCCCCTCGCGCCTCAATTGGCGCTTTTTTAGTCACAACAGAGATCACTCAATGAGTGTGAACAGGCCCTGGAGAAATTGAAGTTCATGCCCGATATCCACATTGTTTCCCCAGAGCGTCATGGCGAGAAATTCTGGACACGCCACAATAATTACCTGTTTGCTGCCAGCGACATGATATGCCCCATTGTTGCCAGAGAAGTCACAAGAGCAATGATGTGCACCCCTATAGCCTTCATTCGGCGTGAAAACGGAGACCTGCATACTGTGATGCTGCAAGGCATTGAGCAAGGTAAAAATCTTCTGGTTTCTGCAAACGGGCTTTGGCAGGGTCGATACCTGCCGGAAAAATACCGTTCTTACCCATTTTTGCCCGGAAAGAACGAAACCGGAGAATTAGTGCTCTGCATTGATGAGAGCAGCAGTGTGATTTCAAACACACAGGATGAACATTCCCATCGATTCTTCGATGCAAGTGATTTGCCTTCGGAATCTACCAGAATGTTATTAGCAGACCTGGCTTCCTATGCCGCAAACGAGAATGTGACGAAGCGCTTGTGCAGCCAGTTGCAGCAGGCGGGCCTGATTGAGCCATGGCCATTGCATTTCAACCTTAATGGCAAAACCATTCAATTAGATGGGCTGTTCAGAATTGATGAACAGTCTCTCAATGCATTAACTGCTGAATTGCTGGTTGATCTACGCAACAGCAGAGCGCTGATGCTTGCCTATTGCCAGCTACTTTCCAGCTCACATATCAATGGATTACTGAAGGTTGCGCAACGGAATTCCAGCCAGCTTACAAGTCAAGAGTTGGATTTCGGTGCATTGGGCGATGACGGCACTCTCACGTTTGAGAATCTCTAACGGCTTTTTGTGATGGTGTGATGGCACTTTGCCTTTACATTTACGCTGAATCGTTGCTTAGCCCGTTTTGGTGGCGCATGAGGTAGCAGCAGGTTTATTGCATACTTCACATTGCTCAATTTTTACGCTTTACGTTTTATAAGTCGAAAAAAAAGGATTGGTCATTACTGGCCAATCCTCTTTCCTTGCCTTGTTCCTTGCCTTGTTGATTTTGAAGACAGTGAAGCAGACGCCTCACTGTCTTCGCTGTCTTCACTGAATATTATCCAGAAAAAGTATCGGCTGTAGCCGTAGACAAATCTATCAAACCAGTTAGTTTCACAACACTGTCTGTGCCATTGACAAATTCTTCTTCATTACTGTTGTCCGATACAACATACGTATCGCCATTAAACTGGAACCAGGAAATGGCACTATTACTACCACCACTGTTTCCATCTGCTGCTTCATCCAGATAATTCTGGAATATCGCAGTACCAGCCAGGCTGACAGGGGCAGCGTTAAAAGTAAGCGTACCGTTGACGTCCTCCATGGCAAGCTTGTCGTCCGCTAATACGAAGTCACTGATTTCAGCATAGCTGTTACCGTTAGTAGAAACAGTGATAATAAATGTGTCATCACCATCACCACCGGTTAAGACGTCCAGACCCGTATCAGAGTCAATGGTGTCATTACCGGCACCACCGTTGATAACGTCTACGCCCACACCACCATTGAGGGTGTCGTTACCGGCACCACCGTTGATTGTGCTTCCAAGTACACCTGACGTCAGCATGTCATTGCCGCCGTTACCGTTTAAAGTCACTAACTTGGTCGCCCCAGAAGCATCCAGGGTGTCGCCACCAGCACCACCAGAAAGAGTGGCCGCTGCGGTTAGAGCACCTGTGGTATAACTCACTGCTGCGGCTGCCGTAGTAGTGCCACTGGCATCGAAAGTAGTCAATGCTGTACCCGCAAAAGTCAAGGCAAGACCGGCATCACCAGCAACCGTAATAGATCGCGCCTGTGCATCGACAAGATTCAGCGTGTGGTTAATGCCAGTTGGCTGCCTGGCTGTCACCTGATCTGTGTTGATTGTGACAGATTCAATACCTGCCGCAGTTACTGTATCAGCATTTACTGCTACGGTACTGGTAATGGTCAGATTCAACGAATCAGAGGTAGCTTCGTCGTCGTCCAGGACATAAGTTGTGCCAAAACCTGGATCTGCGGTGATAGTGAGATCAGTACCGGCATCAACCTCGTCATAAGTCACTGCGCCCGCAATGCGGCCATGAGTCAGAGCAGTGAAGCCTTCTGGTGAGTAAGTACCCGCAGCCGCTTCACCCAGTCCCAGCGTTTCAAAGCCTGAAACACGTGCCAGCGATAAATTGCTAGCGCTGTTAACAACAACCGTGTCATTACCCTCGCCGCCTGCTACAGAACCATCCTTACCCAGATTAACAGTCATAGTCACGGTGTCATCACCTGCGCCTAAATCAACTGCCTTGGTGTGCGCAGCAATACTGAAAGCGTCATCACCCTCACTACCCGTCACTGTAACTCCTGTCGCCAGCGTTGGCCTTACGGTTAAACCGCCGGTGCCGCTGGCAGTAATCGAGGTCAGTGCACCAACATCCGTTGCAGCAGCGATAGTAATTGCCGAATCGCCGCTGGCCGTTAATGTTTTAGCGGCGCCAATGTTCACATCACTCAGACCCAACCTGGCACCGGTAGCATTAAGACCAACTGAAGTCGCCGCACCGGCTGTCAACGTACCACCAATAGAATCCTTAGTTACCGCATTCACATTTACTGTCGTCGCAGTCGCATCAGCAATGGTACCACCGCTAACATTGTTAACGCTGATGTTCAAGGTACGAGTGGCTGTCGCTGAGGCTGGCACTGCATTGACAGTTGCACCTGCCACGCTATTGGCAACAGTAAGGTCAGTCAGGGCATCAGAGTTTATCATCGCTGTGCCTGTGTGACGAGAAACAGTCACCGAGGTTAGTGTGCCAGCCTCAGTGTCGGGACCGTTATCATTAATCATAATACTGTCACCTGTTGAGGTAACATTCGCAGAAGTAATTCCAGCGCCACCATTTACAGTCACAGCAGAACCAGCCGCACCACCTGCCGAATTAACTGTCACATTCTTACCACCATTTACCACAAGATCTTCAGTGTTATCGACCAATCTAGCGGTTAAAGTCACGTCGGCTGAATCAGATACTGTCAGGGTATTGAGATCAGAGTCCGCCAATATAGCGGCTGTCACATTGGTAACACCGGTCCATCCAGAAACATCAGCAGAACCATCAGAGAACTCACTGGCTGTGGCATTAATGATGATATTTTCGATATCAGCTACAGATGATGGCAGTGCTACATTAACATCATCCGGATCACCATCTGCGTCTACACCATTGATAATCAAGGTGTCTGTTCCACCGCCACCGTCAAGGGCATCCAATGCAGACAGCGTATGGGTGAATGCGGTAATGGTATCATTACCAGCACTACCGGTGATGTTGTCCACAGTGGCAGTCAAGGTGAAAGTCTGGCCTTCAGCCGCTTGAGAGCTGATTGCCGCTAATGCCGCATCTACACTCGCCTGCGTGCTATCAACCGATGCAACCACAGCTTGCAGCTCTTCAAGAGTGTCGGCACTCAAAACATTGGCCACAGAGTAATCAGCCGCAACTTCAGTGCGGTTATTCAGTCTCGCTGCTGCCGCACCATATGCCTCGTTAGTTTCGTCAATACCTGCCAAAGTGGTGATCGCTTCATACATCAGCGCACCTCGGCTCATGCCACCATTTAACAGTCCCGTACCTATGCCAATCGCTTCCTGCAAAGTCTCAGCACTGACCTCAGCACCAATAAGCGCTGTTAAATAATTGGTAGAAAATTCTTCGTTTGTTAAGAATGTCGGATAGATTGCAGTTACCTCACGGTGGGTACTTAAGTCGACTGCGATATCCAGGACTGACGCCCCGGCATTCACAGAGTCAACCAGTAATGTCAGGTTATCTGCACCAGGTGCGGCACCAACCATGCCTACAACTAGCTGTATTAGTTCCGTACGTATTTCAACTGTTGCCATTGTATGTGTAACTCCTTGAGATCGATTTCAATGTCGTTTTCGAGCCGGGGCCAATACCAATATTTGATTTGCGCAAGTGGCCCAATTTCGAGCAGCGAGCATAAACAAAGCCCTTCCCTCTGCTTGTGACTGCAATCACATGAAAGGAAAATGCCTTGTTTACGCCGTTTACGTCCAACCTGCGCTATATTCTTACCAGGCGCAGGATCAAAGTCCGGCGAATACTACAGATTAATGACGGCGAACTCAATAAAAACACCGCCATTCCGGACCCTGGAACAAACCTGAAGAGATTACGCTAAGCGCTTCTTTTGCGATAGATTTTTGATCATCCAGGGACGCTTACTGCCCGGGGGTTATCGGCCCGTTTTTTGATAGCTTAAAAACGAAAACTGAGGCCAATTTCGAGCGCCGTGTCGTCCGTCTCGAAGAGCGCGATATTGCTGTGCTGTAGCTGATGGTAGAAATTCACCAGCAATACGGCAGAATTCCCTTGTATTTCAACAGGTTGTTGGTACTGAAACAGCCCAAAGCTGCGCTTGATTTCACGTCGGCCACCGCTGATTACCAGCGGATTATAGGTATCCTGATCATCCAGGCGGGTATGGTTAAGAGTGACGCGAAAGCTTCGATCGGGTAAGCGATATTCCCAGTCTGCTATGAACTGCCAGCCATCACGGTCTCCCCCTGGCCTGTTTGCCTTGATAGCGCGACTTTCCAGCACGCCAAACTCAACATTCAGCCGCTGACTGCTCAGGTTTTCACTGCCCCCAAAAATCCCTATGGGGCAACTGAAACCCAGGCTGGCTCTGCCATCCACAGCATTGAGCTGGCTCTGGTTGTGAAACAATTGATGTTGCACCACCAGGTCATAATAGGGCTTGCAACGCAATGCACTGTCGGCGCTGTAGCGTGCTCTGGCTTCGGTTGCGGTAAACAGCGCTGAGCCGCCGAAAAACAGGTTGCGCACACTGCCATCCAATTGCCAGCTATGATCTCTGCGAGGCCGGATAAAAGAGTAGCGGCCATCGATTTGCAACAGGTCTGAATCAGCATCTTCGCTCACCCGCCCGCGTAGCTGCAGGCCCCAGTTTTGCTGGTGCCCAGTGAATAGTTGTCGATGCGCAACACCTGCGCCCAGGTTGAGATAAGGGCCACTGACTGGACGAAAATCTGGATTTAGAGTGAGCAGCACAGACTCACCTGAGAGGGTCAGAGTGATCTGATCCGGAGTCGGTGCGCCATTGAGGTTGTCATCGTAACCCCCCAGAATCTCTGCCTGATAGGTGGTTTGTCGGGTTAAGGACTGCCATTGGTTCTGGCGTTCCTGAAGGGCCGAGCCTAATTGATCAGGCAGATCGTCCCGCTCCAGAATTCGGCCATTGAGCTCCAAAGCCGCGAACAACTGGCCTTCCTCAAACAGCACCTGGGCATAATCAATCTGAGCTGCGCCATTATCCGGATTTAATAATAAAGCCCGCTCCAGGGATTCGAAGGCTTCTGCCCGCAGTCCACTGTTGAGTTGGGCACCCCCTAATAAGGCAAAGAATTCTGATGAGAGTAAACAGTGCGGCGTCAGTAATTCCAGTTGCTGAGCCAGCACCGGCCAATCGGGCATATCGCCTGGATAATATCCGCGCAAATCAGGACACTGCTGCGCCCTGGCAGGGGAAGAAAAAGCCAAGGCGAGGAACACAAGAACGGGGAGCAAACGACTGCAGCCTGACCTGACAATGACTGCACGCCTGGTCGTTCCCAGCCTGCCAGCAAGCGTCTGAGTCAGGGGCATGGCGGGATTATCCCTGAATGACGCCAAGCTCTGCAAACTTATGGTCAGGTTGGATGACAGGCTGGATGACAAGAATGGAGGAATTGCTTATCGACGACCGCCGGCAACCACAGTAAGTGCAGGCTGAGAGAATTCAGATCTGTGGCTATCGGCATCCGCAACCGGGGCGAACAAGGTATGCGGAATTTTCAATCCACTGAGTAGGTAGCTGCCTTGAGAATCCAAACCCTGGTAGTCCAGTTGTCGGGCAATACAAGACCCCAGCAGAATTGGTTGAGCAAGATCGGCGGTCAGCTCCTGTATCCGCAACACAATGGTCACTGTGTCACCCAATAAGGTGTGGGTTCGACGATGGGCTGGCCCGATAGACCCGATAAGTGCAGGGCCTTGTTCTATACCAATACCCAGGGCAAGGGGCTCCAAACCATCCGGCGCATAGTCCGGTAACAACTCTTTATCCATAGCAGCCTGCATGACTTTTGCGCTGGCCAATGCCTGTGCGGCGGATTGTTTGTCGTTACTATCCCAGACCGCTGACACACTGTCGCCTGTAAATTCATGCACTCGGCCACCGTGCTGTTCGATAATCGCCGTGGCTTGAGTGAAAAAGAAATGTAACATGGCCGCTGCTTCTTCAGCAGGACGGGATTCACCGAACGCTGAAAAATTGCGCAGATCCGCATTCAGCAAAGTCACGTCAACATGTCTGGCATTGATTGCTGAACTGGGGAGGGAATAGGCAATTTCCCTGGCCAGATCACCTGGAAGATAACTGCTTAAATTTCCCAGAACGCGAGACCTTTCTGCTCGCACCCGCGCCTGCTCAAGCAGCAACAGACCACCTGCGGCAATAGCAGAATAGAGCGCGGGGTAAATCCAACCCAACCAGAGCTGTTGTCCGTTTAGCAACCAGATATGAGTGAGCAACATACAGGCTGGCAATGCGATCGCCGCAACTGGTAATCCTAATCCCGACCAGCGTCCTTCCCGGTTTGCCAACCCTAATAACGCGGCCGAGGCCAGTAAAGCCAGCAAGGTTTGCAGCCAGAGTGCAGCTCTCGGTGTATAAGGAATAGAAACATCCAGCAAGCTGCCAAGCAGTCGTGCCTGTAACTCAACACCTGCCGTGTCACCCGCATAAGGTGTTGGCACGATATCACCCATACTGAAAGCGGTACCACCAATCAACACCCAGGCATTATCAAACATCGAAGCATCAAAATCGCCGTTGAGTACATCAAGGGCCGAAACAGCCATATAACTTGATGGATGCCGACTATAGGAAATACGAATATTGCCATCCTGATCCAATGGAATCCTGAGACCTGGATAAGCACCCAAAGTCATCGTCTGGGCCGGTGCCAGAATAGATGGTTCCTGCTCAAGACTCACCATTAGATTGTTTCCGCTGGCTGCCTGCAACAATGCGGCAAGAGAAAGAGCCGGATACGCTTCTCCATCAATGCAAATCGCTGCCGGTGTTTTAACCACCGCACCATCATTCGAAATGATCGGGGTGATATGGCCTTTAGCGACATTGCTAAAGGCACTGTTGGCTGAAATATAGTTTTGTGCAGCAGGCAGTGCTGCCCCCCCTGAAGCACAGTTTATTCCTTGCAAACTGTGAGTAAGCAAGCCCGCCTGTGCAGTTTGTTCTGACTGAATGATTGGAATATGGGCGAGTACCGCGCCGCGAGCCTGCTCCAAAGCCGCAGCGAATTCAGCATCACCTGACGTGGACTCTGGATAAACAATGTCATGAATCTGTAACTGTGCCCCTGCACTATCAATGATACTTGTGAGACTGGCAAATACCTCACGTGACCAGGGCCAGGCACCAATCTCTGCCAGGCTTTGTTCATCAATATCAACGATTATGATGCGTTGTTCCAGGGTCTGATCAGGTGAAATTGTCCAACCAAGAGCACCTAACCGTTCCTCAACTGTATTTAGCGTTGAGCTTAGCAGCGCACCTAAGGCAATCGTTGTGGCCAACGCAATTGCAAGTATTACTGATTGGCCAGGCAATGCCGGTAATACCAGTAAATTATTGAGAGGGGTGATTGCAGTTGAACGGTTTTCTTCCATGTCTATTGGCTATCCCACAGGGTAAGGCCCTGGATATCTCCGTTCTGTAACTGTTGTTCAAAAAAGTAACCGGCTTCGCTGCCATCCAATGTCACTGCCCCAGCTATCCTTTGCGTGGCGGTTCGGCTGTTGAAAAACCCATCGGCAGTCAGACGGCCGCCTGCACTGAAATTCACCAGACCCGTAAGGTCATGATTGAGATCTAATGAAGTGGCAAAGGTCTCTAAATTAAAGTCGATGTCGAGGCTACCTGCGCCGACCTGCATGGCCACCACGCCACTGCTGGAATGGTAAAAAGCCTGAGCACTACTGAGCCCGAAACCAACAACGCCTAATCCGGTATCTACGTTGCGACTTCCCAATGCGGGGCGTAACAGGACATATTCATAATTACCTACACCGACCTCCCGACCATCGATAACATCACGATAGGGCAGTGTAATTTTTTCCAATCCTTCCAGGCCATTAGACCATCGGCCCCAAACGAGCTGACTGCTGGTGAGGACCTGCGCCGATACAGGTTCGGGGGGAGTAAAGTCAATAACGGTTTCAGGCTCTCTTGACAGGCCATCGGTGCCTAACCCCGAAGTGTTGGAAGCGGCCAATGCCACTTCAGTATTTGAGGTGCTTTCTAAAAACACTTCATTGCTGACAGTTTTATCCTTGGCATCATTTTCGGTATTGGCAACCGCCAATTCCACCTCTTGCTGAATCACAGACGAATCACGTTCATGAGGGGCAGGCAGTAATCGAGGCTGCGTGCTGGAGCCGTCATACTCAATCAATTGAAATGCTGTATGGGTTAGCTCAACGGCATTGTCGATACAGGGACCAAGGGCATCTATTGTGCACTGAGCCGAGTAGGGGGCTAAAACAATCGCCCCCTCGTTTACCAAAGCACGCACCGAGTTGTCGGTAGCGCTAACGACAAAATCTGTGCCGCGCACACCGATTGCAGCTATCGGAGTATTTAACCGAAATCTTTCTTTCGCCGATTGCGCCGCATTACCCGAAATAGACCGGGTTACTCCTTCTTCCAGATTGAACTTAACAGCAGAAGATTCCGGGCGATTTGGGTTATATTGGTAGCTAACAATCTCCAGCCTGCTATCGGGGCGCACACTTACCAGTGCTTTATCGAGGAATTGCACATGCACATGCCCGTTGGATTCCGTGAGGATTCGATCTTGGGCCTGTATCAATGAACCCACTTTTGCAGGCTTTCTGGAGTCACCAGGGCTCTGAATATAGGCTCTTCCCAGAACCAGGCCTACTTTACCTACCGCACCGGCCGCCAATTCCTCATCAGAGAGCACTCCGGCAGCGAAGGTCGGGGTTACCGGCATGAAACAGACAAACAGCACGAACAGCACGGCTCTCGGTGACCACCCTGGCAATCGGTTCGACACGTCTGGGTTCATGGGGTTCATGAGTAAAAGTTCATAAAGCACATTTATGCACGATATAATGCCAGGGCCTGTTCACACTACTTGAGTCGTCTCTGCCAGCGAGCATTTTTGTGTCCAGCAAGGCAGAAAGAGCGCCGTATAGCGTATAGATAGTAAGTATATACAAGCGACTGATAACAAGGCTGGGCGCAAAAATGCGCCTGGCCCTTCGAGTTGTGGCTAAAAACGCGCCACTTGTCGTTGCTCGTCGCTCATTTGGAATCACCAAACCATGCTCCTCGCGCCTCAATTGGCGCTTTTTTACTCACAACAGAGGTCACTCCAGTAGTGTCAAGTAGTGTGAACAGGCCCTAGGAAACCATACTTTAACTGAGCCACCATAGTCTCCGCGTGACTGTCATCACATGGGGTGGCGATTCCAGATTTTGCCTGAGTGCATCGGGCACTTATAATCCACAACCTGCCCTGTCAGTATAAGCAAAACACCCTCGGTAGGGGGAATTCAGGCTAAATATGGTAGTCACCCCCGAGCTGTTAAGCGTATTTCCCATCTTGAAATCATTGTCTCAGCCTGCTCTGCGGCAACTGGCGGAACAGAGTGTGATGAAAAAGTTTGCGAGGAGGGGCGTCGTTTTGACCGCCGGAGAGGCTCAGAACTCTATCTGCTTTCTTTTTGAAGGGCGTCTTCAGGGAATTGATTTTACGATAGATGGTCGCGAAGTAGGGCTTTACTTCGTCGAACCTGGTGACTTCTGCGGCGAACTTGCACTTTTTGATGACGGCCCTCAAGCTGAATACGTCATGGCTCTCACCGCAACGAGAGTCGTCTTCGTGCCCTGTAATGCCATGCGGGAGGTGATGGTCAGATGTGCTGAGGTGATGCGGGTTGCAGGAGCTAAGATGGCGGCCAGAGTCAGAGATATGACTTATCAACGGTCTTTATTAGGCTTGCCTAGCATCTCTCAGCAAGTCTGCTGTCAGCTTTGGCTGTTGGTGCCTGAATCAGAGAAACTGGCCCTGGAATCAGAGTCCGAGGTGAAAATCTCGGAAATTACGAATCCGCCAACCCATTTGGAAATCGCAATAATGCTGAGCGTCAGCCGAGAAACTGTGACAAGAGTATTTCAGACATTGCAGAACCGGCAGATAGTTAAAAGGGATGGGCCTTCCAGACTCTTAATCACTGACCCGGGGGCGCTGAAAAACCTGGCCGAAGGGTCAGATGAACTTGGGTAGATTCAGGTGAATTGGAGCCAGTTTTCTGCTCTGAATGAATTCGAGTACAACAAAAACCGGTAAATAAAGAAAATGTTTTCTAAATCCCTTGAATTAGTAATTAAAGGCCGCACCTTTGCTCTGCTGTGGAGGAGCTACACAGCGAGTTCACTACCAGCGGCTGCCAGCTAACAACTAAAAAATCGATCAGAAATGGCTAAGCAAAAAGACATTGAGTATGAAGAGCTGCGCAACGCGTTGAAGTACTGCAAGCAGTATTTCATCTATGCTGGCGTGTTCAGTGCCGCAGTAAATATTTTAATGCTTACCCCCATCATCTACATGCTGGCCGTGTACGATAGAGTTGTCCCTTCAGCAAGCCTTTCTACTTTATTGATGCTGACTCTCCTCATGGTGGGGCTTATGCTCGCTCTTGGCGGGTTCGAATGGGTTCGATCCTGGATCCTGATCGGTGCCAGTAATCGGCTGGAGACTACACTAAGAAAAAGAGTGACAGATGCCACATTTAAGCGTTCCCTGCTCACAGGCGGCCTGATCAGTAATGCCCAGCCCGTAACAGATCTGACTTCGCTAAGACAATTTCTGACTGGCCAGGGTTTATTTGCATTTTTCGATACCCCCTGGTTTCCGATATATGTGGGGATTATGTATTTGTTTCATCCGCTGTTCGGAGCGATGGGGATTGTCGGCGGAGTTATTATGGTGTGTTTTGCTCTGGCTCAAGAAGCAGCGACCACTAAATCAATGCAACAGGCAAATTCTGAAGCCAGCAAAGCAACGGCTCAATTTCAGAGTAGTTTAAGAAATGCTGAGGTTGTTGCCGCCATGGGAATGGCAGAGAGTTTGAGGGCAAAACAGGAATTACTTGAAAACAATGTTCTATCGCTACAGTCAGATGCCAGTCGCAAAGCAGGTATGTTAACTGCTGTAACGAAGTCGATTCGCGTCATTCTGCAATCTCTTACCTTAGGGCTGGGAGCCTATCTGGCACTTAATCAACAAATCTCTCCTGGAATGATGATTGCGGGTTCATTGTTGCTGGGCAGAGCGCTGGCGCCAATAGATACATTGGTCAGCACGTGGAAATCTTTCTCTGTTGCGAGAGTGCAATACAAACGCCTGGGGGAATTGCTGGATAGTATTCCCTCGCAAGATGAAACAATGAGCTTGCCTGCGCCCATCGGACAGGTTGCCGTAGAACAAGTTGCTGTAGTTCCGCCCGGTTCTAAGAACATCGTAGTCAAAGGGGTCACGTTTAATCTTTCACCAGGTGAAGCCTTAGGAATAGTTGGGCCAAGTGCTTCCGGCAAATCTTCTCTGGCACGAGCACTGCTGGGCATCTGGCCAACCTATGCTGGCAAGGTTCGTCTGGACGGCGCGGACATTTCTACCTGGAATCGTGAGGAGCTAGGCCCTCATATTGGCTATTTACCACAAGATATAGAATTATTCGACGGCAGTATCGCCGACAATATCTGTCGTTTTCAGGAGCCTGATTCGGGGAAGATTGTGGCTGCTGCGAAGATGTCGAGTATACATGACATGGTTCTGCATCTGCCTGATGGTTATGACACAGTAATTGGTGGAGCGGGCGGCGTACTTTCTGGCGGACAACGTCAACGCATCGGTCTTGCACGTGCCGTTTATGGTATGCCAAAGTTTCTTGTTCTTGATGAGCCTAATTCCAACCTCGATGATCAGGGAGAAAAAGAGCTGGTTGAGTCGCTGCGCCGGATTAAAGAGCAGGGTTGCACCATTGTGGTTATCACTCATCGAACCATGGTTCTGCAATGTGTCGACAACATTTTAGTGATGAAAGAAGGTGTTGCCGTAAATCACGGGCCGAAAGACCAGGTGCTGGCAAATCTCATGGTGCCGGCTGCCGTGCCAAAATCAGCAGCAAGTTAACCTGCGCTACTTGTTAATCCAATAATCCAAATATGAAACTGACAGCCAACAATTTGCTTACCAGCGGTCAAGCCTCTAGTGACCCGATTGAAAAACTTACTTCTATAGAAGGCCCACGACGTATGGGGCTTATTCTTTTCGCAGTGGTGTTCGGTGTATTCGGTCTATGGTCGGCAATAGCTCCCATTGGCAGCAATGCCTTTGCTTTGGGCAATGTCACGGTGCGCTCCTACAAGAAAGTCGTACAGCATCTTGAAGGAGGCATTGTTGCCGAAATTCTTGCGCGGGACGGCGATCTCGTTCAAGAAGGCCAGGCTTTGTTAGTTTTGGACGATACTCAAGCCGCCGCTCAACTGGAAATTGCCAACTCACAATATATTGCACTTAGGGCCAGAGAGGCTCGCTTGATTGCTGAACGCGATGGATTAGAGCAAGTCATCTACCCGGTGGAATTGATACGCTCAGACACGCGTGTCCAACAGGAAATAGCTGCGCAAAATGAGATATTTTCTGCGCGTCAAACCGCTAATGCTGGTCGTTATGGCATTTTGGAACAAAGAGTAGAGCAGCTCTCCAATCAAGTTGAAGGCATGAAAGTGTTACGAGGAACCAAGGAATTGCTCGCTGCATCTTACCTGGAAGAGTTAAACGATACTCGCGTGTTGCTGGAACAGGGCTTTTCTGAAAAAACGCGTTTGCGAGAAATGGAACGCAATTATGCTGCTCAGTCTGGCGAGGCAGCAGAGCTTAACTCGAACATCGCTGCCGCTGAAGTGCAGATTGGTGAAACTCGTTTACAGATATTGCAGACCGAGAGTGAGTTTTTGAATGAAGTTGTCAGTGAGCTGGGAGATACGCAGACCAATCTGCAGGATGTTACAGAGCGCATCACCGCACTGGAAGACGTGGTAGACAGAACTGTGGTTACTGCGCCTGACTTCGGTGTGATTAACGGTATGCAGGTACACACAATCGGCGGAGTGATCGGCCCGGGTTCCCCGATCGCAGAAATTGTGCCTGAAAGTGATGAACTCATTGTGCAAGCCAGCGTAAGTCCTAACGACATTGATCGTGTGATGGAGGGGCAGGAGGCGCGTGTTCGATTTTCTGCTTTTGGCAATCGCGCACCCACTATATTCGGCACTGTAATGAGCCTTTCAGCAGATATAGTCGCTGATGAAAACTCTCCTGCTCCTTATTACCTGGCGAGAGTACAGGTAGATCCGGAAAGCCTGGAAGAGCTGGGCAACCTCGAATTACAGCCAGGCATGCCAGCAGAAGTCTATATCAACACTGGTTCCAGAACATTTCTGCAGTACTTGTTTCGCCCACTGTCTGATGCTGTGGCACGTAGTTTTAATGAAGATTAGTTATTTATTACTAAGGAGCCTCTGATTAATGTTTGTGAGGCAGTTAGTGCAAGGCAAAAATCAGCGAAAAAGTGCAGTTTATAGGGCATAAATGCGCATTTTGAGCTGATTTTTAACGCAGCAATAACAACGTAGGTAATTAATCAGAGGCTCCCTAACTATGTTTCGTCTGGCTTTTATTTCATTTTCCTGTTGGCTTATTGCCATGGCTGCCCTGCATGCCAGCGCTGCTGAACAATCCTCCGGGCTGGGCTCCTTAGCTGTTGGCGAAACTTTGGAAGATTTTTTCACCGCTGCAATCGACTTTAGCCCCAGGCTGAGAATAGCTGAAGAGAATTTTAATATTGGTGGCGCACGTGAACGCCAGGCAAAAGGGCAGCTATTGCCGCAAGTTAATGTCAACGCCAGCCTGACGGACAACCGCCGCAACAGCCTTAACCAATTTGGAGTTCCGCAGCGGGAAGAATTTAACGGAGAGCGTTATTCGCTGAGTCTTACCCAGACTTTGTTTAACTGGCAGGCATGGTCGGCTAAGAAACGTGCCTCTCTGTTGGAGAATCAAGCTGAGGCAGAGTATTTCTATGAGCTCGCCTATCTGTTAACCGATGTAACTGAACGATATTTGACTGTACTGCAGGCTCAGGATGCCATTACATCAGTAGCCTCAGAACTGGAGGCAGTAACAAATCAGCTTAACCAAATTCAAAGCCTGTTTGATTTACAGCTCGCCCAGATCACCGATCTGCGTCAAGCAGAGGCCAGCATGATTGCAGTGCAGGCTGAACAACTAAGACTGCAAAGCGAACTGTCTATTGCAGAAGAATCACTGCGCTCCATAACCGGCATCGATGTTGGGGGACTTTTTGTACTTAACGAAAATGTAGAAATCCCTGAGCTAAGCAATGGCATGCAATATTGGGTACAGCTCGCCGAAGAAAATAATCAACAAATTCGAGCCAGGCGTTATGCGCTTGATGCAGCTGATGAGTTTATCGAAGAGAGCAAAGGCGCGCTTCTTCCCAGGGTGAATTTTTTCGCTCAGCGACAGGAATCCAATGTTGGCTTCGACAATCTATTTCTTGGAGATACTGACAATACATTCATTGGCCTCGACGTATCAATTCCACTCTATGCAGGAGGCAGCAACCGCGCTCGCATTTCTGAGGCCAGATCACAACGCAGTATTGCTGAACTTGAACTGCGCCAGACGGAACTGCAAGCCAGCGAGCAGATTCGGTCGGCTTTCCTGCAGGCGCAGGCCAGCGTTTTGCTGGTGGAAGCTGCTGAAAGGCTGGTGGACTCGACAAGAATCTCTTCCGAAGCCATGCAACAAGGTTTTGAGTTAGGCACCGTGACCAATGTGGATGTGCTTAACGCCATCCGCGATCAGTTCGCGGCTGAAAGAGAATTACAAC
Organism: uncultured Pseudohongiella sp.; assembly: GCA_965198435.1. Taxonomy (GTDB): domain Bacteria; phylum Pseudomonadota; class Gammaproteobacteria; order Pseudomonadales; family Pseudohongiellaceae; genus UBA9145. Next base: position 416,429 of record OZ240664.1, on the reverse strand, counting down.
GCACACGGTATGAACAAATTATCTATCAGCTTCTGCTGAAACGGGAAGCAGGGGTGCTGACTGCTGAAGACGTGGCGGAAGTGGGCAACTGGATGGTTGAATCAAATTAGCGCCTGGAAACAGAACTGGCTTTCTTCAACATTCTGTTTGTCACTGATAGAGATCAATAAGTCGCTGAGTCATCTCTCGTAGTGTGTATTGCAAATCACCTTCTTCGAATCGAAAAAAACCTGCAGTGAATTTCACATGGCCTGCCAGTGAAAAAGTGCGGCCTTTATCCAGCGCCAATACCAACTGTTGGTAGCTGTTCTCACTATTCTGACTATTCTGACTATTCTGACTGGCATACACATCCGGGACAGCCCCTTTTCTTTTATCACCGGTGTGATGTCAATAAACCTATTCGCCGGGCTTTGCACGCCGATTTCATAAGCGACGATCCGAGATTTTAGGCCCTGTTGATAAGCACACCGCAAGCCTTTACAAATGAAAAATACCACAGCACGGTGAGCAGGATAGATCTCCATGTGAGCAGGGAAAAACTGCACTGGGCCTGATTTGACTTATGAGGACAGCTACTCGTTGATTTGGGGAACCTCTGATTAATTACCTATTAATTACCTACGTTGTTATTGCTACGTTAAAAATCAGCTCAAAATGCGCATTTATGACCTATAAACTGCGCTTTTTCGCTGATTTTTGCCTTGCACTAACTGCCTCGCAAACATCAATCAGAGGCCCCCTAGATGCATTTCGACGCCTGCCTGTTTCGCCTTTCTGTTTCGCCTTCAATAAACCATCTCCCATGCCACAGGTTTCATCATCCGCCTGAGGTGCGAACACTAACCAGGGCCCTGGCTGCAATGGCGACACATTACATACAACTGGCAGGTGTTCTGGATTTAGCATTTAGATTCAAAAGTGGATAAAAAATGTAAACACAGAGTGTATAGCCAGCACACTAAATTTTAGCTTTTTACGGGCGATTCATGATTAAATGCGCAGCCAACCGGGCACTAAGACCATCGCCAAAACCCCCGGTGTCACTGGCCTGAGATAGAAATTACACACTGCATATGTTCTTCACGCTGCTTCGCCAATGGCTGCTTACGCCAGTCACCCATTACAGGCTGTTTCACAATTTCACCCGCCAGGATTTCTATGCCCAATTCACCGCATCCATTGGCGGATTTCTTTGGTTATTCATGACACCTATCGTCAACATAGTAATCTACTCATTCGTATTTGGTTACATATTTCAGATGCGAAATGCCGTTGAAGGTTTTGGTGAAACCCAATTCGTCATTTTCATGATGATCGGCTACCTGCCCTGGTTTGCTTTCAGCGAGGCTGTCAGTAAATCACCCGGACTATTGTTAGTAAAAGCACCATTGATTACCAAAGTGATGTTTCCGGTCCAGATACTTCCGGTAGTTGGAAGCGTGATTCCTTATTTTACCCATGGGATTGGCTTTGGGCTACTTCTGCTCTATATGGCCACTCAAGGATTATTTTCAACTGCCTGGTTAATGTTACCTGTGATTTTCTTCCTGCAGTTCCTGTTCACCATGGGATTGGTCGCAGTACTTTCAGCTCTCTGCGTGTTTCTAAGAGACCTGCAACAGATCGTTGCTCTGAGCGTGACTATCTGGTTTTTCCTGACGCCGATTATTTATCCCATAACCATGGTGCAGGATGAAGCTGCCCGGCAATTGTTCCTGTTTAATCCTATGCATAGCTTCATAAACCTGTATCGGGAAATCGTATTACTGGGCGAAGTCAATATAACCAACTTGCAGATAATTATTCCGATCTCTCTGGTTAGCTGTTTTCTGGGTGGATACTTATTTATGCGGATAAAGAATGCATTTGGTGATGTGCTTTAGCAAAGATTCAGGTCAGGGTTTATAAGTGCCAGGTATCACAGTTAACAATTTAAATAAGGATTTCAGAATCTATGATCGGCCTCAGGATCGGTTGTGGGAAATCCTGACGCGCAGGCCGCGACATAATCTTTATCATGTGCTGAGCGATATCTCATTTGCCGTACCCGATGGCAACAGCCTGGGAATAATTGGCGTTAATGGTGCTGGTAAATCTACTTTGCTCAAGTTGTTGGTTGGAACCGTACAACCAACAAGCGGTGAGATTCGGATACAGGGCCAGGTAGCGGCTTTACTGGAGTTAGGTGCGGGCTTTCATCCAGAGTTTACTGGCCGCCGCAATATCTATTTAAATGCTTCTCTGCTTGGCGTGCCAGATGAAAATATTGCTGAGCTGGAAAATGACATCATTGAGTTTTCCGAGCTGGGATATTTTATCGACCGCCCGGTAAAAACCTATTCTTCCGGTATGTTTGTGCGTCTGGCTTTCTCCATTGCCACCATGGTGCGACCAGACATTTTAGTTATTGATGAAGCATTGTCTGTGGGCGATATGGCTTTCCAGAGAAAATGCGTGGAACGCATGAATCGATTTCGAGCTGAACAAAAAACTATGGTGTTCTGCAGCCACTCCATGTTCCACATTCAGGAGCTCTGCGACACTGCCATTTGGATCGATAAGGGAAAAATCAGAGAGATTGGAGATAGCCATAAGGTAGTAGGGCTCTATGAAGATTTCTGCAATAGCAAGAAATCCTATAACAGTATCCAGGATGATCTGCCTGATGAGCTGGAGCAATCAGGCACGGGAGAAGAACCGGATGAAACAGTTATTCAAGACTGCCGCATCAATTCTCTTTCAGTGAAAGACAACGAAGGCAACGACATCGACGAGTTGGAGCCATTGTCTAGCGTTACCATGGAAATGGAAGTCGAAGTGCTTAAAGATGGCATAGAGGGTAACTTTGGCTTTGCGTTCATGAAATCGTCTGAAGAGCCCCACGCCTCATTCTTCACTACCGAAATTGATAACGTCGAAAAGGGCCCTTTTCATAAGGGCGATATGTTTACTGTTTCACTGACAGTTCACAACCTGGCAATGCGAGTTGGCGAGTACTACGTGCTTGGCGGGCTGGCGGACAAGAGCAGCCTGCTATGGTACGAAACCAGGTTCAGTCAACAACTCAGCATAAAACCTAACAAAGGGGTCGGACCGATTATCATGGATTCGGATTGGTCAGTAAGCAGAAAATAGCGCCAAAAAGAACGTGCAACGTGCAGAGAACCTTAGCGCAGAAAGGTATAGTCCTCGGGATGGACTCGCGCCGGGGAGGTATCGGGTAATTTTCCATAGGGATCAATCTTGTATACCTGCGGCAAACTGTTATAGCTGCGTACTTCAATAATCTCCATATAAGCTTGCGTCACAGGATCCGGGTTCACCCATTCCTGCTCGGATTCCAATTCCAACAAAGTCTCTTCATCCAGGTCAGCTTTAGGGTAGGCGAAGATGCTATACACTTGTGAGGTGTTATTACCGATCCAGGCATTTACTTCCTGCAGATTTTCGAAAGGAATGATTTCTGCAATTTCTGCGCGGTTACTGATGTCCTCTATCTGACGATAGGCAATGATGTTTTCAATGATCTCCTCATTGAGGCCAGGCAATAACTCCATGGCCTCGCGTGTTGCAAGATTGAGATTGATGTTTCGATCGTTACCGTAAATAGTAAATGCAGCATCAAGATTCACACCTTCGAACAATTCCGCAAATCCCCTTATATGCAGAATCTCCTCCACTGTATCAAGATCTGGATTATTGCGAGGAGAAAATGGTTGCGCCAGGTCTTGATAGTAGTCTTCCTCGGCACCATTGGGCCCTTCAAGATCATTCAGATCTGTCCAGTCAGTCCAGGCGGCTAACAAATCCTGCACTGCTTCAGGATCAGCATCTAATCCACCCAAACGGTTCTCGATTAACATCTGCATATTACGTCGTGGAATTCGATTTAAATTGATCTTGCCGCTGTGATCGTAAATACGAACAACAATGTCATCAGATTTAGGATAGTGCAGATCCAGCGCTTGGCCATTGAACCGATAGCGCATATTCCTTACTTCGCCGTCCTCGGTAAGCCCAGGCTGAAAATCAAGAGGCTGAGACATGAGCTCCAGCATCAGTTCCATCTCTGCCTGATGCACAGCGCCCATCAACTCAGCCCAGCCAGCACTGGCGTTCTGATTGTGTATCACAGTCTGCGCGGACAGCCGCACCTTTCCTGCCATTGCTGTAACTAATACAGTCAATAGAGCGGCTGTCCAAAGCACGATAATTAGAACTGATCCTTTTTGGCGCATCGTTAGTATCTACAGGGCGATAAAATCATTGGTGTCAGGGCGAATACTGCGGTGAGTATTATTGCGAATGCGAGCAACAATCTCTTTAGGATTTTCTTCGAAATCATTTACATCAGTGAGTTTGGCATAGACAGCCAGAGGCAAACCTAAACGTTCTTCACCTTCCCATTCTTCTGTCCATACCAGGGAATCATCCGAGTCTTCATACAGATAACTGAAAGACACTTCATGATCAGGAAGTACCAACACGCTTTCGGCCTCTTCCAGGCGAAGACTGGGATCGTCAGTGAAAGCGGGAACGGTTTTTATAAAAACGCCTGCATTCTCAGTGAAAGACAATTTCCAGGCTGTGAGACTGGGTGTTCGCTGCGGTGAAACAGTAGTTACCCAACTCAAAGCATTGTTATCACCTTTAAAATAGACTTTCCGGGATAGTGTTTCTCGATTGGTAAAGCTATGGGGAAAAGCACCGTGCAGTGCACGATCGATTTGCAGGACAATCAGAGATTCATCCAGGCTTTGGTCAAATACATCGGTGCTGCGATTCCAGTCATCAGCAACAACGAATACACCGGTGCTTAATAATCCAAGCAGCATCGCGGTCAATGACAATGCCAGCATCACTTCTACCAGTGTGAAACCACTATGCGTTAAATTTTTAGTCCTGCTAATCTCCCGGATGTTCATCGAGGCAGTTCCAATTGAATCCAGCGGGTACCGGTTACTGACATATCTGTCTCTTCATTAAACACTTCGAATGTTTGCAGCGCGTTAATCATGGGTTGGGTTTTACGTTCCGGCGCTTCCATTTCCAAATCCGCTATGATGCGGTAGTGATTTATTTCCAGAATTGGCTCCACATCCTGAAATTCATTTTGTAGCAGCGCAAAATTGGTAACAGCGCGTAGCTCGGCTGCTCGTAATAAACTGTCCTCTGAGCGCCAGGTCAGTTGTTTGCTGCCTCCCAGCAAAGAGAACAGACTCCCCAGCACGAAACCTGTTATCGCAAGCGCAACTATGACTTCCAGTAAAGTGAAGCCCCGACTAAAGACTGCTGGCTTATTCTTCATCAAACTCATTGCTTATACGCCCGGTGAATGGGTCGATGATGATGCGCGCCGTTTGGCCATCGAGTGTCAGCAGCACTATACCGCCAGTACTACCGCCTTCAGGATAAAATGTCACATCAATGCTTTCATCGATGTCGAATTCAGTTTCTGTACTATCACGAAAACTCAGTTGAATGCCTTCACTCTCCCAACTGGCAACTAGATTCGGATCAGCAATGATTTTCTCTCCTTCATCGATTTGCTGCGCGTGCAAGCGCACGGTGCTGGGCTGACCACGGACTACCGAGTCGCGACGGGCAAAGTTGAGCATTTGATTCACTTGACGCACTTGAATGGAAAACCAACGATTATCGAGGCTTCCGATATTGGGAAAAATCAAGACACCGGCGACAGCGATAATGCTGAGCACCAATAATAATTCCAGTAAGGTGAAACCCTGCGGGTTGCAGGTGGTATTCCAGCATGAAGATTTAGAGTCCAATATCGGCATCATCACCTTCGCCGCCTCGCTCACCGTCTGGACCATAGGATATCAAAGTAAAATTTCGCCCGTCTCCGCTATACACATACTCGTTGCCCCAAGGGTCTAAGGGCAGCTCTCGCCTGAGGTAGGGCCCGTTCCACACTGCACGGCCAGAATCGTTTTCCAGCAAGCCATTCAGTGAATCCGGGTATTCGCCCACATCCAGGCGGTAAGCGTCCAATGCAGCTTCCAGGGAAGAAATTTGAGAAATCGCAGCATTACGTTGTGCACCGGCCTGCTGGTTGAAAATATTCGGCGCCACCAGCACCGCCAGCAGTCCGAGAATAAACATCACCGCTAGAATTTCGATAAGGGTAAAGCCCACCTGATGGCGAATATTTCGTTGTTTGTTTGAATTCATAGTCTTCAATCCATTCATCTGCTAGGGAACCTCTGATTAATTACCTACGTTGTTATTGCTTCGTTAAAAATGCGCATTTATGACCTATAAACTGCGCTTTTTCGCTGATTTTTGCCTTGCACTCACTGCCTCGCAAACATTAATCAGAGGGCCCCTAGATATTGAAGTCTTCGAACAGCTCCGACGCCAGTTCGAAGCGGTCGAGAATATCCGCGTACTGTACACTCGCCTGTTCATTGAGATTGATGATTTCCGGACGTAATACAATAAAGAGCTCACGGCGCTCCTGATTGCGTTGTTGATAGGAAAACAGATTACCTAAAATTGGTACGCGATTCAGGCCAGGCACGCCGGTGTTCAGTCGCTCGTTATCATCCTGAATAAGCCCACCCAGGACAACATTCTCGCCATTACGTACAACAACAGTAGTACTGATTTCCTGATTGTTGAACACCGGATTCTCATTAACACCGGTGTTGGAACTGGCGACAGACGACAGTACCTGTCTGATAATCAGGTTGACCACGCCGTCATTATTTATCTGGGGTGTAATGTATAACTCGATGCCTGTATCACGGTATACGATATTGGTAGTGGAAACTCCGCCTACGCCAATCGCCTGGCCCGCTTCGACCGGCACTTCGGAGCCAATCACAATTTCACCTTCCTGGTTGTTACTGACAGTTAGGGAAGGGCGCGCCAGTAAGTTGACTTCGTTGTTCACCGCGATGGCTGAAAGAGTCGCGTCCACTTGCGCAGCTCCGTCAAGAAAACCCTTGGTAAACATCAACCCACCCAGCTCATCGGGAACGAAGTTGGTAGTTGTACTGGTAGAAATGGGACTCGCAGAGGCATTAGCGGCAATACGGCTCCAGTCCACTCCAAACTCCGTGTCATCGTTTAGCGTGATCTGGGCTATCACGGCATTGACCATTACCTGAAGTGGCACCGCATCCAGTTGGCTGATGGTGGTTAGCAATTGTCGATAGTCTCGCGCTGTGGCACGAATCAACAGACTATTGGTAGCTTCATCGGCGACGATCTTTACTGTCAGGTTAGCTGAGACGGCTGTCTCACCAGGTGCTGTAGTGATGGCAGGTACAGTGCCCCCGGCCAGTCCCGGGCTGTCTTGTGTAGCGTCGTTACCAACTCGGGACTCGGGAAACAGTGAACGCTGCGTTGGGACAGACGAGGTGCCCTGATTTCCCGGTAATGGCTGGACCACATCATCTTCATCTTCAAAAATTGAAGACAAGGTATTGGCGAGGTCTTCTGCAACCAGATTCTTCACGCGATACATAAACAGTTGTTCCACCTGTTCCTGGCTATCTGCATCCAGAATCTCCACCCAACGGGATACTTCCTCGAATCCTCGAGTGGCTGGTGCCGTCACTAACAGGCCGTTTATGCGCTCAATGCCTTTTATCTGGTAAGCAGGGTTTGGCCCTTCTATCATCTGCAAAATTTCAGTCAATTCTTCAGCAACCTCAGTGGCATTTGCATTGACCAACTGGTAGAGATGAATGCCTTGATTACTGAAAGGATCGGCATCGATGAGCATGAGCAATTGATTGACCCGCTCCAGATCGAATTCGGAACCGCTTATCAGCAACAGATTTCCTCTGCCGAGCTGACTCACATTACCATTCGGTTCTAACAGTGGTTTTATGGCCTGTATCACCGCTTCAGTTGAAACATACACCAAGGGAGTTACCTGCATGATGCGCGCTGCAGTGCCATCACCCAAGGTTTCCGGAGTGGCAATCTCGGCAGCTAGATTCGAACTCACCTGTCGTCGAGCGTTGTAGACATCACCGGCACGCTCAATGATGACACCTGCGTCGCGACTCAATAGGCGCATCAGTGGCCAGATATCATCCCGCTGCAGGGGGCGATTGGGTGAAGTGCGAATCGATATTTGAGTACTGATAGTAGGATCGATCACCATGGAAATATCCAGCGCGTCCGCTAACTCTTCCAGAACCAGACGTAACTCAGCCTGTTCGTAGTTGAGTTCGACTACATCCTCACCCTCTGTCACTTGTGCGGCTGGTACCTGTTCCCGAAACCCACCAAAGCTTACCGCTTGACCGTTGCGGTTAATGGCATCGAACAGCTCCTGCTGCCGGGTAGCGCTGGTGGCAGCGAGAACCGGAATGTTTGGCGAGTTTGTGGTGCTGGCAGATTGTTGTGCAGCCGACACCATCGCATTCTGACCTGTGCTGGCAGGTGTTTGGCCCTGCTCCAGTACAGCGCAGGATGACAGCCCGAACAGCACAGCGGTGGCAGTGATAACGCGCCTGAACCGGCCCTTCGCACCTGGCCTGAGATGAATATCCATGATTCTCACAATTCTCTCCCTCGTTAGAATTCAACTGCATTCATACTGAATACAGCAGAAAGCATAGTGATCGTGATGCCACCAACAGCGATAGCTAAAAAGATGATGAGCGCGGGTTGCAGCGCTGCGACAAGGGCAGCCATCTGATTTCTGACATAGGTATCAAAGGTCACCGCCGATTTAAGTAATATGTCCGATGTACGCCCGGATTCCTCGCCGACAGCAACTAATTGATGCAGCAAGGTTGGAAACTGATTAGTTTTTTCCAGCGAAACACTCAGGCCCGCGCCACCTCTAACATCTTCTTCCACTGCCAGTAGATGATGGTTTAGCAGACTGTTGCTAACAACTTCCCTTGCAACTCTCAGAGCTCTGATAAGTGGGATACCTGCCCCTAGTAACGCTCCCAAGGTGCGAGAAAAAACTGCACACTCTCTAAACAAAATCAGGTTCCCAAGGATTGGAAGCGACAGCAGGAAGCTGTCTTTTTTCAATTTGGCAGCCGGGTCATGACCAAGCCGCCGCCATCCCCAGATTCCCAGGACGACCGCAACAATAAATAGATAACCATAGGACTGGATAAAACTACTTAGCGACAATAAAAAAGCAGCCGAAGGTGGTATTTCAGTGCCAGCGTCTTCGAACATGGCAGCAAACTGTGGTACTACGAAAACCAATAGTAGAAATACAGAGATGATGCCAGTGACTAACAGCACGGCGGGATAAACCATCGCAGAAATTACTGCGTGACGAGTGCGTGCGCTGGTGTCGAGAAACTCGGCGAGGTCCAGCAAAAGCTCATGCAAAATGCCCCCTTCTTCGCCAGCTCTAATGATATTAATGTACATTTTGCCAAATACATGGGGGTGAACTTCCATGGACTCAGCCAGCCCTTTGCCTGCTTTCACATCTCGCAGCAATTGAACCACCAGCTCGCGCATTACAGCAGATTCGGTAATGCCATCTAACAACCGTAAGGCTTTATCGATTGGTACCCTGGCTTCTACCAGTGTGCAAAGACCATTAGTGAAATCCAGCAAGTCGTGGTGTGCGATTTTTTTGCGTCGTGTTTTATCAGCACTGGCTCGTATTTCTTGAATCTTGACCGGTGTCAGGTTCCTGCCTCGCAGCAGACGCACCACTTCTCGTTCAGACTCAGCATTGAGCTGTCCGTTTTCTACATTGCCTTGACTGTCGAAGGCTTGATACTTGAAGTACAGTGCGCTCATCTATTTACAGTGCCCTCGTTACCCGAACTACTTCTTCTGGAGTAGTAATGCCTGCTTTTAATTTCTCCAGCGCATCCTGGCGCAGAGTTAGCATGCCACTATCAATTGCTTCATCGCGAATTAAATTCGCATCAGCACCGGATGCAATGTGATGTCGAATGGTACCGCTCATTAATAACAGCTCATAAAGACCAACACGTCCGCGATAGCCTGTGTGTCCACAGGCTTCACATCCACGGCCACGATGAATAGTGGGACACTCAACTGCATCGGTTTGCAAAACCGCTTGTTCGTCGTCGCTAATTGGGTGCTCTTCTTTACAGTCTGTACACACTCTTCGCACCAAGCGCTGTGCCTGAATAGCCAATAAGCTGGAACTAATGAGATAACCTTCTATACCCATATCCTGCAATCTGGTTACGGCACCTGCGGCGTCGTTGGTATGCAGAGTTGAAAACACCAGATGGCCGGTCAGTGCAGATTCAATAGCGATTTCTGCAGTCTCGTGATCTCTAATCTCGCCAACCATGAGGACATCAGGGTCCTGCCGCACAATTGATCTCAAGCCCGCAGCGAAACTCAATCCGATACTGGCATTGGCCTGGATTTGAGTAATCCCTTCCAGCTGATACTCCACCGGATCTTCAACAGTGATGATCTTGCGTTTTTCATCGTTAATTTTTTCTAAAGTGGCATATAACGTAGTGGTTTTTCCGGAGCCGGTAGGGCCGGTAATAAGAATCATGCCATGAGGTTGGGAAACTACCGATTGATAGTCCTGCAAGATCTGATCAGGCATGCCCAGCTGCTGTAAATCAACTGCGGTATCACTGCGATCCAATATACGCAGCACCACGGATTCACCGTGTACGCCGGGCAAAGTAGAAACACGCATGTCTAATTGATTACTACCAATTTGATAGTCAATACGGCCATCCTGCGGCAATCTTTTTTCGCCGATATCGAGACGTGCCATGAGCTTAAGTCGAGAAGCCACCGCTGTGTGAATTTTGGCTGGCAGCCTTTCAATGGGAGCCATAATGCCATCTACCCGACAGCGCACATCCAGTGTGTTTTCATTAGGTTCGAAATGGATATCTGATGCCTTGAGATCTAATGCGCGGGCAAACAGGTGATTGACCAATCGAATGATAGGAGCATCGGAAGCCATGTCCATAAGGGCTTCATCCTCATCAAAACCTGAAACGAAAACATCGTCATCTGAACCTTCAATTCGAGGAGAGAGTTCAGCACGCCAGTGTTTCAGCATACGGCGTACTTCAGCGTCTTCGCTAAGAACGAATTGCAATGCGCCGCCGACAATAAAGCGAATCCGGGACCGCAACTGAATAGACGGCAGGCTATTGCAAAGTAACTTTCCTGATTCCTGGAAATCCTGTGCTGGCGCGATACCTTCTGGCTCCAGGAGCTGACTAAATATTGGCAATGTGATGGGCATGTCGGGAGTTTCTGTTTCCATTAGTTCTTTCATCACTATAGTTACAGTTACGCCTGGTTTATGCTGTTCTCTAAGCCGCGCGCGAATCCAACAACCGTAATGGAACCACTGTATTGATTGCGGCTGCGGTCAAAACTGAAATCTTTGATCCATAGCCTTGGTACAGAATTTTCAAGGCGCTGCAAAAACGTCACAATATTATTGGCATCACCTGTGCGAAAGGACACTTCCTGGCTAATGAGCAGCCAATCATTGGATTGCAAACGTTCAGCAAGTCGAGTAGAGGCAACTGCCAGCCCGGAATCCCTGGCGTGCTGCGATAAATCACGTTGAATACTAGCCTCTATCAATGGAATGGTGTCGCCGGTAAAAATTTGTGATTCCATATCCGCCTGTTGCACTTGTGCATTGATTCGTCTCTCGCGCCAATCAAGCGAGTCTTCAATCAAGCGTTCTTCACGGATAATTGCCAGTAACACCTCCTCAATAGTTTCTTGCCGACGCTCGTGAATTCCCTGTAAGGCTGGCACTAACTGGGCGAAAACGAATACCACAGCAACCAAGGCAGCCAGCACTAGAATATTTTTCTCTCTCTTTGTCGCAGCCATTATTAAATTTTCTTATGATGCGTCGGGAAAGTACCGCACCATGTAAGCTTCAAAACTTACAGTTGCTAAACGAAGATCAATGTAATAGCGCGTATTGTTGGTTGCTCTCGAAAAAACTACTTCAGTAAACATCGGATCTTGCTCAAGGCGTTGGAGGATAGCCTGTGGATCGGGACTGGTCCCCTGAATACGCACAAGCCCTTCGCGTAACTCGAGTGAAGACAATCGCTCATCCCCTAACAGCTCTTGCAGTGTAAACATGGCTGCACGCAGTTCCTGGTTAGGATAATCGTTAATTGCACCCCACTGATTTTCGAAATTCACTACGATACTTTGATCTGAGCGCACATCGGTCGACATTTCTCGAATCGCCTGTAACTGGCTGCTTGCCCGGCGAAATTCAATGGATTGATATATGAATGGTATTGCGGCAAGCAATATGATGCCTGCAACAGCCGATGCCGCAACTAGAAGCTGACGACCTTTTTCCACCCGCTTGCGAGCATCCAGTGCACCACGGGGAAAGAACAGGTATTGGCTGCCACTCCCCTGGTTTTGCAGATAAAGATCATGATGGGGACTATCAATTTGAACTGGATTGCTCAGCATCGCGGTTTCTGCTGCCCACTGCTCGGCAAACTGTGGGTGATCCAGATCTGTTTTTTCTGTCTGTAGCCAGTTGGTAATTACGCCATCGTCTATTCGAATTGCAGTCAGGTATTCCGCTTCGTCCTCAATCAATTCAACAACGGAATCTGATTTACTGACAGCCAAGGTTCTGGGCTGGATGGCGACCAGTTGCAGCCCTTCTTTTGAAAAGGCATCGAACAACTCCTGCAATCTCGTTTCAGCAACCCACAATGCAATAACGTCTTCATTTTCCTCGGAAGATTTTTTCGATACGCACATTGCCAGCTCTTGATCTAACGCTGGCAATAACGTTTCCTGTTGCAGCGATAGGGCTGATTCAAGATTCTCCTTGCTGATCCCGGGCATGGCCTGAATGGTGGCCACAAATTCAGAAGGTGCCAGGAGTAACTCTACCTTTGCAGTAGCGCAGCCGTCGCCCAGAAGATGTTTAGCTGCTGCTGCAAGCTGCAAGGAATCAAAATCTTTTTTTAGTGAACTTGTGCGACCGCTGTTGATATGGACAAGTGCTTTTCCGAAAACCATCAGGCGATCACTGATTGTATTTCTCAGTTCTGCTTTTGGATCTCCCAGGAATATACGACGCAGCTTCGCTGGCAGCCCATCCACAATATTCGAGAGTCCTGAGTTCATCGTTATTTTTTATGCCCTTAATTCTTTCCGGACCATTAGCGTTTTGTGACCCTCACTGATTTGTATGCAGCAGCACAGCGAGTTTCGTTTAACAGCACCAACGGCTTCCGCAGGTCTGTCTTGTTGATAGGGTGGCTGTTGCTAAGCCATTGAAAGAATTATTTTTTCATCTGACTAAGACTCAAAACGGTGGGAAATAGTTTGCCTAAAGCTGCCTGAATGGGAATTATCTGGCGGCTTTTGGTTTCGTAACCAGGGAAAATGCAGACGGGCTGAAATTTTTGGGCAAGAAAACGAAAACTGGCCCCGATAAGAGGCCAGTCTTGAGCAGGGATTTCAGGCATTTAGTCGCCGCTGGAAGGTAAAGTCTGGCGCTCCTTTTCTACAAGAAATTCAACAACTTCCAGCATTTCCTCCTGTGTGCGAACCGGCCCGCCGGTAGTCACCAGATACTTGCCGTTCACGATCATATTGGGAGTAGATCGAATTCCATAATCGGTATTGCGATCCGCTAGTCGCTCCATGCTGCTTTTTACGTGAAAATGGTTTGCAGCACGTTCATATTGCTGACTGGAAACACCTTGTGCCTGAAAGAAGTCTGCAATGAGATTTTCACGCTGCAGGATATTGCCTTGCAGATTGATTGCGTTAAAGACTTCCTGGTGAATTGTGTCTACAGCCCCCAGGACTTCTATGATGTAGTAAATCCTCGCATGCGTTCTCATGAGATCATTCCAGGCTGCTGGAAAACGCACAAAAGCAACATCGTCAGGTTGTGCATCCTTCCACGCATTGACTAATGATTCAAAGCGGAAACAGTGCGAGCAGCCATACCAGAAGGCTTCCAATACTTCGACTTTCGACGCATCCACTGTATTTACTGGAGCAGCCAGCTCCGTGTAATGGGTTCCAGCGACATAGCGTTCAATCTGTCCATAGCTCAGTGTTGCCAGTGGCATTAGCGCAACCAGAACTACCAGATGAATTAATTGTTTCATTTTCTTTCTACTCCTTCGAAACAGGTGCAGTTATCAAAAGGGAATTATATCCCTAAGGAACCTCTGATTAATTACCTACGTTGTTATTGCTGCGTTAAAAATCAGCTCAAAATGCGCATTTATGGCCTATAAACTGCGCTTTTTCGCTGATTTTTGCCTTGCACTAACTGCCTCGCAAACATTAATCAGAGGCTGCCTAAGTAACATTGTGACAGATCAGGATTCGGTCTCTCCGCGTTGACAGATTTGCAAAATGCCGTACGCAAAGATTTCATATCCGCCTGCGGCATATTATATTCCAATTCCATTTCAGCTTTGTTGGGCTGGTAATGAATCTGCCAGTTTTTCTCTTAGTATTTAAGGTTTTTTACTCATCGTAATCTACAATGCAATCTGGTGTATGTAATTCCGATCGCAAGTACAGGGCAGCCTCCGCTGCGCCCAGCATCCAGCCTGTAAAGCAATTTACCCATCCATGTCGTTGACGCTCCAAATTTCTTATAAACATCTTCTTTGCCTTCTGTTCCATCCTTATTCAGAATTTTTCCAAGGCTCTGAAAGAAGGTATTGTCCAAAGATGACCCTCTGGTCAGTATGACACCAACATCAACCGCACCGGCATCATAAAATGCCGAAAACGCATACAAATCTCGATCATATGTTTGGTCCTTGCTATTCCACTCCAGATCAAATGCCACTTTTTCTGAAACGAAATCAATTCTATGACCATCAAGAAACTTTTCCTGATGTATTCATGGAGGATGTGCCCGCTTTTCTTTGCGTGTTCCAGCCGAACATGCAAGTCGGCTGAAATGCGTGTTTCAATCCAGTCAGGTGAGGGAAACAGTGTGTCTACGTAACGAGCAATCTCACCTTTACTGCCACCCGGACGTCGGATCATTTGGGTTGTGATTTCAAATTTTTCCAAAGCATTAATGACATGTGAAAATTGAGCAGGGAAACTACTCGCCAGAATGGCGGCTGCATTTCTATAGCTATAGATTTCAAATTTTCGCCTGATGCTTTCAGAAAATAAATCCAGCTCACTCATTCTGCCGCCATCTCCGCTACTAGCGCAGAATTGTGTTTATACGTGTTCCAGGTTGGCTTGTAATCCTCGGACGCCTGATTTCCCCAAACCGTCCAGTTTTCGCGACAACCGCGCCCAAAAAGTTCAAGGTAAGGCCCCCAGCTGCAACTTTCGATTATATCGTATTGCTCATCTGGCTTGCGTGAATGTTCCCGCTTTCGGGTACCAAACAAATTGACTTGTCGGCGGCCCGGCTGCAGGGTTCTGACGTTTTTACCCCGTACTCCGAATAAAAGAACTTCCGTCACATTGCGGAAATAGAATCCAACGCCGCGTCCATCAGAGCCGCCGTCTTTCCTGATTTTGTGCCAGATAATATTTGATTTATAAGTAAAACCCCAATCCGACATGACTTGCAACCCTTCAGGGAGTAAGGCGTTTGGAACCCAAAGATAACAATGGGCACGATCCTCAGCATAGTCAGACACTGGCAATCCGCAAATATCTTCAAGCGTCATCGTTGGGTATCTGGCAAGTCGCTTGTGTTCGGGAGCCATTTTTCCTGTTCGGTTGGCAAATCTCCAAGGGGGATCAGCCAGTATTGTTGAAAATTTCCGATGTCCAAGGAACCGACAAAGATCAGCCGAGGCGTCAGTCCTGTTCATGATCTTGCCCTCAATGCCAACCCGTTGTCTGCGATGAGGTCATCACATTTCAGTTGCTTGCCGACCATACCGGACACAATGTCTTTCATCTGGTTAACTGTATCCTTGGAGCGAACATTATGACGGCCTGCAAACTCTTCGACGTTCCGATTAAGGTGTTTTTCGCTCATGTGGTGGTAGACACCATGATAGCCGAGCTTGAGCGTAGACCAGAAGCTTTCCATTCCGTTTGTGTGTGCCATGTGGCGGACGTATTCACCAGCAGAGTGCTTCACAGCTTCATGCGGCCTGTCTATGCCACAATAACCTTTAGCCCCATCAGTATAGACTTGCGTGTCTTTATTGGTGTGCTCCTTGATAATAAAGCCCTGCAAGATTTCCACGTCTGTTTTCTCAGCCGTCTTTACCATGACTTTCCCGCTGGCACGATCACGGACGCCAGCAACTGTCGCCTTACCAACAGGCTCCGGCTCCGCGCTCAGCTTTCAGTGTCTTGTCAGAACGTTTGTCCTTCTTTTTTCCGCCCATAGAGGTTTCATCTGCTTCAGTTGGGCTAGAAAACACTGCTTATTCAATAGGCAGGCTTCCTGAAGCCTATGCAGCATAAACCATGCGGCTTTCTGACCAATTCCCAGTTCACGATGTAATTTCATGCTTGAAATACCTTTGAGGTTTGTCGTGAAAAGATAAATGCCAATCGCCCAAACTCGGTAACTCAGCTTTGATCCCTGTATGACAGTGCCCCTTTACACTAAACATCTGTTTGTCATGACAGCCGTTACAGCGATGAAATCATACTCATATGCGGTCCGTCCGGCTAGCGTTGGCCTTCAAGCCATTAACGGGTTTTTCCCTCATCGTCGAATATGTCTGCTATTTGTAAAAGTGTCAGATCTTTATGGGTATGGATATGTTTCCCAACGGCTTTTTTAACCATCTGAACCTCCTTATGTGATTCTATGTTAAAACTGTAGAGTCACATAAATAGAGCTAAAAATGTTGCTCAGGGACATAATTCATTACCAAAGACCCTACCATAGCCGCAAAAAACTGGCCATTTAAACAAATGTTCAACGGGACCAAGTGATAGAAGTAGGCTTTTTAGTGGCAGATTCCCTGGTTGGGGCCGCTGAATCAGTAACTTTCTACTCACCTTATAAGCGAGCAGGCAGGTAGATAGATAGGCCCAACAATTAGTGCAATCCAGATACGTAGCTGGCCAAGGCCTGAAGCTCACGGTCAGTAAGACGCTCAACTACAGTGCGCATCATGCCGCTGAGGTCATTGGCCCGTTCGCCAGATCGAAATTGCTGGAGCTGCAGCAATGTATATTCCTGATGCTGGCCACTTAAAGCTGGAAATCCCGCTGGGGCATTGCCCTTGCCATCTGGTGCGTGACAGGCAGAGCAGGCGGCAACCGAAAGATCCTGATTGCCTGCGCGATAGATGGACTCGCCCAGTTCAATCAATTCCGGATTCGCACCGCCAACAGTAGCTTCCTGCGATGCATACCATGCAGCGATGTCTGCCATATCTTCATCAGAAAGTGCCGCTACCATGGCAGCCATGGTAGGCCCGGGGCGGGCGCCGGATTTAAAATCCATAAGTTGCTTGACCATGTACCTGGCACTTTGGCCAGCCAATTTGGGATTGATCGCTAACTGGCTATTGCCATCATTACCATGGCAGGTAGCACATAATGCAGCTTTGGCCTGGCCGACGGCAGCATCACCTTGAGCGAGCAAAGTTGGGGTTGCAATGGCACTCATCAGGGCCGATATAAGAACAATGGCTGGTTTCTTCATGAATTCTTAAACTTCCAAGGACAATCCAGTAATTTTGCGGACGCGGATTATAGCCTAAATCCGGGCACAACACACTTTCCTGTACTTAGAACACAGGAATCCGAAACATTTGACATTGCCAAACTACTTAGGGCCTGTTAGCACTAATTTAAGTGGTTTCTGTTGTGACTAAAAAAGCGCCAATTGAGGCGCGAGGAGCGTGGTTTGGTGATTCCAAATGAGCGGCGAGCAACGACAAGTGGCACTTTTTTAGCCACAACCCACAACCCGAAAGGCCAGGCGCATTTTTGCGCCCAGCTTTGTTATCAGTCGCTTGTATATACTTATATACGTATACGGCGCTCTTTCTGCCTCGCTGAGCGCAAAAACACCCTCCAGCAGAGACTACTCGATCAGTGTTAACAGGCCCTAGCATGAACTTCAACAACACCGATTTTGTAACCAGTGCCGCAGCCTTGAATGATTGCCCCGAGAACAGTCTGGCGGAGGTAGCATTCGCGGGGCGCTCAAATGCCGGAAAATCTTCAGCAATTAATGCCATCACCGGACAAGCAAAACTCGCCAAGATCTCCAAGACTCCGGGGCGCACCCAGCTAATCAATTTTTTTGCCGTAGAGCCGCAACACTACCTCGTTGATTTGCCCGGCTATGGGTTTGCCAGGGTACCGTTGGCCGTAAAACTAAAGTGGCAGGCAGAGCTGGAGCGATACTTGCGTCAGCGTGAAGCCCTGACCGGTATAGTATTGTTGTCAGATGTGCGACATCCGTTAAAAGAATTTGACCAGGTGATGGTTGATTGGGCTGTGCAATCTGAGCTTCCCGTTCTGCTTTTGCTCACCAAAGCTGACAAACTCAAAAGGGGAGCCGCTCAAAACACACTGCTAAAAGTGCAACAAACTTTAGGCGATTTGCCCGAAATCAATGTGCAACTTTTTTCAGCGCTCAAGCGTCAGGGGCTGGAAGAGGCCAGATCAAAATTAACCAAGTGGTTAAAAACCGACTAAGCGAATATGCAAGACTAAAAGTTGGCTCTTTTTGCCATTGAAGCTCGAAGTGGGCCATGGATGGCGACATTTGCTGCAAACCAATGCGCGGAAGGCTTTGCAAATAGAATGGCAATTTTATGCCAGCAAATCCTGACGACGTTTGTGAAAATTCATCCCTGAATTTTCACAAACAGCAGGTAGCTAGTGCGCTTCATCCCAGTTATTTCCCACTCCAACATCTACAATCAGTGGCACATCGAGCGAGGCAGCCGTTGCCATGCGGAACTTAACTCCGTCAGACAATAGTTTCACGTCTCCTTCTTTGACCTGAAACACCAATTCATCATGTACCTGTAATAGCATTTTAGCCTCAATAGCGTCCTGTTCCAGCCAGTTGGCAATATCAATCATTGCCCGCTTGATAATGTCAGCTGCTGATCCTTGCATTGGCGCATTGATCGCAGTGCGCTGAGCCGCTTTACGAAGCATGGCATTGCCGGCATGGATGTTAGGTAGATAGAGCCTCCTGCCAAATAAGGTTTCCACATAGCCTTTCTCATCTGCGCAGGCCTGTGTCTGTTCCATGTAGTCTTTTACGCCAGGGTACTTATCGAAATATCTGTCCACATACTTTTGTGCTTCACCTCTACTGATATTGAGTTGATTTGCCAGGCCAAATGCTGACATGCCATAGATCAATCCAAAGTTAATCGCTTTAGCACCGCGCCTTTGATCTGCAGTAACTTTGTCCAATGCGCAATTGAACACATCCGCCGCAGTTGCGCGATGTACGTCCTCGTCACTGGTAAATGCTTTTAACAACCCTTGGTCCTGCGACAAGTGCGCCATAATCCGCAGTTCGACCTGGGAATAGTCCGCTGCCAGAAGTTTGTATCCCTTATTTGGAATAAAGGCCTGCCGAACCCGTCGGCCTTCAGCGGTACGAATTGGTATGTTCTGTAAGTTTGGATCAGCGGAAGATAAGCGCCCTGTTGCTGCAACTGCTTGTTGAAATGATGAGTGAATACGCCCCGTATCTGCGTTAACTTCCAGGGGCAGCTTATCGGTATAGGTGGATTTGAGCTTACTCAATGAGCGGTGTTCAAGAATCAGGCGGGGCATTTCATATTGCTCGGCCAGCTCTTGCAGCACTGGCTCTGCGGTCGATGGCTGCCCTGTTGGAGTCTTCTTAAGCACCGGGAGATTCAGCTTTTCGAAGAAGATGGTTTGCAACTGCTTTGGAGAAGACAGGTTAAATTCTTCTCCGGCCTGTTCATAGACTTCGCTTTGCAGTTTGTCTAACTGTTTCGCGAGCTGCTTGCTTTGTTTTTCCAATACTTTGGCATCGAGCTTGATGCCATTACGTTCAACAGTTTGCAGCACCTCTATGAGCGGGGTTTCATAATAACGATAAAGCCCTGCCAGATGACCCTGGGATTCCATGTCATATTCAAGTTTAGTGGCAAGCCTAAAAATAAAGTCTGCCCGCTGACAGCTATATTCAGTAAAGTCTTTTATTGCGACTTCTGGCAGCATAAGTTTGCCTCGACCTTTGCCTAGCAGGCTTTCCAGCTCTTTTGGTTCTTCATCCAAATAGAAACGTGCAATGTCTTCCAGGTGATGTTTGACAGCCACTGAATTTAGAACATAGGAAGCAAGCAAAACATCAGATTTTAATGGTTGAAGATCGATGTCGTAGTTCTGCAACACATGCTTTTGAGTTTTAAGATCGTACCCCGCTTTTATAATCAGTGGGTTTTCCAAAACAGACTTAAGCTCTGATAAAACATCAGCGAGATCGAGTTGATCTTTTTCATTGTCATGGCCGCAAGGAATATAAAAACTTTTCCCAATCTCCAGACTGATTGACAGACCCAGAATTTCTGCCTGCATGAAATGGTCGCCACTGTACTCGATGCAGATTGCAAACCGTTTTGCTTTCGACAGGTCTTTTATGAGTGCGTTTAGTTGCTTTTTATCGACAATACACTGGTAGTCGATTTTCTTGGCAACGACCGAAACTTCGGCTGGTGCAGATCTTTTTTGTGCTTTGGGTTTTGAGCTGCTTTCCTTTTTTGCGTCTCCACTGCCAGTAACACTGCGTTCCTCTAATTCTTTAATCCAGGTTTTAAATTCAAGATCACTGTACAAATCATGGAGCTCTTTAGACTTCTCTTCACCAGCTACCAGATCTGTAATGGCTAAATCTAATTTACAATCAAGTTTTATCGTGGCTAATTCATGGGACAATCTCAGCTGATCAAGATTCTCCCTTAGTCGTTCGCCGATTTTTCCACCAATGGAATCAGCATTATCAATGATGCCTTCCATTGAATTGAATTCTTGTAGCCACTTAACGGCAGTTTTAGGACCAACACCAGGCACACCCGGTATGTTATCTGCCTTATCACCCATGAGTGCCAGATAGTCCACAATACGCTCTGGCCCTATTCCGAATTTCTTAGTAACTCCTTCGATATCCAATACTTCATTGGTCATCGTATTCATCAAGGTTACTTTGTCGTTGACCAGTTGCGCTAAATCCTTGTCTCCTGTTGATATCAGGGTCTTCATCTCATTTTTGCCTGCATGAAAAGACAGAGTGCCGATCACATCATCTGCCTCAACGCCTTCTATAGCGAGCAGAGGAAGCCCCATTGCCTGAATAATGTCGTGGATCAGCGGAATTTGACTGCGAAGATCGTCCGGCATTGGCGGACGATGCGCCTTATAATCTTTATAGATTTCATTGCGAAATGTCTTGCCTTTGGCATCGAAAACGATCGCAATATTGCTATCCGGATGGCTCCTGACAAGCGCGCGAATCATGTTGATTACGCCTTTTACTGCACCAGTTGGCTGCCCACGGCTATTCACCAGTGGTGGCAGGGCGTGAAATGCGCGGAACAGGTAAGAAGAACCATCTACGAGTATCAATTCTTTGGAAGCAGTCACAGATTAATCGTTCCTATCTCATCAAACTCATCAAGTAGAGAAGTACGTTTCAGACAATGTGAAGTTTAATCAAAAACTCTCTTTTTCAAGGGTGCCATGCAAATGAAATTGCGATTAAAACAATGAATCAGCTTAGGGAGCCGCTGATTAATGTTTGCGAGGCAGTCAGTGCAAGGCAAAAATCAGCGAAAAAGTGCAGTTTATAGGTCATAAATGCGCATTTTGAGCTGATTTTTAACGCAGCAATAACAACGTAGGTAATTAATCAGAGGTTCCTTAGTCTGAAATTCCGTTTGCCAGCCCCAGAATACACGGCCGTTGAATTAGTGCCAATGCTTGTTGTGTGTAGATACTAGTCAGCAATTAACTGAGGATACAACTCCATCATCGTTTTGCGCCGGATGGGCGGGCGAATGACCGAGTGTAACTGGCCCTGGGGATTAACCAGGCTTAGATGAACGGCATGGCTTAATATATAGTCATCATTTTGCATTGACGGAGAGTCGCTGGCAGAAGGTGCCATATGTCCCTCATGCGACCCCATTGTAGAATCACTATCTGAGGAATAGGCCACATAGAATTGGTTGGCTACATCTGCGATGGCTTCAGTCTCTCCAGTGAGGCCGATAAAACGCTGATCAAATCGATTCATATAGTCGGCTACTTCCTGAACACCATCCCGCTCCGGGTCTACAGATATGAATACAACATTAGGAATGTTGTCCAATCCTGATTCATCATAACGTCGATAAAAATGTGCCAGCTCTTCCATGGTAAGAGGGCACACGTCAGGACAGGAGGTAAAACCAAAAAATACCAAAGACCACTGTCCCCGCAGCTTTTGCTCGGTAAACAAATCACCATTTGCATCCACCAGGTTAACATTTTCTATTTGCGCTGGATCAGGATAGCGGGTCGCGCCCAGGTCCCGCAGGTCATTGATCTCGCTGATTTCTGAACGCACCAAAAACAGAGATATCAGCCAGCTCGCTACAAGCAGGTCGAACGCAATGAAAGCGCCTAGCGCGAGTCTGGTATTTCTAGAAAGTTGCACTGCTCCGGGACTAGAACTGATAGAGGTAGTGATCGACAACCAGCGCGATGAACAGCACACCGAGGTACACAATAGAGTACTTAAATGTATCCATGGCCGTTGTGGGTTCTGGCCGGTGCATCAACTTGAAGGACCAGCTGAGGAAGCTGGCGCCCAGAGCCAGGGCCACCGCCAGATAGAGCGCCCCGCTCATACCAGTAAGAAATGGCAGAACACTGACCTGAACCAGGACCGCTGTATAAATAATGATATGAAGCTTGGTTACCCGTACCCCGTGGGTAACGGGCAACATGGGCACGCCACTTTTTGCATATTCATCTTTACGGTGTATGGCCAAAGCCCAAAAATGTGGGGGTGTCCAAGCAAAAATTATCAAAACCAGAATTAGCGCATCGGCTTCGATGGTTCCGGTCACGGCGGACCAGCCTAGCAAAGGCGGCATGGCGCCGGACAAGCCGCCAATAACGATGTTTTGAGGTGTTGCGTGCTTGAGATAGCCCGTATAGATAAATGCATAGCCAACAAATGAAGCCAGGGTTAGCCAGGCACACAGTGGATTTACCCAAAACAGCAGGATAAACATACCGGTAACACCAATAGCCAGGGCAAATATAGTCCCCTGCAGGGTATCCACGCGGCCCTGAGCCACTGGGCGATTATGAGTTCGCTTCATTACGATATCTATTTTGTGGTCTATCAAGTGATTCACCACTGCGCCAGAGGCCGCCACCAGTGCAATTCCCAGATTGCCGAGAATAAGGATATCGATCGGTACCATGCCAGGAACCGCCAAAAACATACCTACGAGGGATGTGAGGACCATCAATATGACCACTCTGGGTTTGCACATTTCGTAGTAGTCGCGCCAGTTGGCAGCGCTTTGGGAAGTAAGTTCCGTCACTGTTGCCTGTCTATCAATTTGTTCCGGGATGGGTTTAATGATTCGCCTGCCAATCAATTATCCAATTATCTGGATTGGCATTTTTGGGTGGCGGCATTCCATCATTTTTCGCCGTCCACCTCAAGCGGGAACACAGCTAAAAGGCAGACATTTTCACAAAATTTCCAGGCAATTGTTAGCAAATTCCTACAACAAAAATTGAAGCTGACAGTTTCCTGTCAAAAATACTTGATTTAGCGCAGTTTCAGGGCCTCTGAAGGCCATATTTACTTGCCTGGAGAGGTATTTTTTTATAGCATTCCGGACCGCGTGAGGTGTGCCAAATTGCTCGATTTTGTTAAGTTTTCCCAAGGCTTAAGTGAAAAAGTCAGCTGCGGAATTACCCCGTCCGGATAACAAAAACATCAGGACAATCACTCGGTTTAATTTGATGGAAAAATGAGTTTAGCAACAGCTTGCTCATTGTCTTCCATGCTTAGGCCATAGAAAATAAATCAGTGAGTGTAACCAACAACATTTGACTCTCTGCAAAGTCTCTTTTCAACCAACAAAATCAGGTGTGATCGGGGATGGCGCAGACTGAAAAACTCTATAGATCTATATTAAAGAAAGAAGGAATTCAGGTTCATGGCTTTAGCGGTCGTTATTTTTCTTCTGGTTATCGCAACAGTCGTTTTCCATTTTGCCAGCCCATGGTGGTTCACCAACATAGCAGCAGATTGGGGCACTATTGATTTAACCATCAACATCACTTTTTGGGTAACCGGATTCGTCTTTGTTGCCTGTAACCTGTTTATGGCGTACTGCGTCTGGAAATTCCGCCAGCACGAAGGCCATAAAGCCGTCTATGAGCCAGAGAACCACAAGCTGGAGGCTGGTCTGTCAATTTTCACCACCATTGGCGTTATCGCGATGCTGGCACCCGGCCTCTTTGTTTGGGCACAGTTTGTTACACCACCTGAAGATGCGGCGGAATATGAAGTGCTGGGCCAGCAGTGGCAGTGGCAGTTCCGCTATCCTGGTGCCGATGGCATGCTTGGCGCTGCTGACACACCATTTGTCAGCGAGACCAACCCATTCGGTATCAACCCCGAAGATCCAAACGGTGCTGATGATGTAGTTGTTAATGACCCCGTCATGCATCTGCCTCTTAATCAACCGGTTAAAGCACTACTGCGTTCGAATGACGTGCTTCATAACTACACAGTCACCCAGTTCCGCGTAAAGATGGACCTGGTGCCAGGCCTGACTTCTTATCTTTGGTTCGATCCTACGGAAGCAGGAACCTATGACATTATGTGTGAAGAACTTTGCGGCATTGGCCACTTTGTCATGCGCGGTTCTGTAGTTGTAGAACCTCAAGCCGAATTTGATGCATGGTTAGCATCACAGCCCACGTTTGCTGAAACGCAAAATGCCGCCGCGCCAAACGTTGCTGCTGGCCAGGCACAATACGCTGCTTGTACTGCCTGCCACGGTCAGCAGGGTGAAGGCAACCAGGCCCTGAACGCACCTAAGCTGGCAGGTCAGCAAACCTGGTACATCGAGCGTCAATTGAACTACTTCAAGCAAGGCATTCGTGGCGGTGAAGGCGATACTAACGGTCAACAGATGACTGCTTTCGCCAGCATGCTTGCCACTGATGATGCTGTACGTGACATGGCTGCATACATTGCATCACTGCCTGATAATCCTGCGCAGCCAACAATCACTGGTGATATTGATAACGGTTACGACATTTACGATCGCAACTGTGCTGCTTGTCACCTGGATGACGGAGCAGGCACCTGGTACACCGATGCCCCTAAACTGGCTGGCATGAGCGACTGGTACTTTGTCACCCAGATTAGCAATTTCCGCGCAGGTATCCGTGGCCTTCACCCTGAAGATGATTACGGTGAACAAATGATATCCATGGCCACTGCCATGTCGGGATTGGAAGAGATTGAAGACGTAGCGGCTTACATCAATACGCTGCGTTAATTCGGAATTAGTTAGACAGTAAGGTTTTTAATCAGCACCATTGCTGAAAATTTTTAGAGAGTTAGGAGGTTTTAATGGCTTACGTACCATTAGCTGATCGCGATGCGGAAATGGAGATGCATCATCCCCATAGCTTCATCGAGAAATACGTATGGAGCCAGGATCATAAAGTTATCGCCATTCAGTACGGTGGTCTTGCTGTGTTCACCGGTGTAGTTGGTCTTGTGCTATCACTGTTGTTCCGCATGCAGCTGGGTTTTCCAGAAACTACGGACTTTGTGGATCCCAATTTCTATTACCAGGCCGTAACCATGCACGGCATGATCATGGTTGTTTACTTCCTGACGGCCCTATTTCTGGGAGGGTTCGGGAATTACATGGTGCCGCTCATGTGCGGGGCTCGGGATATGGTATTCCCATTCATGAATATGCTTTCAGTTTGGGTGTTCCTGATTTCAGTGATCATTCTCATGGCCAGCTTCTTTGTAGGAGGCGGACCTACGGGTGCAGGCTGGACGCTCTACCCTCCACAAACAGCACTGGAAGGTACACCGGGGCATGACATGGGAATTGTTCTCATGCTCATCTCTTTAGCGGTGTTCATTGTTGCTTTCACCATGGGTGGCTTGAACTATGTCGTAACTATTCTTCAATATCGTTGCCGCGGCATGACAATGATGCGCCTGCCTCTGACAGTATGGGGCATTTTCGTTGCTACAGTTTTAGGTCTGTTTGCATTCCCAGCGCTTCTGGTAGCCGCGATTATGATGTTGTTCGACACCTTACTCGGCACAAGCTTCTTCATGCCGGCTATTATTGAAGCGGGCACACCGCTTGACCACAATGGTGGCAGCCCGATTTTGTTCCAGCACCTGTTCTGGTTCTTTGGCCACCCGGAAGTGTACATCGTGGCATTACCAGCCTTCGGTCTGGTATCGGACGTTCTTTCTGTTCACGCGCGTAAGAATATATTTGGCTATCGAATGATGGTATGGGCGATCATCGCCATTGGTGGACTGAGTTTCATTGTATGGGCACACCACATGTATGTGTCTGGTATGAATCCCTACTTCGGATTCTTCTTTGCCACAACCACATTGATCATTGCTGTCCCAACTGCACTTAAGGTTTATAACTGGGTGCTGACTTTATGGGAAGGCGATATCCGAATGAACGTACCTATGTACTTCGCTATCGGATTTATTTTCACCTTTATTCATGGCGGACTGACCGGTCTATTCCTGGGCAATGTAGTCATCGACTTACCGTTGTCTGATACCTATTTTGTAATTGCACACTTCCACATGGTGATGGGTGTATCCCCAATCCTCGTGTTGTTCGCGGCGATTTATCACTGGTATCCAAAAATGTCTGGTCGCATGTTCCATGAAGGTATGGCCAAACTGCATTTTTGGCTCACGTTCCTGGGTGCTTACGCAATTTACCTGCCAATGCACTATCTCGGATTCCTCGGTGTTCCTCGTCGCTACTATGTACTGGGTACAACGGATTTCATTCCGGCGTCAGCCCAAGATCTGAATGCAGCAATTACTGTTGCTGCATTGATTGTAGGCACATCTCAGCTACTGTTCTTCTTCAACATTCTCTGGAGTCTGAAGCACGGCAAGAAAGCTGATCCAAATCCATGGGGCGCTGCTTCCCTGGAGTGGCAAACACCAGACACACCACCAGCACACGGTAACTGGGGTGAGAGTTTGCCGACAGTTTATCGCTGGGCTTATGACTACAGCGTTCCCGGTGCTCACCAGGATTTCATTCCTCAGAATGTTTCTGAGGCAGAAGAGCCAACTGTGAGTGATGAGCACTTCGATCCTGATAAAGATCAATCATTGGCGGACGTTTAAGCAATGGGCCTAATCAAAACAGTCACAGAGAAACCCTGGGAACGCAAAGGCGTTGTCGGTGGCATGCGTCCGGAAGGGGCGTTCAATACGGAATCGGAACGAGTTGCTCTCGTGTATTTCCTGGTCATCGCATCTGTTGTGTTCTCACTGTTTCTGATCAGCTACTACATTCGCATGGAGCTGCCAGATTGGCAGCCGCTATCCGAGCCAGGCCAATTATGGTTTAACACCGGCTTACTGGCACTGAGCAGTGTTCTCTTTCAGTGGACACGCAACATTGTGGTGAAAGGAGATACTCGCAATCTTTACACTTCATTCTTTGGTGCAGGTGTTTTTGCGATTCTATTCATTGTTGGTCAGATGCTTACCTGGCAGAACCTGCAGGCAGGCAGCTATTACATGAATTCGAATCCAGCCAATGCGTTCTATTATCTGTTGACAGGTTTACACGCATTGCACCTTTTAGGGGGTTTGTGGGTCTGGAGCAAGAGTTCAATCCGATTGTTATCGGGTAGTGAGCCAAAAGATATTAAGCTGAGTATCGAGCTCTGTACCTTGTACTGGCACTTCTTGTTGCTGGTATGGCTGGTACTGTTTGGCATTTTAGCCAATACGTAATTCTAAAATTTGCTTTATTAATGGGATAGATGGATGAGTGAAGCAACTGCAAATGAAGTAGTCGGCCACGAAGGCATGACGGGAATGGTCGACGACTGGAGCGCCGACAAACAAGCTTATCATGTGCCTTGGGGCAAGGCCATGATGTGGATATTCCTGGTATCAGACACTTTTATATTCTCCTGTTTTTTAATCGGCTACCTGAACGTTCGTGTAACTACTACGCAACCCTGGCCACCTCAGAGTGAAATCTTCGCGCTCTCGTTTGGAGGAGACCCTATTCCTCTTATTCTGATTGCGATCATGACATTTGTGTTGATAACCAGCTCCGGCACCATGGCTCTGGCCGTGAATTACGGTTATCGGAAAGACAAAGCGAGGACGTTCTGGTTGATCTGCGCCACCGCTGCTTTCGGTGCCACCTTTGTGGGTATGCAGGCATTTGAGTGGTCCAAGCTGATTTTTGAAGAAGGTGTGCGGCCTTGGGGCAACCCATTCGGCGCACCGCAATTCGGGTCCATATTTTTTATGGTAACCGGATTTCATGGTCTACACGTATCGGCAGGTGTGATCTATTTGATGTGGGTTGCCTTCAGAGTCAAACGCGGGTATTACGACAAAAAAGGTTTCGAGATTGTCGAAATCGCTGGCCTCTACTGGCACTTTGTAGACCTCGTTTGGGTATTCATTTTCGCATTTTTCTACTTATTGTAAGAGGAGAAATTAATGGCTTCGGCTGAAGGACAACAACACCCGCTGGGTATTTACTACAGGATCTGGGTTCTACTTTTCGTACTCAGTTTCTTCTCGTACATGGTGGATTATCTGGAAGTGCAGGGCGCAATGCGCTGGACGCTTGTACTACTCTTTATGGTGCTGAAGGCTGGCTTTATCGTAGCGATCTTTATGCATGTGGTTTGGGAACGCATGGCTTTGGTGTTCACTATCTTAGGGCCACCTGTCGTGCTGCTTCTTTTCATTGGGTTCATGGCAGTGGAAGGTCAGTACACAGAGGAAACCCGTTTCGTTTATCGAGATCATGATCGGGATGCAGTAGCACTCGGGCCTGGTGATATTCATGGGGATAATCACGGAGCTGAAGAAGCGGCTCACTAATCAATTTGCAAAGTGACAACAAAAAGGGCTGTAGAGAAATCTACAGCCCTTTTTTATCTTCTGCTGAAAACTAAGGAGCCTCTGATTCAGGGCAATCGACTGAATGGATTTTAGTGCACACTTTCAGCACAAAAAGTGAACAAGTGGCACTCCCTCGTCGATCTGAGTCCGAAAATCATAAACTTCTGCCCATCTTCGACGCGACAGAAGCGTTCAGTCGATTGCCCTGGCCTCTGATTAATGTTTGCGAGGCATTGAGTGCAAGGCAAAAATCAGCGAAAAAGCGCAGTTTATAGGTCATACATGCGCATTTTGAGATGATTTTTAACGCAACAATAACAACCGTAGGCAATTAATCAGAGGTTCCCTAAAACAGTTAGTAGCGTAAAGCCTCCATCACTGGCCCCGTGTCAGGTCTTACCCCGTGCCAAATGGAAAATGATTCTGCGGCCTGTTCAACGAGCATTCCTAAACCATCCAGAACTTTAGTCGCACCATTGTCACGCCCCCATTCCATAAATGGAGTCGGTCTATCCGCATACATCATGTCGTAGCAACAACTGTTGTCGCTTAGATAGTTAGAATTAACCTGAGGAACAACACCGGGTATGCTGGATGAGGTCGCATTGATGATTACATCAAAAGAGTGATGTGGTTTCGCTTTAAGGTCCGCAACCTCCAACTGATATACAGATTCGAAGTCCTTTTGCATTGACTGTGCTCGGGAGATTGTCCGGTTCAAAACCAGAATACGCTCGGGTTTAGTTTCAATAAGCGAAGCAAGCGCGCCTCTTGCCGCACCCCCAGCACCCAACATCAGTATCCGCTTTCCAGTAAGAGGAACATTGTTGTTAATGCTCAAGTCGCGCACTATCCCGACGCCATCAGTATTGTCTGCACACAGCACAGCTTCATCACTTTCATCACTTATCCATAAAGTATTTACCGCTTTGGCAAGCTGCGCTCGAACGGTAATTTGCTTTACCAGGGAAAATGCGGCTTCTTTATGAGGTGAGGTAATATTTAATCCGCCTCCTCCCTGAGCGAAAAATGCCTGCACATAGTCATCGAAATCAGCTTCGCTTACCCGCTCTTTCGTATAAGTCATTGCTTCACCGGTTTGTTCGGCAAACATTTGGTGGATTTGTGGAGATTTACTATGGGCGATCGGGTCACCCACAACGGCATACTGAACCAAGGCTTCAATTCAACTCTATGTTTTCTAGATTCTCTGTATCCTCTATACCCTCTATTTATTAGAGGAGAACTATACCCAGTCTCGCGGCTTGAGGAAATCACTGCTCAATTTGGCCTCAGCGCTACCAGGTTCCGGCTGCCAGTCATAAATCCATCGCACTACAGGCGGCAACGACATGAGGATAGATTCAATGCGGCCAACCCCTGACTGCAAACCGAATACAGTCCCTCGATCATAGACCAAATTAAACTCCGCATAACGACCGCGACGATATTCCTGAAACTGCTTATGCCGTTCTTGATAGGGTGTATTTTTACGTTTTTCTACAATTGGGCGATAGGCTTTCAGGTATCCCGCCGCCATGCTTTGTACAAATGCGAAACTTTTCTCGAATCCAAGTTCATTGAAGTCGTCAAAGAACAATCCGCCAACGCCTCGTGCTTCGTTGCGGTGCTTTAAGTGGAAGTAGTCATCACACCAGGCTTTAAATGTTACATAGTATTGATCACCAAACTCTGCACAAGATTCTTTGGCAACACTGTGCCAGTGGACGCAATCCTCCTCAAACCCGTAATAAGGTGTAAGATCAAGTCCACCTCCAAACCACCACGCAGATTCCTCGTTTTCTTTTTCGGCAACAAATAGCCGGAAGTTAGCATGAGATGTTGGTACGAATGGATTTTCAGGGTGTATCACCAGGGAGACCCCCATGGCTTGAAATGCGCGGCCAGCCAGTTCAGGCCTGGCGGCTGTAGCCGAGACAGGCAGTGATTTTCCGAATACGTGAGAAAAGTTCACACCCCCTTTTTCAAATACCGCACCCTCTGAAATAACTCGGGTGATTCCGCTGCCTCCGGTTTCTCGATCCCATTGATCTGTCTGAAATGATGCCGAGCCATCTTCCGCTTCCAGGCCAGCACATACAGAAGACTGAAGCGCCAACAAAAACTCTTTTACTCTGCTAATGTCTTCAGTTTTCACAAGGACCTCTCGCCTGGGTCTGGTTAAACTAACGTAGCCTGGCACCAGTAGTTAAATCGCGAATTTCAGATGGTTGTTGTGATTGGCCAAGCTCTCCTTCCACAATGGCGTCAATTGTAAACGAGAACTGCTCTTCTATGATTAGTCCAGATCTGATTTCTGGCTCACCCGCTCGATTCGCTGAGGTCGAAACAATTGGCCCGCCGAAGCTTTCGCAAAGTGCTATCACTACCGGGTGAGCGCTAACCCGAATGGCAACAGATTGATGCTCGCCTTTTATCCACTCAGGAATCAGATTTTTAGGATCTGGAATTAACCAGGTAATCGGTCCTGGCCAAGACCTGTCCAGCAAGTCTCGTTGCCGATCACTTAGGCCCACTAACAATTCGGAAATTTGTGCCTGGTTGGCGGCAACCAGTATTAAGCCCTTGCTTTCTTCGCGCTGCTTGATTTGAAGAATACGATGAACCGCAGTTCTATTTTTTGGGTCGCATCCAAGTCCCCAAACTGCCTCGGTAGGATACGCGATTACGCTGCCTGACATAAGAATGTCAGAGGCCGCCTGTGGTGAGAGAGTAGCCAAGAGCGGCAAACTACATGACTACCAGTGCCCTTGCAAGATTACTGTTCAGTTACCACTAACACTGTGCAACACGAGTTAACCGACCTGCTTCATTGACTATCAACCCTTTCATTTCTAACTTTAGCAGTGCTGCGAAAACCTCATCTTCTTTGAATTGCGAAGATTCCACTACCGTATCAAGTAGCAATGAAGTTTCAGAAATATTCTTTAGCAGCTCGGTTTCGATTTGAGATAAGCTGTGTTGACTTCCTTTTGTTACCGTGTCTTTAGCTTTCACATACGCATTCTCGCAAGAGTGGACGGTTTGTTTTTCGAAGTGCCATCCTTTAATAAGCTCATCACAAACATCATCAGGCGTTTGTGCGAAGCTTGCGCCATCCCGCAATAACCTGTGACAGCCAGCAGACAATTCGCTATCTATTGGGCCTGGTACTGCGAACACACTCCGGTTTTGCTCCATGGCCATTCTTGCAGTAATTAAAGAGCCAGAACGTAAGCTCGCCTCTATAACGATAGCGCCAAGACTAATTCCGCTAATGATGCGATTGCGCTGGGGGAAATTCATAGCTTTTGGCGGCATTCCTGGAAGAAACTCACTAACAACCAGCCCTCGATTCGTAAGATCAGTGTGCAGTTGTTTATTGCACTTCGGATACACCACATTGATTCCGGCACCTATAACCCCTATTGTTCTATCGCAACTGCTGAGCGCGCCTTGATGTGCTACTGTATCTATACCTTTTGCCAGACCACTGACAATAGTAAAGCCTCTTTCGGCCAGCTCCGCCGCAAACCACTTTGCTTGACGCAAGCCATAACTCGTTGCGTTTCTACTGCCAACGATCGCACACGCGGGTTGATTGAGCAGTGAATGGTCACCATGACAAAACAGCAAAGGTGGTGGGGCAGCGATTTGTTTAAGCAGGTAAGGATAGTCAGAGGATTCGAACGTCACAATGCGCTGATCAGTGAGATTTTGCCAGGACAAAGAACCTGAGACATGATCCGAGACCGATGTTGGTATACACCCTACACCGTGCAACAACTCTCCTTGCTTTGAATTCAAACCCAGTTGTTGGAGTGTTGATGCAGATTGTTCTCTTGCCTGTCTTAGGCTTCCAAAGCGGACCAGCAATGTCGAAAGACGTTTTGCACCGAATGTGTTATCTGCAAGCAGCCGAAGATAAGCAATGACAGTTGCTTCGTTCATTTCCCATCCTTGAGTTAATCGTGGTACAGAAGCAACTGGCCTGTACATCTTATAGCAAGTATAGACAGGAATTTCGAAGCTGGTGGAATTTCAGTAAAACTCGAATCGAATTCGCTTTGCTGATTAGGGATTAATAACCCGGTCAGTTAATTCGATTGGCTCCAGGCTGCTGAGGATAACCGCATAGCTCATGTCTTCGAAGGTACGATATACCAGAGCAGTGCCTGTTTGGTTGCCCGGCAATGATAATCGCTGGCCGCTGAAGATGGCTCGCATACGTTCACGGAAACTCATGCGATCACGCTCAACCTGATCCACTATTTCAATGCCTTCTTTTGAAATAGCAAGAACATCACCCACTGCGACGTTATCCCTTAACCCAAGGTCAATCAAAATAGTGTCCAGCTGTGACGCCATGCTTTCGTTCCCGAGAAAAGCGACAATGCGGCCGTCCAGATCCTCCACTGGCTCGGTAGGAAAAATAGTGGCACCTATGGTGGATTCTTCTCGAACTAGTAAGCGGTCACCAACCCGTATCTCCTTGTAGCTGTTGTTGATGAGTAAACGGCGCACTTCTGAGGATACCACCGAAGTGATACTGGCAAAGCCCATGTATTCCAGTTCGATGCCCATCAGAATATCGTCGTCTTCATCATCAAAATGCTCCCGAAGCGGGCGATAGATTTCAAATGAGGTGGTGCTTGCTGGCCACACACCTCTTGCATAGACTTCATCGGCAGTAGCGATGGCCAGATTATATTCGACGTTATCCACGATATAAGGTGCCGCATCCAGCAATTCCTGACTTACTATACGGTTTCGGGTAAAACTGTTCTCAATGACTTCCAAGGGTATGGCGGGAATTGCACTGGAAAAAGTTTCCTCCCGCATAACCGGACCTAACTCTTCTATTTCCCGGTCGCCCCGCTGTACCAAGATTCTAGGAAATCCATCCACATAGCTGAGTATGAGGGTGTCTCCAGGATAGATGAAATCGGAATTATCGAGGTATGGATCTGGCTGCCAAATTTCTGACCACCTTTCGGGATCCTGCAAAAACTGACCGGCAATATTCCATAACGTGTCGTCTTCAGCCACGATATACGAACTTGGACGATCCTGACGCAACAGCCCACCCTGGGCCATCACAGTGCTAACGGTCAGTGCAGCGATCAAACCAAGACAGCGACCTGTCAGTTTGTGTTTAATACGGGCTTTCATCCATTAAATTCTACACTTAGTGGCGGCGTTATCTTAGCAATACGATATAATTATCACCAGAAGCAGTTCACAGACGGCTTGTTAATGTTAATCCCAGGACAGCGCATTAATTCATGGCAATACGGCAAATTTTGGAATTCCCGGACCCCCGGCTGCGCAAAGTGGCTGACCCCGTAACTGTTTTCGATGAGAAGTTGGAAGTCTTGATCGAAGATATGTTTGACACCATGTATGAGGCCCAGGGGATTGGTCTGGCAGCTACTCAGATTAATGTCCATCAGCGGTTGCTGGTAATTGACGTGTCGGAAGAGAAGGACAGCCCGCTTATGTTCATCAACGCTAGATTCGAAGTGCTTGAGCCCGAACTGTCAGAGTATGATGAAGGCTGTCTATCTGTGCCCGGTTTTTATGAGACCATTGCCCGGCCCAGGCGCATCAAAGTCTTTGCTCATGACAAATCTGGTGAGGAGTTTGAATTAGAGGCAGAAGGGTTGTTGGCCACCTGTATTCAGCACGAAATAGATCATCTTGACGGAAAGTTGTTTGTTGATTATATAAGCAATCTTAAGCGCCAGCGAATCCGACAGAAGCTGGAAAAAGAACACAAAAAGTCAGCGTAATTCAATGTCTCAATTACGACTCTGCTTTGCGGGCACGCCTGAATTCGCTGCACAACACCTTTCCTGCTTAATTAAGCACGATTTTTCTATTGCTGCTGTGTATACACAGCCAGATCGTCCATCTGGTCGCGGAAAAAAGCCACTGCCCAGCCCTGTAAAACACGTTGCCCTGAATGCAGCGCTACCTGTCAAACAACCGACAACCCTTCGTAGTGACGATGCTGCCCATGAACTGCGCGACCTCGCGCCTGATCTATTTATTGTAGTTGCCTATGGATTGATCCTCCCACAGCAAATCCTCCACATCCCTAAATATGGCTGCATAAATGTGCATGCCTCTCTGTTACCAAGATGGAGAGGGGCTGCCCCGATTGAGCGTGCCTTGCTCTCAGGAGACAAGGAATCAGGTGTCACTGTAATGCAGATGGATGCTGGACTGGATACAGGGCCAATATTGCATAAACACGCTGTATCGATAGAAAGTGGTGATGACAGGCTGAGCTTAACCGAAAAACTAAGCAAGGCCGGCCAACAAGCCCTCGTCTATTCTCTGGAAAATCTGAATAGTTTGCTTCTAAACGCTGAA
Organism: uncultured Pseudohongiella sp.; assembly: GCA_965198435.1. Taxonomy (GTDB): domain Bacteria; phylum Pseudomonadota; class Gammaproteobacteria; order Pseudomonadales; family Pseudohongiellaceae; genus UBA9145. The sequence continues at coordinate 380,941 of OZ240664.1, read as the reverse complement.
AAACAGGACGATTCAGGGGTTACATACGCTGAAAAAATCACCAAAGACGATTCCCGAATAGATTGGAATAACACTGCCCAGGAAATTCTTAATGTGGTTCGGGCTGGTGTCGGCAGAGCGCCAGCTTTTTCATTGATGGAAGAAAACCGGGTACGGATAATAAAGGCTTATGTAACTGATGGTTTTCAAAATGAACAACCTGGCACTGTTTTGGATATAAACAACGAATATATGGAAGTGATGTGCAAAGATACTACTATTCGGATTACTCTGTTGCAACTTCCCGGAAAAAACGTCATAAGCCCTCGCGACTACGTGAATTCCAATAACCCGTTAATCCAGGTGGGCTCGAGATTTAGCAACCTCTCAGACAATTTCAGTCACCCATGAGCAACACCCGCGCTACAGCCGCTGGAATTCTTGCAGAACTGATGGCCGAAAACGGCTCACTTTCCAGCCATTTAACTAAGCACTATCACTCTTCTGATTTTCAGTTGTTACAAGAGTATTGCTATGGATGCTGCCGTTGGTTTTATTCACTTAGGTTTTTTTTAGACAGGTTGCTAAACAAGCCTCTTAAAGACAAAGATAGCGACATTCTCGCTTTACTGCTTGTGGGTATTTATCAGTTGCGGGAAATGCGCACGCCAAACCATGCCGCAATCAATGAAACCGTGGCAGCGGTAATCGAACTTAAGAAACCTTGGGCGAAAGGGTTAGTGAATGCTGTGCTTAGAAATTTTTTGCGAAAGCAATCCGAATTAGAAGCCCTCGCTAGCGATGAGGGTCTTGCTGTAGGCAGTGCCCACCCGCAATGGCTGGTGGATAAACTTTCCCACTGTTGGCCTGAGCAGCATGAAGCGATTATTGAGAATAATAATTGCCGACCGCCCATGACCTTGCGCGTAAATACCCAGTACCAATCCCGCGATGACTATTTAAGGCAGCTTGATGCTGCTGGTATACAAGGGGTGCCTGGGCGATTTGCTGAAACTGCTATCTATCTGGATCAGCCTCACGCTGTGAGTTCCTTACCCGGTTTTGATGCCAGCGCAGTCAGTGTGCAGGATGAGGCGTCACAACTAGTCCCAGCAATACTCCGGTTGCAGGCGAAAAACAGGGTTCTGGACGCCTGTGCTGCGCCTGGCGGCAAGACCTGCCACATTCTTGAAAGTGAATGTTCACTTACAGAATTAGTCTCACTAGACATGAGCTCAGAACGACTGCAACGAATAAGAGAAAATCTAGATCGTCTCCAATTAGAAGCCAACGTTACTTTGGGAGACGCGACCGACACAGCGGCGTGGTGGGATGGCAGGCCTTTTGACCGAATCTTGCTTGATGCGCCTTGTTCCGCCACGGGAGTCATTCGTCGGCACCCTGATATCAAGCTGCTAAGAAGGAAAGAATCCATCGCGAAGCTTCAGCGCAAACAGTTGGCAATCCTGCATTCCATCTGGCAATGCCTGGCATCCAACGGCTTGCTGCTATACACCACCTGCTCTGTACTCCCGGAGGAAAACAACCAGGTTATAGAGCTGTTTCTACAGCAACAACAGGACGCTAAATATGAAGGCGTAATAGCCGATTGGGGAGTAGAATGTCGTTATGGAAGACAACTGCTGCCGTTAGAGCAACAAGGGCCGGACGGATTTTTCTATTCCTTGCTTCGTAAGCAATAGGAACCGCAACGCAAAGCCAACATGAAGATCATCATTCTCGGTGCCAATCCGGTGGGTGCCGCGCTCGCCGAGACACTTTCAACAGAAAAGAATGACATCACTCTTGTAGATGATGATAGCGAACGCTTGCGTGAACTTAATGATCGATTGGATGTAAAGGTCACGGAAGGTGAACCCTCGTTGCCGAATGTATTGGAAGCGGCCGGTGCTGAAGATGCTGAAATGCTCATCGCCGTTACCGATTCCGATGAAGTAAATATGGTTGCTTGTCGGGTGGCCTACGCTTTGTTTCAAGTCCCCAAAAAGATCTGTCGCATTCGGTCTTCTTCTTATACTGACAACAACAAACTTTTCGGCAAAGAAGGCATCGCAGTTGATGTCCTTATTAGCCCTGAAAAAATTGTTTCAGATTACATCACTCGATTAATCGATCTGCCAGGCTCGCTGCAGGTTTTGGACTTTGCTGATGGTCGCGTGCGGCTGGTCGCCGTGAAAGCGTTTTATGGCGGGCCGCTGGTCGGGCAGGAGATTCGGCTGATCCGTCAACACATGCCCTCAATAGATACACGCGTGGCTGCGATTTTTCGGAAAGATCGCCCAATCATGCCAGAAGGTTCAACAGTAATAGAAGCAGATGATGAAGTATTCTTTGTCGCCGCCCAGGAAAACATTCGCTCATGTATGGGCGAGTTAAGAAGGTTAGACCGGCCCTATCGCAGGCTAATGATTGCTGGCGGGGGCAAAATCGGTTTTCGCTTTGCACAAACAATCGAGGATCGTTATCAAGTTAAGATCATTGAGTGCGATGCTAAGCGCTGTGCCTATATTTCAGAGCAACTGAACAAGGCCATAGTTCTAAATGGAGAAGCGTCACAAAAAGAGTTACTTCTGGAAGAAAACATAGAAGACACAGATGTGTTTCTGGCACTGACCAATGATGACGAAGCCAATATCATGTCTTCGCTGTTGGCTAAACGTCTGGGCGCAAAAAAAGTAATGGCGCTAATCAATAACCCCGCCTACGTAGATTTGGTGCAAGGTGGAGATATTGACATCGCTATTTCACCGCAACTCACTACCATAGGTAGCCTGTTAGCCCATGTGCGACGCGGTGACGTTGTAAATGTTCATTCATTAAGACGGGGTGCAGCGGAAGCCATAGAGGCGATCGCACACGGTGACGCTGCGCACTCCAACGTTATAGGCAAAGCAGTACAGGACGTTGATCTTCCAGAGGGAACAACCATTGGTGCGATTGTTAGAGATGATGAAGTGCTCATTGCTCACGATAATACTGTTATCGAACCGGATGATCATGTCATTTTGTTTTTAGTGAATAGTAAACAGATTCCTGCAGTGGAAAGACTGTTCGAGGTCGATCCTACATTCTTTTAGGGGTCCCTGGCTTAATGCATATAGCCATTGTTATCAAAATAATTGGCATCTTGCTGATGATTTTCAGTTTACTCGGCAACTTGCCGCCTCTGCTGGTTTCATTGCTTTATGATGATGGAGTCGCGGGCGCATTCCTCAGCTCTTGTCTCAGTATCTTCGTCGCAGGATTTGTACTCTGGGCGGCTACCGCACGTAAGAAAAAAGAACTCAGTAATAGAGATGGTTTTTTGGTAGTCACGTTGTTTTGGGCGGTATTGGGTAGCGCCGGTTGCCTGCCGTTTGTCCTGTCAGAATCGGTGAATTTGTCCCTTACTGACGCCATTTTCGAGTCAATTTCTGGACTGACCACTACTGGAGCCACCATAATCTCGGGGCTGGATGGTTTACCCAGGTCGATTCTTTTTTATCGCCAGTTGCTGCAGTGGATGGGTGGCATGGGCATTATCGTTTTGGCATTAGCGCTACTGCCAATGCTGGGAATTGGCGGCATGCAGCTGTACCGAGCAGAAAGTCCAGGACCCATTAAAGACAATAAATTGGTGCCGCGGCTGGCTGAGACTGCAAAAAGTCTTTGGTATATCTATCTTTCTCTCACCCTGGCCTGTGCCTTGGCCTATTGGGCAGTTGGTATGGATTTGTTCGATGCCATTTCCCACAGTTTCAGCACCATCGCGATTGGCGGTTTTTCTACTCACGATGCCAGCTTGGGTTACTTTGAAAACCCATTGGTAGAAGTGGTTGCTGTGTTATTTATGTTTATTGCTGGCATCAATTTCGCATTGCACTTTATAACCTGGAACAAGAAGCGTGATACAAAGATACGGCATTATTTCCAAGATTCTGAATTTTTGTTTTACGGTTTCATTATTCTTAGCGTCACCGTAGTCACTGTCACGATCTTGTTTTTCTCTACCACTTACTCATCCATAGGTGAATCTTTCATTAAAGGTACTTTCCAGGTTGTTTCATTTGCAACTACTACCGGATTCACGACTGCAGATTTTAATAGCTGGCCCTTGTTCCTGCCTTATGTACTTTTGTATGCCGCCATCATCGGTGCCTGTGCCGGTTCAACCGGGGGCGGCATGAAGGTGATTCGCATTCTATTGATTTTTAAGCAAGGCATAAGAGAAGTTCAAAGATTGATTCACCCACGAGCTGTTATCCCAATCAAGCTCGGGAATAAAGTCATGCCCGATAGAGTGATTGAATCGGTTTGGGGGTTTTTCGCTGTTTACGTGATGGCTTTTATGGTGATGCTGTTGGTTCTGTTGGCAACCGGTCTGGATATCATTACAGCATTTAGCGCAGTAGGCGCATGCATCAATAATTTAGGGCCTGGATTAGCCAATGTGGCACAAAATTATGCGGAGCTTCCTGGCACTGCAAAATGGATTCTGTGTTTCGCAATGCTATTAGGTAGACTCGAAGTTTTTACGTTTCTTGTATTATTTACGCCAATGTTCTGGAAGCGCTAGTTAGCTTTTAGCTGGAACATCCCTTAGATACTGTAGTCACGAGATTCCAATCCAGAGCGCCATACACCGGATGTGAATGGACGCCAGGAAGGAGGCGGTATTTTTGGCCTATCGAGTGGCAATGCCTCGCCACCGTTTAAGGTGTAAAAAGGCGTTCTCAACCAGATGCCGCAATGTGTATCGCTCTTTGTCATCATCGCGCAACTCCACCCGATGCTTCTTTGGCGGTATCACGGGCGTTATTCCTTGAGAAATCGCCTGTTCAATCAATGCATTCACATCGTAACCTCTATCCGCCAACAGATACTCGGCTTCTATCCCGTCTATCAGGCAGCCGGCTTCCTGACACTCTGCTCGTGTCCCTTCTGTCACAATCGCCCTGACCGGCAGACCATGCGCATCCACGGCCAAATGCCGTTTTGTGTTGAGCCCCCTTTTGTGAGGCTCATGCTCTGATGGCCGCCTTTCGCGCCTGCCGCATGCGGATGCCCCTTGCAGTGACTGCATCAATCATCAGCCATTCGTCATCCGGCTCATCCATTAAGATTTCCAGCAAGCGCGCCGATACCAGGCTGTGTCAAAACTATTACGCTCAGTGATATATCGTTAAAAACAGGCTCAAAATCCTCATTTACGCTCTGTAAACTCCGGTTTTTCGCCTGTTTTTTCCTCATCTCGCTTTCGCTCATGACGTTTTGACACAGCCTGATACCCCTTATCTCGCCAACGTATGAAGCGGCGATGGGTGTGGCTCCAAGGACCATCATCCGGCGGCAAATCGCGCCAGGGAGCACCGGTGCGCATGATCCAAAACACCGCATGAATCAATGGCCGGTTCTCTTTTGCACTACCTCCCCAGCTCCCTTTTCGTCCAGGTCGATGGGGTTCAAGCAGGTGCCAGGCATGATCAGATAGATCCTGTTTTTATTATGAGGCGAACGTCCTCATAAAAAGGGCTGTTAGGCGTTGCATTCGCCCCGATGTCTGACTACTCCTTTTAACTGGGTGTTGGAGAGAATAAGATGAAAATTGATCTTTATGCTGGGTCTATTCTTAAATATTTCAGTTAAAACTATTCCTGATGCTCATGCGAGTAGTAGCAATATCATTGAACGAATACTTTATTGTATTGAGGGTGGCACGGTAGATCAGCAGAGTGGTTATATTTCAACATACTGTAATCGTTAAATTATTTTTCAAATTTTATAGAGGTAATATTTATGACTCAAAAAAGTACACATGTAGTACCCAACCAAGAAAAAGGTGGATGGGATATTAAACAAAGCGGAGCACAACGCTCTTCAGGTCATTTTGACACTAAGCAACAGGCGGTTGGTCGTGCTCGTGAAATAAGCAGAAACCAGCAAAGTGAATTAGTCGTTCATAACAAAGATGGAAAAATTAGTCAAAAAGACAGCCATGGTAATGACCCATTTCCACCTAAAGGGTAAACGCCTAACAAGACACTCCAGCGGACGGCTAACCGCCGCCGCTGAGTTTAGTCGTTAACGAGAAAAAATACCGTATTTATCTTTGTTGGGTTAGTATTTACGCCATGAAGATCAAAGCAATCATTCACAAGGCAGAAGAAGGCGGTTTTTGGGCCGAAGTTCCCAGCATTCCTGGCTGTGCCACGCAAGGCGAAACGTACCCCGAACTTCTCGAAAATATCTATGAAGCCGTCGAAGGCTGTCTTGCAGTAGATGTCTCATCTACGGAAATTGATGCAGATACCGAAATTCTAGAAATTGCTTTATGAAGGCTGTATCTGGCAAGCGCCTCATTCGCTTGCTCAAAAAACACGGATGGGAGTTACAAAGAGTGAATGGAAGCCATCACATATTTACCCACCCAGAAAGCATAGCTCGTTTATCCGTGCCCGTTCATGGTAACCATTCATTAAAGATTGGGCTTCAGAAACACTTGATAAAAGTAGCTGGAATTAATGAATCAGAACTCTAATTTCATCGCTAACAAGTGGCACCAGTTCGCAGCCTTTGGCTGCCCGACTCGCCATATGGCTAGCGGCTGTGCCAAGCGTTAAACCTCTTCAGTGGAGAAATAACAAATGAAAAAATTAGTCATTGTTCTCTTTATACTTCTAGATAGTGTAGTCACGAGATTCCAATCCAGAGCGCCATACACCGGATGTGAATGGACGCCAAGAAGGAGGAGGTATTTTTGGCCTATCGAGTGGCAATGCCTCGCCACCGTTTAAGGTGCAAGAAGGTGTTCTCAACCCGATGCCGCAATGTGTATCGCTCTTTGTCATCATCGCGCAATTCCACTCGATGCTTCTTGGGCGGTATCACGGGCGTTATTCCTTGAGAAATCGCCTGTTCAATCAATGCATTCACATCCTAACCTCTATCCGCCAACAGAGACTCGGCTTCTATCCCGTCTATCAGGCCGCCGGCTTCCTGACACTCGGCTCGTGTCCCTTCTGTCACAATCGCCCTGACCGGCATACCAGGCGCATCCACGGCCAAATGCCGTTTTGTGTTGCGCCCCCTGTTGTGAGACTCATGCTCTGATGGCCGCCTGTCGCGCCTGCCGCCTGCGGATGCCCCTTGCAGTGACGGGCATCCATCATCAGCCATTCGTCATCCGGCTCATCCATTAAGATGTCCAGCAAGCGCTCCCATACCCCCTTATCTCGCCAACGTATGAAGCGGCGATGGGTGTGGCTCCAATGACCATAATCCGGCGGCAAATCGCGCCAGGGAGCACCGGTGCGCAGGATCCAAAACACCGCATGAATAAATGGCCGGTTATCTTTTGCAATACCTCCCCAGCGACCTTTTCGTCCAGGTCAATGGGGTTCAAGCAGGTGCCAAGCATGATCAGATAGATCCTGTCTTCGATGGGCTAAGCTCATAGCGAGATTCCTTCGGGGGATGAGCAAAAGGATCTCATAGTTCCTATCTCGTGGCCCCACTATCTAGGGAACCTTTGATTAATTACCTACGTTGTTATTGCTGCGTTAAAAATCCGCTCAAAATGCGCATTTATGCCCTATAAACTGCGCTTTTCGCTGATTTTTGCCTTGCACTCACTGCCTCGCAAACATTAATCAGAGGGTCCCTGGTTATTCGTTAATACGATAAAACTCTGAATTATCAGGCTGACGCCGAAACCTTTTGTACTCCCATTGATATTGGGTGAGGGATTGTTTCACGGCGTTTTCTACAGTTCTATTCAAAGCTGTCACAGATATATTCAGATCTTTGTTATAAATGTCCTGATCCGCTGGTGAAAATACTGCGCAAAACCCCTCGGTGTTTGGTAGTCGTTTAGCATATCCGCAATACACTCTAGCCCCCGTCCGCTGTACCAGTTTGCTTACCAGAGTCATGGTAAATGCTGCTTGATTGAAGAATGGGACAAATACGCCGCTTTCATCGTTGGGTACCTGATCTGGCAGCACGCCCACCATTTCCCCTCTCTTCAAAGCGCCGAGTAACTCTGCAACCCCTTTTCGATTGGTTGGAGCCATATGAACACCGCTTCGAGCGCGAACTTCCCGCAACAATCTATCGACACCAGCAATTCGGGACGGCTGATACATAAAATTTGACGGCAGCCCTTCCGACGCGAAAAACCCGAAGATTTCCCAGTTACCTAGATGCGGTGCGAGAAGAATCACGCCATGTTCTTTTTCTACATCCTGGCGAAATCCTGCATAGCCCTGTTCTTCAACCACCAATGATAATGTTTCTTCTATCGGTCTAATCCAGGCTTTTCCCATTTCCAATGCCGTACAGGCAGTATTTACCAGGCTAATTTTAATGAGCATTTGCAATTCTGGTTCTGGTATTTCGGGAAAACAATGGCGCAGATTCTTGGTTGTGGTGTCTTTGGCTTTGGTGGGTAGCCAGTACATCAATCGACCAAAAAATACTGCCAGCGAATGCAGCACTGACAAAGGAAGAAAAGAGCAGAATGCCAGGAGTCCGCGAACAAGATAGTAAATCAGGATTTGGATGACGCCAGCTCTTCTAAATGATCTGTCCTGGAAACGATTCCGAATTATCACATGTCACCAACTCAGGAGCGACCCTCTGAAGTGCCCATAATATGGGGCTGGTAGATTAGTTATAGAGAATCGAGGATAATTGCAGCCCCACGAGGTTCAGAGTAAATCAATTATCGTGAGTGCTTCCAACGGCCTCTCTACATTTCAGGGCCTGATTCTGGCATTACAACAATTTTGGGCAGAAAAAGGCTGTGTCATTCTACAGCCTTTAGACCTGGAAGTTGGTGCCGGTACCTTCCATCCTGCAACTTTTTTACGCGCCATTGGTCCCGAGGCATGGAACACTGCCTATGTACAACCCTGTCGACGCCCTGCCGACGGCCGTTATGGTGAAAACCCAAACCGGCTTCAGCATTACTATCAGTTTCAAGTGATTCTAAAACCCTCACCTTCGGATATACAGGATCTCTACCTTGAGTCTTTGGAAAGTCTGGGTATTGATATGTCAGTTCATGACATTCGGTTTGTCGAAGACAACTGGGAGTCTCCCACTCTGGGTGCCTGGGGCTTGGGATGGGAGGTATGGTTAAACGGCATGGAGGTCACTCAGTTCACTTACTTCCAACAAGTAGGCGGTTTGGAATGCCACCCGGTGAGTGGTGAAATTACTTATGGGATCGAGCGAATCGCCATGTATCTGCAAGGTGTGGATAGCATCTACGACATCGTTTGGACTGATGGCCTGGCAGGTAAAGTGACTTATGGCGATGTGTTCAAACAAAATGAAGTCGAGATGTCAGCATTCAATTTCGAACATGCTGACACCGAGAAACTGTTCCGTTACCTCGATGAATGCGAATCCCTTTGCAATAGCTTGTTGTCGAAGGAGCTTGCATTGCCGGCTTATGAACAGGTGTTGAAAGCCTCTCATTATTTTAATTTGCTGGATGCACGCAAAGCGATTGCTGTGACAGAGCGACAACGCTTTATTTTGCGGGTGCGCACCCTGGCTCTGGCGGTTGCTGAAACCTATTTTGAAAGCCGCAAACAGCTAGGGTTCCCGCTGGCTCCTGAGGACCTCCGGAAGCAATACCTGCAGGAGAATTCATAGTGGCTGTCCGCGATTTACTGATAGAAATAGGAACGGAAGAGCTACCGCCTAAAGCGCTTGCACGGCTTTCCAAATCGTTTTCTGACTCTATCTGTGATCAGTTACGAAACAGGTCTCTGCACTTCTCGGTATGCCATCCCTATGCAACCCCACGCAGGCTGGCCGTTCTGCTCAGCGACCTGGAAGAGTCACAACCCGATAAAGACATTAATCGTCCTGGCCCTGCCGTCAAAGCAGCATTTGATGCTGATGGCAATCCAACGAAAGCCGCAGAGGGTTTCGCACGCTCCTGTGGTGTTGCAGTGGATAAATTACAAAGATTTGATAGCGACGGCGTTGAAAAGTTACGTTATTCAACAACCAAGAAAGGCGTAAAAACCCAAGCGCTGATCCCTGAAATAGTAGACGCTGCACTGGCTCAACTTCCTATTCCAAAGCGAATGCGTTGGGGTAGTGCTCGAGTAGAGTTTATCAGACCTGTTCATTGGGTCGTGCTTTTGTTTGGTGACGAACTTATAAATGCCTCTATTCTTGGTATTGAGAGTGGCAAATCAACACGGGGTCATCGCTTTCATACTTCAGAGCCAATCGCTCTTGCCAATGCCGCTGAATATGAATCAGTTATGGAAACAAAAGGGCATGTCATCGTTGATTTTGCCAAACGTAAACAAATGATTAAAAACCAGGTAGTAGCCTCTGGGGAAAACGCTTCCGCAATGGCAGTTATCGATGACTCACTACTGGATGAAGTCACTGCCCTGGTGGAGTATCCCGTTGCGCTCACAGGAAATTTCGATAAAGAGTATCTGGAAGTTCCACCAGAGGCACTTGTCCTTGCCATGAAGTCCCATCAAAAATGTTTCTACATCATTGATGAGAAAAACAAATTACTGCCTAAGTTTATTACGGTCAGCAATATCGAAAGTACGTACCCAGCTCAAGTAATAGCCGGCAACGAGAGAGTAATCCGGCCGCGACTCGCCGATGCACGATTTTTTTATGAAACAGACAGACAACAGACCTTGGAATCTCACTTTAATGCGCTGGGCAAATTGGTTTTTCAAGAAAAACTGGGCACGGTAAAAGATAAATGTGAGCGTGTTGAGACATTAGCCCGTTATCTGGCCAAAGCAATATCCGCTAATGCTGAGTATTGCACTAGAGCAGCTCGCCTTTCAAAATGTGATTTGCTTACCAATATGGTTGGTGAATTTGCTGATCTGCAGGGCCTGATGGGGAGTTATTACGCACGTCACGATGGCGAACCCGAAGAGGTCGCCCTCGCTATCAACGAACAGTATCAACCCAGATTCTCCGGGGATGATGTGCCCTCTTCTATCACAGGTTGCGTTCTTGCAATTGCCGATAAGCTGGATTCTGTTATTGGTTTGTTTGGTACTGGGCAACCTCCTACCGGCTCAAAGGATCCTTTCGCATTACGCCGCGCTGCCATTGGTATCTTACGAATTATTATCGAGAAAGAGCTGGCTCTTGACTTGAAGGACTGTATAGAAACCGCAGTTTCAAGCTTCGAAGGAATTGCACTGGAACCGGAAACAAAGGAGAAAGTTTTTGATTTTTTTCTCGATCGGTTTCGCGCCTGGTATCTGGATGAAGGGATTTCCGCAGAGGAATTCCAATCGGTGTATGAATTGAGACCTTCAAAGCCGCTGGATTTTCATAAGCGAATTCAAGCGGTCAGTCGCTTCAACACTTTACCAGAGGCTGCCGCACTTGCAGCCATAAATAAGCGCGTTGCTAATATCTTATCGAAACACGTGGAGTCAACGCCAGATCTGCGGGTCAATGAGGCTTTGTTTGCTGATGAAGCCGAATCAAACCTTTTCATTCTATTAGCAGGCAAAGAAAGAGAGGTAGAGCCGCTGTTCCTTGCAGGAAACTATACCGATGGCCTCGCATCCCTTGCCACAATGAAAGACACAGTGGATTGTTTCTTTGATGAAGTTTTGGTTATGGCGGATGAGGATGAACTTAGAGATAACCGCTTAGCCTTATTAAGAAGGCTGCAAGCTTTATTCCTTCATACAGCCGACATATCACACTTATATAACGGTTAGTTTCCATCAGTTTTGGACTACTTCGCTAATGAAAACAATCGTTCTGGACCGAGATGGCGTCATTAACGAAGATTCTGATAGTTACATTAAATCTCCTGATGAGTGGCTGCCTATCGAAGGCAGTCTGCAAGCTATCTCCCTTCTCCATAAAAACGGTTTTCGCATAGCCATTGCAACTAATCAGTCTGGACTGGGGCGCGGCCTTTTCGATGGTGCAGCCTTAGCCGCAATTCATCATAAAATGTATTCTATGGTGGAAGATAACGATGGCTACATTGATGGAATTTTTTTCTGCCCTCATGGGCCCAATGAAGGGTGCCGATGCAGAAAACCGGCAACCGGTTTACTGGAGCAGATAGAATCTGAATTTCAATGTGCGCTACCTGGCGCTTATTTGGTTGGGGATAGTTTGAAAGATCTGCAGGCTGCCAGAAGCTACAGTATGCAGCCGATTCTTGTGCGAACCGGCAAAGGCTCTGCTACGGAATCCGTGCTTGCCAATAACGGTTTATCTGATGTTCCTGTGTGCGATGATTTACTCGCTGCTGTGGAACAGATCATCTTAATGAATCATGTATAAGCTTCTATTGCTGCTTCGGTCGAGCCTTTTTTATTTTGGTTATGTTTCTATAACAATTTTGATGCCTGTGTTTTTCATAATAACTTTTCCTTTGCTGACACAAAGAGGCCATCATCGGCTCGCGGCAACCTGGTGTTCGATTGTTATGGGTTGGCTCTCAATATGTTGTGGTGTTAAGTATAGAGTCAAAGGGATGGACAACATTTCGAAGAATCCGGCGGTGTATTTGTCTAATCATCAGAGCAGTTGGGAAACTTTGTTGTTTTACAAATTGATTTACCCGCTGGCACCGATATTAAAGAAAGAATTGATGAATATTCCTTTCTGGGGTTGGGCGCTAAGACTGACTAAGCCCATCGCTATAGATCGATCCAAACCACGGGAAGCGGGGAAGTCTGTGCTAACCCAGGGTGTCCAGCGATTAGAAAGCGGTAATTCGGTTATTGTTTTTCCTGAAGGAACTCGTGCTGAGCCCGGCACAATTAATCGCTTTTCCCGTAGCGGTGCGACTCTGGCTCAGGCTGCAAATGTGCCTGTTATCCCTATAGTCCATAACGCGGGATACGCCTGGCCGCCAAAAACTTTCGTAAAATACCCTGGCCTGGTGACAGTCGAGTTTGGACAGCCAATAGAGGTTTCTGACCAATCGGTCAATTTAGTTACTGAGCAGGCTGAGAAATGGGTACGGGCGAATTTTCAAACACGCCCGTAGTTTGTAGGTAAATACAATTGACTAGATATCCAGATTTTCTGCCGAAAGCGCGTTGTTTTCGATAAATTCCCTGCGAGGATCAACCTGATCACCCATCAGAGTGTTAAAGAGCTGATCGGCTCCCATTGCGTCATCAATTGTGACTTGCAACATGCGCCGGGTTTCAGGGTTCATTGTGGTTTCCCAAAGTTGGTCGGGATTCATTTCACCCAGGCCCTTATAGCGCTGTAAATAATGACCCTTCATTGCATCTTGAGTTAACCATGCAGTTGCTTCGCCGAAGCTCGATACCTCTTTAAGGCGCTCACCACGCTTAACGAAAGCACCGGCCTCAAGCAAACCATCAAGTATCCTGCCCAACTCTGCCAGCGTGTTGTATTCCGCTGAGTGGAAAAAGTCGGCACTAAATTGAAAGCATTTTTCGAGTCCATGCATATTTTGCACGGCACAAGGAATAAATGTATGCCGCTCCGGGTCTTCCGTGACCTGAAGACTGTAATTCGCACTCACACCCGAGTGTGTACTCTCCAGTTTTTCCATAAGCTCACCGATCCAGGCATTGGTTTTGTCAGCTGACTTTAATTCTTCTTCCTTGAGTTGGCGAGTAAAGATCATCCCCTCTAGTATTTCGGTTGGATACACCCGGGCAAGGCGGCTAATAATCGCATAAGCCTCATTATATTGTTTAACCAACGATTCCAGGGAATCATCGGTGATGCCAGGAGCATCTGCGTTAACGTGCAAACTGGCACCTTCGAGCGCAATCTGGGTTTGATAATTCGCAAGCTCAATATCATCTTTTAGATATTGCTCTTGTTTGCCTTTTCGAATTTTGTACAGGGGAGGTTGTGCGATATAGATGTGCCCTCGCTCTACCAACTCTCGCATTTGTCTGAAAAAGAACGTAAGCAAAAGCGTTCGAATGTGGGACCCATCAACATCAGCATCAGTCATGATTATGATGCTGTGGTAACGCAAGTTTTCTGGTGAAAACTCTTCGTTTCCTATTCCGCATCCTAATGCTTTGATCAAGGTGCCGATTTCTGCAGAACTTAGCATTTTATCGAAGCGTGCTTTTTCTACGTTGAGAATCTTACCTTTAAGAGGCAGAACCGCTTGGTTTTTTCGGTTTCTACCTTGTTTTGCTGAACCTCCTGCGGAATCACCCTCCACTATGTAAATTTCTGAAAGAGCGGGATCTTTTTCCTGGCAGTCAGCCAGCTTTCCGGGTAAGCCTGCAACATCCAGAGCACCCTTTCTTCGTGTCATTTCACGTGCTTTTCGGGCGGCTTCGCGGGCGCGAGCCGCATCAATCATCTTATTTACAATAAGCCTGGCATCCTGAGGGTTTTCTAATAAATAGTCATTAAACTGAGCCCCCATTTCCTGCTCAACTACCGATTTCACTTCGGAGGAAACCAGTTTGTCTTTAGTTTGTGAGGAGAACTTCGGATCCGGCACTTTAACAGAAATGATTGCGGTCAACCCCTCCCGGGCATCATCGCCGCTAGTAACCACTTCCTTACCTTTTTTCTGAGCCAGCTCTTTGTCGATGTAGCTCTTTAGCACGCGTGTAAGCGCCCCCCTAAAACCTGCTAAATGGGTGCCACCATCCCGTTGCGGAATATTGTTTGTGTAGGGAAAGATGTTTTCCTGGTATGAGTCATTCCATTGCAAGGCTACTTCAACGGTAATTCCCTCACCATTTCGGTCTGACACAAAGTGGAACATCTTGTTGACAGTATTCTTATTGGTATTTAAGTAGCCCACGAAGGCTTTTAAGCCACCCTCATATTGATATAATTCTTCTTTTCCGCTGCGTTCATCGGTCAGTCTGATTGCCACACCCGCGTTAAGAAACGCTAATTCACGTAACTTTTTGGCGAGAATGTCATAGTGGAACTCAATGTTGGAGAAGGTTTCTCTGGATGGCTTAAAGTGGCATTCCGTACCACTGCTGCTGGTTTCACCCACCACAGTTAGAGGTGCCCTGGGCACACCATGCTCATAGAACTGCTCATTAACCTCGCCACCTCGCCGAATAGTGAGTTTTAACTCCTCCGACAATGCATTGACTACGGAGACTCCCACTCCATGGAGCCCACCGGAGACTTTGTAACTATTATCATCAAACTTTCCGCCAGCGTGCAGCACGGTCATGATCACTTCGGCTGCAGACACTCCTTCCTTATGCATCTCAGTAGGAATACCACGTCCGTTATCAGAGACGGTGATCGTCTCGCCCACATGGATAATGACCTGGATTTCGTCACAGTAGCCTGCTAACGCCTCGTCAATGGAATTATCTACCAACTCAAAAACCATATGATGTAATCCGGTTCCGTCATCGGTATCTCCGATATACATTCCCGGGCGCTTGCGCACGGCATCAAGCCCTTTTAGGACTTTAATACTCTCTGAATTGTATTCAGGTTGAGTGTCTTCCATGTTTTTCTCTCCAGGATTCCGGCCCAGGTCAGCACCGGTTTCTTGTTGCTGATTTTCAATAATATGTTGAAAAATCAATCTCTTAATGTACCACGTTCCACGTGGAACGTAGCGAATTCAGCCACTTCCGAAGCATCCATGGCCAGGGCATTTTCTTCAACTGCGGTGACAAAGAGCTGGCCACCCTGTGAAACTAACTGCGTGAGCACTCGCTTACGGTTTTCTTCATCAAGCTCTGCTGGCAGGTCATCCACCAGATATAGACAGGAGTGACCTATAGCCTCCGAGTACAGCGCACCTTGGGCAAGTTTTAATGCACAGATGAGTATTTTCTGCTGACCGCGCGACAATATTTCCACCGCCTTCCTTTTACCAAGCTTAATCTCAATATCAGCCCTATGGGGTCCAATCTGGCTAGATCCGTACTTGAGGTCCTGGCCACGATTGGCAAGCAGTGCTTCTTCCAGGCTGATCTCGCTTTCCCACCCTCTAGTGTATTGGATGGCCAGATCTTCTGCCTTGCCACCCAATTCTTCGTAAACAATCTCAAATACTGGCAGCAAATTGCCAATGTAAGCCGTTCTTGCGGAATCGATGGCTTCCGCCGCCAATCCAAGCTCATGGTCCCAGATAAGCAGTTGACGCTCATCCAATCGTGGAGATTTCAACAATTGGTTACGGTTGGCCAGGGCCTTCTTACTACGGCGCCAGGCTTCCACAAAGAGAGGTTCCACGTGAAACACTCCCCAGTCTAAGAAGCGGCGGCGGGCTTTTGGGCCACCCTCTAAAAGTTGAAACGAATTAGCATCCAGTACCTGTACCGGTACTGATCGAACTACTTGATCCCAGTTCTTCTGGTTATGCCCGTTATGACGGAGTTCATGTTTTTTGTTTCTTGGTTTTTTAAGACCGAAGCTATGATCTTCAGTATTTTCGGCAAAAACCACTACCTCATGGCGTTCATCCATTACCAATGGATCCACTAGTCGAGATCTAAAAGGCTTACCTGTAGCCAATAAATGGATGGATTCCAAGATGCTGGTTTTGCCGCTACCGTTTTTGCCAAAAATTAGATTTACCCTTGATGCAGGTGTTAGAGAGAGTTTTTCAATATTTCGAAAGTTGTGAACCTCAAGTTTGGTAAGCGCACTCATCGATTGGGGGTGCCCTGCATGCCCTATAGCCCAGGTGGTGCTTAAAGGCGCATAGGCATGACCACATACAGCGCCTCGCTGCCTTCTTCCGCCTCCAGCAGCGCGCTGCTATTTGGGTCAGAAAGGGTCATTTTCACATTTTTGCTGGCAATCGTAGATAGCACATCTATGAGATAACTGACATTGAACCCTATTTCGATAGGCGCAGCGTCATATTCCACAGTTACCACTTCTTCAGCTTCTTCTTGTTCTGGGTTATTCGCAACGATCTTCAATTCATTGTCCGATAGCATTACCCGAACACCGCGATACTTTTCATTAGATAAAATGGCGGCTCGCGAAAATGCCTGACATAGTGTTTGGCACTCACCAGACATAGTGCAGTTACCCCCCTTGGGTAGCACTCGATTGTAATCCGGAAATTTCCCATCCACCAGTTTTGAGGTGAAGGTATACTCGGGCACTTTGGCTCGGATATGGTTCTGGCCAAACATGAGCACAATCTGACTCGCGTCATCTGCCAACAAGCGGGCTAGTTCCATAATCCCTTTCCGTGGAAGGATAAGTTGCTGAGTCTCGTTGATGGTATTGGACATGGGTATTGTTTCCATCGCTAAACGATGGCCATCTGTTGCGACAACTCTCAAGTAGTCCCCTGCTACCTCAAACAACATGCCGTTGAGATAATAGCGGACATCTTGTTGGGCCATCGCGAAGCTGGTTGCACCCAATAACTCTCTGAGTCGACTTTGTTTAATTGACAGAGAAAAAGTATCTGGTTCTTCTTCGACCCGTGGAAACTCGGTGGCTGGCAGTGTAGTAAGTGTAAATCGACTGCGCCCGGATTTAAGCAAAAGTTTGTTATCTTTGAGCGTGAGTTCAATGGTTGCATCATCAGATAGAGATTTGCAGATATCGAGCAGCTTACGAGCCGGTACAGTGATTTCACCACCCTGCCTTGCTGAATCCACAGCGACTCTTCCAATCAGCTCGACCTCAAGGTCTGTGCCAGTGAGGGCCAGCTTCTCACCATCCAATACCATTAGCACATTGGAAAGAACCGGCAGTGTTTGTCTTCGTTCCACTACGCCACTTACCAGCTGAAGCGGCTTCAAGAGGGCTTCACGACTAATTGTAAATTGCATTTTTTGTCAAATTTCCTTTTTTATTCAATGAGTTACGCTCTAGCTCGACAAGCAGCGGAGTAAGTTATTATAGTCTTCCTGGATATCTGTGGACTCGTGTCTAAGCTTGTTTATCTGCTTGCACGCATGTAGCACCGTAGTGTGGTCTCGACCCCCAAAAGCATCACCAATCTCCGGCAAGCTATGGTTAGTCAGCTCTTTCGACAGGGTCATAGCAACCTGGCGAGGCCTGGCCACGGACCGATTTCGCCTTTTTGACAACATGTCGGCCATTTTAATCTTATAGTACTCCGCCACTGACCGCTGTATGTTGTCAATTGTTACGCGTTTATCCTGCAATGCAAATAAATCCCGCAACGCTTCTTTTATAAGCGCCTGATTTATCAGCGCGCCACGAAAACTGGCATGAGCAATCACGCGTTTCAATGCGCCTTCCAGTTCCCGCACATTGCTTCTTAGTCGCTGGGCAATAAAAAGTGCTGATTCATAGGGCAATGACACATTGCAAAGATTCGCTTTGTTCATCAGGATCGCAGCTCGAGTTTCCAGCTCTGGCGGCTCTACCGCTACGGTAAGCCCCCACCCAAACCGAGATTTCAATCTCTCTTCCAGCCCATGTATTTCTTTGTGGAAGCGATCACAAGTCAAAATGATTTGTTGTCCGCCTTCTAAAAGTGCATTGAATGTGTGAAAGAATTCTTCCTGGGAACGTTCTTTGCCCGCAAAGAATTGAATGTCATCAATCAACAAAGCATCTACAGAACGATAGAATTTTTTGAACTCGGTAATCGCATTTAACTGAAGTGCGGTAACCATGGTAGCCACAAAAGTTTCTGAGTGCAGATAGACGACCTTGGCACCAGGTTTTTCAGCAACCACATAATTGCCGATAGCCTGCATCAAATGAGTCTTGCCTAAACCGACTCCACCATAGATAAATAGCGGGTTGTAGGCGTATCCTGGGTTTTCAGCAACCTGCATTGCGGCAGCACGGGCCAGTTGATTAGACTTACCAACAATAAAATTGTCGAAATTGCTGTCGGTGTTAAGAGCACCTCGATGACGTAACTTGCCCTCAATGATGGTATCAACTTGACGCCCTCTCTTTTTACTGGTGTCCCGATTCGCGTCGCGTTTTTGACTTAGGCCCGGGGCACCACCCATTGCTATTTTTACTGGAGAAGAAATTGCACTTGAAGAGTCCCTGAGCAGGTTTGAGTCATTGCGAAAACTGTCTTGAGAAACTTCCAAATCCACATGAACGGGTTGCGAGGCAATTTTTTTCAGCAACTCGCAAATACGCTGATGAAACTTGTTCTTCACCCAATCCAAAATAAATCGATTAGGTGCGAACAGAACAATCGCATCAGAGCGCTGTTCAGCTGTAAGTGGTCTAATCCAGGTATTAAATTGCTGCGAGGGCAGTTCGTCTTTCAAATATTCTGTGCATTTCTGCCAATGCGCTACCGCCACGTTTTATCACCCATGTTATTGGTTTTTATTCCTTTTCAAGTTGGCAATTCTATCCATAGCCATGGGAGTTATCCACCGATTACGGCGCGATGCAACAGGTTTTTCATCCCAAAAAATAACAATATTTATCAATAACATACTTCGAATTAACTTATAAAATACGGATCAAAAATGACACATTTTTTCAGCTTTTGACCGAGACTGTTGGTAAATAATTTGTGGATAACTTGTGGGCAGCTTTTGGGTGGCTTTCGATGACTTTTTACGTCTTTTTCAACACACTTATAATCCGACCAGGGCAATCGAGTGAACGCCTCTGTCGCGTCGAAGATGGTCAGAAGGGTATGATTTCGGACTCAGATCGACGAGGGAGTGCTGCTTGTTCGCTTTTTGTACTGGAAGTGTGCACGAAAATCCATTCAGTCGATTGCCGTGATAATCCGACATGCTTCCATTGCATGTTTTGAACAAAACCTCTAGAATTCCGCCTCTTTTTCCGAGCCTGTTTGCCGTTAGTGGCCAGCTCTGTAAGTGACTGAAAAATCGGATTATCTGCTATGAAACGAACCTATCAACCCAGCGTTTTAAAAAGAGCCCGTACTCATGGATTTCGCGCGCGGATGGCGACCAAGGGTGGGCGTTTGGTGCTTAAGCGGCGCCGCGCAAAAGGTCGCGCCCGTTTATCTGCCTGATGTCGGTTTTCTGCTGATACGCTGAGAACTGAGAATGTACTGTGGCAACGACCGGCTTTCCCAGAGCATTTCGCTTATTAAATGCCAGTGACTACGACACAGTATTTGCAAACAGCCAATACAAAGTCGCAAACCGCCACTTTCTGATACTCGCCTCGAACCAAAATAAAACCGGTTCTCGTCTGGGTATCGTGGTGGCGAAAAAAAATATTCCATTGGCGGTGCAGAGAAATCGAATAAAACGGCTTCTCCGCGAATCCTTCAGGCTCCGCTCTGAGTCTTGTAAGCAATTGGATATCGTTGTGCTGGTAAGAAAGGGTGCAGACAAATTGCGTAACCCAGAAATTTTTGAAAGCCTTCAAAATCTTTGGCGGGATTTAGCGTCTAAACAGAGCGCCGTCAAAGGCCACCAAAGATTGAGCAGCGAGACTTTAGCGGGTCCGACAAACCGATGATTGCCAAAGCACTGATTTTCCTGCTTACCGTTTATCAGCGAAGTTTGAGTTTGTTGTTTGGCACTCCCTGCCGTTTCTACCCCACTTGCTCTCAATACACAAAAGAAGCCATCGAGATCCATGGTGCCGGTAAAGGCATTGCGCTCGGTGCTTTACGGATTTGTCGATGTCACCCCTGGCATGAAGGTGGATTCAATCCTGTGCCTGGGTCCGAACAGCACCTAAAATCAAAGGGTGTAAATTAATCGCCATGGACTTCGTTCGCTTTTCTCTTTATATCGCCCTGGCCGCGATCACGTATTTAATGCTGCTCGCCTGGCAAGAGGATTATCCACCCACCATTGATACAGGTTCACCAGGCTCCGAACTGCAAGCAATTCCAGAAACCGCGCCTCAGGTTCCAGCAGATCTTCCGGTCGACGTACCAGCAGCATCTGTCCAGCCGCCATCCAATTCAACTGAAGCGGCAAATACAGAACAAACGGCAAGCTCGGCTGCAACACTTGTTGCAGTTGACACAGATACCTTCGAGATAAACATCGACTTAAATGGTGGCGACATTATTGCGCTAGCAATGCCTCAGTATTTGAAACAGCTCAATGTGCCTGATGACCCTTTCCAGTTGTTGCAGTCCTCAGGCGGGAGAAATTACATGGCACAGAGTGGGCTGATTGGTCGCGACGGAATAGACTCGCCACAAAGAGCTACCTATCGTTCATCACAAAATCGTTACGAATTGGGTGAAAGTCAAGAACAACTGGTTGTGGATTTGATGACCACAACAAGCAACGGCATTGAAGTTACAAAGCGCTATTCGTTCACACGAGGAAGCTATCTCATTGATGTCAGTTTCATGATAGACAATCAAAGCCAGACTGATTTTCAGGCGAACCCTTTCGGACAAATTAAGCGAGACGCCTATGATGATCCCAGCGACGTTGGTGGGTTTGGCAGAAGCTACTTGGGATTCGTGACCACGTCAGCAGGTGACCCTTACATAAGAATCGATTTCGATGATGTTGATAAGGGAACAGAATCTTTCGATGCCGATGGCGGCTGGATAGGATTTAGTCAACATTATTTTCTTTCCGCGTGGGTTCCACCAGGTGAAACCACAAATCGCTATACCACCCGTAAAAACAGCATTAATCAGTATTTTGGGGAGTTCACCAGCACTGCTATAAACGTGCCTGCAGGTAGCACGGATACCTGGACCATGGGCTTCTATGCTGGCCCCAAAGACCAGTATGTTCTGGCAGAAGTTGCACCTGATCTGGACCTTACTATCGACTATGGTTTCCTGTGGTTCCTGGCTGCCCCTATTTATTGGTTATTACGACAGATCGATTCCTTCATCGGTAACTACGGCCTTTCCATAATCGCCTTAACATTCGTTGTTAAAGCGCTATTTTATAAGTTGTCTGAAACTCAGTACCGTTCAATGGCTGGAATGCGCAGGCTTATGCCAAAAATGCAACAGTTAAAAGAAAGCTATGGCGAGGATCGCATGAAACTGCAACAAGCAACAATGGCGTTGTATAAAAAGGAAAAGATCAATCCATTCGGTGGCTGTTTGCCAATGCTTGTACAGATGCCAGTATTTATCGCGTTGTACTGGGTGTTAATGGAAAGCGTTGAGCTCAGGCATGCGCCATTTATGTTGTGGCTGGAGGATCTTTCAGTGCGTGATCCCTTCTTTATTTTGCCTTTATTGATGGGTGGTACGATGTATTTGCAAACGAGTTTAAGTCCGGTTCCAGCTGACCCTGTGCAAGCCAAGGTTATGCAGTTTATGCCAGTGATGATGACTGTATTATTTCTCTGGTTTCCCGCCGGACTTGTTCTGTACTGGTTGACTAACGGGCTACTCGGCATTCTTCAGCAGTGGTATATCACACGCAAAATAGAAGCGGCATACGACGCCAAAGCCGCAAAATGACACACATTTTTAGTTGCCTCGTCACTTCTAAGGAACCTCTGATTAATTACCTGCGTTGTTATTGCTGCGTTAAAAATCAGCTCAAAATGCGCATTTATGCCCTGTAAACTGCGCTTTTTCGCTGATTTTTGCCTTGCACTGATTGCCTGGCAAACATTAATCAGAGGCTCCCTAAGTACATAACTCTTTATGTGCCGAGAGATCGATGGTCCACTTAGATTATGACACGATAAGCGCCATTGCTACACCACAGGGTCGTGGAGGTATAGGCATTGTCCGCGTTTCTGGCCTCTTGGCGTCTGAACTTGCCATCTCTATTTGCGGTAAAGCGCTAACACCGAGAGTTGCTACATCTACCGTATTTAAAAATGCCAGTGGTTCTGTCCTTGATGATGGGGTTGCGATTTATTTTCCCGGGCCAAATTCTTTCACCGGTGAAGATGTGTTAGAGCTTCAGGGTCATGGCGGACAACATGTCTTGAATTCTCTGTTACGCTGTACATTAGACCATGGTGCTCGAATAGCCCGGCCGGGTGAATTTACTGAACGAGCGTTCCTAAATAATAAGATTGACCTTTTGCAAGCTGAGGCCGTTGCTGACCTAATTGATGCAAACTCTGAGCAGGCTGTTAGGAGTGCACTTAGAACTTTGCAAGGTGTGTTTTCAGCTCACATAAATAGCCTGGTCGAAAAAATCATCGCAATCAGAATCCATGTTGAAGCAGCCATAGATTTCAGTGATGAAGATATAGATGTGATTGGAGACAACGCTGTTGCAGGATCTCTCGATGAAGTGTTGTCTTTACATCATGCCATCCTGCAACAAGCTAGACAGGGCGCTTTGTTGCAGGATGGCATCGCCGTTATCATAGCTGGAAAGCCAAACGTCGGTAAATCCAGCTTACTTAACGCGTTTGCCGGAACAGACTCAGCTATTGTTACAGATGTGGCTGGCACTACCCGAGATCTTCTTAAAGAGCAGTTGAGCCTGGACGGGTTGCCCATTCATATAACTGATACGGCGGGATTACGACAAAGTAGTGATGCCATTGAGTTAGAGGGTGTAAGACGGGCAAGGGATGCTGTCAGCAAAGCTGATCGAATCTTAGTGGTCGTGGATGGTTCTACCGAAAATCTTGATGAAACAACGATTGCAAAGAACCTTGCCTTGCTGACAGGCAATCGTGATACTGAAGAGTGGTTCAAAGCCAATCACTCGCGGCTAAGCATCATAGTCAATAAAGTAGATCTGATTGACCAGGTGGAGCCCAATTGGGGGTCCACATTTTATCAAGGCAAAACCCTGCCTGTTTTCCACATCGCGGCCAGGCATAGACTTGGCATTGAATATATTGTGGATTGGCTGCAACAGACCTGTGGATTTGATTCGAATAACGAAACTGCATTTATTGCGCGTGAGAGACATCTGCAAGCACTCTCTGCTGCCCAAAGACTGTTAAATCAAGCACTCTCTGGGGTGAATGATCAATCACATCTGGAATTGGTGGCTGAGGATTTACGGTTAGCCCAACAACAATTGGGCGTCATCACCGGGGGTTTCTCCAGCGACGACCTGTTGGGGGAAATCTTTTCCAGTTTTTGTATTGGAAAATAAGGCCCAAACCCGCAGAAAAGGACATCATGTTGACAATTTTGCTGAGTAGAGAAAATAAATGGTGGATAACCATACTGAAAACCCAACAGTGCGTCCATCATCTACTTGGAACACCTGTTTATTCACATTTCACCCACTAGCTATATACCATGTTTCAAGAGTTTTTAGATAGCTTTATGCTTCTATTAAGTTGTTGATAGCTAAAAGAAAAACAGGTTTTTCAACAGGCAGGCACGCGCTCTATAATAACAACATATATCCTATATATAATCTTTATATTATTTTTATTTATATATTTCTAATACCGCTCAATAAATAAAGATAACTGTAAATCACGCTACATGCACTGGCCAAAATGCCGGAGAGCCGAACGGGCCAAAAACGGTTATGTCCGCAGAAAACAGCGGTGCCCGTATAACGCCTGCGGGGACAACTAAACTGCACGCAGAGCAGCCTGTTTCGTACACCACTGAAAAAGCCAGGAGGATGCCTCAAAATTTATCTTGAAGACACGGGGCTTCGCGGCATTCAACATTTAAGGAGCCTCTGATTAATGTTTGCGAGGCAGTGAGTGCAAGGCAAAAATCAGCGAAAAAGCACAGTTTATAGGGCATAAATGCGCATTTTGAGCTGATTTTTAACGCAGCAATAACAACGTAGGTAATTAATCAGAGGTTCCTTAACGGGTATACCCCGCACATCTGTGATGCGCTAGGTTAAAAAGCCCGAAAACACCTGCACCCACAGACAGAAAAAGTCGAAAGCGTGAGTGTATGATAGAGTATAGAGATAGAGCTAGATGAGATAGAAATAGAGACAGAGATAGAGATGCATGAGATAGGGCATTTTGTCCAAAAAACATCAAATGTCGGCCCTGATCAGCCTGTGATCGCGTGATCGAGACGATTGCCAGCCCCATGGTCTTCAACCTCACCAATGCGATACAGCAGCAGGGCAACAGTTACAGGAAAAGCTGACTCTGTTTGAAATTGAGCATGTTTGTTCTGATGGCTATCGGGTTTATTTCAGGCTCATTCCCGAAAACCTGCCCGATCATCAAACCCAGGCGGAACTCTGTGCTCTCGAGGTACTAAACAGTCGTATTCGCCACTGTCTGCCACGGTTCCACAGGAGAACATGTTGCTGCTCTAAAGCCTTCTTACCCATAGTATGTACCACACTGACTGTGTTTTGTTTGGGGATGATTGGCTAGCCTGGCTATCCTGACTATTACCTTGGCCTGGCTGGGCAGTGCCATATTTTTATACGTTGAGTAATTAGCCGATAGCACGAAACAGAACTTTGCCATTCACTTTTTGAAAGTAAGCTATATACTGCCCGCCCTTCGAACAGGATTAGACACAATGCAGCTTGATCAACATTTTGATGTCGTCGTCATCGGTGGCGGACATGCTGGTACTGAGGCCGCCCTGGCTTCTGCGCGCGTTGGTGCCAGTACATTGTTGATAACCCATAGCATCGAAACTCTGGGTCAAATGTCCTGCAATCCTGCTATAGGTGGAATAGGTAAGAGCCATCTGGTTAAGGAAATCGACGCGCTCGGCGGAGCTATGGCGAAAGTTATCGATCAAGCTGGAATCCAATTCAGAGTACTGAATGCAAGTAAAGGTCCAGCTGTGCGCGCTACGAGAGCTCAAGCTGATCGTGTACTCTATAAAAATGCCATCCGCAAAACCCTAGAAGATCAAGAAACCCTGTTGCTGTTTCAGCAAGCTGTAGACGACCTGATAATCGAAAATGATCGTGTGTGCGGCGTTAGAACTCAGATGGGTCTGGATATTAGAACCAAAAAGGTTGTTCTAACTACCGGTACCTTTCTCGGTGGCAGGATTCACATTGGCTTGGAAAATAACTCTGGTGGAAGAGCGGGAGATCCGCCCTCGATAGCTCTGGCGCAGCGCTTACGCGAACTGCCCTTTAGAGTTGATAGATTGAAAACAGGTACGCCACCGAGAATAGATGCCCGAAGTGTCGATTTTTCGAAAATGGAAGTTCAACCAGGCGATACGCCACTTCCCGTGATGTCTTTTCTTGGAACTGCAGAAGATCATCCACCACAAATCGATTGTTATATCACTGCAACTAATGAGCGTTGCCATGAAATTATTCGAGCAGGACTTGATCGCTCTCCGATGTATACCGGAGTCATCGAAGGAACCGGGCCCCGTTACTGTCCTTCAATAGAAGATAAAGTTATGCGATTTTCTGACAAGACATCACATCAGATTTTTGTTGAGCCTGAAGGTTTGAACACACATGAATTGTACCCCAACGGGATATCAACCAGCCTGCCATTTGATGTGCAACTGGATATGGTGCGCCAAATAGAGGGGTTTGAGAAAGCGCATATAACCAGGTCCGGATACGCGATCGAATATGATTTCTTCGATCCAAGAGATCTTAATTATTCATTAGAAACAAAATGTGTAGAAGGTCTGTATTTTGCCGGTCAAATTAATGGCACGACAGGTTATGAAGAAGCAGCCGCACAAGGCTTATTGGCAGGACTTAATGCCGGTCTCGCTGCACAGGAAAAGGAATCCTGGTGTCCGCGAAGAGATCAAGCGTACATTGGCGTGTTGATCGATGATCTGATTACATCAGGTACCAACGAGCCCTATCGCATGTTTACCAGTAGAGCAGAATACCGCTTAACTCTGCGTGAAGACAATGCCGACCTGAGGCTGACAGAAGCTGGTAGAAACCTGGGCCTGGTAGATGATGAACGCTGGCAATTTTTCGATCGAAAGCGGGAAGCTATCGAACGAGAATTACAGGCCATGCGTTCGCACTGGATACAACCAGATAGCGATCAAGCTTTAAAAGTAAACCCTCTACTCGAAAAACCAATAACGCGCCCTTACTCATTGGCAGATCTGGTGGCAAGGCCAAAGCTAAATTATGCTGAACTTAAAGATATTCTGGATGATTCAGAAATAACTGATCATTCCAAAAACTCTGATAGTGCTGATATTGAAGACCAGCGAGTAATCGCTCAGGCGATGCATCAGGCAGAGATTCAAATAAAGTATCAAGGCTATATTGATAGACAACAAGACGAAATCAGTAGACTTAAGAGACAGGAAAACACAGCGCTACCCAAAGATTTCGATTATGAAAATATGCAAGGCTTATCAGCTGAACTAAAACAGAAGCTGATTGATGCTCAGCCTGAAAACATTGGCAGGGCTTCTCGTATTCCTGGTATGACACCCGCTGCAATATCATTGTTGTTGATATATTTGAAAAAGCAGCAGAGCCAAACAGAATGGCGAGCCAGTTAATTTTTATCAAACGAAAACGATTTTTCCAGTGGTCAGTACACTTGAACAAGCACTCAGTTCCCTCACGCTGGAATTTACCGACAACCAACTGTTAAAGCTGCAGCAGTATTTAGCGTTACTGCAAAAATGGAATGCAGCTTTTAACCTTATTGCTAATAGCGAAGAGAATGAGATTATTGGTAAACATTTAATCGATTCTCTGGCGGTAAACCACCTGCTTGAAGGCAGACAAATTCTGGATTTTGGGACGGGTGCTGGTCTGCCTGGCATCCCACTGGCAATTCTAAACCCGAACCGAACATTTGTGCTGTTGGATAGTAATGGCAAAAAAACACGCTTCCTGTTTCAGGTGAAGCTGGAACTTGGGCTGGAGAATGTGACAATTGAAAATTGTCGAATAGAACACTATAAAACTAATGGTCAAATTGATATTGTGATGTGTCGGGCGTTTTCATCTTTGCCTGATATTGTTAATAAAACAACAGGGCTGTTGGATAAAGGGTCCAGGCTTTTGGCGCTTAAGGGCCAGGTGCCGGAATTAGAGATTCAAGCCATAAGCCAGGATTATCAGGATTATAAAGTCACCCAAATACACGAACTGGATATTCCACATAGCAATGCTGAACGGCATGTTATTGAGATAGAAAGATAAGGCATTTGTCGGTTGATCATACAAACCGGATTGTCAGTAGCCACTGAGAACAGGAATTAAGAAGTGAGCAAAGTATTAGCTATCTCAAACCAGAAAGGTGGTGTCGGAAAAACCACCACATCTGTCAATCTGGCTGCCTCACTTTCAGTCACTCGTAAGCGTGTTTTACTCATTGATATGGATCCGCAAGGCAATGCCACCATGGGATCCGGTGTAAACAAGTCTTCACTCGATCTTTCGGTCTATGATTTGCTCACCCATAGAGCTGAATTAGACGCCGTGGTGCTGAAACCAGAAGATGCCGACTATGATTTACTGCCTTCAAATGGAGATTTGGTGGCGGCTGAAGTCGAGCTAATTGACGCAGAGAATAGAGAGATAAGGCTGCGTCAGATTGTTGAAGCTGTTAGAGAGAAATATGATTTCATCGTTATTGATTGTCCACCTTCCCTCAATATGCTGACAATTAATGCATTAGTTGCTGCTGATGGAGTGGTGATTCCGATGCAATGCGAATACTATGCATTGGAAGGTTTGTCAGCTTTGATGGATACAATTCGAGCTATCCAGGAGCGCATCAATCCCGATCTTAAAATCGAAGGAATATTGCGCACCATGTATGATCCGCGCAACAAACTGACCTCAGAGGTTAATGGCCAGCTATTCAATTATTTTGGGGACGCGGTTTACCGAACTGTAGTGCCTAGAAATGTTCGCCTGGCTGAAGCGCCGAGCTATGGTAAGCCTGTTATAAAATATGATCGTCAATCCAGGGGCGCTATCGCCTATTTGGCGCTGGCGGGAGAAATGTTGCGTCGACATGATGAATCTGCTGCTGCCTTAAGGTAAGCACCTGTTGGCTTACTATTAAAAGTTAGTCAGTACCAACAAACATGAATGATCACAAAAAACTCGGAAAAGGTCTGGATGCACTCCTTTCTACTGGAAGTTCTCAGGCTATGGCGAGATTGCTGGGTGGCAAACCGCAGGAAACAGAATCCATTGGCACCATTGAAGGGAAGGATAGTGATTTAAAAAACATACCGATAGAGCTTATCCAGCGCGGTAAGTATCAGCCCCGAACTGATATGCATCAGGAGGCGCTTGAAGAACTGGCAGCTTCAATCAAAAACCAGGGTGTCATGCAACCCATCGTTGTGCGCCCCATTTCATCTGAAAAATATGAAATCATAGCCGGTGAACGTCGTTGGCGAGCCACTCAGATTGCTGGCCTGGATACGATACCGGCACTGGTTAAACCGGTAGGTGATGAAGCAGTAATCGCAATGGCGCTGGTCGAAAATATCCAGCGTGAAAACCTCAACCCAATTGAAGAAGCAATGGCGCTGAAGCGCCTGCAGGACGAGTTCGAACTTACCCAGCAAGAAGTCGCTGATGCGATAGGCAAGTCTCGTGTCACTGTTACTAACCTAATGCGCCTGATAGGCTTACATGTTGATGTGAGACGGATGCTGGAACATGGCGATCTGGAAATGGGTCATGCCAGAGCGCTATTGTCTCTTCCTGATTTTCAGCAACCAGAAACTGCAAGAACTATTGCAGGGCGCGGATTGTCGGTCAGACAAACCGAAGCGCTGGTGCGCAGATTGACGGCAGCACCTGATGTGGTAAAACAGAGTAAGGCTGTTGACCCAGACATCAAAAATCTCGAAGAAAACCTGGCCGAGAAACTGGGCGCTAAAGTCTTAATCCAGCACACAGCCAAGGGTAAAGGAAAGCTGGTGGTGAAGTACAATAGCCTCGATGAGCTTGATGGCATTTTGTCCCACATGGACCGTTGAAAACGGAGCGAAAAACACTGTGTTTTCCGTGCTAGAACAATGCCGCTTGAAATTGCCGGAATCCCTTTATTTTCAGCCTGTTTTGCTGATCAGACCTAGTTGCGATACCCCCCCAAAGTCCCTATAATGCGCCTGCTTTTTTTGGTGACCATCACAGTAACATCGAGTGTTTATTTAGGCGCGTTGGGGGACTGAGTCTGAGAAGACTTGGCGAGGCTTCAGAAACAGCTTGGTAGATAACCGAGTGACCAGGTCTTATTCGTGATTAATCTAAGAACCCCACCAGTGCATAGAATTATCGTCGCGCAATTTTCAGCGACTGCTTTTTTTGCTGCCGTCTCGCTGTTTCTGTCAGGAAACATGATGGCCTGTTCGATTGTGGTGGGTGGGCTAATAAGCGTATTGCCGAACAGCTACTTCGCACTGCAGGCGTTCAAGTTTCAAGGAGCGCGAAACGCAGACCATGTAGTAAAGAGTTTTATAAGAGGGGAACTCGGCAAAATAGGCATGACTTTAGTGCTGTTTGCACTCAGCTTTACCCTGATAACAAATTTGCATGAACTCGCGCTGATACTTGGATTTATTGCAGTCCATTTTATTGGCGTGATGGTGTCGGCGTTTATTAACTATAGTCCGTCACCGAACTAAGGAGCCTCTGATTAATGTTTGCGAGGCAGTGAGTGCAAGGCAAAAATCAGCGAAAAAGCGCAGTTTATAGGCCATAAATGCGCATTTTGAGCTGATTTTTAACGCAGCAATAACAACGCAGGTAATTAATCAGAGGTTCCCTGAGCATTGTTGCATTTATATATGGATCTAATACGGATCTAAGGTAACAACGCAGTTGACACATAGCAGTTAACATATAAAAGGTATTAACGAATTCAATGGCCGAAGCAGCCCACGCAGCCGAACTGACCGTTCAGGATTACATTACTCACCATCTGTCATTCTTAACCTTTGGGAAAATTGATGGCCATTGGGGGTTTGCACACACCCCGGAAGAAGCCTCCGAGATGGGGTTCTGGGCGATTAATGTCGATACCATGGGGTGGTCTCTGTTTCTTGGAGCAGGCTTTCTTTGGCTTTTTCGTCGAGTTGCACTCAATGCTTCTGTAGACAATCCCTCTGGCATACAAAATGTTGTTGAATCGGTAGTTGAGTTTGTAGACGCCCGAGTCAGTGAGGGTTTCAACTATAAAAACGAACTAATCGGGCCGCTCTGCTTACTGCTGTTTTTCTGGATTCTGTTAATGAACACTATGGATCTGGTGCCGGTGGATTTGCTCACTACTTTCGGTTTCGAGCCACTGTTGCACATGGTTTTTCACATGGAGAATTCACCATTTAAGGTCGTTCCGACAACAGAC
Organism: uncultured Pseudohongiella sp.; assembly: GCA_965198435.1. GTDB lineage: Bacteria > Pseudomonadota > Gammaproteobacteria > Pseudomonadales > Pseudohongiellaceae > UBA9145. The sequence continues at coordinate 349,879 of OZ240664.1, read as the reverse complement.
CCGAACATCACAATGGGCATGTCGACAATGGTGTTCTTGATGATTATTTATTACAGCATCAAGAATAAAGGCCTTGGTGGTTTTCTTGGAGAGCTTGCATTCCACCCATTTGGTAAGTGGATGCTGCCATTTAATATAATCATTGAAGTGCCAACTTTGTTCGCAAAACCGATTTCGCTCGGCTTACGACTCTTTGGCAACCTGTATGCAGGCGAGCTTCTGTTTTTGTTAATCGCCTCTATGTTGGGGCTATGGCAATTGCCAGCTCACTTTGCCTGGGCGGCATTTCACCTGTTGGTGATTCCACTACAGGCTTTCGTCTTCATGATGCTGACCATTGTTTATCTCAATGCGGCACATGAAACACACCACTGAACATTGCACGATTTTTTGCACTACATCTGAACTGAAGAAACCTGGAGGAAAAGAAAAGATGGAATTGATATTGGCGAACACAGTACTTGGCGTATTGCTGGTGCTGGGCTTAGGTGCTGCTGGCACAGCGATTGGTTTCGGCATCCTGGGCGGCAAGTTCCTGGAAGGGTCTGCTCGTCAGCCTGAGCTTGCACCAAAACTGCAAGGCTCTATGTTCTTGGTAGCAGGTCTTATCGACGCGGTAACCATGATCGGTATTGGTATTGGCATGTGGTTTACCTTTGCCAACCCATTCACTGCAGCACTTGGCGGATAAGATAAGTAAATCGACAAAGCAGGAGTGATACCGTGAATATTAACGCAACCTTCCTTGGCCAAATGATCGCAATGGGCGTCTTTCTGTGGTTTTGTACGAAATATGTGTGGCCACCTTTCATGGCAATCATGGAAGAACGAAAGAAGAAGATTGCCGACGGTCTGGAAGCTGCCGCACGATCAGAGAAAGATTTGGAACTTGCCCAGGCAAAGTCTGCTGAGCAATTAAAAGAAGCCAAATCTGAAGCTGCCGCAATCATTGATCAAGCCAACAGGCGAGCGGCTCAAATCGTTGATGAAGCCAAAGAACAGGCGCGCGAAGAGGGTCAGCGAATTATTGTTGGAGCTCATGCTGAAATAGAGCAGGAAGTGAATCGCGCAAAAGAAGCTCTGCGTAGCAAGGTTTCTGAAATTGCGTTAGCTGGTGCTGAGAAAATCCTTGAAAGATCAGTTGACCAGGCAGCCAATGAGGACATGCTCAACAAACTGGCATTAGAACTTTAAGCAGAAACCACAATGGCAGAGCTCACGACACTGGCAAGACCTTACGCAAAAGCGGCTTTCGAATCAGCGCTGCAGGATAGTGCGCTTGATAATTGGTCGAAGATGCTTCGTGTTTCTGCGGCCATAACTGCTGAAGAGGCCATAAGCACTTTGCTGATTAACCCAGCCTTGTCTTCCGAACAGGTAGCACAGACATTCATTGCTGTTTGCAATGAAGAGCTTGATGCAAAGGGACAACACTTTGTCCGCCTGCTAGCAGAGAACAAGCGTCTGGAATTGTTGCCCGAAATATCCACGTTATTTGAAAACCTGAAAGCGAATCAGGAAAGATCAGTAGATGTGGAGATAACCACAGCTTTTGAGATCAGTTCAGATATTTCTGACAAGCTGGCACAAGCTCTTAAAAACCGACTGCAAAGAGAAATCAACCTGGCAACAAATGTTGATGAAGCACTGATTGGCGGTGCAATAATTAGAGCGGGCGACATGGTTATCGATAGCTCTGTACGTGGCAGGCTTACTAAACTAGCTGAATCATTGACTTCCTGACCAAGGCAGAAAAAGCTGTAGCGAAAGGAGAATAGGAAACAAAGATGCAACAACTGAATCCATCAGAAATCAGTGAAATCATTAAACAGCGCATCGACAATCTTGATGTCTCTGTTAAGGCGAAAAACGAAGGCACCATCGTCAGTGTGTCCGACGGCATCATCCGTATCCACGGACTCGCCGACGTGATGTATGGCGAGATGATCGAATTCGAGGGCGGGCTGTATGGCATGGCTCTTAACCTCGAACGAGATTCTGTTGGTGCGGTAGTTCTCGGTGACTACTTAAGCCTGAAAGAGGGCCAGAGCTGTAAATGTACTGGTCGAATTCTGGAAGTGCCTGTTGGTCCAGAGTTGGAAGGTCGCGTTGTTGATGCGCTGGGCCGACCAATTGATGGTAAGGGTCCAGTTGAGGCGAAAGAAACGGACGCCGTCGAGAAAGTTGCCCCAGGTGTAATTGCCCGTCAATCAGTATCCGAGCCAGTGCAAACCGGACTCAAGTCTATCGATGCCATGACGCCTATTGGTCGTGGACAGCGAGAGTTGATTATTGGTGACCGAGAGGTCGGCAAGACAGCCGTAGCGATCGACACCATCATCAACCAGAAAGGCAAAGACGTTAAGTGTATCTATGTAGCAGTTGGCCAAAAGGCATCGTCAATTTCTAACGTAGTGCAAAAACTGGAAGAACACGGCGCCATGGAATACACGGTGGTCGTTGCTGCATCTGCATCAGATCCAGCAGCCATGCAATTTATTGCACCTTATTCTGGTTGCACTATGGGTGAGTACTACCGTGATCGTGGCCGGGATGCCTTGATCATTTATGATGATCTGACCAAGCAGGCCTGGGCCTATCGTCAGATCTCCCTGTTGCTTAGACGGCCACCAGGCCGTGAAGCCTACCCAGGCGATGTTTTCTATTTGCACTCACGTCTTTTAGAGCGTGCAGCGAGAGTGAACGCTAACTACGTTGAGCAATTCACTAATGGTGAAGTGACAGGCCAGACCGGCTCCTTGACTGCTCTGCCGATTATTGAAACGCAGGCGGGTGATGTCTCTGCATTCGTACCCACCAATGTGATTTCCATTACTGATGGCCAGATCTTCCTCGAAACGGATTTATTCAACTCCGGTATTCGTCCTGCGATGAACCCGGGTATATCTGTATCCCGTGTAGGTGGTGCAGCTCAAACAAAGATCATTCAAAAACTGGGTGGTGGTATCCGTATTGCTCTGGCTCAGTACCGTGAGCTGGCAGCATTCGCGGCGTTCGCATCAGACCTTGACGATGCAACGCGTGCACAGTTGGAACATGGTCAACGGGTAACCGAGCTCATGAAGCAGAAGCAGTATTCGCCTCTCCAAATCGCCGAGATGGGCCTTTCTATTTACGCCGTCAACGAAGGCTACTTAAAAGAAGTACCTCTTAACAAGGTATTGGGCTTCGAGGCCTCATTACTTTCGTTTGCAGCGTCGGAATACAACGATCTGCTTAACCAGATCAATGAGACGGGTAACTGGGATGATGATACCAAGGTGAAGTTCAAAGAAATCATGGAGAAGTTTGTTTCGACGCAGAGTTATTAATATAGCAGAGTTATTAATATAAAGGGTGCCAGGTATCCTTATTTAAGACTATTCCTTCGATGCACATTGTTTTACAGTTCGATTAAACACGAAGATGCTCTGGAGATGGCTTAAACCGGTTAGCAAAACACCTTTCAGCTCGTTCTGCTGTAGGGCGCTAATAGAGAGCTAATAGGGCGCTAACACTTTTAATAAGAGGACTCTTTTAAGGAGTCCTCGGATTAATGTTTGCGAGGCAGTTAGTGCGAGGCAAAAATCAGCGAAAAAGTGCAGTTTATAGGGCATAAATGCGCATTTTGAACGGATTTTTAACCCAGCAATAACAACGTAGGTAATTAATCAGAGGTTCCTTAAGATTAACAACTGCCGTTTGGCAAACTCCATACAGTTCGTTTAATTATCGAGTTCTAAGACTTTAATAGAAAATTGAGGCATTAAGCTAAGATGGCCGGTGGTAAAGAAATACGCAACAAGATCGCGAGTATCGGGAATACTCAAAAGATCACCAAGGCGATGGAAATGGTTTCTGCGAGCAAGATGCGCAAAGCGCAGGATCGCATGAAACTTGGTAAGCCTTATGCACACCGTATTCGTTCAGTAATCGGCCATATCGCCAACTCCAGCCCGGAGTATCGCCATCAGTATTTTGATACCCGCGATGTAAAGCGCGTTGGCTATATTGTTGTTTCAACCGATCGGGGGTTGTGCGGCGGTTTAAATATCAATGCGTTTAAAGCAACAGTGGCATCCATGAAAGAGTGGGCAGATCAGAATGTTGAAATCGATATCTGCACGATCGGTGGCAGGGCGGCGACGTTCTTTAATAACTATGGTGGCAATGTTGTTGCTTCCGTTAGAGACATTGGTGACACCGTTGAGGTGTCTGATGTCATTGGTGCGGTTCGAATCATGTTAGAAAAATTTGACGAAGGCTCAATCGACAAACTCATGATTGTCAGCAATGACTTCGTTAACACAATGACTCACACTCCGACAATTAATCAGTTGCTCCCGCTTGACCCTTCTGAGGAAGAGGGTTTGCAGCACCATTGGGATTATCTCTATGAGCCTGATGCAAAAGAATTGTTGGACGGGTTGTTATTGAGATTTATCGAATCACAGGTTTATCAGGCAGTAGTAGAAAACAACGCCTGTGAACAAGCTGCACGCATGATTGCCATGAAGAGCGCATCTGACAATGCGGGTGATCTCATTGATGAATTAGGTCTTGTTTACAACAAGGCTCGTCAAGCAGCGATTACACAAGAGCTGTCAGAAATCGCTGGCGGTGCTGCTGCGGTTTAAGCCGCAGCGCAGAGCAGAAAGACTGTAGAGAGATTGCAGAAAGATTATTAAGTTTAAATTCTGAAACTAGAAAAAATTGAGGAACCGAAGATGAGCAGCGGTCGAATCGTACAAATTATCGGCGCCGTAATTGACGTGGAATTTGATAGAGACAGTATTCCACAGGTTTATGACGCGTTAACTGTCGACGACAGGGAAATTACGCTGGAAGTTCAGCAGCAATTGGGTGATGGCATCGTTCGTACCATTGCGCTGGGGAGCACAGAAGGTCTTAGCCGTGGGCTTACCGTGCAAGACACCAGTGCACCGGTATCGGTTCCGGTTGGCACAGAAACTCTGGGTCGTATTATGGATGTATTGGGTCGACCCATCGATGAGCGTGGACCAATAGGTGAACAGGAAAAAATGCCTATTCACCGTAAAGCACCAACTTACGAAGAGCTTTCAACAACAAATGAGTTGTTAGAAACCGGTATTAAAGTTATCGATCTGGTCTGCCCTTTCGCCAAGGGGGGTAAGGTCGGACTGTTCGGTGGTGCGGGTGTTGGTAAGACCGTCAACATGATGGAGCTCATTAATAACATTGCGACTGAACACTCGGGTCTGTCGGTGTTTGCTGGTGTGGGCGAGCGTACTCGTGAGGGTAACGACTTCTACCACGAGATGCAGGAATCAGGTGTAATCGATCTTGAAGGCGAGTCTAAGGTATCCATGGTATACGGCCAGATGAATGAGCCACCAGGAAACAGACTGCGTGTTGCACTTTCTGGTTTAACCATGGCAGAAAAATTCCGTGATGAAGGGCGAGACGTTCTACTCTTTATCGATAACATCTATCGATACACATTGGCAGGCACAGAGGTATCAGCACTCCTTGGGCGTATGCCATCAGCAGTGGGTTACCAGCCAACTCTGGCCGAAGAAATGGGTGCTCTCCAGGAAAGAATCACCTCAACTAAAACCGGTTCCATCACATCGATTCAAGCTGTGTATGTCCCAGCGGATGACTTGACTGACCCATCCCCAGCAACCACCTTCGCTCACCTTGATGCGAAAGTTGTACTGTCTCGAGATATTGCTGCGCTTGGTATTTACCCAGCAGTAGATCCATTGGATTCCAGCTCGCGTCAACTTGATCCTTTAGTGGTTGGACAGGAACATTACGAGGTAGCAAGTGGTGTGCAGGGTGTGTTGCAACGCTATAAAGAACTGAAAGATATCATCGCGATTCTTGGTATGGATGAGCTGTCAGATGAAGACAAACAAACCGTAGCAAGAGCACGCCGTATTTCTCAGTTCCTGTCTCAACCGTTTACCGTGGCAGAAGTATTTACCAATGCACCGGGCAAGTATGTTTCATTGAAAGATACTATTGCTGGATTTAAGGCAATTCTTGACGGTGAGTACGATGAATTGCCAGAGCAGGCGTTCAGCATGGTAGGCATCATTGAGGAAGCTGTCGAAAAGGCCAAGACTCTTTAATTTAAGAAGCATCAAAACCCAATGTGGTGGCAGTTAGCTCATGCGGAACCACCAACCGAATAGATAGGGGCAGATAAGGGTAGATAGGAGACGAAGATGAGCATGACAATGCATTGCGATATCGTAAGCGCCGAAGAAAGCATCTTCGAAGGCCGCATCGAAATGCTGGTTGCAGCCGGCTCACTCGGTGATCTGGGCATCGGGCCTGGACATGCTCCATTACTCACTGCACTGGTTCCTGGTCCGGTCCGTCTAATTAAGGGTGGCGGCGATGAAGAGGTCTTCTATGTATCCGGTGGCTTCCTGGAAGTGCAGCGCAATGTAGTGACCTTACTGGCGGATACCGCCTTACGTGCAGACGATGTAGATGAAGCCGCAGCACAGGAGGCTATGACTGAAGCCGAGCGCGCCATGCAAGATGCTAATGCCGAGCTGGATTATGGATCAGCAGCGGCCCAGTTGGCAGAAGCAGCGGCCCAGCTCCGAGCGCTACGCCAGCTTAAGAACCGCACGCAATAACACCAATTTCTAAGGAGCCTCTGATTAATGTTTGCGAGGCAGTTAGTGCAAGGTAAAAATCAGCGAAAAGCGCAGTTTATAGGGCATAAATGCGCATTTGGAGCTGATTTTTAACGCAGCAATAACAACGTAGGTAATTAATAGGTAATTAATCAGAGGTTCCCTAAAGTTTTAAGTAAAAGAAAAGGTAGCGAGAGCTACCTTTTTTTTTGGTAATCTCAAATACAATCACGGCAATATTTTAAGGCGATGATATGGAAGCTGTAATCTTGGCCGCCGGCAAGGGAACTAGGATGAACTCTCAACTACCGAAGGTTGTGCATACTATCGGTGGTAAGCCTATGCTCAGCCATGTGATTGGTGCGGCTAATGAATTGGACGTGGACAAGATTCACATCGTAGCAGGGTTCGGCGCGGAGGCCATAAAACAAAAAATTACCAACTCCACTGATTTGCCGGCGATGGAGTGGGCGCTGCAATCAGAGCAGCTTGGTACCGGCCATGCGGTGCAGCAGGCTCTTCCTCATATAAATGTAGATGATCAAAGTAATTCAGTGCTGGTGCTTTTCGGTGATGTTCCTCTTATAAGTAAGAACACCTTAGAAAAGGTTGTAGCCGTGTGTAGCCAGGATACGGTTGGGCTGCTCACATTTGTAACCGAAAATCCTATCGGTTTTGGGCGTATAATTCGAGACAGTGATAATAATGTGGTTGCGATTATTGAGGAACGTGATGCCACAGAGGAACAAAAGCACATTAACGAAGTCAATAGTGGCATTATGGTAATTCCAGCGGCTCGCCTGAAACCTTGGCTGGATGCGCTGCACAATAACAATGATCAACAGGAATACTATTTAACCGATATCATTTCACTTGCAGTTAATGACAACTGTAAAGTAGCAGCGATTACAACATCAGATGAAATGGAAGTTATGGGGGTCAATGACAAAAGCCAACTGGCTTTGCTGGAGCGGCATTTTCAAATGACAAAAGCAGAAGAACTATTAAATGCAGGTGTTACCCTGCGTGATCCATCGAGAATCGATATCCGGGGAAATGTGACCTGCGGTGAAGATACAGAGATTGATTGTAACGTAATTTTGGAAGGTACGGTTTCAATTGGCAGCAATGTGAGCATTGGCGCCAATGTAATTATTAAAGACTCTGTCATAGCCGACAATGTAAAAGTGCTACCTGGCACTTTAATAGAGGACAGTAAAATCGGACAAGGTGCTTCGGTTGGTCCAATGGCGAGAATCCGTCCCGGTACGGAACTTGGTGAAAACACCAGGATCGGAAATTTTGTTGAAACGAAGAATGCCAGAATCGGCAATGGATCTAAGGCGAGCCACCTGGCTTACCTGGGTGATGTCGAGCTGGGTGAAAACTGCAATATTGGCGCCGGCACTATCGTTTGTAACTATGATGGAATAAACAAACATAAAACGGTATTGGGTGATAACGTATTTGTCGGATCCAATAGCGTGTTGGTTGCGCCGGTAACTTTGGAAAACAATGCCTTTATAGCAGCAGGGTCAGTGGTAAATACCACTGTACCCGAAAACAACCTGGCGGTAGGTAGAGCCAAACAACGCAACATCGCTGGTTGGAAACGGCCCACGAAAGACAAATAAATCTGGATCTGATGAACTTATGTGCGGCATTGTCGGTGCAGTAACTGAAAGAGAAGTTTCCGGCATATTGCTGGAAGGGTTGAAACGTCTGGAATATCGCGGCTATGACTCGGCTGGGATGTCGCTCATTAATTCCGGTGGCAAACGCACTACCACCATAAAGACAGTAGGTAAGGTTAAAAAGCTAATCGCTGCCGCAAAAAAAGCCAAAGGCTGTGTTGGAATAGCCCATACACGTTGGGCAACCCATGGCAAGCCGACTATGGCGAATGCGCACCCACACGAATCCAGTAAACAAATTTCTATTGTCCACAACGGCATAATCGAAAACTTTGCAGAACTTAGGACCAGCCTGAGCAAGGCAGGTTACGAATTCAAAACCGAAACAGATACAGAAGTTATTGCCCATCTCATTCATCAGGCAAGAAAAAACGGCAAGCTGTCTTTGCTTGATGCAGTGAAAGAGTCACTCAAGAAATTGCACGGTGCTTATGGTTTGTGTGTGATTGATAACACTCAACCGGACAGGATTGTGGCAGCAAGGAGCGGTTCTCCTTTAGTGATAGGCGTGGGAATCGGTGAGAACTTTATAGCTTCTGATGCACTGGCTCTGGGTCAGGTTACGGATCGCTTCATCTATCTGGAGGAGGGGGACATTGCGCAAGTTACCCAGGACGATATCGAAATCTGGCACGGCTCACGCACAGTCAGGAGGGCGGAGCAGACTGTAAAAGGACGCCCTAACGAAGCAGAGAAAGGGAGTTTCAAGCACTTTATGCTGAAAGAGATTCATGAGCAGCCACGAGTCATCCAGGATACTTTGGATGGTCGAATCAGCGCAGGGCGGATACTTCAGGAAGCCTTCGGCATAAATGCGAAAACTATCTTCGACACAGTAAAGTCAGTACAAATCGTAGCCTGCGGGACAAGTTTCCATGCGGGACAAGTTGCCAGGTATTGGCTGGAATCCATTGCACGCATCCCTTGTCAGGTCGATATTGCCAGTGACTATCGTTACAGGGATATTATCGTTCAGCCAGGAACGCTGTTTCTCACTATTTCTCAGTCAGGCGAAACTGCTGACACACTTGCCGCACTTCGTTACGCCAAAAGTAAAAAATATGTAGCAACTTTGACAATTTGCAATGTTGCAACCAGCTCTCTGGTAAGAGAATCAGATTTTTGTTTATTGACAATGGCTGGGCAGGAAATCGGTGTCGCGTCCACTAAAGCATTTACTACACAACTTTGCTTGCTGCTTGTACTTGCTATTACATTGGCTCGCTGCAATGGTTTGAGCGAAAAAGAGGAAAGCAAGCTGGTTAAACAACTGGCTAGACTGCCGAAACTTGTTTCGAAAACACTTGAGCTCAGCAAGGACATCAAAAAAGTATCCAGGCAGTTTTCGAGCAAGAACCATTGCCTGTTTCTTGGCAGGGGCATCCAGTATCCAGTGGCGAAAGAGGGCGCACTAAAACTAAAGGAAATTTCGTATATCCATGCTGAAGCCTATCCAGCAGGCGAGCTAAAGCATGGGCCGTTAGCATTGGTAGATAGCAAGATGCCTGTAATAGCAGTGGCACCCAATAACGATTTGCTTGGCAAACTGCGCGCCAATTTGTCTGAGGTTAGTGCCAGAGGAGGTAAGCTTTATGTTTTCGCTGATGAAAGCATCAAGTACGAAAGCGACAAGAGCTGCAGAGTAATCAACCTGCCAAACTCTCCGGATATCCTGGACCCAATAGTGTTTACAGTACCGCTTCAACTATTGGCATATCACGTGGCGATTATGAAAGGGACAGATGTGGATCATCCAAGAAACCTGGCGAAGTCAGTCACTGTGGAATAAAGAGTGGAAGCTCTAGGGCCTGTTCACACTACTTGAGTGGTCTCTGCTAGCGAGCATTTTTGTGTCCAGCAAGGCAGAAAGAGCGCTGTATATAGATATATACAAGCAATTGATAACGAAGCGGGGCGCAACAATGCGCCTGGCCCTTCGGGTTGTGGCTAAAAAAGCGCCACTTGTCCTTGCTCTTCGCTCATTTGGAATCACCAAACCACGCTCCTCAATTGGCGCTTTTTTAGTCACAACAGAGACCACTCAAGTAGTGTGAACAGGCCCTAAGCAACTGCCGGATTTTCATGAGAGAATAGTTAATAGTCTTGTTGCCGTACGCTCACCATATAACCTCTTTAAAAATACTGGCACATTTGTGTTATCTGGATTGCGGAGTGCGTAAAGCCCGTTGGCTTCGCTCCAATAAATTCAGATGTTCCTTCAACAATGGTTTGCGATGTAATGCAACACCAGTGGCAAGCACGTCGATTACTACTAGATGGGCTATTCGAGAGGATACAGGTGTTGAGGCATGAAGGTCCTCTTCCATGTTTACAGGGATGGAAATGCTGCAGGCTTCGCTGAGAGGAGTGTTGGCTGGAGCTAGCCCGATAACTGTCGCGCCTGCATCCATTGCCAGCTCGACACTCTCCAGAAGCGCTCGCGTCTGGCCGGATTGGGAAATGGCGACAACCACATCCTTTTCTCCCAGGGAAATGGCTGACATATGTTGGATGTGAGGGTCCGTATAAGCAGTACTGGAGAGCTGAAGGCGGAAAAATTTGTGTTGCGCATCGGCTGCAACGGAACCAGAGGCTCCAAATCCGTAAAATTCAACCCGCCTCGCATTGGCAATAGTATTTATCGCTCGCTCAAGCACGTCTGGAATGATTTCATCCCGCACCGTGCGAAGCGAGCCGATAGTTGTATCGAAAACCTTGTTGCGAAGATCCTCAATGGTGTCATTATCATCGACTGCAAATTGTGTATAAACGCTGCCGGAGCCAAGCTGTTGGGCGAGTTGCAGTTTGAACGATTGAAACCCATCAAAGCCAATGGCACGGCAGAAGCGGATTACAGTCGGCTCACTGACTTCTGCTTTAGCGGCGAGGTCAACAATGCGCATAGAGATCACGTCGTTAGGCCTGGCCAGGACAAAATCCGCCACCCTGGCCTCAGATTTTCTGAGAGTTACTCTGTTTTCCGTTATTCGACGTATGAGATTAGGTGATTGCACAACGCACCTGTAAAATAATTTAGCCCCACCATGCTACCGAATCAGGCTTCTGGAAGCACTTTTTGCATGACCCCCGCAAGCGATTTTTCACTCCTGTTCGTCGACTCTATCGAAGACATTGGTGAGCAAAACTGGAATAAGCTTACCGGCATACACAATCCGTTTATGCGTTATGAGTTTTTGCATGCGCTTGAAGTGACAGGTTGTACAGGCCGGGAATCAGGTTGGCAGCCTCACCATGTGGTGGTAGAGCGGCAATCATCATCTGGAACAGCGATTGCGGTGATGCCATTGTTTCTTAAGACCAATAGCTGGGGTGAGTATGTATTTGACTGGTCCTGGGCAAACGCGTTTCAAAGTTATGGGTTCGACTATTATCCAAAGTTAGTTACCGCTGCACCGTTTACGCCCAGCTATGGGCAGCGCATCTTTGTTGCAGCAGAACATGATCAACAACAAATTACCAAATTCATTGTAGAAAAAGTTCAAGAGAAGGCGGCCGCAGCAGGTGTGTCCTCCTGGCATGTATTGTTTCCAGAAAAGCATGAGCATGATCTTCTGGGAAGTTTAGGTGTAAAGCCGAGGATCGCGACGCAATTCCACTGGTTTAATCGAGGGTATCAATCATTTGATGATTTTTTAGAACGGCTGAATTCACGAAAGCGCAAGTCTATTCGCAAAGAGCGCAGGCAGGTTGCAGAGCAAAATATAAGCTTTACGCATACAGAAGGAGCAGACATATCCAGTCAACAATGGGCAGATTTTTACCTGTATTACCAGACCACCTATTTGGCGCGGGGAATGCAAGGTTATTTGAAGCGAGGATTTTTTAAGCGGCTGGCTCAATCAATGCCCGAACAATTATTTCTAATTAACGCCGTGAGAGATAATCAAGAAGTAGCGGCTGCGTTGTTTTTTAAAAACCAGGAGAAACTTTTTGGGCGGTATTGGGGATGTCGAGAAGAGCACCGGTTTCTGCATTTTGAGACTTGCTACTATCAAGGCATTGAGTACGCCATAAGACACGGCCAACGTTCATTTGACTCCGGCGCACAAGGCGAGCACAAGATCCAACGAGGATTTGAGCCCATAACGACTTACTCAAACCACTGGATAGCCAGCGAAGGATTTGCTCAAGCCATTGATAACTTTTTACTCGAAGAGAAGCCGCACATTCTTACCTATCAACAAAATGTGGCAAGCCTGTTGCCATTTAAAAAAGTCGATAACTAAGTCGTGAACGAAATTCATTCGTTTTGTGCCCATAAGGACCCCGACTCAGGTCTTCGACAAGGTGTGTTTCAGATATTGGCTGAAGCGTCTGATGAGGGATTGCTATTCGGCTATGATATGAAGAGAAGCGGCATCAGGAAATTCTCGATTGGTTCAATGGTAAATATGGCGATATGGCAATGTGAAGGTACCTTGCAGTTCCTGGATGCCCATCGAAATACCACACTCTGAACCAGGCTATCAGTTGGTTTAAAGACTCTGCAATTGAACATGTTACCAAAATGCGGGAACCGGCAGCGATTCTGCAAGTCCATGCATGATAGTGAAGTGAAGTGAATTGGAGAGGATTCAGACGGAAAAGTCGGGCCACATCACTTACGGGGGTGTCCATCAAATCGTTCAACGATACTGACGCATAACTCGCCCTGTTTTAGGTTCTCCTTTGGCAGCAACCGAATTAGAATGAACACCCCCTGATCTTAAAAACACAACAGGAGAGTGCCATGACACGTTTTGCTCCTCTCTTTATTGCCCTAAGCCTGGTATTTCCGGTAGCTGCACAGACTCAGCAGGAAGAGACCTATGACTATTGGCAGCATCAAAGGGAAATGATTCGCCGTGGCCAACAGGCCATATTGATGTGTAATGGTCTGTTCACCTCCAATCGAACTATTGAGCAGGTGTTCGAACGTGAACTGGCTTTTTTTAATGAACCAATCGGTACATCTGAGGGTGGAGACTACAAGGTTCACCCTGATCTGAAGGCGGTAGAAATAGGAGCGCCTGGCGTTGTTCCAACCATGCGGGCAGTATTCCGTGAAGGCATTGGATGTATCATCCTGCCTCCGGATCAAACTCTTGCCGATGCCGACGAGCTTCCAGAGCTGACGCTACCTTATCCTCCGGGCAATCCAGCACAAACTCCCTGGCCGGATGGAGACCTCATTGAAGACAAGCCTTTAGTGGCCAATGTGGATGCTGCAGCTTTGCAGGCGGCTTCTGACTGGGCCTTTGATCGACCCACACCAGAGCAATCAACCATAAGTCTGCTGGTGGTCTACAAAGGTGACATCGTTCATGAACGTTATGCCGATGGCTTCGATATGACTACCCGCACACGCACCTGGTCAACGGCTAAAAGTATCGCGTCTACTTTGATCGGCATGCTGGTAGATGAAGGTCGAATGAGTCTTGATGAGCCACTGGGATTTGAATGGTTGCCAGAGGCGCGATCGCCAGAGACAGATCCTCGTCATGCAATTACTTTGCGTCACGCATTGAACATGTCTACAGGTTTGCAGTCGATTGACAACAATCGCATGGAGTACGCCACTGGTTCGGGTATGTCCTACTGGGCTGGTTCCAGTTCGATTAACGGTGCACTTGCCCGGGCTTTGATTCGTGAGCCAGGCACTCGCTGGGACTATGAAAACTATGACACGCTGTTAGCTGTCTATGCAATGAAACGCGCACTGGGTGGCGAGAAAGACTATGCAGAGTTCCCTCGTCGTGCACTGTTAGACAAAATTGGTATGCGCAGTACATTAGTAAGCACTGATCGTTTTGGGGACTTTATTCTCAGTAGCCAGATTTATACAAACGCAAGAGATTTAGCACGCTTTGGTTTGCTTTATCTAAACGAGGGTGTTTGGAATGGTGAGCGTCTGTTATCAAAAGAATGGATAGATTTTGTACGCACACCAGCACCTGCGACCGCAACGATCGGCAATATGTATGGTGGTCAATTCTGGCTTGTGCCAGACAATAGAAATGATGTGCCGAGGGACGCGTATATGACAAATGGGAATCGCGGTCAGTTCACAATTATCGTGCCATCCCATGATTTGGTTATTGTGCGTCGCGGCCTTGACTATGGAAGGCAAGGCTTCGACCGCTGGGGTTTGGCAAGAGAAGTCATTAAAGCTGTCAATTGAGTTTTTACAGCAGGCAGGTTTTAAAACCGTCGCAAAAGGCCAGCTCAGTCTGGCCTTTTTTATTAGAGCGGTTATGAATACATCTATTTTCAGATTTGCTGCAGGTAAGAGGTTAAAAATTACTCTAAGGAGCCTCTGATTACTGTTTGCGAGGCAGTTAGTGCAAGGTAAAAATCAGCGAAAAAGCGCAGGTTATAGGTCATAAATGCGCATTTTGAGCTGATTTTTAACCCAGCAATAACAACGTAGGTGATTAATCAGAGGCTCCTTAGCTCGAAACAATCTGGCGAAAACCATGGACAAGGCACAGGTTTATTCCCATACTGAGCCCAAACCTTATTTGTCCTTATTCGCTTTCGGTTCAATCGGGAGAGTAAGCTTGAATCAGGTAGAGAACGTTATATACAGAGTCGGCCTTCTGCTGCTTGCCTGCCTTGGTTCTCCGATTACCTACGCTGCTGAAGGTAATGACCCGCCGATTATTACCGCCTCTGTTTCTCCCTCTCGTGTTGTTGCCAATGCTGGCACAATACGGATCAGTTATAGCACTGTGAATGCCACCTATTGCACCTACGAAGGCCAGCGCTATCCTGCCAATGGAAGTGGGACATTTGGGCCCTATCCGGAAGGCAGCCATTCTGCCCGGTTCTCCTGTACAGGGCCAGGTGGCACACGTTACAGAACACTCAGATGGACGGCTTATGTGCCTTCTCCACCGCCCGAGACAACGGTCAGTATTGTTCAAAGCAGTGTGTTCATCGGACAAACAGCAACGCTAAGGTGGCGCTCAAGCAACACCACAAGATGCAGCACAGGCGGAACCGAAGGAACCCGCACCATAGGGCCATGGTCATCACCGGGGATACAGACAGTTTCAGTGACCTGTTATGGCCCGGGCGGGCAAGCGACCGATTCGGACACCGTAACAGTAACAGCCCGTCCGCGTCCTGTTATCAGCACTGAGGTCAGTCCTCGTCAGGTAGAAGCGAACACCGGGCAGATTTCGGTTCAGTGGTCGAGCAGGCATGCCGATTATTGCACCTATGAGGGAGTGAGATACCCGGCCAGTGGTCGCGCTTCGCTAGGGCCTTTTGCAGCAGGTAACCATTCAGCAACTTTCACCTGCACTGGTGCTGGTGGCACCACGCCTCAAACGGTGTCATGGCAAGCGATACCGGCTCCTTCGGTCACGGTAACCCAGTCGTTAACGACCCTGACGAACGACAACACATTACGGATTTCCTGGGACAGCAGTCATGCTGATTCCTGCCGGTTTCAGGGGCGTGATCACGGGGCTGATGGCTCCGTGACCATAGGGCCTTTTTCGCCGGGGAGTTACTCGGAAGTCCTCCGTTGTTCCAATGCAGTGGGATCGGTTAGTGAAACCGTCCGCTGGATGGTTGAAGGGCCGGAGATGCTCAACCTGGTCGGTTTTGATTACCAATACCGGGTTTACGGGAAAGCAGACTCTGCGGATTTTTTTGTCAGCAGGGACGACTTCGATGGCAACAATGCGGGAGTTTCCGTTTTCTATCTGCAAACCAATAACGGACCGGGTTCTCGGTTTTACAATCTGGTGTATCCGGTTACAGAGACTACCGCTTCGAATGCAGGTTTTAATACAGCCTCTCCTCTGCGAGTTGAGATTACTGTGGCTGATTTCAATGCAGACGGCACCTATGATCTGTTCATCGAGAATCTGGAAAGCGCCGGTTCTTTTGCGGGCAGAATGGATGTGTTGGTGTATTCCAGAGCCGGAACAGGAAGCCCCCCGCTTGGCCACAGGGAAATCGATACCGAGTTCAGAACGTTCTTTTCTGAACTGAACAGTTGGCTTGGAGACACAGATTACTTTGATGACAATGCTCCGGCAGTTGCGGTCGGTACCCAATACTTTGGCTTTTTCCTTTACGGGAAAAATATCACCGCCGCTTTCGCACGCTGCGCGTTGGCTAATCTGGATTTTCTGAATGAAGTTGCCGGGGTGGAAGCGGACATTGTTATAGACCCTGTTGCCAATACTTACCGCATTCCCAATGGGTTTGACAGTGCCAATGCCACAGGCGTACACCTGTTTTGTTACAACATAGAAAATGACTATTCCGGGTTCAATCAGGATGCCCTGGCGATTGCGAACTCATCACTGGGCAATTATCTGGCAACCGGAGTGTCTAACCCTGCACCTCTTTCGGAGATCTGGCAGGTATTTCGTGAACTGTTTGGTGTCGCTCATGGCATTGATGATGAACCAGGAATCATCAACACCATCAGGGTGTTTGCACAGGTTCTCTTTGGTATAGGAGTACCCCAGTCCCTGCCCAACCCAACCAACCTGAACAGGGTGGAGCTGTTATTTACCGATATAGGGTGGCCGGGGTTGCCGCCGTTAGCCAGACATGCCTATGTGCTGGTGACAACCCCGTCAGGCAATCAGTATGTGACCAGAGGCGGGCCTGAGCGCCCGCCTTCATACGGGCTGTTTGGCGAACTGTATGCTTCGTCTGATCGTACTCCGATAGCTGAGGAGGACTTCGAAGATATAGGAGCCACTGTTTTTTTCAGGCAGTTGGTGGGCTACATTCGCGACCCCGCTGCTGAGATTAACGCCGCATTTATTCGATACAGCAGCACAACCAATGCAGCGAGTATCGACTACAGGCTTCTTACCCAGAACAGCAATTCCTACGCGTTTCAGGCCGTGGAAAGGCTGACCCGGACACCGAGACCGAGGGCCATCCCCTATGCGCCGGGGTGGTCCAGAGTATTACCTGCACCATAACTGAATGGAGGAAACCAACCGATGCTGAAAATTGCTTTCACAACCCTCATCATGAGTATTGTTATCACAGCACAGGAAATCCGTGATGCATTGCCAGTAGGCACCTCAGAGGAGGAAGTCAAGGCCTATTTGATGGAAGTTGCCGGTTCTTACAGGTTCTTTTCAAGGGAACAGAAAGAACCGTATTTTCCCTGGCTGGAATCGGAGACCGAGATCGGGTACTACGTTGGTTCCATTAACAATGTCCAGGAACGCTGGTGGCTACCGGCTTTTGGCGGCTACTGGACTGTGCGAGTCGGCATCTCATCCGAGGGAAAGGTTACCCAGGTGGTAACCATTGGCGGAAGGGTTGGGTGGCCCTGATCAGGGGTTGTTTTACAACTATCATTCCAAAGCGGTTGTCTGGCCTGATAAAGCGGAAAGGCTGACCGGGGCACCGAGGCCGAGGGCCATCCCCTATGCGCCAGGGTGGTCCAGAGTATTGCCCGCACCATAACTGAATGGAGGAAACCAACCCATGCTGAAAATTGCTTTCACAACCCTAATGATGAGTATTGTTATATCAGCGCAGGAAATCCGTGATGCATTGCCGGTAGGCACCTCGGAGGAGGAGGTCAAGGCCTATTTGATGGAAGTTGCCGGTTCTTATGCCTGGCTACCAAGAGAGGTGAGAGAACTGCATTTTCCCTGGCTGGAATCGGGGATTGAGACCGGCTATTACTCCGGTACCATTAGAAATGTCCAGGAACGCTGGTGGCTACCGGCTTTTGGCGGCTACTGGGTTGTGCAGGTTGCTATCTCATCCGAGGGTAAGGTTACCCAGGTGGTGGTTATTGGCGGAAGATATGGGTGGCCATAATTCAGATTGACGCCGCATTTATTCGATACAGCAGCACAACCAATGCAGCGAGTATCGACTACAGGCTTCTTACCCAGAACAGCAATTCCTACGCGTTTCAGGCCGTGGAAAGGCTGACCCGGGCACCGAGACCGAGGGCCATACCTTACGCGCCGGGGTGGTCCAGAGTATTACCTGCACCATAACTGAATGGAGGAAATCAGCCCATGCTGAAAATTGCTTTCACAACCATTATGGTGAGTATTGTTATATCAGCGCAGGAAATCCGTGATGCATTGCCGGTAGGCACCTCGGAGGAGGAAGTCAAGGCCTATTTGATGGAAGTTGCCGGTTCTTACAATTTCTTTTCAAGGGAAGAGAAAGAACCGTATTTTCCCTGGCTGGAATCGGGGACCGAGATCGGGTATTACTCAGGCGCAATTGATAATGTCCAGGCACGCTGGTGGCTACCGGCTTTTGGCGGCTACTGGACTGTGCTGGTTGGCATCTCATCCGAGGGTAAGGTTACCCAGGTGGTGGTTATTGGCGGAAGATATGGGTGGCCCTGATCAGGGGTTGTTTTACAACTATCATTCCAAAGCGGTTGTCTGGCCTGATAAAGCGGAAAGGCTGACCGGGGCACCGAGACCGAGGGCCATCCCCTATGCGCCGGGGTGGTCCAGAGTATTACCCGCACCATAACTGAATGGAGGAAACCAACCCATGCTGAAAATTGCTTTCACAACCCTCATCATGAGTATTGTTATATCAGCGCAGGAAATCCGTGATGCATTGCCGGTAGGCACCTCGGAGGAGGAGGTCAAGGCCTATTTGATGGAAGTTGCCGGTTCTTATACCTGGATACCAAGAGAGGTGAAAGAACTGTATTTTCCCTGGCTGGAATCGGGGACCGAGATCGGCTATTACACAGGCGCAATTGATAATGTCCAGGCACGCTGGTGGCTACCGGCTTTTGGCGGCTACTGGGTTGTGCGGGTCGGCATCTCATCCGAGGGAAAGGTTACCCAGGTGGTAACCATTGGCGGAAGATCTGGGTGGCCATAATTCAGATTGATGCCGCATTTGTTCGATACAGCAGGGCAACCAATGCAGCGAGTATCGACTACAGGCTTCTTACCCAGAACAGCAATTCTTACGCGTTTCAGGCCGTGGAAAGGCTGACCGGGAAACCGAGACCGAGGGCCATCCCCTATGCGCCGGGGTGGTCCAGAGTATTACCCGCACCATAACTGAATGGAGGAAATCAGCCCATGCTGAAAATTGCTTTCACAACCCTCATCATGAGTATTGTTATATCAGCGCAGGAAATCCGTGATGCATTGCCGGTGGGCACCTCGGAGGAGGAAGTCAAGGCCTATTTGATGGAAGTTGCCGGTTCTTACAGGTTCTATTCAAGGGAACAGAAAGAGCTGCATTTTCCCTGGCTGGAATCGGGGACCGAGATCGGCTATTACTCGGGCGGTATTGATAATGTCCAGGCACGCTGGTGGCTACCGGCTTTTGGCGGCTACTGGATTGTGCGGGTCGGCATCTCATCCGAGGGTAAGGTTACCCAGGTGGTAACCATTGGCGGAAGGGTTGGGTGGCCCTGATCAAGGGTTGTTTTACAACTATCATTCCAAAGCGGTTGTCTGGCCTGATTTTAATAATACAGAGATAAGCACCAACCAGCACAGTGGTATAAGGATCACCTGAGTTTTGTGCCTGGTGACTATGGGGCACCCGGCCCGGCTCTGAACCTTCATCTGTTCCAAAAGGTGGCTACAGTGTGTGTGCCTTTTGCGGATGACACAAAATACTTCGCGTCGTCGGATAAGAAATTTATGATAAATCTGACGGTGGATAATATTGACGTTCTGCTGGTCAGGGCTGAACAGGGCGGCGCAACGGATGGAAGAAAAATGAAAGAAAAGTGAAGGAATAAGAGAACAGTAAATACGGGTATTTTGGCTGGTTCGCTGATGCCGCAGGCAACAAGATAGAGTTGTCGGAGCCCAACGCCCTTTACACTTTACAAAACTCCCGTTACAAAAAATTGAATCAAGCTATCTGTATAAACATAACTAAGGAACCTCTGATTAATTACCTACGTTGTTATTGCTGCGTTAAAAATCAGCTCAAAATGCGCATTTATGACCTGTAAACTGCGCTTTTTCGCTGATTTTTACCCTGCACTAACTGCCTTGCAAACATTAATCAGAGGCTCCCTAAAATACAAAACAGCTATAAGGAACTATAGCGCACGCCAAATTTCTCCCAAGATGTTTGTAACCCAGGGCAGGCCATCGGAGCCAACACTGATGTTTAGTCCATCACCGTTAACTTGCACCCATTTAGAATCATTCCAGTGATAAATTCCCTGCAGTTGATCAACGTCGAAGGAATCATCGGAAGGCGCACCAATTACCCAAACAGACCCATCGGCGCCGACACCAATGTCTCTGGCTTCGCCGGGTAACTGAATCCACTGCCCACGGACCAGTGTAAAAATTCGATCACTGAAACTTACTACCCAAGGTTGGCCGTTAGGCCCAACATCGATACGTCTGCCAGCTCCACCGGAATTGATCCACTCAAGGCCATTCCAATAATACACACCGCCGAAGTTTGCAATCCAGACTGAGCCATCGGCACCAATTCCGATATCCGATGCAAAACCCGGCATGCGTTGCCAATGACCATCTGATTCCAACCGATAGATTTCGCGATTGACGTTAACCACCCAGGGCCTACCGAAAGAATCGACATCAATGCGTAACGCCCCTCCTTCAACTGCGAATCCGCCAAAGCCATGGATATGATAAATCCCGTAGCCACCTGGTTGTGGGTCCGTACCAATTACCCAAACATCGCCATTGGCACCAACACCAACATCGTAAGCAGAGTCCAGAAATCGTCGCCAATCTAAAAATGGAATGAATGTACGAGGCAGAGGTGGCGGCTGAATTTCAGGATTCTCGCCAGAATTCCGCAAGGTAAATCGATTGCCTCCGTTATGCTCAAATTCCAACCAGTAGGAGACACCATCAACGCTTGCATCAGGCACAATCAAAATGCCGGCATCGAAACTGGATGCGAGCAGATTGCCTGTGGCACCGATGGGTGAGTATGCAATCAGCTCGATTTGAACCGGGTCTTGGGTGGTTAATATAGCAAACTCGGCACGAACGGCCCCATCAGCAGTTATCACTTCTGGCAACGTTAGCACGCCATCCAGCACCGTCGCACCCTGACCATAAGCCTGGCTCGTTAACATGGTGATTACCAGTGTAAAGCTTAGCGTTTTCGTGGCCTTCCAGAACATTGCTGTTTCCAGTTTGTCGATTTACAGGGACCAGTATGCTGCGTATTCACTGAACTCTTTATATGAACTCTTCATCTGAACCCTATCTGAAAGATAGGGCCGGTTTTGTCCATCAGATCGCGACTTTCGGACTTTCGGACTTTCGGACCTTTGGACCTTCGGGCCCAAACGGAGCCTGGTGTGAATATATTATGCCCAGTGCCAAGGGTTCAGGTTAGATCAGCAGGGCAATCGACTGAATGGATGTTCCCGCGCACTTTCATTACAACATCCAGTACAAAAAGTGAACAAGTGGCACCCCCTCGTCGATCTGAGCCCGAAAATTATAAACTTCTACCCATCTTGGATGCAACGCAGGCGTTCAGTCGATTGCTCTGGTTAGATTATGCGCTCATGGTGAAAATAAGAACAGGAACCCCCTTTGTTTGCGCTACTTGTGCAGAGAGTGATTAATAGGCAAAACGACGCTAATGAAAATTTATGAAAACACGTAGGCAGCCTCTGATTAATGCTTGCGAGGTAGTCAGTGCGCCAAAAGTAGCCGCTTTAGGCGAGGCAAAAATCGGCGAGGCGAGCCGAAGTGTAGCGAAGACGGCACCCGCAAGGTGAGCAGCTTATAACGCATAAATACGCATTTTGAGTTGATTTTTAACGCAGCAATGGCAACGCAGATAATTAATAAGAGGTTCCTTAGGTTAGCAGGAATCGGAATCCTGGCTGTACTGGTGCTGCTGGTTGCTTCATTCTGAATCTTCGGGCTTAGCCCCAGGGACCAGTGTCCGGGCTTATGGTCATTAGGAAAAGCCCAGGAAACGGCAGTGACTGATTGGGTGTTTACTGATAATCATGAAGAGGTTTTTTCAGGCGAATACCCGCAATAGGAATTCCCCACTCGGTAACACCATGTAACGCCTCGCTCATCCAATTTGTTGGGTGAATTCAGCATTGTTTTTCAAAGGGGACAGGGTTGCGCAGGTTAGGGAGTATCGTAGAAATACAAAACGTAACGCAGATGTGGATGAGCAAATTAATCTGTTGCAGCCTGATCAGCAGTATCTTAATCTGACTTAATGGAGGCTTTTGTTCATTTCGAAATCTCAACTTCTGCCAATCCGAATTCTTCATAAACAATACTGACTGCCGGTCAGTGTTCACTGACATCAACGCCTGGCACGAGCCTTGCCACCAACTGCCCTTCCTGCACCCCGAATCACCTGACCTGATAAAAACTGTGTTAAGCTCACGGCAGGCAAAATAGTATTTTAAGCTGGCTGGCTGGCTGGCTGGCTGGCTGGCGACATGCAGGTTTAGGCCCATACTGGCTCCATACCTCATTTGTCCTTAATTCGCCTTCAATTCGCCATTCGCCTTCATCCGCCTTCGGCTCAACAGAGAAGCGGTGCCACAGGGCAATCGACTGAATGAATTTTCGCACAGATTTCCAGGACAAAAAGTGAACAAGTGGCACCCCCTCGTCGATCTGAGGCCAAAAATTATCAACTTCTGCCCATCTTGACACAACATAGGCGTTCAGTCGATTGCCCTGGCGGTGCCATCAAGATACTTTGCTAATAAAACAACCTAAGCTAGACTGCTGTTTTCAATGTTCGCATAGCGAGAGGGTTGGCCATTGCGTTATTTGAGAAATTGTACCTTCGCATTGTGTTTGCTGAGCATGTCGAGCCAACTGGTTTCCCAGTCCTCGCCGCTTGAGTCTTGTCTGCCACGTGCTCATACCTGGCGCTGGTGGAGTAATCTGGCCTATCCGAACGACGATACCACAGGCTGGGGAAGGCATCCGGAAACCTATTCCTACATCATTGACAACCAATTAAATACCTTCGTCGATACAGATTTGGACATAGGTCGTGGTCCGAGGGGAGAAGGCGAACTGCGATTCATAAATCTCAGCAATCTTGGCAGTAGAGCCCCTTATGCATGGGCGCGGGTCTGGTCTTATAACAAAGAGTGTAGTTCTGTAAGGGGCAATAACCACTGGTTTGATAATGGAGGTTGTGTTCAGCCCGACTACCCGGCCACACGAGCATTAATTACTTTCAATCATGATAGAACTGCAACAAACTCCATAGGCTTTAACATCATCATAGCACTGCATGAGGTGGGACATGTGTTTGGTTTAGCACACCTGCCATCACATTGCCCCTCGTTCATGGCGGCAGGAGCGGGTGTCGGCAAGCCGACTGAACTTACTCCTTTTGAGGTGGCATGGATTAATGCCCGTTATTAGCTATTCAGAGAGTATAAAATATGCTTAGAGAAGATTTCATGGAAAAAGTGCCCGTATTCTTGTGTTTGTTGGTTTTGACAGTGTTGGCACAGCACAGCACAGCTCAACCACTAACTGACACGGAATTACAGGAGAGAGGAGAAATGACCCTTCACGGAGGGTACATGCCTAAAAGCCTGGAATCGCTTGTAGGCGTAGCGGCTCTTATTGTGAAAGGTCGATTTGGGGAACATCTGAACCACCGCTGGTATTGGGGATATTCGACAGAGGCGGGGCGAGATCGGACGCCAGAGGAAGCGGCTGCTATTTTTGATGTGACAGTTGACGAGCTTTACAATGATCGGCACGGGCTCCCTATGAGCGAGTACGAAATTTTCGTGGATGAGGTGCTGTATGGTGAATTACAGGACAGCCGGATAATTTTTCGAGAGTATGAGGCTGCACCTTCTGATCGGTCACTGACAAACCCAGCCACGGAAAGGTTGTTTTTTTTGGTTATGAGTCCAGACAATGAAACTTATACTATCCACTATTCCTCACCGGGCCGTGTTTCAATTCTAAGCGACGAGGATGGGGTTTATTATTACGATGAAATTGAGGTGATTATACCCACCGAAGAAAACCCGTTCTTTGTAGAAAACATCCATAAGCGGGTGTTTGACTTTATGCCCACCATGGAAGTTGAAGCCTTTGAAGAATTGCTTTTCGAAGAAATTGACAAGCGAAAGGCACGGGAAGCAAAACCAGGCCTTTGAAGGACCTTTGAAAAGTCTTTGAAGGGTTATTGAAAGCTTATTGAATCCGCAGCAACACAAATCAATCCTGGGAGCCTCTGATTAATGTTTGCGAGGCAGTTAGTGCAAGGCAAAAATCAGTGAAAAAGTGCAGTTTATAGGGCATAAATGCGCATTTTGAGCTGATTTTTAACACACCAATAACAACGTAGGTAATTAGTAGGTAAGGGTCTTAGGAAGTTAAGCACCTGCTGATAGGCGCTAATCTTCTGAAATGGTTAAGAAAAATAGGTATTACTCCCGTTCCCGAATCACGGAGAAGACTTTTCGCCAATTGATTCGCTCTTTTTCGCTGGCTCTGTCGGCGTCTGACACAGCCCGTTTGACCGGCATCCGTGTCCGTTCTGTGAACCGTATTGACATCAAACTTCGCCAGCGGTTGGCACAAGAATGTGAGCACCATGCTCAACTGGCCGGACAAATTGAAGTGGACGAATCCTACTTTGGCCTAAAACGCATTCGAGGCAAGAGAGGCCGAGAAGCAGGAAGTAAAACCATTGTATTGGGTCTCTTTAAACGCAATGGCTGGGTCTCTACTGAAAGAGTGCCCGATGTGCGCAAACGCACGCTGCAAAAGGTGATACGGGGCAAAATAAGCCTGGATAGTGTCCTTCATTCGGAGGGCTGGCGTGGTTATCATGGCCTCATCGATGTGGGCTATGCCAGGCATTTTCGGGTTGAGCATGGGAGGAATGAATTTGCCAATGATCCATCTCATATGAACGGTATCGAATCGTTTTGGGCTTACGCTAAAGTGCGATCGAGTCAAGTAAAGGGCATTCGAAAACATAGGGGCACCTCTAAAAATGCGCTTTCTCTGCGGTAGCATCGTTGGCGACGTACTCGCATCCTCATGTATGGCTTATACACTGCGGTGCTGCGTGCGCCGCCGCCTCACTACCACAGAAAAATCACTATTTTTAGAGGCACCCATAGGTTTTATGATCCTTTGAAAGAGACTGAATGTCGATTTCATCATCGTCGTGATAACCTCTATCTCGTCTTGCTAAAACTGCTTCGAAAGAAGCCAATTTAACCGCTTAACTTCCTAAGACCCTAGGTAATTAAATCAGAGGTTCCCTTGCAGAATGTACCTGTGCTTCTGCAGAGAAACATTATTCAAATGATCGGTCTAAAACATATTGGGATAAGAGTGAACAGGCCCTAAGTTATGTTTCAGATGAATCTATTCGTCGAGCGGTGCACAATGAGATGGAGGCCAGATACCCAGGCTGAAACAGCCCGGGATTAGACAATGTGTATGTGTTTCGTGTTGATTCGCGCAGTCAACTATAAGCGCCAAACCAGCAATTGATTGTTGGCAGGCATGGGATTGTCTGCAATAAGGTGTAGTCCAGCATTTTCCGCAAGTTCATTGACCCACTCGAAATCTCGCACGCCACTTAAAGGGTTGCGCTGCTTTAACCAGATATCAAACCTGGCATTGCTCTCTGTCGTAAACTCACCCTGATAGCGAAAAGGCCCATACACTATTAAAAGGGCACTATCATTTAAATGCGCTGGCAATGCAGCGAACAATGATTCGACCGATTCCGCAGACATGATATGGAGTGAATTGGCAGTAAACACAGCGTCGAATTGTGCACATTCCCAAATGTCATCGTTAACGTCTAATGAAGTAGCTTCAGGCAGGTTTGGCAACGCTGCCTGTTTGATTCGCAAGTTCAAGGAATCTACATGGGAAGGAATATCAGTACTTTGCCATAGGAGATGTGGTATTTGCTCAGCAAAGAAAACAGCATGTTGACCGGTTCCCCCACCGATCTCCAATATGCTGCGGCAATCCTTCAGTACTATTTCCAAAATGGCAAGGATAGCAGACTTGTTGTTTTCGCTGGCCTGAGAAAATGGGGGAGAGCTGACCTCCATAGCCTGGGGAACCTCTGATTAATTACCTACGTTGTTATTGCTGCGTTAAAAATCAGCTCAACATGCGCATTTATGCCCTGTAAACTGTGCTTTTTCGCTGATTTTTGCCTTGCACTAATTGCCTCACAAACATTAACCAGAGGCTCCCTGGGGGCGATCTTTGCGTTTGAACACCAGCTTGGCCATTGAAGAATCTTCTTCGCTATAGCAATAGCCATTTTCAGCGAACTGTTTGAGATCGGCTGGCTGAGTGATGCGGTTCTTAACTACCCAGGCTGCCATTGCTCCGCGCGCCTGTTTGGCAAATAACATGAGGACTTTATAGTTGCCTTTTACATAGTCTTTGAATATCGGAGTGACAATCTGAGCATCGAATTGATCTGGTTGCAGGACGCTGAAGTATTCTTTGGAAGCCAGATTAATCAGAGCTCGGCTGTTCTTGGGCTGAGCCGCAATCTCAGAGTTAAGTGATTCTGTGAGTTTCGATCCCCAATACTCGTAAAGATTCTTGCCTTTATCAGTGGCAAAACGCGTCCCCATTTCCAGTCGGTAGGGCTGCATCAGGTCCAGCGGCCGGAGAATGCCATACAGGCCGGAAAGAATGCGCAGGTGCTTTTGCGCAAAATTCAGGTCATAACCTGAAAATTGTTCAGCATTCAAACCCAGGTAGACATCGCCTTTGAATGCAAATATTGCCTGCCGGGCATTGTTTAAATCAAAAGGTGCCCGCCATTCGTGGTAACGCTGATGATTAAGCTGGCCTAAATTGTCACTGATATTCATCAACTCGGACAGTTGCGAGGGCTTCATTTTCTTGAGTTTGCCTACAAGCTTTTTGGCCTCTGGCAGAAAAGCAGGATCGGAGTATTTTTTCGTCAACCGGGGTGATTCAAAGTCCAAGGCTTTTGCGGGAGACACTACCATCAACATAATTTAATCCTCAAAAATCGCAGGCGTTGCAAAGAACAATGGTAGCAGACCAGGGCAATCGACTGAACGCCTCTGTCGCGTCGAAGATGGGCAGAAGTTTATGATTTTCGGACTCAGATCGACGAGGGAGTGCCACTTGTTCACTTTTTGTGCTGAAAGTGTGCACTAAAATCCATTCAGTCGATTGCCCTGGGTAGCAGACACTGACCCAACGCGCTCAAAGGATTATTACCGTGAAAATTGCTAGCATCTCGACTAGGGAGCCTCTGA
Organism: uncultured Pseudohongiella sp.; assembly: GCA_965198435.1. Lineage (GTDB taxonomy): Bacteria > Pseudomonadota > Gammaproteobacteria > Pseudomonadales > Pseudohongiellaceae > UBA9145. The sequence continues at coordinate 322,292 of OZ240664.1, read as the reverse complement.
TTAATGTTTGTGAGGCAATTAGTGCAAGACAAAAATCAGCGAAAAAGCGCAGTTTACAGGGCATAAATGTGCATGTTGAGATGATTTTTAACGCAGCAATAACAACGCAGGTAATTAATCAGAGGTTCCCTAAAACAATCTGGGCATCTGCAATGACACCGAGTAATTCATGATAGAGCGTCTGCAAAAAATTGCGCGACCATTGAATCGAATAAGAGGGTTACTGCTGCTGTTTGCTGGTGGCAGTGGTCTGGCTGTCATTGCGAGTTTGGTGCCAGGTCCTTGGAGACAGGGTGATGACTGGTTAATACCCAGCCTGCTGTTACTGATTTGGTTCCTGGCATTGTACAGTCTCAGCAAGCTGTTTATTAGCATCCCACCACCGACAACAAGTGGAAGCAACTGGCGCCAGCGCACTTCTTTGAGGCTGCGCCGGGCAGGCATGACGATTTTGGGGATTCTATTTATCGGTCTTACTGTTGGCATTATGCTGTTGACTTATCAGCTCGTTCGGGTCTCGCTGATGTAGATGCAAAATTGAGCATATATCCGCTCTGCGGCGCAGCATCGACGAATGTGGCATCATAGCGCTTCGCTGCACTTGTCCTGGAATGATGCAAAACCTTTTAAGAATACTTGTAAGAATAATAGACACCCTCAATGAACGATTAGGCCGCTCGGCAGCCTGGCTTGCATTAGCTATGATGCTCCTCATGTTTGTTATTGTGGTCCTGCGTTATGCGTTTCAGGTGGGCTCCATTGCGATGCAGGAATTTGTCATGTATCTCAATGCGCTCATTTTTACGCTGGGCGCGGCTTACACATTGAAAGAACAGGGGCATGTGAGGATCGATGTTTTTTACAATCGATTCAACAGGTCGGTCAGGTCATGGATCGATATGATCGGCACATTGTGTTTTCTGTTCGTAACTTGTGGGTTTGTGATCTGGGCGAGCTGGGACTATGTTGCCGTCTCCTGGCGAATTCGAGAGGGCTCTGCAGAATCCAGCGGTTTACCCTTTGTTTATCTGCTTAAATCGAGCTTGCTGCTGTTGCCGACACTTTTGGCTGTGCAGGGGTTTGCAGAAATGGTTCGCAGCGCTCAAGGCTTAAAAGAATCATCAGAAAATCATGCTGATAACAACAGGCCGCCCGCTTGATCGAATACCTTCCTGTCTTGCTGTTTGTCGTTGTCTGCTTGTTTTTGATGGCAGGATACCCTGTCGCTCTCACATTGGCAGGTGTGTCTTTGTTGTTTGCTGGCTTAGGCGAGTTGGCTGGTGTATTTGACCCAGCTTTCATATCTCTAATACCTAATCGTATTTACGGAATATTAGTGAATCAGAATCTATTTGCTGTGCCTTTGTTTGTATTAATGGGGGCCATGCTGGAAAAGTCCCATATCGCGGAAGACTTACTCAAAAACATGGAGATAGTTTTTGCCCGACTTCCTGGTGGCCTTGGTATCTCGGTCATTTTAGTTGGCATGCTGTTAGCTGCCAGCACTGGGATCGTCGGCGCTACAGTAGTCACTATGGGCATACTCTCATTGCCGTCAATGTTGAAGTCGGGCTATCGACCATCACTGGCTTGCGGAACACTTTGTGCAACTGGCACTTTGGGACAGATAATTCCCCCTTCAATTTGTTTATTGCTGCTTGGTGAGGTCATTTCTAATGCTTATCAACAGTCGCAGCTTAATGCAGGTGTCTTTGCACCAGATTTCGTTTCGATTGGAGATTTATTTGCTGGGGCTATCGTACCGGGTTTGATCCTGGTCGGTGCTTACGCGGTCTATGTGCTAACCGTAGCAACATTGAATCCTGATGCAGCTCCATTCAGCAGGAAATATACAAGTGTCGCCAAAAGCGACTTAGTCTTTGCGTTAGCAAAGGGGTTATTCCCGCCTGTTTTGTTGATGGTAGCGGTATTGGGTTCCATTTTTGTTGGTATCGCCACCCCAACGGAAGCAGCTTCGGTCGGTGCAATTGGTGCCATGCTGCTGGCATTGAGCCGACGCCGACTTAAGGTCTCTGTGTTACACGAAGTCTCAATTGAAACCCTGCGCATTACATCGATGGTGTATCTCATTTTGGTGGGTGCGACCATCTTCTCTTCTATCTTTCGGGGGTTTGGTGGAGAAGAACTGATTGAAGCACTGTTTGGAAGCATACCCGGTGGAATTGTCATGGCAACCTTGCTCGTTATGCTGGTGATATTTTTGCTCGGCTTCATCCTGGATTTTATAGAAATCACATTTATGGTTGTGCCTCTGGTAGGTCCGGTATTACTCGGCATGGGCCTTGATCCAATATGGTTGGGCGTAATGATTGCCATCAACCTACAAACCTCCTTTTTAACACCACCATTCGGATTTTCCTTGTTTTACTTACGTAGTGTGGCACCTGAATCAGTAGCGACTACTGATATTTATAGAGGTGTCATCCCGTTTGTAGTGCTGCAGTTGTTACTGTTGTTGCTCCTGGCATTCCAGCCAGGGCTGGTGACCTGGTTGCCGCAGCTATTACAACAATAGAAATAACACTAACTGGAGGCTATCGAAATACATGAGCGCCGGTTCCAGCTTGAAATCTGAGATAGCAGGCGAGTTAGCCTTACAGACGCTCGCCATGCCTAAGGACACTAATGCCAATGGAGACATCTTTGGTGGATGGCTGGTTTCGCAAATGGACCTGGCGGCAGGAATCATCAGTAAACAAGTCACCAAAGGGCGCTCAGCGACTGTTGCAATTGAAAACGTCAGTTTTTTAAAACCAGTGAGCATGGGTTCGACAGTTAGGGAGCCTCTGATTCAGGGCAATCGAGTGAACGCCTCTATCGCGTCGAAGATGGTCAGAAGGGTATGATTTCGGACTCAGATCGACGAGGGAGTGCCACTTATTCGCTTTTTGTACTGGAAGTGTGCACGAAAATCCATTCAGTCGATTGCCCTGGCCTCTGATTAATGTTTGCGAGGCAGTTAGTGCAAGGCAAAAATCAGCGAAAAAGCGCAGTTTATAGATCATAAATGCGCATTTTGAGCTGATTTTTAACGCAGCAATAACAACGCAGGTAATTAATCAGAGGTTCCTTAGCTGTTACTGTCGCGTCACTAAAACTGGCTGCACTTCTGTTTCAATTGCTGTTGATGTGTAGACTTCTCACCAGCTAAGCCATGGCAACTGGACCAAGGTTGCAGAGGGGCTGTTTGTTTTCGTTGCAATCGATGAAGAAGGGCGACCGCGGCCACTCCTTTCTGCCGATGACTGAAATGACCATGTGCAATGATTCGTGTAATAATCCTCTCCTTAAGATTTTCGTATTTGGGAGCAGTTTAATTTTCGCTTCTGGGTTATTGGCTGCGCAATAACATATTGCCTTTAGCTTTGTTCTTTGAGCCAACATTATCAGGAATGGCAATAATTACAGATCAAATCTACCAGGCATGGATTTATACCGATCGCACCAAAAAGATGCCTTGATGGTTTGAAGCCGTAACGAATATGCCTTCGCACCATGGGCCAACCCTTAATACATTGATAAGAACTCTGCAGGAGTTCTGATAATTTGGGATAAGATGTTTGGTGCGTTCGAACCTGAAGATGAGCCGGTTCAATATGGGATCATTAAACCTTTAAAGTATCAGAATCCGATTACCGTATTGTTTCATGGTTTTTGGCGCTTCCTTGCCAATGTGACAACCGCACGGAGCATTCAAGAGGCTGTGCACTGCCTTGTGATGCCGTCGGGGTGGCAAACCCGGCTTGAAATATCCAGGTATGCACCTTATGAGCTGCCGGTGGTTTCTCGTAAAGCCCTGAACCTGCCTTGGGGGCTTAGTTAGCAGGCAGCAGTGCGCGCGCCTCGATCAATGCTTCTTCAGCGATGCGATTGTAGCTCATCACACCATCTCGGAAGCTGCTCCAGGACTCATAGATTCTTTGAGTAGTGGGATCAGTTGCAGCCAACTCACTCACCACTTCATCAGATAGACGCTGCAGCTCTATCAGCACATCGTCAGGCAGTCTGCGTAACTCGACGCCATGCTCTTCAACCAAAGATTTCAATGCTTCATTGTTTTTAGCCATTAATTCGTCGAGCAGGGTTTGATTCATCACTTCAGCTCCCGCGATGAGTATCATCTGCAAATCTTCAGGCAATGCTTCGAATCGTTCTTTGTTGAAAATAGTCTCAAGCGTTGATCCCGGCTCATGCCAGCCTGGGTAATAATAATAGTCCGCAACAGTATGGTAACCTGCAGCTAGATCATTGTAGGGGCTAACAAACTCAGTAGCATCGAGTGCGCCAGTTTGCAGGGCAGTGAACACTTCGCTTACCTGCATCGTTACCGACACGCCACCGGCACGACGAAATACTTCCCCACCCAAACTGGGAATGCGCATCTTCAAGCCCTGAAAATCCTCCAGAGAATTAATTTCTTTGTTGAACCAACCAAACATCTGTGTGCCCGAGTTGCCGCCTCTAACGGGAATCAAGTTAAACGGTTCATAGATTTCGCGCCAAAGCTCATTACCCCCACCGAATCTTAGCCAGGCATTTTGCTCATAACTTGTCATACCAAACGGGATCGAAGAAAAGAATGGGGTGCCAGGTATCTTTCCTTGCCAGTAGTAAGCCCCTGTATGACCAATTTCTGCAACGCCTTGAGAGACTGCATCGAAAACTTCCAACCCCCCAACAAGCTCATTGGCACCATAGACGCGAATTTTCATACGCCCATTGCTCATGGTCTCAACGATGTCTGCAAAGTACTCCGGAGATGTTCCTAAAGCCGGCAGGTTCTTAGGCCAGGAAGTAATCATCTTCCATTCATAAACCTCCTGAGGAGCGGCCTGGGATTCATGCGTTGAAGTGTCTGCGGCTTGTTCACTACCACATGCAAAGAGCAACAGCGATAACATCGCAGCAATTGAAGCCTTAACAGGCAGGGTTAGAAATGCTTGTTTTTGCATAGTGAGATTCCACATTTTCATTTTCAGCTAACTACTTCCAGCCTGGCATAAGACAACATGAGCCATTTGCTACCCACCGCATCGAAGTTTACCTGTACCCGGGCATTGTTACCTTGTCCTTCACAATTCAAAACCACACCTTCGCCGAATTTTCCATGAGCCACACGCTGCCCTAGTGAGATTTCAGTCTGAGGAACCGCCGCGTCTTTATTAAACGATTTACCCAGAGATCTTCCATTCTGGCCAAATGCAGGCATGGCCCGATTGATAGTGGTTTTAAGCCTGACTTCATTGAGAAGTTCGCCTGGGATTTCTTTAATAAAACGGGAGGGTCGACACAGGTTTACGTCTCCGTGCAACCGGCGAGATTCTGCATGACTCATATACAGTTTGTTTTTAGCGCGTGTGATGCCAACATAGCAAAGTCGGCGTTCTTCTTCTAAGCCCGCCAGATTATCCATGGACATCTTGTGCGGGAACAAACCTTCCTCCATTCCTGCAAGGAATACCAGCGGAAATTCCAGGCCTTTAGCTGCATGCAGCGTCATCAGCTGAACGGCATCTTCACTCTCGTCGGCCTGTGTGTCTCCTGCATCCAGAGATGCCTGATCAAGAAACGCAGCCAGCAAAGCACCGGACTTGAGATCGATTGCTTTTTCGCTACTCGGATCATCGAAACTGCTCGCTGCGCTAATCAGCTCCTCCAGATTTTCGATTCGTGCCCGCGCCTTTTCGCCACCTTCTTTTTCGTGATGTGCTGTCAACCCAGAGTGTTGAATTATATGCTCAGCCTTCTCATGCAATTCCAGATCGCGACAGCTCTTATCAAGGCGGTCTATGAGTTCGAGAAATGCCAATACTGCATTCGCTGCTCGTGAGTTAAGCAGTGTTTGATTGATACATTCAACGCAGGCTTGCCACAAAGAACAATTGTGTTCCCGGGCAACCTGGCGAACAGTATCCAGAGTTCTGCCGCCTATACCTCGTACAGGGATATTGATAATACGCTCTACAGAAGTGTCATCATGGCGATTTATCAATAGTCGCAGATAAGCGAGAGCATTTTTAATTTCCAGGCGCTCGTAGAATCGATGGCCGCCGTAAATACGGTAGGGCATTCCTGCGCGCAATAAGGCATCTTCCAGTTCGCGGGACTGTGCGTTGGATCGGTAAAGCACTGCTGCATCGGATCGCGGGTTGCCCTCATTACTCCAATCCTGCAATCGATCTACAATAAATCTTGCTTCGTCCTGTTCATTAAGCGCCTCATACAAATTTATTGGCTCGCCTTCGCTACCTTCGGTCCAAAGGTTTTTGCCAAGGCGCTCCTTATTATTGGCAATTAGTTTGTTTGCGGCGTTCAGAATAGTGGAGGTAGATCGGTAATTTTGCTCAAGCCGAATAATGTCAGTATTGGCAAAGTCGCTATCAAATGATTGGATATTCTCGATTTTCGCACCACGCCATCCATAGATAGATTGATCATCATCCCCAACGACCATCAACTGGTTGTTGGCTCCGGCAAGTACTCTTAGCCAGGCGTACTGAATGGTGTTGGTATCCTGAAACTCATCAACCAGGATGTATTGAAAGCGATTTTGGTAATGCTGAAGAACATGAGGCTTGTTAAGCCACAACTCGTGGGCACGTAACAGAATTTCCCCGAAATCGATCATACCTCCCCGGGCACAAGCCTCCTCATAGGCTTTGTAAACCGCAAGCATGGTTTTGGTGTAATCATCGTTAAAGTGTTCGATGTTGTCGGCTCTTAGCCCTTCATCTTTTTGGGCATTGATGTACCACTGGCACTGCTTCGGGGGCCAGCGCTCTTCATCAATGCGCAAGGATTTACAGAGTCGTTTGATAAGGCGTAACTGATCATCTGCATCCAGGATATGGAAGTCCTCTGGTAAACCGGCTTCTTCCCAGTGGCTGCGCAAAAGTCTGTGGGCCAAACCATGAAATGTGCCCACCCACATCCCATTAAATGATTGGCCTACCAACCGCTCAATACGACCTCGCATTTCCCGGGCGGCTTTATTGGTAAATGTCACTGCTAGAATGGCAAAAGGGGAGACGTTATTGGCTTCGATTAGCCATGCAACCCTATGCACCAGGACTCGGGTTTTGCCGCTGCCAGCACCCGCCAGCACCAACAGGTTTTGAGTCGGGCTGGCGACTGCGCTGCGTTGTTCTTCGTTCAGAGAATCGAGTATGTGGGATACATCCATGGGCTGGCTATTCTAGCGTGTTTACGGCTGCATAGCCCTTGGATTTTTCGCCCCGGGTTGTTTTCAGGGCAATCGAGTGAACGCCTCTATCGCGTCGAAGATGGTCAGAAGGGCATGATTTCGGACTCAGATCGACGAGGGAGTGCCACTTATTCGCTTTTTGTACTGGAAGTGTGCACGAAAATCCATTCAGTCGATTGCCCCGGGGTTGTTTTAAGGAGCCTCTGATTAATGTTTGCGAGGCAGTTAGTGCAAGGCAAAAATCAGCGAAAAAGCGCAGTTTATAGGGCATAAATGCGCATTTTAAGCTGATTTTTAACTCAGCAATAACAACGTAGGTAATTAATCAGAGGCTCCTTAGTTTTTAGTTAAGCGCCGGGTAATTTGCTAGAATACGCGCCCCGAGCCAAATTCAGGCCGATCACAGTTTTAGTATCCTGGGAGAACAATATGGCGGTGAGATCTGACGACGTCGCTTTCAATTGGCAAGATCCATTCTTGTTGGAAGAACAGCTCAGCGAAGAAGAGCGAATGGTTCGTGATACAGCGAAACAGTATGCTCAGAACAAGCTGCTCCCGCGAGTTCGTGAAGCGTATCGCAATGAAGAAACTGATCCTGCTATTTTTCGTGAAATGGGACAACTTGGATTGCTGGGCCCCACGATTGAAGGCTACGATTGTGCCGGGATGAACTACGTATGCTATGGGCTGATAGCCAGAGAAATCGAAGCTGTGGATTCAGGTTATCGTTCGATGATGTCAGTGCAATCGAGCCTCGTGATGCATCCCATTAATACCTTTGGCAGCGAAGAACAGAAACAGAAATATTTGCCAAAGCTTGCCAGTGGTGAGCTCATAGGCTGTTTTGGATTGACAGAACCAGATTATGGCTCTGATCCAGGATCCATGAATACTCGGGCTAAATCTGCAAGTGGGGGCTATAGCCTTTCCGGCACCAAGAATTGGATCAGTAACTCGCCGATATCGGATGTATTTGTGGTTTGGGCGAAAGATGATGACGGCGTGATCTGCGGATTCATATTAAACAAAGGTATGGAAGGGCTGAGTGCGCCAAAAATAGAAGGCAAACTTGCACTGCGCGCATCCGTTACTGGTGAGATAGTTATGGATGACGTATTTGTCCCAGAAGAAAACAGGCTTCCACTGGCGGAAGGTTTAAACGGGCCGTTTAGCTGTTTGAATTCAGCGCGACTAGGAATTGCCTGGGGGGCATTAGGCGCTGCTGAAACCTGTTGGCATGCTGCGTTGCAATACACGCTTGATCGTAAACAGTTTAGAAGGCCACTGGCAGCTAATCAGATCATTCAAAAGAAACTGGCTCAGATGCAAACCGATATTGCCATCGGCCTGCAGGGCTGCCTTCAGGGGTCTCGCCTCAGAGATCAAGGCAGGCTTGCTCCACCGCTGATCTCACTACTGAAGCGTAATTCGTGTTTGAAAGCCCTGGATGCAGCGCGAGAAGCCCGTGATATGTTGGGTGGAAATGGGATTTCAGATGAGTATCCGGTGATGCGTCATGCACAGAATCTGGAAGTGGTGAATACCTATGAAGGTACGCAAGATATCCATGCACTGATTCTCGGCAGAGCACAAACCGGAATCCAAGCCTTTACAGGATAGCGGTCGTCTCCAGCGCCGCTGGAGCCAGCCTTAGGCTATCAAAGCCTTTGAATTTAGGGAACCTCTGATTAATTACCTACGTTGTTATTGCTGCGTTAAAAATCAGCTCAAAATGCGCATTTATGACCTATAAACTGCGCTTTTTGGCTGATTTTTGCCTTGCACTAACTGCCTCGCAAACATTAATCAGAGGCTCCTTAGACTTTAAAGATAGCTGAGGAATACACCGAGAAATATTAAAGCGCCGATCCAGTTGTTATTGAGGAAGGCCCGGAAACAAAGCCCTGGAGTACGATCTTTGATAAGGTATTGTTGGTAGGCGAGTAGTGCCGTTGCAGCAAGCAAGCTTAGATAATAAGCCGTGCCTAATTCGAATCGGGCTCCTGCTAACCACATTGCTGCGATAAACATTCCCTGCAGTAAACCAATCATCAATTTATCAGCTTCTCCAAACAGTATTGCAGTAGACTTGACGCCTATCTGTTTATCAAATGCTCTGTCTACCATGGCATATTGCGTATCGTAAGCAACAGTCCACACTGTATTCGCAACAAATAGTAAGAATGCAGATGGTGGAATTGAATTGGTTTGCGCGGAAAATGCCATCAGAATTCCCCAGGAAAACGCAACCCCCAGCACCAACTGCGGTAAATTGGTGAAGCGTTTCATAAAAGGATAAATTGCTATAACTGCAATTGCGCCAAATGAAAGCTGGATAGTTAATGTATTGGTAAGCAAAACCAGGCCAAAGCCCATAACCGACAGGACGGCAAAGCAAGCCAGGGCATCGTTGCGTGTCAATGCACCCGTTTGCAATGGACGGTTCTCGGTTCTGTTAACATGGCCATCTATCTTGTAATCCGCAACATCATTTACCGCACAGCCAGCGGCGCGCATGATGGTGGTGCCTAACACAAAAATCAGGATGAGACTGAAATCAGGATAGCCCTTGGCAGCGATCCAAAGTGCTGTGATCGTCGGCCACAATAATAGAAACGTACCGATTGGCCTGTCGAATCGTGTGAGTTGTATAAAGGCAGGTAGTTTAGCGGTAAACGCTGGATATCTTATGCGCAGCTTATTCTGCAATTTTTGCCAGATACTTTCTGAGTTAGGCATAAGGCTGAGACTAAAACTAAAACTCTGCAAAGGAAACACTTTTTGAATACATTAATAAAAATAGTAATCACAAATTTACAACAGTTGAATTATTAAAATTGACAGATCCTAAAATATGGGCTGAAGAATTTGTAGCATCATTTCCTAATTCGGACTTAGATAAGTACGATATTACGACTTGGTTTTCTGCTGCTATGGAAGTAGGAAGAATGAGCTGCAATAAATGCGAAGAAAATTAAGATGATACTATCAAAGTAAAAGATTCTTTAAGTACGCAATTACTGAAATTAAACTTTGGAGGTTGGATTCATAATGCAAAAATGAGAACTAATAAAAATATCATGAAAGAGAAAACAAAAAGCGTACAGCATATGGATTGTTAAGCATTATAGACGCTTGTCGACCAAGGCAAAAAACAAATACTGGAAGAGATGTGTGAAGTCTGGCCGTTCTTCTCAACGCGCCTGTCGATGCTGGAAATGGTCTACGCCAAGGCCGACGTAGCCATATCCGCCTACTATGATTCCGTGCTGGTTGACGAACCCAAAGCCGCGCTGGGCGTGCAACTGCGCGAGCAGTTGCTCAAGGACATAGACACCATTTTGAGCATCAGAAACGACGACAGCCTGATGGAAGATCTGCCGATGATGAAGAAATCCATTGAGTTCCGTAACACCTATGTGGACCCCCTCAACATACTTCAGGCCGACTTGCTCAGGCGCAACCGTGAATCCGAAGATGCCAACCTGGAGCAGGCACTGATGGTGAGCATCGCCGGCATATCGGCCGGGTTAAGAAATACAGGCTGATACCGGAACAGTGCCCGACTACATTGAATAGCTGCCCTGGGGGTATTTCTCGCTTCCAGCTCCTTCAAACGCTTCATAAGTGCCGCATCCATACCGCCCTATTTAGATCGTCACTAATAAATCAGCGCTGTACTGACACCATGCTCAGGAGCCAAATCCGTAAACCGGAATAGCGGCCTCACGCTGCTTCAATATCGACAAAATCTGTGCGTGCGAAAACGTCAACTTCTCCATAAAAACTTCCTCTGATGGGCATCGTCAAAGTATCTACTTAACACATCGATTATTTTTCGGGGATTACATAATCTTCTCGCCCGAGACCTGATTGCATAGGTCGCCATTAAAAAGATTTGCAACGGTAAGCAGGCTGTCTAAAGATATAATTCGATCTACCTGAAACGGGCCTTCGCAGACAAAGGCTCAATTTTTCCTGGCCACAACCTGCATGATAAGAGTCAGACAAACATCCGTTCGAACCATCGACTGCCCTTGCTCTTGTGGGTTCCCTTTGAGGGCTTGCTCATTGTGTTGTAAGCTTCAGCTATTACTAAAAAACAAGAGAGCCGTATCGGGCGCAACAAGAGCTTAATCAGAATGGAGCGAAAAGAGGAAACCCAATTAGTCGGCATTGAGTCTGAGGAATTTGACCTCCTATCTGCTTCCACAGAAAAGATAGCCGGGGGCCTAAAACAAGAACAATTACTGTTCTCAGGCCAACCTGGCAATAACAGGGCTTATCGGACAGCCAAGGGGATCATGTTCCAAGGCAAATCCGAAGAAGTTATTTCGAGTTGTTATTTTCAGAAATTTAACGGACAGGTTGATTTAATTTTCACATCCCCGCCTTTTCCCCTAAATCGTAAGAAGAAGTACGGAAATCTTCAAGGGGACGAATACGTAAAGTGGCTTTGCGATTTTGGACCTCTTTTTAAATCCCTGCTCAAGCCAGGCGGCTCAATTGTCATGGAACTAGGAAATTCGTGGGAATCAGGGTCGCCTACAATGTCGACACTGGCAATTAGGACGTTACTGGAATTTCTGGACAGGAATGATCTCTATTTATGCCAGGAATTTATTTGGAACAATCCGGCCAAGCTGCCCACGCCAGCTCAATGGGTAACGATTGAGAGGATTCGTGTTAAGGATAGCTTTACAAAGATCTGGTGGATGTCTCCCAGCGAGAAACCAAAAGCAAACAATAGAAAAGTGCTGACAGAGTACAGCAGGTCTATGAAGCGCCTACTTAAGCAGGGAGACTATAACTCTGGACGCCGAGCTTCCGAACACAAAATAGGCGAGAAGTCCTTTCTCAGTGATCACGGTGGCGCAATAAGCGGCAGTGTACTCACTCACGGCAACACGCTCTCGAAAGATAGATATCAACTCTATTGCCGTGAACACAGCCTAACCCCCCACCCAGCACGGATGCCACATCCGCTTCCTGAGTTCTTCATCAAATTTTTAACCGACGAAAACGACCTGGTTCTGGACCCCTTTGGTGGAAGCAATACGACTGGTGCGTGTGCGCAGGCACTTGATAGATTCTGGCTAAGCATTGAGGCAAACCCTGAATATATCGAAGGCTCGAAGGCACGCTTTGACTGGAACAAATAGGCTCGCCAGTTGAATTAAATGCAATTGCGAGGCGATTTACAACCCAGAAAATGGCAATTGGCCGCGCTTGAAAAATGGGGCAATAGTTTTAGCGGTATAGCGCATGTGGTAACCGGTGGCGGAAAAACCATTTTTTCTTATCTTTGTATCCAGCGTTTCTTTGAGAGCTATCCTGAAGGCCGCATCATCATTGTAGTACCTACCTTAGCGCTAATGGATCAGTGGGCGGTTGATATTACTGATTCGATGACAATTACAGATGAAGAGATCGACTGCTTTAGTGGATCAGACAAAGCGAAAAAACCTAACACAATTAACATTGTAGTTCTTAACACCGCCCGCTCTATTTCAGAGTGGTTAGCAGAAGGGGCAGACACCATGTTGATTGTTGACGAATGTCATCGAGCCGCAACCAAAGAAAACTCGCGCTGCTTAACAATTCCTTCAACAGCCGCCACTCTGGGATTGTCTGCAACTCCGTACCGAGATCAGGATGATGGCTTTGAGGGTTATTTAGAACCCTTCCTTGGTAGCATCATATACGAATATTCTTACAGGAACGCGCACACAGACAGGGTAATCGTCGATTTCACGCTTGTAAATGTAGAGATTAGCCTGCCGGAAAGCACCGCACTTTCTCTATGGAATGGCAAATCAACTGATAGTCTCAAGAGTGAGGCACCGCTAACGGAGAATGAAATTCGTTCCTCCAAACGATTTACCCAAGCAGCCCGAGCTGCCTGGGCTGTCAAACTTGCGCTTAAACACCGCAGCGAGAGAATAGTGATATTTCACGAGCGCGTCGACTCCATCGATTCCATATGCCGGGGCCTAAAGGCACAAGGCATTACCAGCGTCGCATACCATTCTCGGATGTCCAGCGCATACCGAAGAGACAATTTGCGGTTATTTCGTCGCGGGGAATCAAATGTTCTGATTACTTGTAGAGCACTGGACGAAGGAACAAATGTCCCGGAGTCTAACGTAGCGATTGTCGCCCAATCTACATCCAGCACCAGGCAGAGAATACAAAGGCTGGGCCGTGTTTTGAGACCCGCCACGGGCAAAGACCGCGCGACCGTCTACACATTATTTGAGGCAGGTGAACAGGAAGAAAGACTACGCGAAGAGGAAATTTCCCTTGAAGGGGTTGCCTCCATTCAATGGAAGCGCGGTTCCATAAAATGAAGTACGTTTGCAAAAATGGTATGACTTACTTGCCCAAGTCGTATTCCAATGAAGAGCAATTCGAGGCCATTGTTCAAGCGGAATTGGACAGGACACTACCGGAATTCTTCGTAATTCCATTTAAGAAAGACATTGAAAGCCCTTCTGGACGGCGCAACTGTCCAGATCTTGCGATTATCGCCAAAGATCTTTCTTGCTGGTTCCTGATAGAAGTCGAACTCTCCCATCACTCATTAAAGAATCATGTACTACCGCAGGTAGAGACATTCATAGAGGGCGAATATACACGGGAACACGCTGCATACATTCGCACCAAGATTCCGGAGTTATGCGAGCACGCTTTATTCAGATTACTCAGATATAAAAGACCGGTGGTATTGGTTGTTGCTGACTCTGAAGCAGCAATAGACAAGAAGTGGCAAAAACATCTGCACGAAATTGGCTGCAATCTTGGCATCATGGAAGTGCTGTTCAGCGAAAGGGACGATTCGCTAATCCTGTTCTCCGGTTATTTACCTGAAAAACCCCGTGTAGAAGAAGTCAAACTGAAAAAGCATGCACAGTTTAACGCATTGATGTGTGCCCAACCGCCTCAGTCTCTTTCAGACATGCACTCAGCCATTCTAACTGTGAACTTCAATGGAACACTGCACAAACTACAAATAGTCAGCGGGCAGAAAGAGGCTATTCTTTTTCTGAATCCTCAACCGGAAATAGAAAAACGAACCTGCTACTATATGGATTACTCATCAACCAGCAACTTACGAATAATGACAAGAAGAGCGTTGAAAGATGGCCGATAATTTAGACGAGGTAACAATTGAGTTTGGATATCAAAACTTTTCAAACTATAGACGCCTATCCTACAAGTGGTGGTACGCCATAGCCGAGTTTGTGGATAACTCGACGCAGAGTTATCTAAACAATCAGAACGCGCTAGATAAGGCACTATCAGACTCAGGGGAAGAATTTCAGGTTAATATTGTCAGAGATCAAGACTTTCTACGAATCTCCGACAACGCTATGGGTATGGATAGGTCCGACCTTGCTACTGCACTTGTTGTTGGAGTGCCACCAGCTAACGCAACGGGGCGGTCGCGGTATGGCATGGGCATGAAGACCGCTGCGTGCTGGATTGGTAACAAGTGGACAATTAGAACTTCAAAGCTTGGCTCCGACAAGCGACTGACAATTGTAGTAGATGTCAATAAAGTTGCGAACGGCGACCTTTCAATGCCTATTTTGGTAGAGGAAGAACAAGTGAGCAGCCACTACACCCAAATAGAAATAAGTGAACATAACCGAGATTTAGCTGGAAGAACGATTGGCAAAGTTAAGCAATACCTAAGCAGTATCTATAGGGTGGATATTTCTAAAGGGCTGATGCAACTTTCTTACGATGGCGAGATTCTGGAATGGAAAAATTTTGAGAACGATGAATTTCTTCAGCGAAAAGACGGCACAAGTTATATGGATGGCTTCATATTTGAAGTCGATACCGCACAGGGTAAAAAAATTGTCGAGGGCTGGGTAGGTGTACTTAAGAACGGAGCTCGGAGTAAGGCAGGTTTTTCCATTTTTCATAGGAAAAGACTAATAAAGGGATGGCCTGAAAGTTGGCGACCAGAAGCTATATTTGGCACGGGCGGCAGGAATGACCTGATCAACCAAAGGCTGGTAGGTGAGGTGAACCTTGAGGAGTTTGAAGTTTCCCATACAAAAGATGAGATCAACTGGCACCTGGATGAAGAGGAAGCCGTAGAAAGGGGCCTGAAAGAGGCATGCGCGATATATACCGACGCTGCCCGAAAAGCCCGAAAGGGGACCCTGGAACAAGGGCCGACCCAACCTCAAGTAGACGCAGCCGTAAAAACGCTGGAAGAAGAACTCGCCTCACCAGAGTTTATTGAGAAACTCTCTCTGGAAGATGTAATGCCGCCAGCAGAAGCAGTCGATCAAGCCAATGAAAACGTTCTAAATACCGCCACATCTAATTCACCAAGCTTTGTTGCAAACATCTCAGACATAGCAGTAAAGGTATATCTGGATGCACACCTTTCCAGCAACGACCCATACTTTGTAAATGATTCTAAACCAGGAAATGAGGTGCTAGTGGTTGTCAATAGTCATCACCCCCACTGGCAAATGCTGGAAGGGGAGAACGCAGTGACCAACTATCTGCGCCACTGCGTGTATGATGCCATAGCCGAGGATCGTGCGACGCGGAAAGATCGAATGAGCTCCGACACCATTAAACTCTTAAAAGACGGCTATCTTCGTGTGCCTTTCGAAATAATTCAATCAGACGAGCAGTAAGTTGGCCGGAGTATCCCCTATGCTCGCGAGTCCCCATGTTGCGGACGTTATGAGAAAAAGCAGCTGGATCCACATCCATGGCTATTAGGTGTACCAGTTCAGGCTTGATCTGAACTAATATAGATCAGGCAAAACTCTTACACTTTTACTATCTGGATAGTCGTATCCCGAGTGGGTTCAGGGAGTGTTAGAAATTCTGTGTCACAGTAATTCCTCGTTAATTATCTGATCACAGATCCAGTCCCGCGTCGAGTCGACCTTCAAAGAAGATCGCCAACTGCAATAGCGTAATGCTCCAACTTTGGATCGGCATCGTCCATTTCTTGCTGGCGTTTCGAATTCCCAGATATAGGCGTTTCAGCAGGCTGTCCTCGTTATTGCAGTGCCTTCAGGGCTTCGTCAACATCGAATGGGTTTCTCATCTGTTAATCCTCTTATAGTGAGATGAGTGGATTGACTCAGAATTTCTAACACTCCCTTAATGCTGGAAGATCAAGGCTTACTAATGGCATCAACTTCTGTTTTTGGATCAATTATACATTTACAAAATTGATTCGGTCGCCAATCCACCGCTTAATAAGCGAATCAACATGTTCCGGATTATGTTGCATTATAAGTTCTGATGCTGACTTTACGTCCTTTAGCATTGAGGAGTCCCTTCCAATGTCAGCAACTCTAAAGGTCATCAAGCCCGTTTGTTGCGTGCCTAGCACCTGTCCAGGTCCTCTTAACTCCAAATCCTTCTCCGCTATATAGAAGCCATCTGTGCTTTCTCGCAAGACAGAGAGTCGTTCTCTGCTACTGTTTGAAAGAGGAGTCTGATACAACAAAATGCAATGGCTTTGTACAGGCCCTCGCCCAACCCGGCCACGCAGTTGATGCAATTGAGCCATTCCCAGACGTTCAGGATTTTCGATTACCATCAAGCTGGCGTTTGGCACGTCCACGCCTACTTCTATGACAGTTGTTGCCACAAGTAACTGAACATCTCCAGATTTGAATGCGCCCATTATCAGCTTCTTCTGATCAGGTTTCAGTCTGCCATGAGACAACCCGATTTTTATCTCCGGCAATAGTTCGCTCAATTGTTGCGCAGTCGCTTCAGCGGCTTGTGTCTGCAAGGAATCAGATTCCTCCACCAGAGTGCACACCCAATAAGCCTGATGGCCTTCTTTGCATGCCTTTTCAATGCGCCGAATTACTTCGTCCCTTCGATCACTGGAGATCAGTGCGGTATTAACTGGAGTGCGACCAGGAGGCAGTTCATTAATAATTGAACAGTCGAGATCGGCATAAGCACTCATTGCCAAAGTTCGCGGGATAGGGGTGGCTGTCAGCACAAGCTGATGAGGATTCAATTCTGCAGCACTGCCTTTATTGCGCAGCGCCAGACGTTGATGTACGCCAAACCGATGCTGTTCATCGATAATGACCAGCCCCAGTTTTTTATAATGCACGTCGTCTTGAAACAGGGCATGAGTGCCAATCACTAAATCAACAGTGCCTTCGGAAAGCGTGTACAGAGCGTCTTTGCGTGCAGCCGATTTCATCTTGCCAGTTAACCAGGTGATGTTAATGCCCAATGGCTGCAGCCACTGGGTAAAGTTCAACAGGTGCTGTTCTGCCAATATTTCTGTAGGCGCCATGAGGGCCACCTGGTAACCGTTAGCTATAGCGGCAACCGCAGCGACAGCCGTTACCACAGTCTTTCCAGATCCAACATCCCCCTGTAGCAACCTCAACATTGGGCAGCGCGTTGCAAGATCATTCTCAATATCAGCGATAGCTTGCTGTTGCCCAGTGGTGAGTTCAAAAGGCAGTGAATTGAGGAACTGTTGTTTGAGGGATTCTGAAACAGGGAGTGCGGGTGCCTGCTGTTGGTCATTCAAACTTTTGAATTGGCGCATACAAAGGCGGTGAGAAAGTAGTTCTTCGAATGCGAGTCGTCGTTGTCCTGGGTTTAGTCCAGTTTCCGTCCAACTTAATGGTGCGTCTATCGGAGGACGATGAATTAGTCGTATTGAATCCGTTAAGGGCTGCAAACCAAATTTGGAGGTGATGGCTTCAGGCAGGAAGTCCTGCAAATCTTCTGCGGCGTCTAACAGGTCTAGTGCCTGATTAATGACATTTCTCAACCTGCTTTGCTGTAGCCCTTCTGTTGTTGGATAGATTGCAGTGAGTTTGTCTGAAACAGGCTCTTTCCGAAGTTCAGACAAAACTCTGTATTCAGGATGATAAATCTCGGCACCTGCCCGTCCTCTTCTCACTTCGCCGTAACAGCGAATTCTTGTGCCAGGCGCCAGAGAATTCTTCTGCGCTGCACTGAAGTGGAAAAATCGTAGACTAATCAGGCTGCTGCCATCGGTTAAAACACAATGCAGGCTGCGTCTGCGCCCAAACTGAATATTACTGCTCACGATTTTCCCTTCTAACTGCACTGTCGCTCCAATCTTCGCATCGCGTATTCGATGAATCTTTGTGCGATCCTCATATCGAAGCGGCAGGTGAAATAACAAATCCTGAACACAGTAAATGTTTAGCTGATGACACTTTTTTTCGAGAGCAGGGCCGACGCCTTTTAGGTGAGTAAGAGATAACTGCTCCAGGTTCAGGTTAGGCATCTATCTAAAGTCAGGCAGTCAATAAACGGCTGGCAATACAATTGATAAGTAAAAGCAATTCTTAGTATGGGTGCACCTGGCGATAGAACCTGGCAGCAAGGAGAAATTTTATATACATAGCACGTCGTGCGTGCCTGTTAACTAAACTGCGAGTATAGCCTCTATTTCGACGATAGCGCCTTTTGGCAGCGCCGATACTTCAATTGTTGCCCGAGCAGGATAAGGCTCGGAGAAATTTCGCGCCATGATGTCATTAACGGTGGCAAAATCTCCCAGGTCGGTAACGAATATTGTCAATTTGACAGCACGATCAAGACGGGTGCCAGCAGCAGCAGCAACAGCTTTCAAGTTTGTAAAAACCTGTTGGGTCTGTGCTTCAATACCACCTTCTACCAGCTCCATGGTGTCTGGATCTAAGGGAATCTGGCCGGAACAAAATACCAAATTACCCGCTCGAACAGCTTGTGAATAAGGCCCGATTGCGGCCGGGGCAGATTCTGTTTGAATAGTTTCTATATCGCTCATGAGTTATGGCTACCGAGAGTTCGTTTAATAGTTTTACGTATCGATCGACTTTTGACGCGAGTTACTTTGGCGACGTGCTTAATTAATCGTACCCGCTTCATGACCCGTGCAAGGTGTACACGGTTTTTCACATTGATTAACAGATTCACGATACTGAATGTTGCATCACGTTCCACAGTGCTGATTTTTTCAATATTAGCATCAGCGCCGGTAATAATCGTTGCAAGCGTAGCAATGATGCCGCGTTGGTTTTCCAGCTCTACTTTAAGCTCCACTGAAAACTCACCTTCTACATTCGGGTCCCAACTTACGGATACGCACTTCTCAGTATTATCACGAATCTCAGCAATGTTATTGCAATCATCAGTATGTACAACCATCCCTCTTCCCGAGCTGATGTGGCCGATGATTGGGTCGCCTGGAATTGGGTGGCAACACTTCGCAAAATTCATCACCATCCCTTCAGATCCGCGAATGGCCAGTGTGCCTTGTTCAATCATGCGTTCAGGCTCATCACCCTCAGTTTTGCTATGGGCAGCTAAACGCTGCGCAATTATATAGGACATGCGATTTCCCAGACCAATATCTTCAAGTAACTGATCTAGGGAATGCAAATTCGTTTGTGCTAATACAGCATCTATATTTTCACGGGAAATCTCATCAAGTTGACTACTGAAACCAGCCAGAGCCTTGTTGAGCAATCTACGCCCAAGAGCAACGGATTCCGAATGCTTTTGGTTCTTAAGATAATGGCGGATATTACTGCGTGCTTTGCCTGTTGCAACAAAACTCAACCAGGCGGGGTTGGGCTGAGTGCCGGGTGCGGTAATGATTTCTACTGTTTGGCCGCTTTGCAGCGGCTCACTTAATGGAGCCAGCCGACGATTGATGCGACAAGCCACGCAGGAATTACCCACGTCCGTGTGCACAGCATAGGCAAAATCTACAGCGGTTGAGCTGGTAGGCAATTCCAGAATCGTTCCCTTCGGTGTGAATACATAAATTTCATCAGGGAATAAATCAATCTTCACATGCTCGATAAATTCCAGAGAGTTACCTGCATGCTTCTGCATCTCAAGTAATCCACTTACCCATTCGCGGGCTCTTAGATGCGCATTGGTTGGCAAGTCTTCACTGGACTTATACAGCCAGTGAGCAGCAATACCATTGTTGGCCATTGCTTCCATCTCTTCAGTTCGGATCTGAATCTCGATCGGCACACCGTGCATACCAAATAGCACAGTGTGAAGAGACTGATAGCCGTTAGCTTTAGGAATTGCGATGTAATCCTTAAAACGGCCAGGAACAGGTTTATACAAATTATGCACGGCCCCCAGCACGCGGTAACAAGTATCAACTGAATTTACAATGATGCGAAATGCATACACATCCATGATTTCAGAAAAAGAACGGCGTTTGCTGCGCATCTTTTCATAGATGCTGTACAAATGTTTTTCACGCCCAATGGTTCGCCCGGGCAGACCTTCTCGCTCAAGACAGGCTTCCAGTGAAGTTTGAATCTGAGAAACAATTTCTTTGCGATTACCGCGAATGCGCTTTACTTCTTCCGCTATGCGTCGAGCGCGCATAGGATAGAGAGCAGCAAAACCCAGCTCTTCAAACTCGATCCTGATATTATTCATGCCCAAGCGGTTTGCGATTGGTGCATAAATGTCCAGAGTTTCTCTGGCGATGCGGCGTCTCTTTTCCGGTGCTAGCACTTCCAGAGTGCGCATATTGTGCAGGCGATCGGCGATCTTTACCAGAATCACCCTTAAGTCTTTGGCCATTGCCATGGTCATTTTCTGAAAATTTTCTGCCTGTGTTTCCGCGCGGCTACTGAAGGTAATTTTGTTGAGTTTACTGACACCGTCTACCAAATCAGCGACAGTGTTACCAAACTGAGTTTTAATAGCCGTCTTGGTGATACCAGTGTCTTCGATGACATCATGCAGCATGGCAGCCATCAGAGACTGATGGTCCATATGCATTTCGCCTAGAATCCCGGCTACAGCTAATGGGTGAGAAATATAAGCTTCACCACTGCGCCGGAACTGACCATCATGGGCCTGTTCCGCATAATAAAACGCACGGCGAACACTATTAACCTGCTCTTTTTGCAGATAGCCGGTTAGAGCTGTGGCGAGTGAATCAATGTTTCCGGTTACGGCTTGCATAATTTTGCTCTAGCAGCACCAATTAACTGAGCGTTGGAAAAAATTGCTGAACGCTCTGACTCTCGCAAATTCAGGGGACCTCTGATTAATTTACGTTGTTATTGCTGCGTTAAAAATCCGCTCAAAATGCGCATTTATGACCTGTAAACTGCGCTTTTTCGCTGATTTTTGCCTTGCACTAACTGCCTCGCAAACATTAATCAGAGGTCCCCTAGATTTCAGTGGCAGGTTGATCGCCTTGTTGTTCAGCGACGGCTTCCGCCATCTCTTCTTCAACTTCTTCTAACTCAATACCTGGTTTCTCAACCAGAATTTCAGCGTCTACCAAGCCATCAGCGATTTCACGTAGCGCAATGACAGTAGGCTTGTCATTGTCTACAGAAACCATGGGGTCTTTACCTTCGATCTGAATCTGACGCGCGCGCTTGCTCGAAACCATGACGAGTTCGAAGCGATTGTCTACCTTGTCGAGGCAGTCTTCTACAGTAATTCGTGCCATGCTATTACCTATACCTATCTACTACTGAACCTATGTGCTGCTGAATCTGTGAGCAATTCCAGGGGCTTCAAGCCTCTGAGAATTCCCGAGGATACATAAAGACTCCGGAGACCGGGGCTTCAGGGACAGAGAATTTTACTGAATTTCCTCCGAAAATGCATTTTTTGGGGGTTAGTTTCAGGGCAATCGATTGAATGGATTTTCGTGCGCACTTCCAGCACAAAAAGTGAACAAGTGGCACTCCCTCGTCGATCTGAGCCCGAAAATTATAAGGAACCTCTGATTAATTTACGTTGTTATTGCTGCGTTAAAAATCCGCTCAAAATGCGCATTTATGACCTGTAAACTGCGCTTTTTCGCTGATTTTTACCTTGCACTCACTGCCTCGCAAACATTAATCAGAGGCTCCATAAACTTCTGCTCATCTTTGACCGTGACAGAGGCGTTCACTGGATTGCCCTGGGTTTAGCTTCTTGTCAGGCTGGTGAGTAGCTCAGAGAGTTCGACCTGCTGGACCACAGTCTTAAGGCGCTCCGACCGAATAATGGCACGAATATCCTCCAGGGCGCGTTCTAACTCATCGTTTACCACCACGAAGTCAGCTTCACATACATGCTCAATAACGCTTCGTGCCTCTGCCATGCGGTCCGCGATGGTGTCCTCGTCATCTTGTGCCCTGCTCTGGAGGCGGTTGGTTAAAGTATCCAATGAAGGTGGCAGGATGAAAATATAGCAGGAGTCGGGATAGAGATTTCTTATTTGCTCGGCGCCTTGCCAATCAATTTCCAGAATGACATTGATACCTTTTTCAAGCTTTTCATTAACCCAGTGCTGAGAAGTGCCATAGCGATGACCATATACTTCTGCACTTTCAAGAAAGTTGCCATTTTGCAGCATGTTCAGAAACTCTGCTTCGGCAATAAAATGGTAGTTCACACCATCAGTTTCATTAGGGCGTTTGGGGCGTGTGGTATGGGATATCGATACGCAGAGTTTTTCGTCATCTTTAACTACTGCGCTCACAAGTGTAGTTTTCCCTGCACCGGATGGGGCTGTGACTATAAACAGTTTTCCCTGAAACATAAGTGCAAGTTTACCTATTCGATGTTCTGAATTTGTTCACGCATTTGCTCAATGAGTACTTTGAGTTCCACTGCTCCCCGGGTTGTCTCTACAACAATTGACTTTGAAGACAATGTATTGGCTTCGCGATTCAATTCCTGCATCAAGAAATCTAAACGGCGTCCCTTTTGTCCACTGGTCTTTAACACTCGATCTACTTCATCAAGGTGGCTGCTAAGCCGATCCAATTCCTCATCAATGTCTGCTTTTTGAGTGAGCAGCGCAATCTCCTGCTCCAACCTTGCAGGCTCCAGTTCGGCTTTGAGCTCTTCCAGTTTGTTTGTGAGAGATTGACGCTGCCCGGTAATGATCTCCGGCATCTTTGCACGCAACTCTTTCACTATTTCTCTGATTGACTCAATGCGCTGGCTCAAAAAACCTTCGAGATCTGATCCTTCACGCTGTCGAGTCGCCATCAAATCTTCCAAAGCCTGCTTGAATAATTCTAAAGCGGCAGATTCCAGAGCACTACTATCCAATTGTTTCTCAGCGATTACGCCTGGCCAACGTAACACTTCCATTGCGTTGATTGTGGCGGGCTCTTCCAGCTGCCTTTGAATTTCTTTACTGACCTGCACAAGCTGGTTAACCAAATCATTATTGATTGAGATGTCACCTGTTACCAAATCATTTTGCTGGTAGCGCAACTGGCACTCAACCTTGCCCCGATTCAGTTTCTTCCTTACAGTTTCCCGTACCGCGTTCTCCATGCCTCGAAGTATTTCTGGCAGACGCACACTGGTTTCAAGATAGCGATGATTAACCGATCGGATTTCCCAGGTCAGGGAACCCAATGCCTGTTCTGTTTGCTGCCTTGCGAAGGCAGTCATGCTGGATGTCATAATTTATACCTTAGGAACCTCTGATTAATTATTCCTACGTTGTTATTGCTGCGTTAAGAATCAGCTCAAAATGCGCATTTATGACCTGTAAACTGCGCTTTTTCGCTGATTTTTGCCTTGCACTAACTGCCTCGCAAACATTAATCAGAGGCTCCCTTAATTTTACCGGCAACTATTCTATCGCAATGTGGATTTGATAGCAGTGAACTCGCACTATGAGCCTGTTTCAAGGATAATCCGCCGCTCATCTATCAACTAATTTCCCGATAAGATTTAACGGTTACGAGCATCATGACAGCAAGCAGACCTGGCGGGCGAAATCCAGATCAATTACGTGATATCCAGATTACCCGTCGTTATACGAAACATGCCGAAGGTTCGGTTCTTATTGAATTCGGTGATACTCAAGTGTTGTGCACGGCTTCTATAGAGGACGGTGTACCTAGATTTCTCAAAGGGTCTGGTCAGGGGTGGGTAACCGCTGAATACGGCATGTTGCCTAGATCAACCGGTAGCCGAATGGATCGCGAAGCGGTCAGAGGTAAGCAATCAGGTCGAACACAGGAAATTCAAAGGCTGATAGGCAGATCTTTGCGAGCTGTTGTCAATCGGAATCTACTCGGCGAACATACCATTAAGATTGATTGCGATGTAATACAAGCCGATGGCGGGACTCGTACTGCATCCATTACCGGAGCCTGTGTTGCGCTTGTGGATGCACTGTCTCACTTGCAAGAGAAGGGTTTAGTTAAGACAAGCCCATTGAAACAATTAGTCGCTTCGGTATCTGTTGGAATTTGTCAGGGGCAGGCTGTTGTGGATCTGGATTACGCTGAAGATTCCAGCGCAGAAACAGACATGAACATTGTTATGACTGAACATGGTGGGTTTATAGAAATACAGGGGACAGGGGAAGACGGCGATTTCTCCAGTGAGCAATTATCTCAAATGATTGCCCTGGCCGGCCAAGGCATTAAAGAGCTTATTCAGGCACAACGTCAAAGCCTCGACTAAAACACAAGCGAACAAGAAGCGAAATTGAAGTATGCAGGATTACCAAACAGCCTTTCTGGACTTTGTAGTTGAACACGAAATTCTTAAATTCGGCGAGTTTACATTGAAGTCTGGCCGGGTCAGCCCCTATTTCTTCAATGCTGGGTTATTCAATACCGGCACTAAGCTCGCTTTTTTATCTCAATGTTATGCTGCCGCTATTGTTGATGCCGGTGCTGATTTTGATGTCCTTTTTGGGCCAGCCTATAAAGGTATACCGCTGGCCGCCACTACTGCACTTGCATTGTCTACCAAACACGGTGTCGACAAACCTTACTGCTTCAATAGAAAGGAAGCTAAAGATCACGGGGAAGGAGGCTCTATTGTGGGTGCTGTGCTTTCAGGTAAGGTGTTGGTAGTAGATGATGTCATTACTGCAGGTACGGCAATTCGTGAAGCTGTTGAGATCATCCAACAAAATGGAGCAGGTCTGGCTTCCATGGCGGTAGCAATGGACAGGCAGGAGCGAGGGACAGGCGAAACATCTGCCATTCAGGAAATTGAACAGAACCATCAGATAAGCGTGATCAGCATCATCACACTCCAAAATATCGTTGATTATCTAAAAAGGGTAAACAACGACGCCTTGCAATCTCACCTTGCAGCGGTGGAGAATTATCGAACAGTATATGGAGTGAACGGCTAGCCTGTGTTTGCTGCTGCTGGAACAGAATAAGGTGTGAGTAGATTGCGGCTTAAAAATTCCCACTGAGTTTCCCAATGCTCAAGTGGCGAGTTTTTGAACTCGCTGCGCACAAACTGAATGAGGCTTCCTTCACAACTAGCAAGCAATAGGTTGGCTAGTGATGCGGCAGAGATGCCTGGTTTCATATTTTCTCTAATCTGCGCTTCCCTTAACACTTGTTTTAGCTGTGCTTCCAGTCGATCAAAGAATTGTGCTATCCGTTTCCTGAGCCTTTCAGTTTCTCCCGCTAAGGCGTCTCCTGTCATCAGGCGCGTCATGCCAGGATTCTTATCTGAAAATGTCAGCAATAGAGTCAGGATTTTGTAGCAGCGTTGCTCCGCATTACTTTCTTCTTTCAGAATCCGGGATATTCGCTGAAATAGCGTGTCCTCAATAAACTTAATCAAGCCTTCAAACATCCGGGCCTTGCTTGGGAAATGTCTGTATAAAGCAGCCTCTGATACACCAACTTCTTTTGCCAGGGCAGCAGTAGTGATGCGTTCACCAGGCGCAGTTTCCAGCATATGAGCCAGAGCCTGCAGAATTTGGTCTTTGCGTGACACTTTATTTGTGTTTTCCATCTGCTTTTCCAGCAACCGCAATTCCCGATCTTATTTCGTCAGGCCGGCTTGCCTGATGAGAGTTCCCACGCCTTCGTCAGTGAATATTTCCAGCAACACAGCATGTTCTACTCGGCCATCTATGATATGGGCGCTATTCACGCCACCCTTTACTGCTTTTAAGGCACACTCGACCTTGGGCAACATGCCCCCTTGTACGGTCTTATCGGCAATTAGCCTGGCAACTTGTCTGACACTCAGTCCGGTGAGCACTTCGCCCTTCTTACTCTGCACGCCAGCCACATTCGTCAAAAGCATCAATTTTTCAGCTCCAAGCACCCGAGCAATTTCTCCGGCAACAGAATCGGCGTTTATGTTGTAACTGGCTCCGTTTTCATCGGTGCCAATAGGCGCTATCACAGGGATAAAATCACTGTCTCTCATCACCTCCAATACTTCGGTGTTGATGCTGACCACCTGGCCTACCTGACCAATGTCGACAAGATCTCCAGCGCTGTCTTTTCTTCGCAGTTTAAGCTTTTTCGCTTGAATCAAATTGCCATCTTTACCAGTAACGCCAACCGCTTTGCCCTGGTTCTTGTTCAGTAGATTGACTATTTCCTTGTTAACCAGGCCACCTAGCACCATCTCCACAACATTCATGGTTTTGTCATCGGTAACACGCAAGCCGTCAATGAAATTGGACTCGATATCCAGCTTTTTTAATAATTCGCCAATTTGTGGTCCGCCGCCATGAACAACAATGGGATTTATGCCTACCAGTTTCATTAAAACGATGTCGCGAGCGAAGCTCTGCTTGAGCTTCTCATCAATCATGGCGTTGCCGCCATATTTCACAACTACCGTTCGGCCGGTGAACTTTTGAATATAGGGCAAAGCTTCCGTAAGAACTTTGGCTATATTTTTGGCTTTGTTAATTGAGAGAGACATGGAAAACGCAAGCACTAAAAATTTAATTCGAGGGTGTTATCTGCAGAACCAATCAGCGCTTTAAATGTTCCCTTAATGTTCTGCAGCTTAGAATCCGTTTCTGATTCAAATCGAATCAGTAGTACAGGACTGACAGCTGAGGTTCTGACCAGTCCCCATTCGTATTCGAATTCTACGCTTAAGCCATCTAAGGCACCTCTGATTAATTACCTACGTTGTTATTACTGCGTTAAAAATCAGCTCAAAATGCGCATTTATGACCTATAAACTGTGCTTTTTCGCTGATTTTTGCCTTGTACTAACTGCCTCGCAAACATTAATCAGAGGCTCCCTAAGCAGGGTTGGTTAAAAACGATTTTTAGCCCGTCGTAATTCGATGGATTATGATTTGTCGTAAGCATTATGCGATACTATGGAAATCTGTTGTATGCGTAGCAAAATACAGTAGTTGTGTTGGTATTATCCCCAAGGACACTACTGAGCAACCAGTGTCCGCGCAGGCCTTCGATAAGTTCTTTAGAAAGCTCAGCAGGGCTCGACAAACGCCCGTTATAACCCACATACAAAGTGTCAATACCTTTCTTTGGTTAATGCTTCAGTCCCTATCGCGCTGTTTACCAGCCTGACTGATTCACCGTTGAGTTGTTTGTCAACGACTTCCCTGATATCGTACGCGTAAAAAGCGGCAGGAATATCAGGCTTCATGCCCATGTGACTTATCACTCTGCTTCTCCGCAATTAGTTCCAATAGGCTTCTTGCTACGGAAGTCTTACTGCCTTCAGGTAACTCAAGGTTCAAGTCAGCTGCAATGACTGTTACAGCAATGTTCTCGCTGTTGAAGGTCTCGGTTGCATGGTTAGCGAACAACAAATCCAGTTTTTTCTTTTCAAGCTTTTCTCTACCATTTACTACTATGTTTTCTGTTTCTGCAGCGAATCCGACAACTATAGGGCGCTGTGAGAGATTCGCAACTTCGCTGATGATATCGGGATTCTTGACTAGCGAAATCGTCATGGCATCTTCTTTTTTCTTTATCTTTTCTTTAGATACTGTCTCTGGCCGGTAGTCAGCTACAGCCGCTACCCCAATGAAGACATCTGCATCCTTTACCTCGTTCATCACTGCTTCATACATTTCGAGGGCGCTGTTAACGTCGATTCTGCTTACTGCATCCGGTGTGCTGAGCGATACTGGTCCGCTGACTAAAACAACTTTGGCTCCGGCTGCAGCCGCTTCTGCTGCCAATGCGTAAGCCATCTTTCCTGAGCTGTGGTTACTGATAAATCGAACCGGATCAATCGCCTCACGAGTTGGCCCGCCAGTAATGACAAGTTTATGTCCCGCAAGAAAACCGGATGCAAAAATATCAGCGCAGCTTTGAGCAAGCATTTCTGGCTGCAACATCCTTCCAGGCCCAACATCACCGCAAGCCTGCTCCCCGCTATCAGGTCCCCAGACATGAATACCTTTCTCAATAAGGCTCTTTAGATTTTCCTGAGTACGGGCATCTGCCCACATCGCCTGATTCATTGCCGGGGCAATTGCAATGGGCTCGACTGCTGCCAACAACAAGGTAGATAACAAATCACTGGCCTGGCCATTACGCATGCGGGCGATGAAGTCGGCAGAGGCGGGTGCCACCAAAATCAGATCTGCCCAGCGCGCTAACTCGATGTGGCCCATCGCAGCCTCAGCTTCTGTGTCTAACAAATCCAGATGCACGCGATTTCCCGAAAGTGCCTGCATGGTAAGCGGGGTAATGAATTCAGTTGCAGCGTTTGTCATTGCCACGCGCACCTCGGCCCCGGCTTTGGTTAGCAAGCGAGTTAGCTCCGCACATTTGTAGGCAGCGATGCCGCCAGTGATGCCGAGCAGGATGCGTTTGTTAGTAAGGCTTAACATGGAATCCCCTGAAATATGGCAGTTTGAAGCTCAGGGAGCATAAAGTTCCCAGACTAGCAGGATGCACAAATGGACGCAATTTAGCCATTTGTTAAGGACTTTTCAAACTCTGAACTAAGCTTTGAATGGGTATTGAGGACGATAAAGGATTCTCACGATGACCATTATTCAATGGCCAAAAGAAGAAAGGCCGCGGGAAAAACTGCTCTCCAATGGGGCAGCACATTTATCCAGTGCAGAGTTACTGGCGATCGTTTTGCACACTGGGTGTCGTGGAAAGTCTGCTCTGCAACTGGCAAGAGAACTGCTGACTCAGTTTGGCAGCCTGGGAGCGTTACTGACCGCAGAGACCCAGATCCTGTGTCGAAGCCAGGGACTGGGCAAAGCAAAAGCTGCCTGCTTGCACGCTGTGCAGGAACTGGCGCAGCGCGTGGTGCTGGAGGAAGTGCGAAGCGGTGAACTGCTATCGTCATCTGCGGCGACTCGTCGATATTTATTAAGCAAATATCGACATACAGACTATGAAGTATTCTCGCTGATATTTCTGAACAATCAGCATCATGTTGTCAAATTTGAAGAGATGTTTCGGGGAACCATAGACGGTGCTGCTGTCTATCCAAGAGAAGTGGTGAAGCGTTGCCTGGAACTCAATGCAGCAGCAGTGATATTTGCTCATAATCACCCCTCAGGTATCGCAGAGCCCAGTTCAGCAGATCGGGCTATCACAGGTCGGCTCATGCAAGCCCTCAATACTATTGATGTGAGAGTGCTGGATCACTTTATTGTCGGTGCTAATGAGGTGGTCTCTATGGCCGAGAGGCAGCTTTTATAGCCCATATTACGGGTGTTTAGCAGATTACTCCGCATACATTCTGATGGCAGGGCAATCGACTGAATGGATTTTCGTGCACACTTCCAGCACAAGAAAGTGAACAGGTGGCACTCCCTCTCCCTCGTCGATCTGGGTTCCGAAATTATAAACTTCTCTCCATCTTCGACGCGACAGAGGCGCTCACTCGATTGCCCTGATTCTAATGGCAGGAATCTTGCTATCGCTTGGATGTTCTGGTATAAAGCGCAGCTATTTTTCTGCCTGTCAAGGTTTTTGCCTGCCAAAGCTCAGCCTGACCGGCAGCGTAAATCAAGCGACAGGTTTTTAAGAATTTACGACTTACTTTACTGAAGGTAAGGCGCTAGACGAGGCACTGACATGTCCAGGGTTTGTATGGTTACAGGCAAGAAGCCGGTGACTGGAAATAATGTATCACACGCGCACAATAAGACTCGCCGTCGATTTTCACCCAATCTACATACTCACAGATTTTGGGTCGAGTCCGAAAAGCGCTTTGTAAAATTACGCGTATCTGCTAAAGGAATGCGCATCATCGATAAGCTGGGTATTGATAGTGTTTTAGCTGATGTTCGCAAGCGTGGCCACCAGGTTTAAACCGCTCGGTCAGCAGTGAAAGGAGTATAGTGGAGTATAGTAATGAGAGATAAAATCAAATTGGTTTCTAGTGCAAACACTGGACACTATTACACTACCGACAAAAACAAGCGAACCATGCCGGACAAGATGGAAATCAAAAAGTATGATCCAGTGGTGCGCAAACACGTTATCTACAAGGAAGCTAAGATTAAGTAGCTTCCAGCAAGAAAGAAGACGAATAAGAATAAGAATAAAAAGTCGGCTTGAAGTCGGCCTTTTTTGCCGAAAACCTACCTTCCTTTACTTAATCTTTTAGCCAGCCTGTCTACAGTTGCCTGAAGTTTAGAATCTTCTGCGAATTCTATTTTTAGTTTACCCACGGTCGTTGAAACTGTGCCATATCGCTTTAGCTTAAACAGCCTGGCTATCTGTTGCAGCGTGACAGCAGACAATTCCTGGCAAAGATACATAGCAGCCCAACGAGGTACATTCTTCGATTCTGGACCCCTCGCTGCGTTATAGATGCTGGATTCTGTCACCTTAAATTGTCTGGCTACTGCTGAGATAATTTGTTTGCAACTTGGGCGCCACTTAGCATTCGCTCCGCGTGATATTCCCCGTGTAGATGACGCATTGCGTTTGCGTTGAGCGCTTTTCTTGAATTTCGTATCACCCATTATGGAAGACAGATTTTTCTTTCCATAAAAGTGCGCCATGTCATCATCAACACCTTCACCCACATACTTTCTATAGGCAGCGCTTCGCCTGGCTGCCGCGACGCGTAATTGCCGAAAGGTGTCGTTTCTATTAAACCAGACCGGGGGAGCGGCCTTGTGTGTAAACAGCGTATAACTACTGTATTTGTAGGTATTTCTATCGCCTGCTTTCACTTTGCAGTGAATGTAACGGGAAAGAGGCAGCAAATAGTTTTCTGCTTGAACCAACACGGCTTTGTAGCGGCTTCGAAACAGAGAACCGTCAGTTGCTTTCATGCGCTGATAATTCTGAGTGTATAATCCATCAACCTGGCGCATAAAACGGCTGAGATTTCCCTCAGGCGTTTTCACAACCAGATGATACTGATCTCTCAGTAAACAAAATCCGTGAACCTCTACATTAAAACGTGAACAAGCTTCAGCAAGCCCTTTTAAAAAGGCATCAAAATATTTTGTCGATGGAAAGGCTCGTTTTTTATCCAGTGCAAAATTAGAAATATGGTACATAGCATCCGGGTATTCGATTCGAAGAGGTCTGGCCATTGTTGTTCTTGCTCCAGTGAACCAATGAGAAAAAATGTTAGAGCTGACCCTATATGAGTCAGCAGCTATAACTATCGTAATTGAAAACAGGCGTCAACAGAATTAAACTGCAGTGCAAACCTGTAACAGGTTTCATATCTGTGTCACTGTAATTGCAATATCAGCACGAATTCAAATTAAGTAAGTAAGAGAGAGAGCAGAAATTTAAGTGACATATGGCCCCTTTTGGCGATGTATAAATTTCAGTAAGGAGCCTCTGATTAATGTTTGCGAGGCAGTTAGTGCAAGGCAAAAATCAGCGAAAAAGCGCAGTTTATAGGGCATAAATGCGCATTTTGAGCTGATTTTAACGCAGCAATAACAACGTAGGTAATTAATCAGAGGTTCCCTAAGTGGGCTTCTCACACAAGATAATTGCACGATAAGGTGCCAGGTAGCCTTCTACAGTTACGCCCTGATTTTCTTCTAGTAAGGCATCTTCCAGCGAATCAAAAGGCATCCAGGCTGTGCGCCTTTGTTCAGCGAGAGTGGTTGGTGATTCGTCAATGATTCTGATACTCTCGAATTCACATCGCTCCAGCCAATTACATAAATTGGCGCTTGAAGGAATAAACCAGACATTCCCCATTCTCGCATATTTATCTCTTGGCATTAGGCTGTAGCCAGCATCTCCTGGAACCACGATAGATTCCAGAATCAATTGGCCGCCAGGTTTAAGACTCTGCGAAAGCTGCATCAGGTGATCAATAGGAGAGCGGCGGTGGTAGATAACTCCCATGGAAAAAACCGTATCAAAATGCGGTAAGGGCAGTGGCATCTTTTCCAGGGTGATTGGCACTACATAGGCTGGAACCTCAGGCAGGAAGTGCTTGATCGCTGAGAATTGAGCGTAGTAGGGAATATGTGGCTCGAGACCTATAACGAGCTGGGCTCCAGCGGCCGCCATTTGCAGGCTGTAGTAGCCATTGCCACTCCCTACATCCAATACTGTTTTCCCGGCTAATGGAGCGATATGGTCTATAAGCCGTTCCCACTTCAGGTTCGATTGCCACTCTGAATCTACATCAACACCGAAGATAGAAAATGGGCCTTTACGCCAGGGGATAAGCTCTTTTAGTGCTTGTTCGATAGCGGCTCGTGTGGATTCGTCACAATCAGTTTGCTGCCCTATGACTATGCGCGCCTCAAAATGGATATTAGAAGGCGTGATGTCCGGTAAATCCGCAATGAGTTTTTGCCAACGTTTATGATCGCCGTATCGTATTTGCTCCAGGTAAGTTGGTTGCACAAACTCACCCAGCGGCTCCAATAGTGTGTTTTTAATATGCGCCAGAAGGGATTCGAATTGCACTTCGCGACCACTCCACCGTTACTTGTAGGCAATCATAGAGGCGAAGTTGAAGCATTGAAACCAGACTTCGGATGCTTGAAAACCACTGGATGCGAAGCGTTGTCGATGAGCCTCAAGCAATTCCGGAATCAGGACATTCTCCAATGCAGTGCGTTTTTGGCTTATTTCCAACTTGCTATAACCCATAGACTCTTTGAAGCCATGGTAAAGGTCGATGAGTAGTTCATTCAACTGGGGATCAGGAGCAATGATTTTTTCTGAGATCACCAGAATACCCCCCGGCACCAGCCCCCGATAAATCTTTTCTATAAGCTGCTGCCGAAACTCGCCGGGGATGAATTGCAAAGTGAAATTTAATATCACTATGGATGCGTTTTCTATCCTGGAGTCAAGGACATCTTCGCAGCGACAGATTATGTTTTGGTTTTGATCTTGCTTCAGACGCTGATTAAGTTGCTTCACCATAGCGTCTGAATTATCGATAGCCTGTATCTTATAATCTTGCTCGGTAAGCTGATCAGCTATGGCATAGCTCGCTCCACCTAAACTGCATCCTAAATCATAAATTTCTGTGCCGGGTTGATAATAGCGTTCGGCCATCACACCAATCATTGCCAATATGGTTCGGTAGCCCGGGATCGACCGATTAACCATGTCATCAAATACAGAAGTGACTTTATCGTCGAAAATGAAATCCTTGGGCTGCATTTCTTCAGCGAAAATATTGTCTTTTTGCTGTTTATCTGGGGACATAATGAGATGCCAAGCAGGGTGTCTACAGTTCTGGCCACGCAACCTAAAAAATTGTGTGATCACTTTGTAAATTTATTGTGTGCGGGAATGGATTAAGGGGCCTCTGATTAATGTTTGCGAAGCAGTTAGTGCGAGGCAAGAATCAGCGAAAAAGCGCAGTTTACAGGTCATAAATGCGCATTTTGAGCTGATTTTTAACGCAGCAATAACAACGTAGGTAATTAATCAGAGGTTCCTTAAATTATTTCATGCACGGATCCGGATGCAATCGATAGCATATTATCCGATTATCCATGCCACATTTAAACGCTGACATAGCATTGCTTGTCACTGAACACTTTTCGTCACTGGAAGACTTGGAAAACAGGCATGGTGTGTTGGACTTAGCCTGTGGCGCTGGCCGCAGTGGATGGTTTGTTGCTTAACATCACATTCCGGTCATATTTGCCGACAACAATGAGGCTGCGCTGCAAGAGGTTAGCAATACATTGCCTAAATTGGGTGTGGCAGGGAGCAAAAGCAGTACCTGGCTTGTGGATTTTGAACAGGCAAATAATAAAACACCGCTTAAAGACAAGTAGTTTGATGCGATCCTGGTGTTTAATTATCTGCGTAGCGCATTACAGGGCATTAATGCCGAGTAGGGCATGCGGCAGTCCCTGGAGGAGTGCTGTTTTACGAGACGTTTACTGAATCTCAACGAAAATTCGGACGTCCAACTAATCTGAATTTCCTGTTACAAAGAGAATGAATTGCAAAGCAGGGTTGAGGACTGGGATATTCTGCACTATTTCGAAGTGCGAGATGTCGACAGGCGCCAGTGCTCGAAAAGTTGCAGCAAGCCTGGTTACTGGAAAGCCTTCGAATTAGGGAACCTCTGATTTTTAACGCAGCAATAACAACGCAGGTAATTGATCAGAGGCTCCTTAGACTAGTTAAACATGGCAAAGTCTAAAATAGTACCATTTAATATTGGCGTAATCGGCAAGCAACACGCCTTTCCCTATAGTTGCGAGATCCAGCGCAGCAAGCGTAAAACTCTGGCCCTTTATATCCAGCCACGCAAAGTTATTGTGCGTTGCCCATTACGCGCATCCAAAAGAGAAGTGCAGGAATTCGTTTCCAGCAACACACAATGGATTGAAGAACGATTGTTGAAAGAAGCGCAACGCGAGCGGGAGATGCTGCGTATTGAGCGTGGCGCAAAGATATTCTACCGAGCTCGCGAGCTCACTATTGTGTTCAGAGAAGATCGCAAGAGACAAATTATTATGAATGGTGACCAGTTCATAATCCAGGGGCACAAACTTAACCCGGCCAAGGCCCGTGAACAGGTCGAGGACTATTTGATCGACAAGGCAAGTGAATACATTATCCCTCGTGCCAAAGGTCTTGCCAGGCATTTGGGTGTGGATCACAAAATAACCGCAATAAAGCTGCGCAAAACTAAATCTAAATGGGGCCACTGCACGTCGCAAGGTGTACTGCAATATAACTGGCTAATTATGCTGGCCCCTTACAGCATTATTGATTACATGATTACCCATGAAGTTTGTCACCTGGTGCATATGGACCATTCGAGAAGCTTCTGGAATCTGGTCCAGTCTATCTGCCCCAGCTATGAGCACTATGTAGACTGGCTTAAAGACCACGAACATCGCTTATGGTTCTAATTTAAAGCCAGAAATCTGTGTCTACTGTTTCAAGTAGAACAGATCCCACACGCCATGACCCAGGCGTTTACCTCGTTGCTCAAATTTGGTAGGTGGCCTTTCAGGTGATCGCCAATAATCACTGTCACTAACAGCATTTTTCAGCATGGTTTCACCATTCAATACTTCAAGCATGTGCTCAGCATAGGGCCGCCAATCAGTGGCCAGGTGTAAGCGACCATTAACCTGCAATCGATCAGCTAACAGTGAGACGAATTCTGGCTGAATGATGCGGCGTTTGTTGTGCCGCCTCTTGTGCCAGGGATCTGGAAAAAAAACCAAAACCCGCTCGATGGAATTAGCTTCGAAGCAGTGCTTAAAAACTTCAACCGCATCATGACAAACGATCTTTAAGTTGCTTAGACCGAGCCTATCGATTCCGCTTAGCAGCTTGCCGACACCAGCTCGGTGCACTTCAATACCTATAAAATTACAATTAGGCTGTTCTTTTGCCATTTGCAGCAGGGAATCGCCCATCCCAAAACCTATCTCTACGGTTAATGGCTGTTCATCCGAGAACAACGCTGACCAATCAATGACATTAGTTTCGAATGGAACTATGAATCTATCCCAATGTTCATCTATGGCTTTGCGTTGGGAATCGGTCAGACGACCGGAACGAATAACAAAGCTGCGAACCGGGCGCTTTGAAGATCGTGCTTCTGCCGACATGCCGATTAGCTGCTACCGTGACACCAGGCGAATCCTGCAAGACTAGCCCAGCCAAACAGAAATGCGAGACCACCTGGTGCTGCAAGTACTCCAAACCAGGTAATGCCTGACAAGCTGAAGATGTACAGACTTCCTGAAAACAGAATGATGCCCAAGATGAAACCCAGGCTGCTAAATCGCAACAGGCTGTTATCAGGAAAACGCTGTAACAAAATCCCAATCCCGAATAATGCAAGAGTATGGGTCATGTGATACTCAACACCAGTGTGGTAAGTATTGAGCAGGTCCTCAGAAAGTACGGCTTCCAACCTGTGGGCGCCGAATGCCCCCAAAGCTACGGCAACAAATCCGCTTATCGCAGCTACTAGAATGGTGTGTTTTGTCATTTACCTGTAGTTCGTTGATAGTTCACTGAGTTCTGTTGGGGCGATTTTCTGTGAACCGCTGACACAAAAAAGCCGCAGAGTGCGCGGCTTAATAAATCAATATTGAAATTGTTTTACTGCTTGGTTCTCAAACTGAAGATCAAGCAGCCATCCTGGCTTTGATCTTATTCATCGCGTTTTTCTCTAACTGGCGAATACGCTCAGCAGATACACCATATTTATCGGCTAACTCATGCAATGTAGCTTTGTTGTCAGTAAGCCAGCGGCTTCGTAAGATATCCTGGCTGCGCCCATCTAACTCGTTTAGCGCGCCATGCAAGCTGTTATTAGCAATCTCCTCCCATTCTGCTTCCTCTAAGTTAACAGCAATATCTGAGCTTTGGTCTTCGAGGTAATACGCAGGAGCCCGGTATGCATTGTCGTCATCACTATCAGGCTCTGCATCAAATGACGTGTCGTATGCACTCATTCGCCCTTCCATTTGACGAACTACCCTGGCATCAACTCCAAGGTCCTGTGCTACTGCTTCAGCTTCTTCGTTATTTAACCAACCTAGCTTTTTCTTTGAGCTGCGAAGGTTAAAGAATAATTTGCGTTGAGCTTTAGTAGTGGCAACTTTAACGATGCGCCAGTTACGCAGAATATACTCATGCATTTCTGCTTTGATCCAGTGCACCGCGAAGGAAACAAGTCGAACACCAACTTCAGGGTTAAACCGTTTAACTGCTTTCATCAAGCCAACATTACCTTCTTGAATCAGGTCAGCTTGCGAGAGCCCATAACCAGAATAGGTTTTGGCCATGTGCACCACAAATCGAAGGTGCGCCATGACCAACTGACGGGCAGCATCTACATCATCTTCATAGTAGTACTGCTTCGCCAGTTCGAGTTCCTGCTCGGGCGTCAATACAGCTATGCTGTTGACTGACGCGATGTAAGCAGTCAAATCGCGACCCGGCGTGGTTGGATTGATAAGTTGTAAACTCTTACTTGTGCTCATTGCTTGTTCCAAAGTCCCTGGTGGCTTTTAAAAATAAATACACACCGTAATTAGACCGTATTCTAGCATCTCTCGTTTCATTGCGCCATCTGAGGGTTTGTGACTTGCTGCTACAGTGCAGGTAGTTACTGGGCTGTAGGGTTTTGTCGTGAGTTTCTAACCTGCTTGTCAGTTATTACGACAAATACTACGACAAAATGGTCCAAACCGACTACACCTTCTGTCGCTGATGCTCAACGGCTAGCCTGATGGTGTTTCCAACAATGGCCAGTAGACCAGCGACGACGAGTAGCATAAGTACCAGGTTAAATGTCGGAACCCGAAGGGCTAGGCGCATTTTTGCGCCCAGCTTCGTTATCAATCGTTTGTGTATATTTATATACGGCACTCTTTCTGCCTCGCTGAACGCAAAAATGCCCTTTAGCAGAGGCCACTCAATTAGTGCGAACAGGCCCTAGCTCGTCTGGTGCTCCGGCATCACTGGAGTCTGTGTTTATCAAGTAGGCTGAAGGTAATGGGTTTGTTGGTAGCTCAGTTAACAACGAGCCAAGGCTATAGTTGGCACTGAATTCCTCCATTCCCTGCTCTGCGGAGATAAACTCCAATGAATCAGAAATATTCAGGGTTTGTAAGTAGTCACTTATATTCTGAATCTCTGATTCGATTGCTGCGACATCCATAAGCAAGATAATGCTGGTGCTGCCTGAGACGTCACCAGACTTCGCCCTGAGATCTATATTCAGCATACCGGGTAATCCAGGAAACATCAGGGCAATAGCGATAACCGCTATGGTCATTGCCATGCAAGCGGGTGATTGCATTAACCGTCGCAAACTTATTGCAGCGATGCGGTGATGTTGTAATGACACTGCCTGAAATTGTCGACCGAGGGGCGTGCACCTTGCAGTTGAGCCTGCTTTAGTTGGGCATTCCCTTACCCATCGTGCGCCAGCTTTCCTTTACTTTAGGGGCCATCCTGGATAATTGAATATATCCAGGATGGCTGGATGAGAAAAAGTCGCTTAAGGAACCTCTGATTAATTACCTACGTTGTTATTGCTGCGTCGCCTAAAAGCGCCTACTTTTGGTAAAAATCAGCTCAAAAGACCCAAAGCACTCGCTCCGCTCGCGGGGTCACCTTTGCTCATTTATGACCTATAAACTGCGCTTTTTCGCTGATTTTTGCCTTGCACTAACTGCCTCGCAAACATTAATCAGAGGCTCCTTAAGTTGTAGCAGGCAAAGGCGTCTTATAGAGCTGTTTGTTGCAGGGCCTACAGCACGCACAGCAGCATCGCTGGTTGGTGTAAACAAGACGACGGCGAGTGACTGTTTTCTAAGGCGTCGACAGCTTATTTACCAGCACTGTGATGCAGCAGGTTTTCTCGCAGGAGAAGGAGAAGTCGATGAAAGCTATTTTGGCGGTCGTCGAAAAGGGAAGCGCGCGGTCGAGGTGCTGCTGGGAAAGTACCGGTATTTGGCCTTCTCAAGCGTAATGGCAGGGTTTATACGGTGATTATACCGGATGTCAGGAGCGACACTTTACGCCCCATTATTGGAGAGAAAGTACGGCCTGATAGTATCGTGTATACAGACAGTTTTAGAGGATACAAGGCATTGTATGTATCAGAGTTTAAGCACTGCCGAATTAACCCCAGTGAACTGTTTGCAGACAGGCAGAATCCCATTAATGGGATCGAGAATTTCTGGCAGCAGGCGAAGCGGCATTGACGGAAATTCAATGGTGTGCCAAGAGACCATTTTCACCTGTATTTGAAGGCATGTGAGTGGCGATTTAGCAATAGCGACCCAGTAGCTCAATTAAGTCAGTTGAAACAATGGGTTAAACAGGAAATGGGCTGGTTATCTAGGACAGCCCCATAAGTTTTAACGAAGTGCTTTTTTTCCTGCGCCCGCATGGCCATTAACGAAAACCATTTCGTTTTTTTACTTCAAAAGTTTACTTCAAAACTTATCTGACTGAGCACATTGAGCCCAGCTTCATATTATTTACTAACATTGTCAATTTTGATCATGGGTTGATCAGATGCGTAGGCTATTCAGTGAATAGCGCGTTGATGAACTCTTGTGCATCAAAGGGGCGCAGATCATCAACCTGTTCTCCTATACCGATGAAGCGGATAGGCAAACCAAGTTTTTTCGCAAGTGCGAACGCTACACCGCCTTTGGCTGTTCCATCGAGTTTGGTCAGAGTAATACCGGTAAGTTGAGAAGCCGAGTTAAAGCTTTCTGCCTGGCTTACTGCATTTTGGCCTGTGGTTGCATCCAGCACTAACATCACTTCGTGGGGGAGAGCGGGATCCTGTTTGCGTAAAACTCTAACAATCTTTTTAAGCTCATTCATCAGGTTATCTTTGTTGTGCAACCGCCCTGCGGTATCCGCGATTAATACATCAATGCCTTTCGCTTTAGCTGATTGCAGAGCATCAAAAATAACCGATGCGCTATCACTTCCTGTTGCCTGTGCTACTACTGGAACATTGTTCCTTTCACCCCAAACCTGGAGCTGTTCAACTGCGGCAGCCCGGAATGTGTCGCCAGCGGCCAGCATGACCGATTTTTCTTGTGCCTGAAAACGTTTCGTTAACTTACCAATTGTTGTTGTCTTTCCAACGCCATTAACACCGACAACCAGAATGACAAACGGACCTTCTGAAATATCAATATGAAGTGGCTGGGAACAATCGCTCAGGATAGCGCTCAATTCCGATTTGAGCCCGTCCAGGAAGTGACTGGCATCTGATAATTGATTCCTGTCAAGCTTTTGTTTCAGATTAGCAATAATCTGATCTGTTGCTTCCAAGCCAACGTCTGCCGACAGCAGCTGAGTTTCAATATCACTCAAAAGCTCAGAATCAATGGCTTTTTCGCCAAGGACCAGCGATTGTATGCCCTCGCTCAATTTGCCACGGGTTCGGCTTAATCCATTTTTTAAACGCGAAAAAAGCCCTTCCCCGGAAGACATTGATGCCGTGTCTTCTGAGGTCTGCTCAGCGCCTTTTTTGCTGTTGCTAAATCCAAACATCATTACAGGTAAAAATCGGGGAAGTAAGCCAAATCAGGCTGAGGTATCCTATCACTCAAGCGGATTCGGATACATATGTCAGCCATAAAACCCGTGATTGATCAGGATTCTGATAGACCTAAACCATGAACCGGCGCAGAAACAAAAATCAAGGAAACAAACATCAGGAAAGTCGTCAGGGAAGTCGCCAGGAAAGTAAAGTGCGAATCATTGCTGGCACTCACGGCAGTCGGCAGATTCGATTCCCCCAGATAGAGGGTCTTCGTCCTACCAGCAACCGAATAAGAGAAACGCTATTCAACTGGTTACAAGGTGACATACCTAATGCAAGTTGCCTGGATCTGTATGCCGGTAGCGGCGCATTAGGTTTTGAAGCCATGTCCAGGGGAGCAGGCTCGGTGCAGTTTGTAGAAATAAGTTCACAAGCAATAGATGCATTGCAACGAAATCAGAATTTACTAAATCTATCTGCAATAGAAATAACCTGTGGCTCTGTAACCAACTGGCTTGCGGCTAGAACAGAATCAGCAGGGAACGGTAAACAGTTTGACATCGTATTTGTTGACCCTCCTTACAGCTCCGACTTGTTGATAGCAACCTGTAAGCAAATGGCAGAAGCACAATTGCTAAACACCGGCGCGAAAATCTATCTGGAACACAATGAGCCGATTACCTTGAATGCTCTACCAGCTTCGTTTAAAAACCTGAAGCAAAACAAAGCAGGAAGTGTTCACTACTATCTTTTTGAGAACGAAAATCAAGCAGAATGATACATGGCACTGTAGGAAATACGGATTCGCTGTCTATCAGCAAAACCTTCAAAGGAGCGTTCTGGCTTCCAAATGGGCACAGCCAAACTCTCTGGAGAAAGTTTGCTGGATCAGAGTATATTGCACACAAAAGAGAGCGAATTGAGTTGCCCGATGGTGATTTCATTGATCTTGATTGGGCGGCACAATTGCTTCCGCAGCCAGGCAATGAAAATTCGGAAAAACCAATCGTTCTTATCATTCATGGCTTGTGCGGATGTTCCGGGTCGTCATATGTGCTCGCATTACAAAAAGAATTATTGCAAAACGACATTCCAAGTGTGGCTATGAACCTTCGTGGCTGCAGTGGAGAGCCCAACAGAAAAGCCAGAACCTATCATTCAGGGGTGTCGGATGATCTACAAGCAGTGTTTTGCTATTTGGCACAACAGCACCCTGCAAGAGCTATCGCTGTTGTTGGCTACTCCTTAGGAGGCAATGTATTGCTTAAGTGGCTGGGGGAGATTGGGCAGGAAGAACAACTTGATGTGCCACTCAAGGCAGCTGCAGTGTCTACACCCTTTACCTTAGGACTTTGCTCGCAACAAATGTTATCTGGTTTTTCGAAACTATACGGACGCTACTTTACCAGGCGACTGCTTGAATCATTAGAAACAAAGAAGGCGCTGTTTCGGAAAGATGGAAATCATGCAGAATTGGAGAAATTAGAGTCTCTTGGCCCCGTGAATTCAATACAATCAATTTGGGATTTCGATCAACAAATTACAGCGCCACTGCATGGGTTCAACAGTGCGGAGGATTACTATAGCCAATGCAGCAGTATTGGATTCTTATCTACTATCAAGGTGCCCACCTTGTTGCTTCATTCCTTTAATGATCCAATGATTCCGCCGCCAGCGCTGCCATCTTCTGAGCAACTATCTTCTCAGGTAGAGTTCGATTTACAACAACATGGGGGCCATGTTGGATTCGTTGCTCGTTCTAAGGAACCTTGGCTAGAGCAGCGTCTTTTACACTTTATAATGAATTGACACCTGCCACGAATCTGCCCTCGCTCGTCGATTGTGAGCGCCAGGTCAATTCGCTAGAATGCGCTCCTCAGGTTCATAGAGTGTAGAGCCCAACAATGAAGATTGCGATTTATCCCGGTACATTTAATCCCATAACCAACGGTCATACAGACCTGGTAGAACGTGCCGCTGGATTATTCGACAAGGTAATTGTGGCAGTAGGGAATAATCAGCAGAAACACGGAACGATGCCAGCCGAAACACGAGTTACGCTGGCCAGGGAAGTGCTTGCTCATGTAGAAAATGCTGAAGTGAGATCGTTCGACTCCTTGCTTACAGAGTTTGTTAAGTCCTGTGATGCAAATATCATTTTGCGTGGATTAAGAACCGTTGCTGATTTCGAGTATGAATTTCAGTTGGTTGGCATGAACCGAGTACTGGAACCTGAAATTGAAACGGTGTTTCTGGCACCTGCCGAACACTTGTCCTATATCTCCTCAACTCTGGTTAGAGAGATCGCGTCTTACGGTGGTGATATTTCCAGGTTTGTCCATCCGACAGTTGCGAAAGCAATTAAAGAGCAGTAAGTCAGCGCTGACATGTACCGCAGTACACAGTACTGCGTTGGCCAAGCCTTATTTCTTTCAAATTTCTGCCACAGGTTTTACAGGGTGTATCGCTTCTGCCATAAACATAGAGAGACTGCTTAAAATAACCAGGATCACCACTGCTGTTGGTGAAATCGCGGAGAGTTGTGCCGCCAACTGCTATTGCATTCCCAAGGACATCTTTAATGCACTCTACGAGTCGGACATATCTCGAGTGAGAAATTTTCTTAGCGGCACGCTTCGGATGTATTCCAGCATGAAATAAGGCTTCATTTGCGTAAATATTGCCAACACCCACTACAAGCTTACTATCCATGATGAAACTTTTGATGGGTACTGTACGGCCACGACTCGCATCAAACAAATAGTCTGCACTGAATTCATCCGTCAATGGTTCAGGGCCGAGATTTTGAATTAGCTTATGCTCACTTATGTCACCGCTGTGCCAGAGCAAACAACCGAAGCGACGAGGATCGGTGTAACGCAGGATCTTGCTGGAAGCAAACTGGAAATCGAAGTGGTCGTGTTTTTGATGTGGTATTTCCGGGTTTACGATACGCAAACTC
Organism: uncultured Pseudohongiella sp.; assembly: GCA_965198435.1. GTDB lineage: Bacteria > Pseudomonadota > Gammaproteobacteria > Pseudomonadales > Pseudohongiellaceae > UBA9145. The sequence goes on along the minus strand of OZ240664.1, from coordinate 278,901 downwards.
CCTGACATACCAAGGTGGATGAGCATGGTCGCTTTGCGACAATTGAGTAAAAGGTATTTTCCGCGACGATCAACAGAATCGATCCGCTCTCCAGGCAGCTCTCGGGCTATTTGTGAAGGAATTGGCCACCTCAGATTTTTTTGTCTTACTACGACCTTAGAAACCTGCTGACCAGTTATATGTGGCGCTATCCCCCTTCGTGTTGTTTCGACTTCTGGTAATTCAGGCAAGGCTAATCCTTTTGCAACAATAAATGCTTACAAGTCTGAAGGTGCAGTTATAATCGTTTAGGTCAGGGAAAGGAAGTCGGTAAAACGTGTCGAAATCAATCACATTTCTTGGAATAGATGCAGGCGGTACATTTACCGATTTTGTTTGTATACGTTCTGGTGACAATCCTGCCATCACTCTACACAAAACCCTTTCCACGCCTGCGGCACCAGAGCAGGCCATATTAAAAGGGATAGAGGATTTAGGGCTGCAGGAAGAGGTGCAGAATGGATCGGTGGCTATAATCCATGGCAGTACCGTAGCCACGAATGCCACTTTAGAGGGCAAAACAGCGCGCACGGCATTCGTGACAAACTACGGCTTTAGGGATTTGCTCATACTTGGAAGACAAACAAGGCCCAAACTCTATGCTCTGGAGTTTGTCCCTGTTAAACCACCCGTACCACCAGAACTATGCCTTGAGACCGGCGGTCGACTGTCGGCGACGGGAGAGGTACTGGAACCCTTAAGCGTGGATGAATTAGCTATTTTGATCAGCCAGTTAAAAGAACTCAATCCACAAGCAGTGGCAATCAATCTGCTGTTCTCTTTTTTGGATGACAGGTTTGAAATTGCCATTGAAGAAGCCATCCACGCTGTTGATTCGAACCTGATCGTTAGCCGCTCCTCTTCGGTATTGCCAGTATACAAAGAGTATGAGCGGGGCATTGCAACCTGGTTGAATGCTGCACTTGGCCCTGTGGTTGAGCGCTACCTTTCTCGGCTTCAAGAAGCCTTGTCGTCATGCTCTTTGCAGATAATGCAATCCAGTGGAGAGACTATTGCAGCTGATAAAGCGGCAGAAAATGCAGTACACCTGTTGCTTTCAGGCCCTGCCGGGGGGCTTACAGCAATTAAGTATCTCGGTGAGGAGATAAACGAATCCAGCATTATCAGTTTTGACATGGGCGGTACTTCTACTGATGTTGCTCTGTTGCAAGGTGAGATAGGCATTACTACAGAGGGTCGCATAGGCCCGTACCCAATGGCGGCTCCTTCAGTGGATATGCACACGATTGGTGCAGGCGGTGGCAGTATCGCCTTCGTTGACGATGGCGGAATGTTACAGGTGGGACCGCAATCAGCAGGTGCTTCGCCTGGGCCGGCCTGCTATGGCTTAGGCGGCAAAAAAGCTACTGTCACCGATGCCAACCTGGTTTTGGGGAGAATGGTTGTTAGCAGAAACCTGGCAGATGGCTTAAGTCTCAATCTTAATTTGGCAATCAAAGCGATCGCTGATCTGGCTGAACAAATTCAGCTCTCAGTTGCAGAGACTGCATTGGGAATAACGCAAATAGCTAACGAGCATATGGTACAGGCTATAAGAAAAATATCTGTAAACCGAGGTTATGACCCGAAAGAATTTGTACTGGCGAGTTTCGGTGGTGCAGGCGGCCTGCATGTTTGCGCGCTTGCTGAAGCGATGCAAATGGATCGCGCCATTGTGCCTGCTCGCGGTGGTGTGCTGTCAGCACTAGGGATGCTGGTCGCGCCACAGGGAAGACAGTTTACCAAGACCATTGGAATCAACATCAGCGAGATTGATCCAGCTCAAATTAATTCCTCGTTTCATGAGATAGTTGAGCAAGGACATGAAGAGCTTATAGCAGAAGGACTGACACTGGACTCATTAGTATCAGAGCGGAGTATGGATCTACGGTATGTTGGACAGTCCTACACGCTCAATGTGACATGGTCGAATCTGCCACAAGTGCAATCTGCGTTCGCGGCATTGCATGAAAAACGCTATGGCTACGCCATGACAGCCCCAATCGAAATCGTGAATCTATGCGTACATATGTCAACTGCACAGCGAAGAGTGAGTATCCCGGGAGAAAAACCAGATACAAAGTCTTGCAAGAATCTGGAGCGCGCCAAGGTCTATGGACATGAAGAGTATGCAACACTGGTAGCTCGTGCAGATTTGACTGAGGGAATACAAATCGATGGCCCTGCAATCATCACCGAATATACAGCTACAACTTATGTAGCGCCGGGCTGGCAGGTAACTCTGGATGGTTGGGGCAATTTGTTATTGAATCGAGTTAGAGAATCAGCCAGTTGAGTTTGGTGCTTTGCGATTGACACTTGTATCTGCTGCTTTTGCAAAGGCACAAAAATATCTGGCTTTAACGGTTAATAGACAGGGCAATCGACTGAATGGATTTTCGCATAGATTTCCAGGACAAAAAGTGAACAAGTGGTGCCCCCTCGTCGATCTGAGCCCAAAAATTATCAACTTCTGCCCATCTTGGACACAACGTAGGCGTTCAGTCGATTGCCCTGGTTTAATAGAGGAACGTTTTTGTTAAAAAAATGGCAATATGTTCTACGACAAGTCAATCATGTCAGAGAAAATGAAACAGCTTTTCGCCGTGTTGCTACCGGCAGGCATGGCTACACAACCCACATTCGCCGAAAGCCTCAATCAAGACGATATGGCTTTTGCCTTTGGCACGGCGGAGGGCATTGATCTTGGCGAGATTGCCCTGCTCTTTGATCAGTAAATGAGGGAGACGGAGGGGAGTTTTAGCCTCTGGCTTATGGTGCCGCCTGGGGTATCGCTAGAACATCCATTTGGGCCGCAGGACGATACGGCTCTCGGTGGGGATACCGTGCTATCACTTCATCCAATAACCACCGAATTCTTCTTAGGGAACCTCTGATTAATTACCTACGTTGTTATTGCTGCGTTAAAAATCAGCTCAAAATGCGCATTTATGACCTATAAACTGCGCTTTTTCGCTGATTTTTGCCTTGCACTAACTGCCTCGCAAACATTAATCAGAGGCTTCTTAGAAATAATCGTCATGTCCTACAAACAGGAGGATGGCGTGGGGTCAGTGGATATGGTCAACGAGCTTCACATATTGGCTGGGGAACGTCTGCACGAGGTAACTTCTCAAACAGACATATCTTCTACAATAGTCGCTGGAGAATCCATTAACTTAAAAACAGATCAGCACCGTGTAGTAACATGGTGCTGATCCTGTATTAATGTACGTTAATGATATGTATGAACCTCGTATCGGTTATAAGTATGTATATAAAAATACAAGCAGGTACACGTTTTTATACCCAAATGCTGATGGCTATAAAAACTGGAGGTGGACTGATTTTGACTCAAATCTGCAAAAACATATTGAAAATATTTCGAAGGGTTACTCTGTAGCATCGCATACAAACCAGCCGTCGCAGCCGAACGGTAAATCTTTTTTAAAGAATATGGAAGACATATTCAAAAGTGAAAATATCTTAGAAAAAGACTTGGAATCTAGAAATAAAAAAGGGATTTTATCTGGCATAAAAGATTTAATATTCGATGCAAAAAATGATAACAAATTATATCTTTTCAATTTGAATAAAAATAATAGATCTCATTTTTTTAAAACTAGGGATATTGGTTGTTTTTGGTACATTTTTATTCTAAAGGACTCCTCTTGCCTGAACCGGCTATTTAATTTGATAAACAGAGAAAATCTAAATAATGATAATTTTTTAGAGGATATCTCAGATATTACCTGTGTATTTTATAGAGATTATTTAAATAACAGCATATCGATACTAGCTAACGAAATAGATATTTCTTCCTGTATAGAAGAGTATGCTTCAACAATAAAAATACCTGTTTTTAATAAAAAAGTAGACAACATTTTTGATAATTTATACATCGATAATCTTTCTGAGAGAAAAATCAACGAATCAAAACAGGAGTAAACAAAGACATAAAAATATTTTTAAATTTTTAAAAAGGTATTTTCAGATATTGAAATAAGTAGGGGAAACCATCGCTCTTAGACTTAAGGAGCCTCTGATTAATGTTTGCGAGGCAGTTAGTGCAAGGCAAAAATCAGCGAGCCGAAGCGTAGCGAAGACGGCACCCGCAGGGTGAGCAGCTTTAGCTGCGTACAAAAAGCGCAGTTTATCGGTCATAAATGAGCAAAGCTGGCCCCGCGAGCGGAGCGAGTGCTTTGGGTCTTTTGAGCTGATTTTTACCAAAAGTAGGCGGTTTCAGGCGACGCAGCAATAACAACGTAGATAATTAATAGGTAATTAATCAGAGGTTCCTTAGATTAGCACATTTCTTTCAGGGTGTGCGAGGTACGCTAAGCTGTCTTCTCTTACACGCATAAAATTATATATTTGCTATGGATAAAAAGACAGCCAGACAAATTGCAAATGCAAAATTAGAGGAAATATTATCAAGTGATAAATTCAGGATACTGAATCTTATGAAAGCATCAGAGCATGAATTTGTAACGAAAAATGGCGTTGAGTATCAAATAATAGTCAACGCCTTTTATGACGATAAGACAGAAAGGATAATCAGAGTAACGGCAGATGTTGATGATGGTGGGTTTTGGGCTACTTTTATGCCGTTAAGCGTCAGCGAACTCATAGAAGAACGTGGGCTTGCCACGAAATGATAATATGAAAGACAACATTGAGACGAATACTTGTAAGGAGTATATGTCTGGAATTAATAGAAGCCGTGCTTACAGGATTTTTTAATACCTGGAATAAGTATTGCTAAAGCATTCAACCGCGCCCGCTAATCATTACAATGACTTTATGCCCAAACACAGCACTAAAACTTTCCAACTGATCCTTGTCATAATCTTTGGCCAGCTTTTGCAGTTGTCTTCAGGTTTTGCACAAGAAACAGATGAGGAACCAGCATCAACAGAGGGCGAAGATTCAGACGACAATCGATCGGTAGTCATGTACGTAGATGTACCTTTGGTTTATGAAGAAGGAACGGATCCCATTTTGCCGCCGTTTGACTACGGCGAGCCGGTACGAGCAGGTGAGAATCCTGATGAATCTTTATTGCAGACTCTGCAAACTTACCAAACTGCTGTTCAAGATATCGAAACTACAGGTGGGGCTTGGGACCCTGCCCTTATTGAAGAGCTCTCTGCTCAAGGCAATTTGCAACAGCGGCTGGGTGATTATGCGGCCGCTGTCGAAACCTTTGATCGTGCAATGCACATTAATCGGATCAGCAGCGGGCTGCATACCACCAGTCAGATCCCGATAGTTGAAGAATTAATTGACAGCTACATGGCGTTGGAAGACTGGGACAGCGCTGACCTTTACCATAATTATTTGTTTTACATACAAACCAAGGCTTATGGCCCGGAAGACCCGCGCATGATCCCCGTTCTTGAAGGATTAGCGGAATGGCAAATGCAGGCCTTCACTCTGGGGTATGGCGAGGCGCTGGGTTTGCGCTTGAGCAGCGCTCAGGCCCTGTTTGATGCAGCAGCACGGATGGTGTTTTTACACTTTGGTCCCTCGGACGAACGTTTCGTGCCAATTTTGCGCAGCATCGCTGACTCGGCCTATCTGGTTGCACGAAATCCGAACCTGATGACTGAGATCGATCGAGCGGTGTATCGCACTACGCAAGAGCTGCTGGCTGCACGACTCAATCAACCTCGGCCCATTTCTCCTGCTGGCTTTCGTGTTGGTGAAGCAGCGTTGCAGGGAGTAGTGACGGCTTATGAAAGTACAGGTGATGATCTTTATGCGCAGGCTGAAGCGCTGGCGAATCTTGGAGATTGGTACATTCTCTTTCAGCGCCGACGTACAGCGCAGGAGCACTATATCCGCGCCTGGGAGTTGCTGGCAGATCAGGAAAATGCAGAAGAACTCCAAACCAGGCTGTTTGGACAGGTAGTTCCACTCCCCACTTTTGAGACGGAACCCCGCGTTATTCTGCGCAGAGGAACTGAACTCATGTCACCGGCGGATTTGCAGGAAGGTATGGCTGATCTTCGATTCACTGTTACACGTAATGGAGAAACAAGGAACGTAGAGTTGTTGACTGAAGAGACACCTGAAAATACTGATCAGGTAACAAGAGTTGCTCGCGAACTTAGACAAACCATGTTCCGGCCAGTGATTGAAGATGGGGTGATTACCGATAAGGAAAACAACCTCGTAAGAATCCGGTTTTGGTACTAATTTTAACCGGTTAGAGGTACGATCGGGGGGTATATATCCACCTGTTAAGGAAACATTAAGGGGTTTTTCTCTACGGTAACGTAGAACGCTAAGCACGATGGAAAACGCGACGGGGGTTTCGTTAAGGCCCGTCAGTTTCCGCGCAAAAACCGTGAATTGTTGCAATCTTCTCCGAATGAGCAATAAATTCCTGTGCTGAATACATATTGAACTAAGGCTACAGGATCCCCGGATTTGGCAATGAGATCTAATACAATGCAGCCATTGAAATTGTTAGCAGTGAGTAGCCTCAGCATGGCTTTAACAGCTTGTCAGTCAAGCAGCCAAAGCAGCGCCAGTCAGAGCATGCCCATGCCTCCATCCGCATCATCGAGCAACAGTTCCAGCCAGAGCCTGCCTGCAAGCAGCTCCAGCAGTTCACGCTCAAGCCAGTCGCAATCCAGCAGCAGCTCTGCATCGAACCCGGCTTCTCAGGGCAGCCAATCGGCCAGCATTCCCACTGCGAATATGCCCAGCCCTGGACAACAAGGACAAACCAGCAATCAGTCTTCAGTCAGTCAATCGGGGCAACAACGGCCCGGTGACCAAAATAGCAGGGGCAACTCGATTCCAGGAGATCAGCAGCAGGGTGGTGGACAGCCCTCTTCTCCCGCCAGTGGCCAGGAACCTGGTCAATCATCTGGCAGTGAATCCAGATTTCCGGGTGATCCAGGGAATTCAGGTCAAAGTGGGAGAGATCAATCTACAGCAGATCTAAGTAATGACCAAAGTGGAAGTCAAGGCCAATATCAGGGTGTATTAGGGCGTCCGAGTGGGGACTATAGCTTAGAAAACCTCCCGGGAAACGGCCAAGGTGGGGGAGATGTCCGGCAATCCAGTGCTGGCAGCGGCCAGCAGCAGTTTCCTGGTGGTTCCGAGCGACAGCAGGTTCCGGCTGCGACCGGTGGTCCAATCACCACTGGCGGTGCTTCGACTGTAGCAGAACGGGCGGCCATATTGGATGAAAGATTACGTCGCGGTTATGAAGCTTTTGATGGCTTCATTCTGAATGAGCGCGAAAGAGCGCAAAGTGAAAGCAATGCAGCCGGCAGCGTAGCCATAGTTGGCGATGCAGGAGATGCTGGCGGCGGCCAGAATCAGCCCCAAATTATAGAAGAAGCCAATTCTTCTGCTCCCACATCAGGTGCAGTAGCTTCCACCGCCAATCAGCCGCCTTCCTCCGGTCGTGAAGAAGTTGAGATCTTCCCGCCACCGGAAGATATTCCAAGTGGCAGGGATGATGATGTTGTGGCGAGGCAAATTCGCGAAGCTGCAATGAGAGAACCGGACCCAGAATTGCGCGAGGCGCTTTGGGAAAGATACAGAGTTTATACAGGTATTGGTGAAGAGCAATGAAGAGGCTTTTAATGCGTTCATTAGGGATATTACTACTGGCCATGTTGACCACAGCATGTGCCACTCACACTGTTAAAACCACTTCATACACGCCAGTTGTGCAAAACAGTCAGGACGTTCCTGAAGAGTTACTTCTCGATGTGGGTGTAGCCATTTTTGATCCCGGCCTTGATGAGTTAGATGAAGATCAGGAAGAAATTACTAATGGTCAGGTTCGAGTAGCAGAAGCGCGTTACGCGCCTTACTTGCTATCAGAAACTCTGCAGCGTTCTGCTAACTGGGGCATCGTGCGTTTAATGCCAAATGCCAGCAGCCCAATGGACATACTTATTACAGGTACGATCCTGCAATCCAATGGCGAAGTCATGGCTGTGCGCGTCAATGTAAAAGACTCCAGAGGGCAAACCTGGTTCACTAAAGAGTATGAGGAAGTCATTAGCCAATTCAGCTATGACACACAACAGCGACAGAGGAGTGATCCATTTCAGGTAATTTACAATAAGATTGCTAACGATTTACTGGCGTATCGCGAAGCAAACATTGACAGCGAAGACATACGAGAAATTCGCACGGTATCTGAGATGTTGTTCGCACAACGTTTTTCAGACGAAGTGTTTTCTGATTACCTGCAGATGAATCGTGATGGCTATTATCAGTTAGCTGCGCTGCCCGCTGAAAATGATCCATTTTTAAATCGTATCCAGGACATTCGTGAACGAGACTTTATGTTCATCGACACAGTACAAGACTATTACGCTACCTATGTCAGGCAAATGCGTCTGCCATATGATTCATGGCGTGAGCAGAGTTATTACGAAACTATTGAGCTGCGAGAGTTAGAGGCTTCAGCAAGACGCCGGTTCATTGCTGGTACAGCAGCGGTAATCGGTGGTTTAGCTGCCGCGACACAAGGTGGCACTTATGGCACACAGGCAAGTGGTGCAGTTGGTGTAGGTGCAGGCGCTTATTTGATCAAGAGCGGCTTTGATCGACAAGCTGAAGCGCGCATGCACATGGAAGCCTTGGAAGAGCTTAGCCAATCATTAGAGAATGCTGTCGCGTCACAGGTAATTACACTGGATGATCGAACAATCACGCTATCTGGTTCTGTTGAAGAACAATATGACCAATGGCGTGAAATTCTGGCAGATTTCTATGCCGAAGAATTAGGTCAGCTGTAACGATTTAATTAGAAGCTGAAATCGGCAAGTGGAAACACGCCGACAGCCCCTGTACATGTCAGAAAACACACGCAACAAAACAAATCAGTCGGTTTCGGGTGATGCTGATGCAATCAGTGAAGAAGAGCGTATTGCGCAACAGATTGCTCCCCCGATACCTCAGAAACCATCACCGCTGATGTGGTTTGGCCTTGGTGGCTTGGCCATAGTCGCCTTACTGGTCATTTTTGTATTGCCATCATTGGTAACCGGGTATGAATTGCCACTGGAAAGGCGCACTGAAGTCGCAAACATGGCAGTACAAACCAGCGCTGAACCCGAAGTAACGATCTCACCATTCGAAGAAGCGCAGCGTGCAATCCAGCGCAAAGAGGCGCAGGATACTCTGGCTGAGTTACTGGAACTTCAGATCGAACTTGATTTTTTTCAAGTTGAACAGTGGGGGCAGCTTGCTTATGACGCCGCGTTGCAGGAAGCTTCGATAGGTGACGAATATTATCGAACTCAAGATTTCGTCTCGGCCAATCAGTCCTACACACGAGGAAGGGATGGTCTCACTGAACTTCTTAATTCTAAAGAAGACGTATTGCAACGCATTCTAATCGATGCGCAGAATGCATTAGCCGCTGCGGACTCTGCCACAGCACAAGACCTGTTCTCACTGGCCCTCGTATTGGATGCCAATAATGAGGGTGCAGGAATTGGTCTCGAAAGAGCGCAGGCACTTGATGAAGTGACTCGCTTAATGGCTGAAGCGGATGATCTATTCGAAGATGGTGAATTAGAAGAAGCACGCGTATTCTATGATCAAGTAATTCAGTTAGATGGGTATCACGAAACTGCACCTGAGAAAATTGCCGCAGTAGATGCCCAGTTACGGGAAAACGAATTTTCCCAAATTATGTCTGAAGGATTTGCTTTGCTCGAAGCAGGTAATCCTGAACAAGCTATCGCTACGTTTCAACGTGCGGCAAATCTGGGAATCGGTCAAGAACAGGCACAAGCCGCAATTGTGCAGACTGAAACACAAGTAGCGAATGTTCAAATCAATGCGCTACGCCAACAAATTGAATCTGCAGAAGCGGGGGAAATGTGGGCAGATGCTGTCACCGCATACGATAGTGTATTAGCAATTGACCCTAACCTGACGTTTGCACTTGAGGGCAGGGTGAATGCGAATCAACGAGCTAATCTCGATGCTTTCCTGGTAAATGCGATAAACACCCCTGAACGCTTTGCAGAAGATGAAGTATTCGAAGAAACACGCGGTTACTACTTTGTCGCACGGGACTTACCTAATCCTGGGCCGCGACTGGAATCGCAACTGGATGAACTTGAACAGTTGCTGCTTGAATCACAGGTGCCAATTGATATTCAGTTAGTGTCGGACAATCTGACCGACGTTACTCTACTTCGGGTGGGAAATCTGGGGCCATTCCAGCAACAGTCTTTGTCGTTAAAACCTGGCCGTTATGTTGCTGTAGGCAGGCGTCCTGGATATAGAGATGTGCGCCAGGAATTTGTCGTGGGATTTGGACAAACACCAGATTCTGTTGAGGTTCGATGTGTTGAACGTGTAATTGCCGCCAGCGGGCGATAAGGCTATGGAAAAAACTGACAATAACGCATCATATAATGGGGCACTTGACCCTATAGTGCCTGTAGACTTTACCCCACATGAAGTTACGGCGAGTACATTCTCTTACAAATTTCACTGGTTCCATGCGATTGTCGCGGTCTTTATTGTGCTGTCTTCAGTTTCAGGTTGGTTTGTACTGACTGCTAAGTCGGTTTCGATCGAAGTCGACCCAATTACTGCGTCTATTCAAATAGACGGTGGACTTAATTTTCGCCTTGGTCGGCGTTACCTGATTCGTTCAGGATCTTATGAGATAACGCTGCGCAACGAAGGTTATCACGATACACAAACACAGCTAATTGTCGGTTCTGATGCGGCGCAAACCCATCCGTTTACCATGCGTAGACTACCGGGATTGGTAAATATCTCAACAGCCGCCATGACTGGCGCCCGAGTACAAATCGACGGTGTGGATATAGGCCGGACTCCGCTCATTGATGTGCCAGTTGAACCCGGCGAACACCAGCTAACCATTAGTAACGATCGGTATTTGGATTATGGTGCTGTCATCGAGATTGAGGGACGTTCAATACAACAGAGCTTCGAGGCAAGACTCGAACCAGGGTGGGCGACCCTATCGTTCACTACGGTGCCGTCGGGTGCGGACATAATTGTCGATGGGGAAACTCTCGGGCAGACGCCATTAAATATAGAGATCCTGCAAGGTGAGCGAGATGTCACTCTCAAGCTCGCTGGTCACAAGGCCTGGCAAGAAGAATTCGATGTAATAGCGGGCGAGGACCTTGTCGTTCCCTCGGTAGACCTGGAACCAGCGGATGGCTTGGTGTTTATCCAGAGTAATCCAAGTGCTGCGAATGTCACCATAGGCGGGAGATTTCAGGGGCTAACACCCTTGGAAGTTGCGCTGGCCTCTGACCAGACTCATGAGATTACTTTTTTCAAGAATGGTTTTGAAACCGCCAAAAGCTTCGTGCGCACTGCTCCTAATGAAGAAAAATCGGTTGCTGTCTCATTGGACCCAGTAACTGCCAGTGTTCAAATCGTCAGTGAACCCGCTGATGCGGAATTGTACATAAATGGTGAATTGGCCGGATTGGCAAATCAGACAGTCGAGCTGATGGCGGTGAGTCAGCAGATAGAAATCCGAAAGGAAGGGTTTGTCCCTTACAATACAGAGTTCACTTCTCGTCCTGGTTTGGATCAGGTCATTCGAGTCACCCTAAAATCTCTTGAGCAGGCCCGTCTTGAGCAAATAAAGCCGGTCATTACAACTGTAGCTGGACAGACACTGAGATTGTTTTATCCTGGCGCATTTACCATGGGTGCCTCGCGCCGGGAAGCGGGCCGGAGGGCCAACGAAATCTTACGCGACATTCAACTGGAACGACCATTCTACATAGCTTATCACGAAGTAACCAATGCACAGTTCAGAATGTTCAGTACAGAACATAATTCTGGAACGATCCAGGGCCTTACTCTGAATAACGAGGCACAGCCGGTGGTTCGTATCACTTGGAATCAGGCAGCTTTGTTTTGCAATTGGTTAAGTGAGCAGGAAGCGCTACCACTTTTTTATAATGTAGAAGAAGAAGAAGTGGTGGGATTTAACCCCGGGTCTACGGGCTATCGATTGCCCTCAGAAGCGGAATGGGCCTGGGTAGCAAGAACAAACGGCTCTGGAAACATGCTTAAATATCCGTGGGGTGATCAACTACCACCACCGAAAAATGCTGGGAATTTTGGTGATGTAACCGCACGAGCTTACCTTGGCGAAGTGATGTTTAATTATAACGATACTCATTTTGCAACGGCGCCTGTTGGCTCATTCGATGCCAATTACCATGGATTGTTTGATCTGGCCGGTAATGCAGCAGAGTGGGTGCATGACTACTATGGTTCAAACGGAAGTCCTGGAGTAGAGATTGACCCCTTGGGTCCGGAGTTGGGACAGTTTCATACGATCCGCGGATCCAGTTGGGCACATGGAGCAATCACCGAGATGAGACTGTCATTTCGGGACTTTGGTGCTGAGCCTAGAGAAGATGTCGGGTTTCGTATCGCCCGCTATCTTGAATAATTTCTGAACCAAAAACCCGCTCAGGACAAACAGGAAAATAGTAAATGAAGCAAGGCTCGCTGTATGAAACATTCTATCAACTTGTTGCATTGATATTTTGTGTGATTATCGTCCATGCAACGTATGTTACGGTGATAAGGCCCAATGCGGATCTTATTCAGGAGCAGCAAACCCTTCTGCAACAACAAGATGAGAGCTTTGTTCCGGAAAGATCTGTTTTCGTCATCCTTAGGGATTTCGAACAGGAAACCTGCATTATCTTAATGTTCTGGGCGCTTTTCATAATCGGTATGAAGGCACAGCAGGCTCTAAAACAGCGATCCCTGTTAGATCGAACTATTATTCAAGTAAATCAGGGGATGAGTATCCTACCGGAAGATGCGCGCAACTATGCGCGCCCAGTGCAGGCGTTGCCAGAGACTGAACAAAACTTCCTGCTGGCAAGAGCGATAAGGGCTGGGCTGCATCGCTTTCAAAGTACTCGCAACATCCAGGATGTTTCAAACACCATTAGAGATACCTGCGAGACCGAGGCAGACCGTATGGAAACCGAATTGTCCCTGGTGCGTTATATCGCCTGGGCAATCCCATCCATTGGCTTCCTGGGGACTGTACGCGGCATCGGCACCGCTCTGGGACAAGCCTATCAAGCTGTGAGTGGGGACATTGTTGGCGTGACAGTGAGCCTGGGTGTGGCGTTTAACTCAACCTTTGTAGCCCTGGTGGTAAGTATTTTTCTGATGTTTCTATTGCATCAATTGCAGCAGCTACAAGATCGTCTGGTCCTGGATTGCCAGAACTATTGTGATGAAAGACTTCTCAGGCATCTCCAGGTGCCTGATTCGGATTCTGAGTTTGCAGGCAGCTAAGCGAACTAACGCGAGAGCAATCGCATGAGCTTCAAAGTTATTGAGCTTAACGACAAGGCCATCAGTGTTAGCGACGAAACCGGATTACTGGTAAGAAGTCCTGGGTTTGCACTGGCAGATGGGCAGGATGTTGTGCTTGGTGAACAGGCAGAGAAGCAAGCACGACTAAAACCTACCAACAGCTACAACAAGTATTGGCAAGAGTTAAATCTCGATCTCATTGAACACAGTAGCAGCTTTAGACACCATGCCGATATTGCATTCTCTCATCTTCAGCATCTGGCAGATGAGGCAGACATCGAATCTGACGTGCTGATAGCAGTTCCGGGCAGTTTTACGAGACAGCAATTATCGATACTGCTAGGTCTCGCGCAACATAGTCCTTTCAACATTACAGGCATGGTTGACTCGGCACTATCTGCTGCCCTGGCGTCGGCCAGAGCAGGCAACATGCTGTATGCAGATTTGCATTTACATCAGGTTGTTGTAACCAGGCTCACTGTAGAAGAAGGTCAACTGAGATCACATTCAACAGTGCAGATTCCCGGCGTTGGAAGTCAGCACTTCATGGACCTGATAATGCAGCTTGCTACTGGAATGTTTATCCAGCAATGTCGTTTTAATCCACAACACGACGCTGAGTCTGAGCAACAACTTTATAACGAGTTGCCTCAGTGGCTTGCACAGGCCCAGCAGGAAGGCAATTTAATTCTTGAGTTGAATGCTGGAGACATTGCCCACACGGCAAAAATACCAATGGACAGTCTGGTGAATAGTCTTAATGGGTATTACAAAACAATCAATGAGCAAATAGCTGCAATGGCGACGCATGACACGCAATTACTGGTCAGCAAAGCCTTAGCAGAGAAGCCTGGTTTTATCGACAGCCTGCCAGCATCACTCGATCTGGTAATCGTGGATGACAATGCGATTAACAACACCTGTTTGGAGTATCGCGATTTAATCACCCGTGCTGAACAAGGCATTAGCTTAGTAAACACATTGCCCTTACCTGATGGAGGAGCGGCTGTCTCAAGCCCAAGCCAGTCACAAGCTGAATCACCGACTCATGTTTTGCATGGCAGCCAGGCATTGCCAGTAAATAAAATACGCATTGAGAATCATCAAACTGTGCATGGCCATCACGCAGCAGCAAATGTATTAGCACTATCGATTGCTGATATGCCTGCAAATCTTGGTAACTTCTCAGCGCAAAGTAGCGGTGTATTCTTTGATAGTGGTGAGTTGTCTTACCTGCTTAATGGTGTAACAGCGACTGGTGCGCGCAAGCTCGCGGTAGGTGATCGCATTCAGTTTACTGCAGGCAGCGAAGTGCTGACTTTAATCAGGGTGAGAGATGTCTAGCGAACACAGACCAGCCAGGCGCAGGTTCAATCCAATAAGTCTGTCATTTCTGGATGTTATGTTCTGTGGCTTTGGTGCTGTGATTCTGATTTTTCTTATTCTCGATCACAACAGCACTGTTTCTGATGTGGAATATAATCCTGAACTACTGGCCGAAATTGATCTGCTGGAAGACGAAGTCGAAGAGGGGCAACTGGGCTTGGCACGTATAAGAAATACTTTATCTAAAGTGGATTTCGATGTCGTTGAAGCGCAAGGACTGGCACGACAGATACAAAACCAGATAGATACGTTTCTGCAGGAACTGGCTGCCTTGGAGAATTCCAGCATCGCAACCGTTGAAGATGTGGAGCAACTACGTGCCGATGTTGAGCAATTGGAGGAAGAATTATTGAGGCTCCAGGCAAGCGCCGTGGAGCAGGAAGGTACCAGCGTTCGGCAATTCATAGGAGATGGGCAACGTCAGTATCTATCGGGGCTGTACCTTGGGGGGCAGCGAATTCTTATTGTGGCGGATTCCTCGGCCAGTATGCTGGACGACACAATCGTCAACATTATTCGCACCAGCCTCCGGGCTGATATATACAAGAAAGAAGCACCAAAATGGCAACGTGTTGTCAAAATTTTGGATTGGATAACCACGCAACTTCCAATTGTCAGTCGCTATCAAATCTATATGTTCAACGAGACCGTGCAGGCCGCGATCCCGGGCACCGAGGGCGAATGGCTGGAAGTGGCAGATCGCGATCAATTAAACGACGCTGTGGAACAGGTATTGGATACCGTGCCTGATGGTGGCACCAACTATGAGCGCCTGTTCCGTGAAATCGCCAGTATGTCGCCGACACCGGATAATATTTTTCTCATTACTGATGGATTTCCAACAGTGGACGATCGCGGAGCCCGCGATCCGCTGATCTCCCCACGAGACCGATTGCAGCTTTATGAGGAAGCTCTTGGTGAGTTAATTGGGGGTATTCCGGTCAATATTATATTGATGCCACTCGAAGGAGACCCCAGTGCAGGGGGTGCTTTCTGGAGGCTTGCGCAATTGACTAATGGCTCAATGATCACCCCGTCTAAAGACTGGCCGGGAGGTGCCTCCGCCGTTGCAGAAGAGGAATCGGATGGGTCTCGGGATGACAGGTCATTGGCCCGGATAGAAACCACGGAAGAGATTTCGGAAGATTTAGGCGTGTCCTTTCCAACGAATATATAAGTTGGGCTGATACCACATGAGCAAAACCACATGAGCAAAAAGAGTCGCCGAGAAACCGATTCATTTACCGTGTCCTTTCTGGATGTGGCGTCCTGCGGTTTTGGGGCTATGATTATCTTGCTCATGATCACCAGGAATTCGCCGCCGGTGACGCTGGAAATTTCTGATGTCACCCCAGAGGCTACTGTAACAGAGCTGCAGGAGCAGCTCTTCGAGATACGTGGTGAAACCACCATCCTCAACCGCGAGCTCAATGCCAGGCATGAGCAACTGTCTTCTCTCACCGAACGTGTAGCCAGACTGCGCCGTGACCTGAATGATGTGCAGGGCCGCTATAATGCATCTAACCAGTTGTCGGAAGAAATCACCGAGGAAGCAGGGCGGTTAGCGATCGCCCGACAAACTTTGACAGAGGAAATGCAGCGCTTGTTGGCCAATGTGGCAGCGCCTGAAGACAATGCAATTGGCGGTGTTCCCGTGGATAGCGAATATATCATTTTTGTCATCGACACCTCCGGCAGTATGGCAAATACTCCCGGAAACTGGGACAAGATGCTGGAAGTCATCGACAACACCCTTGACGTGTATCCGCAGGTAAAGGGTATACAGGTCATGAATGACATGGGTGACTACATGTTCAACTCCTATAGCAACAGATGGATACCTGACTCACCGGGGCGTCGCAACCAGATCATTTCTACCTTGCGCTCCTGGCAACCTTACAGTAATAGTAGCCCCGTAGAAGGTGTGACACGCGCAATTAATGCCTTTTATTCCCCGGATAAGAAAATTAGTATCTACGTGCTGGGGGATGATTTTCAGCCTGGCGGGTCTATTAGAGATGTAGTGGACACCATAGACCGCATCAACATTGAAGATGCCAGTGGCAATCGCCTGGTACGTATCCATGGCATAGGCTTCCCGACTATATTCAGGGGGCCACCGCGCTTTCACCAAAGCGCCTATCGTTATACTAATTTGATGCGCGAACTGACGCAGAGAAATGGTGGTACATTTGTGGGACTAAACTTTTCTCAATGAGCTAAGCTGAAAGTCTCAGCGTATATGTGGGTAGTCAGGTATGTGGGTAATCAGACTTGCGGGTGAAGAACATGAACTGGAATAGACGCAATGGAGCGAATCGAGTAACCGATGCACTACGTCTTGTGGTCTTGTTTCTGTGTGCTGGCCTGTTAGCAAGTTGCGGTGTTAACAATGTCACTATTGTTGGAGAATTCCCGACGCCCAATATTTCCAAACTGCCTCTCAGAATTGCGGTTTACTATGATGACTCATTAAAAGACTTTACTTACATGGAGTATTCCGAGACAGGATCTGAAGAATTCAATATCGAGAGCGGGCAGTCTCATGTGCAGCTTTTTAATGCAGTTCTGCCTGCGATGTTTGATCAAGTTGTAGAGGTTTCTGATGTTGAGCAGGCCGATCTTGCGGTGGATGCTGTATTCATGCCTCTTATTGAAGAGTTTCAATTAGCCCTGCCAGCGAAAACCAAACTTGACGTTTACGAAGTTTGGATAAAATACAATATGCGTCTGGTTACTCCTGAGGGTGACTATATCGCTGACTGGGTGCTCACATCCTATGGTAAAACCCCAACAGAAACCTTCCGTTCTGCTGAAGCGGGCATCAATGAAGCCGCTGTGGTTGCTTTGCGGGATTTAGCGTCAAGTTTTTCTTTAACCTTTACGCAAGTTCCTGAAGTACGCGATTGGCTCGCGGGTCTGTAGGGAGTAATTAAGCAGGGGGGTCGGGTATGAAGATTATTGAGCAGTACACAAAGGCTGCAGAATTGCTCCTCGTTCTGACGGTGGCTTCTTTAGCCGCGTGCACCAGCACCACTGTTGATGAGTTCCGACAAGGAGAAACTGGCATCGAAAGCGATGAATCAGTAGTAATCCTTGGTCGGCGTCAGGCCAGCGACTACGAAACGCGCGCAGATTTCGTGGAGTGCGTGGGCGACCGAATGGCGCGGGGAGAAAATGCAATTAATATCGTTCCCGAGCAGGAATTCATCGATGCAATGTTTCCCTGGTTTGAGCCTCGCACGGCACCTTTGCGTACGCAAGATCTTGAACAGCTAATGGCGGAGGATGTTGTAGCAACCAGGATGGGCGAGTTTGGAATTCGCTATATCGTCTGGGTTGACGGTTTTACTGAAACAACTGATAGACAAGGATCTATCTCTTGCACCATTGGCCCAGGTGGTGGCGGATGTTTTGGCTTTGGCACTTGGGAAGATGATGCAAACTTTGATGCGCGTATCTGGGATGTCAGTTCATTGACTAATGTGGGCACTATTAATACCGATGCTTCAGGCCAGTCCTATCTGCCCGCCCTGGTGGTTCCAATTCCACTCATTGCAAGGGTTGAGGCCAGTGCGTGTAACCGGCTGGCCGCTCAATTAAAACAATTTGTAAATGGTAGTTAAGCACACTACTGACTGACAGGTAGCACTATGCATACTCTAAGTCTTCGATACTTACGATACTTAGGCGATGCAATCATCGCTAAGTTTTCCTTGAAACAATTTTCGCTTGCCGTGGTCACCATCGTGGCCGCAGGCACCCTCATATCCTGCGCAGTAAATCCTGCAACCGGAAGCCCTAACCTGGTATTAATGGGTGAGAATCGTGAAAAAGATATTGGTCTTGAAGAGCATGAGAAAGTTCTAGCGAGTCAGCCGATTCTGCAGGATGAAGAGTTGCTTGAATATGTCTCCGAAGTGGGCAATCGCATCGCTGCCGTGAGTCATCGACCAGATCTTGAATACACCTTCACCATTATAGATAGCCCGGCCATTAATGCGATGGCATTGCCCGGGGGTTATGTTTATGTGAATCGTGGACTGTTGACCTTTATGAATTCTGAAGCTGCACTGGCAGCCGTTATTGCTCATGAAATCGGTCATATTACGGCCCGTCATGCCGTACAACAACACGCTCGTGGCGCAATCGCCAATGCTGCTGCAACGGTAGGTGGTTTCGTAACGGCTGTGGCAACTGGTAGTGGCTATGCAGGGAATCAGATCAGTCAGGTTGCATCGATTTGGGCACAGACCGGTCTTAGTGGTTTTGGCAGAGAGATGGAACTGGAAGCCGATAGTCTGGGCGCAGAGTACCTGCTAAAAGCCGGCTACGATCCATCGGCAATGATCGATGTCGTTACCGTGCTCAAAAACCAGGAAGATTTTAACCGACTAACCACAGGCAGTGGCGGTGGGTACCACGGTCTGTTTGCAACGCACCCCCGAAGTGATACTCGACTGCAACAGGCTATTGGTGCCGTTGGTGGTTTGGAAGAATCCGAGGTTATTTTAACTGACGACAGTAAATTCAGAGAAAACATCAATGGACTGGTAGTGGGCCAGAGCGCTTCGTCCCAACAGCAGGATGAGCGTAATCGTTACTACGAGACTGCATTGGGGTACACCCTGGTATTTCCAGATGATTGGGAAATAGAGAATAGTTTTGCCATTGTTACCGGTGAGTCGGAAGGGGCAGGTAGCTTACAAGTTGAAGCCAGAAGATTACGAGACAATATAGAGCCACGTGCCTTTATCAGAGACAATCTGGGCATTACTGATCTCCGGAAATCAGAACCATTATCCCAGTTTCGATTACTGGGCCACACAGGAATACATGTTTCCTCAGAAACTGGCAATACCGAAAGAGTCGCAGTGATTTATCTGGGTCCCCGCGCGTTTATTTTTCGCGGAGATATTGCCGACGCTGGTGCTGTGGATGAAATTGACGAAAAGTTGCTGGATTCAATTCGCAGCTTCCGAGCGATTCAACGCGGCGAAACCCTGCCTGGAGCTGAAATGAAGCTGAAATATGTTCAAGCTACAGAGCATTTTGATTTTGCCGTGGTGGCTCAATCCAGCAGAATCGCCAACTATCCGGAGGAGACGCTGCGCCTTCTCAACGGCTACTATCCCTCGGGCAATCCCGCAGCCGGGGAGTGGGTGAAACTGGTCGAATAACGGATTAGCGCCATTCCAGGCACCCGTTCTGTTCATACTAAGCCACTGATTTTAAAAGCGAACTGGACCTCAACAATGAGGCTCAGAGTTTGTTTTTGGCCTTCACAGGGCTAAACTTGGGGCAGTTCCGTGATGCCAATGGCTCCTGAAAGGGTGCGAGCCGGAACGACACAACTATTAGCCAACACGGGAACCTTGTTATGGCTGCTGCCGAAGCACAAAACAAGTCAGAGATAAAGACAAACCACCGTCCAAATGCACCTTTGGATTTAAACGTCTATCTCGACGGGTTGGTCGAAGAGGGTCGCATCAATCAGGCAGATATAGACCTCGCGCTGAAGAATCGACATGCGCCGGAGCACCGAGGCAAGCATCCGGTTCATTACATAGCAGATCTCAATCTCGCCGATCAAAGAAATCCGAGCCGCAACCTTGATATCGAAACCCTGACGCAATCTTTGAGTAGCCAATGTGGTCAAGATTACTATCGAATTGACCCATTGAAGATCGACGTTGCTCAGGTAACCAGAGTGATGGACTACAAGTTTTCGCAACGTCATCAAATTCTTGCTGTCGAAGATCAGCGTAATGAGGTCGTAATCGCCAGTGCTGAACCTTTCCTGGATTCATGGGAATCAGTTCTCGAACATACATCAGGTAAAAAGATTACCCGGGTTGTTTCAAATCCATTAGACATTAAGCGTCTTGCTTCAGAATTTTACAGTGTCTCCAGATCAATTCAGGGCGCTACTAAGGGGCAAACTCAACTCAAAGGCATCGGCAATCTTGAGCAGATGTTGGAGCTGGGTAAACTCAAAGACCCCGAAGCCAATGATCAACATATCGTTAATGTTGTTGATTGGTTATTGCAGTATGCCTTCGAACAGAGAGCCAGTGACATTCATGTCGAACCTCGGCGAGAACAAGGTAATATCCGTTTCCGCATTGATGGCGTGTTATACACAGTTTATTCCTTACCCATGCAGGCACTGAATGCGGTCATCAGCCGCTTGAAAATTCTGGGCCGCATGAATGTTGCTGAAAAGCGCAAACCTCAAGATGGTCGCATAAAGACCAGGAGCCCTAACGGCAATGAAGTGGAATTGCGCTTATCAACATTGCCAACCGCATTCGGTGAAAAGTTGGTAATGCGAATCTTCGACCCAGAGGTGCTGCTTAAGCCATTCGAAGAGCTTGGTTTAATCAATGATGATCTTAAACGCTGGCACAATATTATCGGCAACAATCATGGCATCGTAATTATTACCGGTCCTACTGGCAGTGGTAAGACAACAACGCTTTACTCCACACTGAAAACACTGGCGACAGAAGAAGTAAATGTTTGCACCATTGAAGATCCAATCGAAATGGTGGCAGACAGCTTCAATCAAATGCAGGTGCAGGAAAACATTGATTTGAGTTTCGCTGATGGCGTTAAAGCGCTGCTTAGGCAGGATCCGGATATCATCATGATTGGTGAGGTGAGAGATCTTCCGACTGCAGAAATGGCAATTCAGGCAGCGCTAACGGGCCACCTTGTGTTTACTACATTACACACTAACGATGCGCCATCGGCGATTACCCGCATGCTGGAACTAGGTGTACCGCCCTACTTACTGAAAGCGACAGTGATTGGCATTATGGCCCAACGACTGGTACGAGTGCTTTGCCCGCATTGCAAACAGCCTGCAGAAATTGATCAAGATGTATGGAAAACACTGACCTCACCTTGGAAAGTTAAATTGTCGAAGAATGCTGCCAAGGCAGATGGCTGCCTGGAATGCCGTGAAACAGGGTTTTTGGGACGTGAGGGTATCTATGAAGTAATGCCATTTACTGAATCTTTATTCCGCTATGCTGACCACAAATCGGACTTACCCGAGCTTCGCAAACAGGCTTATAAGGAAGGCATGTTGAGCCTTCGGCTATCAGGCGCGCAAAAAGTTACCGCAGGGCTTACCACTGTGAATGAGGTTCTCCGGGTAACTCCCGATATGCAGGCTGATATGCAGAACAGAACTAAGGAGCCTCTGATTAATGTTTGCGAGGCAGTTAGTGCAAGGCAAAAATCAGCGAAAAAGCGCAGTTTATAGGGCATAAATGCGCATTTTGAGCTGATTTTTAATGCAGCAATAACAACGCAGGTAATTAATCAGGGGTTCCCTAAGGATTAACAATAGCCGGGCGAAGGGTCGCTCCGATATTCACGACGTGACTAAGCAAAATTCTGAAGAAAATTTTCTAATTATTGGCCCGGCATGGGTTGGTGATATGGTGATGGCACAGTCACTGTTCATCACGCTGAAACAAAAACATCCTGCAGGCAAAATCTCAGTAATGGCACCGCAGTGGACGCGTCCAGTTCTGAACCGGATGCCGCAGGTTGATCACAGTCTTGATGCCCAACTGGATCATGGGGAATTAAAACTGGGGCTGCGCCGCAGCATAGGGCGATCACTCAAGCCCAGTCAATTTACCCAGGCTATTGTCTTGCCCAATTCATTCAAATCTGCGCTTATTCCCTTCCACGCTGGAATACCAAAGAGAACAGGATGGAAAGGAGAGTGGCGACGGCCCCTGCTAAATGACTGCAGAACTTTGGATAAAGAGGCATTCCCTCGCATGGTTGAGCGCTTCGCCGCCCTGGCATATCCAGCGAGCCCAGCCCGGCCGCAAGAAATTCCTCACCCAAGGCTGCAGGTAAATGAAAAGCAGGCAAAGGAAACGGCCCAGGAATTTGGGCTGGATCCGTCAAAAAAAATACTGGCTATTTGTCCGGGAGCGGAATTTGGTGAGTCTAAACAATGGCCGCCGAAACATTTTGCTGATCTGATTAATGCCTTAGCTGATCAAAGTTGGGAAGCGTGGCTCTTTGGTTCTGTCAATGATCAAATCACCAGCGAATCAGTACTGGCAGACATTGAGCCCACTCATCTGAGCGTTTGCAAAAATTTAACTGGCAACACTTCATTGGCGCAGGCGATAGATTTGATGTCTTTAGCAAGCGCAGTGGTGTCCAATGATTCGGGACTTATGCATGTTGGAGCCGCGTTGCAGAAACCCGTGGTTGGGCTTTATGGCGCTACTTCTACCGACTTTACACCTCCCTTAGCGGACAGGGTAAAATTATTGGCGACTGATATTGAGTGCCGTCCCTGCTTTAAGCGGCAATGTCCTTATGGGCATATGCGATGTTTGAATGACTTAAGTCCTGAGCTGGCAATTGAAGCTGTAAATCAACTTGTACCGAGTTCATAGAAAAAGGAATCTGTTCAGTTGCGTGTCCTGATCGTTAAAGTTTCTTCACTAGGTGACATTATTCATACCCTGCCGGCGGTGACGGATGCCCATCGCGCGCATAAGAATTTAGTATTCGATTGGGTGGTTGAGGAAAATTTCGTTGAAGTCCCTTCCTGGCACCCCGCAGTGGACAAAGTGATACCTGTAGCTATTCGTCGCTGGCGCAAAAATCTCGTTAAGACGTATATGCGCAAAGAGCTTCACAGCTTCAAACAGGCATTGCAGGGCGAATACTATAATTTAGTGATCGATGCGCAAGGACTCATTAAGAGTGGTGTGATTAGCAGGTTATCAAGAGGGCTGACTATTGGTCTAAATAACCGCACGATTCGCGAACCACTGGCGACTCTGTTTTACAACAAAGTCTATTCAGTTCCCTGGACTGAACACGCGGTAGACAGAGTAAGACAGCTTTTTTCACGCGCACTCAAGCATCGTTACGATACAGAACATGTAGACTATGGCCTTGATGCTTCTCGGTTTGAGGAGGCTGATAGCGCACAACAGCCTGCAAAGGAGAAGACCGTAGTGTTTCTGCACGGCACAACCTGGGCAACCAAGCACTGGCCTGAATACTATTGGAAACACCTGGCTCACATCGCTAACGAAGCAGGGTATAAAGTGTTATTGCCCTGGGGTGATCAAAGTGAAAAGCAGAGGGCAGATTTTATTGCAAGCGATAACCCTGGCGCACAAGTCCTCGATAAACAGTCACTTTCAGGAATTGCCAATACAATAAATCGCTCAGCCGGCGTGATATCAGTTGATACTGGCCTGGGCCATCTGGCTGCAGCTTTGGCTAAGCCGACAGTATCTCTCTATGGCCCAACAGACTCAGGACTTTCCGGCACGTTTGGCCAGAATCAACTTCACATGAATTCAAATCTCAATTGCGCACCTTGTGTTAAACGCCGCTGCAGTTATACAGGCCCGGGCATTGCCGATGAGTTCGACAACCAGCCTTTTGCGGTAACACCACCCTGCTTCTCATCCCATAGACCCGAAAATGTATGGCAGCAGTTTGAAAATCTTACGCTGAGTTAAAAGCTCATGAAGCTATGTTTTCTCATCTATAACTATTTTCCTTACGGCGGGCAGCAGCGTGACTTCCTGCGCCTGGTGCTAACCTGCAGTAGTCGTGGGCATGAGGTAAAAGTATTTACTCTTAAGTGGCAGGGTCAGGTGCCCGACGGTTTGGATGTCACTTTAGTGCCAGTAAAAGCATCAAGCCGATTGAAGTTATACACGCGCTTTAGCGATTGGGTAACAGAGCGCTTAGCAAGAGAAGAATTTGATTGTGTGATTGGCTTTAATAAGATGCCGAATCTTGATGTGTATTTTGCTGCTGATTCCTGTTTCTTGGAAAAGGCCGAGATGCAACGTGGAACTTACTATAAATACACGCCTCGCTATAAACATTTTCTTGCCTATGAACAGTCCGTTTTTGGCGGAGAATGCAAAACACAGATCCAGGTGCTTTCCCCTCTGCAAAAAGAGGCATACATAAAGTACTACCCGCATAGCGAGAGCCGTATGCATCTGCTTCCAGCAGGCATGGCTGAAGACCGCAGGGTGGAGACACGAAATTCTTCTGCCCGCGATTCTTTGCGAGAAGAACTTGCGATCGCGCAAGACGAGCTTCTGATTCTGCAAGTTGGTTCCGGTTTCAAAATAAAAGGCGTCGACCGGGCACTCAAATCACTCGCTTCTTTGCCCGATAAATGGCATTCACGTATTCGGTATGTGCTGGTGGGGCAGGGTAAACCAAATCGCTTTTTGAGATTGGCTAAAAAACTTGGCCTGGCGCGTCAAGTGTCTGTATTGCCAGGCCGTGATGATATCCCTCGCTTTTTCGCGGGTGCTGATTTGTTGTTGCATCCTGCTTATCAGGAAAGTGCGGGTTATGTGTTATTGGAGGCAGCTATTGCAGGATTGCCGGTATTAACAACAGCAAGCTGTGGTTATGCGTTTCACATTACACAGGCGAAGGCGGGAGAAGTTTGCTCAGAGCCGTTTCAGCAACGGGAACTTAATGAACGTTTGTTATCAATGCTACGGGAGTTACCAACAGCTTCCTGGTCAAAAAACGGTATAGCCTATGGTGCGAATCCCGACCTCTACCGTATGAGTGACCATTCCTGTGACCTGATTGAACAACTGCAGCAGGTGGGTGCGGCATGACCAATGTAACACTCGGTTTAGCCGGAGCAATTGGTCACGATCCAGCCGCAGCTTTAATTGTTGACGGAAAACTCGTGGCAGCGGTTGAAGAAGAACGGCTGATTCGCCGCAAACATGCAAAGAATGAGATGCCCTATTTGTCGGCCCGCCAGTGTTTACAAATAGCCGGTTTGCGAGCAGACGATGTTACTCACGTTGCAATTCCATACGCACCGGTTTCACTGTTTAGTCGAGCACGCTGGCATTATGCCTACCGTCATTGGTATGCACCTGATCGCAGTATCGATAGTGTGTTTAATGGCAATCGTCGTTATCGTCGCTATGTGCGAGAACTTCGCGGTCTGATGGAAAAACTCCATATGTCGCCCAATAAAGTCAGTCTGGTCTCCGTTGAGCATCAGCTTGCCCACGCCAGCAGCGCATATCATCTGGCAGAAACCGATAAGAAGACTGCGATTTTTTGTAATGATTCCAAAGGCGAATATGCTGCAATATTTTTAGGCAGTGGTGACAAAGGTCAGATCAAAAAGATTAAGCGTTTTTATAATCCCGATTCTCTCTGTGGCATGTATGCGGCCCTTACCGACTATCTGGGCTTTGAAATTCTGGATGGCGAATACAAAGTAATGGGTATCGCTGCCTATGGTGACCCAGACAAATATGATCTTTCCTACCTGGCTCACTTTGATGGGAAACAATTCAAGGTGGATACGCGCCTGATTACCACCATTGGCCTTAGACGCTACAAAGCGAAATCAAAAGGCCATTACTTCAGCGCCAAACTGGTTGAAAAGCTAGGCCCGAGGAGGGCGGGTAATCTTTTAGAGGATCCTTATGTGCATTATGCAGCATCAATTCAGAAGCTGTATGAAGACATTGCAATAGGGCTTATCGAGAACTACTTAGGCGATATTCTCAATGAGACTGGACGTTTAGCAGTGGCGGGTACTGGCGTCATGAACATTCGTTTGAATCAACGCATTAAATCCCACCCTCTGGTGAAAGAGATGATTGTGCATCCCGCTTGCGGAGATCCGGGCACAGCGATAGGAGCAGCAGCTTATGCTGTTCGCCAGCAGGGCATTGTCATTGAGCCGGTAAGTGCCATGGATCTTGGGCCTAGGTTTTCAACCGATCAATGTGTTAATGCCTGCGCCATGCATCGGGAAAAACCGCATTGGGAAATCCTTTCCGATCCTCATGAAACTGCCGCAGAATTCCTTAGCAACGGCCAATTAGTCGCCTGGTTTCGGGGTGCCATGGAATTTGGACCCAGAGCGCTTGGCAATCGCAGTATTCTCGCTAATCCTGCTCAGATGGGCATTATTGATGCCATCAATCACCAGGTGAAGTTCCGTGAACACTGGCGTCCATTCTCACCGAGTATTCTGGATTCTGTAGCCGCTGAAATGCTGCCCGGTGAAAATCAGGATGAGTATATGCTCTTCAACACGCCTGTGAGTAAGAAGTGGCAGGAGAAGTATCCTGTCATCGTTTATCGGGATGGTAGTACCCGTGCGCAGGTAGTGCGCAGGGAACGCAACCCGGACTTTCATAAACTGATTAGTCGCTTTCAGGAAAAGACCGGACATGGGCTACTCATCAATGCAACCTTGAGTCGCCCAGGTGAGGCTTTGGTCTGTACCCCGGAAGATGCAGTGAATATGTTTATGGGTACTGATCTAAACTACATGATCATGGAAGATGTGCTGGTGACAAAGCGTGAGATAAGCGATAACTGGTAGCACAATTGACGGTACGCTAACCAGCGTCCTTAAGGATTCACTCGACGGTAAAGCGCCACTCTGGGTTTTTCTGCACTGGGGAACGCTACCAGTTGTTCTAAATATTGTGAGACAACTGGATCAGCTACCAATTGTCTCATCTCGAAAAACAATTCAATTGCAATGATGTCACCGGCATCCATCTGTTCAATTTCTCTTTTGGTGAGAAACCGCAGGACTTCGTCGTAATCCTCTACCTTGCCAGAATAGTAAGCAATCGTATGATTATTGGTGAGAACAGCCGACTGTGCCGGTACATTCCCGCTAATGTATGCTGCCGAGTCTAACAACCAGTCTTTAGGTTTGCCGAAACTGATGTAAGAATCTATTGCGCAGTAAACAAAGAAAAAGACCAGAAAGTAGCTTACAAACTGCTCTCGTTCTGTACCTTTATTCTTCTCGATGATGTTATTTATAACAAATGGTATCTGAGTGATAACCATCAATGCCAATAAGACACCATAGCGGCTGTCCAAGAATCGTGTTATGTACAAGAAACTTAATAAGATAACTGCATTGATAAGAAAATAGGCGAGAATCGGTGTAAGTTCATTCATTCTTACCGGTAAATGCCTTTTATACCAACCATAGACCACCAGCCAAAAGTAAGGGCCACTTATGGCGTAAAACAGAGTCATGAAAAAAACTACAAGTAAACCAACCGCAACAACTGCTGTGACATACTCCCGCGAATAGGTTGATGCGTATTCACCAAAAATAGCATTTCCCATCGCTGCCTGTGCCGCCTCGGAAGGATTGAATGTATTGACCAGAAAAGGTTGATAAACAGCAACGAACTCCAATGTCTGTGCAAACATGTTCACACCCATGACCATTAAAGCTGTGGAGCCTCCAATAAAAAACGCCACGACTACTGCAAGTATCTGCAACAGTTTCTGTTTGTTTTCAGTTGCGTTGCGACGGGCAGCAAAGAGTAAGGAGAACGGAGTAAACACAAGATAGGCAATCGCTTCTATGCGAAACAGGATAGCCAGGCCAAGCGATACACAGAAAAAGATACCATGTTTCAGTTGGCGCTCTTGCATATACAAAATAAACTGCCATAAGCCAAGCAGAGCAAAACCCCAGAATCCGATGTCACGAATAACCATATCGCGGTATTCGTTGAGTTCAGGAAACACCAGCACTGTTAATGCACTTAACCAGACTATTGGCACTGAATTATTAATCGTTTGAACAATGCTGATAAAGGAATAGACGATCAGCGCATAAAGCAAGGCATTCAACAGGTAGGCAGCAGCGAATAAGGGTAGTCCCAGCATGTTCAGGCTGCCGATGAGAAGAGAATAGGTAACCCAGGTGTAATGATCTGTAGCGGCGCCTAATCCTTGCTCGACAAAGATATCTGCAGTGCGAATATAGGTATAAGCATCATCGTTCGGTATATCAGACGTCAATACCGCAAACAGTGACAACAACAGGCTGGCTGCTACTGCAAACAGACGTACATCGATGCTTTGCCAACCTGTCTTACTCATGGGGACACTTAATATGGGTTGTCTGCTTTTCCGGGCGGAGGTGTTTTAAATCGTTTATGCAGCCAGAGATATTGGTCGGGTTGTTTTCGAATGGCGTTTTCAACCCATTGGTTAATAATTCTGCCATCAGTTTCATCATCACCACTTGGATAATCATTCAGCTCGGAACTGAAGTGAATCTCATAAGCCGTGTTATCTTCATTTCTATAGTGACTGAAGAACAGCACTGGTGAATCATTAAATTTTGCGTATCGGCTTCCGGCTGTAATCGTAGCAGCGAGATTACCAAAGAAGGGCACGAAAACCGAGTGCTGAGCACCATAGTCCTGATCTGGGGCATACCACAACATCCTGCCTTCTTTCAGGCAGCGCATTGCACCTCGGATGTCTTTGCGTTCGTAAACACCTTTATAGTGCTGTCGTCGACTGTTAAACATAAAAGCATCGAAAAGCGGATTTTTATCATTGCGCCGATAAGTGGCATTTAAGTCGCCAAACATACTGAACAGGAACCCCGCTATTTCAAAAGTAGTGAGATGTGACCCGATGAGAAATACACCGCGCCCTTTTGCCAGCGCGGCTTCAAGATTATCCAAACCGTGAACCGTTACCCGATTACGATAACGCTCCTTATTGCCGCACCAGGCGATACAGATTTCTATAAAGCCAATCCCGTTCGAAAGGAATGCACGCTTTACTAAATGCTTTTGTTCCAGAGCACCAAGCTCAGGAAAACAAAGCTTAATATTGGTTTCACAAACGTGACGTCTGCTCCTTGCTAGGTAATAAGAAAGTAGCCCAATCAACTGCCCGAGTTTGATCTGTAAAAAAAATGGCAAGCGCGCTGCGGCACGCATGAAGAAAATGCCGATCCAGGTTGGCCAATACCTGGGTGCTCTGAATTGCCCCAGGGGAATCAGCAGGCTGTTGTGTGGGCAATTAGATTCAGTCACGTATGGGGCACTTGAGTAGGTTGTATGTGCAGAACCATTGTACCAGAGGGCGTTACAGGGCTTTTTCTTGGCTATTGGAGTTATATCGTACATCGGAAGCCTAAGGAACTTCTGATTAATTACCTATGTTGTTATTGCTGCGTTAAAAATCAGCTCAAAATGTTCATTTATGACCTATGACCTATGACCTATGACCTATGACCTATGACCTATGACCTATGACCTATGACCTATGACCTATAAACTGCGCTTTTTCGCTGATTTTTGCCTTGCACTAACTGCCTAGCAAACACTAATCAGAGGCTCCCTAAGGCTTTGTATGATTCGTTTCGCATAAGTCCTTGATAACCGCGCTATGCTATTATTCGCTGCGGTTCCTTAGTGAGTCAAAGGAGAGAATGTAATGAAGCTTGACATGCCATCATTTCAGGATGCCCGATTACTGGTAATCGGCGATGTGATGCTGGACCGCTACTGGCATGGCAGTGCTGATCGCATATCTCCTGAAGCACCAGTTCCAGTCGTAAAGGTAGGCAATCAAGAAGATCGTCCGGGTGGTGCCGGTAACGTGGCATTGAATGTCGCAGCATTAGGCAGTGCGACCCGATTAATCGGTGTCATTGGCAATGATGACGCTGGAACAGAATTGCAGTCCCGTCTAAATGCGGCTGGTGTGTACTGTGATTTTATCCAATGCGCTGATAAACCGACTATCACCAAACTGCGGGTGATAAGTCAGCATCAGCAACTCATCAGGGCAGATTTTGAAGAAAAGTTTGATCCCTGGGATGTGGCGCCTGTTCAAGAAAAAGCCCAGGACCTTATTCATGATACCCAGGCAATAATCTTGTCTGACTATGCCAAAGGCGTGCTGCAGGATATCGCGCCATTAATCAAATTGGCCAGATCAAGAAGCATCCCGGTAATTGTCGATCCCAAAGGAACAGAATTTGAAAAATACCGAGGCGCCACCTTAATTACACCAAACCTAAATGAATTCGAAACAGTAGTCGGTAAATGTGCTGATGAGCAGGAGCTGATAAACAAAGGCCTGAAACTTGTCAGTGACTTACAGTTGCAGGCAATACTGATTACCCGTGGTGAACACGGCATGACTCTTATCCGACCTGATTCACCGGAATTACATCTACCGGCCAGGGCGCAGGAAGTGTTCGATGTAACTGGTGCAGGGGACACAGTCATCTCCGTATTAGCTGCAGCAATGGCTGCGGGTGATAGCATGTCGGATGCTACTGCTCTGGCGAATCTGGCTGCCGGACTTGTAGTTGGCAAGCTGGGTACTGCGGCAATCAGTGGTCCGGAACTGCGCAGAGCAATTTTAGGAGAATTGGATTCCAGTCGCGGCATGATGTCATCGGAACAATTGTCCATTATGATTCAAGATGCCCGTGAGGATGACGAGAAAATTGTTTTTACCAACGGCTGCTTCGATGTTATTCATGCCGGTCATGTTGGGTATCTCATTGAGGCGAAGAAACTTGGCGATAGACTCGTTGTTGCGATCAACGATGATGATTCTGTGACCCGTTTAAAAGGGCCAGGACGCCCAATTAATCCAGTAGAACGTCGTATGGCGGTACTGGCTGGATTAGAAGCGGTAGACTGGGTGGTAAGCTTTGCGGAAGATACACCAGAATCCTTGCTTAAAGAATTACGTCCGGACGTATTAGTAAAGGGTGGCGACTATGCCATCGATGAGGTTATAGGTGGTAAATTTGTGCAATCTTATGGTGGAGACGTGCAAGCGCTCGAATTTCTCGATGATTGTTCTACATCTGAAATCGTTGAAAAAATGCAGCAAGCGGGCGATTAGTCGACTATTATTGCACTGGCTGCCTCCACGTTACTTCTTAAATGCGCTGAATTGATAGTTCCCACTATTGCGCTGCTGACACCTGGCTTGCCAAGCACAAAATCCAGGGCACTTTGCACCCCATTCTCTGCTACCGATAAGTGACCGCTATTCAACGCTTTCTTAATGAGGATGCCTTTGCTGTGCTCTGCTGCATATTCAATTACTCTGCCTTCATCGATATTCTCGGAATTGTAGGTCACCATCGCGAGATCGAGTCGTTGCAAGGCGAGTAATCCGCCTTCAACTGTTTTTGCAGATAAGCCAATACTGCGAATCAGGCCCTCTTGTTTGAGTAACTCCAGTGTTTCCACACAATCGGTGTCATTAAGTATATCGAGATCATTACCATCTGAGTGAATCAAGACGATATCCAGGTAATCCGTTCTCAAACGCTTCAAGCTTCTTTCCACGCTGTTCCTGACTGATTGACTATCGAAAGCAAAACTCGATTGGCCGCCTTCAAACTCCTCGCCTGCTTTGGAGCAGATTACCCAGTTTTTGCGATCTGAAAGCAGTTTACCCAGCCGCTCTTCACTAGTGCCATAAGCTGGGGCGGTGTCCAACAGGTTGACCCCCAGATCTTTGGTTAAAGCGAGTAAATCCAGTAAGCTTTTATCATCCGGCAAATCAAATGCAGATGGATACTTGACTCGCTGGTTGCGGCCAATCTTCACAGTCCCAAGCCCTAACACGGAAACCTCTATACCCGTGCCGCCTAGAGCTCTTTTGGGAAGTGGCTTCGCGGTACTCATTGACTTACCCGAGTGTGCCAGCGAGGTAAGCCTATACAAGCCCTGGGCAGATGGCTGCAAAGCGCATCCATGGATTGCTCGGCTGATTTGCTTACACCTTCATCTTCCAGGTGGGCAATGAGATTGTCTGCCAAGCCCGGTGTGAGCGTAAATTTCGTTGGGAAGGCGACTATGATATTGGCTTGCTGTGCGAGTGCAGCATCATCTGGTCTTGAATTATCAGGCATTTTGGATTCCGCGCGGTTGATCGGAAAACTCTCCCATCGTGCTGCAGAAGTATCTATCCATGAAAAGTAATGCGCTAGTTGTGCCTGCGCTTCACCAATCTGATCTGCTTTCGTTTTGCCGACACCAGACTCAGCCAACTCGCCTCCCAAATACCAAACTGTTTCTCCGCAACTGCTTCGATGTGAAGTGACAGTCAGCATCGGTGTCATGCTGAAATTATCGCCGATACAATGCACAAAAATTTGTGGCAGATCTTTGTGAGCGAGGTACACCATATGCAAAGGGCGATTTTGAGTTGCAATGTCCGAAAGTTCACAGCGGGCGATCAGGTCAGCGTTACCTTCACCCGCGCTAAAGACCAGGCGCGAGCATTCAATCTGGATTGCACCGGATTCTGAGTGAATGTGTATACCCCTGTAATTTCCCACATCGTCCTGCACAAATTCAATTTGCTTTGGCTTAACCTGGAAAATTCTTTCTTCAAGATTCCGTGAAAGTTCCTCAATCAATGAGTTACTATCGATAACAAAGTCGGGCAATTGATAAAGGCTGCCGTTTGCAGAACAGTGTGCGAATGCTTCCGGGAACTGCTCGCGATTCACGCTTTCCACTCTGCCTTGCAAACTCTTGCTGCCGAGAAAAGTTTTTAACTTCGAGCGGTAACTGGATGCAGACCACATATAGTATCGATCATTCAGCACTTTCACGTGGCTCAGGTCCACAGGATCTTCGCCGGCAAGACAACTACGCCACCGGGCTGGCATATCTGCAATAGCATTAGTTGCCTTACCCAGGTTTCCGCTCAAGGCGAATTTCAATCCGCCATGGATAATGCCTTGAGATGCCAGAGTTTGACCACAACCCAGTTGGTCTTTCTCGATTAATATCGCCTGATAGCCCTCAAGTTGCAATCGCTTAAGCATCCAAAGCCCGGCAATACCACCGCCGAAGATAACGATGTCAGTTGAATACCGCAGGTTCATTGGTTACCTTTGACTACAACTTTTTATGGAAGTGTGCTGCGGGCTTGCAAAGTATATCGATATCGAGCTGAGTTTCCCATGCATCGGAAACACAGACCAGGCTATAGGAAACATTCACCAGTATATGCTCCGTCTACTCTATAGCCTCATTCTATTTCTTCTTCTGCCACTGCTCGTTCTCCGCCTTTTTGTAAAATCACTTGGAGTCTCTGGTTATCGAAAACGCATTGGCGAACGTTTTGGTGTAATAGCTGCACCTCAGTGGAACAATGATAATGCCAGGGTTTGGGTGCAGGCGGTTTCAGTAGGCGAAGTTGTAGCCGCCGCACCGATGGTCAATGAATTGCTGCAACAGAATCTCAATGTTGTGGTTACCACCACAACCCCCACCGGATCGGACCGGGTTCACAACTTGTTCGGTGAAGCTGTATTTCATGTATATGTGCCCTATGATCTGGGTTTCCTTATTCGTCGATTTATCCATAAAGTAAAACCTGATTTGCTTGTGATCATGGAAACAGAGTTATGGCCAAACCTGTTGCATCAGTGTCGCCATGCGGCTGTGAAAGTGATGTTGGTGAATGCCCGCTTGTCCCCAAAATCCGCTGCTGGCTATCAGAGATTCAGCAGCCTGACACGTATAATGCTAAACAACATCGATCAGATCGCTGCCCAGGCCAATGCAGATGCGGAGCGTTTTATTCAACTAGGTGCAGCTGAGGGTGCTGTAACTACCACAGGCTCACTGAAGTTTTATGTGGATGTTGAGCATAATGAAACACCGGGCGGAATCTTTACCTCCATTGAGCAGTCAGGGCGAATGGTTCTGATTGCGGCAAGCACGCGAGAAGGTGAGGAAGAGAAAGTACTGGCGGCTTACCAGAATATTAAAAATGATAATGAAGGTACTTTGTTGCTGCTCATCCCCAGGCATCCAGAGCGATTCGATAAAGTGGAAAGCATGGTTAGAGCAGCGGGCTTTACATTACAGCGGCGCAGTAATAACGCAACCCTTAAATCAGAAACTGATGTAGTGCTGGGCGATTCCATGGGAGAGATGCTCGCTTACTATCAGCTCGCCAACATCGCGTTTGTTGGCGGCAGCCTGGTGAACACCGGCTGTCAGAATGTTATTGAGCCAGCCGCAATAGGCTTACCTGTCATAGTCGGCCCATCACAGTTCAATTTCGCTGCTATTTGCCAGCAACTGGAATCTGCAGGTGCATTACAAACCGTTCAAGATAGCGACGGTTTGGCCAGTGCGGTCAACAAACTGCTGGCTGATAGCAGTGCACGTCAAAAAATGGGGGACGCAGGGAAAAGTACAGTCTCAGAAAATCAGCACGCGCTACCAATGTTGATGGATATTATAAAGTCAGTTTTAGAAAACTAAGGAACCTCTGATTAATTACCTGCGTTGTTATTGCTGCGTTAAAAATCAGCTCAAAATGCGCATTTATGACCTGTAAACTGCGCTTTTTCGCTGATTTTTGCCTTGCACTAACTGCCTCGCAAACATTAATCAGAGGCTCCCTAATTGATTAAGAAGAAGTTCGAGTCAGATTTTCTCTACCTTCTTCAGTTACCCGAACATTATCTTCGATTCGAATCCCACCCAAGGGTGTTAGCTCATCAACTAATGCCCAGTTAATAAGCTTTCCACGAGAAGATTCTCTTTCTGGGTCCAATAGAAGAGGAATGAAATAACATCCTGGCTCAATGGTAAAAACCATATTTGCACCCATGATGCGAGTATTGCGCAGCATGGGGGAATGTTCCGGTGGTGATAAGCTTGTGCCCGAAACATCCTGCTGGCGACCGCCAATGTCATGCACATTAATGCCCAGTAAATGACCCACACCATGGGGCATAAAAAGTTGCGGTATTTGAGCATCCATCAGCTCATCCACCAAACCGTGACATATGTTCAGTTTAGCCAGTAATATTGCAAGTCGCCGCAGTGCACTGAGATGAATATCGATGTACGATTTATTGATCTGTACTTCATCAACCAGTGCCAGCTCCAACTTCTCCATACCATTCAGCAATTCCTGGAAAACATTATGGGCATTATCTCGAACCGAAGTGCGAGTGATATCAGATCCATAACTGCGCACGCGATAACCTGCGTCTATTAAAAGCACCTGGCTGTTGGCCTCCGGCACACGACGCTTGTTTTGATAATGCAGAATTGCGGCTTTGTCATCCAGCGCAACAATATTGGTGTAAGGAGTTTCGTCTTCCAATAATTTACAGGCACCTAAGTAGCTTGTATGAATATCATACTCGCTGCCACCGGCCAGAAAGCACTCCCTTGCTGCATCATGTCCAACCAATGCCAGGCGGTTGGCTTCGCGCAACTGCATCAGTTCGTATTCAGTTTTGTATGCCCGTTGGTAATCTATATAAGAGATGAAGGGAGAAGGATTCACCAGACCATCCGCAATCCCTAGTTGAGTTGCTAATAATTCCTGCTCACCACAGTAAATAAATTGTCTGGTCGGCAGTTGAGTTGCGAGTTCCTCAATAGATGAGAGCTGTACTACATCGAAGACTTCACGCCAAAGTGGGTCTGACTGCCCATTCTGTTCATGCCAGTAATCTGCCGGTACCACCC
Organism: uncultured Pseudohongiella sp.; assembly: GCA_965198435.1. Classification (GTDB taxonomy): domain Bacteria; phylum Pseudomonadota; class Gammaproteobacteria; order Pseudomonadales; family Pseudohongiellaceae; genus UBA9145. The sequence goes on along the minus strand of OZ240664.1, from coordinate 242,779 downwards.
GAAAATAGATAGGTTTGCGGTTGGGCTGAAACAGAATGAACTGGTTGGGCTGGATGGTGTGTAACCAGTGTAGAAAGTGACCATATGCCTGGAAAGTCACACCGCGATCATCATGATAATAGTAGTGCGCTATGCCGCTATGAATAAGCACGCCATCAGCATGGGTTCCCGCTTCTTCCAATGCCTTCAAGGCATCTTCGTAAATCCCCGCGACATATTTTATGTGATTGGCATATTGTTCTGGTATCAAGTCACTGCTTCCCTCTATCTATATGCTATAGGTCTTAGCTTCGCCTGAAAATTGCTATTTGTCCTGTTGCTGAAGCTGCCCGGGAATTATACTGAGCCGGGCGACACCTGCGCTATGATATTCGGGTAAAAGCTGTCCATGTAGAGCACTCATGATCTATCCCATGTTTATTATGGTTATCCTGACTTTTGTTATGCTTTTGTTTACCTTGCGCACTTGCGTCGCTTCGGTGCGTAAAGGCACAGTGTCTCTCAGTTACTATTCCATATTCCAGGGAGAGGAGCAGGCACCAGGGCAATCGACTGAACGCCTCTGTCCCGTCGAAAATGGGCAGAAGTGTATAAATTTCGGCCTCAGATCGACGAGGGGGCACCACTTGTTCACCTTTTGTGCTCGAGGTGCGCACGAAAATCCATTCAGTCGATTGCCCTAGAGCAGGCACCGGATATGGTGGTAAAGACCAGTCGCCATTTCGCCAACCTGTTTGAAGTATCCGTTCTTTTTTATGCTGCAGGTGTGCTATATACGGCTTTAGAGTTAAGGAACCATTGGCGGTCACTGCGGCCTGGGTATTTGTAGCGGCACGCGTCATCCATGCCTGCATACATTTGGGCTATAACAACGTCATGCATCGCTTGATGGTATTTGGCATCGTCAATTCGGTACATTAATGGCGCTAATGGCAGAGTCACTTGTTGATCAGCTACTGTCTCGCAGCTTTGATGCTGGCAGGTGCCTGGTGCTCGACGATGATGATTTGGGCGATGAATGTTTGGATATCAGTACCGGTGTCGCTGGAGAGCTACTGCAAAAGTTAGTGAAATACGATCAAACTTCTGCAGTAGCAGTGGGTCGTGTGGAAAGGCGAAGCCAATCATTTCAGGACTTGATGTCGGAACGCCAACGCCACCCGATCATTCGTTTCTTCAGTTCGGAAGAAGCAACCATAGCGTGGTTAGCGCAATAGGTAATAGAGTAATAGATAATAGATAATAGGGTAATAGATAGACGCAATCGATTTCATTAAAGGGTTTGCCTCAGAGGAGTAATGTCATGATCAGATCAACTACTAACACTTTACAAGATAGAGAAATCGAAGAATATCTTGGCGTAGTCGTGGGCGAAGCGATTCTTGGTGCCAATATTTTTAAAGATATATTTGGTGCAGTAAGAGACATAGTCGGTGGTCGCGCAGGAGCCTATGAAGATGAACTTGGCAAGGCTCGTGATATTGCCTTTCAAGAGATCGAAGTTGAAGCGAGAGCCATGGGAGCCAATGCCATCATTGGAATTGATATCGACTACGAAGTCGTGGGCCAACATGGCGGCATGATGATGGTAAGTGTGAGTGGTACAGCGGTTCGGGTTAAAGTCCAGGGAACCTCTGATTAATTACCTACGTTGTTACTGCTGCGTTAAAAATCAGCTCAAAATGCGCATTTATGCCCTATAAACTCCGCTTTTTCGCTGATTTTTACCTTGCACTCACTGCCTCGCAAACATTAATCAGAGGTTCCCTGGATATTCGCCGCAGGGGAAAAAGTCCATGGCGGGCAAGGAAATCCTCTACTACACTGTATAGGCATTTATGAAAATTCGAATTTAATAATCCGGGCCTCGGACAGGATGCCGAACAGGCATAGTGAGAAGAGAAGCCAATCTGCATTGCTGAAAAGTTAAGGATAACAGCCAGCGGTGAAAGTATCTGCAACCTATATCAGTAATGCTGCTGGGTCTCTCCTGGCAGATTTTGCTGCCGTTCCCTTTTTCAACTCCCGCAATTCGGAGTATCAAGCGGCTATCGGTCGCTATTTGCATCTCCCGGGCTCAGAAGTTCGCAGACTTCTGCACAGGAACAGGAAATTTCTGAGGGGTGTTGAATGTTTCCGAAACACACCTCAATCAATCAACAGGCTTGAGAAACATGTTGAATCGTTTACGGTGGACAGCAAGGAAGAAACCACTAAGTTCCTCGCTGAAGATAAGCGCTCGCGTTTACTTGTGAGCTTTCATTTTGGTGATTTTATCTATGGCAACAATGTTCTTGCTTCTTATGAGGGCTATGGCAGAAAGCAGTTTTTCTTTACTCAGCTAAATCCGACTACGGCCTTCACCGCGAATATGGAGAAAGCTTTCGGGATAAGCAAAAGCGCTGGCCCAAGACAGCTTACCTCAAAATCATCCACTGCGATTGGCCTCGTTAAGAAGCTTAAAGCCGAAAACACGTCTTTGCTTACCTTTATGGACCTGCCGCGAGGGTTTGGTGAATGTACCAGGGTAAATTTCCTGGGCAGACATGCCTGGTTCCCTAAAGGGCCAGCTATGCTCTCTTTGCTTGCAGGAGTGCCAATACTGCCCATTCTTAACTATCAAGAGGGCAACAGACATATCATAAATGTATTTCCACTGATTGAATCAGGCATTGGCGACAAAAATGAAAGAAAAGAAACTGCACAACGAATTACTCAACAGTTAGTTTCATATCTGGAAAGAGCGTTAGCCCTATATCCAAGCCAGTGGCGATTCCTATCTGCGCTACCTTCTTTTTTCGTTCCGGACACTGAGGGGTAGTGACAGTGACTTATCAAAATGAACTATTCCGCAAAGAAGCAATTGCCTATCGACTGAATCGAAAGCGCTCTGAAGATCAACTGCCAATGTCATCAAAGTTCGGATTGACTCTATGGAGTTTAATTGGACTGTTGATCCTTCTTTTTCTGCTTATGCTGACTGTCCAGTATCGGGAAACAGACTCAGCAAGAGGAAGGCTTGTTGCAAGCGAAGCGGAACAGAAGCTTGTCGCGCCAAAAGCCGGAATACTGGATCAAATTTTAGTATCCAGTGGAGATAAAGTATCTGCTGGACAAATAGTGGCGAAAGTTTCAATTGGTCTGTATGGGCCTGAAGGCCAGCTCCTCATTCTTGGTGAGCGCAAGTTTATTGAAGAAAAACTCCAGGGTCTGAGAGACCAGAAGCAGCTTCTTGAAGAACGTCATAGAATAAAAATCAAGAACCTGCAAACTCGTATTAGTGAGCAGACTGGTTACATAGAACTAGCAAGCTCACAGAGAGACTCACTGGAAAATCAACTCACCATAAGTCAAGAGTTGCTGGCGGCTACGCAGTCCCTGCTACAAAGTGAATCTATATCTGAGGCACACTACAAACAGCAGGAATTGGAGCACCTGTATCTTGTACGAAACCTGACTCTAGCTGAGGAGAAATTCCAAAACTCAAAGGCCAAACTGACAGAACTCCAAAATCAGATAGAAGCAGATAAGGTAGAGCAGGCACTTTCTGATTCGCAACTTAGTCAAAGCATTACATCATTAGCTCAACAACTGGATGTGAATCAGAAAAGTCAGCATGTTTCAGTGATTGCTGCCCGGGACGGCTATGTTTCGACAATAGCTCTTGAAGAAGGAGAGGCTGTATTGCCCGGGCAGACTATTCTTTATCTTCAAGCCAGCCAGCAATCACTATTAGCTGAAGTCTTTGTGCCCTCTTCAATTGTGGCACGACTCTATGAGGGGCAGCAGACCTTACTCCGATACGATGCATTCGATTTTCATACCTATGGAAGATACCCAGCCACCATTGAACATATAGGTCGTTCTGCCCTGGACCCCCGGGAACATTTACTCCCTTTTCCCAATCGAGGAGAACCGATGTTTCCTGTTCGGCTTAAAATCCAGCGCCACTATGTGGAGGGACTCGACATCTTTCCATTGCAAGCGGGGTTGCTTCTGGAAGCGGACTTTGTCATGGAAAAAATGTCTCTAATGCAGTTCATGTTTAAGCCTGTGATGAGTCTTAGAGGGAAAGTGCTATGACTTCCCGTTTGTTCAGGACATCGTCATTGCCAATGATATTCCAGGTTGAGAGTAACGAATGCGGCCTGGCATGTCTGGCAATGATCAGTACCTTCTACGGGTATTCATCTGATCTCCATACACTCCGTACTCGGTTTGGATCAGTTGCTTCAGGTAGCTCGGTCAAACACTTAATGAATCTAGCGGCACAAATTGAATTGCGAGGGCGTGCTCTTCGCTTTGAGCTGGATGACCTCAAAAATTTGAAACTACCCGTGATAGTGCATTGGGATATGGATCACTTCGTTATAATTAAGAAACTGAGTAATCACAAGGCCGTAGTACACGATCCCGCATCTGGGATCAAACACTACACATATAAAGAACTCAGTTTCCATCTAACTGGAGTTGCGCTGGAACTGACTCCAACGACTGACTTTCAGCAATGTAACAGCACACCCGGTATCAGCGTTAGGAAATTGTTTAATGGTGTAGATTTGACTAAGGCTAATCTAGTGCATGTGTTTGTTATGACTTTGGCAATACAGGTCTTCGCCTTGCTCAATCCGCTCTATCTACAGCTTGTTATCGATCAAGGTTTAATAAAAGGCGATACAGAATTTGTCATCATGCTGGGCCTGATATTCATAGTAGTCGTGTTGATGAAAGTGGCATTAATGCAGCTACGTGGAATGTACCTATTGCAACTGGGAAATCGAATAGGGTTTCAGCTATTAAGTAATACCGCACATCATCTACTCTCGCTACCTTTTGACTTTTTTTCCAGACGAGAGATGGGGGACATCGTATCTCGATTCGGATCGCTGGAAAATATCAGGAAGCTGGTTACCCAGGAAATGGTAACGGTCATTGTTGATGGTATGTTTTCCATGGTTACCTTACTTTTGCTCTATTTTTACAGTTCAACCTTGGCAACTATGGTTCTGATTGTAGTCTGTATAGTCGCATTTGCCCGCTTATTCAGTGTTGGTTATGAGCGCAACCTGCGTAAAACAGCCCTTGTCACAAGTGCGAAACAGCAAACCAGGTTTATGGAAAATATACGTACTATCAGGACGAGTAAAGTTAACAACATTGAACTTGATAGGTTAGGGGAATGGGAGAGTGATCTTGTCAATCAGCTTAACTCGACTTATCGCCTGGAAGCGTTTCAAATTGGCTTTGGCACATTCCAGGCAGTATTGCTTGGTGTGGAAAACATAGTAGTAATCTATTTAGGAGCTACGGCAGTGATTGGCGGAATGATGACGCTCGGTCAACTCATGAGTTTCGTATTTCTCAAGCAGCATTTCTCAAACTCCATTTTTGCAATGCTACCTAAAATTGCAGAGTTACGAATGCTTAATCTGGAGCTTGAAAGAGTTTCAGATATTCTTGCTACTCCAATTGAGTTTTCACGAAAAGAAAAAAGACTCATATCATTTGATGCAGGAAGTACTATCCAGCTAATCGATGTTTCAGTGAGCTTCCCAGGCAGTTCCTCGCCACTAATCTCTGGCCTTAAATACACGAAATAAAACCCGGTGAGTGTATCGCCTTAACAGGTAAATCTGGTTGTGGAAAGTCCACTTTACTGAAAACTTTCTTGAAGCTGGAGTCCAACTACAAAGGTGGAATATTGATAGACGGACAAGACCTGGAGGTTATCGGACGGCATAAACTTCGCGACCAGATTAGTGCCATACTACACGAGGATGGTTTGCTGCCTGGCGACCTTGCGTACAACATCCATCTAGGTGTCGATATGAATAATCAAGATAAGCTGACTGGTATCTGCTACCAACTGGGAATTTCTGAGATTATCAGTGGATTACCACTAGGTCTTTGCACAGAAGTAGGAGAACTAGGCAGCATACTTTCTGCAGGACAGATACAAAGAATTCTGTTAGCGCGAGCCCTGTATCGAGCACCAAGGCTTTTACTTCTAGACGAAGCACTATCCCATCTGAATTCAGATGCTGCCATTTCACTTTTATGCTTACTAAAAAAGACTGGCACTACAATAGTTCTGGTATCTCATGATGCCAGGCTGGTTTCCTATGCAGATCGAGAATTAAAGCTTTCTTAACACGGTGAATTACTTTGCGTTGCAGACAACATTATAAAGCTGGAACTACCTATTTTCTTTCGCAGTATAGTAGCGCACCAGGAAGTGTATTTTTTGACGACGCGTGTATCGAATACCTTCTTGTCAGGCTTTTCAATAACCTGAATCAGTATCGAGTAGCGTTGCACGCTTATAGTATTTTGGGCTCTGAAGTCTATTTGTTAGTAACATCACTAACTCCAGCCGGGATTTTAAACCTTTGGAATGCTGTTTCTCGTCAATACAATAGTTACTACAAAAACCGTTTTGGCAGAGACGGTCAGGTTCTCTCTACACAGCTAAACAGCATTGAGATCAACGATGAGATGTTAATGGATCATCAAATTTTCATTGAAAAACAGCCGCTTTTGAAAAATATTGTATCCCACGCTGCTCAGTATCGCTGGTCGAGTTTTAGCAGCAATGGGTTCGGGCTTGGCAATCATTTCCTAACTAAACACGCTCAGTTTCAAAATTACTTACTCAAAACTCAATTACCTCTGCATTCCTATAGAGAAACTGTCGGATACTCTAATCCTGCTGTTCCCCCTAACGTCTGTTAGGTTGAGTTTGCCCTGAAATTCTCACAATAAGACCGATATTCTGAATAAGCTCCCCGATCGAATAAAATTGTGACGGACTCAGTCTTTGTGAGCAGGGCATTGTCAGAGGATAGCGCTTCTTCGTGGAATTAGTCTGACAGAGAAATCCAGTCTTAGGGGGCCCCTGATTAATGTTTGCGAGGCAGTTAGTGCAAAGCGCAAAAATCAGCGAAAAAGCGCAGTTTATAGGTCATAAATGCGCATTTTGAGCTGATTTTTAACGCAGCAATAACAACGTAGGTAATTAATCAGAGGTTCCTTAGCTGTTATTGTTTTTTGCGACCAGTCAGGCTGGAAAAGTTTCCAGGAACAGTCATGGATTATCAACGCACAGAATTTTATCCATTCTACGGTCCTCACAGAGAAGGCGGGATGCTGAGTATCACCGCAAAGGTGAGCATCTCTCTTAACGTGTGATTGTTCTACATTCTGGATTTCTTCCTGTTGGGTACCAGACGTGATCATGTCAACCATGCATCATCGCACTGTATGCTGCGACCATGACATTTCGTAAATGCCTGCCTGTTGTCGACAAATTGCACACCTCGAAAACCCTGTCTTTTTCATTTGAGATTTGCTTCACTGAATTTGTGAGGTTTAGTGATGCGTCAGCCTGGATTTTTTGACGTTGACGAGCGTCTGAAACGCTTGAGCGGTCTTGGGGACCAATTTGAAGCGCATCATGCGGTGATCGACTTTGAGAGGTTCTGCCTAGATTGGGAAGGGCGCTCAGCTATAGTGATGGCTGCTGCTGGGACTACCCATAGTTGTGTATGAATCGGCAGCTTCTCTGATCATGGTGTAAGTTGGTTGCTTCGTGCCGGGATTTCTGGCTGGTATTGGCTTGCTATTTATTGTGATTGTGGCAGTCGTAGTACTGCTTATGCACATGGCTCCTTCACTGCAACACAGTTTAAATCCGGAAGACTCCGATGGCGCTGGTGGTCGGTACCTTGGGCGACTCCTTGGATCCTTGGATTAACGGAAGTGGATAGGGCCACTTGCGGCATCCCTAAGCTTACAGCCATAGATGTTGTTGCTGATGTCGTCTGACAAATGTTTGAATCGCTATAGCTTTTGATGGGGTCGCTCTGAACACCTGCCATTTCATCCTGATTGCCAGCGTTGAAGCTTTCGGCTGGAAACCAGGATTCTTCGACACATAATCCAGCATTCCCATCTTCATCAAAACACCTTATGAAAGCACTAAATTGGAATGAACGCTGAGCAGCGATATTGCCAACGCAAACAAAGTATCAGCAACATTGAAAAGAGTATTTTCATGGTTTGCGATACTTTCATCATTCAAACTTTGAGTACTCTGCTGTTTCCAACTGCTGAAAAATTTTTTACCGCAGAAAAAAATGCAGGGCCAAGCCCTGCATTTTTCGAGTTAAGGAGCCTCTGATTAATGTTTGCGAGGCAGTTAGTACAAGGCAAAAATCAGCGAAAAAGCGCAGTTTATAGGTCATAAATGCGCATGTTGAGCTGATTTTTAACGCAGCAATAACAACGTAGGTAATTAATCAGAGGTTCCTTAACTGATTATTTGATGCGCTGCATTAGATGCGCTGCATTAGATGCGGGAACGGGTCAGTTCCACATCTGCATTGCGCCAGTAGGATTCAAACTGACGCTTGGCAATTCTGGCTTCGTGCTCTCTACCCTGGGCTTCTAAAGCCTGATAAAGGCCAAAAGTAGACCAGCCGTTCTGTTGATTCCACTGCAAATCTTCCAGATAAACTTCCTCAGCTTCTTCGGCACGACCTGCGTCCAGCAATGCAGCACCCAGGTACAGGCGAATAGACTGGTTCCAATCGGGCGGCTCAGTATAGCTAAGGGAATCCTGGAAACCGACAGCATGACCGTAGTGCGCAATAGCGCCATCCAGATTGCCATTAGCTTCTTCGATTTCACCCATTAATGCATGCAGCGCAAGATTGAGCACATGAGAAGCCGCTGATGGGCCAACGTTGGCTGCATCAACAGTTGGATCAGCAATCATTTCGCGGATCACTTCAACCTGTGCCTGTGCTGGGCCCATGTGACCTTTTGCAACGTGGGCTGAACCCATGACATATGCCCACATGCCTTTCAGATAAGGGGTGTTGGCACGTTCCTGCATGACAGCATTGTCCGCATGAATTTTGTCCCACCTGCCGAAGATCTTGTCAGTCATCCATTCATGAGCAATGACTTTCTGACCACGACGGCCATTAGGATCGATGGTTGATGCGTTGCGCGACGCAGCTTCGTAAGAAGCTTCATAGTTACCCTGTAACATGTTTGCGTAGCGCACGAAATCCAGTGCATGAGGTGCGTGAGCAGTATGATTCAGTGAGTAGGTACCAACCATCGGTAACTGGTTGTTACCCCAAACTTCAGCGAACTGCAGGTCAACTATCTGTGAACGCTCATTGATATCGATAGCTTTTTCATACTCACCGACTCGCAGATAAATGTGGCCTGGCATATGCACCATGTGACCAGAGATAGGCACAGTTGCTTCTAACTTCTGGGCAGCAGGCATCGCCAACTCAGGTTCTGCTGACATTTCCATTAGATGAATATACAGGTGATTCGCACCAGGGTGGTCGTGCTCAACGGCAAATGCTGCTTCAAAGGCGGCCTTTGCTTCAGCAGTACCTGGTTTTGCGGAACCGTCTTCATTCCAGTAGTCCCAACGCGTGGTGTTCATATAAGACTCACCAAAAATCGTCGCAATATTGGCATCGTCCGGATACTTGTTATGAAGATCACGCATGGCATCCAGGAATGCGAAATCACGTTCGCGGTCGTCAGAGATAGCGTCTTTGTTGTACAGCACGAACAAAGCATTGATCATGTCGCGCTCTTTAGCCGTGCCATTGTTCGCCAGGTCCAGTGCTTTGCGAATAGCTTCCAGGCCTGCACCTTGCGGGTCATCTGGCAGGTTGGCATAACGGCTGTTAGGGTTTGGTCCTGCCGCATGCGCCAGACCGTAGTAAGGCATGGGGTTGTCGGGCTCCAGGCGGGATGCTTCCTGAAATGAGGCAATTGCTTCAGGGAAGTAAAAGCTCCAGGACATTCGCACGCCCTGATCAAAGAATGCCTGAGCTTGTTCAGATTCCAGTGAAGTTGGGTAGTGATAATCGCCGCCCCCCGGAACCATGACAGCTAGCGGTTCATCCTGAGCTACGCTGAACATACTTGTAGAAAGCAGAACAACTGCCGCAGTTCCCAGTGCTAACAACTTACGCATGGTACGCTCCTTTATATAGGTCATATACATGTCTTAACTATGGTTTGAGACTTACTGTAAATCCTGTAAATCGGTGTCTTTGCAGGGTTGGCCGATACAAAATCAATTGGCCTGCAAATCAGATTGCCCAAAAGTATACCTCAAGTCCATGAAAACGGGACTCTTTGCTACGTTTTAACACATCCAACCCCCGGGCTTACTGATTGCTTCACCTGTTCTTTTCTTTCGCTCTACTTTCAAGCTGGTAATTCATAAAAGAGTAATCACTTGTAAAAATCTACCTGTTGTCCACGCCGGAAACGATGCCCATATCGTGCAGTTTGCCAATGGCACTGCTGTCAAGGCCCAGGATTTCATGCAGCACCTCATCGGTATGTTCGCCTAACAAAGGCGCAGGGCGAACGTCTTCTCTTGCAAACGCGGAAAAATCCAAAGGCTGACCCGGCATGAGATATTCACCAATTCCTGGTTGCTGGATGCGTTGGAATATTGGGTTATCGTCCGAACAGTCAGGATCATTTTTCACCAACTCTTCTATGGTTTGGTAAGGGCCCCAGCATACTCCCGCCGCATCAAGTAGCGCACAAACCTCTGCATAGTCTTTCCCTTTGAACCAGTTTTCGAACAAGCCCTTAATAGATTCTCGTGCTGCAAAACGATCGCCTTCTTTACCAAAATCCAGACCTTTTTCCTTTTCCAGCCGCCCGATAGCTTGTTGTGTGTTGGTTACATTAACGATTGCTCGCCACTGATTAGGGCTAACGCCTGCTATCATTACACGCCTGCCATCACGACAGGCAAAGTCGTGGCCGAAGGTGCCAAAAACATGGTTACCCAGGGGTGGCCGAGATTGTTGGTTGACTTCCACCTCGGCGAGATAACCCAAGTGGCCCATTGCTGCTAATGCAACATCCGCCAGCGCAAGACGTATAAACTGTCCTTCTCCTGACAACCGTCTATGCCGTTCGGCCGCCAGTATGCCAAGCGCTATCTGTTGTCCGGCAATTACATCCCAGGCTGGAAATGGATTGTTCACCGGCTCAACTCCATCGCCTGTTAAAAACGGTAAACCGATACGACTGTTCACAGTGTAGTCCAGTGCTGTTCCACCATGTCTGTCGCCCACCAGATTCAGATAAATCAGGTCTGCCCGTGTGTTGCGAAGTTCAGTGTCCGCTAACCAACCCTTGGCCGGGAAATTGGTAACAAACAGTCCTGAATCTTCACCAGGGGCAGTAATTAAATTCTGTAAAAGTTCACGACCAGCTTCCTGGCGAAAGTCCACGGCTATAGAGCGTTTGCCTTTATTGAGGCTATGCCAGTAGAGGCTCTTGCCATCTTCAGTAACGGGCCATCGGCGATAGTCAATGCCACCGCCGATTTGATCGAAACGAATCACATCGGCGCCCAGTTGGGCGAGAGTCATGCCGCCGGAAGGCGCTGCTATAAAGGCACTGCCTTCAACAATGCGAAGGCCTTGGAGGAGGTTCTGCACCATTGGTTAATTAGGGCCTGTTTACACTAATTGATCAGGAAGTAGCCATTATTGATCACCACTTTGTCTTGCTCCAGTGATTTGCAACGAAAGGCAATGTGATCATCTTCTTCCCAGATTTCCGTGCAAATGGTTTCACCGGGATAAACCGGTGCAGAGAAACGCAAACGCAACTGCTTAAATTTCTCTGGTTGATAATTACAACAGGATTTTAAGAGAGCATGCGTAAGTACACCCATAGTACTGAGCCCATGAAGCAAAGGTGACTTGAATCCGGCGTCTCGGGCAATCTGTGGCATGACATGCAATGGGTTGTGATCACCAGACAAACGATAGATCAATGCCTGTTGGGGCGAAGTCCCTAAATCACAGACTTTGTCAGGAGCGCGTGAAGGAATTTTATCGGGTTTACGTTTTGTTTTACGTTCACCCCCGAATCCACCGTCGCCCCGTGCCAATACTTCAGTGTTCACTGTGCAGATGTCTTCGCCGGTTTCCTTGTCTCGCACGGTCCGTTCTGTTAACAGCAGAGCGCCGAGTCTTTCGCCTTGGTCATAGATTTCTGTAAAACGAGTAGTTGCTTCAACTGTTCCTGATGGAGGCAGTGGTTTATGGAATATCAGTTCCTGGCCCAGGTGCAGGATTTTCACCCAATCCAGACCGATATCATTTTCACTCGCCCAAAACCCCGGGTGTGCCATAACTACAGGTTGGCTGGGCATCACCTTGAGCCCCTCCTCATAAACAAAGCGAAGGGCTTCTTCATCTTCAGGATCCAAACCCATACCAACACCTAATGCATACAAGATGCAGTCTTTTTCCGAATAGGTTTCAGCTACAGTGGGAAATTTGCGGTTGAGTAAATAGTCAGAATCTATCTTCATTATTTAAAAGTATCTAAGGAGCCTCTGATTAATTACCTACGTTGTTATTGCTGCGTTAAAAATCAGCTCAAAGTGCGCATTTATGACCTGTAAACTGCGCTTTTTCGCTGATTTTTGACTTGCACTGACTGCCTCGCAAACATTAATCAGAGGTTCCCTGAATTACTGAGAATCCACGTTATTGGTTGGTTCGCGCTCAAAACGAGCACGCATTATTTTTTCAAACCTTTCGTGATCATGTCGTTCCATCAACTCACGAGCAATCACTCGAATCGCCAGCACTTCTTCTGCCCCTTCAAATATAGAAAGCACCCGCGCATCCACAAAGTAGCGGCTTACCGCTGACTCCTCAGCGTAGCCCATTCCGCCGTGGATTTGCATGGCTTCTCGGGTAACCCACTCTGCCGCACGACAAGTGAACAATTTCACCAGGCTGGCCTCCATCTGGCCTTCACCGGCATCCATCTTTCTGGCAACTGAATAACTGAACTGCCTGGCTGCAGAAATAGCTGCCAACATCCTGGCCAGCTTTAGTTGATTTAAACGAAAATCGGCTAACGGTTTGCCAAACACCTGGCGTTCACGTGCATAACTAACAGCAGAGTCGAATGCTGCCTGCATCACCCCGTTAGCCCTCGCCGCAGTTTGCAAACGTCCGCCAGCGAAACCCGCCATAGTGTAGTAAAACCCTTTGCCTTCGCCTTCTCTTTCGCCGATGAGATTGGCATCCGGCACGAAATAGTCATCAAAGAACAATTCATACGAATGCATGCCTCGATAGCCCAGGGTTGCAATCGCTTTGCCAGCTAAAGTACCCCCTGTTCCTTGTTCATGGCAAAACTCATGCCCTGGATAGGCCGGTTTCTCTATTAAAAATAAACTCAAGCCTTTGTGGCCCAGGCCCGGATCAGGATTGGTTCGCGCCAATACAACAATCAGTTCTGATCGACCAGCAAACGTGCACCAGGTTTTCCCACCATTGAGTACCCAGCCCCTGTCGGTTCGTGTTGCGCGCAAATTCACCGCAGCGACATCAGAACCAGTATTCGGTTCAGTGATTGAAATGGCACAGAGTTTTTCTCCGGTTGCCAATTCAGGTAACCAGGTTTGTTGTTGGGAATCTGTTCCGCCAGCGAGCAAAGCACGTGCGGCAATTTCTGGCCGTGTTATTAGACTGCCAGCAGCACCCAGGGAGCCACGAGAGAGTTCTTCGGTAACAATAATCATACCAAGGCTGTCTGGCGAGTCGTCTGGTTGCAAACCGCCAAACCTCTCAGGAATACAGGTCCCAAAACAACCTAGTTCGGCTGCTTGTTGAATGATTTCTTCCGGAATGTCGAGATCTTCTCTGTGAATCGCTTCTGCTTGAGGGGCAACAACCTCATCCGCGAATCTTTGGAATGTAGCGCGCACTAATTCTTTTTCTTCATTGAGCCCAGATGATAGTTTTGTCTCGCCAGTTGCCACGCTGTAGCTTGCAAGGCTTGCCCCTTCACCTGCAAATGTTAGGAACGCCGCAATGTCTTCACGTTGCAGCAGTTTACCGATACTGATGCGATTGATTCCAGCATCATTACCCGCTGCAAGAAAGCGTGACAAAATTGAATTAACGACTTCAGCGCAAAAGAAGAGTGCGCAGTGTTTCACTAAAGATGAGTCTGCTTGCTCTTCTGCGTGCGCCAGTAATGCTCGTGCAGCTTCCAGTTCGGATTGAGCGACTGCAAACGTAAAGCAGGTATTTTGAAAGCGGTTGTAGGACTTCTCGTTAATTGCACCATCGCGATAGATATTACTTTTCGCCCTGTGTATGGCAATTTGGATGAGCTGTTGAATCTCATCCAGAATCGGTCCTGCCTGCGGCATTAACTCCGTAACAGAAGGGTTGCTTCGTATTTCAATGTGAGCCATAAAACTGCTTATGTTAAAAGAAGGGGGGGGGTAGCCAGGGCAGCGCGCATTTTATGCTATCTCTCTTCTGATTGCGATGTAGGGCAAAAATCGTGCAGGAAAAACACAATAAATCCCGACGGATTCGGTGTTTTACAGGCATCGGCTATAGGTTTGCTCCTGCAGCGCATAAGCTCAATGAGAATCTGCGACAGATATAGCCGAGAAGGCATCCTCTCAACTACGTCCAGTCTCCAAGGAAAATTTGTATATCACGCTCAAATTTCCAGGGAGCCTCTGATTAATGTTTGCGAGGCAGTTAGTACAAGGCAAAAATCAGCGAAAAAGCACAGTTTATAGGTCATAAATGCGCATTTTGAGCTGATTTTTAACGCAGCAATAACAACGTAGGTAATCAGGGCAATCGACTGAATGGATTTTCGTCGCATAGATTTCCAAGACAAAAAGTGAACAAGTGGTGCCCCCTCGTCGATCTGAGCCCAAAAATTATCAACTTCTGCCCATCTTGGACACAACGTAGGCGTTCAGTCGATTGCCCTGCGTAGGTAATTAATCAGAGGTTCCCTAGGCTCGGCAGATGAATCACAGCTAGCCATAATCGAACGTACCATAGTAGGTCGCAGCCAGACACAATGTGCAGCAACTTTCACTCAGGGGAATTGGCTGCTTCAAGAATTCGATCTGAATCGGCGTTGAGCGCTCACCTGCACTACTTGCTCTCGCAGCCGAACTGAATCTGGTGTTTGCCGCCCTTGGGTTTCGTTTCGTGGAAAAAGCCTATGTACCACATATCACCACCACCATGGCACGATTCAAAGATAGGGCGAGAATTTCACTGTCAGACTTAACCACAACATTCGTCAACCAGTTTGGGAGATATTCACTGCTTCAGCAATTGCGCTATATAAATCTGGCACTTTATCTGAAGGCGCAAAGTAAAAGTACACGGCTCTTTCACAAGCCAGGCTGCAATGACATTAACAGTTTTTATACTTGTCGTGCAGGCCAACTCCAGCCTCAATCATGGGAATAACTTTCTCCAATCTCCTGCGACGAGTAGCTTCCTGCCTGGCTGATCCCACATGCTCAGCATACTCTCTCTGTTTACCTGGCGTTAAAGACTCAAAAGCTTTCCTAAGCCCGGCCTTTTTCTTCATAGCCTTGACTAATTCATCAGAGATAGACAGGGGTTTCTTTGTTGGCTTAATAGTTTTCCCGGCCTGTTGATTGTCAATAGATTGCTTAATAAATGACTTTAGAGCACGAATGGAAAGTTTATCACCAGATTCGAATCGCCATTGTCTTAATCCCTTAGTCTTTCCCTCCTGTGCATTCACTAATCGTTTGTCCGGATCTTTTAAGAAAGCGCCATTGTGAAACCAAAGTGCGCAATGATTTTTAAAACCGGCAATACTAACCAGATTTCTACCCTCATACGTGTAGGCAGGCATGCCCCATTTCATTGTTTCCTCTAACCCTGCGGCGATAAGAGTTTTTCGGGCCTGTGCAAAAATGCCGACCCATTGTTCGTGTTTTTTGAGGTAGGCGGTTATTTTGGTTTTATCTGTCTTAGCCATCTTTTATTATCTTGGGAACCTCTGATTAATTACCTACGTTGTTATCGAAGTATTGCGACAACATCCTTTCGTATTTTTTCATGGTCAGGCGCTGCTCGAATCACCTTAATTTGGTCATTATCTATGCGTTATCGAGCAGCTTGATCATCAACAAGGTATCTTCGCTTTTAACCGACAGTTGCTGCGATGGCACCCAATCCACCCTGGCATAGAGACCACCAGTGGGGTTTTGGGCTTGAAGATTGAAGATAAAGATGGGGCAACTGCCTGCGCTGCGCCAGGTTGATAGACATTGAGTGATCCGTATACCCATCCCTTCGCTGTGCCAGCCCTTATTCACGGACACACTGCCTGGCCAATAGTTTTTCTCGGGAAATAAATCTTCCAGCCCATGAAGTTTGAGCGCCGCGACGGCGACAGGCTCGTCATCCACAACAGAAACCACTCAATTAGTGTTAACAGACCCTAGTTGCTTTTCAAGACTTTCGATATTCGAGCCTATTTGCTTTGCTTTTGGTCTGCCCACAGAGCATGTCACCAGCATACTGTATACTACATACTACCAAAGGCACCCATTCCTGGTGGTCGGATAAATTATGAAATTGCACAGACATAGCCAGCTAGAATCAGACGCCTTGAGTTAGCCGAGTAAAAAGTGTATCGCAGGCTGATGTGATTTGTAGCTGGTGTAGCCACAGGGCAATCGACTGAACGCCTGTGTTGTGTCCAGGACAGGCAGAAGTTTATAATTTTTGGAATCAGATCAACAAGGGGGTGCCACTTGTTCACTTTTTGTACTGGAAGCCCGTGCGAAAATCCATTCAATCGATTGCCCTGGGTGTAGGGAGGGTGTAGCAGGAATTGCTACTGGATGAGCTGCACTCGCTCCATATCTTCCATCTGACTGTAGCCAGAGGTGATAACACGCTCCCCTTCTCTCAGCCCTTCCTGAACTTCGATGAAGCGGTTATTCCGCCGCCCGACTCGAATATCGCGCCGAATCGCAGATTCGCCGGTGCTGTCGAGTACAAACACCCAATTACCGCCGGTGTCCTGAATAAACCCCCCGACGGGAAGCAATAAGGACTCTACCGGATTACCTAGAGTCAGCTCCATTTGCAGGGTTTGCCCACGACGAACATTCGTCGGTGCTGATCCTTCAAAAACCAGATCCACTTCAAAAGTCCCGGCAGTGATCTCTGGATATACGATGTCGACCCGTGCCTGATATTTCTGGCCAGCCAAAGTAAATGTTGCCGATTGGCTGGGACTAACGCGCGACACATAGAATTCATCGATCTGCGCAACTATTTTGTATTGATCAACCACATCAATCTGACCCAGCCGTTGGCCGGTTTGCTTGCTTTGCCCGATCTCAACATCCAATGAGGTCAATTGTCCCGATATTGGCGCCTTAACCAGCAGACTTTCAAAACTTGCCTGAGAAATTTGTAAGTTCTCTGTCAGCATATCAATCTGCTGCTCTATCTCCACCTGACGGCGATTCCGCTCATCATTTTCTACCAATTGTCGAGCCTTGAGATTCGTTAAAACCTGTTGTTGATACGCCAGCTCATCAATGATTGCTTCATACTCTTCTTCTGATATCAAACTATCATCCACCAGACGTTCAAAACGTCGCTTCTGGCGGTTAAGTGTTGTGATTCGAAATTCCGTATCAATAATTTGTCGCTCTGTTGCTAATTTCTGATACTCAAAATTGGTTGTAATGTTGTTTAGAAAGTTCAGTTGTTCTGTAGTGCCAGCATCAGCCTGGGCAGCACTCAATCGAGTCTGCGTGTTAGCGAGCTGCACCAGGGCTTGCCCAGTGACAACAAACTCGCCCTCTTCCACAAAAATCTTTTCAACTGCGCCACCGATTACTGCGTCAAGAAACACACTTTCAAGTGGCTGAATAGTCCCTCGAATAGGAATCAAATCTTCAAAGGCACCGTGTTGTACTGACGATATGGTCAACTGATCTGCAGAAACACGATAAGTACGAATAGCAGCATCGGCTAATAACCCGGCAATGCCCCAACCCAGCCCTCCGATGAGAACGGCAATCAATCCCCACTGCCAAAGTGGGCGTTTTTCCTGCTCAATTACCTTATCCATTGTCATAACACCAATATCACTCTTCCAGTATTTTCAGTTCAGCCTATCCCATTTGCAGTGCGTCTACCGGAAATTAGATATTACAATTCAATAAGCCGGCTGCAACCTTGTAATGACAGCAATTGCAAAGGTCGCTATGCCGACCATAAAAAATTGCCACATTTATATCAGTTCGATAGGCTTCGATAGACAAAATCCGTTAACCATGGCTGCATTGACCACCAGGCTAAGGGTCACGTAATTTAAGTAATTAGTAATTTTAGCAATTAAAGAATCACGCAATTATAATTATCAGGCTCAGTATGTTGTGAGTGGGGCGGGTACAGGCCAAACCCATGTGGCGACAGCGATTGGTGTACGGGCGATTCACCAATAAAAAGTTATCAAAAGACCAAAAAATGTGCCAAACTCTCGCACCAGTGGTGGGTCGATTTTGGGTGCAACTTAACAATAACCATTAATACATTAATAAGAGTCATTAAGAAAAAAAGAGCCATTAAATAAGAGCCATTAGGAAAAAGCCATTAGGAAAAAGCCATTAGGAAAAAGCCATTAGGAAAATCCTCCTTCGGGCAGACGATTCGGTATACTTACCCCCCCCCCCTGTGGGATAATGCCCGAGGCTCAGTAATTGCCCAGTAATTTAAGGAGCCTCTGATTAATGTTTGCGAGGCAGTGAGTGCAAGGCAAAAATCAGCGAAAAAGCGCAGTTTACAGGGCATAAATGCGCATTTTGAGCTGATTTTTAACGCAGCAATAACAACGTAAGTAATTATTAATAGGTAATTAATAGGCAATTAATAGGTCATTAATCAGAAGTTCCTTAATGTATAGTTTACGGTTATGTTATTAGGAATAGTTATTAAGGTGTAAGGACAGGAGTAAGAATGATGTCTGACAGTCAAGCCAATCAGGAAAAACAAGAACAGGTTCAGGTTCAGGAGAACCAGGTTTCCGCACAATCGCCCAGCGGTCCTCAACAGCCCGCTGGTGATACAACGGACGGTCAGGTGTTCACTTACGGCCCCCCCGGCGTGTTACCCCCCTTCACCCTCACCGTCCCCGACTTCGATCCTGAGAACGACCGCCTTGAATTTACCGGCGGTCTGTTTTCGAACCTGGAGGCGTTACAGGCATCGGCCGCCGAGGTGGGCGATGATCTTCTGATCCGCCTGTCGTTCACCGAGACCCTGACGCTTGAAGGCGCGTCTAAGGACGACCTGAGCACGGACACGGTGACCACAGTGGACATCTTGGGTGAGGACAACCCTCAACCCGGCACCGTTTTATTTCTTCTTTAGGTACGATGAAGACGAGGGTGTTTTTGTCCCCACAGGGATCCAGAATGTTGGCAACGAGGAGGGGGAAGACCTGGTGGAAACCCTCGACGGCAATGATCTGCTGCGCGGCTTTGGCGGCAATGACACGCTGGACGGCGGTGCGGGTAATGACACGCTGGACGGCGGTGCGGGGGATGATGTGTTCCGCATCGCGCCCGGGGACGGTTCGGACACGATCACCGACTTTAATGCTGACACGGACCGGCTTGAATTTACCGACGGCCTGTTTGCCAATCTGGAGGCCGTGCAGGCATCGGCCGCCGAGGTGGGCGATGATCTTCTGATCCGCCTGTCGTTCACCGAGACCCTGACGCTTGAAGGCGCGTCTAAGGACGACCTGAGCACGGACACGGTGACCACAGTGGACATCTTGGGTGAGGACACCACCCTCAACCCGGCACCGTTTTATTTCTTCTTTAGGTACGATGAAGACGAGGGTGTTTTTGTCCCCACAGGGATCCAGAATGTTGGCAACGAGGAGGGGGAAGACCTGGTGGAAACCCTCGACGGCAATGATCTGCTGCGCGGCTTTGGCGGCAATGACACGCTGGACGGCGGTGCGGGTAATGACACGCTGGACGGCGGTGCGGGGGATGATGTGTTCCGCATCGCGCCCGGGGACGGTTCGGACACGATCACCGACTTTAATGCTGACACGGACCGGCTTGAATTTACCGACGGCCTGTTTGCCAATCTGGAGGCCGTGCAGGCATCGGCCGCCGCGGTGGGCGATGATCTTCTGATCCGCCTGTCGGCGACCGAGACCCTGACGCTTGCAGGCGCGTCTGAGGACGCCCTGAGCACGGACACGGTGACCACACTGAATGCCGAGGGCGCGGACACCACCACCAACCCGGCGCCGTTTTATTTCTTCTTTGAGTACGATGAAGACACGGGTGCTTTTGTCCCCACAGGGACCCAGAATGCTGGCAGCGACGAGGCGGAAGACCTGGTGGAAACCCTCGACGGCAATGATCTGCTGCGCGGCTTTGGCGGCAATGACACGCTGGACGGCGGTGCGGGTAATGACACGCTGGACGGCGGTGCGGGGGATGATGTGTTCCGCATCGCGCCCGGGGACGGTTCGGACACGATCACCGACTTTAATGCTGACACGGACCGGCTTGAATTTACCGACGGCCTGTTTGCCAATCTGGAGGCCGTGCAGGCATCGGCCGCCGCGGTGGGCGATGATCTTCTGATCCGCCTGTCGTTCACCGAGACCCTGACGCTTGAAGGCGCGTCTAAGGACGACCTGAGCACGGACACGGTGACCACACTGAATGCCGAGGGCGCGGACACCACCACCAACCCGGCGCCGTTTTATTTCTTCTTTGAGTACGATGAAGACACGGGTGTTTTTGTCCCCACAGGGATCCAGAATGTTGGCAACGAGGAGGGGGAAGACCTGGTGGAAACCCTCGACGGCAATGATCTGCTGCGCGGCTTTGGCGGCAATGACACGCTGGACGGCGGTGCGGGTAATGACACGCTGGACGGCGGTGCGGGGGATGATGTGTTCCGCATCGCGCCCGGGGACGGTTCGGACACGATCACCGACTTTAATGCTGACACGGACCGGCTTGAATTTACCGACGGCCTGTTTGCCAATCTGGAGGCCGTGCAGGCATCGGCCGCCGCGGTGGGCGATGATCTTCTGATCCGCCTGTCGGCGACCGAGACCCTGACCCTGGAAAGCACCACCCTGGCGGCGCTGACCACTGACACGGTGACGATACTGGATGCGGATGTTTCTCCTCCAGACTCAGGCAATCAGAATGTTGATGTTGATAGTGGTGCTCAGCAGGGAGGGGGTGCTGAACCCGTAGATACTGGTGGCACAGGCAGTGGCACTGTTACCCCGCCGCCTTCTGTGCGGACGATTGTTGGTACATCTGGCAATGATGTTTTGACCGGTTCAGCAGGCGAGGACTTCCTGAGAGGTTTGGCAGGGAATGACCAGCTCACTGGTGGTGCGGGGGGTGACCGTCTGTTTGGAGGTGCTGGCAGAGACAATGCCCTGTACCGGGATTCCGGGGTTGGAGTGATGGTTGATCTTGAGTCTGGCACAGCCTCAGGAGGCGATGCTGCAGGCGACACACTGGTTGCAATCGAGGATCTGACCGGTTCGGCATTTGACGACACGCTGAGCGGCAATGCGCAAGCGAACGGGCTGTCTGGGGGATCAGGTGATGACCGTCTCAATGGTGCGGGCGGTGCTGATTTACTGTTGGGTGGTCTGGGCAACGACGTGCTGGATGGTGGTTCAGGCAGAGATGCACTGTCGGGTGATGAGGGCGATGACACGCTTGAGGGCGGTGCGGGTGTGGATGAGTTGCTGGGCGGTCCTGGTAACGACGTATTGCGTGGAGGCGATGACACGGACCGGCTGTTTGGTGGTGCTGGTAACACGATGCTGTCGGGTGATGGGGGCGCTGATGTGCTTTATGGGGGTGTTGGAGATGACACGCTCAGTGGTGGAGAAGGGGCTGATGTGCTGAATGGTCTGTCGGGCAGTAATGTGCTGACGGGTGGAGCAGGCAGTGATGTGTTTGTGTTTTTTGGGGATCGCGCAGAGACGCGTGTGACGGATTTCAATCCGTCAGAGGACCGGTTGTCGGTATTGGCAGGAGATGCAGAGGGGCTGACGACTGGGAATGATGAGTCAGGTCACCTGGTGATAGAGGTTGGTGAGACCCGGGCAACGCTGGAAGGGGTCAGTGCGATTGATGAGATCAGCATTGACTATCGGCTGGAGAGTCCGCTGCAGGATGCTGCTGAGGTGAATGAGCGTGTGGATGAGGATGGCAATCTGGTGCTTGAGGTTGTTGACACGTCGGTGGTGCTTGAAGGGTTGAGCAGTTTGGCGGGGATTACGATTGGGTATCAGCAGGGCGATGCTGATCATGAGGTGCTGGTGGGCAGTGCTGGTCATGATGTGTTGTACGGGGGAGGTGGCAATGACGTGTTGTCAGGCGGGCTGTCCGGTGATCTGGTGATTGGTGGCAGTGGTCATGATGTGGTGTATGGTGGTGCGGCGGGTGATCTGTTGCTTGGTGAGTCAGGGGATGATCTGCTGTTTGGAGAAGGCGGTGCGGATGTTATTCGTGGCGGTGCGGGCAGTGACATACTGGTGGGAGGCGACGGAGACAATGTGCTGCAAGGGGGTGCTGGTGAGGATATGTTTGTGGTTGATGTGGGGGCTGTGGGTAATGAGCGGATAGTGGATTTCAATCTGTTGGAGGATTCGCTGGTGTTTTTGGGATTGGAGCCTGCTGATCGAGGTCTTGAGGGGACTGCGGTTGATGGTGGGACATTGTTGACGCTGAGTGATGAGCATACGCTGCTGGTGGTTGGGGTGAATCCGGAGGACCTGGGTCGAATGGATGTGGTGTTTTTCTAGGTGACAGGTCTGGACTGGTGTTGGTCTGGTTTGAGGGAGGCTTTCAGGGTGCTCCCTCGGACCGCCGACACTGGGCACTGGTAGCTCTGGTAGATAGACGCGGCGCAGCTATCAGGATGTGCTATATGCTGGATGCAGGGCTGTGCTGCACGTTGGCCTGGGGAACCTCTGATTAATTACCTACATTGTTATTGCTGCGTTAAAAATTAGCTCAAGATGCGCATTTATGTCCTGTAAACTGTGCTTTTTGGCTGATTTTTGCCTTGCACTAACTGTCTCGCAAACATTAATCAGAGGCTCCTTGGGTGATTGGTTTGGTCTGGTTTGAGGGAGACTTTCAGGGTGCTCCCTCGGACCGGCACTGGTAGCTGGTAGATAGGCGCAGATAGACGCGGCGCAGCTATCAGGATGTGCTATATGTTGGATGCAGGGCTGCGCTGCACGTTGGCCTGGGAAACCTCTGATTAATTACCTACATTGTTATTGCTGCGTTAAAAATTAGCTCAAGATTCGCATTTATGCCCTGTAAACTGCGCTTTTTCGCTGATTTTTGCCTTGCACTAACTGTCTCGCAAACATTAATCAGAGGCTCCCTGGGTGATTGGTTTGGTCTGGTTTGAGGGAGGCTTTCAGGGGTGCTCCCTCGGACTGGCACTGGTAGCTGGTAGATAGGCGCAGATAGACGCGGCGCAGCTATCAGGATGTGCTATATGCTGGATGCAGGGCTGTGCTGCACGTTGGCCTGGGCAACCTCTGATTAATTGTAGAAGTTTAGACCTGATCTGACAGTGACCCGTTTATCCGTGGTGTCTGTCCGGTGAAGTCCAGGCCCTGTAAAAATTTCTGTGTAACTGCCAGGGTTAAATGTAGTCTGCCAAGTGGTCTTCGAACTCGATCATAAATCTATTCAAGGCCAGCTTCCAGTTGCGGACTGGCATGGTCCACTTTTTCGACGCCTCCTGGATAGGCAGTTACACAGATTTAGTTACAGTCTCGAAGTCTAGTTTACACACTTCTCCATCCAGATTCGTTTTTCACCGATAAGTGTCTCCATCGGCGTTCTCCCGCAGCACATTTTGCCTTGGTGAGTGCGTTGAGTAGTGTATTTGACCAGCCAATGGTCAAGGTCCTTTTGTAAGTCCTCCAACTGATCGTAAATCTTTTTACGTAAAGCAATCCTGTAAAACCCATCCTTCACTGTCTTATGGAACCGCCCGCAGATACCATGGGTTTGCGGGGACTTGACCTTGGTCCTGGTGTGCTCACTATCGTTGAGCGATAAAGACAGCGGATCATCATGCTGTTCAGCTTTGCCACAATACGCCGTCCCACTATCCATCAAAATACGCAACACAGGAAACCCTTGCTCTTCGTAGAACGGCAAGACACGATCATTGCATTAAGAGTAAATCCACTGCGTTCATCGGTCCTTTTTTTGGGGGGGTATGACGCTTCACCTGAGCCACGTTGGTAGTTGCTACGCGTATCGACGTAGGTTGCAGGTTTGCTGATAGACCCGGCCACTGCCTTTGAATGTGCCGACGTAATACGTATCCTGAGAACCCAGATAGCCCGGGTGAGATCAGGACAATCGATTGAATGGATTTTCGCACGGACTTCCAGTACAAAAAGTGAACAAGTGGCACATCCTCGTCGATCTGACTCCAAAAATTATAAACTTCTGCCTATCTTGGACACAACACAGGCGTTCAGTCGATTACCCTGAGGGTGAGCTGTTTCAATCTCGCCTGCGGCCACATCGTCTTGTTACTTGCGTTCCATCGCCGCCACCTGAGACTCGTTGAGAATAGGGCCCTCTTGAGCCACCAAGGTGTCCAGCACCTTGAGACGGTCTTTGAAGCACGCAGGTGATGACGTAACCAGATACCCCGAGCTCCGCTTGGTGAGACAAAAGCCTCTCGCTTACGCTGTTGTGCATTACTGACGCGTGTCTGTCTGTGGTCAAGGTCCTGAACTGCGTGCTCGACGACTCCACCGATTCAAGTCAGAAGCCATGGGATTTTTCAGGGTGGGTCGGCAGGGTGAGTTGACGAGGGAAGGCGGGGGGAGACGAAGAGAAAGGCTGCCGCACTTACCAAATCCAAATGCGGCCTGCTTCGAGATTGCGCTGGGCTGGGCGTATGAAGGTGCTCTTGCCCCACCCGCCCTATTGATCTGATTGATCTGACAGCCAGGTGGGGTGCATATGGCCAGGGCACGGATGAAACCGTGACCTCGGCGGCCACGACCGCAGTGACCAATGTCGACCAATATCAATGACACGCCCACGGGTGCGGTGATGATCACCGGTACGGTGCGTGAGGGTGAGACGCTGAGTGCGGATACTTCGGCGTTGCGGGATGTGGATGGTCTGCCTGATGCTTCAGCCGGTTACCGCTACCAGTGGGCGCGGCGACGGGTCTGGCGGCTTTGATGATATTCCAAATGGGACACAATCCACCTATACCCCAGGGCAATCGAGTGAACGCCTCTGTCGCGTCGAAGATGGGCAGAAGTTGATAATTTTCGAACCCAGATCGACGAGGGAGTGTCACTTGTTCACTTTTTGTGCTGGAAGTGTGCACGAAAATCCATTCAGTCGATTGCCCTGACCTATACCCTTGGTGATGATGATGTTGGCTGGGCCTTACAGGTTCAGGTGAGCTATACCGATGTGCGGGGAGGGGTGTTGCACCGGTGGTTTGTAGACTCAGATATCCGCACGCTTGAAGCATGTGTGCTGAATAACGGCAGCAGTGGCGGTTAATTGCATCATCGGGCAACTAAGAAAACGAAGCCGCCGTTTTCGTGCTGCCTTTTGGTGGCATCAGTTTTTCACTGGGTGCCCTGTGGGCCGATACCGGTATTGACGGAAACAGCGATGATGGCAATGTGGAACAGAATCATCCCGAAAACATCGCCACCGGGTGATCAGTGTCGAATGCCCTATGTCAGGGCCAGAGGCAATTTCAACAATCCCGGACCACTTGCATCACTCCAGCGAATCACTCGCGCATGAGTCATTCATTGTCAGCCTTGTCGTCGAGCAGTGACATAAAGCGGCATAATAAACAGGGACAGGGGCAGGGACCTTGAGCTGGAAGTGCTCTTTCTCTTTACCTTTCTTTTCCTTTGACTTGCTTCGAATCGAAAAAGTGGAAAGCCTTTGTGGTTAATTGGCTGACCTCTCTCTGTATGGGAAATCGATAGGAAATTGACAGCCGATGGTCGAGTGCCTGCTCTGCCGCGTTTTTGGAGGTGGCCTGATGACAAATACTGCCATTAGTGGATAGGAGATCATTGGGTTTTTAAGCTCGGTTCCTCTTTGCCAGCATTCATTCATTTACTGATTTCGAATCTGAGGGCCCTTACTCCACAGTTTATTTAGAATTCACTAACTTCGTCCCCATCGAGAAGCGCCATCTACAACGATCTCTGTTCCAGAGACATACTTTCCCGTTGGCGAAGTCAAAAAGACGACTGCATTAGCGATGTCTTCTCCTTGACCGAAAGTGCCAAGTGGAATTTTTTTCAGTGTTTCCGCCGACCTGCCCTGGGCTATAATCAGTCGGTCCACTCCTTCTGTCCCTTCGATCGGCCCAGGCGAAATCCAATTTGCTCGGATACCGAATCTACCCCACTCAACCGCTAAACTCTTCATGAGATTTTGTATACCTGCTTTAGCCGCACCTGCATGTGCAGCAGTTGGCCATCCGGAATCCGCTTGAGTAGTACTGATGGCAACTATGCGCCCGCCCTCTGCTGATTTCTTCAAATAAGGTAATGCAGCCTGGCAGCAATGAAAGGTGCCATTCAAATCAATATCGATTACCGTGCGCCAGCCATTTGGCGACAACTCTTCTGTAGGGCATATAAAATTCCCGGCTGCATTACAGACTAAAATATCGAGACCGCCCATCTCTGCGGAGAGACTCTGGATCGCGGCTTGAATTGACTCCTGCTGGCGAACGTCACCGACTCTATACAACACATCAATACCGTCCTCTGATGCGAAGGTATTGACGGCTTTTTGAAGGTTTTCTTCTTTGCGGCTTACGATGCCAACTTTGGCTCCCAGCTTTCCAAGTTGACGCACTATGTGGGAACCTATACCGGTTGCACCGCCTGTAACAATCGCACACTTTTCTTCAAGTAAACCTGGTGTAAAACTCATATTTATTTCTCTTCACGTTTCCACTGCTTAGGGTCAGGGTCGAGTGCGGACATATTTCTCGAATCGCTGCCGACCTACCTGGCCCGCATAGATATTCCCTGCTTTATCGGTTGCCAGAAACTCGATACCACTGCCATTCTGCACTTCATAGTCTGGGATAAACTCAGTGATATAGCCAGTATCAGCATCACCGATACGGATGCCTCGTTCCCATCCACGGTTCCATTGCTCGCCGGACATACCGTCGGCTGCATAAAGCACATCGTTGTCATCTATCCACAAACCGCTAGGGCGGCCAAACTGTGTCCAGATATCTAACAGCTCACCCTCCTGGTTGAAAATTTGAATACGATTGTTACCACGATCTGCTACGAACAGACGGCCCTGAGAGTCCATTTTTAAATCATGGGGATCATTAAAGTGCGCACTTTCTCGGCTCAGTGATTCAATACCTCCGCCCAACTGGAAAAGGTACTCGCCATTAGAAGAAAATTTGACAATGCGGTTATTGCCTCCACGGTGGCCGTCGGCGACCCAGATATCACCGCTGGGGGCAATCAACACAGCAGCGGGTCCATTGAAATGATCCTTGTCATCACCGGGTACACCAGCCTCTCCGAGACGCATTAATACGTCACCATTCTGATCAAGCTTGATTACCTGGTGGCCCATGCCGCGTTCCATACCAGGTACGCCGCGTGCATCGCCCGCTGGAGCGCCTTCGGTAACCCAAAGATTGCCATCAGTATCCATATCAAAACCATGAGGCCAGGCAAATAATCCCGCGCCGATCGAAAGGACAACGTTACCCTGCGAGTCCAGTTTATGAATAGGGCTCAGGTCAGACCCTGCACATTGATTCGCTCCGCAGCGCTCCATAATCCATAGATGTTCCCCATCTGGATCAGGGTGCACTCCGGTGACCACCCCCATGGCGCGATCATCAGGTAGATTGCCCCAGTGATAAATCACTTGATAGGGATTAGGTTGTGCCGCTGCGATCGCAGAGCAGGAAATAATAAAGACGATCAGGCTTGGGGTTAATCGCATAAGAATCTGGATGGCTTTATCAATGAAGAACGAGCCATTGTATTACCTTCTTTTGTGGAAAGCCTATAGTCCCAATACACCCAGATTCAGCACCTGACTGGTATTCATTGTAGTGCTGCATTATTCTGCAACCCATGACTTCACTACTCTATCCAACAACAAACCTCACCCAGGTCGAGCAACTAAACATCGTTCGTGGCGATGGAATCTATGTATATGATGACATGGGAAATCAGTACCTGGAAGGATTGGCGGGACTTTGGTGCTCAGCACTTGGATACGGCAATCAGGAGCTTATTGATGCTATTACCGACCAGCTAAAAACCCTTTCCTATAGCCATATATTCGGTGGCCGCACCCATCAGGTGGCCAGAGACCTGGCTGATCGGTTAAGCGATATGGTACCCATTGGTGATGCGCGGATATTTTTTGCGAATTCTGGCAGTGAAGCTAATGATTCCCAGATTAAGATGCTGCACTACTACTTCAATGTCATCGGAAAACCAGAGAAGAAAAAAATAATTGCCTTCGATCGCTCGTACCATGGCGTCACCATGGCGGCGGCTGCATTGACAGGTCTTCCTGTGATGCATACGCATTTCGATGTACCTGTTGATACCTTGGGTATCCTGCGAGCGGAGTGCCCGCATTATTATCACGGGCAGCAGAATGGCGAATCAGAAAGCGAGTATGCAACACGTCTGGTAAGTGATGTGGAAACACTCATTGAACGGGAGGGTGCCGATACGATTGCCGCTTTCATCGCTGAACCTATCGGTGGTGCGGCCGGTGTCGTAGTGCCGCCAGAAAACTACTTTGTTGAACTGCAAAAAGTACTGTCCGCCAATGACATTCTTTTCTGGGCAGATGAAGTTATTTGTGGGTTCGGCAGAACCGGAAATGATTTTGGCTCCACTACTATGGGTATCCAGCCTCAGTTAATGAGCCTGGCGAAACAACTGTCTTCAGCATACATCCCCATCAGTGCCGCGATCATTCCTGACTTTATGTATGAGGCAATGCGTGAACCGAGTAATCAGTTGGGCATCTTTGGCCATGGCTATACTTATACCGGCCACCCGGTTGCAGCGGCAGCAGCTTTAAAGACGATCGAAATCTATCAACGCGACGAATTGTTTAGCCATACTGCTGAAGTCGGCAGCTACATGCAATCACGCCTGCGAGACTATGTCGATCATCCCCTGGTTGGCGAAGTAAGAGGCAAAGGTCTTATCGGTGCCATTGAACTGGTCGCTGACAAAGAGCGACGCGAAAGTTTTCCCGATGGCAGAGTGGGCGCTGCTGCTAAGCAGTATTGTCAGAATAACGGGCTACTTATCCGGGCAGTGAGCGGAAATTGCCTGGCATTCTGCCCGCCGTTGATTATTAGCAAGGAACAGATTGATGAGATGATGGAGCGTTTCGATCACTCTCTTGAGCAAGCACTGAAACTGGTTCAATCTGAAGGCTTAATGACTTGAGGAGCCTCTGATTAATGTTTGCGAGGCAGTTAGTGCAAGGCAAAAATCAGCGAAAAGCACAGTTTATAGGTCATAAATGCGCATTTTGAGCTGATTTTTAACGCAGCAATAACAACGTAGGTAATTAATCAGAGGTTCCTTAAACGAATCAGAAGCGAGTGTTTCTGGCAATAGCTGCAAGGTGAAGTGCAAAGCAATGCCTGCTCATTAATTGCAGCCCAACAGTGAGAATCAGGTTGCCACTTCAGACGATGATTACTTAGTTGTAGAAGTTTAGACCTGATCTGACAGTTACCCGTTTATCCGTGGTATCTGTCCGGTGAAGTCTAGTTTACACACTTCTCCATCCAGATTTGTTTTCTGTCGATGCGTGTCTCCATCGGCGTTCTCCCGCAGCACATTTTGCCTTGGTGAGTGCGTTGAGTAGTGTATTTGACCAGCCAATGGTCAAGATCATGTTGCAAGTCACCCAGGCTATCATAGATTTTCTTACGTAAAGTGATCTGATAAAACTCATCCTTCACCGTCTTAATGGAACCGCTCGCAGATACCATGGGTTTGTGGTGACTTGACCTTGGTCCTGGTGTGCTCACTATCGTTGAGCGCTAAATACAGCGGATAATCATGCTGTTCAGCTTTGCCACAATACGCCGTCCCACGATCCGTCAAAATGCGTAGTACAGGAAACCCTTGCTCTTCGTAGAACGGCAAGACACGATCATTGAGCATCTCCGCAGCCGTAATCGGCGTTTTGGTGGTGTACCGCTTCGCCTGAGCCACTTTGCTGTAGGTATCCACATAGGTTTGCTGATAGACCCGGCCAAGGTCTTTGAATGTGCCGACATAATACGTATCCTGAGAACCCAGGTAGCCAGGGTGAGATCAGGGCAATCGATTGAATGGATTTTCGCACGGACTTCCAGTACAAAAAGTGAACAAGTGGCACCTCCTCGTCGATCTGACTCCAAAAATTATAAACTTCTGCCTATCTTGGACACAACACAGGCGTTCAGTCGATTACCCTGAGGGTGAGCTGTTTCAATCTCGCCTGCGGCCTCATCGTCTTGTTGCTTGCGTTCCATCGCCGCCATCTGAGACTCTGTGAGGATGCGACCTTCCTGAGCAACCAGGGCTTCCAGCGCCTTTAAACGATCTTTAAAGCACGCCAGGTTATGACGTAACCAGATACCCCGAATACCACTGGGTGAGACAAAGGTGCCTCGCTTACGCCGTTCATTGCTGGCGCGTGTTTGTCCATGGGCAGGTTCTTCAACCGCGCACTCAACCACCACCGATTCAACGGCAGGATCAATCCGATTTTTCAGATTGGGCTGGCGGCGATTACTGTCAAACAGAGCATCAACGCCGCCTTCCTCTGCGGCTGATTTGTCACGATAACATGTATCGCGTGACAGCCCCATCATTTTGCAGGCTTTGGATACATTGCCCGGCTCTTTGGCCAGATTGAGCAGGCCGACGTTGTGTTTAATAACTTTTTCCGTCGTATGGATCATGAGAGTGACCTCTTTGTTTTGATTTAGGGTGTGGTAACCACATCAAAACGGGCAACTCTCTGCTTGGCAATCCTTTCGAACTACCAACTGTCAGATCAGGTCTGAACTTCTACACATAAAAATGGTGCAGAAGCGCTTTCCATTCCTGATAATCCGCATCTCCCCGAAAGCCTTTTGTATGCGTTTCTACAATCTCCCAACGAACTAAGGAACCTCTGATTAATTACCTACGTTGTTATTGCTGCGTTAAAAATCAGCTCAAAATGCGCATTTATGACCTGTAAACTGCACTTTTTCGTTGATTTTTGCCTTGCACTAACTGCCTCGCAAACATTAATCAGAGGCACCTTAAACGACTTTTTCTCATACAGCCATCCTGGATATATTCAATTATCTAGGATGGCCCCTTGAATTTTGACGAATGAAAATAAAGGCTTGCTTGAGCCTGGAAAGTTTGCTGACATGATTATGCTATCTGAAGATTTACTCACCATGGATCCTGATCGCATCCTAGAGGTAGAAGTCGATCAAACCTGGATTGGTGGCGAGCTGCTATACAAGCGAGATTTATAACTTTTCATACACACTTTCGAAGAACTTTAGTGCTTATTCTGTGCTCATGTAGTCAGGCATGTTTTGTCATACGCCGAGTTGCGCTGGCGCGTTGTTTGGATGCATACATGGCTTCAACCGTCATGCAGCGTCTTCGACAGACACAATTAAACACTCGTTGATCTTCACCGCAAACAATCATTTTTGAAATGTTACGCCCAGGCTTGTACTCTGCTGGTTCATCATCGACATGCTGTCGCAGTATGGCACTGCACTGGCCTCACAATTCATCAGACCAAGGCAAAGTACACCGAGTATGGGTGGTCTGTTTATTTCAGAAATCCTCACAATCTTCCGGCTTGCCATTATTATTAGACTGGCATTGTATTTTTATTCTGATTTTCCAAACAATCTCACTGGTCGCAGTTCAAGATAGAGTAGTATAAACACTCAAATTAAGCAGAACATTTCCTATGTCAGAACCAAATCAACCGTCCAATTTTTTAAGAGTGCTGGGTCGCCGAGATGTAGTAGCCCTGGCTTTCGGTGCCATGATCGGCTGGAGCTGGGTAGTCCTCACTGGCACCTGGATTACATCCGCTGGTGTAGTGGGAGCAGTTATGGCATTTCTGGCAGGTGGTGGAGCCATCGCGATTGTCGGACTTACTTATGCAGAGCTCACTTCCGCCCTGCCCTTTGCAGGTGGAGAACATGTCTACAGTGAGCGCGCATTGGGCACCAGGGCATCCTTCATTTGCACCTGGGCCATCATTCTTGGCTATATGTCTGTAATTGCATTCGAAGCAGTGGCCTTACCAACAGTTATGAACTCATTGGTTCCCGGATTGGACATCGGCTACCTGTGGACAATCGCTGGTTGGAAAGTCCATGCAACCTGGGTGGCTACTGGCATCACAGGCGCAGTTGTCATGACCATTCTCAATGTGCTGGGAGTGAAGATTGTTACCACTGTGCAAATTACCGTAGTGGTCGTGATTCTGATTGTGGGGTTTCTATTTGTTGCCGGGGCAACAGTAACCGGGACAACTGCCAATATAAACCCACTGTTTAAAGATGGTGTTAGTGGCGTTGCTATTGTGTTAGTCATGGTACCTTTTATGTTTGTAGGCTTCGACATCATTCCTCAGGCAGCAGAAGAAATTGATCTACCGTTCCGCGATATCGGGGCCGCACTCATACTTTCAGTAGTGATGGCAATTGCCTGGTATGTTTTGATCATCATTGGAGTTGGCATGGTTATGGATACCGAAGCGCTGATGGACGCCAACCTGGTAACTGCTGAAGCGAATGCCCTGATCTATGGAGAGCCGGGCGGCACGATACTCCTGCTGGCCGGTCTTGCCGGGATTATCACAAGTTGGAATGCCCTGATCGTTGGTGCCAGCCGTGCTATTTATGCCATGGCGAAAGTCGGCATGTTGCCCCATTTTCTTGCGGAAATTCACCCGCGCTATCACACACCAAAAAATGCAATCCTGTTAATTGGCGCACTATCGGTAATCAGCCCCTTCTTCGGTCGGCCTGCCCTGGTGTGGCTGGTCAATGCAGGTAGCTTGGGAATAGTAGTCGCCTACGCTTTTGTTGCGCTGTCATTTCTAGCATTGAGAAAAAATGAGCAAGAGCTGGATAGGCCATATACTGCGCCCGGCGGAGCAGTAACGGGTTATCTGGCGCTGCTGCTATCCATAGGCATTGGAACATTGTATTTACCCGGAAGCCCGTCGGCTCTGATTTGGCCCCAGGAATGGGCGATTATTTTCTTCTGGATTGTTTTAGGTGCAATTCTGTTCGCGATGTCTCGTATGACCCCGAAACCCGAGTAACGCCGTGGCTCAGTTTGTTATCGATTGAATGCCGCAACGAGCTGACGGTGACGTCTGCGACTTGACCGCACGCACGATCCGGACTGCAAAATTGAACGCTGATTTCCCGTTTGCTGAAATTTCGTCATGTTCACAACGGCAGAACGGTGAGTTTGCGGAAGCTGATTGCTTTGTAATTGACCAAGGAGCCTCTGATTAATGTTTGCGAGGCAGTTAGTGCAAGGCAAAAATCAGCGAAAAAGCGCAGTTTATAGGCCATAAATGCGCATTTTGAGCTGATTTTTAACGCAGCAATAACAACGTAGGTAATTAATCAGAGGTTCCCTGATTAAGTAGATGATTGACCACCTTACTGGACAAGCGGCCCATTCCAGAACTTGCGCATGGGGAACTGGCCTTTTTCTTCGGAGCTGATCACTTGCCAAATCAACGGCAGTAGTTGAAGATATGTTCCAACTCCTTGAACAGAAGGATTGGACAATGAAAACCCCTCGATTCCCGGCCTTTGCGACTATTTTCTTCGCCAGCCTGGCCCTCGGCCAGAGCGATTATGAAGTTCCCCGCACCATTGATGGTCACCCCGATCTTCAAGGGGTTTGGGAAAACAACACCATTACACCCGTAGAACGCCCAGATTTGTTTGGCGACAAAGAGTATTTGACCGATGAAGACATTGTTTTTATTGAACAACGAATCGGACAAATCATGGCGGAAGGTGCGGATGCACTTTTCGGCGGTGGTGTACTGGAAGCTGTATTCAGTGGCGAAATTAATTCCTATGATCCTACAACCGGAAACTACGATTCACAATGGATGGCGACACGCACGGTGCATCGTCGCACGTCACAGATAGTCGATCCCCCGAATGGAAAATTTCCCCCCCGTACAGAGGAAGCTGTGCAGGCAGCTCGCGAATTACGGGAGTGGCGAGAAGCGCATCCAGCGGATTCCTGGACAGATCGGCCTCTCGGTGAACGCTGTCTTTCTTTCGGCGCTCCAAGGTTAGGTTCGGGTTACAACAGCTATTGGCAGGTAGTGCAATCGAAAAATACTGTAGTCATTTATCAAGAAATGGCCCATGACGCACGCATCATTCCCCTCGTTGAGCAGCCCCACGCTCACGAAAAAATTAAACTTTGGCATGGCGATTCTCGAGGCTGGTGGGAAGGGGATACGCTGGTTATTGAAACCACAAACTATTCTGATGCCAGCAGCACATCACCAGAAACGGATAAAAAGGTAAATGTTGAACGCATAACCCGCATCAGCGATGAAGCTCTACAGTATCAACTGACTTCACACGACCCTGGTCAGTTTACTGCACCTTTTACCCGTGAAATCATATTTGATTACACGCCAGATAAAATCTATGAGTATGCCTGTCATGAAGGCAACTATGGTATGTATAATATCCTCTCAGGACATCGCGCTGAAGAACGCATGGCAGCAACTGGTCAAAACGACTAACGACTAATTAATGGTAGAAAAGAGGCCAACATACGGGCCTCTTTTTCGTTTTAGCAAAAATATTTTCAAAGGGGATCAAAAGCGGATCAGATCAAAGTACTTTTACCTTTGGTTTTCGCAGGGTTGGTTTCTACTCTTGTCTATGCAGATTCATGCAAAAAGTTCTGTGCATAGCCGTTCATAAATGCCCAAAAATCCCATGAATGTTGACTATGTCAAACGTGTTTTGGTCAGGCAGTCGCCCGCGAAAATGAACGTCAGACAGGGTCGTCTTTTTTGGTAGCACAGCAGGTTACCAGCTACAGATTGGCCCGGCGTTGTTGTAGCTGGGCGTTGAATATCTCGCGGGTGGTGACCTCGTCCTCGGGGGAAAGGCCCAGAAAATATTGGGTCGGGATATCGCCCCAGGAGATAGAAGGTGCCCGCTTTGGTCAGGTAGCTGTTGGTCTCATACGGGCCTTGTTTGGCTACCGGAGTGGTGGGTGTTGGCATGTTCCATGAGGCTGACGAGCGCCACGTTGCTGGCGGCAACGCGCAGAACTTTTTGTATGAATCTACACGCCTCAGTGGATTACATCTCGCCCATTGGGCGATCGCCTGTCACCGAAACCTATCGTCTCGATAATCTGCCTGAAGCCGATGAAAACCGTTGTGTCATTATCTCCGGTGTCGAAGCGGTATGGGGCAGCGGGACCATAGCCCGTGTTGGTCCTCTAGCGAATCTGTAGCCCGGAAGACCCACACCAGTTTATAGATTGCCAGGGACCGCGAGGCTATCCGTTGGGGATTGATCCGGAAGTGGCGGGGGCCAGGGCAGGCAGCAAGCCAGAGGCAGAGATTTCAGAGCTATTGTCGGGGTGGATCGACCGCGCAGCAATCTTACCAGTAACCAGCTCAAACCAGTCTTTCCTTAACATCTTCGATCTTCGTAAGCTGGATGAATTAAGGAGCCTCTGATTAATGTTTGCGAGGCAGTTAGTGCAAGGCAAAAATCAGCGAAAAAGCGCAGTTTATGGGCCATGAATGCGCATTTTGAGCTGATTTTTAACGCAGCAATAACAACGTAGGTAATTAATCAGAGGTTCCGTAGTTTTGAGACACACAATTATCATGCCTTGGCTGCCAGTGCTTTGACCCTGCTGGCAAGTTCAGCCCACTGTTCCTGATGCATGATGTGGCCCATCTTCGGATCAACCCACAGCTCGGCACCGGAAATATGCTCTGCGATGGCTTTGCCATGCTCAAGAGAAAAATACGGGTCTTCGCCGCCATGCAACACTAACACTGGTTTAGTGATTTCTCTTTGCGCCTCCCAAAGTCCTGGTGTGGAAATAGCGGCTTGTAGTTGTCTGGCGATACCCTCGGGGCGATAGGCGCGGTCATAACAGTAGGCTATACGCTCACGGATAAATGCTTCAGGAAATGAATATCGGTTTCCCCACAACCAACGCCAGTACTCTGTGGTGTTTTCAATCGCTTCATCCTTCGGCAAGACAGCGAGCACCCTTCCGTTCTTTTCTCTTACGGCGGGGTTAATCTGCGGCCCATCTTCATTCGGTCCTGCGCTGCAGCCGCTCATCACGACGGTAAGGGTTCTAACCAGATCAGGATGGCAAATCGTCAGCCAGCGAGCAATAAATCCACCCAGCGAAGCGCCCAGGACATGCACAGGCTCGGCGCCTGAGTCCTGAATTACCGCCGCAACATCATCGGCCATATCGTGCAGAGTAAACGGTGTATCTTGCTTTATCTCTGGCCCAGACAATCCGGTCTCGCGGTTATCAATTCGCACCACTCTGAATCCTGCCCCACCAAAAATCGCGCATTGTTCTTCAGGATATTCAACCGCTCCGATCTGCTCTCCAAGACCGGCAATGAGAACTAAAGTCGGGCCATCGTTATCGACAGTTACTTCGTAGTGGATTTTGCAATTGTTGTTTGAGGTAAAGGGCATTGGTTGATTGTATTGTTATTCTTGTCTTTCGTATTTTAGCTGGTCAAATGCTCAGGGGACGAATGGTGTAAAACCGCCGTACACCATACGAGTTGCATCAAAGCCTGTGTCAGATTTCGCCATCAACTCTTTCATGCGCGCATCTTCTGCTACTTTTTTGTGAGCGATATCGCGAGATTCCTGTGATTTGAACAATACCCAGCCAAATACGACAACTTCGCTATCAGAAGTACTGAGCACATCGGTGAATTCGCGTATTCCTTCTATGCTAAAACCGTCGCTGTCACATTCCCAATAGTCTAACGCACCATGCTCTTTCCAGATATCAGCGACGCTGGCCACCAATGTCTTATACGCATCGAGTTTGTCTTTAGGAATAGGGTGGATGAATCCATCCAGATATCTGCACATGTCAATTATTCCTGCTGGAAATTAGTCGGAAGTGGGTTTGCAAAAGTTGTAGTAGTGACTATTACCTTCATCAGTATACTCGTCGATTAGAGACAAGCCATGCTTTTCCATAATACCGATATACCTGTCTCTGCCCAAAGACACCGATTTTCTCCCGGTCAGCAGATCATTCCATTCACAGATTTGATAGGGTGAGCTGAATAGCAGTTTGCCATTCTCTTTCAAGACACCAGCCATTTTGCTCAATACCCGCTCCTGATTTGCGGGCGACAATAAGAACATGAATCCTACCGATAAGATGCCATCATATTGTTGAGCAAAGAAGTCCGATTGCTCTGCAGCTTCATGCCGAGTAAGAGCGGTGGGAAATCTACGTTGGTGTTCAGCGATTAAGGACCCAGAGGCATCAATTCCATGAACGGTGATACTGCGGTCAATGAGATTTTGCGTATAAGAGCCGCCGAAGCCGCAACCAACATCTAAAAGGTGCTGGCCCTTTGCAAAGCTTTTACTCCATTCCTTGACGGTAGCCGCGCCGATGTTCCTGCTGCGGCCAGATATGAAATCTTCTGCGCTGGCTTCCCAGCCGTTGGATAAATCTTCATTCACCAGACGAGTGTTCTAAGGAGCCTCTGATTAATGTTTGCGAGGCAGTGAGTGCAAGGCAAAAATCAGCGAAAAAGCGCAGTTTACAGGTCATAAATGCGCATTTTGAGCTGATTTTTAACGCAGCAATAACAACGTAGGTAATTAATCAGAGGTTCCCTAAGCTTAAGCAGCAAGTGCCTTCATTGCCGTTACCAGCGCATCCAATTCATCGGTCGTGGTGTAGACATTCGGTGTCACCCGAACACCGCGCACACCAGGCCGGTTAATAGCCGCAGTATAGATGAGATGTTCTTTCATTAACCTATCTGCCAACTCTGACGGTTCCAGGCCGTCCACACCGACATTGCCAATCCCGCCATGGCGATGCAGTTCTTCAGGTGTATTGATATGGATGCCTGGAAGGTCTCTGAGTTGACTGGTCCAGTAGTGTTGCAGATATTGCAGCCTGGCTGCCTTGCGTTCCAGGCCAAGTGTATTCTGATATTCGATGGCATTGAGGATAGCCAGATCAACATGTACCGGGTGGGTACCGATATGATTCAGCCTGCGCATATCATTGGGGCCGAGATCCCGTTCGGCAAATAGCGGCCAAACCTTATCGATCTTTTTCTTCCTCACATACAACATACCTGAGCCTAATGGAGCGCTCAGCCATTTGTGCAGACTGGTGCCGTAGTAGTCGCAATCCAGATCATTCATTTGAAAAGGCACATGGGAATAGGCGTGGGCGCCATCCACCATTACCTCAACGCCGCGCGCGTGAGCCATGTCCACAATCCTGCGCACCGGCAGTACCTGACCAGTGATATTGATCATGTGGCAGAGCATAAGGAGCCTGGTCTTGTCTGTAATCGCAGATGCATAGAGGTCGACCAGTTCTTCATCATTCTTCGGATGGTTAGGCACTGACACCAGGCGATTAACCGTGCCATAGCGGCGTTCGATCAATTTGAACTGGTTCAGCATGGCACCGTAGTCTTGTTCTGCCATTACCGCTTCATCGCCGGATTGCCAGTCAATGCCGCTGATAATCAAATCCAGTGACTCAGTTGTGTTGCGGGTGATTGCCACTTCTTCAGAGTCACAGCCCACGATCTCCGCTACTGCATTGGCGACTCTGTCTTTGTTTTCGTACTGCACCGTGCGCATATAATAGGAACCTTCGCGGTTCACCTCGCGTATATGCTCGATCTGTCGCTCCAGAGTCTGTTGTGGAAGAAAGCAGTAGTAGCCGTTTTCCAAATTGATGTAGTCGGGTTTGATATCATAATCGCCCCGAATCTTGAGCCAGAAATCTTCATCACCGGCCAGATCAGCAATGGAAGTATTCTCGACTGCGGCTACTGCATTGCGCAGGCTGGTGAAAGTCACTGTCGCTGCGGCACTCATCATGCCCACATTTTTTATGAAAGTTCGTTTATCCATGTCGAGCTCCAGAAGGTCAGGCTATAAGTCATGAAGATAATCAGGAACAAAATATTGCATCTGCTCTATTATTGCATTGTATTTATTGCGCTTACGCCTTAGGTGTTAGCTGACGCCCAATATTAAGAGGTTTGTCAGCATCAGTTAGCTTAGGGAACCTCTGATTAATTACCTGCGTTGTTATTGCTGCGTTAAAAATCAGCTCAAAATGCGCATTTATGCCCTGTAAACTGCGCTTTTTCACTGATTTTTGCCTTGCACTGACTGCCTCGCAAACATTAATCAGAGGCTCCTTAGATAAATAGTCAAACAAATAGTCAAATAATAGTTAAATAAATCATTATGTGTTCCTGAATGAGCACGCAGCAAGCTTCTTGCTGTGTCATTATGTTTGTGAATTCAGTTACTAAGCCCGCAATAGCAAGGAAGGTTAAAATTACGAAAGTAGAAAAAAAGTAGAAAAGTAGATTGAAATGCACTTCTTTGCATCTCAATCCTGGATTTCTTCATAAAACCTAAACGATCAGGTTCTTCTTCCAGGCTTTCTATGCCTTGCCTCGTACTGTATTTCTCATATCGTCTATATGCACTCTGAATACCTAAGGAACCTCTGATTAATTACCTGTTGTTATTGCTGCGTTAAAAATCAGCTCAACATGCACATTTATGCCCTGTAAACTGCGCTTTTTCACTGATTTTTGCCTTGCACTAACTGCTTTGCAAACATTAATCAGAGGCTCCTTAAAACGATAACCCCCTCCGACTACGCCAATAAATAGAACTCTGAAACTATCCTGACTTATCCCGGATATTTCCAGTTGTAAGAAAAAGCCGCTAATTGCACTGGCTTATCGTCAAATCCCATAATCAGGTTTACACATAACGCCACCAACACAGGCGAAGCACGCAGTGCTGAGTTCAGCACGCGCAGCGGGCGACGTGCCTGCCTGTTATGCACGCACTACTTGATCTCGATTCTCTGTAACGGATAGCCAATGACAGCACTGCTTTCTAGTTTTTCGAGTTCAAGCGAAAATACGAAAGAAGTTATAGTCCGTTCAATTTTTCTTGGTATTGCATTTTTATCTTTTGCAACTACGAAGTACCCGTAGACAGCGTAACCTTCGGTGAAGGCCAGAGCTAGCTTTTCATCATGGTCCTTTCTTGCTGCCCGTGAAAACGACCCTCTTGCTTCCACACCCCAGTGCGGCTCTTGTATGACGTAGTAGTCTCGTTCTCGTTTACCTAATTTATTTCGATAGTCTGTCCATACGCTTAAATAAATCGACTTATTTTCTTCGTTAATTCCGCACCAGCTCCTATGAGTATTTTTTTGTATGGCCCCAAAATAATTCATCAATTGTAATCTGTTTTCAGGTTTCATCATCTTTGCTCCTGGTGTTCATAACATCTGTATCTGGAGCCCTCCTATTAATTTCGGAGGAATATGCTTTAAGCCTAACCTGCAAAGCATTGAATTGGAACCGGATTTCGTCGCATTAGCTGGGTTTCTGGCGTCGACAAATCAAGGGGTCTCGGTTTGCTGGATTAAGGGAATTTCCCCGTAGCTGGGTTGCGCCGCATTGCAACTCATCGCAACTCACTGAAGTGATTTGATTTGTTCTTGGGCCAGAAATGCAATGTGGCAGATATTTGGAAATAATATTCCAAAACGGCGAGGAATAAAATAAAGTCACTTAGGGCACATCTGATTAATCGGTAAAAATTGCAGAAACTCATGCAGCACATGCTCTCAATAGTGGAATCGTCGGTTTTCGGACCTAAAAACCCGGTAGATAAGGTAGATAACCCGTATTTCGGTGCTATGCATGGGATTTCTCCCGCAATCCCGAATTATCAGGCACAACGTGCCTAGCCCTGTTTGTTTCGCTTCAGCAGCGCCTTCCTGGCGATCACCAGGTTGCTCAGCGCGCAGGCCACGAACAGACGATGAGCATTTTTGTCCAGCCCACGGTATCTCACTGTCGAGAATCCAAATTGGCGTTTGATGATGCCGAACGAGGTGTTCCACCTTTGCCCTGACGCGGGACTGGTTTCTGTTTCGGGCTCGTTCATCTTCAGTCAGCCTCCGATTGCGGCTGCCCTTCGCCTGGGTGAAGTCTTTGGCGCGGGGGCGTAATCAGTGATGGTTTGTCTCTGACCGCTGTACGCAGAATCTCCCCAGACGCGCGTTTCTTCCCCAGGACAATCGACTGAATGGATTTTCGTGCGCACTTCCAGTACACACAGTACAAAAAACGAACAATTGGCACTCCCTCGTCGATCTGAGCCCTAAATCATACCCTTCTACCCATCTTCGACGCGACAGAGGCATTCACTCGATTGCCCTGGTTTCTTCCCCATGGAGCAAACCGGGCAGAACCTGAGAGTCGTGGACGTTAGCTGCTGTAGCGACCACGCAGTGAATGAGCCTTGTGCGACTGTCGACGCCGAGATGGGCCTTCATGCCGAAGTACCACTGATGGCCTTTGCGTGTTTGGCGCATCTGCGGATCGCGCTCTTTCTTTTTGTTCCTGGTGGAACTCGGCGCATTGATGATGCTGGCGTCAACGATGGTGCCATGGAAGACCCTCATCCCGTTCTCCTGCATATACTGGTTCACCGGATGGAACCACTGATCGCCCAGATGGTGCTTCTCCATCAGGTGGCGGGACGTGCAGATCCTGGTCTCATCCGGCACGGGCTCTCGGCCAAAATCAATACCGACGAATTGCCGCAACGCGCGAGAATCGTAGAGGGCTTCCTCGGCAGCCGGATCAGACAGGTTGAACCCTTGCTGGATAAAGTGGATGCGCAGCATACGTTCGATACCGATAGGGCGAAGTCCAGCCCACTGGGGCCTGGGATAGAACGGCTCGATAGCGTCGGTCAGCGCCTTCCAGGGGATGGTGGAATCCATCTCCTCCAGGAACTGCTCCTTGCGAGTTTTCTTCCGGTATTTCTCGAAACCGGCGTCAGAAAAAGAATCCTGGCGCATCAGACCCTGCTCTTGGCTGTAGTGCTACCTATTATGTACCAACATTGGAATTGATCAGAGAAGCCCTAGATCAAAGCGTCGATCCGAGAGGCACAGAGAGGTTTAGTTTGTTATTGATGCGCTAAAAAGTAGAGCATGAGGATACTCTCTCCATGTTCTGAGATAATTAAGTTCAGCAACCCACTGGATTGCAGATTGGCAAAAGCGTTGACGCTTAGAAGCTGTACCGCACACCAAGGAATCCAGCTCTGGGCGGAGCCGCACCCAGGAATACAGGGATTTCCAAATCTTCGATAATTGGCACTTCCACCTCGCTGGGCTCTTCCCCCAGCAGCCCGAAGGTTTCAAACTCTTCATTGAACAGGTTATTCACCACGGCGAAGACTTCGAAGTTTTCGTTGCAGCGATAACGGGCTCGGAAGTTTACCAGGGTGTAGCCATCCACAGCATCGAGTTGGTTGGATTCGTCTCCCCTGAGATGCTGGCCACTGTTTGCGATCACATCCACACCAAGGCTGAGATGGTCGTCAACTTGGTAGTCAGTGACCAGCTTGAACTGATCCTGTGGAATGCCAGGAATAGTGTCGCCGCTGTTTACCTGAGTTTCGCCTTCATCATCGGCGAAGGCATGATTGGGGCTCAGCACTTCAAAATCGTCTTCGAAACTGGCATCCACATGGCTATAGGCCAGGAACCAGTCCAGGTTTTCCAACTGCCCACTGACGCTGCCTTCGAATCCGATACGCCGTGTTTTATCGACGTTGGCAAACAAACCAGTGGAACGCCC
This sequence comes from uncultured Pseudohongiella sp., assembly GCA_965198435.1. Lineage (GTDB taxonomy): Bacteria > Pseudomonadota > Gammaproteobacteria > Pseudomonadales > Pseudohongiellaceae > UBA9145. The sequence continues at coordinate 199,776 of OZ240664.1, read as the reverse complement.
GGTGGTTTGAAACAGGATGTCGTTATCATTGGTGGTATGAAATAAACCGGCATTGAAATTCAAACTGCCGAAATATCCCCGAACACCTGCCTCAAAACTCTTGGCCACAACTTCATCCAGCGGCGGGTCTGCCAGGAATGCATTCGGCAAGCGGCATTCGAAATCCACATCGTCCGGGTCTTCGCCGTCGGCTAAGGCAAACTGCACGGCTAAATCGAATACGCCTTCATTACAGGCTAACTCTATTGGTGTGGGTGCGCGTGAAGACTGACTGTAAGACGCATAGAAGTTGTGACTATCATCGGCCTGCCAGGTAATACCGACGGCTGGGTTGATGCGATCGAAACTGTGATCACCATTGAGTTCCGGTCGTTGTCCGGAAAGATCATTCAAGCGCACACTGGTGTCGTTGGCTCTTGCAGACAATGTCAAAGTGATATTGTCTCTAAGATCCAGTGCAGCGGTGATGTAAGTACTGATAGATTCCGTTTCGGTGCGTATGTTGGTTGCTGCTTCATCGACGAAGGTGCCGGTACCCAAACCAGTAGTAATACGGCTTAGAGGATCGATATCCGCTAACTCCAAAACCGAATTGAAATCTGTCTGGCCATTGAAGTAAGCGCCGCCTAAAACAACCTGTCCTGGTGTGTCGAAGAATGTGCCATGAAATGTCCATTGAAAATCGCCACCGAAACTTTCCTGTACACGATTACTGATATTATTGATGGCTTCGTCGGACAAGATGCCAGTACCAGACAGTTCATCATCTTCAAATCTTTCGATATTGAAGTCTTTGTCTTCACCCTGCCCCATGACCAGATCGTTTAAAAAATCTTCTAATGCCTCAGCATCGGCAAATTGACCTTCACACAAATCGTCATCATCGATGCCCAGTTCCTCTACGTCATCCTCTTCCAATCCTTCAATAAGACCAACGCGATCTGCAAATTCACAAACCGCAAACTCGGTGCCATCACCATTAAAAGAATCCGTGTCGTTTTCACGCCAGAAAAAATTGCCGCTGAAGCTGGCGCCAGATGAAACGTCATGGGCAAAATCCAGGCTCACCATGGTCATGTCGTTTTCAGTGACATCGGGTCCGGTAAAGATCGCTTCCCGGCTAATCTGGATAAGTTCTATCGGGGAAGCTCCATTGCCGATTAAGTCAGACTCACCATGTTGAAGATTGAAATTGAGGGCTGAGTATTCAGAACGCCAACCAACGCTGCCGTAAATATTTAGAGCATCCGATGCCGACTGGTCGCGCCAGCCATCTTCGTCGAAGTGTTCTAAGTTCAGGTAGTAGCCGAGCTGTCCATCATTGCTGCCGATTTCAAAATTGGCTCGCCTGCGCCCAAAGGAGCCGACGCTTACTTCTACATTGCTGCCCTGGAAGTTGAAACCATTCTTCATGTCGATAACCAAAGAACCGCCGAGGCTGTTAAGTCCGTACAACGGATTAGCGCCACCACCGAGTCGAATTTCATAAATTGCTGATTGGGGCAATAAATCCCAATTCACTGTATCGCCCAAGGGTTCGTTAATGCGGACGCCATTCTGATATACAGCCAAACCTTGAGCCAATCCCAACAGAGGTGAGGCAGTAAAACCACGATACTGCAAATCTCGCTGCAGCGGATTATTCTGCGCATCGTTGATAGTCACGCTGGCAAAGCTTTGCCGCATGAAGTCAGCCAGGCTGGTGCCGCCCATATTTTGCAGATCTTCGGCGCTGCCCATCTGTAAGGGGTAGGGCAGTTTGCGGCTGTCCAGGCTGGAGCCAGCCGGCACAATGCCCACTATAATGATCTCTTCTGGATCTTGTGCCTGGCCTATCTGGACCTGAGTGGCGATTGCCAGGGGTAACAGGGCCTTTGCAAGAACATTGCGCATCGATGAAGCTCCCTTGGTTTTTCGTACGTATTGTTGCAGCCTGGCAGTATAGCAAAGAACCAAAAACCAGACGGACAGAGAACTTGTAACGCTTTGATACTGACACTATTAAGACGCAGAAAGATGAGAAGGGTTACCTTTGACGCTCTTTAGCTAGCTGTGTACCCTGTTGCCTCTTTCTCAAACCACCGCAGCATAAAATCATTGGAAGGAGAGACTTTTCATGGCAAAGGTTCTGATTACTGGCACGAATCGAGGTATTGGTCTGGAATTTGTCAGGCAATATCTCGCACGAGGAGATGACGTGTTGGCAACCTGTCGCGATGTGGCGGGCGCTGTTGAATTGCCAGGCTTAGCCAGCTCGGAATCGCGACTGTGCTTGTATCCATTGGATGTGAACAGCAAACAATCCATGATGGATTTTGCCGATGAGATTAAAAATGAAGCCATCGATATCCTCATTAGCAATGCTGGTATCTATGGGCCGCGAGATGCCAGCTTCGGCAATGTGAGTGCTGCTGACTGGAACACAGTGCTGCATGTTAACAGCGTCGCCCCCATGTTGTTGACACAACATATTATCGGTAGCCTGAAGCAGGGCAGTGAGAAGAAGCTGGTTTATATCACGTCCAGGATGGGATCAATCGACGACAATAAAGGTGGGGGCAGTTATATCTATCGTAGCTCGAAGACAGCACTGAATTCCGTCGTGCGCAGTTTGTCAGTCGATTTGGCCAGCGATGGATTCAGCGTTGCGGCAGTGCATCCCGGTTGGGTGCTCACCGACATGGGCGGACCTAATGCATTGATCAATACCGAAACCAGTGTGGGTGGCATGGTCGGTGTGATCGATAATCTCAGCCAACAGAACACAGGACAGTTCTTTAACTACGACGGTGCTGCTATACCGTGGTAGGTACAGCAATTAGTGGCTGCAATTAATGTAAGACTATACGAGAGCCCGAAAGTCTTCTCTCTTACTCTTAATGTACTTTATTATCACCATTATAACTGCTTATGCTTATATCAGTACGAACATTACTATAATTAATAAGGGTCTCAGGAAGCATGTTAGCTAGATCGGGTTAAATCTTAGGGAGCCTCTGATTAATGTTTGCGAGGCAGTTAGTGCAAGGCAAAAATCAGCGAAAAAGCGTAGTTTATAGGTCATAAATGCGCATTTTGAGCTGATTTTTAACGCAGCAATAACAACGTAGGTAATTAATCAGAGGTTCCTTAACAGAGCGCACCGAAATACCTGTTAACCTGGCAGTATCAGACGCTGAAAAGTCCATGGAATACGCTTTCAGCAAACGGCGAAATCGTGCTTCACTGATTTTGGAATTTTTGGAGTAGCGATTTTTTGTTGTATACATGGCCTTAGGAGTAGATTAGCAGTTAATCTGCTTCCTAAGACCCTAAATACGATTATTTCCAATATGAAACGTGATATAACTCCCCTGTTTCTATATTAAAACCTTCTTTTATCGACCCGGCATTAACTCCTTTATTAGTCTGAGAAAACGGGTTTTGGTCATCATCATAGAACGAAAAACAATATTCTCCATTAAGGCAGTATGCTTTATAAAGCAAAGATTCTCCTTCCCGGGTTAATCTATGTAGAACAGGCACGTTTTTAGAAAGTTTGGTGATTAATTTTGGGGTTAACGTTTTAATAAGTATTTCTTTGCCATTTTCTAAATAAAACATATCAATTAATTCACGGTATCCTGAGAATAAATATAATCTGTTATTATTTGACCTTTCCATATATAACTGTATATAGCCAGATCCGGTTCTACTGGTTAGGGATATTCCTTTAAAATCATCGCCGAAAGGGTGTTTATAAATAATCGCAAAAGGCATAACTTATACTCATGTATCAACCATCCACCACATAGCAACCAGGTCACTGTGTGGTGGATACAAGGATACAAGGATAAAAATAGCTACCTGCCATCTACAACCATAGAACACATGATTTCTAACGTTTCCTTCCTTGGTGACCCGCTGATAGTGAGAGTAATGCACAGGGCTTTTTGCATGCTCTGAAGGTCCATGCCGTATGACATTATTTCTTCCATATATTTGTCCAGCCAATGAATGCGCAATAGAAGCCTTAGAGCAGTATACGCTTATATGATAAAAACCCAGAACTTCAGTGAAACGAAACAATATCTGTCAGTCATTCAGCGTACTGGTTTTCATCACTCTTGCATTGTTAAGCAGTGATCGAGTCTACGCCCACGGAGGAGTCGCCTTTGAAGACGATCTGTGTGTGATCAATATTAATTTCATGCAGGCGCACTTCACGGTTTTCCAGCCACAGACTTCACAGACAGAAGAATTTTGTGAAGACATTCCCGATGTCACCAATTCGGTTTTCGTAATGGAGTATCTCCACGCCTTGCTCACAGAAATGGCCATTGACTTCAGGATTGTACGTGATGTGAATGATGTTGGTCGGTATGCGTCCTGGCAAGACATCGAAGCTATTGATGATCTGGAAGCGGCCACTGTGTTCTATCAGGAAGCGACAATTGAAGAAGCAGGGTTCTATCGCGCCAGTTATACATTTGAAGACAAGGGTACTTATATTGGTGTGGTCACCGCTGAACATCCGAGGGAAGATCGAAGCTACAATGCGGTGTTCTACTTCCAGGTCGGTGGTGCCGATCTCGGAACCATTCCCATCTTCATGTTGTTGGCGATCCTGCTCCAACTGGGGTACTGGTTAAATTCTGGTGGCTGGACGCGAATGCAGGAGCGGCTGCTGGGCTAACTGTCTGCCTTTGGTGACAACCCTGTCACAAAAGAAAGTTATCACGAGTTATTCTGGATTCTTGCACAACATTCAGGTCGGAAAAATTGCGCCGATAAAATAGAGGTAAGAATCAGCACGTTGATGAGATAGCAGTTGGTGCAACTCTTCATACCAGCGTGTAAACTCTTAAGGAGCCTCTGATTAATGTTTGCGAGGCAGTTAGTGCAAGGCAAAAATCAGCGAAAAAGCGCAGTTTATAGGTCGTAAATGCGCATTTTGAGCTGATTTTTAACGCTGCAATAACAACTTAGGTAATTAATAGGTAATTAATCAGAGATTCCTTAACGATTACGCAGTCGAATCAGGTGATCGCGCTTGAATGCCAAGATCCTACGATTGAACAAAGCTGGCATTCCGGTTAGTTGGCTAACCCGGGAAGAGACTGCGACGCTCCTCGTTAAAGACCTGGTCATCTGGTCCCTCGGCGACACAATCATGGAAATTCGTGGCGGCTATAACCGCAATGGCGAACGGTCAATCCTCAAACTACCCAGTATCGTTGCCTGTGGTGGCAAGGTGCACCAGGACAGCTTTGATCCGCCTCTGGAGAATAAATTTCTGTTTCGCAGGGATAAGAATATCTGCCTGTATTGTGGCAATGAATTTCATGTCGCTGATTTATCCAGAGACCATGTGGTTCCAATCTCTCGCGGCGGCAAGGATGGCTGGACCAATGTTGTTTCGTCCTGCCGACGCTGCAATAACCGCAAGGCAGACCGCACACCCGAAGAAGCTACTATGGAATTGTTGGCTATCCCGTTTGTACCGAACCAGTATGAATTTCTTTATCTTTCGAACCATGCGGTACTTGCTGACCAGATGGAGTTTTTGAGCGCCCGTTTCTCTAGACACATCAAGCTGTCTTAGGCCCTGTTTACACTAATTGAGTGGCCTCTGCTAGAGGGCATTTTTGCGTTCAGCAAGGCAGAAAGGGTGCCGTACATAACTATATACAAACGATTGATAACGAAGCTGGGCACAAAAATGCGCCTATTCCTTCGTTCGGGTTGTGGCTAAAAAAGCGACACTTGTCGTTGCTCGTCGCTCATTTGGGGTCACATTTGGAATCACCAAACTACGCTCCTCGCGCCTCAATTGGCGCTTTTTTAGTCACAACAGAGGTCACTCAATTAGTGTGAACAGGCCCTAGATAACATTCATTCCGTGCTTTCGTGTAATTCATGATACGATACACGCTTTCTCGCGCTCGCGAGAATTGATTTCATCAAAGCGATGAAAATGAACCAAGCCCGACAACATCATGTGGCCGGATTTCTTCTGTCTCTTACTGCTGCAGCGCTATGGGGCCTGTTGCCTATTGCGCTCAAAGAGCTGTTGACAGGAATGGATGCCAGCACCATGGTGTGGTATCGCCTTGTGGTTGCTGGTGCCGTTTTAGGCATCTGGCTGATAGCGAAAAACGATTTGCCACCGGTGTTTAAAGTGCCGGTAAAGGAACGCTGGTTATTGTTGATCGCAGCCCTGGGCCTGTGTGGCAATTACTACTATTTTTCCCTGAGCCTGAATTACGTCAATGCAGAAACCAGTGAGGCGGTCATTCAACTGAGCGCATTGTTTCTCATTCTGGGCGGCGTAGTGGTGTACAAAGAGCCCTTCGTCGGTGTGCAGAAAGCTGGGACTGCCTTAATTGTGTTAGGGCTGTTGCTGTTTTTTCATGATCGTCTGAGCACTTTTGTCTCGCTGAACAATGCCGAAACTGTTGGTGTGCTGATCGTAGTGGTGGCCGCAGTTACCTGGACGATCTATGCGCTTTTGCAGAAGCGATTGCTGCATGAGTTTTCTTCAGTGCAAATTCTTTTTGTGATTTATGTTGTCTCGGTTGTGGTATTGCTACCGATCACCACGCCCTCACTGTTGTTTCAATTAACCAGTTTTCAAATGTGGCTATTGGTGTTTTGTTGTGCCAATACGCTTATTGCCTATGGCAGCTTTGCCGAAGCATTGAATCTTTGGGATGCCTCTAAGGTGAGTGCGACCCTGGCACTGGCGCCGTTGTTTACCATCGGTGGTTTAAAGCTCATAGTGTTCTTTAATCCCGATTATGCATTTTCTGATCGCCTGTCTTTGCTGTCCATCGTCGGTGCATTGTTACTCATTATTGGTTCTGCACTGACCGCGTTAATGCCAGTCATTAGTCAGCGCATCGCCGTGCGTAACGCCCAGAATGAATCCTCGCGGGTCACCGCCAACTGAACCGCCAGGCTGGTCCTTGACACAGGCGCTGATTTAGCAAAAATCAGTGGTCCAGCTACTAAAACCAAGAACTACAAACCAATAAATAAAAGAGGCATCCTCATGCGTATCGCCTTTGCTGTTCTCACGCTCTCTCTGACATCTCTCATCTATGCTGATGTATCCAGCATTGAGATTACCAGTCGGGAGACATTGACGGCTGCGGGCCAGGATTATTCCTACGAAAAGGTCGAAGGCCTGGTGTATTTGACCCTTGACCCCAAAGATTCAGGCAACGCAGCAATCGCGGATATTGAGTATGCGCCGACCAATCGGCAGGGCCTGGTGGAATACGCGGTGGATTTCAAAATGCTCGTCCCCTCCAGTGATATTGCCAATGGAGCATTACTGTATGGAGTGAATAATCGTGGCCGTTTACTTACTCCGCCTGAGAGTGAGCTTGCAGCACAAAACGCACTCGGTGTGATTTCGGAACTTACCAGTGAAGGATATACCTACTTAATGACAGGTTGGATTAATGAACTGCAACCGGGCAATGGACGCATGCGTTTGTATGCACCAATAGTCTCCGATGAACAGCCACTTACCGGTGATGTGCGTTACGAGCTCAGTGTTGGACGGGCCAGCAATGAAATTGAAATCGCCGGTGGTGGACATCTGGCGTATCAGCCCACAGCAGAGGGATTACGCAATGCCAGCCTGACTCGGCGTCTATACCAAACTGACCCTCGGGTGCCGGTAGAACGCTCCCGTTATGACTTGTCAGTTGAGCAGGTCGATGGCGTTTCGCAACCGCAGGTCATAATTACTATGGATGAAGGGTTCGAACCTGGCGTACTGTATGAGTTGATCTACGAAGCTCAGGACCCCGTGTTGGCTGGTGCAGGTATGGCTGCAATCCGCGATATGGTGTCTCTGATTCGCCATGAAGATGGTGATCAATTGGATGCCCTGGATCTGCCAGCCATCAATCACACCATCGCTTACGGGTTTTCTCAAAGCGGCCGCCTGTTGCGGCAGTTTGTTTATGATGGCTTTAACGCCGATCTGAATAATCGAAGGGTATTCGATGGCATTGTGCCCTACATTGCCGGCGGCGGTTATGGCATGTTCAACATGCGCTTCGCTATGCCAACCCGCACTAACGGACATCACTCCAACTATTTATATCCCAATGATCTGTTTCCATTCACGTACGGTGAAAGTACCGACCCTTATACAGGTAAGACTGACAGTTTGTTAGCCCGTGCGCGGGCAACGAATACCGTACCAAAAGTCATGCATATTCAGACTACTAATGAGTACTGGCTACGCGCCGGCTCACTGCCTCACACCAATCCACAGGGTACTGAAGATGCAGCGATTCCCGAGGAAGTGCGTTTCTATACTATCGGTGGGTCCCAGCACGGTTCAGGCAATGGCATGATTCCCGGCGAACCAACAAGTGGCCAATTGCCCCGTAATCCAAACATGTGGCAGCCCATCGGCTTATCATTAATCGTTGCAATGCACGACTGGATTGCTGGTGACGTCGAGCCTCCAGAATCGGTCTATCCGAAGATTTCTGATGGCACACTCGTGCAATCCCATTTTGACGATGCTATCAATACAGCAGCATGGAACCCAATCAGAGGCTATAACCATCCCTCCAGTATGTATTTTCCTGCCCATGCGGATTATGGCGGCCGCTTTGAAAGTGATCGTATCGTAGACAATCATCCAGCTTATTCCGATCACTTCTATCGTGCCCTGGTACCGGCAGTGGATGACAATAATAATGACCTGGCCGGTAGCACAATTTTGCCGCCTTTGACAGAAGTGCCACTTGCCACATTTGTTTCCTGGAATATGCGAAACCCTGCTACTGGTGCTGAACGTTCCTTAGCGCGATTAGCGGGTGGATATATCCCTTTAGCCAAAGATCCAGAAACAGCACTGGCAAATAAAGATCAACGGGATTCAGTCAGCGCGCTCTATGGTTCGTTTAATGACTATATCAGCAAATACGAAGCGTCGGTGGATTCATTGATTGAGCGTCGGTTCCTGTTGCCAGAGATGAAGGCTCTCTACATGAGGCTGGCTCAGTCCAGAGCGGTGGTTTTTGAGTAGTTAGCTTAAGTTAGGGAACCTCTGATTAATGTTTGCGAGGCAGTTAGTGCAAGGCAAAAATCAGCGAAAAAGCGCAGTTTATAGGTCATAAATGCGCATTTTGAGCTGGTTTTTAACGCAGCAATAACAACGTAGGTAATTAATCAGAGGTTCCTTAAGTCAATCAAGTGGAGGTGTGCAGCCTCTTCTGGATTGTCGTTCCAGATAAATACGAAACAACAGGGAAGCGAATAAATCTTTACAATGCCATTCACCGCAGGTCCCATCTTTCAAAACGATGCGCCCTCCTTCACAGGCGTCGACTGTTCGACTAGTCCATTAGTCCAACAGTGAGCCAGTGAGCCACATGTTCAACATCAGTAATTGACTCTTATACTTTTTTGAAACGGGAGCTTCTATCTGCAGTTGAGCCCCCAGTCGTCGAACTGATCCATTGCCAGAAATCATGTGAGTCTGTAGTTGATGATCATGGCCTAGTTTCCTGCCTCAAGGTCTCGCTTCAGGCGACTCAATATACGCGCCGATGGCTGGGCATAGGCATGAATCCAGCGTTCATGAAACCGCTGGATCGGGCTCACGTCCAGATAATTCCAGCGCTGACGCCCATCCTTTTTACTGATTACCAGCCCTGCTTTTTCCAACACGCCCAGGTGCTGCATCACAGTACAGCGATTTAACCAGAGCAGCTCCTTACACAGGCCCCCTGTGGTACGTGGCTCTTCACGGAGCAGGTCCAGAATCTGGCGGCGATCTGCGCTGGCGATAGCCTTAATAACCCGCTCGTCCTGCAGGTCCTCTGGATCATCAAAAGGACGGTTAACCATGAAAAACTTCTATTGAAGGCTTGATTTAATATGTTATATATTTATAACATATTGAGCAAGAGATAAAACAACACCAAGAAAGAGGGATAACCAATGACAGAAAGCAGTGAACGTAACTCTGACCGCAACTACACTGTTAGAACCAAAATTAACAAACCTGTGGCTGAAGTGTTTACAGCCATCGTGTCCAGGAAACACGCCATAAAGTACTTCGTGAACGCCACCACTGGTGACATGGTGGAAGGCACTAAACTCGATTGGACCTGGGATGAATGGGGAACCAATGAAGTCACTGTCAAGAAAGTTGTGCTCAATGAGTTGATCCAGCTCAGCCTGGATTCAGAGAACTGGCAAAAGACTAACGATGATTCCTATGAGGTGACGGTGTCATTCGAGTTTGAAGTTCTGAATGACAACGCCACGATGGTAAGTATCAGTGAATCCGGCTGGCGCCACGATGCCGAAGGCTACAAAGGGTCACATGACAACTGTGGCGGCTGGCAAGGTTTTCTTCTATGCCTCAAGAGTTACCTTGAATACGGAATCGACCTGCGTACATAACTTTGCAAGTCTGGTTATCCAGGTGACTTCAGGTAACAACAGGGCATGCGTTTCTCGTATGCCCTGTTTCTTTTTTGCTTCAGCATTCCCTCCCTGTTTGCGCAGGATGATGCCGTGCTGAATTTCCTTCTGAGCCTCAGCAATGACAGTGACTGGAATCTCATCCAGTCCACCCCTTTGCAATTTGATGTTTATCATCCCCAAGGCATGACACGCATTGGCGATGTGTTTTTTTATGGTATCAGTGGAAACTGTGATCAGGCCCGAACCATCTGCTGAGGACAGCAACTGTAATCGAACACCGGGAGAAGGCGTTGGTCATCTATTCAAGTTTGATCTGGAAGGAAATCTTTCAACCAGCATTCAATTGGGGGAAAACACAATGTATCACCCCGACGGTATTAACTCCGATGGAGAGCACACCTGGGTCAGTATGGTGCAATATAGACCTGACAGCCACAGCATAATTTACCGCATTAATCAGAGACTCCTTAGTTTTTATCACAGGCTTAGCCTCCATCGCTGTTTTCTATAATGACATGAAACGGTTTTTTTCGACATCTTTCAACACTTTGTCATAGTCGAATACCTCGCCATTCATTGTGATATAGATTCCGGGCTGCTTGGTCTGTACGGCCGTGACTGCCGAGCCAATATTGAACATGGCGTCTGAGGTCTTGAACCGGGCAGGTTCTAGAGCGCCGGTGAGCACGACGGTTTTATTTGCAGCGCAACTGAGGACCTTGGCGGTCTTGACCATGGTGTCAGTACCATGGGTAATAATAATCTGAGTTGCAGAAGTGGATTGAACCGCTTCCAGCACTTGCTGGCGATCCTCGTCGGTCATCTCCAGGCTGTCCTTCTGCATGAGGGGAGTGACTTTAAATTCAGGGTTAAGACTTAGCCCCGTCAGGATTTCTGCTATATTAGGAGGGCCAACCTCATAGGTACTTCTGGCGTCAAAATAGATTTTGTCGATGGTGCCACCGACCGTGAATATTTGTATGGGTTGCATAGCAAGAGCAGCTCGAATTCCGGGGCTGGTGGAACACAAATTGTAACAGACTCAGTGAATCAAGCTGCGATTTTCGGCGCTCTGGCAGGGCAATCGACTGAATGGATTTTCGCATAGATTTCCAGGACAAAAAGTGAACAAGTGGTGCCCCCTCGTCGATCTGAGCCCAAAAATTATCAACTTCTGCCCATCTTGGACACAACGTAGGCGTTCAGTCGATTGCCCTGGGCGCTCTGGTTAATATGGGACTTAAGCGCTATCCGACTTAAATGCCCCTGGTGCACAACGCCGAGTCCTCGGTGGGATACTGCATGCTCATCACTCTTGGGTCGATTTTTGCCTTTTGAGCCGAATGTCCGGTAATCCATGCTCGTCTGTGCCGTAGTTTGCAGTGGCTCAGCGGATCGGGCATTCAGCCCATTATTCTCTTATTCCCTGTATCTCCTGTATTCTCCGCGGTTTCTCCCTGAGATTATTGGTATCGATATTTGTCGAGAAATTGCCTTACTTTTTGCAGTTCCCGTGTCTGTTTCTCGATACTTTCGAGGGAGAATTTCTCAGAAAAATCCACCAGGGCAGATGGTGCACAGGCAGTAGCTTTGTCCCTCAGCTTTCTCCCCCTGGTCGTTATGGTCACGATTTTCTGCCGCCCACTATTAGCGTCAGGTTTGATGTTCACCAACCCCTTTGCCTGCAACTGTTTCAGGGTATTGGTCATAGCGCCGCCAGTGACCTGAAATGCAGTTGCTAAACGAGTCGGCGTTGCCTGCTTATCTATGCATACGAACCAGTTAAGCACACTGAACTGCGAATTAGTAAGCCCGTCGGGCAGGCTACGTTCGAAGATGTTACCTGCCAGCCGGGAAATGATGTTTATCTCGTTGAAGTAGGTAAACAATAAGGGGTCGGGATCAGGTTGTTGCTTTGCCACGGATTCTTATTCTGCTATTGAAAGTGATGCCAGTCTATCCAAGAATACGTTAATACTAAATAGTTTAATGGTAAAGTGTTTGCTCTACATTGGGTGATAAAAGAGGGGTTGGAACATGAAGTATTTATATTGGGGCGCAGGCCTGTTATTGGGAATAGCTGCCTTGTTTGGTGTTTTACAGTACGTGGCATCAGAGCGGGTCGAAGTGGTAGAACTACACACCATCAATACCGAGGGGGACGAAGTAACAACTCGGTTATGGATTGTAGATGATGAAGGTTTTCAATACTTAAGAGTAGGCTCCACAGGCTCAGGTTGGTATACCCGTATTCAAGAGAATGGTGAATTTGCATTGACCCGAAATGGTGAGCGCAATCGCTATCGTGCTGAAGTGAACATGTCGAAAAGCGATCGTATCAACGAGTTGATGCAGGAGAAATATACATGGGGAAACACGCTGATAAGTATTCTCGTGGGTGGTCGTGAAACCTCCCAACCTATTGAGCTGCACCGTTTGTAATTTGTAAGTTACCCCAAAGGAATTGCTGCAGTTTTAACCTGGTTAAAAGATTTCTAAAGAGGGTGTTCAGGATTCTATGTCAAGGTCATTCTTCATTAGGGAACCTCTGATTAATTACCTAAGTTGTTATTGCTGTGTTAAAAATCAGCTCAAAATGCGCATTTATGACCTATAAACTGCGCTTTTTCGCTGATTTTTGCCTTGCACTAACTGCCTCGCAAACATTAATCAGAGGCTTCCTAAACCTTTCCCAGCCACCAGTCGATTCGACGCTAGCTGACTGACATTGATGTTCATTTTTAGTAGTCATGTGCAGTGATCTAGTCATTCATCTAATGACTGTGCAGCAAGCCAATAAAACAAAAGCCCAAGGCCCACTATCCCTAAACTCACCAGCGCTTCTATCGGTCGGTTGATCAGCGTAAATCCAAGAGTCCAACCAGTCAGCAACAAATAGATTATTGGAGGGAGTGGGTAGAGAAAGGTGCGGTAGGGTCTTTCCAGATCTGGTTGCTGTCGACGTAGCACGAAAATGCCGAAGACAGTGACAAAACTATTTAGTGCCAAAGTAAATCCGGAGAACACCAATATCTCTTCGAAGGTTGAAGAGAAGATAAAAAGCAGTGCCACGCCCGATTGTATGCAGATAGCAATCGATGGAATGCCGTATTTGTTCTTCTGGCCTAATACGCCGATGGCAGGAAAGTCTTCCCCAATGACCTGAATGACGCGTGGACCTGCCATGGTCATCGCACTAACCGTTGAAATCAGTAACAGCGCCAGAATGAGACCGGTAAAGCGCCCTGCTGTATCACCAAATGCAGCCTGGGCAGCAATGGCACCCACTTCAACTTCGCCTGCCATTGCATCCATTGGTGCTGCATAAAGAAAGGAAAAATTGAGGCCAAGGTACAGCAAAGTCACTACTGATGTACCAGTTATCAATATCCAGGGAAGCGTGCGTTGGGGATTCTCCAGCTCGCTACTGAGATAAGTGGCAGCATTCCAGCCCGTGTAGGCAAAACTCACATAGATGAGTGCCACAGCAAATGCTCCACTGGTAATAATTGCACCATCTCCAGTGGCTGGAAAAAAATTAACGGGCTGAGGGGAATCGGTAAAAAATATGGCACTCAAAACGAAAACCAGAATGACGCCGATCTTTAATACCGTAAAACCAACCTGTGTGCCTGCGCTGTTGCGATGATTAGTTGCATGAATGATCATAAGCACAATCAAAAGAATACTGGCCATCGCTTTTTGTATGCCATCGCCTAACCCATCCGGCATGACTGATGAGGCATAGGCGGCGAAGGTCATGGCTGCTAAAGCGACCGGACCTGAAAACCCGACAGTCGACGAAATCCACCCAGAAACAAACCCGGCAGCAGGATGATAAATGCGGCGCAAAAAATTGTACTCGCCGCCGGAGCGGGGTAGCGCAGCACCCAGCTCTGCGTAAGTCATCGCCCCACACAGTGCCGCAAGCCCACCAAGCGCCCAGAGCATCATCAAGGCAAAACCCGAGCGAATATCCAATAATTGAAAGCCAAGACTGGTAAACACGCCAGTTCCAACCATGTTGGCGATAACGACGGCAGTTAGAGTAGGAAAGCGAAATTTGTCTGCGGACATTCAGCCATTATAGCCAAACAAATGAGCACAAAGGCATCATCAGCATCAGGTCATGCCGGTTAGCTCCACGCTCAAATTTGACTAAAATTCTAGCCTGTGAGGTGAGCAGGCGGGGTGGCAAGATATTGTAAGATCATGGTGCCTGTCAAAGCGACAAATGTGATCATATCACCGAGTAAAATACTTCGGGTCGAGTCGTTGGAGTAATCCAGGACTGCGCATAGATAAAGAAATGGGAGTAATCGAGAGTAATCGGGAATAACAATGTAGAAGCGGCCAGTACGAAAATGCCAGAAATTAATAGCGAGGGTTGGAAGCTCCTGAAACGAAAGTTCCTAAAACGAAAACGCCTCCCAAGATGCTAAACAGCAAGGCCCGGTGTCGCATCAAAATCTCTAATTCAGGAGAATTTATGCTAATGCCATACAGATTCTAACTGTGCGACGCCAATACATCTTGAAACGGGCACGAAGTGGATGGCCGCGATAACCAGCAATAGGAATGAAATCATTCTCTTGCGCATAGGGCAAAAGATAGGCACGTTGTTTAAAGGAGACAATTACCTGAGAGGTAAAACAGCTCTCACATTGATGGATCGGGTCGAGCGTCTTCCACTGTCAATGGGTTGTAGTAACCACCGTCAGTGATACCAATTTTACGCATAGCAATTCCTGTTAAGCATTCCTGAACCACTTTGTTGGAATTGAGAACAGTGGTATAACCTGGGTCAACCAGGGGGTTAAGTTCTACTAGCTCGAAACCCACCAGATTGTTTTCGGTACACAATGCTCTGATCAGTGGAAACACTTCTCTCGTCGTAAGGCCTGCCGGTACAGGCGTGCCTGTTCCCGGGGTAAAGGCTGGGTCTAACACATCGATATCGAATGACACGTATAAATATTCTGGGCCATCATTGGCTTCAGCTAATATTTTTTCCATGACTGCTGGCCAACCGTCTCTCTCAATTTCTGCCATCGTGTGATAGCGGAAATTGTTTTCGCGCATCCAACGAAATCCATCTTCACCAGGCCAATAACCACGCAATCCGACCTGAATATAGTTTTCGCCTAACACATGGCCCTCTTCGATTAACTGATAAACCGGTTGGGCATGGGAGATCATGTGTCCCAGATAACCGGCACCGGCGGCATCGAAGTGAGCATCAAAATGAATTACGCCGACATTTTCTTTGCCATATACATCAGCGACGCCAGCGATATCTGGATATTCCAGGGAGTGATCGCCACCAATGATCAAAGGGATAGCCCCAGTTTGTGCAATTTCTCTAACAAGGGCGCGAACAGTTGGCATGCTGCGCTCAACACTGAATTGATCAATCGGTGCATTGCCGTAGTCAACGGCAGTTAACTCCTGTTTCCAGGCAACGCCAGTATGCATATGCGGTAATCCACCTCCGCCTCCAACGCCTAAACTGGAACGGAGGGCATCAGGACCCTCCCCGGCGCCGCGCATGCCAACACCCATATCGATTGCTGCGCCGAGAATTGCAACATCTACTTTGCCTGCAATGAGGTCTTGTTGATTAACGGCCAGAGGTAATTGGAAAAATGATAAAACACCGGCATTACGCAAACGCCCTGGATAGAAAGGACCTGGTTCCCGAGCCGGATTGTTATCTGGGTCCCGAAGTTGGGTCCAAAGATCATAGCTAGGGTCGTTCGGGTTTAAAGGAATAGAGGCATCGTCCCGCTCAAAAACGCTTGGGGTAAAATCCTGCGCTACAACCAGCCAGATTGGCACTAATAGAAAGATTGTGAAGATGATTTTGTTGAGTCTGTTCATGGCAGAATCTCACCTGTCTATTATTCTTTTATGCAACAAAGTATATACCTTTTATAGCTGCGAAGGACTGTGATTTTCGGACTAATCCTGAGCCCCTAATATGGCATTAAATATACTTTGAGCTACGGCCTCTGCTGCAACAGGATCGTAATTATGCTCAACTAAATCAAAACCTTCAGGGTTATCGAACCAGTGGTCTGAGTTGAATTCCTGTACCGAGATATTCACATTTAATGTACTTGAAGCGTTTTGGGAGGCCACAAATTCTCTGCAGGGCCCAGGCTCAATATTTTGATCATTCGTGGCTAAAAATACATGGCCTTGAATATCATCAACCCAGCCCAGTCTGCTGGAAAAACTACCAAAACCGCAATAAGGGTATAAAGCAAAGACATGACCTACACCAGCAAGTGAGAGTTGATTGTCCTCGGATAAGAAAGGCGGTGTAGCACCATGACCGGAAAGGGCGGCAGCATCCATTACAGACCAGCCTCCGTGAGACCACCCCAACAAAGAGAGATTGCCCGCATCAACGGCAGGGTTTTTACGCAGCGCATCAAGTGCAATTAATACGTCACTTGCGCGCTCGAATCCCCAGAGCTCTTCGCCCTCGCAAATACCCTTGAGCCTTGGTAATGAATCGATACCACGAGAAGAAAAGCTATCGACAAGTAATGCAGTTATGCCACTGCTGGCTAATCGTTGTCCCCAATGTTCGTGAAATGCTTGAGTACCCAGGCAGCCTGGAACAAGCAACACGCCGGGAGTTTGCAAGTCTGCAGAGGATCGCTCCGCTTCATACCAGATGTAATATGGTTCGAGCAGTTCACGAAGTTCAGTTGGAGTAGATGTTCTTACACTGAACCCATAGTAGGCGAGCACTCCTGCGACAATGCCTCGAAAAAGAAAACCGATCACCAGTAGAGACAGCGCAATCGTTGTAATTGAATATTTGATACCCGCCTTCAATTTAGTCTTCGAGTTTCACCGGGGAGAATGAACAGGTCGGCACTGCGCAGTTCAGGTGGCCGTGTAATGGGGTTTCCGGATATCTACACAGGAACATGGATGCCCACATTGCGTTGTGCGCCTGCTTGGCTTTCCAGGATATCTTTCCTTGATTCAGTTCCCAGAAACCAATAAGGAGGAAACGCCATATCCGGTATTATGCGACTCCAGTATTCAGGATCAAGCGCAAAATGCGCGTCATTACACATTACAGCAGTCACAGCCGTCATCTCCCATATGCACAACCGTACTTATTGTTAAGGGTATTATTAAGGGTCACGCGCCGGACGATATTTTCCAAGTTGACTTAACCGGTGGGCCATCCTGAGTGAGAGGTGCGCAACGCTTCTACCAAAAGATTGTCCATGAGTATCAGTTGCCATGCCACTGATGTTTCCGAATTGAAATAGATCAGAGCCGTTGTTAAAGAAATCTCGTCGTTCCGGGGAAAACACATTGAACCGCGTTAGGGAACCTCTGATTACTGTTTGCGAGGCAGTTAGTGCAAGGCAAAAATCAGCGAAAAAGCGCAGTTTATAGGTCATAAATGCGCTAGTTATCTAGGACAGCCCCAATTTTTATTCACGATGCGTTTAGATTCTTCTATAGCTTGAAAACAGGACGCGAATGCTATTGGCTCAGATATGGGCTGTGTCCCACTGACACGCAACGTGTCATCTGCCCCAACCAACGCTTCCTTTGTAGCAGGCATTAAGTATTATTAACGTCCAAACCAAGACCATGACAGATTCGAGGAATATTTCATGATTTACAGGCATTTCCGCATTTTCTCAGTGCTTACTCTTAGTTTTTTCACCTCGCTGGCAGTCGCTCAAGACATACCTTGGGTATCCAGTGCCGAAGAAGTTGGCATGTCTACCGAGCGCCTGGAACGCATCAATCAGGTGATTGATCGGCATATCGAAGCTGGCAACATTCAGGGGGCTGTGACCGTTGTGGCTCGCCGGGGAAAATTAGTGCACTTCGAATCCCATGGTTTGATGGATGTGGGCGCTAATCGTCCCATGCAGGATGACAGCATTTTCATCATGATGAGTTCGACTAAGCCTGTTCTGGGGGTTGCCGCTATGATGCTCATCGAGGAAGGTCTAATTCGGCCCACCGATCCTATCAGCAAGTGGATTCCAGAATTTGCTGACATGGAAGTGGCTGTACTTCGTGAACCAGTAGATGAAAACGTCAGTCCATTCAGGGTCGATCCTCGCGATCTTCCGGACTTTCGAACCGTACCTGCCGCTCGCGAAATTACTGTTCATGACATTTTGACCCATACTTCTGGGTTGGCATCTGGTGGTTTAGGCAGTGCAATCTCGGCTGCTGAAGGAATTTCGGGTGGCAGAGGCCCCGGCAGAACCTTAGCAACCAATGTGCCCGAATATGGCCAGTTCTACCTTGATTTTCAGCCAGGTAGTCGCTGGCAGTACAGTGGTGCAACTGCTCTGGATGTCATTGCTCGCATAATTGAGATCGAGTCAGGCATGCCCTTCAATGAATTCGTTCAGTCACGAATCTTTGATCCCCTTGGCATGGATAACACCTGGTGGAATGTCCCGGAAGAATATCAGGACCGTCGTGTGAATATTGTTGATCGCGACATGTCCCGTTTCTTCGATGTGCCGCCAACTACTTATTATTCAGGCTCCTACGGCTTGAATAGCACCGCAGGCGACTACTTGCGTTTCGAACAAATGTTAGCGAATGGCGGTGAGTTATTTGGTCACCGCTTATTAAGCCCACGCACGGTCAGGATGATGAGCAGCAATCAGGTAAAAGATCTTTATCAAGGTATTTCGCGTCGAATTGAAGGCCAGGGTTTTGGCTATACGGTTTCCGTTGTGATGGACCCTGTTGTTGCCAATTCACGGCGTAGTGAAGGGGCATTCGGCTGGGGCGGCGCTTTTGGCACGCGTTCCTACACCGATCCAGATGAAGAACTCACTGCAGTGCTGATGTTGCAGCAGCCCTATGGCCCTGCACAATCAGATTTCGAGAATGCAGTACAACAAGCCATTATCGAATAGATCAGCCGCAAACCATGATAGATCGTGAAATAGATATTCCAACCAGGGACGGTGTGATGAATACTTTCATCACCCACCCTGAGGGAGACGGTCCGTTCCCCATAATTTTTTTCCTTATGGATGCTCCAGGGAAACGGGAAGAATTACATGACATGGCGCGCCGTCTTGGCACAGTGGGCTACTATGTAATGTTGCCAAACCTGTACTACCGGCGCGTGCGGGAGTACCGCATTGCAGAATCTAACTCGGAAGAAATGTTTGCGCACATGAACTCCTTAAGCAATGCCATGGTCTGTGAGGATGTGTCAGTATTGTTAAACTTTGCCAATGAAGACCCTGCGGCTCGTGACGGTAAGACAGGTTGTGTTGGCTATTGTATGAGCGGCCCATTTGCATTCGCTGCCGCTGCGAGGTTTTCTGATCGAATCGCAGCGAGCGCATCATTCCATGGCGTGAGGTTGTTTTCAGATGCTGATGATTCACCTCATCTGGATGCCGATAAAATAAAGGGTGAGATATACTTTGGCTGCGCTGAAACCGACGAATGGGCACCCAAAGAAATGATTGATCAGCTAGAAGCATATTTAGCAACAACCGGCACCAATTTTCGCGTTGAATGGTATCCCGGCACTGAGCATGGCTTCGTTTTCCCAAAAAGAGAGGGCAAATATCATAAAGCATCCGCTGAACGGCATTGGGAGCGATTATTTGATATGTTTGCCCGCCAACTTGCTTAGGGCGGTACTGGTAGAAATCACAAGAAATTTATTCAGATCAAAAAACTTATGTATTTTAAAAAGGAAGAAGTAATTAAATGGCTATACCACAATGTATGCAGGGTCGACTTTCTACACCTGCAGTAGGCGCTCCGCTTTTTATCATTTCCAATCCAGACCTGGTTATCGCTCAATGCAAGGCTGGTGTGGTGGGATCGTTCCCGGCATTGAATGCAAGACCTGCAGAGGTTCTGGATGAATGGCTTACCCGCATCGGTGAAGAACTGGATGCCCACAACCAGACCAACCCTGACAACCCGGCAGCTCCCTATGCCGTAAATCAAATTGTCCATGGATCAAACGATCGCCTGATGCATGATGTGGAATTGTGTGTAAAACACAAAGTGCCCGTTGTAATTACTTCACTCGGCGCCAGGCCAGAAGTGTTTGAGGCCATTCATTCCTATGGAGGCATTTGCCTGCATGATGTCATCAATGATCGCTTTGCACGTAAGGCCATCGAAAAAGGCGCTGACGGTTTGATATGTGTAGCAGCCGGCGCTGGCGGTCACGCAGGGGCTTTGTCTCCAATGGCGTTTATCAGTGAAGTTCGACAATGGTTTGATGGCCCTGTTTTACTTTCCGGTGCGATCGCTACCGGTGATGGAATATTGGCTGCCCGATCAATGGGGGCTGACCTCGCCTATATCGGCTCTGCGTTTATAGCGACTAAAGAGGCCAATGCTGATCCGGCCTACAAACAGGCACTGGTTGACTATGCAGCCAATGACATCGTGTACACCAATCTTTTCACTGGCGTGCACGGTAACTACCTGAAACCATCAATCAAAAATGCTGGCCTGGATCCAGATGATTTACCAGAGAGTGATCCCAGCGCAATGAACTTCGGATCAGGCGGCAGCAGCAAGAAAAAAGCCTGGAAAGACATCTGGGGCTGCGGGCAAGGAATCGGGTCAATCAAGGAAGTATTGTCTGCCGGAGACCTCGTAAATCGATTGAAGGATGAGTATGACATTGCTCGGGATCGAGTATTGCAGGCTTCCTGAAAGCCTCTCAATAACCTAAGGAGCCTCTGATTAATGTTTGCGGGCAGTTAGTGGAAGGCAAAAATCAGCGAAAAAGCGCAGTTTATAGGTCATAAATGAGATTTTGAGCTGATTTTTAACGCAGCAATAACAACGTAGGTAATTAATCAGAGGTTCCCCTAACTGTGGATTGCCATGATCAATATCTTTGAAAAACTTTGCACAACCAGCGGTAGAGCCTTGCTGGGTATCTATTTTATAGTACCCGGTATTACAAAAATTACCGGGTTTGAACAAAATGCTGCCTACATGGCTGATCATGGCATGATCTTCATTCCTTTCTTTCTGGTATTAACCATCATCATTCAAGTGGGCGGTGGGTTTGCACTTGTAGCCGGATATCAAACCAGGATCATTGCCTTCCTACTCGCTGGACTCACACTGGTCATTAGTATCGTTATGCATGACTTCTGGACCATGCCAGCCGGAGAGTTGCAAACTGCCCATGAGATGCAGAATTTTGTGAAAAATATGGCCATTATGGCTGGACTACTGGCTGTCAGCGGCTTAGGCGGGGGAGCATGGAGCCTGGACCACAAGCGACAAAATTAAATAGAGGATTTTCCCATGATTAAGCTTCCAGGCAGATTTCTGTCGTTAGCTGCGCTGGGTGCTTTCTTCCTGTTTTCTCTCCCGGCAACAGCAGGCTGAAGTAAACTATGCAAGCCCTTACCGAATGGTTTGGACTCAATCAGGAATTACTTTGGTTCACCACCATCGCGGTCGACCTGGGTTTTGCAATTCTACTCTACCGCTTGTTTGGGCGTCAGGGCTTATATGCCAGCATTGTAATCAGTTTGCTGCTGGCAAATCTGCAAGGGCCGAAGCTCAC
Source organism: uncultured Pseudohongiella sp. (assembly GCA_965198435.1). Taxonomy (GTDB): domain Bacteria; phylum Pseudomonadota; class Gammaproteobacteria; order Pseudomonadales; family Pseudohongiellaceae; genus UBA9145. Next base: position 177,743 of record OZ240664.1, on the reverse strand, counting down.
AGAAATCTTTGGTCTGCAGACCAGTATGGGAGTGATTCTTTACTCCAGTATCTATTTCGCTACCGATCTACTCAGCGAACGCTATGGTAAAGCGGAAGCTACTCGTGCCGTGATGATCGGCTTTACCGCCAGCGTCATCATCATTGTAATGATCAGCATCAGCCTGATGTACTTACCGGCAACTGCGCCAGAGATTGCTACTCTCGCACAAAACATGCACGCAGCCATGGCAACTCTCTTTAATTTCACTCCGCGCTTTGTACTCGGGTCACTCCTGGCTTACTTAATCAGCCAGCGTTTTGATGTATGGATGTTTCACAAAATTAAACACAAAACCCAGGGCCATCATTTGTGGCTGCGAAACAATGTCTCAACCATGTGCTCACAAGCCCTCGATACGCTAATCTATGGCGTCGTTGTCTGGTGGGGTATTGTTGATTTTGTTACGGCAATGCAGTTGGCGCTGGCCAAATATCTATTCAAAGTTATTATTGCATTAGTGGACACACCATTTATCTATCTTGCCAGAGAATGGGATGTGGCCGATAAAGATTGGGTAACAGCGAAAGAAAATACACAACAAAACCCGGCATGATTTTTTCAATCCGAATACCCAACTCACTGGAGCGAATGCATGACAATCAAGTTAGGCGCAGGAGACCAGCTCCCTGTTCTTATGCTTAATCTCATCGATGGCAGCTCTTTTACCTTGCCCGATGACTTAAGGAACCTCTGATTAATTACCTACGTTGTTATTGCTGCGTTAAAAATCAGCTCAAAATGCGCATTTATGACCGATAAACTGCGCTTTTTCGCTGATTTTTGCCTTGCATTAACTGCCTCGCAAACATTAATCAGAGGTTCCCTAACTATTCTGGCGTCATGCACCATTTCACTGAGTAAAACCACATGATATGTATGCTGTACAATCTGCGCATTATTGTTGTACATGCTAGACATGAATTGCGGGCCTGTATTGAAGCCCGCCAGACAGCGTTCATAAAGGCCTCTGTCTTCAGTTCCGGATCGACCGATATCACCCGATGTTAAATCTAACTAGTCGCGTATTCGGTGTATCCCTTTTCTCCCTTTCCCCACTTCCCCACCAGGGTGATATTGCATACCTTGCTGCACTGGCGGTAAGCGGCCATTAACAGCATGCACTATCAGAGACGTGCGAATGTTTGCTCTGTCACCTCTGTTTTTGGCTCACATATTGTCATTATAAAAAGCCCCGACTCCATTGGTGGATCGCATTAGCGTTCTCCTGCTCAGCGGTTGTATCTGGCGACCTTGCCTGGTGTCGATTTCTTCCTGATTGAGAAATTGCCGTTCACTAATTTTTTCGGGGCGCTGCATCGGCACTTCGAATGAAAAATTCCATACGCCTTACAGGTCTGGCTGATTCCATAGTGTATGGGGAATGGTATAGGATTCTGCGGCAGCTAAGCCAAGGCTGTGAATCGTAACAGCCATAGAAACAATGAATTTGAAGAAACACGTGTTAATAGCCAGCAACTCGGATCAATTGAAACCACCGGAGAATATCGTGCGCGCTCTGTTATAACCTTCCGGCATTGGCAATACATTATTTGCCTCTTCCCATTCTTCATAGTCTGCTAGCATTTCAGCAAACCGCTCTGGTTCCTCGTTGACTAAATCATGGGTCTCACCAGGGTCTTGTTTTATGTTAAACAGATGCCATTCAGTTTCATTTTGTTCGACTCGATTAATCACAATTTTATAGTCGCCCTTGAACAATACACTGCTGCCACCAAGCTCATAGCCAATAGGCTCGCTGCTATCGTGTATGTCTAACGCAGTACCAGCCAGAAAACTGGAGAAATCACTGCCGACAATGGGTTCGACTGCACTGTTGTTCCAGCTACCTTGATGATTCTCCACGCCCACCAGGCCAAGAATCGTTGGTGCTAAATCCGTAACAAAGACAAACTCATCAGTCATTGAATCAGCATGATCAATACCGGGTCCCGACATCACCAGGGGTACCCGCATCCCACCTTCGTTTGCGTGAAACTTGTAAAAAGAAAGAGGAGAGGCAGCAATGGTCGCATTATTCTGGCCAATGGCCACCCAGGACCCGATTTCACCCAGCCTCTCAATGCCTGTTTCATAGCCTGCTCTTTCAAACCAGGCGTCAAGCAATGATTCTCCAGTGGAGCTGATTAAGGCTGATCCTTCCGCACCATTGTCTGAGGTGAAGATAAAAATCGTATTGTCATATTCACCAATACCCTCCAGATAGGTCATCAAGCGCCCTATATGTAGATCCATGGCATCCACCATACCTGCATACACTTCCATGCGTCGCGCATGATGCTGTTTTTGTTCGAGCGTAAGGCTTTCCCAGTCCAGGGTGCCAGGTGTCACTTGCATAGGAGTATCCTGCGGAATCACACCAGCTAATTCTGCCGCTATGCGACGCTTTTCACGCATGATGGTCCAGCCTTCATCATAGATTCCTGCATATTTGTCAGAGAATTCTTTTGGCGCTTGCACAGGCATATGTACAGCCTGGAATGGAATGTAGGCGAAGAAAGGCTGATCATCCGCTTGATTGGAATCGATGAACTCGATGGTCTTATCGATAAAGTACTCAGATGAATAAAAATCATCAGGCAATGTATGAGTCTGTCCATCGGCGTACCAGTTTGCCTGTTGGTATATCGGCAGATAGGAACGCTGTTCCCAGTTATCAGCTCCTGTGTCTGCCATAGCAATAGTACGGTCAAAACCCCGCGCCGATGGCAGCAGATTTACCGTGTGACCCAGGTGCCATTTACCAGTCATATAGGTATGGTATCCGCTGGCTCGCAAGAGGCTTGCCAGGGTCACCACCTTATCACTTAAAACGCCCTGGTAATGATCAAATGCCATTTGTTCTGGTGGAATCGATTCCGGAATATTGGGTACGCCGTTTCTATGGCTATCCACGCCAGTAAGCAACATGGCACGTGCCGGCGCACAATTTGCGGCAGTGTGGTAATTCGTAAAAGAAATTCCTTCACTGGCTAGCCGAGCGATATTGGGCGTGTCGATTTCACTACCAAATGGAGATATGTCGGTGTAACCGAGATCATCCGCCAGGATTAGCACTACATTAGGCGGTTTAGCTGTTTGTGCCACTGTATTGGCTGCCAAGACAAAGCAACAAGCGAAAAAAGTAGATTTCAACAACAGGGAAAAGTTTTTCACGAAGACTCCAAATAAGATTAATCAGTTGAGTCAGTTTAAACCACTGTATTTTTCCCTTCACCCCAATTATTCTGCTGTTATGAAAACAACAAAAATACTCACGATAGTTTTAACTCTGGTCGTTGCTCCCTTCACAGCATTGGCAGCAGATACCGGTAATATTTCATTTACCCGCCTGGTGGACGGGCCAATCATCACCCAGGATATGGATGAGCGAATGGGCCGGAATATCCAGGGCCCTTCCCTGATCCGGGTACCGGAATGGGTGGATAATCCGCTGGGGAAATATTACTTATACTTTGCTGATCACCGAGGCACATACATACGCATGGCCTATGCTGATGAGCTAGAAGGGCCATGGACAGTCCATACTCCCGGAACACTGACATTGGAACAATCCCGTTTTCCTACCACCTGTCCTCCTTGCTCATTGGCGCCCGGGCGGGTTGCCGCGTTATATGCTCATATTGCTTCTCCGGATGTACACGTGCGGGAAGATTTGCAGCAGATCGTGATGTATCTGCACGGCAGGGGTGAAGGCCGACAGTTTACCCGCCATGCCGTGTCAACTGACGGTATTCATTTCGAAGGCCAGGAGGAGGACCTGGGCCGCGCATATTTTCGGGTTATCGAGCATGGCAACTATCATTACGCCATGAGCATGCCTGGCTACATGTACCGTTCGCAAAACGGACTTACCAACTTTCAACCCGGACCGCGATTTTTTACCGATGATATGCGTCATTCGGCATTGCTGATTCGCGATAATACGCTACACGTGTTTTTCACTAATCGCGGCGATGCCCCTGAACGGATTTTTCTATCGACGATTGATCTCAGTGCCGATTGGATGGATTGGTCAGCCTCGGAGCCTGTCGAAGTATTGCGAGCCGAAACGGAATGGGAGGGTGCAAACCTGCCTATCGAAGCTTCCCGCAGCGGTCATATTGATGAGCGGGTTAATCAGCTGAGAGACCCTGGCATCTTTCAGGAAGGTGGTAAAACCTATTTACTCTACTCTGTCGCTGGCGAAAGTGGTATCGCCATTGCGGAAATGCACTTTAACAAGTGAGCCACTACTCACTGTTCTCATCAAAAATAACGAAAAAAAGGAAAAAGAAGAAGGAAGAACTCATCAACATATCCAGCCAGGTCTTTGTTTTCTCCTTTCTCTTTCCTTTTCATTGCATGTTCAATCAACGCTGTCTGCCACTGATCATTGCCGAGATTTTTCAGCAACAGACATTGTTTCCTTTGCCGATTCAGATTTAAATGGGTACAGAAAATGATAAGTGCGCCGTTGAACGGTGCGAAGCGTCAGATCAGGAAAAAAGAATTTAAGGAGCCTCTGATTAATGTTTGCGAGGCAGTTAGTGCAAGGCAAAAATCAGCGAAAAAGCGCAGTTTATAGGTCATAAATGCGCATTTTGAGCGGATTTTTAACGCAGCAATAACAACGTAGGTAATTAATCAGAGGCTCCTTAAGAGAGCTTTTAGGGCATGTTCACACTAATTGAGTGGCCTCTGCTAGAGGGCATATTTGCGTTCATCAAGGCAGAAAGAGTGCCGTATATAAATATATACAAACGATTGATAACGAAGCTGGGTGCAAAAATGCGCCTGGCCCTTCTGTTGTGACTAAAAAAGCGCCAATTGAGGCGCAAGGAGCGTAGGTTGGTGATTCCAAATGAGAGACGAGCAACGACAAGTGGCGCTTTTTTAGTCACAACAGAGATCACTCAATTAGTGTGAGCAGGCCCTAATGAAAACAACAAGAAAAGTCCTTTATTCCTTTACTTCCCCAATGATAGTTACCGGCTTATTGCTATGGGTATCATTTGCACTCGGTCAGCAAGGGTCTACTGTTAATGATGGAGATTGGAATACCTACTACGGCGGCGATTGGGCTCACCGGTATTCTCCACTGGATCAGATCAATGCGGACAATGTCGATGAACTGGAATTAGCCTGGTCGTTCTCCACGGCAAATTTTGGCACTACCGTTGACTATGCCAATCCTTCAACGCCTTTGGAAATCAATGGTGTGTTATACGCCAATATTGCCAATACCCGTAACATCGTTGCGATTGATGCGACTTCCGGACAGGTGTTGTGGCTTTATCGTTATCAGGAAGGCGATCGGTTTGATGAAGCACCACGCAAAGGTCCAGGTCGCGGTGTCGCTTTTTACAGCGATGGCGAGAAAAGCCGCGTCATCGATATATCACCCGGTTATCAGATGGTTTCGCTTGATGCGGCAACGGGCGTGCCTGATCCAGAATTTGGCAACAACGGCATGGTGGACCTTTATGTCGGGGTAAGAAACGGTGACGATCCTCGTTACCCCTACCCTGATATCGGTATTTCAGCGCCTCCATTTGTGATGAATGATGTGATCGTTGTTGGCGCTGCTCACCGCACTGGCGGCCGTCCTCGATCGAAGTTCAATACCAAAGGCGATATTCGCGGCTTCGATGTGCATACCGGTGAACTACTTTGGACTTTCCATACTATTCCAGAGAATGGCGAATACGGTTACGAATCCTGGTTAAGCGGCAACGATATCACCGGTAACTCCGGAGTGTGGGCACCGATCTCTGGCGATGCCGAACTCGGTCATGTTTATTTACCCGTTGAAGACCCAACGGGTGATTACTATGGTGGCGATCGCCATGGCGATAACTTATTTTCCAGCGGCATCGTTGCATTGGATGTGCAAACAGGCGAGCGTCAATGGCACTACCAGTTTATTCATCATGATATTTGGGATTGGGATGTACCTAACGCGCCCATCATTGCGGACTTACCAAACGGCACAAAGATTGTTATGTCCGTCACCAAGCAGGCCTGGATCTATGCCTTTGATCGCTTAACGGGTGAACCCATCTGGCCAATTGTGGAAAGAGAGGTGCCTGCTGGCGATGTGCCAGGAGAATGGTATTCGCCAACCCAGCCATTTCCAACACGACCGGCTGCATTTGATCGTCAGGGGTTTGATGAGGATGATCTCATCGACTTCACGCCGGAGTTGCGTACACTTGCGTTGGAAGCGGTGGCTGACTTTCGCTTAAGCCCAACCATTTACACACCACCTTCATTACAAGATCACCCGGATGGAACGCGTGGCCTGTTGAGCTTACCTTCTTCCACTGGTGGTGCGAATTGGGAACACTCAGCCTTCGATCCGGAAACCGGCATCGTGTATGTGCCTTCACGCACTCAACTTCAGGTTCTCGCGCTGGCAAAGAATCCTGATTCCGATATCGACTTGAGCCAGGGATTCGGGGTGCGCGCTCCCCGTATCCAGGGACTTGAAGTAGTTAAACCGCCTTACGGTCGAGTAACAGCTATCGATATGAACAGTGGCGAACACTTATGGTGGATTGCCAATGCCGATACGCCAGATCGCATCAAGAATCATCCTTTGTTAGAGGGTATTGATCTGCCGCGCACAGGCATCCCTACCCGTTCAGGCGTGCTTTTAACCAAGACCTTGCTGTTTATCGGTGAAGGTACAGGCGGTGCAGGTGCCAGCCCTATATTTCGCGCAGTAAACAAAGAAACAGGTGAGATAATCCACGAGATGGATTTACCCGACAACCAAACCGGACTGCCATTCACTTATGAGCATAATGGCAGGCAATATCTGGCGATGTTCGTAGGTGGCCGCGGACAACCGGCACAACTAGTCGCCTATACATTACCTTAAGGAATCTCTGATTAATTCCAATGTTGATACATAATAGGCAGCACCACAGCCAGGAGCAGGGTCCGATGCACCAGGATTCTTTTTCTGATGCCGGTTTCGAGAAATACCGGAAAAAGACTCGCAAGGAGCAGTTCCTGGAGGACATGGACTCCATCATCCCGTGGAAGAAACTGACCGACGTTATTGAGCCGTTGTGCCTGATAATCCGGGATTGCGGGACAAATCCAATCCCATGCATAGCACTGACATACGGTTTCTTTACCGGGTTTTCAGGTCCGAAAACCGAAGAGTCCATTATTGAGAGCATGTGCTGCACATGTGCTGCATGAGTTTCTTCAATTTTTACCGATTAATCAGATGAGCCTTAGCATTGGTACTATAGAGGCAGAATGATTGAGTAGAACGATCACTCTGCCTTCAAAAATTTTCGTTCTGCTTATAGCAATTCTTCATACATTGCAGTCATGGCTAAACAGCCAAACCTTAACACTTCTAATTTTCAAACACGCCGCCAGTTCTTAAATAAACTTGGTGCAGTGGGCAAATCGAAACTTCGTTACCTGGAAACCAGAATATATTAAGCACATGCGCATTCGGTATTTGGCAATCGTCTCAGTGGAGACTGGTCTGCATGGCATACATTTATCGATTAACTGGCCAGATGCGCGGAATGGATACAGTAGTCAACGAACGATTGGCAACATATCTAAACACCAACATTGATTATGGGTGGTGCACAGGATTATCCAACCCACACTGAAGAAGCTATCCATGTAGCTGGCGTTTTCCAAATGGAGAAGTATTCACTATTCCGGAAGCTGGCCATAACCTCCATTAAGGCGGTGTGACTTTCGCTGGTGGTGTACCGGTATTTCGCAACGGTGAGCGCTTCCTGGAAGAGATTCGCTAGGCCCTGTTCACACTAAATAGTGTGTCTGCGATCAGCGCAAAATGCATGAAGAAGACGAATATAACCTCCAGGTTTTCGAACCGAGAGAATATCCGGCGAAAACCCTTAAGCCTTCGAAACAGCCGTTCGACGTCATGTCGCTTCGTGTACAACTCGCGCTCGTACGCCCAGATCGACAGTCGGTTGCTTTTCGGAGGAACACAGGGTTCATACCCAGGTCGAACACCCATGGTCGTGTGTCATCGTCTTCATAGACCTTATCCAGGATCACTTTCGTGCCATCCCGCCCACCGTTTTCCCGTGTTTTAAGCCGTTTTCGTCCTGCAGGCGCGTCACCGGCTTGCCCCGCAGAGAGAGAAAAAGCGACCGCTCGGTCGTGGCCGACGGCAACCCTATGAATGTGGGTTGTCCATCCGCCTCGGGATTGGCCGATCGATTGAGGACCGTTTTTTTAGGGCCTGTTCACACTACTTGAGTGGTTTCTGTTGTGACTAAAAAAGCGCGAATTGAGGCACGAGGAGCGTGGTTTGGTCATTCCAAATGAGCGACGAGTAACGACAAGTGGCACTTTTTTGCGCCCAGCTTTGTTATCAGTCGCTTGTATATACTTACTTATACGGCTATACGGCGCTCTTTCTGCCTCGCTGGGCACAAAACACCCTCTAGCAGAGACGACTCAAGTAGTGTGAACAGGCCCTAGCGCGCCAGTGCCATCTAGATCGACCTTTACCGCCGTGGAATCAATAGAAACATGATCCACCTGGACGTTGATAACCTCATTTCGATAACTTTTGTATTGCTGCGCTGTCATTTCCATGACGAAGTTATAGCGCAATTAGTGTGAACAGGCCCTAGTGGATTAAGCGCAGCACAGGGCGAAGAAGTGTCTGCTGCTGGCGCTGAGGCTATTGGATCAATGTCTAACCGGTATCTTTTGCTGACTTTTCTTGATGAGTTTGAAGTACGAATGCCTATATGATGCATTTGTACTTCATCTCACCAACTCAATGACTGGTATTCAATCGAGCACGAATTAGTATTCGTAACTCCTTCTCGTAATTCTTCATCAGTTGATTGAATTCCTTTCTGCCAAACATTTTCTGCAATGTGGGTTGAGAAATCAGCACATAATTAGTAGCGCCTAAGAACTGATAAATGATCGTTAAAGCTTCCATGTCTGAAACTTTAGTAAGATTGTCTATTTGTTTGACCAGCTGTATCAAAAGCTCAAGATAAGATTTGAGATACCAACTGTCGGCCTGGTCTGCTCTGGGTTCGTTATCCAATAGTTCACGCATTAACAACCTGGCCTGTTCTGGATTTTCCTGACCGAATAGCAAGTTGTCGACGATTATGGCTTCGAGTAATTCTGCTGGATCAAAGTACTGAGCCTGTAATATTTCACAACGCTCTCGAATTCGAGAAGAAACACCAGCAAGTATTTCTCCATAGAGTTTCTCTTTTGTTCCGAAGTGATGTAACAAGGCCTGTTTGCTTACCTGGAAAGCAGCGGCAATATTGGCAATGCTGGTGCCATAAAACCCCTTGGCTGCAAACTGCGTGACGGCTTCTTGTAACAGATCATCTTTGGTGCTCATGCCCGCAGTCTACTGTACTCATTGACAACTTACCAATCGGTAAGTATATTGGACGAAACTTACCGATTGGTAAGTGATTTTATTTCGCCAAATTCCTCTATACAGCCTGCACTACAGATATTTCGGAGTCTGTCATGAAAAAGGATGCTCAAATCGCTTCTCTACAGGAGCTGCTTACGTTGAAAGCAAATAACACGCCATTCTTGAATGAACAATGGAGCCAGACCTCTGTTCTTCGCTACTCTGACGAAGAACACTTTCAGCAGGAACAGGATGCAATCTTCCGCACAGACCCCTTGATTGCATTGCACAGTAGTGAGTTGCCTGAACCCGGTTCTTTTGTCACTGAATCCATAGCCGGCATCCCTGTGCTTTTTATTCGAGATGACTCTGGTCAAGTGCAAACATTCTTAAATGTATGCCGTCACCGTGGAGCGGAACTGGTTGGTGATGCGAGTGGCTGCAAAAATCGATTTAGCTGTCCTTATCATGCCTGGACCTGGAATTTGTCAGGCGAATTGATTGCCATTCCACATGGCGAATCCGGCTTCCCCCATATTGATAAATCTGCCTTCGGCTTACAAAAAATTCCGACACAGGAATACGCTGGTTTCATCTGGGTAGTGCTGACACGAGGCGCTCCTATTGATGTTGAACTGCATCTAGGGGAACTCAGTGAAGACATCAAGGGCATGGGAGCTGATCGCTATAAAATATTTGCCAGGGAGCAATACGATTGTGCTGCTAACTGGAAGATTCTAACTGAAGGTGGCATCGAGGCTTATCATTTTAAAGTTGCTCATCGAAATACCATTGCCCCTTTGTTTCTTAACAACCTGTCTTCATACCAAACATTTGGACCCCACATTCGTTCAGTGTTACCACGCAGTACCTTGACCGAGCTGAATGAAAAAGCTCAAAATGACTGGAACATCTATGAACACAGCAACGTCTTGTATTCGTTGTTTCCAAATACTTCATTTCTGGTACAGGAAGATCACTTCGTTTGGATTCGCAAGATACCAGTTTCCGCTGACCGTTCAATTTTGCGGCTATGCACAATGATCCATGAAGATCAAGATACAGAGGCCGCTCAGAATCACTGGCAACTGAATCACGACTTCACAGTGAAAACCCTTTTGGAAGATTTTCAACTGGGGGAAAGTATTCAACGGGGGATGACCAGCGGTGCCAACGAAGTGGTGAACTTTGGCCAGTTTGAAGGAGCGTTGACTTATTTTAATAAAACTGTCGATCAACGGCTCGCTGAGTATTCCAGGCGAGCCTAGGGTCTGTTCATACTAATTGAGGCGCGAGGAGCGTAGTTTGGTGATTCCAAATGAGCGACGAGCAGCGACAAGTGGCGATTTTTTAGCCGCAACCCGAAGGGCCAGGCACATTTTTGCGCCCAGCTTCGTTATCAGTCGTTTATATATAGTTATATACGGCACTCTTTTTGCCTTGCTGAACGCAAAAATGCCCTCCAGCAGAGGCCACTCAAGTAGTGTGAACAGGCCTTGGTTGATTCGTCGGGTGTTCATCAGGCTTCAATTACACAGCGCGCTGGGTCACCCTCGGTTAAGACGTGGGTCATATGGCCAGTACGAATGTAATCCGCTGCCAGCTTCCCTGCCATCGGTCCGCGACCAAATCCAGACGATGATAAGCCACTCACGATAAAAAGATTTTCCCGCAGTGGAATTCTGCCAATGATTGGTGCGCCATCAATTGAGAACGGCATGAGTCCTGCCCAGGTGCGTGCAATGGGCAATGATGCAATCAATGGAATCACTTCGGCAGCATGACCACGGTTTACTTCGATACCTGCTGGGTCTGGCGTCGTGTTATAGCCAAGGCTTTCTCTATCACCACCAAAAATAATTTCACCATTCTTACGTTGACGACCGTAGAGATGCCGAATGACACGCCGATTATTCTTATGGGTAAGATTCGGCGGCGTTACATCGTCTGAACCATTGTTTTTACTCCAGGCATAACTGGACTCGGCTGAACCAATGGTATGGAACACTCGCGCCGGTATACTGGAAGTCGCCCACATCTGCCCTCTCACCGGCACAATAGGAATTTTCAAATCCAGCATCTGTCCCACTGGTCCGCACCAGGCACCTGTCGCTAACACCAGCCTCTGACACTGATACCGGGCAGATTCTGTCATGACGGAATAGCCACCCTGACTGCGCGGTGTTATGGAAACTACATTCTCGCCCGTTTTAATCGTTGCGCCGACAGTTTCCGCTGCATGGGCAAAGGCGCGTGTGGATTTAACCGGATCAGCCTGGCCACGTTGTACCGCATAGCGATAACCCAGTAATTCTGGATTAGCTTCTGGCTCGATCGCGCACGCTTCACGCGGGGTCAGCATTTCCACTTCATAGCCTCTGGAGCGCAAAGAATTAATCTGGTCCTGGTAATATTCATATTGATCTTCGGTATGGATCGCCGTGAGGGTTCCAGATAAGCGAAATTCCATGTCATACCCAAGATCGAGTTGCATGCGTTTGAATATTTCAACACTGCCTGCGGTTAAGTAAGACAAAAGATTTGGGTTGTTGCCCCAACCATCACCACCCAGGCCGCCCATGTTCTGCCCCGACGCCTCGGAAGCAATTTCTCCGCGCTCAAGCAGAATCACTTCCTGCCCCTGCTCAGCTAAATGAAATGCAGTTGAAGAACCAGCAATGCCGCCACCAATGATCAACACGTCGGTTTCATTGCCACTGTTTTGAGCGGACAAGCGTCCAGGCATCATGCCTGCGGCCGCAACTGTACCGATTCCAGTCAGCACATCGCGACGAGTCGTGCTTTGTGAGTTTTGCTTTTTGTCGGCTTTTAGGTCTTTGTTCATTTCGAATTCCAAACTATCAGGCTCTTACGTAACAGTTAAGGAGCCTCTGATTAATGTTTGCGAGGCAGTTAGTGCAAGGCAAAAATCAGCGAAAAAGCGCAGTTTATAGGTCATAAATGCGCATTTTGAGCTGATTTTTAACGCAGCAATAACAACGTAGGTAATTAATCAGAGGTTCCTTAAACCAATCAATGGTGCGATTCTATGCCTCGGTTGCTGCTGCTTTGTTGTACCGTTCCAGTGTAACGTCGTTAAAAAACCTATGCACTGAATTTGGGTATGTATGGCCTGCATAGGTGGCATTGTTTGCCCGCAGGCCTCCTCATACCAGACCATGCTTGCACTAATCGAGTATCCAGCCCTTCATGCTGCACCACCGTGGAAGGGTACCGCAGCCGACAAATCATCACTATCCTCAACCGCCTAACGGGCAGGGCAACCGAGTGAACGCTTCTGTCGCGTCGAAAATGGGCAGGAGTTTATGATTTTCGGACTCAGATCGACGAGGGAGTACACTTGTTCATTTGTTGCATAGGAAATGCGCACGAAAATCCATTCAGTCGATTACCCTGCGCTAACGGGCTAGGGAGCCTCTGATTAATGTTTGCGAGGCAGTTAGTGCAAGGCAAAAGTCAGCGAAAAAGCGCAGTTTATAGGTCATAAATGCGCATTTTGAGCTGATTTTTAACGCAGTAATAACAACATAGGTAATTAATCAGAAGTTCCTTAGAGATATTGCCCCCATAACAAAATCCTGTCGCGCTGATCTTTCCGGTGCAATCTGAGCGATTCTTTAACCACATGGCACAGGCGGCAATGTCCCGAAAGCGTGTCTCTCCACCCAGTTGATGAAGCAACTGTCCACACTGGTAGTTATCACCTGGGTATCCCCCTGCTGATGTCAATACATCCAGCGCAAAGGCCATAAAGTTCTTCAACGCGAAACGGCGTGCAACATCTTCGGTGTGAGGATTCAATCCGCGATTTTCATGCACAACTACCATGCACAACGACTATGCCTGGCAATGACGTAGAAGTTTCACTGCATGAATCTGCACTGTAAGGACGCACAATAAGCACACACAATAAGGGCGTACAGGATAACCACGAATATATTCATGTCTATTCGGTGAAAGAATGGTTTCGTAACTTGTTGTGATGCGCTCATCGTCCCGCCGAGTTTGCTGACCAGGTGCATAGTCAGGCATCAAGGCTTCTACAATGGCGGCACTGCTGAGTCCAGCAACGGCAAACCTCTTGATGTCGCTGGGAAATTTGCGGCGGCTGAGCTCACCATGAATATACTGGTTGTACATCTCAACTGCCTCGGTAGGGATTGTATATCTTTCTTTTTTGACATTTTTTGTTTCTCCGTTACACCTGCTAATAGCTCAAAATTGTGACTGTGGCGATTACGAAAATGGAAAGCGGTGCCAGGAAACGCATTACCAGCAGCCACCATTTGTATCCGAGAGTATCGCCCAACCCTAATTCTTCCTGGGTAGCCGATTTCGACATAACCCAGCCAGCGAAGATTGTGATCAGAAAAGCACTGATCATCATTAAGTTGTTCACCACAAAAAAATCGATAATGCGGAAAATCGTCGAACCTTCAAACCAGGGAATAAAATCCAGCGGCGTGAAGTCTGACCATATATTGTGAGAAAACACCGAGCCTAAACCGATGACCCATGCCGTACCACCCGCCAGCAAGGTCATTTTCACACGTGTTGCACCGGGACGCTCCACCAATCGAGAGACGATTGATTCCAGCATGGATATGGATGATGTAAGTGCCGCAAACAATACCAGAACCAGAAACGCGGTTCCGATAATCGTGCCGCCCGGCATTTGTCCAAGCGCTACTGGCAGGGTAACGAAAATCAAACCTGGACCAGATGAAGGCTCTAATGAAAACGCGAAAATGATTGGAAAAATCGCCAAACCAGCTAATATGTCGACCGACACATTGGCACCAGCAATCGCAAGCGCGGCTCGTGGAATAGATGCATCTTTTTGCAGGTAAGCACCGTAGGCAAGTATGCCGCCGCCACCCACACCCAAAGAGAAAAAGGCCTGACCCAGGGCCAGTAACACCACATCGTTATCGACGCGGCTAAAGTCAGGTACCAGCATAAAACGCAGTGCAGCACCCAAGTCGCCGACGACGGCACCATAAGCAACCAGTATCAATAACAGTGCTGTCAATGTGGGCATCATCAGCTTTACGGTGTTCTCCAGACCCTGTTGCACCCCGCAGGCGACGATCCCCATGGTCATGCACATAAAGACTGTATGCCAGAAAGTCATTCCAACTGCTGTTGCCTGGATATCACTGAATAGCGCCACAGATTCATCAGCACTGATGCCGCTAAACGCACCGGATAAGGAAATGGGCAGATAAGCCAGTATCCATCCCGCAATCATGGAGAAGAAAGACAACACAAGAAATGCAATGGTGATAGCGATGTAACCAATGATGCGCCAGTTTTCGCTGCGCCCTTCCGCCGCCGCTAAATTGCGCGTGCTGCCAACGGGGCTCTCCCCACCGCGTCGACCGATGACAATTACTGCCATTAAGCAGGGAATACCTAGAAACAGAATAAAGACAAAGTAGAGAAACACGAAGGCACCGCCGCCGTTTTCACCTGCCATAAAGGTAAAGCGCCATATGTTGCCCAGGCCAACCGCACCACCAACCGCTGCCAGAATGAATCCCCAGCGGGAAGCGAATTTAACGCCTTTCTCAGCCATGTTTTAAATTCCCTTTTTTTATTTTGCTTTTATCTATTCTTTTTTAATCTATGAAACGATATTTAATTTCTAAGGAGCCTCTGATTAATGTTTGCGAGGCAGTTAGTGCAAGGCAAAAATCAGCGAAAAAGCGCAGTTTATAGGTCATAAATGCGCATTTTGAGCTGATTTTTAACGCAGCAATAACAACGTAGGTAATTAATCAGAGGGTCCTTAAAAACCAAATACCCGTTTTGCATTCAGGCGTCGTATTGTGTTGCAATCTTCCTCTGCCAATACCGCCGTGTTGTTGATTACCCCTTCGATATCGAATAGCTGGTGAGGCCAATCCATACCAGGCATGACCTGATCGATGCCAACAATCGCAATCAGATAGTTCAATGCACGGGGGTCATAAATAATGCTGTCATGTAAATGTTGCACAGGTAATCCATCAGGGCAATCGAGTGAACGCCTCTGTCGCGTCGAAAATGTGCAGAAGGTTATGATTTTCGGACTCAGATCGACGGGGGAGTGCCACTTGTTCACTTTTTGTACTGTGTGTACTGGAAGTGCGCACGAAAATCCATTCAGTCGATTGCCCTGGGTAATCCATTGGCTCTTGTTGCATCTTATCGTCGTTGTGGTAACTCAACTTCATCTCCTGTTTCAAATCTCCCAGCCAGACAGGGCAGTGTTGCCCCGTCATGTGAGGCAATCATTCTTAGATTGGGGTATTTGTCAAAGAAACCATCGAAGTTCATACGGGTGATAGCCAGTGTGGTATCCAACATGAATCCAACCGATCAACTCAAATCGAACTCACCCATGTTCATGACTTTTGCACTGGGCGAGTCAGTTGAATGTAAAAGGGCCAGTAAAGATTTGGCGTCGATAGCCTGCCAAATGGTGCAAAGGACCCATCATTAGCACATCATGGATGTTCGCCAACACCATCACACAGGCGGCACCATTGGCACAGGTTCTTTCCAGCGCTTCTACAGTTTTTTCCCGATACTGCCAGGGCAGGGAAATGAACCAGCGAATCCAGTCCGGAAAAGTTGCCTGCGCTTCTGCCATGGTGTCATCGGATTCCTGGGCTGCCAGACAAGGTACATTTTCGGTTCCCCAATACGCGTCAGGACAGGTAAGAGGCACAACCGAGATATTAATTCCCGATTCGTCCATTATGTTGATACGCAGGTCGTAATCGAAATGACCGGGTTGTGGGATGTCACCGCAAAAGATTTCTTCGTGCCCGTCCGGGTCTTTAAGTGGTAATCGCCGCCCTGTTCTTTGGGTATCTCTGACCAGCGGCGTGTACAGATATGAGTACGTATATCCATAATCATGGCCGCAGATTAGCATGATCGATGCAGCAGAACAGTGGATTTTTGGACCATTTCAATGTCAAACTCCAAAAAAATAACTCAATAATCAGGCTCGTCATGAAGAAATTTGCACTGCTGCTATTAACTCTTGGCATTACCTCCGTCCATGCCGAAACCGATGTGCTGTTCATCGGCAACAGCTTCACTTACGGCTGGGGTTCGGCGGTTAGACATTATCGACCGGATTCCGTAACGGATCTCAATGGTGAAGGTGTTGGTGGTGTTCCTGCTTTGTTCAAGTCATTTGCCGATCAGGCAGGGTTGGACTATGACGTCAGTCTGGAAACTCGCGGTGGCGCTGGCATCGATTTTCACCTTGAAAACAAACTGGGTGTGATTGGACGCCGACCATGGGACCAGGTCGTGATGCATGGCTACAGTACGCTGGATGCTGACGCTCCCGACAATCCAGATAAACTGATAGAAACGGTTTCGGAGATGACTGAGTTTTTGCGTAGCAGGAATCCGGATGTTGAAGTTTACTTAACGGCTACCTGGTCCAGAGCAGACCAAACCTATTTGGATGATCGACCCTGGACTGGACAACCCATTGAGCAGATGGCACTGGATGTGCGGGCAGGCTATGACCTGGCTGCACAAACCCCCGGAGTCGTTGCCGTAAACGGGGTTGGCGAGGCATGGAACAGAGCCATGGCCAATGGGATCGCTGATCCCAATCCCTATGACGGAACCGATGTAGATAAAGTCGATCTTTGGTCTTACGATCATTATCACGCGAGTAATTATGGCTACTATCTGGAAGCCCTGGTGGTATTTGGCAATCTTACCGGTCTGGACCCCAGATCATTGGGAGAAAACGAATGCTCAGCTTATGAGCTTGGCATGTCACGCAACCAAGTAAAGATGTTGCAGCAGGCTGCCTATGATCAATTAGCCAGTGAGGGTCGGGTAGAGGCCAATCCGCTGGAATTGCCACGGCCAGTTGCCGCACAGCGTTGCAGTAACTGGATGTGAAATTGGCAGAAAAATAGAATAGAAAAGACGGCTGGCTGATTACTGCAAGTCATCGACCAGGGAGCGGTAGTTCCCATTGCTGCCGCAGAGCCAGTCACTGAGTCGCCGTCCATGGATGCCATCATCACATAAGTCATGGTTATCATATCCAGGGCAATCGACTGAATGGATTTTCGTGCGCACTTCCAGTACAAAAAGTGAACAAGTGGCACTCCCTCGTGGATCTGAGCACGAAATCATAACCCTCTGCCCATTTTCGACGCGACAGAGGCGTTCACTCGATTGCCCTGTCATCATATCCTTTCGGGTGATTAAGAAAGACAAGACATTTTCTGCTGCTTTGCCTTCTTGAATCTTAAAAATCCGGTCCTCTCCCAAGTCAAATTCACCAGCCAGCTTATCGCTGTCTGTTTGCAAGGTGACTTTTGTGCTCACCTGAGCAGACGGGCTCCACATGGTGAAATCCCAATTGCCGTCTGCGTTTGCCCAGGCAGTTGGCGTCAGCAGGGAAATGGCTGGTATCGCTGTGGTTTTCTTAATGATCTTAATCGCCTGTTTGTACTCCTAGATTGCAGCATAATGCCATAAATTGCGCTGGCTGCCCGTTAGCTCTGCTGTGCAGGTCTGCCCCTACGGTGGCTCAATGCACTTTCCCAAAATTCCAATGCAAACCCTCATGCAGCTTTTGCTATTATGATCGTCAACCTCAAACAGTCCCGGGTAATGCCAATGCGACAACAACAAAGCAGCCTACTCTTACGTACCTTGTTATCTTTTTGGTTGATTCCAGTCGCCAGTGCACAACATATCAACAATGAACCTGACTACGTGGCAGGAGCAGGTCACTATCAAATGGCATGTGCCGAATGCCATGAAGGTGCTTTGCTGGAAGCGCCACAACGAACAGCATTAGCACTGTTTCCGCCCGCCCGCATCGTAGAGTCACTGGAGTCCGGCATTATGGCCACAGCAGGCATGGCATTAACTCGCGAAGAGAAACAACAAGTCGCATTCTTTTTGACCGGGCGTCGCTACGAACCTACCCAAACTGATCTCACTAGTTTCAGTTGTGAATCTGAGCTATCAGCCTCAGCACTTAGCGAAGCTGTTGTTTGGAATGGCTGGGGGTCGAATGCAGGCAATGCACGTTACCAATCCAATGAAACGATTTTAAATAAAGACAATGTCGGAGCACTGGAAATTAAATGGGTATTCGCATTTCCTGGTGCAACGCGTTCGAGAGCACAACCGGTAGTGACGCCGGAAGTGGTTTTCACCGGTAGTCAGGATGGCACTGTTTATGCGCTGGACAACAGTAATGGCTGTCCGCTTTGGACATTCAGTGCAGATGCAGAAGTACGTGGCTCACTGTATGTTGATACCGATGATCAAGGTGTTCCAAACACTGTGTTGTTTGGTGACTTCACCGCGACTGCCTATGCAATTGATGCAAAAACTGGCGAGTTACGCTGGAAAAAACCGGTTCATAATCACCAGGCAGCCATCGTGAGTGGCAGTGTTATTGCTCGCGACGATACCGTAGTTGTTCCTGTTTCATCATTAGAAGTGATACTGGCCTCAAGAACAGATTACAACTGTTGCACCTTTCGTGGTGCACTGGTGGCTTTAAGTATCAGCACAGGTGAAGAGCTTTGGCGCACCTATACTACCGATGAACCTCGCCCTACCATCCTAAGCTCTGCTGGAACACAACAATACGGCCCCTCCGGCGCACCTATTTGGTCCAGCCCAACGATTGATGCCGAACGCAATCTGGTATATGCCGGAACCGGTGAGAATTATTCATCACCGGCCAATGACTACAGCGATGCAGTGCTGGCAATGGATTTAGACACAGGTGAGATTGTTTGGTCGGTGCAATTAACCCGCGATGATGCCTGGAATGGCGCCTGTCCTCGCAGAGCACCCAACTGTCCTGAAGAAGATGGACCAGACTACGACATTGGTGCATCACCCATTTTGGCTCGGGATGAAAACGGTCGCGAAATGATCATAGTGGGCCAGAAATCCGGCATGGTCTATGCTCTGGATCCGGCCAACAATGGCGCACTCATCTGGGAACAACGTGCAGGCAGTGGCGGCACCATGGGCGGTGTGCACTGGGGTATGAGTTTGAACTCTGAGAAGCTGTTTGTTGGCATATCAGATTTACCGACCAACAACCCCTACAACGTTGGTCCGGCCCACCCTGGCATTCACGCCTTCAAACCCAGCACTGGTGAAGTGCTTTGGCGCAACGATCTGGAACGTCAATGTGGCGAAACGACCTATTTGTGTTGGCAGGGCATTTCTGCCGCAGTAGTGAGTACTGATGAGCTGGTATTTGCTGGTGGGTTGGATGGCATACTTCGGGCATTCGATGCAGATACTGGAGATGCACTATGGACAACCAATACCTGGCAGAGCTTTACAATGGCAAATGGTATCGAAGCCCAAGGCGGTGCTATCGAAGCTGATGGCCCGATAGTGGTAAATGGCCAGGTCTATGTCACATCCGGCTATGACAAATGGAATGAAGCACCTGGCAATGTATTGCTGGTTTATTCGCTAAACGGTGAGTAATTGCCGCTTCGATAAATAGCAGGTGGCTTGCCAGCTTCTGCTGCTGTTGATGTCAAGAGCTGGCTTCTTCCTGTTTTTCCTTCACCACCCTCACCTCACCCTCTCAGTCGACAATAATTTATGCTTTCTTACGTATTTTAACCGAAGGTTTTTCTTTGGCGGCCCGTACAAGGGCAAAAATATAATGAGGAGGAATGGATCACTCAAAAACCTGTCGGGGAGGGGGGGAGTAGTTGACTGTACTATACCTGTGCCCCGCCATCTCACACGTTACCGCCGTCTGCGATGATGGCACACTTACGATGCCCTATGTGGTGTTCGGCGAAAATATCTATGCCGTGCAGTTAATTCTTTCATCTGGGTCGGAATCTGTCGAATTCCTGCCTGGTCCAGAGACTCAGTATGATGCTGGAACGGAAGCACCAGGCAATGCTGCATTGTTTGCCACAAACGTATCGGACATTCCTAAAGTCCGAGCCGGTACAGAATCATACAGAGTGTAGCTGGACTATATCGAGAGCGAAGGAGTTTTCGTTTGGTAGGTAATGCCGAAAAACGCTTTGATAGCACGGATGGTGTGCTTTACGAGTACCAGGATTCAACGCCAGACTCACAAGACTCATTAACAATCACCAGCATATCGTCATGGGCCTGTGTTGATGGAGAACGGTGCTGGAAGCGAATGGCGTTCCTGACCATACAGTTGGGCAATTCCCCGGCTTTGAAAACCCCAGCGAAATTTCCGAACAGAACGCAGGAGATTAGATGGCTGTCACGTCTATGGCTGAGCGTCAACTATACGTACGAGTTCTCGTAAAATTGCCGCACGATTATTGGATACTTGATTGGTCAAGATAACAAACGGATACAATCCTTCATTTCCCGGAATGTATCCCACAAAGTTATACACATGGGTAAGTGTGCCACTCTTCCGCAGCACACCATTGGTTTCCGTCAGCAATTCCGCGTAAGTCACAAAGGATTCAAGTATTTTCATCATGGCATTCGCCGTAGTTCGCTGATCGCGCCCCAAACCAGAACCCTCCAACATTAAGAACATCTCCGGTCTGTCACCGAATCCTTCGCCATACAAAGCGGAGAATTGGGCATGTAAGGCAGCAAGTGCTGATTCAGTTGTCGCCGGATAACCATTGACATAGGCACCGAGCGTGAGAAAAAGCTGGTTGGCGATGAAGTTATTCGAATATTGCAACATGTCCGAGAGAATCTCGTTCAGAGAACGCGTGCTATGGTGGCTGTACATCAGTGACCAGTTTTCAGTGACAGGTTCGGAATAAAAACCTGAATCGCTTACAGTGATACCAGCTTCTTCCAGAAAGAAGCGAAAGACCTGCTGCACCTGGGTTAGTCCTGTCAAAGGATTATCACCCAGGTTAATACGCTGCGGCTCACCTGCTTGCAAGTCGGCCCCGATTTGACGAGCTGCTTCAGTCAAGGGAGTTTGATCTTCACCAGAGATTAGTTCGCCATTCTCAGTCCACGCTAAGTTGACGGTATTAAAATTAACAGCAAGCGCACTATTACGCGCCGCATGTGGGTCATTGGCACCGGACTCCAGAGGCAAATCCGGATTGGGCTCAAAGGCCGAGTTATCCACAATCAGTCGGCGGATTTGTTTTACACCGCGTTGCGCCAGTATTGTGGCGATACTGGCAATTTCTTCAGAAACCAGAAACGGATCGCCCAAGCCCTTTATCAGGAGATCATCATTGTCATTGGTGTAAAACTGCGTTTCAAAGCGAAACTCATCGCCAAGCAATGATAATGCTGCGTGAGACAGAGGGAGCTTCACAATAGACGCTGGGATGAGGGGCGCATGAATGTTCAAACTATATAGTGAGCCGCCTGTCGGTGACCGCATCAGTACGGCCCCGTCTCCTGCCAACTCTGCGATTCTGTCTTGTGCGATGACAAGCGGTGGCACTATGTACAGTATGCAGAAAAGACTAAGGAAACTCTGATTAATTATCTGCGTTGCCATTGCTGCGTTAAAAATCAGCTCAAAATGCGTATTTATGCGTTATAAGCTGCGCTTGTTACGCAGCTAAAGCTGCTCACCTTGCGGGTGACATCTTCGCTACACTTCGGCTCGCCGATTTTTGCCTCGCCTAAAGCGGCTACTTTTGGCACACTGACTGCCTCGCTAACATTAATCAGAGCTTCCCTAAGTTGTATTTTACAGATCGATACCAGCATAATTTTCCGCCAAAGCTGCACGTGCTGCACGAGACCTGCATAACTTGTTAAATTCCGCCACTTGCAATCTCTTTTGAAACCCGTTGTCCTCCGGAAATTTGTGTAACAAGGAAGTCATGTACCAGGAGAAATGCTGTCCCTGCCAGACTCGACGCAAACAATTTTCGGAATACGAGTCTAATAGTGCGCTTGATCCATTCTTATACCAATTGATTAAAGCCTCACTCAAAAACCGAATGTCAGAGATCGCCAGGTTCATGCCCTTGGCACCAGTGGGAGGAACAATATGCGCTGCGTCCCCGGCCAGGAATAGATTGCCATAGCGCATGGTTTCGCAAACGTAACTGCGCATCGGTGTGATGCTTTTCTCCAGCATCTTGCCTTCAGTAAGTTTCCAACCGGTAACAGTCTCCAGGCGATCATGGAGTGCCTGCCAGATACGATCATCTGACCAATCCTCAATACTGTCTCCTGGCTGGCATTGCACATAATTCCTTGTAATGTGTGGTGATCGCATACTGTGCAGTGCGAATCCATTTTCGCTGTTTGCGTAGATCAGCTCACTGGACGAGGGAGGCGCTTCAACCAGAATGCCTAACCATGCGAACGGGTAGCTGCGATCAGTTGCAGATATTTCTTCTTTGGGAATTGTCGGCCGACTTATGCCATGGAATCCATCACATCCAATAACGAAATCGCAGTGCAAAGTACAAACTTCGCCCTGGTATTCGTATCGAATCGAAGGTCTTTCGCTGAATGGTCCAAAAATTTTAACCTTATCCACGTCAAACAAAAGCCTGGCATCGACGTTCAGCCGTGCATTGATCAGGTCTTTGACGATTTCCTGTTGACCGTAAACAATAATGCCGTTGCCATCCGTCAGCTCATCAAAGTTTACTTGCAGGGATTGATCGCCAAACCGAATCTCAAAACCATGGTGCGCCAGGCCTTCTTTATGCAGGCGATCAGCTAAACCAACTTCAGTTAGCAGATCTACCGACCCCTGTTCCAGAACCCCGGCGCGCACCCTGTTCTCCACATAAGTCCGGCTGCGATTTTCCAATAGCACGGAATCAATGCCATTCCGATGGAGAATGTGGGAAAGCAATAGCCCAGCGGGGCCGGCGCCTACTATGCCTATTTGTGTATCCATAACAAGGTTTGAATGGGTTCTCAGCAGGTTGAATCTGAAACTCATTATGGCAACAGCACACTTAAATTTATACTGTTCATGAGCCCTGATTCTCAGTAGGTTTATGCACTCTGCATCTGTTAAGCTTATATACAGGAAGCCTCTGATTAATGTTTGCGAGGCAGTTAGTGCAAGGCAAAAATCAGCGAAAAAGCGCAGTTTATAGGCCATAAATGCGCATTTTGAGCTGATTTTTAACGCAGCAATAACAACGTAGGTAATTAATAGGTAATTAATCAGAGGTTCCATAGCTTATAGTTTCTATAACGACATAAGAGGGCTTGTCAGGTGTCACACGACTTAGGTGATAACTCAGGTAAGCAACAGCTACTTGAACACGGCATGAAAACGCGGCGCGAAGTGCTGGGTGATAATTACGTGAATAACACTGTTACCTCCACCAATGACTTCGACAAAGATTTTCAGGAGTTGTTAACCTCGTCTGCCTGG
The DNA here is from genome assembly GCA_965198435.1 of uncultured Pseudohongiella sp. Lineage (GTDB taxonomy): Bacteria > Pseudomonadota > Gammaproteobacteria > Pseudomonadales > Pseudohongiellaceae > UBA9145. Next base: position 153,903 of record OZ240664.1, on the reverse strand, counting down.
GGATCGGTGTGGGGCCGGGACTCAATGAGTAAGCGGGATAGAAGCCTGATTACTATCACCTTGCTTGCCAGTCTTGGGCACTACGATGAACTTGCCCTGCATTTAAAGGCCACTGAAAATACCGGACTCACTCAAGACGATATTCGTGAAGCGTTTCTTCACCTGGCCATTTATGGTGGTATTTCAGCGGCAAGAAATGCATTCAGAGTTGCTAAAGAAGCACTGGATATCACTTAGGGAGCCCCTGATTAATGTTTGCGAGGCAGTTAGTGCAAGGCAAAAATCAGCGAAAAAGCGCAGTTTACAGGTCATAAATGCGCATTTTGAGCTGATTTTTAACGCAGCAATAACAACGTAGGTAATTAATCAGAGGTTCCTTAGCCGTTTATTAAAGAATAACAACCTTTATATGGCGATCATCGATCGAGCACAACACCCTTCTTTCATCTACCCCGACTATAAGTCGTCGTTGCTGCGCGGGCCATCCAAATCGGAAATTGAACTTTCTGATCTCTATAAAGAAGGAAGCAGCAACGAAGCTTTAGAAACTACTGCTTCATTGTTAAATCGATTTAGGGCCGATGAGCTGGACCGAGACTTGACCCGCAATGCCTGCTGGAGCGGCTTACCAATTGGTGAGCGCATAGTGGTTTCAGGCTGCGTCACTGATCAATGGGGAAAACCTGTTCGTGGTGCCTTGATCGAAGTATGGCAGGCTAATGCAGCAGGACGCTATGCCCACAAAGTCGATGATCGAGAGGCACCGCTGGATCCAAACTTTCAGGGTGCAGGTCGCTGCATTACCGACAATGATGGCAACTATCGTTTCTACACGATTAAGCCCGGTGCCTATCCGTGGAAGAATCATCCAAATGCCTGGCGCCCACAACATATCCACTTTTCAGTAATTGGCGATTCACCATCAAGCCGATTGATTACGCAAATGTATTTCCCTGGAGACTCTTTATTGGATTTTGATCCAATTTTTAAGTCTGTGCCGCAACAAGCTGCGTCACGATTAATATCTGGATTTGATTTAAGTATCACCGAACCAGACTTCGCCCTCGGCTATGGTTTTAACATCGTATTAGCAGGACCCAGGGCGACACCAGCCGATGATCATGAGGAGATCACAAGTAATGTCTGATCTGATCTCACACTCTCAAAAACTTGAACAAACGCCTTCCCAGACAATAGGCCCCTACTATGCCATTGGCTTGACCAGATCCACCACGCATATTGAATACACCGGTGCGGTTTCCAATACTGTAAGCGGTGACGGTGAGAGAATTATTATAAGAGGCAAAGTATTCGATGGCGATGGGCAGGCGGTTGAAGATGCCATGGTCGAAATTTTTCAGGCGGACGCCAATGGAAATGCCAGTAACGCAGATTTTTTGGGATTGGCACGTAGCGAGACTGGTGATTCTGAAGACGCCAGTTTTACTTTCAATACAATTAAGCCTGGCTCACCGGAGAAAGGTGAAGCACCTTATATTGCAGTAATTGTTTACCTGCGGGGGTTATTGTTGCATACCTATACCCGTATCTACTTTTCTGATGAGAAGGAGAGCAATCTGCAGGATCCTGTTTTTCGTCAACTGCCGGTGGATCGTCGTGATACATTAATCGCTACCCGTGAATTGTCTAAGCAGGCCCGTTATCGGTTCGATATCCACATGCAGGGCGAGAATGAAACTCTATTTTTCAAAGTATGAAATTAGTGACGGGAGAAACTCTTGGTTAGCGCCCTGGACTCATCCATAACAGGCAATACTTATGCTGATGCTGATATTTCTGCATTATTTAGCGATGAGGCAGAGATCGAGGCATATATCTGCTTTGAAAAAGTATTAGCTGAAAAACAGGGAGAGCTTGGCATTATTCCAGAGTCGGCTGCCGTCAGCATTAGCCAGCAATTAACTGCCATCAATATAAATCCGGATTCCCTGGCAGATAGTTTTGCTAAAGATGGCACTGCAATTCCTGGGCTGATAACCACATTGAGAGCAGAACTTTCTGCTGACCTTGCATCCCATCTACATCACGGTGTAACCAGTCAGGATGTCATCGATACTGGGTTGGTGATTCGATTGCGATCTGTGTGCGAACTGTTGCAATCGAGACTCGTTCACCTCAATAAGCAACTCCGATCACTGGCATACGAACACCGAAGTACTTTAACCATTGCGCGTACCCGCAATCAAAACGCTGCACCAGCAGTGTTCGGATTAAAAGTTGTTAACTGGCTAGAACCGCTGCAAAGACAACAGCAACGATTAAGCGCCCTGCTGCCTCGATTACTAAGCTTACAGCTAGGAGGTTCCGTTGGCACCATGTCAGCACTGGGGCCCAAAGCAATGGAATTGCGTGACAACATGGCAAAAGAACTGGGTCTTGGTGTTTCCGATTCCCCCTGGCACGTACAAAGGGACAATATCGCCGAATTTGGCAACTGGCTTGCGACCACAGCAGGTCTAATTGCCAGCATAGGCCAGGACATGTTACTGCTATCGCAATCGGCAGTAGGCGAGTTGCGTTTCAAGAACGGCGGCAATTCTTCAACCTTGCCCAACAAGAACAACCCTGTTGCCCCGGAATTGTTGGTTGCAATTAGCACTCACTGCCAATCTCTGTCCAATTCCCTGGACAACACACTCGTCGCGAATAACGAAAGGGACGGAGTGGGTATGGCGTTGGAAACGTTATCGCTTCCACCTTTGGTCTGCGCCACAGGCGCCAGCCTTTCTTTAGCAGATAAGGCACTGGAGTCTTTGATTGTGGACGTAGACGCAATGCAGAGGAATATCGATCTGGATAATGGTCGCATGTTGGCGGAAACCGCGACATTTGAGCTCAGCAGATCTATGGCGCGAACCGAGGCATCAGCGCTCGTTGCTATGGCCTGTGCTGCATCGATCGCAAACAGCCGCAATATGATTGATGAATTACAGCAACTGGTCACAGCAGATGTTGATTGGGAGTCTCTGAAAAATCCAGCCAATGCCCTGGGTGCAGCGAAGCAAATTATTGAAAAGGCAGTAAGTCGATGAACGATATCGTCGCTGCAATGAAACAAGGAGAGATGCGCCCAGTGCAGATGTTGGCGGTAACAATCTGCATCATCATCAACATGCTGGATGGCTTCGACGTACTGGTTGTCGCGTTTACTGCACCAGTCATTTCCGAAGAATGGGACCTGGAGCCCCAGGCAATCGGCGCACTGCTGAGCTCTGGTTTGTTTGGCATGGCTGCGGGATCGCTTTTTATCGCACCAATTGCCGATTGTATTGGTCGACGCAATATCATCTTGTGGTGCTTAGTGATTATCAGCCTGGGCATGTTGGTGTCGGCGTTTACCCACTCCGTTACCCAACTCGCCGTTACACGAGTCATTACAGGACTCGGCATTGGCGGCATACTGGCCAGCATTACTACTATCACCGCCGAATACTCTTCAGAGAAACGCCAGGGATTTTCCATCAGCCTGGTGCAGTCGGGCTACCCAATTGGGGCGACCATTGGTGGCACCATTGCGGCCTTTCTAATCCTGGCCCACGGTTGGCGTTCGGTGTTTATTTTCGGAGCGGCATGTTCCGCACTAATGATTCCAGTGGTATTCCGGTTCCTGCCGGAATCATTGGAATATCTACTGGAAAAGAAACCAGCGAATGCCTTGGAGAAAGTAAACGCATTGCGTGCGCAGTTAGGTGAGCCACCAATAGCGTTACTCCCCGAAACCACACGCGGGGAAAGCAACGCGGGCAATGTTTTAACGTTAGTCGCATCTCCACTGCGTGTTGCCACCTTACTGATGTGGTGTGCGTTCTTTATGGTAATGCTTAGCTTCTACTTCGTACTGAGCTGGACGCCCACTTTGCTGGCAGATGCCGGGCTTAGCGTGGAACAAGGCATCTCCGGCGCGGTGCTTATAAACATCGGCGGCATCGTTGGAGGTACCAGCCTGGGATTTCTTACCGCCAAATTTTCTGCCCATAAACTCGCTGGTCTTTACATGATGTGTTGTGCCGTTTTTATGACCATGTTTGGTTTGATCGACGTCAGCCTGATCATCATGCTGATAATCGGATTCATCATCGGCTTCTGTGTGTTCGGTTCCATGATCGGGCTGTACAGCATCGCACCTGACATATACCCTGCCAGTATTCGCAATACCGGCATGGGATGGGCCATTGGTATTGGCAGGCTTGGTGCCATCGTCGGTCCGTCTGCGGCGGGGTTTCTGCTTTCCAGAGGCTGGTCTGGCACTGATTGCTTTATCGCATTCTCAGCCCCACTACTCATTTCAATGGTAGCGATCCTTACCCTCAAGTCTTTCTCCAATCGTTCTGAAATCTCTGCTTACGTCTAGTCAATCGGCGTTTAGCGGCAGTACATTTCTGTAGACAGAAATTTATTATCACCCCATGATTAAATGAGCTTTAACACTCTTCAGTTTGGCGACCTTCGCGATTCTGACCATCATCCCTGCAGCCAGCGTTCAAGAACAGGAATCTGGATGGCGATTGGTCAGACGTCTTTTGCCGCAGTGGCGCTTATTGAACTTTAATAGTTAATACACACGGTACACGCGCTTGTGGCTTCAGAATAGACTCATCGGCGCAGGACCTTGAACACCTTCCTGACGCCATACGCTGGATACGCACTCACCACGGCCTGGGTCGCGTCAATGACCAGGATGTATTTATCGGTGTTAGGCCGGTAGCGATAGACCGAACGGCTGATGTCCACCATCTTGCAGGCTGAGATCATGTTTATCCTGCACGCAGTCCACCCGTTCGCACTTAACGCTTTTTTCCCACAACATCCCGCAAGGCGTCATGCCCGCTGTCAAGCTCGGCGTACATTGGCCTGAGGCGTCTGTTCTCCTCGTCCAGGGACTTGAGACGCGTGATATCGGACAACGCCACTTCGCCATACCTGTCCCTCCAGTTGTAATAGGTGGCATCAGAAATATCGTGCTCCCGCCAGACATCGATAACTTTTCTGCCCACTTCGACCACTTTGATGGCCTTCAGAATTGGCGATTCCGTCAACCGTGAACGACGCATTCTGCTTCCTCCCTGCCATATTAAGTATGGCCAGGATTCCAGTTTATGTGCGGGACGATTTTAAGGGAGGCTTACAATTCAGCAAGGTTAGACTGCCGATTTAGGGTCTGTTCACACTCATTGAGTGGCCTCTGCTAGAGGGCATTTTTGCGCTCAGCAAGGCAGAAAGAGTGCCGTATATAAATATATAAACGATTGATAACGAAGCTGGACGCAAAAATGCGCCTGGCCCTTCGGGTTGTGGCTAAAAAAAGCGCCAATTGAGGCACGAGGAGTGTAGTTTGGTGATTCCAAATGAGCGACGAGCAACGACAAGCGGCGCTTTTTTTAGCCACAACAGAGATCACTCAATGAGTGTGAACAGGCCCTGGGAAAATTGGCCAGTTTTCTGGAAGCTGAGGCGTCAATCCTATGAGTGATCCAACAGAAGCTATTCGTGTACAAGCAAGTGAATAGCTCGACATGGAGGAAGACACCTCCTGTACACAAATCTCATTCAAAACCTGTGGAACTGCCTTTCTTTTCGTCCTCTTCTTCTAATCCCTTCTAATCCCTTCTAATCCCTTCTAATTCAAAAGCTCAGAAATTACACTCTGGAATCACATTGTCTATTCCAGCCTGGAACTAATATGATTCGTCCTACACTACTGGCACTGCTGCTTTCTTTTTCCACAACCCTTGTTTCTTGCTCGCCTCCTGCAACAGAGCATACACAAATGCCAGCTACCGCAATGCCGGAGAATCAGGAGAGTTATATACCTGAAGGTATCCTGGCCCAGTCGTTACCTGAAATCGCTACTGCCTTGCAGGCAGGTGATATCAGTGCTGAAGAACTAGTGGGGTTGTACCTGGATCGCATTGCTACAGTGGACGATGCGGGCCCAACTTTGCAAAGCATACTTAGCTTGAATCCAGATATTCTGGAACAGGCTCGTGCGCTCGATGCCCAACGAGAGGCAGGTGAAGAACTCGGTCCCCTCCATGGTGTGCCTGTTCTGCTTAAGGACAATATTGAATCTCAAGACAACATGCCTACTACCGCAGGCGCATTGGCTTTAGCAAACAATGTCACCGAGCGGGATTCGCCACTGGTTGCTGGCTTAAGAGAGGCTGGCGCGTTAATACTGGGTAAAACCAATCTAAGCCAATGGGCCAACTACCGTTCATCCGATTCTTTGAGCGGCTGGTCAGCATTGGGTGGCCAGGTTCGCAATCCTCATATGTTAGATCGCAATCCCTGTGGTTCCAGCTCCGGTTCCGGTGCCGCGATGGCGGCTTCTTTGGCTGCGGGAACAGTGGGTACGGAGACCAATGGTTCAGTCATTTGCCCTTCAAGTGCAAATGGCATCGTAGGTTTCAAGCCCACTGTTGGGTTGGTGCCACAACAATACATCGTGCCGATTTCTTCATCACAAGATACCGCCGGGCCAATGACGAAAACAGTCCGTGGTGCTGCAATGATGCTAAACGCCATGTCCAGTGGACCCATGAAAACTGATTACACTGCAGGCCTCTCTGAGAATGCATTGCAAGGAGTACGTGTCGGTGTATTGCGTTTCGCCATCGGTAACAACGGCGATATACAAGAACGCTTTGCCTCGGCATTAAGTGAAATGGAAGCAGCAGGAGCGATTTTGGTTGATATCGATGAACAACCACAACGGCCTGAAACTTTTTTCCGCGACTCATCGACGGTAATGAGCTATGAGTTTAAAGCCACATTAAATAACTACCTGGCATCAACACCAGAATCAGTGACAACCCGGACCCTCGGTGATGTGATTCTATTCAATGAAGAAAACGCAGACATCGAACTAGCTCTTTTTGGACAGGATATTTTCGAAGAATCAAACCAAACAACAGATTTAAGCGATCCCATTTATATTGCCGCCAGAGACAGTGTACAAACTGTTACTCGTCAGGGCGGCATCGATTTGATGATGAGCAGTTATGATTTGCAGGTATTGGTATCACCATCTGGCGCGATTGCCTCAAGAGTCGATCCAATCAATGGCGATGTCTGGCCTTCCTTCCCTGGTGTTGGCGGCTGGGCAGCAGTTGCGGGCTATCCTCATCTAACTGTGCCGATGGGAACTGTGCATAACATGCCGGTTGGTGTCTCTTTTATTGCTGGTGCCAGTCAGGATGCAGATGTTCTGGCTTATGGTTATGCCTATGAACAACGTACTCACTTACGGGCTGAACCACAGTACTTGTCTGGCGCGGAAGATCTGGATGATGTTTCGGCGGCGATGAGTAAGAAAAGATGAATAGAAAAATAAGACAAGGCTTATGACCAAAACATCACTCGCAATGCATTTCTCACCTGCAACACCTGCTTCAGCAGCAGAACTTTATTTTCCTGATGCCGATGCAAACTGGGAAACTGTCGAACCAGCCAGTGTTGGTTGGGATTCGGAGTTATCAAGCGCGGCATCGGGTGTAGCTGGTGCCAGAAAGAGCAGTGGTGTCCTGATTCTACACGATGGCTGCATCATGGCTACGCGGTATTGGGGCGAAGCCAACTCCTCTCTTACTGCCTTTCGTTTTGGTGCTTTATTCTGGCACTCTTTCTAGATCTGCATGTAAAGTGCGTGAAGCTAAATAAAAATGGATACTGGACCAGACCATCACTGTCGGTAGTAATGCCAACATGGCATAGCGTAAAGACTCATTGCCAAATGTTGGTGCAAACACATCACTCAAAAACCCCACCGAGAATGGACCCATACCCAAGCCGACAATATTGAGAATCAAAAATAAAAGCGCGGACGAAGTGGAGCGCCATCTTAGTCCAACCAGATTATGTGTCGTGGCGATGGAGTTACCGAGATAAATGTTTTGCAAAAACCCTGGCACAAATACACAGACCAACGCTAAATAAGTATTACTGGTTAATAGCACTATTAACATGCCAGGTACGACCAATATTGTAGAGATTCCTGGTACCCACAAGTACCAGCGCTTGTCTTGCGCGCCAAGCTTGTCACCCAACACTCCACCAACAAAAATTCCAACAGCGCCAGCTAATCCCGTGGACATCGCCAACCAGGTGCCAAGCTCTCCAGTAGTCATCTCATGACTGCGTATAAAGAAAGAAGCCAGCCAGTTAACAGTGCCATATCCAGCAAATGCATTCAGACCACAGGCCAATGCCATATGTCGAAAAGTTTTGCGCTGCCACAGGCCTGATACGACTTCCATAAATGGAACCTGGATATCAGTCGCCTCCTTATTCTCCATTAAGCCCCGAACAGGTTCGGGAACTGTTGCATAAACTATCCCAGCCACGATGACACCTGGCACACCTACCACCAGGAAGGCCACGCGCCAACCGAAGAACTCATTCAGCCAACCCCCAAACAAAAAGCCAAACATGATGCCCAGGTTCACACCGGTGGAATAGAACGAGAGAGCACTAGCCCGTTGTGCTTTCGGGAAAATGTCAGAAACGATTGAATGGGATGGTGGACTACCGCCTGCTTCGCCTATGCCAACACCGATTCGTGCCAATAGCAGCTGCGTATAGTTCTGCACAAATCCGCTGATAGCCGTCATGAAACTCCACAGACCAACGGAGGCGGCCACAATATTTTTTCGGTTGCTGCGATCTGCCAGACGCGCAATAGGTATGCCCGCTGTGACATAGAACATGGCGAAAGCAAAACCCGTTAACAAACCCAGTTGGGCGTCCGACAAAGTCAGTTCAGCCTTGATGGCTTCCTGCAAAATAGACAGCAGTTGCCGATCGATGAAATTGAAGGTGTATACCAGAGTAAGGATGCCTAATGCATAGTTTCGGACACTGGATTTTTCATAAGGGTTTTTGACGGCAGTGCTCACTGGTGCAGCTTCTTGGTCTGTCATGGCAGATCCTTGTTGTTATTGGTAATACTGATTGTTGAAAATACAGGATATCGTGCCGCGTGTATATCAGATAGATTGGCCACACCACTCTCACATATAATCTGGGAAGTTAGGATACCGCCCGTGATTCGCTGTGATTAAGTTTTAGAACTTGGCCTTCTATTTCTTTGCACCCTGCTCATGGTTTCCCTTGAGGAGTCTCTGATTAATGTTTGCGAGGCAGTTAGTGCAAGGCAAAAATCAGCGAAAAAGCGCAGTTTATAGGTCATAAATGCGCATTTTGAGCTGATTTTTAATGCAGCAATAACAACGTAGGTAATTAATCAGAGGTTCCTTAATAATGTCTCGCTAATAAGTGGCAATCAGATTTCTTTTGCTGATGCCAGCTTTACTCTGCGCAAAGGTCAGCGTACCGGAGCTATTGGGCGCAACGGCGCGGGGGAGGCCAGTTTGTTCAAACCACTGACTGAAGAAATTCCCATCGAGCCGCAGTGTGTATTTTGCTTGTTGCTGCATCACTTCGTTTTGTGCAGCATACCTGCTCACAGTCTAACTTAACTCGGCCACATTGCTGGACAGCTTGTGCAAGCTGCCCAGTATCTTAGGGCCTGTTCACACTAATTGAGTGATCTCTGTTGTGACTAAAAAAGCGCCACTTGTCGTTGCTCGTCGCTCATTTGGAATAACCAAACTACGCTCCTCGCGCCTCAATTGGCGCTTTTTTAGCCACAACCCGAAGGGCCAGGGTCATTTTTATGCCCAGCTTCGTTATCAATCGTTTATATATAGTTATATACGGCACTCTTTCTGCCTTGCTGAGCGCAAAAATGCCTTCTAGCAGAGGCCACTCAATTAGTGTGAACAGACCCTGGCAAAGCCAACATTGTCAATATTGTCGCTTTCTGTGACTGCGGCAAAATGTCATCTGCCGAGAGTGCTTCATGCCCTTGACAGGGACCAACGTACACGCGGGAAGCAGCGTGTGTGAGTTCATGAATTTCTAAAGTAATACAGCCGTCTTGGTAGGGAAATGGCACGACAGGAGATGAGAGGTTGGTGATGCCAATCTTGAGACACCCTGCAAATCCAGGGTCATCCTGGGGTAGAATGACCACTGGCGTATTGAAACCCAAATCCCAGAACAGGAATTCGATAGTGAATAAGATTTATGACTTAGGCGAAAGTCGATACTTCTGGCTTGCTGGCATTCTCTACTTCGTGCTGATGGAAGGCATCGCTTTGTATTATCAATATGTACAGGACTGGTACCCCTGTGCGCTTTGCGTCCAGGTACGGGCCTGGATTGTGGGTACCATTTTTTTCGCCATTCTGGGCATGGCAGTGGTGAAGAATTTCTGGTGGCGCTGGATGGCATTAAACTTCACCATCGTCATGATGGCGGGCGGGCTATACACTAGCTGGTATGCCTATGGAGTAGAACAGGGAACCGTCATTTCCATCTGTACTATGGGTGCCGGATTCCCATCTTTTATGCCGCTGGACCAGTGGATTCCATTCTTTTTCGAAGCGCAGGGCATATGTGGGCAATCGCCGGAAATGCCACTGGGCTTTTCCATGGTGGAAGCATTACTGATAACGATAGGTGCACCACTACTGGTTCTGCTTGGACTTACTACACTTCACATACGCAAGATTGTGGCCGGAGCTGTCTAGGCTGACTCCGGTCTTCTTGCTCACTTTTTATTCGTATCGCAATACCATTGCAGGTCTTACGCGTGAGCTCTTCAAACTCTGGGAGAAAACGGCGGCAAATGCAATTGCTGCTGACAAACTCAGGCTCACGATAAATGGCAGAAAATTGATATTTACCTGGGCAGCAAAAAAAGATGTGTAGGTCTGCCCGATAAAGAAACCCAATGGCCAGGCCAATGTATTGGCAAAAAGAATTGGTTTAGCAAAATCCAGGAGCAGCATGCGTAACAACCTGCTACTGCTGGCACCCATTACTTTTCTTATGCCAACTTCCCGCTGGCGAATGTTGGTAATAAACGTAGCATTCCCCAGCAGTCCAATACTTGCAACAAAGAACCCGAATAAGGACAAGATACCAATTGAGGCGCTGATTCCGAGAAACATGCCATAAGTCTGATAGAACAGGTCATCGACAAATTCACGCTTAAGAGGAACCTCTGGCATCAGTTGGTCCCAGGTATTATCTATGTGTTGCAGCCCTTCATTCAATCGAGTGCGATCGACTTTGACAATCAGGTATTCAGCATTTTGCGGCTGCAGCATATAGATGTGCCCCTCGACTCCGAAGGTTGCGAAGTCGAGAAACTCATACTTGCGTTCGCTCATGGCGCCAACAACGATTAACTCTACTGAAATCTCGTCGCGGCTATTGTTAGCACCATAACGTCGATAGAAAGACTGACCGATTGCTTCCGTGGCGTTTTCCCAGCCCAGACTCCGGGCCGCCATCTCATCGATAATGACGTTGTAAGGCCCACTGGCAGAGCTGAGTTCACCGGAGTTAGGCAGTAAATCACTGCTTCGCTCACGGGAAAAATCACGCCCTGCAATGAGGGGTTGCGACATTGTTTCAGTATATTCGAATCCCACTGAATGGCGCGCAAGCTCTGCTTCGGTGCTGTTGACATCTCGGTCACGGGTGAAGCTCGAGGATGAATTACTTATGTTCCAGGGTAACTGATCTGCTTGTGTAACCGACAACACTGCAGGGCTGCGTTTTAATTCGGTCGCCACCAGCTCGGGATCAACGTCAAAAGTATCAGCAGGCACATTGATTGCGATTTTCGGATCCAGGAGACTGCCATCCAGTTGTTGAGTCATGGCTTGGTTTTGCATATACATTACCGTGGCCAGGATCATCAGAGTTCCTGAGATGAAGAACTGCACACCAACCATGATGTTGCGCATACGTGAAGAATAAGCACTGGAACCCCTGGGCCTCATTAAGATAACCAAAGGTACCAGTGCTGTTCGTAAGGCTGGATAGCCGCCAGCAATAGCGACAATCACCGCCATTACTATGATGAGAGTTGACCACAGTTGGGGTGTTAAAAGCAGCATGGGGCTGATACCTACAACATTCGCGGCCTGCATTTGTGCGAGGACAACGCTCAGAATTAGCATCGTTGTCACTAATGCCAGGAACAGAAACAAAAAGGTTTCATAGCAATACTGAACCATTAAAGAGCTGCGTTTGGCACCCAGTATTTTCTGGACACCTACTTCCTGGCTGCGCAAAGAAAGCTGGGCAATAACCAGATTCGAGTAGTTAAGACAGCCAATTAACAGCACCAGTGCGCCTGCTGTGATGAGTATGTCTGGTAAATCAAAGCCACCTGTGACAAACGACATTTGAGTAGGGACTAATTCGTTTACCGGCAGCAGTTCATAGGTTTGGATGGCAGCTCGCTCTTCAGGCATTGAACTGTTTACAAACTCAGCTAGCTGAGCATTGAACTCTGCAATATCCAGATCATAGTCTTCAGGAAATTCCAGGTATACAAAATCCGAACGATTTCCCCACCGGTCTTGATCTGGATCACCGCCATTGGCTGCGATGCTTTGTCGTGTCAGTTCATCTGGCAGCTCAATGGGTAAATACAGATTCGTATTAAAGAAAGCCACACCTGATGACAGGTGCGATGGAAAGTCTGGCTGCCTGAGGACTGCAGCCACCGTTACATCATGTTCATTCTCTATAATCAGACGCTCACCAATCACATCGGTTCGTCCGAAGATTAACATTGCCCCTTCTTCGGTAAGCGCTGCGGTGTCTGGTGGTAAATCCTCACCTTGATTTAGGCCATAAACTGATTCTAAAGGGAAGATATCGAAGAACCGTGGTTCAACATATTTAGTATCAACAGTTATTGACTGACCGTTATAACTAACGGCTTGTGGGAATCCAGAGCTGGCACGAACTATGTTGGGAATATCTGGAAATGACGTTCGCAAATAACGGGCGGCGGGTTCATTGATAATAGGAAATCGATCGGGGAGTGGGCTGTCACCTACAGCTCGGCTCATGATGTTAAAAATTCTGTCTGAGTTCTCAAAACCCTGATCGAAACTGTCTGCGTAGTTTGAGAGTAGAATGGCCGAGATAAAGCACATAAAGCCAATGGATAAACTGCCGAGGCTGATGATAGAGTGTAGTTTAAACTTAGCCAGCGCCTTAAACGCCATCTTGGTGTAATGTGTGAACATGCCAGTGTTCCTGCCAGCTTAAGTGTGGGAGTGGGAGTGGCTGTGAGTATCTTGAATTTTTGATTCGTTGTTGTTGGCTACCACTGACAGGTTTGCACTGCTGTCACCACTGACAACTTCACCATCCAACATTTCAATGATGCGGTCAGCTCGCTGACCATGCTCCGGTGAGTGAGTCACCATCAAGATGGTTACCTCTTTCTCCTTAAGACGATCCAGCATCGCCATTACCTCGTCACCATTTTTAGTATCGAGGTTACCGGTCGGCTCGTCGGCCAGAATCAACTTCGGTTGAGTTACTACCGATCTTGCAACGGCGACACGTTGCTGTTGACCACCAGAGAGTTCTTGCGGCTTGTGCCGGGAGCGGGCTTCCAAGCCAACCAGTTCCAATGCTTCCTTTACCCTTTCCTGACGTTCCTTCTTGGCAATGCCAAGGTAAAGAAGTGGTAAATCCACGTTCTCTGTCACTGACAGATCGTCAATTAGATTGAAGTTCTGAAAGATGAAACCAATGTTCTGTTTGCGCACTTCCACTAAATCATTTTCGGAACAACTGCCCACCTCTTCACCAGCGAAGAAGTATTCTCCGCTGGTGGGACTGTCGATCATCCCTACTACATTGAGCAGTGTTGATTTGCCGCAGCCCGACGGGCCCATGACAGCAACAAATTCGCCCCTGGTAATATGAATGTTGATATTGTGGAGTGCAGTAGTCTCCATGTATGCGGTGCGATACACTTTGCTCAGGTTGTTCAGCTTAATCACTACATCAAATCCTCTGGAGCGGGCGCCGGAGCCCTTATTCTGATTTCTTGTGCTCTCCTGGTAAGACGTTCCCTTGGGAAATTAGTTACTCTCCAGGACGCTAAAACCGGTGTTCAGCCTGTACTTTGAGTCGCGAGATTTATGCCAGAAATTCTTATTCTGAAATTATCAATCATTATAATGAGTTAGGGAGCCTCTGATTAATGTTTGCGAGGCAGTCAGTGCAAGGCAAAAATCAGCGAAAAAGCGCAGTTTATAGGTCATAAATGCGCATTTTGAGCTGATTTTTAACGCAGCAATAACAACGTAGATAATTAATAGGTAATTAATCAGAGGTTCCTTAGTATGACAACAGAGCCTTTACAGCAGTAACAATATGGTGAGTTGGCTTAACTGATGGTGAATATCGCTATGATTTCATGGCTGCTCTCGATTACGGGCAATCGTTCGCTATAATCGCTTCTCCATATCTTACAAATGGAACTACCAATGCCATATAACAAGAAAAAAAGATTCTCAAATTCTTCTCGTCACATAATTTTTCTGACCAATATACTGCTGCTCTCTTTTCCGGGAACCGGATATGGACAGGATCATTTCAACCCGAAGGGTAATGAAGCCACTGCTATAACCGCAGCGTTGCAGGCCAGTCTGCGTGAGTCTTTGCCGTTCGAGGATGAATCGGATTTTGAAGATGCGTCTCGTGGTTTGATCGCGGTGCCTGATTCGAAAACCATTCTTGGTGCTCAAGGCAATGTGGTCTGGGATCTTACTCGTTATGACTTTTTGTTGCATGGAGAAGATTACGATTCTATTCATCCCTCTTTGCAAAGACAGGCCACACTGAATCTTAATTATGGGCTGTTTGAAGTGGTGCCAGATTTTCTTTATCAGGTGCGCGGCTTCGACCTGGCGAATATGACCCTGATCAAAGGCGACACGGGCTGGATTATCTTCGATGTCTTATTGACCAGCGAAACTGCTGCCGCTGCATTTGCTTTAGCCACTGAACATCTGGGTGAACGTCCAATTAAGGCGGTCATCTACTCTCATTCACACATCGATCATTTCGGCGGCGTGAGAGGGGTAATCGATGAGGAGGATGTCTCATCAGGTCGAGTAGAAGTCATCGCGCCTTCTGGTTTCATGGAAGAAGCCATTGCTGAAAATGTCTATGCTGGCAACGCCATGTCTCGTCGTGCCGGATTTCAATATGGCCGGGTAATGCCGTCCAGTCCTTTTGGGCAAGTGGACTCTGCTATTGGTAAAGGGTTGTCAGCCGGTACAACCGGACTTATTGCGCCGTCTATGGTCATTAGTGAAGACTATGAAGAACACACCGTCGATGGTGTAACCATGGTGTTTCAAAATACTCCGGGCACTGAGGCACCAGCCGAAATGAATACCTGGTTTCCGGAACAGAAAGTATTCTGGGCAGCAGAAAACATTTCTGCCACTATTCACAATATTTATACATTGCGAGGGGCACTGATACGTGACTCCTTGTCCTGGTCGAAGCAAATTAATGAAGCGCTTTACCGGTTTGGTCGTGAAGCAGAAGTGTTGGTTACTTCGCACAACTGGCCGCGCTGGGGTAACGAACGCATTCAAGAAGTGATGCGTGCGCAAAGGGATGCCTATGCCAATCTAAACAATCAGGTTTTGTTCCTGGCGAATCAGGGCGTGACCATTAATGAAATTCATAATGAGTATGAAGTTCCCCAAAGCCTGCAACGGCAATGGAATGTACGCCAGTATCACGGATCTGAATTTCATAATTCCCGCGCGGTTCTGAATCGCTACCTTGGATATTGGGACGGAAACCCCGCCACGCTTGCACCTCACTCACCGGAAGATTCGGCACCACTTTATGTGGAAATGATGGGTGGCGCGGCGGCGATAATGGATAGAGCTGATGAACTTTATGCTGATGGGGATTATCGCCTGGCTATGGAGATACTCAATAAGTTGGTTTATGCAGAACCCCAAAACCAGGGCGCTAAGGACAGACTTGCCGCAGTGTTTGAGCAATTAGGCTACCAATATGAAAGCGCTTCAATGCGCAATGTGTTTCTCTCGTCTGCACAGGAGCTGCGCAATGGTGCGTCGCCAATTGCCGCCCCCCGTGGCATGAGCCCTTCTCTGGCCAGGGCCATGACCACCTCACAGTGGTGGGATGCAGTGGCAACCCGCGTCGATAGTGAATCAGCGGATGGTGCGCAATTCATTGTGAATTTTTCCACACCCGATACCGGGCAGGAGTTTGTGATCGAACTAAGTGGTGGGACGTTGACTAATATCGAGGGCTATCAATCGGAACATGCTGATGCCAGCATAAGTATCAATCGCTCCGATTTCGATGCAGTTATTATGGGAGCAGCAACCTTGTCGGAGCAGTTACAGGCGGGAGTTGGCAGCATCGATGGCGACATAGGTGTACTACTCCAATTGGGTTCAGTGCTAAGGACTTTTAACCCAGGTTTCGAAGTGTTGCCGGGCACGTTACAGAACCAGAATTAACGGGCCCGCTTTGTCGCAAAACTTAAGGAGCCTCTGATTAATGTTTGCGAGGCAGTTAGTGCAAGGCAAAAATCAGCGAAAAAGCGCAGTTTATAGGTCATAAATGCGCATTTTGAGCTGATTTTTAACGCAGCAATAACAACGTAGATAATTAATAGGTAATTAATCAGAGGTTCCTTAAACCTGGATCTGTTATACATTTCAGAGCGTATCTGTATCTGAGGACTGCCTATGCGCGCTGCGCCGCTAAAAAGTGTTGGGTCAGTTGCTTCGCTGACCGTCTATGGTGATGTACATGCGTTGTCAGGTTTTATTGCTGGCCATCCTCGGCTATTTGTCATTACCGGCGCTGGCATTAGCCGTGCCTCAGGTATTCCGACTTATCGCGATAAAGTGGGGACCTGGAAAACCAATAGACCTATTCAACACGGCGATTTCCTGCAAGACCCAGCGATCCGGCAACGCTATTGGACGCGCAGTTTTGGCGGCTGGCCCAACGTCGGTAATGCCGAACCCAATCTGGCCCACCGCGCATTGGCGAAACTAGAGGCATTGGGCTATGTCGACACACTGGTTACTCAGAATGTAGATCGGCTGCACCAAAAAGCAGGCCACAAAAGAGCCATTGATTTGCATGGTCGTCTCGATCAAGTGGTATGTATGGATTGCGGAACGGTAACCTCCAGAGACGAAGTGCAGCAATGGTTGTGGCAACACAATCCGCATCTGGATGCTATTCACATAGCACAAGCACCTGATGGTGATGCCCATGTGGACGAAGAATTAATCAAACAACTCCAAGTGCCGGTTTGCCAGCGCTGTTCGGGAATGTTGAAACCCAATGTCGTTTTTTACGGTGGCTCGGTTGGCAAGGAGAAAGTGAATTACCTGAGCGATAAACTTAAAACGTCAGATGCAGTATTGATAGCCGGATCTTCCTTGATGGTGTATTCCAGTTTTCGATTCTGTAAACTCGCCCACCAACACGACATCCCGATCGCCTGTATTAATCAGGGACTCACGCGAGCTGATGATATGTTTACACTAAAAGTGAATGCGGACTGTGGCAGAACCCTCAACTCCATAACAGAGATGCTGCCCAGGGCGGGTTCATGAGGGCCACTCAAGTAGTGTGAACAGCCCCTGGTATCCGTTGACTACCTGATTGAAATCCAACTTCAAATCCCAGAGGTCGGGGCAACCGTAGGCACTAAAGCACTCAAGATCCACTACAAGTTGGTGTCTACCAGCAATCGCTCGGCGGTTCACTGTCACCCCGACACCACTCGTGCCACGTAACGTGGATGTAGCCATAATGCGATCTTCACTCTCGGTAAGAATTGGAAAATCAGAGTTTTCGATGGCCCAGTTTTGCTGCCTGCCATTTGGCTCGGCAATCGGATTCGTCGTTATAAGTCGGAATGCTACGATCAAAGGCATCCATTATTGCCTGCTTCTCCGGTGATATGGCACAGTTGGTAAGCATACCTGGCGCGCCAGCAACCAGAAGTGGTCGAGCGAAATGGTGCACCCTATGAATTTCCCCCAATAGCAATAGTCATTACCTGCCAGGTAATTGTATTACCACAGCAGTAAGAGACAATACCCCACTTTATCCTGCATGAATGGTAATCCAAAGAATCTGGAGGTCCTATGAAAAATCTCTATCTTTTGCTGGCAGCACTGGGTGCTGTGGTTCCCTATATATTCTTTCTTAACTTCTTTACCAGTGAGGGAGTTGATCTAATGCTATTTATAGGGGGTCTTTTCGTAAACGGTGCGGCGGGGGGATTCACTGCAGATTTGCTGATTAGCTCGTTTGTATTTTGGCTGTTTATGTTCAGCAGGTGGGATTCCGGGCCAAAACCTTGGATCTTTATCGCCCTTAACCTGACAATTGGATTGTCTTGCGCATTACCTGCTTACCTATGGGCAGCCGAACGCGAGTAGGGCACTTCAGTTTTCAATTGAAAAACGGCCAGAGAATCTTGGAGGAATTTCTAAGGAACCTCTGAAATTACCTACGTTGTTATTGCTGCGTTAAAAATCAGCGAAAATGCGCATTTATGAGCTATAAACTGCGCTTTTTCGCTGATTTTTGCCTTGCATTAACTGCCTCGCAAACATTAATCAGAGGCTCCCTAAGTAAATTCTTCCGGAAAGATTTTGCGCCATTTTATAGAAAATCGCGCAAGCCCGATGATGGAATTGGTAAACATGCGCAACAGTCCGGGCATATTGGCACGATAGACATCAAGCAGCAGAGCAATTCGCCATTCCGCAGTAGTGTTTTCTACTCTGTGGGGATAGGTGTCATCCCACAGCAATGCCTCACCATTGCCCAATCGATATGGCTTGTCATCGATTGTCAGAATGACACCCGGCTGTCCTGAGTCATCATTGGGTACCTCCAATCCCATATAAAATCGGGTGATACCGCGAAATGGACCAGTATGGGTTGGGACTTTCTTCCCAGGAGCCAGGAAAGATAAAGAAGCAGACTTGATTGCAGGGTTTGCACTTACCAGCTCTCTCAGCCTGGGACACTTGTTCAGGTTTTCCTGAATATCAAGGCCGTACGCTCGCAACACAAACATGCGCCATTCTTTTTCACCATGAGCTGACAAACTATATTGCTCTGGCATCAACTCATGGAATTTGGGAATGCGATCCAGCTCGTTAGTCAGCTTTAGCGCTTCTTCACGCAAACACTGCCAACTGCTGACAAACTTATCTGCCCCGGGAAAGTAGTCCTCTGCATCAAGCACAGAAGGGGTGTGAACAAAGCGGTTATACACTCTGGTCATACCGGCTCGGGCTATATTGTATGCCACTGACATAATTAAATTCTATCAGAGTGAGGTGAGGCAAACACTGCCCTGCTTGACAACGGCATTTAAAACTTGGCGGGAATATAGACTACTTGAATTACCTGCTGTGAACTATTTGGAAAAATCTTTCCAATTCTCAGTTCTATAACGCAAAGGGTCGGCGAGGATTCGCTTCCTGGCTGCGGTTACTTCATCCAGAGTCAACATCTGAAAATCCCTGGGAAGGGTATCGCTATTCCACTGTTCCAACACCCAGTTTATTACATCGGTTAACTCCTGATCTGTAATTGGAGCCTGTGCTGAACCTGTAACTCTAACCAGGTACTCTCGCATTGCACTTACTGCCATCATGCGACCTAACTCTTTGTGAAGAGTAGGCACATTGGGTTGATTGCCTTCGCCATTCACCAGATGACAGCCACTGCAATACAACAAATAGTTTGTTCGAGGACTGGCTGCCAGAGTTGGTAACGCAAGTAACGCTAATACTCCGATTACGCTAATTTGACGTAGCAAACCCACGAAATGTTACTCGTCAGCAGGGCCTAAAACTAATGAAACTGTGCAATGGTAACTGGTGTCTTCAGTGCCGAAACACCATAACACCGTGTTGCTATTGCTGTTAAAGTACACTGGTTTGTCACCTTCAGTGTTATGGCAACCACAGCGAGAGCAAACAGCCTTGCCACAGCAATCATTATAGGACATCAAGTAATTGCGCCCATCGACCGGATTACGACAGGTGCCTACCCAGGTAATGGGTGAAGGTTGAGCCCCTGGAGGACAGGCAGTGTATGAGCCACCACAACAAGAACATAGTGTGCCGCTCATGGCACAGTAGCGCCAATACTCACAGGTTTGTGGATCACCAACTTCATGCACAGAATCTTGAGCAAATGACCGTGACACTGGCAGCAACGGAAACGATGCTGCCCCCGCCAGGAATACTCCCAAACGTGAAAGAAAATTCCGGCGTGACAATCTACGTGCCAGCGCAAGACTGGTGCGCCTGGCTTTGTCGTCCACCCAGTAACAGGTTCGATCAACTATCTTGTCGAGCATCATCGGGTTTGTTCCATTGCGTTATCGGTTTGAATATTGCCTACGAACTCCTGTACTGTGGTAATACCACTGTCCATTGATTCGATCAGACTTTCCATATGTTCTCGTGTATTCACAAGACCTTTGCTTTTTAAAGTTCCATCAGCACCAATTAACAGTGCGAATGGCAACTTGCTAACCTGGTAATACATGCCCAGTTCCTGAGAAATGACATAGGGGTATGCGCTTATCTTCAGCTCATCGACATAATCACGATGGCGTTGAATATCTGACTCGCTCTCGGCGCCGTCGCTGGCAAATACGAGCCGCATTCGGCGCTTCTCTGAATTTACGAGCGACTGCGCTGTAGGTACCAGGGATTTACATACCGGGCAGGTTGGTGAAATAAACAAAACGAAACTCACCAGTCCGTCGGTGTGTTCGCCTCCAACAGTGATATCACTGCCATCCACGGATTTAAAATCCATTGCCGTTGTTAGCTCGCCTACCCTGGGACCGTTTATGGGTTGTAATGCCCCGGCTGGAGCAACCCGCTCGTGCAGAATGCCAATCTGTCGCGTAAGCGCAAACACTAATAACGCTAATATAGCTACAACTATCCACAAGACGATGTTGGATATGACTAAAGCGTCAACCATTGTTATCTCCCTGCTGGAGCAGTGGTTTTCGCCAGCTCTCGATTAACTGCTTGTTAGCAAGCAATTGATTAAATGCTGCGTAAATCAAAAACATAACCGCGCAGGCAAATGCAAGACTCGCATAGTCAACCAGGCCAAGGATGCGATTATTACCTGGCAATAGTGCGCAAAGGCTTAGCAATATTAATATGCCGTTACGGACTAACAGCCCCGCTGACAATTTTTGATAACCGGCGGCTTTATGTTTACTGCTACTTAAACCACAGCCACAATCAATCTCGGTATTGCCTCTCACTATGTTGATGCCTATGGCGCTGCTATAAAGAGCGAGTAGCGTCGCGGTAGTTAGCGCAACGATTTCAGACTGGAAGCCCATAATCCATGCCAGCCCCAGCCCTAGTTCCAACAGAGGGATAGCCGGGGCAAACAAGGCCAGTAAACTTCTGGGAAGTAATTGATACGACGCCAGGATACCAACAAATTGCGAGCGATCGGAAAACTTATGGACTGATGTCCACAGCAACAAGAGTGTGAAGAACACACTGATCAAATCATGAATGGCAGCGTCTAATTCCATAAATTAAAAATCTTCGAAGTGTGAAGCGCCAGGGGTCACAATATGTTGTTCATGTTTGAAACTAATAGCGTCATAGACATCTATTCCGCCTTCGGCACCATTGAGAATCAGCTTCGGATTCGTTTCTTGAGTTACCAGTACACTTTGAGCAGTGCCTTCCAGCTCTAATCGATGTACGCGGTTTCGAGTTACCATATCATAAACCCAAACTTCTTCACCGGGTTCGTGATGAGTATCTATCTTGCCCTGGTGCATTAATACATAGAGCAATCCATATTCTTTATGAGCGGTGATAAATTCCTCACCGCCTGGTCGCCAGCCTTCCTCACCTTCCTGGGTAACGCTCCAGCCATCTCCAATATTGATGTCATCATCATCAGTGCTTACTTCAAACACTTCACCGGCATGGGTAATGAGAATCCAGCCATCTGCACTCGGCGTGGCGCGATCAAAAACAGCATCTTCAATGACATCGAAAAATACGTCGCTACGTACCCGGTTTTCTTCGAAACCACTTAGGTCTAATTGAATGAGTTGCAGCGTGCCATCGCCACAGACCTGCAGGAAATCATTCTGAGCAACCGGCATGATGACGGCGCAACCAGGAGTCGATGCTTCATAAACAAACACTCTGTCTTCAACATCAACAATCGATACTGAGTGGCCAGGGTTCATGTTCAAAACAGCAAGATGGCGACCATTATTCATCAATCCCAAATGTCTGCGAACCTGCAGGCGAGCCATGTGATTAGGAATAATAATTTCTGCTACTGGAGTCAGGTTTTCAAAATCATAGATAGCTACCAGGTCAGTGCGTTTACCTCTGACTTCCCGGGTCATGTAGGATTCTGCGGCATAGAATTCCTGGCGAGGGTGATAGGCGCGTACAGCGGGGGTATGGAGAGACAATGAAAGCATTCCCTGCATCTGACCGGATTCTGCATCAAAGATATAAGCACCATTCCCTGTCTTGGAAATAAACCAGTTAGCTCCTGGGTCGGGCATGGTCTCTACCGAAATTTCTTCCGGGGTTATTTGTGCCGAAGCCACAGTCAGCACAGAGCTGGTGGAAATTGCCAGTGCCAGATGTGCAAGAAATCTGCCCTTGATCATTTGCCGATCTCCGAAATTCTTTCCGAAACACAGGGAAATCCGGGGGTTGTTGCCCCGGCCCAAGGAAATTCAATTTTAATTATTGCCATTAAGTGTAAAGCTTACAGCAGGCGCTGAAAAGCAGTTACGCTGGGTTATTAGTCGCTTGCCTAAGTGTACAATTTTGTGGCGCTTTAACGTAGGGCCTGTTCACCCTGCTTGAGTGGCCTCTGTTGTGACTAAAAAAGCGCCAATTGAGGCGCGAGGAGCGTCGTTTGGTCATTCCACATAAGCGAAAGCTTGCCCCGCTGGACACAAAAATGCTCGCTAGCAGAGACGACTCAAGCAGGGTCAACAGGCCCTAAGTCCGCAGGTTCATCGGTTCCCCTAAAGATCATACATAAAAACTCTTTATGCTCAATCAAAGCCGCCTGTGCGCTGTTCTCATCCACGCCAGACACGCTGGCGCAAAGTCGCACCTGCAAGCGGTGACGATATTATTTCAGGAGCAAAATGCAGGGGTATATGAATAACTTATCAGCCAGCACTATGATCTGACAGCATAAGAGCGTCCCATGAATTGCTACCCAAAAGGCATGGATGACTGATGTGCTTTGTGTCACCAGGAGAGCACCGCCCCATCGGAAGCGAGGTTGATAAGGAGTGGAGCCTTTGAATTTCCATGCCCTCACTATCTCACAAGTTATTACTCAACTCTCGGAGGGCAATTTTAATCACTCGCTCCCACCAGGGCAGAAGCCGTTTGCTCAAGTCTTCTTTACTTTCGTTGTAAAAGAGAACTAATCCTTCATCAGCTAACGGAACGAAATTTGCCGTTGCACCATCTTCATCAGTGCCTTTGAACTCCAGAAATGGAGCGCAAACAAGACTGCCATTGAATGGTCGCCCAATTCCATGAATTGTGAAAACTATTTTCGCTCGATGCGCCCATGACATCTGAAGAGCGCCCTCTGACGTCTGAAGAGCGCCCCATGACATCTGGAGAGCGACCCATGATCGGTACTCGGAAGTGTTTGCAAAATACCCCAGGTGTTCTTTGGCATTTTTAAAAATCTGTGCACGAAAATAATGGTTCGTTGCATCATCTGAGTACTTAACGGAAACGTAAGGCTTATCGGCGACACAGTTTAGCGCCTGCCTGATTTTTGGTGAGATATCTTTTAGCCGTTCCGCAATTTGTCCTTCTACAAATTTAGCTAGGCCAAATACGTTTTGGAGTTCTTTTCGTTGCTCGGTAGCCACTCTTTCAGCAGCCTTTATTAAACCGTCCAGCGCAGCATCTACGTTTTCTTCAATTAATACGGCTTCAGAGATATTTGAGGCTTTGTTAAATTGACTGGCCTGTAACTTGGAAAATAAGTTAACCAGTTTTGTGAGGTCACCATTGTCAGCGGCCTCAAGTGCATCGATATAGTCATGTTTGATTTCACGGGTAACGATGAGTGGAAATAGTCCATCTTTAATCAATATGAGTGAGGCAATTGCTCTGGCAACGCGACCATTTCCATCCTGGAATGGATGAATCTGGGTAAATCGGTGGTGAAACCATGCGGCCTTCACTTCACTCTGGACTTCTTGTTTCTGATGATCGGCATGCATTTCAACAAGCCGATCCATTTCCGAAGCGACCTGTTCAGGGGGGCAGTACATATAAGTTATCCCATCTCTGTTCGGGTAATTGGCTAAGCTTTTCCATTCACCGCTAATTAATGGGACCTCGGTAAATCGGCCTTGGGGATCAACTGCTTCGGTTGTTTGTTGGCTTCGAAGCAACGCAGAGTGCAATTCCTTGATATAGGATGTGGAAAGTATGCGCTCGCTTTTTACAAAATCAAATATGCCTTCCAGGGCATCTTTCTGGTCGTTTAGAAGACGGATCACATACTCTCTGGGCTTATTTGTGCTCCCGTGGGTCAATAGTTGAGCTTGAAACCCATGCTCTATGAGAGTTTGTGTTACACCGCGTTCAATGTCATACAAATTTTCAATTAGGCCTGTCTCAATCGCCCATTCACGGCTTAGTTTTTCAGTAAAAGTTGATAATTGGTGGCTCCCTTGAAGGCGTCGCCTTTGTTCTGTCCAGATTGCTTTAATTCCTGGAATGCTTGATGAGCTAAGTTCCGCTGGAGGTTGCTCAAAATCTTTTATACCAGAAATGGGGTCCCAAATTGCAACTGTGGATTCCTGTGTCATTATTATTATTTCTCCGCAACTAGATAGTGTAGTCACGAGATTCCAATCCAGAGTGCCATACACCTGATGTGAATGGACGCCAGGAAGGAGGCGGTATTTTTGGCCTATCGAGTGGCAATGCCCCGCCACCGTTTAAGGTGCAAAAAGGCATTTTCAACCAGATGCCGCAATGTGTACAGCTCTTTGTCATCATCGCGCAATTCCACTCGATTCTTCTTTGGCGGTATCACGGGCGTTATTCCTTGAGAAATCGCCTGTTCAATCAGTGTATTCACATCGTAACCTCTATCCGCCAAGAGATACTCGGCTTCTATCCCGTCTATCTATCAGGCAGCCGACTTCCTGACACTCTGCTCGTGTCCCTTCTGTCACAATCGCCCTGACCGGCATACCAGGCGCATCCACGGCCAAATGCCGTTTTGTGTTGAGCCCCCTTTTGTGAGGCTCATGCTCTGATAGCCACCTGTCGCGCCTGCCGCCTGCGGATGCCCCTTGCAGGGACTGGCATCCATCATCAACCATTCGTAATCCGGCTCATCAATTAAGATTTCCAGCAAGCGCGCCCATACCAGGCTGTGTCAAAACTATTACGCTCAGTGATATATCGTTAAAAACAGTCTCAAAATCCTCATTTACGCTCTGTAAACTCCGGTTTTTCGCCTGTTTTTTCCTCATCTCGCTTTCGCTCATGACGTTTTGACACAGCCTGATACCCCCTTATCTCGCCAACGTATGAAGCGGCGATGGGTGTTGCTCCAAGGACCATAATCCGGCGGCAAATCGCGCCAGGGAGCACCGGTGCGCAGGATCCAAAACACCGCATGAATAAATTGCCGGTTATCTTTTGCAAACCCTCCCCAGCTCCCTTTTCGTCCAGGTAAATGGGGTTCAAGTAGGCACCAGGCATGATCAGATATATCCTGTCTTCGATGGGCTAAGCTCATCGCGAGATTCCTCAGGGGGATGAGCAAGAGGATCTCATAGTTCCTATCTCGTGTTTACACTATCTAATAACCTTATGCTATTTTACGCAGCGGAATCTAAATCAGGATTGGCTCGACACAAACTGGTACAAAATACCATTTATCCTGCCAGCCTCCCTAAAATCAGCAGCCAGTCAAGCATATGAACCAATCGCATTTCAAGGAAGCTAAGTTATGACCAATGAACACGTTTGCCAAGATGTTGTGATTGTAGGAGCAGGTATATCTGGTATCTCTGCAGCCTGTCACCTGCAGCAGCAGTGCCCGGAAAAGACATACACTATCATTGAAGCTAGAAGCAGCATCGGCGGAACCTGGGATCTTTTTCGCTACCCAGGAATTCGATCTGATAGTGATATGCACACCTTTGGATTCAGCTTCAAGCCCTGGACTGATCCAAAAGCACTGGCTGATGGGCCTTCTATCCTCAGCTACCTTGACGAAACCATTGATGAATTTGACGTGCGTAAGCACATCAAATTTGGTGTAAGAGTCACCTTTGCGGCCTGGGACAGCACCGATTCTTTATGGACGGTCAGCACTTTGAGTGGCAGTGGGGAAGCAAAGCAGATTCGTTGTCGCATTTTGTTTATGTGTAGCGGTTACTACAACTATGATGCAGGCCACACGCCAGAATTTGAAGGGCTTGAATCATTTAAGGGAACACTGATTCATCCTCAACACTGGCCCGAGGATTTGGATTACCGCAACAAGAAAGTAGCAATAATAGGAAGCGGCGCAACGGCGGTCACTATCGTTCCAGCGATGGCGAGTGATGTTGAAAAAATAACCATGATTCAACGCTCGCCATCTTATGTACTGTCTATGCCAGGCGAAGACATGTTCTATAACTTTCTCCGAAAAATATTGCCTGATACCTGGGCTTATAAACTGGCGCGGTGGCGAAATATTCGTTTCCAACGTCATATTTACAACCGTGCTCGCACTAAGCCTCAGCAAATGAAAGATTTTCTTTTGGCCCAGGCCCGCAAAACCCTAAACGAAAAAACAGATGTTGATGTTCACTTTACACCGAACTACGATCCATGGACTCAACGTCTGTGCTTTGTCCCAGATTCTGATTTGTTTCATGCATTAAATTCGGGCAAAGCAGAGGTGCGAACAGCGAATATCAGTCGCATCAGTGAAGCGGGAGTAGTGCTGGATGATGGGTCTACGGTTGAGTGCGATATTTTAGTCACTGCCACAGGTTTGCAGCTTGAAGTGTTAGGCGGTGTAGAGTTTTTCCATGATGGGAAGGCTATCAATTTCCCAGAGCACTTTATGTATCAGGGAATGATGTTTTCTGATGTACCAAATCTTATTCAAACTTTTGGCTATATAAACGCATCGTGGACTCTGCGTGCTGATCTCAATTCTCAATTCGTTTGCGATGTATTGAAGAAAATGGATGCAAGCGATACAAAAGTCGTAGTTCCGCATTTACGTGAGTTTGAAAAAGGCATGCCAGGCAAAGACTGGGTGACAGATTTCAATCCCGGTTATTTTCAGCGAGCATTGCATTTGTTTCCACGTCAGGGCGATCATGCACCCTGGCACAATACCCAGAACTATCTGCTGGACAAAAAGTTGCTGAAACATGGCCCAGTTGATGATGGTGTCCTCCAATTTCTGGATAGCGCAGCAGACAGTAATGATGCATCAAAACCTGCAGGCGGCGAGACCACAGATCAAGCTGCCTGATTTGTTGCTGGAATTTCTTTCTGCTGGTTACAACAATGTTCATCACTTTTGTTAACCGGTGCTGGTTTAGTGTTGCAGTAAGTTTGCATTTCACCCATGGTGTGAAAACTTTCCCATGGCATATCAGCCGAGTCCATGGTCCAGTACTTGTTCGAGTGAGCGTAGCAACACTTCGCCTCTTCTTCGGGCATGCCTTCGAAGAAGGCAGATTTCATGCGCGTGGATATTTCTGCTAGGGCCTGTCCACACTACTTGAGTGGCTTGTTGTGGCTAGGCGCATTTTTGCGCCCCGCTTCGTTATCAATCGCTTGTATATATCTATATACGGCACTCTTTCTGCCTTGCTGGACACAAAAATGCTTATTAGCAGAGACGACTCAAGTAGTGTGAACAGGCCCTAATCGCTCAGGAGCATCAACTTGAAAGCCCAGATGATTGAGACTCGGCGGGTGACCTCGACTGGAGATCGCAAAGTTAATTGCCGGTTTCTCCAGCATCCATTTCGCATAAGCTTCTTTGACTATAACAGCTTCTGTTGCGAACAATGTGCTGTAACACTGAATAGCCTTATCAAGTTCGTTCACAGCAACATGCAGAGGGAGTCATGTCATTTACATTCTCCTCCTGCGCACGATTTAGGGTTAAAACTGCCCTGGCAACAGTCTTCTACCAGGAACGCCGGTGTGGCATTTATGTATTCACAATTCGGCGAGCGAGTATATGAGCGAGCGTCCCTCACGCTGCACCTGAATAAGGCCCACCTGCTTTAGGTTTCGTAGATGAAAAGACAGGGTTGCCCCGGCAGGCCAAACGCATCACCGATGGCACTAGCCAGAGCACCTTCAGGACCTCGCCGGATCAGATAGCGGAATATCTCCAGGCGGGTTTCATGGGCTGGAGCAGCCAGGGATTCTATGGCAGTTTCGACGCTGGGGAGCCTCTGATTAATGTTTGCGAGGCAGTTAGTGCAAGGCAAAAATCAGCGAAAAAGCGCAGTTTATAGGTCATAAATGCGCATTTTGAGCTGATTTTTAACGCAGCAATAACAACGCAGGTAATTAATCAGAGGTTCCCTAAATCATGCGAGAGTTTTTATGTCGGCTTCCAGTTACGGAACTTATCCGGTGGCGAACGTACCCAGAAACAGCAGCACCAGGCCTTCAAACGTGGTGGCAACAGGCGGTACGAACAGCATGCAAAACACAGTAATTGCAGTCACAGCACCGGCGGTAATCAAATACTTTTTCAATGACATGGTGTTTACCCTCTTGGTGCTAATGCGAATGCCCAGGTGGAACCGGACTCAATAGCCGCGCGAATTCCAGCAATAGATTCTGGTGTGGGATTTCCCCCGGCATATTTGCGAATCACGCTTTCGGCAACACCATCTAACTCATCGCCTTCGCGAATTCGAATTAACTGCCTTTCATACCGTGTTCCATTGATTCGCACAACGGCGAGACCGCTGCCTTCATCAGCCTCAACTGCCCAATGCTTCCAAAGGCGACCTAACCAGTTGTCCATATAACCGGAAACAACGTAAGCCCTCCCGTCGGCATTTTCGATCCAGATCAATCGAGAGGTGTCCGCGTCATCCAGTTCCAGTTCGATGGTTTGTACATCGGCGGTGAAATCCCAGTTGGGCTCTGGGCCTTGATATAACTCACCGGATACCAGAGCCCCACCAGGAAATAAGATAGAAGGGCCATCGTCGTTACGGTGATTGAACCGCAGCGTGGCCATCGCTACTGCTATAAACAGTGCGATGAGGCTAAGAATTTGTAGAGATAGTTTCACAATCTTCATGTCGTGTTCTCTAATTGCTGATTGCAGAATACGAGTTAAGCCTGATAATGTCCACGGCTATAGATCCGTAGCTTCCATACCGCTTAAGCAATAGAATCTGCCTTGCTATATTTATTAGGGAGCCTCTGATTAATGTTTGCGAGGCAGTTAGTGCAAGGCAAAAATCAGCGAAAAGCGCAGTTTACAGGTCATAAATGCGCATTTTGAGCTGATTTTTAACGCAGCAACAACAACGTAGGTAATTAATCAGAGGTTCCTTAGCATTGGAGACTTAACCCGCATGATATTTCCACATGGTGGCATCGAATCAATTTCGCCAGATTTGTTCATGGTTAGAGGCAGTATCAAACTGAATGCTGTGCTGCGTATTTCCAGAAACATGGGAATAATTCGTCATGACGGCGAACTGTCACTCATCAATCCCATTCGTTTAAACCTGGAAACAGAAAACACACTGAAACAACTGGGCGATGTAAAACGGGTAATACGGTTAGGTGCTTATCATGGATTCGATGACCTGTACTATGTCGACACATTTGGAGCGCAGCACTGGAGTCAGCCTGGTGGCACAGTGTATACCGAACCGACAATTAACCATCCTATTACAGCGGACTGCAAGCTACCATTTCCTGATGCTGAACTGTTTTTGTTTAAAACAACCAATGAGCCTGAGTGTGCGTTACTTGTTGAGCGTGATGAAGGTATCCTGTTTACCTGTGATGCTATTCAACACTATGGCGACTATAGTTTTAACAACCTTCCTGCTCGATTGATAATGCCATTCATCGGCTTCCCAAAAACCACTGTCGTTGGACCGATCTGGTTAAAGGGAATGACACCGGAGGGAGAAAGCCTGGAATCAGAGTTTAGAGAATTACTAAACTTGCATTTCGACAAGCTTCTTTCGGCTCATGGCACACTTCTGACATCAGGCGCTCATGAATCAGTGGAGCGGGCTGTAAACAAAGCGTTTGCCGATTCCTGAGCATCTTAAGAAAAAGCGGATGCAAGCAAGATCGCTGGTAATTTCTTTAGCGGCTGCTTCCTTGCAGGCACTATTGTTAGGGAGCCTCTGATTAATCGGCTTATCAGTCGCATGTTGCAAGATGACTGGTTCCGACTTAAGTTTTTCATCAGACAGTATGGCACAGGGAATGGGTTAAATGGGTGAAACAGTCAGCCGGGTAAACAACGGTAGAGCTACCTCCCATGGTATCTTGAGCCAGAACAGCATTGCCTAAGGCAGAAATCTAAACCGCAAACACAGAAAATCGGGTTTTCTTGCTGAAGGATGAGGCGTGTTTGGCGTATTTAATGTCCATATTATTCTATCAGTCTGCTGTTCAGGAATTGGATTTTGGAAGTTAATTTTGTGGTAGAGATTTTACTGGGGAGATTTTACTGGGAAGTCCGCTGAATTCCTCGCCTCTGCTACAAGCTGCCATGACCTTTGCTGGTCAATTGCGGGGTTTTTCGACGAGCTGTTGCTAGGGCCTGTTCACACTAATTGAGTGGCCTCTGCTAGAGGGCATTTTTGCGTTCAGCAAGGCAGAAAGAGTGCCGTATATAACTATATAAACGATTGATAACGAAGCTGGGCGCAAAAATGCGCCTAGCCCTTCGGGTTGTGGCTAAAAAAGATCACTCAATTATTCAGAGGATAATTTTTCAGGCGCTGGAAGTATCAGGCAGGAAAGGCGGAAAATCCACGTGATTATTGGCCAGTAATTGCTGCTGAAACACGGCCGTTTCCTTGGCATTTCCAGCTAGCCAGCGCTATGATGTTGGCAGCGCGTCTAAGGAACCTCTGATTAATTACCTACGTTGTTATTGCTGCGTTAAAAATCAGCTCAAAATGCTCATTTATGATCCTTTTTCGCTGATTCTTGCCTTGCACTAACTGCCTCGCAAACATTAATCAGAGGCTCCCTAATACTATTGAATCAAATACGAAATCATAGCACCGGCCGCTCCGGGCCAGGAGGAGCACAATGAAAATAACACGTCGTGGATTCGTCAAATCGGCTGGATTCGGCACCGCTGCCAGCCTGGTTGGTGGATCATCTATTCTAACCAGCCCCGTCTTCGCTCAGTCTCGCGCTGATCATGATTCTGGGATCTTTGATGGTGGAGAAATTTATCTCACTTCAAATGAGAGTGGCCGCGGTCCTGGCCCCAAAGTCCTGGAGGCCATTAAAAAGTACACCAACTACCGAGTTGGTCGTGGCTACGCTCCAGACTTCGTTCCGGAACTACAGGACACTATCGCGTCCCGATTCAATGTTCCGCGTAATCAGGTGCTGTTGGCATCTGGCAGCACCTGGCTGTTGCAGGGTTCTGTGCGTGCTTTCTGTAGTGCTGATAAACCTCTCGTGACAGCGGGGCCAACTTTTGCGACGAGTGAAACTACTGCGCGTCAAATTGGTGCACCTGTTAAGCAGATTCCATTGGATAAAGGTGCCAGGTTGGATTTGGATGCCATGGTTGCTGTATCGCAGGAAGCAGGTCTGGTCTATCTCTGTAATCCAAACAATCCGTCTGGAACCGTGCATAGCCCTGAAGCAATTGATAAAGCAGTGCGTGCTGTTTTGGCAGCTTCACCTGAAACATATGTGCATCTTGATGAAGCGTATATCGATTATGCCGATCCAGCGAAGATGCGAACCGGTCATGCATTAACACAGGAATTTGAGAACGTATTTATTACACGTTCATTCTCGAAAGCTCATGCTCTTGCCGGCATGCGTATTGGTTACGCATTGGCGCAACCGGAGACGCTCAGGAAGATTCAGGGCTCATGGGGTATGGGTGATGTCAGTATGCTGGGTGCTATTGCAGCACTAACGGCATTCGAAGATATTGAGCATCTGGAGTGGGAACGGGAAGAAAATACGCGTGTTCGAGACTTCACTGTGAGCGCATTAGTCGATCTCGGGTATGACACACCAGAATCTCACACCAATCATATTTTCCCTAATCTGAAACAGTCGGCGAGCAACGTACGAGATCTTTGTCGTCCGCACAAAGTTCACATTGGACGTGATTTTCCACCGCTGGAACACACACACTGTAGAATCTCTCTAGGATCAATGGAAGAGATGGAGGCAGCCGTTGCCGTGTTCCGCAAAGTACTGGCATAAAAATACTTTGAGTAAGCGGCATTCGACCTTTGAGGAATAGAATGTTATGAAAAAGACAAGAATTACAGTTGCTGCAGCTTTTGCTGTATTTGCGATTAATGTTATTGCTCAAGATAGCTATGAAGTACCACGCACAGAATGGGGACAACCGGATTTGCAGGGTGTTTGGAATTTTTCCTCTAATATTCCTATACAACGCCCTCAGCAATATGGTACGAGACAGTTTTTAACAAGCGATGAAATCGAAGCTCTCGCAGCACGCAGAGCAGCATTAGATGAGGCTTCAGATTCCGCATTGTCAAGGGAAGGTGTTGACGAATCCTATAATGATTTCTGGGTTGAAAATGCAGGCATCGGCGAGACTGTAAGAACGTCCCACATTATTTATCCGCAAAACGGTCGATTACCTCCGTTCGTGGAAGGAGCCATCGAAGCGCAGGGGATGTATGGCGGTGATACAACTGGCGAGTCCCGCCCTGTTCGGATTGCTGTAGGAGGCATTGGAGCAGATGGTCCGGAAGATCGAGGATTATCAGAACGCTGCATTATTGGATTTAATGCAGGGCCGCCATTTGTGCCAAGTCTCTACAACAATAACGTCCAGATATTTCAGAGCAAAGACACGGCTGTCTTGATGACAGAGATGATTCACGATGCGCGCATCGTGCCTTTGTTCGAGTCCGTTGAGGAGATTACCGAATTGCCAGACGATGTACGGCTCTGGACTGGCGACTCCAAAGGCTACTGGGATGGAGACACACTGGTTGTGGTCACCAGTAATTTTAATGGGTTGTCCGCAAGCTTCAGTGGCTCAGGTACTACCAGTGGCGCAGGCACTTCTTTTGAGAAAACACTGACTGAACGTTTCACCCGAGTTGATCCAGTTACTGTTGATTATGAGTTCACCATCGACGATCCAGCCACCTATACCGATCGCATAACTGCCGTGGTTTCTATGACCAAAGTAGGTGGATTGCTCTACGAATACGCCTGTCATGAGGGTAATTATGGCATGGTAAACATGCTGCGGGGTGCCCGTGTGCAGGAGCGATTAGAGACCGAAGACAGCCAAGTAAAGGTCCAGAAAAGGCCCAGAAAAGAGAGGTTTGATCTCCTTCGCTAATAAGAATAAGCTGGGGGAGGCAGTTTAAGCTTATATCCAGGCGACTGGAAAACGACTAAAACTTTTAAATTCAACAACATACAATTATAGAAAGGTCGTAAGAGGACACCGCGATGACAAAAGACGCAGGTCTAAATAGTCTAAATAGAAGAACCTTCATGAAGAATGCCAGCTTTACTGCATTGGCGGGAGCAGCCGGAACTTTAGCCGCTGCTCCCCAGGCAAGCGCACAGGAAGGCAGGAGTGCTTCTGACAGCTATCCCAGGCTGTCGAACGGTAAGTATGACTTTGACACAGTCTATAACCGCGTGGGCAGTAATTGTTCTCGCTGGGATTCTCCTCCTCGCAGTTATCCTGATGGTGAATTCAAATATGGCATGGGCGTAGCGTCCATGGATTTCGAATGTGCTCCTTGTATTACTGAAGCACTGGCGGACCGTATTAAGCATCATAGCTGGGGCTACATGTCCAGCACCAACGAGTTGCGGGAAGAAATCGTCAAATGGAATGGGAATTACCTGAACAACGACATCAGCACTGATATGGTTGTACTTTCCGATGGTGTGTATCCAGGCATGATCGCAGCAATGCGTTCATTTATTCCAAGAGGCAATAAGGTGCTGATTCCAACACCTGCCTACTCTGGCTTTTACACAATGGCTCGGCGGTCGAACGTTGATACTGTCGACAGCCAGATGGTTTATGAAAACGGTCGCTACACATTCAACTGGGATGATCTGGAAGAAAAGATGACGCCTGATGTGCGGGCATTAATCATATGTAACCCACAAAATCCAACTGGCAATGTATGGCGCGAAGGTGAGCTATTACGCCTTGGTCGTATGGCACTGGAACGTAATATTGTTGTGTTATCTGATGAGATTCATGGTGATGTGATTCGCAGCGATCAGAAGTTTACGCCGTTTGCTTCTTTGCCAGACGCGGCAGTAGTTAATAACAGCCTGACTTTCACTGCTATTAGTAAGACTTTTAATCTTGCTGGAATGAAAAACGCCTATTACTACTCCAAATCTCCTGTAATGCTGGAGCGTGTTAATAAATATCATGGCGCCGAGCTTAGCACTTTGGGAGTTGTTGCTAATATTGCTGCCTACCAGGAAGGCAGAGATTGGTTTGAGCAAGCCAATGCCTATATGGACGATACTCATACCTTTATCGAAAATTATGTTAAGGAGCATATGCCAACGGTGGGTTACACTCGCAACGAAGGCACATATATGACATTCCTGGATTTCAGCAAGACGATGGCATCCATCGGCGCTGCTGAAGCGGCAAAGGAAAAAGGTGCACGTTCTCCAGAACATTACTTCCGTGACTGGATGGTGTACAACTCTGGCGTTTATCTGAACCCTGGTGCTGATTACGGGGCCGGTGGCGAAGGGCATGTTCGTATGAATATTGCTTCATCTCGAAAGGTGGTTGCAGAGGTGCTTGATGCGATGGCCGCAGCAGTTAACGCAGCAGCTCACAAAGTCTAAAGACTTATGCACGTTCAAACTCACTGAGTGAGTTAATCTTAAAAGGGCAGTATTCACTGCCCTTTTTCATTGCTAACCGAAAACCACGTTCTGAGGACGTGGCCATCTACGGGTTGGCTTAGCCTGCCAGATTGAGGCTGCCCATGCAGGCTTGATCTGAGTTATCCCCATAACTTGAATCAAGAGGAACCTGCATAAGCAGATTCAAAAGAACGTCGCATCTGTTGTGGCACTGTCAGTATCACATAGTGTGGACACCGAAATACAGATACCGAATATTAAAAGGGCACATGGGTCGAGCAGTTGATGGCTCGATAATGATATTTTGTGAGCAGCAAGGCTGCGAAGTGATTGAGCTGAATGTACCAGTTGACCCTGTCCATTTGTTGGTGAAGATTCCGCCGAAGATTTCAGTGTCGAAGTTGGTGGGTGCGTTAAAGGGTCGCTCAACGATTCGGGTTTTTAATACGTTTCCGCATTTAAGGAAGAAGCTCTTTTGGGGTAATCCCTTCTGGGCCAAGGGGTATTGTGTTGATACTGTAGGGGTGGATTCTGAGATGATACGTAAGTACGTAAAGTATCAACAGAAACAGGAAGAGTTACAACAGTCGCTGGAGCTGAAGTAACGGATTAAATTCGGGATAACGAGGAGTGCCTTCTGAGAAGGCACTCCTATGGTCCCCTTTCAGGGGGCTTGGGGCAAGACTACGTTCTATGAACGTGGTTTTTACGTTTAGGGAGCCTCTGATTAATGTTTGCGAGGCAGTTAGTGCAAGGCAAAAATCAGCGAAAAAGCGCAGTTTATAGGGCATAAATGCGCATTTTGAGCTGATTTTTACCGCAGCAATAACAACGTAGGTAATTAATCAGAGGCTCCTTGGTTTTTGATTTTAGCGATAACAGCGGCACACAGAATGCCGCCAATGAGCTGAACCAAAGCTGAACTAAGGCGAGGAAAAAGGCGAGGAAATATCAGGGAGTACTGATTAGCTGTCTGACTTGGTGCCGATGCTTTCTCAGTCGGAAGCCGAGGTAACTGGTAACTGAAAGGATGAATATTGAACCAGTCCAAAATGAATTGCGCACAATGGCAATCTCGTCTTCACTCATCCAGTCATTCAGGAGACCCTGGGTTGCCAGAATAACCATGGTAAGGGGAGAACCACTTGCTATGTAGAGTACTTCTTCCTGCATCTCCAGCACTACTCCCAGAAACACCGCCAGCAGGATTGGCACGATCCAGACCATAAGAAAGAGCAGCGCAAATCGGCCCAACTGTAAATATTCCAGTGAAACCGCAAAGTAGAATATCACCAGCATGGCAATGGTGGGTAGGCGTAACAATCCAATCATGTCTGGAGAGACTTCAGCCAGTGGTCCCATCTCTGTCATCACTATTTCTACCATAAGCAGGAATGCAAAAGTGAATACGGCAAGGATTGTTGTCGTCAGCAATCCGCTTGCCTGGTCATCGAAGCGCGACGGCGGAGCTTTATGCATTTGCACCAGTTTCTGAGAGCGCAATAAACCAGCTCGGAAGTCTTCATGACTGGGACTGACAACGTACACTAACCAGTAGACGACCCCGATGGAAAATAGCCCATAGATCAGTGGAATAATGAATGCAAACTGCTCGATAAAGGAGCCGTCATCAACCGCCCCTGGCGCGAAGATAACGTTAGCGTCAATGATCAGGTTTGGCCATAGAGTGCCTATACAGAACAATTGCAGAGCAATATAGAAAAATATTGCATAGCGTTTACTTAATGAATGACCAAAGTCATTTTCCCACTTTCTATAAACCATCAATGCCAGTGTGAAAATCAACAGTCCTTGCAGAATGACACAGAACGCAGTTGTGGACACTTCCCATACATAGAAGTCTACCTCCGCGGTCAGGTCAGTGATCAAGACCGGTGCATCTTCCATTTGCGGCATAACACCTTCTGGCAATAAAGGCGCAATTTTTTCAGTGAACACTGGCCTTACAGTCAGGTACTGCAGGAGAGGAAACCCCAGATAAGAAAAGAGAGGCAATATCCAGTTAACGGTGATTACCAGAGCAATGGTAAATACTACCGACAGGCGCCATTCTTTAAGCACCAATCCCAAAACCATGCCGACCATATGAAAAAATAGGGTTGAAGTAAAAAACACCAGGTAAACGGGCAGAGCAACGGATACTGGAATTTCACCAACCACCAGCAAAAAGATCATGAACGGCATGGTGAGCAGGAACAGCAGGTATTCTCGCACTGGCAGGCCAAACAGATATCCAATGACTTTATGCAGTGGACTCAGGGGTGTAAGCCTAATGTACTCAATAGTACCGGTAACCCGTTCATGAATGATGCCCGAGGTAATTCGGCCGGTCGCAGACAACATGAGAATCACCCACTGCAATAAGGCGAGAGGCACAATGGCAGAGCGGGCAGCTAAAACAGGATCGCCCTGAATGCGCATCACCCCGCCGTAAGTGGTAAAAGTCATAAACGATGCGAGCACGAATACCAGCATGAAACTGAAAACTGCCTGAATGCGCATTCGTGACTGGTAGTTTTTCCAAACAATGGGATTCCTCCAAACGCACAAATGTTCGCGAATCTGACTCACCATCATGTTGATTGAGGAGAAACCGATAC
Source organism: uncultured Pseudohongiella sp. (assembly GCA_965198435.1). GTDB lineage: Bacteria > Pseudomonadota > Gammaproteobacteria > Pseudomonadales > Pseudohongiellaceae > UBA9145. The sequence continues at coordinate 116,165 of OZ240664.1, read as the reverse complement.
TTTGATCATTCATCCAGATTTTCTCCTTCGTTCTTACTCGCGTGTTTTTGTTCGGGAGAGATGAGTTTTATCAGGACATCTTCCATGCTGGCAGTTTCTCGGCTAAATGATGTCACTTTGATACTGGCCTCAATCAACTCACGCAAAAGATTCGCTTCTGCAATTCATCGCCGCTAAAACTCATTACGAACGCGCCACCTTCATGAGCAATCTCAGACACATGTTCATTAGCTTCCAGGACGGCAATCACTGCGCCGCCGTCTTTAGCATAGTCTTCCAGTAATACAGTTAAAGATCGGGTGTGTACTGTATAGTCAATAAGCAGGCTGGCTTTGTCGCCAGTCTTAACCAATTCACCTTTGTGCATGATACCCAGGGAGGTACACATATCGCCAAGCTCGGTGAGAATGTGTGATGACAAAATTGAGGTGACACCCTGTTTACGCAAATCCATGAGTATGTGCTTTAGATTTATGCGAGCGATTGGATCCATACCGCTGGCAGGCTCATCCAATAGCAATATTTTTGGTTGGGGAATGAGGGTTTTTGCCAGCACTACTCTTTGCGTCATGCCGCGCGAAAGGCTCTTACCATAAGCGTCACGGTGTTCCGACATTTTTACCTGAGCAAGGCACTCTTCAACTCGCGCCTTTCTTTCGTTCTGCGGTATGTCATAGGCAGCAGCAAAGAATTCCAGGAACTCCCAGACTTTTAACTCTGGTGCTACCGGTGATAAGTCAGGCATGTACCCAACATCGCGATGCACGCTCCAGGGATCTTCCGCCAGGTCGATAGCATTGATGAATATCTCGCCATAGGTTGGGCGAATAAGATTCGCCAGCATTTTTAACAAGCTGCTCTTGCCGGCGCCATTGGGACCGACCAGGCCGTAGATCTCGCCAGAAGCAATTTTCAGGCTGACGTTGTTGACTGCAGTGAGCTCGCCGTAATCCAGGCGCAGGTCATGGGTTTCCACGGTAATTGCGTTCGCAATATTTGTTGGTTGCAGCATGAGCGGCTAAGCATCTCCTATGGGTTGTTTTGACATTAGCTACTGATTACCAGGGAACCTCTGATTAATTACCTACGTTGTGATTGCTGCGTTAAAAATCAGCTCAAAATGCGCATTTATGACCTATAAACTGCACTTTTTCGCTGATTTTTGCCTTGCACTAACTGTCTCGCAAACATTAATCAGAGGTTCCCTAGTTATATTGCAAACCTTGGGCCAACTCCAGAGAGCCAAAAATATAAGGGTTCCAGACGAGATTGTAAAAAGAAGGCGGGTAGGATCTGTAATTATAGGCGAAGTATTGGCGAACATTGTTACTCTGAGACAGTGAGATAGTGAGATTCGCGATATTTAGAGAGCATGCAGGGCAGGTGTGATAACACACCTGCTGGCATTCTTCAGCGCTTGTTCAGAACTTTTCTGCAACGAGGTCAGTACAGCCATGGCATCGGAGAGCAAAATCTGGCAGCTTTAATCTTAACTTTGTAGTACTCCGGGTCGTCAGTACCTTCATCCAGTTTACGATAAGAGGCATGGGCTATCTTTGCCCTTTGCCCAACACCGGAAGAGCAAATACCCAGACTACGCCACCCTGGGGAACGAATGTTTGAGTACCTCTTTCCCGATCAATGCGTGCAGTTTTTGCAGCAGCATCCACGCCCCAACCTGATTGCACGGCAATGTATTGTTTACCATCGACGGCAAAGGTTGTTGGTACACCGATGATTCCGGAATTGGTTTTGAAGCGCCAAAGTTCCTCACCAGTAGATGCATCATGAGTGCGAAAGAAGCGATCAGGAGTACCACCGCTAAAAATCAGATTGCCACTTGTTGTGAGAATGCCGCCCCAGTGGTGGTCTTTAAACTCAACAGTCCAGACCTCTTCTCCAGTATTCATATCCCAGGCCTGAATCTCACCAATGTGATCAGTGCCTTCTCGTAAGGAAAATTCTGTGCGTGCGCCGGTATAAGAGCTGCCAGGCATGTAAGTAACTTCGCGACCTTGAATGGCCCCGCAATGATTATCATTAGCAGGAATATATACTAATCCGGTTTCCGGATTGTAAGCAGCCGGAGGCCAGTCTTTTCCTCCCCATAAAGAAGGGCAGAATTCAGTGGTTGATCCGGTTGTTGGCTTGTGTGCGGGATCATAAGTTGGTCGACCCGTTTCCGAATCAATGCTGGCGAAAGCATCTTGATACACATAGGGTTCCGCATCGATGAAGTCGATACCATCATCAGTTCGTTCCAGCGTCCAAAGATAGCCATTACGACCGGCATGCACCAAAGCGTCAAACTCACGACCGTCACGTTCCACTGGCATCAATATTGGAGTGGACACTTCATCCCAATCCCAGGACCCGTTCCAGTGATATTGATGATGGGCTTCGATAGCACCGGTATCGATGTTTAGTGCCAGCACTGAATTAGTATAGAGATTATCACCAGGACGCTGATCGCCAATCCAGGGCCCTGGATTACCGGTTCCGAAATAAGCGAGTCGACGTGCGGCATCGTAATGGCCTGGTACCCATACTGCAGCGCCACCGGTGCGCCATGATTCCCCGGGCCAGGTTTCATTACCCGGCTCTCCAGGCTCAGGCACGGTATATGTGCGCCAAACCTCTTCACCGGTTTCTGCATCAAGTGCTACTACAAATCCACGAATACCTAATTCGCCACCTGATGTACCCACCAGGATTTTGCCATCAATGGCGAGTGGCGCCATCGTAATGTAATACCCAAAATAATTATCCTGGACGGTGGTGTCCCAAACTTCTCGACCAGTACTTGCATCAAGTGCGATCACGCGAGCATCAAGTGTTGCGGTATAAACTTTGTTTCCATATAAGGCAACGCCACGGTTAGTGCGATGAAATGCAATATAGTTTTCTAATAAATCATGCTGGTAGCGCCATAACAAATCACCGCTGGCTGCATCAATCGCATAGACCAGGTTGCCTGGTGTTGTAATGAACATGATGCCGTCGTTTACAACAGGCGGTGCTTCGTGTCCGCCCACCATGCCGGTGGAAAATGACCAAACCGGTTCCAGTTCGGCAACATTGTCGTCATTGATTTGATCGAGCGTGCTGAATCCCCAGCCTTCAAGATTGCCTCGATAGGATAACCAGTTGTGCTCCTCGGGGTTAATTAACCGATCGTCATCTACAGGGTTGTAGTCCTCAAGTGTGATTTGTGCCTCCACAGAGGTGGCGGTAAATACGGTGACAAGGGCTGCCAGTCGAGCATAGATGCGAGTACTGAGCATGGGGGTCCTCTTATTCTGGTATTCTTGCTTCTTGACTACATTAACTACAGGTAGCTGATCAGGTTAATCATGGAAGGTATGCCGCATCCGGCCTTTTGTCCAGCAATCCTGCGGCCTGGTCTGGGCCCTGACCTCTGGTAGTATGCCGATCAGACGAGGATGTGCTAAATTTTTGCCTTCACATCTGATTTTCCCCAAAAGAAATCCCATGATCAGAATAATAACAAACAGGCTCAGCCTACCGATCGCATTGTGTATTTTAGTGATAATCGCCTTGCCCGGAGCTTTGGCGGCAGATTTATCCATGAGTAGTGCGGAATCCCAGGGTGTATCCAGTGAGCGCCTGCAACGTATTGATGATTATTTTCAGCGTTTCGTGAACGACGGGACGATTGCAGGAACAGTTTCTCTGGTCGCAAGAAACGGCAGTGTTGTGCATCACTCCGCCGTGGGCTGGAAATATCGGGAAGAGAACCTGCCAATGAGCACCGATAAAATCTTTACGCTTATGTCCATGACCAAGCCCGCCGTGTCGGTGGCATTAATGATGTTGTTTGAAAAAGGATGATTTCGTTTGGATGACCCAATTTCTGACTGGATTCCTGAATACGCGAACCACAAAGTATATATCAACGAAGATGCTCAAGCGCGAACTATACCCCAGGCAAAATCTGTCACTATCCGTCACGTTCTCACGCACACCTCTGGTTTGACTCTCAATCCACAGAACAAAGGTTTGTCTGAGGAAGACATTGCCTGGATTACTGGGGCCTGTTCACACTAATTGAGTGATCTCTGTTGTGACTAAAAAAAGCGCCAATTGAGGCGCGAGGAGAGTAGTTTGGTGATTCCAAATGAGCGATGAGCAACGACAAGTAGCGGTTTTTAGCCACAACTCGAAGGGCCAGGCGCATTTTTGCGCCCCGCTTGATTATCAATCGCTTGTATATATTTATATACGGCACTCTTTCTGCCTTGCTGAGCACAAAAATGCGCCTGGCAGAGGCCACTCAATTAGTGTGAACAGGCTCTTATAATGGGGAAGGATTCGACACGCTTGGTGAGAGAGTCGCACGTGCGGCTTTGATTCCAGGTGCACTCCATCCAGGTGATCAATGGCAGTACGGTTCATCAACAGATTATGTCGCGGTCCTGCTAGAAAAAATTTCTGGTCAAAGCATTGATGAGTTTCTAAGTGAGAGAATATTTGAACCATTAGGGAGCCTCTGATTAATGTTTGCGAGGCAGTGAGTGCAAGGCAAAAATCAGTGAAAAAGCGCAGTTTACAGGTCATAAATGCGTATTTTGAGCTGATTTTTAACGCAGCAATAACAACGTAGGTAATTAATCAGAGGCTCCTTAGGCATGACTGATACACATTACTATGTGCCTGAAGAGAAACTTGATCGTGTAGCTGCGGTCTATCGACCAGTTCCTGGGGCCCATCAGAACTGGTGCGTGGTCCAGTTGTAACGCCGACGAGAAATTATTTCCCTGGAGTTGCCGGGCTTAATAGAACCTCCTCTGATTACTTTAAGTTTGCACAAATGATTCTCAACGGTGATGAACTGGATGGAGTAAAACTGCTGGGAAGAAAAACGGTGGACCTCATGCTTCAAAACCATACAGGCGATAAAGAGGTGTATATTCTTGGGCCTGGCTATGGCTATGGCTATGGCTATGGCTTTGGCTTTGGTTTGGGTTTTGGTGTGTTAGAGAATCCTGAAATCTCCTATGACTTTCTTTCGAAAGGAAGTTATAGCTGGGGTGGCGCTTACGGCACTTTATATTTTGCTGACCCGGTTGAAGAGGTAGTTGGTATAATGTTCATTCAATTGCCAGGCCACATGCCTTTAAATATTCGCCAACGTTTTACTAATGTTGTAAGCCAGGCAATCATCGAATAAAAAATGTTAAGGAACCTCTGATTAATGTTTGCGAGGCAGTTAGTGCAAGGCAAAAATCAGTGAAAAAGCGCAGTTTACAGGTCATAAATGCGCATTTTGAGCTGATTTTTAACGCAGCAATAACAACGCAGGTAATTAATCAGAGGCTCCTTAAGAAAGATAAAAGTAAAGGAGCAGACATGATCGATTTAAGCTACTCGACTTTACGGCGGAGACTGCCTGTATTGCTGGTTTTATCTTCGTTGTCAATTCAGACCGTGCTTGCACAACCGCCAGAGTCAGTTTCCCGGGCACAGTTTGATCAGTGGATGCAGGACATATCCAATTGGGGAAGATGGGGAGACAATGACGAGAAAGGCACTTTAAATTTAATAACACCGCAAAAAAGAATAGAAGCAGCTCAACTTGTACAGGAAGGCGTGTCAGTTTCTATGTCTCGATTTGCGGACAAAGTGCAGCGCCCTATGAATGGTAATCCGTTCCGCCACACACTCGCTGTATCACGCTTTGGAGATCATGAAGTTGCAGGAGATGAGTACTCGGTGCAATACCATGGCTTTGCCCATACACATATTGATGGACTCCCTCACTTTGCGCACAAAGGGCAGATGTACAACGGCTTTTCGGTAAGTGAGTTACGAGAAAGTGGTTCGAATCGACTCGGAATTCATAATGCGTTCGAAGGGGTATTTACCCGCGGCATTATTGTCGATGTTCCCTGGCTGCGGGGAGTGGAATTCTTGCCACCCGGCACGGCGATTACGTCAGCAGATCTTGAAGCGTGGGAAGAACGGACGGGTATTCGCATAGGTAGTGGCGATGTCTTGCTTATTCGCACTGGACGTTGGGAACAGGTGCGGCAACAGGGAGAGTGGATGTTTATTGGGAATGCCGCCGGCTCTCATGCGTCACTCGCGCTATGGCTAAAAGAGCGCGATGTGGCTGTTATCGGCTCTGATGGTGTAAGCGATGTCATGCCCAGTGGCGTAGAAGGATTGATCAATCCGCTGCATGAATTAGTACTGGTGGGCTTAGGAATGCCGATCCTGGATAACCTGGATTTGGATGCAGTTGCAGCCGCCGCAGCGGAAAGAAATCGCTGGGAGTTCTTGTTTGTAGGTTCGCCGCTCAGAGTGCAGGGCGGAACTGGCTCCCCGATGAATCCCCTGGCAATCTTCTAAATCAGTCATTGTTATACCAACAATCTCAGGGTCCTTGCCAGGAATTGAGAGCGTTGCTGAAATAGTTGCAGCAGTCGTTAGTTAATCATTAACACTTTCAAGTTTTGGACTGTGCAGCGCAACACTTTAGGGAGCCTCTGATTAATGTTTGCGAGGCAGTTAGTGCAAGGCAAAAATCAGCGAAAAAACGCATTTTATAGGTCATAAATGCGCATTTTGAGCGGATTTTTAACGCAGCAATAACAACGTAGGTAATTAGCAGGTAATTAGTAGGTAATTAGCAGGTAATTAGTAGGTAATTAGTAGGTAATTAATCAGAGGTCCCTTAGATTGCGGCACAATTTTATGGGAGATAGGCAGGGCATGAGCAACAAAATAGCAAAATGGGGTCTGATTGGAGCAGGTGGCTTGTTTCTGCTTTATGTTGCATCAGTTGTGTATTTCGAAGCCAGGTTAGGTTACTTACAGCCACAAGGCAGCACGTCATTGATTCTTGCTACTTTTAGCAATGACAATAAACGTCATGAGCGTGTCCTTCGCCTGGAGCAGATTGATGGCAACAATTACATTGCAGTTAATCACTGGCCGAGACGTTGGTATCGCTATGCGATCAACAATCCTTCAGTCGAGGTGAAGATGCCTGGAACAGAGACATTTGCTCCATTCACAGCGGTGCCTTTGGAAAGTGAAGAGCTGGACCGCATCAGTGATATCTATTCATTCGGATTTAATTTTCGTTTTCGTACCGGGTTTCCACCTAGACGTTTTCTGAGATTGGATCCAAGTTAGGGCCTGTTTACACTACTTGAGTGGCTTCTGTTGTGACTAAAAAGGCGTTAATTGAGGCGCGAGGAGTGTGGTTTGGTGATTCCAAATGAGCGAGGAGCAACGACAAGTGGCGCTTTTTTAGCCACAACCCACAACCGAAAGGCCAGGCGCATTTTTGCGCCCCGCTTCGTTATACCCAAGACACTCACTATGTTCTCGGGGCAGGCTCTCAATCGCTTGTATATATCTATATACGGCGCTCTTTCTGCCTTGCTGGACACAAAAATGCCTCGCTGGCAGAGACGACTCAAGTAGTGTAAACAGGCCCTGGTAAGACTGTATGACTAATATAAAAAGGAAAAGGAGAAGTAAATGTTCAGTCATGTCATGTTAGGAAGTAATGATCTGGAAGCCTCAAAAGCATTTTATGATGCGACATTGGCAGTTTTAGGACACGGTGAACCAGTCCAGGACCCTAAGGGGCGTTATTTTTATCGCACAGAAGCAGGAGTATTCGGTATTACAAACCCAATCAATGGTGAGCCTGCAACCCATGGTAATGGCAGTACCTTAGGATTCGCTGCTAAAACCCCTGAAGAAGTAGATGCCTGGCATGTAGCGGGTCTGGCCAATGGTGGTACAGACTGTGAAGATCCCCCGGGAATTCGTGAAAGTGCTGGTGTTCAATTATACATAGCCTATTTGCGGGACCCCGCCGGCAATAAGGTTTGTGCTTTGCACAGGATGAATCAGTAAATCTTGCATCGGTGTAACCGGTGATGTCTTTTTGGCACCGCCGCGATTGTGGATGGCATTCGTGCATTTAAGGAGCCTATGATTAATGTTTGCGAGGCAGTTAGTGCAAGGCAAAAATCAGCGAAAAAGCGCAGTTTATAGGTCATAAATGCGCATTTTGAGCTGATTTTTAACGCAGCAATAACAACGTAGATAATTAATAGGTAATTAATCAGAGGTTCCTTAAGATTTGCCACCCTTGACTGGCATACAAAATCATTTAATTCAGGATTTACTGAGACCTGTCAGGCATCGCATTATTATTGCATTATTAGAGAGAGCGCCCGGAATCAGCGCACTCTAATGGTGCATATGAGCCAGTATCAGCGTCAGCGTCCCTCACTCAAATTCTTCTACAGGCCCCACCATCTCTGAGCTTCAGTCTCTTGGCTCAGTTCTTGCGAAGCACTGTCCCAGATGGCATTGACTGCCATTAATACGAACCAATCAAGGGACAAGACAAGTTATGAAAACTCGAATTGCTTCACTGGTTGCTGCGGGACTGCTTGTCTCTGCGGGCAACCTCGAGGCCCAGGACTGGACTGCAAACTTTGCAGCTACTAACAATTACATCTGGCGCGGCCTGACTCAATCCATTAACGAAGGCGCCATTTCCGGTGGTATCGACTACGCAGATGAAAGTGGCTTTTATCTCGGCACCTGGGCATCCAATGTGTCATACGATTCAGATGATGTGTATTCCTATGAGCACGACATGTATTTCGGTTATGCCTGGGAGTCAGGCGGCATCGCCTATGACATCGGTTATCTCTACTACAACTACGACTCGAATGCCGGATTCGATTTTGGCGAAGTCTATGGATCCATTGGTATAGGCAACTTCAGTGCACAGGTTTCATTGTTGGCTAACGCCGAGCCGGATGAAGGTCCTGGAGAAGATTTCGGATTTGCCAGAGCTTCTTACTGGTCTTTCGATTACGCGATTCCGCTGGATAGTGGTGCAGAAATCGGATTGCATGCCGGGTTCCATGAAGGTGACTTCATGTATGCATTTAACGGCGCAACCGATGACTATTGGGATTTCAATATCAGTATCGCCAAAGATGGCTTCTCAGCCATGGTGACCACCACTACGCTGGGTGATGACGACAATAATGATGGTATTGAGGACTATGCAAGCGCAGGGACTCGCGATAATGACGAAGTGAAGTTCGTGATTGGTTATGCGATGGATTTTGAACTATAAGTTAAGGCTCATCTGATTAATCGGTAAAAATTGAAGAAACTCATGCAGCACATGCTCTCAATAATGGACTCTTCGGTTTTCGAACCTGAAAACCCGGTAAAGAAACCGTATTTCAGTGCTATGCATGGGATTAGATTTGTCCCGTAATCCCGGATTATCAGGCACAACGGCTCAATAACGTCGGTCAGTTTCTTCCAGGGGATGATGGAGTCCATGTCCTCCAGGAACTGCTCCTTGCGAGTCTTTTTCCGGTATTTCTCGAAACCGGCATCAGAAAAAGAATCCTGGCGCATCGGACCCTGCTCCTGTGCTGTGGTGCTGCCTATTATGTACCAACATTGGAATTAATCAGAGATTCCTTAATTCAATAATCACCTTAAAACGCCGGATTTATGCAGTATGGAAGTATAGAAGTATAGGAGTATGGGAAGTATATAAGCCCGGCTTTTTTTACGCCGAAATAATTCCCCTGCAAAAAACCGGTAACTAATGTTACCCATTCAAGTTCTATGGATGGTCTTGCGTGCAGAGAGCTGGTCAGGCATTCAGGGAAGTATTTCTGACCAGCGTGTTTAGGGCCTGTTCACACTAATTGAGTGGCCTCTGCTGGAGCGCAAAAATGCGCCTGGCCTTTCGGGTTGTGGATTGTGGATTGTGGCTAAAAAAGTGCCACTTGTCGTTGCTCGTCGCTCATTTGGAATAACCAAACTATGCTCCTCGCGCGCTTCAATTGGCGCTTTTTAATCACAACAGAGACCGCCCAATTAGTGTGAACAGGCCCTGGTGCACTTTCTGCATAACGACCTGCATAACGACATAACCATACAACTACCTGAAATTTACTGAGTGTGCAGCCTTGGCTGCCAGTCCAGTCCCCATCTCTGGATCAGGCCACCGGTTCACTGCTGACCTGCCCAGGCTTTCCCTCAGTAGACTCCACAAATTCGACAGCGGCGGCTATGGCATCTCTGCGCACATCGAAGTAGTGATCCTGAGGCACCACATCGCCCATCAAATCTGTAAGCATGGTGCGAATCTCTTCGGTCATACCAGAGATGTACACTAACTTGTTGGAGATCTTGCCATCATTGGCAATAGTCTCTACGGCGCGTGCAGCAGAAACATCAATGAATGGCACCTGAGAGAAATCCAATACCGTCACCTGGCTCAGTTTGCCGGACTTCTCACGTACCTGGTGTCCTACATCGGCTGCTGCCCCAAAACTCAGTGGGCCGCCAAAGTCGAATACGTTGATTCGCTCATGGGAGTGAGTCATTAATTCAGCTTCTTCTTCCGAGAAGTGCTGAGACAGCCCTTCGCTGGTGATGTCCTTAAGCTGCTTAAGTTGCTCATCAGCAATCTGCTTAACGAATGCCAGTGAAGCCATTACCACACCAGCAATCACCGCTGTGATCAGATCTACAAATACTGTCAGAGTTAGAACCAGTAGCATAAGCGCCAGGTCCCAGCGTGGACCGCGGTGTGCTTTAAGAATGTATGCTCGATCGATGATATCCCAACCAGTCTTGATCAGAATCGCAGCAAGTACTGTGTGAGGAATGTTAGAGGCGAGAGGTGCCAGCGCAACCACTATCGCCAGTAATAATACACTGTGCAACATGCCGGAAATCTTAGTCTGACCACCAGTGCGAATATTAATCACTGTGCGCATTGTGGCACCCGCACTTGCGATACCACCGAACAGTCCTGCTGCCATGTTACCAATACCCTGACCAATCAATTCCTGATTGGAGTTGTGACGGGTACGGGTCATGTTGTCTGCTACCAATGAAGTCAGCAGGCTGTCGATTGAACCCAGAAGTGCCAGAATAAAGGCTGCTTCAAAAACAATTAGCAGCGTGTCCTGACTCAGACTTGGCATGATGAAGCTTGGCAGGCCAGTTGGGATATCGCCAAGGACTGGTGCTCCAACAAAAAATACGCTTGTCACTGTACCGATAATCAAGCCAGCGAGTGGTGCGGGAACAATCTTGCTCCATTGAGCAGGCCATTTGAATACGATGATCAAAGTCATCAAACCGATACCTAAGGCAACCATGTTCGGGTCCATTACTGCGCCGGGAATTTCAACCAGTGCGGGGATGGTGCCGCTGCCTTCGGGTTCGTGCCCGAACAGGCGACTGGTTTGCAGAGCGATAATGATGCAGCCAATGCCACTCATAAAGCCAGAAATCACGGGGTAGGGTACCAATCGAATGTATTGGCCAAGTTTGAATACGCCGAAAGCCACCTGAATCACCCCGGCAAGTACTACTGTTGTGAACACCAGAGATGGGTTGCCGCCCAGTGCGGCATAAACACCGGCAAATACAACGACCATCGGGCCGGTAGGACCAGTGACCTGAGAGCCGGTGCCGCCAAACAAGGAAGCAAAGAAGCCAACAATGATAGCGCCATAGAGTCCCGCAATAGGACCAGCGCCAGAAGCTTCACCGAAAGCCAGTGCCAGTGGCAGAGCGACAACGCCGGCAGTGATGCCGCCGTAAATATCGCCTTTAAGATTGTCCATTCTAAAACCTAACATGATGTTTTCCTCGCGTGTCGACTGTTCATGCAATTTTTAAGTGATCATCAGCATTGAGGAATTCAGCATATCGTTCCTCAACAGGTACAAATTCATTCGTTTCTTCGTCGTAAGCAGAAACAGTTCCATGCTCAATATTGTAGATCCATCCATGCAGTTCCAAATCTCCAGTAGCGAGTTTTGTCAAAACAGATGGGTGAGTTTTCAAATGTTGCAATTGCTGTATGACGTTTTCTTCTGTGACATGAGCCAACATTGCAGGTGTGTTGTCACTGGTTCGCGCTCTCACTGCCTCAACCGCTCCACGCACATGCTCCAGCCAGTCTGTTACATGAGGCAGATCAGATAAAGCGCCGGGATTGAGGGCTCCTTTCATCGCCGCGCAGTCGCTATGCCCGCAAATGACAATGTGTTTGACTCCCAGTGCCGAAACGGCGAATTCAATCGAAGCTGCAACACTTCCTGCATTCTTCGTATGAGGCGGTACGATGTTGCCTGTGTTGCGGATAATAAACAGCTCACCGGGATCAGACTGTGTCAGCAGGTTTGGATCGATCCGCGAATCGGAACCGGTAATAAACAGCACTTCCGGACTCTGACCGTTGGCCAGTTCCACAAACAGTGTTTTTCGCTCCTCAAACGACGAGTTGCGAAAACGTGCAACTCCCGAGATCAGTTTTTCCATTCCATCACCCCTGCCACCCCTGAGCGGGTCCTTTTTTCCTGGTGAACGATACAAATCGTCAACCCCTTAGGGCCTGTTTACACTACTTGAGTCGTCTCTGCCAGCGAGCATTTTTGTGTCCAGCAAGGCAGAAAGAGCGCCGTATGTAGATATATACAAGCGATTGATAACGAAGCGGAGCGCAAAAATACGCCTGACCTTTCGGGTTGTGGGTTGTGGCTAAAAAAGCGCCACTTGTCGTTGCTCTTCGCTCATTTGGAATCACTAAACCACGCTCCTCGCGCCTCAATTGGCGCCTTTTTAGTCACAACAGAGGTCACTCAGGTAGTGTAAACAGGCCCTAAATGATAGCTGCACTGCAATCGACTGAATGGATTTTCCTGCGCATTTCCAGCACAGAAAGTGAGCAGGTGACACTCCCTCGTCCTCTCACCTTGCCTCGTCGATCTGAGTCTGAAAATCATAACCTTCTGTCTATCTTCAATGCGACAGAGGTGTTCACTCGATTGCTTTGTGATAAACAACAGTTTAGAAGGCTTTTAATGATAAGAATATTGTCTTGATTAGTATTTCATTATAGATTTTATCTATCACCTGCAAACAAGCCTGCTCAGGCTGTCTTTTATGGATACTTTAGAGAACCTCTCCTTTAAGCAAATTCAGTACTTCGCGGCAGTCGCAGAGTTCGGCAGTTTTCGGCAGGCTGCTTTCCGCCTGAATATTACCCAGCCTACTCTGAGTAATCAGGTAGCAGCCATGGAGAAAACTCTTAAAATTCAATTATTTGAGCGCAGTCGTAAGGGCGTCACCACGACACCACAGGGCCGGGAGCTGCTGCTATCAGCACGCCGGGTGCTGGAGGAAGCGCAAGGCTTTACTACCCAGGCAGGCTTGTTGGCTGGTGGGGGTATGGGAACCTATCGACTGGGTGTGACACCCACCCTGGGTCCGTACCTGCTGCCCCATATACTGTCACCGATTCATGAACGCTACAGTGAGCTTAAACTCTACGTGCGCGAAGATGCCCCCGGCGATCTGGAAACTGGCCTGATCAATGGTCAGCACGACCTGATTCTTACCACCTTGCCAATCATGTCTAATGAGCTGGTGGTAGCGCCATTGTTCCGAGAGCCTTTGAAACTTGCGATCGCTCGCGATCATAGATTAGGCAACAAAAAGCGAATTAATCGTATGGACTTGCTGGGGGAGTCGGTGCTGACAATCAGCGAACACTATCTATTTCATCGCCAGATCAACGATCTCTGTGAACGGGTCGGGGCCGTTGTGCGCAGGGACTATGAAGGAACCAGTTTGGACACCTTACGGCAAATGGTGGTTATGGGCATGGGGCTGGCTTTTTTACCTGCGCTCTATGCCAGGTCAGAAATCAGAAGTTCGAGTGAATTGCGGGTAGCAGATGTTGACGGCATTAATGTAGTGAGGAATCATGCTTTGGTCTGGCGGAATACATCGCCTGCACGGCAATTTTATAAAGAACTGGCAGACAAAATTCAAGGCATCGTAGAAGAGAATCTAGCCGACATAGTCCTGCCTGTTACCATGCCAGAAGTGTCCAGAGCGAAATCAAAAACGCATTAATACCTGCCCACAAAAAAGCACCGGAATTTATCAGGCCGATGCCTTCCCAATGTTTAAGGAGCCTCTGATTAATGTTTGCAAGGCCGTTAGTGCAGGGCAAAAACAGGCGAAAAACCGGAGTTTGCAGAGCGTAAATGAGGATTTTGAGCCTGTTTTTAACGATATATCGCTGAGCGTAATAGTTTTGACACAGCCTGAGGTTAGAGGTTTTCACATTACCCCGGGGAACAGAGGGCAACGGCTCGATAATGTTGTAGTGCTGCGCTGTCATTTCCAGGACGAAGTTATAGCGCAATTGGTGTGAACAGGCCCTGGGAAAACAGTCGAAAAATCTTCCCTCAGGCAGCTTGAAATACTTCCCCCCCCCCCCCCCCTCTGTGGGATGATACCTGAGTCTGAATAATTTAAAAAAAGAGGGGTAAGGGCTATGTCTGACAGTCAAGGCAATCACGATCACCACAATCACAATCAAAACCAAGAGAAACAAGAGCACCAAGAGAACCACGAACAGGCTCATCAGAACCAGGTAGTCGCACAATCCCCCAGTGACCCCGTCGGCCAAACCCTTGCAGGCACAGCGGGCAATGATACCCTCACTGGCGGAGCGGGCAACGATACCCTCAATGGCGGCGGTGGCAATGACACCCTCACCGGCGGGGCCGGAGACGATGTGTTCCGCTTCGCCTCCGGTGCTGGTTCAGACCGCATCACCGACTTTGGCACCGGCACGGACCGGCTTGAATTTACCGGCGGCCTGTTTGCCAATCTGGAGGCGGTAAAGGCGTCGGCCCACGAGACCGAAGACGGTGATCTCAGGATCCGGCTGTCGTTCACCGAGACCCTGACGCTTGAAAACACGTCTCTGGACGACCTGACGACTGAGACGGTGACCACACTGGATCTGAACGGTGGGGATTCAACCTCCTCCACGGCAAAGTATTATTTCTTTTTCGATCCCGATGGAACGCCCACCGGGTCCCAGAATTCAGGCTCAGAGGGCGACAATTTATTGGAAGTCCAAGGAACTGGCAATGATCTGATTCGCGGCCTTGGCGGCAATGACACGCTTGTTGGCCACGCGGGCGACGACAGGCTTGATGGCGGCGCGGGCGATGACACGTTGATCGGTGGTGACGGTGATGATGTGTTCCGCTTTGGCCCCGGTGCTGGGTCGGACACGATCACGGACTTTGGCACTGGCACGAACCGCCTTGAATTTACCGACGGCCTGTTTGCCAACCTGGAGGCGGTGCGGGCGGCCGCCACTGAGGTCGGCGGCAATCTGGAGATCGAACTGTCGGATACTGACACCCTGACCCTTGCAGGGGTGTCACTGGCTGCTCTCACCGCCGACACCGTGATCACCCTGAATGAAGACGGGGTAAACACAACAAACAGGCCGGGGTCTGTGGCCATCAGCGGTATGGTGACGGAAGATGAGGAACTGACAGCAACGGCAACCGATGCTAACGGCCTGCCTGATGCGGCTGACATTACCTACCAGTGGCAGCGCGGCGACGGCTCTGGCGGTTTTGCGAACATCGCCAATGCGACCGCGCAGACCTACACGCTGGGCGATGCGGATGTCGACCAGACCGTGCGGGTTCAGGTGCGCTACACCGATGGCCAGGGCACGGATGAGACCGTGACCTCGGTGGCGACGGTTGCGGTGACCAATGTCAATGACCTGCCCAGCGGTTCGGTGACGATCAGCGGCACGGTGACCGAGGGCGAGACGCTGACGGCGCAAACCGGCACGCTTGCCGATAATGATGGTCTGCCTGCGGATGCTGCTGGTTACAGCTACCAGTGGCAGCGCAGCGATGGCTCTGGCGGCTTTGCGAACATCGGCGGTGCCACGCAATCCACCTACACGCTGGGCGATGATGATGCGGGCCAGACCGTGCGGGTTCAGGTCCGCTACACGGATGGCCAGGGCACGGTGGAAACCGTGACCTCGGCGGCGACGGGTGAAGTGGGCAATGTCAATGACCTGCCCAGCGGTTCGGTGACGATCAGCGGCACGGTGTCTGAGGGCGAGACGCTGACAGCGCAGAACACGCTGGCCGACAATGACGGTCTGGGTGCCCTGAGTTACCAGTGGCAGCGCAACACGGGTGCCAATGGGGGTTTTGAGAATATCGCCAATGCGACCGCCCGGACCTACACGCTGGGCGATGATGATGTCGGCCAGACCGTGCGGGTTGCGGTGAGCTACACCGATGACAATGGCACGGCGGAATCCGTGACCTCGGTGGCGACGGTTGCGGTGACCAATGTCAACAGCGCCCCCACGGGCGTGGTGACGATCAGCGGTTCGGTGACCGAAGGTCAGACGCTGACGGCGGATATATCGGCGTTGCGGGATGTGGATGGTCTGCCTGCGGATGCGGCCGGTTACCGCTACCAGTGGCAGCGCAGCGACGACCAGGGCAACTTTGCGAATATCGCTGGTGCAACCGGTCGGACCTACACCCTGGTCGATGCGGATGTCGACCAGACCGTGCGGGTTCAGGTTCGCTACACCGATGGCCAGGGCACGTCGGAATCCGTGACTTCGGATGCGACGGCTGCGGTGACCAATACCAATGACCTGCCCACCGGGTCGGTGACGATCAGCGGCACGGTGACCGAGGGCGAGACGCTGACGGCGCAAACCGGCACGCTTGCCGATAATGATGGTCTGCCTGCGGATGCTGCTGGTTACAGCTACCAGTGGCAGCGCGGCGACGGGTCTGGCGGTTTTGATGATATTGCCGGTGCCACCCAATCCACCTACACGCTGGTTGATGCAGATGTCGACCAGACCGTGCGGGTTGAGGTGAGCTACACCGATGACAATGGCACGGATGAATCCCTGACCTCGGTGGCGTCCGCTGTGGTGACCAATGTCAATGACCTGCCCAGCGGTTCGGTGACGATCAGCGGCACGGTGACCGAGGGCGCGGTGCTGACGGCGGATATATCGGCGTTGCGGGATGCGGATGGTCTGCCTGCGGATGCGGCCGGTTACAGCTACCAGTGGCAGCGCGGCGACGGGTCCGGCGGTTTTGATGATATTCCGAATGCCACCCAATCCACCTATACGCTGGGAGATGCGGATGTCGGCCGGACCGTTCAGGTTCAGGTCAGCTACACAGATGGTCAGGGCACAGACGAGAGTGTGACTTCTGATGTAACGGCGGCGGTTGAGAATGCCAATGTCGAAGGTGCAGGTGGTGCTCAGCAGGGTGGTGGTGTTGAACCTGGGGATGGTGATGTTTCTCGGCCGGACTCAGGCAATCAGAACATTGATGGTGGTGCTCAGCAGGGTGGTGGTGTTGAACCTGGGGATGGTGATGTTTCTCGGCCGGACTCAGGCAATCAGAACATTGATGGTGGTGCTCAGCAGGGTGGTGGTGTTGAACCTGGGGATGGTGATGTTTCTCGGCCGGACTCAGGCAATCAGAACATTGATGGTGGTGCTCAGCAGGGTGGTGGTGTTGAACCTGGGGATGGTGATGTTTCTCGGCCGGACTCAGGCAATCAGAACATTGATGGTGGTGCTCAGCAGGGTGGTGGTGTTGAATCTGGGGATGGTGATGTTTCTCGGCCGGACTCAGGCAATCAGAACATTGATGGTGGTGCTCAGCAGGGTGGTGGTGTTGAACCTGGGGATGGTGATGTTTCTCGGCCGGACTCAGGCAATCAGAACGTTGATGGTGGTGCTCAGCAGGGTGGTGGTGTTGAACCTGGGGATGGTGATGTTTCTCGGCCGGACTCAGGCAATCAGAACATTGATGGTGGTGCTCAGCAGGGTGGTGGTGTTGAACCTGGGGATGGTGATGTTTCTCGGCCGGACTCAGGCAATCAGAACATTGATGGTGGTGCTCAGCAGGGTGGTGGTGTTGAACCTGGGGATGGTGATGTTTCTCGGCCGGACTCAGGCAATCAGAACATTGATGGTGGTGCTCAGCAGGGTGGTGGTGTTGAACCTGGGGATGGTGATGTTTCTCGGCCGGACTCAGGCAATCAGAACATTGATGGTGGTGCTCAGCAGGGTGGTGGTGTTGAACCTGGGGATGGTGATGTTTCTCGGCCGGACTCAGGCAATCAGAACATTGATGGTGGTGCTCAGCAGGGTGGTGGTGTTGAACCTGGGGATGGTGATGTTTCTCTGCCGGACTCAGGCAATCAGAACATTGATGGTGGTGCTCAGCAGGGTGGTGGTGTTGAACCTGGGGATGGTGATGTTTCTCTGCCGGACTCAGGCAATCAGAACATTGATGGTGGTGCTCAGCAGGGTGGTGGTGTTGAATCTGGGGATGGTGATGTTTCTCGGCCGGACTCAGGCAATCAGAACATTGACTCAGCAGGGTGGTGGTGTTGAACCTGGGGATGGTGATGTTTCTCGGCCGGACTCAGGCAATCAGAATGTTGATGGTGGTGCTCAGCAGGGCGGGGGTGCTGAACCCGGAGATGCGGGCGGTGTGGACACAACACAACCACCTGTAGACCCGAATACCAATACCGATGGCACAGGCAGTGGCACTGTTACACCGCCTACCCCGCCGCCTGTCATTCCCGACACCGATGCGGGTACCGATGGTGATGAGGAGGCCAGTGGCACAGACAGTGATTCTGATCCTGTCGACAATACAGGGACAGGTGGCAGCGGCACTGATGGTATTGATAGCACTGATGGTACGGATACCACCATCCCGCCTGCGCCGCCTGTTACAGGCCCGAGCACTGGTGCCGGTACAGTTGGCAGTGATGTCCTGACCGGTTCAGCAGGCGAGGACTTCCTGAGAGGGTCGGCAGGGAATGACCAGCTCACTGGTGGTGCGGGGGGTGACCGTCTGTTTGGAGGTGCTGGCAGAGACAATGCCCTGTATCGGGATTCCGGGGCTGGAGTGATGGTTGATCTTGAGTCTGGCACAGCCTCAGGAGGCGATGCTGCAGGTGACACACTGGTTGCAATCGAGGATCTGACCGGTTCGGCATTTGACGACACGCTGAGCGGCGATGCGGAAGCGAACGGGCTGTCCGGAGGATCGGGTGATGACCGTCTCAATGGTGCGGGCGGTGCTGATTTACTGTTGGGTGGTCTGGGCAACGACGTGCTGGATGGTGGTTCAGGCAGAGATGCACTGTCGGGTGATGAGGGCGATGACACGCTTGAGGGCGGTGCGGGTGTGGATGAGTTGCTGGGCGGTCCTGGTAACGACGTATTGCGTGGAGGCGATGACACAGACCGGCTGTTTGGTGGTGCTGGTAACACGATGCTGTCTGGTGATGGGGGCGCTGATGTGCTTTATGGGGGTGTTGGAGGTGATACGCTCAGTGGTGGAGAAGGTGCTGATGTGCTGAACGGTCTGTCGGGCAGTAATGTGCTGACGGGTGGAGCAGGCAGTGATGTGTTTGTGTTTTTTGGGGATCGCGCAGAGACGCGTGTGACGGATTTCAATCCGTCAGAGGACCGGTTGTCGGTATTGGCAGGAGATGCAGAGGGGCTGACGACTGGGAATGATGAGTCAGGTCACCTGGTGATAGAGGTTGGTGAGACCCGGGCAACGCTGGAAGGGGTCAGTGCGATTGATGAGATCAGCATTGACTATCGGCTGGAGAGTCCGCTGCAGGATGCTGCTGAGGTGAATGAGCGTGTGGATGAGGATGGCAATCTGGTGCTTGAGGTTGTTGATACGTCGGTGGTGCTTGAAGGGTTGAGCAGTTTGGCGGGGATTACGATTGGGTATCAGCAGGGCGATGCTGATCATGAGGTGCTGGTGGGCAGTGCTGGACATGATGTGTTGTACGGGGGAGGTGGCAATGACGTGTTGTCAGGCGGGCTGTCCGGTGATCTGGTGATTGGTGGCAGTGGTCATGATGTGGTGTATGGTGGTGCGGCGGGTGATCTGTTGCTTGGTGAGTCAGGGGATGATCTGCTGTTTGGAGAAGGCGGTGCGGATGTTATTCGTGGCGGTGCGGGCAGTGACATACTGGTGGGAGGCGACGGAGACAATGTGCTGCAAGGGGGTGCTGGTGAGGATATGTTTGTGGTTGATGTGGGGGCTGTGGGTAATGAGCGGATAGTGGATTTCAATCTGTTGGAGGATTCGCTGGTATTTTTGGGATTGGAGCCTGCTGATCGAGGTCTTGAGGGGACTGCGGTTGAGGGTGGAACATTGTTGACGCTGAGTGATGAGCATACGCTGCTGGTGGTTGGGGTGAATCCGGAGGACCTGGGTCGAATGGATGTGGTGTTTTTCTAGGTGACAGGTCTGGACTGGTGTTGGTCTGGTTTGAGGGAGGCTTTCAGGGTGCTCCCTCGGACCGGCACTGGTAGCTGGTAGATAGGCGCAGATAGACGCGGCGCAGCTATCAGGATGTGCTATATGTTGGATGCAGGGCTGCGCTGCACGTTGGCCTGGGAAACCTCTGATTAATTACCTACATTGTTATTGCTGCGTTAAAAATTAGCTCAAGATGCGCATTTATGCCCTGTAAACTGCGCTTTTTCGCTGATTTTTGCCTTGCACTAACTGTCTCGCAAACATTAATCAGAGGCTCCCTGGGTGATTGGTTTGGTCTGGTTTGAGGGAGGCTTTCAGGGGTGCTCCCTCGGACCGGCACTGGTAGCTGGTAGATAGGCGCAGATAGACGCGGCGCAGCTATCAGGATGTGCTATATGCTGGATGCAGGGCTGTGCTGCACGTTGGCCTGGGCAACCTCTGATTAATTGTAGAAGTTTAGACCTGATCTGACAGTTACCCGTTTATCCGTGGTGTCTGTCCGGTGAAGTCCAGGCCCTGTAAAAATTTCTGTGTAACTGCCAGGGTTAAATGTAGTCTGCCAAGTGGTCTTCGAACTCGATCATAAATCTATTCAAGGCCAGCTTCCAGTTGCGGACTGGCATGGTCCACTTTTTCGACGCCTCCTGGATAGGCAGTTACACAGATTTAGTTACAGTCTCGAAGTCTAGTTTACACACTTCTCCATCCAGATTCGTTTTTCACCGATAAGTGTCTCCATCGGCGTTCTCCCGCAGCACATTTTGCCTTGGTGAGTGCGTTGAGTAGTGTATTTGACCAGCCAATGGTCAAGGTCCTTTTGTAAGTCCTCCAACTGATCGTAAATCTTTTTACGTAAAGCAATCCTGTAAAACCCATCCTTCACTGTCTTATGGAACCGCCCGCAGATACCATGGGTTTGCGGGGACTTGACCTTGGTCCTGGTGTGCTCACTATCGTTGAGCGATAAAGACAGCGGATCATCATGCTGTTCAGCTTTGCCACAATACGCCGTCCCACTATCCATCAAAATACGCAACACAGGAAACCCTTGCTCTTCGTAGAACGGCAAGACACGATCATTGCATTAAGAGTAAATCCACTGCGTTCATCGGTCCTTTTTTTGGGGGGGTATGACGCTTCACCTGAGCCACGTTGGTAGTTGCTACGCGTATCGACGTAGGTTGCAGGTTTGCTGATAGACCCGGCCACTGCCTTTGAATGTGCCGACGTAATACGTATCCTGAGAACCCAGATAGCCCGGGTGAGATCAGGACAATCGATTGAATGGATTTTCGCACGGACTTCCAGTACAAAAAGTGAACAAGTGGCACATCCTCGTCGATCTGACTCCAAAAATTATAAACTTCTGCCTATCTTGGACACAACACAGGCGTTCAGTCGATTACCCTGAGGGTGAGCTGTTTCAATCTCGCCTGCGGCCACATCGTCTTGTTGCTTGCGTTCCATCGCCGCCATCTGAGACTCTGTGAGGATGCGACCTTCCTGAGCAACCAGGGCTTCCAGCGCCTTTAAACGATCTTTAAAGCACGCCAGGTTATGGCGTAACCAGATAACCCCGAAAACCACTGGGTGAGACAAAGGTGCCTCGCTTACGCTGTTGTGCATTACTGACGCGTATCTGTCTGTGGTCAAGGTCCTGAACTGCGTGCTCAACGACTCCACCGATTCAAGTCAGGAGCCATGGGATTTTTCAGGGTGGGTCGGCAGGGTGAGTTGACGAGGGAAGGCGGGGGGAGACGAAGAGAAAGGCTGCCGCACTTACCAAATCCAAATGCGGCCTGCTTCGAGATTGCGCTGGGCTGGGCGTATGAAGGTGCTCTTGCCCCACCCGCCCTATTGATCTGATTGATCTGACAGCCAGGTGGGGTGCATATGGCCAGGGCACGGATGAAACCGTGACCTCGGCGGCCACGACCGCAGTGACCAATGTCGACCAATATCAATGACACGCCCACGGGTGCGGTGATGATCACCGGTACGGTGCGTGAGGGTGAGACGCTGAGTGCGGATACTTCGGCGTTGCGGGATGTGGATGGTCTGCCTGATGCTTCAGCCGGTTACCGCTACCAGTGGGCGCGGCGACGGGTCTGGCGGCTTTGATGATATTCCAAATGGGACACAATCCACCTATACCCCAGGGCAATCGAGTGAACGCCTCTGTCGCGTCGAAGATGGGCAGAAGTTGATAATTTTCGAACCCAGATCGACGAGGGAGTGTCACTTGTTCACTTTTTGTGCTGGAAGTGTGCACGAAAATCCATTCAGTCGATTGCCCTGACCTATACCCTTGGTGATGATGATGTTGGCTGGGCCTTACAGGTTCAGGTGAGCTATACCGATGTGCGGGGAGGGGTGTTGCACCGGTGGTTTGTAGACTCAGATATCCGCACGCTTGAAGCATGTGTGCTGAATAACGGCAGCAGTGGCGGTTAATTGCATCATCGGGCAACTAAGAAAACGAAGCCGCCGTTTTCGTGCTGCCTTTTGGTGGCATCAGTTTTTCACTGGGTGCCCTGTGGGCCGATACCGGTATTGACGGAAACAGCGATGATGGCAATGTGGAACAGAATCATCCCGAAAACATCGCCACCGGGTGATCAGTGTCGAATGCCCTATGTCAGGGCCAGAGGCAATTTCAACAATCCCGGACCACTTGCATCACTCCAGCGAATCACTCGCGCATGAGTCATTCATTGTCAGCCTTGTCGTCGAGCAGTGACATAAAGCGGCATAATAAACAGGGACAGGGGCAGGGACCTTGAGCTGGAAGTGCTCTTTCTCTTTACCTTTCTTTTCCTTTGACTTGCTTCGAATCGAAAAAGTGGAAAGCCTTTGTGGTTAATTGGCTGACCTCTCTCTGTATGGGAAATCGATAGGAAATTGATTGATAGGAGATTGATAGTAGATTGATTCAAACAGAGTCGGCTGTTCCTGCAACTGTTTCCCTGTCGCTGTATCGCGTTAATCAGGTTGAAGACCACGAATCTGGCGATAATCTCGATCACAGCCTGTTAAACTTGCTTATTTCCGTCCTCGTCCCGTTGCTTCAAACCTTCCATCGTACTAAACACAAATGCCCCGCGATGCGAGATATTTGTGTTTGGTGGAGGCGGGGGGATTTGAACCCCCGTCCGTCAGTTCGCGGCCTGAAGATCTACATGCTTAGCGTCGTCTATTGAGTTAGCCCATGTCTACCCGACGGGCAGGGCGATTAGGGCGAGTCTGGAAAAAATTTAACGCTCAAACCCCAGACGGTTATCACGCGATCCTGTTCTATATGACGATTGCAAAACACTGGTTTACAGGCATCCCGGTGGCAATCGCTGGCTGGCTTTATTAAGCAGCTAGAGCGTAGTTTTCGTCGTTGGCAACTATTAAGTTGCAGTAATTTATTTACGAGAGTTACTACCCTCTCGACATGCACCCCAGGTGTTGATACCGGCGTCGAATCCGAATCACCCCCAAGCGGACTTTACATGATAACACATCTCCATATTTCAAGATCTTATGGCTTGCACGCACTGGTGTTTCCCAATTATAAGCACCATAAGCTCCGATTTTATTGGTCTTGCTGGGACCTGGACGATTCAAGCCAGAATGATACATAAATTGATCGATTATTCGATTCTCATCAGCAATTATCCACAGCAAAACTCTCTTAGGGAAACTCTGATTAATGTTTGCGAGGCAGTTAGTGCAAGGCAAAAATCAGCGAAAAAGCGCAGTTTATAGGTCATAAATGCGCATTTTTAGCTGATTTTTAACGCAGCCATAACGACGTAGGTAATTAATCAGAGGTTCCTTAGATAGTATAGTCACAAGCTTCCAATCCAGAGCGCCATACACCGGATGTGAATGGACGCTAGGAAGGAGGCGGTCTTTTTGGCCTATCGAGTGGCCATGCCCCGCCACCGTTTAAGGTGCAAAAAGGCATTCTCAACCCGATGCCGCAATGTGTATTGCTCTTTGTCATAATCGCGCAATTCCACTCGATGCTTCTTTGGCGGTATCACGGGCGTTATTCCTTGAGACATCGCCGGTTCAATCCGTGCATTTACATCGCCTCTATCCGCCAACAGAGACTCGGCTTCTATCCCGTCTATCAGGCCGCCGGCTTCCTGACACTCGGCTCGTGTCCCTTCTGTCACAATCGCCCTGACCGGCAGATCAGGCGCATCCATGGCCAAATGCCCTTTTGTGTTGAGCCCCCTTTTGTGAGGCTCATGCGCTGATGGCCGCCTGTCGCACCTGCCGCCTGCGGATGCCCCTTGCAGTGACTGCATCAATCACCAGCCATTCGTCATCCGGCTCATCCATTAAGATTTCCAGCAAGCGCTCCCATACCAGGCTGTGTCAAAACTATTACGCTCAGTGATATATCGTTAAAAACAGGCTCAAAATCCTCATTTACGCTCTGTAAACTCCGGTTTTTCGCCTGTTTTTTCCTCATCTCGCTTTCGCTCATGACGTTTTGACACAGCCTGATACCCCCTTATCTCGCCAACGTATGAAGCGGCGATGGGTGTGGCTCCAATGACCATCATCCGGCGGCACATCGCGCCAGGGAGCACCGGTGCGCAGGATCCAAAACACCGCATTAATAAACTGCCGGTTGTCTTTTGCAATACCTCCCCAGCTCCCTTTTCGTCCAGGTCAATGGGGTTCAAGCAGGTGCCAGGCATGATCAGATAGATCCTGTCTTCGATGGGCTAAGCTCATAGCGAGATTCCTTCGGAGGATGCGCAAAAGGATCTCATAGTTCCCATCTCGTGACTACATTATCTAGTACCCCGATGGTAGCAGTAAACTGAAAATCAGACATCTGGCCCTAATGACAATAACAGGAGCAAACCAAATGGCGCGCCAACTAACTCCAGCCCGAGAAAAGGCACTCGAAACAGGCGTCACGCGTTCACCAGGAGATTTCAAATGGCTTTGTAAAAATACCAGTCGAATCAATATCGTTGCTGAAGGTGATTCCTGGTTCGCCTATCCAAAAAGCGGTATATTGATCGGCAAAAATGCCAACATCGTTGACTGGATTGAGAAAAGCATCCGGGGAAAAAACAAAGCCAATTTATTGTGTTTGGCTGCTAATGGTGACGAGGCAGTGGAAATGCTTGCTGGGAGTCAAAAACAAGATTTGGCTAAGACCTTATGGGAATGTGAAGATATCGACCTTATTCTTTTTTCCGGCGGTGGTAATGATGTCGTTGGAAAGTGGGACATGGATAGGCTTTTAAATAAGTATAAAAAAGGATTCACCGCTGAACAGTGTGTGAATGCCAAAAGATTCAAGCGTAAACTTCAGCGGATACGCCTGGCATACGAAGAACTACTGGAGCTGCGCAATGATTATGCCCCCGGCGCAAAAATCGTTACCCATACTTATGACTTTTTGAAACCAGACGATAAAGCTGCAAAGTTTGTTGGAATAAAGGTTACAGGACCATGGATATATCCTTACCTTGATAAAAAATGTATTCCAGCGTCATTGCATCAGGCAGTTGTAAAACATTTGCTAACAGAAATGAAAAATATGCTGCAAAATCTCGCTGGCTTAAGTGCGAACCAGGGAAAGCTCATAGTAGTGAATACGCAAGGCACTTTAACTCCAGGTGATGGGCGGGACTGGAAGGATGAAATGCACCCGACACCCAGTGGATTCAAAAAGGTGGCAAAAAAGATTTACGCTAAACTAAAGCAGTTACAGCCAGACCTGCCAGCTTTCACGCGTTAGGGAACCTCTGATTAATTTCCTACGTTGTTATTGCTGCGTTAAAAATCCGCTCAAAATGCGTATTTATGACCTGTAAACTGCGCTTTTTCGCTGATTTTTGCCTTGCACTAACTGCCTCGCAAACATTAATAGAGGCTCCTTAGGTAAATCCACGATCAACTATTTTCGTAAACTGCTTTCCAGCCTTCACAATCGCGAGCCACAGCTTCTTCCATCGTGGCAAGGAGCTGTTCACGCATACGTAATTTGGATTCACGATGGGCGTTTGCATCCAGCTTGAGCGCATCTTGAGCGCGAGCCTTAGCAGTAGCCATGAGTTCGTCGGCACGGGTGAGTTCATCGACTATTCCCGCTTGTAAAGCTTCCCTGGCTGAGAAGTAGTAAGCAAAGTTAACTGCTTTATTAAGCTGTTGAGGTGTGAGTCTTTGTCGCAGAGTTTCAATGGCGAAGTGGGGTACTGTCATGCCGATAGCAACTTCATTGGCAGCAAACCTGGAATCTCCCTCAATCGCAATCCGATAGTCCGTTGATAAAAGCAGGAAGAGGCCCATAGCAATCCCATGACCGCTGCATGCGCAGATAGTGGGGAGTGGAAAACTTAGTAGTCTTTTCGCCAGATGGGCGCCACTGCTGAGCATAGTATAAGTGGCGTCTGCGTCTCCGGCCTTGAAAACACCGAGATCAAAACCGCCAGAGAACATTTTTTCTCTGCCGTTGATTATTACCACGCCGCCATTGGACTCCGCCTGATCCAATGCCTGATTTATCGCATTGATCATTGCAATAGACATAACATTGGCCTTGCCATCGTCCAATGCGATTGTTGAAATTCCCTCTGAAAAGGAATACGTCACTAGCTTACTGATTGAGTCAGACATAAGCAGCACCTTCTATAAGCATTACACCATTTTCCAAGTTGGCAGAAGTTAACATAAGCCAGATAACTTCTAAACCTGCGCGGTTAATGAGAGATCAGGATGACGACGAAGATTTCAGATCTGGTCAATAAAATTGCAAAGCTGGAAAACCAGCTACTCAAGGAATTCAAAAAGCAGGAAGGAAAATTTGAATACAAGTTGGAAGGGACTCGTATCGAATTCGAAGCCCGGGTACCCGAGGCTCATTAGGGAGCCTCTGATTAATGTTTGCGAGGCAGTTAGTGCAAGGCAAAAATCAGCGAAAAAGCGCAGTTTACAGGTCATAAATGCGCATTTTGAGCGGATTTTTAACGCAGCAATAACAACGTAGGGAATTAATCAGAGGTTCCTTAGAAATTTCGTGTGGCGGTTTTGCCATAGCTGGGCAATGCTATTTCAGTACCTTTTATCTACTCAATGACAGTGCTGTAAGTACCCCCTGTTCAGGCCCACGCATTACTCGAGTTTTCTACCTGTTTGGCGGCCACCAGATACTCGGCCGGAGTCAGGTCTCCGAGAAAGTCATGCGGCTGCTGTTCGTTGTATTTCGTCATCTATTCGTATTCTTTGCTGAGAGACCTTACCTCACTCAGCAAGCTGAACAGGTCTATATCCAACATGTCGTCTCTGTAAGTTCTGGTAAAGCGTTCCATGTACCAGTTCTGTGTTGGCTTGCCTGACTGATGAATTTCAGATGGATGCCGTGGTCTTCGGCCCAGCCTGCCAATGCGATTGGCACAAACTCGGGGCCATTATCACCGCGCATTTTCTCCGGGTAACCCTTTTGCTCAGCAATGCAATCCAGCACCCGGGTGACCCTGGCAGCGGGCAAGTGCAGATCTCCCTCTATCGCGAGTATCTCCCGGTTGAAATCCTCACACATCGGCGTTACAGCCAATTTGTTCCGTTTGGGGATGAGAGAGGTTATCAGATACAGTGACAGCAGATTCACGATGTACTTCGCGACGAAGAAAGCACATGAATCTTAGGAAATCAGGCAGCCAGATCTTGAGGAGTTTGCGAGGGGCGGCCAGGCAGTGAGTAAAAATTGTGTCAGGGTTTATTGGCAGTAATTGACTGAGCAGGTTTCGTACCATGACCAGGAATGGCCGTATAAACGCCGTTAATGCTTGTTAGCCTGGCGCAAGATACGCTGTTTGTCGACATTCCACTCGCGATCTTTGGCGGTTGCTCGTTTATCGTGTGCCTGCTTGCCTTTGGCCAGGGCAATCTCTGCTTTAACCAGGTGATCCTTCCAATACAGTTTGGTGCACACGCAAGCCTGTCCTTTTTGTTGCGTTGCTGAAAAAAGTTGTGCCAGTTCCTTTTTATTCAGTAACAGTTTTTTAGTTCGAGTTGGGTCTGCAACGATGTGAGTGCTGGCTGTATCCAGAGGTATGATATTGCAGCCTAACAAAAATGCTTCTCCATCTTTTATCAAGACATAACTGTCCACAAGCTGCACTTTTTTCTCGCGCAGACTCTTAACTTCCCAGCCTTGCAATTGCATACCTGCTTCAAAACTATCCTGAATAAAGAAGTTATGCCGCGCCTTTTTGTTTTGCACAATCGTGTTATCAGGTGTTTTAGATTTTCGTGATTTAGCCATGAGGCGCGATTATAGCTCCTTCATTGTTTTTGGACACTTGAGGTCTCCGTTTGGGGAAATTAAGGCAAGCAAATTGTGTTGATCCGAACTCATTGATAGAATCCGTTGGCATTAACCCGCTATAATAAGCTAATCTATTAAGGAACCTCTGGTTAATTACCTACGTTGTTATCGCTGCGTTAAAAATCAGCTCAAAATGCGCATTTATGCCCTATAAACTGCGCTTTTTCGCTGATTTTTGCCTTGTACTAACTGCCTCGCAAACATTAATCAGAGGCTCCTTAAGAAATAAGGGGGTTTAATGGCTCAGGATCGAGGGCAATTCAGCTCGAAATTAGGATTTATTCTGGCTGCTGCCGGATCAGCCGTAGGATTGGGAAATCTCGTTGCATTCCCTGTAATGGCCTCGAAAAATGGCGGGGCTGCATTTCTTATCATCTATCTCTTTTTTGTTGCCTTCATCTGTTACCCGGTAATGATGGCAGAAATTTCTATGGGTCGGCATACGACCCGTAACCCGGTTGGTGCGTTTTCCGAACTGTCCGGTGGTAAATTCATTTGGCGACTCGCTGGCATGTTAGCCATTCTGACGCCATTCATGATCGCTGTTTTCTACACTGTGATTACAGTCTGGCTGGTTGTATACCTCAAAGAGATTATTGCCGGAAACCTGGATGTTCTCTCTCAGCCCGGGAACTTTGATGAAGTTGCAGCGAGACCTTCTCTATTTGGGTATTTGATTGGCTTGTTAGGTTTGATGTTTTTCATTTTGCTGGGAGGGGTGAAAGGTGGTATCGAATGTTTAGCCAGAGTATTGATGCCAGCATTGGCAGTGATGTTAATGCTGCTCGTTATTTTTGTGCTTACCCTTGACAATGCCAGCGTTGGCGTAAGCTACTACCTGGTGCCTGACTTCAGTCGGGTCGATCTAACAGTTATCAACGGTGCGTTATCCCAGGCCTTTTTCTCTTTGTCTCTGGGCATGGGAATTCTCATTACCTACGGTTCTTATTTCAGTCGTAAAGATAATATTGCGCAGTCAACACGTATGGTGGCGATTGCTGATACCAGCATCGCGTTTTTTGCAGGTATGTTGATATTGCCGGCAATCTTTGCGTTCGATCCAAATACCAACACCGATAACCTTTCTACCAGCAGCGTTGGTTTGATCTTTGATTTCCTGCCGCAAATATTTTTGTCGATGCAGGATGCGGTGGGTTATGCAGGTGCCAGTTTCGTTGCTGTGATCTTTTTTACTTTAGTGTTCTTTGCCGCCCTGACTTCTATGGTGTCTATTATTGAGATACCCATTTCCTGTTGGATTGACGAACTAAAGTTTTCACGCCAAAAAGCTGTGGCTTTTCAGGCAATACTGCTCACTATTTTTGCTATCCCCGCAACCATGTCATTGGGAATCTCTGATTTCTTTACCAGCTTCACCAGCTATGGTGGTGTGAGTAAGTCTTTCTTTGATTTGGTATCTGATGTGTTTTACGAAACTATTCTTCCGTTTGTTGGCTTTACTGTCTGCATTTTCTGTGCTTATCAGTGGAAGGTGAGCGGGCTTAAAGCAGAGCTGGTGGTCGGAGATGATAGCTATAGTGGCTCTTTATTAGAGAGGTATATCAATTTCTCTTTGGGAACTGTTATCCCTGTCGTGTTGCTGGTGGTGTTTATCGGCACGGTCAATCAAATCTACATCGGCTAGCGAAACTCTCCCAACGTGCCCCTGATCGAGCGTAGTGCACTGGTAAATCATTCTGCTGAAAAGATGTTTGATCTCGTTAACGATGTGGAAAACTATCCTCAGTTCATGAGGGGCTGCAAAGATGCCAAAGTTATCAGCGAATCAGATGAAGAGCTGGTAGGTGAGCTCACTCTCGCACGATCTGGCATCAGGCAAACTTTCACTACGCGCAATCAACTACAACGCCCTGACCGTATAGATATGGAGCTGGTTTCCGGAAAGTTTAAAAACTTCTCTGCCAGTTGGCGCTTTTTTCCGCTTAACGATGAAGCCTGCAAAGTCAGTCTGCGCATGGAGTTCGAGTTTGACCTTTCTTTGATTGATATGGCTGCCGAGCGCCTGTTTTCCGAAGTGGCGAATGCACAGGTGGACGCGCTGGTAACTCGGGCGGATGCGATTTATGGATCTTGAGCCCGAAGCAGATGAAGCTTTGATTGAGGTAGAGGTCGCATACGCCACCCCGGAAAAGCAGCAGATTGTTACGCTGCAGGTTCCCAAAGGCACAACAGCCTATGAAGCCGTTGTGAAAAGTGGAATCGCTGAAGAGTTTCCGCAAATTGATATCGAGTCGAATTCAATGGGCATATTCAGTGAAGTACTGGATGGTAAGAAGTTGCCTTTACCCGATGAATATGTGCTCGGGCCCAGGGACAGGGTAGAAATCTATCGACCTTTAATCATCGACCCAAAGCAGGCAAGATTGGCACGTGCTGCCAGGAAGAAAGGCTGAACCGATCTGTCAAACAAGACTAATTCAGTTGAGTTTGATAAATCATTCGTTGGAAAATGCATGTCGGTTGAAGTACTTTATTTAGGGAGCTTCTGATTAATGTTTGCGAGGCAGTTAGTGCAAGGCAAAAATCAGCGAAAAAGTGCAGTTTACAGGGTATAAATGCGTATTTTGAGCTGATTTTTAACGCAGCAATAGCAACGTAGGTAATTAATAGGTAATTAATCAGAGGTTCCCTAGAATAATTCAATCGAGCTGTTCGGTAAAGAAGCAACAAATATGGACTCGCATTCAGCAAACAAAATCAAAAACTTCCTCGATAGACTGGAAGCAGGTCTGCATGACTATTATGTAGCGCCTTATAGGAGATCGTTTGCCCGCGCGCAACGGGATGAAGAGGATTTATTCATGCTTTTGGTGTTCGCCGAGAGTCTTGGTGTTCCGAATCCTGCTGCTTACTACACCTTGGAGCTCCTGCCGATTGTTTACGATCAATTTCATGAATGGCATCTAAGAATGGGGATGGAGAAATCCCCGCTGGATCATGTAAGTTGCTGTTAGAACTCGCTCGTAAACGGAAAATTCTATTCTTCGGTGGTAAGGGAGGTGTTGGTAAAACAACAGTCTCTTCCACTGTCGCCTTGGCCCGCGCCGATGAAGGTGCCAGGGTATTGCTGGTGTCTACCGACCCTGCTCACAACCTTGGCCATCTATTCGACCGGAAAATCGGCGCTGGTCCAGTCCGAATCAAGGCTGGTCTGGATGCATTAGAAGTGGATCCAACAGAAACCGTTGATGCACACTTGAATGAAGTGCGCAGTGCCTTGCACTCTCTTATGCCTGTCTCTCAGCACGGTGAAATTGACAAACATATGAATCTATCTCGTGATGCGCCGGGTATGCACGAAGCTGCGATACTCGAACGCATGGCAGATATCGTGGAAGATGGCGTCGCCAACTACGACTTGATTGTTTTCGATACAGCCCCCTCTGGCCATACTGTGCGCCTGATGGTTTTGCCAGAAATGATGTCTGCCTGGACAGAAGGGCTTATTAAAAGAAGAGACAAAGCCGATCGCTTTGCTCAGTTTGTGAAAGAGCTAGGCACCGATACCACCCTGGAAGACAAGACCATCGGTGGAGCGACTCAAAATGAACAGGAAAAAGAAAGTCGTATTCGCCAGATTTTATTGCGACGAAAGCGCAAATTTTCTCATTTGCGAGACCATCTCGCTGATACCCGTTCAACCTCCTTTGTAGTGGTGCTGGCGGCAGAGCGGTTACCTGTGTTGGAGACAATTGAACTCAATGAGCAGTTGGATCGGGCAGGTATTGAAGTGGAGTGTATGGTGGTCAACAAGCGGGCGCCCCTGGGCATGGGGGAGTTCCTGAATGAGCGCCACAATCAGGAGGAAAAACATCTGCAGGTGCTGGATAAGCACCTGGGTAGCGTGCCTCGGCAGGACCTCTATCTTCAATCAAGGGATGTTCTGGGCCTGGAAGGACTAGAAGCCCTCGCCTTATCTCTTTGATATTTCAACAATTCAGGCTTGACCTCGGAGAATGAATTCTCAATAATCGCGGTCCAGCTCGAATTGATACACAATAACATTTGCATTTATGCATATTTCCCTCTCCAGTCCTGGCGGATTCCTGGCGAATCGCAGCCAGATAGTGGTAGTGACAGCGATTTTCGCAGTCTCTCTTCTATTGGCGCAGCACGCTGATTTATCCCATATCCATGAAGCACATGAACAGGAAATAGAATGTGAAATATGCCTGTCTTTCAGCATGGGTGATGTATTTATTATCGAAGATACTGACACAATTAGCCTTCACCGATTAGCTGATATCCAATTCTCAGAAAGCATAGCTTCGGTCGCTGCGGTGACTTTTAAGGCTAACGCTCGCGGACCACCCTTAACAAATAACACTCTTCCAGTTTGGGGAACCTCTGATTAATTACCTACGTTGTTATTGCTGCGTTAAAAATCCGCTCAAAATGCGCATTTATGACCTATAAACTGCGCTTTTTCGCTAATTTTTGCCTTGCACTAACTGCCTTGCAAACATTAATCAGAGGCTCCTTAGCTTTTGGAACCTCATTGCCTTGCCTGACTGCTTAGCCAGGCAATTTACTGCGCTCTGTCGCTGGGTATCTTTTTGCAGGTTTTTATTATTTTATGAGGTTGGTTATGAAAACCAATATTAGAAAGTTAATTGCTACTTCATTGCTCTTGGGATTGAGCGGTGCAGGGTTCAACAGTTTCGCGCAAGACAACGAGTTGCACGCTGGTTACGAGTTTGAGGAGATTGTTATCTCAGCACCTTTCAATGATCGTGAAGCGGAAACCGCTTTGCCGATTACCGTTCTTGCTGGTGAAGCGCTGCTTGAAAAAGCATCCAATACTCTGGGGGATACTCTTAGAGATCAGATTGGTGTTAACAGCGCCTCGTTTGGCCCGGGAGTAGGACAACCTGTCATTCGTGGCCAAACCGGCCGACGTGTTATGTCTCTATCAAATAGTGTAGGTGTGACTGACGCAGCAGCACTCAGTCCTGATCACGCTAATGCGGTAGAGGCAATCCTTGCTGAGAGAATTGAAGTTATCCGCGGACCTTCAACTTTGCTTTACGGTAGCGGTGCTATTGGTGGCGTAGTGAATGTCATCGATAACCGGATTCCAGAAAGATTGACTGGAAATACACAGTTTGTCATTCAGCAGACACATGACACGGTCAACGATGAGAACAAAACCATCGTCAGACTTGATGCTTCTGCCGGGAATTTTGCGTTTCATCTAGATGCTTTTCGTCGTGAAAGCGATAATGTCGAAATCAAGGGTTTCGCCATCGACGAGTTCAATGTTGAGCGTTTAGAAGAGCTGGTGGCTGA
Source organism: uncultured Pseudohongiella sp. (assembly GCA_965198435.1). Taxonomy (GTDB): domain Bacteria; phylum Pseudomonadota; class Gammaproteobacteria; order Pseudomonadales; family Pseudohongiellaceae; genus UBA9145. The sequence goes on along the minus strand of OZ240664.1, from coordinate 82,259 downwards.
GCACTTGGGAGAGGAAGGTCATCATGAAGAAGAGGGAATGCATGACGAAGAAGGGCATGAAGAAGAATTTGAAAATACCAATGGCTTCATTGGAAATTCAGATGCAGAATCTGACAGCGGTACGCTAGGTTTTTCCTGGGTTGGTGACAACGGCTTCATAGGGTTCTCTGTGAACGAGCTGAACAATGACTATGGTTTGCCTCCTGGTGCCCACGGCCATCATGAAGAAGAAGGTCATGAAGAGGAAGGCCATGAGGAAGAAAGTCATGAAGAGGAAAGTCATGAAGAAGAGGTGGAATTCATTCGCCTCGATATGGAAAGCCGACGTTATGATCTTCGCAGTGGCCTGGAGCTGGCTGATAGCTGGATCGACGCTATTCGCGGTTCGCTTGGTTTCACTGATTACCAGCACAGTGAAGTTGAATTCTTCGAAGAGGGCGGTACAGAAGTTGGAACTCTGTTTTCCAATGAAGGTACAGAAGGTCGCTTTACGCTAAGCCATGTTCCTGTGGGTAATTGGGCAGGTGTCTGGGGATTTCAGTTCTCTGAGACTGAGTTTTCAGCAACTGGTGAAGAGGCTTTCATTCCAAAATCAGACATCACCAGTCGCGGTATCTTTGGAGTAGAGCGCTATAGCCAGGGCAATCTTACTGCCGAAATTGGCCTGCGTTTTGAAGATAATAGCGTTGACCCGAATGGTAGCTGTGAGAGGAATGTTAATGCGAACAGCATTAGTGGAAGTGTGCTTTATGATTTGAATGAAGGTTCAAATATTCTTATTGGACTTTCTCGCTCTGAACGTGCACCGGCAGTGGAAGAATTGTACTCCAATGCAGATGCTGCAACTTGTGCACCATTCGCTGACGATGAAGATTTTGTTGTTCACGCTGCGACAGGCTTGTTTGAAGTGGGTAATCCTGACTTGGGTGAGGAAACTGCAAACAATCTGGAATTCGGCTATCGATTGCACAGTGGGCCGGTAACTGGTCAGTTCAGCGCATACATTAATGAAATTGATGACTACATATTCCTGAATCTGTCCGGACAAGAGCACGAAGGTGTGCAGATCGCGAGCTATCTTGCAAGAGATGCCGAGTTCAGGGGTCTGGAAGCTGAGGTGACTTTTGGTCTCATGGCGAATAACAACTCTTCGCTTGAGTTGCGACTCTTCGGCGATATGGTTGATGCAGAGTTTGATGTTGGTGGCAATGTACCTCGCATTCCACCTTCGAAGATCGGTGCCGAGTTACACTGGTTCGGTTCTGATTGGAGTGCTCACCTGCATGTGACTGATGTTGACGATCAGAATGATGCGGGCGAGCTGGAGCTGCCAACCGATGGCTACACCAATGTTTCATTGTACGCAGACTATCATTGGCGATTCGGCAACGACAGTGAGCTGAAATTGTTTGTTCGCGGTAACAATCTTCTTGATGAAGAGATTCGTACTCACACATCATTCCTCAAAAACTTCGCCCCGGAAGCAGGTCGCGGTTTCATGCTGGGGTTGAGGCTTGATTATTAGTGACGCGAAACTAAGAGCCAATCTCATCCTTGGGATATTCTTTACCTCAGGCGCAGCCGGCCTGATTTATGAAATCCTCTGGATGAGACAGCTTTCTCAGCTGTTTGGCAGTACTTCTCAAAGCGCGGCAGTTACCACTGCCGCGTTTTTTATTGGTATCGCCGCAGGCTCCTATTTTTGGGGGCGCCAATCACACAAGTTAACTAACCCTCTGCGCACTTATGCTTTGTTGGAATTTGGCATTGTCGCGACAGGTGTGTTCTATTTCCTGTTATTCCAGATTTATTTTCAAATTTACAGCTTCGTATTCGAAGCATTCTCGGGATCAGGGCTGCTGTTCCCGATGGTTAAAATCCTTCTCTCTATACTTCTCATTTGCCCAGCGAGCTTTTTGATGGGTGGCACCTTGCCTGTAATGGGCGAGTACTTGATTCAGGATCGGCAACAGCTCGGTCGCTGGGCTGGCACGCTTTATGGCGTCAATACACTGGGTGCTGTGTTGGGTGCAATCGCTGCGGGGTTTTTCCTGCCGCGTTTGCTTGGGCTTAACGTCACTTACAGTATCGCGCTGACGCTTTCCACCATGCTGGGGATTGCATCATGGCTATTGGCACGCGAAGTTAAAGGTCGATCCAACCAGAAATCTCCTGCGGATACATCGCAGGCAACCCGTGCCAGTTTGCCTGGACGATTCGCGTTAATGGAATTTGTCGCACTACTCTCAGGCTTCCTGAGTCTTGCCATGCAAATTCTGTGGATTCGCATGTTCGTGCAAGTGCTACAGAACTCCACTTACACATTCTCTGCAATTCTAGTCATCTTCCTGGCGGCTCTGACTATGGGTGCACTCCTGGTGCGATTGCTGATTGATCGCATTCCAGCCAACTTGAATACCTTGCTTGTATTGATGCTGATTGCAGGCGTTGCCTGCCTGATCACGCCGTCGGGTTTTGTGGTTTGGACCGATGGCCTTACCTATCTTGGCAACCAGGATCAGTTAGGCAGCTACTTGTTTCAGGTACTCTTTGCCACAGGAGCGGTCGTTGGCATCCCGACCATTGTCATGGGCATGGTGCTGCCATATCTCTACCGTTACGCAGAGAGTATAGATGAAACGCCAGGAACAACATTAGGTCGATTGAATGGGTGGAACACAACGGGTGCTGTGATAGGACCATTAGCAGCCAGCTTTCTATTGCTTCCAACCTTAGGCTTATGGAACAGCATCCTTTTGATGGGAATCTCTTATATCGCGTTACCTCTGATTCTTTTTGAATCCACTAAAACACGAATTACTGCGGTAATGACATTAGCCGCGATCTTTGTTTTTGCTAACCCAACGACATTGCCAGTGGTGAGAATCAATCAGGCAGAAGAGCGTCTGCTTGCGTTGTGGGAAGGTTCTGATGGCACTGTTGCGGTTGTAGAGCGCGACGGTAGTCGGCGCATTAAGTTGAACAACTGGTATGCCTTAGGCGGTTCTGGCGCTTTACGCATGGAGCAGATTCAGACTCACTTGCCAATGCATATTCACCCAGACCCCAAATCCATTTTTTATCTTGGGATGGGCTCAGGGATCACGGCCGGAACTGTACTTAATTATCCAATAGAAAAAACCACTGTGGCAGAGCTTTCAGCCGAAGTAATTCAAGCCTCAGCAGAATACTTTGCTGAGTTCTCAAATGGTTTTCATCAACATCCTGCAGTGAATGTAGTGCATGAAGATGGTAGAAACTATCTGGCGGGAACCCGGGAAAAGTTTGATTTAGTCATTGCTGATTTGTTTATTCCCTGGCGGGCAGGTGTTGCACTGTTGTATACGCAGGAACATTTTCAGAGGGCTAAGGAGCGCTTGAATGATGATGGCTTATTTGTGCAGTGGATTCCTCTGTATCAGATCAGCGAGAGAGAACTCAAAATCATTGTCAATACCATGACTCGGGTGTTTCCAAATGTAAGTCTGTGGCGCGGCGATTTTTATGCCAGGCAACCTGTATTGGCAATAGTGGGTCATCTTGATAGCGAACCATTGTCACAGGATACAGACATAGTCCGACGCGCAATGGTAAATTTGGAAGGATTGCGTGCAGGAACGTCAGAGCAGGTTCCTCTCATCTCATACTATCTAGGCACAATAGACAGCTCTTCAGAATGGATTGCTGACTCTCCAGTGAATTCTGACAATTTACCCATAATCGAATATCTTGCGCCGGAATCTCACAGGGCTGAACGCGCTGGCATTATCGAATGGTTTACTGGCAGGAAAATGATTGCGTTTATGCAGTTGCTGCAACAAACCAGTGAGCCCACCCAAGACCCTTATCTCTCCTTACTTAACTCAGACCTGCATCAGGCAATATATGCAGGTTTATTATTTCACATTGCTGCTGTGGCCCGGGAAGAAGACAACGAGAGCGCCGCCGCGAAAGCTGCTGCTATTGGCAGAGAACTACTGATCGGGGAACGCTGATTCAATGTTGGAACTATTATGTATGGCATTTTTTATTTCTGCTGATCATTTTTTGATTCGCAACTTCATTGGGATTGTTTGCTTAAAATTCGGTTTAAGGAGCCTCTGATTAATGCTTGCCTTGCACTAACTGCCTCGCAAACATTAATCAGAGGCTCCTTAATTTTGTTTGGTACACCCCTTGTGAATGAAGGTGACAATATCGTCGTGATAGGCGGCGTTTCGAATTAAGGCTTCTAGCTTCTAGAAAGAATAGAAGGAAGAAACTAGTAGGAATAAACCGAAACGCCTTCTGCCTCCAACTGATAAGCCGACTCAGCGACATCTTTGCGAACTATCTGACTTTTCAGCAGGCCATGTACGACGTGTGCATCATAGAAATTATCTAGCGGAACCCCCTGTTCATAAGAAACATGAATAATCTGGTTGGGTGGAGGAGGGGGTAAGTGCAGACAGGCACCGAAAAAAGGCACCAGGAAAAACTCTGTGACTTTGCGCTCATCGTTGTACCTGGTGGGTACAATAAAGCCTGGGATCATGATTCTTTTATCGACCAGGTCTGGATTGACGTCGAAAGACCGCATGGCTTTGAGGTATGCTTCGCCATCAGGATTATTCTCCAGTTGGTCCTGCCAACCATAGAGGTCGTGATTCAACTGGGGAGCATTGAGTATTGCATCCAGGTCTGGCTGGCTCATTAAGTCCACCCATTCAACAGCCAGCACTTCATCCTGACAGTAGACAGGATTAGCCGCTAAACCCAAAGGTAAGATTAGTAAGAACAGAAGTCTGCGAATTATAATGAGCATAAGCCACCATCACCTTGCGCGCTGTGCCCTGCGCCTTATTTCTCTGGACGAGGACAATGATTATACAGGACAAAAATCTGGACGCACATGGCGATAATCAGCATCAATAATTTGCAATACACCTGGCCCGGGTCTGAAGCGCCTACCCTGGATATCAACGGTCTGCATATCAAGCAGGGCGAGACTGTGTTTTTGCAGGGTGCGTCCGGGAGTGGCAAGTCCACGCTGCTGAGTATGCTTGCGGGTACTCTGACGGCGGGCCCTGGCAGCGTGCAAATTCTGGATACAGACATGGTTTCCTTGAGCGCTCGGCAACGGGATCGATTTCGTGCGGAGCACATAGGTATCGTATTCCAGCAATTTAATCTGGTTCCCTTTTTGACGGTGGCTGGCAATTTGCGGCTGGCAGCTCGCTTTGCCAGTGGGTCTCAAGACAATATTGAGAATCGAGCAGTGCAAATTCTGGAATCATTGCGACTCGATCCAGCGTTACTGCAGCGTCGGGCCGATCGACTCAGCGTCGGTCAACAGCAGAGAGTTGCCATCGCCCGCGCTATTATCAATGAACCTGAAATTGTGCTTGCTGATGAACCCACCTCGGCGCTCGATGCTGATGCCAGAGATCACTTCATGAGTCTGTTGATGTCTATCCGGGAGACAACAGGTTGTACTATGTTGTTTGCCAGCCACGATAGCGCACTGGCCGAATTTTTTGAGACAAAACTCTCACTCTCTGATATCAATCGAATTGCCGAGGGCGGTGTCAGTCATGTTTGAAGTTGCATTCAGCAGTCTGTGGAGCAGGCGGGGCAGTGTCATGCTGACCCTCGCCTCATTAACCATCAGTATGGCAATTGTTATTGGCGTTGAGCATGTGCGTGCTCAGGCAGAAAACAGTTTTGTCAGAACGGTTTCGGGTGTGGATCTGTTAGTGGGTGCCCGTACCAGTCAAATCAATCTCCTACTCTATTCTGTTTTTCGCATTGGTAATGCAACCAACAATATCAGCTGGGAAAGTTATGAGGATATTGCGGCGCGGTCTGAAGTCGCCTGGAGTATTCCTTTTTCTTTAGGTGATTCCCATCGCGGTTATCGAGTGTTGGGAACTACCGACGAGTATTTTGACTATTTTCGATATGGTGATGAGGAAGCTTTGCGGTTGGCAGAGGGTGAACAATTCTCCAGCCCGGTGCACGCAGTGTTGGGAAGCGAAGTAGCCCAGGCTCTGAATTACGAAGTGGGGCAGGAAATCATACTTGCCCATGGCATTGGTAATACCAGTTTTGTGAACCATGACAATTTGCCGTTTACTGTGACCGGCATTTTAGCGCCAACCGGAACACCGGTTGATCGAACGGTGCATATCAATTTGCAAGGCATGGAAACGATTCATCTTGGCTGGAGGGATGGAGTACAAATTGCCAGCCTCACGCCTGATCCTGATGATCCGCGCCTGGCTGAACTGCAACCCACACAAATTACTGCGCTGTTACTTGGGTTGGAATCGCCTATGGCAGTCTTCGGGTTGCAGCGAGCAATCAATAATTATCCTGATGAACCTCTGTCAGCGATTTTACCGGCGGTTGCTTTGGGCGAGCTGTGGCAAATTATTGGCACGTTGGAAAGTTTGCTAAGCGTAATTTCTATTCTGGTACTTACAGCTTCATTGCTTGGGTTGAGCACTATGCTGCTTGCTTCTCTGCGCGAGCGGCGCAGAGAGCTGGCACTTTATCGAGCCATCGGTGCGCGACCTTCTTTCATTTTGTGGTTGATTGAACTGGAAGCCTTCACTATGACATTACTCGCAGCAGTCATTGGCTATCTCGTAGTAGTGATAGGGTTTAGTGCAACTCAGGATTGGTTGAGCGAATCCTATGCGCTGGTGATCGACGCATGGCCCTCAACACCGGGTATATGGGCTTATATGTTGGGTGCAATGCTAGCGTCAGTTCTGCTTACCTTAATTCCAGGAACAATTGCTTACTACCGATCCCTGGGTGGTACTCTGCAATCATCCTGAGGATTGCACTTAAAATTTGTGCAACTGGCTTAGTAGTCGTTAGCCAATGCAGGTTCACTGACCCCTTGTATTCCAACCAGGGTTAAAATGTTCAGTAGTACTGCCTGCGGACCAAGGTGAGAATCGATTGGTGCGAACCATTCGTCAGGTGAGTGGGCACCGCCGCTTTCACCACCGCCGGAAATTGTAATCGCAGGGATGCCCATAGACATTGGCACATTGGAATCGGTGCTGGAGATGTTAACACCCGCTATTTCTACGCCAAGCTCCGCATAGGACAGTGCGGCAACCTGCACAACAGGGCTGGTAACAGGTGTATTGCCAACGGGTCTGTCACCAATCAATTTAAACTCAACACTGATTGCATCACTTTCCCAGCGAGCGTTTTCTTCGGCCACTGCAGTAAGAGCAGCCTGCTTCGCATCGCGTTCGAACATTGCCAGCGATTCAGGCTCATTGGAGCGCATATCGATGGCGAAGACGGCTTCGGCTGCTATTGAGTTTACTGAAGTACCGCCTCTGACCGTTCCCACAGTAAAAGTTGTCTTTGGAAACATTGGAGTAGTCAAGTCGGAAATATGAGCAATTGCTCTTCCCATGGCATGAATAGCGGAAGGAATCCCGAAGGCACCGAATGAGTGTCCTCCTGGTCCGCGAAAGATAAATTCGAAGCGTCGGCTGCCGGTGCCGCCCGCAGTGATTCTTGTCAGTCTTACCCCGTCTACTGAAATAAAACCGTCGATGCCTTCCAGGTCGCGAAACAAGGCTTTAACTCCTCGTAGATCACCGACTCCTTCTTCGCCCACATTGCCGCTGAAGATTATGTCTCCCACGGTATCGATCTGATACTTATTCAGGCTTTCAATAACAGACAGTAACACCGCAAGCCCACGAGTATCGTCGCCGATTCCCGGTGCGTAATAACGGTCATCACGAAACTCGACGGTAGTGTCGACAGACTCCGGGAACACAGTATCCAGATGGGCAGCAACTATCAGGGTCGGCCCCTCCTTACCAGTTCCAAGTCGTCTCGCCACCACATTGCCTTCTGCATCAATGTAGGCTTCTGAGAACCCCAGGGCTTGAAACCGATTCAGATAATCCTGGGCGCGACGTTCTTCCATGAATGGAGGAGCTGGAATCTCAGTAATATCAAGCTGCTCTTCGACGGTACGCGGTTCGCGCTCAGCGATGAACCCCAGAGCCTGTTGGACTTTGGGATCCGCTGCAACGGCATTGAACTGTTCAACTATAGAATCATCTACCGGCACCGCAGGAGTGATTTCCTGTGCGATCGCAGAATTGAGGTAAAGCAAGCAGCCTAAGATTATGATGAGCAGTCTCATTAAGAGGCACCAAAAGTTCCAAACCGGATGCGAAGAGTATCACATCTAAGGTGAAGATCAGCAGGCGCGGTAATGCTTCGCTTTACTGTGATGACCCATGGTCTTGATGCGTCTGTATGAATACCTGAGCATAGGGTTCTGCCAGCCAAACGAGTAAAAATCCGGGCTCCGGCATTGTTCGGTTTTTTCGAATTATATCTAAGAATAATCAGATGACTCTAAGCTTGACTCGAATGGTCCCGGACCGTAATTTCCCCATTTACTCGGAATCTGCAATTGTGTTTGCGGGTTTAAATTCTAAGGACCCTCTGATTAATGTTTGCGAGGCAGTTAGTGCAAGGCAAAAATCAGCGAAAAAACGCAGTTTATAAGTCATAAATGCGCATTTTGAGCTGATTTTTAACGCAGCAATAACAACGTAGGTAATTAATAGGTAATTAATCAGAGGTTCCCTAAACATAAGCATGAGTTGGCCATCAGCCATCACATAACACCCACTTTCGCACCGACTACTGACTGAAGGTGCAGCAAACGGAGTTTGAATATGACCTCACCAATTACTGAACAAGAGCTGGCAGAGGCTCGCAAAATTTGGGGCGATGCACTGGTTGCCGTCTCTAAGGCGTACGAAGAAGGTGGTATAGATGCGGCAAGAGAAGTTGCAAATGGTGCGCTGGATGCTGCCTATGGGTACAACCTGGGGCCTGTACTTTTCAAGCCAACATTAGCCAGCGGCGAACAGACTTTCCGTCCTACTCGTGACGGTGCGCTTTCTTACTTCGTAGGACACTGTGATGACTATCCCTTAGATGGCGGATTCGGAATCAAAGGCTGGCGCACAGTAGTGTCTGAAACTTCAGCCAGCTTCATTCAAGGCGATGTTGCCATGTGGATGGGTTGGGTAACATTTACTGACAAAGACGGAAATGTCACTAAAGTAGATAAGAGCTGGGGTTACAAGAAAGATGAAGAAGGGACACTGCGTATCGTGCTGCATCATTCTTCTCTGCCTTACCAGCCAGAGTAAAATCTTCCGACGCGGCGGGTCAGTACTGACCCGCCCGATACTTTCCTGTTTTCCTGAGTGAATCCTTTCTTCGGTTGAACGCGATACATGACTCGCGTTGAATCTTGCAATTCCCGCAGATATAGACCAAGGTTGTCCGCCAACGCTGTATCTCGGTTGCGTATGCCCACGGCCAATCATAATCCGGAAAATGTAGATTAGTGACCCTCAACCAGAAATCAAAACATGAGTACCGCTAAAAAAGATTTTTTCCGCGAATTGGAAAGCGCCTCGGCTGGGGACGAAATTCAATTTGCGAACCTGGTTGAGAATTTGGCATTCAATGACGCAGGGCTATTGCCTGCCATTGCCCAGGACGTCGAAACCGGTGAAGTGCTTATGCTGGCCTGGATGAATCGAGAAGCTCTGGAGGCGACCATTGCTACTGGCAATATGACTTATTGGTCCCGCAGCAGACAATCCTTATGGATTAAGGGCGAGACCAGCGGCCATTATCAACAGGTTAAATCGATTGGCTTCGATTGTGATGGCGATGCCATATTGTGTCAGGTCAAGCAGGAGGGCAGCGCTTGTCATACCCATCGTAAAACTTGTTTCTACTTCCAGCTTAATGAGAATGGAAACAAAGTTGTTGTTTCTTCTTCCGGCAAATAGCCCCCGTCAAAAGCCATTACAGCCAACGTTTAAGAAATACCCTGCTGGTATTCTAAGAAGCTGATGTGCTTTACGAATAACTCTTTGGAGATAGACGATAACTAAGGAACCTCTGGTTAATTACCTGCGTTGTTATTACAACGTAGGTAATTAACCAGAGGTTCCTTTACTGAGTTTGTGGGATTTAGTGATGGCTTAGCGATGCATCAGCCTGGATTTTTTGACGTTGATGAGCTCCTGAAAAGCCTGAACGATCTTGGGGATCAGCTTGAAGCGTGCCATGCAATGATTGACTTTGAGAGGTTCCACCCGGATTGGCAAGTGGGGGTCAACTATTGTAATGGCAGCAAAGGTGGATGCCCGCCCTATGATGTGGTTTCTGGGTCTTGATTTGAATGATCGTGTCCCAGATGCCAGGACAATCTGGTTGTTTCGAGAGCGCCTGACGCAGGCGGGTGCCATGGAGAGTTTGTTTGCTACTTTTGACGCAGCCCTCCCAGAGCAAGGCTACAAACTGGTGGGTGGGCAGATTGTAGATGCCTCATTGATTGCTGGGCCGCGCCAGGGGATGACAAAAGAAGAGCAGGAGCGGCCAGGGCTGGAGAGAGTACCAATGATAGTTGGCCTGGCCCTCCAGCGAAGGCGACACAAAAAGACACAGATGCTCATTGGATGGCCAGGTATCGCAAGGCTCGCAAGACCAAAGAGGGGGAGAAAGGTGCAGGTGTGGTGGATATCTCAGTGGTGCATTTTGGCGGCAGGAACCCTATCAGCATTGATCGTAAGTGATGCTTTATCCGAGGTGAGACAATCACAGATGCGGCAGGCTACGATGGCCACGAATTAAAGCCAGTGCTCACGAAGGACAAGCAATCAGGCAGGGTCCGGGTTGATACAGCCTATCGCATACAAGAGCAACGAAGCCTGGCTTACAGCAAATGGTTTTTCTCCCACATCCATCCATCGCAAAAACCTCAGGAGCCTCTGATTAATGTTTGCGAGGCAGTTAGTGTAAGGCAAAAATCAGCGAAAAAGCGCAGTTTATAGGCCATAAATGCGCATTTTGAGCTGATTTTTAACGCAGCAATAACAACGTAGGTAATTAATCAGAGGTTCCCTCAAAGACAAGCCGATGCCCAAACACATTGAGCGAGGGAATGGGATACAGTCCAAAATACGCGCCTGTATTATTGAACAGGTGTTTGCTTACCAGAAGGGGCCAAAAGGAGCCAATGGGCCTGACGATCCGCACCATTGAATTGGCGAGAGCTTCGACCAAAGTGACCTTCAACCAAAGTAACCCTCGCCAACCTTGCCTGCATTATGAAACGGTTTATTTTCGACGAGCGGTGACGGGCCATAGGATGACATAGGATAGTCCGTCCAAAATCGGGAAAATACCCGCTTGTGAAGGCTTGTGAGAAAGAAGCAGCACGACAACTCCGCAAAGAACAGACTTTGCTGATCAAGTGCCAAGTGCCCGTATAGCGAGTGTATTTGTCAGTAGCTCGCCTCAATCACCTCACAACTCAATCAACTCAACCAACTCACAAAAGGTGCGTTGATCGAGGTGTCCAGCTATGTAAGGATGGTACAACTCAGCAGAGTACAAAGAGATTGTAAATTTGCGCACCGATAATGCCGAAGGTGCGATGGTATTTGCAGATCAGTTCAAACTTTCCGCTTAATCAGCTTTCCGAACCGGGATAACCTGAAACATCGAAATGAATCTCATTGCGTCTTAAGAAAGGTGGCATGAATGGCGGATGATAGGCTGCGAATACTGAAGGACCGAAAGTCTGCAGGTCGGCTGCGCGAATATTTTCAATCAATCGTGCTTCATTTTTGGTGAGATTGCGTTCGGTCCAGCGGCCGGAAAAACGAATCACCGCAACCAGTCTTTCCGGTAGTGGGTTAATAATGACTCGAGAATCTGTAGGGCGGGGCGCTGTGTCTAATGAGTATTCGCTTGGCAGCATAAAAGACATCTTGATGCCTTCCAAGGTCTTACTGGTTTGCACCTCTTGAGTGAAATCAATCTCCTGATCAGTCCGGGCCATTTGCACAGGTGCGGTCATCGATATCTTTTCATCGAAAGTGTTGTTTCCAGAAATATAGCCAAATAAACGGTCAAACCCCTCTTCGGTTGCTTCGAAGTAATCCACACTCTTTACGTCTGTTTCCACCAGGATATAAGGTTTATAAAGGCGGTATTCGATTCTGCCATCCTTGTACAGCACCTCGTACTCTGGTTTCTCCAGAGCACTGGTGTCTTGTACAGCAATCAAAGTACAGAGTAACAGCAGTGCACTGATGTTTGCTCTTAGAGTTCCTGCTGGGAATTTCATTTTTCGATCCATCTACAAATCAATGTTACCTGACCATATGTACGCAGGGCGTGTATCTCTGGTTCAATGTTAACTGTCGGTCCATACTGATTGTTTACAAAGGCTCTGGATAACTCGATGAAAATCCTGCTAATAGTATTGGGCATCGCCCTGATTCCGGCAATGGCAGTCGCTGGCTGCTTTTAAACAACGCTGAAGACGACCCAAACCAGGGGTTTTCCGGCGGCCCCTCAGTCTCTGGAGAGCTATATAGCGGAGAAAAACCGGATTAGGAATTCGTTAATGCGATTCCGACTATCGAGATGCAGCTAGCAGAGCCTCACGCCGCATCTGGGTGGCAGCATTCAGCGGCAAGTTATACGTCTGGGTCGGCTACCGGCTATATGAGTACAGCGGTAGATCGGATGTGGAAACAATGGTCGATGGAGGCGGAAGAAAATGGTCGAACTATCCTGCGCATCAATGGTGTGCGCTGTGAGCGCCAACTAATGAGGGTTCAATCCGGGCCAGAGCTCGACAGGATTTCGGAAGTAATCTCCAGCAAATACCCGTCCGCAACCACAGGATAAGCCATCGAATCCGCACAGGTCTGGACGTTTGAAGCCGCACCCAGGAGCTGGGCAGAGATGAAATACTATTTTTGGTTTGTGCTGGCAGCAATGGCGCTAACAGCTTTGGCTGTTTGGTGTGTTCCCGGTGCAGATGGTTCTGTTGAACAAACCTTCCAATGTTACCCGAGTCGAGCAGCGCGCTAAGACAATCGATTATTCAGTGGATCGTCGTCGATACAAAACGATAGGTTTTAGACTGACCACACATTCATTGTTCTGATTGAATCCTTCATTATTAATGAACACTGATCCCAAATCGGAGCGGGACTGTGACTCTCGTTTGCCCAATACCGTGCTGCGCACTCGCAAACGATCGCCGGGGAAAACCGGTTTTAACCAGCGTATTTCATCCAGGCCTGGAGACCCCATTGCAACAGAATCCTTTGGCATTGAGTCTACGATCATGCGCATCACCATCGAACAAGTGTGCCAGCCGGACGCACAAAGTCCACCAAATATCATTGCCTTGCCCGCTTCTTCCGATAAGTGAAAAGGCTGGGGGTCATACTTGCTGGCAAATTCGATAATCTCTTCCTTAGTTACCTCGTAGTCTCCAAACTCTTCCACCTGGCCCACTACAACATCTTCAAAATAAATACTATCTGACATAACTGTATTTCGATTCTCTAAAAATTGATAAGGATTATGCAGCTAACGATGCCAGTATGCGACGCTCACCCTGAAAAGGTCGGCGGCCATGCATCACCAAAAAATTGTTCACCACTGCGAGATCACCGTTCTGCCACTGCAGGTCAAAGGTAAACTGCCTGGATAGTTGAACCACCTGGTTCATGTCGTCATTGATGATTTCTGAATCATCACCAAAGCGTACGGACTTTTCCGCTACGTTTCTGGAATCTTTCCAACCCATAAAGGCAGCGATAAGTTGATTAAAAAACACCTCTTTACCTGAAACCAGTGTGCGCATGGCAGGCAATATTGGTGTAGTTACTTTAAGATTGCCATCTTCTAGCCACTGCCAGCTATAGCCAAGATTCTGCAATCGCGCTTCCGCAGCTGCTTTATCTTCGCAGCTTAATGTGCTCTTCCAACTGCGACCCTGACCTGATTTTGCGTCGGCCTCTGCGGGCATAATGTTAGTGTACTTCACACCTTTTGCTCTGCAATCAGCAACAAACTCAGGTATCTGCTCTTGCATCACTTCCCATAGCAAATCGGAACGGCACAGAGGGGTTGCACCACCGCTATCGGCAGCTTGCTCGCAGAAAAAAAATAATTTACTGGGATAGATTGGCGTCTGCGCCATTTCGTGATGAAGGAAGATTTCAATTTCCGGTGCTGCTTCATTGGCAGTAAAGACAAGATCAGTGCGATTCTTTCTCAGCGCATTGGACAAAGATTCTTCATAAGTAAACGTCGGCAATTGAAACTCGCGAATTGCCGCATCGAAATCCAAGTCAGTGCTTAAAGCGAAATTCCTTAGCAAAACAGCACCATCAGATTCGACGCCTTTTAACAGGCGTTCGCGATGCTGCTTTATCCAGGTCAAAGGCTCATGAGTATCCAAGGCGGCTGTTTCTACAATTGGGAAATTCATTTCTGCCATCGATGACCTTAGTCGTAAATTGGATGAAAAGTGTTAAAGGCTGCTTCACAAAACATTGCTGGATCGTTGTAGCGACGATTCTGATTCAGACTGGATATGCTCTGCATTTCGTAAGCACTGAGTTCAAAATCAAAAATGACGAAATTTTCTCTCAGGCGATCGGACGAGCTGGTTTTGGGGATGATGGCAGTCTCTCGTTGCAAGCCCCAACGCAGCAATACCTGTGCTGGTGTCTTGCTGAGCCTGTCTGCTGCAGCCTGTACAACACCGGCACCGAGCAAAGAGTCTTCTTCATCAGCCATGCCAAGGGATACATATGATAATGACGCCAATGGTGAAAAAGCCGTCACTGCCATGCCATAGGATTTAGCCAGGCGAATCAGTCGCTCTTGAGTCAACTGCGGGTGCGACTCGATCTGCAACATGGAAGGTTTTATGCTGGCATAGCTATGCAAATCATGGAGCAATCCAGAATTGTAATTGCACACCCCGATTTCCTTAACCAATCCTGCTTCCACCAAACCTTCCATGGCATACCAGGTTTCTTGCAGAGGCACCCGATCGACTTCCATGCCAGGATTGTCTGCTTCAGGATCAAAAAACCATTCCGGCGGATAACGAGTTTCGAAGTCCACATACTTGAGTGCTATAGGAAAATGAATCAAATATAAATCCAAATAATCTAACTGCAAATCAGCCAGGGTTTTTTCGCAGGCAGCCCTCACATGTTCTGGACGATGGAAGGTGTTCCAGAGTTTGGAAGTTACCCAGAGTTGTTCTCTAGTGCAGAGGCCGGAACCTATGGCATCCGAGATGCCCTGACCGACTGCTTCTTCATTGCCATAATCTGCAGCAGAATCAAAATGACGATAGCCCGTGCTGATAGCTTCACTAATTAAACCCGGTACGCGATCAGACTCGATCTTCCACAAACCCAGGCCTAAACCGGGCATTTCACACTTTCCTACTTTTATTTTTTTCATGGGGATTTTTTAACCCTGTAAAGCTTACTCAGTATAATGGTCTTGCCTAAGGAGCCTCTGATTAATGTTTGCGAGGCAGTGAGTGCAAGGCAAAAATCAGCGAAAAAGCGCAGTTTATAGGTCATAAATGCGCATTTTGAGCTGATTTTTAACGCAGCAATAACAACGTAGGTAATTAATCAGAGGTTCCCTAAATCCATTTAAGTTGATGGCGATGTAAGTACTCATCAATATTGACTATAGCCTCCTGCGCAATTGAGTCCTGAGCCGCACTTGCCAGCACCATTGCTCTAAACCCTTGCTCGGCTGTTGCGGCATCGTTTGCTTTCCCCTGTAACTGATCAATAAAGGCTTCATGTTCAAAAAAAGTCGCACCATGATGACCGCTGCGTTCAATAGTGGCCGGGTAAGTTGTTTCTCTAAAGTTGTAATCTTCGTGATCGTCTACTTCGACTTTAATTCTGCCAACCGAGGATTCGTCTCGCTTAAATGTTGAGGACTCTGTGGCAATGAGACGACCCCTTTCTCCGCCAACAATGAGTTCTTCATACAATTCCTGAGTGAACATATTAAGTGTAAAGCTGGCTCGAATCCCATTTTCATAGTTGATGACTACGAAACTATGGTCATGAATGTCCGATGTCTTTCCATCAAACTCAAATTCGAGAAAATTCACGGCCTGTCCGCCAGTGGCGTACACTGATATCGGCTTTGACTCTGCCATGAGATTGATCAAGTCGAAATAGTGGCAACATTTTTCCACCAAAGTGCCGCCGGAATACTCATTGAATTTATTCCACTGATTCACCTTGTCTAAAAATGGCGGTCGAAATTCACTCATACTAATGGTCTTGACCGCACCCAATACCTGTTGTGCTTTAACCTGACGAAAGGCTTCACTGTATTGGGACTTGAATCGATACTGCATACCGATTTGTATAAAGCTGGAATATTTCTGAGCCAGGGCAACTAACTGTGCTGCGTCTTCCAGGGACGTGGCCATCGGTTTTTCGATGAATAAAGGAATGCCGTGTTCTGCAAGCTGTTGGACAACTCCATAGTGCGTGTGGTTTGGTGTGCAGACAAAAATTGCATCGAGTTCAGCCTCTCGCAGCGCCTGCTCTGCTGACTCATACACTTCTGGCTGAACTGAGCTACCTTCAAACAGAGCCAGTGCCTGATCAATAGCGGGTTGATGAGAATCTGCTAAGCCGACAATAGCTGCTTTTCCCAACAATTGAGTAACGCGAATGTGTTCACGGCCCATCATGCCGCAGCCTGCTATTAGAATATTGTATTGCGGTTCTTGATCAGGCACTGTCCAGTTTTGAACACGGGCCGAACGCTCGATATCACTTTCATCGAAGAATCGCAAAGTGTGTTTCCTCAGTTCTGGTGTCAATGGAGTACTAACCGCGAGCGCAGATTATACCCTAGCGGCATGAGATTTAGGGGCTCGCGATAAGTACCAGACCCAAATTCCGATGTTGGCGAGTAGTAACAAACTCATTATGGGAGTGAAGGCAACGCTTATGCCATCGACTAATCCGATGGGTGAAAACAAAACATAAAGTCCCACAACGCAAGACAATAATGTGATGGCACAAGGAACTGCAAATCGCCATGGCGTCAGATTAACAATATCGGATTTGTGATAAGTCCAGGCGTCTTCCCGGGGCTGTAGCTTACCCACAATTAACATCATCAGGATTTCAATGATGAAAAGGATCGCATATAGATGGAGAAAGTGAATCTCAATTACATCGTTCAACACAAATTGAAAGAGTCCATAGGCAATGATGTGAAACCCTACAACCAGTTTAGGACCTGAAGTTGGTACGTGAGTGGTGAACAAACCCACTAACACGATAGCAATCACTGGAATATTGTAGAACCCGGTAAAAATACGAATGATCTGCCACAGACCTTCAGGTGCAAATTGTAAAAGCGGTGCAACAACAAAAGAGAATAAAGCAATGGCAACACTGGCCCATCGTGCCACTCTCACCATGGTTGCGTCATCGATTTCTTTTTTACTAAGCGGTGCCCATACATCCAAACAAAATAACGTCGCTGCGCTGTTTAGAAGGGAATTAAAAGAACTGAACACTGCGCCTAAAAGCACGGCTAGAAAAAACCCCGCCGCATAAACAGGAAGCACATCCCGGATCAAAGTTGGATAGGCAAGATCAATCGATTCCAGCTCTTCCCCGTATAAATGAAAGGCTATTACCCCTGGCACCATCATGAAGAGGGGAACCAGCACCTTAAAAAAACCTGAAAACAAAACGCCTTTCTGCCCTTCAGCAAGATTCCTGGCTCCTAAGGTACGCTGAATCACATATTGGTTCGTGCACCAATAGAACAAATTAGCGAACACCATTCCGGTGAATAAAGTGGCAAAAGGAGTTGGATCTTCCGGGCCACCAATGGCATTAAGTTTATCCGTGTTATAGGTGGTAATGATCTGCAAGCCAGCACTTATGCTGCCATCGCCGAGTGCGGACAAGCCAAGAACGGGAACCATTACACCTATAATTAACAGACCAGCTCCATTAATGGTGTCGGAAACAGCGATCGCACGCAGGCCACCAAATACCGCGTACATTGCCCCAATACAACCGACGGCAATAATCGTGATTAGCAGCCCCAGGCTATAACTTACGTTGAGCAATGAAGGCACATCAAACAACTGCAGCACTGCTATTGAACCGGAGTACAACACACCAGGAATCGTTACCAATCCGTATCCGACCATGAACAAGATGACAGTCATCCGCCGCACACCGTCGTCAAAGCGGTCACTTAAAAATTGGGGTAAGGTAGTGAACGCCCCGGCCAGATAACGAGGCAGGAAAACGAATGCCATGCAAACAGTTGCGAAAGCGGCAGTGACTTCCCAGGCCATAGAACTTAGATTGAAGCCGTAAGCACTGCCATTAAGCCCAATCAATTGTTCAGCGGAAAGGTTGGTGAGCAATAGAGAACCGGCAATGAAAACAGCGCTCAAACCACGACCCGCCAGGAAATAGCCTGCCTGAGTATCAACCTCACCACGGGTTTTGCGCCAGGAGACAAATGCCACCAACCCCATAAAAAAGGCGCAGCTAACAAGAGTAAGTCCGATATCGTTGGAATTCAAAACTGGGTACTAAGTATTTTTTCTAATTTTTAGGGAGTCTCTGATTAATGTTTGCGAGGCAGTTAGTGCAAGGCAAAAATCAGCGAAAAAGCGCAGTTTATAGGTCATAAATGCGCATTTTGAGCTGATTTTTAACGCAGCAATAACAACGTAGGTAATTAAGTAGGTAATTAATCAGAGGTTTCCTAATTTTTTAATTGGAAGACATTACTTTGTATAAGTCTTAAATTCATCAGCTTATGACATTCGCACTGCGCAACTCGCTCACTTCTTCTTTTGTGAATCCCAGTTCGCCACACAAAATCTCTTCGTTGTGCTGGCCTAACTGCGCTGCCCATGAAGCCGGTTTATTACTCATGGCCTGGAAGCGAACGGGTAACGTTTGAATTAGAAATTCCCCAAATTGTTCTAAGCTGATTTTTGCAAACGATTCTCGCTCAAGCACCTGTGGGTGAGCAAACAACTCATCTATTTCCGCGTAGTCACTGCAGGGGATACCTGCATCGGTTAAGGCGTCTATACATTCTTTTGTGCTCAAGGATCGGGACCACTTTTCTATTTCCTCAGCGAGTTCGCGAAAATGTCGTGTACGAGGCCCGAATACGAAACGAGGATCTTTAAGCAGTTCTGGTCGCTGCAATAATCCGCAGAGATTTTCAAAGTTCTTATTGGATACGACAGTCACCATTACAAAATCATCACGGGTTTTTACAGGATAAAAACAACCAACAGGCAGAGGTTCTTGCATTTGTGCCGCCTGCAGTTGAGCAGGAATCAGCGTCATCATTGCATCCATCATACTGACATCAAGATGCTCCCCTCCTCCGTGTCGTTCTTTACTCAGTAATGCAGTTTGAATAGCTCCGAAGGCATAAGCACCTGTGAGAATGTCAGCTACCATAATTTCCCAGTTAGGGGGTCGCTTATCAGCATTGTTCTGGCCTGCACCAAATACTGAATCGAAACCGCTTGCTGCGTGCACAATAGGTGCGAAGGCGGCTCTGTCTACCCACGGTCCACTCTGCCCAAAGCCTGAAATTGAGCAGTACACGAGATCCGGGTTTTCCGGAACAAGACTTTCATAGTCCAAACCAAATCGCGCCATAATACCGGGCCGGAAATTCTGCACAACGATGTCTGCATTATCAATTAAGTCTCGGGCAATTTGCTGACCTTTGTCTGATTTCAGATCCATCGCGAGACTGCGCTTGCCTGCATTGAAATGGGCGAAAACCGGCGTTATGCCATCCTTACCGCGGGTCAGGTCACCGATACCCGGTGGTTCAATCTTGATCACATCAGCGCCACAATCCAGCAGAAATCGGGTACAGATCGGGCCAGCGTACACTGCTGTAAAATCGACAACCTTGTAACCACTTAAAGGTTTTTTATTGCTCATGTAAATGATTATTGCGTAACAGTTACTTTGCAGACAATTACAGGAAAAATATGGCATTGCCTGATTAAGGAGAGATAGCGTAAACCATGCGATATACACTGTCCAAAATGCCGGGGAGCAGACCGGGTCGAAAACGGCCATGGTCGGGGAAAACAGCGGTACCCGTGTAACGCCTGCGGGGACAACTAAACTGCACACAGAGCAGCCGGTCCCGTACACCGCTGGAAAAGCCGGGGAATGTCTCAGAATTTATCTTGAAGACGTGGGGTTTCATGGCATTGAATGTTTAACGGGTGTACCCTGCACAACCGTGATGAGCCGGGTAAAAAGCCCAGTGATGACATCGAACGCCTGCGCCCAAAGACAGAAAAAGTCGAAAGTGTGACTGTGTGATAGAGCTGGAGATGGATGAGATGGGGCATTTTGTCCGAGGGTATTCGGAATTCTGTGTCAACATGAAGACGCTACCTTAGCGCGTCATAGATTCAGCGCACTATCACTATCACCATCACCACTACCACCAGGTCGACCTTCAAAGAAGATAACTAGCTGAGATAAAGTTAAATTCCAATTGTAGATGGACATCATCCATTTTTTACTGGCATTTTGAATGTCCTCACCAGTATCCGAAAAGTGCATGTTTTAATAGTTCCGGTTTACCAATACCCGCAAAGGGATTTCGTTAAATGTCTTTAATAAGAGAATGCATTCGATTGAGAATTTTTTGTCTTGTCTTGTCTTGTCTTTGTCAGTATAGATAGTCCTCCTATGCTGATTCAACAAAGATCAATTTTATTCACAAAGTGCGCACAGATTTCCCCAAATGGGTTGGAAAGTGAAAAACCACTCCAATTAACTTTAGGGAGCCTCTGATTAATGTTTGCGAGGCAATTAGTGCAAGGCAAAAATTAGCGAAAAAGCGCAGTTTATAGGTCATAAATGCGCATTTTAAGCTGATTTTTAACGCAGCAATAACAACAACGTAGGTAATTAATCAGAGGTTCCTTAGAGGCAAACTTACAGAGGAGCTGGTTAGATCGACGCGACTTTTCTGCTAATTGTCATATTCCCGCTGCGTAGCTGCTTCCAATAGAGTACGCAAAGTAGGAATGTCCTCCGTTTCCGGTTTGTTGTCGGGCATGGAACGAATGTAGGCGTAGATGTCACTTACCATCTCATCATTTAAAGAATTTTCCGGATAATTGGGCATCGATTTAGCGGCAATATCGGCGCTTCATTGCTGCGGGCTCGCAGGAAGGCGCGGAAAATTTCTTCGTTTGTTAGCCAGGGGCTGCCGGTGTTGTTCAGATCCTGTTTGCCATAACCGGAGTAGCCATGACAACCGTGACAACCGTGGTTGTAATAGAGTTGCGCACCGGATTCTGCATCTCCGTTCACCGGCCCCAATTCCTGTCCGGAGGCAGTTGTAGCAATTATTCCTAACAGCAATACTATGGTGATGTTTATACGTTGTCTCATCGGTTACTCCTAAACCTGAAAGGGTCCATGTCAGGTAAGGAAAACTGTTATGATAGTGCGTTTGTTGAGAGCTTCTTCAAAACAATCCAAATCGAACGCGTCTTGAAAACCCATTTCCAGATATGTACGCAGGTAACAGCAATGATCGGGAAGGATATCGATGCTTTTTTACAACCCAGTACGCAGGCATTCGACAACCCGCTATCAATCTGCCATACAGCATACAGAGAGCATACAGAGAGAAAGGCCAGTCAATAATAGCTCTCCACTTTTTCGAAGCAAGTCCATCAAGAAGCCTGGCTGGCTTACGGCTCTGTAGAGCTGGTAAAAAACGCCACCCGTTCCATTACTATGCTGGTAGACCAGGGGTCAGATGATGAATCCTTAAAGGAACAGTTAAAACCAGAATTGCTGGTTGAAGCCTGCAATCGAGCAGGAATGCTTTCAGGCTTTAACCGGCGTGAAGACTACGACCATAGCTATTTCTTCATCGCCAGTTTTCTGGAGAACCATCTCCACTTCCACCACGGTATCTTGAGCATACTGGTTCAACTTTCAACTCTTTAGATCGCTATCCATAAGATTGCAAACATCAATACGGTTGCAACCTGGCTCGGTCGATCGCTAACGGCAAACAGCACTGGATCATCTTGCAGTTCACCCTCAATGGCGAAGCACCAGATCCGGAACAGAATCAGGGATAGCAACCCGCAAATTGGCCATAGAACAAGTGGAGTACTGTAAAGCATCTTAGTTTCTTCAGCATCGATATAAAACGCGAAGATCAGCACCGATAACATGCTTGCCATTACACCCAGGGCCGACAGAAACTTTAAATGCTTATTGGAATAGGCTCGCCCAGGTAGTGACTCCTTGTTACTGTCCTCTCTGTTAACCAGTTCAATTACCCGTTTCATAATGGCAAGCCCCAGGAAAAGACTCGTGGAGAAGGCCAATAACCAGGGCGACGCCTGCACATGCACAGCGGTTGCGCCTGCCACCAGGCGTAAGGTATACAGTCCTGATAATATCACTACATCAAGCAGGAACAGACGCTTCAGAACAAAGCTATAAAGCAGGGTGAGCGACCAATAGATTCCCAGTACTGCTACAAAATCCACCGGTAGCAAATGCGCAATTAAAATCGCCAGAACCAGCAAAGTGGGCATTATTAGCAACCCTAATTGAATGGGTAATTCACCGGAGGCTAAAGGTCGATAGCGTTTGTTGGCGTGTTTTCGGTCGGACTCAAGATCCAAAAGATCGTTTAACAGGTAAACGCTGGATGCGGTGAGGCTAAAGCAAATGAATGCAATGACTGCGTGTTCCAGTAAGTGGAGATCATTTACCCGGTGCGCAAGAATCAGGGGAATAAACAATAATCCGTTCTTTATCCACTGATGAGGGCGAAGTGCGCGCCATAGAGATGGAAATGTATTGAGACGCTCGTCAAATAGTTTCGCGTGTTTGTCTGTTAACGAGGCAGCGCCGAGAGTGTCGCTGCAGTTTACGCGAATCACTTCACCGGCTTCGGCCCAGACTGAAATATCAGCACTGGAATTACCTGCATATGCGAATTCCTGACCACCATTCATTTCCCTGATGCGTGACAGCTTGGCCTTGGATTTGAGATTGGTCTTGCCATCGCTGCCAATGCATTGTTCGAACAACTGGAATCTTTCACCGACTTTGTCTACCGCCTGTTGGTCAGAAGCTGAAATCAGGATCAGTGTGCGGCCATCATTCTTTTCGTTTTGCAGGTAAGCAAGAAATTCTTCATTAACCGGCAACAGGTCGACATTGATCTCTGTTCTCCTGGCAATTTCTGATTTCAGTTTTGCCCTGCCGCCCAGAAACCAGATTGGTAATGCGAAAACCCACATAGGATTCTGGCGTAACAGCAAAAAAATGCCTTCAAACAGCAAATCTGTTTTGATCAACGTGCCATCGAGATCAACATAAAGGGGATTGCTATTGCTGTTATCTGACAAAGTTTAGAACTTGAGCCGTTTGAAAATGACGTCGGGGATAGATTTGACCACTGTCATGATAAGACGCCAATAACCCGGCGCATAGACAGTGTGTCGATTGGTATCGATACTCTTTACGATTTTATCTGCCACCAATTCCGGCGTTGACCATAAAACTCCTTTCTCAAACGGCGCTGTCATCGGGGAATCCACTAATCCAGGACGAATGTCGATAACGTGCACTCCATGAGGGAGAAGTTTACCTCTCAACCCCTGTAGATAGGTTGATACCATCGCTTTAGCAGAGCCGTAGACGAAATTAGGTTGTCGGCCTCTATCTCCTGCTACAGAAGTTACCACGGCGATTTTCCCAAAGCCCTGTTGTTTCATTACAGTGGACAATTCAGTCAGCAGTGAAATGACGCTGAGTCCGTTTACATCCAATGCTTCTTTGGCAGCCGCAAAGCTGGTTTCGACTGTTTCCTGATCTGGCAAAACGCCATGACAGATAATAGCGATATCAATTTCTCCGAGAACAGTCTGTGCTGCAGCAATCGCCTGTTGGTGTTGATCATGCGCCAGTAAATCGAGCCGAGTCATATTCACTTTTTCCACGCCACGCACCGCCAAATCATTCTGCATCAGTTGTAGTTTCTCTTCGTCCCTGGCAATCAAGTACATGTGGCAGCCACGCTGGGCATAAAGTCGGGCAGTCGCTTTAGCGATCGCAGAGGTCGCGCCAATGATCAAGACCTTCATGGGGTGCGATTCTTTTCTGAAGTTAAACCGATGCGATGCGATTGTAGTGACGCGAATCGTTGATCCGGATCCACTTTATCTTTCACTTTCTTGAATTTTTCCCAGTTCGGATAGCCCGTTTTAAAGGTAGATTCTGCAAGCCGGGCATCCTTAGCCAGATAATGCTTTCCGCCATAGTCTATGACTATTCGATCCAGTTCATCCAGTAATGGGAACAAAGCTGATTCGACTTTGAAATCCAGGGTCAAGGTCAGACCCGGCCCCGGAAATGAGAGCAGATTGTCATTGGCTTTACCGAACTTTTTGAGTACCGCCAGGAACGAGCCTTTGCCGACTGTTGAAACTTTGTCGAGAATGAGACGCATGCCTTCGTTGGCAGACTCTTCCGGTAGCAGGAACTGATATTGCAGAAAACCCTTGCGGCCATATAAGCGATTCCAGTTTTTTATGCCGTCCAGCGGGAAAAAGAAGCTGTCGTAACTTTGCATACCGTCGCTGTTAGATTTTTCGTAGAGCCAGTAATACATGCCATTGAACCAGCTCATGCTGTAATGATTAAGGAATAGAGATGGGATATTGAAAGGTACCGAAGGTCCCCAGCGATCGATATAGTCCAGGCGGCCATCTTCTTCGAAATTGCCTGAGTGCACAATGCCTCGACCCAGTGACTCGTTCTGCGCCAGGCAATCTACCCAGGCTACGACAAACTTATTGTCGTTCTGCAACTCCAGCTGCTCTAAGGTTTGTGACAGGTTATTAGTAGCGATCGATTGGGGCTTGATTAAGGTGCTGGATATCTTTTCCAGTTTTAAAGTTGCTTCCAACACAACTCCAGTGAGCCCCATGCCGCCACAAGTTGCGTGAAACAATTCTTTATTCTTTTTACGCGAACAGGCTTTCGTTTCGCCATTTGCCAACGCAATGGTGAAGGAGTCTACGTAGTCACAGAAGCTGCCATCGTGGTGGTGATTCTTGCCATGAATGTCAGCCGCAATAGCTCCGCCAATGCTGACCTGTTTGGTGCCAGGCACAACCGCAGGAAACAAGCCCTTGGGAATACATACTTTCAATAATTCATCGATGGTGACGCCCGAGCTGCAACGAAGTTCGCCAGTTTCCAGATTGATAGAGGTAAATCCATCCAGGAAGCGGCTGCTGATAACCCGATCATTAAGCGAGCTGTCACCATAGCTGCGACCAGCCCCACGGGCAATAAGAGACGCTGAGCTGTCCTCACTCAGTTGTCTTATCAAAGCTTCAGGAGTAGTGGGTTCGAGTAACTCCGCATCCAATCGCGGATACCGACCCCAGCCTTGCAGTTGCATGACCAGCCCTATCAATATCTTTCATGTGAAGACATAGCGTTTGTCCAGCCGATACTTTACAACATAACCGAGCGTGAGTCCGATTACTGCGCCGCTTTATCGCGTAAATCGTGTACCCCAGAGGAAATGGAAGCCAAGCCCGAAGCCCCAGAACAGCACGGTAGTAAAGAATCCAGTGCAGGTATTAAAGAATACACTTATGGAGATCCTCTGAAGCTGACTGCGTCTGATAAATGAGAATGAATCGTTTATCGAACCGTCACTTGCTCAATAGCCTCGGTAGGGTGCCAGCAGGAATTGACACATGGATGAAGTACAGACCCTGATACACTTGCAGGCTCAGCTCTTGAGTGACCAAAAAATTACCTATCAAAACCCAAGGACAAACATGCAGGATCTACTCAATTTCAGCCGCGAGCTCGCTTTAAAAACGGGCGAGTTAATCAAGTCCGAGCGCGAATCCGCAACTCTCACCCATGACTATAAAGGTGGCAAAGAGTTAGTGACTCAGGCGGATCTCAAAGCGGATGAAATAATTTGCTCCTCCATTCGAGAGAAGTATCCCGATCATGCCATTCTTTCCGAGGAATCATCGCCAGAGTTGCAGGCGGTCTGGGAGCTAACCCAACCGGTTTGGGTCATCGATCCCATCGATGGCACGGTGAATTATGCCCACGGCCATATTCAGTCTGCGGTTTCCATTGCTTATTGCGAAACGGGACAGATCACTGTTGGTGTGGTTTACAACCCGTTCACTGATGAATTGTTCCATGCAACGAAAGGTGGTGGTGCCTTCTTGAATGGTCAGTCAATCGAAGTGGCACAGGAATCCAATCCGGAGAGGGCTATCATTGCGACGGGATTTCCCTATGTAAAAGACGGACTGGAACCGATGGTGGATCGCGTGCATAAAATCCTCACAAACTGCGCGGATATACGGCGCCTTGGATCAGCAGCACTGGATATCTGCTGGTTGGCCGCCGGTAGGCTGGATGGATACTACGAATCTCTTAGCCTGTGGGACTTCGCAGCAGCCAGGCTTATCGCATTGGAAGCCGGTGCGGAATGCGGCCATTTCTCTGAGGTTCCGCCAGGTATGGATCCGCAGTTCTATGCGAATGATATTTTGGTTGCCAATCCCAAGCTCTTCCCACAACTAAAGCGCATCCTGAGCTAGGGCCTGTTCACACTGATTGAGTAGTCTCTGCTAGAGGGTGTTTTTGCGTTCAGCGAGGCGGAAAGAGCGCCGTATATAAGTATATACAAGCGACTGATAACAAAGCTGGGCGCAAAAATGCGCCTGGCCCTTCGGGCTGTGGCTAAAAAAGCGCCACTTGTCTTTGCTCATCGCTCATTTGGAATCACCAAACCACGCTCCTCAATTGGCGCTTTTTTAGTCACAACAGAGGCCACTTAAGTAGAGTGAACAGGCCCTAAGGAAGTTACCTGCCTGGCGCAGGGGATTGGCAGGAGATAAGTCCCTGTTAAAACAGGCTAAGGAACCTCTGATTAATTACCTACGTTTTTATTGCTGCGTTAAAAATCAGCTCAAAATGCGCATTTATGACCTATAAACTGCCCTTTTTCGCTGATTTTTGCCTTGCACTAACTGCCTCGCAAACATTAATCAGAGGCTCCCTAAGGCGACGGCCTGGGAATTGACCACGAGACCCTTAAGTCGTAATCTGTAGCTTCAAGCAAAGGGAATTATTGGTGGCCACTGGCCGTGACTTTGTTGAGGCATTATTACTGCTGATACAAAGAAAGAAAGTCGCAAGACTCATTACTCCCAGAAATGAATAATTTTTGATCCCTGCCAATGAGGAGATTACCGTGAGAAAGGTAAGTTGCTTAATCAGTTCAATCGTCGGTTTGACAATATTTTCAGGCATTGCCGTTGCACAGGAACGAGTTGGAGATTTTTCACTGCTGGACAACACTGGTTATCACCATGGCATGAGCTACTACGACGACCATGCGGCTGTTGCTCTGCTGGTCCAGGCTAACGACAGTGTTGCCACTGCTGCTGCTATCGATGATTTCAATGCACTGAAATCTCAGTTCGGCGAGCAAGGCATCAAGTTCTTCATGATCAACCCAATGGGTAATCACAACCGAGACGCAGTAACGGAAAAAGTTGCTGAATACGGTGTAGACATTGTGGTGTTGATGGATGACGCACAAGTGATATCACAGGCACTGGGTATTGAGCGCGCTGGTGAGGTGCTTCTCTTCGATCCTGAGCGTTTCGTCGTGAAATACCGTGGTTCCGTTGCGGGCGCAGAAACTGCAATCAACGAGATTCTTGCTGGCGATGATGTAAGCACGCCAGTGGTTGCAACCACCGGTGAGGCAATTACTTTTGCGGAGACACCTGTTCCTTCTTATGTAGCGGACATTGCGCCAGTATTGGCAAATCAATGTGCCGAATGTCACCGCGAAGGCGGCGTGGCGCCATTTGCCATGGACAGCCATGCCATGGTGCAGGGTTGGTCACCCATGATTCGTGAAGTGTTGATGACCCGTCGCATGCCACCAGGCGCAATCGATGGTCACATCGGTGAGTTCATGAATGATCGTCTGGTATCTGATGAAGACGTGCGCAACATTATCGCCTGGGCCGAAGCCGGTGCACCAAAGGATGGTGATCACGATCCACTGGCCAGCCTGACCTGGCCAGAAACCAAGTGGGCCTACGGCGAGCCAGACATGATTCTGGATATCCCAGCCACCACAGTGCCTGCTACCGGTAACGGCGTATTCGTTAACGTGGAAGTGGTTTTCGATATGCCTGAAGATCGCTGGATGAAAGCCAGCCAGATCATCGCCGGGGATCGTGCAGTGCTCCACCACACAGTAAACCGCCTGGACTTTCCGGGTGAAGATGGTCGCGGCTTTTTGGGCGCAACCCATCCAGACAAGGCGAACATCGCTGCGTATATCCCAGGCTTCGTACAGGAAGCAAATCCTGAAAACACCGGTGGATTGATCAAAGCTGGTTCTGTGCTGCATCTGAACATGCACTACACACCATACGGTAAAGAGACAGTTGACCGCAGCCAGGTAGGCGTATGGTTCTATCCAATCGATGAGCCACCTGCCGAAAGAATGTCAGGCCGCTGTGCCTGTATCTTCCCGAATGAGTGGACGACTATTCCGCCACATGATCCGGCGTTTGAGCAGGTTCAGTCTTTTACCATCGCAAAAGACGCGCACCTGTACAGCTTCACACCACATATGCACTTTCGCGGTAAGTACATGCGTTTTTACGCTGATTACCCGGATGGTACCCGTGAAGAGCTGATCAACATCGCTGATTACAACTACAATTGGCAGTTGGCTTACTCCTATAAAGAGCCCAGGTTTGTGCCAGGTGGTACCATCATCACTGTAGTTGGCGCTCACGACAACTCAGCGCAGAACCCAGCGAACCCAAATCCTGATCGCGCAGTGGATTGGGGTAATGAGAGTTGGGATGAGATGTTTTTTGGAATAGTAAATTGGAAGAATGCTAATCAGGGCGGTGACGATTAAATCGACGGTGGTTGCTTATAGGTAGATCAAAAGCCGGTCCCAGTGGTCGGCTTTTTTGTGCCTGGGACGCAGCGATTGAGGAGCCACATTGCCGTGTTGAAAGTACTTTCGATTTGGTCATTTACTGGCATGTAAACTCCTAAGGAACCTCTGATTAATTACCTACGTTGTTATTGCTGCGTTAAAAATCAGCTTAAAATGCGCATTTATGACCTATGAACTGCGCTTTTTCGCTGATTTTTGCCTTACACTAACTGCCTCGCAAACATTAATCAGAGGCTCCCTAAATCGAAAAACTTTCGTCTTGACGGAGGCTTCTCAGTGGCTGCTTGAAATCGGTCCCTTCGATATGCCCAGGTTGAAAAACCACAATTTTCGAATAACTGTTTCAATTCTGACAATTGAGGCATACACCAAAGGTGTATCCCACAGATAAAGGGGCATACAGCTTATGCTGATGTTATGTTTCTCAGGAGCCTGAATGATTGAGATATATCATCGTAGAGCAAATAGAGCAGCGGGATTTTGGTTTGCTTCTTTGTTTGCTACCCCATTTACTCTTGGCGAGAAAGACGAAAAAATAAAATACTTCAACCGACACGCATTTTCCAACGAATGCTTTATCAAACTTAATCAGAGGTTCCTTAACTGAATTGGTCTTGTTTAAGAGATCGGCTTAGCCTTTCTTTCTGGCAGCACCTTCCTGACAGCACGCGCCAATATCGCCTGCTTTGGGTCGATGATTAAATGATTAAAGGTCGATAGATTTCTGCCCTATCCCTGGGTCCGAGCACATATTCAATGGAACTACGCTAAAGCAAAAGCTTACTCTGGGGTATTTGGAGCAAGACTGTTCTTCTTGCAGTTTATCGGGCCAATTATTTTGATGATGCTGAGAGATAAGAAACTGGCTAAGTTGGCGAAACATATAACCATTAAACCAATCAAGGGCTCAGCACTGAGTAATGAGCCCATTATCCAGGGCGTTATGTGCCAGAGCGGAGATAGCGGCGTATGGAAATAGAAATACTTATTAGGGTCATAAACCCGGAGGAGGCTCGCGCAAATCGACGCCCAACAGTGCACCAGCCTTGGTTTGGTGACTCAGTGGGCTGGTATGAAAACGGCGAGCTGGTGGTAGAAAGTGTCAATATTAATCTCTCGGCAAATGAGCCAAAGCTCCGTGCTCATCACCAAAAGAGGCCACATTAAGAAGCCGCATTATTGAGCGCTTCAGCCGTTACGATGAGGGCGAAACTCTCTATCAGTTCACAGTGGAAGACAGCAACATGTATTTTATTTGCAGTCCTGGACCGCAGAATTGAGCTTCTATACCACGGAGGATCAACTCTACGAGTACGCCTGCCATGCAGGAAGCTGTTCCATGCCTGGATTGCTTGCAGGACCTCGAACCCTGGAAATAAGAGAAGAATCTGGTTTAAACGACTAAAAACACGATAGCGACCACGTTTTATGCACTATCTGGAGGTCCAGAAACGTAGTCCAAACCCCCCTTCCACCCGTTATATCTGCTAAAGTTCAGACTTTTCGTTTCAAGCCTTCAAGCTGAACCACTATCAATGTATAAAGCATGACCAAACCAATGCAGATAATTTTGGGAATTTTAGTACTCCTTTTCTCCGCTGCTGCCCTTGGCCAGGAAGGTTCAGAGGGGTCTTTGCCCGTGGTTAACGAACCAATATCTGGTGCTCCAGTTCTGGAACAGGACCAAGAGTTCAAAGAAGATGATTCCGACTCCACTGTAGTTTACGAGTCCGATTTCTTCGCCCAGTACAATCCGATAACCGCCAATGATATGTTGGATAGAATTCCTGGTATCAACTTGAACAATGGTGGCCCCGGCGGTGGCAATCGCGGACTGGGTACCGGCGGTAATCTTCTTATCAATGGCCAGCGTATTGCGGGCAAGGACAACTCTGCAAGAGACCAACTCAGCCGCATTACCGCTGCCGAAGTGGAGCGTATAGAAATTATCCGCGACACCACCGGCGCATTGAATGTGCGTGGTGCCGGCGAAGTAATCAACATCATCCTGACTGAAGTCTCCTCTCGTTCGAGTACTACGGTGCAAGCCGTTAACCGCCTCAATCACGATGACACTTACGAGTTCGGTGGCAATGTTGGCTGGTCACTGCAAGTTGGCAATTTTCAGTCTTTATTCAATATTGAATCGCGACCCAATTACGAGAACCGCGATAATCGAGAACGTCGCATTACTCCCAATGGAGAATTACTCGGCACACTGTTTGAAACCAATATCCGAGATCAGGACGAGCACACATTAAGTACTAACATGAGCTACAGTATTGGAGCGCATCGCATTCAGTTCAATGCACTGGCCAGCGAAGGTGACTTTGAGCGCCCTATTCGTCGCGACTTCGTCGATTTTGTGGATGGAGTAGCAATTGACAGTATCCAGCAAGAGTTAGTCGACAATACGGAGCGCAATTGGGAGATTGGTGGTGACTATGAGTACAGCTTCGACAATGGTTCAAGACTTGCCGTGTTGTTTGTCATAAACGATGAAATCAGAGATTTCGTACGGGAACGCTTTGAAGCGGACCCAGCGACTGATCCATTGGATAAAAATCTGTTTATCGACTCCCAGCGGGAAAGCAATGAATTCATTGTACAAACCAACTACAACTTTTCACTCACTGACAGTCAGTCGTTACGGCTAGGGGTGGAGCGTGCTGTTAACCAGTTGGATTCAAAACTCTTTATTGCCAGCCCTTTTGGCACTGAGCCTGTGTCAGAGGCATTTGGTGGATTATCTTTAATTCCATCAATCTCCAATCCAGGCACTCATGTTGAAGAAGAGCGTTACGAAGGCTTCCTTTTCCATAACTGGGCGATTACTGATCGAGCCTCACTGGAGAGCAGTGTTGTATATGAAACGTCGACTATCTTCCAAACTGGAGTGGTGAGCAAAGAACGCAACTTCCAGTTCTGGCGACCTTCATTCGACTTTCGCTACAATTTCACCGACAACTTTCGCTTTCGAGGCACCATACAACGTAACGTATCGCAGCTAAGCTTCTCATCTTTCGCGGCTACGACTAACGAAGAGGACCGGGATATCGATGCTCTGGGTGGTAATCCAGAATTAGAACCTGAAACAGAGTGGCAGTATCAGGCGGAACTGGAATACCGGTTACCTGACGATGCCGGTGTTCTTTCAACCAGTATTTTCTACAATGACGTAGACAACAGAATCGGCCGTATCAATGCGACTGTTGATCCTGAAGTACCACTTTCAGCTACCGGCAACGTAGGTCCTTCCTGGCAACTGGGTTGGTTTACACGGGCGAGCTTGAGACTGAACCGTTTCAACCTGCCCAATGCCATCATCTCGGGCCGCATGGGTCTGTTTGATTCCGAAATTCTCGATCCATTTATCAATCAAAAAGTGCGCACTGGTGGTCGCGGCTTTGGCAATATCGATTTCAGACACGATATTACGTCACTTGGTCTCAGCTATGGAATCGAGTACAGCCATTCTATCTGGGGTGGTTTTTATGACATAGACATCATTACCCGTAC
This sequence comes from uncultured Pseudohongiella sp., assembly GCA_965198435.1. Classification (GTDB taxonomy): domain Bacteria; phylum Pseudomonadota; class Gammaproteobacteria; order Pseudomonadales; family Pseudohongiellaceae; genus UBA9145. Next base: position 49,727 of record OZ240664.1, on the reverse strand, counting down.
CCGTAATGATCGCCGTCGTTCCCTGGATTTGTTTGTACAAAAGGTTTGGTGGGACGATTGGACTTTCCGCCTTGAAACCGACAACACGCTTGATGCCTCGCGCTGTCGCTATCGCGAACGCTATGACGGTACTACAATCAATGGCGTTATCGAACTTATCCAGGATTCCTGCTCCAGCCGTTATCGTCGTTGGACGCTCTCTGTTCAAACAACTTTCTAGAAGTCTGTTCGAAAATTGCAACCCTTCTAGTTCTCAAGCGCGTCCTGCCCCGAGCAGATCTCCTGATTGTCTTTATCTTGCCAATTATCTAGGGAGCCTCTGATTAATGTTTGCGAGGCAGTTAGTGCAAGGCAAAAATCAGCGAAAAAGCGCAGTTTATAGCTCATAAATGCGCATTTTGAGCTGATTTTTAACGCAGCAATAACAACGTAGGTAATTAATCAGAGGTTCCCTAAAAAACAATCAATCCAGTCAAAGGTGAAATCACGATCGATTGATTGAATACAAGATTTGCCTGGCCTTTATCTTTTTCCCTCTACCCCCTACCGTCTGCAAAATCAGCGCAACTCCACTAACTCCCAGGGCCTCCTGCATAAGAGCCATCATCATAAACAGCAAGGTGCCCGCTACCGACACCCGCCATGGATTACTCACCCAACGCAGACACGAAGTCCAAAAACCAGCAGATACAAGATATGGAAAATCATTCCCGCCGCTACAGGGACGGCCTTGGTGATAATGTTTTTCATGATCGAGCCTTCAGTAAAATCTTTTATAGATTAACTCCATATTGAGAGGCTGAAATGCCGAATTTCAAACCGAAAAGAAACCCCAGGACAACCGAAAGAAAACGATTGCTAAATACCTGGAAAATGATTGGAGTCCCGGCAAAGGCTTAATACGATTTTCGGAACCTGTGTAAAATTCCTAGGGCCTGCTCACACTAAATAGTGTGTCTGCGATTAGCGCAAAATGAATGAAGAAGACGAATATAACCTCCAGTTTGTCGAACCGAGAGACTATTCGGCGAAAACCCTTAAGCCTTCGAAACAGCCGTTCGACGTCATTTCGCTTCGTGTACAACTCGCGGCCGTACTCCCAGACCGAAAGCCAGTTGCTTTTCGGAGGAACCACAGGTTCCCTACCCAGGTCGAACACAAATTGTCGTGTGTCATCGTCTTCATAGGCCTTATCCAGGATCACTTTGGTGCCATCCCACCCACCGTTTTCCCGTGTTTTCAGCCGTTTTCGTCCTGCAGGCGCGTCACCGGCCTGCCCCGCAGAGAGGGAAAAGGCTACCGCTCGGTCGTGGCCGACGGCAACCCTGTGAATGTGGGTTGTCCATCCGCCTCGGGATTAGCCGATAGATTGAGGACTGTTTTTCTAGGGCCTGTTCACACTACTTGAGTGGTTTCTGTTGTGACTAAAAAAGCGCCAATTGAGGCACGAGGAGCGTGGTTTGATCATTCCAAATGAGCGACGAGTAACGACAAGAGGCGCTTTTTTGCGCCCAGCTTTGTTATCAGTCGCTTGTATATACTTACTTATACGGCTATACGGCGCTCTTTCTGCCTCGCTGAGCACAAAAACACCCTCTAGCAGAGACGACTCAATTAGTGTGAACAGGCCCTAGCGCGCCAGTGCCATCTGGATCGACCTTTACCGCTGTGGAATCAATAGAAACATGATCCACCTGGATGTTGATGACCTCATTTTCCTGGAGGGCCAGAAACACGTGATCGAGAACACCTTGCTTAGCTCAACGGTTCGCCCTCCTATAAAGACTATGCCAGCGGCCGAACCGTTTTGACACAGCCTGAGGGTAGAGATTTTCACGTTACCCCGGGAAACAGGGAGCAATGACTCGATAATTTTGTAGTGCTGCGCAGTCATTTCCAGGACGAAGTTATAGCGCAATGAGTGTGAACAGGGCCTAATTCAATCGAGTGGATCCTGCTTAGGATAAATGGCGTCGTCAGGCAAAGTAAGGTTGTCAGTGACAGAATTATCGGGTAGGGATGTATGCCTTGATAAAAGACTCATGCAAAACAAAATGGCAGTAGAATGCTACCTGCATAAAAGCCCACCATAACCAGAATTCGTGACCGGTACAGCTAATCAGGAGAGCCCTAATAAGAATTATGGAGAGTTCATTGTTATCCTGAGTTTTCCTTCTCTTTTGTATGGCAATAAAAATGTTGACACCTGGCTGCGTTGTCAACAGAGCTAGTCTTGCAAGATGATCTTTCTCGACAGGAGTTCTGTGCATTGTGCATCGTCATAGGAAAGTGATTGCAATATCTCCATGCTGTGTTGGCCAAGTCTTGGTGCTGGCCGGTATATTTCCGAAGGTGTCGATTGAAAACGCGCAGCGGGATTTGCCTGCCTGACTTCGCCCAGCCCTTCATCTATTTCACGAGAAATAGTTTCGCTCTCCAAAAGTTGTGGGTGGCTTAGTAATTCCTCTCGGCTCAACAGTGGGGCAGTCGGCACATCGTGTCGGCTCAGCTGTACAAGGATTTCGCTACTGGTGTAGTTGCTGACCTCTGTGGCAATGATTTCTCGGCGCTGAGCAACATTCTTGCGCCTTGCTAAAGAGGTGGAGAATCGCTCATCGGTAATGAGCTCATCCCTGCCTAGCGCGGTGCAAAGCGCCACCCATTCTTTATCAGAAACCACGCTTATAGTTATATGGCCATCTTGAGTGTCATAGATAAGGTCGATGGAAGAAAACGTGCTGCGTACATCAACTTGTTTATCTGCAAATACCAGCCCCGACATGCCCTCTGGCCACAAAAACGCCACCGTTGCATCTAACATTGAAAGCTTTATGTGCTGGCCTTGGCCATAATCTTCTCCCTGACGCTCCCTGTAGAACAGAGCGCTGGAAACTGCTTGCGCTGCGGTCAGGGCAGATACTTTGTCGGCAAGAATAATTCGAAACATGCCTGGCCTTCCGGTTGCGCGATCGTATTGAATATCTGTGGCGCCAGACAGCCCTTGAATGATGGGGTCATATACCCGCTGATGTGCGTACGGGCCTTTTTCTCCAAAGCCGCTAATCGATACATAAATGAGTCCCGGGTTTCGCTTTCTGGCAACAGTTTCTCCGAATCCCATTCTCTCCATAGCGCCTGGCCTAAAATTCTGCAATAGGACATCGGCCTGATCGATGAGTTTCCAAAGAATTTCCTTACCGGCTTCGGATTTTAAATCTACGGCTATTGAGCGTTTGTTGCGATTACAAGAATAAAATGTAGCAGCCACTCCATTATGAGGTTCGCCCAGGTGTCGTAACTGTTCGCCATGAATTGGTTCTACTTTAATTACATCAGCGCCCTGATCCCCCAGCATCATGGCCGCAACCGGGCCTGACACCATGCTGGTTAAATCGACAACTTTTATTCCATGTAAAGGTCCCATGATTATTCCTGTTGAGTATCAGATTGATACTGATTCGTTAACGGTTTTTGCTTTTATATATGCCGGGCGTATAGCGATCCTATTTTGGTAGTCTCTAAGTGCTTTGGGCATGCTAATGCCATAGGAATCCACCCAGCTAAGGCAGGTCATTAAAAAAAGATCCGGCAAGCTGAACGTTTCAGAAGTCAGGTAGGAATTTGAAAAGAGTTGCCTTTCGATTACCTTCAGCATACGTACTACATAGGCTTCAGCTGCTGCCATAGCCTGAGGAGCTTCACCATAAACAGTTGCTAATGCGCCATGGCGGCGCATAACGTACAAGCTGGTTTCGTCCAGTTCTCCATAAATGAAGCAAAGCCATTCTTCTTCCGTAGCCATCGCTTCAATTGTTTGTGGTGCTTGCAAAGATTGTGCATTGCCATACTTGCGCACGAGATGCCGACAGATCGCTACGCTCTCAGACAACTTGATGTCACCATCTTCGCAGAATGGAATTTTTTGCTTGGGATTTAGCTTGGTGTATTCCGATGTTTGAGTCTCACCGGTGCGCGGGCCGATTGCATTGAGTGTGTAATCCAGACCCAGTTCCTCAGCCACCCAGATTGGGCGCATGGTCCGACTGGTGCCTGCTCCCCACAAAATGATCTTGTCGTGCGCGTTCACTTGGCACTCCTGATTGTTTTTTGAAGCCCTGTAAGGCTTATGTTAGACGGATTGGTGCCGGAAAAGAAGACGGTGGGCCGCTTCACGATAATCTTGACAGTCTCAGCGTCTGGCCACTGATTTGAATTTATATTTTTGGTTTCTACTACAAGCCCTGGTCGCGGGCCCGTGACCGAGGCTTTTATTGGTTCCAATTTACGAAGGAGGAAAGCCCACGCGATCTGCGTTGTTGAATTTGGTCATGCCAGGCGTGATGTGCTATTTCCCACTAACCTCAGCTATGGAGGAACCAGTAATGGCAAACCGGTCAATCGGTGAAGGGCAATTCATTACTATCAATGGTCTTGGGCAATCGCCGAGTTCTATGCCAGCCGGGACCAAGCTGATTTAGCCCTCGAGTGGTTCGATCGTGCCTTTCAGCAGGGTGGCCCGGGTCTGTCTGAGCTGTATTCCAGCGTTAGTCTTGAAAATCTCTATGACGGTCCTCGATTTGCCGCTTTGGTACAAAAAAATCGGTCTCCTAACCCCATCTTCCGCCTTATGATTACTAATAATCAGTCAGCTAAGGGCACTTTCAGCGCTTAGCCACGCAAATGTCATGCAATAGTCTGGCCTTGGTTAAGGCTCAATCCTGCTGCACCTGAATAATGCCTCCTCATGCCGCAAGGCAAATAGTTTCAATAGCTTATGGGAGATAAAAATGTAACGAATATCAATAGCGGCCTATGGCATGGCAAGCTATGCGTTCTTCTTTGTCACATCCCTCTACTCAATCGGCTTTGTTGGCAATCCATGGGTGCCTCGCTCCATCGATTCAGAGCCAGGCTTGTTATTTGCCGCTGCGCTCGCTGTTGATGTGGCATTTTTGACCCTATTTGCCGTCCATCACAGTGAAATGGCCCGGTCTGCATTCAAGCGCTGGTTGACCCGATTTATTCCAGAGGCAGCCGGGCGCAACACCTGTGTGCTGATGTCTACAATCTGCCTGGCACTATTTAATGGCATTCTGGGCACCACTGGGTGGTGTTGTTTGGGTGGTGGAAAGTGAAGCGGCCACCATGACGTTGCATGAGCTTTGCCTGGCGAGTTGGGGACTGCTGCTTTGTGCCACTTTCCTGCTCAATCACTTGATCTGTTTGGTCTGCGCCAGATATGGAATGCATTCCTTAAGCGCGACAACGTGTATCTGAAGTTCGTGACTCCTGCTCTGTATCGAACGTCATCCAATCTATGTCGGTTGGGCATTGTATGGTTCGTTCATACCAGTGATGACCTTTACTCACGCCATATTCGCTATTGGCGCAACAGGTTACATAATTAGTGGGTATTAAACTGTAAGAGTGCGATCTTGAAACGTTTCATCCGGAACACCCCTGGTACAAGCGAAAAGTGCCTGCATTGATCTTCGCTCAAGCGACGGTTCACTCAACCTGCAGAGACTTCAATGCGTAAGCAAGGAGCAGATTATGGTTACCAGGCATATGGAACAACCGAAGGAAATGTTTTTAAGTTTGGTTACCCGGGGGTGTTGTTTTTCGCCATAAAAAGGATGCTATGGTTGATACTGCCAGTAGTATTCACTTCCCGCTTGAATTAGCAATAAACCAGGGAACCCCTGATTAATTAGCTACGTTGTTATTGCTGCATTAAAAATCAGCTCACAATGCGCATTTATGACCTATAAACTGCGCTTTTTCCACTGATTTTTGCCTTGCATTAACTGCCTCGCAAACATTAATCAGAGGCTCCCTGGAAGTATCGGATAATAAATTAAGGACAAGAAGGACAAGCAAGCTAATAAAGGGTTGGATGATTCGACTCAGCCCCTTTTGTTACCTATAGATAGAATGCGGGAAGCAGGTGTAACTAAGGCAGTGATAAGGGCACTAAGCTTTTATGAATTGAATCTATTGAGAAAAGCTTTCCTGGCTTCTTTAAATTCTCCACTCATAGTAGCAAGCGTAAATTGACCACCATCCATGTGCATGACTTCCTTGCTCCTGGAAAGCTGTAGCGCATTGATACTGTGCTTAATCATTTGTGCGGCCAGTGCCGGTTTTTCGGCATACTGTGCGGCCATTGATGCAGCGGAGTTGTCGAGCTGACCCAGGGGCACGACATCATCAAGAAAACCCCATTGCTGAAGTTCTGACGCCGGTTCGAATTCACCACCAATTACCATGCGCCTGGTTTTTGCAGGCCCGATCAGGTTGTAACACAGTGGCAGGGCTCCCCAGCTAAGATTCATGCCTAACTTCACCTCTGGATAGCCAATTTTGCAATCATCACTACCGATTCTAAAATCACATGCAGAAGCGATGCAGGCACCGCCACCTGCTGCAGCACCTTGAACTGCAGCGATGGTAATCTGATTGATATTGAGGATGGACTCGATTAACTCGCGACCTGGGGCTGTGCCACGCACCCGTCTCAGAATATCAGTATCTTCAAATTGTTTGGTGCGCTCGGCATCTCTTAAATCAGCGCCTACACAAAAGTTTTTACCGGCACCTTTTAAGATAACTACTCGTGATTCCATATCATGTTTTAGAGAATTGGCTGCAGCGATAATTTCCTGCATGAGTTGAATGCTCAGGGCATTGCCGACTTTCGGCCTTGCGAGAGTCAGTGTGGCAGTTTTTCCTTGCCGGTCGAGCTGTAAGAATTCGTAAGCCATTATCGGGTTCCCTCACCACGAGCGATTGCCCGCTTAAAGCTGTTACGCTCCATCATGGCCTTAAGATACCGGTTTGTATTGGGTTTAAAGCGGTCATTGATACCGAGCCGCTTCGCCATGGTTAATGCATAAGTGACCGCAATATCTGCGATGGTAAATCGATCTGCAACAAGAAAGTCTTTTGTTTCCAATGCAGCCTCTACCGAACGCAGGCGAGAATGAAACCAGATGGTGTAATCTGTTACAGCTTGCGGAAGCTTTCTTTCTTCGGGCTCAAGTTGACTGTAGCGCAGCACAATTGCTTGTGGGAAAGTGAACGTTGCGTCACTGCGATAGAGCCAATTCAAGTAGTCTCCATAAGCCGGGTCTGATTTTTCTACGCTCAAAGGAGTTGGTCCATATTTTTCCACCAGGTAGTGACAAATTCCGGTGGATTCCGTCATGACTAAATCGCCATCGATGAAAGTTGGCACTGTGCCCAGGGGATTGATATCCAGGTAACCTTCGTGCTCCGTTCTAGGAGGGAAGCGCATGTTGATGAGTTCATACTCCAGCCCCATTTCTTCAAGACACCAGAGAGGGCGCAGCGAACGCGAGTTGTGGCAGTTATAGAGCTTCAATTTTGTCCAGACGCTCCAATTTAGTTTGGCAAGATGCTATGTTTATCAAACTCCGCAGTAAAGGCAAGCCTGTGACTTCGATCCGACGAATTATACTGGGAGTGCTTAGCCTACTTGCTGGCTGTGCCTCTGACACATATGTAGTAGTAGATTCGACAAACCAAAACAGTCGAATCGACTACATTGTAGTGCATGCCACTTCGGAGAATTTTGGAGAATCGCTGCGCCTGCTTTCAACACCGACGAGCAATCCAGTCAGCTCTCACTATCTGGTTCCTGAGTTAAATGATGATACGTATCCAGAATATTCATTACGTATTCACCTATTAGTGCCAGAGTTTCGCCGAGCCTGGCATGCAGGAGTCAGCTACTGGGCGGAAGAAGAGAGCCTTAACGATCGGTCAATCGGCATCGAAATTGTTAATGAATTCAAATGCACTGGAACTGAAATACCAGTGCCCGATATCAAATTGGAAGATGTAGAGTGCCACTTCCCTTCATTTTCAGACGAACAAATTGAATTGGTTACAGAACTGCTTAGCTCGATACTTGAGCGTTATCCAGGCATAGATCCCATAGATGTGGTCGCTCATTCTGATATTGCCATAATGCGTAAATCAGATCCTGGCCCTCTATTTCCCTGGAAACAGTTACATGAGCAGGGAATTGGGGCTTGGCCCGATGATACTTTGCTCGCGAATTATCGTAGACAATTTACAAACGAACTACCTGATGCGTCTGCACTTCAGTCAGCTCTACTGATATTGGGGTACAAAGTCGAAGTTACCGGGCAATTCGATAAGCAAACCCAGTTTGCTGTGCGTGCATTCCAGCTGCATTACCGACCAAGTGACTACTCAGGCGATGTAGATGTCGAAACGGCAGCGCGACTGTGGGCGTTGATAGAAGAATATCGACCACGGAAATTCGCGGTGCTGTAATTGGAAAAGCAAATTAAACTAGGGAGCCTCTGATTAATGTTTGCGAGGCAGTTAGTGCAAGGCAAAAATCAGCGAAAAAGCGCAGTTTATAGGTCATAAATGCGCATTTTGAGCTGATTTTTAACGCAGCAATAACAACGTAGGTAATTAATCAGAGGTTCCCTAAGCAGCTATTGTTTGTAAGAAAATACGCGCTACTTGTTGAGTTTGTTTTCTGTATTCTTCTTTGCTCCCCGCCATTTTCTTAATGCCTTTGATTGAAGACAGCAAAAGCTCGACAAAAGCTTTGTGAGTCATCGCAGAGTTTTGAAAGTTCACCTCGCCAGCTTTATCAGCTTTTTTCAAAACATTGGTTAGTGTTGTGACGAGGTCTGCATGGCCCTGTGCCATGACATCAGAAGCAAGACTGAGATTTACATCGATTAGCTCTTCGCCGTGGGGCGAATTTGCCACAGGCTCTGTGTAAACTTTTTCAAAGATCATCAAAGCATTAATAAATCGGTCATTCACATTGCCTGCTTCAGCAAGAACTTTCGAAGCAGCATCTAAGGCCAGATTGATTCGGTAGGCAGCAAGTTCGTGGAAAAAATGCTCTTTGTTATCGAACATCAGATACAGAGCTGGTCGGGATATTCCCGCCGCTTCGGCAATGTCATTCATGGTAGTCCGCTTGAAGCCATAACGTGCGAACACATCGGCGGCAGCATCGAACACTGCGAACTGTTTTTCTTCCACACGGGCGGAGGCCTGTTTCGATTTTGCCATTGTTTTTTGAAATCCAAATTGCCCTATATAGAGGTGTGGGAATTATAGACAATCTGACAAAAAGTGCATAATATGTCATAAATTTATTGATAATGATCAGCAAATCCGGTATGTATTGCGCTATTCGTGGCGGGTTTTTGGTTAAGGAACCTCTGATTAATTACCTACGTTGTTATTGCTGCGTTAAAAATCAGCTCAAAATGTTCATTTATGACCTATAAACTGCGCTTTTTCGCTGATTTTTGCCTTGCACTCACTGCCTCGCAAACATTAATCAGAGGCTCCTTAAGTTGTTAATACTTACGCAGATAGGCAGATAGGCCCCTGGCCATCTTCCTCAACTATTCGTGGAGAAAATGATGAATACTTCCTTTTGGGTTAATGGTATTCAGCAAACGGTTGATGTCGATCCATCAAAGCCGTTGCTTTGGGTGCTGAGAGAACAGCTTAATCTCACTGGTACCAAGTTCGGTTGCGGCATTGCACAATGCGGTGCTTGTACTGTTCAGATAGATGGCCAGGCCATGCGTTCCTGTGTAACACCAGTTTCAGCAGTAAAGGGCAGACAGGTGACAACCATTGAAGGTCTGGCACCAGGCGAGAATCAATTGCATCCATTGCAACAGGCCTGGATTGATCATCAGGTTCCACAATGTGGCTACTGCCAGTCGGGACAACTGATGTCAGCATCTGCTTTATTGGACAGCAATCCAAATCCAACGGATGCAGAGATTGATGCAGCAATGCAGGGAAATATTTGTCGTTGTGGTATGTACGGTCGCATTAAGAGCGCTATCAAGTCAGTGAATTCTGTCAACGTGGCTGCCAATGCCAGTCTCTTCTACAACGCAGAGGAGGTTGATCATGTCTAAGTGGACCAGACGCGCATTTATCACAACCGGTTTACTCGCAGGTGGCGGCGTCGCAATAGGCGTTGCATTGCGTCCGGGTAATCAGGTTAAAGATCTGGCTGGCAAACTTGGTGACGAGGGCGACAAGCTGATTCACACCTACGTGAAAATCGACAGTGATAACGTGATCACTGCAATCATCCCTCACTCAGAAATGGGACAAGGTGTCCAAACATCCCTTGGTCAGATGCTGGCAGAGGAACTCGACGCGGATTGGGAGCAATTTAAAACTGAAGAAGCACCTGCTATTGGGGAGTACGCGTCCTATTCAGCGGGGCGACGTTATCTGATGGCAGGCATCGATTTTCCCAACATGGTAATTCCGACGATCGATGGCATGATGATGCGGGTAGCGGACATGTTAAATCTGCAAATTACTGGCGGCAGCATGAGTGTGCGCACAACAGGTATTCTGGCGATGCGTACTGCCGGTGCTGCAACCCGACAGATGTTGAAGCAGGCCGCAGCTGATTCCTGGGGTGTATCTGTTGAGGAGGTCATGACGGAGAACAGCCATCTTATCCACATGGGCACAAATCGCCGTGAGCCTTACGCGGCTTTCGCGGCAGATGTGGCGGAGATGACTCCTTCTTATATCCCTGATTTTAAAGATTCATCTGAGTACAGGATTGTTGGAACACACCGACCTCGATTCGACATTCCAGCGAAGGTTGATGGATCAGCGCAGTTTGCACTGGATGTTCGTCTACCAGATATGCTTTATGCATCAGTTATCCGTTCATCTGTGCCCGGCGGAAACATCGTCAACCTTGACGACCAGGCGGCCAGGGCAATTGAAGGTGTGGTGGATGTTGTAATTATTCCCGCTGCCTCAGTTACCAACATGTTAGGCGAAACACTTTCTACTGACGCAGTCGCAGTGGTTGCTGATAGTTACTGGACAGCAAACAAAGCGATACAGGAGTTGAACATTCAATGGAGCGGTACAGGTTATGAATCAGTTTCCAGTGATAGCATCTTTGCGCAATTCGATGCTGATCTAACGGCTGGTACTGAGCGTCAAACTGATCGTGTTCAGGGTGAAGCCGAAGTCGCGTTTACCTCGGCATCAAAAATTATTGATGCTGACTATCACGTACCCTTTCTCGCCCACACTTGTATGGAACCGTTAAATGCGACAGCCGATGTGCGTGATGGTCGTGCAGAAATATGGGTAGGTTGTCAGAACCCATTGGGTTTCAGACGCGATGTGGCAACCACACTTGGCATGGATCCAGGGAATGTAATGCTTCACAATCATCCAATGGGCGGTGGCTTTGGTCGTAAAGCACGTCCGGACTACGCCATGCAGGTTGCTTATCTTGCCAGAGAAGTTGGAAGACCTATACAGCTAATTTGGTCGCGAGAGGAAGATGTGCGTCAGGACTTTTATCGACCTGCAGTGCAAAGCCGTTTTCGCGCAGCCTTTGATGCTAACGACAATCTATTGGCCTGGGAAAATACATACACCAATAAAAACGAACCCATTGAGGCACCACTGATTCCTTACGCAGTGTCGGCACAGGATATCGGTTTTGTCAGCAGCCCAGTGCATGTGCCATTTGGTGCCTGGCGTAGTGTTGATCATTCTCAGCATGGATTCTTTACGGAATCGTTTATCGATGAAGTGGCGAACGAAGTTGGCAAAGATTCATTCGAGTTCCGCGCTGAACTTTTGCAAGACAGCCCGCGGCACCTCGCCGTGTTAACCAAAGCGGCAGAAGAGGCGCAGTGGGATCGACCACTTCCGGCTGGCCGCGGTCGAGGAATCTCATTGCAGGAATCCTTCGGTTCCCTTGTAGCCCAGGTAGTGGAGGTTACCGTAACGGATGGTCAGGTTGCAGTTGATCGGGTAGTTGCAGTTATCGATCCAGGCATCGCGGTAGCGCCAGACGGAATTGCCGCCCAATTAGAGTCGGGAATAATCTACGGTCTTACTGCTGCATTGCACGGTGAAATCACCATTGAAAATGGTGCAGTGGTACAAAGCAACTTCCATGACTACCAGGCGGTGCGCATGAGCGAAGCGCCTAAAATTGAGACCCATGTGATCAACAGCGGTCATGATATTGGCGGCGCAGGGGAGCCGGGCACTCCCGGCATAGCTCCGGCACTGGCCAATGCGGTATTCGATGCCACTGGCACGCGGGTGCGGCAATTGCCACTGAATCGATTTAACCTGAACTATCAGGTTGAAGAGACTGGAACGGTGTAAACGAAACGGTAAAAGCCGTTACATAAGCAATACACAGAGAAGCCTCGACCTTTGGTCGGGGCTTTTTTCATTTACCTCAAGTTTCACTCCTTATATCAAAACAGCTCTACCCTTTTGTGATTAGCCGATAATTATTAGGGAGCCTCTGATTAATGTTTGCGAGGCAGTTAGTGCAAGGCAAAAAATCAGCGAAAAAGCGCAGTTTATAGGTCATAAATGCGCATTTTGAGCTGATTTTTAACGCAGCAATAACAACGTAGGTAATTAATCAGAGGTTCCTTAGGAGACTTCATATTTGCAGTCTCTATAACTCGCATATTTACTGGCTTTCACGAGGTACTGACATGCACCAAACAACCATATACAGCTATGGTTCGGCGCTGCCATCATAAGCAGTAGCCATATAGGATTTATCTCAGGAAGCAAAATTTGATCAACTCGGCTACTCCATTGATACCGCCGAGCAACCAGTGGGTATTAGTCATAGCTATCACGCAGCCGCTGGAACTAAACCAGGCGATTTGGTGATCAAATGAATCAGCCTGAATCGCCTTTGAGCGATCAGGAGCTACGCTGCAGGAATTATTATAGAAGCGGCATTTTAGGAATCGACAGGTATTACGTTGAACCTGCCTCTATGCATCGTGACCCATGTAATGGCGATTAAACCAGGTTCGTACTCATGGTTTCATTTTGCGGTACCACAAATTTGAGATTACGGCTTTCAATTGCCACGGGATCAATAGGGTTGTCGGAAAATGCTTCTTCCAGAATGTAGATTTTTCCTCCATCAGTGCCCACTGGAAACCAGGTTGTCGTTGTAGCTGCCCCATGTTGCAACCGTTGCGGAATGCTTCCATAGCATTTTGCCAATCCTGTATTAGTTTTAGGGAGCCTCTGATTAATGTTTGCGAGGCAGTGAGTGCAAGGCAAAAATCAGTGAAAAAGCGCAGTTTATAGGGCATAAATGCGCATTTTGAGCTGATTTTTAACGCAGCAATAACAACGTAGGTAATTAATCAGAGTTTCCTTAGATAGTACGCCAATCCTAAGTGATACCAGATGTTACCTTGAGTTGTAGTAAAGGGTATGTTTTTCGCATTGGGCAGGCCGTCGGATTCAACTTGTTACTGGCAAATTCATCATTAGGTTTGCGGCTCGCTCGAAGTTTTCTACTGCATGATTAAATTCCCCGTTAGAAATATAACGATGCCCGCGATGGCGATAGAAGCTCGGGTCTTGCTAAAACTTTTCGGTGCCTTCTGAAAAAATCTCGATCGCACGGCGGTAGCCACCCGCGCAGGCAGTACGCCTTGCGTACCAAATGATATTGTCCACATTATTGGGGGTTGCTTCATAGTCAGCTAAGGCCACCTAGATTTGCAATGATTTCCTGATTCGGCTTATCTGAGTAGAGCGAGTGTTTCACCGTTCATCGAAACAGCTTGTGCTTCAACAGACGCATCTGCAAGAAGCTCCACAGTATTACTCGTGCTGATCAACCCGAAACTTAAAATGGCCTTGAGTAATGCATTTAGTTGATCAATTCTTGTTTCTAGCTCCCGAAGTTATGGGTAAATCTATTGAAGTGTGGCATAAATCTACAGTCGAAGCCTGGCATTATTTCGTGTACTTTCTCAGGTTTAATAACGACTAATGGTGCAGTGATGTTCTATTTAGATTCAATAGTTAAAAACACCTCATTGAATTTGAGCTTGACCAAACCATTGGCCATGTTTGTGCTCTTCGGTTTACTGAATGCCTGCACTTCTGACGATGAGATTCAAACCATTGCTCCGGGTGTGCTGAAAGTAGCTGTAACAAGAGCATTACCTGGCGACCCTTATGACGCGCAACTGTGGATTCACGACTACGTTGTGCAGTTCGCCAATGAACAAGAGTTGGAGGTCGAGTGGCTGGAAGTCCCTTTTAATGAGTCATGGTTGTTAGCTGGTAGGAATGAAGTGGATCTGGTAGCGACTAACGTGGCCAGTTTTTCTGATCGTGAAAGTGAAGGTGCAACGTTTTCGGATCCATTTCTTTACGAGCGCCGCGCATTAAGAATTCGGCCAGAAGATCAATCCCGCTTTGAATCTATATATGACTTTGTCGGTAATACGATTGGCGTGGTTTCAGGCATGGCGGCGGAACGGGATATTGATCGTCGCGCACCAGATGGTGTCGACATAATAAGAACAGCAACGTTTCCTGAGCTTTACGCTGAATTCGATGCTGGCAACCTGGACGCAATAGCAGAAGCCGAATACTACTCGTTAGATGGTGAAATCATTCCATCTTATGGTGATGACATCGTGTTAATTGATCATCATGACCTTACGCCGGGGGAGCGTGAGGAGTCTGTATTCGTTGTAAGCAATGGCAGCAGTAATTTACTGGCTGCAATAAATGAATTTATTTCACTGACGCATTTTCCGTTGCGCAAATACGACTAAGTTGCTGGCTCTTCTTGAGGAACAGGATCAATCGCTGCCTTTCGCGTTCGTGCGCGCCAACGGAAGAATCGGCGCAACGCTAATGCTAATCCTGTCCATACCAGAATAGCACCAGCGGCAGAAGCAAGGCCGGCAATGGTTTGACCAGCTAACCCAAGAGCTTCACCTGTGTGTAAGAAGCGCACCCAGCGTCGAGCTTGCACACCCGGTGCTTGGTGAGTGAAAGGAACCCATGCGCTTTCTTCACCAGATTCTCTATCAAGAGCAAGGCTGTGCCGAAGTTGTGGTTGACCGCCATCACCTTCGTCAATGGTGAGTGTGATTGTTTGTGCGCCTGGTTGTGGCAATGAAAAACTTATTGTGCGCCAACCTTCCCGATAAGTTTTCGCAGTACTTAAAAGCGATTCATAGGATTGTAAACGCGCTGGTTCATCGGCGGGGTCAGGGGTAACCACTGGTTGCCTCTGCGGTGGTGAATCACCTGCTAATGTGTAGACTAAATTATTGGCCCATCCATAGTTAAAAACAGATGCGGTCGGAATGATGACCAGCAATGGTATCGCTGCCCAGAAAGCAAACACATGGTGCCAGTTAAAATCGCGAGCCTGCCCGTTGTTAACTTGGGGATTAAAGAAGATACGAGCTTTCAGGGTCGCCCAGTTTATGATCTTGGGTAGCCATAAACAGGTGCCACTGAGCAGCAGGAAAAGAAACAGCAAATTGGCTGCGCCGGTAATATTCCGCGCGGTTCCTCTGCCATCACCAGTAACCAGAAACCATCGATGCAAGCTGCGCACATCTGAAAAGAAACCACTTAATGCATCGCTGTGTGGTTTGTAAATCTCTGCCGTATATGGATTCAAATGTTGAGTTTGAGACCGGCCTTGTCTCGCTATTAAAGGAGCATCTTCAGCGGAATTTACAATTAGACTGGTGGCGGTAAATCCTTTCGTCTGGTTAGCCGCTGCAAGTAACTCATCTAGTGGCAGCCGTTGCTGGTCAGGCTGCGGATCAGAGTAGTAAGGGCCATCTTCCCAAACCTGCATCTGCCTTTCGTAGGTAAGGATTACACCGGTGACTGACATCATCAATATGATCAGCCCGGCGCCAACCCCAGCACACAGATGCATCCAAAACAGTAGTTTACGAAACATATTGATTTAGGGCCTGTTCACACTAATTGAGTGATCTCTGTTGTGACTATAAAGCGCCAATTGAGGCGCGCGAGAAGCGTAGTTTGGTGATTCCAAATGAGCGACGAGCAACGACAAGTGGCGGTTTTTTAGCCGCAGCCCGAAGGGCTCGGTTCATTTTTGCGCCCAGCTTCGTTATCAATCGTTTGTATATAGTTATATACGGCACTCTTTCTGCCTCGCTGAGCGCAAAAATGTCCTCTAGCAGAGGCCACTCAATTAGTGTGAACAGGCCCTAATTGCCTGCTCAAACTTTTATCCCTGAAGGGCCGCTCAATTTATGGGCAGATGATAATGAATTGTGCAGCTTAGTTTCAAGATAAATATTAATAATATTGATAATGATTATCATTTAATATAGATTGCTTCGCTCATTAACCTTTCAAGTTTCAGGGTGCTTCGAGCTATGAATTCTTTATCTTTCCGCCTTCTGGTAATACCTGCATTTTCTTTGGCAATGGCTGCTTCGTATTCCAACGCGCAGTCTTCCGGAGAAGCAATCGAAGAAATCGTTGTATTAGGGAGATTTCTGTTCAGGGATCAGGTGAATGCGCTACGCACACCAACGCCTATCATCGATGTGCCACAAAGTCTTTCTATTGTCACCGCTGAACAGATTACCCAACAGGGGTTTACCAGTATTGCTGATATCGTCAATTACACGCCTGGAGTAAATAGTTCCCAGGGGGAAGGCCACCGAGACGCAGTTGTGTTCCGTGGAGTGAGGTCAACCGCTGATTTTTTTATCGATGGAGCACGTGATGATGTTCAATACTACCGCCCCTTATATAATCTTGAGCAGGTAGAGATCTTACGCGGGCCCAATGCGCTTCTATTTGGACGTGGCGGTACAGGTGGCATTCTGAACCGTGTCACCAAAAAAGGTGTTTTGGGTGATAGTTTCACAAACTATCAGGCAGGTGTTAATTCGTTCGGGGAGTATGTTCTGCAAATTGATAGTAACTTCGACGCTGGGGATAGCTTTGCTTTTCGTGTTAATGCCTTTTATGAAGGCTTGGAAAACCACCGGGATTTCTATGATGGAGACCGCTTTGGCATTAATCCTGCCGGACGTTTTCAGTTAGGGCCCGGAACCACTCTCGATCTGTCGTATGAATATGTTGATCATGAACGTTTCATTGATCGTGGTATTCCAACGGGCACTGACGGGCGACCGGTAGAAGCGTTCGAGGAAATAGTGTTCGCCGATCCCGATTTAAATACAACCGAACTGCAGGCACATTTATTCCGCGCAGCATTGCAACATGAGTTTTCCGAAAATCTGAAAGGGAATTTCAGTGCGTTTTATGGCGATTATGACAAGCTGTATCAGAATTTTTATGCCTCCGGGTACAATCAAGAGACATCTCCTTTAGAAGTCGCGCTTGATGGGTACGTCGATACCACAGTGCGCGACAATCTGGTCCTGTCGGGTAATCTCATTTGGGAAGTTGATGGAGACGCGGCCAATCACACCGTTATTGCCGGGGCTGAAGTTATTGATACTTCGTCAGATCAGAACCGATACAACTCATTCTGGAATACAACATTCGATGACAATGAGAGTTTTGCGATTACCCGCCCTCTCCTGCTTAGTGGCGGTGCAGGCACTAACGTTGATGGTACACAAACTACTAATAGTTTCACTGCTGACATCAATGACGATACACGAGTTGGGGTCGATGTTCAGTCATTTTATATCCAAGATGAAATTGAGGTTTCTGAAAAACTGGATTTAATCATCGGTGCGCGTTATGACAGTTTCGATATTGATGTGTTAAATGTTGTTGCAAATGAAAGGCGCAGCCGAAAAGACGATGAAGTAACCCCTCGTGCAGGTCTGGTTTTCAAACCCATTGAAAGCGTTTCACTTTACGCCAGCTACAGCGAATCTTTTCTGCCGCGGAGTGGAGAACAGTTTGCCAATATCAACGGTAGTAATAATCAGCTTGACCCCAACACATTCACTAATCAGGAAGTTGGCGTTAAGTGGGATTTTATGCCTGGCCTCAGTTTCACTGCTGCCTTCTTCGAAATCGAACAGAGCTCGCCACAAGTGGCTGATAATGACCCAGAAACCCTGGATGTTATTGACTCAGAAATCACAGGCTTTGAGGCACAACTGCAGGGACAGCTAACCGACAACTGGTATATCTCTGCAGGTTACAGCAATCTCGATGGAGAACAGGTTAACCGGTCAGGCCCTACTGGCTTGCGCCCCAGGGAATTACCCGAGCAAATGTTTGCCTTATGGAACACTTTTCAGGTATCGCCAGAATTCGGCTTAGGTTTCGGCGTAACTCATCAGAACGATAGTTTTGTAAACAATGGCAATACTGCGATACTGCCCGGCTACACTCGTATAGATGCAGCAGCATTCTATGATATTTCCGAAGATTACCGCATCCAGCTAAATGTTGAGAATGCCAGCGATGAGCTGTACTTTCCAAATTCTCATAGCACTCATCAAGTGACGGTGGGAAGACCGCTTAATGCACGGCTTACATTTTTAAGCCGGTTCTAAGGTAATTTTTAAGGAGCCTCTGATTAATGTTTGCGAGGCAGTTAGTGCAAGGCAAAAATCAGCGAAAAAGCGCAGTTTATAGAGCATAAATGCGCATTTTGAGCTGATTTTTAACGCAGCAATAACAACGCAGGTAATTAATCAGAGGTTCTTTAACCATTGGGTGATGATATGGACCTGGCCTGCATAACTATAATCTGCCTGATCAGCAGGCTTGTCTGATTTGCCAAAACCCAGCAGATCAGGTGCTATAGTGCGATAGCCCGCCTTAATAAAGACCGGAATCATTTTCCGGTAGAGATATGACCAGTTCGGTTCGCCATGCGACAGCAGCACAGCAGGTGCATTCGCCGGGGCTTTGTGCAGATAGTGGATTCCATACCCATTAATGTACTGATAGCTAGGCTGGAAATCGTAACCGGGTAAATTCTTGAATCGAGAATTAGGAGTGCGAGATATACCAGGTTTAATTTCATCCCCGAAAGTCGCTACGCAGGCCAAAGAGAAGATGATCAAGGCCTGGGTTTTTTCATCAGTTGCATCGAAATTTCCTGAAAAATGGTAACAGAGGCGGATAGATTAGGTGTTGCAGGAATAATAATCTATGTGTATTACTAATCAACACGTTGCGTAATTGAAGGATATACCTGCGCCGTATGTCCCGATAAAATAGGTGGTTGCGCCGCCTGGTGCGTTGCAAAACCAAACTAATAACTAAGGAACCTCTGATTAATTACCTACGTTGTTATTGCTGCGTTAAAAATCAGCTCAAAATGCGCATTTATGTTCTATAAACTGCGCTTTTTCGCTGATTTTTGCCTTGCACTAACTGCCTCGCAAACATTAATCAGAGGCTCCCTAACAATAGAAGCAACTAATAGAGAGCTGAACAGCCCATAAGAAGAAGGAGGTTCTATGCAAGCGATGATGATGAATACGCCTCTCATGATTTCATCGATTCTGAGACACGCGGAGAGAAATTTTCCTGAAGTAGAGATGGTGTCAGTCACTGTTGACAACCCTCGGCATCGACAAACTAATCGAGAATTTGCCCGGCGTTGTCGGCAACTGGCCAACGCTCTGGAATCGCTGGGAGCAAAATTCGGTGATCGCATCGGCACCCTGGCGTGGAACGACTATCGCCATATGGAACTTTATTATGCCGTGTCCGGAGCAGGCATGGTGTGTCATACCATTAACCCGCGACTGTTCCCCGAGCAAGTGGCGTACATCATCAATCATGCAGAGGACAAAATTATCTTTGTTGATGCCCTTGTTCTCCCCCTGTTGGATGCGCTGAAAGATCACATTGCCAATATAGAAACCATTGTTGTAATGACTGATAAGGCGCATATGCCGGAAACCAGCCTATGCAATGTTTTGTGTTATGAGGATTTAATCGCAGAGCAGTCAGATGAATATGATTGGCCTGAGTTTGATGAAAACACGGCCAGTGGTATGTGCTATACCTCTGGAACCACCGGCAATCCAAAAGGCGTGGTATACAGTCATCGATCCACAATCTTACACGCGCTTTCTGGCGCTTTACCTGATGTAACTGGTGCGTCTAACTTTCAAACTATTTTACCAGTCGTTCCCATGTTTCATGTGAATGCCTGGGGCGCGCCGTACGCAGCCTTGATGGTTGGTGCCAAGTTGGTTTTGCCTGGGCCAAAGATGGCAGATGGGGAAACATTGCATGCGCTGATGACATCTGAAGAAGTGTCAGTGACATCTGGCGTGCCGACTATCTGGATGGCCTTACTGGATTATCTGGAAGCAAACGAACTGACTATTCCAAGCTTGGAGCGTGTAAGTGTTGGTGGTGCAGCTTGTCCGCGTTCCATCATCGAACGATTCCGTGATGACCATAACTGCAACGTAGTGCAGGGGTGGGGCATGACTGAAACATCTCCTCTGGGGACAGTGTTCGCACTTAAGCAAGGAATGGAAGATCTTTCCGCAGATGAGGTTACCGATCTGCAATGCTTGCAAGGTCGCGGTGTTTTTGGCATCGAGATGTGTATTGTTAATGAGAACAATGATGAACTTCCGTGGGACGGTGAAGCATCAGGTGCACTTAAGGTGCGTGGTAACTGGGTAGCGAAAGGCTACTACGGGTTGTCCGATGAACCCGGGCATGAGGATTGCCCGGTAGATGAAACAGGCTGGTTCCAAACGGGCGATGTTGCAGCAATTACGCCAGAAGGTTATTTGCAAATTACTGATCGAACGAAAGACGTGATCAAAACTGGTGGTGAATGGGTAAGCTCAATCGAAATTGAGAATGCAGCAGTTAACCATCCAGGTGTGGCTGAAGCTGCAGTTATCGGTCGTTATCATCCGAAGTGGACAGAACGCCCTCTGCTCATCCTGGTGTTGCAACAAGACCAGGAAGTTTCGCGGGAGGAGATGCTGGAGTTTCTAAAGGACAAGCTGCATAAAATGGCTATGCCAGATGATGTGGTGTTTATCGATGAGATTCCTCACACCGCAACAGGTAAAATCAATAAACTTGGTTTGCGTGAAACTTATAAGGACTATCAGTTTCCTGGCGTGGCGTAGTTTATAACTGTTTATCGAAGCACTAAGGCAACTATAAATGCGAATCTTGGCTAAGTAAGGCTGTTGGCCTGCCATACTTGTTGACACAAATTTAATCCAGGTATCAGGGATGGGAGGCAGGATCCGTCTTAAAGAGCCCTCCTTCCAGCACTTTTTTCCCGTAAAGAGCCTGTAAAAGATTGCACCTCATCCAATCGCTCTTTATCCATCCGTTTAGGGAGCCTCTAATTAATGTTTGCGAGGCAGTGAGTGTAAGGCAAAAATCAGCGAAAAAGCGCAGTTTATAGGTCATAAATGCGCATTTTGAGCTGATTTTTAACGCAGCAATAACAACGTAGGTAATTAATAGGTAATTAATCAGAGGTTCCTTAGAGGATTCCAAAACTAAAGTGTCCGGTAACTGCTGTCCCATGTTCTCCAATGGGCTTGTGCAAGGCCTTCTCTGGCAGTGAGTGAAATGATTCGCGTGATCCCCACAGCGCCGGGAAAATTGAGAGTATCGGCATTATGTAAAACTTGTGCATGAAGCTCATCAGGCATCGGTGAGTAGTGCATGTGTGCTGAAGCTGTTCCCTGAACCAAAGGTAGTTTCTCCATTGGGGATCCTGCTGGTTCCAATATCAGCCAAAGAGTCCGCAGATACCTGGGAATGATCACTCCGCCTGTCTGCATACGGCTGAAACGCTCCCAGGTCATGTAAAAAGGCTGCTGTGAACAGCACCGAGATATAACTCTAATTCTTCGCGCTCAGCCAGCTCTAATGCGGGGAGATAGTCGCATTCACTGTGGGCGAGCCCCTGGGCAGTATATTGCAGATTTTCAGAAATGAAGTCATAACCGTTTTGTTTCCACTCCGCATTGAGCGGAATACCTGAATGGGTCTGTTGTGCAACAGTGGTTGAAGACAAGACAATCAAGACGCAACTCAGTTGCAGCCGAATGACTCCAAACCTGAGGATTCCTCGTTTATACAGGTAACAGCGGTGCTCTAAACATCAAGTCGCGAGTGCTTAGTTTGGAGCGTTGCTGCAGCCTCTTGCTTCGTTGACACAACTGACGTTGGCGACACTAATTCTGCTAACCAGTTCGTTTAGCCAATCAACGAAACGAACATCCTCTACCGAATATTCATAAAAAATATCTGAGCCTGTAATCGTGTAGACTGATCCGCCTGCGGTGTAATCTGCAAATTGTTCCACATTTTGTGCGATATCCAGGTAATTAGTCAGGAACCTTTGCGGCAAGGTAAAGCGACCTTTTGGATCATCCAATAAGCAAGTGAGGTTATACTGCACAACATCTTCTACGGTGTTGTATTGAGCTATTATCAAGTTGTCATTGTGGTTAGCGCTGGCAGTGTAGAAATCCTGAAAGGAGAGACTTTGATTACTTTTCCAAGAATACTCTGACCAATCAGGAAGAATACCAGCCATATCCCATGCCTCAAATACATGGTAAACCATGGGAGAGGAGTAGCCGCCAGTGCCGTCTGCAAACAGGACAACAGGGTTATCTGGGTAATGTTCAGCGACCAAACCAGGGTAAAAGGAGCCACCAATTGCTCCGGTGCTACTGCCACTGACAACTATCTTGCCAGTGGGCAGAGAAATTGTCACATGCCCAATTCAGAGCAGTTATGTTACCAGCATAGCCATTATGATAGGTGGTGACCAAGACATCATCACTATCGTTTTGGTAAGTGTATTCCCGCGCGCCTGCACCAATGTGTACATCCCCTTTGCAGTAAAAAACCAACACCACTGAGTAATCAGTAAGGGGACTGCCGGGGGGTTCAAAACCGAATGCACGTCGTCCGTAAGCTGGGTTGTTCGCATTCATACCAGCAAAGGGAGAGTCCGAATTTCAGATTGTTAGCCAGTAATCTGCTGATTGCTACCGGACTCTTCAGGCTGGAGTTGCAACAACAAACAAACTGCTCTGCTTATTTTCCAGCGCTGGATTTAAATCTGGCGCTGCAACTTTTCGTTCACTGCCAGTATCTACTGCGCGTAAGTTTCAATATTTTCGAATTGACAGGAATCTACTCACTCAATTACTGTCAGAAAGTTAGCGATTCCAACTGCTGCTCACCGAGATTGGAATGTATATGCTATTTGATCTTTCTAAACTGTTCTTTGCGAAGCGACCGATTGCCTTAGTTTCTGCTTTGGGAGCCTTCTCCACGCTCGCCATACCCACAGTTTTTTCCTTATTTATGTTGTTGCAAAGTATGCAGGTCAATGCCCAGGCTCAAAATTTCCGGGACCTGGAAACCCTTGACGAACTGGACAGATATCGTGAATTGATTGATGCGATGGAAGCGGAATATGGGCGTTATGCCATGGATTTGATTGAACCTCTGGAAAGCTTTGCTGATCAATTAACGGCGCTTAATCAGTTCGATGAGGCTGATGATATGCTGGATCGCGCAGTGCAGATCACAAGGTTTAATGATGGTCTACACACTGAAGCCCAGCTTTCTTTAATAAAAAAGCGTATCGATAACTTCTCCAATCGTCAGGCATGGGATGACGCAAGAGAGTTAATGGAGTACCTGCTTTCTTACTACCTTCGTGTGCCGGTTTTATTGAATGAAAATCTACTTGATGATTTTTTGGTGCTGGCGGAGCAACATCTACGCGGCGTAACTGAAGCGCCAGATTTAGAACAGGGATTCCATTTTTATCGTGCGCACCAGTTGAATTGGGCAATGATCTCCACGGCGAAAAAGCTTTATGGTGCCCAGAGTTCGGAACTTGTGCCTTATCTATACCGGCAAATTCAACATCTTTATATGAACCGGAAGGTTCATGACAATATCGGTGCACAGCGGACTGGGTTGCGGCGTTCACTAAGAGATGAATCTCGACGTGATTGGGCGGTTGGCCAGATGAAGAAAGTAGACATTGAGCGGCTTTATTATCTTGATGGTCTCAGGTTATTTGACGAAATTGGAAATATCTATGCTCAGGCAAATCCTCCAGATTTAGTCGGTCAGGCCATGATGCGGCTCTATCTGGCTGATTGGGCTAATTTATTCGATTTTGCTGACACCGCTGCCGAAACCTATCGACTGGCATACTTGTCTTTGATCAGTGCGGGTGTCACCAGTGAGCAGCTCAATGTATTGTTTGCCAAGCCAAGAATACTCCCTGTGCAACAGTTTTATCCCGACGCTGAAACCGCTGCTACTGAATTGGTCGCATCAGATACCAACGATATGGAAATTAGTTTTAGCGAATGGACAACGGCCATTCCAACTGCACGCAGTCCGCTGCCATCGTTCGCACACGATGAAGATGAAATGACTACCGCAAGGTTTGAGTTTGAATTGGTAGCAGAAAACGAATCTACCCTGTTATACAAACATCAGTATCGTCAGTCCATAGGCACAGCTTATAACGAAGGACTTGTAGAAGGTTTTAGCGGTATCGCTTCAGGAGCTGAAGAGGCCTTATATCGGCTAGAGCAACTGCGATTTCGCCCCAAATTAGTCGATGGTGAGTTAGCAGAAAGCCAGATATTCTTAAGCTACGATATTGCTATCGAAGACGCCGACTGAAGCTTATATGATCCTACCTGCGCGGTTTATTGTCTTAGCATGCAACTAATGGCTGGATTTCTCGTCTGAACTATTAAGGAACCTCTGATTAATTACCTATTAATTATCTACGTTGTTATTGCTGCGTTAAAAATCAGTTCAAAATGCGCATCTATAACCTATAAACTGCGCTTTTTCGCTGATTTTTGCCTTGCACTAACTGCCTCGCAAACATTAATCAGAGGCTCCTTAACTTCTTACTTTTTATGAATTGCGTTGAAAGCTGTCCTATGAACAACAAAAATCCACACTCTGAGCAGGTACATTCCCATAGCTTGACGGCGAAAGTCATTCACTGGGGTTTTATTGTTGTATTCGCTTTCGTTGTGAGCAGGCAAGTTGATGAAGTGGAAGAACTTGAAGATTTTGCCCTGCTCCAGGAAGAGGTACTTTTCGCCATAGTCTTTCTCGTATTGTTAGTAGCAAGATTTATCTATATGCGCTCCACTCGGCCAACAGCGATGCCCAATGATATGCCCAGGAATATGGCGCTAGTGGCACGATTCGTTCATCTTGGTATGTATGTCAGTTTGGCAATGATCGCGATCTCTGGTCTGATGATTGGTGGACTGTACTGGTCTGGCATCAAAGAAGGTGCCTTAATGGAAGCTGTTTTACTGTCACATGAAGTCATGTTCTGGACCAGCATCAATCTAATAGGTCTGCATACTATTGGTGCTATCTACCATCGTCAAAAGAGGGACGGCATATGGGATGCCATGGTTCCCGTGTGGAAAGAAAAGTAGCCAGAGTTCAAGCCCGGGGCTACCTTACACAGCCTGGTGAAACCGAACGCCCACCAGCTTCCTTTCTGTAACCAGCTTTACCGGTGATTTTAGAAAAATCCTACAGCGACCTTGGGATCTGCTACTCCCTTTGAACTCAAAGGTTTAGAGAAAAGCCTATCCTCAAGCTTCATGCTTTGTATAGTGATTGTTGTAAATAATCAAGGGTCTTAGGGCCTGTTCACACTACTTGAGTGATCTCTGTTGTGACTAAAAAGCGCCAATTGATGCGCGAGTAGCGTAGTTTGGTGATTCCAAATGAGCGACGAGCAACGATAATTAGCGCTTTTTAGCCACAACCCGAAGGGCCAGGCGCATTTTTGCGCCCAGCTTCGTTATCAATCGTTTATATATTTATATACGGCACTCTTTCTGCCTTGCTGGACACAAAAATGCTCGCTAGCAGAGACGACTCAGGTAGTGTGAACAGGCCCTAGGAAGTTAAGACGTTAAATTGGCTTCTCCCACACCAGTAGCGTTGAATTACGTCAATCTGTGGTTCGGTATTCCTCAAGTGCCGCTGGAGGAGAACCTCAATGCGCTTTCTCCCAAAAGGAGCAGGTGGTCGGAGCTTTCCGCGCTTTTGGGACTTTATTCTGCAGTGTCAGGTGCACAAGAAAGGCTATTCACTTTAGTCCATATTGAATATCGAGGAGGAAGATGAAACCCTAATGGTTGTTTAAAATTGCAAGTAACTTATGGCGCTGTGCCGCTGCAGTTCAATCCTTCTTACTGCCTACCGAAGCCTTTATCGGTGGCTTGTTGGTTGCGGTAATTGTTTATCATATAGGTGTCGTTGATGGTTACACTCAGATGGCTACGATGCTATCGACAGGGATTGCGTTTAATTCACGATGTTACTGCGCTAATCAGCATGGTTTTTTCAATAGTGATCACCAGTAAATGAGTGACGCAAACACTGGCAATTTGCCCATCCACAAGTGCATTCATCATTTGATTTCTTAGGGAACCTCTGATTAATTACCTGCATTGTTATTGCTGCGTTAAAAATCAGCTCAAAATGCGCATTTATGACCCATAAACTGCGCTTTTTCGCTGATTTCTGCCTTGCACTAACTGCCTCCCAAACATTAATCAAAGGCTCTTTAGATGACCATGAGGGTAGATTGCATCATCCAGCCGAACATAAGCAGTTGGAAGCATTCTGGCTTCTCCCTCCAGTACAAAGACGACATGGCATAGAGAGCCGCAGTCCAAAATCTCGCAGGCACTCTGCTTGTCATAATGAACGCGGTCATTGCCTTTGATTAATCGGGTTCTCTCGCCATTTATTTGATTCTGCATCGTTCAGATTCCTGCTTGATTGAATTCGTTTGTTGTTAGAAATCGAGTAGTATCGGCAGGTATGCTGGTTTACCTGCATTCTGATTAAATCTTATTGAACTTTTTATTGTTGAATTTATCCAGGTATCGCACATTAATCGTTTTGACTTTGGTTCAATGCTTTGGCCAAACTGCGGCACCTATACTAGTTCTGCTAGGTGGGATAGTGGGTGCACAAATAGCCCCGTCCCTGGATTGGGCGACACTGCCAATAGCTGTACAGATTATCGGTCTTGCATCGGCGACTATCCCGGCATCGCTGCTCATGTCCAGGTTTGGACGCAAAGCAGGCTTCTTGCTTGGTTCTTCGATCTCAATCTTCGCCTCTTTGCTGGCAGCATTCGCAATCTATGAAGAGTCCTTTTTCCTTTTCTGTGTTTCATCATTTCTGCTAGGAAACTATATTGCCGTTTTGCAGCAATATCGGTTTGCTGTTGCCGAATCAGTCCCAAAAAGCGAAGTGCCAAAATGCCTGTCTGTGCTGATGTTAGCTGGAATCATTGCCGCTTTCCTTGGGCCTGAGGTAGGGCGCCGGTTCAGCCAGGTAGCAAACCTGCCTGATTATGTGGGGTCGTTTCTCGGGTTGGCGGTATTGTTATCAGTTGCTTTCATCATCCTGCTTCTCTGCTATCGCGAAAGTTCTGTAAAAATTGAAGAACAAGACAGTGCGGTCAGGCCATTAGGCGAAATACTGCGCCAACCTGGCCTTATACTGGCGGTTGCGTCTGCTGCAATCGGATTCAGCGTGATGAGTTTGATCATGACAGCCACGCCAGTAAACATGCATGAGAGTGACCATCATTCTCTAACTGACACAACCAGAGTAATCCAGGCGCATATACTGGCCATGTTTTTGCCGTCTCTATTTAGCGGCATCCTGATTACAAAGTTTGGAGTAATGCGGATCATCCAGGCGGGCCTGGTACTCATGTTTGCCTGCGTAGCGACAGGGTGGGGGCAGCCATCTTTGCCACACTACGGTGGGGCATTGGTCCTGCTGGGTATTGGCTGGAATTTTCTGTTTATCGGAGGTACTACGCTCTTGACGCAAAGCTATCGTGCGTCGGAGCGATTCAAAGTCCAGGCGGTGAATGATTTCATGGTATTTGGCCTACAGGCAATGGGTTCGCTGAGCGCAGGCGCATTGCTGGCAAGCTTGGGTTGGAGTGGTGTGATGAATTTCACTGTGCCAGTTCTGTTGTTACTGGCAGTGGTTATGGTGTTCAGTGGTTTACGAAACAAACAAGTCGTGCAGACTTAATGAGCTTACCAGGGGAACGATTTGCCGGCTCTTAATCCCGGGTCCAACCGCCATTCCATATGGCGCGAGCTTTTGATCTGGCAGTACAAAGAAGTGTGCTAAGGAGCCTCTGATTAATGTTTGCGAGGTAGTTAGTGCAAGGCAAAAACCAGCGAAAAAGCGCAGTTTATAGGTCATAAATGCGCATTTTGAGCTGATTTTTAACGCAGCAATAACAACGTAGGTAATTAATCAGAGGTTCCCTAAGGTTTTAGCTCCATCCTATAAATCAATAATATCAAAGGAGGTGAGTGCATGGGCATTGTAGGCAAGAGCCTTCTAGGTTCCGGGCTACTGATTATTGGCTCATTAATCACTCTCCGTGTAACTGGACTTGAGCCAGAATACATGGATTACACTACTGAGGAATACAACCAGCGAGGACGTATGACCTGGCCCGGATTATGGTTAACCGGCGAAGTGGTGACTGAGCCGGTAGATAATTGGGATTGGGTGTCTGATGTCGCTCATCCAGTGCGGGGCAATACCATTATGCTTGAGACTCGCACCTGGTACGGCATTCCTTATTCCGTCACCATCTTGCCAACACCCAGAGGAGACAGGCTTTATATTGGTGGCAGTGCAAGAGACTCCAGGCTGGAAAGAGATTTTCCGAATTACAAACAATGGTGGGCCAATGTGGAACGCGATCCACGAGTACGATTAAAGATCGATGGCAAAATCTACGAGATGACTGCTTCTTTAGTGCATGATCCTGAAGAGTTTACAGAAGTGATTGGTCGCTATCCGATAACAACCAAAGTTGCCGACGATGGCACTGAAGAAGTTATTGCGAAATGGTACTACTGGGAGGTCAGTCAACGGAATGTTGTTGAGTATTAGAATGACTTTTTGTCAGCAAGGGTTACGGGGCGCTGAACTGATACTCACTCTCTGCAAATTATTACTAGCGGGAGTCATGTTTTCCGCAAGTGCGTCATCAGTTGCCGAATCAGAGTTCAGCACCGAAGACAGGTTGCAGATCATGGATGCACTGGCACAGTATTCTTATCGCTGGGATGGAAAAGATGCCGCTGGATTTGCGCAGCTTTTCACCGAGGACGGCGAGATGGAGCGCTGGGTGTCGGGTGAGAGAGTAAATGGGTCGCTGGTGCAAGGGCGTAAAGCGATACGCGAATATGCTGCGAACTCTCATAATGGCCGATTAGCGGATCGACAGACACGTCATCATTTTTCCGCTTTCACAGTGACAGCTGTAACCGGTGAGTTCGTGGAAACAGAAAACATGGCGCTGATCACTCATCAAACTGCCGGTGAACTGCCATCGATTTCTAGTTCCGGCATTTATCGAATTACCTGGAAAAAGACTAACCAGGGCTGGTTAATAGCCAAGAGGGTCCTGTTCAGTGATTACGTTGATTAGCGACTGCGACATTATGTCGCTTTCTCAATAGCCGTCAGAAACAGTGGGTCTATAGACAACAACGCATACAGGGGTTAGTGTTTATCGAATTAGTTGTACTCCCAAGTTTCCCAAGTTTCCCAGGTTTCCGAGGACATAGGCCCATGAAACTCAGAATTTGCCTTGCTTTTGTAGCTACCCTCATCGCCAGCAGTCAGATGACGGCCCAGAGAACCGATCTGGGTAGTATCGAATTTAAAACCTCTGGCAGCAGAGAAGCCCAGGCTCACTTTATTGAGGGAGTGAAAGCGCTACACAGCTTCCAATGGACAGAGGCAGCAGTATCGTTTCGTAAGGCAAAAGAGATAGATTCGACCTATGCGATGGCATACTGGGGTGAGGCGATGAGCCATAATCATCCGCTTTGGGCGCAGCAGGATATGGGTGCTGCGAAAGCCATCCTGGAGAGCCTTGCCCCTACATTGGATGGTCGCTTACGCATGGCACCTATGGAAAAAGAAAAAGCCTGGCTATCCACGATTGACACTCTTTACTACTCGCCGGGAGACAAGCTGGAACGCGATATCGCTTATTCAGAAGCAATGGCCCAGATGTATGAGCGTTGGCCGGATGATGATGAAGTTGCAACATTCTATGCGCTGTCTTTATTGGGAACCGTACGCCCCGGAGACAGAGGTTTTCGCCGACAGGCAAAAGCCGCTTCAATAAGCATGGGAATCTTCGATCGCAATCCGGAACACCCGGGCGCTGCACATTTCACGATTCATTCATTCGATGACCCGGACCATGCAGCTCTGGCGCTACCTCATGCACTTTCTTACGCTGACGTGGCTCCTTCTGCAGCCCATGCCCTGCATATGCCTTCTCATATTTTCGTGCAGCTTGGTATGTGGGAAAGAGTAGTGAATTCCAATATCGATGCTTACGCTGCTGCAATGAAAGTAGTGCATGAGCTAGGTGCGCAGGAGGGTGGCGAAGATTTTCATACGCTGTCCTGGCTTGCTTATGGTTATTTGATGCTTGGCCAATTTGATAAGGCTGAAGCCCAATTGAGTCATGCTCGGGAGGCAGTTGAAAGAAATCCAGGCAATGCACGGGTGGTGAATGGTTTATTGAACATGCGCGCTCGACACATTCTGGAAACAGGTCAAACTCCAGAGCTTGTGCTTGCTTCTGCCGATGAAATCGAAGGCAAAAATGAGAGCTGGGTATCGACCGTAGGGTTCACTGCTGCACATAACGGTGATATGGCTACAGCAAACGGCGCTGTAGAACGTATCAGATCCCTGCGTGACGCTATGGGCGGTGATGGCAGCAGTTTTGGCGAGCAACGCCTGTCCATACTAGAGCATCAATTGTTAGCGAACATCTCCGTAGTCGGAGGTGATTTGGAAGAAGCGGCAGCACACGCGTCTGCGGCTGTGGCAATTGAGTTGAATATTGGTGCTCCTTCAGGGCCACCTAACCCAATTAAACCAGCACTTGAGCTCTATGCAGATATTTTGATGCAAGCAGCTCGCTATGATGAGGCTGTTGATGCATACCAAAAATCCCTCGGATGGGTTCCGCAGCGACCTCATTCGCTACTAGGGTTGGCTATGGCTGCAAAGCAAGCTGGCAAGACAGATTTAGCGAATGAGTCTCTGCAAACTTTGATTGATATGCCGGGAGCCAATCTGGAATCTGATATTTTCAGCGCTGCGTCTGAGGCCCTTTAGAATCTATGCCTTAAATCGGGGTAATAGTGCGTTCAGTACTATTGCCCTGGAACCCCACAGGCGAGATTGCAACTGCCTAGCCAGCATTCAGCAATCCGTACAGGTGGCATGCAGGAATTGAAGGCTCAACTAAGACTCGACTAAAAGGGTGAAAATAGCTTGGGCGACTTCTTCTGCGGTCAATTTAGAGAAAGTTAGAGCAGGATAATTGTCATCCCGATAAAGTGACTTTCCGCTCCATATCGTCCCGCATCTATCAGTAGTAACAGTTTCACAAACGAGAGTTGCCGGGGTTACTGCTTTCATTTCTGAATCGAATTGGGATTCGATTTCGGTGAAAATTCGATTATGCTTTTGGTGAAGGGTCAATTTCTATAAGCGCGGTTAGTCCGTAATACACATCGCCGTCCCATGCTCGATCAATAGTTAAGCTATACGCTATTGCTTGTTCTTATAAAAATTTAGAAATGATGCCTAGGGAACCTCTGATTAATTATCTACTTAATTACCTACGTTGTTATTGCTGCGTTAAAAATCCGCTCAAAATGCGCATTTATGCCCTGTAAACTGCGCTTTTTGGCTGATTTTTGCCTTGCACTAACTGCCTCGCAAACATTAATCAGAGGCTCCTTAGAAATTGAATTTGATAATTTGAGGGAAGCTTGAGAAAAAGAATTTGGATTGCTAATCATCGGCATCTATTTTGGAAAGGGCAAAGCATTGATGTTCTTGTAACCTGTATGAATGGTGCCCAGGGGCGGAATCGAACCACCGACACGAGGATTTTCAGTCCTCTGCTCTACCGACTGAGCTACCTGGGCACTAAGAAATGCTAATTCGTTCTGTTCATATCGCACATTGTGGCAATGCTGCACATTGCTCCTGTGGACACTCCAACCAGCAATCATAGATTACTACCGTTCCGCCAGGCATAAAGCTGTCGCTTCATAAGCGCTCGGCTCCACTCAGCATTGGCCTCGTCTTCGCTGCACACGCCACACTCAAAATCGAGGATGAATTCTGGAGACCCCACATTTCGCAAGGCGCGTATTAGATATTTTCTGCTTTCTCTAGTCAAGAAGGCAATGGCGACGCTGAATATCGTATTCTTTACGGAATATCAGTTGTCTCCTGAAATCAGTTCATTTTAGACAAAAGCGCTATATATCCTGCTATGACCCTATTAGGGAACCTCTGATTAATGTTTGCGAGGCAGTTAGTGCAAGGCAAAAATCAGCCAAAAAGCGCAGTTTACAGGGCATAAATGCGCATTTTGAGCGGATTTTTAACGCAGCAATAACAGTAGGTAATTAATCAGAGGTTCCTTAGATTAGATGCCAATTACCCGAGAACTATTGGAATGGAAAAGCCCTGTATTTTACATCTGCCGGAAACAAAAAAAGAGCTTCCATTGGTATTGGATTCTCCTCACAGTGGTATGCACTTTCCGAACGACTTTAAAACCCTGGCTTCGCGTGAAGAATTGTTAACTGCCTGGGATGCGCATGTGGAGGAGCTATGGAATGGGGTATTGCAATTCGGTGGTTCTCTATTGGAGGCTCGATTTCCTCGAGTGATCATTGACCCGAATCGCAGGCAGAACGATGTGGATCCGGAACTGCTGAGCGAACCTTGGCCGATAGAATGGGGTGTAATTGATCCCAGTGCTTACAGCGTTAGAGGAATGGGCCTCATCCGTCGATTCATATTGCCTGGTAAACCGATATATGAGCAGCCACTGCAATCGATTGAAATCAGGAAGCGTATCGATTCGTTCTATGTCCCCTATCATCAAGTGCTAAAAGCGCGTCTTGATTATTTGCATCTGCGCTTTGGTCGAGTTTGGCATATAGATTGCCATTCCATGAAATCTAAAGGTAATGCTATGAACATTGATGCAGGATCACATCGATCTGATTTTGTAGTAAGTGATATGGATGGAACAAGCAGCGATCCCGACTTCACTGATTGGGTGGTGGGCGAATTGGAAGATTTGGGTTACTCAGTGTCGAAGAACCAGCCCTACAAAGGAGGATACATTGTTCAAAACTACGGACGACCTGAGCAAGGGCGAAACAGTATTCAAATCGAAATTAATCGTCGTTTGTATCTGGATGAACTTTGTTTTGAGAAGTCTGCGGAATTCTCTTCCTTGCAACAATCACTGACAGTATTATCCCGGCGTTTATGTCAAAAGATTCGTCACGAACTCACGCTTTGACGGGTCGAATAATCAATGCAATTTTCAATAAATAGAAATAACGAAAACAGGATGAGCAAAACTGCCAGGGTCCGCCGCAGTACGAACCCAGTCATTATTCTGATGGGCATACTGTTCCTCGGTACTTTGATGACCTGGATCGTAAGCTCAGGTGTCTATCAATACGACCAGTACGACCAGCGCGACGGCAGACTGATCATCCCCGGTAGCTATGAAGTCGTCACGAAAGAACGCAGCATTCAAGGATTGATCGTCACGCCGGAAGTTGGAAATGGAATAGCCGCACCGGTCAGTGCGGTGCAGACCTTACTGGCGATTCCAGCGGGATTTGAGCGAGGTGCCGGCTTGATTTTCATGGTGCTCATAATAGGCGGGATGTTTGGTATCCTTGACCAGGCCGGGGTGGTGGATAATGGCATCAACCGATTATTGCGGCTGGTCAAAGGCAACGTCAGCTTACTGGTCGTCGTGCTGATGGCAGTGTTTTCTGCTGGCAGTGCGTTTTTAGGCCTGGCATCGGAATATCTTATTGTCATCCCAGTAATGACTGCTATGGCAACTCGCATTGGCCTTCCCACTATTGTTGGCTTTGCTATTGTCACGCTTGCAGTGAAGATAGGCTATCTTGCTTCTGTGACGAATCCAATTCCCCTTACTATTGCTCAGCCGCTTGTTGGTGTGCCAATTTTCAGTGGAGTGGGATTGCGCATGTTTTTCTATGCGGTGTTCTTGTTTGCGGGAATCGCGTTTATGTTGTTTAAACTAAGAGGTGTTAGTCGTGACGTCGAATTGAATTTCGATGAGCTGCAAGTTCCACCCATATCCATTAGAGAAGCTCTAATGTCAGGGGTATTGGTTATTGGAATTATAATAATCATTATTGGGTCAACACGCATGCAATGGACCCATCATGAACTCACTGCCTGCTATATTGCCATCAGTATCGGTCTCGGAGCGTGCAGCACGATGAGTGCAAATGAATCTGTGGAGGCATTTATTGGTGGCATGAAAAAAGTGTTGTTGGCTAGCGCGCTGATTGCAGTTGCGATGGCGGTCACTATCGTGCTTGAGCAAGGCCAGATTCTGGATACCATCGTGCACACGCTGAATGGAGCGATTGGTGGAAATGGTGCCTATATTACCGCTGTTTGGATGTTTCTCTCCCAATTGTTACTGGACTTTATGATCCCTTCTACGTCTGGGCAGGCGGCTGTAACCATGCCGGTTTTAGCGCCGCTAGGTCAGTTGGCGGGTGTTGGGCCGCAAACTACGGTGTCGGCATTTTTGTTCGGTAACGGGATTACCAATATGCTTACACCAACTTCAGGAACCTTGCTGGCTTATCTGGCAGCCGGACGAATCGAGTGGTTAGCCTGGGTGCGTTATATTTTACCCATTTGGGCTGGCTTTATTGTGCTTGCCTGTGCGTTGCTCAGTGTGGCGGTAGTCCTTGGAGTGTAGTTTAACGCGCTATATCCCCATCATCAGGTTGAATTGGGCTGGTAGGAATAGCCAGCAGCCATGAGTTCGTTCTCATGCCGGTTTTTTCCTTTATTCCAAGACGGTCGCCGGAATCGTTACTTTCTTCTAGTAAGCAAATTAGTTATTCGACAAATTCTGGATGACAACCCACCAATACCATTCTATATTCATCAGATTCGAAGTCGATAGATACCCACATCTGTCATCTCGAAGAATGCTTTAGGTTGAAAACAGTATGAATTTAATAGCTGAGGGGTCAGCCCGGTGATCACTGATTAAGACTAATGGCAGATATAACAAAAACTGGTTGGTTTGAAGGGGTATAAAGAGGTGAAGCGATTGCTTTCATCTCAACAGAGTTCCAGTTGTTCCGATACTTTTCCAAAGTTTCAGTGAGCTAAGGTTTCAATTCACTCCAACAAATAATTCCAAATCAATCGCTTGGCGATTAGCCCAGGCGATAGCCATTTCCTGACAGGGGGGTAAATATCTATGGGAAACAATAAATTCAAGATTTCGGCTTTGTCCGCTGGCGTGGCGGCAGCGCTCAGTGCAGCGCCACCTGGCCTTGCTCAATCGGATCAGCTGGAAGAAGTTGTGGTGACCGGATCCTATATCCGGCGCAGCAGTTTCTCCGGCACAGCACCACTCCAGGTCATTGATCAGCAAAACCTGGAACGGGTAGGTGCTGTTCAGATGGTGGATGTGTTGAGAGAACTTACCGTGAACAGCGGCTCTCAGCTTTACAATGAGACCAACGATCGAGCTGGCACGGGTATGTTCAATGTACGTAACCTGGGTTTGGGTTCTACACTGACTCTGATTAATGGAAAGCGAGGCGGCATCGCGGCTGTTGCTGATGATACGGGCACAGACTTTCTGGATATTAACCAGTACCCGATCAGCATGATTGAGCGCATTGAAGTACTCACTGATGGGGCATCTTCACTGTATGGATCGCAGGCAGTTGCCGGTGTAGCCAATATCATTACCCGCCAGGGATTTGAGGGTTTTGAAATCAGCGGCGGTTATTCTGAATCAGAAATTGACCAGAAGGACATCAGCCTGGCGGCTGGTAGCGCGCTGGATCGCGGTCATTTCAATATTTACGCCACCTATTATGAGCAGGGCGATGCCTATCGCTCGGATTTCGACTGGCTCAACGAGCGCCTGAACCCCAGCGATGAAAGGTCGCGCTTTCTGTCTTCAACCGGCTCACCGGGTACTTACCGTGGGGCCACTTTGAATCCGGAAGGCAATGCTGTTCCAACAGGAGGAAACCGTATGCCTGACCCAGACTGTGAGGCAGCCGGCGGCATATTACGTAGCCCAACTGATTCCCTCTGCCGTTACCTGTTCGTCGACCAGGTAAGTGTGATTTCTGCAGAAGAGCGGGTACAGGTATTCACTGAGTTTGAATACGATTTGACAGACAACGCGCGGTACTATGCGGAAGCCAGCTACTCTAACAATATAATTGAGCGCGCC
Organism: uncultured Pseudohongiella sp.; assembly: GCA_965198435.1. Classification (GTDB taxonomy): domain Bacteria; phylum Pseudomonadota; class Gammaproteobacteria; order Pseudomonadales; family Pseudohongiellaceae; genus UBA9145. The sequence goes on along the minus strand of OZ240664.1, from coordinate 13,453 downwards.
AGTGGGGGTAACACGTTCAATACCGGGAGTGCCGTCGGCGGCGGATTCACGATCCCTGCCACACACCCGTTCAACTTCTTTGTTCAGGATCCAGGCAACCCGGATGATATTTTGTACATTGGCCCGACAGCCTGGGACGACGCAGTCCATACAGCAGTGGACCTGCAGGCAACCGCCAGACCGCTGGGCAGAGAAGTGAACAATACCGATCAGACTCAATTCATCAATCGTGAACTGGCCTATACCCGTTTTATGAACGGATTTGAGATGGATATTTCGGATAGCTGGACTGTGGATGCGTCCTACATGTGGGCGAAATCCACCCGGGTGACGAATGCGCCACATAACTACCGTTCCGATGTCTTTCAGGATCTGGTGAAGTCTGGCGAATGGAACCCGTTTGGTACCCGTCTGGCGAATCCTGCTCTGGTGTCACCGAAAGACGGTGTATCCGTAGCTGGAAACAGCCCGATCACCCTGGCGAAGTTTGATACACCTTCTTCCAGCAACGCACGAGTACTGGAACAGGTAACGGATATCGTCGCCACTGGTGATTTGTTTGAGTTCAACGGCAACATGGCTGCTGCTGCATTCGGTGCCCAATATCGTGATGTACAGATCGATATTTTCGGCGATTCACTGTCGGATGCCGGTGAGTCGAACGAATCCAGTCTTTCTGGCCCAGTGAACGGTGCACAAGATGTATGGGCAATCTTCGGCGAGCTGGTTATTCCAGTAACCGATGAATTCGAATTGCAGCTTGCTGTTCGTCGAGAAGACTACGGGAGTGGCATTGGTGATACCACTGATCCGAAGGTGGCTTTCGAATATCGCCCAAGTGATTGGCTTGGTTTCCGTGGTTCCTGGGGGACTTCATTCCAGGCACCTACTGTACGCCAAACCGCATCGGCGACTTCATCAGCATTTATTGATGACCCAGCCTCTCCAACAGGCTCCGGTGGCAGTTTGCAATGTGTGTCTGTTGGCTTGAACAACAACATTACGGTTTCCGTTCAAGGTTCACCTGGTCTGACACCGCAAGAATCAGAGAATTTTAATTTCGGCGTGGTCTTTCAGTTTGATAATGGCTTGAATGCCAGCCTGGATTTCTTCAACTTTGACTACACCGACTTGATTGCGCAATCGGAAGGTGCACAGGCTATCGTGAATAACGACTGTCTCGATGATGGTGTTCCCAATGATCCGCGTATTATTCGCGACGCAGGTGGTCAGTTGCGTCAAGTGAATACTGAATTTGTGAATATCGGGCAGGTGGAAACCCAGGGTTTTGACCTGAATATGACCTATACAGCAGACATTGGCCCGGGTCAGCTCCTGCTGGACGGTGCAGCGACCTATGTTATGGATTTCGATGTCACTGACGGTACGACATCGTTTGACGGTGCCGGCAGCCGAAATTTCTCCAATAACTTCTCCACTATGCCTGAGCTACGTGCGCATTTTGGCGGGACTTATTTGTGGGGTGATTCCAGCGTTACGGCGACCTATCGCTACATTGACGGTTATCGCAATGATCAGAGCAACGGCGGAATGGTAGATGACTGGGGGACATTGGATGCTCAGTTCAACTATGTGTTCACTGATTTGTTCAACCTCGGGGATACCTCGATCACGCTTGGTGTGAACAACATATTCGATGAGGATCCACCTCGACTGACGCGCCTGGATTCCAGTGGTAATGAGATTCCAGCATTGAATCCCAGTGCAGGAGGATTCATCTCCAACGGTCTTTCTGATCGACCTGGGTATGATCCCCGGGCTGGTCACGATTTGCGTGGACGCATCGTTTACTTGAGATTCTCACAAGACTTCTAGCAAGTTCTGGTTCTCAAAGCACATGCAGTGGTCGGGACTTGGATTAATATCTAACGATCAACCACTGCAACAATCCTGGTACTCAAGAGAATATTTAAGGAACCTCTGATTAATTACCTACGTTGTTATTGCTGCGTTAAAAATCAGCTCAAAATGCGCATTTATGACCTATAAACTGCGCTTTTTCGCTGATTTTTGCCTTGCACTAACTGCCTCGCAAACATTAATCAGAAGCTCCTTAAGAAAATATTTGGGAGAGTCGTTAGGAGAGTATTCAAGATTAGTAAATTATAGGATTTCTATGATCAAATGAAGAGGGGCCTTTTGGCCCCTTTTTACTCATTTGAGAAGTCGGGTAGCTATGCAGAATTCCACCCTGATCAGTATGATCTTAGTCAGTTCCTACGTGTCTGCTCAGTCCGTCTCGCAGCTGGACCTGGAGGCATGTTTAGAATTTGATAATGAAGCTCAACGGCTTGCCTGTTTTGAGGAGTTAACAGCCCGCGGGCGGTCGGCAGAGGATACAGCAATTACAAACACCCCATCAGCGGTTACAGATACTGATACTGTCCCCGCGCCGTGCCCGTCAGGGCGCTCTGAGCCTGCTGTGGCAACTACCCCTGCTGCCCGGAACCAGGTGCCGCGAGTCAGTACTGATCCTGGGATTGAACAGATTGGAAAGAGAGCGGAAGATGTTGAGCCAGATACTGTTGTGGCCACTGTTGTCGATGTAACTACCGGAGGGTTCAATCATTTGTATTTCCATATGGACAATGGCAGTGTTTGGCGCCAGGTGGAAGCCCGCTATTTTCCCTATCCCCGCAGTGGTAGCTTCGATGTTGAAATCAGTCGGGGTGTACTGGGCGAGTACCAGCTTCGCGTGGAGGGCAGAGGTCGTATGGTAAGGATTCGCCGTGTCGAATAGGCCAGTGTGAGGCAGTGTGAGGAGTTCATCATCGCTACACAGATAGAAAAATTTGATATCAGTCAGCATGTCTCCATGCTGTTCGGCTCGATTCTGGTAATTCACGACTGGTCGGACAGTGATGACCTCAACAAGCAACTGGAAGCTTTGGTACTCAAATGTGAGAGTGAAACTCAAGGCCAGCGCCAGTACCGGTCCAATGCCGGCGGATGGCAGTCGCCAGGCAACTTGATTACCTGGCCAGATGAGCCCGTTCAAGAACTCAAACGTCGCATTGAAACATTGGCCTTTAGTCTCATTGATCAAATTATTCGCGACCAGGGTCGGCAGCGACAGTTTCGCTTAATTACCGATGCATGGGCTAACGTGAACCGACACGGAGATTACAATGTCGTGCATACACATCCTAATTGTATGTGGTCAGGAGTGTACTATGTGACCAAGGGTCAGCCTGATCCCTCTATCGCACAAAATGGCCTGCTTGAGATACTCGATCCGAGAGAGGCGGCTAACTACATCCAGATAAAGAATACGATACTGGATGGCCGTGAGTTCGTTGAGAATGTACCGGGGCGTATGCTGTTGTGGCCGAGCTGGATGAAGCATATGGTGCATCCCTACAGTGGAGAAGGCGCACGTGTTTCAATCGCCTACAATGTCACAGCCGTTGAAGAACAGCCACGCTGAGGCCGTGTCCGTCGCCGGTTAGCTTCCCGTTTTTCGATGAGGGTAGGGAAGAATTTGTCGGCGAAATTACTCCCCTTCCGGAGGCACATAACCTTCAGCTATATCGTGTTCCTCATTATTGAGAAACTTATCCATTTCCTGTTGCAGGTAGTTGCGTGTGTCTGGGTCCATCAGGCTGAGCTGCTTTTCATTGATCAGCATTGTCTGGTGGGAGAGCCATTCCTGCCAGGCCTGTTGGGAGACGGTTTCGTAAATTTCTTGCCCTTTGGGGCCGGGATAGGGGGGCACCGCCAATCCTGGCAACTCTTTATTGTACTTTTTGCAATGCACCATGCGGCTCATGATTGTTCCTCTGAGCTAATTTTGCAGCATCCAATGAGTGATTAGTCCAGTGATGAAAGCAGTTTCTTCACTGGGGCTGCCAACCCAACTTGCCGCGAATGATTCAAAGGATACCAGAGCCAGCGATCATTTTCGGCCACTTGATCCAGCTTGTTTTGATCCAGCAGTTGAATAGGCGTGATGTCGAGATGGTAATGGGAAAAGGTATGACGGATGGATTTCAAAATACCAGCGTCGTTCAAAGAAAAGGTTTGGTGGCCAATGGTCACCATCTTGGCGGCCGGATCTCCCTCGGGAAGGCTGTAGAGTGAACCCCAAATGCCATTTGGTGGACGCTTTTCCAACAATACGGCATCGTTTTTGTCGCGCAGGATAAACATCGCTGTCGATTTAACCGGCAAGGTCTTCCTGGGTTTTTTGCCTGGATATAGCTGGATGGATTCCGTGGCATAGGCTTCGCATGATTTGGTAAGCGGGCAAGCTTCACAATTTGGTTGGCTGCGCGTACAGAGTGTAGCCCCCAGATCCATCATCGCTTGTGTGTAATCGGCGATGCGCTCGGCTGGTGTGTAATGCTCCGCAATTTCCCAAAGCGCGCGCTTTACTTTTGTTTGGTCGGGCCAGCCAGCGATTGCAAAGTGCCGCGTCAGTACCCGTTTAACATTGCCGTCGAGGATTGGTGCGCGTATGCCCATGGATAACGCCGCGATGGCACCCGCTGTTGAGCGCCCGATGCCTGGCAAGCTCTCTAACTCATCGACACTTTGTGGAAACTCGCTGCGGTAGTTATCGCGAACTGCAACGGCGGTTTTATGCAAATTGCGTGCTCGTGCGTAGTAACCCAAACCCGTCCATAAATGGAGCACCTGATCAAGTGGTGCATTCGCCAGCGACGTTACATCAGGAAACCGATCCATGAAGCGCGCAAAGTACGGAATAACGGTTTGTACCTGGGTTTGCTGCAACATAATTTCGGATACCCAAACACGATACGGTGTGGAACCCTGTTGCCAGGGTAACTCTTTGCGGCCATGAGTGTCGAACCAATCAAGAACAGCTTGGTTAAATTTTTCGGAATCGATTAGTGATGGCGCTTTTCTTTCAGTCATGTTCAGGCCATTAAACTTCCATGGTTTCGCCGTAAGGTGTAGCGCGCCAATGACCGTCTAATTGCTTTCTGCGTTCACAAATGTGTTCGGCTGGTTTTGTGCAATCGCTATCTGGTGATATATAAGCCAAAGTCTGCTGAAACTTTCCCAAATCAGCGTCATCACGAAACAGGATTTGAATAGGTCCTGCCAGGGCTTCAGCCAGTTGAGCGTCAGGTCCGCCGATGTCGGCACCATCCAGGCCAGCACCCTGTACAATCAATCCCCAGATGCCATTACATAGCCCAATCTGTTCTTCTGCAGCAGCATGGGCGAAGTTATGGAGCAGGAAACGTCGAGAGACCAATGTTGTTTCATCGCGGCTATTCTCTTGCCGCATGATCTGCGCCCGATGCTCTTCATCAGATATGTTGGTAAAGCGAATCTGCATGGTATGTGCTTAGTTGGTGATTAACAGTCGCTTAATTGAAAATGTTGCGCAGCAGATCTCGAGCAGAATCCTGTAGTCTGGCGGGCAGCTGATCGGTGATGACATCTTCCAGTTGGCTGCGTACTGCGTTGGTCCCTATTTGTGCAAAAATCTCTCTGACCCGCGTAAAATCCGGACGGCAGTAGCGATTGGCGCTTTCACTAAATGGCGCGTTGCAGTCTACCGGCCAGGAAACGTCGTGATACAGCTCATTGATGGGAATCGTCTGAGTGTAGGGCTCGCCGAGTACCGTGAAAGCCATATCGTAATCGAACGTGCCGACATCCAGATCAAACCCACCATTGCCGCTGATATCAAAATTATCCATGCGCAGCTTGATTTCCTGGCTGGCCTTAAAACCATTGTCCAGTAAGTGGTAACCACTCATCTCATTGAATCGAATGACATCAGGCCATTGTTGAATGGCCTCACCCGTTGGACTCAATGCAGCGATTGCAGTGAAAATCTGCTTGATTACCCCGATGTCTACAGAGCTCTCTGTGAGGGTAAATGCTGTGTTGCCGCTCAGAGTATTCATGATGTCAGATGTCGTGCGGCCATGTGCGGTATAGGTAGATTCTGTGCTGAGAAATCCGCTGACCGTACTAAACCTTGATAGGGAAGGAGCCAGATCCACCAGGTTTAATGCGGAAGCATTGGCAGTCGCTTCGAAGGTTGGTGAGCTCTGTTGTACGTTCAGACGCGCAGTGGCTTGTATGCTGCCCTCAAATGCGGACAGAGGCGGCATCTCAATATCCAGTACCCTGTCTTCTACGTTGATGAACAGGTTGATGTCATCAAAGCGTATGTCGTTGATAAGGATTGACTCAATAGAAGCTGATCCCAATACAGTAATGTCGCTGATCAAGTCGACCGGCAATTCAGTTTCCGGCTGGTATTGTGCGGCAGAATTGATCCTTGAATTGGCTTGCGTCAACGTTTCATCTGCTGATTCTTGATCAACTTCAGTGGCTTCCTCCTCAGGAAAGAAAGGTGAGAGATCAATAGCGCCAGCGCTAAGGTTATAGCTCACATTCATGGGAGCAAACTCTGTTGCCATGCGTACATTGGCATCGGCTTCGATTTGCGTGCTGGCGAAATTGATAAGCAGTGAGTTCAGGGATGCCTGCTCGCTGTTTCCACTGAAATCTAAATCAAATGCCAGGTCACGATCCGCTGTGATGCCGGGTTCGGGACCCAATTCCATTTCTACCACGCCTAAAGATTGCAACAAAGCAATAACATCAAATGCATCGGCTGATAATTGAGCTGAATACGTTGGCGTAGTATTCAACGATGCAAGTGTTATAGCGCCGGTAACCATCATTGGGTTAATGCTCGCCCTGAAATGTCGTAAGGCTAAATCACCTGTTGCAATATCAACATCAATTTCGCTTTGCAGGTTTATCGGCACTGGTGCTGACATGCCATTGTTTTCATAGTTGAAGCTGATCTCTACATCAAACGGTTGGCCATTCAGATTGCTGTTGCGACTTAATAGATTCATCTGGTCAAGTCGGTAGCGTGTGCCTCTGAAAGAATCCTGAAAGTCGATGCTGGCATTGCGTATCTGCAATTGATCAATGGAAAGTTCGACGTTGCTGTCCGCTGCATCGGTTGAAGGACTGGTGCTGTCAACATTAGTCGATGCACTTGGTGAGGATGAATCGTTGACCGACCACAGAGCCCTGCCATCGGAATCAATGAAGTAGTTGATGTGAAAATTGTCGGCAATAATTTCCTGCACCTTCAGTGAACGGTTGAGCAGCGGTGCCAACTCTACGCGGAGAACTACCTGTGAAGCTGATCCCAGCTCTTGAGGATAGGCTGGATTCTTCAATCTCACGTCGGATAACGAGAAACCAAATATAGGAAATAGATCCAGCGATAAGTTACCACCGATAGTGAGTTGATAACCGGTAGATTCCAGAACCGCAGCACTGATCGCCTGCTTATTGCGGTCTGTGTTAATGCGCGACAGCAGCACGAATCCTGCGATAAGCACGAGGACTGTGAATCCCAATAAAATTTTGAAGAAATTCCTCATGGCTTAATTATGCATTTCAGATGAAATGGAGCTGCCGCAATCACCTGCGATATCCGTCTTGAATAGACTCAAGTCTACCGGAATCTCACTGTCCATGCACGATTGCTCTGATTCATTGTCTCTGTCGCCGTTACTTTCGCAGAAGGTATTCGGGCATTATAATGCGGGCTTTTCTCACATCAGGATCATCCATGAGCGCTCCAGCTCCTGATCTGCGGCAAGCGACGGTCGAACGCAGCACCAGGGAAACCCAGATTACTGTTTCGGTTAATCTCGATGGCACTGGTCAGTTAGAGGTAGAGACCGGACTGCCCTTTCTCGACCATATGCTGGATCAAATTGCCCGCCATGGGCTCATTGATCTATCTATCCAGGCGCAAGGCGATCTGGAGATTGATGCGCACCATACCGTTGAAGATATTGGCATTACTCTGGGGCAGGCGATCAATCAGGCTTTGGATAAGACCGGGATTCGTCGCTATGGGCATGCTTATGTGCCACTGGATGAAGCGTTATCTCGCGTGGTCATCGATTTTTCTGGAAGGCCCGGTCTTCAATATCACGTCGACTTTACGAAAGGTATTGTCGGGAGCTTTGATGTGGATCTGTTTCATGAATTCTTTCAGGGATTTGTGAATCATGCCATGGTGACTCTGCACATCGATAACATCCGTGGCAAAAACCCGCATCACCAGATTGAGACAATTTTTAAAGCGTTTGGTCGGGCTATTCGCGTCGCAATGGAAGCGGACCCCGGACAGCAAGGTGTTGTGCCGAGCACAAAAGGATCTCTCTAGGGAACCTCTGATTAATTACCTGCGTTGGTATTGCTGCGTTAAAAATCAGCTCAAAATGCGCATTTATGACCTATAAACTGCGCTTTTTGGTTGATTTTTGCCTTGCACTGACTGCCTCGCAAACATTAATCAGAGGCTCCCTAGATTCATCCTTTCTAAGAAATTTGTTTGATGAACAAAGTTGCAGTAATAGATTACGGCATGGGCAACCTGCATTCCGTTGCAAAAGCATTGGAGTATGTAGGAGGCGAGCTTATGGCTGTCACTGGTGAGGATGTCCGAGTAACCGTCACTCCTGATCCGGAAATCATTGCGGCGGCAGACCGGGTTGTGTTCCCCGGAGTTGGTGCGATTCGAGATTGCATGGCTGAAATCAATCGCCTGAATGTGGGTGAGATGGTGGCGAACGCGATGCAGAAGAAGCCGGTTCTGGCTATCTGTGTTGGCATGCAGGCATTGATGAATCGTTCGGAAGAAAACGGCGGCGTTGATTGTCTGGGTTTTATTGATGGGGAAGTGAAATATTTTGGCGATGACCTTCGTGAGCAAGAAGGTGAGCGACTGAAAGTTCCTCATATGGGTTGGAATGAAGTGATGCAAACACACGCGCATCCACTATGGAAAGGTGTGCCAGACAATAGCCGTTTCTATTTCGTGCACGGTTATTATGTGCAAATGGATGACGACAGTAAAATCTGCGGGCGCTCACACTACGGTAAAGATATTGTCGCCGCCTTAGCGGATGGAAACATATTCGCCACGCAGTTTCATCCCGAAAAAAGTCAAACTGCAGGGCTTATCCTGCTTAAGAATTTCCTGCAATGGGACGGAGGCTAGGCACAGCAAAGTGCTATTCACATGTTAGTAATTCCAGCAATTGATTTGAAAGATGGCCAATGTGTCCGGCTGCGCCAGGGGCGCATGGAAGATTCAACAGTGTTTTCTAACGATCCCGTGAAACAGGCGAGACAGTGGGTTGAGCAGGGTGCCAGACGGTTACATATCGTCGATCTCAACGGTGCATTTGCCGGCACACCAGTAAACGGGGAACTGGTTTCTGAAATCGCCAAAATGTTTCCTGATCTGCCAATCCAAATCGGTGGTGGCATACGCAATCTCGACTCCGCTCAATTCTACGCTGATGCCGGAGTCAGCTATCTGATTATCGGGACCCAGGCAGTAAAAAATCCTGAGTTTGTAGAGCAGTCCTGTAAGACTTTTCCAGACAAAATTATCGTCGGCATTGATGCCGTGGATGGGAAAGTCGCCACGCAAGGGTGGGCAGATGTATCCAGCCTTGAATCAAGTGAAGTGGTTGCGCGATTCTCCGGCATGGGCGTGGCAGCAGTTGTTTATACAGATATCTCTCGTGATGGCATGATGCAGGGTGCAAATGTTGGAGCTACTGTGTCACTGGCTGAGCAATCAGATATTCCAATCATAGCTTCCGGTGGTATTTCCAAGTTGGCAGACATTGTTGATTTGCAGGCGGTTAGCAATACAAAAACGGGTGCCGGTATTATAGGTGCCATCACCGGGCGTGCGATCTACGAGGGAAAATTAAATCTTCAGGAAGCACAGTCTTATTGCGATTCCGGAGCTTGCTAATGTCTCTCGCGAAACGAATTATTCCCTGTTTAGACTGCGACAACGGCCGCGTTGTAAAAGGCGTGAAGTTTATCGATATGCGTGATGCGGGAGATCCGGTGGAAGTCTCGAAACGTTATTGCGAGGCCGGTGCAGATGAAATTACATTTCTGGATATCACCGCTAGTCATGAAGATCGTAATACGATGGCTGAAACGGTGCGCGCCATTGCTGGCCAGGTATTTATTCCTCTTACAGTGGGTGGTGGTATCCGGACCCTCGAAGATATTCGCACTATGTTGAACGCTGGAGCGGATAAAGTGTCCATCAACACCGCAGCCGTAAACAACCCCGAATTCGTTAAAGAAGCATCCGCCAGATTCGGGTCACAGTGCATCGTCGTTGCTGTGGATTCTAAGCGGGTGAATAGAGAAGGCGAAGAACCCAGGTGGGAGATTTTCACTCGTGGCGGGCGCAATCCTACCGACATCGAAGTCATTGGATGGGTCAGGCGCATGGTGGAATACGGTGCTGGCGAAATCTTACTAACCAGCATGGATCGTGATGGCACCAGGATTGGATTTGATCTGGAGTTGAATCGCGCCGTGAGCGAAGCAGTATCAGTGCCGATTATTGCATCCGGCGGCGTGGGTAATCTGGAACATCTGGCTGAAGGCGTAATCGAAGGCAAAGCTGATGCTGTGCTGGCAGCCAGTATCTTTCATTTTCAGGAGTATTCGATTCAGGAGGCCAAAGAGCATATGGCCTCTCGGGGAATCGAAGTACGTTTCTAAGGAACCTCTGATTAATTACCTACGTTGTTATTGCTGCGTTAAAAATCAGCTCAAAATGCGCATTTATGCCCTATAAACTGCGCTTTTTCGCTGATTTTTGCCTTGCACTAACTGCCTCGCAAACATTAATCAGAGGCTCCCTGGCTTTTATTGGCAATTTGCAGATCGTTAGAAGTCATCGCGTTGGACAAATGAGCCCGATATGTTTCGTTGTGCGGATTTGAATGCGTTAATGCCTTTTAAGACATTAAGCGCTTCATTCAATGGATAGTCTGTCACTAAAACTTCTTCAGCAGAGATTAACGCTTCAGCCATCTCGTCATTGCTATTGACAACTTCTTCACCATTCCCGTTTTCTAAACGACCTGGCAAATCTGCTTCATTATATTGACGAAAGTTTCTAGAACGGCGTGTTACAAAGGCGTCATCCACTTCTATGTCAGGGGTAATGCCTTGCGCCTGAATAGACCGGCCACCAGGCGTGAAGTAAAGTGATGTGGTGAGCTTAATTGCTCGAGTTTCGTCCAAAGGCAGAACAGTTTGTACCGAACCTTTTCCAAAACTTTGTGTGCCCATGATGATGGCACGGCCATGATCCTGTAGTGCGCCGGCAACAATTTCCGAAGCAGAAGCGGACCCGTTATTAATTAGAACAACGAGTGGCACTTCAGGTGCTATGGTGTTCAATGTTGCGTAGAACTCCATGTCATTGCCTTCAAGACGACCTTCCGTATACACAATTCTTCCTTGATCGATAAAACTGTCTGCCACTCTAACGGAAGATTGCAGAACGCCCCCTGGATTGTTTCTTAGATCTAACACCATGCCTTTCAACTCACCATGCTCTTGCATCAGATCGGTTATTTCAGACTCCAGATCTTCTCCCGTATTAATGCGGAATTGTGCTATCCGCAGATAGGCATAGCCTGGCTCTAACATCATGCTGCGTACACTGTTGAGTGCAATCACTTCGCGCAAAATGGTTAAGTCAAATGGCTCCATCCCTTCACGTGCAACCGTGATAGTCACTTCCGTACCAGGTTCGCCACGCATCATTTGCGCTGCTTCTTCCGGCAACAACTGACGCGAAGGAATATTGTCGATTTGAATAATTAGATCACCCGCCTGAATTCCAGCGCGGTCTGCGGGGGTGTCATCGATAGGGCTGATGACTTTGATGTAACCGTCTTCGCGACCTACTTCAATTCCAAGCCCACCGAATTCACCAGTGGTGGTTTCCTGCAACACATCGTAATCGTTGCCTGCCATGTAGGCGGAATGAGGATCGAGTCCCGAGAGCATGCCTTTGATGGCATTTTCCAATAGGGTTTTGTCGTCAATCTCTTCCACATAAGCCATTCGAATGCGATCCAGAGCTTCTGTAAACATCCGCACCTCATCTAATGGTAATGGCAGGCGATTTATCTCATTGGGTTGAGCAATGGCAGAAGGGCTTAAGCTGCAAGTGAGTGCGATTATTGAAGAGCTGATCAGGCGCGAAACCTCGCGTGGCAGAATCATGATAGTTTCCTGTAAATTCCTTTAAGTACGGCTGGGCATGAATAAACTTGCTTAGTCAGCCACTTCTATCTATACGAATGCGCTAATAGTTTCAGTTTATTGAGAAATTGGCAAATCAAGGGGGAGATTAGCCACAGGCTCGGGTTTTCAGCTTCGCCTTCTTGCCACAGTTCCCACAGTTCGAAATAGAGGCCCGCAGTATCGTTGTTGGGGCTTGTGCCTGAAGTGTCTGTGACTTGATCCTGGGTGACCCATTGGCCAGCTTTCACAGCCAGGGTCTGATTGTCGCCATACACAGGACAAAGCCTTCACCATGGTCAAGCCCAATGAGTAAACCTTTGTTCCTGCAACCGGCTGGCAAATGCCACATAGCCAGGATGTACGGCAGTTGCAGGCGAGCCCTCTGCTGTACCAATAAAAATGTCTTGGCGCATCAGGTTGCCTCCTGCATAAGCGCACCCAAAACGGCTAAGCATGGAGCCGTCCACTGGTCGCGTAAGTTCCTCTTGTGGGGATGCAAGTGGCGGCACATCGACAAATGGGCGAATACTGGACATCGCTCTGGCGATTTCTTCCAGCAGAGATTGCAGCTCAGCTTGATCAAATTCCAATTGCTCTAACTCTGCATTGTCGCTGGCAATGACATTGTTTAAAGCAGCCAGGGCTTGAATGCGTTCGGCAGGCCTGGATTCAAGTTTCTCATTCGTTGCAGCCAATTGTGCCTGTTGATTCTCTAATGCTGCCAAGTCATTATTAATCTTGATTGTGGCGCTATTCAGTTCTTCAATACTGGCTTGAAATTTTTCTATCTCTGTAGCTGGTAGTTTCCAAAAATTCTCTTGTAGTGCAGTATGCAACTGGATTCGCTGTTATCTTCCTGGTTTAGAAAGGTTCGAATTGCTCCAGACCTGCCTTGCACATACGCCGCAGCGAGTAATTGTTCAATGATTCCCCGGTTGCCTTCTCGTTCGGCTTCAAGTCCTCTTTGCTGTTGTTGCAGGTTGGAACGTTGTTGTTGGTTTGCAATAACCTCATCCAACTGAGTCATGGTTTGGCTTAAGGAACCTCTGATTAATTACCTACGTTGTTATTGCTGCGTTAAAAATCAGCTCAACATGCGCATTTATGATCTATAAACTGCGCTTTTTCGCTGATTTTTGCCTTGCACTAACTGCTTCGAAAACATTAATCAGAGGCTCCCTAAGCAATGGACTGTGCGGCAGCGTCATCACTGATTGCAGGTGCCAACAATACTGATCCTGTCATTTCTTTTGGCACCGGGAGCCCCATGAGATTCAGTAAAGTGGGTGCGATGTCACACAGACTGCCTTCGCTTACG